>NZ_LQZQ01000023.1 GCF_001593005.1 Roseivirga ehrenbergii
GTGCCTCCGTTAGCGGCAAGGGTTCCCACAGAAATGCCATCAGAATCTGTTTCTCCTGACTGTACAACATATCTAAAGAGTAAGCCACTTGTTCCTGAACCACTATGATATGTTGCCCAACGGGTGGTAGAACCTATTGTTACTGCCAATTGGGGGGTTCCGCCTGTTGTTACTGCAGTTACGTTCTCAGAGAAATTAACCGTGAAATCTAAATTCTGGCCGGCAATGTATGTTGCGTTAGGGGGAACAGAAACGCTTGTTACGGTTGGAGCGGTTACATCTGCTGCTGTTGTAATATCCACCTTGGTCGGAGTTGCTTGTAAATTTGGGGTTCCTTCATCATCTTGAGCAACTACATATACATCATATGCTGTATTAGATGTTAGGCCGGTAACGCTAAAGTTATTTGTAAAAGCTCCTGTAGTTACTGCCGCATTCCCGCTAGTTACTGCAGCACCTCCTCCTGAGGCTGTACCTGCTTTTACTTCTGCTGAAGTTGGGGCGGTTGCACCATCGGGCACTACTATATAATAGATGGTTCCAGCTTCATCGATGTCTGTGCCTAAAGTAAAGCCTGTTTGGGTAACTGAAGAAGAACTTGGAGTACTGTTTTCGAAGCTTGGAGCAGTGTTGTCAGACACGGCACCACTGGTCACAATATTAAAGACTACTGCGCCAATGGTTACATTATTAGAGAAATCAAAGTTAAGTAGCCCAGAAATAGCAATGCTATTGGCAGTATGTGAAATTGATAGTCCCGTAGTGTTAATGCTAGATTCTAATGTATTAATTGAAGCACCTGTAATTGTGCCAAACGTACCCCCAGAAAAATTAAAATTAATGACATTAGCATTAATAGTGCTGCTATTTCTACCTGCCAACGTCAATGTAGCTTCATCAAAATCTACATATAAATTTTTATTTGAACCAATTTCAAATTCAACACTATAATCAGCTGCTGCACCTAAAAGATTATCGTCTGAATTATTTATAGTCTTAGTAGAAGTTAGCTCTACAAACTCGACAGCTGCTCCTGCGAGAGAACCTGTAGATGAGGAGCTATTTGGAGAAACGGTAAAGGTATTATAACCAGAGGAAGTGATATCGTACGCTGCTGAGTTATTTCCTTCCCAATTACCAGCACCCAAAGCATAGTCACTGTTAATGGCTCTCATCAACTGAGTTTTAGTTCCTGTAGTTATCCCTTTATACCTTACATTATCATTCTCATGATCATCAGGATTATTTGGGTTGAATAGTGCAATACAGTTAAACCCATTAGTTAAGCCAGGAGGTACATTACTATAGGCTGTACCTCCAGCAGCATTATTTAGATCTGACCAACCTGTGTTGGTATCATAGCCAATGCTTAGTCCATCATCTAAATGAATTGCAGCAATAAAAGTAGGTACTATTCCAGCTGGTCTAACACCACTAGAAGACTGATATGCAATTACCTGATCTCCTCCTAATAAATTCCATCCTGTACCAGACAGAATACCAGATACAGTACCTCCACCTATTACATTCATCACATCAGTACCTGTTTCGTAGATATGGACTACAGAACCTTTTGAAAGACCTCCGGCAGGAGCTGTCCATTTAAAATGCCCTTCGGAAGTCCCTACCCAGTAGCCACTTGAAGTAAAATTAGCGTCTACACTCGTGTCTGTATTTCTGGTTCTCCAACCCTCTTCGGTAAAGTATATCACTTCTCCAGCCGGTATGTCTTTCAAGGCTACCCAAGTGAAGCTATGGTCACCGCCAGACGTTGGGCCTGGATCTTCATTTACCCCAATAAAGGCTATATCGCCATGAGTGAGTGTATTACTAATAGGTGCATCTGAACCATCCTCCGTTTTTAACTTAAACGAGGAAGTAGAAAGAAGTAGAAAAAAACAGAGTAGTATGCTTTTGCCTAGGGATTTGGTGATTCTCATGTTATAAAAATTATGTGCAACTATAATTGTGAGGTGAAATCACAGTTGCAGATTTTTTCAGAGACAAAAAAACGGCCTTTAGAAGAAAGTAAATTGTAGAAATCGGAAATGAGGATTATTATCAGTTATTAGAAGCCTTGGCGAAGAAGATAGGCGCTAGAGGAACGTTCTTTCCTTAATTGCTTAGGTGTTTTTCCACAAAATTTCTTAAAATCACTACTGAAATGCGCCTGGTCATGATAACCCATCTGATAAGCAACGTCAGATAACTTATCAGTATCCTCCATCTTATCTAACAGCTTAAGAGATTCGTTAAAGCGCGTCAACTGAATAAATCTTTTTGGACTAAGGCCAACATACTCATTGAAAATATTCACAATATGCCGTTCTGTATACCCCATCCATTCGGCCAAATCGGTTACCGTTATCGTAAATGCATTAGTGTTTACTATTCTTTTATAAATTCGCTCAACATCGACTCGTATCGGGTTATTTCCAAGTTGCTCATTCATAAATGCCTCCATTCTGTCAACTACATCTAAAGTCTTCAGTTGAATATTAGGCAATGGTAATTTATTCCCTTCCAGCTTATCAATAGTATCGAGCCTTGTGAAGTTGTTTAAGATATCCTTAGGTTTTATCCGAAAAAGGAGTCCTAAATAAATTGGATGTATAGAAGCCCCAATCACACGAACCTTCTTATGAGAATACTTAGCCATACTGTCAATACAAGCCAAATAAAAGCCGCTATCTACCAAAGATTTACGGTTCAGTCCGTCATATTCAACGTAAAATTCTTCATCAGTTTCTATATAAAAAAAAGCAGATCTTCCGCTTGGCAATAAAAAATCAGCGCGTTCTGTTTGCTGGTCATACTCCATTACAAAGAATGAATGAACTACGTTCAAAAGCTCATGCTTGGGTTTAATATGAGAAACCTTTAAACTCATAACACACGTGTTAAAAGCTTATCAGGCGATGGCTTGAAGCCTAGAAATGAAAATTCTTGAATAATAAAATCACGGTCATCTTCGAATGAAAATAACAAATAGCACATATACGAAGTAAATTGAGTCTCTGTAAGCTGATTTTTGACTTTCCTGTCTTAACCAGATAAACAAAGCAACATATTATTAATTCGAAATATTATTAATTTCAGTTCGATTATTTTATTGGAGAACCAACAGAGCTCATGCTTATACTATAAGCAACACACTAGTTTACAAACCACTGGGTATCAAAAAATAACACTGAATTACATGACGAAAAAACAACAAAGAAAAATCTACATTTTTATTTCAAAGGCCAAAAACATACACAATACCATTTAAAAATTAGAAAGCCCCATAACTCAATTGAGTTAGGGGGCTTTCTAAATATAAGTCAATACGTTACTGCCCTACAAAGAAAATTGAGTTGGCAACAAACAACTTTCCGTTTTGCCAGAAGGCACGGAAAAGTGGGTTATCGGCCATATATACAATAGAGCCTCTGCCATAGCCTTCAACACCGAAAACTACAGATTTGGCTAGTCTTTCTTTGGCCTTATCTCCAGCTACTCCACTCACGTAAGAGTCAACTCCTTCGATAATTCCAACATTACCTCCACCTGCTAAGTAAGCATAACGACTGCTGTTGTTTTTTAAGGTGAAGTAGTAATCAGGATATCCGAAAGCAAGCGGGTGCGTATTGTCCACTTTCAATTTAAAAATTGCGCCCGGCAAACGAGAGCTTGCGAAAAGATCACCTCTATCGGCATAAGGTGTTAAAGCTTCCTTTTCCTTTTGTTCATCCGTTTTCTTATTGGCATCCTTCTCGTCAGAATCGCTGGCATAAGTTTTTAAGCTGAAACTATCTTTTCCTGCAAAAGTGTTTATTGAACGTTCGATAGCGATGATTTTTCCACCTCCACGTACCCAACTTTTCACATCATCCATGCGGCTACCGCCCAAAGCACTTCCGTAAGAACCACTTGGCAATACCAAAGTATTGTAGTTGTCGAGGTTAATGCGCCCGAAGTCGTTTACATCTACCATAGTGATTGGGTAGTTGAGCTCTTGTTCCATAAAATACCAGAACTCACCAAAACCAAGTGAAGAAACGCCATCCCCTCTTAATACCAAGATTTTAGGCGCGTCCAAAAATTTCACTCCATTTGAACCAAAATCTTTACCCGTTTCCACAAAAGTAGTTGGGGTAGAAGTAAGGTTTCTGTCGTAAGTTTTTGCGGCATTTTTCACGATGTCGTCAAACTTACTGCCCATGTGCATGTTTCCTTTTCTGGTAATGATTAGCGTTCCAGGTGTATAAGAGTTGCCTGCTACTGAAAACGGCTCTTCTGCAAACCTCAATTTGATGTCGTTTTTAAGCAAATGTCCTAAGAACTTAGCATCCTCTAAAGTCTCCCACTTCAATAAATAAGCGGCTGGTTTGCTGCCTACGTTTACCTGACCTTGTGGTTTAGAGTACTTAGCTGGCTTTACGTCCATTTTGGTTTCAGTAGCATAAGCGTCTAATCCCATCATGTAAGGCACAGCCCAAGCGGTAATGTCATAGGTATCGGAAGTACTGGCAAAAGTATTTGGTTCGAAAAACGCCTGCACCAAAACTGCTTTAGGTTGAAAAGCACTAATGATAATATCACCATTCTGAACACCAGCATTCTCCGTTTTACCTGTTAGGTAATTAAATGAAGACACAGCCTTGCTAGAGGAACCAATGCCATAAACAATTTGCTGGCTATCTAAAAAATCAGTCAACTTTTTAAGTTTGTCTGGGTGGTTCGTTCCTCTTACAATATAAGTTTTATACTTGGCTTTAGGGTTGTTCACTGATTTATTAAAGAAGTTAGCAAACTCATCTACCATTTTTTCGCTGTATTTAGAAGCGGTTTCTACCGTAGACATTCCAGTGGTATAATGATGTGCAATCGCATCTTCTAGTTTCAAGGTGTCGCCCTCATCTGTAAGAATGGCCAAATCGCTACTGCCTTGCTCGTAAGTCATGCCAATAGCTCCGTTGAACATCGGATAAGAGTCACCATAACTTGGGTACAGCATATCGAAGCTTTCTTTAGTAAAGAATAGCCAACCGTTTTCGTCAAAATACTTGGCGTGGTTTTTACCAATAATGTCTTGAAAATCTCTTTGCCACTGCGTTACCTGATCGTGAACTGGCTCTGCAGCTGGCGCGAAATAATAAGGACTATTGCTACCCTGCTCATGGAAATCCACATGAATATGCGGCATTACCGTATTGTAGAATTTCATACGCTGCTGAGATTCTACTTGTGTTTGCCAAGCCCAGTCTCTGTTCAAATCAAACAAATAATGGTTTGCTCTTCCTCCTGGCCAAGGCTCGTTATGTTCGGCAGCCTCTGGATTTGGGTTGGGCGTAGTACCAGCCACTTGGTTGATCCAGTTAGAGTAACGGTCACGGCCATCAGGGTTGATGCAAGGATCGAAAATTATGACTGTGTTTTTCAACCATTCTCTTGAGGTTGTATTGTCTGGCCTTGCAATTTCATAAAGCGTTTTCATTGCCGTTTCTGTAGAGTTCGCTTCGTTGCCATGCACGTTATAACTTAACCAAACTATACCGATTTTCTTTCCAGAAGGCTCGCCTTCCATCAGTTTTGCTCTTTTCAGGTTATCGGTACGAATGGTTTCCCAGTTATCGATATTTTCTTGAGACGATACAATTGCGGCAACTAAAGGGCGCAGCTCATTGGTTTGGCCATACTGATGAATTTTTGCATTGCTCAGCTGATTGGTGACGTACTCATAGTAGTCTACCACTTTATAATTAGGTGTAAATCGTGTACCCAATTTATATCCCAAGAATTCATCTGGGCTTTTAAGCGATTGCGCTTGGGTTTGAAAAAGTGTGAATGCCAAAAGGCACAGGCAGAGGAGTGTTCTTTTCATAAATGTAGAGTTAACAGCGAGGAATTTACGGCTAATTAATTTCTTGCCAAACTTGATTTTCCTGATCGGTTGAATGAGTTTACTTCACCTCAACCACTTTGAGCTTATAAAAAGTAATCAAGTCGGGTTCTTCTTCTAGCTTGCTAATGTCTTGATGCGCCCAAAGAAAGCCCTCATTATCTGCCATATCGAAATAAGTTATTTTTTCAGGAAGACTCAGGTTGGAATTCATTCTGACTCCATTTTTCAAGATTAAGTGTTTTTGAGGATTGGCTTTTGAAATCTTTTCTCTAAAGTCGGGCGAATCCAGACCAAGGGCTTGAACATCTTTTAACTTTATTCCAGAAGAATAAATCAGTACTTCAAAATCACCAACCTTATAGAGTTTACTAATTTTCCCACTCCAATCTCTAGGCTCCATTTGCTCTTTAAAGCCTGCTTCACCCATGGTATAGCCTTCAAACAAAATAAAGTTATCAAACGGAATGCGGATTTTCTCTACCAACTCTCCACTCGGAAGTGAGACTGTAAATAAGGAAGTATCATCCTCATAGGCATAGTAAAGCATATTGTCCCTTACATCAATCACAGGTTTCATAAAGTAGAAAGCCTTCCCTGCTGAAACATACCTGCTATCGTCCGTAAGTCCACCAATCGGTTTGTACACTTCATTATCTAAGTTCTCAGGAGTCAAGCTTTCTTCTCCAGCCAAATGAGGATCGACAATAGTCGCTACTTTGAATTCTTTATAAAACTCTGGCAAATGAGCTCCTAAATCTGTTTCTGGCCCCATATAAGCCAGTAATCTATTATGATCTTTGCCTTTGATTTCAAAAACCTGATTCAGGCCCATATGAATCATACCTGAATAGTTTATGTGAGCTTTTGTTGACTTTCTGAAGTTGAAATCCATGTCGTAGGTTTTCACTTGTGTACGCCCCATTAAAGCAATTCCATCCTCATAAAATTCACCAGAGAGTAAGTAATCTCCCACGGCTTGTGGGTCGGCTGATGGCCGGTCCATAGTTTTAAGCACTTCACCTTCTGGGTTAAGTATGTACGCTACTGGAGGCCTCGTTTGATAGGCCAAAATTTCACCTGTTTCGTCCTTTACATCGGCAATATTTAAGCCTGAAGACAGGAGGTTAACTTGGACGGAATCGACAATTTTCAATTCGTAAACAGCAGCAACATCAGCCGATTTTTCATTAGTACTACCGCAGCTTATGAGCAAACCAAAAGCCGATACGAATAGAAGGTAAAGCGAGTATCTTTTCATAAAGTCAATTTCAACTTCGGAAATTAACTTATTTTCTATCTGAAGAAAAACAAATTAAAATCTATTCACTCATTCAGCAGCCTCCAATACAATTGCTCGGGAGTACTTTCCATTTTCGCCTGAGCCAAAAAGTAAACGGGTTTCAGACATTTCTTCGAGTTCCAACAAATAGTATTGCGAAGCAAAAAGATCACCACTTGTCTCACCTCTACTGTGCTCTATGATAAATTTACCAGTGGGTTCATCATAAAAATACTTTACCGTAGCCACTTGCTCGTCCGGCTCAGGCCAATAACAACCCAATTCTCCTAAAACAACTTCAACTTCTTGGTTATCAGCTTTAAAAATGTAGACATCGTCTTTATAGCAATCATTAAAATCACTCAATTCATTATTGCTATAATTGGTATAGTAGGCCGTTACTCTCCATGACTTTTGAGAGTTACCATACACCGCTTTTAATTGTTCTGCTGAGAACTTAATTTTTGGAGAGTCATCATCGTTTTTACACCCCATTAAAAAGGTAAAAGAAAGTAGTATGACTAAAAAGTATTTAGGTGCTTGCATAAAGGCTTCAAATTTAAGCAGTCGTTACCAAAGGTTATGCCATAAACCTTAAAACTGTACTTTGACACCTCTCTTTTTTTAAGAAAGAATTATTACACCAAAAGACTCTTGTTCAAAAAAAGTAAGCCTAATTTTGAATACTAAACCCAGAACCGTGAACCGCTACTTCATCGCTATTCTTCCCACCGAACCTTTGGCTTCTGAAATCATGAAAGTCAAACAGTATTTTGTGGAAGCTTACAGAAGTAAAGGTGCTTTACGGTCGCCAGCTCACCTCACTTTGCATATGCCTTTTCTATGGAAAGCAAAGAAAGAAGCTCAACTGATTAATTTACTTGCACAAACAACTAATGTAAATCCATTTAAAATTCAATTGGATGGTTTTGGGGCTTTCCCCCCGAAAGCTATCTTCATTAAGAATAAGCCTTCTACAGAACTGAATGCATTTCAAGAGCAACTTACCCGCTTTACTTGGCGTGAAATGAAGCTTTTTAACCCCACACATAACCGTGGCTTTCATCCGCACATAACCGTGGCTTTTCGAGACTTAAAAAAGGAAGGTTTTTACAAAGCTTGGCCCGAATTTGAGCACAAAAGCTTCGAGGGTGAAATCGAAGTCAATTCTTTTTGGCTATTAAAACATGATGGCAAACAGTGGCATCCGTTTCACGAATTTATTTTCAAACCTAAAAATTAATTTCCGAAGGGAAGCACAAACAAATAGACTGCTGCAAAATGAAATGCGGTTCCAGCCGTAACAAAAATGTGCCAAATGGCATGATGGTATTTCAGTTTACGCATCAGGTAAAAAATCACGCCCCCCGTGTAGCACAATCCGCCATAGAGCATCAAGTTTACAGCTTCTGGAGAAATCAACTCTGACAAACGCGAGAACAGAGTAAAGCCCAACCAGCCCATTCCCAAATAAGAAATGAGAGAAAACACTTCGAGCTTGCCAGTAAAGAAAATCTTGAAAATGGTGCCTGCAAAGGCAATTGCCCAAACAGCGACTAGCACATTCATCCCCAAAGCTTCTTCGCGAAGCACCACCCAACAAAATGGCGTAAAAGTTCCTGCGATTAGAACGTAAATGGCGATGTGATCTAACTTCTTATATAATGATTTTCGCTGTTGTGATTTGACACTGTGATAAGCCGTTGAAGCGGCATAAAGCAAAACCATGCTCAGGCCAAACACCAAGAACCCAACTTGTTTTTCAGTAGCATTTGCTGGGGTTTTCAATAATAAGAATACCGTCCCAACGATCGCTAAAACGGTCGCAATTCCATGTGTCCATGCGTTAGCTAATTCTTCTTCAGGAGAGTACGCTTCTAGTTTCTGCTTATTTTTCATCTGGAAGTATTAACGCAGTGCCACAAAATTTGCAGTAATGCGCAATGGCTTCATGTCCTGTTTGATGACAATTCGGACACTTTACTTTTTTTCTTTCAGCGTTGTCTTTGGTCAGTTCTGCGGTTACAATACCTGTAGGTACGGCTATAATTGCATAACCCATAATCATAATAAACGAAGCCAATGACTGACCAATTACAGTTTGCGGGGCAATATCGCCATAGCCTACCGTAGTAAGTGTTACAATGGCCCAATACATACTGACTGGAATACTGGTAAAGCCGTTTTCGCCTCCCTCGATCATGTACATGGCCGTTCCGGTAATCATTACCACCGTAAGTACCGAACCTAAAAACACTGTTATTTTATGCCTACTAGCCTTTAAAGCTCTGGCCAATTGTTCGCCTTCACCCACAAAGCGCCCTAGTTTTAAAATTCTAAAAACCCTGAGCAATCTTAATGCACGAATAATAAGTAGGTACTGAGTTCCGGTAAAAACCAGACTGATATAAGCAGGTAATACTGCCAATAAATCAATGATTCCGTAGAAGCTAAAGGCGTATTTTCTGGGGGTTTCAGAAACATATAAACGCAGAATAAACTCAATAGAGAAACCTATGGTGAGTACCCATTCTACTATTTTAAAAAGCTGACCGTAATGCTCGTTAAGTGATTTTACGCTTTCTAAAATTACTGCCAATACACTAATTACAATGGCCCAAAGTAAAGCTACATCAAAGGCCTTACCCGCAGGTGTATCGGCTTCAAATATGATGATGTAAATCCTTTTCCTTAGGCTTTTGTGCATTCTCAAAAGTAGTAATTATTTATAGAATGTCGTTTCCAAAAAATGCTTTGTAATTATTCTAAGCCTAAGGCCTGTTATTGTTAATTATTATAATGGTGCGGGGTTATAATAAAAAAACCTTCTTGCCCCAGTTTTTGGTATAACGGCATCAAAATTCTACCATCTAGATGAGACACTACCTCCTTCTCATGCTCTACTGCCAAATGTTCACCTTTCTTTATTTTTTGAAAGTTGACATAGCCCGGATTCATAACAAAACTATTTCTATCTACAAGTTTATGATGGTACTGAATTTGAAATAAGCTTGCGCCATCGGGCGCATATTTTGCCAAATTACTTCGGCACTCATCTTTGTCTTCTAAGTCATCGGGATCAATTAAGCCCGACTTACACAGAAAGAGCCAAATCATGGCTTCATGGTTTTCTAAAGAAGTAAAAGCATGGTGATGGCCCGCCTCAAAAGTAAAACCGGTAAATCCTTCATCCATAAAAAAATCATTGAGCGACCACGCCACATGATTGGAAAACCCAACCACGGTATGTACTGGGAATTGCTGCGCAAAGCGGTAACTATCTGCTTGATCTGCCGAACTGATGTAAGGCATGGTTTGAGAGGAAGTGGTATGACAGTCTAAGAAAAAGCTCTCAGCATATCTACCTAAGTATGGCTCCATGGCTTCATACATCTCTTTGGCCTCCTTTTCTTCTGAGGTTTTAGGAGCTTTAATAAAAGAGCGAATCCGTTTACTTTCCCATAACCTGTTTAAATCTTCATCTATAAACCGAACGTTTTGTTGTAAGGCTTTTATGTTTCCGGTCAATACTAAAAGCGTGCCTTTCAGTTTCAGTTTAGCAAGCTCTATTTTTCGAAGTACTTTCTTTGCGGCAAAAACACTACTCGGCTCATTACCGTGAACGCCAGTAGTAATTACCCCTAATCGATTGGACTCTTTGTTTTCAATTTTACCAACAATTCGCTCCAGTTCAATATCTTCTATTAATGGAGCAAGATGTACCCTTTGTTCTGTGTCATTCATAATTCATTAGTTTTATGAGGACTCAAATTCACTTACTTTTTTTACATCCTCTTCTAAAATAAGACCTGCCAATGTTCCTTTAACCATGACAGGCAAACAGTGTATTCCATTCTTCTTCATGAGTTTTTTCACCTCTAAAAAAGAAGTTTCAGGACAAACACTTATAAAGTCTTTAAGCATCACTTCCTCCACAGCACATTCTCGATTCGACTTTTCAGAAATATCTGACTTGGCTAATATTCCGCATAGTTTTCCCTTCTCATCTTCTACTGGCACGTGCGTCAAGTTCTTCCATTGCATTACCTGATCACCAAAATCAAGCAAGTCATGTTTCCTTATGGTGAAAATGTCGGAGTTCATAATGTCTTCGGCTGTTTTGCTCTTAATTGGGCTAAAATAGGCGTACTTTTTGGTCAGAATTGGCCATTCGTGTACGGGCGTTTCGAGCAAGCAATTTTCTTTACAGAAAGAAGTAATGGTAAGAGAAGCATCAGATACTGAAGCATTTTTTCTCAAGTTTCTAAAACTATCTAGCATCCAAATCGACCCAGTTTTTGCCTTAGCCACTCTATGTTCAATAATATTCAAATACTTATCTATAGAGTCTTTCGACACCCCTTTTTTCTCTAGTCCATCCTTTGCCATGGGTAGCAAGTGATCTAGAATAAGGTCTTGTGCGGGCACGAGTTCACCTTCAAACCAACGAAACTGACTTTCTAAACCCCATTGTGCTGCTTTAGAAAAATTAGCACGCACATGATCAAAAGCTAAAAGTTTAGAAAAATCTTTAACCTCTTTAGGGCGTCCCTCCATTAAGCCAATCCAGAAAGCAGCATTGGCAATTTCATCTACCAAAGTAGGGCCTGAAGGAATATACCTGTTCTCAATCCTTAAATGAGGCTTTTTGCCTTCGGTACCCAAACATGGACGGTTCCAACGGTATACAGTTCCGTTATGAAATTTAAGAGACTCCAATGAAGGTACTTGTCCGTTTTTCACAGTTTCCAACGAGTTAGCATCCGAGTTAGTCATGACAAAAGCCTTGTAATTGGTAATGTCTCGTTTGAAAAGGTCAACAATTCCTTTGGTCACATAGTCATCGCCAAAAGCTGCTCTCGGCCTTTCATTAATTAGGTTTTTATAAGGTTTTCGAGTGTCTGTAGTTTGGCCAAACAGGGCAATTCGGGTTTCGTGCCACAAACGCTTCCCTAAAAAAATAGGACTATTGGTACAAGCCGCCATCACTGGACCTGAGATTAACTGCGCCCAATTATAGGCCTCCGCAAAGTCCGGTGAGGGAATCTGTAAATGGATTTGAAAGCTTGTGAACGAACCTCCATACACCGTTGGGTTCTCCCTACTAATCAATTGGTCAATTCCTTCGATATGAAATTCGTAGTTTCCTCCCCTGCGCTGATTAATCAACTTGAGCATTGTTTTATAGCGCAAACTAGGCGACAATGCACCTAAACTAAGGTCTGAGTTTCGAAGCGTAGGCAAAATTCCAGTCAATAACACTGCGCTTTTATGCTCTTTGGCCTTGGTTTGAATTACATGCAGTTTATCTTTTAATTGCCGATGTAATTGATCGAAACAGCCCCCATACAATTCAATAGGATCACTATTGATTTCTAGGTTGAATCGAGCATATTCTTCTACTACATCACTCCGATCTAGCTCGTTCACAATATCATTTCCTACCAAGGCGGGTCGGCAGAGTTCATTCACAATGTCCATTTCCTGTTCGGAACCAATCCGTTGAATATCGTTTTCAAACCAATCTTCGCGCAGCATGAATTTCAATGCCTCAATATCATCAAGAACACTTTTCTCAAAGGCCATGTGCTGCTCTTGTGTCTTTATTTCTTGTAGGTGGTGCTTATCCATTTTTGGTGATTTTGCTTTTGTAAAGAAAAATCTGTTCCAAGCCCACCTCACTGAAGTGAATTATCTATTTATCCTATTTTAAAATGAAATAGCCCAGTTTAGGTAAAGGAATTGGTTTTATGTATCCGTTGCTATTTTGTAGCGTTAGCGAAACAAAATGTAGAAGGTTGGGTAGATTTTCCACAAGGATTATCCATTACTCGCATGTCTTGAGGCCAATGCTAAGCGAGGATCATGGATAAATGGAAGCTTTTGCATAGCTACCACTTCCAGACTGAAAAAATCAAACTCTTCTACCACCTTGCCTGTAATTTCATAAATACCTTTCCCTCTAAAAGGGTACTTTGCTGCTACTGGAGGAAAATGGGTGCTGTCTATAAAGTGGCCTTCACGGTCAATCCATGTCCCAAACTGCATTCGTTTTCCGCCCGAAGTAGTAGTGCTCTTTACATGAATTAAGTAACCCACCATTTTCACTAGCTTGTTTCTATGCTGCTCCATTTCCCTTGCCATCACCTCTTTTTCTGGCTGCTCTTTTAATAAATGGAAAGGGTTGCAAAGCGGAAAGCCAAGTAATTCAATCTGATCAAAAGCATCTTCCAACAGATCATAGTTGAGTTCAGGTAATTTATAGTGCTTTACTTCTGGATCGAAAAGCATTTTGGCTGGTTTGGTTTTTTTCTGCTGGCCTAGCTTAAGATAAGCCTCCCAAAGCAATTCCTTTTTGGTGTAGCCTGTAAAACGAAAAGCATTAATTCGGATAAGCAAGCTTAGCTGATCGAGCGAAATCTGTACCCTTTTCAAGAAGTGATCGAAGCTCATAAATACTCCGTTCTTTTGCCTTTCTGTGAGCACTTCCTGTACCGTGTTTTGTTCTAACGCACCAATAAATGCCAAGCCCATAAAAATGGTGTTACCATAAATGGTACAGAGTTGTTCGCTTTGATTTACACAAGGCGCTTGAATATCAGCTCCGTGCATAAAGGCCTCGTGCGCATATAACTCCACACTGTAAAAACCACCACCGTTGTTCATGGTTGCTACCATGTATTCCAGCGGATAATAGGCTTTCAGAAAAAGGCTTTGGTAACTTTCTACAGCATAACTGGCCGAATGACCTTTAGCAAAAGCATAACCAGCAAAGCTTTCGATTTGCCGCCATATTTCTGCTGCCAACTGATGAGAATGGCCTTTGGCCGCGCAATTTTCAAAATACTTATCACGAACGCTTTGAAACTCCTCACGTGAACGATATTTCCCCGACATACCCCTGCGCAACACATCGGCTTCGGCCAAAGTAAGGTCGGCAAAGTAATGTGCCACTTTAATTACATCTTCCTGATACACCATTACACCAAAAGTTTCGGGCATAATACTTAACATGGTTGGGTGAGCTTCTTTTCGTTTTTCGGGTTCGCGAAAGCGCAAAATATATTGGCGCATCATGCCCGATTTGGCCACCCCAGGCCGAATGACCGAACTGGCCGCCACCAGGCCCAGGTACTCTTCCACCCTCAGTTTTTTGAGCAGCATGCGCATGGCGGGCGATTCTACATAAAAGCAACCGATGGCCTGCCCTTCGCGCAGCATGGCTTTGATTTTTGGGTCTTTTTTAAACTGAGCAATATTATGAATATCAAAATACGGATCTTCAGGGTGATTTTTAGAAATAATTGACAAGCTCTCCTTGATCTTTCCCAAACCGCGCTGGCTCAGAATATCGAATTTATATAAGCCCACATCTTCGGCCACAACCATATCGAAATGAGTGGTAGGAAAACCCTTGGGGGGAAGGTAGGTAGCAGTATAATAATGGATGGGTTGCTCCGAAATCAGAATTCCGCCCGCATGAATACTCAGGTGGCTGGGAAAATTCTCGATGTACTTTCCATAACGCAAAACCAGCAAATGTAGCTCGTCCAAGTCCTCCACTTTAGCCGACTGGATATAATCAATCTCGTGCGGAGGCACACCGAGTACTTTGCCCAGTTCGCGCACAATGGCCCTAAACTGAAAAGTACTATAAGCAGCCAACAAGCTAACATTCTTAAATTCTGAAAAAATGAAGTTGGTAATGTCTTCTCTGTCTTTCCACGAAAAATCAATATCGAAATCAGGTGGATTTTTTCTATAAAGATTGATAAAACGCTCGAAATAAAGGTCGAGTTCTATGGGGTCTACATCAGTAATACGCAGTAAATAAGCCACTACAGAGTTGGCTCCACTGCCTCTACCTACATAGAAATAGCCTTTGCTTCGGGCATACTGACAAATGCGCCAATTGATCAAAAAATAAGACATAAAACCCTGTTGCTTGATCACCTCTAATTCCGTTTGAATACGATTTAGAATTTCTTGGGTAGGCTGTGGGTAACGATAATCAAAACCTTTTTTGCAAAGCCTTTCCAACATTTGATAATCTGCCTCGGGACTACCGCAATAAGTGCGTTGATTTTTATTCAGGTTTTCCCCTTCGAAATCAAAATGGATACTGCATTCATCCAGTAGCTTTTCGGTATTGGTGATCATATAGGGGTGATCTCGATGCAGTTCCTTTAACTCCTCCACAGGCCGAATGAAATCCTCTGCGCTGCCTTCTTCTGTCTTAGGCAGTTTACTCAGTAGTGTATTGTTATCAATGGCTCGCAACAAACGATGGGCATTAAAGTCCTTTTTCAGGACAACCCTTTCCCCAGTCTCTTTATCAATTTTACTTCTGAATGTAGCGGTTGGCAACATCACCAGTTTGGTCTTTTCCATCTGGTGTGGCGGATAAACCAGCTTAATTAAATCGGCAGGCTTTATACCAATAAATTCGTTTTCGCGAAGCTGAAAATGGGTGTATTTCTGAAAAGGGTACACCACAAAAGCATGCTGAAAAGCTGGAGCTCGGTCTGGAACATTTTCTCCCGAATGAAGAAACTTAGAGAGGTAATCATTAAGCTCTTTAAAGCCCTCGTTGTTTTTGGCAATGGCTACAAAAAGCTGGTCGGCTCCATTTCTGAAATCAATTCCCAAAACTGGCTTGACTCCATATTTTGGTGCCATCCGTACAAAATTGAGACTGGCAGCCGTGCTATTAATGTCCGTTAAAGCAAAAGTACGCACCCCGGCTCTCTGCATTTGAGCAAGCAACTCGGCTGTTTTAATAGTGCCGTATTTAAAGCTAAAATAGGAATGGGTGTTGAGGTACATGCTAAGGCCATTTTTTTATCAATTATCGTCTCCTGTTCGGCAACAATGGTGGAGGTTCACCATTAAATGGATTGAAACGACTGATGGTTCTAGCTTCCATACCAGCTGCGCGCATCACTACACGGTCACCATATTTGTCGCGCATTTTGTCCATGGCATGATAAAGATTGAGCTGCTCTTCTATGTCTTCAAAAAGATTGATCTGGTAACTTCCTTCCACCAAATGACTAAAGCGGACTCCAATCAGTCTGACCAAAAGTCGTTTATGGTAGAGTTTATTAAACAGCTCCAATACCTTCGCAATCAGTACATGGTCTGCAGAGGTATATGGAATTCGAGACTGAAGCGTATAAGTATTGAAATCGGAATAGCGGACTTTGACAGTAACGCAAGAAGTAAGCTTTTGACCCCTGCGCAACTGAAAAGCAAGATTTTCGGCCATGGCCAGCAGTATACCTTTAAGTTTAACTACATCAATAGTGTCTCGGTCAAAAGTTCTTTCCGTAGAAATTGACTTTCGTTCGTTGTAAGGCATCACTGGCGAACTGTCCAGCGCCTGCGCCTTCTTCCAAATGCTCACCCCATTTTTGCCCAGCACTTTTTCCATCAGCTCCATAGGCATTTCCTGAATGGTCTTGATTTGCTTTACTCCCAAACTGTACAGTGTTTGTTGAGCTTTTTCACCCACCATCGGGATTTTACTGATGGAAAGCGGAGCAATAAAGGGCACTTCTGTGCCCAACTCTACCATAATTTGATTATTTGGCTTTGCTTCGCCTGTAGCTATTTTAGAAATGGTTTTATTCTTCGATAAACCAAAAGAAATGGGCAGCCCAGTTTCTTTAATAATCCGTTTACGCAGCTCCAAAGCCATGGTATAGCTATTGTAAAACTTATCTAAGCCTGTCAAGTCAGCATAAAACTCATCGATAGATGATTTTTCGTAAAGCGGTACTGTTTCTTTTATGATGTTGGTTACGTCCTCGGAATAATTGGTATAAGTAGCGGAATTACCCCGAATTTGGATGGCATCTGGACAAAGTTCTTTGGCTCGTTTCATGGGCATGGCCGAATGCACTCCATAAGCCCGCGCCTCGTAACTACAAGCCGCCACTACCCCGCGATCGGTAACCCCGCCAATAAGTACAGGCTTGCCAATAAGTCTATTATCGAGCAGGCGTTCAACAGACACAAAAAATGTATCCATATCGAGATGAAGGATCGTCTTTTCCAATTCAGTAGTCTTTCCAAAAGTTAACACAAATCTAATAATTTTAGTTAACTAAAATTATTAGATTTTATGATTGAAAATACTAAAACAATTAAGGGTTATTAGTTCTGCGGGATGGAGTTTTTGATACCTATATTATCGGTTTATCGAAATCTTAAATAAGAATACTCTACTTGGAAGAAGAGTGATTGGTTTATTTTGACATTAATAGTCGTACTATAAGTACTGCTCTGTACATTTTTATAAACCACTTAATGGTGTTGGTTTAAAATAAATCATATATTCGTACTGTGAGTACTGTTAATACATCTAAAATAAACCAACTTCTTAAAATACAACCTAGAGGAACTGTACTTCTTGCCTCTTGGCTTGTAGATAAAGGGTATAGCTTCGATCTCCAGAGAAGGTATCGAGAAAGTCAATGGCTAGAGTCCATAGGGTCCGGAGCCATGATACGCACAGGCGACCATGTAAATATATCAGGCGCGCTCTATTCCCTTCAAACTCAACTGGGGCTATCAACTCATTTTGGAGGCAAGTCTGCCTTAGCTATGCAAGGCAAAGCCCATTATTTAGAGCTTTCAAGTAAAAGGGTTTACCTATTTGGAACCAAAGGAGAAAACTTACCCACTTGGTTCATTCAGCATAATTGGGGAACCCAGATAGAATACTTCTCTACCAAGTTTTTAGATAGTACCTTAGGGCTCACTGAATTTCAGGTCAAAGAGTTCGCTATAAAAATATCCAGTCCAGCTAGAGCTTTAATGGAATGCCTTTACCTAAGCTCAAACAATGAGGACTTTACAGAATGCTATGAATTATTTGAGCCTTTGAACAATCTAAGGCCTGACCAAGTGCAAGAACTTTTGGAAAGTTGTACATCCGTAAAAGTAAAGCGGCTATTTCTCTACATGGCCGAAAAAGCAAAGCACAGCTGGTTTGAGTACTTGAACCTTGAGAAAATAGATCTAGGGCACGGAAAAAGAAGTCTTGTAGAAAATGGTGCTTATGTAAGCAAATACAAAATCACAGTACCTAAAGCATTGGAAAGTAATGGCGGAACCATTCTATAAATCTCAGGTTTCACTAATGCTTCAAGTACTTCCTGAAGTGGCCAAAGAAGAATGTTTCGCACTCCATGGAGGCACGGCCATCAACCTTTTTGTAAGAGACATGCCCCGGCTTTCGGTAGATATAGACCTCACTTATATCCCTATTGAAGATAGAAATACTTCTTTTCAAAGGATTGCTGAAGCCTTATTACGCATAAAGGAAAACATTACAAATATTTTACCTTCAGCAGATATTCAATTTCAAAAAGATATTTCAAAGCTTCAGGTTGTCAATCGAGGTGTTCAAATCAAGATAGAGGTCAATCAAACGAATCGAGGGCTACTAGAGCCTCCTGTCAAGCTGGTTTTATGTAATAGTGCTCAGGAAGAATTCGATGCTTTTTGTGCTACGCAAGTAGTTTCTATCGGCCAGCTTTATGGCGGAAAAATCTGCGCTGCCCTTGACAGGCAACATCCCAGAGATTTGTTTGATGTTAAACTAATGTTGGAAAATGAAGGGCTTACTGAAGAAATCAAAAAAGGATTGATTCTTTGTATTCTTAGCAGTAACCGACCTATTCATGAACTTTTAAGCCCAAACCTACTCGACCAAAGTCAGGCGTTTATCAATCAGTTTGAAGGAATGACCATTGAACCATTCACTTATGAAGAATATGAGGCAACGAGACTAGAATTGATAAAAACTATTCAGAACAACTTGGAAGATCAAGACAAGAAGTTTCTATTAAGCCTTAAAGAACTTAGCCCTAACTGGAGTATCTATAATTTTGAACGATTCCCATCGGTTCAATGGAAATCACAAAACCTGAAACGGTTAAAAGAAGACAACCCCAGAAAACACTTAGAGCTCTCCAAGCTGCTTAATGAACTTTTGGATAGTTTGTAGTCTATTCACACCCACACATCTTCACACACCCATCCCAATAACAATTACCACATGCATTACAATAGCTGATCTCTACTTCAAAATCCTCATATGAAGGAAAATCAGGAGATTCCAACTTAAGGACTCCTCTTTATTTTTAGTTATCGTATTCCTTGTGGTTCATTAATAGTTTCGATTGAAAATTGGCTTAAAAGAGACTCCCATAATTTGTATAACAATTTACGGGAACTAACAAGACAGGACAAGAGAACTAACAGGCCTTAACAGCAAATAAGCCACTGTTTTTCAGTGGCTTACCTCTTGTTTACAGTTGTTAGTTATTGTTAAAAGTGATCCCGACAAGAATCGAACTTGTATCTAAAGTTTAGGAAACTTCTATTCTATCCGTTGAACTACGGGACCATTCCTTTCTAAGAGAGGCAAAATTAATTAATAATACGTGTCTTTCAAGTAATTTGGAAAGATGGTCATGTGCTGCTTTTTCACCTTTTCGAAAATCACTTCACGCATTTCAGCAATATTCTCTTTTTTCTCAGCCGAAATAAACACAACGCTTTCACCTTCAGCATTTAAGTAGGTTTTTTTCAACCTTTCTAGCGTCATGGGCGGATGTTCCATTTCCTCTTCTATTTCAGGGTCTAAAGACTCAAGCAATTTGTCAATTTTATTAAAAATAATGATCGTTGGTTTATCAGCCGCACCAAGGTCTACCAAAGTTTGGCTTACCGTTTCCATTTGATCTTGATAGTAAGGATGTGAAACATCCACGATATGTAAAAGAATATCGGCTTCTCTTACCTCGTCTAAAGTAGATTTAAAAGATTCAATCAAATGTGTTGGCAACTTTCGGATAAAACCTACTGTATCGGACAATAGAAAAGGGATGTCATCGATGGCTACTTTTCGCACGGTAGAATCTACAGTAGCAAAAAGTTTATTTTCCGCCAATACATCTGCCTTCGTCATTAAACGCATAAGGGTAGATTTACCAACATTGGTATAGCCTACCAAAGCCACACGCACAATATTAGTTCTGGATTTTCGCTGAACTTCGTTCTGTAATTCAATTTTCTCCAGTTTCTTTTTCAGTACGGTAATTTGGTTTCGGATTTGTCTTCTATCCGTTTCAATCTCCTTCTCGCCAGCACCACCTCGTGTAGCCGTTCCTCCTCTTTGTCTTTCGAGGTGAGTCCACAATCGTGTAAGCCTAGGTAATAAATACTTAGACCTTGCCAGCTCCACTTGCGTTTTAGCCTGAGCAGTCTGTGCTCTTTTCAAAAATATATCTAGAATAAGTAAACTTCGATCATAAATCTTGATCTGCAATTCTCTCTCTATATTTCTAAGCTGTGAAGGGCTCAAGTCGTCATCAAAAATAATTACTTGTATACCTTCAGCCTTAATATAAGTATAGATTTCCTCAAACTTACCTTTTCCTACAAAGGTTCTTATCTCAGGTTTATCAAGCCGTTGCGTAAACGATTTTTTAACCTCAAGTCCCATTGTATCGGCCAAAAAAGCCAATTCATCTAAATATTCGATTACCTTTTCTTCTGGCTGCTCCCTATTAATTAAAGCTACCAAAACTGCGGTTTCTTTCTCAGTATCAGTTGTTAAATATCCTCCCATAAAGCATCAAAATTACTACTTATCGAAACCATTTCTAAATTCAACTTAGAAATCACTTCATCAAACTAAAAAGTATAAACACCATTTAAGGGTATAATAGTTTTGCATTACCTTATCGTTTGATAAGACAGCTTAACGGCTTAAGTTTGAAAGGAATTTTTTACGCAATGAAAATTATAGAAACTGGCTTTGATGGCCTATACGAAATTGAGTCTACCGTTTTCGGAGATGACCGAGGATACTTTTTTGAGTCTTATCGAAAAAAGACCTTCGAAGAACTCGGAATACAAACAGACTTTGTTCAAGACAATGAATCGTTTTCGGTGAAGGGTACATTACGCGGGCTTCATTTCCAAAGCCAGCCTTATGCACAAGCAAAACTTGTAAGAGTTGCTTTGGGTAAAGTAATGGATGTGGCCGTGGACCTAAGGCCAAATTCACCAACTTTTGGAAAACACCATACCGTTATTTTAGATGCCAAAAAACATAACCTGTTTCTAGTTCCCGTTGGTTTTGCGCATGGTTTCTTAGCTTTGGAAGACAGCGTTTTTTCATATAAGTGTACCAACTACTACAATAAAGCGTCTGAAGGGGGTGTTTTATGGAATGACCCTGAATTAAATATTGATTGGCAAATAGAAAACCCAATCGTGTCTGAAAAGGATAAACTTTTACCTAATTTTGCAGCGTATAAAAACGCACCTCTATTTTGAGTATACTTTCTTTTTTAAAGCCAAAGGATACTTCTCCAGCTTCCGTTTTGCCAATCAAAACAGATATCCATTCTCATTTAATCCCTGCGATTGATGACGGTGTGCAATCTATTGAAGAATCGCTTACAGTCTTGCGTGAAATGGAAGCCTTGGGTTATGAAAAGGTAATTACAACTCCGCATTCAATGCCTGGCACTTATGATAACTCGCCCGAGAATATTAATGCAGGGCTGGAAATCATGCGCGAAGCCATTAAAAAAGAAGGTATCAATATTCAATTAGAAGCCGCCACAGAATATTACCTCGATGAATCATTCGTAGAACTGATAGACTCAGGCGCTCCATTAATGACCTTCGGCAAAAAATACGTTTTGTTTGAGACCCCATTTATGAACATGCCCCCGCAGCTAAAAGAGGTCACCTTCAAACTAAGCTTAAAAGGCTACAAACCTGTCTTTGCTCATCCAGAACGCTATTTATACTTAATGCAAAGTGACTATTTACTAGATGAGTTGATGGACAGAAACATCATTTTACAGCTGAACATAATTTCCCTAACGGGTTGTTATTCTAAGCCAGTTCAAAAGTTTGCAGAAAAGCTTATCGACATGAAGGCTGTGCAACTTATTGGTACAGACTGCCACAACATGGGGCATGTTAATCTCTTGAAAGAGGCAGTAAAAACAAAGTATTTTAAAAAATTAATGAACTTAGATCTTCTAAATAACACCCTTTAGAACTATGGTTTTTGTTACTGGTGCTACTGGCCTGCTCGGTAGCTTTATTTGTAGAGAGCTTATTAAAAATGGCCAGCCCATTCGGGCTATAAGACGTGAAAGCAGCCAACTGACTTTGATCGAAGATATTGCTGACCAGATTGAGTGGGTGAATGGTGACATGAACGACACCACCTTTCTTCTCGAAGCGTTGAAGGATATTGATGGAGTGATTCACGGAGCGGCTATCATCTCATTCGATAAAAGAGATGAGGATAGAATGCACAAAACCAATGTACAAGGCACAGCCGATTTGGTAAATGCTTGCTTAAAGGCAGGAGTTAAAAATTTCGTTCAAATAAGTTCGGTAGCCGCTTTAGGTAGAAAGCCCGGCCAGAAATTTATTGATGAAAAAGATAAATGGGAAGGCACAGAATACGATTCTATTTATGCCCGGTCTAAATACATGCAAGAACTAGAGGTTTGGCGTGGTGCTCAAGAAGGCTTAAACGTGAAAATCGTAAACCCTTCCGTAGTTTTAGGCCCAGGGCTTTGGGGTAGCGGAAGCACCTCCGTTTTTAAATATGCATACGACAGTAAAACATTTCACCCCGAAGGCACCATCAACTTTGTTGACGTACGCGATGTGGCCGAAATATGTGTTAAGCTACTTAACTCAAACATTCAAAACGAAAGGTTCGTACTAAATGCTGGCACAAGAGAATTCAAAGATTTCTTTAAAGAAGTAGCCAGCCGATTTGGCAAAAAACCACCTACTAAACCAGTACCCTATTGGATGCTCAAAGTAGCTGTGAAATTAGAATTTATCCGATCCAGAATTATGCGCCAAAGTGCGCTAATCACAAACGATACAGCAAGGCTGTCGCGCATGCATTATCACTTTAGAAATGATAAAGTAAAAGAAGCTTTAGATTTTGAGTTTCGCCCCATGAACGAAACTTTAGATTGGAGCGTTAGAGAACTTAAATCTATGCACAACCTTTAAAAAAACACGGTTATAAACAGATCAGGAAAAAAAAGACAGGGCCACATAGTTTGCCATTCATTTATTCCTTACTTTGAATAAACCTTTCGAAAATAGATGCAAGAAGACTATCCTAGCAGAGAAGAGGAACGTGGGCTGATCAAGAAATTCGAAGAGCAACTCAAGCAAAAGACATATAATTTTTTCGATATCACTGAATACGAAACTATTATTCAGTATTATATCGATCACCTTCAATTTGGCAAGGGTTTAAAAGCATGCAAACTTGCCATCGATCAATTCCCGTTTTCTCAAGAAATAAGTTTACTAATGGCGCAATGCTACATTGGTAAAGAAAATTATCAAGAAGCCCTTAGGGTAATTGATGAAGCTCAAAATTTGCATCCAAATGATGTGGAATTAAACACCGTAAAAGGAACTATCTATTCCTTTTTGGGAGAATACGAAAAAGCCGTTGAGCTCTTGCTCAACACGCTCGATTATGCCGAAGATAAATCGGAAGTATATTATAACATAGGCCTTACCTACCAAACCAATTCAAAATTTGAAGAGGCAATTGGTAATTACAAAAAGGCTATCGAGCTAAACTTAAACCACGAAAGCGCACTCTATGAGCTTGCTTACTGCCTAGATGTAACTGGCAAGCTGGAAGATAGCGTTGATTACTATAAACAGTTTATTGATCAGGACCCCTATTCTACCTATGCTTGGTACAATTTGGGAATTGTATTAAACAAGCTAGAGCGCTACGAAGAAGCGATAAAAGCTTATGATTATGCCCTAGTAATTGACGACACTTTTTCATCAGCTTGGTTCAATATGGGTAACTCCTACATGAACATCGACAAGTATGATGAGGCATTAGAGGCTTACAAAAACACACTAACCAACGAGGGCCCATCGGCAGAAACCTATTGTTGTATTGGTACTGCTTATGAAAAGCTAGAACAATACGAGTTGGCCATGAAGTATTACCGAAAATCTACAAAACTAGATCAGTTTTATGAAGATGCTTGGTATGGAATAGGTTGTTGTTTGTCTGAACAAGACAAATATTACGAGGCCATTCATTTTTTCAATAAGGCACTAAAACTCGACCCAGAAAATGCCAACTATTGGTTGGCCATAGCCGATGCCGAACAGCATGTAGGCAATGTCGTTTCTAGCTTTGAAGCCTATCAAGAGGCCGCAATGCTCGAACCCAACAACGAAATGATTTGGCTCGATTGGTCGCTTATTCATTACGAACAAGGCGAACACATTAAAGCCATTGAACTGATTGACAGGGCTTTGGAAGAGCTTCCAGAAAACTCTGACTTGATGTACAGAATGGTAGTTTACCAAATCTCGGCAGGTAGATACAAAGAAGCCTTTACTTATCTAGAAAATGCTTTAATTTTGGACTTTGAAAATCACGAAGTACTTTTTGATTTCTTTCCTAAAATTGAAACCCAAAAGGCATTATTCAAGATCATTGATCAGCACAGAAACAAAATTTAAATGCACTACCTTTTAAATAACCTGCCCGAAAGGACACAAAAACCACGAGAAAAAGGCTTCACCATGGTAATGGATAAAGGCCTAAGTGTTAGACAAGCAGAAGATTTTCTTAGCGTTAGCGCTAACCATGTAGACATTATTAAATTGGGTTGGGCTACCTCTTTTGTAACCGCTAGCCTAGAAGCTAAACTCGATGTTTACAGAGCTGCCGGAATTCCTTTTTACTTTGGAGGAACGCTTTTCGAAGCTTTTGCTGTTAGAAATCAATTTGACGATTACAGAAAGCTACTAGATAAATATAAAGTACCTTTTGCCGAAGTATCTGATGGTTCGGTAGAAATGGATCATGATAAAAAGTGCGAATACATCACTGAACTTTCTAAGCAAGTAACTGTACTTTCAGAAGTTGGATCTAAAGACGAGGAAAAAATTATTCCTCCGTACAAATGGATCGAGCTGATGCAGAAAGAGCTTGACGCTGGTGCGTGGAAAGTAATTGGCGAGGCACGTGAAGGCGGTAACGTTGGTCTTTTCAGATCAACAGGAGAAGTTCGCTCGGGCTTGGTTCAAGAGATTCTTACCAAAATTCCTTTTGAAAAAATCATTTGGGAAGCTCCTCAAAAAGCACAACAAGTCTATTTTATTAAGTTGGTTGGTGCCAATGTAAACCTAGGCAATATTGCCCCAGAAGAGTTAATTCCGTTAGAAACCATCCGTTTAGGGTTAAGAGGAGATACTTTTAATCATTTTCTGGACAAATAAGAATGAAGAATATTAAGGAATTCATTCTTCTCTACTTCAAAGGTATTGCCATGGGTAGTGCTGATGTAGTTCCTGGTGTCTCAGGAGGAACAATTGCGTTCATTACTGGCATTTACGAAACACTGTTAAACGCTATCCGCAGCGTTGATCTTCAAGCGCTGCAGTACTTGAAAAAATTTCAGATCAAGGCACTATGGAAACACGTTAACGGAAACTTCTTGTTACCGCTATTAGCAGGAATTGCCACCAGCGTGCTTACGTTAGCGAAGGTGATTACCCATTTATTGGCTGAGTACCCTATTCAAGTTTGGTCTTTCTTCTTTGGCCTTATTGTTATTTCGGCTCTTATTATTCTTAGAGAAATTAAACATTGGAATATTGGTGTTTTTGTAGCCATTGCCTTAGGAATTGTTATTGCTTATTTTATTACCTCGGCTACTCCGGCCGAAACGCCTGAATCTTCTTGGTTTTTATTTATAGCTGGTGCAGTAGCTATTTGCGCAATGATATTACCTGGAATTTCTGGGTCATTCATTTTGCTTATTTTCGGAAAATACGAGTTCATTCTCTCGGCTGTTAAAGAGTTTAGAGTTTTAGATATTGCCATTTTTGGCTTGGGCTGTATAATAGGCTTATTAAGCTTTGCTCGTTTAGTAAGTTGGCTCTTTAAAAAATATCATAACATTACAATAGGAGTTTTGTCTGGTTTTATGATTGGCTCTTTGAATAAAGTTTGGCCTTGGAAAGAAGCCATTGAAACATATATTGACCGCCATGGTGACTTAAAACCTTTGGTTCAAGCTAATGTTTTGCCTAACCAGTACTATGTAAAAACTGGTGCCGAACCTTTCTTTCTAGAAGCCATTTTATTTGCTGCTGCGGGTTTCCTTGTTGTGTTGGCAATGGATAGAGTTGCAGCGGCACTAAACCCAAAAAAATAAATGCGAAAATTTGGACTGATCGGTTACCCTCTCGGCCATTCATTTTCGAAAAAACACTTCTCAGATAAATTCGAAAAAGAAGGGATTAAGGCCGAATATGAGCTTTACCCCCTTGAAGATATTGAGGAATTTCCTGCATTAGTAAAAAACACTAAAGGCTTAGAAGGTATTAATGTTACCATTCCTTACAAAGAATCGGTGATGAAATTTCTTGATGAAATTGATGAAAAAGCTAGCACCATTGGCGCAGTAAACACTATCAAAATTCAGAATGGAAAACTGAAGGGATACAATACCGATTATCTTGGTTTTAAAAATTCGTTGGTAAAGTTTATTGGAGCCAACCCCATGCCTTCAAACGCTTTGATTTTAGGAACAGGTGGAGCTTCAAAAGCCGTTCAAACCGTCCTTTCAGACTTAGATATTCAATTCAAACTGATCTCTCGCAATCCACAAACAGATGAATTTTCATACCAACACTTCAGCACCTCAACACCCCAGCACTCCAACACTTTAACACCTCAGCACCTCAACACTTACCAGCTCATCATCAACACTACGCCATTGGGTATGGCACCTAAAATAGACGAGCTTCCAGACTTACCTTACCAACAATTGACGACCGACCATTTCCTCTATGATTTGGTGTATAATCCTTTAGTTACAGCATTTATGCAGAAAGGAATTGAAGCTAAATGCTGGGTAAAAAATGGATTGGAAATGCTACACAAACAAGCAAAAGCTTCTTGGGAGATTTGGAATAGATAAGTTTCAGTCCTTAAGAAATATCACTCCAAAACTTCTGAACTAAAAACAGTCATAAGAGGTTTTTCTTGCTGACTCTTTCCCTTAGTTTTACTCTATGGACTTTAAGATTACCTCTGACTTTGTTCCTACTGGCGACCAGCCTGCGGCCATCAAGGCCTTAGCCGAAGGCGTTAATGCAGGCGAAGCCAGCCAAGTACTTTTGGGTGTTACGGGTTCTGGCAAAACTTTTACTGTGGCCAACCTTATTCAGGAGGTTCAAAAACCCACCTTAATCTTAAGCCATAACAAAACTTTGGCCGCCCAGCTTTATGGGGAATTCAAGCAATTCTTCCCAGACAATGCGGTAGAGTATTTTATTTCCTACTACGATTATTATCAGCCAGAAGCCTTTATTCCAGGCAGTAACCTTTATATAGAAAAGGATCTTTCCATAAACGAAGAAATTGAAAAACTGAGACTCAGCGCCACTTCATCTTTACTTACTGGTCGAAGAGATGTGATTGTGGTGGCTTCCGTTTCATGTATTTACGGTATTGGAAACCCAGAAGAGTTTGGTAAAAATGTAATTACGCTACAGGTAGGCGACACGATTTCGCGCAACAAACTCCTCTTTGCTTTTGTAGACATTCTTTATAGCAGAACCGAAGCAGAATTTAAACGAGGAACATTCCGGGTAAAAGGCGACACAGTAGATATTTTCATTGCTTATGGCGATTTCGCTTATCGAATTTACTTCTGGGGCGATGAAATTGAGGCCATTCAAATGATTGACCCTGTTTCTGGAATGAAAATTTCAGACGAAAAAATCATCACTATTTTTCCTGCTAACCTTTTTGTAACAGGAAAGGATGTGTTGAACCAAGCCATTCATGAAATTCAGAATGACTTGGTAGAGCGCCTCCACCAGCTAGAAGATGACGGTAAATTTCTAGAGGCCAAGCGCCTAAAAGAGCGTACCGAATTTGACCTGGAAATGATGCGGGAATTAGGCTATTGTTCTGGGGTAGAAAATTACTCACGCTATTTCGACAGACGCCAAAGAGGGCAACGACCTTTCTGTTTGCTCGATTACTTTCCAGAAGACTTTCTAATGGTAATTGACGAAAGCCATGTAACCTTACCGCAGGTACGTGCCATGTGGGGAGGCGATAGGTCTAGAAAAGAAAACTTGGTGGAATACGGCTTCAGACTTCCATCGGCCATGGACAATCGTCCGCTAAAATTTGACGAATTTGAAGGGCTGGCCAAGCAAACCATTTACGTAAGTGCTACCCCTGCCGATTATGAGCTCAACCTAACCCAAGGCGAAGTAGTGGAACAGGTAATTCGTCCAACGGGCTTACTTGATCCTATTATTGAAGTACGACCAAGCCCTAACCAGATTGATGATATTCTGGAAGAAATTGACATTCGGGTAAAGAAAGAAGAACGCGTACTCATTACTACTTTAACCAAAAGAATGGCAGAAGAACTGTCCAAATACTTGGAAAGGGCCAACGTAAAGGTTCGTTATATTCACTCAGAAGTAAGTTCACTGGATAGGGTAGAAATTCTTCGTGAATTAAGATTGGGCGTTTTCGATGTATTGGTAGGCGTAAACTTATTAAGGGAAGGGCTTGATTTGCCAGAGGTTTCATTGGTGGCCATTTTAGATGCCGATAAAGAAGGCTTTTTGCGAAATGAACGCTCTTTAGTGCAAACCATTGGCCGTGCGGCCCGAAACCAAAATGGCATGGTGATTATGTATGCCGACCGAACTACGGTTTCCATGCAGCGCGCTATTGACGAAACCCGAAGAAGAAGGGCGATTCAGCAAGCTTATAATGAGGAACACGGAATCACTCCAACCACCGTCAAAAAATCGAAAGAAGCCATTATGAATCAAACTTCGGTGGCCGATTCTAGAAAACAGAAAAAGAACTATTATTCTGAAAGCGAAAGTATTTCTGTAGCTGCCGATCCTGTAGTGGCTTATATGGGCAAAGAAGGGCTTGAAAAAATGATTCAGAAAACCCAAAAATCGATGGAGAAAGCCGCCAAAGAATTAGACTTTATCGAGGCTGCTAGGTTGCGAGATGAACTAGCAGAGCTGAAGGAACTGTTAAGAAAAAAATAATTACCTCCACCCTTCCTTCATTCAAAAATATTTCCATTCTCTTTCTGTGACCTTTGATAAAAACTACGTCAAATGGCTCAAACACAGAAAATAAAACATGAAACAGCAAATTATCATTGGAGTATTCATCTTGACATTGTTCAGTTGCTCTAATGAAAAAGAGAAAGAAGTATTGATGAGTGAAAACTCAAGCCTTATTGCCAAAATAGACAGCCTTTCTTTAGAAATAAAAAGTAGTCAAAAAACATCGGCTACTTTATTCAAGGCCATGACATTAATGGATTCAATTGATCTGGGTAGAAAAATGCTCAGAGTAACTTTAGAGAATAGTGATTCTCAAGAAGACTTCATTGCTCATTTAACTGAGCTGAAATCTTACATAGCGCAAACCTCTTTGCAGATTTCAAGTTTAGAAAAGTCGTTAAAGAACTCGACAACGGCTCAAAACAATTATGCTAATAGCTTAAAAAAGCTAAAGGCCGAGTTTGAGTCGCAAAAGAATGACATTGCTCTTTTAGAGGCTCGATTAGATACAGAAACCAATAACAATCAAAAGTTGGTAGCATTGAATAGCATTCAGGCAGAAACCATCTTGAGCCAAGATGAAATGATTGAAGCAAAAACAATGGAATTAGAACTTTTGGATCAGCAAATTTCAGCGATGAAATCGGCTTTCCAAATAAGTGAGGCAGACTCCTATTTCACCAGAGGCGAGGCTTATGCACTTGCTGCACAGAGAACAAAATTGGCGCCTAGCAAGAAAAAATCTACCTACAAACAAGCTTTAGAAAATTATCAAAAAGCACTGGAATTGGGTAGAGAAGATGCAAAGCCCAAAATCGATTTGATAGCTAAGAAATTACACTGATAGGTTTTGAATTTTTGTTTGAGAGAAAGGGGTGATCATAACGATCACCCCTTTTTTATTACCCCAAATTTATCTCGAAAAATAATTTAATTTGAAATTAGGGTGTTTATGAAACCAATTTTTCACTTCTTTACATTAATTAACTAATTATAGGTTCATTTTTAAACATAAAACAAAAGCAATGATTAAAAAAAAGTGGGTTCCTGGGTTCTCTCTCCTAATTCTTGTAGCTATCATTAGCATGTTTGATGTAGACAATGGAGAAGTAATTATAGATTCGAATATAAATGGTGCAGATACCGCTTGGATGTTAGCCGCAACGGGCTTGGTATTACTTATGACCCCTGGGCTTTCCTTTTTTTATGGAGGAATGGTAAATAAAAAGAATGTGATCTCCACTATGCTCCAAAGTTTTATCTGCATGGGTATAATTACGTTAATTTGGGTAGTTTTTGGTTTTAGTTTGGCCTTTGGCGAAAGTATAGGGGGCATTTTTGGCAACCCGACTACATTTGCTTTTTTCAAAGGGGTTGGCGGTGCTACGCAAGCGGATTTAGCACCTACTATTCCATTTATTTTGTTTGCTCTTTTTCAAATGAAATTCGCCATAATCACTCCCGCTTTAATCACGGGTTCATTTGCAGAAAGAGTGAGATTCTCTAGCTTTTTACTTTTCATTATACTGTTCAGCATATTTATTTATGCACCATTAGCTCATATGACATGGCACCCCGATGGTTTTTTAAGAAAATGGGGGGTACTTGATTTTGCCGGTGGAACTGTTGTCCATATGTCTGCTGGTTTTGCTGCAATAGCTGCGGCCATAATTCTTGGCAAAAGAAAAAACCATGGAGCTTCAGATCACCAGCCAGCCAATGTACCTTATGTTTTACTTGGCACCGGTCTACTCTGGTTTGGTTGGTTTGGTTTCAATGCTGGGTCAGCTTTAGGTGCCAACTCCAGTGCGGCAATGGCCTTCGCTACCACAACAGTAGCTTCTGCAGCCGCCATGTTAGCTTGGGTATTTTATGATGCGCTGATGGGACGTAAAATTTCAGGAATGGGAGCCTCCATCGGTGCGGTTGTAGGCTTGGTAGCCATTACCCCAGCAGCAGGTTTTGTTACCGTGGGTCAAAGTATTTTTATAGGTGTAGCTAGTGCTATCATTTCTAACATTGTGGTTTACTACAAAAATAAAACTGGAATTGATGACACCTTAGATGTTTTTCCATGTCATGGAGTAGGCGGAATTGTTGGTATGATTCTAACTGCAGTTTTCGCAAAAGATGTAGGTCTTATATACGGTGAAACCACCACATTCTTTCGTCATATTGCTGCCATTTTTATGGTAGGCACTTTCACTTTTACAATGTCTTATGCCCTTTTTAAATTAACCCACATGATACTACCAATGCGGGTGAGTATGGAAGATGAAGAAAGAGGTTTAGACCTGAGTCAGCACGGAGAAAGTATTAGTTAAAAAATCAAAATTGAATCGATCGCCAAAGAACATATAGATTAGGTTGCAAATTTTGTTTGTAAGAGAGGGGGTGCCAAAAGGCATCCCTTTTTTAATTTCATTCAATTAAGCCACCATTTAAAAACTAAATCTAGCAGAGATCACCACCCTTTCTTACCTTATCAGTTTAATTACCAATTTATGAACAGCCCTCAACTCGATCTCGATTTTGTTAGAAGTTACTTCCCTGCGCTTAGCAGTGGTTTTGTCTATATGGACAATGCAGGTGGTTCCCAAACCCTAAAACCTGTAGTCGATAGAATTTCAGAATACCTACTGAACTACGATGTACAGCACGGAGCCTCCTATGAAATTTCACGACTAGCCAAAGAAAAAGTAGATTTTGGGACGGCAGAAATGGCCAAACTCGTGAATGCCAAAGACCCTAAAGAAATCGTGATGGGGCATTCCTCAACAATGATGTTCAGGCTTTTAAGTCTTACGCTTTCTAAAGCATGGAAAGTCGGAGACGAGGTAATTACAACCAACTCTGAACATGAATCTAATTGTTCACCTTGGACAGATCTAGAAGAAAAAGGCATTGTGGTGAAAATTTGGGAAGTAAACCCAGAAAGCCTAGAATTTGAAATTGAAGATTTAAAGCAATTGCTTTCTGGCAAAACTAAACTGGTGACCATGGTGCATGCATCCAATATTTTAGGCACCATCAACCCAATTGCCGAAGTGGCCAAAGTGGTGCACAATGCTGGTGTGCTATTCTGTGTAGATGGTGTTGCCTTGGCCCCTCATCGTTTGGTGGATGTGCAGGCTTTGGATGTAGATTTCTATGTATTCAGCTGCTATAAAGTGTATGGAGCACATTGCGCACTCATGTATGGAAAACTCGAAATTCTTGAGTCCATGGCAGGTATTAACCACTACTTTATTAAAGAAGTACCCTATAAGCTTCAGCCTGGCAATAAAAACTTTGAACTGACCTACAGCATGGCTGGACTGACGGAATATTTAAGAAGCGTTCACGACCATCATTATCCAAATGACACTAAGGCAGATGACCAATTAAAATTTCAAAAAAGCTTCGATTTGTTTGCCACCCATGAAGAAGCGCTGGCCAATCGTTTTATGGATTTCCTAAAGACAAAAGACAAGGTTACAGTTCTTGGCGTGCAAAATGGAGGTCAGAAAAGAAGAGTATCTACCATTGCTTTTCATCATGACACTTTAAAAAGTGAAGCCATTGTGAAGCAAGTAGACCCGCACCGTATCGGTATTCGATTCGGTGATTTTTATGCCAAAAAATTGGTGCAATCCCTCAGCTTAGAAGCCAAAGGCGGCCCGGTTCGCGTAAGCTTTGTGCATTACAATACATTGGAAGAAGTGGATAGGTTGATCGGGGTTTTGGAGAAGGTTTTATAACACTTCCTTGGCCTCTTTTCAACAAAAAAACCACCCCTTTGCAGAGGTGGTTTTCATCATTATAAGTATTTATAGTGCTTTCTAAGTCGAACCAATCAAAACCAGTTTACTTCTATCGGCTCTCGATATCTCTCTTCTAAAATCTCGGTAATCGTTGTATGACTCCGCTGAGTACGTACCCTTTTTCATTTGAATGCTCCTGATATAGGTCAGTTCATTGGTTTCCACGTCAAACTGATAGCTGACATTATATTCCCCAAACTCCGACTTATGAATCACTGGTTCGGGCTGAAATTCCAGTCTATAGCTTTCTGGGATCTTGAATTTTATAGTGTCCGTATTTACATAGGCATATTTAAGTACAATTGGCGATTCACGATCTTCCATTTTTGGAGGAATGTACTCTTGTCTAGTAAGTAGATTAGGTACAAAAAATAGTCTTTCCCCAGATTGAGATGCATATTTTCTCAAACCAATGCTAAGCGTTTGCTTGAGCATAGGGTTCTCCGACTTTTCATGTTCAAAGCTGAAATCACCTAAATCAAATGCAGGTATGTCAATACTGTTTAACAAATGTTTCCGCTGATCTTCTTTGCCCGCTTTCACTACCATCGCATAATCATCGTAGCGTCTTCCTTTATATACAGTTTCTATGGATGCTTGACCATTCCCCTCTTTGTCAAAAGTTACTTCGCCAACACGCGTTTGGGTATTTACTTCCATCGGATAGCTCGGTGTTTTGATCAATTTCCCACCATCTTCAGTAATCATTAATGCATGTCTGTCGCTAGTAAAACCTCCTAAAAAGTTGAAGGGCGCATCCTGACTTGTGCACTCCAACCATACAGTATCTTTTTCCATAGGCACAGAAAGAATTACATGATTGAACTGGCTGCTTGGAAAGTCCGTAATAATATCACCTTCATCCTCCCCTGCCAATACCAGCGTATAATTAGATTTGATCCCAACACTCTTTAGCATGCTATAGGTAAAATAGGTTAGGGCTTTACAATCTCCATAACCAGTTTTGGCAACGTCCGCAGCTTCAAAAGGCTGATAGCCTCCTATTCCGAGTTGAATACTCACATATCTGGTATTGGATTGGAGATACTCATAAATCAGGCGAATTTTCTCTTTGTCATTAAGCGCATTGGCCACCAAAGCCTTCAACTTTCCTTCTAGTTCAGCAGGCAATTGTTCTCTCCCATTATTTAATTTATTAATCCATTGACCAAAACCCTGCCAAGTATCCATCCTACCGCTAAAACCTTCCATGCTAAAAGAGGTTGGAGCCAAAAGCACATGTGGGCTCATATCGAATACCGAAGAGCCGAGGTACTCTTGTTCTATAGCCGGGAGATTCGCTACTCCCCATTGATAGGTTGTGCCCGTATCATCAGTTTTGATAATTACTTCTCCTTCATAATTCTTCTCTTTGTACCTAATTTGATAGGCTGGAGGGCTATACACCATTAATTTACCTGCCTCCACAGCCAAATTAGGAGCCCTTCGTAGCCCCCAAACGGGGTAGTGTAAAGAAGAGGTTTTCACCTTTTCAAATTCAATCTCAATAGTATATGGTAATTTAATATCGGTAGCGATATATCCCTTTAGTCGATTAGAGTCATACAGTGAGCCTGAACTGGTTATATTTACATCCTCAATTTCAGAGGACTTTACTCTTTTCGCCACCTTTCCTTCGGCATCATAAAGCGTAATTTTTATCTTCTTAATCTTATCCAGTTTGTCATAAAATTCCACAAACTGACCCCAAGCTTCTCCGTCCTCATTTAGAATAGAAATCGCCTTTTTTTCACGGTAAACAGACATCTCTTCATTCTCAATATGGAATTCAGTATCCCATGTCCTGATCACCGCATTAGCCCCCTTTTTGAGCTCTTTTGGTATTTTATCTATTGCATAATCTTGAGCTACTGATGTACAAACACACAAGCACAGAGCAACTACAAAAACAATCCGTTTCATAATGAATTATGGTTTACTTCCCTTTTTCTTAAACACTATCTGCCCTTCCTGCTTGGCTATAATTTGATTAAAAAACTCTTTAAGTAGAGGGTATTCATCAGGTAAGTAGCTTGTTTTATACAAATTCAAGCGAATGACAACCTGAATCTTATCTCCCTGAACGCCCGAGAGGTAGGTGTACCTACCCCCATTATCAGGCAAAGCAATATTCTGACTTACTGGCAACTCTTCTATTTCATAGCCCTCTGGAATAGTAACATTAAACATATAAGTATTAATTATGGGCGCAGAAAACTCAACTGGATAAAGTCGGGCTTCAAGTTTGAAGGGGTTTTCCTTGATAAACTTACTCAACACTGGATTCAAAAATATTTTATCCCCAATAAAACTCACACCGCTCTCTTTTGTAAAGTCAAACTCACCCTCTACTGTATCTTTAGCTTCATCAGCATCCTTAAAAGAAACGTTTTCAATCTCTCCATCAAAATCTTCAAAAACATCATTTAAATCCTCTTTCTCAAGGTCTTCAATAGTGTCCCTTGTTAGAGTAGAGGCTGTCCCTTTGAACACAACATTCATGTTACCTTCTAAAACATCATCTTCATTTACCCATAAATTACCTGTTACTATTTCAGTATCCGTTTCCTTATTCATACTCAGGTCAACCCATTCTGGCCCGCTTGATGTAATCTTGAGCCCCTGCCCATTAAGACAACTTGTTGGGAGTACGTTATAGGGTCTAAGTTTATTGGTAGCATCCATCAAGTAGGTTTTGCCATCTATAGTTGCTGATGCAATGGTTCTGTTAAATTGACTAATTATAGGGACATAAGTATTTAAATAACCATGGCCACGTGTACTCAAAATAACGGGATCAGCACTTATGCCTGCATTTCTTAAAAACATAATCAGGGTCATGTTGATTTCGGGAGCCGAAGCTTTTTTATCATCCCAAGTCTGGCGAGGGCTATTAAGCATATAAAGACCTCCTCTCTCATCCCATTCGTAATTATCCCTCACAAAATTATAGATTTCTATCAAGCTAGCTTCGTCATTCTTCCAGCCCTTATCGTCTGGATATGCCCTCTTAATTTGACCTGTGGCTTCTAATGCTTTACCAAATACTTCATCCTTTAGTAAATCATCATTAATGGCCTCCCAGTTCTCCATATATACTTCCTTAAAGTAACCAGGTATATCAATAGCTTTAATTTCAAACTCAATTTTTGATCTGAAATTCTCCATGGTTGCTACGTAAGGCTCATTGTCTAAAGCGGAAACATTTTTCATTACGATGTGATTTTTGCCACCAGAATTGTCAACAAATGCAGGCTGGATATAGCCCTTCATCATCGTTTGATAATCACCATACCTAGGTATATCAATCTCGTATTCAGAGTATCTCACGGGGATTGACGTTTGGAATATCCATGCTGGAAGACGAGAGAAATCACCAGTTTTCCGCGTATAAGTATATTCTATTATAGAGCCCACTTTAACATCTGGGAGGGAAGCCTTTTTTGACCAAAGGTCATCATTGATTTTCTCATCAACCCAATCCCGTTTCCCCAATTCAGTTTTTACTATTTTTCCATTCTCCAAATTATATGTGGCAGCTTTCAATTTGCTAAGTCCATTCCCCTTTAAATAATCAAGCTTTATATCCGCCCATTTAAAACCTTCTTCTTTCAATATCTTAATTCGCACCAGTTGTGTAAGGTACACATCGAAACTACTTTCATTAAATATTGCTCTTCCTTTATCTACTAGGTAAACCGCAGCCGCTCCTGAATCGGGTGAATACACCGTCATTTCCAAATCTGCTTTATCTATTTTCCCAAATTCGTGGGATTCGACCTGTGCTGTGACATTAAAATAGCTCATACACAGAATAGTGACACACAAGATTACTCGTTCCATTTTCAAAAAATTATAAGGTTAACGTATCAAAATAGGACAAGCCTACCTTCAACGCAAGAAAAACCTAATATATTCACCCTATTATTTTAAATAAGTCAATCAATCAAACGATAGTGTCTTTTGACTGCGGTCAAAAACAACATTAAGGAGACAAAAAAACCACCCCTTTGCAGAGGTGGTTTTGAATTCATCAAGATTTTAGAATCTTACTTTCCTTCGTTGTATCTTCTGGTTACTTCGCCCCAGTTAATTACGTTAAAGAAAGCGCTGATATAATCAGGTCTTCTGTTTTGGTAGTTCAAGTAATAAGCGTGTTCCCAAACATCAAGGCCCAAAATTGGCTTTCCGCCACAGCCTACATTTGGCATCATTGGGTTGTCTTGGTTAGGAGAAGAGCAAACCTCTACTTTGCCACCAGAGTGAACGCAAAGCCAAGCCCAACCAGAACCAAATCTTGTCGCTGCTGCTTTAGAGAAAGCATCTTTAAAGCCATCGAAAGATCCAAAAGCTGAATCGATTGCTGCGGCTAGATCGCCAGAAGGCTTACCTCCACCGTTTGGAGACATTACTGTCCAAAAAAGATCGTGGTTATAATAACCACCACCGTTATTTCTTACCGCTGCATTATCAGTATGGTTCGCCAAAAGTTCTTCAATACTTTTGCCCGCCATTTCAGTACCTTCAATTGCTGCGTTCAGGTTGTTTGTATAACCTGCATGATGTTTATCGTGATGGATTTCCATCGTTCTTGCATCTACATGCGGTTCAAGCGCGTCAAATGCATATGGTAAATCTGGAAGTTTAAATGCCATGTCTATTTATATTTATGTTGAACAAAAATTTATGGTCTCAATTTAGAAAAAAACGATTTCATTAGTGCTTCACTCTCTACTGCTAACAAGCCTCCTACCACTTCTGTTTTAGGATGTAGCAAGTTTCTTTGGTGAATGCTGTATCCTCTTCGGATATCCTTGGCTCCGTACACCAATTTACCTAACTGCGCCCAATATTGAGCTCCGGCACACATGACGCAGGGCTCTAACGTAACATACAAAGTGCACTCTTTCAAGTATTTTGCCCCTAAATAATTAAAGGCCGAAGTCAGTGCCAGCATTTCTGCATGAGCAGTAACATCATTCAATTGCTCTGTTTGATTATAAGCTCGGGCAATTATTCGTTTTTCAGCGACTACTACAGCCCCAACAGGAACTTCTCCCCTGTCGAAAGCCATTTGGGCTTGCTTTAAAGCCTCACCCATGAAAAACTCGTCTTTATGTACTGATAGTTCCAAAGTTCAAACGTTTTATTTACCCCAAGGGGCTATTGAAAGCGAAAATCTTTTCAGAATAAGTAAAGATTAAAAGTCTCTTTCGATTGAAGCCTAATATTAGCCCCATTTGCTAAAACAATTACTAAATTTGCGGCTCAATTTTACGAAAGCATACCATGTTAAGAACGCATACCTGTGGCGAATTAAGAGAAAGCAATAGCAACGAGCAAGTTACACTTTGTGGTTGGGTACAGCGGTCGCGCGATAAAGGCGGCCTCATGTGGACCGACTTAAGAGACCGTTACGGTATTACTCAGCTTTCTTTTGAAGAAGGAAGTACTCCTGCAGAAGTGTTGGAAACGGCCAGAAAACTAGGGCGTGAATTCGTTGTGAAAGCGACAGGAACCGTGGTAGAGCGCTATTCTAAAAACGACAACATTCCTACAGGAGGTATCGAAATTAAAGTTGAAAGCCTAGAAATTTTGAATGGCTCAAAGGTTCCTCCTTTCATTATTGAAGACGACACCGATGGCGGTGAAGAACTCAGAATGAAATACCGCTACTTGGATTTACGTAGAAACGCGGTGCGCAGCAAGCTGCAATTGCGCTCTAAGTTGGCCATGGCCGTTCGTAATTACTTAACCGAACAAGACTTTATTGAGGTTGAAACACCAGTATTGATCAAGTCTACGCCAGAAGGAGCGCGTGATTTCGTGGTGCCTTCTAGAATGAACCAAGGTGAGTTTTATGCGCTGCCGCAATCACCACAAACCTTTAAGCAATTGCTGATGGTTTCTGGTTTCGATAGGTATTTCCAAATCGTAAAATGCTTTAGAGATGAAGACCTAAGGGCCGATCGCCAGCCTGAGTTTACTCAAATTGACTGCGAAATGTCTTTCGTAAATCAAGAAGACATTCTGAATACATTCGAAGGCATGACCCGCCACATGTTCTCTGCCGTAAGAGGTGTAGAATTGGGCGACTTCCCTCACATGACTTATGCTGATGCCATGCGCAAATACGGCAACGATAAACCCGACATCCGTTTTGGGATGGAGTTTATTGAACTAAACGAGTTGGCACAAAACAAAGGCTTTAGCATTTTCGATCAGGCAGAATTGGTGGTTGGAATTTGTGCCGAAGGTTGTGCCGAATACACCCGCAAGCAATTAGATGCCCTCACTGATTTTGTGAAAAGACCACAAATTGGCGCCAAGGGTTTGGTATATGTGAAATGCAATACCGATGGTACTTTCAAATCTTCTGTAGATAAGTTCTATTCTCAAGAAGACTTAAAGGCTTGGGCAGAAAAAGCTGGAGCAAAAGCTGGCGACTTAATTTTAGTACTTAGCGGAACCACTAACGAAACCCGCAAGCAAATGAGCGAATTGCGTTTGCACATGGGTAAAGAATTGGGCTTACGTGATAAAAATACTTTCCAACCACTTTGGGTAATCGATTTCCCGCTGTTGGAATGGGATGAAGAAACCGAGCGTTTCCACGCCATGCACCATCCATTCACTTCACCAAAGGCGGAAGACATGGCTTTACTTGATACCGACCCAGGAAAAGTAAGGGCCAATGCTTACGATTTAGTCATTAACGGTGTTGAAATTGGTGGTGGTTCAATCAGGATTCACGACCGCGCTACACAGCAGCTGATGTTTAAACATTTAGGTTTTACAGAAGACGAAGCCAAAGCCCAGTTCGGATTTTTAATGGACGCTTTCGAATATGGTGCACCTCCACACGGTGGTATCGCTTTCGGTTTCGATAGGCTTTGCGCCATGTTTGGTGGTTCAGACAGTATCAGAGATTACATTGCCTTCCCTAAAAATACTTCGGGCAGAGACGTAATGATTGATTCACCTTCTACTATTGATGAAGCACAGCTCAAAGAGTTAGGTATAAACCTGAGATAAGCCGTTTACTTAAAGTTTAGTTTTAAGATTTGGCCGTATCGTTAAATTCGTAAATTCGGGCGCGTCTAAAAACTGATGAAAACCAAGCTTACAAAAAAATTCTATATGCGTATTAGCCTAGTGGTAGCCCTGCTGCTCTGGCTAATCATGACGCTGTTGGATGTTTTGCAGGTTTTGGCCTTCAGAAGCGATGTCGATTTAGGTATTTCCCCTGTCGTTCCTGTCCTTATTATGGACTTCTTTTTTGTTTTTCTGGTGCTGTATTACCGCCTTAGAATCACAAAATTAGAAAGCACAGACTTTATAGATTACCTCTGGCGAGTATTTGCCATTGGCCTTGTAGCCACATTGGTTTCAGTTGCTATTGGATTATTCAACAGTTCCATTGCCGATTCCGCACTGGCCAAAAACCCGTTTTTAGAGGAGGTGCTCTTTAGCATCAGGTTCGGAATGGTTTCTGTTTTTCTGATTTCCACTTTTACTGTATGGAAAAAGCTCATTCTCTACCAAAAATCTAAAAGACTGGTTCTATGGTGGAATGTATTCGAAGGCATTGTGTTGCTTTCTATATTTTTCGACCTCACAGGTGCAGAACTTCAAACCAGTGATTTGTTCAAAGTTCTCTTTGGAATAATTACGCTAATGGCGCTTATTCTATCGGCCAATTTAAAGTGGGTAGCATACCTAAACTTTAAGCAAAAGTGGAAAAGCATTTTGCTCATTCTACTGATTACGATTTACCTCGGTTATTTTTTCGCCTCCATTTATGTTCCAGGTGAGGACACAATGGATAACCTAAAATCCATTGACAATCTCTTTGTCATTTCGCTGTTCGTATTCTTGCTTTTTTATAGCATTTTTTCACTTCTCGTAATTCTATTTAACCTTCCTACTTCGTCTGTTTTTGAGAAGAAAATGGAAGAGGCCATTAACTTCCAGCGCCTAAGCCAATCTATTCAACAAGGAGAAAACGAAAACCAAATTTTCGACATTCTATTAACCAGCTCAATGAGTGCAGTATATGCTGATGCGGGCTGGTTAGAAATCGATCGTAATAAGCAGGGAACAGAAGAGTTGGAAGTCAGAAGAAAAAATCTGAGCCCTACAAACCGACTGGAGGTAATAGAACAAATCAAAACAAGTAAGCAAAAATCGGTACTTAAAAACCCGCTTTCAAAGGCCACTGAGCAAGACCAAACTTTAGTTGTTTTCAAGAAATCCAATTTCAGGTCGGTACTTATTGTTCCTTTAGTAATTCAAGAAAAAGTGGCAGGCCACATGTATTTGCTTAACGAACTGAGCGATGGCTTTAACAAAGAGATGATTAACATCATCAACACCTTTGCCAGCCAAGCCAGTATTTCTATTGAAAACTTCCGCCTTTTAGGCGAAGCTTTAGAAAATGAACGCTATAAAAAGGAGCTCAACATTGCTAAAAAAGTACAGCGAGCTCTTTTGCCCGAGAACCTAGATCACGACTCTTGTTTCCAGATTCATGCTTATACCCAAGCACCCGATGAAGTTGGGGGTGATTATTATGACACTTTTAAGCTGAGTGATCATAAGTTTGTTGTGGTTATTGGAGATGTTTCCGGAAAAGGAACTTCAGCCGCTTTCCACATGTCGCAAATGAAGGGCATTTTTCAAAGTTTGGTTCAGCTAGACCTTGCCCCCGATGAGTTTTTGGTCAAAGCTAACAAGGCCTTGAGTGGCTGTTTAGAGAAAACCTCATTCATCACACTTTCCTATTTTGTGATTGATACCGAGCGTAGATCTGTTGAGTATTCTAGAGCAGGCCATTGCCCAACGCTCTTCTATTCTAGCCAAAACGCAAGTGCCGAATTTCTTGAAAATAAGGGTTTAGGGTTGGGAATTTTACGTAACGACAGTTTTAAAAACTATGTATTCGTTAATAAAATAACTTTCCAAAAAGATGATATCATAGTATTATACACCGATGGTATCTCAGAAGCTTCCAACCATTCTGGCGAGGAATTTGGTTACGAGAGGATGAAAAAGATATTGACCGACAACGCCAAATACGATGCGGTTTCAATTCAAAAAACATTTATAAAAAAGCTCTTTGAGTTTTGTGAGGATAAAAATTTAAATGATGACTACACTATGGTGGTGATCAAGTTCAAATAAAGAACGTATAAAAGCTTATGTTAGAAATTGTACAGACCAATGAAAACAATTATATCTCCATTGCCGTAACAGGAGATGCAGATGCCAGTTCTTCCATAAAGTTGGACAAAGGGCTTCGCTCGGCTTTTGACGAAAGCCATAGTAATATCATAGTAGATTGTACTAACCTTAACTATATTTCTTCTGCCGGACTGGGCGTATTCATGTCCTACATCGAAGAAATAAATCAAACCAATACCACCTTTGTTATTTACGGCCTATCCGAAAAAGTGCTCAAAGTTTTTGGCATACTCGGTTTAGACCAATTGCTTATACTTAGAAAAACAAAAGAAGAAGCTTTAGCAGAAATAAATGGCCTATAGTTTTAACATACCTTACAGCAAAAACAAACTCAGGTTGATGCGAAAATTTGTGACCAAAGTGTTACATGAGCATTCTGTGCCTGATATTGAAACCAATATGATGGTGTTGGCAGTGGATGAGGTATGTGCAAACATTATTATCCATGGCCAATGCTCAGACCTTGAAGATTATGTAAAGATTTCCATCAGCTTTAATAAAGAAGGCGTTTGGTTCGACATTATCGACAAAGGGGCTGCCTTCGACATTATAAAATACAACGAACCTATTTTGGGCGATTTAATCCGTACCAAACAAAAGGGAGGTGTAGGTATTATGTTGGTGAAGAAAATCATGGACAAAATAGAATTTGATTCAAGCCCGAATCAAAACACCTTGCGTTTGTTCAAAAATGTGACTTTCGAAAAGTAACCCTGCCATGCGTTTTCTAGCAATATTCACTTTCTGCTTCTATTCCTTTGCCCCAATTATGGCTTTTCAAGAAAGCCAAAGCATAGCTAAACTCAATGGCGTTTCTATTTCTAAAGCCGAATTTCTTTATGCTTTTAATAAAAACCATAAGGCAAATACACCTGTAGTTTACGATTCGCTTGAAAAGTATTTAAACCAATATATTGACTTTAAGCTGAAAGTATTGGCGGCTAAAAAAGCTGGTATTGGTAATTCAGAAACATTTCAGAATGAGTACAACGGATACGTCTCCCAAATTCAAAAGCCATATTTACAAAACCCGGTATCTGAAGAAAGCCTTATTTTAGAAGTGTATGATAGACTAAAATATGAGGTTAATGCTTCACATATTCTTGTCAGAATAGCCAATGAATCCAACCCTATGGATACCTTGGCTGCTTATCAGAAAACAGACAGCCTAAGAAGGTTAGCCCTAAACGGAGCTGATTTTGCGCTTTTGGCTATAAACAACTCACAAGATGGGTCGGCCAAAAATGGCGGAAGCCTAGGTTGGTTTACTGCCATGTCTATGGTTTACCCTTTTGAAAATGGGGCCTATGAAACGCCCGTAGGTGGTATTTCGAAAATTATCCGTTCGCAGTTCGGTTATCATATCATTAAAGTAAACGACAAGAGGTTAGCCAAAGGCAGGGTAAAAACTTCACACATTTTTCTAACTAAAAATGGCCGATCAAGAGAAAGTGGAAACCAATTGATTAAAACGATTTACGATTCCATTCAAAACGGTGGCGACTGGAAAGCACTCTGCAAACAATACACAGATGATAGCCAAACGCGGCTGAATGGAGGTTCTCTACCCTATGTGGGAACTGGGGAATTACCAGATGAATTTTTAAAAGTTGCTTACAGCATTGAAACCCCTGGCGATATTGCTCCACCTTTAGAAGCATCATATGGCTGGCACATTATCCGCCTTGATGCCATAGAAAAAATGCCTTCATTGGAAGAAATGAGAACGAAAATTTCTGAGAACATAAGGCGTTCGGGTAGAAATCAATTATCGCCAGAGGTATTGGTCAATAAACTCAAAAACGAAAACGGGTTTGAACAAGACTTACCCAAACTCCAAAATACCATAGCCCAAATTGCTGCTGTTGGTTTACCCAATTTAGATTTAGCCAGCCTCAACAATCAAACTGTTTTTAAAATTGGCGCAAAAGAAATCCCGTATTCTGAATTTTTTAGATCATTGGGTAATGCTAACCAAATTACCGTTACCTCACTTTGGAACAGATACAAGCTGTTTGAACGAGAGCAAATCATTCTTTATGAAGACAGCCTAGCACCAGAAAAATATTCGGAATATGGCTTTTTACTTAACGAGTACAAAGAAGGCTTAATGCTTTTCGAAATCATGGAAAAAGAGGTTTGGAATAAAGCTGCAGAAGATAGCATCGGCCTTAACTCCTACTTCAACTCAAACAAAAAGAACTATGTAGCTCCAGAAAGGGCATCGGTTTGGGTTATTGAGTCAGCCAATTCAGAAAGTCTTGAAAAGGTAGTCGATACTTTCAAATGGGATCAGAGTACTTCATTTGAAAACGCACTTAAAGCTCAGCTTGAGCCTGAAGTATTTAGTGCGTTAAAAATTGCTAAAAGAACATATCAACGAGAGGATTTACCTAATTTCGCACAAAACTGGAAAGAACAGGTTCTTTTCAGTCAGCTTTCTGAAAAGCGAGTTTACGCCATTGAAGAAATAATCCCCAAAGGTTTATATCGTTTAGAAGAAATAAAAGGCCTTGTTATGGCCGACTATCAGGATTGGTTGGAAAAAGAATGGGTGAAATCTCTAAGAAAGGCCAATCGGATTGAAATTGACACAAAACTATTGAAGCAAATTGCTTCTGATGAAAAAAGGTAAATACTACATATTGCTTATCATTTTACTTGCCGCTAGCTCATGCGAGTTTCTTGGTATGGAATCTGAAAGCAAAATGGACAACACCGAAAACCTCGTGGCAAGGGTGGGCAATACCTTTTTATATAAAACAGACATTAGTGATTTAACCGACCCCAGCATGTCTGCAGAAGACAGTGCTAAAATCACTGAACGGTTTATTGATAATTGGATAAAGAAGGAACTGTTCGTTAGAGAAGCATCCAGCAATAGTAAAATTGATCAGACTGAAATTCAAAGAAAAGTAGAAGCCTACCGCTATACGCTCATTTCTTATGAATACCAAAAATTAATGGTAGAGCAACAGCTAAATCGAGAAGTAAGCGAAGAAGAAATTAAGCAATACTACAGCGACAATATTGATAATTTTCAGCTTAGGCAGAATATTTTAAGAGGCCGATATTTAAAAATATTGCAGGCCGCACAAAAGAAAGCAGACGTAAGAAGGTGGATGAAATCCGATAGACCAGAGGACTTAGAGTCGCTTAAATCTTATGGATTTCAATTTGCTAGCGACTTCTCTCTACAAGATTCCACGTGGATTAACTTTGATGATTTGACTAAAAACTCACCGTTTTCCACCATTGAAAATAAGATTCAGTTTCTAAGAAGAAACCGATACGTTGAAGAATCAGATTCTCTATATCTTTACCTTTTCAGAATTCACGAATTCAAACTGTCTGAGCAGGTTTCTCCATTGGAGTACGTTAAGGAAGACATCAAAAATATTATAATTAACAAGCGTAAGGTAGAGATTGCCAAGAGTCTGGAGAATAAAGTTTATGAAAGAGCGAAAAAAAATGAGGACTACGAAATTTATAAATAAGGGATTGGCAGCAATACTGTTTACAGTGCTTTCACTCAACATAACTTTTGGGCAAGAAGTAGTAGATAAGATTATCGCTAAAGTGGATAATTATATAATTCTTAAAAGTGAAATAGAACAAGCTTACGCTGGATTTTTATCGAGTGGCGAGGCTGCAAATTTCACAGGAGATGCCCGTTGTTTAATTTTGGAGCAAATGATCGAAACTAAACTCATGCTTGCTATGTCTGAGATAGATTCTGTAGATGTAGATGCAGGAAGGGTAGATTACGAACTCCAAATGAGAATGCAGAATATAGTTCAGCAGATGGGTTCGGAACGCGCTATTGAAGAAGCCTATGGAAAGTCTATCGATCAACTGATGGAGGAGTTAAGACCGAACGTTGAAGAACAACTAAGAGTAAGTGCACAAGAAGAGTACATTTTGAGTTCAGTAACGGTTACCCCAGCAGAAATTCGTAAGTTCTTCAATAATATTCCTAAAGACAGTTTACCTCTTTTTAATACCGAATTTGAAATTGGTGTAATTGTTAAAAAACCTGTACCAAACGAAGCCGAAGTACAAAAGGTAAAAGATCAGTTGATGAAAATTAGGGAAAGGGCTATGAATGGAGAAAATTTTGAAATCTTAGCCATTGAAAACTCTGAAGGCCCAAGTGGTCCCAATGGCGGAAATCTAGGTCTTGCTAAAAGAGGGCAGATGGATCCTGCTTACGAAGCGGGTGCCTTAGCGCTAAAGCCAGGCGAAATCTCTATGCCAGTAGTTTCCCAATTCGGAATTCACCTCATTCAGCTTATAGAAAAGCGTGGAAACGAGTACGATTCAAGACATATTTTGATTACTCCTAAACCAACCGAGCAAGATATTCAAAGAACTTCTAATGAATTAGATAGCCTTAGAACCCTTATATTATCCGATAGTATAACTTTTGCCTCGGCTGCGAAACAATTTTCAGACGATGAGGGTACAAAGGTAAATGGTGGATTTTTGACTGGTCAGTTTGGAACCAATAAAATTTCAGCCGAAAACTTAGACCCAACCATGTTTTTTATCATTGATGAAATGTCAGAGGGCGATATTTCTAAGCCAGAAATCATTGAAATGATGGATGGTTCAAAAGCGGCAAGAATCATATATTACAAATCTAAAGTAGGGCCACATAGGGCCAACATGACTGACGACTACGAAAAGTTGAGAGCAGCTACTTTGGGTATGAAGAAAGATCAAAAAAGAAGTGAGTATATTAAAGAAAAAATGAAGGAAGTGTATGTGATGGTTGACCCAGAATTCAATCGTTGCGGTATAACGAACAACTAATAAGAATGGAAGAAGTAAAGTCGGAAGTAGCCCTTGCAAATAAATTTTTTGAGGATTTCAACATTCTTAAAAAGGAAATTTCAAAAGTAATCATTGGTCAAGATGAAGTAGTTAACCTACTTTTGACTTCGATTTTTTGTCAGGGCCACAGCCTTTTGGTAGGTGTTCCTGGCTTGGCTAAAACTTTACTAATTAGCACAATTTCTTCCGCTTTAGACCTAAAATTCAACCGAATTCAGTTTACTCCAGACTTAATGCCTTCAGATATTTTGGGGGCTGAAACTTTAGATAAAGACAGAAACTTCAAATTTATTCAAGGCCCCATCTTCGCTAACATTATTTTGGCAGATGAAATTAACAGAACCCCTCCTAAAACACAGGCGGCTTTATTAGAGGCCATGCAAGAATATGCGGTTACAGTCGCAGGACAAACGTTCCCATTACAAAAGCCTTTTTTCGTTCTGGCTACTCAAAACCCAATTGAGCAAGAAGGAACCTATCCCCTACCAGAAGCGCAGCTAGATCGTTTCTTGTTCAACATTCAATTGTCATACCCATCATTTGCATCAGAAGTAGACATTGTAAAAGGAACAACTACCGATGAGCAAAAAATAGTGAATAAAGTACTGGGTGCCGAAGAGGTACTGGCTTACCAACATTTGGTACGTAGAGTGCCTGTTGCCGATAACGTAATTGAATACGCAGTAAATCTCGTTCACAAAACCAGATTTGATTCAGAAAGAGCTCCTGCCATTACCAAAGAGTATGTAGAATGGGGTGCAGGGCCAAGAGCTTCGCAAAACCTAATTATTGCTGCCAAATGCAATGCCTTGCTGAATAATAAATATTCGCCCGACATTGAAGATGTAAAGGCTGTTTCAAAACCAATTCTGCGTCATAGAATCGTAAGAAACTTTAAAGCAGAAGCCGAAGGTATTACTATCGACAAATTGATTGAAGAGTTACTCTAAGCCGAGTAATCATAAAATCCTTTTCCAGACTTGCGGCCATGATGGCCAGCATCAACCTTTTGTTCTTGAATACGAGAAGGCCTGAATTTTGGATCTTGATGAAATGCGTTGAACATTGAGGTGGTTACTGAAAAATTAGTATCCACACCAATCAGATCCATCAGCCTAAAAGGGCCCATTTTAAAACCCGAAGCCTCTACCAATCGATCGATTCCTTTTACATCTGAAACTCCTTCCTCTAGTACTTTTAGTCCTTCAACATAGAAGTTACGCGCTACTCGGTTAACAATAAAGCCAGGGGCATCTTTAGCCATAACAGGCACTTTACCTAATACTTTAGCCAATTCATAAACTACTTTTGAAGTATCGTCTGAAGTAGCTACCCCAGAAATTACCTCAACCAGTTTCATGATATGGGCAGGATTAAAAAAGTGCATTCCTACAAAACGCTCTGGGTGCCTCAAGTCTCTTGCGATTCTTGTAATAGGAATGGAAGAAGTGTTTGAAGCTAAAATGGTTTTTTCAGAGTTCTGATTTTCTAATTTTTCAAACAGCTCTTTTTTCACGTCAAGCCTTTCTACTATGGCTTCAATAATAATGTCGGCCTTTAGTAATTCAAAATCGGTACTGAAAGCAATGCTAGAAAGTGCTTGATCTTTTTCTTCAGCAGTAACTTTACCTCGCTCAATTCCCTTATCTAGATTTTTGCCAATATTCTTTTTAGCAGTGTCTAAAGCCGAAGACTGAAGGTCGTACAGTATAACTTTATAACCCGCCAAGGCAGAAATCTGAGCAATTCCCTGCCCCATAGTTCCAGCCCCAACTACACCTATTTTCTTAATGTCCTCTAATTGCATCATAATGAATTGAACTGCTTTAAAAAGCGAATGTCATTTTCCGTAAACAATCGTAAGTCTTTAATACCATAACGGAGCATAGTAATACGCTCTATTCCCATTCCAAAGGCAAATCCAGAATACACGGAAGAATCAATTCCGCAGTTTTCTAGCACATTTGGGTCTACCATTCCGGCACCACCAATTTCTACCCAACCACTGTATTTACAAATATTGCATCCTTCGCCATGACATATCTGACAAGAGATATCAATCTCTGCACTTGGTTCTGTAAAAGGGAAATATGAAGGCCTGAATCGCACTTGAGTATCTTTGGTATACATTTCCTTAGCGAAATGGTAAAGCGTTTGTTTCAAATCGGCAAAAGAAACACCTTTATCTATATATAAACCTTCCATTTGGTGAAATACACAATGCGCTCTGGCAGAAATCGCCTCATTTCTAAAAACCCTTCCTGGAGAAAGCGTTCTGATAGGAGGCTTCTCATTTTCCATTACTCTAATCTGAACAGAAGAGGTATGTGTTCTTAAAGCGATGTCGGGGTTTTTCTCTAAAAAGAAAGTATCCTGCATTTCTCTAGCCGGGTGGTTTTCAGGGAAGTTCAGTGCAGTAAAATTGTGCCAATCATCTTCAATTTCAGGCCCAGAAGAAACATTAAAACCAATTCTTTCAAAAATTTCGATGAACCTTTGGCGCGTGGCGGTTAATGGATGAATTGTTCCAAACTGACTTTCAATTGGCGGTAAAGTAAGGTCTGGGTGATCTTCCGCCTTCTTCGACCCAGATTTTAAACTATCAATATGAAACTGAAAGCGTTCCTCAGCAAGGTTCTTCAAAGCATTGACATCTTGGCCATATGCCTTTCTTTCTTCAGCCGGAACGGACTTCATATTACCGAAAAGCTCTCCAATGATACTTTTTCGGCTAATGAACCTCATTCTATAAGCTTCTAGTTCCGCTTCAGAACTTACCACAAAAGCTTCTACCTCTTTCTTAATTTCTTCGATCGAATTCGACATATTGCATTAGTATTTCGGTACAAAAATAGGGTTTGATATTAATTAATCCCTCTAAGCTTCTAAATTTGTGTTATGCAGAATATCCTAGTTACAGGTGGTGCTGGTTATATAGGTTCCCATACCGTGGTTGAACTCCACAATGCTGGATATAACCCAATAATCGTAGACAATCTGTCTAATTCTAGAAAGTCGGTTTTAACAGGGCTAAAGAATATCACTGGCAAAGATTTTACTTTTTATCAAATAGACTGTAATGATAGGAATGCATTTAGGCAAGTTTTTAAATCACACGATATTTCGGGCGTAATACATTTCGCTGCATATAAAGCAGTTGGTGAGTCAGTAGCTAAACCTTTAGAATATTACGAAAACAATGTGGGTTCATTAATGACCCTCATTCGATTAATGAAGGAAGAAGGTGTTGAAAAATTGATTTTCTCTTCATCCTGTACGGTTTATGGTCAGCCCGACCAACTGCCTGTAACTGAACAAAGCCCAAAGAAAACGGCAGAGTCACCATATGGCAATACTAAGCAGGTTTGTGAAGAGATTATTGAAGACACTTCTATTTCGGACAAGTCCTTTAGGGCCATTGCTTTGCGCTACTTTAATCCAGTAGGAGCACACCCTTCCTCGGAAATAGGAGAACTACCATTAGGAGTTCCTAATAACTTGGTTCCCTTTATTACTCAAACTGCGGCAGGCTGGAGAGAACAACTAACGGTTTTTGGAGATAACTACGATACCGAAGACGGCTCTTGTATTAGAGACTACATTCACGTAGTGGACTTAGCCAAAGCCCATGTTAAAAGCTTAGAATATTTAACCAAACACGCTAATTTGTCTTTCGACATTTTTAATATTGGAACTGGAAAAGGCAATACAGTTTTAGAAATTGTGAATACCTTCGAAGAAATATCTGGAGTGAAGCTGAACTATAGAATAGGCGAAAGAAGAAGTGGAGATATAGAAAAAATTTATGCGGATGTTACTAAGTCTTCTGAAACCTTAGGTTGGAAGACTGAGAAATCGTTAAAAGATTCTTTAAAAGATTCTTGGAACTGGCAAAAAACGCTAAAGAAAGATATTTAATGCTGATCGTTCAAAAAGTATCACTCATCTGTAAGATTGGTATGTTCGTCTAATTTCAATTAATACAACCCTTATTTATCAAACCTTTGTCAAAAAATAATTAAGTAATGAAAATAGCAGTAGTAGGAACCGGCTATGTAGGCCTAGTAACAGGAACATGTTTTGCCGAAGTAGGTATTGATGTAACCTGTATTGACATTGATCAGAAGAAAATTGATGGCCTTAAAGAAGGTATAATGCCCATATACGAACCTGGCTTGGAAACCATGGTTAAAAAGAACTATGAAAAAGGGCGTCTGCATTTTTCAACCAATTTGGCAGAAAGCATTCAAGATTGTGAAACAGCATTTATTGCAGTAGGTACCCCTCCTGGAGAAGACGGAAGTGCTGACTTAAAATACGTTCTAGCTGTAGCCAAGTCGATTGGCGAAAATATGAACAATTACATGGTAGTAGTAACCAAAAGTACGGTACCGGTAGGAACAGCGCAAAAAGTAAAGAAAGAAGTGGCAGCAGCCTTGAAAAAGAGAGGTGTAGACATTCCTTTTGATGTGGCTTCGAACCCTGAGTTCTTAAAAGAAGGAGCAGCCATTGCCGACTTCTTAAAGCCAGACCGAATCGTTGTGGGTGTAGAGTCTGAAAAAGCTGAAGAAATAATGAAAAAGCTTTATAAGCCTTTTCTACTTAATGGACACCCAACTATTTTCATGGATGTACCCTCTGCTGAGATGACTAAATATGCAGCAAACTCAATGCTTGCTACAAAGATTAGCTTTATGAACGACATCGCCAACCTTTGCGAAATCATGGGTGCCGATGTAAACATGGTGCGTAAAGGTATTGGCAGTGATAACAGAATAGGAAATAAATTTATTTACCCCGGTGTTGGCTATGGTGGCTCATGTTTTCCTAAAGATGTAAAAGCTTTGATTAAAACGGCTGAAGATAATGGATATACCATGTCTGTTTTGAAAGCTGTTGAAGAAGTAAACGAACGTCAGAAATCTGTAATGGTAACCAAGGTAAAATCTCATTTTGGAAGCGATCTTAAGGGTAAAACCTTTGCAGTTTGGGGACTTTCTTTCAAACCAAAAACAGACGATATGAGAGAAGCACCATCAATAGTAATTATCAATGCGCTATTAGAAATGGGAGCAAAAGTGAAAGCATACGACCCAATTGCAATGGAAGAAGCCAAGCACGACTTAAAAGACACCATTACTTATGCAAAAGATGAGTATGACACCCTTATTGATGCAGACGCGCTTCTTTTGGTAACGGAATGGCCAGAGTTCAGGGTGCCAAACTTTGAAGTAGTTGGCAAACTCATGAAGTCAAAGGTAATTTTTGATGGAAGAAATATTTACGACAAGCAAGAGGTTACAAACCTTGGTTTCGATTACTACGGTATAGGTATTTAATTATGAAAAGAGTTTTAATTACAGGCGCAGCAGGATTTTTAGGTTCTCATTTGTGTGATCGCTTTATAAAAGAAGGATACCACGTTATTGGCATGGATAACCTGATAACGGGTCACTTATCCAATATTGAGCACCTAATGCCCTTAGAACAGTTTGAATTTCATCATCATGATGTCTCCAAGTTTGTGCATGTAGCCGGAAAACTCGATTACATACTTCATTTTGCATCACCGGCAAGCCCTATTGATTACTTAAAGATCCCCATTCAAACACTTAAGGTGGGGTCTTTAGGCACTCATAACCTCTTAGGTTTGGCACTAAACAAGGGTGCTAGAATGCTTATTGCATCTACTTCTGAAGTATACGGAGACCCTATGGTTCACCCTCAAACCGAAGAATACTACGGCAACGTAAACCCTGTAGGGCCGAGAGGAGTTTATGATGAAGCAAAAAGGTTTCAAGAGGCCATGACCATGGCTTATCATACCTATCACAATTTAGAAACTAGAATAGTTAGAATTTTCAATACCTACGGACCGAGAATGAGACTCAATGATGGCCGCGTTTTACCTGCATTTATTGGCCAAGCATTACGAGGAGAGGATTTAACAGTTTTTGGAGACGGCTCACAAACAAGATCGTTCTGCTATGTCGATGACTTAGTAGAAGGTATTTATCGTCTTCTGTTATCAGATTATGCTCAACCAGTCAATATTGGTAATCCTGATGAAATTACTATTTCTCAATTTGCGGAAGAAATTATCAAACTAACGGGTACTCAGCAGAAAGTCATTTACAAGCCATTGCCAAAAGATGACCCTATGCAAAGACAACCCAACATTGATAAAGCCAAGGAAATACTTGGCTGGGAACCAAAAGTATCGCGTGCCGAAGGTTTAAAAATAACCTACGGTTACTTCAAGTCGCTGCCAGAAGAAAAGCTGTTCGACAAGGATCATAAAAATTTCGAACATTATATTAAATAAGGTTACAACTTAAGCGAATAGATTAGTGTCTCAATTATATGCTATTGAGAAAACTACCAATTCTATTGTCTTTATTTTTAGGCCAAGAATTATTCGGATTCCAAATTCCAAGTGATTCAATTCAAAAAACACACACGCTCAAATTAAACCAAGGTTTGATTACGACTTCCTCCAGGGAGTTACCTTTTTGGATGGAAGGCAATAATAGTAACCGTTTTAAAAAAAGAGATGCAAACTTTATATATGGTGGGCTTCTATTAAATAAAGATGCCAATAAAAGGGGAGCCCTAGATTATTTCTATGGAATCGAGTGGCTAGGCACCTTATCGGGTAAATCCAACGGAAGTTTTATTCAAAATTATATTGGAGTTAGTTATTCTCGCCTTCTTTTTACCTTAGGGCAAAAAGAAGAGTTTATAGGTTACAATTCCACCCTAGGGTTTGGGAACCTTGTGAATGGGAATAATGCTCGTCCAATTCCAAAGTTCTCTATTCAAACTCAAGATTGGTTTCCTTTAATTAAATCATTTGTTAGCATAAAGGGCTACATAGCCCACGGCTGGTTGGAGGCCAATAGATTTCAAAGAAATTCTTTTCTTCATCAGAAATACCTTCATTTTAAGTTCCATCCTAAAAATGTTCCTGTTCAATTCAATTTTGGAATAACACATAATGCCCAATGGGGAGGCAGAAACGGTAGTTTTAAACAACCAACAGAAATTAAGGATTTCATGCGTATCATGATAGCCAGTAAAGGAGGGGAAGGGGCTTTGGAAACAGATAAACTCAATGCTCTTGGAAATCACCTAGGAACCTGGGATTTACAAATAAAAGCAGGCATAAGCGACAATTGGAGTGTAACTAATTACATTCAATGGTTATGGGAAGATGGCTCTGGATTAAAACCAAAAAACTGGAACGCTGGGGTATATGGTTTTTCGTTAAACCAGATTAACAAATCGGGTATTGTCAATCAACTAGGGGTTGAAATAGTGAATACCACAAATCAAGGTGGCTCTCTTGACGGTATTGGTTCTGGGCCAGACAACTTCCTTAATAATGGTGTTTACCGTAGTGGATGGACCTATCACAATCAAGTTATTGGAAGCCCAATTTTTCTAATTCTCAATCCAGAAAACACCCAAGGCAATACAATTAATAATGTAATCACTGGCCTCAGCTTATATTCGCAGGGTCGTATTCAGAACTTACAATATACATTGTCCTTTAGGCAGTTCGTGAACACGGGAACAAAGTTCGAGCCTCTTCCGGCACCGACAGAGCACAACTCTATCGCGCTAAACACTGGTATTAATATTAAGAATAATAAACTCTTAGTCGGCTCCGAATATAACTGGGGTAACTACTCTTCCAAGAATTGGGGCTTCAAGGTTGAGTTTCAGAAAGAGATTGTTTTAAAGAGGTAAGCCTAATAAGCTAGCTTTTGACCTTTCATTAAGGCGTATACGGTAAGAAATATAATCTTAACATCTAAAACAAAAGACCAGTTCTGCAGGTAAAAACGATCTAATCGGACACGAGAACTCATTTGATAATAGTCGGTAATTTCACCTCTATAACCCATCGCCTGAGCAAGCCCTGTCACCCCTGGTTTATAAGCATGACGTTTGGCATATTTTTCAACCTTACTTTCATAGGTTTTATTGAGGGAAAGAGGATGAGGTCTTGGCCCTACAATAGACATATTACCAATTAGTACATTAAAAAACTGAGGAAATTCGTCTAAACTCGTTCTTCTAAGAAATGCCCCAAACTTGGTCACTCTTGGGTCATTTTTACTTGCCCAAGTAAAATCCGCCTCACTATTTTCAACCATTGTTCTAAACTTGTAACAATAAAAAGGAGTATTTCCTTTCCCGTGTCTTAGCTGCTTAAATAATATTGGTCCTTTTGACTCTAGTTTTATAATTAAGCCAAATAAAGGGTACATCCAGCTAAGTAAAAATACAACCACGATAGCGGCAAAAACCAAATCGAAGGCCCTCTTCACAAAAGTATTCACCTTAGCGTCTAGTGGTAGATTGTTTACATCTATTACAGGGATTGCATCATACCTACGTAACACAAAATTCTTAATCGCCTCGGTCTTAAACTCAGGTAAAAGCTTTACCCGCTTTAAGCTATTCTCCCCTATTTCGATGGCTCTTTCTAGTACATGCTTTGGGGCTCTCTCGCTAACATATATGTGATCGACCTTATCTAAATCGGCTTTTATAAAATCGCTGAAACTACCTAAATAAGGATGAGTTCCACTATTACTACCTTGATCACCATAAAAACCAAGACACCTAATCCCATAGTGACTTTTCTTTTTTAGGGTGTCAAATAATTTAGATCCCAAATCGTCATTACCGAGTATTATTGCATACCTAATATTACCACCAAACTCTCTATACTTGTCTAATACAAGATGTACCGAAACCCTATATATGGTTAACCAAAGGAATAGAAGTAGAACCAAAGTAGTTAAAAAATGCCGCTCTAGTGATTGAGCTTCTGAGAATACCCAGATAATAGAAATTACCGATATAAAAATAAAAACGCTAAAGAAGGCCTTCTTAAAAGTGTTATAATAGCTAACAGCCCTCCCAATTTTATAATCCCTATTGAGATAAGAAATAAGAGGCCAAACAGCCAAATAGATAGACAGAAGCAATAAATAGGGCTTCTCTAAAGCCATTCTACCTTCTGCAATGTAAATGGAAATAAAGAAGATGACTGTCAGAACAATCATCTCTCCTATAACGAATAAATAAGGAAAGTATTTATTAAACCTTTTTCCCACTTCCTGAATCTTGAAAATTTTAATTAAACCATAAAAACTATGCCGAGACAAAGATATTAAAACAAGTCAAATCTTTTGCCAGAACTTTCTCGAATTAATAATTTGACAATCTATATAACAATGACAGTTCAAAACCAGAGGCATTATACAACTGGCCAAAATCGCTCGCAAGCCTAATATTTAATGATAATGGCTCTACATTAAACGCTTTGTTATAATTAACTTCAACTGAAGTATACCACTGTTTTCTTGCTGGTCGAAAAACGTACTCAAAATTAGGATCTCGATCAATCCCTCCCCAGTTAAACCTGCCCTCATATAATCCAGCATAAGTACCAAAGTTTTTTGAGTAAGTAAATAACCCTTTATAGGTAATTTTGGAGTTAAAATTACCCTCAAGCCCAAGATGAAATGCCGTTAATCTATTATTCGCAATGGCCACACCATAATCAGGGTATGGAGCCAGAAAATTAAGTGTATGCTGATAAGTCAAAATCAATGGGTTTCCGATCACCTGATCATAGTAAGTCCAACCTGAACGATAGAGATAGTTATTATAGATATCATCTCTTTCGCCAAACTCGTTGCCCCTATTGTCTTCTTCTGTCTGAATATCATCCGTAGGGTCTGGCAAGCCACGTCCGCTTTGCCATTTTGTTCTTACAACCTCCACATAAAATTTATTCACCAAGTATTCATCATTCGGCAAATCCCACTCCAACCCAATTAAAAAATCTTTTAAACTTATAAACTGAATGCTGCCAGCGTCTTCGAAGGGTTTTTGATAATTTAAACTTAAGGTATGTGTGCCTAACCTTTTTCTGAAGGTAAATTCTGTTAAACCAAGGTGATTACCAATAGCATTCCCCTCACCGGCACTACTGCCATCGGGGTTATGAATACCTCTACCCATAAACACCCGAAAATAGTCATTCAAACTACTCGGCTGTTTATCTCCTTGAGGTGAAATGCCACCATATTGAGCAAAATGAACAATACCCGATGAAATTTGTAGACCAATCAAATCGTCTAAATCCGCCATCCCATAAAAGGTCTTTCCATGTAGCAATGCCTTTGAAATGTATCGATCTTCTTCCATCCAACTCTGCCTCAAAGAGCCTCTAAACTTCAAGTAACCATGGGTAAAAGGAACAGACTTATATTCATTCAGGCTAATTTCGAGCATAGGTAGAGGTAATGCGTTCTCGCTCATGGCTAAAGAGCCAGAAGAAAGCCCAGAGTCCAACCCACCATAAATTCTCTTGGCTCTTCCTGCAGTAAATTCCCAGTCCTTGAATTTGGCTCCAACATAAAACTCAGAGAATCTCTCGTTACGAAATCCCAAACCAGACAAAAATCTCCAGTTTTTGTTCAAAGACTTTTTATACTCAACCTCCCCTTTTAGAAAAACTGGTGCATCACCATCAACCTCTCCATATTGGTTATTGACAAGGTAGAATGGGGCAAAGCTCTTAGAAGAAAGAAGGGTACCCAATTGAAATGAGACACTCACTGAATCAGATTGAGAAACTAAGTTCTGACTAAATAGAACTATAAAAATGCATAACAAAAACAATCTATTCATCTTTAGTAAGTGTGAGTTTAGTAACCTTAGCTTTAAATTAATGGGCAAATTAATTAATAAGTCCTTTGTATTTAAAATTAGACACGTCCAAATAACCAATTAATGATTCAATTGTATCTCTATTTGCTTAGTTTTGAAAAATTTTCAACGACTACGAAGATGCATGAAAAACACACTTAATCTACTTTTCATTTTTAGTATTATCGCACTAACTAGCTGTACCAATGGCCAACCGGAAGAAACTCTAGTATATTCAAATGATTTTGAAGGCAGTAGTTTAATGCAAAAAGAATTTGGTTCTATCAACTATGCATATAATACCTCTGAAAAATGGTTTAAATTCGATGGTAATACAGTTCTAGGTCGCTTCGGTCTTGGCGGTATAATCATCGAGTTAAAGGATTTACCCACTCACGATTATTTTATTGTCGAGTATGATTTCTATGTCCATGACAACTGGGAGGGAAATGGCCAAAGAGGAAATGGAGAGGATGTTCTAATTTTCAACGTAGACAACACATCAATCTATTTTTCTTCCATTATAAATTCTAAATGTATTGATCAGAACTGTGATACAGTTCAGAGTTTTCCAGATGTAATCAAATCTAGAACCAACCCTGAAAATGCCAATGTCGCCAACCCAAACTTACCTGGTGTGTGCTATTGGAAAGGAGAAATAGGAGGAAGTAAAAAATTTCATATTAAAGAATTAATACCTCATTCTAGTGTTTCATCTAACATTACGATTGGAGCGGATATTAAAGATGCAGGCTCAGACCTATGTTTAAAAAGTTGGTCGGTAGATAACATAAAAGTAACTACTGTGAGAGTCATTGACTTGTAATTATAACCCCATCTTTCAATTGAAAACGTATATTATAGTTCCTATATTATTTCTTGCTTTTTGTATTCAACTTAAAGCCCAGTCATCTTTACCATTAAGTTTTGATGCAATCAATGAATATAACAGAAGAAATCAGTTACTTGGTCAGTTTGATAGTACCGTATCATTTTTAAAACTGCCATTATACTCTGAAAGTTTTTCAAAACCCTTGTTCGGCTTAAATGAAGAAACGAGACCTACTGGTTTTCAAAAAAACAAGTGGATGAATGTACAATTACTTCCTGTTTTATCTAAATCTGTCTATAACCAGAAACAACCCTATGGATGGAATAATGGAAGTATCCTTCCAGCAAGTGGCTATCAGCAAATGATTAGTGCTGGTTTTTCGGCCAAAGTAGGACCATTAAAAATTCAACTTTATCCTGAATATCTATACGCCCAGAATAAGGAGTATGACGGTTTTCCATTAGAAGCGTTCGACCTTATTTGGTATAATTATTACAGAAGCCAACTTAATTATATTGACACCCCAGAGAGGTTTGGTGAAAAAAGTATCAGCGAGGTTATGTGGGGGCAAAGCTCTATAAAATTAGAATTTGGACCTGTTGCTTTTGGCTTATCTAATGAAAACATTCAGTGGGGGCCCGGTAAAAGAAATTCATTGGTAATGTCTAACAATGCCCGCGGTTTCAAGCACCTCACTTTTAATTCAAGCAAGCCAGTTAAAACTCCCATCGGATCATTTGAGTGGCAGCTGATAGGCGCAAAACTTGAAAATTCTGGACACACTCCTCCAAGACCATTTTTTACATATAATGGTAGTTTCGTCAGGGACCCTAAAAATCCTGATTGGAGGTATATGTCAGGTCTAATGCTTGGTTATCAGCCAAAGTGGATTCCAGGTTTATCACTGGGGCTCACTAGAGTTGTTCAACAGTATAGTGAAACAGCAAAACAAAATAATGACTATTTAGCTGCACTAGGGTCTGTGTTCAGAAAAAATGATAAGATTGATGACATTGTTAGAGATCAGCTTGCCTCGGTATTTTTGAGATATTTTTGGACCTCAACTAAAAGTGAGTTTTATTTTGAATTTGCACGAAACGATGCTTCATGGAATTTTAGAGACTTCTTTTTAGAACCTGGCCATGCTGCCGGATTTATGTTCGGCTTTAATAAATTGTTCTCTTACAAGGGAAAATCTAATGAGTTCATTGAAGGAAACCTCGAATGGACAATTCTTCAACAAAGTGCAAATCGAATTATACGTAATGCAAGTACTTTTTATATCCATAGCAGGGTAAGACAGGGCTACACGAATTATGGTGAAGTAATGGGAGCCGGAATAGGCCCAAGTGGAAACTCTCAAACACTTAATGTGAATTGGGTACAGGGAATCAATAAACTAGGTCTCCAATTAGAACGATATGTTCATAACAATGACTTGTATATTGATTTATTTACAATAACTCAAGACCCAAGGCGACACTGGATCGACATCAGTGCTTTTGCTAAAGCAACTTGGCAGTTTGACGATCTTATTATCGATGGAAAACTAGGAGTTATAAAATCATTGAACTATCAATATCAAATACTGGATCAACTGAGGACACCTCAATTTTTCATTCCAGGAAAAGATGTGATTAACATTTCTGCTGGTTTGGATTTGATCTACATATTCTAATGTCAATCAAAAGTAATTACGGTTATAATCTGTTCAATTCATTATTGAACATTGCATTCCCCATATTCACATTCCCATACGCTGCAAGAATATTATCCCCTGACGGCATAGGCCAAACTCAATTTATATTTTCTTACGCTCAATATTTTGCCCTTTTGGCAGCTTTTGGTATACCCATTTATGGAGTTAAAGTAATAAGTGAAGCTAGGGATAATCAGGACAAACTGAATAAGGCTACTACGGAGTTATTACTGATTTCTACCGTGAATATGATAATTGTTCTTGTCATTTATATCTCTTCTATAATGATAATTGGTCAGTTTAGAGAAAATCAAGCTGATTATTTGCTTGCGGGTTTACTCATTGTTATGAGTGCCTTTAATGTGGATTGGTTCTTTAGTGGAAAAGAGCAATTTAAAATAATAGCAATTCGGTCTGGGTTAATTAAAACGGTTGCATTTATACTCTTATTCATAACGGTTAGAAATTCTGATGACATAACCGCATATCTCTTTTTCTTAGTATTCTTATACATTGGAAACTACGTGCTGAACTTCTTTTTCTTATTCCGTTATGTCAAGCTGGATTTTAGAGAAATAATACCTAAAAAACACCTTCGCCCCCTTGTATTAATTCTCAGTATGACCATAGCAACAACTATTTACACTACATTAGATAGTGTTTTACTTGGGTTCTTGAGTAACACAACAGAAGTGGGATATTATACTGCAGCAGTAAAGTTATCTAAAGTCTCCATTCCTATTTTAACCAGCCTTGGCATAGTTGCTCTACCAAAGATTACGGGCATGATTCAATCTAACAATCAGTTGGCACAACAGTCCTTATACGAAAAATCTTTTTCCTTTATCAGTTTTTTAGCCATTCCAATGTGTCTTGGTATTTACCTATTGAGGACAGAAACAATTCTTCTTTTTTCTGGTGAAGAATTCATGCCAGCAGCACCAGATGTAGCAGCGTTAGCGTTTCTTCCGTTGTTTATTGGTTTCGGCCATTTTGCGGCATTTCAGGTTTTACTCCCGCTTAACCAAAACAAAAGCCTCTTTATCTCTACTGTTGTGGGTATGTGTCTTTTCTTTGGTCTCTGTTTCCTTCTAGTACCTAAGAGCGGTAGTACTGGTGCTGCAATTTCCAATGCAGCAACAGAACTAATCGTTACAGTTTGTTATTTCATATTCATTCCAAGATATATTTTACTAAGCCTACCTTGGAAAAAATTGATAACCGCAGGCTTGGCGGTACTACCGTTCGTTCCCATTGTTCTTTTTTTACAGAGTCAGTTAAAGCACAGCTTGACAATTATTATTTTGGCAATTTCAATGTGCTCTCTGGTATATGTGTTAATACAGTATTACATATTTAAGGAGAAGCTTATCATTGACTCATTCACCTTCTTAAGAAATGGAAAAAAGAAATAGTGATATACGCGTAATCATGATTACCTATAACGGTTCAGAATTTATTCAGAACCAGCTTAATAGTATTGCTGATCAAAGAAATATTGAGTCAATTGAAATTTATGATGATTGTTCAAAACAACACTTTCAGCAAGAGTTGAAAGCTCTTGCTGAAAGTGTTCATGCACCAATCAATCTACACTTTAATGAAAAAAACATTGGAGTTGTTTCTAATGTAAAAAACGCGTTGAATGAAAACTTAGATGCGGACTTAATTGCCCTTAGTGATCAGGATGATATTTGGCACCCTGAAAAAATTCAAAGCTTTAAATCAGAATTGATTTCTTTAACTAGTTCCGCTGAAATTCCTATTTTAGTTTATAGCGACATGAGGGTTATTGATAAAGAAAACAATGTTATTAACCCTTCTTTCTGGTCACAATTCGGATATGAAAAGTTTGAACACACGCTTCATTCTTTGCTTTTTGGTAATTTCGTGACAGGTGCCGCTTCAGCGTTTAATCCTGCTCTAGCTAAATACTTAGCGAGCATGCCTCCAAATATCAAAAGTTACCATGACCACTGGTTAGCCATAGCAGCCTTTACTTTTGGTAAAACAAAGAGAATAGACAAATCCTACAATGATTACAGGATTCACGGAAACAATCAGGCATTCTATTCGACAAGGAAACGTAGCCTTATCGACAGACGGTTGCAAAATGTTAAAGACATTTTAAATCCCGAGCTTCATATGAAAAATCAATTTGAAATTGCAGAGGCCTTTTATGATATTCATAAGGACTTAATGGACTCGGACAAAAAAGATATCTTTGATCAATTTTTAAGGAGTCGAAGCTTAAATTACTTCAAGCAAAAGCTATATAGAAGAAGACTCTTTGAAGAACTCCGTATTAAGTAAGACATATATGGCTAGTCTAATCTCTGCTCTTTCCAAAATCAACTTTAAAACGTTACTAGTAAACTTCAAGTATCTTCCATTCAGAGATGCAATCAAATTGCCCATATTTATTAGCCAGAAAGTTTATTTGATGGATTTAAAAGGATCCATTACGATTAAGGGTGAAATTGCGTCTGGCATGATAAGGATTGGTTATGGTGAGATTGGTATATTTGATAGAAAAAATTCAAGAAGTATTTTAGAACTAAGGGGTAAACTAATTTTTGAAAATAGGGCTAAATTCGGTCAGGCTTGTAAAATTAGTGTGGGTGAAAGGGCCACACTAACTATTGGCGACAACCTTCTAGTAACTGCAGAGTCTTCCATAGCATGTCATAAAAAAATAACCATTGGCCACGACTGTTTAATCTCTTGGGAAGTACAAATTATGGATACAGACTTCCATAAAATAAAAGATAAAACAGGGCGTATCACCAACCCCGACAAAGAAATAAAAATTGGAGATAGGGTATGGATAGGTTCGCGCTGCACGATACTCAAAGGAAGTGAAATCCTTGAAGGCTGCGTAATAGCTACAAACTCCATTATTAACAAGGCACTTGCAACACCTAACTCAATTATTGGTGGAAATCCAGCAAAAGAAATAGCTTCAGATATTGAATGGGAAGCCTGATATTTGAAATATCAATTAAATAAATCATGACTGAAATTAATAAAGACAACGGACTACCTTTTATTTCTTCCTTTCGAGTAAATACCGATTTGGTTTGGCAAATGTCTAGATCCGAGAAATATGCGTTAATTGGATTACTTGAACACTTAAAACCCAATTGTTCTGTAGAAATAGGCACTTATCAGGGAGGTAGTTTACAAGTAATTAGTGAATTCTCTGAGAAAGTTTACTCTATAGACATTAGTCCAGAACCCAAGAGAACGCTTCAGCCTTTGTTTGATAACGTAGAATTCATTGTTGATCAGTCTGTGAATGTACTTCATGATCTATTTAAAAATATTGAGGAAGCTGGTGAAAAACTAAATTTTGTTTTGGTGGATGGAGACCACTCAAGAAAAGGAGTGCATGATGATTTAAAGATGATTCTCGATTACCCTCATAAGAATGACTTAGTCATACTTATGCATGACAGTTATAACCCGCAGTGCCGTAAGGGAATGAAGGACATTGACTATTCTAGCTATGACAATATTGAATATGTAGAATTGGATTATATAACAGGCTCATTCTGGCATAATGGGAATAATAGAGAAATGTGGGGAGGGTTAGCTTTAATAAAAGTAAGTGGAAATCAGAATACCCCAACTGAAGTAAACGAATCAGCACGTAATTCTTTTAAAGTGGCACAACTACATTCTATTCACATCATAAAAGATAAGCTTAGATTCTTATCGCCTATTAAAAAACGTATTTACAAGAAATTGAAAATGAGGCACAAGGCGGACAAATACTTTGATTTCGAAAAGTAGAATTTAACCAGCCTTCTTAGTTAAATCTTCAAATACTCTTATGTAATTATCCGTGATTGAATCCCAGTTATACTTTTCTGTGATCCCTTCTCTAGAAGTAGACTTCATTTTTTGAACCCGTTCAAATTCAGCATCTATTTTATCTACCAATTGTTGAACACTAGTCTCATTCTTTTCAAAGTACAGACCATACTTTTCATTCTGAAGTACTTCTCTATTGAAAGGGGTATTTAATGCTATTATGGCTGAACCAAAGCTCAGAGCCTCTAGCATTGTTGGATTTGTTCCACCAAACTCATGACCATGCATGTAAACATATGCATTATGAAAAAGCTCAGCAACGGCATCACGATTCCTAACCAAACCGGTAAAAATAAGTCGGTCGTCAATTTGACTAAGGGCTTTCAACTTTGATGAGTATTCATCTTGATAGGGCACGTCTCCTACTATAACAAGCTTTCTTTTTGAATTACTCTTTCGAAATCCCTCAATCATTACTCCCCAGTTATTATCTGGAATAAACCTCCCAACAATTAAATAATAACCACCAGGTTCGAGTCCCCACTCTTCAATTAATTCTGGCGATTTAGAATATTTTATATTTCCGCCATAGGCGATTACTTCAGAATCACGATTGAACAGTTCAAGGTATATCCTACGCATTTCATCGGCATCGTTAATAATCACATCATACCACTTTGTTGCTTGCCTCGAAGCCCATTTAAAATAGCTCGCTCCTAGACCTTTCCATTTTGGCCTCAGCCATTCTAAACCATCCACATTTATAGCAGTGGGCTTTCTAAACAGACGGGTAATTAAGCCAAATGGACCATTTGCTGAGTTCACAACAAAAACCACATCTGTTTTACTCAAACAGGCGTGGGTCATAGAGAAAAAAGAATGAATTAACTGACTCAATGACTTGGTTTCTATTGTTGGTATGTACACCAACTTGACACCATTCACTTCCTTAGGCCTATCTTTAAAAAGGTTACGATGACAATAAACAGTTACTTCTACATTTTTTTTTACCAGTCTTTCGACAAGCTCTTTAATAAATGTTTCGTACCCACTGTAAACATATGGATAACCTCTGGTGCCTATAATTGATACTCTCAATTTAAATACTGTTTAAATAGCTTCTGAATATTATGAGTGTATGATTGAACAGAGAAATCCTTATTAACTCGATCGAAGGCTCCCTTACTCATTTCCTCTCTTAATTCAGGGGATTTAATATACTCTCTTAGGTACATCAAAAACTCATCAGAATCATTTGGAGTAGATACTATAAACCCCGACCTCTTGTGCTCTATCATCTCCGTACTTCCACCATGGCCATTAACAATTATTGCTTTTTTAGTCGCCATAGCCTCCAATACAGTTGTTGGCAAGGGATCTGGTTGTGTACTTGGCAATATGAATACATCAAATGATGCAAGATAGTCTTTAACGTTATCTGAAAATTCATGTATAAAGAATCTATCAACAGGTAAGGATACAGCTTCCTTTCTAAATGAATCCATTAAGTTCTCCATACCTTGGAATGGACTTCCTAAAGCAATAAAATAAACATTATCGAATTCCAAAAATGTCTTTCTTGCTATATTCAAAAACAAATCTTGACCCTTCCAATGACTTACTCTTGCAATCATACCGACTAGAATGTCATTCTCATTTAGCCCTAATTCCTCTCTTAGCTGTCTTCCATCTCCGCCAAGATATCCATCAATTTCTAACCCATTGTTAATTACTACAGCCTTATTTATTATTGATGGTTGATCAAGAAAAATATGATCCAATGTGCTCCTGCTGACAGCCACAATCTTATCACTCATATTTGCTAGACAATAGTGAATCGACTTCCTTAAAAAAACTGGACTGGTAAGAATTTCTCTAACATGCCAAATGTGCGAAACCCCTAACAACTTAGACACTACCCCACCAATCAATATAGTGCTAGTGTTACTATGGATTAACCGAATTTTGTTTCTCCGTACAATGCCTAATACTCTAAAAAAAGCATAACTAAAGGACCAAATAAAAGCAAAGACACCAATCAGATTAAAATACTTTCTTCTTAACACCCCGAGGCTAAAAACATAAACTATAACACCCTTTTTACGAAGTAATCCGACCAAAGGCCCCTGATACGGAAGGCAAACAAATACACTATGTCCTAATTCTAAAACAGCGTCAATCGTTCTTATCAAACTGCGATCAGAACCATACAAATCGCTACTTGAGTGCAAAAATAAAACTGTGGCCATGAATTATTTTCTTTGTTTAATTAATCTAGCAGGATTACCAGCTACGATTGAAAATGGTAAAACGTCATTGGTTACTACACTCCCTGCAGCAACTATAGATCCTTGACCAATAGTTACTCCGGCAAGAATAATACTATTAGCAGCAATCCAACAATCATCCTCAATTCTTACAAAATGCCTAGTCACACCTTGCTTTTTCATAGGCTGTTGTGTTGATGAAAAATTATGATTTTCAGCATATATGCTGACCCGAGGAGATATCATAACATTCTTGCCTATTTCTATAAATCCAGAGCATCCAATATAAGAGTATGGGCCAATATTAGAATCATCTCCAATAACAAGTCCCACGCCCGGCTCACCACCATATTCATTTGTTGCTCTAATTAATGCGAACTTTCCGATCGTCACATTATTACCAAACTTTAGGCCTCGTAAAGACTTACCGTTTACTTCACAACCATCCTCAGCAACAAAATTTCGTCCAGCGGATATGTATGATCTATTTATTATTCTTGTATGTCTACCAATAAAAGAAAGGCCTCTCCTCTCTCGGAAAAAAAGAGAAACCACCCTACCTCTGAGACACCTAACAAACAGACGAACTAGGGACCAAATGGTATCCTTAATTCCCCAATTTTCCCCATATCTCCCAGAAGCATCCATCTTAACATATTTAAACAAATAGTTTAGCATTGATTCAAAGTGTCAAAATTGGGTAATATTACTTTTTTAGTTCTAAAGAAATTTCTTCAATTGCATCCTCCAAGTCTTTGAAGAAATTGTCTCGCGTGAATTTTTTTAGCCTCATCCTACCATTATGGATTAGCAAGTTTCTCAAAGAAACATCCTGACAAAGTCTTTCCATCTTTAATTTTAGGTCTAATCTATCCGATGAGTTAAACACTAATACTGCATCTCCACCTATCTCTTTCAAAGCACCCTTATCAGAAACAAGCACAGGTAGGTCTGCAGAAAATGACTCGACAATCGGAATACCAAAACCCTCATCAACTGAAGGAAACACATAAATCAATGCATTCCGATATAGCGATGCAAGGGTACTATCATTTACAAACCCAGTGATAAAAACGCTTTCATATATACCAAACTCCAATATCAATCGCCTTATTTTTAAAATTACGTTTTGATTTAAGCTTTCAGCAGTTGCTCCAGCAAGCACTAATTTGATATTTTCGAATTTACTATCTGATTTAATAAGATCATTAAAAGAAGCTATAAGCAAAGGAAGGTTTTTTCGCGGATCAAAGGTGCCAACATGTAGAATGTATTCTTTGCGATTCAACTGCATTTCTAATAGTTCAACCTTATGCTCATTTTTCGGTAAAAGTTTAGGGCTCTGATATACTACTTTCAAGATGGTTTTAATCGGTAAGAAATTGCCTAAATCATTCTTTGTGTATTCTGAAGTGGTAATTGCTCCAGCCTTTCCTCTCAGTCCCAGTTTAATCATTTGAACAAAATACCTTCTCCATAATGGATTGTAATTATTAGGAAATTTCCAGAAAAAGGCATCGTGTAGAACTATAACTTTTTTTGTTCGGAAACAGAAGAAGGGAGCAACGTAATCTGGTACTAGTAAAAGGTCCACCTTATAGTAGAGACAAAGTACGGGCAACACAAATTGCTTTCTTAAAAAATATTCTAAATGATGGAGAACACTTTTTATCCTATCTGGTTTTTCATTTAAGTAGATAGACCTTGAGACCTTATTTTTAGATGGTGTTAATATATATTTGAATTTTTTCTCACCCTGTGATTCAATTTCACCTAAAATCTGATTTATATAAGTCCCTATTCCGCCAACAGCCGTATTTAGATACCCTACGTCAACTAATACTCGTTTCATTAATTTATATCAAGGGCTAACACCTTTAAGGGTGGAGTTTGCATACCAGTGGCTAAAGGTAAAAAGATTCCAGAGGGCTTGAAAGCTAGAGACTCCATCTTTTAAGTATTGATTCTTCAATTTTTCTATTTCTGTCAAATCGAAAATCTTAAATTCACTTAAGTGTTGATTACTTATCGCATCAAAAAAAACATCTCTGAGTTCCCCCTTTTCATGTATCCAATTATGGATTGGTATTTCAAAACCCATTTTTGGCCTATCCATCATATTCTTAGGGAGGTATTTATGAGTAATCTGTTTCAATAACACTTTGCTCTGCAGTTGCTGATTTATTTTTAAGTTAGATGGCACAGAGGCCATAAATTCAAATATTCTATGATCCAAAAAAGGTTCTCTCCCCTCTATGGAATTGAACATTGTAGCCCTATCAACCTTTTTTAAAATATCGCCTTCAAGATAGTTTATATAGTCAAAAGCTAACATTTGGTCTATAAGATCATCAATTTGAAATAAATTTGCTCTAATATCATCCTCGAAGAAGGACAGAGATGTTTCATTCACGAATTCAGGGTTGAAAAAGGGATGGACGAATTCTGTGGCTAGCTCATCACAAAACTGAGTTGCAGATTGACTCAATAAAGCTCTCTTAAGTTTCTCTATGCGAGAATGTCCGAGTTTTCTGCCCAATAGCATCGACCCTAAAGACTCTAAGTTTTTTGTTGAAACCCGAGATAAGTATTTTCTTCCCTGAATCGGAAACATCTTGAGCTTTTTGGAGAACTTCACTGAGCGGCCATATTTAATATATCCACCAAATATCTCATCTGCTCCATCCGCTGACAAAACAACTTTCACTTCATGTGAAGCGAGCCTGCTCACTAAAGTCGTAGGAATAGAAGAAATATCGCCTAAAGGTTCATCGTTAATATTTATCAATTCTAGTATTAGTGCCTTTGCATCGCTTGCCGTACACTTATATTGGGTATGTGGAATCTCTAAATATTCAGATACCCTTTTGGCAAACGGTCCCTCATCATAGGCCTTATCTTCAAATGAAATTGAAAACGATTTGAAGTCATGGCCTTGATGCTTAAGAAGTGCACAAAGTATACTGCTATCATATCCTCCACTCAGAAATACGCCTACGGGTACATCTGCTACCATTCGATAACTAAAAGCAGATTTTAAGATAGGTTCAAGCTCTTCTATATACTGGTTTGTTGAACTATAGATATTCTTTGGTTTCAGGAAGAACGATATTGGATCCCAATACTTAATTTGCTCAAACGTATTCGTGTTTAGGCAAAAGGAGATTAATGTTCCTGGCTCCATTTTGTTAATTTCCTTTACAAAACTTCTATTGCTATTTAAATATCCATAGCGCATGTGGAAAGGAATATTTGCTAGGTTAAGGCTAGCTTCGGTGCCTAATAGCTTCAAGATTGATTTCTGATCAGAACAAAATATCAATTTCCCCTCGGTATGATGATAATAAAGTGGCTTAACCCCAGATCTGTCTCGTACAAGAAATAACTTGTTATCCAAAGCATTCAGAATTGCTAAGGAAAACATTCCGATGAATTTTGAAATTGAGTGCACTCCCCACTCTTCAAAGGCATTTATTATTACTTCTGTATCGCTGTTGGTATTAAAAGAATGGCCAAGGTTGCGCAATTCTTCTCTTAGCTCACGGAAATTATAAATCTCACCATTAAAAACTATCGACCATTTTTTATCCTGACTCACAAATGGTTGCCTTGCGGCAACTGATAAATCAATAATAGATAATCTGCGATGCCCTAAATGTACCTTACAATTATTAAATGAGTAAGACTCTAAACCAAAATCATCTGGGCCTCTCCGCAACATTAAATCTCTTGCTACAACAACTTCCTCCACAGAAATTGTGTTTCTAAAATCAACTACTCCGATTATTCCACACATGGGGTAAAGATATATGAGTAGGCTGGTTGTTAATTACCTTTTTCAAAAAAGAAACAGGAATTCGTAACATTGGTCATAAATTCCGTTCTCAAATAACACTGATAACTCACTTTATAATAATTTTTCCGGTGACAGAGGAATGAGAGTTGCTCAGGTTAATGATATAAACTCCGGTGGGAAAACTCCCAAGATCAACACATTCTTTTTCCGAATTCAAATCCAAACTTAGAATGGTTTGTCCGCTAAGATTATTTATTTGCAGTTTATAATTTTTAGTGATTGGCTGACTAATACAGAATTGACCGTCAGAAGGGTTCGGGTAAACATTAAACAAACGACCCTCTTTCTCATCTTCCAAGCCCAGAACAATTGAATCCACATTTTCTTGGCTATCAATACTACCCAGCCTAAAAAAACCATCATGAAAATATGAACGTCCATCACTAAAATTGTAAACAGGGTTTCCTCCATAGTACTGAATCATAAATTTAGTAGAACTAAGGGGGATTACATGATGTCCCAATTCTGGCCCAACATTATTGTATAGGTATCGGTCAGAAACCGAAGTAGTGTTGTTTTCTTCAAGTTTTATTAACCTAGTATATCCAGGCCCTGTGTAACCAAAATTATAAATAATAACAAGGCTTTCTTCTGATAGAGCTGCTACATCTATATTTGTTATGGGCTGTCCAGAATTGTTAAAATCAGAAATAAATATTGGTGAAGAATAACTTATAGTTAAGCCCTCAACAATGCCAATCTTCATGAAAGACTGTTTATCCAAATAATAAACCACGGCAAAGCGATTAGAGTCAATGGAGTATACATTTTGACTCATCACATAACAATCTTCACCTTCTTCACAAATTTTAAACTCATCCCCGTAATAGGCATTCCCTTCACTTACCTCCGTAACAAAGCACCCAATTGATGAAGACCCAAATCCTGTACAACTCACCACCTTTCTATTGCCAAGTTGAATAGGTAAATACACTGAGAATGCAGGAGAGGAAAAATTTGTTAGCGAATGAATTTTACCATCAAGGGCCGTGCCCAATGCCAAATTTCCATCGTGATTAACTAAAACAGTATCTGACGAATATGGGCCTATGATATTAGTTCCGCAACCATTACAGGAGATTGGAAGTTCAGCTTGCTTCTCAATTAGGTTATCGTTGTTGATTTTAAAGAATGTACGCCCAACGGCAAATGTGGAATCCGTTAACGGTATAATAGACCCTGACCAGAAACCAGAAAGAGAATTTTCCTCTACATCGGCATCCAAGATAAAATTGTTGTCATCATCTATTAATACAACATAAGCTTTGAATTCTGGTTTATTTCGAATCTTTCTAAAAACAACTATCCTATTTTCACCTACTTTCTCTAGCTCAAAAAAATCATTTGATCCAGCATCAAACTTGAACTCATTACCAAGATATATTTGCTCTGAATTAGTTTGACCTTGAGCACAAAACGAAGAAAAAATCAAAAGGAGAAATATCAAAAACCTCTCCTTTTGAAACCAATTGATAATCATAATTTAAATGTAGTGGAATTAACTACTTTGTCAAAACCATATTTATACGTTCCTTAACTCTATTATAGATTATTTGCACTACATATATTCTGAATTTTATTATTACGAGGAGGATAATTCTGGCCGATTCTTAGCTCAGTAGGTATATCATTAGCTCCTAAATTAAAAATGGTAAGGTCAAAACAGAAAGAAGAAGTACTGGCTTATCAGGTTAGAGTCCATTATTCTTTAATAGCTTTCCCTCTCAACCACTTTCCAAACTTAACTTCAATAAGCCTGTAAGTGAAAAATGAATAAACAATGGTGATGATAATCGTTGATATAAAGCCAATCCATATCACAGACTCGCTCACTTCAAGTTTCAACACTTTCCAAAAAAGAAAGTATATGACCCAGAGCACTAAGAAATGATTCAAATAAATGGAGTAAGAAATTTTTCCCAAAAATTGAACTACTCTGATTCTTAAGAATTTGGAAATCAAACCATCTGATTTAGAGAAAATAAAAACCCCTAGGCCAAACCAAAAAGGGAAAACAAGAATTAATTCTTGTTTTATTTCTAAATCTACCAAATAGAAAAGCAGAGCAAGTATAGCCAAATAAGGTAACTCCCATCCATTAAATTGAGATGGAAATCTTTGATAGAGACTATTCACTATAACGCCAAGAGAAAAGCCCAAAATACCACGTAAAAACCCCAATGAGCCAGCAACTTGTAGATGCCCATATTGAAGGAAAAAAACAAAAGTTACAATGGTCGCTAAAGTGATAGCAATCATATGTCTCTTGATCAACAAAAGAACCATCAATCCAAAGTACACATAAGAAATCATTTCTGCCGAAATAGACCAACTTACTGGATTCATTCCTTCATTGCTACCAAGTATGGGGGTAGAGTTCATAAATGTAAGTGAGTCCAGCGTTTCAAATATCAAATTATTGACAGAGTATACCCCATCGTTAAACTCAAACCCTGTGAAAATCCCGTAAGCCTTTAAAGGAATATAAACCAAAACTGAGTAGAATAACAACGGATAAAGCCTTACAAACCTTTTTTTAATAAAAATCAAGAATAATTTTTTTGAAGAAAGTCTCCCAGAGTAATTAAAAGCGATGACAAACCCGCTTAACACAAAAAAGAAATCGACAAAGATGTAAGAGTGACGAAAGACAAAGTTTGCTGTGTATCCTAAAGGATCAAACTGAGGCCCAGTTGAGAAGTGATAACAAACGACCATTAAAGCAAAAATTCCTCTCAAGCCATCTAGTTCTTCTAGTCTCCCTTTTTCCATATTAAACAGTGATAGATTGGGGCCTATCGTTATTTTTTACACTGTAACCTACCATCCACCAAGATATATAAGCTACATATAGATATGTTTCCGCATTAGAAGTCATTAGAGAGATAATAAAAGCAAACTTAAATGTAGCCGCTATAAAGGGTATTGCCTTATCGTATACACTTCCCTTTAATTTATAAGACTCTATTGATGACCGAATTGAGAAATAAATGAGTGCTATATAGAGTATTAGAAAAGGAACTCCCAGTTGTACTCCAAAAACTATAAATTGATTTTCTCCACCAATCTTTAACTCTTCATTTACTCCCCCTGCGTTCCCACTGGTGCCCAAACCAATACCCATAGGGTTCGAAACCATACTATTTATTCCTTCCAGCCACTCCACAACATGTCCTAAACTAGATGCATCTGCCAAACTAAGGGTGTCAATTACAAAATAGCGTAAATCGTCTCCCGCAAACAGAAATATTGCTCCAAAAAAGAGAAATACTATCATGACCCCGTACAGAATGAATTTATGATAACCAAGAACAATTGCGATAAAGAAGATCATCAAAAATAGCCCCATAAGAGACGACCTAGAATAGGCAAAAAGAAGACTTCCTATTGAGATCATTGCCAAGATTCCATACTGATAACGTCTCCCTTTGACTTTACTATTGAGAAAAAGGAAAAGCGCTGTAGAAAAACTAATCAGCATGGCTGCTGCCAAACCCAATGGGCTGGCAAAAAAAGCAGCAAAGCGCTTGGCCCCACTCTCTGCACCAAAAGTATAAGTCAACCCATAGACTCCAGCAGGCTCAATACCATTGATGTCCTGATATAGGTTTGCATAACCAATAAATGTTTGAAAATGGGTGTCTATCGCCTTCTCAAATAGGTTTAATGCAAAAGCCAAAACAGTCACAGTCAGAATTATTTTTAGAATACTCATGACCTGATAGGACTCCAACACCATTAGTCTTCCGAGGAAGTACATGAGGCCAAGCATCAGAATATTCTTATAATACAGCAGTTTATTCAGGAATGAGACACCTCCGATAGGTAGGAAGACATATAACAAGGCATACGCAAGTAATACTATAAATAAGTAGTCAGTGGCTTGTAATTGAATGGGAGTGGTGAAGACATTCTTTCTATATAACAGCCAAGACATCAATGTTATAAACACCATTATCTCTTTTAAATAAGTGATTAAACTCACCAATAATGGAGACCCAGTTTGTTGGTAGGTTAAAGCCTGTAGGGTGACATAAAAAGGGAGAAAAACGCAAAGAAAATAAATGAGGAAATGTAGATTCCTTTTAAATAGGATTTGTTGAGCGCAATAGATCACACCCCATACTAAAAAAAGGCTCAATATTAAGAATAAAACTAGCAAGACAGATCATTCAAGACACCCATAAGTATATTAAAGCTAGTTTCAAGTTACAGGAATTCTCGCAATTAGGAATCATACGGAATAATTCAAACTTGAAATGTTAGGCCATGATAAAAACCTCGAAATGAGGCCTTAAGCTTTTTAAATCTGCCTCTGATTAAAAAGTATAATGAGTAGCCAGTAAGCTTGTAAACCTGAAAAAGCATTGAGGTAATAAAAAAAACACCCTTGGCATATCGTCTCACTATAAAAATGTGATTTCTGATATTGACATAGTGTGAAAATGGTGACAGATTACCCTCCCCAAAAGTTTCCCGGTTATCATTCGACTTACCTACTTCATGATATATCTTAGAGGAAGGCTCATAAACTAACTTATACCCTGCCTTCTTAATTCTAAATGACCAATCAGTATCTTCATAATAAATAAAAAAGCGATCATCTAGCTTTCCTACTTGGCGTATTATTGAAGATTTTGTCAAAAAACAGCAGCCTGTCACCCAAGGAATTTCCATCTGTTCATCATAAGCCTCCTTGTCGGCTTCACCCATTCCAATAGTTTTAGTCAAATGCCAAACCTTTGAAAATGAACTTCCTGCATTCCAAATGACTTCTCGTTCTTGGTTGAACATTATCTTTGGCTGAATTGCTCCTATGTTTAAATCTTGTTGTAAAACTGCCACTAAGCTGCTAGCAAAATCAGGCGTAACAATCGTGTCGTTGTTCAGCAGCATTACCAATTCCAAATTCTCATTCAGTGCGAATTCAATGCCCGTATTATTCCCCCCAGTAAAACCAAGATTCTTTTGATTCTTTAAAAGAACGATTTCAGGAAATTTAGATTTGAGTTTATCACCCGAACCATCATTCGACCCATTGTCAACTACTATCACACGGTAATCAGGATAGTCGATATCACTCAATGAAGCAAGGCAGTTACGTGTTACATCAAAGCTATTCCAGTTTACAATAACTATGGCTAACGAGGGTAGCATATGAAATATTTATGCGTTTGCTACTATTTCTGGCTTTTTCCAAAAATCATAAATGCCATTCTCAAGTTCATATTCGGACCATCTAAACCTTTCTCTTAAAGGTTGTTTTTTAGCCCAATTCCACATTATGGTTAGGCCTTCTTCCAGCGATGTATTATCCTTGTAATCCAGTAGTTCTACAGATCTTTGCCAAGTTGGGTGTGCATTTTTAACTTCATGGCGTGCCTCTTTGTATATGGTTTCACCATTACCTATCACACGTTTTAGTATTTCATTGGCCTCATTGATACTATGGTAAACAGAGCTGCCAAGGTTAATTATCTTTTTTGAAGCACGCTCATCAGTAGCTGCTTTCCACAAAGGCTCAAGGCAATCATCCACAAAACTAAATGCTCGTTTCTGCTCACCATCGCCAAAAATACTCATGGGTTCATTATTTAGGTATTGGGTCATCCAAATACCGAGGACATTTCTATAAGTATCCCAAATATTTTGTTTTATCCCGTAAACATTATGGGGGCGTATGATACACCAATCCAAACTGTGTTGTTCACCTGCTACCTGGATGTCCATTTCGCAAGCATATTTAGCAATTCCATAAGGATCTATTGGCGCGGGAGTATCTTGTTCATCAAAAGGAGGGGTTCCGTTACCGTAAACAGCCATTGAACTGGTAAAAACTAACCTTCGAACTCCATGTCTAATACACTCATTGATAATATTAGAGGTTGATAAAAGATTATTCTGATAATTGAAATTTCTTATAAATGGAGAAAGTCCTTCGGCTGCATATGCCGCAAAGTGGTAAACAATTTCAGGCTTATATTTAGCAAAAATCTCTTTTAACTCTGCCGATTTACAGTCAACCTGATGAAATTCGACATTAGGATTAACGTTTTCAATATATCCGCCACTCAAATCATCTATTCCTATGATATTGTATTCTGAATGGTTGACCGCTATCCAGTCTGCCATTCTACTTCCAATTAGCCCAGCTATGCCAGTAATAACAATATTTCGCATTTTTTGCTTCAAAACAGTTTTAAATATAGGAGTTCAAAGATAGAAGAAATAGAAATGGATAAAAGGTTATTCGATTGACTCTTTATCCTCTCTCAAAGCTAATCTGTAAAAGTAACTCATGGTTACCCAAAAGACCATAAAAACACCCCCAATCACCAACCCAATAACTAAAGCCTTATACCACTTCATTTTTTGGTTATTCAGAGGTAAAACTGGCTCATCAATCACTTGAATCAATGGTTGATTATTACGATAGCTTATTTTGGCAATCTCTAGATTCTTAACCAATTCTTCATATACGGCTCCAGACGCTCTAACATCAATTTGAAGTTTTTGATATGGTAAGAGCTCTTTCGCTCTCAACGGATTCAGGTTTGGATGTCTCTCTTCAAATTCGGCCAAATCGGCTAGTGTTTTATCCAATACCCTTTTCACACTATCGGTTTGATAAGCAAGTATTCCTAAATTATCTCCGCTCTTTTTGGTTTTTGTATCCAAATAAAACTCATTGACATGCATAACAAGAGTTTCATTAAACACCTTGCTAAATTCTTGATTTTTAGAAGAGTATACTACACTTAGAATAGTAAGTTTTCTACTCGGTTTAGTAACAGAAAGATTATACTTCAGAATATCTTCCACTACCTCTTTGAGAACACTGTCATGCCTGATCTCTATCTGATTATCCGGAACTTCAAAATTAATTCCAGCCTTACTCATTTTTTTAGACAACTTAGCATCCTCAATATAATGAGTTATTAGTCGTTGCTTTTTTGATGAAACTTCAACTTCAGTAAGCAAAGTCTTTCTCATCATTCTATAAGATCTATACAGTTCAATGATATTGTCAATTTGAAATAGACTACTCCCTTCAGACATAGAACCGAGGTTAATTCCTGTTAGGTTAGCCAAAGAGGATAGCTGCCCTCCGATACCACCTCCTTCAGACTCTAGTACAAATGTTGTCTCTGCCCTGTAACTGTTCTTTTTTGCAAACTGATAAAGAAAAAATACCGCACCAATAAAGAGAGTACCGAGGAATATTCTCTTCCAAGCCGAAAACATAAAAGCTATCCAATTTTTTATACGCTGAACTAAAACAGCTAAAGTGATATTCTCTTCGTAGGAGTTATTAGCCTTATCCATCATATCTAAAAATTAATCTGACTAATAAGAAGTGCTAAAGTGGCCAGTCCGCTAGTTATTCCTACTACTTCTGAAATTGCAACGGGTAGTTTAGGTGGTTTAGCAGGTACAATAATTTCAGCCCCAGGAGATACCTGAGGATAGGTTTTGAAAAACAAGAACTTTTTGGTTTTAGCCACACTTCCGTTGGCATAAATAACATAAGTGTTTTTACGCTGAGCCCTATTACCGAAGCCACCTGCTAAATTGATAAAGTGTTTCAAGTTTCGATTAGACTCATAAACCACAGTGGTTGGATAAAGCACTCGCCCTCTTAACCTCACGGTTTCTTGTTGCTTAGGCAGAACTAACACATCACCTTCTTCAAGAATAAGGTCATATTTAGAGTTAGGCTCCTCCAAAATCTTTTTTAGATTGATACCAATTGCATCAGAGTTACCAAGCTGTACATCACCAAAGAGCGCATTTCGCTGTACGATTTCTCGGAGCCTTTCCTTTTTAGCATAGAAAGGATCTCCCTCAATATCCAAACTCTGCTTATCAAGCTCATTTAGTTGTTGATTGAGTCTAGCCACCTGTGCTAACTCAGACTCAGATAATGATGGATCTGCTTCAGCATATCGATTAAGTAATGCTTCTAAGGCTTGAACCTTTTGTTCGATAGTACTGATCTCTGAATGAAACTCGGTCTTTCTGAGTAATGTAGCCCCTTCTATATAAGCATACTGATTAACGCCACCGGCACGCTCAAGCAAGCTTGAAATTCGCTCAGTTTGATTCTTTATTGCATAATTGCCTGGGTAGGCAACTTCGCCCTCAATAGCTACAAATTTTTGAACAAAGAAATCAGGGTTTTTCCTGACAATAACATGGTCAAAAGGCTGAAGTTCAAAAGCGTTATCCTCTTCATTAAGAGACAAATTTCTATCAACATCTACCACAAACACCTCCGAAACGTTACCTGCCTTAGCATCACCAAATCTTCGAGTAATTTCAATTTTAGAGGCTGAAGCAGAAGACTTAAAGCCTCCGGCCATTACTAAAACATCCTCTATCGTCATACGGTCTGAAAACCTGAAAACCCCACCAGAATTCACCTCACCAGATACTTCTACATAACTCTCTTCCTTTAAGTCATAAATTGAGAATATTTGAACCACATCTTCGCGTTGTAATTGAATATCGGAAGAAACGCCCTCCATCAAATCCTTTAAATTAATAGAGATATTCTCAGTTGATAAGTCTGGATTTGTTCTGATGATTAATGCCCTGCTCAAGTTAGCGTCCCCTTTCAATCCGTCAGCCTTCTCAATAAGCTCTTTGACAGTCAACTCTTCAGAAATAGAATATTGTCCAGGGCGAAAAACGGCTCCTTTTATTTGAACTCGGTTAGTAAAACGATCCAATACTCGTTTTACCTGATAAACATCGCCAGGTTTTGGCGTGAAAATGTCGAATTGATTTTTGAAGACATCGGCCACCACTTTCTCTTTACCAACATTTCTAACCACATTTATTTGGTCAGAAAAAGCATTCTCTGTAAAGCCTCCTGCATACCTAATTAAGTCAGAAAGAGATTCGTTTTCTTTCAGTTCGAAAATGGCTGGTCTTTTTACCGCCCCGTTGATCTCAACCCGATTGGTATAAGGTTCCACCATAATAACATCATCATTCTGAAGCCTTACGTTACTCTTATTATCTCCTGACATTAAAAAATCATAGACATCAAGCTGAGTAATCAGTTTACCTGATCTAATCACTTTTATATTTCTTAACGTTCCATTCTCCGTTACTCCCCCTACTGTATACAAAGCATTAAACACGGTACTAAATGCGCTTAAAGTATATGTACCAGGAATAGCGACTTCACCCACCACCGTAATATTGATAGATCGGATTTTCCCCAAATTAACCGAAACAAAAGTAGACGGGGAGTCACCTCCCATTTCGGTATATACTTTTGAAAGCTGGTTCTCTATCTTATTCTGAGCAGCATTAATATCAAGTCCAGACAAGAAAATTGGGCCAAAATTCTCTAAAATAATATTTCCATCAGCATTGATTTCGGCCTGATAATACTGTTCAGAAGTTCCATATATATCAATAAACAGTTCATCTCCGGCACCCAAAATATAACTTTGAGGGGTGGGTATATTTAAACTAGGCTCAAATCCCTTCTTTGCCGTTCCATTTTGAAAAATGGATAGCCCAAAAATCATAGAAGATGATGAAGTCTGATTGTTCAGAAAAACTGTATCCGCATAAGTTCTAACGGACCGCTTAATTGGGGTTGATTGAGCAATTGAGGCTCGTGAACTTTCTATTTGATTGACCCTTTGACCAAGTTTCGAAATCTCAGTCAATGATAGGCCTTGCTGTTGTGCCAAGCTGTATATGTCCTGCTGTGAATAGCCCATAGAAGACGCCCTCTGCATCATATTCTGAATTTGATCATCAGAAAGGTCATCTACTTTTATAGTACTGAAATCCGGTATAGTTTGTGAGAAAACAGGCTGGCTAACGAACAAGGATAGTAAGCCAATTATGTAAAAGTACGATCTAATTTTTTGCACCATTATTTGGTTATTCTGTCTAAATCAATTGCAAGATAAAAGAAAAGCTAAACATAGAAATGTTTAGCTTTCACAAGATTGTTTTCGGTGATAAAATACTAGCCCACCGACTTCGAAATAGAGACCACTTTTGCCTCCTTTCTATAAGTTCTATTTCTTTCTTTTAATTCCTCTTTACGTTTTTCAATCATTGATTTAAAAATGAGTTCAGTAATTGTACCTAAAGTTAGGGCTGTAATTATCAATGCTGGAAGCACTACCATGTCTGGAAAACTTTTTAGTACCAGCGCTAAGAGAACAAAAATCACATTCACTGTTGCCAAAATACCTGTTGCCTGAGCATGATTACATCCCAGGCGTAGAAGTATATGGTGTAAATGAGTCCTATCTGGATGCATTGGCGACTTACCTCTTAGCATTCGCTTAATAAACACTCTGAGTGTATCATAAAGCGGAACAATCAGCACGGCCACAGCTGGTCCAACAAACGAATCAAAACGAAAAGGATGTGCCGCTTGTAGGTTATAGTTTAGGTCGATGAATTTTATGGTAACGATGGACAGGAAAAATCCAATCATTAAAGAACCTGTATCTCCCATAAAAACTTTGGAAGGTGCCCAGTTAAACTGAAGAAAAGCCAGTAAGCCACCTAATATGGCAAAGGACAGAAAAGCATAAGCACTAGCGCCAATAAGGTAAAACCAAATACCAAAGAAGAGGCTACAAATTATGCCAACTGAGCCCGCTAAACCATCAATTCCATCTATAAGGTTATAGGCGTTTGTAATGACAATAATTGTAAAAGCCGAAAGCGCATAACTTACAACCAATGGGATTTCATAGACGCCAAAAAGGCCATAAAGCGACATTAAACGAATATCACAAACAGCCACAATGATCAACATTGCTGCAATCTGACCAAAGAGTTTCTGAAATGCCCTTAGATTTATCAAATCATCCCTGAAACCGATAATGAACATTATCGTAAGCGCACTAATCACATACTTTATTTCACGCAATTGTTCGAAGGGCATCCAGATCAATAAAGAAATGGCAAATCCAATAAAAATTGGAAGTCCTCCCATTGAAGGAGTTTGAACAGTATGAATTTTTCGTCCACCAGGTGTATCCAAATAATTGCGCTTTTTAAATACCTTAATGAAAACAGGGAAAATCAAAAAAGTAATTAAAAAAGCAGTTCCAGCAATAAGAAAAAATTGTTCCATACCACTCAATTGAGAACATCAAAGGTAGAAAGTAAACACAGTATTAAAAAGCGGGAATATTAATTATTTGTTAAGTGCAACTAATAATCAAAAATTTGACTTATCTGGAAGTGAATCAAACATTTTATAAGGTAGCTCAGATTTAGAAAACATAACAACCCAAGCAGTAAGAAATATAATTTTAATATCTGTCCACATAGACGCGTTCTTTTGATACCACATTTCTAATTCACCTTTATAAGGTGCTATTACTTTTTCATAATAAGCATGAGGTTCTAAATTACTGTTTGAAATAAGGGATTCTTCATCTCTAAAAACTATAGAGCCAATACCAGTTAAACCTGGCTTGACTTTATAAATGACTTTTCTTACTTCTTCAGAGTAGGCGTTAAAAGTTCTATCTACCAAGGGTCTAGGTCCAACCAAACTGATATCTCCTAACAAAATGTTAAATATTTGAGGCAGTTCGTTAATCTTAGTTTTTCGAAGAAAACCACCCATAGGAGTCACTCTAGGGTCATTTCTAAGTGTAATAGAACCCGAGCCCAAATTGGGGCTATCTTTAAGCATGGTGGCAAATTTAAGTATATAGAAATACTTATTATTCAAACCAATTCTCTTCTGTTTATAGAATATATACCCTTCTCCTGTAAGCTTCAGGCCTATCATAACAGGAATTAATAGGGGAAGCAAAATCACAATTGCTATAAACGACACAACGATGTCTAATAGTCTTTTTAATACTTTATACATATTACATGCTTTGATCTAAGTTTTTACCTTTCTCAATATGATCAAAATTCGGAAGGTAATTCTTTAGGATTTTCACTACATCTGCTTTAGTTATTGCGCTTGAACTAAATGTTGTTTCCAGTTCTGAGAATATTTTCATTAGTTCTTGAGTAGACTTTCTTTCAGTATTCTTAATCACACCAAGGCCAGAAAAACTTTGTATGTCCAATTCTTCATCTTCTGTATAAAACTCCTCAAAAGATTTCTCACCAGAAGTGTTTGATTCAAAAAAATACACTGGATATGAACTTGAATCACTCTTTAACTGCTCTGCTTTTTCTCTTGCTTCCGTCTCCGTTTTACACACATCAGATTCAAAACCCATTTCTTTCAATAAACTTACAGCTATATCAGAAAAGGTTTTCATATTCTTGTTGTAGTCTAACTTCGGAAAGAAGATTTCCCCTGATTGACCCAATAAACAAGCTAAGAGGCATATTTGACCAGATTCTACGGGTGAAACAAAGTATCTTTTAATGTTTAACGGACTTGCCAACGGCTGCTGCTTTGCCAATCTTTCCATAAAGCCAAAAGGCAGGCTTCCGTTGGAAAATGCCACATTAGCAAACCTTGCTGTAGTAATTTGCAACCTGTCTGAATAGGCAATAATTAAATCCTCCATAAGCTTTTTACTTGCTCCCATAACATTCACTGGGTTCGCTGCTTTGTCCGTAGAAACGCAGAAAAAATGTGCTGGAGGGTTTTCTACCAAAATGTCTAATAGAGCTTTTGCTTTTAAGACATTGTTTTGAACCATTGCCTCAATTGAGTAATGATCCTTTTCGCTTCTCACATGTTTATGGGCTGCAAAATTGGCAACAATATCAAAAGGCCCTGAAGCAAGAAACATTTTTTTAAAAACAGGATCTGAAAAACTTATAGGATAAGTTTTGAGATCATCTGGAACATTTAAACCAACCGAGCTTCTAATATCTCTAACGAGTTCTGTTAATCCATTCTCATTTATATCTACAACATACAGCTTGCTAATATTGAAATGCAAGAGAGCCTTAATAAATGATGAGCCTATTGTTCCAGCACCGCCAATTACTAATGCAGTTTTTCCTTCTGTTTTACTTTTTAAATCCTGATGAAAAGTAACCAAGTCGTTTAAAAAAAGACTATTCTCTCTCTCCGTCACATGTTCGGATATAAATCTATCGAGCTTAAACAGTTTATTCATATTAATTATTTTTAACCATTAATCGTACCCCTTCCTCAAATGAATAAGGAGGTTCAAAGTTTAATATATTTCTAGTGGCACTATCATCGACTACGAGAGAGCCAAACAGCCTCTTATATATTTCAGGTGCAATTTTTTTAATCGTAAACCTCATCACCCTTGGTATTGAAATCAACTTGACGTTAATATTTTTTGCTTTTGAGATTTCCGATATCAATCTTGAAGTAGACACGGGTTCAGTATCTTGGATTAAAAAAGTACCTGATTTACGAGTTTCAATTACCCTATCCAAGAGCGCAACAAAATTATCAACCCCAACTATACTCCTTAAATTATTTATGTTACCAAAGGGGATGTACTTTCTCTTCTCAACCAATGCTATAAGCTTCTTCATGTTACCTTTCACACCCTGACCATAAATTAATGGTGGACGAACAATAGAAACCTTAAAGTGCTCAGACTCTAACCCATTAAGGGCCTCTTCCGCAAGAAGCTTACTTTTGCCGTAAGCATCATTTGGTCTACACTCAGTATCTGGAGTGAGTAATTCATACTCGTCTCCATATACTTTAATTGTACTTACAAAAAGAAAATGGCTCACATTTGCCGCTTTAGCAGCAGTTGCCAATTCCTTAGTTAACTCATAGTTCACATCATAATAGAGGGAGTCATCTGTCTTCTCCATTCGATGAGCAATTCCAGCTAAATGAAGGATTACATCTACGCTCGACAAGTCCAAGTCTTTAACCTTAATATTTTGGAGCGAAACGGTTTTTATGATATATCTATCTTTATTCTTGACACAAAAAAGTTGTCCCACAAAACCAGATGCACCCGTAACAAGAACCTTCTTCATTTGTTACTGATTACCTTTCTTAACATTACTAATTATATCATCAGCCATCCTTTCCGTTATATTTTTTCGGCTAAATGTGGAAATGAACTCAGACCTTCTTTGATTTCTAAACTCAAAGGATTTAATGCTTGAAACAAATGAATCCACATCTCCAGGAGCGAATAGTATATAATTTTGTAGATTCTCCTGAATAAAACGGCTTGCAAAACCAGCAACTCCTGCAATTATAGGCTTATCATAAGCCCCGTATTCAAATATTTTTGATGGAAGTACTTTTTCAAAAGCTCTAAAATCATTCAAATGTAGAAAAAGAAAATCCGACTTCAGATAATAATCCTTCAAGGCAGCCCTATTTACAGGTTCAATCAGTTCAATATTAGCACCTCCTATTTTTTCAATTTGATCTATTAGTTTGCCTTTTGCCCCCCCATCGCCAATAATCACAAACTTATAATCATCACCTAGCGCCTTAGCCGCTTGGGGTATAATTTTATGTAAGCCCTGCCCCTCACCAATATTACCAGCATATGTTATGATATATTGATCCCTAACTCTCTCTTTAGATTCGGGGAGATTTAAGAATTCATCGTCAATTCCGTTCGTAAAGAATGAGTACGATGGTTTTTTGAATTTCTTAAAATACTCTTCAAAACCACCTGATACGAGGTTAATGTGGTTGGCGTTTCTAAAGGTATATTTTTCAATTTTTCTTAGAACGGGTAAACTGAGCGCTTTCAATGCTTTACTCTCAAGCACCTCATTCATTGTATCGGTAAAAATATCTCTTATATCAAGGTAGAGGTTGACTTTGTGTTTATTCGCTAGATATCTCCCTAAAAAAGCGGTAAAAAGACGAGAAGAAGAAGCAAAAACCAAATCATAGTGATTCCCCTTTGTCAACTTCAGTGCATTAAAGAAAAATGTTTTGAACGAATTAATTTGATCCGAAAACCCACTTTGATGATCAGGAATAGGGATTCTCTGAATAAATAGCTTGTCAATTCGCTCAACCTCCTGGGCGTCTTCTTTGAAAGACTTGTAACGATTAGGCATGGTGGTTATCACATGAACCTCATCACCTTCCTTAAGTTTTCTATTTAACTCGTAGGCTAAGGGTGTATTTCTAAATGAACCAGCACAAAGATCTGGTTCAAAATAAAAAGTCAAATAAAGTATCTTCATAACTTATTTAAGCACTCTATTATCCGCTCTGCAGTTCTCCCATCCCATAATTGTGGAATCCCTCCTTTTTTCCATTGTCCGGAAAACAATTTAGCCATAGCTGGACCAATAGCTTTAGGGTCTGTTCCTAACAACTCATTAGTTCCGAGTTCGCAAGTCTCTGGTCTTTCTGTATTATCTCTCAGCGTCATACATGGAATTCCCATCACCGTAGTTTCTTCTGTTATTCCTCCTGAATCTGTAATTACTGCACTTGCTCTTTCAACCAAAAAGTTGAACTCCAAATAAGGAAGTGGCTCGATCAAGTGTAAATTATCATGTGTGATCCCTAGGTTTTCGAATACTTTAGCGGTTCTTGGATGAATTGGAAAAACCAAAGGTATTCCCTGAGAATGATCTACAATCTCTTGTATTAAGTCTTTTAACTTATGTTCTTCATCAACATTTGCAGGTCTATGCAAAGTCATCACAATGTAGCCGGACTCATTAAGTTTTAGCTCATCCCAAACCTCGGGCTTCATAAAACGCGACCGATTCTTAAGCAAAGTATCGATCATTGTATTACCCACGAAAAAGATTCTCTCATCTTGTACGCCAGCCTTTTTTAAATTAATGTTCGCGCGTTCAGAGGTAGTGAAAAAGTAGTCTGTTATACTATCGGTAACCATTCTATTGATCTCTTCGGGCATCGAAAGATCGAACGAGCGAATACCGGCTTCCACATGAGCTACCTTAATGTTTAATTTTTTTGCTGCAATCGAACAGGCCATTGTAGAGGTTACATCGCCAACTACCAAGGCTAAATCACAAGGCTTTTCTAGCAGAAGAGCCTCATACCTGACCATTATCTTAGCGGTTTGCTCTGCTTGGGTTCCAGAACCTGACTCTAAATTCACATCGGGATGAGGGATATTGAGTTGCTCGAAAAAGTCTCCTGACATTTTCTTATCATAATGCTGTCCAGTGTGGACCAGTCTATATTTAAGCTTTGAACCATTATCTTCAGCTTTTTGAATCGCGTGAATTATTGGTGCAATTTTCATGAAATTAGGGCGAGCGCCTGCGATGATGTCAACTAGCATTTTTTACAAAAATTCTTGTTTTGGTACTGGGTTTTAAACTCAACCTCTTTGATTTAACCAAAGAGTTGAACTGGGTTGCAAACTTAAAACTTTCTAAGCTGATTTCTCGAAATCCTGATAAATGTAATTCTACTCCACCGGCTCTCACCAGTGCGCCTTCTACAACAACCTCTATATCAGGGTGAAAATGTAGGTTAAGGATGGCTTTTTGCAAGTCATTCTCATTGCCCTTATGCAAATCATAAATAATGAGGCCCTCCTTTTCTTTCTTCCACAATCGACTGGTCAGAAGGCCTTGCTTACGGAAACCGTCATGGCTTGCCGACACTTCATTTTCAGTATCGGCCAGTATCTTGATATTCGCTCGACTGCCTACACGAAAGCCTCCCCAAACCTCCGATGAATTTATGCCATCCAAGGCTAGACAATTGTGAGATGAAGAAGACCTCTCCTGCTGCCTGCGCTGGTTTTTTTCGTAAGTAGAGATGCCTGTATCTACCAAAATGGGACTATGCCCACTCCAAAGCAAGAAACTCAATTCATCGGCATGAGCATGCCCAGGTTGATAACTTGGGCTTACCTCTCCAATGTCAGCTAGCACATGTAGGTCTTGATGTCTTATCCATCGATAACCTGATTGCTTCATATGGTTATTGGTGTTCCAGGTCAGCCCCAGTATTTTTGCGTATGAAAAAAGGTGTATGGCAGTAGGTGCCACTCCAGGAGCAGAATCTTTTACACATGGGTACACTGTACCGCCCAGAGTCACCTGATGCAGAAAGGACAGCATCTGTTTCGCTTTCCTTTGAAGAAAACCATAAAGGTTATCATTTTTCCAGGAGTTGGCATCAAGCAAGTTGATAGCATCAAGTAATCGATAGAGTATGATCTGATGATACATGGGGGAACGCTCATAGTGAGCACCATCCGCCAATATCTGTTCATTCAATTCTTCCTGTAAAAGCTGTTTTGCCCTATTGTAAAAAGTATCTGAACGGAAATAATAAGAACCAAAAAGTAGAGAAAAGGCGTTCTCCAGAAGATGATTGGCCAAAAGGTGATATTCAAGGCTGGCCATGAGCACCTTGTACTGAAAGTAAAGTGATCTGTTGAAAGTCTCATGCTGAACCTCTTTGAGGGACAGGTATTTTATCCAATTGATTCCTCTTAATGAAATCGGATAAGGCTCAAGCCCACCCTCATTCACCGAAAGGCTCTGGCAGTATGCAGTAATCAATTGAAGACACTGCTCATGACTCAAGGCAGGGCAAAATAAATACTCAAAGTAATTGAGATTGTAGTTCCAAAGTTTGCCATGCGTTTCATCGGCCCAGTCCATTTGGTCAATGGCAAAAGTCCGGTCTTTATTCAAAATGGAAAATGTAGCCTGATTACCAGCCACGCTTACACTTGTATGAGGCACAAAAATAGCATCATACTTTAGCTGCAAAGGTGTCGGTGTGACATACCCTTTCTGATTTCCAAAAGCAAAACGAGTCTTTACTTTAAATTTTAACCTATAGAAAACATTGAAATACAACTGTTTAAAACTCAGGTACCTAACGGTTCTGAAAATCAATGTTGCTTTGCTCACTACCCCCATATATTCTTTCACTTAAAAAGGCTTTTCACTCTTTCTTGGCCTTTAACCAGTAGCTGAGGTAGAGCAGCTGATAAAGCTTGTAAGTGTTATTGACGTTCTTGTCAAAATGATCTGAAATGATTTGCTCAATAAACGGCCTCTCCAAGTATTGGTAAAGCCCGTTCGAATCGAACACCTCTCCCAGTTTCACAGAACCAAGTCGTCTGATGTAACCATCGAGTGGTGGATTAAACCCAGCTTTTCTCCTTTCAATGATATCATTATCCAATGAATCCGCCAGCAGGGCTTTCAATATCTTTTTAGACCTTTTATGATCCATCAGGTCATTGTCGTCAATAGACAATACCTTTTCAAAAAGTTGGTGCGTGGCCAGGGGCACACGCATTTCTATGCTGCAAAGCATACTAGACTTATCTGCCACTAGAAAGTTGTGCGAGAGGAAGCCATACAAATCAAGGCACATTACTTTCTTCATATCGCTGATACCAGAAGGAAAAAGCGCCAGAATTTGATTGAGCTTGGCCTTGTACGATTTAATGCCATCTCTGCCTAGCATGCGACTGGTTTCTTCAGGTGAAAAATAGCCTATGGTAGAGGTATAGGAAAGCGCCAGCTCATTGTAGCGAAAAAAGGTTTTGAACCTTTCTGCCTTCTTTTCAAATTTTTTAGACAGCCTCAAAAGTGGCAGGGGAAGTAGCTTGTTGAGTAGACCGAAAAACTTCTGATGCTTGACCAGGTTGTATCGCGGATATCCTGCAAAGATCTCATCGGCCCCCATACCAGAGAGCATTACTTTATAACCACGCTGTTTGGCTCGCTTAGACAGATCGAGTGAAGCAATAAAAGTAAAGTCTGCGATGGGTTCTTCTGTCATATGTGCCAGAGACTCCACTTTCTCCAAAAAGTCTTCTGTAGACTTTATACTCTCCTTAGATTCTACCTCGTCCAGTTCAATATTCCAGTGCTTGCCTATCATTCTGGCATAGTTAACATCACTGCTCATACCCGCCTGTTTCACCTCATCAGGTTCAGCCTTGAAAAGGAGGGGCTTTACATTTTCAACAAATTTGAGCAATACAGTTGAGTCAACGCCACCGCTAAAGAAGAGTCCTACAGGTACGTCACTCACCAGATGTGACTTGATAGACGATTCTATTTCCTTTGCCCAATTGATATTTTGGTCTGCCTGCCCATGCGCTGTGGGAATCCAATAACGCTGCAACTCAAACTGCATGTTCTTATCCAGTTTGATCCAATGGCCGGGAGGGAGTTTTTTTATATGTTTAAATCCTGTATCGGGTTCATATAAAAAGCCGTTCAGCAGGAATTCGTACAGGCAGTCTTTATCTATCTTAGTCAGCTTTGGATCAAATTGACCAATGGACTTGATCTCAGAAGAAAAAAACAGCTGTTCCCCATCAAAAGCATAATATAAGGGCTTGATGCCGAGCTGATCTCTGGCAATGAACAGGGAACCATCAACCTTGCTATAAATGCAAATACTGAACATGCCCAATACCTCGTCTAGAAACGACTCTCCTTGCTTGATGTACAGATGCAATAACACTTCTGTATCAGAGGAGGTTCTGAACTCAACACCTTGCAGATACTTATCTCTTAGCTGTTGATAGTTATAAATTTCTCCATTAAAGACAATACAATACTGGCCGTCCGTAGTCCACATAGGCTGATCAGACTCTTTAGACAAATCAATGATGCTCAACCTGACATGCCCTAGCCCCAGGTGTACCTGGTGATCATTGCTTTCAAAGGCACCTCTACCATCAGGCCCACGATAGTCAATTACATCAAGTGCATTGCTTAGTTCGGTGGTATAAAATTGCTTCAGTGAGCAATAACCTACTATTCCACACATTTATTTTTTCTTTTTTAATGATAACAATAGCCAAATCATAGGGAAAGCCAGACTATAGGAGAAGAACATGAAGATAAAAGCAAAGGCTTTGTGTTTTGTTTTAGCCTTTGTAAGCAGAAAAATAGAGAAGAACAGCCCGACGGCCAATAAACCGGCTCCCATAACTGTATATGAAAATGCAGAAGTGAAATGAACTTGCTCATTGCCCAGAAGTGAAAAGAGAAATTCACTTTCATATACGAATTCTTGTGCTGTTGTTTCTACATCTCCAAACCCAACACCAAACGGATACACCGACATCACCAGAAAACTCACATAAAACCCACTGAGTCGATAGAGAATGGAACTATCATTCCCTAGTCCCCCTGAACTACCTTCCGATAGTTTCATGATTATGTCAATGCCCCTACCCAGGTTCAATCCAAGAGACCCTAAATAAATAACCAGCAATACAGTAAGGATGACTACCAAAGAAAATCCTGAAACTCGTTGAATGAAGGGGATTTTGTTGTCGAAAAGCTTGAAGCCCAAAAATACTACATAATACAAATAGCCTGTACCCGATTTAGTGAGCAAGATCATGAAGAGAATCAGGATGTGAAGCAGGAAAAACTTTACATTACTTAATTTATTATGAGACTTTAAATGATCGTTGATCATGGCAAAAGCCACCAACAACCCTCCAAAAAGGCCCGGCTCTGTTGAAAGGGTAGAAATGCCACGATAGCCTAGAAAATCGACCGAATTGGTATTTCTTATGAGCATATCCTGAATATTGAAAAACAGGTTAGGCATTGCCAACAGGCCTACTGTGAAACCTGCATAAATAAGGATCGACAAAAAGAAAAAATTGGCTTTGATCTCAAACTCGCTAGTAAAAACAAGGAGCAACACCATACCATAAAGCATGGAAAGATACTTACCATAATCTATTTCAAAGCCACCGAATGGATTTATAAAACACAGGAGCAAGAACGTGTACAGGAGCAAAAAGAGATTTCTCTTTTCCACAACAAGCTTCTTCGAAAGAAACCTAAGCGCTAATATGACTCCTGCTAATAGCCCCCCCAGTGGTTGTACATCAGACTGTATGGGTACTGGGGAGACGAAAGGGAAAAACACTGAAAACTGGAAAACTCCAAGCAGTATACCTTCCAGGGTAAAACTGGAGATACCAGTTTGGTTTTCTTGCCTTATCCTATTCAGTCCTTCAATCATGGCCATTCAATGGCTCTGTCGACAGTAAGTTCTTCAAAAAATCTTCTACTCCTTTAGAGTCGTAATTATTTGCCAGGTAGCGTTGTTTATACAACTCAAAGTCAGCTTTCAAAGCCTGAAAATCTTCAAGTGTTGGGACAAGTTCACCGATTTTTTCCAGAGTACCAATATATTCAGGATCAAGAAAATCAAGGCGAGTATTCCTCATATATTCTGAAAACAGACAATAAATAATGGGAACTCCTTTGATTAAAATGTCTGTTGCGATAGAGGAGTTTTTCAAGACAGCCACGCTTGCATCATTTAAGTATTCGCTCATAGACATGCTATTGTCTATGAATTCAAGCTCCTCTGAAAATTTCAAAAACTTATTAATGTTGTCCCGCGGATGCATTTTCACAAACAACCTATACCCTAAATTTTCCTTGGCACCGACCAAGGTTTCCACGATCTCCATTTCAATGTCTTCATCGATGACGGGTTGTGAGAAGTAGATGATTTTTTTGACACTGTCATGCTTACTAACCTCTATTTCAGCCAAAGCATCCTCTGATGAATACTGAATGTTACCAATGAACCTGCCTATACTCTCTTTTTCAGGGTTGTTCATTTGATATTGATCAGCAAGTATTCGGCCCAGAAACAAAAAATAGTCACAATGGACAAAATTTGGTTCTTTCAAAGGGGTCATAGCTGTTGTTTGAATCTGATAAGTATCAGATTCATATTTTTTACCTACAAGGTTTGTTACATAGGCCTGAGGTGTAAACATCTCTCCCGTACTCAACTTCAATCTTCCTGGATATTTTTGATTTAGCTCGTTCATAAAACGATCAAGGGAGGTCTGATATACCCAAACTTCAAAGAATGCTATCACCATCTCCTTATAAGAGTCGTAATAAGCCACTTTCACTCCCAAATACTCAAAATAAGGATGTTTAACATTGCTTAACCATATGAATCGCAAACACTTGAACATGATTCTGATCAAATCGAAATGAGATATATAGGTACCAAAAGACACCGCCCTCGAACCCTTTTCAATAGCATACTGATAGTTTGTACCTAATGAGCTCGTGAGTTCGGCACAAAAGAATATAGTGTTTGAATATTTACGCTCAATTAAGTCAAATGCCTTATGGTGGGCAGGAGTTCGTGTATTAAGTACTAGAATATCTCCCTCTTCCAATTCCGCATATGTAGCTGTCTTTTTCTTAAGCGAACCAAGTGCTCTCAAATAGAAAAAGCATTTGGCAAACAACAAAAAATAGCGCCTTAGCAGCCTTCTGAACCATTGCCACACCTTGGAATGATGCCTCAGAACTTTTACTTCTATCCCAGCCCTAGTTTCGAGATAGCGCTTAATGAGAGCCGGAATGAAATCATACCTTTTGTAAAAAAATTCTTTGTTAACCTCGCCCTCAGCCTCATAATAGGGTGCAAAACCAAATGAATTGACCAAATCGGTAATAAGCACAGTGGTCACTTCGTGCTCTTCCATTAGATTCTCAAGAGTGATGATCCAATTGAATATATAATGATGGCTTCTGGAGAGATTCTTATTGCAGCCTGCAATGACTGCATTATAATCATCAGCTCCCTCAATCAGGTTGGAAGCGAGAAATTCATCATAACGTTGCGCCCACTCTTGTCTGTTTAACCTGGCATCATTGATGCAAACGGAAGTAATGTCTTGTGGTAGGCCTCCTTTTTGATTGTAGACCAATATATCGTTTGCTTCCAAGGGAAAATCAACGGAACCAAAAACAAGAACTAGCCTTCTTTTCATACAACTTCCTTTTTTTCAAATACATCATTGACCCTATAACTCCTGTATATCATCACATGCATGAGCACTGCTGCAACCAGCCCTGCCACGGGTAAAAGGTAAAAGAGTTGATGTTTTTCGTCAACCAACAAGAACGCACCCCACTGTAATAAGAGATAGCCTACCACCACAATCAATATTTGTTTGAGGTAGAGATATTCTTTAGAGAAAGCCATGCTCACCACACTACCCATAAACAAAGCGGCTACGATAGAACGGGTAATCAAATACACCGCAAGTGGAAAGAGCAACTGATCGAAATCGGAAAAGAGACTCAATAATACGGGGGAAGTCAGGAGAAGCAACCCACAAAAACCTAGAATAATAAGTGTGTAGACTTTATAGCCTTGTGTGTAAAAATGCTTCACTGAAAGTTGCCCTTTACTCAACTTACCTATGAGAATGGGAGTAATGATGAATGCAACTGGCCCTAGCCCCATAGCCACTACCGCTGCTACATTATCTGCCAATTGCATATTGCCAAGTAGCTCTTTATCGAAAGAGCTATAAGATAAGAAGTACTTATCGCTGGTACCAATCAAAGGTGTGAAGGCACTAATTATTGCTAGGGTAGCACCATTTTTTAGGAAGTCTATGAGGTTAGCAGATACAAATCTGTAGAAACTGACCTTAAAAAGGTTTTTCCACAAATCATATTTTAAGGTCAGCATTACACCTGTTAGTACAGACAAACTCAAACCTATAGCCCAGTATTTGAAAAAATCATGTACCGTTGCTCCCTGTGTACCAAAATAGAGAGCCGTTAGTAAGCTCGCATTGGTCAGATAAATGAGGTTGATTTGGAGCTTCTCCTGATAGACCCTTTTCAACGAAACAAAAGACTCAACCACCAGCTTGAGGGCTACTATACAAGCCACGTAATACTTGTATTCCTGATCAATGAGTAACAAGGTAAGGCCAAAACCGACTGCGGCAAAAGCCATGTTATACAGCAAGTTGTAGGTGCTGATGTATGACTTTTGCCATTCTTCCTCATAAATGGCAAATTTCTTCACCATCAATTGATTGACCCCTAAAACGAAAAAAGCAGAATAGGTAATGGTAAGAAAAGACCGTGCTGCATTACCATATTCTTCCGGTCCTGATCTATGCGCTACAAAAAAGAAACACAACGAAAGCAAACCAAATTCAAGGTATCTAAAACCCGTGAAGTAGGCATAACTTCGATGTTTCCACAATTGCTGTTTGAGATTCTGTAACATTCCACTATCCAGCCTCAGGAAAGTACTCCCCAAAAGACAGGAACCCAATCTTTAATTGATAGAGGGCTTACGGATTTTTTGAATGACGAAGTAGGATACGGACAAAAAGCCACCTAAGAAGGTGAAAATAAAAAGGATAATCACCTTGCGTGGTTTACTTCTATTAATTGGGATCACTGCGGGTTCTACTTCTGTAAACACAGGTATGTTCTTATTGTATTCTATACGCGATTCTTCCAGCTGCTGAGACAGAGAGCTAAAAACATTGAACAAGAGATCTCTTTCAGACTGTAATTGAGACTCGTAAACCCTTGATTTTTCTGTGTTCAAAAGTAGATTTTGATCTTTATACTTAGCCAATAAAGAGTCAATCTTTGAAAACTCAGACTTCTTAATTGCAACTTGAGTTTCAATAAACTCAAGTTGCCTTAGCTTATTTTGCTTATAATAATTTACCACATATCTCTCTATGTATTCTTTAGCAAAAATGGCCATTTGAGCACTCACTTGCGGATCTTGCATTTCTACATTTAAGGTGATAATACCCGATTCTTTGTTAACAAAAATATTCACACGCTCTCCAAGCTTTCTGGAGACGTTATGTTCCCTTTTTGAAAGCAATATGGCTCCCTCTATCTCAACATTCTCAAACTCATTATCTTCAATGCACCCCCCTGCACCAGATAGTCTGGATAATAATGGCATTTTCTCATGACAGGAAAAATAATCAACAATTGATAATTTCTGGTCAAGGCTCTTGAAGTAGTATTCCTGTGACATCATGGCCAACAGAAATGGAGTACTAGTAATAATGTTAGGGTATAATTCAGGCCTTATGGTACCAGTAGAAGACTCAGAACCAGAGAATCCCGCCAAGCTTGCAATCCCTCCTAGAGCACCTGAAAGCCCATTTTTGCCTTGAGTAGCCTCAGGTATCAATACGATTCTTGTTTTCCACTCTTTTGGATTGGTAAAAGCAACAACCAAACCGATCATAACAAATACCCCTACAGTAATTATGATCCATTTTAGCTTGGCCCGTAGCTCGATTAACAGGTCGTATAAATTGATTGACTGCATAATAGTAATTTAGAAATTCAATTGAGTAAATGTCTCAGTTTAGGCTATGATCCATTTTAAAAATCAAGTAACCTAATCAAATACACGTCCAGCCACCATCCACTACCAAATTCTGGCCTGTGATGTAGCCGGCGCCTTCAGACATAAAGAAAGCTACTGCTGGTGAGATATCTCCCGGATTTCCCATTCTTTTCATAGGTACTTTATGCTCATAAGCTTCAACAAACGCTTCCGGCTGATGATCGAAAATTCCACCAGGCGAAACACAGTTGACACTGATACCCTTTTTACCAAATTTTGAAGCCAAATATCTACTAAAATTCACAAGCCCTCCTTTGATGGCCGAATATGCTGCCGGGGGTGATAGCTGTGTATTCTCGTAGATAGTAAAGTCATTGCCAACGACCCCATAGATAGAAGAGATATTGACAATTCTACCCTCTTTTCTTTCCACCATGCCTTTTATTACCTGCTGAGTAATATAGAAAACTGCGTTTAACTGCATGTCTACATTTTGGCTCCATGAATCATAGGGGATTTCTTCAAAAGGTAATCCCCAATCTTTAGTGCGAGGATAGGCATTGTTTACTAATCCGTAAACTGGCCCATATAATGTTTCCACCTTTTTGAGAGCCTGGTTCACTGCTTTAGGCTGTGTAATATTGCACTTAACAAAAGGCTCGTCCAACTCATCTGTATCAGCGATATCAAAATTGATTGCCTTAAAGCCTTGGGAGGACAGAGTCTTCATAATCTCCCTACCAATCAAACCACTTCCTCCTGTTACAATTATGATTTTCCCCTTGTTCATATATTCATGATTTTGCCCTTATCTAAATAAGAGTCCTGTCCCTTTAGCATGGTGCGCAGCAATGCTGCAGTACGCTGTGGGTCTATGGCAGGAACTCCGGTTTTGATCTGCTCATTGAAAGCTACCAATGTATTTCTGAAGGCATTAAAGTTATCGTTGAAATGGACAGACAACACCTCTCCCGACTCCAGATGTAAATGAGATCTAATGCCTCCATAATTCGCTCCACTCAGGTTGATGAGCGTGTAGCTGCCATTTTCATACATGACTCTGAACATCCGATTTTGATCAGATCCAATATATTGCACACTACATGGCAAACTACCAATCAGGGGGTCTAATCCTTCCAGTGTATGGATACCGTAGTTCATCCAATGGTTTACGCTATTGCTGTAACTCAATTTAATCTTAGACGTTAAGCTTCCCTGAAGTTCCATAATTCGTGGCAAGTATCTCAAACCAGAGCAACTCATAAGTAATCCTTTTTCCAGAAAGGGCATGAAATAGTCAAGTTCTTTATAATTGCTACAAAGCGGCTTATCTACGAAAACGTACTTCCCCTTTTCTAGAAATGGTGCTGCATAATGAGTATGCTGGTCATCTCTTAGGATTAAAACCCCATCGACTGCATCTAACATTTGGGTAAAATCTTTAACCACATGCTCTACTCTGCCCACCGCAGCTATGCAGTTTGATAGTTCCAAATCCTGAGTCCATACATGAGTAACTCTCAAGTTGCCTATACCAAACAAATTGGACGGCTGAAGTTGCAGATAATCATTAATGGGGGTAATAGGATTTAAATGCAGTTTATCCTGATTGTATCCATTCAAAATTGCTGAGAAGGAAAAGGGGTGTCCGTTTCCTTCACTGTATCCGATAACGCCTAGATTCATAATCTATAGATTACCAAACGGCCCAACCACCATCAACACAAATATTCTGACCCGTCATGAATCTTGATGCTTGGCTACAAAGTAAAGCTACTGCTCCCTTGAGGTCATCAGGATCACCAATTCTTCCAAGGATGGCTTTATCTGAAAGTCTCTGAATAAACGCTGCATTTTCACCTTGTGTGGATTTAAATGGGAAAGCACCAGGGCTGAGTGCATTAACACGGATACCTTCTTCAGACAAAAAACTCGCCAGGTACTTGGTAAGCTGAATTACACCAGCCTTTGCCGCACCGTAACTTGGCGGGTTGGCATAGCGCTTTCCATCATACATACGATAATCTGGTGCAATATGACCATACATTGAAGCTATATTTACAATGACGGGATCATCAGATTTTGTAAGTAGCGGTTTGATCTCTTTTGTACAGTTGAACACACCATTTAAGCATACATCAATATCATATTTCCAATCTTCATAAGAAATCGACTCGAAGGTATTTTTATTCCCTGACCAGGCGTTGTTCACCAAAATATCAAGTCTACCGTATTCAGCCTCAATTTTTGATGTTAATGCTTTTACTGAATCAATATTGGTTATGTCTACGGCATAGGTACCTGTATCGGCACCATACTCTGCTTTGAGTCTTTGTGCCAATAATTTAGGCTTTTCTTCACTTCGGCTGGCAATCAATACCGTGGCTCCCAGTTCTGCCAAAGTTTCGCAAATGCTGGTACCTAGGTATCCTGCTCCACCCGTAACCAGAGCTACCTTACCAGTTAAATTTTGTAAGTCTTTTAAATTCATTATTACTACTTAAGTATTCTTCAGTTCTGTATAAATTTTGACCTCAAACATTTATCGGGTCATTTTCATTAAGCAACCGCTTCATAAAGTACTCGGCTACTTCAAAATCTATTTCTGTATCTATTTCTGCAAAGAATTTTGAGGTACTTTGCAAAGGGAAAAATTTCCCATATAGCACGCTCTTTGCATGAGTTTCTATGAACCTATCCACATTGAAGCCATATATCTCTCCTGTGAGTTCGTATCCTTCTTCCTGCTGTTGTCGGGGTAAGAAAGGATCGGCACCAGAAATGAATGGTAGAGCAGTATCTCCTTCTATTTTCCAGATTCTGGTGGGGGGTAATTCGCATTTCTTAAAACTTGCAACACTGTCAAACCTATCGGATTGAAGCATTTCTAAAGCCTTTTTCACATCCTGTTTAGTTCTGAATGGAGAAGTACATTCCAGTAAGAAACAAAAATCAGGTCGTAGATCCTCTGAGGTAAGTACGCCCAAGGTATAATGTACTGCATCTACCACCAAGGAACCGTCCTCTGCCAGATAGTCGGGTCTCAAAACAACCCTGGCACCATAAGACTCCGATATCTCTTTAATTTGCTCATCATCTGTAGACACAATGACCTCGTCAAAAACACCACAATCTAGTGCAAATTTTATGGTGTGTGCAATGAGTGGTTTACCTGCAAAAGGCTTGATATTTTTTCCAGGCAATCCTTTAGAGCCTCCTCTGGCTGGTATAAATGCAACTACTTTCATAGATTAAGGTGGATAATATCTTTCAATGCCTTCTCATAATCATCTGGCTTTCCTATGTCAAGCCAATAATGGCGATTAGAGTATGCCACCAAGCGCTTACCTGATTCAATCAAGGCTTGCATTAAATCCGTACTATTATAAAAACCGGACTTTGGAATCCTCTCCAAAATTTCTCTCTTTATCAAATAGATACCTCCATTTGAATAATAGGTATAGGTTGGTTTTTCTTTGAAAGAACTCACCAGCCCATCTGTGGTTTCCATGACCGCGTAGGGCACATTGTGTTCGTAAGGTATCGTAACAACCGACATGTCAGCATCTTTCTCTAAAAAGTCCAGAAAGAAATCTTCGTAGTCTAGGGTAGTTAGTAAATCGGAATTGGTTACAAGCACGTAATCGTGATTGAAATCGGATATTTTGCTTACCGCTCCAATGGTACCTAATGGTTCATCTTCCCAAACATACTTGATTGAAACTCCTTTGCCCGAGCCATCACCATAATGCTCCTCCAATTGCTCGCCTAGGTAACGGACTGAAATCCAGAAATCATCTATGCCATATTTGATAAGCCTATCTACATTGTGATCGATAATAGGCTTTTCGCCCACTTTAAGCAATGGCTTTGGTACCGTATCAGTCATAGGCTGCAGTCTGGATCCTCTACCACCCGCCATTACTACAGCATCCAGTGGTAGGTAAGATTTCTGAAACCTGAAGTTTATGATATTTACTATTACATTATTTTCATCTATTACTGGGATTATTCGAAAATCATTCTCCCGATAATCTATGACTTGCTGGATGTCATAATTGCCCTTTTGAATAAACTTGGGACTAGGTTGAATAAATGCATCCACCGTGTTATCGACACCGAGATCATTTAGCAGTCCTCTTCTTACATCACCGTCTGTAAGGCTGCCTTTTAACTTACCCTGTTCATCTACCACAAAAAGTATGGCGTCTTGCATTAACTTATTCAGTTTTGCGAGGGCCTCCTTAATTTTTGTGCCTTGAATTATTATATGATCTTCAACTTTGATCATTTGATATCTTAATTACTTTAATAAATCATTTGTCTGGTTAAAGCTGTACCTCAATCCTGATTAATAAACCTTGCTCATTATTCGGTTTTGCCTGTCCAGGACAGAATGGTTTCTTTGATTGCATTTGCTGTATCTGGTTTATAATAAACATTTTTTCCATCAAAAGAAGGACCCTTGAGTAAATCCATCATTACTTTTATGAGTACTTCTTTTTTGAAAGGAATATCGATTACATTGTCATTACTTTTTCTTCCTTTTTGTCTGTCACCTACGTTTAAGACAAATTTACCGAAAGACGCGGCCTCAATGATGCCGCTTGATGAATTTCCAAGAACGAAAAGACAGTTTGACAAAGCTGCAAAATAGTTTTCTTTACCAAAGCTCTCAACTAGGTAAACCTTTTCAGGAAACCTCTCTTTCAGATCTAGTGCCATGTTTCTGAATGTAGTGCCTGAAGTATCAGCATTCGTTCCTGTAATTACTATATTGGTATACATCAACACCTCATTTAACGCTAGCATAACTTCCTGTGCATGGATGCTATTGTTTTTGCTCTTTACAGTTTCAGGATGAAATGTGGAAAGTATAAAGGGTTTTTGAGGAATACTGAATTTCTTGCTTACTTCGAACCAATCTGGCAATGGTTTTTTTTCTATTTCACTTAAGCTTAAGGCTCCTACATTATATACGAACTCATCAGATTCGATTAGACTGACTACTCTTTCCTTAAAAAATTGGGTGGTTACAAAATGCCATTTGGAGGCAATTGTAATTTGATGACGATACACATTATCTATAGCCCCGAGGGTAGTTTCGCCACCATGTATGTGCGCTATTTTGAGTTCATGAGGTATGGTGGCCTGTACAGCTGCCGACATTTCATATCGATCGCCCAAAGCAAAGACAATATCAAATTGATGGCTTTCAAAGAGTTTGTTGAATTGTAGCACTAACTTACCATAGTAGGTCACTATCGCTGAAGGACTATCATCTTCTCCCATACCCTCTACTTTTAAGATTTGTCCTAAAGCCTCCCTTTCAATGACATGGATTGTTTCACCGTATTTAGACAGTAAATGCGAACCAAAGGCAATAATGCTCAATGAAACACGGTCGTCTTCTGACAGAAGTTTAAGAAGCGGCTTGTAAATACCGTAATCCGCTCGAGAGCTTGTAAGAACTCCGATGTTTATAGGTTCCATCAATCCACTAGGTCATCAAGCTGTAAAATATCGCCTTGGATTAAATTTCCGCAGGTCTTTCTCCCCACAATTTCGGGCCATTTCATGGGAGATATACCATTTCCTGGTCTCAGGGTAATAAGGTGCTCTTCGGAAAGCACTGTACCTACTGGTACATCTACTGCCATGTGAATACTTCTACGGGCAACCAACTTATTCTTTTTTTCACTTTCCGAGGGTTCCTTAAGGCCACTACCTGAAAGTGCACTTTCAATATTTCGGATGCCCCGAACCATCGCAACTAACTCATCTGGCTCCAAAGAGGCTCTGTGGTCTGGCCCAGGTAGGTCTCTATCTAAGGTGAAATGCTTTTCTATAACGGTAGCTCCCATTGCCACTGCCGCGATAGGTACTTCAATTCCTAAAGTATGATCTGAATAACCAATGCTTACCCCAAAGTGCTCGCCTATGCTGTTCATAGCTCGCAGGTTTACATCATTCATAGCAGTAGGATAATCAGTATTGCAGTGCAATACCGTGATTTTCTCTTTTTTAAATCCATAGGAGCTCAGTAGCTCAAGAGCATCACCTATTTCCTCCAAATCGGCCATTCCTGTAGAAAGTATCAATTGGTCTGCCAACTGAGACATTTTTCGCAAATATGGGTAGTTGGTAATTTCTCCACTAGGTGACTTAAATAACCTTAGCCCCAACTTGTACAAATAGGTCAGACCGTCTTCATCAAATGCAGTCGAGAGAAATTCAATACTTTTTGATTTGCAATAGTCAACCAGCATCAGATGATCTTCATCAGACAATTCCAGCGCCTCAAGCATACTGAGTTGATCGTCCTTTTCATCTCCTATATTATTTTGCTGGTATTCGGCTCTCTTAGCCTTTTTACTGACGAGTTTACTCGCTTTAAAACTTTGAAATTTCACATAGTCCGCACCCGAGTCAGCTGCCACATCTATTAACTGCCTAGCCTTTTCCATATCACCATTATGGTTGACACCCGCTTCAGCAATGATCAATACTTTCCTCATAATCTTTAAATAACTCCCTATTTAGCTTGTACGGTTAAATCAATTAAGGTATAGCAATGCAGTCTTCGAAAATTACAGGGTGGTGTTTCTTATATCCTTTATCAGCAATCCCACTTCTACTCTATGCCTCTGTGAGCACTGCTGGGTAAGTTTACGATTCTGTCTGACAAGTATTCTGCATTAGCCTGATCATCCCGATAACAGTCCTTGAACATGGGTAGTTGATACATAAGTTTCCATATAGGTCTGGTCATAATTCCTCCTTGGTTGGTACTTCTGAGAAGGTGATTTCGATCTTTCAGATTTTCGCATTCAACACTAATGAGCCAGTAATTCCAATCAGTATCTTCGGGAATAGACTTTAGCTTAAAACCTAATTTGGGAAGTTCCTCTTCGTATCTGGCAAATATTGCTCGCTTTTTAGCAATAAAAACATCAAGGTTTTCTAGCTGTGCCGCTAGTACCGCAGCATTAATGTTCGGCATTCTGAAGTTATAGCCCAGTTCATCATGATAGTACTCCCAGAGGTGTGGCACTTTAGCCGTTGTGGTCAGGTATTTGGCTCGTTGAGCATACTCAGGATCCGTTGAAATAATAGCCCCCCCCCCGCCTGAAGTTATGATCTTGTTACCATTAAAAGAAATACAACCCATTTTGCCAAAACTGCCTGCAGCCTTACCTTTGTAGGTGCTGCCAAATGATTCGGCAGCATCTTCAATTACCGGAATGCCCCACTCCTCACAGATATCTACGATCTCATCAATTCGGCACATAAAACCAAAAGTATGCATAGGCAAACACGCTGCTACGCGACATCCTGATACCCTATTAAATATTCCTTTGTCAGTCTTGTCACAGCAATTTTTCAGAAAATACTTCAATGATTCAGGAGACATACCCATAGTATCACGATCCACATCAATAAAAACAGGTCTTGCTCCATTGTAAGCAATTGCGTTGGCGGTAGCTACAAAAGTGAGTGCCTGGGTAATAACTTCATCATTTAGCCCCACTCCGCATATCCGCATACTCACCTGTAGTGCTGCAGTACCATTTACTACTACAGTAGCTCTACCAGTGCCAGTAATTTCGGCTATTTTATCCTCTACCTGATCTACATACTTTCCTACAGATGAAACAAACGTAGAGTCGATTGCTTCATTTAAATATCTTTTTTCATTTCCCCAAAAATTGGGTTCATGAAGGTAAACCCTTTCAGGATTTCCATACATACTTTTAATAAAAATGACTAGGTTATCTAAATCCAACATTTACTATTTCTTCAACAAAAATGATTCGTCTTAATGAGTAACTATATTAATAATAACCTCAAATAAGTATCTTGATTAGGTTAAGGAAAAATATTAATTCAATTACTCAAACGATCTATAACTAAGGCAATTGTAGCTACTGTTCCAAAAGCAGAAATGATGGCTTGAACATTTACTGGCTTTCTGTCCGGCTTCCTACTTACAAAAATGGTAGACCCTGCTTCTACTTTTGGGTATTTTTTGAAAAAAAGAAAGCGCTTCACTTGTCTTCTTTCCCCATTAGGATATTGAATATAACTCCCTCCCTTCTTTGCAGTGATTAAAAAGCCCCCAGATCTTTCAATATAATCCTTAAAACTAAATTCCTTATCAAATCTCACATTGAGAGGAGAAGTAACTTCTCCTGCAACTCTTACTGTTTCCAATTTACCGGGTATGGATATTACATCACCTTCTTTGACAATAAGATCATATTTGGAGCCTGGTTCATCAAGTATTCTCTGTAAGTTAATTGCAACTGGTTCTTCTTCTTTAATTTCGATATTTCTTACTAGTGAGTCTTGCTCCGAAATGTCTTGAATAAGTTCCTTTTTTAGTTTACTCCCAACCAAATCATTCTGCGTATCCGTTTCAACCTTATCTTCTAATTTTTTGAGGCGTTCAATTAGTTGAGTTTGGCTAACATTCTTCAACTCAGACTCATCCTTAAGTACTTTTTGCCTTAATTGTTGCAAGGACTCTTGACTAATTTGATCGTTAGATTTAGAATTTGAAAACTCTGTTTTTCTGATTAAGATAGCTCCAGAAGCATCGGCATATGGGGTTAAGCCGCCCGCCCTCTTAATTACATCTGAAATACGTTCATCCTTTCTACTAATGGTATATACCCCTGTTGCCAATGCCTCGCCCTCAACAGTAACCTGCTGTTGAATGGTATAACCTGGTGATTTTCGGATGTATACCTGATCAAAAGGTTTTAATATTTGATTTCTATCTTCTGAATCTAGCGACAGAGTCTGATCGATAGAAAGTGTAATGATATCAGCAGCAGAATTAACACCTCCGTTCGTATTTCTTCTAGCAATTTCTATCATCGCTCCTGAGGCAGATTCTTTCAAACCTCCAGATAGAATAATTAAATCCTGAACCGTCATCCCGTTAAAAAATGGATAGACTCCTCCTTCTATGACCTCACCAGACACTTGAACATAATACTCTTCTTTCAAATCATAGATAGAAGTTATTTGAACAACATCCTCTCTTGATAAAGTTATATCTACAATATCACCTCTCAAAAGAGCCGCTAAATCTACTGGAATAACAGACTGAGAAAAATTATCACCTGTTCTGTATATTGTGATACGAGACATATTAGCATCCCCTCTTACACCACCAGCCTTCTCGATTAATTTCTTTAAAGTAAGTTCACTTGTAAGTTGATACTCTCCCTCTCTGTAAATAGCTCCACTAATTATTACTCTATTAGAAAAACGGTCAAGTATCCCACTCACCTCTATAAGATCACCATCACTCGGTTGAAAATCATCAAACCTCTCTTGATCCACATCTATTATTTCTCTTTCCCTATTTCCATTACGCTTAACAGTCACAGTACTTTTAAATGCCTTGCTTGTAAAACCCCCAGCATATGATAAAAGGTCGCTGAAGCTTTCATTATCCTTTAATTCAAACAACCCAGAGCGTTTTATCTCTCCATCTAGCTCTATTCTACTAGAAAATGGCTCCACTATTATAACATCCCCATTTTTCAATCTAACATCACCTGAACGAATTCCGCTTGTTAAATAGGGGTAAACATCTAATGTAGAAAGTAGTTTATTGTTTCTGACTACTCGAATCTTACGAAAGGTGCCGTTCTCAGTAGGCCCACCTGCTGCATGTAAAGCGGTATAAACTGTTGAAAGTGATGGCAGCGAATACATACTTGGCTTAGCAACCTCACCAACGACTTCTATATTGATGGTGCGAATGTTTCCAAGACTGATTTGATGAAAGATAGTAGGAGGGTTATTCCCTTGAGCTTTAAGTCCACTATAAATCTGGCTCAATCGGTCAATAATTTTCTTTGAAGCGGCTTCTATGGTTAATCCATTTACATAAACAGGAGATAAATTCTCTGGTCTAATTGTTCCTTCAGGGGAAACTTCAAATTGAAAATATGCTTGTGTGACCCCCCATAAATCAACAACAAGTACATCTTTCGGCCCCAATTGGTAATCTACTGGAGTGGGTAAATTGAGGTTTGGTGCAAATGTAAGGTTACGCTTTTGGAAAAGGTCAAAGCCAAATATTTTCTTCTGTTCTTCTGTCAACTCAATGGCCTCATCACTAGAAAGAGCCCCAAAAACACTTTCGTCATTTAATAAGCTAGGTTCAAGACGTGAATTCCTTTTATCAGTTGAAGTATTATTCATAGTGTTAACACCACTCCTTAGGGCTTCAACCCTTCTACGCAACTTTGAGATTTCACTTTCCGAAACCCCTCTTTGTCTAGCCAATAATTCTAATTCAGACTGAGTCAAACCTCTCTCTTCAGCCTGCTTCATGTAGCTCAAAATCTGCTCATCTGAGAGTTCATCAACCTTTACAGACTTCAAATCCAAGCCACCTAAGGACTGAGCCTCTAAAGCATTAACTGCGCAAAAAATAAAAATGATTAAGCCTAATATTCGAACAAAGCTAAACAAGCCTTTACCTAAGTTCCTTTTGAGTGCCTTTTGAAAGTTTTGGTAACCTCTATTCATCATATTACAATAACAAGACTCGTATAAAGTCTTCAAATATATACTATTTTATTTAGGCTAAAAATCAGCTGACTTTTCGTAAATGATTCATACTTATTTCCGCTTGAAGCTCTATTCCTAAACTCGAAATCAGTAAGAAGGCTCTATTGCCTTGCGTTTTTCTAATCACACCTGATTGACCTGATAGCGCTCCAGAATTGATACTGACTCGACTACCAGTTTGGAAGTTTTCATTTGACAATTCTGATAAGGGAAATTCTTCTAAAAAGGATTTGATTTCTGATATTTCTCTTTCTTGAATAATTGCAGGTTTGCCCAGCCATCTTACATTCGAAACAATCGAGGCGTCTTTCAAAATCTCTAATCGGCAAGTCTCATCAACCTTAGCAAACAAGTATGATGTGAATACTGGCTCTGTCACTTTTTTCTTTCTATCAGACCATTGCTTGAGTACAGTTCTGGTCGGGCAATAGACATCGAAACCTTTTGAAGTTAACCTCTCAGCCGCCTTTTTCTCGTTACGTGGCTTGGTATAAAAAGCTGTCCAGTATGTTCTTTGCTGATTATTCATTCCAAATTAAAAGGTTTTGATTTGGGTCGAAAGTCATTATGGCGGCTTCTTCATTAGAGTATACTAGGTATTGAATTTTCTTAGGCACTAATGATTCTGCTTTCTGAATTAATTGAACAAGATAATGAAGGTCTGGATTTCCAACAAAGATCAAACTCACAACATCTGAATCTTTACCAAGTGCCAAATCTCCTGAAAGATACACCTTGCTTAAATCCCCTAATTTTTCAACTACTTCGTCAATTACGTCTTGAAGGCCTGTATACTTCAAAAGGATACTCCGAACTTCTTGAAAAAGAGGATATTTTTTATTGGCTTTAAAAACTTTTTTATTTCCGACCAAGCCTGAATCTAACATTCCCGCTTCTTCAAACCTATTCAACTCAACGCGAATTGAATTTGTGCTTTCATTAAATTCTTCTGCCAAACCCCTCAGGTAGGCGCTTGAGTCTGGGTTCAAGAAAAGTCTTAAAAGTAATTTTATTCGTGTTTTTGAAGAAATAAGTGCTTCAAGCATTATCAAAAGCTTTTAAGGCTATGCGCTATTTGCCAATTTAATTGATCAAATGATACAGCTTCGCCTCGTAAGTCCCAAGTCAGAACTCAATATTGAGTAACAAATTTACTCAATATTTTCAAATAGCAATAAACCTCTTAGTATTTGTATGTTAATTTTTTAACCAGTCAAAAATACTATGACAAGCCATTGAAAAAAGTTCCTATAAAGAGAAAAACTTTAACACATTTTCAATTATAAAATCTTGTTGTTCGCTCTGCATTTCAGTGTGAATAGGAAAAGAAATCACTCTAGAACAAAGGTCTTCCGTGATTTTGAAGTCCCCTTCCTTATACCCATGATAACTATAAGCTTTTTGTAGATGGTTAGGGACTGGATAATAAATCATAGATGGAATTCCTTGAGCAGCAAGGTACTTGTTCAACTCATTACGCTTTGAAGCATCTTTCAACTTAATCGTATATTGATGGTAAACATGATTAGTGAAATTAGCCGTGATTGGCGTAATTATCTCGTCTGTGGTGGCAAAAGCACTATTATATTTATCCGCGACTTGTTGACGAGCCTGATTATATCCATCTAAATACTTCAGTTTAACCTTCAAAATAGCAGCCTGAATACTATCTAGTCGCGAATTCACTCCAATAGAATCATGATAGTATCTTTCACTTTGGCCATGATTGACAATCATTCTGAGTTTTGCTGCAAGCTCATCGTCATTGGTCATTATAGCTCCGCCATCACCGTAAGCGCCTAAGTTTTTGGAAGGGAAAAATGAAGTTGCGCCAGCATCTCCAATCGTTCCAGCTTTTACAGTATTTCCATCACTGAATTTATAATTCGCTCCAATGGCTTGAGCTGTATCTTCAAAAACCTTTAAATCATGCTTTTTAGCAACTTTCATTAGGCGCTCCATATCCGCACATTGTCCGTATAGATGGACAGGTACAATAGCCACCGTATGATCTGTGATTTTTGATTCTAAATCTTCAATGTCAATATTGAAAGTATCTGGATAAACCTCTACAAATACTGGCCTTAACCCCAGAAGAGCTATAACTTCTACTGTTGCTACATAAGTGAATGAAGGAACTATTACTTCGGCACCTTTCGGAAAATCATATGCCATCATAATTACCTGAAGTGCGTCTGTACCATTTGCACATGGGATTACATGTTTAACAGACAGGTATTTTTCTAATTCAGACTGAAAATCAGAGACAGCAGGGCCATTGATAAAAGTAGCATTATCTAAAACCTGATTGATTTCTTCCTTTATTTCCTCCTTTATTTTAGCATACTGACCCACAAGGTCAACCATTCTTATCGGCTCCATCACTTATTATAAAATTTCCTGTACCACTCAATAAACTTCCCTACTCCAAACTCTAGCGATGTAGCTGGCTTATAATCTAAATCATCAATCAAATCTTGAACATCCGCATAAGTCGCAGAAACATCACCTGGCTGCATAGGCATAAATTGCTTTTCAGCCTCCTTGCCTAAAACCTTCTCAATTGTAGTTACAAAATCCATCAGTTTTACTGGTGAATTGTTACCGATATTGTAAATCTTATATGGCGCTTTAGACGACCCAGGATCAGGCTGAGAACCAGACCAGCTTTCATTGCCTTTGGGAGGATTGTCATTTACTCTAGTAATCCCCTCAACAATATCATCGACATAAGTAAAGTCTCTTGACATTTCTCCATTGTTGAAAACCTGAATCGGTTTTCCATCTAGGATTGCTTTGGTGAATAAAAATAAGGCCATATCTGGTCTTCCCCAAGGGCCATAGACGGTAAAGAACCTTAAACCAGTTGTTGGCAGTCCAAACAAATGACTGTAAGTATGTGCCATTAACTCGTTACTCTTTTTGCTAGCTGCATACAGACTAATAGGGTGATCAACATTATGACTCGTAGAAAAAGGGCGAGTCTCGTTCAAACCATAAACTGATGAACTACTTGCGTAAGATAAGTGCTTTACTTTGTTGTGTCTACAGGCTTCCAGAATGTTAACAAACCCCACAATATTGCTATCTATATAAGCTTTTGGGTTTTCTAAGCTATATCGAACTCCAGCTTGAGCAGCAAGGTTAATTACCTTGTCGAACTTTTCTACCTCAAACAATCGATTTAGGTTTTCAGCGTCTTCTAATTGACACTGAATAAAACGATAAGACTTGAATGTTGAACTTTGAATTAGTTTATTATACTCAATTTCTTCGGAATCAATACCGGTTTCCAGCAATCGTCCGTACTTAACACGGATATCATAGTAATCATTGATTGAATCTAGGCCTACAACTTCATCCCCTCTTTCAAGTAGTTTTTTAGCTAAATGAAATCCGATGAAACCAGCAGTACCAGTAATTAAAACTTTTGCCATTATAATCGAGCGGTGATAGTTTCTTTTGGAAGGAACGATTTCACATCATAAATAACTGAATCTGAACCTACATTCGCTGGTTTCATCAAATTCATAAATTCATTGTGCGCTACCGCTAATACAATTCCATCGTATGATTTCATATCAAGTTTAGACTCACTAACTAAATCCAAACCGTATTCATGTTTAACTTCTTTAGGCTCTGCCCATGGATCAAACACATCAACATTCACCTCAAACTCCTTCAATTCCTGAATGATATCGATCACTCTAGAATTACGAATGTCTGGACAGTTCTCTTTAAAAGTAATACCTAAAACCAGCACTTTTGAATCTCTGATAACTTTTCCTTTCTTCATCAAAAGCTTGACTACTTGACTACCAACGTATGGGCCAATGCTATTATTGAGCCTTCTGCCAGCCAAGAGAATTTGTGGATAATAGCCAGTCTTTTTGGCTTTCTGAGCTAAATAGTATGGATCAACCCCTATACAGTGACCTCCCACTAAGCCTGGTCTAAATGGTAAGAAGTTCCATTTAGTACCTGCAGCTTCCAAAACGTCAACGGTGTCAATACCCATCTTATTGAAAATCATTGCTAATTCATTCACGAAAGCAATGTTGATGTCACGCTGCGAGTTCTCTATTACTTTTGCAGCCTCGGCCACCTTTATTGAAGCCGCTTTATATGTTCCAGCAGTAATTACGCTTTTGTAAAGTTGATCTACTCTTTCTGCTATCTCTGGAGTAGAACCAGAAGTGACTTTCAAAATCTTCTTTACGGTATGTTCTTTATCTCCAGGGTTGATGCGCTCAGGTGAGTAACCACAATAAAAATCCTTGTTGAATTTCAATCCAGACTTGTTCTCCAAAACAGGCACACAATCTTCTTCAGTCGCCCCAGGGTAAACAGTCGATTCATAAATAACAATATCTCCTTTTTTAAGCACTCCTCCCACCGTTTCAGAAGCTTTAATTAGCGGTGTTAGGTCAGGGTTCTGATCGTCATCAATCGGTGTTGGGACTGTCACTATAAAAATATTACAGCCCTTAATGTCCTCTAGTTGATTTGTGTTAAAAAGACCCAATGTGGAATCTTTCTGTGCCAAAACAGAAGAAAGAAGGTTATCCTCTACTTCAAGCGTTCTATCATGACCACTATTGAGTTCATCAATTCTGGGTTGATTGATATCAAAGCCAAAAACCTTGTATTTCTCCGCAAAAGCTACTGCCAACGGAAGGCCAACATAGCCCAATCCAATAATTGCAATCTTATTCTCTGACATGCCAAAAATTTGTTCGGCACGAAAATAGGGATTATAAAAGATTCTTCAAGTGGAATAAAAGAGTTTATTCTCTTCTCTATGTAGCTCTTAACATTTTGCTAACATTCGTCAATGCCCTGATTGGGTGATAATTAGCAAAAATTCAAACACACTGTTCTGAAAGCCACTATATTTGCCCATCTAAAATGAACAAGAATCAGATATTCTCTCTAATAGGAAAAGAGCTACTCTCTGAATGGAGACAGCGGTTCGCATTGAATGGGATGGTACTTTATTTGGCCAGTACCATCTTTGTGTGCTATATGAGTTTTGGTCTAAAAGTAGGAGCCATCGATGCTGTAACTTGGAACGCACTATTCTGGATTATACTTCTTTTTACCGCTGTGAATTCGGTAGCCAAAAGTTTTATTCAGGAATCGAGAGGTAGGGCTCTTTATTATTACTCCATAGCAAGTCCTATTGAAATCATTATTTCTAAAACTATCTATAATGCACTCTTACTCTTAGCTTTGGCCTTAGTTGGTTTTGTAATCTACTCTTTTGTAATGGAAAGGACTAACGAAGACGGAACTACCTTTGATTTACTCTATTTCCTTATTGCTATAGTACTTGGCTCTTTAGGCTTGGCGTCAAGCCTTACCATGATTTCAGGTATTGCTGCTAAAGCTGAAAATAGCACCTCGCTGATGGCCGTTTTGAGTTTCCCTGTTATACTTCCTATTATCCTGATGGTAATCAAGCTTTCTAAAAACGCTATGGATGGACTTGATCGATCGGTAAGTACAGACGAAATTCTAATACTAGTAGCCATAAATGCAATCGTATTCGCGGTATCTTACTTGTTATTCCCTTATCTTTGGCGATCATAAAAGAAGCGCAACCATTCTGAGTTAACTCTCGTCTAATCGCTTTGTTAAATGAGCCACTAAAGGTTAATTGTCATGAAGAAAAACTGGTGGAAAGCCCTAGCCTTAATTCTAGTAACCTACACACTATTGGCAGGCCTACTCATGGATGCCCCCCGATTAAATATTCTAAACGAAACTATTCGAAACCTCCATTTCCATGTTACCATGTGGTTTGGAATGGTGATACTGCTAACTGCATCAATGGTTTATGCGATTAAATATTTACGATCAGGGCAAATTACACTAGATGACAAATCCGTAGAACTGGCCAAAGCAGGAGTTTTAATGGGAGCCTTAGGAATTATTACCGGAGCAGTTTGGGCAAATTATACATGGGGTGAACCATGGAGTGGTGATTCCAAACAAAATGCTGCTGCCATATGCCTATTGATTTACTTTGCTTATTTAGTGCTTCGTAACTCAATGAAAGATGAACAACAAAGGGCTCGAGTAAGCGGTGTTTATAACATCTTTGCCTATGCGGCAATGATTCCGCTCCTTTTCATTTTACCAAGGCTAGACCCTAATTCTTTACACCCAGGTAATGGAGGAAATCCTGGTTTTAATTCTTATGACCTTGATAGTAAGCTTAGGGTAATTTTCTACCCTGCCGTAATTGGCTGGACCCTCATGGGGGCTTGGTTAGCCAACCTAAGAGTTAGAACCCGACAAATTGAACGTGCTTTAGAAGATTAATTGATATGAAAAAATTTCTCACCATCCTTTTCCTTTGCTTCAGCTTAGCTTCCATTGCTCAAGATGGCGCATATGAAATTACCGATGACAGTTACAAAGATCAAACGGTTGAAATGGCCGATACAATGCGCTCAAATGGTAAAATATATGTAGTTGTAGCCGTTATCATGATTCTTTTTGTAGGCCTTAGTATTTATACTATTTCCGTTGATAAAAAGATAAGTAAGCTTGAGAAGGAGGTTTTCAAAGAAAAGGCTAATTCATAGTCGTTTGTGTTGTAATTTCGCACCCAAATAGTGGTTCATCCCGTTGAACCCAAAAAATTCCTGTTATGAAAAAATCGAGTATCATCGGAATCGTAGTGATCGCCATCGCCATCGCTATCATCATTTCTACACAAAACAGTGCTAGCTCATATGTTTCATTTGATGTAGCCAAAGAAATGGCTGAGAATGGAAGCAACAAAAAAATCCATGTGGTAGGAGAACTTAAAAAGAACACTGTTGGTCAAGTAATTGGTGTAAACCCAAGCCCAGACAAGCTTTCAGTTTCGTTTGTTATGCTAGATGATAACAACCTAGAGCAAACCGTATATTATAACGAACCAATGCCTTCTGATTTTCTTAGGTCAGAGAAGGTGGTAGTAATTGGGTCTTATCACGATGACAAATTTATTGCTGATAAAATACTTCTCAAGTGCCCTTCTAAATACGAAGAGACTGAACTTTAATCTGAAATAAGGTAACCCAGCATGGTACATACAGGCATAGGCAATATTGGCCACCTCCTCATTATAATTTCATTTATTACCTCATTAATGGCGGCCTTCGGGTATTTCAAAGCCACTAATAATAATGAGGTAGGTAAATCTCCTTGGATCAGCTTTAGCCGTGCTGCCTTTGTTTTCCATGGCCTTTCAGTAGTGGGTGTGGTTGTTACTCTCTACATCATAATCTATAATAATTACTTCGAGTATCATTACGCTTGGAGTCATGCCTCAAAAAACCTTCCTCCCTATTATATGATTGCCTCCTTTTGGGAAGGTCAAGAGGGAAGTTTTATGCTTTGGTTATTCTGGAATGCACTTTTAGGCTTCATCATTATTAAAACCAACCGTAAATGGGAAGCCCCTGTTATGACGGTTTTTGCCGTAGTACAGGCATTCTTGGCTTCCATGATTTTAGGAGTTGTTATTGGCGATTTGAAAATTGGAAGTTCTCCTTTCCTATTGTTAAGAGAGGTACTGAATGACCCCATTTTCTTAATCAACCCTGACTTTATACCGGCAGACGGAACCGGGCTTAATCCGTTATTACAGAACTATTGGATGGTTATTCACCCTCCAATGACTTTCTTAGGCTTTGCCTGCTCTCTAATTCCATTCTCTTATTGTATAGCTGGGCTTTGGACAGGGAGAGTGAAAGAATGGGTAAGGCCTGCTTTGCCATGGACAATTTTTGGCACCATGATTTTAGGTACTGCTATTATTATGGGAGGTTATTGGGCTTACGAAACCCTAAACTTTGGTGGTTATTGGAACTGGGATCCCGTTGAAAATGCAGTTTATGTGCCTTGGCTAATTATGGTCGCCAGTATTCATACCATGATTACCTTTAAGAAAAGCGCCACAGCGCTAAAGACATCGATCATTCTGGTCATTACTTCTTTTATACTTATTCTCTATTCTACCTTTTTAACAAGAAGTGGAATTTTAGGAAATGCGTCAGTTCACTCTTTTACTGACTTAGGACTTTCAGGACAGCTTCTAATTTACTTGATGTTCTTCCTTATCATTTCTATCATATTTGCCGTAAGGGTTTGGAAGCAAATTCCTTCTTCTGAAAAGGAAGCATCAACTTATTCTAGAGAATTTTGGGTGTTTATTGGGGCGTTAACCTTGTCTCTCATGGCATTTCAAGTATTGATTCCAACCTCATTCCCTGTATTCAACAAGATTATTGAATTGTTTGGTGGCATTTCTACTCTTGCTCAACCAGCCAATCAAATTGAATTCTATTCAAATAGTCAAGTTTGGTTTGCTATAGCTGTAGCTCTACTTAGTGGAACTGGTCAATTTTTCTTTTGGAAAAAAATGGACAAGGAAAAGCTTATTGCGTCACTCACTTTTCCTGTATTGATTTCATTATTGCTGAGTGCAGTTATTTTCATTGTAGCAAAAATTTATGATCCAGTATATATTCTCGTACTCGTTGCTGGAATGTATTCAATTGTGGCCAATACAAAAATTCTTTTAGAGCTACTGAAAAGTAAGAGCTTTAAGTTGGTTGGAGGTTCAGTTGCCCATATTGGTATCGCCATGATGTTAATTGGGATCATGTTTTCAGAGGGTTACTCTGAAGCTATTTCTCGAAACACCCTTCTTATAAGTAAAGAATGGACGGATGATCAAAACCAAACTAACATTCCTCTTTTCTTAAATGAGCCAAGTTTTATGGATAAGTATGAGATTACTTACCGTAATGAGCTTATGAAGGTCAATGACATTCCGGGATATGTTAAGAAATCGAATCTCAATAATACTGAAGACCCTTACTACAAAGTAGTAAAGCAAGACATTGTGGTTGACGGTAAGACCTATGCTCAAGCTGGCGACACGGTTTATCTCCAAAGCCCTGAAAATTTCTATTATCAAACAGATTATAAGGATTTAGAAACAGGGAAAGAGTTTACATTATACCCAAGAATACAAGTAAACCCGCAAATGGGTGATGTGATTTCTCCTGATATTAAAAAGCTATGGGGTAGAGACATCTATTCTTATGTTTCTGTAAAACCAAATTTCGAAGAAGACATTGAATGGGGTGAAAAAGAAGAGATTGAAGTAAAAGCTGGACAACGCTTTTTCATCAATGACTACGTAGCCGACTTTAATGGTTTAGAAAGAGTCGAGCGCATGAGTTTCGCTACTCTTGGCCCTGATGACGTAGCCGTAAGAGCAAACATTACGGTTTATGCCGAAGACAATGAAAAGTACCTAGCCCAACCTATTTTCATTATCCAGAATGGACAAGTAGGTAAACAACCAGATGTAATTAAAGAAATTGCTTCTAAAATCTCAGTGGAAAGTATAAACCCTGACGCAGGCTCTGTGACTCTAGGTTTAAACACTACTCAAAAGGACTTCATCATTATGAAAGCGCTAGAAAAACCGCACATCAATGTGCTTTGGATAGGTACTTTGGTGATGATTGCTGGCTTTATTATAGCGGTAAGAAGACGTTATGTAGAATTTATGCAAATGAGAGATAAGGGGGTTGAGTAAAACCGCCAAATCCTGGTGTTTTACCTCTCTTCTAATCAAGGGTTTTAAAATGTTGAAAATTGCCTAATTTGAGTTGACTAAACTTTTTAGGCTATGAATTCACGCAGATCATTTATCCAAAAATCTTTTTTAACGGCAGGAAGTCTTTCTCTATCTTCATTCTTTAAAAAATCCGTTGCCGAAGATGTAAGTCAGGCGATGGTGGAAATGAATCAGCTTTCTCCTGAAGCGGCTGCCCAAGACGAAGAGCTTTGGGCAAGGATTCAGCAGGCCTATACTACTTCCCCCAATATTATTAACCTTAATAATGGAGGAGTAAGTCCACAGCCCAAAGTGGTGCAAGATGCTGTGATCCGCTACTACCAATACGCCAACGAAGCACCTTCTTATTACATGTGGCGAATTCTTGACCAAGGCCGCGAACCTGTTAGAGATAAACTTGCCGAACTCGCGGGCTGCTCTCCAGATGAAATAGCCATCAACCGAAATACCACTGAGGCCATCAACACGGTAATATTTGGAATGAACCTGAAAAAGGGAGACGAGGTAATTCTGACCAAATATGATTACCCAAACATGATGAATGCTTGGAGGCAGCGTGAAAAGCGCGATGGAATAAAATTGGTTTGGCTAGATTTAGATTTACCCAATGAAAACGATGACGTTATTGTAAAGCAATTTACTGATGCGGTAACGCCACGAACACGTGTTTTTCATATTACCCACATGATTAATTGGACGGGTCAGATTATGCCTGCCAAAAAGTTGTGTGCCGAAGCCCGAAAAAGAGGAATTGATTCTGTGGTAGACGGAGCACACACTTTCGCTCATCTAGATTTTAAAATCTCAGATTTGGGCTGCGACTATTTCGGAACGAGTCTTCATAAATGGCTTTGTGCACCCTTTGGTACGGGGATGCTTTACATTAGAAAGGAAAAAATAAAAGATATTTGGCCACTTTTGGCTTCGCCCGAAGACCAAGAAACAAATATCCGCAAGTTCGAAAACATTGGTACTCGCTCCTTTGCTACCGAACAAGCCATTGGCGGAGCACTCAACTTTCACAACGCAATTGGCCAAGAGCGAAAAGGAGCCAGGTTAGAATACTTGAAGCAATATTGGGCCAAGGAAGTGATTCAGCATAAAAACATTATTCCATACACTTCGCTAAAACCAGAGTATAGTCGAGCCCTATGCAACTTTGGCGTAGCAGGCATGACTGCTGGAGAAGTACACAACAGGCTTTTTAACGAATACAAAATACATACGAGCCCTGTGCAATGGGAAAAGGTAAACGGCCCTAGAATTACCCCACATGTGTATACCACAAAGTATGACTTAGATCGTTTGGTAGAAGCCATGCTTAAAATTGCCGGAACACCTAAGTAAACTTTATTGGAGAGAAGAACAGCGCTTTCGATATCAACCATTCCATTCGTTTTTCTAACTTCGAACCATGAGCTATCAAATAGGCATTATAGGCACCGGGAATGTTGCTTGGCACTTGGCCAGAGCATTTGAAAACGCAGGACATATAATTACTGATGTTTATAACCGAGATATCAGCAAGGCCAAACACTTTGCCTTAGACTTTTTTAATGCTAAAGCCACAAGTAAGCTCAACTTTAATGATAGCAATGCTCAGATATTTATTTTGGCAGTTTCGGATGACGCTATTGCTGAAATTGCACCTGAAATTATACTTCCAGAAAACTCCATTTTAGCCCATACTTCAGGGTCGGTAGCAATGAATGCTTTGGGTTACGCACGAACGGAAAACCAAGGCGTATTTTATCCACTTCAAACCTTTAGCAAAGGTAAGGCCGTGGACTTTTCAGAAATTCCAATTGGTATTGAAGCGGAAAACAAAATGACCGAAAATGCCTTGAACAGTTTGGCCAAAAGCATTAGCAACAAAGTTCAGTTAATGGATAGCCGAGATAGAAGAACGATTCACTTGGCAGCTGTTTTTGCCTGCAACTTCACAAACCATCTGTTTACGATTTCAAAAGGTATTTTAGAAAACAGAAACCTCGATTTTGACTTGCTCGAGCCATTGATTGTTGAAACGCTCAATAAATCGCTTGAAATAGGCCCAAATAATGCTCAAACTGGCCCTGCCAAAAGAGGTGATTTAGAGACCTTGGACAATCACTTTCAGGCTTTATCTAACAATCCAGAGATTGCAGAAATCTACAGAGCAATCTCCCAGAATATCATCGATTATTATTCCGAAGAGTAAACTGCTCACTAACGAACCAACATTTTAATTGTGACTACTTTTCTGTCTCGATCAATGATTCTGATCATGTTCAAGCCTTTTGGCAAGTCTTTAGAATCAAGCTCTATGTGACCTGAAGCAGCCTTAATTTCGAAACTGGAACTACTCACTACTACACCACTGGAAGTCACTACCTGAAGCTCAATTTCTTGATCTTCAGCTACTCTGTAAGCGAGTTTAAATTTCTCTCCAAAAACAACAGGGTTAGGGAAGACACTGAATGCAGTATTGATTTCAAGTTGAGCTTTGTTTAGCAGTACCCTTTTCACCTCTGAATATTCAAACTCACCATTAAAGTCAGTCTGCTTTAATCGGTAATAAGAAGTACCGCTCAAAGGCTCTGAATCGCTATAGATATAGTTTAATATCTCATCACTATTTCCTGCACCATTAAGTACTCCAATTGCTGTGAAATCCTTTCCGTTAGCACTTCTTTCTATTGTATAATAAGCGTTACCTTCTTCACTAGCCGTTGTCCAATTCAATTGAACAGATTCATTATTGATATTTTTAGCATCAAATGAAATCAAGGTAATTGGAAGTGCATACTTTTCAGTTGCTCCTAATGTAAAGAATTGTGTATCGGTTAAATCAACTCTAAAGGTTACTGTTTTCTTAACCGCATCAATTGAAGTAGGTGCTTGAAGAGTAACTCCTGAGGTGAAATCTCCATCAGCATCTAGCATTAGCCTTACTAGGTTAAGGTTGTTTGTTCCTACACCAGAAGGTCCGCCAATTGAGAATAAGTCAAAAGTTAAATCAACCTGTCCCACTGTTCCGGTCTCTTGAACATACCATTCTCTAAATAGCCTACTCTTTACTTGAGAAGTATTAAACTCTGTATTTCCATCAGCTTTAGTGCCTGTTAAGGGCTTATTTTCACTTCCCCATATCGAGAACGAATCATCAACACCGATGCCACTAACCGATGCCATTTTTACAATGGTACCTGCATTAGAACTCTTAGAGGTTTCTTGAAGGAAACAAGAGTCATCATCTCGTGCTAAGCCAGAAATGTTATAATTATAGGTGGGTTGTTCTGTCCAGTCCCATACTACACCACTATCAGAGGCTAAGTAGTCCTTTTCACCTGTACCACCAGCTCTTGTAATACCATATTTCAAGGCAAGATATGAATCAACTCGAACACGCTCATTCGCTGTTAAAACCCTAGAATAAGCTAACACCTCGGCTATATTTCCCTGTAGCTGAGAGTTTATTGTATAATCAGCAATGGCTCCATTATTTCCTATACCCATAGCTGTACCTCCGTTCAAAGAAACGTTATCAGAGGTACCAGAACCTACATTTGCAGCATCCATATATAACTCTACTGCGCCAGAAACTGCCTTTACACGAGTTCCCATAGCAATATGAGGAATACCGTTATTGTATTTGGCGGTGCTATAAGCAGTACGGCTAGAGTTATTAGCCGCATTAAAATGAACTGCACCATTATCAGCCAAGCCTAATGCATAATCGGCTGTTCCTCCCGATTTGCCAGAGCTCATTAGCACTGGAGAATCCTCAAAGTTTCCAGTATTCCCTCCATTTTGAGTAGTTGAGAAAACAGTCGCTAAAGTCATATCATCACTTACCACATTACCATTATCGGTACTTATATATGCCAGATCAGAAGTACCTGGATCAGAAAAGCGAACAACAGGATTAAAATTAAAGGTTGCTGTTTTGAGCTTTGGTAATACTGGAGATACTCCATTTGGTGTCACTGCTCCATCATTATCAGACGTACTCTTGTCGGTCCAAGTATTAACGGTAGCATCATTTATAATAGCATCAGGGCCATTATTTGCCTTTAACCACATGGCCAAGCCTGTTGTTACTCCACCAGGACCACAAAGCTCTATGGCTGTTCCTAAAGTAAAATAATCTCCATCAGCAAAGTCAACATTCTCAAAAGTCAATACATTTCCATTGAAAGTACCGCCACCTACTGTGGTACCAGAGGCCATGGTTGAACTAGCAGACCTGATCAGTTTAAAGTCTGCTGCCGAAGAAGAATAACCCAGACCTGTTAAATCAAAAGATATAGTAGTATTACCTACAGTTCCAGTCTCATCCACTCTCCAAACCCTTCTCATGCGCTCAGTAACCCCAGCAGGAACATCTGGACTACCATCATTTGCAGCATTTACAGCGTTTGACTGTTCTTTATCGGCATTATCATTACCCCAAACCATAAATGATTCATCTGCTGAGAAGCTATTAAGATTGGATTTATTATCTGCCGCAATTCCTCCTAAACCAATGGTGACAATTGCACCATCATTCACACTTTTAGATTGCCTTTGAATAAAGCAAGAACCGTCATCTCTGCCAATACCAGCGATATCTTTCTTATATGAAGCGTTGTCTGTGGCATTCCAAATCACTGAACTTGATGAATTCAAATAATTCTGTCCTGTAGTTTGGTCTAGTGTTATGCCGTATTTAATGGCTAAATAACTCTGAATTCTAAGGTGTTCGTTGGTATCATCGGGACGTACGGAGAATGAAATAAGCTCTGCAATTTGTCCATCGTAAGCTCTCGAAAAGAATGCTCGAAAGTTAGCTAGACGATAAGCCACATTAGAGGAAGTTTTAAAAGTACCCGTTGAGGCATCATCTCTTTGTTCTCCATTAATATATATCTGAGTACTGGTATTAGTCGCATTATTTCTCACTCCCAAGAGTAAACTCTCCCCTGCAAGTACTTTCGGCCTACCAGCTGTATCATTTGCACGTCTATACCATGTGTTCGTTGTACCCATTACATGAGTAAACAGTTCAGAACCAGATGCAATGTTACCGAGTGTAAAACCACCTATATTAACTGATGCAGAAGGAGCATCAAAACCAATAACCGTTTGAGGAGTCGACCCTGTAGTTATTTCATTATCCGCTTTAAAAACAAAGTAATAAGCGGTTGTATAAAAACCTGCACTACCACTCATCCACTCTGAATTAGTGATGTCGAAATTTAATGCTGGATTGAAGTTTATTGAGTTACTAACATAATTTGGGTAATTAGTGGCATCGTTTGCATCGTTAGACCCTGAAAAATCACCCCATGAGGTAACATCAGCTCCGTTAACTGTGGTGTTTGGCCCATTATCGGCTCTTAACCATAAGGTTAAATTTGTAGTTACATTACCTGGCCCACAGCTAATAAAACCTGTACCTAAAGTAAAGTACTGACCATTTTCAAAATTAACTCCAGAAAAAGTAATGGTGCTACCACTTAAGGTACCGCCAGTTATTACCTGAGCAGAACTGAAATCACCACCTGAAGAATTTCCTGCTATTAGTAAGCTATAATCCGATTCGCTAGGCGTGCCTCCACTAAACGTAAATCCTGAAATATCGAAGCTAATACTGTTATTTCCTGTCTCTCCTGTTTCAGCCACTCTCCAAACTCGTTCTACTCTTTTTGTAATCAAAGGAGGAACATCTGTGGTTTCATCATCATCTTTATCACCACTGTCATTTCCCCAAATCAGCCATGAGTTGTTATCAGGAAATGATCCACCATGATCCATAGTAACCACAGACCCCATGTTTTCACTCCTTGATTTAACCTGCTCAAATTCAGAATTATCATCTCTTGCAATTCCTGCAATGTCCTTGTTGTATTCCAAGTATCCACCCAGTGACGCATTAAGAGTAGTGTTAAAAACAATATCACCTTGAGAATCTACATAGTTAATAGGTGTCGCTTGGTCAAGCGTGATTCCATACTTTACGGCTAAATAACTCTCTATTCTATTACGCTGTGATATAAGGAAAGCGCCCGGTTCATTACAGTAAATGAGTTCCGAAATCTCTCCATAGTAAGAGTTTGCGCTACTACTGCTACCATTGTCATATCTAGAAGCTCCATCCGAAGCTCCAAACTCTATTCCATCAGTATCACTATAAAGTAGCCCAACATTGTTTAAGGTAGCAAAGCTTTGACCGTTTAAGTAGCCTGTAACTGTACCGGTTGAAGATGTGTTTCCACTAAATTCTAAAGTAACTATGTATTCCGTATTTTCAGATAAAGTAGCTGATGCAATAGTTGCCACATTAGCTGATGTATTCCAAGGCGACCCACTACCGTCACTCGTTCTGTTCCAAGATGAAAGGTGTAGTTTTCCATCTCGAATATAAACTGTGATGCCTCGATCACTCCCTCCTTGCTCATACAATACTTGACGAGTGTTAATATCCGATGTGCTTGTTCTAAAAGCTAAATTGATTCCTTTTTTAGTGTATGGGCCACCCGTGTTAAACGCTAAGTTATTGGCTATAGTAAGGCTTGTACTTCCTGTAGTAAAATCAACCGTAGGGTTAAAGTTGATGTTACTGGTTGTGCTTCTATACGTTGGCGCGGCAACTCCTGTAGTAGCATCATGATTTCCAACCCACTGATCTTGCCAATCGGTCACAGTACTCCCATCAGTAGCAGTAGTTACTCCAACATTGGCCTTGAGCCATGTAGTTAAAGCAGCTTTATAACCTCCAGGCCCTGTGCCAGGGGTCAAACAGTTATCTGATGACACCCCCGCTGATAAACCAGCAACTAAATCAAGTCCTGAGTCACTGGCTTTGGTATCGGTAGGAAAAGTGAAAATATCAGTTAAGTCATGATCCGTTGCATTTGTATCGAATGCAAAAATTGAGAAACCATAAATTACTGTATTTGCAGCAATTCCTAGTTCACTAAAAGAAACCGCTACTCCTTGCAAACTTTGGGCACTCTGCCCAAAAAAGGTACCAATATTAATAATTGGAGTTGGGTCTAATCCCGTATCCTGTCTTCTTAAAATAAGAAAGTTGTCGAATGAACGTCCACCTCCTGTGCCTGAATTAGATGGATCTGGCCAATCTGAATCTTCAATATCAATCATTGAACCATATGATGCTGGTTCACCATTAACATCAAGTGAGAGTATTGCTGCAATCTTTATTTCATCATTCCCACCCCTTTCAATGATTGGAAAAACAGCACTATCTGGTTCACAAGTAACTAGGCCTGTAAACCAAATTACATCTAAACGCTCTACCTGTGCTTGTATGGTATTGAGTCCCTCATCATCCTCGTTCACCATAATATTATCATAACCGGCATTCAAAACTCCGGACTGATAAAGGGCATCTGCATCTTCTACTTCATCCGCATCTAACTCCAGTTCTCCTGGTGTAAGTGGGCTAAACGATGGGTCAACAATGCTACTTAAAGTATACCAAACGTTGATGTATGCTTGATTATCAGTCCTCTTAATTACCAAAGTGTCTGGAAGCACAAAGTTATCGTAGAGTTTACCACCAACAGTATAAGACTTGATTTTCAAGTTGTCACCTGTTCCATAATAAAGATCGTAGGGTAAACTTGGCTGAATGTCATTGATGGCATCACTCGGTGAGGTTACCGAAACTGTTGAAGGAATAGAGGTTGGTAAAGGGCTAGCATAGTTAATGGAAGTGATATGGGACTGCCCTAATAATGCCGTGTTGATAAAACAAAGCAATAGCACGCCTAAAATAACTCTCCCGAAAAAAGTACCAACTAAATCTACGTACCTCACCTTTTGTTTTAGTTAAAGTTTCTCGCCATAGGTTTTCTACTATGACATTGAAAAATGTTTGATTAATTCTTTGAACATCTTTTGTTCAAAATCAAATGGTTAAGTAAATGGTGGGTTGAGGAAAATACTAATGATGCAAAGATGGTAGCTTTGCCTTAAATAGTGGGTGAAAGAGGAGGCAAATGTATATTATATTTTTGTTAATCAAAAATAACATTACGCCATTTGGATATAATAATTAGTAATTCGCCACAAATTCAACCATTTAAGCCTATCCAACAAACGGACAAAAATAAATGATGTATTGGTTTAAAAACAACAGCAGTTTGCTTTTCTTGCCTCTATTTTTTTTAACATCTACTAACTGTTTAAGCGTTCTAAACGAAGGTTGTTAATAGACAAAACTTCCAAATTCAGAATTGATGGTAAGTTTCCTATTTTCAGAAGCTTCCACTCTGCCTACAATTTGTGCATCGATGTTAAAGTTCTTTGAAATGGAGATGATTTCTTCGGCAAATTCTTCATCAATATAAACCTCCATTCTGTGCCCCATATTGAAAACCTTATACATTTCTTTCCAGCTTGTTCCGCTTTCTTCCTGAATCATTTTGAATAAAGGAGGAAGCTCGAAAAGGTTGTCTTTCACTATATGAACGCCATTAACAAAGTGAAGCACTTTGGTTTGAGCGCCTCCGCTGCAATGAATCAATCCTCCAATTTGGTTTCTGAATTTCTTGAGAATTTCGACCATCACGGGAGCGTAAGTTCTAGTCGGGGATAACACTAATTTACCAACGTCCAAGGGGCTTCCTTCTACAGCATCAGTCAATTGATATTTACCAGAATACACTAAATCTGAAGGCACAGCGTGATCGTAGCTTTCTGGAAATTTAGCAGCTAAGTCTTTATGGAATACATCGTGACGAGCAGAAGTAAGCCCATTCGAACCCATTCCACCATTGTACTCATTTTCATAAGTCGCCTGACCAGAGGAAGCCAAACCAACAATAACCTGACCCGGCTTAATTTTTTCATTGGTCACTACATCTTCCCTTTTCATTCGGGCAATTACCGTGCTGTCAACTACAACGGTTCTTACCAAATCACCTAGGTCTGCCGTTTCGCCTCCAGTACTGATAATGTTCATCCCGTTATCTCTCAGCATCTGAAGCACTTCTTCGGTGCCATTGATCAGTTCAGCAATCACTTCACCCGGTATCAGGTTTTTATTTCTGCCAATTGTCGAAGAAAGAAGGATATTATCGGTGGCGCCAACACAGAGCAAATCATCAATGTTCATAATGATAGCATCTTGAGCAATGCCACGCCAAACCGAAAGATCACCGGTTTCTTTCCAATACATATAAGCCAAAGCAGACTTGGTACCCGCACCATCAGCATGCATGATATTACAAAACGCATCATCATTGCCCATAAAATCAGGAACCACCTTGCAGAAAGCAGTAGGAAAAACTCCTTTGTCTAAGTTCTTGATTGCGTTGTGAACATCTTCTTTTGAAGCTGAAACGCCTCTTTGCATGTACCGGTCGCTCATATCTGATAATTTAAGATCACAAAAATAAAAAAACCCCGTATGACGGGGCTCTTTTTTCGAGTTTTTAATCTGCCGATAATATCAATGCAGCTTAATTGTCTTTATATTCAATCACTTTAAACTCCGTTCTACGGTTTTGTTGATGTTGCTCTTCGGTACAATCTGCATCGTTACCACAGCCATTAATCAACTGAGACTCTCCATAGCCTTTCGCTACAAGCCTATTTTGAGAAATCCCTTTTAGAATCAGATAACGAACAGCTGCTTGCGCTCTTCTTTCAGACAAGTCTAGGTTAAAGGCGTCTTCGGCACGCGAATCGGTATGAGAGCTCAACTCAATTTTAATATTCGGGTTATCCTTTAAGAGTTCTACAAGTTTATCCAGCTCTACTGCTGCATCTGGCCTAATTTCAGCCTTGTTCAAATCATAATAGATATTCTGAAGCACAATTGTTTTCTCAAGAATAATAGGATCTAATGTTAAAGACGATTCAAACTTTTTGGTGGTAAATCGCTCCACCAAGTCTTCTTGTTTAATTTCTCCACCCACAGTTGAAAATGCACGTCTTTTTACGAAGAAGTTCGCCTTCTCTCCAAGTAAAATATATTCCTTTTCAGGTTCTACTTTGAATTGAAAAATACCACCACGTCCCGTTAATTGGTCGTCTATAACTTCATTATCCGTGCTCATAAGTTTTACACGCACATCTGGCAAAATACTCTGTGTACTGTCTTCATTCAGCTGATAAGTTACTCCTGCTAGAATGTATTCAATTTTCTTTAGGTCGGATGAATTGTCTACAAAAGTATAAATGTCATCATCTCCTTTACCTCCTGGCCGATTAGAACTGAAAAAACCTTCGTATGGAAACTCAGAATAGACTAAACCGAAATCATCATAAGATGAATTGATAGAAGGCCCCATGTTTTCGATGGTAATATTTCCGCCTTCATTAATGGCCACAAAAACATCGAGCATTCCAAAACCAGCATGGCCCGTTGAAGAAAAGTAAAGTTTGTTATCTGGCGAGACATATGGAAACATTTCATCCTCGGCTGTATTAATGGTTGGCCCCATATTCTGCACATCGGCCCATCTGCCTCTGTCATTAAGCCTTGTTCTGTAAATATCTGAGCCACCCAAACCTCCCGGACGGTCTGAAGCAAAGTAAATAGTTTTTCCATCTCCGCTAAAAGTAGGGCTACTATCCCAAGAGTCTGGGCTATTAATCGGCATCAATTGTGGAGCGGTCCATTCTCCATTTTTCTTGGTGGAAATGTATAAGTCTGTGTTAAAGCGTCCTCGTTTATCTGCTGAATTTCCTTTTGCAAATACCACTGAGTTTCCATCGGGTGAAAAGGCCAAAGAGCCTTCATTGATTTCTTCATCATTGAATATACTCGATAGTTTTTCAATTGAGGTCGCATCCAAATTCAGTCCGTTAGTTTGTACTTTATATAAATCCGTAAACGGAATTCCATAACGCTCAAAGCTTGCTTGCTCTCGGCCAGTAGCAAAATAAAGCTCATTTTTAAAGAAATAAGGGCTGTATTCTGCATTTTCAGTATTAATGCCTTCTGCATTTTTCACATCAATGTTTCGAACATTCAAGCTAATGCTGTCCAGCTTATCGAGATTCTTTAACTCTGCTTTAGCCCTATCTACAAAATTTTCGACCGTGGCATACTGCAAATACTTTTGAAGTACATTCTTGGCATCATTGTATCGCTCAGATGCCTTTAAAGCTTGAGCATAGTGCAACTCCATTTCATCATCAGCATAACCACCTTCAATGGCCTTGGCATAATAATCGGTTGCTTCATAAATTCGGTTGGTTTTGCGGTATGATTCCGCCACGTAATAATTATAAACTGGCGACTCAGGATCGTCCTCCAATTCTTTTTTATAATCTTCGATTGCTAGATTGTAGTTTGCATTCTCATAGCTCTTCTTTACTTTTACTTCTTTGAGCTTCTCAATTTCTTCCTCTACTCCGCCAGTTAAGCTACCCACATTGCTGGATTGCGCATTTGTAGAACGACCATCATTAGCAGGAGTACTAGGTGTATCAACTCCAAGAAAGTTTTGGGAAGATTTACAGCCCATCAGAAGGGCCAACATAAGAATACCTATAATTTGAATCCTATTCCTCATCGGTTGTAAATTAGCGAAATAAGCTGAATGCTAATACTCTATACGCTTGCCGATTGTTTAAAGTATCTGTTTAGCCAAGTTTTACCCGCTTCAACGCACCAATTATTCTTAAGTTGGCCTTTTGTCTGAATTGTATTGTCGAAGAAAAGTGTGTGAGTGGAAATTCGGCCATTTTCAACCTCCGATTTAATTTGGCTCAATGGCACTAATTCTACTTCATTATTGATTAAGAAGGCAATATTGGTGCGCTGAAAAAAGTCAACTCCTAAATTTGATGAAAGTTGTTGAACGAATCTTACTTGGGTATCGATAGAACAGCCGCTGGCCATATTGAAAGACTCATCGGTGCTTATAATAAGAAAGTAATCGTGCTTAATAATTCCCGAAGCCATTAAATCATTGCCATGAGCCGCCCATTGATTCAGGAAAGCTTCAAGTTGATCTAAACACTTTTTCTGTTCTGAGGCATTCAATTCTCTATTGGCCTGATACAACCAGGTTCTAGAGTTTTCGCTAAGGCTATTGAAGTCGGCTAGCATAAATTTTAATTGTTGATAGTCTGTAGTTGAACCTCGAAGTTTAAAGAATAATTCCTTTAAAGCCCTTCGTTTTTAGCAATCAACTCAGCCAAATCCATTACTTCTACACTGGCTTCCTTATTCTTACTTTTTACACCATCTCGCATCATGGTCATGCAAAACGGACAAGCCGAAGCAACAATACTCGCACCTGTTTCAATCGCTTCTTCCGTTCTTTCAACATTCACCTCTTTATTACCAGGTTCTGCATCTTTAAACATTTGAGCACCACCTGCGCCACAGCATAAACCTTTCGTTCTGCAACGCTTCATTTCAATTAACTCGGCATCGAGAGCTGCTAAAACCTCGCGTGGAGCTTCGTAAATATTGTTCGCCCTTCCTAAGTAGCAAGAATCGTGATAAGTAATCTTCTTTCCTTTGAACTCTCCGCCACCTTTCAGGCCAACCTTGCCTTCATTAATTAATTGCTGAAGGTAAGTAGAATGGTGAATCACTTCGTAATTACCGCCTAGCTCTGGATATTCATTTTTAATGGTATTGAAACAATGAGGACAAGCCGTCACAATCTTCTTTACATTGTAAGTATCCAAAACCTGAATGTTGGAAACTGCCTGCATTTGAAACAAAAACTCATTTCCAGCCCTTCTGGCAGGGTCTCCAGTACAGGTTTCCTCTGGCCCCAAAACGGCAAAAGAAATGCCTACTTTGTTCAGTATTTTAACAAAAGCTTGGGTTACTTTTTTATATCTGTCGTCAAAAGAACCAGCACAACCTACCCAAAAAAGTATTTCAGGAGATTCGCCTTTGGCGGCCAAATCGGCCATAACGGGTACATTATTCAAATTATCACTCATGACTTCTTTCGCTCTTAAGATTTAGACTCCATTTCTTCTGCCCACTTAAACCTGTCTGTTGGTGGAAATTTCCATGGAGCAAAATTGGTTTCCACATTTTGGAACATACTATTCCATGAAGCTGGCGACCCTGACTCTTCCATGGCCACGTACCTTCTCATTTGTAAAATAATGGCCAGTGGGTCAATATTTACTGGACAAGCTTCTACACAAGCATTACAGCTGGTACAAGCATTAATTTCTTCTTTAGTAATGTAATCACCCAAAAGCGATTTTCCATCTTCTAACCCTTTACCTCCTTTGGCCAAACTAGCGCCTACTTCTTCGGCCCTGTCACGCGTGTCCATCATGATTTTACGAGGGGAAAGTTTTTTGCCCGTCATATTTGCTGGGCAATTGTCTGTACAGCGGCCACATTCTGTGCAAGAATAGGCATTCATGATATTTACCCAACTCAAATCATTTACATCCTTGGCACCAAACCTTGCAATTTCTGCTGAAGGTTCATTGGCATTCTCTGTAGGCATTCCCAACATCATTTTCACTTCGTTGGTTACCTCGGCCATGTTCTCCATTTTCCCTTTAGGGTTTAGGTTTGAATACCATGTATTTGGAAAGGCCAAAGCGATGTGTAAATGTTTAGAGTAAGTAACGTAAACGGCAAAGCCTAAAATTCCGAGAATATGGAACCACCAAGCAAAGCGCTCTATAATAATCAGTGTTGAAAGTTGCATTCCTTCAAAAAGAGGTACTAGAAAACTGCTAAAGAAGAATGTTCCTGTTTGCGTATAATGCTCGTCCTGACCTTGAATAAGCATATCTGTTGCATTCATGGTAAGAATGGCAAACATCAAAATAATTTCAATAACTAAAATAAGATTAGCGTCTAAAGTCGGCCATTTCTTCATTTCATTCCCCTGAAAGCGCTTTACTTTCAATATGTTTCTTCTGATTAAGAAAACCACACATGAAAAAAGAACACCTACGGCTAAGAATTCAAAAACGTTGATGAGAACGGTATAGAAATCACCCAAAACTGGAGCAAATATTCTGTGGGTTCCTGCAATTCCGTCAATTACGAATTCAAGCACCTCAAGATTGATTACCAAGAAGCCCACATAAATCAACATGTGTAGAAAAGCAGGTACAATGCGCTTAAACATTTTCTTCTGACCTAATGCTACCAATAGCATTGTCTTCCATCTTTCGGGGCTTGCGGTTCTTCCAGAAGCTTTTCCTAGAAAAATATTTTTCCTGATTCGACTAATGCGTTGGTACAGAAAATATGCTGCTACAGCCACTACAATCAAGAAAACGATTTGAGAAATATACTGCATAGATTAGGGCTTCAAGGGTTAATAAGAATTCAGACCTGAAATTATTAAAAATGTTTTGTACGGGTGAACTTTTTGTATACTTTTGTGCCTCCAATTGAGGGTGCTGTAGCTCAGTTGGTAGAGCATCGGACTGAAAATCCGTGAGTCGGTGGTTCGAATCCACTCAGCACCACGTTGAAAAAGCCTTCCAGAAATGGGAGGCTTTATTTTTTGCTCTTCAGTTAATAACAATCTCACTCCACTGGGCATAAACAAATATACATAATGAAATTAAAATAGTATGCATGCATACTATTTTTTAAGCTTCATCAATTCTTTTTCGGTTAAAAAGCGCCATTTACCACGTGGCAAGTCTTTTTTGGTTAATTCACCGTATACTACTCGGTCTAGTTTCTCAACCTTATAACCTAGGTGTTCAAAAATTCTACGAACAATTCTATTCTTACCCATGTGAATTTCGATTCCCAAAACGGTTCCATCGGGACTTGTCACTGCTAAGTCATCTACTGGTGCTAGACCATCTTCTAAGGTTACTCCCGCTTTAATTTTATCGAAATCTTCTTCTTCAATCGGTTTATCTAAAGTTACCTGATATATTTTCTTCACTTTGTGTGAAGGGTGTGTCAGTTTTTTAGCCAAATCTCCATCGTTAGTAAAAATCAGCAAGCCTGTAGTGGCCCTATCTAATCTTCCTACAGGAAAAACTTGTTCCTCGCAAGCATTTTTAATCAAGTCCATTACGGTTTTTCTACCCTCTGGATCGCTTGTGGTACTGATGAAATCTTTGGGCTTGTTAAGAACCAAATAAACCAGTTTCTCTCTTTTCAACACATTGCCTTCATACGAAACCTTATCGGTAGGCTTTACTTTGTAACCCATTTCGGTTACTACTTCTCCGTTCACTTTAATTTCGCCCGCCTCAATAAGCTTATCCGCTTCGCGTCTAGAACAAACGCCTGAGTTAGAAATATAGCGATTGAGCCTTATTTCACTTGCACTTGCTCGTCCTTTTTGCACGAGCTCGCGATCGTAAGTAGGTGGAGTTTTTGGAGTGTTTTTAACCTTATTGAAAAAAGGCTTATTTGATTTGAATTTCTTTGCCATAATGATGCAGTATCTCTACTGGAATATACGCAAAGGTACGAAAAGCTTATCTAGGAATCTCCTTCTGTAGGTTGACCTATTTCGTTTTCTTCAGTGGCAAAGTCCTTTGGGGTAGGTAAATCCTTAAGACTATTGATGCCAAAGTAGTCCATAAATTTTTCTGAGGTTCCATAAAGCAACGGTCGCCCTACGTTTTCAGACTTTCCCTTAATTTCTACTAGTTCTTTTTCCAACAGCTTCTGAACGGCATAATCGCAGTTTACACCACGAATTTGTTCCATTTCTGATTTGGTAACAGGTTGCTTGTATGCAATAATAGAAAGTGTTTCTAAGGCCGAAGTTGAAAGCCTTTTCTTCGATTGCTGCTTGAGTAAAATACCAATACTGGCTTGGTAGGCAGGCTTGGTAAGAAAGTGATAACCCCCTCCACTTTTAAATATAGTAAAGGGGTATTCATCACCTAAATACTTTTCCTCAATTTTGACTATAGCATTCAAAATATCCTGTTCTGGTACATCTGCCTCAAACATTTCGCTCAGACAGGACTTAAGTTCAGCTATTTTAATTGGTTTTTCGGAACAAAAAATAAGGGCTTCAATATGATTTCCAAGGAAATCCACTAGCTCTTTTGCGCCAGTTTAGCCTCAATAGAATGCATGGTATGTGGTACTGCCTTCAGCCTTTCTTTTGAAATAAGCTTTCCAGTGTCTACGCAAATGCCATAAGTACCATTCTTAATTCGAATTAAGGCATTCTCCAAGTTATTGATGAATTTTTGTTGTCTGGCGGCAAGCTGATTAAGGTTTTCTTTTTCCAATGTATCAGCCCCATCTTCCAAAACCTTGGTAGAATTGTTGGTTATATCAGTTCCTGTATCTCCTCCTTTTGAAATACTTCTTTTTAATTCGTTGAATTCACTTTTAGCCTTTTCCAACTTATCGTTGATGAGCGCCTCAAATTCTTTTAATTCACTATCAGAATATCTCGTTTTTTCTGCTTGGCTCATAATTAGCTTTGTTTAAATGTACTGCTATAAAAATTGCACTAAAATAGCCCTACTACAAGAGAACGCAAAGGCTTTCATATAATTTTTAAGAGGATAGAATATCGAGTATATTATTCCTGAGTTTGAGCACTTCTGGCAAATAAAATAGTTTAAAAACAGTCAAGTATAGATCATAAAAAAAGACCCAATGGGTCTTTTTTATCTTAGGTTGTCTAGTTGTTTCAGTATTGAACATTCAGGGATTGCATCCTTTTCGCAATTGAAAAGTTATCAATTTGCACCCTGTACTTCATTCTGAGGTACCGATTAATCACTTCGATCTTTCTACCCTTTTTCAGGTTAAAATCGATTGCATTATTAATTAAACAATTCATTTAGTTGGGTATTAGATGGTTCTGAAAATAGTCTCACCTAATATAAGAATTTCTCATACATATTGCTTCACATTGAGATAAAATTAAGATCACAAATTGACAACCTACATTAAAATGTATTTGAAACGAATAAGTTAAACGATAAAGTTAGAAACGAGTGCCAATAGCGACTGTTTCCTTCTTAATCGTGACTTTCCCTGATGGCTCTATAATTTCGAAAAGAATTAAATAATAGCCTAAACGGGCCTTTTCACCTGAATTTGTGGTGCCGTCCCAACGGAAAAAGCCTGTAGTTCCTACCAGTGAATTCTGCGAAACATTCTTAATGAGGTTTCCATTTGAATCGTAAACCGAAACTGTAATTACATTACCCGAATTGTCGAACTCATAGTTTATGGTGGTGAAATTGGCACTACCTGCTACATCTGGCGCAAAGGCTTTAGGTTCTATACTAAATGTAGCCACGGTTGACGGCTGGCTTTGCGCTTGCGAATTTTGATAACCAGGAGTAGCGTAGCCCGATTGACTAGAAGCTGACTGCCAATTATTAACATCATTTGAAAGACCGGAAAAACGAATGCGCTCAAGCGAAACGCCATCAACAGAACTTAATAATGAGGAATGATAATCTTCATCGTATTCCACTTCATCGATTACAATAGCTTTACTATTTACAAAACGAACCACGCCAGCATCGGAAGGCATGCTCGGCAAGGAACTCAATTCTAAGATCGTAGAAAGCTCTGTGCTCGCGTATTGGTTTTTTAAAATATCCCCATCGGTGGTAATCGTTTTATAGCTCGATGGTGCAATAATATCTTCCGTAGAAATAACTCTATCATTTGTTTTTCCCTCTATTCGCCAGTTTTTAAGATTAACATATTTGTTCGATTGATTATAAATTTCGACAAATCTCACACCGCCAGTTTTAGGATTGAAAAGGATTTCGTTTATCACAATATCCAGCGCTGCTGCTTCCACGGCTATCACAATGGTTGCTTGACGAGCATCTGCCAAAATGAGATTGCCGCTACAGTCAGTGATGTTTTCCACCGTAATTTGATAAGCAGTATTCGATACAAGAGCACTACTCAAATTCAAGGTGGCAGATTTAGCGTCAGACCCCAAACTTATGCTCGACACAGAAATTCCTCCAGATATGGAAATGTTGTTAGCGAGTAATGAAGAGACGGCTAGTTTTTCGTTAAACATCAGCTGAATCTGACTATTATTTAGCGCCACTGCTTTTATCAACTCTGGCCCTACTAGATCGGGGTTAATTCCATTGACAGAATTTTGTGCTCCTGGGGTTCCTCCAACAACAGCCTCAGAGGCCTTCCAATTAGATTGTTCTACACAGGCGTAACTAAGATCAATCAACTCAAGGCTAAAGCCTCCATTCGCTTTTGAAGTAGATCTGTACCATGCCGAAGAATACTCAACACTGTGAATTATTTGATTCCCCAATTTTAGAGAAACCTTATCACCAGTTGTATTTAAGCTGGGCCAGCTTGAAACACCTAATACATCGCCATAAGGATCCAATTTTGTTTTGTCAAAACTTGCTGTAAGGATTAAATATTCAGAAGGTTTTAGGTCGAAACCGCCTAAGGTGGTTGTGCTTGCACCATCTGAAAGTGTTAAGCCTGTCAAAGAAATGATTTTAGAAGAAGCATTGAAAAGCTCTAGATATTCCACTACTGGTAAGCCCTGTGAAGGAGCTGGGTTAGCCATAATTTCAGTGAAAATAAGTTCTTGATAAGCTGGACTCGCCCCTTTCACAAAAGTGAAACTATTAGAGGATAGTGCATTACCAGAGCAATCTGCAATTCCGTTTGTTGTAAGTACAAGCTCAAAGCCCTTTGTAAACTCCTTGTTCAATTTCAATTGTACACTTCTACCAAAAGCATCAAGTACGCTTACGGAAGCCACCGAAACCCCATTTTGTAGAGTGAAATTTGAAGGAATCAAAGTACTAATGTCCATAGCTTCATCAAAAGTCAGCTTGAGTTCAGTGGCGGAAATCACTTCCAGTTTTGTAATGGATGGCGCTGTAACATCTGCTGTAAGGCTAAATACAGAATTCTGTTCTGCTGGTGTACCTCCATTTGGCGAAACAGAGGCCGCAAAATTGGTATATTCAAAACATGGCTTTTCCGGATTGATTAACTCCACAGAAAAACCTCCACTGGCTTTTGTGGCATCATTATAAAATGTTTGATCGTAAGCAATCGAGTCAACCACCACCTTATTTCTGTCCAATAAATAAACCGATTCGCCTGTATTCGAAAGTGAAGGGAAATTTCTGAGACCAATGGCATTCCCATAATTCAAGTATTGTGCAACCGCCCCTTGAGTGGTTACCGCCAAATATTCACCTGGAGCTAAAACTTGAGCCGTAAATACTGCAGTATCTCTTTTGTCGGTCAGTAAGAAATCTCGCAGTTCAATGTTTGAGTTTCCACGGTTGTAAAGCTCTATAAATTCAGCGTTAGGTAAGCTTGAAGTCGGTTTTGTGTCGAAGTAAATTTCATTGATCACTAAATCTCGAAACACTGGAGTAACGGGGGCGGAAAAAGTGAAGTCGAAAGTAGCAGCATTCATTGCCTTACCCTGTTTATCTTGCACTCGGTCCACTGTAAGCTGGTAAGCTAAAGCATTGGTCAGTGGAGTTCCAAATTTAAGCGATACCCTTGAAGAAGAACCCGCGACCAAAGTAGCAGAGGTTGGATTTCCCACTCCATTATTTAATGAATAATGATTAATAGTTCTCGCAGTGGCTGCATTTAGCGGTTCATTAAATACAACCTCAATCTCATCTAAGTAGGTAGAATTGACTTCTAAAATCACGGGGGGAGTAAGGTCATAGCTCAGTTTGTTTCTTGAGCTATTTATCGTGAACCCAAACGAATCCTTAATATTCTGTACTATAAGTTCATAATTAATACCCTCCACAAAGTTGGTATTGAAAAGAAGGGTTACCACCTTAAAATCATCAGAACTAAGCACCGCAGAAATGGGGTTTCCGATCCCGGAATTCAGCACATAATTTTGAGTGGTTTCAGCAGTAACTTCATCCAATTCCTGATCGAAAGTAAGTACCAAACTATTCTGACTGAGGATTTGAATATCAACAATATGCGTACTGTATGTAAAGTCATAGCTGATTACTTCAGATGTATTACCATGGGCATCTAACAGTTCTTGCACTACCAAACGATATTTCAAGCCTTCCTTCAATGGAATTGTCAGGTTTAAAGTGACCAAAGAAGCGTCATTTGCATTCTGAACCGCTGACTTCAATCCAACCCCATTATCGAACCCGTAATTTTCTATGTCTTCAGCAGAAGCTTTGTTCAGCGCTTTGGTAAACTGCACCTGAATGGTGGTGTCATTCAAAACCGTGAATGTCCCAAAGTTTGGCTTCAAGCTCGAAAAAGTAGCAGTTAAATCAACTGGAAGGCCATTCTCGAACACATCGGAAATATTAGAAATGCGAAGAGTGTTTTGAGAATTATTACCTAAAGTAGCGAAAGTAAGCTCTACAATGTTGGTGTTTTTTTCTGTACGAACTGCGGTCATTGGAGCCCCAATTCCGTTATCAACAAAATAATTATTGACATTTTCAGCAACCTCTTTCACCACCTCTTCTGAAAACTCTACCAAAATTTTAGTAGGGCTAGCCAGGGTAATTCCTACCAAGCGAGGTGCCAGTCGGTCGTAAGTGAAGTCTTCGTTTCGTTGGGTTGAAATTGTATTGCCAGATAAATCCTGAATTCCAGTAAGCGATAAGCGATTCTTAACTTCCTGTTCAAATGCCTGCGCAAATGTGAGTAATACAGAACGTTTGTCCGCTTGACGCGTTACTAAACTTGGATTTCCTATACCATTATTCGCGATGTAATTATTTACGGCCTCTGCAGAAGTTTCATCCAATATTTCATCAAAATAAACTCTAAGGTTACGCTCGTCAATTACCACTACAGAGTCTATGTCTGGGTCATCGGTATCATAAACAAAAGTGGTGTTCAGCAACTGTAAGCGACCGTTATTGCTGGATTGAATGTCCTCAAAACTAATGTACTGATTTTTATTTTCATCAAAATTGGTACTGAAAACCAAATGCACCAATCTTGGGTTCGTGTTGTCTAACGAAGCAGCAACCGGGTTACCAATATCGCCATCTACCCAATAATTGATCAATTGTTCTGCGGTGGATTCATCAGCATCAACGTCAAAATACACATCAAGCAATTGAGCAGACAACACTACAACTGTGTCAATTTGATTCACAAAATCGAGGTTGACAGAGGATAGACTAACTGTGTTTCCCAGCGTGTCTGCTAAGTTTTGAAATGTAAATTGATAGGCCGTGCCAACAGATAGCGCAGCGCCTAAATTTAGCCTCACTCGCTTATTATTATTGGCGTCAACAATCGCCTTTGTTGGGTTTCCTATTCCCAAATTAATCGAAAAGTTGGCTTCAGTTTCTGCCAAAGTTTGGTTCAAGTTTTCATCAAAAATAACGTCAATTGTGGTGCTATCTTTAAACACAAACCTTTCAAATACTGGCGCCAAATTATCAAATAGAAATTCTAAAGTGTTTGTGCCTATGGTATTACCAGCACAGTCCGTGGCTCCCGTTAATGATACCGTATAAATCGTTCCTGAAACCATCGGTGTACTTAAAGTCAACACCACAGATTTGTGGGTAGTTTGATTTACGATTTTTGAGGCAATAGCTCCGCCATTATTCAAGGAGTATGATGCTCCATCAAGCGAAGCGTCATCCATAATTTCATCAAAAAACAAAGTCAACTGACTTGGCGAATCAACCCTAACTTCAGTCAAGTTAGGCGCCATTACATCTGGAATATTGTCATAAACGGAATTTTGCCCCGAAGGAGTAGCACCCTGAGCATTCGTTGAGGCTTGCCAATTGTTGATGTCGCTACAAACAAGCTCTGGATTTATTTGCTCAATGGACCAACCGCCATCTGCTTTGGCAGCATCTTTATACCAATCGGTATTGAAAGTAAGGCTGTCGACCAAATTGCCGAGATTATCCTTCAGCAATAGTTGTTCGCCTCCATTTGAAAGGCTATTCCATGAAGTAACACCCACTACATTTCCAAAAGCTTGAAAATCGACAACGTTTGAAGTTGAAGTTAAAATAACATAAGTCTGCGGTTGCAGCACATAGCTAGCAATGGTTCCTCCTGTTAAGTCAAAATTGGCCAAATCAATGGCTTTGCTGCCTGCATTATACAGCTCAATAAATTCATCAGATGTGCCAGAGGGCAGTGTTTGAGGATCGGGCTGAGCCGCACCCGTTGGGTCAGCAAAAATTTCGTTGATTACTAAAGTTCGATAAGCCGTTTGTGTGGCATTGGTCACTGAAGACTGCAAGGCAGAAGCCAAAGCGTTTCCGCTTTCATTGGCTACATTATTAATGGTCAGTTGGTAGGTATTATTCGCTAACTCAGCCCCAAAAGTGAGTACCACTTTATTAAGTTCAAGCCCATTTCGAGCAGCAGAGGAAGGTGCACCATAGCCAAAATCCAGACTATAATTGTTTGCTGTATTGGCAGATATGACTTCTACATTCTGATTGAAAACGACTTCTACCTGAGTATTTGAAAGGGTTGAAATACCCGAAACCTTCAACGGTAAGTAAGAAAAGTTAGTGCTAAGGCCCGAAGCAGTTGCCAACGTTGATTCATCTTTAACGCTATTAACCGTTAGCCCAAAGTTGTTTTCTGTAAGGTCTGCACCAAGCGTCAACACCACTTTATTGAGTTCTGTTGCACTTCTTACGGCCAAAGTTGGGCTGCCAATTCCATTATCAATTACAAAATTGGAGGCGTTTTCAGCCGTGGTTTGATCAAGGTTCAAATTGAAATTTACTTCAATCGAATTTTTAGAAAGTACCTGAACTGCCGTAATAGAAAGCGCCTCAACATAACTAAAGGCAGAGGTTAAATTAACTGCTGGTGTGCTACTTGCCGCATCTTCAACATTGTTCACTGTCAGTTGGTAATTGGCGTTTGGCATTACCGAAGTGGTAAGCGTTACCTGATTGGTAGCGGTTCGCGAAGTTGAAACTACAGTTATTCCATTATTCAAACTGTAATTCGCTATGCTTTCGGCCGTGGCTTGTGTAACTTCTTGGTTAAAATTTACCACTACGGAAGTTGAAGTAGGAGCACTTGTTGAACTAATGGCCAAAGGCAAAATCTGCTCTACAATGCTCACATCATCCATCACAAACTCTGCAGCCGAACCTGAGCCATCTCCCCTTTCTACTTTCAGTTTGACGATTACATTACTTTGGCCAGATGCTTCGCTTGGCAACTCGTACTCATATTTAGTATAGCTAGTAGTGTTATCATTCGGGAAGGTAGTAGCATCCCCAATAGACACATTGTCAAGAAAATTATTTCCTCCATCAATTGATGTTGAAAAACTAACCAAAACGGGTCTGGTTGAAGTTCCTCCTCCATTTTGCTTGGAATAGGCATAAAAAGATAAAAGCGGATTATTAACTCCTGCGAAGTCCAACGCAATTAAAACCTCGCCAGAAAAAGTAGAAGTGGGGATAATATTCAACGAACTTGTGCCAGTTCTTCCGTTTGGTCCTTGAAAAATTCTTGAGCTATTCTGGACTTCATTGCCTGTCCAGTTAGAAATAAAAGCCACATGATTGCCCGTAGTAAAAGCCTGTTCAAAACTTTCACTAGAAGGAAAGGTGTTAATCTGACTTAACGCTATATTTGCGGTAAGCAGAACAAGAGCTGCTATGGCAATTGATATACTTAACCTCATCTGAGATTCACAAGTGTTTAGATTCTAGCCTGTTAAAGTACGAAAAATATGGTTCTATTTCCCATAATCATTTGATTATGAGTGTAAAATAATGAAATAAAAAATGAGAATAGCAGTAGTTGGCGCCACTGGACTTGTTGGTGGTGAAATTTTAGAGGTTTTAGCAGAGAGAAATTTCAAATTTGACGAGTTACTTCTTGTCGCTTCTGAGCGATCTGTTGGCAAGAAAATGACTTTTAATGGCAATGAATATGAAGTAATTAGCTTAGCCAAAGCGGTTGAATTAAAACCTGACTACGCTATTTTCTCCGCTGGCGGAAGTACTTCATTAGAATGGGCTCCAAAGTTTGCTGCTGCCGGTTCTACTGTCATCGACAACTCTTCGGCATGGCGAATGAGCCCTGATCACAAACTGATTGTCCCAGAAATTAATGCTACTAGCCTTACTGCGGAAGATAAAATTATTGCTAACCCCAACTGCTCAACCATTCAAATGGTGGTGGCTTTAGGGCCTTTGCACAAAAAGTACAAGATTAAAAGAATCGTAGTTTCTACTTACCAATCGGTAACGGGTTCGGGAAAAGCTGCCGTTGATCAAATGATGAATGAGCGTAACGGAATCCAAGGAGATATGGCTTATCCGCATAAAATAGACATGAATGCCTTGCCTCATATCGATGTGTTTTTGGATAATGGCTACACCAAAGAAGAAATGAAAATGGTGAATGAAACCAAGAAAATCTTTGGTGACGACTCTATTCGCATTACTTCAACCACAGTAAGAATCCCAACGGTGGGTGGCCATTCGGAAGCGGTAAATGTAGAGTTCGAAAATGATTTCGACCTAGAAGAATTAAGGGGTATTTTAGAAAATGCTAATGGCGTAATTGTACAAGATGACCCTAAAAACAATCTTTACCCAATGCCATTGACAGCACATAAAAAAGATGCTGTTTTTGTAGGGCGTTTGAGAAGAGACGAAAGCCAGCCGAACACATTGAATATGTGGATTGTGGCTGATAATCTAAGAAAAGGAGCGGCTACCAATGCGGTTCAAATTGCTGAATACTTATCTAAAAACAGCTAATTTTTGATAAAAGCACTGCTAACACCTGAAGTTCAGAAGTTTATTCGGGATCATGAAAACGATGATCCCGCTACTTTGATGCTTCGGGCAAAACAGTATGCCGATATTCCTTTGAAAGAAGCGGTTGAACAGATTCAATCTAGAAAAAAGGCGAAAACTAAATTACCCACTTGGTACAGGGCAACCAATCTAATTTATCCTCCACCACTTAGTTTAGAGCAATCATCTTCTGCCCTTACTGCTGAATTCAAAGCCTCGTTGTTCTCGGGTGAAAAATTCGTAGACCTGACTGGCGGAATGGGCATAGACTTTTCCTTCCTTTCAAAATCTTTTAAAAAGGGTTTTTATGTTGAAAGGCAGGACAACTTGGTGGAAATAGCGCGGCATAACATGAAATGCTTGGGCATAACCTCCGCGGAGTTTTATAATGCCGAAGCAGAAGATTTCTTAAATCAAACTTCCGAAAAATTCGACCTCATATTTCTAGATCCGGCCCGAAGGAGAAACCACGACCAAAAGGTTTTTAGAATTGAAGACTGTGAACCTAATGTGCTTTCACTGCTCCCATTAATGAAGACCAAAGGCAGGTCAATACTAATGAAGACTTCGCCCCTATTAGATATTAAGGGCGCGGTAAGAGACCTTGGAGGAGCCACAGAAGTTCATGTTGTTGCGGTGAATAATGAAGTGAAAGAACTCCTTTTTATTATTGATGATCAGGCCAGCGAAAATCCAATCATTAAGGCCATTGACTTGACAAATACCCAAGTAGGATTTGAGTTCAATTATGAAGAAGAGCAGGGCATTCATCTGGTTCATGGAAATATTGAAAGCTATTTATACGAACCCAATGTGGCCATTTTAAAAGCTGGTGCGTTTAAAAGTATCGCTAGCCAATTTGGTTTAACAAAGCTTCATGTGAATTCTCATCTGTACACCTCAAAGACGCTAGTTGCTAATTTTCCTGGCAGAAGTTTTAAAGCGATTGAAGAAATTAGTCTCAACAAAAAAGAACTGCGTAAAGCCCTACCAAATTTGAAAGCCAATATAACGGTTCGGAACTACCCCATGACTGTTGAACAGATAAGAAAAAAAACCGGGTTGAAAGATGGAGGCAGCTTCTATATTTTTGCTACTACAGATCAGGGTGGTAAAAAGATAGTACTATGTGAAAAGGTAGATCAACAATAGAACCACCAACGGAAGCCCATAATATTTCAGAACCAACAAGCGATTTTGTCTACTCATCCACCAAAGCATACGCCAAGGAGAATATAGGCCAATCATCACAGCTAATGCTGCCACACCAATCAGAAACTTAAGGGTAACTTCCATACCAAAAGAAAGCTAATTTCATTAAAAAAGCCATTCCGATTTCTCACAATGGCTTTTCAGTTTATGTTTTGGAGCACTTATAGTGTTCTCTTAACTTCTTGAATTTCGAAACCTTCAATTACGTCTCCTTCTTTAATGTCGTTAAAGCCTTTAATGCTCAAACCACATTCGTAACCAAATTTAACTTCAGCCACATCGTCTTTAAAACGTTTCAGCTGACCGATGTTACCCGTGTAGGTTACAATACCATCTCGAATCACTCGGATTTGATTGTTTCTCTTCACGAAACCATCTAACACGAAACAACCTGCAACAGTACCCACTTTAGAGATTTTGAATACTTCTCTTACTTCGATGTTACCCGTAATTACTTCTTTCTCGGTTGGCTCTAGTAAGCCTTCCATTGCATCTTTGATTTCGTTAATCGCATCGTAGATGATAGAGTAAAGTCTGATTTCGATTTCTTCGTTTTCAGCAATTCTTCTAGCACCGCTAGATGGTCTTACTTGGAAACCTATGATTACCGCATCAGAAGCAGAGGCAAGTAGTACATCCGATTCGGAAATTTGACCAACCCCTTTATGGATAATATTTACTTGAACTTCTTCAGTAGAAAGTTTCAATAGTGAATCACCTAAGGCTTCGATAGAACCGTCCACGTCACCTTTGATAATCACGTTAAGTTCTTTAAAGTTACCCACGGCTAATCGTCTACCGATCTCGTCTAGAGTAATATGTTTCTTAGTTCTTACACTTTGCTCACGTAGAATCTGCTCACGTTTGTTTGCAATTTCTCTCGCTTCACGCTCAGAGTTCATTACATTAAAACGGTCACCTGCTTGAGGAGCCCCATCTAGACCTAGCATTTGCACAGGAGTAGAAGGCCCCACTTCTTTTAGCTTGTTTCCTCTGTAATCAAACATGGCTTTTACCTTACCGTAATGTGGTCCGGCCAAAAGTACATCTCCAATTTTAAGCGTACCTCCTTGAACCATAAGTGTAGTTAAGTAACCTCTACCTTTATCGAGAGAAGCTTCTACTACTGTACCTACTGCGTTCTTTTCTGGGTTTGCTTTTAACTCAAGCAATTCAGCTTCGAGCAATACTTTTTCCAAAAGTTCTTCCACACCTTGACCGGTTTTGGCAGAAACTTCTTGGCACTGATATTTACCTCCCCAGTCTTCCACCAAAATATTCATTTGTGAAAGCTCTTCCTTGATTTTATCTGGGTTAGCGTTTGGTTTATCAATTTTATTAATCGCAATTACAATTGGCACTTCAGCCACTTGAGCATGGTTAATTGCCTCTTTTGTTTGCGGCATCACGTTATCGTCAGCAGCAACTACAATAATTACTACGTCCGTGATTTTAGCACCACGCGCTCTCATCGCTGTAAAGGCTTCGTGACCAGGAGTATCAAGGAAAGCGATTTTCTTACCTTCCTTAGTGGTTACGTCATATGCCCCAATGTGCTGGGTAATTCCCCCGGCTTCACCTTCAGTTACTTTAGAGTCTCTAATATAATCTAGTAAAGAAGTTTTACCGTGGTCAACGTGACCCATGATGGTTACGATTGGAGCTCTATCTAGTAGATCTTCCGCTTCATCTGTTTCTTCTACAATTTCAACGTCCTCATCAGCCGTAGTAAAGCTTACATCAAAACCGAATTCATCGGCAATAATGGTTATTGCTTCGGCATCCAAGCGTTGGTTAATTGAAACGAACATTCCCAAACTCATACAAGTTGAGATTACTTCGTTTACAGTCACATTCATTAGAGAAGCCAAGTCGCTCGCAGAAATAAACTCAGTTACCTTAAGTACTCTTGACTCTTCGTGCTCCTGAAGCATTCTTTCTTCGGCAGCTTCAGCGGCAGCACTTCTCTTTTCTTTACGGTATTTAGATCGACCTTTGCCGCCACCTTTTCCACCACTTAAGCGGGCAAGGGTTTCCTTGATTTGATCTTGTATTTGCTTATCTGTAAGTTCTTCTTTCGGAACTCGCTTTCTAGAATCTGCACCTCCGCCTCTTTGTGGTGGTCTTCTATCTCCTCCACCAGCAGCACCGCCACCTCTATTAGGGTGTTCCGGTTTAGATTGAATTCTCTTTCTTGGACGTTTCTTCTTATCGGCCGCAGACTGATTGCCTTTATTTTGATCTTGCTTAGGCTTCTCCTTCTTAGTAGGTAGTTCTATTTTGCCAAGAACCTTTAAACCACTAAGTGAATCAGCTTTTGCTTTAATCGTTTCACTTTCTACTGGAGTTGGTGCAACAGGGGCAGCTGGCTTAGGTTCCTCTGGCTTTTTCTCTTCTACCTTGGCTTTAGCCTCTGGTTTTTTCTTAGGTTCAAGGTCGATTTTCCCTAATACCTTGAAGGTATGAGGTTTGTTCTCCTTCACCTCTTTCTTAGGTTCTTCTACTTTTTTCTCAACCTTAGGCGTTTCCTTTACAGGAGCTGCTTCTTCCTTAGCAGGACTAACCTCTTCCTTAACAGGCTCAGGTTTTGGTTCTTCTTTTTCAACTTTCGGAGTTTCCTTAACCTCTTTTGGTGCCTCAACTGCAGGCGTTGGTTTTGGTTCTTCCTTCTTTAAAACCTTTTCGCTGCTTACATTCTTTATAAGCACCTCTTTTTCTTCAGGTTCTGGCTCTTCAATCTTTTTAGGAGCAACTGAAGGAGTAGGCTCAGGTTTTGAAACCGGCTTTTCTTCGGTATGCTTATTACCGATAGTTAGATGAGAAGCCTCCTCTTTTTCAGAAGCTGATGCAGCAAATTCTTTGGCAAGCATACTGTACTGCTCGCCAGTGATTTTCGCGTTTGGACTGCTGTCAACATCAAATCCTTTAGAGGAAAGGAAGTCTACTATGGTACTACGACCAACGTTTAATTTCCTTGCCACTTGGCTAAATCTCATCGTTCTTTCTTCTGCCATACTCAAATATCCCTTTTTTTAAGCGTTTAAAAAATCTCAGTCCTTATCAAATTCTTGTGAAAGGATACCAAAAACGTGCTTTACTGTTTCTTCCTCTAACTCTGTTCTTCTCACAATATCTTCCTGAGAAAGAGCAAGCACACTCTTTGCAGTATCTAGACCGATTTTCTTTAACTCATCAATAATCCAGCTGTCGATTTCATCAGAAAATTCATCCAAATCAACATCTTCTTCTTCTAGTTCAGATAACTCTCTGAACACATCTATTTCTAATCCAACTAGCTTAGAAGCTAGCTTTATATTCTGTCCACCTTTACCAATGGCCAATGAAACTTGGTCTGGTTTAAGGAAAACTGAAACTCTACCATCCTCTTCCCGAATTTTCATGCTAGTAATTTTAGCAGGACTTAATGCTCGGGCGATGTACAACTCCATGTTGTCGGTAAAGTTGATTACATCTATATTTTCATTCTGAAGCTCACGCACGATAGAATGGATTCGAGATCCTTTCATACCAACGCATGCACCTACCGGGTCAATACGATCATCGTACGACTCAACAGCAACCTTGGCTCTTTCACCCGGTTCGCGAACCACTTTCTTAATTGTAATTAAACCATCATAAACTTCTGGCACTTCGTTTTCGAAAAGTCTTTCGAGGAATTCGCCTGAAGTTCTTGAAAGAATAATTTTAGGGTTGCCATTTACCATGTCTACACGATCGATAATTGCACGTACAGAATCTCCTTTACGGAAACGGTCTTTTGGTATTTGTTCTGCTTTCGGAAGCGAAATTTCATTTCCTTCGGCATCTATAAGCAACACTTCTCTACCCAAAATCTGATATACCTCAGCAGAAATCATTTCACCCACTAAGTCTTTGTATTTCTGATAAAGAAGATCTTTCTCTAAATCCTTAATTCTTTGAATCAAAGTCTGGCGAGCTGTCATTACGGCCCTACGCCCAAAGTCAAGTAATTTAATTTCCTCAGAAACTTCTTCACCTACCTCAAAATCAGGTTCAATCTTACGTGCTTCCGAAAGGCTTATCTTGTCATAGTCCCAAATATCTTCAGAGTTATCGTCAACAATTTCTCTAAAGCGCCAAATTTCCAAGTCACCTTTATCGGCATTAATGATAATATCAAAGTTATCATCAACCTCGTACTTTTTCCTGATCATGGTTCTGAAAACATCTTCCAGAATTCTGATCATGGTTGGTCTGTCGACATTTTTATTTTTCGCAAACTCTGCTAATGATTCGATTAATATTGAACTGTCCATTCTGATTACTTAAATGACACTAATACATTCGCTTTTTCGATAGTATCGAAATTGATTTCCACCAATTCAGAACCTATTTTCTTTTTCTCTTTTACTTCTTTTTCAAACTTAATGGTATTCTCGCAAACCTCTATGAGTTTTCCTTTTACAATTGAGCTATCCGTCAAAACCAACTTTAGCTCTCTGCCCACATTTTTCTGATACTGTCTTTTCAGCTTCAACGGATGATCAAGACCAGGCGATGAAACTTCTAAAATATATGGATCATCCATGATGGCCTCAGCTTCCATTTCGTTACTGATGGCTCGGCTTAAATCTGCACAATCGTCAATGTTAAAACCGCTGTCGCTATCTAAAAGCACCAATATTTTGGTCTTTCCGCTAACGCCTTTCACGATCACATCTACGATAAAGTAGGATTCATCCTTCAGGCTACTTAAAGCCACCTTCTCTACAAAATCCTTTAAATCCATAAACTATAATCAGAAAACAAAGAGGGGACTTTTGGTCCCCTCGTGGTAAATTCCCTTAAGTGATGCAAAATTAATGTTTTTTTTATTCAAATCAAATAAATGTCTGAGAGATAGATTTTAACATATGAGTCTATTATTTTGGACAAAACTCAAACCAAAAATGATGGTACGCCACAGATTAACTTTCTACTTATTGCTTGCTCTTTTTTGTTCAGTCTTGGCTTGTTCCGAATCAAAAAATTCAGAAAATAAAAAAGGCAGTTTGAAAACACTTATTTCCGCGCCTGCCCTTAATGTAGATTCCGTTTATTCATTTATTCAGAAACAAGTTGATTTTGGACCGAGAGTACCTAATTCCCAAGCCCACAAAGCAGCTGGTGAGTGGTTTGAAGAAAAGTTTAGATCGTATGGCGCCAAAGTATATCTACAAGAATTTGAAGAATACACTTACAGCGGAATAAAGATTGAACTCAAGAATATCATTGCAAGCTTCAACCCAGAAAAGAAAAAGCGCCTGCTGCTGGCAGCACATTGGGACACCCGCCCTTTTGCAGATAGTGATCCCGAGGACAAGAAGGCTCCGCTGGATGGTGCCAATGATGGAGCAAGTGGGGTTGGGGTTTTACTGGAAGTGGCCAGAATTATTGGTTCAGTTCAAAATCCAGATGTAGGTATTGATATCATTTTGTTTGATGGCGAAGACTGGGGTGATGCCGGTGAGGATTTCGGCAGAATGAAAGGAGACAAAGACTCATGGTGGTGTTTGGGTTCTCAATATTGGAGTAAGAAAACACACATTCCTAACTATACTGCCTATTATGGAGTTTTACTCGATATGGTAGGGGCGAAAGATGCCACCTTCTATTATGATGGAGTGTCGCAAGAAAATGCAGGCCGAATACTCACTCAGGTTTGGGATATCGCTAATGAATTAGGTCATCAGAAATACTTTAAACAAGAGAGTGTTTTACAAAACGGACTTATAGATGACCATGTTTACGTCAATAAATACGCGCGAATTCCGATGATTGATATTATGGACTACCGAAAGGCTCAGAACAGCTTTTTTCCCGGCCACCATACCACTCAAGATAATATGGAAGGGATAAGCAAAGCCACCTTACAAGCCGTAGGTGAAACTTTGCTTACTGTAATCTTTAACGAGTAACTATTTCAACAAACTCAATAAATACTGCCCATAACCAGATTTAACCAAAGGTTTGGCTACTGTTTCTAATTGTTCTTTAGAAATGAATTTCATTCTGTAGGCAATCTCTTCTATACAGCTAATCTTAAAACCTTGCCTCTCTTCAATCACTTGAACAAACTGACCTGCCTGCATTAAAGACTCGAAAGTACCAGTGTCTAGCCAAGCGGTTCCTCTATCGAGGATGCTTACTTTAAGCTCACCTTTGGCTAAATATTCTTTGTTTACATCAGTAATCTCCAGCTCGCCTCTTGGGCTAGGTTTCAAATTCTTAGCAATTTCTACTACACGGTTATCATAGAAATAAAGACCAGGAACTGCGTAATTCGATTTAGGCTCTGTAGGTTTTTCTTCAATGCTTAAGGCATTCATTTCTTCATCAAACTCCACCACCCCGTATCTTTCTGGGTCAGAAACGCGGTAAGCATAAACCACTCCACCTTCAACCTCGGTATTGGACTGAAGTAATTTTGGTAAGCCAGAGCCGTAAAAAATATTGTCGCCCAATACTAAGGCTACTTTGTCATCGCCTATAAATTCTTCGCCAATGATAAAAGCTTGCGCCAAGCCTTCTGGGTTTTCTTGCACCGCATACTGAAAATTACAGCCCAACTGACTTCCGTCTCCTAGCAATTTCTTGAAGAGTGCGTTGTCATGAGGTGTAGTAATGATCAGAATATCTTTGATGCCTGCCATCATCAATATTGACAACGGATAGTAAATCATAGGCTTGTCGTACACAGGCATAAGCTGCTTACTCACCGCCAATGTTAATGGATGCAATCTTGTACCTGAGCCTCCTGCGAGTATAATTCCTTTCATAATTAGTCTTTGTACTGGTTACTATAATATGACTGATACTGTCCTGAAGTTACGTTGTTCAGCCAAGCCTCATTCGCAAGATACCAATCTACGGTTTTCTCCATTCCTTCTTCAAATTGTAAGGAAGGTTCCCAACCCAATTCTTCTTTAATCTTACTGGCATCAATGGCGTAGCGCATGTCATGGCCGGCCCTGTCGGTTACGTAGGTAATTAACTTTTCAGAAGTACCTTCCGCTCTGCCCAATTTCTTGTCCATTACTTTGCAAAGCAGTTTCACAATGTCAATGTTCTTCCACTCATTAAAACCCCCAATGTTATAGGTTTCGCCTTCATTTCCGTTATGGAAAATCATATCGATGGCCTTGGCGTGATCTTCTACAAATAGCCAATCTCTAATATTTTCGCCTTTACCATAAATAGGCAAAGCTTTATTGTTTTTTATATTATTGATGCACAAAGGCAAAAGCTTTTCTGGAAACTGAAAAGGACCGTAGTTATTGGAACAGTTCGAAACCACAATCGGCATTTTGTAAGTATTCGCATAAGCCCTCACAAAATGGTCTGAGCTTGCCTTAGAGGCTGAATAGGGCGATTGTGGTTCGTAAGGGGTCGTCTCCAAGAAATAACCCGTTTCGCCTAATGAACCATATACCTCATCTGTAGAAACATGGTAGAAAAGTTTGCTTTCGAAGCTTCCGGCCCAGGTGTTTTTGGCTGCATTCAAAAGATTTACTGTGCCTATTACATTCGTTTTCACAAAGGCCAATGGGTCGGTAATTGAACGGTCCACATGAGATTCTGCTGCTAAATGAATCACCGCATCAAACTGATGCTCTTTAAAAATACCATCTAAGAAATCAGCATCATTAATATCTCCTTTTAGAAAGGTATAATTGGCTTCATTCTCAATATCCTTCAGGTTTTCGAGGTTACCTGCATAGGTAAGTGCATCCAAATTATAAATGGAATAATTCGGATACTTCTTTACAAAAAGCCTAACCAAATGGCTTCCAATAAAACCTGCTCCGCCTGTAATTAAAATCTTATTCATGTTTTCCGTATTGAACATGTTCAAAGATAACAGATTGCCCTTATCCAACCCCTTCACATTCGACAGGGTTTTCACTTCAATGGTTAAATGAACATTAATCTTCGACAATCAATTTACCTAACGATCGTTTGTTCGGTTAACGAAATTGCGTAATTTTCAGAAAATAATAACAACCATGGATTTTGAGCTAAATGAAAACCAAACCATGATCGCCAGCATGATCAAGGATTTTGGAGAGAAAGAAATAACTCCTTTTAGAAATAAATGGGACGATGACCAAACCTTCCCTGTAGATGTAATGAAGAAGTTGGGCGAACTCGGCCTTATGGGCGTAATTGTTCCTCAAGAATACGGTGGATCTGGCTTTGGCTATGACGAATACATAACAGCCATAATGGAACTGACCAAACTAGATCCTGGAGTTGGCCTTTCGATGGCCGCGCACAACTCTCTGTGCACGGGGCATATTCTACAGTTTGGTAATGAAGAGCAAAAGAAAAAATGGTTGCCAAAATTGGCTACTGCCGAATGGATTGGCTCTTGGGGTTTAACTGAACCAAACACGGGTTCAGACGCAGGAAACATGAAAACCACTGCAAAAAAAGACGGCAACGAGTGGGTAATTAACGGTACTAAAAACTGGATTACACATGGTAAAAGCAGCGATATTACTGTAGTGATTGTTCGTACTGGCGAAGTGGGCGATTCTCATGGAATGACCGCTTTTGTGGTAGAGAGGGGAACTCCTGGTTTTAATGGCGGAAAAAAAGAAGACAAACTGGGTATGCGTAGCTCAGAAACGGCAGAAATGATTTTTGAAGATTGCCGAATTCCTGAAGAAAACGTTTTGGGCGAAGTGGGTCAAGGCTTTATTCAATCCATGAAAGTTTTGGACGGAGGTAGAATCTCGATTGCTGCACTAAGTTTAGGTATTGCCGAAGGAGCTTTTGAAGCAGCACTAAAATACTCTCAAGAAAGAGAGCAGTTCAACCAACCGATTTTCAACTTTCAAGGCATTTCCTTCAAGTTATCGGATATGGCCACAAAGCTAGAAGCTGCTAAACTTCTCACTTTTAGAGCCGCTGAACTAAAGAATAACGGAAAAAGCGTTACCAAAGAATCGGCTATGGCAAAGTACTATGCCTCTGAATGTGCGGTAGAATTCTCTAACGAAGCGGTGCAAATCTTTGGCGGATATGGTTACACCAAAGATTATCCAGTAGAAAAATATTATCGTGATTCGAAACTTTGCACGATTGGCGAGGGTACTTCAGAAATTCAAAAACTGGTAATTTCTCGGTCAATCTTGAAGTAAGCAACCCATAATTTGAAAAAGAATAGGGAAGGATAGCCGAATAGCTGTCCTTTTTTGTGGAAATCAGTGGTTTAGAAAAATAAAACCCCTACTTTTGCAGTCCAAATTGAAGGGAGGTGTTTCAAGGATTATGATTATTATTAACGTAAAAGAAAACGAATCTATCGACAGGGCTCTAAAAAGGTTCAAAAAGAAGTTTGAAAGAACTGGTGTTTTGAAAGAACTAAGAGCAAGACAAGCTTACGAAAAACCTTCAGTTGCTAACAGAGCTCAGAAGATCAAAGCAGCTTACAAAGAAAAAATGTACGCCAACGAAAACTACTAAGGCTTACTTTTTCTAATCATATTTAATCACTATGTTAGTACTGTTTGCGAAAGCACAGTGCTAACATGGTTGATTCATTCTTCAAATACATATCGTTCGAGAAAAGATACAGTAAGCATACTGTTATTTCCTATCAATCAGATCTCGCACAATTCACAAATTACATTTCGGAACAATTTAAATGCAGTGACCTAAGTTTGGCCACTCAAATAATGGTGCGTTCTTGGGTGTTATCATTAATGGACGCTGGCACTTCGCCCCGTACGGTAAACCGAAAAATTGCCAGTCTTAGGTCTTATTACAAATTCTTAATAAAGCGAGGCGAAATTGAAAAAGACCCAACTGCCAAAGTTCGCTTACTCAAAACCCAAAAAGACTTACCCAGCTTTGCCGATGAAAAAGAATTGGTCAACCTTTTAGACCGATTCGAATTTACTCATGACTTTGAAGGACTGAGACAAAAGCTAATCATCGAATTACTTTACGGAACAGGCATAAGATTATCGGAATTAATTGGGCTCAAAGATTCCGATATAAATCATTACGAAAGCGCGCTTAAAGTATTGGGTAAGAGAAACAAAGAGCGTGTAATACCCATAGCTGCACCACTCCTATCACTCATTGCTCAGTATAAAGCTGAGAAAAATCATGTGTTCGGAGGCAATCCAAATGCGTTTTTACTCGTAAACAACAAAGGAGACAAGGCATACCCGATGATGGTTTACAGAATAGTAAATAATTTTCTGGACATGGTTTCTTCTACCGAGAAGAAAAGTCCCCATGCTTTGCGACATACATTTGCCACGCACCTTCTAAACAAAGGGGCAGACCTTAATGCTGTGAAAGATCTTTTAGGGCACAGCAGCTTGGCGGCAACGCAAGTATACACACATAATTCGCTTGAAAAACTGAAATCAATTTTTGATCAGGCGCACCCTAAAGCTTAAGTTTTAACCCTTAAACATTACGATTATGAAAGTACAGATTCAATCAGTTCACTTCGATGCAGATCAGAAGTTGATCGACTTCATTCAGAAAAAATTAGATAAACTAGATACCTTTTACGACCGAACTATTGATGCAGAAGTCATTTTAAGAGTGAATAATGAGGGGATTGAAAACAAAACGGTTGAGATTAAATTAAACGTTCCGGGTGACCAGCTTTTTGCTGAAAAAACCAACGGTTCGTTCGAGGCCGCAACCGACCATTGTACAGAAGCCTTACGCAGACAAATCAAAAAGCACAAAGAAAAATCTTTGGCGCACTAAGAATAGATAAGAATTCATTAAATCGAATGAGCTGCTTTTGTAAAAAGGCAGCTCATTTTTTATTGTCGTTTTGAGAATAAAATAAGTCCATATACCTATATTGATCCTACTTTTTCTGTGTAAATAATAAAATGTCACTGACATTTATCTGAAATTAACTGGTCAACTATGTCACTAAAACTCAAAACCTGCTTCTGTCTCCTATTATCCATTTTCATTTTCGCCAGTTGTAGTTCTTCTGGTAGTGATACCACTAATCAAGATATAATCGTCAAAGAATTCCCTAAAACAGCAATACTTTCTGGCAAGCCTGCAAAGGAAATTATGCTCACCACTACTTGGGCAAACCTTGTTGTGGTTGATACATTTTTAGTGGTTCAAAAAAGAGAAGCGCCCTTCATAAAAATATACAGTACAAACAACCATAAGCTTCTTGGAGAAATTGGCACTCAGGGTTCGGGTCCAAATGAATTTGAAATGCCAGATATATTGAAGCAAATTTCCTACGATAAAGAGAATAATTCGCCCGTAGTAACACTATACGACCTAGGCACTTACCGAATCTCTAAAGTAAATATTCTAAAAGTAATTGAAGGCAGCGATAATGCCATTACGCAAGAGCGCGCACCCGATTTAAACAGTGTCACCGTGACTTTACATCATATTGATCACTCTCTCTTTTTAGCCAACCCTGAAACCGGTGGGAGATTTGTTATTCTTAACTCTAGTTCAAAGGATACAACATATATCCCTTTTATTCCTGAATTAGATGTAGAAATGAAGGACTATACAAAATTCATGATCTTTCAGTCTTCGGTTGTTATCAATAAAAAGAGAAACAGATTCGTTGCAGCCCCCACCTACTTAGATGAATTGAACTTCTTTGATTTGAAAGGAAATTATATCCGCTCCACAATTATCAGCCCAAGGGAAAACCTGTTGCCCCCTCCTGGAATTCAATCTCTTCCAACAGGGATAATACGCCATTCTTCTTCATTGGTAGAAGTTGAAAATAAAATTTATGCTCTAAAAAAAGGCCCAGATGAAGGTAAGATACAGGTATTCGATTGGGATGGAAACCCTTTAGAACAGTATACTTTAGAAGTTAATAGTAGAATTGGCTCTTTTGCTTATGACAAAATACACAAACAGTTTTATGTGTGTTTTCCAGATGAAGAGCCTTATAACATTTATACTTACCCGTTAAATTAAGAGATACTATTTCCGCTTATGAAACTTAAATTCTCAATTCCCTTAATATTACTACTCGTTTTTGCTGGATACTTTCTTAAACAGTACAACTTAACCGAAGGCTTATTTATTCTTATTGCAGCGCTTGTGGGTGGAGGGATAGGCGAGTTTTTGGTTAAAAAGATAGCGAAGAAGGAAACTTAATAGCTTATAAAGATGAAGCTTTCCTCTCTAACACCTTGAGCAAATAACCCACCTTTAATTCTCCCTCGCTAGTGGCGATAAAGTTCTCTCCAAAAAGGATTTTGTTGCCAACCTGACGATAAGAGCTGAGGGTTTTTAGTGGTTCTTTGCCTTTTTCAGAAGTATCAGGATTTACGGTGGTCATCACGCAACGGGCGCAGGGCTTTACACCATACATTTCAATACCATTACAAAACACTTTTCTTATCTCATCTTCCTCGTGAGCCTTTCCTCCCATAAAAACAATACTCGGCCGGAACCTTCTCATGTCCATTGGTTCATCAAGCTTCCCATTCAATTGAGCCAATGATTCCTCACTAATCATGAGGTAAGGATAACCATCCGCAAAACTCACTTTATCGGTTTCGTTAATGGCATACCGCTGATCAGCTTGACGGATGGAATCATCGTGCATGTACATGAGTCTGCACTTCATTCCTAAAACAGTACTGAACCATTCGTCTGCTTCGGGGCTCACAGGTTTTGCGGGGCAGGTATCGTCCCAAATGGTTACCATTTCGGGAGCGGTATTGGGTTCGTCCAAACTAATTCTAAGCGGGCTTACCGCTTCTGTTTTGTGCCGAACTATAATTTCTGAAGCAGTCAATTCTGGCTGAAGCAAGGCCATTTTAGCGTATTTGCGCTGGGTAATGAATTGGTTGTTTTCATCCACCAACATGAACCTTCGGTCGTTTTGGAAACCACGGCTTTCGACTTTGGCTTTGGCTACTTCAATACCCGCCAATGACTTAATTGGGTAAATATAAAGTGCGGTAATAATCAGGTTCGACATGACTTTTAGCTTTGAGGCCCCAAGTTAAAAGTTTACCTCCAATATTGATATCGGCTTACAGAATCAAGTTCAAGTTTGTAGCCATTCCAAGAATTTTGAGAAATCAGCAAATTCGGATAGTCCTTTTCAAATAAGTAAACGTTGGTTTTTTCTGCATCAAGCTTTGCCTCCACTTGCCAAGAATCACTTTTATCCACTACAGAAAACTGAGCATTATAAATGGTTGGCGTTCGTACTTTTGTATTGATTTGACTTTCGACCACCTTGTTCTCGAAGGTTAATCCATCTTCAAACTTTAAAGCCCTGAGCGCATAACTCAACTGGTCTTCCCATAAAAAATCAGTCCCGCTAATTCCCATTTCACCATCACCGGTTCCATCAAAATAACTGTTGTAATCATATGCGTAATTAGTCCCTTCGATTAAAAACTGTTTGAAGGTATTGCCGCACCATTCCTGGCCCGTATGCGTCATTTTATGCAATTGGTCGGGTTGATCTCTTTTGAAGAAAAGGCTGCTGAGATAATGGTAAGGATAATTATCGGTTTCAATTCTAGCAAACTTATTCACCTTCATCACGCTAAAAAGATCTTCTCTCTGGTAATCATCTGTCTTTACATTCCACTCCTTGTTAAACTCTTCTTTTACGGTAATGAAAACCTGATCGAAGCTTCTGGTTTTTCCATAAATATTCATTTCTGCACGGTAATGTGCCACTTCGGCCAAGCCATCTTCCCACAGTTTATCCATCGCCCAATTTTGGTCGAAATGCTCGTTAGGTGCATATTGGTCTTGAACTGAATCTTGTGGAGTGCTGCAAGCCGTACTGATAAAAACGAGCAACAGTAAATTGATAATAGCTTTCATGATTACGCCTTTTTATGTTCTTTCAAAATATCCTGGGCCCAATCGCCCAAGTCTTCTTCGGTATCAACATCATTTAAAACAGGGAGTTCAAAATATGAAAGCCCTTTATTCTTAAAATCTTGAATGGTAGAAGGAAAAACCTCTTCGGTACTCCATTTCTTGTTTTGAAATACATCAGTAATCAAGCGATTCATTCCAATCAGGTAATAGCCACCATCCACGGCTCCACCAATCACAGCATCATGCTTTTCGAGGGCAGAAAAAGCTTGTTCTAAGATTTCAGTAGTTAAGTCATAGCAGTCGCTACCAATGACGCAAATTCTTTCATAGCCCTGTTGAAAAGCCGATTGAACCGCAGCTAACATTTTTTCACCTAAGTCACCATTGGACTGTAAGTCTTTAGAAAAACCTTCCGCGGACCATAAGTCATTTTCGCCCAAAGCCTGATCGTAAAACACTGTTTTATCAACCGCCAAGGGTTGGGTTATTGATTTAGTACGCTCCAGCAAACGTTTATAAATCGCCAAAGCAGCTTCTTCTCCTACCGTAGCGGCCAAGCGGGTTTTTGCCCTTCCCAACACTGGGTTTTTAACAAAAATGATGAGTAATGCTTTTCCCATAAATCTTACTTAACCGCTTCTCCTTTTTTCAACCAAAGACCAAATATGCCCTTATACACATGTACTTTTTCGGTGGTCTGTTCTTTATCGTCTACCACTTCAAAACCTTCGTTTTTCCAGTTTACAATTCCCAAATCAATGTTATGCACATTCAAAAAACCTTGAGCCTGAAGTTCCTTTGCCAAATTAGCACTTCGAACCCCTACGGTACAATACACCAAAATATCGGTGTCGAGTTCAATGTTTTTCAACACTTCTGGTGTAAAACGTTTGGCTCCCGACAAATGACTGACTTCATATTCCGACTGTTCGCGAACATCCAAGATCAGTAGCTTTTGGGATTGAATTAAGTTCTTCGCCTCTACTGGGCTAATGTTTAAAACCTCTTTAGGGTAGAATAAACGTGCCGTTTGCGGTGTAAAGTAGAGAATTGTCGTCAGCAGCAACAGAAGCCCTAATGGCCAAAGCAGCATCCGTTTTCCAAGTTTTTTAAATGCCATTGAGTTTCCTTAAGGATATTTGATCGGTTTGTTCGACAATCATGTTTGGCCAAGTTAAATAATTATTACTTTGGGTACTGAAGATGTTGAGATCAAAAAGACTAAGTGTAAAAGCCTATACGGACGGAATTTTAAATTCCGATCGCCTGGTTTTGAGCCGTGCCATTACTTTGGTGGAAAGTAATTTACCATCGGATATAGCGCTGGCGCAAGCATTGTTGGAGAACCTTATTCCGCATGCGGGCAAAGCCATTCGCATTGGTATTACAGGAGTTCCCGGTGTTGGAAAGAGCACTTTCATCGAATCCTTTGGTGAATACCTTACACAACAAGGCAAAAACTTAGCCGTGCTCACCATCGATCCAAGTAGCCAACTGAGCAAAGGGAGTATTTTGGGTGATAAGACGAGAATGGAAGCTTTGGCCAGAAACCCTAAAGCCTTTATCCGTCCATCGGCATCGGGCACTGCGCTTGGTGGTGTAAGTGGAAAAACCAGAGAGGCCATGTTGCTTTGCGAAGCCGCTGGTTTCGATGTTATTTTTATTGAAACTGTGGGTGTTGGTCAGTCAGAAACTTTGGTCCACGGCATGGTGGATTTCTTCCTCTTGCTCATGCTTGCAGGAGCAGGTGATGAGCTGCAAGGGATAAAAAAAGGCATTATGGAAATGGCCGATGCGGTCATAATTAATAAAGCCGATGGCGATAATATAAAAGCCGCAAAAAGGGCCAAAGTTGAATACCAGAATGCACTTCATTTGTTCCCTGCGTCAGAATCGGGTTGGATTCCCGAAGTAAAAACCTGTTCTGCATTACAAAACACTGGCTTGTCTGAAATTTGGGAGATGATGGAGAAATACGTTCGTCACACCCAAACCAATGGTTATTTTGATACCAACCGAAAGGCTCAGAATTTGAACTGGATGAAGGAAAATATTAGTGCCTTATTGGAACAGGAATTTTACACCAACGATGCCGTAAAAAGCAGTCTTCCTGAAATTACCAAAGCCGTCAAAGAGGGGTCTTTGCCTGCGCTAAACGCAGCCAGGCAACTAATTCAAAAATTTAAGGGGAAATAAAAAGTCCCCTTCGAAGGGGACTTTTTATCATTCTGTTCCGAGTTCTCGGAATCTATATGATTTTAATGGAGCAACGTCCAAAAATATCATTCTCCTTTTCTAATACTTGAGGCACCAGAGGTATCTGAGTCTACCGAAGCATTTCCGCGGTAACGAACGCTAGAGGCTCCAGAAACATTGGCTTCTAACCTTTCAGAAACATTGACCCTTGCATTGCTGGCACCAGAAACACGTAAGTCTGCAATTCTATTCTGAAGATCATAAGCGCTGTAAGTGGACGCACCAGTAATTCTAACAGTTTGTCTGTCGGCCCTACCTTTTAAGTTGATTACGCATGAACCAGAAACTTCTAGGTTCAAATCATTCACATCTAAATCTAAGTTTAGAGATGAAGCTCCAGAAAGATCAATGCTCATTTTACTGCTTTCTAAAGTCTGCATGGTTTTAATGGAAACCGCACCACTGGCAGAAATTGATTCGAGCGACTTCACAGTAAGATAAGCCCTTGGGGTTTCTCTCATTCTGTAGCCTCTACGGCCCGATTGGTCTCTCATTTTGATGGTCAATCGGCCTCCTCTTACTTCTGTGATTACATCATCCATGTAGTCCTCATCAATCTCTATTTCTAAAGACTCCTGATTTCCAACTCGAATTTCAACTGCAAAAGCATTGCTTACGCTCAACTCTCTAACGCCAGATATTTCTCTCTTCTGCTTGGCTTGCCCAAAGGCGGTCATGGCAAACATTACCATAACAGCGGCAAGTAAAGTGGGTCTCGAAATTCTTATTAATGTTTTCATATGCTTAAAACTTAAATCTGGCCTAAAGATGGCTCCCAATGTAAAAGGTTGCACGACCCATCACGAATAACGGTTCAAGATAAATATGTTCACTCATTTAGCAAGGCCATGGTTAGACATGCGGTATTTATTCCTTAAATTCAGCAGAAGCGGAAACTCAAATGATAAGAGTTTGCAATACCGTCATAAAAACGACATGTTCGGGCAACTAAAAGCCTCAACTTGGGTATTATCATCCAGCTATGCATAACATTGTAATTATAGGAAACGGCATTTCGGGCATTACTACGGCTCGGCACGTCCGTAAACTTAGTGATCATAAAATCACTGTGATTTCTGCCGAAACCGACCATTTCTTTTCCAGAACTGCGCTGATGTACATTTACATGGGCCATATGAAATACGAACACACCAAACCTTATGAAGATTGGTTTTGGAAAAAAAACAGAATTGACCTAAAACGCGCCTTTGTAGAAAAGGTAGACACTGAGGGTAAAACTCTCCATTTTTCGGATGGTGAAACTATGCCTTATGATAAATTGGTGATTGCCACAGGCTCTAAACCAAATAAATTTGGCTGGCCAGGGCAAGATTTGGAAGGCGTACAAGGGCTCTACAGCTATCAGGATTTGGAAAGCATGGAAGCCAATACGAAGAATATTTCCAGAGCAGTCATTGTGGGAGGAGGCTTAATTGGTATTGAAATGGCTGAAATGCTTCGCTCCAGAAATATTCCAGTTACTTTTTTAGTGAGGGAAGAAAGCTTTTGGGACAACGTTCTACCAAACGGTGAATCTCAAATGATCAACCGCCACATCAAAGAACATCATATAGACCTACGACTGGCGACCGAATTAAAAGAAATCGTTTCGGACGAAAATGGCCGTGTCAAATCTATTATTACCGGAACAGGTGAAACTATCAAATGTGAATTTGTTGGGCTCACCGCTGGTGTTTCTCCAAACATTGGACTTTTAAAAGGTTCAGGAATTGAAACAAAAAGAGGCGTTTTGGTTGATCCATTCCTTAAAACCAATATTGATGATGTCTATGCACTTGGCGATTGTGCTGAATTTTTAGAACCAAATGGAGAAAGAAAAAACATAGAACAAGTTTGGTATACGGGCCGAATGATGGGTGAAGCACTCGCCAGAACATTATGCGATAAACCAACCAAATATGAACCTGGGCATTGGTTCAACTCTGCTAAATTCTTAGACATAGAATATCAGACCTACGGTTGGGTTTGGGCTAAAGCGAAAGACAACGAAAACGACTTTTACTGGGAGCACAAGAATGGAAAAATCTGCCTTAGGTTACGCTGGGATAAGTCTACGGGTAAACTATTGGGTGTAAACAATCTAGGCTTTAGACTTCGGCACCACGCTTTTGATAAATGGTTTAAAGAGGGAAGAACAGTTGATTACGTGCTCGAGCACTTAAAGGACGCCAACTTCGATCCAGAGCTTTATAAAACATATGAGGCCGAAATCATCGCTCAATTCAACCGTGAAAACGGCAAAAACATTCAGCTAAAAAAGAAAAGCTGGAAACGTATTTTAGACTTTGTATCATAATTCAATCAAACAATAATGTCGACTACAGAACCGAATTTATCCATTTCGAATCCACATCCAGAAGATACAGATGTAATCCAGAAAATAGCCTTAGTGGTCGCCTGCTTTGGAGTACTTATACTGCTGGCGGCTTGGGCCAATGTAGCCTTAGATGCTTCGGTATTTATGCCCATCGCCATCATTTCCATGATTGGCGGAACCACAGTTTATGGCGCCCGAAGCTATTTAAAGCAACCCGAAGGAATTAAGAACAATGGTATTTGGCACTTCTCATTGACCAGCAGAGGTGCTTTCGCTTGGGCGGTCGGGATTTTACTTACTGGCTTTTATATCCTGTTGTATTGGTTTCCTGGTTATGTAGGTTTTGTTCAGAACGGTGAAAACCAAGGCTTAGTAGCGCTGTTCGATCCCTTAAGTATGGCCATAAAAGGCCGCCCTGCCAGCCAATGGTTTATGTATGGAACCCTTTATACCATCGCTATTTTGGCTTTGGGAATGAAGTTCATTTTCAAATATCGACATAGTCGTTATCAACTTATCAGAACCATTTCGGTGATGATTGCGCAACTGGTTTTTGCCTATACTATTCCTGAAATTTTAGCGGCCCTTAATTATAACGATGTGACTACCACTGCTGGCGAATATGTTGGCTATTATGACACTGACATTAAAAACGTTTGGCCACTCGATTACGACTTCTTTTATAGCTACCATTTAGACGCTATGCAAGAAAAGGCCTATCAGCCTTTCGGAATGATTTATTTAGTTGTTGGAATTGGCTTGTTCTTAATCGGCACCCCTATTTTGACCTACTTGATTGGTAAGCGTTGGTACTGCTCTTGGGTCTGTGGTTGTGGCGGTTTGGCCGAAACTGCAGGAGACCCTTTCCGTCACCTTTCCTCAAAAAAGTTAAGCGCTTGGACACTCGAGCGCTGGCTTATTCATAGCGTAATGGTTTTTGTTTTTGTTATGACAGCCGTTACGCTCTATGGATATTTTACTGGTGCCAGCTCCGTTTTTGGGCTCGATATCTATTCTAAATTCCAAAAACCTTATGGTTTCTTTATCGGAGCTATTTTCTCAGGAATTATCGGAGTTGGCTTTTACCCCATGCTTGGCAACCGCGTTTGGTGTCGTTTTGGTTGCCCAATGGCAGGTTATATGGGAATTATTCAACGTTTTAAATCAAGGTTTAGAATTACGACCAATGGTGGTCAGTGCATTTCTTGCGGAAACTGCTCTACTTATTGTGAGCAAGGAATTGATGTGAGGGCTTATGCTCAGAAAGGGCAAAATATTGTTCGCGCGAGCTGCGTGGGCTGCGGGGTTTGTTCTGCTGTTTGCCCTAGAGGAGTTCTGAAATTAGAAAATGGTCCAGAAGAAAAGCGGTACGATTTACCTCCAATTATTATTGGCAATGAAAGCGTGAAAATTTCAGATTAACAGAATAGCATCATCACTTAACAAAAAAGGAATTATCAAATAGGTTGACAATTCCTTTTTTGTTATCTCAGGTGTTAGAGATAATCTCCTCAATCTGACCCAGATGATGTTTCAAGTGCTTGATATAATCATTGATGAAATATTCAAGCGTTGTAGGTTGATCTGCTGGAACAGGTTTCCAAGCAATCTTATCGAGGTTATGATTAAGCCTTTCCTTCTTTAATATCTTATCAGGAATTTGGCTGATAATGAAATCGATATGGAGGTTGTATTGTCTCCAAAGAATGATCAAATCATGCCATTGCGCACCAGCATAATTTTGATTTTCTACCCAGGCTACTTGGTCATAACCTTCAAAAATCAAGTCATCCGTAGATTGTGCTTTCACAATTCGCGCATGGTTATTCGCAGCCGAGTCGATCATATGCCCCACAATTTCTTGAATCGACCATTTGCCAGCACCGAGCCTTAAATTGGCTTCGTTTTCGGGCATCATCATAAAGCGCTCAAAGGCGGAAAGAATCGTTTCCCTTAAATTATGTTCCATAGCTGCTAGTTAAATAAAAAGCCCGATTCAATGAACCGGGCTTTGGGTTAATATTTATAAAAGTAAAGCTTAAAGCCCGAAAGCTGCCTTTACTTGATCTTGATAATCTAATTTTTCCCAAGTAAATAATTCCACTTCTTTCTCGTGTGATTGCCCATCTGACCCAATGAAACTTTTCTTTACTATTTCGTTCTTTCTACCCATATGGCCATAAGCCGCAGTTTCAAGATACATTGGGTTTCTCAATTTCAACCTAGTTTCAATTGCATAAGGACGCATATCGAACACTTCAGATACTTTTTTAGCAATCTCACCATCGGTCATATCTACATGAGCAGTTCCGTAAGTAGAGATGAAAATACCCATTGGCTCAACTACTCCAATAGCATAAGAAACCTGTACTAAAACCTCATCAGCTACACCTGCAGCCACTAAGTTTTTAGCGATATGCCTTGTAGCGTAAGCTGCAGAACGGTCTACTTTTGAAGGATCTTTACCCGAGAAAGCACCTCCACCGTGAGCGCCTTTTCCACCGTAAGTATCTACAATAATTTTTCTTCCTGTTAAACCAGTATCACCGTGTGGCCCACCAATTACAAACTTACCTGTTGGGTTAATGTGGTATTTGATCTGGTCATTGAATAACGCCTGAAGATTGGCTGGCAATTTCGCCATCACTCTTGGAATCAAAATATTGATGATGTCCTTGCGGATAGTTGCCAACATTTCTTCGTCTCCAGCAAAATCATCGTGCTGAGTTGAAACAACAATACTGTCAATTCTCAACGGCACATTATCGTCAGAATATTCAATTGTAACCTGAGATTTTGCGTCTGGTCTTAGGTAAGGAATTTCCTTACATTCTCTTCTTAGGTCTGCTAATTCTTGAAGAATTTTATGAGAAAGATCTAATGCTAAAGGCATGTAGTTTTCAGTCTCTTTAGTAGCATAACCGAACATCATACCTTGGTCACCAGCGCCTTGCTCTTCTTTGCTCGCTCTGTCAACTCCTTGATTAATGTCTTGAGACTGCTCGTGAATGGCTGAAAGCACACCACAAGACTTGCTATCGAACTGATATTCAGCTTTTGTATAACCAATTCTCTCAATTACGTCTCTAGCAATTCTCTGAACGTCAAGGTAAGTTTTAGACTTTACCTCACCTGCCAAAATCACTTGACCAGTAGTCACTAAGGTTTCACAAGCCACTTTTGAATCAGGATCGAAAGCCAAGAAGTTATCGATGAGTGCATCGGAAATTTGATCAGAGACTTTATCAGGGTGCCCTTCGGAAACTGACTCAGAGGTAAATAGATATGACATATATTAATCTTTATTTCTTGAAATATTGGAGGCCAAAATTAGGCTTTTGATTCTATTATGAAAACAAATGTTTGTAATACTAACTACTGTAAAGCAGAAAGATAGCTGGAGTCTTCTTCATGTCAATGTCTGAAGCTTTCCATTTACCTACTGATTTGGAAACAATATGCTCTGTTGCTCCTGAAATATCCTTGGCTACACATAAGAAAGTTTCCTTTTTCGCCACTTTTAGGATGTCTGTCAATAAAGCCTCGTTTCGATATGGCGTATCCATGAAAATTTGGGTGACATTTTTCGAATTAGACTCTTTTTCCAAATCTCTAATGGCCTGCTGTCTTTCTTTTCTGTCGATAGGCAAGTAGCCATGAAAGGTAAATGATTGACCGTTGAAACCGCTTGCCATTAAGGCCAAAAGTATCGAAGAAGGCCCAACCAAAGGGTTTACCTTCACCCCAAACTGATGTGCCATGTGTACCAAACGAGCGCCAGGATCTGCCACGCCAGGACAGCCAGACTCTGATATCACTCCAATGTTTTTTCCTGAAAGCGCGGGCTGTATCAGTTCGAAACAATCTTCGAAAGAGGTTTTCTTGTTTAAAATTTCAAACTGAAGCTCTTCAATTACTAAACCAAGCCTTAACGAACTAAGGTATCTTCTAGCAGTTCTTAAATCTTCTACATAAAACAGGTCGCATTTAAGAATGGCCTCGCGCACTTGTTCGGGAATAACCGCTTGCTGGGTATCTGCCGAAATCACATTCGGAATCATAAAAACTTGTCCACTACCCATTTTGCAAATAATCTAAGGTGAGATTCAAAAATTCTTCTGGCTTTTCGGCATGCAGCCAATGACCTACGCCTTCAATCGTTTCGATTTTACTATCCTTAAAAATGGAATGAATTAAGTTTAAGTCAGAATCCTTTATATAATCCGACTTTCCACCTCGAACAAATAAAGTGCTTCCCTTATATTCAGCATTATGGTTTAGGCCCAAGCCCACTTTATCAATTTCTTTCGCAATTACATCTAAGTTCATTTTCCACTCAAATGCATCGTTATTCCTCGCTAAGTTTTTAAGCAAAAACTGACGCACTCCAAACTCTGGAATATATTCCGCCAGCTTTTCATCTGCTTCTTTTCTAGAACTCAAATTGGGAAGATCTAGTGAAAACAAACCTTTAAAAATAAGGGTGTGATGTGGCGGATAGGATTGCGGGCCAATATCGGCTACAATCAACTTATCTACTCGATTTGGGTGCTCGGTAGCGAATGTCATGGCCACCTTACCTCCCATTGAATGACCAAGAATATGAGCTTTCTCAATATTATGATTGTTCATAAAGTTGAGTAAATCCTCTGCCATTGCAGGATAAGAAAACTCATCGTCATGAAAAGACTGACCGTGATTCCGCTGGTCTAGGATGTATACTTTAAAATGCTCAGCATACTTTTTACCCAATGTAAGCCAGTTGTCTGATGTACCTAATAGGCCATGAAGGATGATTAATGGCTTCCCCTCTCCCAATTCTCTAAAATAGAGTTCTTGCATTATCTTAATTCTCTTAAATAAAGTTGAATAGTATTTTCTAAACCAAAGTATAGCGCATCGCAAACCAAGGCATGCCCAATGGAAACCTCATCCATAAAAGGAATTTCTTGTTTCAAGTAGGCCAAATTCTTTAAATCTAAATCGTGGCCAGCGTTAATTCCAAGGCCTAATTCTTTTGCTCTTGCTGCAGCCAATTTATAATCAGCAATGGCTTTTACTTTATCCCTTTCATAAGCAGAAGCATACATTTCGGTATAAAGCTCAACACGGTCAGTGCCTACTTTGGCAGCTCCTTCAATCATATCAATTTCTGGCGCTACGAAAATCGAAACACGGATCCCAGCCGCTTTTAGTTCCGAAATCACTTCTTTCAAAAACTCTTCATGAGCAACGGTATCCCAACCGGCATTGGAAGTAAGAACCCCTGGAGGATCAGGTACTAGCGTGGCCTGTTCTGGCTTCACTTCTTTTACCATTTTCATAAAACGCTCATCAGGATATCCCTCAATATTGAATTCAGTAGTTACTACTTTCTTCAAATCGTAAACATCCTGTCTGGTAATATGACGTTCATCTGGGCGAGGGTGTACCGTAACCCCTTGAGCACCAAAGCGTTCGCAATCAATTGCTACTTGAACTACATTGGGGTTATTTCCGCCACGGGCGTTCCGAATTGTGGCTATCTTGTTGATGTTGACACTAAGCTTAGTCATGGAATATTTTTATTTGCATAACTTTGCCCGCAAGTTAATGATTTCATTGATCGTAAAAATTTTGAGATGAGCCTAAAACAACAGATTGACGTAGATATTAAAAGTGCAATGCTTGAGAAGCGTAAAGATGACTTGAAAGCCTTGAGAGCAATCAAATCGATGATTCTTTTAGCGGAAACTGAAAAAGGAAATACCGAAGGAGTTTCTGAAGATGCTGAAATGAAGCTCTTAATAAAAGCGGTAAAGCAAAGAAGAGATTCTGCTCAAATATATAAAGAGCAAAATAGAGAAGATCTTTATGCCATTGAAATGGCCGAAGTTGAGGTAATCGAAAAATATTTACCAAAACAACTTAGCGAAGAAGAAGTAAAAGCTGAGCTTCAGAAAATTATTGCTCAAGTAGGCGCTACTGGCCCTCAAGACATGGGTAAAGTAATGGGCGCAGCCACCAAAGCCCTAGCTGGAAAAGCGGATGGCAAAACCATTTCAACTTTAGTAAAGCAATTACTGACAGCCTAATTCATTGAAAACCCTTGACATCATACTATTAATACCGCTTGTTTTCGGGGCGGTAATGGGTTTTAGAAAAGGGTTACTCTTAGAAATCATCGGAATATTGGCCTTTATTCTGGCGATTATTGGTGGTTTCAAGCTTATGGAAATTGGCATTTCCTATTTGCAAGAGCACATAGAAGGCATGGATCACCTTCTTCCATTTATTTCCTTCTTAGTTATTTTTCTAGCCATTATTCTGTTGGTGAATATGATTGGAAAACTAATGAAGAAAGTAGTGGATATGACACTGCTAGGAGGAGTAGACAAATTTGCTGGCGCCATTGTAGGCATTGCCAAATGGGCCATTGGCTTAAGTATTCTCCTTTGGCTTACCAACAGTTTTGGCATTGAACTACCGGGGCAAGACGAAGATTTGGTGCTTTATCCTTATTTAGTAAAACTTGGCCCCAACCTGATTGAAGCCCTAAATGTAGTATTGCCCTTTGCCGAAGAAATGCTGGATTCTATCAAAGAAATGGTTTCGCCTCAAATCACTTGATACTCATTTTAGATAACTTCGATTCTTTCACCTATAACCTGGTGGATTACTTTGGCCAACTTAAGATTGAAGCCGAGGTGATTAGAAACAACGTTTCTATTGAAAGCATTAATTTTAGTAAGTATTCGGCTATTGTTCTATCTCCTGGGCCAGAAAAGCCAGAAAAAGCTGGTATATTAATGGACGTGGTCAAAAGCAAAATTGGTCAAATACCAATGCTTGGAATTTGTTTGGGACACCAAGCCATAGGTCAATATTTGGGAGCTTCTTTGGTAAAAGCCAATTACCCAATGCATGGTAAGATTTCTAGTATTAAAACCACAGAAGCAATTATATTCAACGATTTACCCAATGAATTTAACGTTGTGCGTTATCATTCATTAGTACTTCAAAATTTACCTAAAAGCCTTTCTCCCATTGCTTATACAGAAAATGGAGAGCTAATGGCCTTTGAAAATGTTGAATTGAAAGTAGCTGGAATACAATTTCACCCCGAAGCTATTTTGACCCAATACGGATTAGAAATGCTTAAAAATTGGGTGAGTTTTTATAATATTGTTTAAATCACAAGTTGAAAACTGGTTACACAACCTTTTAACGTATTGGGCAATTAGTAGAAATTAGCCTTGTATTTAAAAGGTTTAAACAAAGGCAGCATGACCGCAGCAGAACTGATAAATTATTTGATTCCACCCTTAAAATTAACCGATGATGGCAATAAGGCCATTATTTGGATGGAAGAATTACGCACAAACCAGTTGCCTGTAGTAGAGAAAGGAAAGTTCTTAGGCTTTATTTCCGAAGAAGTGATCCTAGAAAATAATGATGCTACTCGGCCCATTAGTGAATACGATTTGTTTGCAGAGGACTGCTTTATTTTTGAAGACCAGCATTTTTACGATGTCATTAAAATGGCCCATGAGCATGAAGTTCAACTGGTTTCAATTATTGGGAGAAACGGAAATTTCTTGGGTGTGGTAACCATAGAAGACACCATTAGCAGTTTTGCTCAATCAATGGCTGTTCAAGAACCAGGGGCAATTCTCATTGTTTCTATGAATTATAGAGACTATTCATTAGCCGAAATCAGCAGAATTGTTGAAGGCGAAAACGCCAAAATTTTGAGTAGCTGTGTTACCAACGATTACATGGATGCCTCAAGAATTAAGCTTACTTTAAAAGTAAATAAGCCAGATATTTCGCACATCAGTGCTTCCATCGAACGTTTTGGATATAAAGTAATTGGTAAATTTCAAGAAATTGAAATCAAATCGAACGACCAAGACCGTTATGACATGTTGATGAAATACCTCAACATTTAACAGCCTATGAAAATTGCCCTCCACGGAAAAAGCATTACACCCGAAGCCATTGATTGTGTTAAAGATTTACTTCAGGTTTTAAGCGAAAAGTCGATTGACATTTCGATGTCGAAAGATTTTGAAAAACAGCTAAAAAAAGTAAAGCTAAGTGCTAACCCAAGTAGAATTCTCCTGCCTGGTGACGACCTCTCTGATATCGACTTTGTTTTGAGTTTGGGAGGTGACGGTACTATGCTCGACACAATTGCTTATACCGCAGAATACGAAACACCCATTGTGGGTATCAACCTAGGTAGACTCGGTTTTTTAGCCACTACCCCGCGTGGTGAAATTAACAATGCGGTTAACGCATTAGTTTCTGGCAATTTCAATGTCGAAAGCAGGTCATTAATTCATGTAGATTCAAATGAGGAACTTTTTGCTCCTTTCAATTTTGGGCTGAACGAATTTACCATCGTCAAAAAAGAAACCTCATCTATGATTGTGGTGCATACCTATGTAGATGGAGAATACTTAAACGCCTATTGGGCCGATGGATTAATCGTTTCAACCCCAACAGGTTCAACGGGGTATTCATTGAGTTGCGGAGGGCCATTGGTTCACCCAAGGTTGAAGAACTTTATTCTTACCCCAGTTTCACCGCATAACCTAAATGTTCGGCCAATCATTGTTTCGGACCAAAGCGAAATTACCTTTGAGATTGAAGGTAGAACCAATCGTTTTATGGTGTCTTTAGACTCAAGGTCGTGTAGTGTAGACGATAAAGTAAAAATATCCGTTAAGAGGGAGTCGTTTGAGGCAAAGCTGGTAAGGTTCGATCATAACAGCTATTTTGATACCTTGCGACAAAAGTTGAATTGGGGGGTAGACGCCAGAAATTGAATTAACAATATTTAACTGGCCATTTTTGAAACGAAATCACAATGTTATCTAGCTTGCGAGCATATCATACGGATAAAACTGTATTACCTAAGTTTTTGAAGAAATCATTCTTGATAGCAGCATTTCTGCTGTCAACTTTCAGTGCGAAAGCGCAAGACTCTGAGGTGGGTTTTGAGCTAGGGGCTTATAACTACCTTGGCGATGTAGCCCGCACATATGATTTTGGAAATTCAACTTTAGGAGCACAGTTCTTTGTTAAGAAACACCTTAATAATGGTTTTAATACCCGCATTTCAGCGGGATATGGAAAACTCAAAGGTGTAGATAGCGAAGCATTTGACGTGTTTTCAGCAAACAGAAAGGCTTCATTTAAAGGTCGTTTTTTTAACGTTGATTTTCTTTGGGAGTATAACTTCCTCGATTATCGAGACGAAAAGCTACAACAGTTTTGGACCCCTTATATTTTGTTTGGCCTTGGCGCCTATAAATATACGGGAGAAGATGGTTCTGGAACTTCTTATGATTCTGGATTGAACTTAAAACTGCCCATAGGTATAGGGCTTAAATACAGAATTGATAGAAGGTGGACATTAGCAGCATCAACCAGCGCAATCAAAACAAATTCAGACACATTGGATAATGTTTCTGTAGACACTCCTTCGATTAAAGATTACAGAGGGGGCAATCCTAATGATGACGATTGGATGTTCTTCACGTCAATATCCATAAGCTATACACTCTATAAAATCGTGTGTCCGCAAGGCAAATTTAGATAGCTCTGATAAAGAATCAATTAGGGTTTAAAAACAATAACCATTTTCGTACCTTCGCACTCGCTTTTTCGCGAAGCAGATACAATGAAGAACAAAATTAAGCTCGACTCACTTCCAAAACACATAGCCGTAATCATGGATGGTAACGGCCGTTGGGCAAAAAGCCAAGGTGCAGCCCGTGTTTTTGGTCACAAGAATGCCATCAAAGCGGTAAGAGATACTACCGAAGGTTGTGCAGAATTGGGCATTGAATACCTTACCCTATACGCATTTTCAACTGAAAATTGGAACAGGCCTAAACTAGAAGTTAACGCCCTAATGCAGTTATTGGTAGCCACCATCAACAAGGAAATAAAAACCTTGATGGATAATGACATTAAATTAACGGCTATTGGTGACATTGCAAGTTTACCGGAATCCTGCCAGCGCGAATTGGCACAAGCAATGGAAACCACCTCGAAGAACAAGAGAATGACTTTAGTGTTGGCTTTGAGTTATAGTGGTAAATGGGATATTACCAATGCAATGAAGCAGATTGCCGCTAAATGCGAAACAGGAGCATTAAAAGCTGAAAACATTACAGGTGAAGTAATTGAAAACCATTTGTCGACATCGGGGATTCCTGATCCAGAGTTGTTGATTAGAACAAGTGGCGAACAAAGAATAAGTAATTTTCTATTATGGCAAATGGCCTATACCGAGTTTTTTATCACGGATACGCTTTGGCCAGACTTTAGAAGAGAGCATTTGTATGAGGCAATTGTCTCGTACCAAACAAGAGAAAGAAGGTTCGGTAAAACGAGCGAACAGATATAGAATTAACCTTGGGAATGAAGAAAATATTTTTACTTCTGGTCATTAGCATATGTGGTTTAACGCAAGTTAAAGGGCAGGTGAGATATGGTGTGAATACGGCAGAAGGTGTTCAAATTGACTATACAAACCCAAGGGTTTTTGAAATTGCAGAGGTACAATACACTGGCCTCAGCACCATAGAGGAAAGAGCCCTTACAGGCCTAGTGGGCATTAAAGTAGGCGATAAAATTGGTATTCCCGGAAACGAAATTTCCGATGCCATCAAAAAATTATGGAAGCAAGGCATTATCGCTGATGTTCAGATTTGGCTCACCAAAATTGAAGGAGATAGAGCCTTTTTAGAGTTTAGAATCACAGAACGACCAAGAATTACAAAATTCGAAATTGAAGGCATTAACTCTTCCCAAAAATCAGACTTAAAAGAACAAATTGGCGTAATTGGTAAGGTAGCTAGTGCTCCACTGATTAAAAACAGTGAAAACATTATTCGAAAATATTATGTAGAAAAAGGCTATTTAAATGCCAATGTAAAAACACTTCAAGAGGCCGATTCGCTCGGCAATAAAGGTGCTCAATTGACCTTTATAGTGGATAAAATGTCGAAGGTTAGAATCAATAAAATTGAATTCGAAGGCAACAACTCTTTTTCAGATCAACGACTAAAGAAGCCTTTAAAGAAAACCAATGAAAAACCACGCTTCTGGCTTGTAGCAAGACTTTTCGACCAAATATTTAAGACCAGCCCTAAGACGGTCTCAAACTATATGGACTCAACCTATTCTGTAAGCGAGTCAAGGTTTAAATCTTTTATAAATGACAACGTTAAGCTCAACTTCCTTCAAAGCTCGAAGTTCATTCAATCAGAATTTGAAGCAGACAAAGATGCGTTGATTGCTTTCTACAATACAAAAGGTTACAGAGATGCGACCATCGTTGGTAGTTCCATTAAAAAAGTAGACGATGATTATATTGACCTTAACATTGAAATAGATGAAGGAAATAAGTACTACATCAGAGATATTGACTGGACAGGTAATTACAAATACACTTCTTCCGAGTTATCGGACCTTTTAGGCATCAAAAAAGGTGATGTTTACAATAGAGAGCGAATAGAAGCTAGAACCTCTTTTGACGGGCAAACCGGAGATGATATCAACTCACTCTACATGGATGATGGGTATTTGTTCTTTAGGTTAGAAGTGGTTGAAGTAAGGGCTGACAATGACTCCATAGACCTTGAAATGAGGATGTATGAAGGGGAACAAGCCACTATTAAAAGAATTATTCTTACAGGAAATGATAGAACAAGTGACCATGTAGTGTTAAGAGAAATCAGAACCCTGCCAGGACAAAAATTCAGTAGAAAAGAATTAATTAGAACCACGAGAGAGCTGGCTCAGCTAGGTTATTTCGACCCTGAGCAAATCAATCCAAAGCCAATTCCGAACAACGGAGATGGCACTGTAGATATTGAATTCAGCCTTGTTGAAAAATCATCAGATCAAATCCAGCTTTCAGGAGGTTTCGGTGGTCCATTTGGTTTCGTAGGTACCGTAGGGCTTCAACTCAACAATTTCTCGGTTAAGAACATTGGAGATTGGAGCAAGTGGAGACCTTATCCGTCTGGTGATGGACAACGACTTTCCGTACAGATTCAATCTAATGGTAGACGTTTCCAGAACTATAACATGACTTTCTCTGAGCCTTGGCTTGGAGGAAAAAAGCCTAACAACTTCAGTGTAAGCTTTAATAGAACAGTAAACAGAACCTTTACAGATTATTACAATCCTTCTGATGTAAACGGATACCTAAAGGCTTCTGGATTTACCATTGGTTTAGGTAGAAAACTTCGTTGGCCAGATGACTTTTTCACGCTCTCCAATAGTATTTCTTACCAATTCTACGATGTATTTAATTTTGGCAACACACTTGGTTTCTCTACTGGTCAAGCCAATAGTGTTACATTCAATACTGCCATTTCAAGAAGTAACATTGATAGTCCGCAGTTCCCTACTAGTGGCTCTCAGTTCTCTTTAAATATAAACTTAACACCACCTTACTCATTATTCTTAGATAGGTTTAGCGGAGAAGGCAGTCCAAACCTTACCACCAGAGAGCGTTATCAATTTATTGAGTACAACAAAACTTTAATGGATGCTTCGTTCTTTATACAGCTTCCTAGCAAGTTTGTATTAAACGCTAGGGCTCACCTTGGGTTCATTGGTTCTTACGGAAACAAAACCGATACGGGGCCATTCGAAAGGTTCTTCTTAGGGGGTAACGGATTAAATGGAGCAAACAACTTTATAATTGGACAAGACATTATTGCGTTAAGAGGTTATGATGATAACAGTATTGTGCCAGTAGATCCGCAAACCGGTTTTAGAGGTGGACTTATCTTTAATAAGTTTGTAGCTGAATTAAGGTATCCTGTATCGCTCAAGCCATCTTCTGTAATTTACCTGTTGGGCTTTGGTGAAGCGGGTAATGCATGGAATAATTACTCGGAGTATTCTCCAAGAAATTTATTTAGATCGGCTGGTGTAGGAGCAAGAGTATTCCTTCCTGCATTTGGCTTGCTAGGTCTTGACTGGGCATATGGTTTTGATTCTGATAGAGAATTGGGAATTGATGGAGGTTCTCAAATTCACTTCACTATTGGTCAACAAATCAGATAACATGCACAAAATTTCGCCTGCCATAGTATTATTCTTCGTAATTTCTAACTTTGTGCTCGCTCAAAATAAAGCCTTTGCACAAAAGTTTGGCCACATAGATTCAGAGTATATTTTATCTAAAATGCCTGAATACAGCCAAAAACAGAAGGAGATAGAAGATCTCCACAAGGAATATGACAAAGTGGTACGGAGTTTGCAAAACGAAGCAGAGAAGATGAGGGCAGAGCTTAGGGCCAAAGAAATTTTGTTTACTCCTGAAATGATAAAGGAAAAACAAAAAGAAATTGATCTTAAAGAACAAGAAGCCCTAGATAAATCGACAGAGTTTTTTGGTTATGATGGCCTTATATATAAAAAGCAAAACGAATTGTTAAGACCCATCAGACAAAAAATGTTTGAAGCAACAGAAGTGGTTTGTAGAAAACATAACCTCGACTACATGCTTGATAAAGCTGCCGACATGAGCATTATTTACTCTAACCCCGAACACGATTACACAGAGTTTGTGCTAGAGGAATTGGAGTTATTAAAAAAGAAGAACTAAAACATTAATTTGAATCTTAAAGTCATGAATCGTAAACTATTACTCGCTACATCATTGTTTTTAATGGCAATGACAGCCTGGAGCCAGGAATTTAAAGTTGGTTATACAAGCATAGATGCTATTGTATTTAGTATGCCTGAAATTCCTCAAATCAATGCCGACCTACAAGTCTATCAAAAACAATTGGCCAGTCAGGTAGAGAGCAAACAAAGAACAATTGATACTAAAATTGCAGAATATCAGCAATTGGCTCAATTAGGAACTGCAGCACCAACGGCCATGCAGGAAAAAGAAGCTGAAATCAGAAAGTTACAAGCCGATTTTGCAAACTTTTCTCAAAAAGCAGACGAATCATTAAGCAATAAATCGAACAATCTGTTCAATCCAATTTATGTAAAGGTTCAAAACGCCATTGAAGAGGTTAGAAAAGAAAAAGGCTACGGTATGATCCTTAATGCAGGTACTGATACTGGCGGAATCGTTTTAGCAGCCAGAGAAGAAGACAACATTACTAAAGCTGTATTTGAAAAATTAGGCGTTCCAATGCCTGTTGCACCTGAAGGTGGAGCTCCAGCAGCAAAATCAGGAGGTAACTAAAAAATATCACTCCCAAAATGAAAGGCCATCTCAATTGAATTGAGATGGCCTTTTTGGTTCTATGAGCTTTTTAACTAGTCTTTCAATCTATACAGATCGACCTCAGCGGCCACATAGCCAAAGGCAGGCCAATTGCCTGTTTCAATTACCTTTTGAAAGATTTCTTTCGCCTTGGTCGTGTCTCCATTATATAAATACCAATTTCCCATTCCGTAACCCTGAGTAGCCAAGCTAAGCGCCACATCCATTTGGTCAGTTCTGAGCAGCTCTTCTTTTGCCAGCTCCCCCTTGTACATCATAATACGCTTATAATAACTATCGTTTTCGATAATGTTCATTTCTGAATGAATCGGCTCAAGTACTGTGGCGGCTTCTTCTGCTTTACCTTCTCGCATAAGGCTCATATAAAGCCAATCCGTAGTGGCCACTAGTAAGTCATCATTTACACTGTATTTCAGGCATTCCTTATAAATAGCAGTAGCTTCTTCAAACTTACCTTGGAGATAAAGCGCCAACCCATAGTGATAAAGAATGTTGAATTGGGTATTTGAAAGCGGAATGTTCATGCTATTTGGTGCACCATCAGGTTCAACTTCAATTTTCTCCCTATCCATCAACTCAAATGCTTTTTTATAATCAGCCTCAGCTTTTTCAAATTGGCGTGTACTAATGTAGCGATGACCTCTATGTCTATAAAGCTTATAAGAATTTGGAAACTTATTAATTCCCGCTGTAAACACCTCAATGGCTTTATTATAGTTGGTTAAATACGCCCAACGCCTTCCTAACCAAATGGTGTTCATTTCGCTAGGGTCGTCATCAAAGTTCTTTTGAGCTTCTTCTAAATTAGCAGTCAAGGCTGAAGTAGCCTTTTCACTTCTTTCTGGAATGTAAAGGGCAGTGCCATCCACAGCGTAGGCTTGAACTTCTTCCTTTTCTTCAGTCTTTTCGCCTGAACAAGCAAAGAAAAACACGGTACAGCATAGCAATATCGATAAGTGGGCTTTCATATATTTAGTATTTTTCTGTCATTTTGAAGGTCATTCCGTTCTTTTTCTCATCTACCATTTTCTTCACGTCTTCCAGAAGCTTTTTGGCATCATACACTATTCCATCTTTCACCGTATAACGAACTCCCCCAACACGAACAAGTTCATTGTCATCATTCAGTTTTAATGCTCCTGTACCGTAAAGCACTTTTAAATTTTGTAAAGGATTTTCTTCTACAATTACAAAATCTGCAAACTTGCCTACTTCAACCGTCCCAATTTTATCGGCCATTCCCAAGGCTTCTGCCCCGTTCAAAGTAGCGGACATAATAACCTCAAGTGGATGGAATCCTGCTTCGCGAAGCAATTCTAACTCACGGATATAAGCGAAACCATACAACTGGAAGATAAACCCAGAATCGGAACCCGCAGTTACTCGGCCGCCACGGTTTTTGTATTCATTCACAAAAGTCATCCAAAGGCGATAGTTTTCTTTCCACGCCACTTCTTCTTCCGTTCCCCAATAGAACCAATAAGACCCATGCGACCTTTTGCTCGGGCGATAGAATTCCCAAAGCGAAGGAAGTGTATATTCTTGGTGCCATTCGGCTGTATAAGCACGCATTAAATCACGGCTGGCTTCATAAATATTGAAGGTGGGATCTAAAGTGAAATCCAGCTCAATCAATTCGTTCATCACGCTGTTCCAGTGATCTGAAAAAGGAGGTGCTGCCTGTGCCCAGAGTTTACCTGCTTCCCCAAAACGGTCTTGTTCATTTCTGTAGTTATAGTCTAAGCTATAATTCTGAACCCTTCTGTCTGTGAATAGCGCTTCAGGCAAGCCGTACCAGTGCTCCATTGAAGTCAATCCTGCTCGGGCAGAATTTAGCACATTCCAACGCACTACGTCCATTTGTGCATGATGCATAGCGGACCTTAAGCCTAGCTTCTTATTTTCTTCCAAAGCGGCCTGCATAATTTCAGGGGCAGCCCCAAAAAACTTAATACCGTCTGCTCCTTTGGCTTTATTTTGCCTTACCCATTCTCTGGCCATTTCTGGTGTTGAAATTGGTTCTTTTGCTCCTTGGCCAAAACCTGTGTAGGCCAAAATTCTAGGCGCAGTAATGGTATTTTGATTACTCTTTTCTTTCTGATCTAAAACCCACTGAAGACCATTGCCTGTAGAAGGATCGCGAATTGTGGTAATGCCGTGTGCCAACCAAAGTTTAAACACATATTCTGCTGGCGTACCTTGTGCAGACCCGCCTATATGGCCGTGCATATCTACGAAACCCGGCATTAGGTACATACCTTCCAAGTCCATTACTTGATCCTTTGGCCCTACTTTCGGGCGGTCTTGTTCACGGATTTCTAGGCCTGGGTAACCTACATTATAAATGCCCTTGATGATATTCTTTTCCACCACAATATCTACTGGACCAGTGGGGGGAGCTCCATTGCCATTTATTAGCGTAACTCCGCGTATAATAAGCCTTTCGAAAGGCCCTTCGCCTTCGCTGCGGTTGGGCGCTTTTTCTACTTGCGCTTGCAGGTGAACGACTAAGGTGAGTAAAAAAAGGGAGGCAATTGCCCTTAAGAAATGTTTTTTCATGGTCATTAAGGTTGAATTAGTGCAGAAGATAATTATTTCCCCATCAGAACACAACGCTGCTTATTTTCGCGGAGCAGGAATAAGGAGCTAATAAAAACAGAAAGCCTTACAGCTTTCACTGTAAGGCTTTTCATATGTTACTCGTTTGTGCTTATTATTTCTTTTCCTTTTTCTCGAGGTTCATGTCGAAAGTCTGACCAGACTGTTTCCATTTACCTGCAAACTTGCCGTCTTTTAAAGTACCTTCAATCATAGTCATTTTCAAAAAAATACGAAAAGGGAATACATCGGTTAAATGAAATATTAATCCGATCATTGAATTTCACTCCTAAGCACTTCTAGCGGGGATTTGCTTAAAATACCTCGGCTGTTCAGCAACCCAATCAAAACCGTTAATGAAGTAATGGAAACATAAACCAATAATACTGGAAGCACGTTTGGTACGAAAGACGTTTCGAAAGTAAAGTAGGCCAAAGCCCAGCTACCCAGTAAAGCCAACATAATTCCTGAAAGCGAAGCCAAACTGCCCAACACAAAATATTCAAGGCTATTAATGGTCAAGATTTGACGTTTACTTCCACCTAAAGTTCTTAACAAAATGCTTTCTCTGATGCGTTGAAATTTGCTCAGAATTACCGAGCCAATTAAAACCAATAGCCCAGTAACAATACTAAACAAGGCCATAAAGCGGATGACAAACGAGATTTTACCTAAGATTTCATCCACTGTGGTCAGAATCAAACCAATGTCGATTACGGAAACATTCGGGTATTTCTTGACAATATCGCGTTGATAAAGCGCTCCTTCTTCAGTGGATTTAACCCTTGTAATCAACACATGAAACTGCGGTGCTTTTTCTAAAACTCCTTCGGGGAAAAGCACCAAGAAATTTGTCTGTACTCTTTCCCAATCAATTTCTCTAAAGCCACCCACATAGCTGGTAATCGGAACTCCCTGCACATTCCAAATGAGTTCGTCACCTAGTTTGATTCGGCTACTTTCGGCATAGCCCTTCTCTATGGTCACAAAAACAGAATCAGTACTCGTTTTCATAGTCCTGAACTCTCCTTCCACCAATTTCTCTGACTCAATAAGGCTATCACGGTATGTAATTCGCCATTCACGATTGAAAGCACCTGAGCGATAATTCAAGGTGGAATCGGCCATTACATCGGCCAAAGTATTGCCGTTAATTTTTGATAGCCTCATAGTTACTACAGGCACTTGCTGCAATACGGGTAAACCTTGTGCTTTGGTAAAATCTGCTATTTCATCCTTCTGATACGATTGAATATCGAACAGCATCATGTTCGGGCGGCCTGCATCGGTGGTAATTTCTACCTGACTGATCAGTAAACCCTGAATAAAATAGAGGGTGGTAATCAGCGCTGTACCCAAACCAATGGAGGCAATCAATATCGTAGTTTGGTTATTCGGTCTATATAAATTGGCCAAACTCTGTCGCCAAAGGTAACTCCAGCCCGTTGGGAAGAATTTCTTCACTGCCCACATGGCCAAACGAGCGATGAGCACTAAAAACCCAAATGCCATTAATACCGAAATGGTAAACACAAAACTGTTCGAGAGGTCTCCGATTTGTAAATAAGCAAAGCCAAAAATGAAAATGAAGATTCCGCCAAAAACCAACCACCTCAGTGGATCTCTTGCACCGTTTTCTCCATCAGGCGTGTTCCTTAAGGTAAGTAATGGCGATGCCTTTCTGATTGCTAAAAGTGGCGTAAGCGCAAAAAGGATAGACACGACAAGCCCCGTAGCAATGCCTCCTAAAATAGAAGGCCAAGAAATACTGAAGTTGACTTCTACTGGTAGAAAATCTGCAAATACTTTTGGTAAGATGGTTTGTAAAAGTGTTCCTGAAAAGGCACCAATCGTTGCACCTATCAGCCCAATGACTCCAATTTGAATAAGGTAGATTAAAAAGGTATCTCTCCCTTTAGCGCCAAGGCAGCGAAGAATCGCCACGGTTCTGATTTTTTCTTTTATGTAAATATGTACCGCGCTGGCTACACCTACGCAACCCAAGAGTAAGGCCACAAAAGCCACCAAATTCAAGAAGCTGCTCAAGTCTTCGAAAGTACGGCCTGTGTCTCGCTTTCTTTCCTCTACCGTATCGCCACGAATTCCTTCGGTACGCAGATACTCTCGGTCGGTTCTTAGCTGTTCATCTAGGTCAAATTCAGGATCTAGATCGTTCAACTTGTAGAACTTCCTGTATTGAACACGACTCCCTTTCTGAATCAGCCCCGTAGCCTCCACATATTTCATAGGAATATACACCGCAGGGGCTACCAAAGTAGCGGCCATAGACTGTGATGGTGAACTGATCAAGGCGCCTTCAATCAAAAAGGTGACCTTACCAATTCGGACGGAATCGCCTACTTGAACATCATACTGCACCAAAACACTTTGGTCTACCAAAGCTTTCGCTTGTCCATCTCTAAATGATTGAGCGGCTGAAGCAGGGTTAGACTCAATCACTCCGTAAAAAGGAAATGCACCTTCTAAAGCCCTAACATCTACCAGTCGACTGCCTTGGTTTTTAGGGAAGTACACCATGGAGGCAAAGCTGTTTTCAGATGAAACTTCATAATCCAGCGTATCAAGAAATGGATAACTGAAATCATCTTTGTTAGCACTTAATTCTAGATCCGCACCGAGCAATTCTTTTGCTTGGCCGTTGATATCGTCTTTTAAATTTTCGCTGAAAGAGTTAATCGCCACCAAAGCGGCAATACCAAGAATGATGGATGAAATGAATAGAAAAAGCCTCGACTTACTTTTTCGCGCATCGCGCCAAGCCATTAGAAATAACCATTTGGCAGAAGAATTCGACTGAAAATTATTTGAATTAATGCTCATCTAAAACAATCAAATTGAGGTTTCGGTATTCGCCAATTCCGAATCAAAAACCACTTGTCCGCCTTTAATTCTAATGATTCGATTGGTCTTATTGGCCAGCTCTAAATCATGCGTTACCAAAATTAAGGTGGTGCCCGCTTCTTTATTTAAACTGAAGAGCAGCTCTTCTACTTTTTCAGAAGTTTCTTCATCCAAATTCCCTGTAGGTTCATCGGCAAATAGGATTTCAGGTTGATTTGAAAAAGCCCTAGCAATTGAAATACGCTGTTGTTCCCCCCCCGAAAGCTGTGTTGGGTAATGGTCATGTCTATCGGCCAAACCTACACGGTCGAGTAATTCTAACGAACGTGCTCTGATATTTTTTTCCTTTCGCAACTCCATTGGTACCATCACATTTTCGAGCGCGGTAAGTGTGGGTAGCAATTGAAAATTTTGAAATACAAAACCAACATTCTGATTACGAACAGCCGCCCTTTGGTCTTCATTGAGCGTTTCCAAGGCATGTCCATTCAGCACCACTTTGCCCGATGAGGCCCTGTCGAGGCCAGCACAAAGTCCAAGCAAAGTAGTTTTTCCACTACCCGAAGGTCCAACTATAGAGAAACTTGTGCCTTTTTCAATTTCAAAATTTACATTTTTGAGCACGGTTAAATTTTTAGAACCGCTTTTGTAAGTTTTCGTTAGGTCTTGAACCTTAAGTATACTTGCCATGTAGTAATAGGGATGTAGACAAACAAGACGAAATTATCGCCCGAATGTTTAATGATCCTTCAATTAAGTGTAGAAACATATGATTTCAAAACTTCCGATCCTCAGTATTTTAACTTTTATGCTTACGTTTTGGCTCAGCCCAAACAGTCAAGAAAAGAAAAAAATCATCTTTTTTGGTGACAGTATTACAGCTGGTTATGGTATAAGCTTGGAGGAAGCCTTCCCCAACCTTATTCAGAAAAAGATAGATTCTTTGGGGCTGAATTATGAGGTAATCAATGCTGGTTTAAGTGGTGAAGCTTCGGCTGGTGGTTTAGACAGAATTGACTGGATACTACAAGGAAAGCCCGATATTTTTGTATTAGAATTGGGCGGAAACGATGGTCTTCGTGGCTTAAGTATTCAAGAAACAGAAGCCAACTTGAAAGCCATGATCGACAAAGTGCGCCAAGCCAAACCGAGCACTAAAATCCTTTTGGCAGGCATGCAGATTCCGCCTAATCTGGGACAGGAATACACTGAATCATTCCGTAAGGTTTTTGCCAAAGTAGCGAAAGACAAGAAAGTAGATTTAATTCCCTTTCTACTTGAAAACGTAGGCGGGGAAGAAGATTTAAATCAATCGGACGGAATTCATCCTAACCGTGCGGGGCATAAAATTGTAGCAGAAACCGTGTGGATGTATTTGGAGAAGTATGTGAAGTAGAGGTATAACCAATAATTTGATTTGCTATTTCATTCTCCGATTTATTCATCCTTAGTGGGCTTCGTGAATTTCTGTACCCTTTGTGGTTAAAACTATAGACATATAAATTATCGACAATTCAACACTGAAAAAAATGGCTGTCAACGTCTTAAAAAAGCATCGTACTTGTTCAGTACTTTTTGTGCTAGTTGGTATTCTGAAGCACGAAGGATTTCGATATCGTAGAAGTTGCAGAACTCCATAAACTCATCAATCACACGATCGTCTATTCGCGTAACAAATTTTACGAACTCCTTATTGAATTTAGCCTCAACGGCTTCTTTCTGCGTTTTCTCTTTTTCTTGAGCGGCCAACAGTACATTCAACTTCCGCTTCTCCATAAATTTTCTATCTAAAAAATTGAGTAAGCCAGAAATACCAACACCTCCTTGCTCCAAGGTCTCCATCTGTGGTTTCGACCAATCCGTTTTGGGTGCGTTCGGGTCTACAAAACCCAAATCCATGGGTACACGCTCAGGACGATTAAGATAAAAGTCTTTAGCAAAACCGGTAACCACCACTGAATCTAGCAAATAGGTTCCTTCTTCCAATTGAATAAATAGCCCTTCGGGGTGAGTCTCCATCAAAGAGGCTGTAATGGTAAAAGTCACGGGTTCATAACCAATTGAAGTGATTTTTATGCTATCGTTAAGTTGTACTGGAAATTCAAACTTCCCTTCATTATCGGTAGCTACTCCCTTTTTTCGGTTCACTACCAAAACCGTTGCAAACGATATTGGCTCCAGTGTGGATTTTTCCACCAGTTGACCTTTCAATACATAGTTTTCTTGCTGCTGAGCGCGAAGACCAAAGCACAAGAGAAACATACATAAGATGGTGATGGTTTTGAACACGTTACAAAGTAACGTTTGATTGATAGATAACCCTAAGCTAAAATTGGTATTTAACTTTTTTTAACCGCCCTTTCTAGCTCTTGGTGCTTGAAGTAACGGTTTAAAAGAACGGCCATCCAAACTACCACCACGCTAAGTAATCCCAGCAATAACAAAGACAGATCGATGTTAAAAGTAAAAAGCTCCGTAATTTTTGATAGTCCAAGCCCTTCTAAGTCAATATCCTTTTTGGATAATAAAAGAAAACCTAGCGCGACAATGATAACTGAAAAATAAGCTGCTTTGATCCATTTTGGAATATGAACTGGTCGAATTTTAGTTTTTTCGTACTGCTCTACTTTTTCGAGCAAGGACCGGTTAAACCCCATAGAAGGTTCTTCCAAACCTTCCATTTGTAATAACTCCTTTAACTCCTTATCTGATAGATCGAACTCTTTCATAATAATTCTCTCACCTCTTTGTCCAATAAATGCTCTAAGGCACTCAGTAATCTTTTTCTGGCCCGGTGCAATCTAACTTTAACATTTGAAAGCTCCCAGTTCGTAATCTCACAAATTTCTTGAAGCGAATTTTCATTGAGGTAAAACAACGTAATCGCTATCTGATCATCGTTAGAAAGTTGCGTCAAAGCCAATTGAATATAACCCGATCTTTCTTCCTTTTGAAGCCTTCTCCATTCTGAATCTGGCTCACTCAGCTGAAGCAAGTTTTCAGAAGATAAGTCATCAATTTCCGTGGTCTTTAGCTTTTTCTTTCGCAATGAAGTTAAAGCGGTATTGTACACAATAGTATACAGCCAAGTGGAAAACTTAGCTTCTTCTTTAAACTGACCTATATTTTTATAGGCTTTTAGAAATGAATCTTGTGTTACCTCCTCCGCATCTTCCCTCGACTTTAACAAACGCAAAGCCAGCGTAAAAGCCATTGCTTTGTGCTCATCAACCAACACATTGAAAGCCGCAACATCGCCTTTTTTTACTTTCGCGATGATTAGCTCCATTGCATATCGTTCATTTTGAGGTTTCATTTTTTATGTTTGACTACAAGGCGAGGTTTGAGGTTACATTAAAGTTTAGAGATACGTTTTCGAACCAAGTTAAAAATTAAACTTTGGAACTGGGTGTAACCTAAATTTCAGAAAGCGCATCTATAAGAGTAAGTATTGAAAATTTAAACACAGAAATCATGAATGAAATAGTTGGAATATTTTTTATCATAGCCATCCTCAGCATAGCTGGTTTGATATTTTTCCATTTACTCACACGACATAGGGAACGTGCTATGTTAATAGAAAAAGGAGCTGATGCGAGTTTATTTCAGACAGAACCGAAAAAGAGAAACCTCTTTTTTACTATAATACTAGGCTCTCTTCTCGTATGTTTATCGTTAGGAATCGGATTAGGATACGTATTGGACAACTTGCTCACCAATATGAGTGAGTCAAATGTTCAATTCGATCGCTATAGATCAAATGACCATCCAGGCGCTTACTTTTTCACCATCTTCCTAATGTTAGGCGTAGGCTTTATTTCCTCCTTCTTTTTGCATAGAAAATTGATCCTTGAGAAGAAAAACTAAGATAACTAATAACACAAAAGGCCCCTTGAACTTAGTTCAAGGGGCCTTTTACATTTAGAGGTCAACGTTTATTTCTTCTTCCCCATACTCATAGACTCGGCCATTTTCACGGCTTCATAAGCATTAATAATCCCGCCCGATTTGGACAGCTTTGAGAAATTCACTTCTTGATCAAATGTTCCGGGTTTGGTTACTTTAATTCCATCCAGTTTACGAACGGAACTCATCAAAATTTCTTTCAGCTGTTCAGCATTCAAATCAGGAAAATATGAAAGTAGCATCGCTGCAACTCCGGCCGTTACTGGTGATGCCATACTCGTTCCTTGCGCATCTTGATACGAATTTTCAGGAGCAGTAGAATAAATGGCCACACCAGGAGCAAATAAATCAACGGTTTTGTCTCCGTAGTTACTAAAGCTTCCCACGTATTCATCTCCGGCACCCCAAGATGAAGCTCCTACTTCAATCCAATTGGCCCAATCTCCTTTCTTTCCGAATTTGTCGTTCGGGTAATTGTTAGCCTCATCAATGTCTTCTCCACTATTTCCTGCTGCGTGTACCAATAAAACGCCCTTTGAATTGGCATATTCTATGGCATCATATACATACTGAAGATTGGGAGAATAACCCTTCCCAAAACTCATGTTGATAATTTTTGCTCCGTTATCTACCGCATAACGGATAGCGTTTGCAACATCCTTATCACGCTCATCACCATCGGGCACAGCCCTAAGTGCCATAATACTTACATTCTTTGCTACGCCATCGGTTCCAATGCCATTTCCTCTTGAAGCTGCAATAATTCCAGCCACATGAGTTCCATGAAAATTGTCGGTTCCTTTACCAATAACATCGTTGTTTCCATAGCCTTTTTCAGCAAGGTTATTTGGGTCATCGCCCACTATTTCTCTTGCATCATATTCTAAACCATAAGAATACTTCGCACTAGCTTCCATTTCAGCTAAATCCATATTGATTAAAACCAATAGGCTATCCAACGACATTTCTTCATCAATGGATTGCAATATTTGAGTCATGTAGTTTTTTCCTAAGTCAATTACCGCATCATCCGACTCGATTTCGGATAAGGTTGCAACTGTTACTTCCTCAACATCCATATAGGCTTCAAACAGTTTGTTAAATCGCTCAATTTGGCGTGCTAAACTTCCATACTGCTCAAACTCCATTTGTGCTTTGGTATAGGCTTCTTCAAATTCACTTTTTACTTTTTGCCAAGTAATAAACTCTTCCTTGTCCTTTTTATCAATGTCTTTAAGCTCTTTACCTTCGTACTTTTCACTCAGAATTTTATAGTACCTAGTTACTTCATAGCTGTCCTTACCCACGTTACGGCCATCTTTTCCTCCAATGAAATTCCAGCCGTGTACATCGTCTATGTAGCCATTGTTATCATCGTCAATTCCGTTATTTGGGATTTCGCCTGGATTGGTCCAAATCACATCTTTAAGGTCTTCGTGTTCGATATCAATACCTGAGTCGATTACCGCAACGATTACTTTTTGGGAGGTTTTACCTTTTAATAATTCATAGGCCTTTTCGGTACTCACCCCATTCACTTTATTTTCGACTGGATCAAGGTTGAACCAGTTTTTTGGAGGTGTTTGTAAAAGCCCTTGCTGGGCAAAGCTTGAAAGCGATACCAACAAGAGTATCACCCATATTGTATGTTTTTTCATCTGTATATTTTCTAGTTTTTAAATATAGTATTAGCGCTGCTGAAACCTTCCCGTTTTTTCATTTTTATAACATTGGTCAGGGGAAATCAGCAGGCCATTCATGGCAATAAACGTGCCCTCTAATATATTATTGAGGCCGCCAACCGCCACGCCTACATTAAAATCTGCATCGGAATTCGAAAATCTTTCAGGCCTATACGCTGCTGTAAGTATAATGGTTTTTCCTTTTATCTGACCAATCACTTTGGCCGTTTCAACCAGCGTATCCGACCCATGGGTAATGACAATTTTTGAGTTTTCGGACTTTAGACAATAGTCTCGAATCTCGCTTCTGTCTTGATCGGTCATATCAAGACTGTCCTTTTTCATAAGGCTTACAATTTCATAGTCAAAGCCTAGAAGATTCCGTTCTAGAATTCGCGAAATGGCAGGCTCACCTATCTCAAATGCATAACCATTATTCAGCTTTGGATAGTCTTTATCTATAGTGCCTCCCACTTGTATAAACAGTACTTTCATAAAAGAAAGCTAAGAGATTTTTGATTGGTTTGCTAGAAGAGATAAGAAGGAATTAGGATGTCTTGATAAAGTATTTCACTTGAAAATCAATCACCTCGAAAGCACCTGAGTTCTGTGCATGTCCATTTTAAGGAGCACAAAAAGCATTATAGTGAATGACCAAAGGGATGAGCCTCCATAGCTAAAGAAGGGCAGCGGAATACCCACCACAGGAAATAGGCCGATGGTCATGGCGATATTAATGGTGAAATGGAAGAAAATAATTGCGGCAACGGAATAGCCATAAAAGCGCGCAAACTTAAACTTCTGCCTTTCTGCAATGATGGTAATTCTAATCATCAAAATAACGAACAAGGCAATTACAAGTGAACTTCCGAGCCAACCGTGCTCTTCGGCCAATGTACTAAAAATAAAATCGGTGCTTTGTTCTGGTACGTAACCGTATTTGGTTTGTGTTCCTTCTAAAAAACCTTTGCCAGAAAAGCCACCAGAGCCAATGGCAATTTTGGATTGATTTAAATTATAACCCGCGCCTAAAGGATCTACCGAATTGGAATCGAAGATGACAAGGATTCTATCCTTTTGATATTTCGGCACAAGATTTTCAAAAGCATACCCGAAGCCATAGGAGAAGCCCACACTGAGAAGAATCAACAGCGAGGTAATTACAATATTGGAAACCGATCGTGAAGTAGCCATTATCCAAATAATACCTACGATTAGAACTATGATAGCTATAGTAGTGATGGGTAATAAAAGTGTAAGCACCCCAAGCAATGCAAATGAACCTGCTACTATTAAATAAATAGCAGGCAAGCCTTCTCTAAAAAGCGGAAGAACAAAAGCAAAGTACACTAATGATGAGCCCAAATCTGGCTGAAGCATTATAAATCCAACCGGTAAAAAGATGATGAAGAAGGCCGTCAACTGATGTTTGAATTCGGTAAGCTTAACGTTATTGTTAGAAATATACCTAGCCAGCAAAAGTGCAGTGGCCAACTTGGTAAATTCTGAAGGCTGTAAACGAAAAATACCTAAGTCGAACCAAGCTCTTGCTCCGTTAATTTTAGCTCCAAAGACTAAAACTGCCATCAGCAAAAGGATAAATAGTGCATAGAGATAAGGTGCAAAAGATTCGTAAATACGAAAATCCATCAGTAGGATGACAATAATAAGTATTACCGAGCCGCCAATGAATAAAAGCTGTCGGCCTGAACTCAGACTTACATCGAAAATATTAAAAGCCGTTTCAGGGTCGTAAACCGATGCGAAAATATTGAACCAGCCCATCACCACAAGAATGATGTACAGGAAAACAATGGGCCAATCTAGGTTTTTTAATATGGAGTCTCTTCTTCTCACTGTTGCTCTAAGGCAATCTTTCTAGCCTTTTCCTGTTTCTTTCTTTCTATTTCTCTTTTCTGTTCTTCGTCTAAGAAGTCACCCTTTAACACGAATTCTTCGCGGTTTCTCCAGTCCTTTTCTATATAACCCTTAAGGTACATTTCCATTACAAGACTGGCGGTGGTAGCTGCGGCTCGTCCGCCCCAACCTGCATTTTCGATATACACCGCAATGGCAATTTTTGGGTCATCTACTGGTGCGAAAGCCATAAATACTGAGTGGTCTAAACTTTCATCCTTCGCTCCATTTTCGGCCGTTCCGGTTTTACTAGCAATAACAATATCCTTAATAGGTGCTCTATAAGTACCTATGGCCGAACGTTTCATTCCCTCAATAATAGCAGGGTAATAATCGGAGCCTTTTCCTGTATACTTCTTTTCAAATTGCTTTAAAGTAACCACTCCATCCTTTTCAAAACCTTTTACTAAATGCGGCTGTATGTAATAGCCACGGTTGGCGATAATAGCAGCTAGATTAGCCACTTGTAATGGAGTAACCAATATTTCTCCTTGACCTATTGATAAAGATTGAACCGTGCTATAGCCCCAGTTCTTGTTTACATAAATCTTATCGTAATAATCAACATCGGGAATTAGGCCAGAAGCCTCTCCGGGGATGTCGATACCCAACGGAGCACCAAAACCAAATTTCTTTACGGCATCTGCCCACAGCGCTAGACCTATTCTTGAATCAGCGATATAATTAGGGCTCTTTCTTTGAACTACTAGTCTCCTCATTACTTCAAGAAAATAGTTGTTAGAAGACTTTTCAATACCTCTGGCTACATCATAATAGCCTGCTGGGGCGTGGTCGCCAATTCCACTTAAATCAACATAGATTTGTTCATTCGGTTTAATCACTCCTTCATCTAAAGCGATAAGTGCCTGAACCGTTTTAAATACCGAGCCCGCAGGGTAAGTGGCCATATGTGCTCTATTGAATAAAAGTTTAGCACTGTCTGATGCTATTTTTCCGTAGTTTTTACCAAACTCCCTTCCCGACAACATTTTTGGCTCATAAGTGGGAGCGGTAGCCATTACCAATACTTCTCCTGTGGAAGGGTCTATAGCAACAATACTCCCTGTTTTGCCTTTAAGTAGTTTTTCAGCATAGGTCTGTAATTCTAAATCAATAGTGGTGATTAGGTTTGTTCCGGGTACAGAGACGGTGTCGAGCGCTCCATCTTTAAAGGATCCCTTTTCAATTCCTCTTACATTTACTTGCTTATAGCTTACCCCTCGTTTACCACTTAAGAGTCTTTCATATTGCTCTTCTAAACCCGTAATTCCAATATTATCGCCTGATCTGTAATAACCAGTAGTGTCTCTGTCTAATTGACGTCTGCTAATTTCACCTGTGTAACCAAGCTCGTTGGCCAACACTGGACTGGTGTAGCCTCTTACTGTTCTTGGGTTTACAAAAAAACCGCTGTATTTATAAAGTAGATCTTGAATTTTACCGTATTCCTCATGCGATATTTTCTTTAGAAATACAGAGGGTTTCACTTGCGAATACGTCCTCGCGGTTTTCATGTTCTCCAAAAAAACTTCTCTTTCTATTCCCAAGAGCTCGCAAAACTCGGTGGTATCGGCAATAGCAACATCTTTTGGAACGACCATGAGGTCGTAGACGGGTTCGTTATAAACTATGAGTTGTTTATTTCTATCGTAAATAAGGCCGCGAAAAGGGTATTGAACAATGGGTTGAATAATGTTCCGCTCGGCCTTGGTTCTGTAATCTTTATCTAATACCTGAATAGCAAACAACTTGATCAGAAAAACTAATCCAATCAAAACAAACGCACCTTGTATTATATACCTTCTGTTGTCCCACATTACCGCTTCGCCTTAGAGTAAAAAAGATACTGAATAGCGATCATAAAAACCAGTGAGATAAGAGCCGTAACGGCAGATTTAAGAATTGAAATCCCTACCAACTGGTTTCCTCCTGATTCAATTAAGAATACGGTTAAAGCATGAATAAAGATTAAAGGTAGCGCGTAGATAACAAACCAGCCAAGACCGTAATTGGTAATCATGGGCAAATCATTGACTTCATATCCACTTCTAGGCTTATTCCATTTCATCCAATAAGGACGAAGAAACGTTATCAGAACGCAAGCAAAAGCATGAATACCAAGCGTATTATAAAATAAATCGACAATCAGGCCTGCAATTAAACCAATGATCATAGCCGAGGCAAAGCCAATTTCTAAAGGTAGGAATAGCAAAAACATGAGGTATAGAAAGCAAAACCCAATACCGAAAATCACAAAGTATTTCAGAATTAGTACCTGAAAAATCATCAGCAGGATTGCTGTAACTGTCAATATGATCAGGTTTCTACTCATTAAAGTCTACAGGGTTGTTTAAAGAAACTGAGTCTTCTTCCTCCTTATATATATTCTCTATAACATACACATAGGCGAGTGTTCCAAAGTCCACGCTTAAGGATACTTCGATTTCTAGATCGCGCTGATTAGGGTCGGGCTTAACGCTAGCCACAGTTCCAATCATAATGTCCTTTGGGTAAACAGCATTAAAGCTAGAAGTCACAACAGTGTCTCCAACCTGAACATTATCTTCTCTAGTAATATATAAGAGTTTTGCTACCCTTGGGTTACGCCCATCACCATCCCACTGAATAGTGGCCGTTCTGTTTGAGTTCTTAAGTTTAGCCGAAACTTGATTTCTGGAATTCAGTAGCGAAATACCGCTAGAGTAGTTTTTAGATACCGTTCTAATTTTACCCACTACCCCCTTCTGACTAATCACACCCATGCCTGTCTTAATGCCATCATTACTTCCTTTATTTATTTTAAAGAAGTTATGACTTAAGCGAACGGAATTATCTACTATTTCGGCAGCAATTAGTCTGTAATGTACCGCATCGGTAGTATCGGTATCTATATTAAAGGTTTTAAGCGAATCTAATGGCGTTTCTGTTAGCTGTAACAACAGCGTTCGCAACCTGGCGTTTTCTTCGGCCAAATCACTATTCACCTTTTTCAAACTAAAGTAATCGCTGATATTATTCGTTCTTTCATTGATATTTCCAACAAAGCCAGAGGCTGCACTGAAGTAGGCTGCCCTTTGGTAATTGTTGTTCTGAACAATCATCCAAATACATAGCAACTCCAGTGTTAGAAATGTAAAAAACGCTCGGTACTTATAAAGAAAAGAAAATAACTGACCCATTCATTATCAAGTCATTAACACCGCTCTATATCGATCAATGTTCTTCAAGGCCTCACCTGTTCCGCGTACTACCGCTCTTAACGGATCCTCTGCAATATGAATTGGGAGTTTGGTTTTCAAGGCCAAACGTCTATCCAAACCTTTCAGCATTGCTCCACCACCCGTGAGGTGAATACCACGATCATAAATATCGGCAGAAAGTTCTGGCGGTGAAATTTCAAGGGCTTTCAATACAGCTTCCTCAATTTTAGAAACTGATTTATCTAGCGCGAAAGCAATTTCAGAATATGAAATTTTAATCACCTTCGGAATACCGGTCATTAAATCACGACCTCGGATTTCGTAATCGTCTGGTGCATCGTCTAATTCTGTCAAGGCTGATCCAATGGCAATTTTCACCTTTTCGGCAGATCGTTCTCCAATCAAAAGGTTGTGCTGTCTTCTCATATAGTCAAGAATATCCTTGGTAAAGGTATCTCCTGCTACTCTGATAGACTGGTCGCAAACAATTCCAGAAAGGGCGATTACCGCAATTTCGGTTGTACCACCCCCAATATCTACAATCATTGAGCCCATTGGCTCGTCAATCTTAATTCCTGTACCAATGGCCGCAGCAATTGGTTCGTAAATCATGTATACCTCTTTGGCATTCGCATGTTCGGCTGAATCTCGAACAGCCCTTTTTTCTACTTCCGTAATTCCAGAAGGAATACAAATCACCATTCGGTGCGATGATGGCATAAAGCTTCTTCGCTTTAAGTCAATCATTTTGATCATTCCTTTGATCATCAGCTCGGCAGCCTCGAAATCGGCAATTACACCGTCCTTCAAAGGGCGAATGGTTTTGATGTTTTCATGCGTTTTTTCGTGCATGTTCATCGCGTCTTTACCAATGGCCAACACCTTATTTGTGTTTCGGTCGATGGCAATAATAGACGGTTCGTCTACAACGATTTTATCTTTATGTATGATCAGGGTGTTTGCTGTACCCAAGTCAATTGCAATATCACTTGTCAGAAAGTCGAAAAAGCCCATATTCAGTCTTGTCTCCTATATTTTATATCCTTGAAAGTTACGAATTACTCGCAATTATCTAAGGGTTGAAAAATTCTTTTAATGTTTAAAATGGCGAGTGCCTGTAAACACCATCGCCATGCTGTTTTTGTCGCAATAATCAATTGAGAGATCGTCCTTAATTGATCCACCCGGTTGAATTACAGCAACAATTCCTTCACCCTTTGCAATTTCAACACAATCTGGGAATGGGAAGAAAGCATCTGAAGCCATTACAGCTCCATTCAAGTCAAAACCAAAAGTTTTTGCTTTTTCTATGGCTTGTTTTAAAGCATCTACCCTTGAGGTTTGGCCCACTCCACTAGAAAGCATTTGTCCGTCTTTTGCTAAAATGATAGTGTTAGACTTAGTATGCTTGCAGATTTTGCTAGCAAAAGCTAATGCCAAATTCTCAGCTTCTGTGGTAGCTTTTTTAGTTACTTGTTTAAAGCCAGAAATTTGATCAGTTACTAAATCTCTATCCTGAACAATAACGCCATTCAATAAACTCTTGAATTGTTTTGTGGTATTCAATGGCTGCTTTTTAACCAATAAAATTCTGTTCTTCTTGCCTTTCAGCAATTCCAAAGCATCGGCATCGAACGCTGGGGCAATCAATACTTCAAAGAAAAGAGAATTCAATTCTTCGGCCGTAGCCAAGTCAATTGGTTGGTTGCTAACTAACACGCCTCCGAAAGCGCTTACCGTATCAGCCGCGAAAGCCTTTAAGTAAGCCTCTTTAACGGTGTCGCCAATTGCAACGCCACAGGCATTGGTATGTTTTAAAATAGCGAAAGCCTTTTCATCTTCTGAAAACTCCTCGATCAAACTTACAGCAGCATCTACATCTACCAAGTTATTGTAGGAAAGTTCTTTACCGTTTAGTTTTTCAAAAAGTTCATCAAGCGGACCAAAGAACTGCCCTTTTTGATGCGGGTTTTCTCCATAGCGCAATGTCTGACCTTCAGTTTCGCTTACCTTAAATCTTTCAAGTGCTTCATCTTGATTAAAGTAGTTGAAAATAGCTGTGTCATAATGAGACGACACGTCAAAAGCCTGCGCAGCAAATGCTTTTCTATCAGAAAGGTCTGTACTTCCATTTTTATCTTCAAGTAGCTTTTCTAAAGTGGGGTATTGGTTTCTTGACGAAACTATTACTACATCTTTGAAATTCTTGGCAGCTGCTCTAATCAATGAAATTCCGCCAATATCTATCTTCTCTATAATATCTTGCTCTGGTGCTCCTGAAGCTACAGTAGCTTCGAAAGGATATAAATCTACGATCACCAAATCAATTGAAGGGATTTCGAATTCTTTTGCCTGATCTAAATCTCCAGCATTATCTCTTCTGTGTAAAATGCCACCAAAAACCTTAGGGTGAAGTGTTTTTACTCGACCACCGAAAATTGACGGATAACTCGTTAAGTCTTCAACAGCGGTAACCGGAACACCTAATTCTTCGATAAAAGTTTGAGTACCCCCTGTAGAGTAAATTTGAACGCCTAAAGCCCCTAATTTCTTTACAATTGGAGCTAAGTTGTCTTTATGAAAAACAGAAATTAATGCAGATTGGATTTTAACCTTTGACATGTAGGTTGGCTTTTAATTAAGTCGCAAAACTAGGCATTTTAGAACTTATTAAGAACTAGATTCTCAATCACTTTTGCATAATTTTCATGTTCCAGTACCTGAACCTTTCTCGCAATTTCATCAGGCGAGTCGTTTGGTTCGATACGACACGAAAACTGAGCCAAAATAGAACCTTCGTCATAATGTTCATTTACCAAATGTATGGTAATGCCCGTTTCCGATTCTCGAGCTGCTTTCACAGCTTCGTGCACATGCATTCCATACATGCCCTTACCACCAAATTTTGGCAATAAGGCGGGATGAATATTTACAATTTTATTTGGGAAAGCCTCTACCAAATAGGTCGGAATCAACCACATAAAACCCGCTAAAACTAAAGCATCGACTTTATCTTTCCTTAGCCTATCCAATACCGATTGAGTATTATAAAATTCCTCTCGTGAAAAATTGAAAGTAGGAACACCAAAACGCTTCGCCCGCTCCAGAACTCCTGCCCCTTTTTTATTGCACAAAAGCAACACAACTTCTGCCTCATTATGATTTTCAAAATACTCAAAAACCTTTTGGGCATTGGTACCGCTGCCTGAGGCAAAAATTGCTATTCGTTTTTTATTCATATCCAAACCATACTGATTACACCCATCAGCATAATAACTTTACAAAATGTGCTAAGATTACCGTAGTCCTTGATCTTATCAGCCTTTAAAAGTTCAAAGATGAGGAAAATCATAATAACTGAAAGTGTGATGGGGAAAACAATATTTATGGAACTCATCAGAAGGAATACTACTGTACAAAAGATCAAAATAATTCCGTAAATAATCTGCTTAGTTTTGGCAATTCCTAAAACAATTGGAAGGGTTTTGCAGCCAAATTTTTCGTCTCCTTTCAGGTCTTCCATATCCTTAATAATCTCTCGAATTAGTGTTATGAACCCCGCAAAGATAGCGTAGCATAAAACCAAATATTCTCGCTCTTGAAAATACTGACCGACTAAAAACAATGAAGTTCCCGTAAGAATAGCAATGGTGAAATTTCCGATAAAGGGTAATCTCTTAAGCTGATTTGAGTAAAGCCAAAGAAGAAAAGCTGCAATAAAATTAATAACACCAATGGTCGGAGAAATATAGAACCCAATACCAATTCCTAAAAAATTAAAGATCGTGTGCGCAATAATTATCCACCTCCTTTTTAAGGTTCTGCCCACAATCACTCTTTCAGGTCTATTGACATAGTCTATTTTAACATCATAATAATCATTTATGAGATAGCCTGCACTGGTGATAATAACCGTAGAGAGAACGAGCAAAAAAAACTTTTCATCATTTAACAGATGCCAACTAAGCCCCTTATGCAATAAAAAAATAGCAGTGAAATACTGGGTTAAACCTACGATAATGAGGTTCAACGCTCTCACCATTTTGAGGTATTTAAATACAGAAAAGTGGTTCGACATTGTAGAAATGAACATTAAACCCTATTACGTGATAAAGGTAAGCTTGTTCGCTTAGCTACAATATTAAAATCATCCGAAATTCATTAAAACAACCTGAAAAAATAACAGTCTCAAATTGGGAAATCATTTCCAAACTGAAGATAAATTCCTTTGAATTATTATTGTTTTATAATAAAAAAACCAACATTTTTGTTCTATCAGCAAGAAGTGGATTCTTGGCACTGTTTTGTTAAGTGTAAATGACTAAGGCTTTTGTCTTGGTTTTATAATACCTAACAAATAGCAAGATTTCATATGCTGTGTTCACCTAAACATGTCGCTTTAATGCCAAAACTGCTCAAGGTATTCCTTGTTTTATGTCTATTTGTGTGCTCAAACCAAATACTTTTTGGTCAGACAGCTATCACGGCATACAGCACTACTACCGTAAACCCAGCTAACACTTCCTATACGGCCACTGCTCCTAGCGATGCCAGCAACAACATCAATGCTTCAACTTCTTACACAGTAAATTATGGAACTGGTAACGACTTTATATTAAATGGCTACACCATAGGTGGCTCCTCCTATAATAACTTTTTACAACCCGATACATTAATTATTCAAAGAACTGATGGTGGGCGATTTGTAAACATTTGGTACACGCTTAATAACCTTACAACTAATACTGTTAGTCTTGACGGTCTAGAAGTAGACGATGCTGATGCAATCTACCAAACTGGAAGTTTGATTACTGGTTACGACAATATTTTGGTAAATACAGATGATGAAGCCAGTGGTAGTATTCAAGCTCAAATTGAACGTGTTGATGTAATCTGGTATACTGGAATCGTAACTTGCGAACCAGATAATGCTGTATTTCCTGTTATTGAACGAGGAGGAAATGATGAAATAAAGATTGCTGCCATTACTGCACTTGATGGTAGTGGTAATCCATCAGCATATAGTTCTATGGTTAATATTGAGGATTCGGATTGGCCTGGTACAGGAAATAGTTTTAATAACTATCTTATATTAAGAAGACAAACCGTAGGGCAAGACCCATTGCCACTTATAAACATCGGTACTATTGCAGGGCAGTCAGCCCAAACCATTCAGGGTGTTGGTGTTTCTTTTACTGAACTTGGTATTTCGGCCAACCAAGTAGTATATGGCTATTCAATCTTTGCATTCGATACCAATGCTACCGACCATACTTTAACCGACATTAATACTTTCCCTACTAATACAACTGCACTAAACTCAGGTTTGGATTTAGTAGCTGGGGTTTCGGCAGCAGTATCTTCTGATGATTGCTTAACTCCAGCCGTTGGTCCTGGAGGTTATAAAGCAGCTCTTACCACTTGGTTGAAAGCCAATGTAGGCGTTACAACCGCAACAGATGGCAGTACTTTGTCTGACTGGCAAGACCAATGGGTTGGCGATAATGACGCTACTTCAAGCACTGGAACAGTGGTGTATAGAAGTACTTCAAGCAGTATTAATTTTAACCCTACAGCAGATTTTGGTAACGGAAACAATAGTCTCGATATAGCAAATAATGCGGGCTTTAACACGGGTGGCCCATATACACGGAAAGGTATCAACTTGGCTTTCAGAACGAGTACCAGCGACATTAACACGAGACAAGTACTTTTTGAGCAAGGAGGAAATACAAGGGGAATCAACATATACCTCCGTAATGGCTTCCTTCACCTCACGGTCTGGAACCGAGCCAATGATGGCGCTGGGGCACCATGGAATAATAGCGGAAACGTTACTACTGTAAACACCGCGGTTACCACAAACACAGAGTATATTGTTACGCTAGAAGAAAACGGAAACTCATCCGGAACTGGTAACATTACAGCCTACCTCAATGGGCAAAGTTTTGGTTCGTTCAGTAACGTGGGACTACTTTATAACCACACTGGAGGAATTCAGTTTGGAGGTTCAGATGGTAACACAAGGTTTGACGATGGCTCCGATAGCAACGGCAATTCATTTTACGGAGAAATTTCGGAACTCATTTACTGTAATGAACCTGGTGCATTCCCACTTACACAACGCAACAGGATAGAAAGTTACCTAGCGATCAAATACGGAATTACCCTCGATCAATCTACTCCTCTTAATTATGTAAACTCTGAGGGTACTGTCATCTTCAACACCACCTCTGCTGCCTCCATTGGCGGTTTTTTGGAGTATAATAAAGACATTGCAGGTATAGGAAGAGACGATAACTCTGCATTTGAGCAGGTTAAATCAAGAAGCGAAAACAACAACTCCGTTGTAACGGTAGACAATGGTGGAAGCATAACCTCTAATAATTCTTGGTTTATTTGGGGAAATGATGGTGGGGCTGATACTGACACAGAAACTACCGATGTTCCACCACTAATTTCGCAACGTGTGGAACGTGTTTGGCGCGTTGGAGAAACGGGAGAAACAGGAAACAATTCCATTTCCTTTGACCTTGATGAACTTACTATTTCTGGTAGCCCAGCGGCCGCTGATTACAGTCTGTTAGTAGCAGGAAATAGCTCCAATGGAGATTTTTCCTCTGGTTCAGTAATAACAGGAGGCCTTATCTCTGGAAACACAATTACCTTTAATAATGTCAACCTTTCTAATGGTCAATACTTTACACTCGGTACTGGATTTATCGACTGTGCCCCTGGCGAAGTAAGTTCAAATCTCACCCTATGGCTTAAAGCTGATGTTGGGCCAAGCTCAACCACGAATGGAGGCAATGTAAGCACTTGGTTCGATCAGGCAGGTAGTAATAACGCCACCGCAGCCTCTGGCGATGAACCAAATTATGAGAGTAATTCCATCAACTTTAACCCTGCGCTTAATTTTGATGCGGCTAATACCGAAGAAATTTCCGGAAGTGCTGGTTTTAATTCGAGTGCCTATTATATAGTGCTGAATACAGATCAAACTTATAATAACTCATCTGGACAAGAAACAATCGTAGAATTTGCAGTACCTGGCACAGCCACAAATCAATTTGGGAGTCTACTTTTTGGTAGCGTAACTTCAGCTATAACCAATGAGGTATTCTCTCATTCCATTGGTGGAACCGGTACCCGTTGGAGAAGAGGAACGAACTTCGCAGCATTTGGTGGGATTAATAATAACCAAACCATGCTATTTGGGGTGAAAAACAATGCAGCTAATAACAATACAGAAATGTTTGTAAATGGTATAAATCAGGTAAATCTACAAAGTGGAACATTCTTAACCTCTACCAACGTGGCTTACAGAATAGGTGGTAACCTAGACGCTAATACCTTTACTGACGATACTTTTGACGGACAAATAGCAGAAGTTATATCATTCTCGGCTCGCCCTTCAGATGCAGAACATAACCGAATTCAATCATATCTATCTATAAAATACGGTATTACATTAAATCAAAACTCTCCTCAAAACTACGTCAACTCATCTGGAACTACTGTTTGGAACGCGACTACAAACAGTACATATAATAGAGACATTGCTGGAATTGGCCGAGATGATGGCTCATGTTTACAGCAAAAACAATCCAAGAGCCAGAACTTAGGTTCAATAGTTACCATCGGAAATGGCGGGATTTTTACAGACAATGCTTCTAATCCAAATAGTTTTACTACCGATAACTCTTTCTTGATATGGGGAAATGATGGAGATAATGCCGACCAAGCCAACGCAAATACTGGCGATGTTCCTGGTAACGTAACCGAAAGAATGGAACGTATTTGGAGAGTAGATGAGTCAGGGACCGTTGGAAATACATCTGTTTCTTTCGATCTGACAGGTTTAGGTTATTCATCTAATGCCTCCGATTTCCAATTGATTGTATCTTCTTCTTCAACAATGGCCAGTGGTTCAACTATTTCTGGAGGCACATTTAATGGCAATGTGCTTACATTTAACAATGTGAATTTTGCAGATGGAGACTACTTTACACTAGGAACAGCGAGAGAAACTTGTGGCCCTGGTGGAGTGACAACCGACTTAGCACTATGGTTAAGGGCTGATGACGGAACTGGTACAACCACTAATAACACTGACCTTAATACTTGGACAGACCAAAGCCCAATCGGTAGAAATGCCAATGAAATCAACTTGGGCGGAGGAGCACCGGTAGAACCAAAATATCAAAATAACCAAATCAATTTTAACCCAGCAATTAATTTCAGCGACCCTAACTCAACCAACGCTTCCTTTATGGAAACTTCTGGTGGAAACAACGTGTCGGAAGATTTTACATTAATAGCGGTATTTGAAACTGGTCAAACAGGCGGTTCAACCAACAATTTTGAAGATGCCCCTGCTATTATTGGAGGCGGTGATTCTGGTGGATCGGCAGATTACGGGTTAGGAATTTCTGGTGGCAGGGTTCATATGAATGCCGCCAATAACTCAACGCTGAACGTGAGGAGTGCATCTGGCCCAGTATATAACAACTTTGAACCATTTATTGCTACTGGTACTCGTAGAAGATTAACCTCTGCAGGATCTATTCAGCTGTATATTAACTCTGCTAATGTTGGTTCAGGAACTTCTACCAACACTTCGCTTACCGGTCCTGGTTCTTTCGGAATAGGAAACCACGATGACGCAAACGTAGCTTCGCAGTTCAGCGGTAGAATTGCTGAAGTACTGGTTTTCTCAGATGATCTGACAGACAACGAAAGGCAAAGAGTTGAATCCTATTTGGCAGTTAAATACGGTATTACAAGAAACGCTGGTGGAACTGCTACTGAAGACTATTTATCGTCTGCTGGTACCATCACGTGGGACTGGTCAGAGCAGACAGTTTACAATAACGATATTGCTGGTATAGGCCGCGATGACGACTCATGTTTCCAACAATGGAAGTCAAAAAGTGAAAATGATGATGCTATTGTAACTATGGAAATGGCGGGATCATTTACTACCGACAATTCATTCCTAATTTGGGGAAATGATAATGTAGCTAAAACTGGAACTAGAGAAGAAGGCAATACAGAATATAACTCTTCTCAGGTAAGTGGACGACTATTTAGAGAATGGTACGTACAAGAAACAGGTACCGTAGGAACCGTAAATCTAACCTTCGATCTGGCCGATATTATGGGACCAAACGGTGTTGGTACAAACAACCTAAACCAAGTGAGATTAATGGTAGATAATGATGGGGACTTCACTTCAGGAGTAACCTTGGTGGCTCCATCATCGATCAATGCAACAGAAAAAACGGTAACCTTCGCGGTAAACTTAAATGATACTCAGTATTTCACTTTAGGCTCTTTACAAGCGGCTTCGCTACCTATTACACTGCTATCCTTTGATGCTCAAAAAACCAATGAGGATTATGTTAGATTGGACTGGAGCACCGCAGACGAAACCAATAACGCTTACTTTACTATTGAAAGAAGCACTAACGGTGAAGACTTTGAAGGTATTAGTACACTCGTAGGTGCAGGCAACAGTCAGGGTGTAAACAATTATTTCTACCTAGACAAAACACCTAAATCAGGTAACAACTTCTACCGCTTAAGACAAACCGATTTCAATGGAGTGTCTACGGTTTCTGAAATCAAAAGAGTCTTTGTAGAAAAAGCGAGCATAACTCAAACCTTCAACGTATTCCCGAATCCGGTAAATCGAGGAGATTTGATTACCATACAATACGGTGTTGAGGTAGAAAGCGAAGTACTTGTTCAGCTAATTTCAGCATCGGGCGTGCTTATCAATAGTCAATCTGCCATACTAAATCCTGAAGCTGGAAGCATTACTCTGGAAACCTCAGGACTGAGCAAAGGCTTGCATATGATTACACTAACCGATAAAGCTACTAAAGAGCGACAAACCTTTAAAGTGATTGTTCGCTAGTATATACTGACGAGAATATTAGGCCATTCATTAAAGTGAAATTTTCACTTTTTGAATGGCCTATTTTTTTGAACTTATGTTCAAAGTTCATCAGTGATCTTGACTCTAGCTTTGCTGTCACTCTGAAAAACTTAAACATAAGCCACAGCAACAACTGATGACTAAATCGACCAGTATTCTGGAAGTCTGAACAAATCCATATTCCATCGTTATTGAGTCGCTCAGAAAGCTGAACCATTACTTCATCTAACCTAGCCTCGGAAAAGACATCGAGAAAGAAGTTGGTGATAATTACATCATATTTTCTCTCGGTAGGAAGTGCGCTTTCTTCGCCATGAATAAAGTGCACAGAGTCATTGAAAGAGCCGTTCTTTTTTGACAGGGAGATCATCTTCTCAGAGGCTTCTACATAAGTAAGTTTCCCTTTAAAACCCGTATTGAATAGTTCGTTGATAATCCATCCCGTGCCTCCGCCCATGATTAAAACATTAGCATTTTCGGGAATCACGGGTAAAAAATGAGTTTGAATCTGCTTTAGCTTTTTCCCAAAAACAACTTTAGCCAAGCCGTCATATACTGGGGCGATAAGGTTGAAATTATTCTTCACAGCAAAAGGTAAATCAAAGGGAAAAAGAAGATACCATCTCCCACCAATCTGTAACGGTCATTTCGCTGAAAAAAGTTTGGAAACATTGAAAGCGCGGCCAAAACCAAAGTCATCATAAACAATATATACTCTGAACTTAACCAGCGAGCACCTGTCATCACGGGGTTGAGGTAAATCATTCCGCAAACGACCAACAACAGATTAAGCACTAGAATGACAGTGGTTAACTTTCTAACAAACGGTTTTCCATAAAGCGTCACGATAGATTGATTATTGTCATTTCGGTCACTCTCATATTCAAACAATGGAAATACAAGTAGATTGGTAAGTACAATGAGAAAAAACACCACAAAAACATAAAACACGAAAACATCCCAGTGTTCCAATAAACTGAGAGGCGCAACAAAAACTCCAAAGCTGTAGATAATGGCCGCCAAAAACTCTTTGTGCCAAGTCTTGTTGAGCTTAAGTAAATGCAGGGAGCCAATGTAAATCGCGACCAACAGCGCTAAAATCAAGCCTAGCTTAGTAGTAGCCCACGGCAAATAATATAGATTAAACGCTCCTACTAGAAAAACAATGAACGCAACAGAGGCAATTGGCTTGAAGTATTTTTGATGGAAAGCATGACGTTGATTGCTTGAATCTCCAATGCTTTTCTTGGCATCAAAAAGATGGTCTACGGTATAAATAAGCCAAATCGCCACTCCTAAGCCTATGAGCATTGACTCTTCTAACCTTACACCGAACAACTTGGCCACGTACAGACTAGAAATTATTGCTCCAGCCGTAACGTCAATACTAAGGTTCTGAATAAGGATCAAAAGCTTTCTCATAGCGATAGATCAAATGTATGGAAATTCACAAACCTACAGCAAACAAAAAAGCCCTCTGATTTCTCAAAAGGGCTTTCTCTACTTATTACAATTGAATTTCTAGTTGTCGGCAGCTAAAGCTTCTGCTCCACCTACAATCTCTAGGATTTCTTTGGTAATAGCTGCCTGACGTGTTCTGTTGTACATCAATTTCAGATCTTTCAGCAAATCACCAGCGTTATCTGTTGCTTTGCCCATGGCTGTCATTCGAGCGCCATGCTCAGAAGCATTAGAGTCTAATATTGCCTTGTAAAACTGAATCTTCAACGATTTCGGAATTAAGTCTTCTACGATAAAATCCTTTGAAGGCTCAAAAATATAATCTGTACTCGTAGAAGAAGCATCATTGTCCTTTTCAACTTGAACGATTGGAAGCAATTGCTCGCTTCTTACAATTTGAGTGGCTACGTTCTTAAACTCGTTGTATACCAATATTACTTTGTCGTATTTTCCCTCAACATAACCGTCCATAGCGTATTCCGCAGCCTCACGAGCTGTTTCAAAGCTCAGTTTCGAGAACATATCCCAATAAGCAGTTACATTAGTGAATTTCTGCTTTTTGGTCATATCGAACGCTTTCTTACCAATTGGCATTACGTGAATAGTTGCACCCTCATGGGCTTTTACTACTACATTTAATGCTTTGTTGATATTTGAGTTGAATGCTCCACAAAGTCCTCTATCAGAGGTTACTGGCACAATAAGTACATTTTTTACTTCACGCTCTTGAGCGTAAGTTGTCATAGACTCATCGCTGTTACCAGCAGATACATTGGCAAGAATAGCCGATAGTTTCTCTGAATAAGGTCTCAACTGAATGATCTTATCCTGAGCTCTTCTCAACTTTGCAGCAGCAACCATTTTCATGGCTCTGGTAATCTGCTGGGTAGAAGATACCGACTTAATTCTTTCCTTTACTTCCTTTAAATTCGCCATCTATTACGATTTAGGCTTAATGAAATTAATACCTACTTGCTAAATCTTTAACCGTCTTCTCGATTGCTGAAGTAGCAGCTTCGTCAAGCTTACCTGCTTTCAATAAATCAAGCGCTGCTCTTTCAGAAGTTCTCATGATTGTTAAGAACTCTTTCTCAAACTCTCTAACTTTCTCAACTGGCACTTTATCTAAAAGTCCTTTAGTAGAAGCGTAAATGATTGCCACTTGCTCTTCAACAGGTACTGGAGAAAATTGAGGTTGTTTCAAAATCTCTTGGTTTCTTCTACCCCTATCAATAGTAAGTTTAGTAGATGCATCCAAATCAGAACCAAATTTTGCGAAAGCTTCTAATTCACGGAACTGAGCTTGGTCAAGCTTTAAAGTACCAGAAACCTTCTTCATTGATTTAATCTGAGCGTTACCTCCTACCCTTGATACTGAGATACCTACGTTAATTGCAGGACGCACACCAGAGTTGAAAAGGTTAGTTTCCAAGAAAATCTGTCCGTCTGTAATTGAAATTACGTTGGTTGGAATATAAGCAGAAACGTCACCTGCTTGAGTTTCGATAATTGGAAGGGCCGTTAAAGAACCACCACCTTTTACTTTTCCTTGTAATGAAGGAGGAAGATCGTTCATTGCTGCTGCAATGTCATCGTTATCGTTCACTTTTGCCGCTCTTTCCAAAAGTCTAGAGTGCAAATAGAAAACGTCACCAGGATAAGCTTCACGCCCCGGAGGTCTTCTCAAAAGAAGAGAAACTTCACGGTAAGCTACTGCTTGCTTAGAAAGGTCATCATAAATTACTAGCGCTGGTCTTCCTGTATCTCTGAAATACTCGCCAATTGCAGCACCCGCCATTGGCGAGAAGAACTGCATTGGAGCAGGATCAGAAGCTCCAGCCAATACTACTACAGTATAGTCCATTGCACCACCTTTTTCAAGGGCTGCTACTACACCTGCTACAGTAGATGCCTTTTGACCTACGGCAACGTAGATACAGAATACAGGCTCTCCTTTTTCGTAGAATTCTCTTTGGTTAAGAATTGTATCGATAACTACAGCAGTTTTACCTGTCTGACGGTCACCAATTACCAATTCTCGTTGGCCTCTTCCAATCGGAATCATAGCATCAATCGCTTTGATACCTGTTTGAAGAGGCTCAGTTACTGGTTGTCTGTAAATTACCCCAGGAGCTTTTCTCTCCAAAGGCATTTCAAACGTTTCGCCAGAAATAGGTCCTTTACCATCAATTGGGTTACCTAGGGTGTCAACCACACGGCCAACCATTCCTTCACCTACATTGATAGATGCGATTTTACCTGTTCTTTTAACGGTATCGCCTTCTTTGATTTCAGCTGATTCACCAAGTAATACAGCACCTACATTGTCTTCTTCAAGGTTCAATACTAGGGCTTTCAGTCCGTTTTCAAATTCAAGAAGCTCTCCCGATTGCGCTTTAGATAAGCCGTAGATTCTGGCTACACCATCACCTACTTGCAATACGGTACCTACTTCTTCTAATTCAGCTTCTGATTTAAAGTTTGAGAGTTGCTCTCTTAAAATTGCTGAAACCTCATCAGGTCTTACATCTGCCATTTTATGATACAGTTATGTGTTAATTATTTAAAACTCCTTTACGTAAGGGTTTTGACTAAATTTCAATTTTAAGGCTTTAAGCCTTGAGTTAATGGAGTCGTCAATCTGACGATCGCCCACTTTTAGAATAAAACCACCGATTAAGTTTTCATCAATTTTCTCGGTAAGCTCTACTTCCTTTCCAGAGATTTTCTTCACCACAGCCTTAAACTCATTGCGTAAGTCGGCATCAATAGGGAAAGTAGTTGTCACCGTAGCTTCTTCTACCCCTGTATGTGTGTTATACTGGTGATGAAATTCTGTAGCAATTGCCGCTAAATAAGCTTCTCTTTGTTTCTTTACTAGAATTCTAAAGATCGCTAAAGTGAGGTCACTCACTTTACCAGTAAATACCTGGTTCAATACGGTCAATTTCTTGTCGTGTGCTACTACTGGGTTCTTCAGAAACAACTGAAAATCTCTATTCTCTGAAATAACCTCAGAGAAAAGTAGCATGTCTTTGTTCACTTCTTCCAACTTACCTTGTTCACTGGCTAATTCTAGCAGTGATTTGGCATATCGGGAAGCAATTCTGAATTCTGACATTTATACCTATTAGTTAAGGTTCAAATCTTTTACGAAACCATCAATCAGCTCTTTTTGAGCTTTTTGATCTGCCAACTGCTTTCTAAGCAGTTTTTCAGTAATTTCTAATGAAAGCACAGCTACCTGATTTTTAACATCGGTAAGAGCGGCTTTCTTTTCAATTTCGATTGCTGCTTTAGCATCTTCAATCATTCTAGCAGTAATTTTAGAAGTTTCCTCCTTAGCGCTTTCTTTGATTGATGTAGCAGTAGCGATGGCCTCTTTTAAGATGCTGTCTCTCTCTACTCTTGCTTCTGCCAATAGTTTTTCGTTATCGGCCTGCAAAGCTTGCATTTCGTTTTTTGCCTGCTCGGCTGAAAGCAAAGCACTTTCAATACTGTCTTCTCTTTCTTTTAAGGCTCCTAAAATTGGTTTCCAAGCAAATTTACCTAGAATAAACAATAGGACTAAGAAACCTATCGCCTGATAAACAATTAAGCCAAGACCTGGAGATAATAAATCCGCAGCAATCATAATTTATATTTTAAAATCTGTGTTCAAATCAAATAAAAGGAGTGGCCTAACGCCACTCCGATTAGTTTTTTTAGAATCCTCCCGTTACGGCATCGTTAGTAGCAATCAAAAGACAAACTACCACACCGAAAAGAGAAACTACCTCGATCAAAGCAGCAATAATCAACATTGCTGTTTGAATTTTTCCTGCAGCCTCAGGTTGTCTAGCAATACCTTCCATTGCTTGACCACCGATTCTACCGATACCAAGGCCCGCGCCTATCGCAACGATACCTGCACCAATACCTGCGCCCATAAGAGCATAACCTGCAGTAAGTAAAATTGTAGTTAACATAACTCGTGTTTTATAAAATTGAACAAATAAGTTGCTTAGTGATGATCGTGGTCTGCTACTGCCGCTCCAATATACATTGCAGAGAAAAGCGTAAATACATACGCCTGAATCGTAGCTACCAACAATTCGATCATATTAATAAATATTACCATTATAGTACTGGCCACACCTACCGCATGCGACTGGAATATAAATACCAGACCAATCAAACTTAAGATTACAATGTGACCTGCCGTAATGGCTACAAACAAACGTACCATAAGAGAGAAAGGCTTTGTGAAAAGACCAATGAACTCTACAGGCACCATAATTAATAGTAATGGTTTTGGAACACCCGGTGTTGCAAACACGTGCTTCCAATATTCTTTGTTTCCGTTAACGTTTGTAGCAATAAAGGTAAATACTGCCAACACAAAAGTTACTGCGATATTACCGGTTAGGTTAGAAGCCCCAGGAATCAAACCCAAAAGGTTACCCAACCAAATAAAGAAGAAAAGCGTGAGCAAATAAGGCATGAACTTCTCATACTTCTTACCAATGTTTGGCTTCGCTATTTCGTCTCTTACATATATAATAATAGGCTCTAAGAAAGAGGCCACACCTTTAGGTGCTGATTTTGGATTCTTTTTGTAGTGGCTTGCTGCTCTTAAAGCAATGAATGACAATACAATCATTGTAAGAATAAGCATGGCCGTATTTTTTGTGATAGAGAAGTCCATGGCATGTCTACCTGCATCTAAAGCAGCAATGTGGCCATCTTCACCTAACTCATAACCGTTATAGGCTACTTTTTCGTGGTGCTCATCATAAAAATGGTGTGAAGAGAATACTTCTACACCTCTGTCTTCAGAATAAAGAATAATAGGTAAGTAAAGCGTTCCGTATTCACCATCGAAGAAATGCCAAACATGGTCATCTACTACGTGATGAAGGATAAAGTCGGTTGCTCCTTTTTCTTCTCCTCCTCCAGAATATGCTTTCGCACTAGACAATGCAGGAACTACGAGTAGGAATAGCGCTAGAAAACTAACGAAAAGCGCTTTGTTTGGTACTACTGATTTTTTTTTGAACATTACTTATCCAGCCTTCTTTGAAATCGCGCGCAAGTTAGTCACTAAGCCCATGATTTCAAACCCCATGTAAAACAAATAGACAACAAAAAGATTTATAACCAACAGAAGTCGATTCTCTACTCCTAAATACAACACTACACCTATATAACCGGCTGTAAATAACAACCTTGCCACCATTGCTCCCATAAAAAGCCCTGTCCAGCTCTCCTGATCAGTGTTTTTCATAATGGTTAAAGTAGCAAAGCTCAAAACAAAGCTTAAAACGGTCATATATATATATAACCCATACGCTTTCTCGTGAATTAAAGCCGTGGTAAATGGTATAAAGTCGAGTACGAGAATTAGCAGAAGAATAACCCCAGAAAATGCCAAAAGCCTGAGCAACTGCGTTTTAATCGAATTCATCGCGCAAAGGTAGCGAATTATGTTGATTTCAGTCCGACTTTATTTGCCTATAAAATTGATAGAAGGCTCCAAAGGCCCCAAGAAGAAAAAGGATAATGAAAAAAATAGGCTTACCCTCGAAATACCAATGATCGATTTTGTAGCCTAACCAAGCACAAAGGCCTATGGTTAAGAACATTTGTAAACCTAACTGTGAATATTTGAGATAAACATTCACTGGCTTTTTTTCGAAAGGTGATTTCTTAGGCTTCATAAATAAAGTAAGCATCAGAAAAAAAGAAGCTATCTAAGCTCTTTTAATGGCCGCTTCTCTGGTTTGGCTTGCTGGCTTACCTATTTCGATTTCCTTGGCCAAATGCCCCATTTTACAGCCTCCGTTAAAAGTAGCGCCAGGTTCAACCACCAATTTATTGGTAAGTATATCACCTTTAATCACTGCAGAAGGTTTTAAGATTAGCAGTTCAGAAATTTCAATGTTGCCATTAATGGTTCCAGCAATTTCAGCAGTTCTGGCAGTAACATTGCCATCTACTGTGGCCTCCGAGCCCATTACTAATTTGGCTTTAGCTTTGGCATGGCCAAATATTTTGCCTTCAATTCTAATGTTACCGACCGACTCGATACTGCCTTCGAGCACGGTGTCTTTACCAATAATATTACTGGTATTACTTTGTTCTTCGGTAGTTCTAGTATCTTTCTTTGATTCCTTAGATGTGAACATTTTACTATTTACGGTTGAGTTGAGTGCGTCTAAAATACGATGAAATCTTCAGGATTCACAGCACTTCCGTTGTACCAAAGTTCAAAATGCAGATGTGGCCCATTGGTTAGCTCGCCTGTATTTCCAATAATGGCCAAAATTTCGCCCGCACTAATGAAATTTCCCACTTCTTTGGTCAGTGCAGAATTATGTTTATAAACTGAAATTAAATTCTCTTTGTGTTGAACGGCTATTACATTTCCCGCGTCTTGCGTCCATGAAGCAAAAATTACGGTACCATCAGCAATACATTTTACGGGTTCATCCTTCTTTGAAACCACATCAATTCCAAAATGCTCATTTTTAGGATCGAAAGGCTGCGAAACGTAACCACTGATGGGCGAAAACAAATAGGTCTGTCTTAACTCCATATTATCGAAGTTCCTACCTAAGAGAAAATCTCCACCTGTTTCGAATTCAGATTTAAAAAGTGAATCTATTTCTTGAGAGTTGGGATCTCTCGAAAGCTCCACTTGCCCAGCCTCGGTCTCGGCCAATTCTTCTTCTCCAGCTCCTTCATCGCCTTCTAACACTCGCTTGATACTCTGAATAAAAAGGTCTCTATTTTCTAATTCTGTGGCTAACGAATCCAGAGAAAGACTCATTGTTACTAAATCCTTTCTGGTTTCTCTTTCGGCATGGGTAGGGTCAAACCATTGTGCTAAAACTGTATTTACCAAATAAAAGCTGATAACGAATATCAAGATAAAAGCGAGGAAGCTAAAAAAGATAATCCTCGCGTAAGTAAAATTATATGTTGCTTTATGAGAGAAATCCTCTTCATTCTGAATGATCAGAATGTGCCTGTTATTCAACCAGTTCGAGAGTGTTTTTTTAATTTTCGCCACCGTTATTTTCTAAGGACAACAAAATTATAGATTAATAGATAATCCACTTCCTTTATTTGTATTAATTAAGATTTAATTTCGTTCCTTAATCGGGTAAACGAAATTTTGAGATTTAGATTTTTACATATCATTAGATTTTTTGGTCTGCTGGCCATTGTATCATTGTTCGTAGGCTGTAATTCCAAAGGGTATCAGAATATGAACGCCCGGTATAATGGATACTTCTATGCCAACCAATATTTAAATGAAGTCAATGAGCAAATTGAAGATTCGTATCAATACAATTACGATCAGATTCTAAAAATCTATCCTGATATAGACTCAAGCACCATCCAGAGCAATAAAGCCAAACTAGACGATGCCTTTAAAAAAGCATCTCAGGTGATTGAATGGTACGGAACTAGTGACTGGACGGACGACAATTATTTAATAATTGGAAAAATCCGCCACCTTCGAGCTCAATTCCAGTTCGCCATTGAAACCCTTCAATACATCAATCAAACCAGCGAAGACGACCCCACCAGACATGCCTCTTTGATTGCTTTAATGCAAACTTATATGGACGCTGGCGATAAAGAAAAAGCTAAGGAAGTTTCTAATTATTTAGAAACCGAAGAGCTTACAGATGAAAACATGGCCGACTATAAGGTGATGCTCGCTTATTATTATCAGCGCGAAGAAGATTATGAAACCATGGCTGAAAACCTTAAAGAAGTGGCAGAGGTCATTACTAAAAAAGACACCAAATCGAGGATCAACTTTATTTTAGGCCAAATTGAGCAAGAAAAAGGTCAGAATGCTGAAGCTTATAAATACTACAAAGCCTCATTGGCCGGCACCCCTCCATACGACCTTACTTTCCACGCCAAGCTAAATATGCAACAAGTGAGTTCGGTGAATGGCGCTGCGGAAGTAGAAAAAGTGAGAAAATTTTATGCCCAGCTTTTAAAAGACGGCAAAAACAAAGAGTACCAAGGCAAGATTTATTATGAAATGGGAGAGTTTGAAAAGAAACAAACTCATTACGATTTGGCCATTGATAATTACCTTCAGGCGGTAGCGGTTGAAGAACCTTCTCCCCGACAGAAGTCTCTTTCTTATTTAAGAATTGGCCAACTCTATTTTGATATTTATGAGAAGTTTGAACTCGCCAGCAACTACTACGACAGTGCAGTTTCTATAATGCCCGATGATATTGACGGCTACCCAAGCCATGTAAAAAGAAAAGAAGTACTCACTGATTTTGTAACTCAACTCAAAACCATTCAGGTAAACGATAGCTTGCTTTCTTTGGCGGAATTACCCGCTATTTCGCTAGATGCGTTTGTGGACAATTATTTAAACCAACAAGAAAAAGAGGCTAAGGAACGCGAAAGAGAAGAAGCTAGAAATGCGACTTCTACAGGAGCGGTAATATCTCCCTCTAGCGGAAGCGGGTTTTCTTCTAATGCGCCATCAAGCGAATGGTATTTCTATAATGATGCCGCAGTAGAACTAGGAACAATAGAGTTCCAAAGACGATGGGGCAATAGAAAACTAGAAGATAATTGGAGGAGATCTACAAAAGAAGCATCTTCTACTACGGAATCATCGACTGAAGAGAATATTACAGACGATGCTACTGACCAACCAGAAGAAGCTGGCCTTGCAGATGAAGGAAGAGCCGCCAAGAAAAAAGAATTACTGGCTACTATTCCTACTACAGCAGAAGCCAAAGAAAAACTTCACCTTGAAATTCAAGAAGCCTACTTTAAGCTTGGGTCGGTTTATAGGTTTGGACTCGAAAAAACGGCCAAAGCTGCCACTACTTACAAAACCCTTGTTCAAAAATACCCCAATACTGAATATAAATTAGATGCTCTTTTTGCGCTGTACACCCTTTATCTCGAATCAGATCCAAGTCAGGCTCAAACTTATAAGCAGCAAATTATAGATGCTTTCCCAGAATCTTTAATCGCCAAAACACTCATCAACCCAAATTACTTGGCCGAAAAAGAAGCACGTAACAAGGCATTGCAAAAAGTATATGCTTCGGCCTATAGTGCCTATGAAAATGGAGAGTACGTAAAAGCTGACCAAATATTACGAGGCGCATTGCAATCCTTTGAAGATGTCGATTTTCTGCCAACTGTTGAATTGCTGTCGGCCATATTAAAAGGAAAAACCGAAAGTGTGTTTTCTTATGAAGAAGCCCTAAAAGCTTTTGTAGCCAAATATCCTGAGGGCCGTTTGACCAATTATGCAAAAGATCTTTTAATCGCAGTTAACCCAGTTAAGGAAACCATCGTAAGGAGTGAAGATTTTGAATACAGCGAAGATTTCAAACAACTTCACCTTTTGGCAATTGTATATAATAGTGAAGTAACCAAAACAGCAGGTTTAAGAGCAGCAATCGAAAACTTCAATAAAGATACTTTCAGTCATTTAAAACTGAGTGTGGGGCAATTGGCTTTCGATGAAAGTAAAAAATTGGGTATTATCTTCATCAATTCTTTTGAAGACAAAAAAACAGTAGAAGCCTATCATAGGGCATTCAAAAAAGCTTTAGCCGATTTCACAATAGAAGTCGATTCAAATTTTAATAATTTTGCAATATCACGAGATAATTTTCAGATGCTCTTTCAAAGCAAAGAGTTAGAAGCTTATCTCAAATTTCATAATACATTCTATCAATAGACATGGCCAAGGAAGAAAAGAAAGGTGACAAAAAAATACTCAAAAAATTAACGGTACTACTTTGGGTGGGTTTCGTTCTAATTTTTGTGGGCTTCCCTGTGTACATCTGGGCAGTTAGTAGCAATATGAGCAACCTGTTTGGTGAACTTCCTAGCTATAGTCAGTTAGAAAATCCCGAGCAAAACCTCAGCTCATTGCTCTTTAGTGCCGATGACGAAATTCTTGGTGCCTATTATAGAGACAATAGAAAGCCTGTTACCTATGATCAGCTTGGGCCTAACCTTATTAATGCATTAAAAGCGACAGAAGACATTCGTTTTAATAGCCACTCAGGAATTGATTTAAGAAGTATGTTAAGAGCGGCTTTTGGGGTGCTAACTTTTAATCCACAAGGAGGAGGAAGTACCGTAACCCAGCAGTTGGCTAAAAACTTATTTGATACTCGTGTTATTGAAGAAGACGAAAAAGGAAAGTTAGAAGGCATAAACCGCATGCTAGACCAACTTATATATAAAACTAAGGAATGGATTTTAGCGGTGCGATTAGAACGATCTTATACAAAAGACGAACTAATGGCCATGTACTTCAACCAGGTAAGTTTCGGAAACAATACATTTGGAATTCAATCTGCTGCGGAAAGTTTCTTTAATAAAAAGCCGAAACAACTTAATGTTGAAGAAGCCGCAGTTTTGGTTGGACTTCAGAAAGCAGTTACGCGTTATAACCCTATAAGAAATCCCGAAAACTCGAAAGCACGAAGAAATGTAGTGTTGAACCAAATGGTACGATACGGATATCTTGAAAAAGCCGCCTACGATACTTTGGCTCCTCAAGACATTGTACTTGATTACAATGCACAAGACCAAAACTTTGGGCCGGGCCAGTATTTCAGAGCTGAAGTACAGAAAGACCTTATCGTAATTGCCAGAGATTTGGGCTACGACCTGTTTGCCGATGGCCTAAAAATATATACCACTATTGATAGCAGAATGCAGCGCTATGCCGAACAAGCAGTAGACAGTACCATGCGTCAAGTGCAGGCCAATTTCTTCAACTCATTAAAAGATGGTAATGGAAACATTCGAGAGCCTTGGATAGACAGCGATGGTCGAGTCATTAAAGATTTTTTACAGGACCAAGTGCTACCCAGAACCGAAAGATATAGAAGCCTAGAGAAAGAATATGGTAAAGGCTCCGACTCAATAGATTACTATTTGAATAAGAAAGTTCCGATGAAAGTTTTCTCTTGGAAGGGAGAAATTGACACGGTAATGAGCCCAATGGACTCACTAAAATATTACAAACACTTTTTACAAGCAGGCTTTATGGCGGCCGACCCACACAATGGTGAAATTAAAGCTTGGGTCGGAGGTATCGACTATAAGTACTTTAAATTTGACCATGTAAGGTTAGGTAAAAGACAAGCAGGCTCATTGTTCAAGCCATTTTTATATGCCACGGCAGTTGAAAAAGGCTTTTCTCCATGTTATGAATTTGTTGATCAACCAATTACAATCCCGATCCCTGGACAGTCGAACCCTTGGTCTCCTCAAAACTCTGATAATAAATTTAGCGGTGAAAAAATGACCATGAAAACCGCCATGGCAAAATCCGTAAACTCTATTTCTGCACGGGTAATGGACATTGTAAAACCCGATAACGTTTCTAAAATGGCAGGAAGATTAGGGGTTGAATCAGAAATTGGCCCGTATTATTCTATAGCTTTGGGTACCGTAGATGTTTCGGTAAAAGAAATGGTTTCGGCTTTTGGCACATTCGCCAACAAAGGAACACATATAGAAGCTCATTATGTTACCAAAATTGAAGACCGCTTCGGAAACGTTATTTGGAGCAAAGTGCCTCAAAAGAAGAGAGCTATTAGCGAAGATGTAGCCTACGTAATGCTAAATATGCTACAAGAAAATACTACAAATGGCTCTGGTATCAGGCTGTGGAGTGAATACAAAATCACCAATTTTAACCAAACTGAAAACTCAGTAGGTTCTAAAACAGGTACTACACAAAACGCCTCTGACGGTTGGTTTATGGCCGTAACCAAAGATTTAGTGGCAGGTGCTTGGGTAGGTGGAGATGATCGCGCAATCCACTTTAGAAATTGGCCTGATGGACAAGGAGCTAGAACAGCCCTTCCAATTGTAGGTCGGTTCTTTGAAAAAGTCTATAAAGACACTTCTATAAACCTTCAAAAAGGAGTTTTTGAACGCCCAGCAAACCTTCAGATGGAAATTGATTGCCAGAAGTTTCAGGATATACTTGCGCCTCAGGATACCACATCGGGTTCAACCATATATGATCCAGAAATTTATTAAACTGGTAAATGGAGGCGATACGCTTTTCAACAAAAGAAATTTTAAAATTACCCGATAACCCAGGCGTATATCGGTACTACAATGCCGATGATACGCTCATTTATGTTGGCAAGGCAAAGTCGTTGAAAAAACGTGTGTCGAGTTATTTTAATAAATCGGCACAACGCAGCAGAAAGACCATCCGCATGGTCAGCGAAATTGTAAGCATAGAAATCGTACTCGTCAATTCCGAGTTTGATGCCCTGTTACTAGAGAATAACCTCATCAAGCAGAATCAACCTAAGTACAATATTCTGCTTAAAGACGATAAGACTTTTCCTTACCTCTGTGTTTCCAACGAACGGTTTCCTAGAATTTATAGCACACGTAAATTAATTCCTTCTTTAGGAAGATATTTTGGCCCATTTACGAATGTAAAGGCCATGAATAACGTGCTCAAATTGATCAACAGTTTATTCACTTTGCGTACTTGTCGTTATGACTTATCGCAAGAAAATATAGCTAAGGAGAAGTTTAAAGTATGTTTAGAATACCATTTAGGCAACTGTAAAGGTCCGTGTGAAGGCTTACAAAGTGAAGAAGATTACCTCAAAGATGTTGATCAAGCACTGAATATTCTAAAAGGAAATTTGGGACTTCCTAAAAGTTATTTTAAAGAACGAATGCAGGAAGCCGCTGCAGAACTACAGTTTGAAAAGGCACAAGAGTTTAAAGAGAAATTGGAATTATTGGATGACTTCCATTCCAAATCAGTCATTGTAAGCCCCAAGCTTACAGATGTAGATGTATTTACTATTGTATCCGATGAAAAGTATGCTTTCGTGAATTACATCCGCATTAAAAATGGAATGATCAACCTTTCTAAAACCAATGAGATTAAGAAAAAGCTTAACGAAACAGACGAAGAAATTCTTTCGCTTATGTTGGTGGATATGCGAGACCGCTATCAAAGTATAACCAAAGAAATTCTTACCAACAAGCCACTCGATCTCGGTTCTGAAACCTTCCAACCCGTTGTGCCTCAAATTGGTGACAAACGTAAATTGGTAGAACTATCATTAAAGAATTCGCTCTTTGCTAAAAAAGAAAAGTACCAATCGCTCGACAATGTAAAAGACAAGGGCAACCGAGTGTTAAAACAATTGCAAATTGACCTTCAGCTAAAAGAGTTGCCTGTTCATATTGAATGCTTTGATAACTCAAACATACAAGGAACGAATCCTGTGGCCTCTATGGTTTGTTTCAAAATGGGACGCCCATCTAAGAAAGACTACCGACATTACAAAATTAAGACGGTTATCGGGCCAGATGATTTTGCTTCGATGACTGAAGTAGTGGGCAGAAGGTATAAGCGACTTTTAGAAGAACAACAGCCCTTACCAAAACTCATTGTTATAGACGGAGGCAAGGGCCAATTGAGTGCTGCCTGCGATGCCTTGAAAAGTTTGGGTATTTATGGTGAAATCCCGATTATAGGCATTGCCAAAAGGCTTGAAGAAATCTATTTTCCAGAAGATTCCTTCCCACTCCACATTGATAAGAAATCTGAATCGCTCCGGCTTATTCAAAAGTTGAGAGACGAAGCCCACCGCTTTGCCATTACTTTCCATCGTGATTTGCGCAGCAAAAACAGCTTCAACTTTGAGCTTGAAAATGTAAAGGGAATTGGAAGGTTTACCGTAGACAAACTGCTCAAAGAGTTTCGCACCATGAGCGGAATTGAGGCTGCCAGTTTTGAAGAACTATCTGCTATTGCAGGAGAGAGTCGAGCGAGAAGAATCCAAAACTTCTTCCAACAAAAAAAGGAGGCCTAAGCCTCCTTCCAAATTTATAACTTCAATAACCTTAATTAATATTCCCAAAGGTTATGCATGGTTTCTAATAATTGATATCTGAAATCCCTTGATATCTCCATCAAATTTCTCTTTCCTGCTGTGATTTGAGCCTCGAAGAATTGCTCCATAGCCGCATCGCTTGGGTTAGAAAACTTAACGATATTCGAACTGAACAATCGCATATCAAAAGCATTGGTTAAGCTAATATCAAAGTTTCGTGGGTTTCGTGGATTGAACCAAAAAGCCCTAACGTTCGCCTCTTTATTTGCTACGCTCTCACGATACACTTTATCCAAGTAGGCAATCAAGTCTTTGTATTTAACTCTAACCATCTCCTTTTCAACACCGCCCGCAATATCTGCCTGAGCAACCACCTTCACTGATTGTATGTCCCAAATTGGTACAGAACGGTTTCTATCAAAAATCAAGTCTTCCTCAATTTCCAGCATAGAAATTCGATCTTTCGGAATAGAATCTGGAGCAAGTTTCTCACGTGTTTTCTGCTGCACGTAAGCATCAGGTTCAACGCCACGAGTTATCGCTTCAGTTTTCCAACGGTCAATCTCATCCAAAGTAGCATCTTCACCTTTTGTACCATCAATGATTACTCTATCAGTATAAGCGTTTCTATCCGACAATAAGTCTGAATCATCGAAACCTTGCGTTAACGGGTTGTAAGGAGCAATTCCTTCACCCTCTGCAGAGTTGTACCAAAGATCAATGCCTTCGAAAATGATTTCAACAATTTTAGAATACCTGGAATTCCAGCCTTCATTTGATTTCTCTCTCAGGTCCATTTTAGACCATACTCGAATGCTGAACATTACGTCCTCACTTCTAATCGGTCTAACGGAATTGATATTATACCTTCTTGAGTTTTGCACACTATCAATAGGTGCGGTTCCATTGGAATTGGCTTGACCAAAACTACTGGCACTCACTAAGAGTAAAAAACAAATTGCTGAGAGAGTTCTCATAATTAATTAATATTTATTTCTTGTCCATCGCTGTATTTCACCACTTCTTTCTGGTTGGCAAAATTCAAACGCGTATATTCTTCTACAATAACTCGCAACCTATCGCCTGCTCTCATTCTAGATTTCAAAGGCGCTAAATCTACATCCGTTTGTGCTGCAGTAATATTAATAGTACCGCTTGCTCGGTTATTCTGGATCAACATTACTTTTGCTTTGGAAACAAAGAAGTTAGCATCAGATTTAAAGTTTTTAAGAAAATCTTCATCTGGTTCTAAAATCAGACTAAGCTTATTCGGTATACCATTGTAACCACTTTCCGCATTATATTCCTTGCCATCAACCTGAACCACAAATTTAGGTCTCGGAATAGATTTTACAGTAAAGCTTACGTTATCAATAAAGGCTCCGCCACTACTAACGCCAATAGTTACATTTCTAGTACCCGTAGTTGGAATTACTACCACTTCGCCCGGCTTAGAACCCGCACGTTGCTCCGCACCTTTAACCGTAAAAGAAGGATTATAAGCTGGTCCTAATGAAGGAACGTTGATTTGAAGTACGTTAGCAGAATTCTGATATAAGTTCTGAATTGCTTCAGCCTTTACCTCAATTACTGGCTTAGCCACCATATACTCGTGCACAATAGGCACTGTTTTGGTTTCACCACCGTCACTATAAGTAATTTCAGCTCTGAAAGTCTGCTTCGATAAGTTATCAACGTAATTGGTTGCAGAAGCTCTAAACTTCACTTTACCTCTACCGTTTTCAACATTGAGTTTTGAACCGTTATAAGTCATTGTAGGCTCCAAAGCTGAGTTAGATGCCGTTAAGAAAAGCTCTGCTTCAAACTCAGTTCCTGCAGTAACCACGTTTGATACCGGTAAAACAGTACCAGTAATCTGGTCAAAACCTTTAACTGCTGTAGCTCCTACTCTACCTCCTAATAAACCTAATGCCTCTGATTCACGGGCATAAATTTGGTTTTCATAGAATGTAAGCTGAGCTAAAACAGCTGCCAATGGTGTTTTGTAGAAATTCAAATTCGCAAAGTCCTTATCCTTTTCTTCAGGATTGTTCTTATAGAACTCGATTTCACTCGCATCAAGTGCAAGCGACTCCCAATTCTTATTGATACCAATCTGAGATAGAATCGATTTCATCTCATCATTATAAGTATCTAAACGCACCTTTATCTCATCTGCCTTTTTCTGCTCTACTAAGTAGTTAGAAGGCTCCTCGTATTTCTTTAGGGTACTTCTTTCATAAATAGCTTCGGCATCGCCACCAGAAGATTTCAATCCAACCTCTTGTTTAATACCTGCTAAGTACTCAACAATGTCAGTGGTTTTCTGACGCACCTGCTTTGCAGCATTAACAACGGCAATATCAGTGTCTTTACTTCCCTGATCTTTCGCTGCCTTATCAATACTGGCTAATACTTGAGCATTGCTTGTAGCATAAACTTCGTTTGAAGTTTCCAAGCCTGCTTCCATTAATACAAACTTTTCAAGTACTGTATCTTTAATCTGCAAGGCCAAAAGAGCTGTCAGTACGAGATACATCATACCGATCATCTTCTGCCTTGGGGTTTCTTTACCTCCTGCCATAATAGATCAGTTTAGTTTGATGATTTCATTGCTGACAACATTGCGCCATACACTTTGTTAAGTGAATTCACATTGGTATTCAACTTGCCCATTTGAGCTTTAAATTCTTCTGCTTCTTTAGTTGCAGCAGAAACACCCGCTAAGGCAGTATCAATATTTGCATAGAAGGTTTTGATTGCCTTCACATGTGCTTGTGAATCGTTCAATTCTTCTTTGTAAACCTTGTTCAAAGCATCTAATTGAACAGATGCATTTTGAAGTTGTGCTTGGTATGAACCAGCAGAATTTTTTAGTTGTGCTTGAATTTCGCCAGCTCCTTTTGCTGCATCGGCCATTTGAGCCATGGCAGTTGCCGTAGCAGTAGTGCTCTGGTTAATTTTACCTAAGCTTTCAGAAGCTTTCTTAGCGCTATCTGCATAAGCGTTAGTAGCAGAAACAGCATTCGACATGTCAGACATGCTTTTTGCATTAGCGGCTAGGGTGGTCATTCCTTCTCCGAACTGCTTTAAGCTTTCTTTACTCACTGCAGCTTCCTTCAAAATTTTACCGAGGCTCACCTCGTCTTTACTGTTTTGTTGGCTTGGGCTTACTCCAGCAGCGTTTGCCTCATATAATTTTTTAGTATAGTCTGTTGATTTTGGTTCAAAAGCACTGAAAGCAAAAATCAATGCTTCTACGCTCAAACCTGTAATTAGCATTGGAGTTGCACCTGCCCAGCCCTCTAGCTTAAACATTGCCCCTACGATTACTACCGCAGCTCCGAGCCCATAAATCTTTGGCATAATATCGCCATAAAATTTCTCTGAAAATGATTTGTTAGCCATATGTGTATTAAATAAGGTTGAAGTTATTTGGTTTAAATTTGGTTAGTTGTTCATTCCGAAGTCATCACCCGCACGGCCTAAGTAATCCATTGCGCATCTAAAACCAATACTTGCCGACTCCACATCTTTGTATTCGTAGGTACGCGTTCCTGTTTGCAGGTAATATGAAATATCATTCCAAGCACCACCTCTTACTACTTTTTTGCCGTAATGAGGATTACTTGTTTCGTTGTCTTTATAAAGAAATATTGGGTTCAAATCCCAAACCAATGGGTTGTAGATAGGTGAAAAATCATCTAAACACCATTCGGCTACGTTTCCTGCCATGTTATATAGGTTGAAACCATTTGGAAGGAACGAGTTTACTGGAGCCGTGTATGGATAACCATCATCATCGTAGTTACCACGACCAGGTTTGAAGTTGGCTAAGAAACAGCCACTTTTATTTTTTGTATATGGCCCACCCCAAGGATACTTAATGATTTCACGACCACCTCTAGCTGCATACTCCCATTCAGCTTCCGTTGGTAACCTAAAGTTTGGATAACGTGCTTCAACTGGAAGTGTACTCTTAAATGTCGTATTGGTTTGGTTTCCTTGTCCTTGCCCAACTTGAGGCTGCGCACCTAACTGGCCTGGGCCTCCTAAGCCTTGAACTCCAGCAGGGTCTGGACTATTATTCTTTTTACCTCCAAAAAGGCCACCACCACCTGTGCCAAAGTAATCGTCTTCACGACCGATGTTCAAATGTTCGGTTCTCCATTCAGCAAATTTAGCGGCAGATTCCCAGCTAATTCCAACAACAGGGTAATCATCAAAGGCTTGGTGACTGAAGTAGTATTGGGTCATTTTATCGCCCATATGATATGCAAACTCCGTATCCCAAACATCTGGGTTTGGTGTTACATCTTGCTTTACTTGCTGTGTCCAGTATTGTTCGTTAGGGTCTTGAGAAATGGTATCGATAAAGTTCAAAAATTGACGATACTCATTATTTGTGATTTCTTCCGAGTCCATCAGAAAGGAACTGACGGTAATTTGGCGGTTAAAGTTGATTTGAGATGCAGCAACATCTTCATCGGCTTGGCCCATGAAAAATGTTCCTCCAGGAATCTGAACCATACCGTAAGGTGTTTCTTGGTACCAACCTTCTCGGTCAGGTACCCCCATTAATTGCCCTTCAGCATTAAGTTTCTCTACCTTACTCATGCCTCCACCACCTAGAAAGCCCTTAAACATAGAGCAACCAGTAGATAAAGAGACAACCATTAAAATCGCAAACCCAGCGTATATTCTCCTCATTGATAGCTAATTCTTGTTTTTACTTAACTGACCATTAGCGCATGTTATTGCCAATCAATTAAATAAAGCGCGAAAAATAGTATTTTCTATTCATTAATCCAGCCTGTAATCGAAAATTATCGAAATCATAACTTAGGCAAAACGTTTGTTAGTACCTAAATCTTGGAGTTCTTATAATCCTTTGTCCTCCAATTTTTGGAGTAGACTTAAAGTTATAAATTAACATTAACTCCTGTGATGTCGGCTTTTTGCTACTCTGATTTCCTACAACAAAATCAAAGGCATAAGCCAATGTTAAAGAACGATCACTTAAAATCTTATACCCAACTATTAGAGAGGCCGACTCTGATTGTCTGTAAGCCAAACCTGCTCTCAGATTGTTATTGTACTCGCCAATAACGCTCACTTCTACATTGTAAGTATTCAAACTTACCGATTTTAGTAAAACAGTTGGTGTGATAGTTATTTGAGGGGTAAATGAGTAATCATAACCCGCTGTCAAATAGTAATGTCGATTTAATTGATTGGAAGTTTGACTTTCTCCAAAGTCAAATTCAGGTTGAAGTAAGTGATTTGTACTCAAACCACCAAAAAAATTTCCCTTTCTGTATACCAGCCCTACTCCTAAATCAGGTCTCATTTGACCTTCTTTTCCGGATGCATTAAAAATGGGGTCTGAGGGATCTACCACCACTACCTTATCATAATCAATGGAGCTTGAAAATAAACCTACATTTATTCCTACTGTAAGGATACCTCCATTGGGTAAATTCAAGTTTCTTGATAACGAAGTTTGTACTTGTAGGTTATTGGTGGGACCCAGTTTGTCGTTGCTTAAATATATTCCAAGCCCTGATTTTATTTGAGGCAACCTTGAATTATAGCTTATTAGTTGTGTGCTTGGAGCTCCGCCTTGGTTTACTGTTCCATCATAACCAAACCATTGTGAGCGATGGATTGCGGTTAATGTGGTTCCATCAGATGACCCAGCAAAAGCAGGGTTATAATATAATTGATTGAACATGTACTGGGTAAACTGAGCGTCTTGCTGAGCTTTTACCTGAAAAACGGCAGCCAGTAAAAGAACCAATGACAAACTAAAAGTTCTATTCATAATCTCGTAACGACAAATTTAGCCGAATTATTCATTCGGCTCGAATATATTACAAGATAACTGGATTCTTCCCTTAGAGTTAACAATAAATCAATCTAAGTTATTTGCCTTTTTTATGTAAAGCTCAAGCGCTCCAGTCATTGAAGGAGCATTGGGCAAAGGTGCCTCAATGTCTATAATCAAACCAGCGTCTCTTGATGCTTGGGCAGTTGTTGGGCCAAAAACAGCTATTCTGGTATCGTTTTGCTTAAAATCCGGAAAGTTTACAAACAACGAATTGATTCCGCTAGGACTGTAAAACGCTATAATATCGTACAGCACATCGTCCAAGTCTGAAAGATCACTTGCTACAGTTTCATAAATAATGGCTTCTGTGAAATGATAGTTGTTTTCTTCTAAAAACAGAGGGATATCTTCCTTACGAATATTGGAGCAAGGAAAAACGTATTTCTCGTTCTTGTGCTTTTTAAGAATCTCAATCAGATCTTGAGCTGTTCGTGATCCGGTAAAAATCTTCCTCTTTCTAACTACAATATATTTTTGAAGGTAATTAGCCGTTTGTTCTGAAATACAGAAGTATTTCATGTCAGCTGGCACTTCTACCTTAAGTTCCTTACAAAGCCTAAAAAAATGATCAACGGCATTTCTGCTGGTAAAAATTACGGCTGTATGCTTTAGTATATCTACTTTCTGCTTTCTGAAATCCTTAACATTAATTGGATCAACCTGAATAAAAGGCCTAAAATCAATTTTGATGTTATACTTATTCGCTAAAACGTAATAAGGTGATTTGTCATCAGATGGCTTTGGTTGAGATACTAGGATGCTCTTTACTTGTTTAAGCCTATCCTCCTGTGTACTATTAGACATAAGTTCCCTACTTCTTCTTCTAGATTTGGCTATTTATTATTAGAACCAGCCCAATGGTGAGTGGGGTCAGTTCTGTGGCGCAAATGTACGAAAATATAAACAACTTGCTATGAGGCCTATCGTTGAGCATTCTCATGTAGATTAAAAACCCCCTATAATAGAAAAAGATAACCGATGCGGCCAATGCAAATTGGATCAAACGCTCTGGAAACACGATTGAAGAAAAGCTTACTAGGGTTAAAAAAAGAAGGACTATAAGAAAAAATACCAAGGAAGCATTCACCATATCTACAAAATGACGAGCGATCGATCCGCGTAAATCAAATAATAATCCGAAACCTAAAATCAACAGAAACTTAACATACACCAACACATTGAGCGCTACAAAAAGACCTAACCATTGAATAATCGCGAGTCCAAAATGATCGACAATAAGTATTTCAGGCAGGCCCTTTTCCTTCCAAAGACCATTAGCAATAAATAAAATTACAAAGGAAAGTGACAGCGAACTTAAGGCAGTAAAGTACAGGTGTTCCGAACTGAAAGGCCTCAGGTTACTGCCCAAATCTTCTCTCACCCTAAACCCAAACAGTTTGTTTGGGGCAATAATACCGGAAAACACTTTGGGGAAAACCGCTCTGGATATGGCATAGGTACAAAGCAAAATAATTGCAATAACAATAAATGCATCTCTGCCTTCTGCCCTTACCAATTGCGTATAGATCATGCGTTAAAATCTGGTTGTGTAACCAAAGTGTATTTTAGATTGATTGAAATTAAAACTGCCCGTGTTTTGCGAACTTCCTAAAGCATAAATAAAATTAAAAATACCCGAAGAAGTAGTAAAACTCAAACCTGCTCCTAAGCCTAAGGCCCAATCCGATGTTGGAGAGGTTTTAAATTCTCCTCGTAAATAGGCCAAGTCTGAAAACAGCAACAAATATGAACTTTCGTCAAATAACAACCTACCTTCTAATGTAGCTAATGCATATTTTGTGGCAAAAAAGAAGTTCTCATTAAAACCTCTAATCGATTTGAGGCCTCCCAACCTAAAAGCATCATTTCTAAAAAGTTGGTCGTTGGCCTTTAGCCCTCCGCTCAGCTTGTTCACCAAAACAAAGTTATTTTTCAGTCTTAAGTAATTCTGAAAGTTAAGTCGAAAGGTGTATTGAAGAGTTTTAAGATCAACGCCATCATATACTTCTGTGGGTAAGCCAACATTTCGGCTAATTTTCTTATTTCCGGTAGAAGCCTCCAAACTAATCCCAGTGCCTTTTGAGATTAAAAACGGATCATCGAAGTTGTTCCATTCAAAGCCCATTCCGTAAGAAGTAAGGTCAAAATCGATCACAACTGGAAGTTCATTATTTGTAATTTTTGGCGTACCAATTAGGTCAGTGCCTTCGCTGCTCGAAAAAGCATTTAGAAAGCTATTTCCGCCAAGGTTATAACCAATTTTCAGGTCGAATATGCGCTTAGTGAACAATGTGTCTTGTTTCAGAAAATCCAATGCAAAATCAAAATTGAGCGGACTTCCCAGCACGTTGGGGTGTGCATATTGCAGATTGAGATTCTGAGTTTCTTCACTCAGTTTTTGCCAGTGCAAACCAATCTGCTTCCCCGAACCAAAAGGGTTCAACAAATCAATATCAACCTGCCCAGTAATCAGCAATCCATCTGATCGATTAGCATTAGGGAGGAAACCTATGATTCCATCGATTTGGTTTACAGGCCGTTTTTCTACCTTCAAATGCACAGTGGCTTCAGAGTTCTGAAAAGTTAAAGTGGACGCTTCACTCAGCCTTAGGTAAGGCAAATTGCGCAAACGCTGACCGAGATAATCAATCTTTCTTTGGTCATAAGGATTGCCTTGAACAATGCCCAAGTAGTTTCCTAAAAAGCGGGCCTTGAGCGTAAAATCACTTTTTATATCTAAGCTATCGAAAAGAATGAGGGGCCCTAAATCTAAGTTCAGCGAAGCACCAATTTGATTTTCTTCTATTCTAAGCGAATCTAATTTTAGGCTCGCAAAGGGATAACCATTTCTTTCGGCATAAGACAAAAGCGATTTCTCCATTCGCGCTACTTGATTAAAACGAAACGGCTTTTCATCGAATTGGCTCTGCTTATATCCACTCCTTCTCAAAAGCGAATTTTCCACATTTCCAGGCGAAAGTTTCATCCAAGTAAATTTTTCGCCAATAGCTATTTTATAGCTAACCTGTTGCGAAGAACTGGTATGAGAAACAACATAAGCCAGCAAATAACCATCGGAATGTAAAGCGCTCACCAAGTTTTGCACAGCCCGCTGGGCACTTAAAGAATCTGCATGTTCTTTAGGGAAATTATATCTCTTAAGCACAGCACTTTCTTGTTCAGCCACCTCAATATTGAGCACATACTTTTCCTGCGCCTGAACAGAAAGGCATAAAAAACCATAAAGGAATAAGCAATAAATATACTTTAAGTATATCTTGGGCATTCTGCGAATTTAAGCTTCAAATTAACGATTCTTTGGCCGGATTATATATTCATATTCCCTTTTGCAAAAAGGCTTGTCATTATTGCGATTTCCATTTTACCCAATCGCTTGGGCAAATGGACAGCATGGTCAATGCTATTTGTAAAGAACTGGAAATGCAAGCTGATTATTTGAATGGTGAAGCGATAAACACCATCTATTTTGGAGGTGGTACTCCTTCATTAATGAGTGAAGATCAGCTGAAGCGAATCATGAAGCAGATTCAGCATACCTTTAATTTGGCCAGCAACCCTGAAATTACGCTCGAAGCCAATCCAGACGACCTTGATGGCGACCAACTGAAATCGCTCTATGCTTCTGGCATTAATCGATTGAGTATGGGAATTCAATCTTTTCATGAGCCGCATTTAAAATGGATGAACCGCCAACATACAGCCGAACAGGCAGAAATGTGCTTCTATAATGCGCGTAAGGCTGGTTTTGAAAACATTAGTGTGGATTTGATTTACGCCTTGCCTCATCACAACCATGAAATTTGGGAACGGGATTTAATGAAGGTAATCCACATGCGACCTGAACACATTTCTTCTTATTGCCTGACCATAGAACCTAAAACCGCCTTCGGCCATTTGGTTTCGAAAGGAAAAATGAAGGATGTGGAAGAAGAATACGCTGCACAACAATTTGAAATACTGACCGAAACACTCGACCGCTACGGTTTTGAACAATATGAAATTTCAAATTTTGCCCAACCCGGTTACGAATCGCAGCACAACGGCAATTACTGGAAACAGGAAAAATATTTGGGAATCGGCCCTTCGGCACATTCATTCAATGGGCACTTTAAGCAAGCCAATGTTTCGAACAACGCCAAATACATCAAGGGGATTAATGATGGCATTATTCCTTTTGAAAAAATTATTCTGACCAAAGAAGACCAAATCAACGAGTACATTCTTACCAGCCTAAGAACCAAATGGGGTTGTGATACGGAATGGCTCAAACAAAAGCACAAAGTTGATTTATTGAAAATGCACGAAGATTACCTCATGCGGATTGACTACAAAGGCATGATTCAGGTAGAAGAAGGCTGCATTACACTTACCAATAACGGAAAGCTTCTGGCCGATAAGATTGCCTCCGATTTATTCGTTTATAGCGAAGAGGATTGACACTCAATTGTGGATAACCGTCTTGATAAGTAAATCCTGTGCTTAATCAAAAACGACCCTGCCAAATCCTTACTTTTACAATTCGAACGAAATAATAGTGAACAAAAGACCTTACCCCAACAATAGAAAAGGACAACCAGAAAGCATTGGTGATGCCGTGAAAGATATGTTGAAGTCATTCAACATTGAGCAGAAATTTCACGAAACCAACCTGATCAATTCTTGGGAGCAAGTAATGGGCGTGGCCATTGCCAAACGCACCAGCAAAATTTACATTAAGGACAAAAAACTTTACGTTCACCTCACTTCTGCCCCCTTACGCCACGAACTGAACATGTCTAAAAACAAGATTTTAGTTTTACTGGCCAAAGAATTTGGAAGTCCTATCGTGAATGATGTAGTGCTGTTATAAGCATACAAAAGCGAAAAGGCCGACAATTTGCCGGCCCCTTCTATTCAACTTCAACTTTCCTTAATTCTTCTTGATTTCCTGCTTCAAGTTGGCGTCACCTTTATAACCATCAGGAAGCTTGGTAATTCTAATTATATTCTCGCCTGTTAAGTATTGATTTACGGCCCCAACCACTTTTTCTTTAGTAATGGCCTTTGCACGTTCATTTGATTTCAAGATTTCTTCAAAGCCGTCTCCAGATTTAGAATAGCTTTTTATCATTCCCTGCCAGTAGGCATTTGTTTTAATTTGCTCATCATAATTCTGCATGCGGGCTGTAATCACTTTCTGTAAGTCTTCATCCGTAAATTCACCTTTTTTGAGTTTCTCTAATTCCTTCATAGCTGCTTCTGCCAAAGCATCGGCATTATCGGGCTTACAAGGGAATGAAATTGTAAACGTGAATCTTTCCGTTGGGCTTTCGCTCAAAGAGGCCTGAGCACTTACGCCATAAACCCCACCTAACTCTTCTCTAAGTGTTTCAATCATTTTATTGGTCAAAACACTGGCAGCAGCATTCATCAGTCCATTGTTTTCTAAAGTGTAGTCATAATCTCCACTCAAAGTAATGGTCACCACACTTTTGTCGTCTACTCCAGCATAAACGCTTTGAGTAATTACCCCAGGCACCGGGTTTAAATTAATGTCTTTGTTGGTTTCATCTTTACTCGATGCTGGCAAACTAGCGATGTATTGCTCCAATAGTGGTTTAAAGGTCTTCATGTCTATATTTCCTACGAATACAAAATTGAAGTCACCAGCATTGGCAAAGCGTTCTTTATAAATCTCCGTTACTCTTTTCAGCGAAATTTGATCCATTTCTTCTGCAGTCGGAAGCCCTCTTGCCCAAGGGTTATCTCCATACATAATTTTCATGGATTCAATTTGATATTTAATATCTGGGCTAGAACCAAAATTGGCATAAAGAGTCTTCATTCTGGTGAGCCAGCTTTTGAAAGCTTGTTCATCATGGCGCACTGTAGTAAACTTTAAATGCACCATTTGGAAAAATGTCTCTAAATCCTTTAAGCTTGAAAAGCCCGACATGCTCTCTTCAAATTGGCCTATACTTGCACTTACGGCTGCGGTTTTTCCTGTCATGAATTTACCCAAATCAACTTGGCTGAATTCTCCAAGCCCCATCTGTCCTACAATCTCGCTTGCATTAGTAACATTCATGTATTCATCAACCGAATATAGAGATGCGCCACCGTCACTATAAGCGCTCATTCGCACCTCATCATTTTTGAAGTCAGTTGGTTTTACATAAACTGTTGCTCCATTCGAAAGCATAAGCTCAGTAATTCCCGTTGCTTCATTGGTACTTTCGCTTATGATTTTTCCGGCCTTTGGTGCCGAAGTCATTAAAGAAGTTGCCAATTTTTCTTCTGCATAAGGAGTAATCGTTTGATCACTTCTAACATCCGTCATAATTGACTTCAGCTCGTCTTCAGAAGGAATATTCGATTCTTGATCTGTTTTTGCCGTGATAATAATGGTTTGGTTGTCTTCTGTAATCCAGCCTTTAACCAATTCGTTGATTTCTTCAACCGTGATGGTTGGAAGCAATTGGCTCATCAATTCCAGTTCTTGTTTTTCGCTTAATAGTGTTCCTCCATTCAAGAAATGTTGAACATAAGTGTTAACCAAACTCCCTGATTGGGCTTTGTCTGCTTCTTTCGCTCTTCTATCATAAGCATTAAGGTAAAGTGCTTTTACTCTTTCAAGCTCACCATTGGTAAAGCCATATCTTCTCACCCTTTCATTCTCTACCATTGCGGCTTTTAAGCCCTCTTTAAACATGCCGTCTTTTACATTCACTACAATGCTATATTCCTTTTTGTACTTGCCTAAAGAAGCGCCATATCCGCTAAAGCTGAATAAGTAGGGAGGGTTCTCAGTCTGTACTTTTTCGCCCAATCGTTGGTTAATCATTTGACCGTATAAGCCTGTTAAAAGACCTTTTCTAAAATCATTTAGGGTGTTTTCTGGCTTTTGTGTTCCAGGCGTAATAAAGCCCACGGCAATTGAACTTCCTGTGGCTTCATCATCGGTTGCCACAGCAATGCGGGTTCCTTTAAAAGGAGGTAAATCGTAATACTTTCTCTCTTTTGGTTTTTTAGGGTTCTTAATCGATCCAAAATAAGATTTGATTTTTGCCTCCATTTCTGCTGGTTCAAAATCACCAACAGCAATAATTGCCATTAAATCTGGTCGGTACCAGTCTGCATAAAACCTTTTAGCCGCTTCATATTTAAAGTTCTGTAATACGGTCTCTTTACCAATCGGCAATCGTTCGGCATATCTAGAGCCCTGAAGCACCACTGGCCAAGTTTCTTCTCTCATTCTTTGCGCTGCACCTCGTCCGAGCCTCCACTCTTCCATCACCACACCTCTTTCTTTGTCTATTTCCTCGTTGTCGAAAGTGGCATTATGCGCCCAATCACTCAACACAGTCAAAGCTTTATCAACATTCTCTTTGTCTTCTGTAGGAATTGGTAGAAAGTACACCGTTTCATCAAAACTGGTGTAGGCATTCAAATCGCCTCCAAACTCTAGACCCATTTTCTGAAGAAAACTAATCAGCTCGTTTTTCTCAAAGTTCTTTGTGCCGTTAAATAGCATATGCTCCGTAAAGTGAGCCAAGCCCTGTTGGTCGTCATCTTCTAAAATGGAACCCGCATTTATGGCAAGCCTGAATTCAATCCGGTTCTCGGGCTTAGCATTTTGCTTTAAATAATAAGTGAAGCCATTATCTAATTTGCCAACCTTAACAGAGGGATCTGTTGGAAGTTCTTGAAGAGCAAGTGATGATAAAGGCAGAAGGAGTAGTAGCACTGCCCAAATACTGAGTTTAAGAAGTCGATGTGTCATGTTTGATAATTTAAACTATTCGATTAGTTAAATATAGAATTTATAATTAATATAATAAATGATTATATATAATTTTTAGAATGCTTATTTCACTCTCTAACTAAGATAGAGACTATGAAAAAGAGAAATATAGCCCTCTAACAAAAGCTTAAATTAATATCCAAAAATCAATAGCACGGAAATAAATGATTAACACCTCAATATCATGGATAAACAACACATATTGAAGCCTGAAAATTTGATTAGAAGGAATAGCTAATCAGAGCTCTTGAGGTTGGCTCTTCCCAAAAAACCGCTTCTGAAAAACAAGGAGCAAGGCAATTCCTAAGAAAATACAGACATCGGCTACATTGAAAATAGGCCAAAGGGCAATGTATTTTCCTCCCCAAAATGGAACCCAATCCGCAATATATCCCTCCCAAACATCGAGGTAGAACATATCTACTACTTTCCCATGAAACCAAGGGGTAACGGCATCGTAAGGAGCATTGTTTAAATAAACTCCATAAAAAATACTGTCGATTACATTGCCCATAGCTCCCCCTAAAATAAGGGCAATGGTCCAAAGTAAGCCGGGGTGAAGGTTTCTCTTAGCAAGTTTGTATAGGTAAATGGCAATAAATGTTATGGCAACCATTCGGAAAGCAGTAAGCCCTAGTTTTCCCCATTCCGAACCAAACCGAAGGCCAAAAGCCATACCTTCGTTTAAGATATAATGCAGCTTAAACCAGTCACCAAATACTTTGATCTCCCCATTTTGGCCGAAAACCATTTTAAAATGTACCAGAAGTTTTACCGTCTGGTCGATGGCGATTACCGCCAAAGTGAGGAGATAGTATTTATAGTGCCTGAACTGCGCAGCCATTAGCCTACTGCTATTTTCACTTCAAGCATCCACTCGTCAATTTCAACACTTTGTGACTCTGAAAGAGACTCCACAATGGTTAAACTCAAAGCCTGCGTTTCTTCACAAACGTAAGTTGCATTGGCTGTTAAAGCTTCGTTGATCAAAGCTTCGTTTTTGGCCACTTGAATGTTGATTTTATCCTGAACATCAAGCCCCATGTCTTTTCGCAAATTCTGAATTCGGTTTACAAAATCACGGGCAATACCTTCGGCACGAAGCTCATCTGTAATCGAAATGTCTAACGCCACGGTTACCTTGCCTTCAGAAGCTACTGACCAGCCCGGAATATCTTCGCTAGAGATTTCTACATCTTCCAACAAAAGCGAAGCTGGCTCGCCTTCAAGCGAAATATTTATAGATCCATTCTTTTCGATTTCAGCAATTTCAGTTTTCGTCCATTGGCCAATCGCCGCAGCCACTAACTTCATTTGAGGACCGAATTTTTTACCCAAGGTGCGGAAGTTCGGTTTTACTTTCTTCACCAAAATGCCCGAAGCATCATCGATATATTCTACTGCCTTTACATTGACTTCAGTCATGATCAAATCCTGAACCGCCTCAATGTATTGCTTAGTTTTTTCGTCTAAAACAGGCACCATCACTTTGGTCAAAGGCTGACGCACTTTGATTTTTTCCTTCTTACGAATAGAGTGTGTTAACGAAGAAATGGTTTGCGCCAAAATCATTTGGGCCTCCAAATCTTTATTAATGAACGCGTCATTCGCTACAGGGAAATCGGAAAGATGAACCGACTCGAAGTTCTCTTTACCAGACACTGCATTCAAATCTTGATATAAGCGATCCATGTAGAACGGAGCCACAGGAGCCGCCAATTTCGCTACACTCACCAAGCAAGTATATAAAGTTTGGTAAGCCGCTTTTTTGCCTTGGTCATAATCGCCTTTCCAGAAACGTTTTCTGTTCAAGCGTACATACCAGTTACTCACTTCATCGGTCACAAAATCCATAATCGCTCGTGATGCGCGAGTTGGCTCATAATCGTTATAGGCTTGGTCTACTTCTTTGATCAAACTGTTCAATCGAGATAAAATCCAACGGTCGCTTTCTGGCCTTTCATTCAAAGGAATTTCAGCATCCTCGAAAGTGAAACCATCTAAATTGGCATAAAGCGCAAAGAAAGCATAGGTGTTCTGAAGCGTTCCGAAGAACCTTCTCTGTACTTCGCCTACACCTTCAATATTGAATTTGAGGTTGTCCCAAGGGTTGGCATTTGAAATCATATACCAACGTGTGGCATCTGGGCCAAAGTTACTTATGGTTTCAAACGGGTTAATGGCATTGCCCAACCTTTTCGACATTTTATTGCCGTTCTTGTCCAGCACCAAACCGTTGGCGATTACATTCTTAAAAGCCACTTTATCTTCTAGCATTACTGCCAAAGCATGAAGCGTAAAGAACCATCCACGGGTTTGGTCTACGCCTTCTGCAATAAAGTCTGCTGGGAAATTCGATTCGAAAATTTCTTTGTTCTCAAACGGGTAATGCCACTGCGCATAAGGCATGGCACCCGAATCGAACCAAACATCGATAAGGTCGGCTTCGCGGGTCATTTTCTGACCTGTCTCACTTACCAAATACACATCGTCTACATAAGGGCGGTGTAAATCGAAGTCTTCGCCAATGCTTTCGGTCATAAAACCAGCCGCAATTGATTTCTCAACTTCTGCTTTCAGCTCGGCCAGTGAACCGATGCATTTCTGCTCTTTTTTATCTTCCGAAACCCAAATTGGTAGTGGCGTTCCCCAATAGCGCGAGCGGCTCAGGTTCCAGTCTACCAAGTTTTCTAACCAGTTGCCAAAGCGGCCTTCACCTGTTGAAGCAGGTTTCCAGTTGATTGTTTTATTCAGCGCTACAAGTTGCTCTTTGTAAGCCGTAGTTTTAATGAACCAAGAATCTAGCGGATAGTATAAAATCGGCTTGTCGGTTCGCCAGCAATGCGGATAAGAGTGCTCGTATTTTTCTACTTTAAAAGCCCTGTTTTCTTCTTTCAGTTTGATCGAAATCAAAACATCGAGCGATTTTTCAGGACGCTCTTCGTCTGAATAATATTCGTTCTTTACGTACATGCCAGCAAAATCCGTGATCTCTTTCACGTACTTTCCTTGCTTGTCTACAATCGGAACGTTCTTGCCTTCTTCATCTTTTACGAAAACGCCCGGCATGTCATTCATTACCGAAACACGGTAATCGTCTGCACCAAATGTTTTTGAAATGTGCACGATACCCGTACCGTCTTCAGTAGTGACAAAATCACCAACAACAACGGTGCAGCCTGGCTTTTCTAACGGAATATAAGGCATCAGTTGCTCGTAGCTTTTGCCTGCCAAGTCGCGGCCTTTGAAGCTTTCTAACACCTCAAAAGGAATTAACTTATCGCCTGCTTTATAGTCTTCAAGCTTAATATCTTTCGCTTTTTCATTGAAATATGAAGAAAGGCGGTCTTTGGCCAAAATCACATTGATAGGCTCAAAAGTGTATTGGTTGAAGGTTTTCACCTTTACGTATTCAATACCAGCCCCAACGGCCAAACCGTTGTTGGCAGGCAATGTCCATGGCGTAGTCGTCCAAGCCAAAAAGAAGTCGTTTTCGGTACCTTCTACCTTAAACATGGCCGTCATCGATGTGTCTTTCACATCCTGATAAGTGCCCGGTTGGTTTAGTTCGTGCGAACTCAAACCTGTACCTGCCGCAGGTGAATAAGGCTGAATGGTGTAGCCTTTGTAAAGTAAATCTTTATCGTAAAGTCGTTTTAAAAGCGACCAAAGCGTTTCAATATAATCGGTTTCGAAAGTGATGTATGGGTTGTCGAGGTCTACCCAATAACCCATTTTCTCGGTAAGGTCATCCCACTCATCTTTGAATTTCATTACTGCCTCACGACATTTCTGGTTGTATTCTTCAACCGAAATCTTTTTGCCGATGTCTTCCTTGGTAATGCCCAATTCCTTTTCTACCTGAAGTTCAACAGGAAGACCGTGGGTGTCCCAACCGCCTTTTCTTTTTACCTGAAAGCCTTTTTGCGTTTTGTAACGGCAGAAAATATCCTTTACGGTTCTGGCCATTACGTGGTGAATACCTGGGGTTCCGTTAGCAGATGGCGGTCCCTCGTAAAAGGTAAAAGATGGTTTCCCTTCTCTGGTGTTTACTGACTTTTCGAATATGCCATTCTCTTTCCAGAACTGGAGCATTTGCTCTCCTATTTGGGCATAATTCGGGTTTTTGTATTCGTTGTACTTTTTCACTTTTACTCCTTGTTTTATGGGCTAAGCCGAAAATGGCTTTTAGGAATCTTTATTGTCTTTGTCTGTTGAACCAACAAACGGGTCGTTACTCTTAATCAAAAGGTTTTGAGTATCAATTTCTTCGTCTTCGTCTTCGATATAAAACTCATAATGCTCAATAAGTGGATGAAAGTTCAAATCACGTTTTCCACTATCGAAAACCATCAATAAGGCTGGCAAAACGGTAAGGTTGGTTACCATAGCAAACAACAGGGTTAACGAAGTAAGTAAACCCAAGGCTACGGTTCCACCGAAATCGGAGAACACGAAAATCACAAAACCGAAGAACAACACGATAGACGTATATAGCATACTCGATCCTGTTTCTTTTATACTGTTACTGATGGCGATAGGCACAAAGAACTTATTCGCAAACAATTCTTGGCGGTACTTGGCCAAGAAGTGAATTGAGTCATCTACAGAAATACCAAAGGCAATACTGAAAATTAAGGCCGTACTTGGTTTTAATGGTATTCCGAAAAAGCCCATGATTCCTGCGGTTAAAATCAGTGGAATTAAGTTCGGCACCATAGAAATGATAATCATTCTGAAGTTTGCAAAGAGAATGGCCATGATCACCGCAATAATTGCGAAAGCCAATAACAGCGACATTTGAAGGTTTTCGATTAAGAATTTATTTCCCTTTACAAACAGCAAGGTAGAACCCGTAACACTGGTATGCACGTCTTCATCTTCACCAAATACTTCGTTAATTCTTGGCTCCACTACCTGGGTAATAAGTGAGTCCATTTTAACAGAGCCTAAATCCCAAGTTTTTAAAGAAACCCTTAACACTTGGCCTGTAGTATCTACAAAACTGTTTAGCAATCCATCTTCATCCTTTTGATTGCTTAAATAATTCAGGATCGCATTCCTATCACTTGGGCTCGGAAGACTATATCGGTTTGAATCACCATTATAATAAGCTTGGCGAATGGCCTTGGCAAAACTGACAATTGAAATAGGTTGTGAAACAAAGTCGATAGAATCGAGGCCGATTTCCAAACGTTCCACTTTTCTCAAGTTTCTAGCATTTAGTGACGACCTTGGTTTTCCGAAATCAACAATAATTTCAAGCGGCATTACTCCGTTAAAGTTCTCTTCAAAAAAGTAAAGATCCTGCTTAAGTGTTGATTCTTCTGGAATATCATCGACCATATAGGCCACCGAATAGAGTTTAGAGACTCCATAAAGCGAAACACCAACCACCACAAAAGTGATTATGAAAACACGGTAACGGTGTCTGTGCACTAGCAAATCAAGCAAGGTGAGCGCTCGCCCAGTCATCTTAAAGTCTAGGTGTTTCAACTGAGCTGGTTTTGGCGCGGGCAGGTAAGAGAAAATACCAGGAATAAGCACCATACTTACCACGAAAGTGGCTAAAATGTTAATACCAGCTACTAAACCGAATTCCTTTAAGAGGGTAATATCCGTAGTAACCAAAACCAAGAAACCAATGGCAGTAGTGAAGTTGGTGATGAAGGTTACCAAGCCAATTTTTCTGATCATCAGGCTAAGCGCCTTCATTTTATTACCATGTTTGGCAAAATCCTGATGGTACTTATTCAGCAAGTAAATTGAATTGGGAATCCCGATTACAATGATGATTGACGGTATTAAGCCTGTGAGTACATTGATATTATACTGAAGAATTCCGAGGGTTCCCATTACCCAAGTCACCACTACTCCAATTACTATAAGCGGAAAAACCACAGCCGTCCACGACCTAAAGAAGAGGAAGAGGATAAGGGCTGTAATGGCAATAGAAAGCACAATGAATAATTTGAGCTCTTTGGCCGTCATTTCTTGCATGATGGTTCGAACGAACGGCATTCCCGAATAATGAAGCTCAATGCCTGTATCGGCAGAAAATGCTTTTCCAATGCCTTGAATTTCACCAACTACATCATTCCTAAGTTTAGAATTAAGCACTTCCCGGTCCATCGTAATCAGAATCAGCGTAGCACCATTCTTAACATTCATCAACTGACCGCTATAGAACTTTAAGTTCAAAGCCGCTGCCATTATGGAGTCTAGTTCGGCCTGAGAGGTGGGACTTTGCTTAATTAAAGGGGTAAGCTCAAAACTGCGGCTGTCTTGATTTTTGGTGATATTCTGAAGTGTGGCCAGTGAAATTACGTTAGTGATACCTTCCACACTTCGTAATTTTTTATTCAGCGCCTCATACTTGAGGAAGTTATCAAGCTCATACAGACTGCTATCTTTCACACCCAACACCAAGATGTTTCCATCTTCCCCAAAATTCTTTTTAAAGTCTTGGAAGTACTTATAGTTTTCGTCTGTTTCTGGAACGGCCGTATTAAAGTTAAATGCCATTTTTACATCACGCGCCATATAGCCCATGAACACCGTAAAAAGGAGCAATAGAATCATCAGGGCGAGCCTGTATTTCAGTACGATATGAGGAAGTTTAGACCACATTTTTTTCAAAGATCACAAAGGTAATAGAAATCCCTTCTCAGTAAATTGATTCTCACCATTTTATCCTATAAATAGAAAGGTTAATTGGGCTATCGGCCCGGTAGGGAAATACCCATAATTTTTCGGTACAAATTCAAAGCGTTAGAATCGGTCATTCCTGCAACATAATCGAGCACAGACCTTAGGGCAATGTAAGCAGAATCCGCCTGCTTCACTTCCGTTTGAGTTTCAGAGGGCAATAACCTAAAGTAGGTTTTATCCTTTGCAGAAAGGTTCTTTTTAAAACCTGCTAAAGTTGCAGGAACTAAGGTTTCCAACAAACCATTCAATACGCGATATCCAGCAGCCTCGGTTTCTACTACATCTCGACTACGGTAAATTTTCTCTACTGAAACACTAATAATCTCGGCCATAGCCGCTTTCGAAGGAATTTCATCTGCCAAAGAAATATCGAATTCAGAAGTCAGTAGTTTCTCTTCATGCTTCATAAATAAATCTACGCACTCTCCAATTAGCTGATTAATGGCCAAAGCACGAAGCACTCCAATTCGTTCCTTTAAGCTATGAATGGCCTCTAACTTTTCGGGCTGAAACTTATCGCCAATCACATTGGCAAGCAATTCGACCGTTTGCTCATAAGTGACCAAGCCTAAATTACAGCCATCTTCTAAATCTATAATATGGTAGCAAATGTCATCGGCAGCCTCCACCAAAAAGGCCAGCGGATGGCGACAGTACTGATCAGTTCCTAAAACCTCAAGACCAAGTTCTTTTCCTAATTCCTGAAAAACGGTTATTTCTGTATCGTAAAAGCCAAATTTCTTCTGGCTTCTTCTGGCCTTGTCTTGTTCTTTAACCAAAGCAGGACGAGGGTATTTTGTAAAAGCAGCTAAAGTAGCCGAAGATAATTTCAAGCCCTGATAACCCGGCCGGTTCAGAAGTCTAAACCCTTGCGCATTTCCTTCAAAATTGATCAAGTCGGCCCATTCGGCTTCGGTTACTTCAGGCTTTAATTCTGCTTCTGCATTCTTAAAATAATCCGAAATGGAAGATTCACCCGAGTGCCCAAAAGGTGGGTTTCCAATGTCGTGCGCCAAAGAAGCAGCCGCTACTATGGCGCCAAAATCATGTGCACTTATTTTATTCTGAAGAAAATCATACTTCTCTATCAGCCTACTGCCTACCAACCTTCCTAAAGATCGGCCCACGCTAGACACTTCCAAGCTGTGCGTCAATCGGGTGTGGACAAAATCCTGCTCGGGCAAGGGGTGTACCTGCGTTTTATCCTGCAGTTTACGGAACGGATGAGAAAAGATAATCCGATCAAAATCACGATCGAAAACCGTTCTCGTCTGGTTTTGCTGAACATCAGGAGTATCTAAAGAAAGAAGTTGTAACCAATTCATCGCGGTAAAGCTAAGTATTGAGCCTTTAACAGGAAAGGTAAAAAAGACTTGAGTTAAATATACAGTCAGAAGCAGCAATAAAAGTTCATTCTCTTCAAATAATAGAATTGGTTTTGCGCTCTAGGCTTTCCGCTTAATAGTCGCTAATATTATAGGAGGTCAAGTCGTTTTTTCATTTAAAACAAAATCCATCTATTACTATGGGCGAAAAGAAGTACATCATCGCATTAGACCAAGGCACCACGAGTTCTCGTTCGGTGCTTTTCGATCAAAAAGGGCAAATTATTGACATTGCACAGCAAGAGTTTTCTCAGATTTTCCCTAAACCAGGATGGGTGGAACACGATGCTACGGAAATTCTTTCCAGCCAAATGGAAACCCTTTCCAACCTCATTAAAAAGAACAATATCAAAGGTGAAGAAGTAGCGGCCATAGGCATTACCAACCAACGGGAAACCACAGTGGTTTGGGACAAAAACACGGGCAAGCCTATTTACAACGCCATTGTTTGGCAAGACAAACGGACAGCCAGCATTTGCGAAGACCTAAAGCACACGGGTATTGAAGCTTACCTTAGAGAAAACACAGGTTTGGTGATCGACTCCTATTTTTCGGGCACCAAAATCAAATGGATTTTAGACAATGTCGAAGGTGCAAAAGCAAGTGCCGAAGCTGGTAATTTACTCTTCGGAACGATAGACACTTGGTTAGTTTGGAACCTGACCAATAGAAAAGTACATGCCACCGATTACAGCAACGCTTCCCGCACTTTGCTTTTCAATATCAAAACCGTGAAGTGGGATAATAGGCTTTTGAAAGCGCTTGACGTTCCAAAGTCCATGCTTCCTGAAGCCCGACCAAGCTGCGGAGATTTCGGTACTTATGAACTTGACGGAGTGGAAATTCCCATCGCAGGCATTGCTGGCGACCAACAAGCTGCCCTTTTTGGCCAAGCTTGCTTTGAACCCGGCATGGCGAAAAACACCTATGGCACTGGTTGTTTTATGCTGATGAATACGGGCGAAGACCTTCAACATTCATACAATGGCTTGCTCAGCACCATTGCTTGGGGCATTGACGATAAAATATACTACGCTTTGGAAGGAAGTGTATTTGTAGCGGGTGCAGCTGTGCAATGGCTACGCGATGCACTTGAAATCATTGAAGATTCAAGCGATTCTGAAGCGATTGCGGAAAAGCTAAAAGACAGCCATGAAGTCGTAGTCGTTCCAGCCTTTGCTGGCTTGGGCGCTCCCTATTGGGACATGTATGCTCGAGGCGCCATTTTCGGACTCTCTCGTGATACGGGAAAAGAACACATTATCAAGGCCACGCTAGACTCTCTGGCTTTTCAAACCCGTGATATTTTACAAGCCATGCAAAAAGACGCGGGTCTAAAGTTGAAGGAATTGAAAGTAGATGGTGGTGCTGCGGCCAATAATTACCTTATGCAGTTTCAAGCAGATATTCTTGGCGTTGGGGTAGAACGACCAGAAGTCATTGAGTCCACCGCGCAAGGTGCCGCTTACTTGGCTGGAATATCTGTCGGTTTTTGGAAACAAGAAGACATTATCAAAAACAGAATTATCGAGCATGAGTTTGAGCCAGAAATGGACGCCAAGCTCAGAGAAAAACTCTACGCGACTTGGCAAAAGGCAGTGAAAAGATCAATGAATTGGGTAGAAAATTAAAACTATGAACGTCCTCTCTTCCACCAACAGAAAAGCATTAACAGATACTGCAAAAACGCAGCACTATGATCTATTGATCATTGGTGGAGGCATTACGGGGGCAGGTATTGCGCTCGATGCAGCTTCGAGAGGACTTAAAACCGTGTTGGTTGAAAAGAACGATTTCGCCTCAGGCACCAGCAGTAAATCCACCAAACTGATTCATGGCGGCTTGCGCTATCTCAAGCAATTTGAAATTGCGCTGGTCCGCGAAGTGGGCAGAGAACGCGCCACCTTGCACAAGCTCATTCCCAACTTGGTGACTTCAGAAAAAATGCTGCTCCCCCTCATTAAGGATGGCACTTTCGGAAAACTCATGACCAGCATTGGTTTGATGGTCTACGATGTTTTGGCAGGCGTAGAAAAAGTGGATCAACGCAAAATGTTGGACATTGAAGAGACTTTGGAAAAGGAGCCCCTCTTAAGTGAAGAGAATGTCGAAGGCGGTGGCATTTATGCGGAATACCGAACGGACGATGCCCGCTTGACCATTGAAATTATTAAAACCGCCTCCAAATTTGGAGCCCATTGTCTTAATTATGTGCAGGCCGATGAATTCATTTATAAGGAAGGAAAAGTAGCCGGAGTTTTTGCTACGGACTTTATCTCAGGTGAAAAAATGGAGATCAAGGCCAAATCCACCATTAGTGCGGCTGGCCCTTGGGTAGATGAGCTGAGAACGAAAAACCATTCTTTGACCAGCAAACACCTCCACCTCACCAAAGGCGTACACATTGTCTTGCCCCACAATAAATTCCCGCTCAAGCAGGCCATTTATTTCGATTTCCCTGACAAGCGAATGGTGTTTGCCATTCCACGAGGAAAAATCACTTATATAGGCACTACCGACACCGATTACGCTGGCGACAAGGATAAAATTCTGACGACCAAAGCCGATGTAGAATACTTAATCAAGGGCACTAATCATGCATTTCCAAAGCTGAACCTGAAAGCCAAAGATGTAGAATCAAGCTGGGCTGGAGTAAGGCCACTGATACATGAAGACGGAAAGTCTGCTTCAGAAATTTCGCGTAAAGATGAAATTTTCGAATCGGAAACTGGACTGATTTCTATTGCTGGGGGCAAACTCACGGGCTATAGAAAAATGGCCGAAAAAGTGGTCGATCGCTTGTATGATCGCCTTCACAAAGAAGAAGGCATGCCCATTGTGGAAACCAAAACCACCCATATTGATTTAGATAATGGTGCTTTTAAAAATGCCAAAGCAGTAAAGAAATACAGAAAATCTACTCGCGAACAATTAGAGGTCATTGGCCTCGAAAAATACTATGCGGGCTATTTGGTGAGCAATTACGGAAAAGTAACAGACGAAATTATTGAAGGCATGAATGCCTTTGACAACAAAGCACTCCATCTTAAATTGATTCGTTCAGAATTGAGGTATTGCCTAGAAAATGAAATGGTCTTTTCAATTCAAGATTTCTATATCCGCAGAACGGGCCGTTTGTATTTCGATATTCACAGCATCAAGCCTACGCTGGAGGTTATCCTTAAAGATTTCCAAAATCACTTTGACTGGTCTGCGGAAAAAACGCTTTCAGAAAAAGAAGCCATGGAAAAAGCCATTGAAGAGGTTTCTATCTTTGGCTAGAAAATCATTCTTCTACAATTTTTACTTTCAAAAAGGTCTGGTAGTCGCGCTCATCTTTATAAGTTCGTTTCAGCCAGAGAAAACCACTTTCTGTACCCTTGGGTAAAGCCTCATTAATATTAAAAACCCATTCTACTTTTCCTAAAAACTGCTTTTGATCAAAAAGTAGAAAATCAGTGGTCATATACTTTCTCACCGCTGCTTCTAGCTCAGGTGACTCATAATAATTAGGGATTTGCTGCAACTCTTTCATCACAGCATCCGGTATTCGTCCAATACTCAAGAGCAAGACTTTATCACCCACAGAAAAAACGTTTGCATTCACTCTCAACTGCTCCGGGTCATCTTTGCTACCAAAGCTTACTGCACTATACTTAGGCAAAAACTCTTCTGGAATCCCAATTTTATTGATATACTCATTTTTCTCTGCATCAAAAATATAGAGATAACTATCGCTTTGATGGGTAAAAGCAAAGGTACTGCCCGACAATCGTGTGAAAGTCGGATAACCCCAATCCATGTACTCGCCAGCAGTACGGTAAATATTGTCAGGTTCCTTATGCATAACCGTAGTGTTTTCACCCGTCTCAAAATTCATTCGAAAAACCGCATCAACGGAATCCTGATATTCCTGACTGCTGCGCTTTCTATTGGTAAGGTCCAAAATCAGAGCCACCACTTCCGTTCCTCGTTGGGTTTCAAAAGCCTTTATCCGTTGGGGGGAATAATCAAGCCAAATACCTCCTCCAGGGTTTATTGGATTGTCATAACGCCCAAGTCTTTCACCTGCCTTGGAGAAGCGATAAAAATAGGGCCTGCCAAAAGCCACCAGCTCATCTTTACCATAGAAGCTCCAGCCATAACTAGAATTGCCCATATAATTTGGCCCTTCTATATGAGGGTTAAAAGATGAAAGAACCTCTCCGGCTTTGTCCATAACCAAGTAATCGCCTGATTGAGTATCCGCGAACAGAAGGTCTCCCGTACTACTTTGGTAGTCCAATAACTCTAAGACCGAAAGTCTATCAATCACCAAAGAGTCAACAATTTCAGCTTTAAAGCTTCCAATTTTACTTTGTGAATTCTCTTCTTTGCCATTGCAGGCCACCATTGTTATAAGGCAGCATGTAAGGAGAAGAAGTTGAAAGGCTTTTAAGTACTTAAGCATACAAATCTTTGGTTAAGGTTTTTCTGAATTAGAGTCTTCTACAATTTTTACTTTCAAAAAGGTTTGGTAGTCGCGTTCATCGTTATATATGCGTTGAACCCAGAAATATCCATCGGGGCTACTGATTTTTTGATAACCCACATTTCCAGCAGTCCATTTCACCTCGCCCAAATAGCGGTTTTCGTCAAAGAGTAAATGGTTATTCGTCATGTACTTTTTTACTGCATCCTTATAATCCTGCGATTCAGACAGCATGTCTACCTTTTTATATATTTCTCTTATGATCGACTCTGGAACTTTCCCCATGACCGAAACCAGAATGTTATCACCAGTGGAGACCACATAAGAGTTAATTCTAAATATATCTGGCTCTCCTTTTTCTCCAAACTCTATAGTTTCATACTCAGGTTGAAAAGCTTTTGGTAGCGGTATCGCGTTTACTAAGTTGTTATTCGCCACATCAAAAATGTAAAGCATGGAGTCAATGCTATAGACCTGAGCAAAGCGATCGTTTTTCATTTTTGTTACATAAGGAAAGCCGCGGTCTACAAATTTACCTAAAGTCCGATATACACTTTCATGCTGTTTTTCCATTACGGGAGTGGCCTCTCCCGTTTCAAAATTCATACGGTAAAGCATAACAGTCGAGTCTTGAAAGGCCTGAGAGTTATAAGGAGGCCCAGCAGGTTCAGTGATAAAGGCAAGCACTTCAGTGCTACCATTTATAGTATAACTGTCCAACATAGTTGGGTCTCTATCTAACCACCAAATCGACCTTGCTTCTACAGGGTAGGGTATTTTGGCAAGCTTGTTTCCCTTTTTATCGAACTGATATAAATAATAGTGGCTGTAACAAACCAATTCATCATTTCCGTAAAAACTCCAACCAAAATCATAGGAACCAACATAGGCTGGGCTTTCAACATGGGGATTGAATGACAAAACCAAATCACCATTTTCGTTGACTATCAATACTTCATCGGTTTGTAGATCACCTACTAAAAACTCCTTCGTATCAACATTGTAGTCTAATAGTTGAAGTGTTGAAAGTCGATCGACCATAACGGAATCGACTACTTGGGTAATGTAGGATTTGACATTATCATCAGAAACCTCTTTTGAAGTACCACAGGAGACCGTCAATAAAACCAGCAGAAGGAAACTAAAAATTGAGAATACCTGAGATCGGAGTTTCATTATAGCTTAAGTATAATTTTATGTTCTAAAATATAAATTAATAGCCCAGAAAACAAAAACCCCACAGCCGTGACGCTGGCCAAAACAATAGCACTTCAAAAGAAATACTCAATCTATTAGCTATAATATCTGGTTTAAATCTAGTATTTTTAGTAAAACTAAAAATACTAGATTAATGATTAAAGGAAGAGGTGCTCAAAAGCAGGTGAAGAACAGGTTCTTGATGCACGAATATGTGCAAGAACACCTAGAAGCAATCGATGAATTTGATGGCCAAAACCCGAACACCAAATACATTCCCATCTTCCCAAAAACCATTGTCAACAAAGTGGAAAGTCCTGATGTGGGTATGACCTATTCCCTCAACCCTTATCAAGGTTGCGAGCATGGCTGCATTTATTGCTATGCGCGAAACAGCCACGAATACTGGGGCTACAACGCGGGGCTCGATTTTGAAAAAGTGATCATGTACAAAGAGTCCGCGCCTCAGTTGTTGGAAAAACATTTGCAAAACCCCAATTGGCAGCCTTCCACCATCGTGCTTTCTGGCAATACCGATTGCTATCAACCTTTGGAACAGAAGCTTGAAATTACCCGAAAACTGCTGGCTGTTTTTCTGAAATACAAACACCCTGTGGGCATCATTACCAAAAACGTCACCATCACCCGCGACCTCGATATTATTGGCCCTTTGGCCGACCTCAACCTGATTAGCGTATATTTCAGCCTCACCACTTTGGATGAATCGGTAAGAAGAAAACTGGAACCCAGAACAGCTTCGGCTGTTAGAAAATTGAAGGCCATGGAAACACTGACCAAGCGTGGCGTGCCCGTAAGCATTATGATTGGCCCTATTATTCCCAGCCTAAACGACCATGAAATTCCTGACATTATGAAAGCCGCCTCTGAGGCTGGGGCACGAGGCGCGGGTTATACCATGGTTCGATTAAATGGAGCCATTGGCCAAGTGTTTGAACATTGGGTGCAGGAGGCTTTTCCAGACAGGGCGAGCAAAATTCTGAACCAAATAAAGGAAGCGCACGGAGGCAAACTAAACGACAGCCGTTACAACACGAGAATGCGAGGAGAAGGTTTGATGGTGCAATCCATCAACCGACTGTTTGAGCTTTCCAAAGCCAAATACTTTCAAAATACGGAGTCCAGGCCTAAGCTTCGCACCGACTTATTTGTGAAAACCAACAAAGGGCAAATGGGGTTGTTTTAGAGGGGGGGGGTGATTGCTATTTAGTCAATTCGTTTTTTGTTATCCAAAGCTCATTGCCTGTTTTGTGTTTTGCATTGTCGTACAATACGATGTCTCCCAAGTACTTTATTTTATTAGTTTTTGACTTATAAATGACGGCAAACTTGTAATAGCTCTTTTTGTTTCTGGAGACCCCAACATTTCTAAAAAAAACAGTGTCTCCTTTTAGCTCATAATTACCTTTAATCTCTGTCACACCAAAACACACAGATCTTTCTGTAAAAGTATTATTCTCTTTCAACTTAAGAGTCGTCATACAGTTTGCCGCCCCTTCTCTCTCAGCCACTAACAAGTCCTCACCTTGCAATTTGTCAAAGTCTATTAGTCCGTTGGGTTTTAAAAGAATTAATGTCAAAACGATAGTTAACGCCCCAATAACACCTAACCTTTGTTTGTCTTTAAACTTTTCTCTGATAGCGAAAAACAGTTGTCTAAAAACAAGAACTGCCAGTATCAAATAAACCACAACAAGTAAAAGGAAGAGCGGAAAAGCTAGAAAGCCAAGTTTACCATCCCAAAGGGAAATTGTATTCACTATTAAAAAGAGTAATAGTGTCGATATGACGAGTCGTTTTTGCTTCACTACATCGTTTTCTTTTAACTGATAGGAACATTAAGTGTCAGTCTCATTTACGACTGACGCCCATAAATATATCGAATTTTATAACTGTAAACCCTAAACAAAAAAACCGCACTCAAAAGAGTGCGGTTCGTTGTTTCAGTATGTTCAGTCAATTATTTCTTGTTGGTAATTGTTGCTCTTCTGATTGACTTTTCCCAAAGAGGTATTGTTGATGTTATCCTTTATTAGAGTTAGTATTAATTTTTAATTCCACAATTTTCCCATCTTTGGAAATAATTAGTGGCGTATTCTTCTGGCGTTTAAATTCAAGAAGTTTCTTATACGAATCTTCAAGCCCTTTACGAACTTTATTTTCAAGCTCCGTCAATTTATTTCCCATCATATTTCTGTTTTAGTTCAGCCCACTTCTCTGAGTTAATAATACTTATTTCATCCTTAGACCCTTTTGCTATAAAGTCAAAGTGTTCGTTAGAGTTGTCAATTAATATCCAAGAGTCAACAATAGGGATGTATCTATTAAACAGGTTCTGTAATCCATTTTCATACCTTCTTTCGATAACATCTGTCGGAATATTGTGTCCGCCTTCTATTACTCTTGTTTTTACTCTTCTTATAGCTAACTCCTTTGAGTTTAAACACAGAAATAAGAGTATAACTTCATAGCCTAATTCTTTTACTCTTTTGATTAGGGAATGGTAGCTCTTAGTTGATAAGGTAGTTTCAAAGGCAAATGTTTTTTCCTTTTTAACTAGCTCATCAATTCTATTAAGCATCAATCTGCCAGCTTGAAGCCCAACACTGTCCGGGTTAAACGGAGAAAGTCCCTTTGCAATTTCATCAGCATTAACAAATTCATAACAGTCAAAAATCTCAGGTAAAATAGTATACGATGCAGTTGTTTTTCCTGCTCCATTTGGCCCTGCTATGATATAGAGTTGTTTCATTCAGAAACAAAGATACCGAACTTTAAATGAATTTCAGGAGTCGGCCTCTGTATTGTCATTAGTGTTGAAAACAAAAAACCGCAGCCTTTAGAGTGCGGTTCGTTGTTTTCCTAGTACGGTCTAATTTTAATATTACACCAATGCTCCGTTAGCCCCAATTACTTGACCCGATATCCATTTGGAATCATCGCTGGCCATGAACAATACAACTTTGGCAATATCGATGGGTTCGGCCAGTCTGTTAAAGGCATTCATCGCACTTAGTTTATCAATGGTCTCTTGTGATTTTCCATTTAAAAACAAGTCGGTTGCAGTGGCTCCAGGAGCTATAGCATTTACGGAAATACCTCTCCCAATTTCCTTAGAAAAAACTCTTGTGATTTGTTCTACGGCAGCTTTTGTAGCAGAATATAATGAGTAGGTTGGGAACATTAATTTGGCAGTACTTGAAGAGAAATTAATGATAATTCCATTGTCGGCTAGTTTAGCGTCAGCTTCTTGTAGCGTATTAAAAATGCCTCTTACATTCACATCAAACAGACTTGTGAAATCTTCTTGCGTATTATCTTTTAGCAATTTCGAAAACATAATTCCCGCATTATTGACCAAGACATTCACTTTTCCATACGCTTCAATTGCTTTGTCGAATAAGTCCGTTACTTGATCTCTTTGGCTAACATCAGCTTTTACCGCGATGGCTTCTCCTCCATTATTCACTATTTGATTGACAGTGTCATCCGCTTCATCTGGGCTATTAGAATGATTGACAATTACTTTAGCACCATTTTTTGCCAAGAGGATCGCTACTTCTTTCCCTATCCCTCTTGATGATCCTGTTACTATGATTGCTTTACCGTTTAAGTTATTCATGATTTAAGATGTTTTTTAGTTTGTAGGAAGATGTAAGCATTAAAATGATGGCGATGACCACCAACAGCATGACTGGCTCGGGCCTTACAAAAAACTCGATACCTAAAGCCGAAACCATGGTGGCCAGTAGAAACAGAAAGGCCGCTAAACCTACCATGCGGTTTTTAGTAAAAGCATGTGTAAGGATTAATGCAGCAATGATTAATTCTGAAAAGCCCGTAAATAATCTGAAAAAGGTGGCGTCTATGTGCAGCACACTTTCAAATTGCTCGAAGCCAGTTACACTTTGAGAAAGCCCAAGAATTTTGGGAACCGCAAAGTAGATCAAAACGAGTATTGATATTATGTTAATGCTTTGATTTACGCGCTTTTTCATTTGAGAGAAATTAGCCGGTCAGCAATGAGCTTTAAATTGGGCTCATTGATTTCTGGAGTCGGAGCAAGCGGATATAATTGAGCCCCGGGACGGCTAATAAAAGCACCTCTCCAACCAGTCCATATAGCACCAGCGATGTCCCAGCCATGAGCCGCTACTAATAAGCACTCGCTTGGCGCAACGCCCATTTTTCTGGCGGCCCAATCATAAGCATCGGTATGTGGCTTAAATTTTCCAATGTCTTCGATACTTAATCGCTCTTCGAAAAATTCTAACAAACCAGCATTTGTAAATTGTGTTTCAACCCCTTTGTTGGATGAATTTGTAAATGAAACCAGTGTATAGCCAGCGTCCTTTAATCGTGCCAATGATTCCTTCACTTCTGGATGAGCAGGCAATGACCTTATTGGAGTCAGTATTGCTTCTTTTGCTTCAGATTCGGTTAAAGAAATATTGTTGTTAGCGGCTACCATTTGTAATGCAGCAGCACCAATAATTCCAAAATCGTTGTACTGCCGACCCACTGTAGTTACTAGCGAATATTGCAACATGGTGGTAAACCACAAGGGTAACAAATCACTTCTATTGCCCAAGGCCTTACCCACGCTCTCTTTCATGGCAGTTAAGTCCAATAGGGTTTCATTGACATCAAAGAACAAGACTTTAGGCCTAATGCTTTGACTCATTTTATCCTCTTCTGCAGATCTCGTCATTCCAAATTGCGGACCCGCCACCATTCCTACGCCTAGCATTCCAGACTTTTTAATAAAATCTCTTCTTTCGTTTTTCATTTTTTAATGTTTAGTAAAACATACTAGCAAGTATGTTTTAGGGTAAAAAAATTAAGCCTTTATTTGTTTTAAGTACAATGAAAGCCCTGTGATGAATTCGTCTAACACAACATCATTGTCATATAGTTTCCTAATACCTCTGATCCCTTCAAACGCACTGATCAAGTAAACGGCAACAGCTTCGCTAGGAGTCTCCTTTTTTATTGAGCCTTCGGTTTTTCCTTTTTCAATAAGCTCCACCAAAGCGCTTTTCCACTTTTCTATAATACTTTTGAGCGCAGTCTGATATATACTTTCACTGTTACCTAACTCATTAATCAAATTATTCATAGGGCAACCATTTTGCTTTTCCTGAAATGGAAATTCCTTTAGCCGGTTGATAAATACGTTTTCCAGAATATTGAAACTATTACCCTCTTGCTTTAAAGGAGAAATCATTCCTTCAACCACTCTTTTTTGAACCTTTAGGCTAATCACCTCAAGGCCCAGTTCTTTTTTACTTTTATAATGATGATAGAATGCACCTTTACTCAAGGAGGTTTTCTCCATTATTTTATCAATGCTGGTAGTTCTGAAACCATTAGCATAAAACAACTTAAATGCCTCGTTTACAATAAGCTGTTTAGTAAAGTCAGATTTTAAATCTTGTTGCATGGCGTAAAGATAATAAAAAATACTACTTAGTATGTTTTGTTGGTTCAACCAGTAAGTTGCTTTTATGTCAATTAGACAAAAAAACCGCACCCTTTCGAGTGCGGTTCGGATTTTCAATACTAGCTTTTCAATTACTTCTTGCTATCAATGGTTGCGTTTTCTGGTTTAGTCTTCGCGTTTTTTACGTGCGTTTCCATCCAAGTATCCATTTCCCAAAGCATATGCATAATTGATTCTTTTGCGCGATAGCCGTGGCTTTCGTGAGGTAACATTACCAGTCTTGAAGTGCCGCCATGCCCTTTAATGGCATTGTAAAAACGAATACTCTGGATTGGGAAAGTACCTGAATTATTATCGGCCTCACCATGAATCAAAAGCAATGGCTCATTCACTTTGTCAGCATTCATAAATGGCGACATGGTGTTGTAAAGGTCTGGATCTTCCCAATAAGTACGCTCTTCTCTTTGGAAACCAAATGGCGTTAAAGTTCTGTTGTAAGCACCACTTCGGGCAATTCCGGCTGCAAATAAATCGGAATGTGCTAAAAGGTTGGCTGTCATAAACGCACCATAAGAATGGCCACCTACTGCAAATTTATTGCGATCGCCAATGCCCATTTCAACGGCTTTGTCGATGGCCGCTTCGGCATTCATTACCAATTGCTCTACAAAAGTATCGTTTGGTTCTTTATCACCTTCACCAATAATTGGAAACTCCGTGCCATCCATTACCGCATAACCTCGTAGTACCCAAAACAATGGTGAACCAGAACTTACCCTGGTAAACGAATAAGGAGTACCTCTAATTTGAGAAGCCGTTTCTACCGACTTGTACTCAATTGGGTAAGCCCACATAATTACTGGCAATCTACCATCTCTGTCTTTGTCGTAACCCGCAGGCGTATATAAAGTGGCACTTAGGTTTACGCCATCTTTCCTTTTATATTTTACGATTTCCTTGTTAATGGCCATTAATGAAGGTTGCGGATGAGGGAAGTCTGTAATCGCCTTCATTGTACCTTTCTTCAAATCACGGATGTAATAGTTAGGCGGCTCTTTTTCCGACTCGCGAATGGTAATTATCATGTCTCCTTTTTTAGAAAGAAGATCAGTTACTCTTTCGTAATAAGGGGCTTCAGACCTGAAAAGGATTTCTGCCTTCTTAGTTTTTGTGTTAAACCTGCTCAAGAACGGTCTGTCACCTTCTGGCGAGCCTCCCGTACTACGCATAAACAGATCGTCTTTGTCAAATAAAAGCACATTCCAGCCATATTGATTTTTAGTCATTACTGGGTTTCCAGGGTCATTATAACGGTCGGTAGTAGCGCGGTCAATTAATACCTGACCAGGAGTATTCGGTTTAGATGGATCAATCAAGGTGGTTTTTTCCAAACGCTGTGCCCACCAGCCTTCATTTAATAAGGCCCTGTTTTCATCGCCCCACTGAATGCCAGAGTAGCGTAAACTAGTTCCGAAAAGCTTGGTTGGTTTTCCGTTAAACGGAGCGCTTTGCATGTATACAATGTCGCGCTCTTTTACTTCTTTGTTCGGGTCTCCACCATCATTTGCTTCTGCCCAGTAAAGCGTATTCGGTTTGTCAGCTCTCCAAGTCATGCTTCTAGCACCTAACCTTGTGGCGTCAAATCCATTGGGACGAACTTCATCCAAATCAATTTTGGCCATTACTTTTACCAAGCTTCCTGTACTGCTCCATACTTCGTATTGAAAAGGAAAACGAGACGCAGGCACTAAATAAGAAAACGGCTTCTGAATAGTTTGAACTAAAATATAGTTGCCGTCAGGGGAAATATTAACCGACTTAATAATGTCTGGCTGCCCTACTTTCTGACTATTTCCATTCATGTCGATTTTTCTCAACTGAACCATGGTGTAGTATTCGAAAAGCATTTCGTCATACGGGTTTTCAAGTAAATCCTGATAGGTTCTTGAAGCGGCAAGTGCGCCAGAAGTTTCTTGAAGTACTGGCCCGGTGGGTGCCAAAGGCTTTTTGGGCTGAGGGCCACGGTTGTCGACAACAGTACTTGCCAATAATGAATTATTGTCTGGCATCCATTCATATGCACCTACATAGGCATTGTTGATGATTTCACCTGTCAATTTTTTGGCTGACTTGCTGTTTACATCTGCCACCCAAAGCTCAATTCCGTTTTCGGTGGTATTGGTAAAAGCAATTTTACTTTCGTCCATCGACCAGCTTACATTACCAATTTGAGGTTTGCTTGGCATTCCTGAAAACTGAAATTCTTGACCTGAAGCAATGTTCTTCAAACTCAAGCCCGTCATAAAGCTTTCTCTGCTTGGGCCGTTGGTGGCAGGGTTAATTCTGGTTCCGCCAATTCTAAGCTCTGGTGCAGCTACTTCTTCAATAGAAGGATAGCCAGGTCTTTCCATCAGTAACATCCAATCTGCTTTAGAATCAATACTCACCGATGGCGTTGAAGGCGCATCAATCAGTTTAGCAATTTCCTCTGGAGGCCTTTGGTAGCCCATATTGGTGTCTTGTGCTTGTATTGAACCGAAATTCAATAGCACCGCCACGACCAGAAGCCGGGGGAGTCGTTTTAAATTATTCGATAGTTTCATCTCGTTGGTAAGTTTAGTGGTTAATGAAATTAAACATTCCTTTCATGCTAAATACAGATTGATAATATAATTGTTCTAAAAAAGGTGATGGAAGGAAAGAGTTTTCATCTTTTCGGTATAAATCATATGAATTGACATTTATTACATGATGGATATACGAAAATATTCGTAACAAAATTTGTTATTACGAATTCGTTCGTATAAGTTTGATACGAAACTTGTCGTAGACTAGAAATGTCTACTTCAGAAGAGGTCAATATTTAAAAACGAAAGCAACATGACACATAAACCCACGGAATCGGAACTAGACATACTCAGAGTGCTTTGGGAAAAAGGCCCAAGTACGGTGAGGGAAGTCAATGAAATACTTTGTCAGGAAAAGGAAACGGGTTATACCACAACTTTAAAACTGATGCAGATTATGGCGCAGAAAGGTATTGTCACTAGAGATGAGTCTTCTCGCACCCATGTGTACAAACCAGCCATTGAACAACAAAATGTACAGCATACTTTACTCAATAAATTAGTAGATGCCGCTTTTAGCGGTTCCGCCTCGCAATTGGTCATGCAGGCATTAGGGCAAGGAAAAGCCTCAAAAGCCGAGCTCGAAGAAATCAAAAAACTCATTGAACAACTTGAAGGAGAACAAAAATGAAAGCACTCATCAACCCTCAATGGGCCGAAGCCTTAGGCCTAACCCTATTCGATTCGCTTTGGCAAGGAGCCTTAGTGCTGATCGCCAGTTTTGTTGTCTTGCTTTTCATGAAGAAAGCTTCGCCTGCAAAACGTTATGCCGTAGTGCTTGTTGCTATTCTTATATTACCTCTACTTTCCATCACTACTTTTCTGGGGCATTTAGATAATGGTGTAACAACCTCAACCTTTAATAGCCCGCTTGATTTCGAGAATACCTCCGTGTTTTCATTAGAATTCAATGAAGCTTCATCACCAGTTAAGCAGGTGGCTACCTCTCCCACCCTTATGGCAAAATGGAAAGCTTGGACGTCACAAAACGCCAATTTGGCCTTAGTGGTTTGGCTTATGGGCGCCTTCTTATTCACAGTCAGAATGTTAGGAGGATTCTATTTTCTAAACCGACTAAAATCCAGAGCCAATTTGATTACAGATTCAGTCTGGTTAGAGAAAATGAGCGAACTCTGCAACTCTTTGAAAATAAAGGGAAAAGTGCTTTTAAAGCAATCTGAAAGGGTTTCTTCTCCATTGGTCATGGGTGTGATTAAGCCTGTCATCATTTTTCCTATGGGACTCATCCAAGCCCTTCCTACTGATGAAATTGAAGCCATTTTAGTGCACGAATTGGCCCATATCAAACGAAAAGATTTTCTTATCAACATAGTTATCAACCTGTTGCAGGTGGTTTACTTTTTCCACCCTGCTTTTTGGTGGCTCAAAATACAGCTAGATGCCGAAAGGGAGTTCCACTGTGATGATATCGCCCTAAATCAGCTGGGTAAAAAGCTGACACTGATCAAAGCATTAACTAATGCCTCTGAATTTCAAGGACATAAATTTCAACCTGCTTTGGCTTTTGCCGGAAAGAAAAATCAATTGCTGAGCAGGGTAAAACGCATTGTAGATCACAAACCTCAAATGAACTGGCTCAGCGGCTTTATGTCCTTGGGAATTCTGGTATTGAGCTTTGTGCTTATGAGTCAGAATGCAAGCCAAGCAGACCAACCCACCATGGCCGATCTGGAAGAAGATAACATTGAAAGCTTGATGCAAAACCCGGTATTTCAAGATACCACCAAGGTGAATAAAGCTATTCTAGAGTTACTGAACCCAAACTCTAAAGTGACGGTGAAAACCGATGCTTTTGGTGCTGTAACAATGATAATGAATGACAAAACGGAAATCACTGGTGAAGAATTTGAAGCTTATAAAACCGCATACAATCAAATCCATAGGTTTTCTGAAGAACACCAAAGCGCCAAAAAAGAGTTTTCTCAGGAGCTTATTGACAAGGTAAATGCCGAAAACCGAAGAATTGATGAGGCATTGAAAGCAAGACATATTGCCAATGCCAATAAGGCCAGAGAATACAACCAACAAATTGATGCAGAACTTGAAAAAAGGGAACAACAGTATTCAGAAGAAATGGCAAAGGCTGAAGCTCAAAACGAAGTGAATATGGCTCGTATCCGTTCGGAGTTAAGAAAGGTAGAGCGAGAGATACCCCAAACTCAAATGGAGTTGAAAGAATTGGAGAAACAGTTGAAAGCCACTGGAAAAACTGACACGGCTCTTCTGAATCAATATAAAAAGCGAATCGAAAAACTAAATACACACTGGAGAACACTTAACTCCTATTCAGGCGATCTCAAGAAGTACGAAAGAGAGGTAAATCAGTATTTGGAAAAGATGAATACTTCCATCGATTTTTCAGCTCCCAAAATACGATATGAGTACATGGGCAAAATTATAGGAGAAGAAGAAATGAGTCAGTATAAACTCGTAGGCCTTAGAGTTTCAGAAATAATAGAAGACTATCCTGTATATGATGAAAAAGAGCGAAAGGAAATAAAGGTCAAGTTGGTAAAATTAGTGAAAGACACTGTAAAGGGTTCACCGGAGACCTCTGCCGTACGCTACATGGTTGATGGCAAACTGAGAGATAGTGGTATAATGAATACCCTTGACCCGAATCAAATTGAGAATATATCAGTAATAAAGGGTGAGGCTGCAGTCCTTAAGAGGTACCCAGATATTCCTACTCCGGTATCTGGGCTCATTATAATTACAACAAAGCGAAGCTTGCTTCAATTTACAGCTCCAGATAGCCAAGATTCTGACTCTGTATATTACGCCTTTAATGGCAATTTAATAGATCGTTCTGAAGCTAGTAAGCTGCTTGACGCTAATCAGGCATTAAGTATTACTGTCATGAAGAGCAAGAGCGAAATTCTTGTTATGTTTCCAGAGGTCCAATCTAGCAACCCTAAGCTAATCATACTTGATAGTACAAAGGATTATGAAAAATCCAGTAGGGAGTATCTTAAGAGGTTTCCATATTATACTTCTTATCAAGATCTTGGAATAGTCAGTTTTGATCAAAGTTTCAACAACTCAATAAGAACTAGTTTCACTATTGCCGCAATAAAGGAAGACAACGCCATACTAGAAATTGACGGAGAGTTAAAACCTGACATGACTGATGATCAGATAAAAGCGCTTGATTTAATGAAAGTACAAAGTATTCAAATCATCAAAAACGACAAGATGTATGATTACCATAAAAAGCGAAAGCTGAAAGGCTACGATGCGCTGATTAGAATAGTGACGAAGTAGGTAAATGATAGCGCCTTGGCTGACTAAAGTTTAAAGGTTTTAATCTTTGCGAGAGTAGCCAACTCTTCTAAAAACAAAGAAAGAGCAGCCGTCTGGCTGCTCTTTTGGGTTTGTTGCACATATTATTCTGCTTACCTACTCAACCTCACAATGTGTACCCAGCTGTTTTTGAATCGGGTGTCGTTCCTGATTTCTTTCATGCGGGCGATGGCCTTGTCGAAGTCGTTCAGGCTTTCGATGTAGAGGTAGTCAAGGTTGCGCTTTTGGCTGGTGAATAGGCCTGCCTGAGGGTATTCTGCCTTCAGCTCTTCTAAGTACAGCTTGCCGTAACGGTTGCCCACTGAGTAAGAGGCTACTACAATTAAGTAATCGTCTGTGGTGTCGTTGCTTTGAGTTTGGGCTGAGGTTTGTTCTCTTGCCAGTCTGTCTCGCTCAGCTTGGGCGGCTGCTTGTTCTTGTCTTAAGCGTGCTGCTTCGGCTTCTTGCTCTGCTTTGATTCTCGCTTCTTCGGCCTGTGCGGCTTCTAGTTTGCTCTGGGCTTCTTGGTCAAAACTGGCTTGTAGTCTGGCTTGCTCTGCGTCTTTCATTTGTTGTAGGATTTCATCAAAGCGGGCGTCCTGTCTCTTATACACATCT
>NZ_LQZQ01000024.1 GCF_001593005.1 Roseivirga ehrenbergii
GTCAGAACCTGCTACGTTGTTAGTGTTGTTGTTGATAGAGATTCTAGGTACATCAGTGATGTCGCCTGGTTGTTGCCATCTGTCAGCAATACCAACGCTTAGGGCTCCACCGTCAAGAGCGCCCATTAAACCTGCATAGTTACCATCATAGATTTTACCACCTAGGCTGTAGGCAAACATTACAGAAAGGCTAAATCCTTTGTAGTTTAGGCTGTTTGTAAATGCGCCATAAACGTCAGGGATAGAAGAACCGCTGTAGTGATAAATTGCATTGTTTTGGTTAGTAGTCACTTGAACACCATTGATTTCTCTCAAAAGGTTGTTAGGAGTAGACTCTGATTCGGGATCGTACACGTAAAGTGGGTTACCTGTGTCAGGATCAACACCGTACCAATCTTTCAACCAGAAGTCATAAATTGATCTGCCTTCTAAAAGTTTCTTAGTTCCAGAAATGATGCCGTTTTCTCTTGAAGACTCAGGAAGTCTAGTGATTTCGTTTGTAAGCAGGGTTGCGTTTAAAGCAAAGTTCCAC
>NZ_LQZQ01000025.1 GCF_001593005.1 Roseivirga ehrenbergii
ACTGAAGGTTATTTCTCAAGAATTAACTACAACCACAACGACAGATATTTCGCTTCTTTCTCTTTCAGAAGAGATGGTACTTCTAGATTCTCTAAAGATGCTAGATGGGGTAACTTCTGGTCTGTGGGCGGTAGCTGGAGAATGAGCGAAGAAGCTTTCATGAGCGGCATGAGCTGGATTGATGAATTAAAACTTAGAGCATCATACGGACAAACTGGTAATGACAACGTAGGCGGATACTATCCTTCTCAAACATTATACTCTTCTGGTAGAAACAACGGTGCTAACGCTGGTTTCTTTAGCTATAGCGTTGGAAACAATGCCCTTCAGTGGGAGAAAAACACCTCTGCTGACGTAGCTGTTGACTTCGAAGTATTAGGAAGAGTTAGAGGTACTGTTGAATACTTCAACCGTTACTCTGACAACCTATTGTTCTCTGTGCCAATTCCAAGTGAATCAGGCTATACTTCTCAGAACAGAAACATTGGTAAAATGGTAAACAGAGGTTTAGAATTCGATGCTAACGTTGACATCTTGAAATCTTCTGGTGGACTTGAGTGGAACTTTGCTTTAAACGC
>NZ_LQZQ01000026.1 GCF_001593005.1 Roseivirga ehrenbergii
TGATGTGAAGGTTTTAAATCTTCATCGTTTTATTAATCGTTTTGAACCAAGTTAGGGTTCACGTTAATAGCGCTAATAGGGAAGAACCATTGCCACTGCAGATCGCCAGCAGGTACTTCCGTAATTCTAGCCTGAGTAAGGCTGAAGCTACCTCTAGTTGATCTTTTCAAAGGTAAGTTTGCTCTTTTAAGATCAAGGAAGTTGAATCCTTCACCCCAAAGCTCAATTCTTCTTTGAACCAAGATTTCATCGATAAGTGCTTGTCCAGTGTTAGTGCTGATTACAGCATTTGGATCACGCTGAGAAACTAAAGAGAATAGAGCAGTTCTAGCTGCTGGTTCGTTAGCAACTCCTAAACGAGCATTCGCTTCAGCTTCAATCAA
>NZ_LQZQ01000027.1 GCF_001593005.1 Roseivirga ehrenbergii
ATTCGCTTCAGCTTCAATCAAGATCATCTCAGCAGTACGCATCAATACAATGTCACCATCACCAAGTGTTCCAGAGCCAGGTGAGTTGAACTTAGTATTCATGTAAGGGTATTTTCTGAAGTTGCTTGGAATGTCAATCGCATCCATTTCGGCCTGAGTAACTGCCCAGAAACCTTTTCTAACATCCGTTGCAGGGATCATATCATAAAGATCAGCATTGATACACTTAGGATTGTTTCTAATGTGCGAAGAGCTGTAGTTGTATGACATGTAAGCAAAGAAT
>NZ_LQZQ01000028.1 GCF_001593005.1 Roseivirga ehrenbergii
TGAAAACCTATTCTTCGTGAGCGCAAGAAAAGGATTGAACCCTATGGAAACATTCAACGGAACGCAGGACGCAGGTCTTTACCCTCCTTCAAGAGTATTAACCTTGGGCGTTAACCTAAACTTCTAAAACAAAGACAATGAAATATATTTCAAAAATAATTTTACTCTTCATTGTACTGGCTATAAGCTCATGTAATGAAGAATACCTAGAAACTGCCCCTACCGATCAGCTTGGAGCTGATGAAGTACTGAGCACTATTGTTAACCAAAGAGCTGCTTTGGAAGGAATTCACCGCTATATGTATGGATCTGGTGGCTCTCAAGACGAAGCAGGAGGCTATGGTGACCACATGATCAACTATGATTTCTTAGGACAAGATGTAGTTAACCCTCAAAGAGGTTCTGGTTGGTTTATTGCCGTTCACCAATGGCTTGAGCACAGATCTAACACGAGTTCTTTGGTAAATCAGACT
>NZ_LQZQ01000029.1 GCF_001593005.1 Roseivirga ehrenbergii
CAGAATTTAGATTTCACGGTTAATTTTTCTGAAAACGTAACTGCAGTAACAACAGGTGGAACCCCCCAATTGGCGATAACGGTAGGTTCTACCGCCCGTCAGGCAGTGTACCAGAGTGGTTCAGGAACAAGTGCCTTACTGTTTAGATATGTTGTACAGTCAGGAGAAGCAGATACCGATGGTATTTCTGTGGGAAACCTTGCCGCTAACGGAGGCAC
>NZ_LQZQ01000030.1 GCF_001593005.1 Roseivirga ehrenbergii
ACCAACGATGCTAATCTTACCTTAAACTCAGTAGGAGCAACTACGGCTGTTTTAGTGGATGCTGTAGCCCCAGTAATTACCAGCTTAGGTTTACATAATGGGAATACTTTTGTGGAGATTTTTTCGAGTGAAGGTCTTTACAGCACGAATGGAGGAAGTGGAGCATTAGAAATCAGTGATATTGCCATTTCAATTTCTGGTGGTACGGCCACTAATCCAGTA
>NZ_LQZQ01000031.1 GCF_001593005.1 Roseivirga ehrenbergii
TCTGCGGTTAACCCATTTTGGTCAAATACCGCATTGGCTTGAAGGTCTACCTCTAGGGTTTCAGCTCCATCTGGTGTACCTGTTACACTAAAGAAAATTCTAACTACGGTTTCTCCACCTGAAAGTGCTGTAGCTGATCCTTCTGCCGTATTATCATTCTTCTTTACGCTTGAAATGACTGGAGTGGTAGCTGTGCCATTACTGATTGAAAGGTTAAAATCACTTGCTTGTAAACCATCTCCCGTACAATTGTCTTCATAAACTCCTTCGTTGAAAGTCACATCAATGTAAGAGTTGTCTGCGGCTAAACTAACGCCTGTAATGTTAGGCTTGATTAGGTCATTTAAAGTTCTGGTGTTATTGCTTTGTGTTGCACTTGCTGCATTTCCAGCGGCATCGAAAACAGAACTTCCATCTGCAAAATCAATTTTTACAACTTCAGAACCATCAGCTACTCCTGTGGTAGTGAAAGTAACTCTTATAATATTTTCTCCTCCTGTTAAGTCTGTAGTACCATCTACCTTTTTCAAGCTGGTTATTACTGGATTAGTGGCCGTACC
>NZ_LQZQ01000032.1 GCF_001593005.1 Roseivirga ehrenbergii
ATAACCAATAGAAGCATAGTAGTCTGCTCTTTCAGTGGCTCCTCTTGCGCTGAAGTTGTACTCTTGTCTGTAACCTAATCTTTCGATTGGAGCAAACCAGTCTAAACTAGCATTAGGGTTGATAGAACCGTCTGCATTGATAATTTGATTGTCAGCGACATTTGTTGCATTGTAGTGCAAAAGATCAATTAATTCAGCTGAAGCCTCTGCACCCGCGGTAGTAGGATCTGTTCCTGCAGTCACTTTGTCATTTCTAAGCGCCTCCCAATATGCTTGATAGTAAGCTAAAGGGTCAAGTCTATCGTATTCTTGAATACCTCTAGCAGACACTCCTTGCTTTGTTGTGAAAGAGAAAGTTGGTGCAGAGTTTTTCTTACCTTGTTTGGTTGTAATGATAATTACACCGTTAGCTGCTCTAGCTCCATAAAGAGAAGTTGAAGCCGCATCTTTCAAAGTAGAAACTGACTCGATGTCATCAGGGTTAATCCTGTTAATGTTTCCGCTAAAAGGCACACCATCAACCACAATAAAAGGGCTGTTGTTACCATTGATAGAACCAATACCTCTTAATCT
>NZ_LQZQ01000033.1 GCF_001593005.1 Roseivirga ehrenbergii
ATAACCAATAGAAGCATAGTAATCTGCTCTGTCAGTCGCTCCTTTTGCGCTGAAGTTGTATTCTTGTCTGTAACCTAATCTTTCGATTGGAGCAAACCAGTCTAAATCGTCAGAAGAATATCTAACACTAGCGTTAGGGTTGATAGAGCCATCGGTTCCAATAATTTGGTTTCCGGCAACATTAGTTGCGTTGTACTTAAGGAAAGTGATTAATTCCGCAGTAGCTTCTGCGGCAGCAACGTCAGGAGTTTTTCCTGCTGTTATTTTATCATTTCTAAGTGCTTCCCAATATGCTTGATAGTAAGCTAAAGGGTCAAGTCTATCATATTCTTGAATACCTCTAGCAGACACTCCTTGCTTTGTTGAGAAAGAGAAAGTTGGTGCAGAGTTTTTCTTACCTTGTTTGGTTGTAATGATAATTACACCGTTAGCCGCTCTAGCTCCATAAAGAGAAGTTGAAGCCGCATCTTTCAAAGTAGAAATTGACTCAATGTCATCAGGGTTAATTCTGTTAATGTTTCCGCTAAAAGGCACACCATCAACCACAATAAAAGGGCTGTTGTTACCATTAACAGAACCAATACCTCTTAATCT
>NZ_LQZQ01000034.1 GCF_001593005.1 Roseivirga ehrenbergii
TATGACATGTAAGCAAAGAATGAAGAGAAGTAAGTTCCTTGGTCAGGAATAATACGGCTCGACCAAATCCAACCAGTTGCACTATAATTGTTGAAACCTTCTTGGATTTGCGCTGCAGAAGTTAAAGGGAAACCTTGTCTTGCTGCTTGTGCATAAGTAATGGCATTGTTCCACTCACCTTTAGTCAAATAAACTCTTGCAAACATACCGTTTACAACGTTTTTGCTGATTTGAGATTTGTCAGAGGATGTTACTGAAGATGCGTTTAAGCTTTGTAAAGCAGTAGTAAGGTCAGCTTCAATTTGAGCATAAACTTGGTCTACTGTTGAACGAGCTTTTGCTTCACCCAGGTTATTCAAGTCATCAAGGTTGATAACAATACCCAACTGATCATTGGCCTGTCCTGCTTTGTATCTTTCAGCATAAAGCTGTACAAGCATGTAGTGCCCGAAAGCTCTGTAGAAATAAGCCTGACCTTTGATGTTGTTCTTCTCATCATCACTTCCTTCTACGTTGTCAATTGAATTGATAATGTTGTTGGCATTAACAATAATTGTGTAGTAGAAGTTGTAAGTCTGATTTACCAAAGAACTTGTGTTAGATCTGTGCTCAAGCCATTGGTGAACGGCAATAAACCAACCAGAACC
>NZ_LQZQ01000035.1 GCF_001593005.1 Roseivirga ehrenbergii
CCAAAATGGGTTAACCGCAGATGCTAACCAAACCACTAATAACACAGCAAGCCTCAATGATAAAACTACCCCAACGGTATTGGAAGTTACTTCGAATGCTACCAATGGAACCTTCAAAGTTGGGGACAACATAAATATCTATGTTCAGTATTCTGAAGAGGTTTTAGTAACAGGAACCCCACAGTTAGAATTGGAAACAGGAACAACTGATAGAACCATTAACTATGTAGATAGAAGTGTATCTACCCTACGTTTTGTATATACTGTTCAAGCAGGTGATGTGAGCGCAGATTTAGATGTCACGAGTTCAACTGCCCTTAGCTTGAATGGCGGAACAATAAAAGATGCAGCAGGAAACAATGCTAGCCTCACTGTGCAGCAAGGAACTACAGGCGGTTCTCTGGCATCGAATAAAGCGATAGTGATTGACGGAGTTGTTCCAACAGTAACAAGTGTAAGTTCTACTACTGCCAATGGCACGTATAAAGCTGGCGATGCTATAGCGGTAACGGTTACATTTTCAGAAGCTGTTACGGTAACAGGTACACCTCAAATTACATTAGAAACAGGAACAACAGATAGAACAGTGAACTACTCTTCTGGCTCAGGTTCGAATACATTGACCTTCAATTATACAATACAAGCAGGCGATGTAAATGCTGACTTGGATTACGTTGCCACGAACTCGTTGACCTTAAATTCAGGTACGATTAAAGATGCATCAGGTAATGATGCTGCCTTAACCTTAGCCACTCCAGGGGCAGCCAATTCATTGGGAGCGAATAAAGCCATAGTGGTAGACGCAGCAGCCCCAACAGTTACCAGCGTAAGTGTACCAGCAAATGGAAGTAACCCTGTAAATAGTCTTATGACTTTCACGGTGAACACCAGCGAGAATGTGATTGTGAATACTACATCAGGCACCCCTCAAATAGCAATTACCATAGGTTCTACTGTACGTCAGGCGGTTTATGAGAGTGGTTCTGGTACTCAAACTTTAGTTTTCCGCTATAGAGTGGTAGCTGGCGATGAAGATACCGATGGTATCACTGTAGGGGCGCTTGACCTTAACGGAGGTACAATGAAAGATGCCGCAGGTAATGATTTAGTTACCACCCTAAACTCAGTAGGTGCCACT
>NZ_LQZQ01000036.1 GCF_001593005.1 Roseivirga ehrenbergii
GCCAGTATTGGCTGAAACACTAAGTTCAACAGTTGGGTTTGCTACGACATCATTATCGGTGATCGTGATATCCTGCATTGTTGTAGCACCAAGCGTTATTCCAGCAGATGGATTGCTAATGGTTAGAGTAGCGGTTTCAGTGCCTTCGACATCCACATCGTCAAGAATAGTGAAAGTAGCGGTGCCAGTAATTACTCCATTTAAGATGGTAATTGTTGCAGGGCTTAGACTGTAATCCGTACCTGTAATTCCAGTTCCACTTACGGCTATGTCAACGGTTTGGTCGCCTGTAACAGCTGCGGAAGCTGTGGCAGTTACGGTAATGACTGTTCC
>NZ_LQZQ01000037.1 GCF_001593005.1 Roseivirga ehrenbergii
AATCACCAAAGCTTTATTTGCTCCCAATGAATTGGCTGCGCCCGGAGTGGCCAAAGTCAAAGTAGCATCATTACCTGGGGAATCTTTTATCGTTCCTCCATTCAATGTTAATGAATTGGTTGCAACATAATCCAAGTCAGCACTTACATCACCTGATTGTACTGTGTAATTGAAGATCAAAGTATTCGAACCTGAACCAGAAGAGTAGTTCACTGTTCTATCTGTTGTT
>NZ_LQZQ01000038.1 GCF_001593005.1 Roseivirga ehrenbergii
GTAATGTTAGCGTTTCCATTAGCATCAAGAGCAACGGTGATATCTTGAGCAATTACAATAGGGGCGATGTTGTCAACAATAGTAACAGTAGCTGTTTTAGTGCTTGTGTTACCGTTGTTATCAGTAACAGTTAGGGTTACAGTGTTATCACCAAGGTTAGAACAATCGAAGCTTGTTTTGCTTACTGTTATACTTTCAATACCACAATTGTCCGAAGAGCCATTGTTAATCTGAGCTGCTGTAATAATTGCGTTTCCGCTAGCATTAAGCGACACTGAAATATTCTGGGTGATTACATTAGGAGCAGTATTATCAACGATAGTTACTATAGCGGTAGCTGAAGCAGTGTTTCCACTTGCATCAGTTCCAGTCAATGTTACTGTTTGGGTACCAATATCATTACAACTAAACGAAGTCTTGTCAAC
>NZ_LQZQ01000039.1 GCF_001593005.1 Roseivirga ehrenbergii
ATATAAACACAGTGCATAAAAACAAAAAAAGACAGCCATTTCTGACTGTCTTTTGGTGGGCGCTGAGGCTCCGAAGCCTCGGAGCGAACCACCGACCCTTAGGAAAACCTCAGCAAAATATCTTCGATAATTTTAGGCTCAGACTTCATCCGCTCTATAAATTTCCTGCTCTTCTGTTGCTTAATAAATCGCTCAATCTTTAAGGCCTGACTTCGATCAACACATTCAATTTCTAAAAACAACTCCCAATCCGAGGCAGACTTAGTGCTTG
>NZ_LQZQ01000040.1 GCF_001593005.1 Roseivirga ehrenbergii
ATTCTTTGCTTACATGTCATATAACTACAATTCTTCACACATTAGAGCTGACCCTAAGTGTATCAATGCTGATCTTTATGATATGATCCCTGCAACGGATGTTAGAAAAGGTTTCTGGGCAGTTACTGCAGCTGAAAGAGCAGCCATAGTACTTCCAAGCAGCTTTGCAAAATATCCATACATGAACATCAAGTTTAAATCTCCTGGTTCAGGAACGCTTGGTGATGGAGACATTGTATTGATGCGTACTGCTGAGATGATTTTGATTGAAGCTGAAGCGAAT
>NZ_LQZQ01000041.1 GCF_001593005.1 Roseivirga ehrenbergii
ATGGGTTACCATAGAATTGGCCATTTGCAGTTCCTATATCCACACTACCGTTGATTTTTACGCTAAGGTTTTTGATTGGAGTTAACTCCACATAACCTACAGTTCTAAAGAACAAGGCTTCAGTTAAGCTGTTATTCAAAAGTGACTCTTCAGGGGCTTGTCTACCAGAAGTGTTGTTTGGTCTAGTTGGTAATCCAAATCTACCATCACCTCTATCGAAGGCTTTAGTTCCGAAGTCAGGGTCAGTGATGTAGTTGCCTTGGTCATCAATAGCATAAACAGGGAAGATAGGTCCCATTCTTCTTGCATTATAGAAAGCGTTAGCGAAGCCAGTTCCTCCGCTTGTTACAGAGTTTGTCATTCTGATATCGCCAGAGTTGTTTACTCCAACTTTCAACCAATCAAGAACATCAACATTAACGTTTGTTCTTAGGGTATATCTCTCGAAATCAGAGTTTTTGAACACCCCTTTTTCATTCAAATAACCAATAGAAGCATAGTA
>NZ_LQZQ01000042.1 GCF_001593005.1 Roseivirga ehrenbergii
AATTTATCTTTAACTTGAGGGGCTGTCTGAAAAGTCAAGACAGCCTCTTTTTTTATGCCCAAAAATCAATAGCATTTCATTTACTAAAGTGCTTAAACAGCAAATAAATCAACACAGCAACATCTATTAATTCCCAGAATATTTCTTCAGGTATAATGTAATACCATAGGCCCTTCCATCAAATGATTCATGATCACTTATAATTCTTAGGTATTCTACTCCTACGAACTCCTTTCATTTCAATTTCACTATAGAAAACCGCCCACTTCTTAAATAGTGTGGTTTATCATTCTACCTCTTGACAAAGCCGAATTCTTCCGAGAAGCCCCGTTAAGACTCTAGCTCTACTAGAGCAATACTCAAAAATCAGTAAGCTATAACGCTACAAACATTAATATAGACAATGTGAAGTAAGTAATAAAAAAGTAATCCTAACTCTATCTATCGACTAGAAATAAAGGGGGAATATTACGGACTACCCAAAGACAAAAGGGTTTAACTCATGTTTAAAAATTTACATGAGCGGAAATACCGTTAACATTAGGTCTCTGCCAATCATCATTATTGTGAAAAATAAAATTTCACTTTACCAATAAGGGTAAGCATCAAGTGAATAAATCAAAGTAAATTTCAAAATTAATTTTGATTTAAACAGTCATCAAATTCAATAACCAGTTTATATATTTTTTTTCAATTACATTTTCAAGTATTCAATATAATTTTAAAAACAAATATTTAATCGACTCTAGAAACACCCTTCTCCTACACCCATTTATATCTTTTTAAGTAATTCACTTAAAATCCAAATCAATCAATATATAATTTGGTGATAAGCCCCACAAATAAGCCATTATGCCTCAATAATGGATTTTGTCGTAATATTCTATTACTTAGGTTTAGAGCTATTTTAAACAAAAACAAAACAACATGAAGAGACCATTACAA
>NZ_LQZQ01000043.1 GCF_001593005.1 Roseivirga ehrenbergii
TACTACAACCACTTCTCCAGCATCAATAATGTCTGGAACCATTGATACATTGATTGTGGTTCTATTGCCAACAGGTTCTTCTTTGGTTTTGTAACCTAAAAACCTGAACACAAGAACTGCATTATCAGCATTTACTGATAATGAGTATTTACCGTCCGATCCTGTGGTTATTCCAGTGGTTGTTCCTTTAATAGAAACAGTCACGCCTGGAAAACTCGAACCGAATTCATCTAGCACAGTACCCTCCACGGTACGTTGCTGACCCATTACGCTGCTACTAATGAGTAGCAAAATGAGCATAACTTTGATCTTGAATTTTAACATTTATAAGTAATTTATTTGTTTGGCCTAATAACCCCTATAGACGAAGGTTAGGGTACTTTAACGTGATTGTTTGGTTGTATTCTTATTTGTGTGGTTTTATTTTAGTTTGAGTGGTAGTTATTTTGGTTGTCATTTATGAACTTTTATTGTTCATATTCGAACATGTTTTAAGTTAATTGTAATTGTAAAAATACATTCCCATAGAGTTTATGTATAAATGTGTTCAGTGTTATATTATCATGCTGTTGATATACAGCTCTTTATGTTGGTATTGTTTCGGTAATTTATTTGTATTAAAAAATTAATAAGTATGAATATGAAGCTTGACGACTTATTTTTAATGAAATGTGCATTTAAATCCTTTTAAGAGGGTTTTTCAAAATTTTATGACATAAAAAAAGCAGCCCTTTTTGAGGCTGCTTCAATTCTGTATTTTAGGATTTAAATTATTAAATAATGTCTTCTTAATTTTACTTAGTACTTACATTTTATTATTAGTATTAAAAAAGAAGAAGCCCAATTGATACAATTGGGCTTCTGTAATTTATTGATGTGAAGGTTTTAAATCT
>NZ_LQZQ01000044.1 GCF_001593005.1 Roseivirga ehrenbergii
GCCAATACTGGCTCCGAAGCTTCTGGAACAGTCATTACCGTAACCGCCACAGCTTCCGCAGCTGTTACAGGCGACCAAATCGTTGATCTTGCTGTCAGTGGAACAGGAATTACAGGTACGGATTACAGTCTAAGTGCTGCAACAATTACCATCTTAAATGGAGCAACTACCGGCACAGTGACCTTTACCATTCTTGACGATGTGGATGTCGAAGGCACTGAAACCGCTACTCTAACGATAAGTAATCCATCTGCTGGAATAACGCTTGGTGCTACAACAACGCAGG
>NZ_LQZQ01000045.1 GCF_001593005.1 Roseivirga ehrenbergii
ACTAACAAAAGTCAGTGGTTTTAGTCGGGGTGGCAGCTCCGAGACTTCGGAGCGAACCTACGACCTCTCAAATAGAGTACTGAAAGGCCTAAAAGCAAAAGAGCCTTGCAATTTGCAAGGCTCTTAATGTCGGGGTGGCAGGATTCGAACCTACGACCTCCTCGTCCCAAACGAGGCGCGATACCGGGCTACGCTACACCCCGAACTTTTATTTTGCGGGAAGTTCGAAACCCAATTTCTTTCAGTCTTTATTCAGTAAATGAAGACTCTTTTTTTCTGCTTTTGTAGACCGTTGTCCCAATTGCGAGTGCAAATATAGGGATAATTTTTATTGCACAACACGTCTACCGAAATTTTTATTAATTAAAATGAAATTGTTTCTAAGGGCTCTGTAGTGTACTATATAATATAGAAATAAGAGGAGTAAATACTTCGAAAATGTAGCTTCAATGTACAGTTAGGCTAACCTTGCTGACAACCAATTAGATACGTTTAAGATTAGGTATTTAGCCCTAAATGGGTTTATTATTCTAAATATTTACCTTGTTTAATCTTTCTGTATCACTTGTAAAAATGGATTCGTATACAGGGTTACGCTAATTTAAATTGTTTAAGCTATTTATAATAATTCTAAATAAAAACTACCTTAGAATTAAGTGCGTAAACATCTGTTAATGAATGAAGTATGTGGTTTTTCAATCTCTTTTGACCACTCGTGTACTATCTAAACTTTAGTTTGAAATAAAGCATTCCGATACTACCTTTGTCTCGATTTTACGTGATGAGACAATCTGTGACTCTAACTACTGATTACATGTTATCCAAAAAACTATTAGTCCGCTTCGCGACAGCATGCTTGTTTGTATGTTGTTTTGTTTTTTCTGGCAAGCAAGCCTTTGCCCAGAGAGATAAAATTCCAACCGATGAAGCAATCATCAAAAAAGGAGAAGGTCTCTTTAAAGAATACATTTGTAATTCTTGCCACGCTGTGGATAAAAAAGTTGTAGGTCCTGCTTTAGCTGGAGTTTACGATAGAAGAGAGATCGACTGGATTTATTCCTTTGTGAAGAGCCCAGGCAAAATGATTAATGACGGTGATCCTCAAGCTGTGGCTCTTTTTAAAGAGTATAATCAGGTGATGCCTAATCAAGATCTTTCAGACGAGCAGATTTTGTCAATTATGGCTTATGTTCTGCATACTGAAGAAAATCCTCCAGTAGAAGCTGCTCCAGCAGCTACTGCAACCGGTGCCGAAGGTGCTGCTCAAGCTGGCGGTGTTCCTTCAGAATATCTGAATGTAATTATGGTTACCTTAATTGTGGTGTTGGTATTACTATTAGTAGTATTGGTTATCATCATCAATTTCGTTAGCCGTTATTTAAAAGATAAAAAGCAACTTTCTGCAGAAGATGAAGAGATTGTTAACGAGAAATTCAGTGTTTCTGCTTTCCTAAGAAGCCCAACAGTTATAGGTATTGTTACTTTCCTTGTAATAACCTTAGCTGCTAAAAACGTGATTGACGGTCTGTACACTGTAGGTGTACAACAAGGTTATGCGCCAACTCAACCAATCGCTTTTTCTCATGAAATACATGCTGGAACTTACGAAATTGACTGTCAGTATTGCCATACAGGTGTAGAGATAGCCAAGAATGCAAACATACCTTCAGTGAACATCTGTATGAACTGTCATAGTCAAATCAAAACAGATTCTCCTGAGATTCAAAAATTATATGCAGCTCAAGAAAGCGGAAAGCCAATTGAGTGGGTGCGTGTTCATAACTTGCCTGATTTGGCTTATTTCAATCACTCACAACACGTAACGGTAGGAGAGATTGAGTGCCAGACTTGTCATGGTGAAATTCAAGAAATGGCTGTTGTTGAGCAGTTTGCCCCTTTAACAATGGGCTGGTGTATTGACTGCCATAGAAATACAGATGTAAATACGCAAGGTAACGGATACTACGATAAGTTGGTGGAGATGCATAACGCAACCTCAAAAACACCTATGAAAGTAGCCGATATCGGTGGTTTGGAATGTGCTAAATGTCACTATTAATTATTGAATAGAATTTCGATTTCTGATTGATATACAATGAAAGAAAATCAAAAAACATACTGGAAAGGGATAGAGCAGTTAACTAACGAACCTTCGTTTGTTAAAAATGCCGAGAAGGAATTTCCAGAATACCTTCCTATCAACGAAAATGGTGAGGGAAGCAGTAACAGAAGGGACTTCTTAAAATTAATGGGGTTTGGTATCGCAGCAGCTTCTTTAGCGGCTTGTGAGGCTCCGGTAAGGAAAGCAATCCCTTATTTGAACAAACCTGTTGATGTTGATCCTTCTATTCCTAATTATTATGCTTCTACCTATGTGAATGGCGGTGACGCTGTAAGTGTAGTGGTGAAAACTAGAGAAGGTCGTCCAATTAAAATTGAAGGAAATAAGTTTTCTTCAATGACAAAGGGAGGTACTAATGCTCAAGTAGAAGCTTCTGTACTTTCATTGTACGATAAAGAAAGACTAGTAGGCCCTAAAAAAGCAGGTTCTAAAATTGACTGGGAAACTTTAGATAAAGAAGTAATCGCCAAGTTGGGTGAAATTTCTGCTAAGGGAGGTCAAATTAGAATTGTAAGTAATTCTGTTTTAAGCCCTACTACAAAAAGAGCAATAGGCGAGTTTACTGCTAATTATCCAACAGCGCAACACATAAGTTACGATTCATCATCTGCTTATGGTATTTCTGAAGGAAATAGAAGATCATTTGGTACATCAATGGTGCCATCATATGATTTTAGCAAAGCCAAAACAATTGTGAGTGTAGGTGCCGATTTCTTAGGCACTTGGATTTCACCAATTGAGTTTACTAAGCAGTATTCGCAAACAAGAAAAATTAGCGCGGAGCACCGTGAAATGTCTAGACACTATCAATTTGAGTCTAACCTTTCATTAACGGGTGCAAACGCAGATTATAGAACAGGCATTCGCCCTTCACAAGCTGGCCCATTAGTAGCAGCCATATATAATGGAATTGCGGCTAAAGCTGGTCAAGCTAAAGTGAGTGGTGGAAATGCTGGAGATATTGCGCATTTAACAGCAGCAATCAATGAACTTTGGACAAACCGTGGCGCTGGACTTGTAGTTTCTGGCTCAAACGATCCAGTTGTTCAGGTTTTGGTCAATGGTATCAACGCCATGTTAGGTAACTACGGTGCTACTATTAATGTAAATGCACCACTTCATTTCCGTCAAGGAGATGACCAAGCCATGAGTTCATTTGTAAAAGATACCAACGCTGGTTTAATAGGTGCTGTAATCTTCTTTAACTGTAACCCAGTTTATGATTCAGCAGATGGAAAAGCCTTACAGGCTGGATTGGCTAAAGTTTCTTTGAAAATTTCTACATCAGATAGAATGGATGAGACGGCTGCTTTGGCAGACTACGTTGCTCCTGATCATCATTATTTAGAGCAGTGGAACGATGTTGAATTAAGAACTGGTCACTTCAGTTTAGTTCAACCTACAATTGCTCCATTATTTAGTACTCGTCAAGCACCAGAGACATTCTTGAAGTGGTCTGGTAAAACGGTAGAATACTATACTTACCTACAAGATAACTGGAGAGAGAACTTCTTCACTAAGCAAACAGATACCTCTAATTTCCAGACATTCTGGGATAAAACTTTGTTTGATGGTGTATTCGAAACAGGAGGGAACTCACAAGCATATACATTTGACTTTAGCGCAGTACCTGCGGCAGCCACCAGCATTGCTCAGAATTACAAGAGCAATGGAACTGGTCTAGAATTGGCGCTATACGAAAAAGTAACTATAGGGAATGGCTCAATGGCCAATAACCCTTGGTTACAAGAAGCTTCAGACCCAATTACAAAAACTACTTGGGATAACTATTTAACGGTTTCTCAAGCTCAAGCAGAAGAGTGGGGAATCAAAATGGATGATGGTACCACTGAGAAAGTAACACTTTCGGTAGGGAATACATCTGTTAGTTTGCCAGTTTTAATTCAGCCAGGACAAGCAGCTGGAACTGTAGGGCTTGCTTTAGGTTATGGAAGAACTAGCGCGGGTAGAGTTGGAAATGAAGTAGGGGTGAATGCCTATCCTTTCATTACTAAATTAAATGGTGCAAATGTTTACGATGTTTTTGCTGGAGTATCAGTAGAAAAAACAGGCGAATCATACAGAATTGCACAAACACAAACACACCAGACTTACATGGGCAGAGCCAATGTAATTCAGGAGTCAACTTTAGGTGAATACAAAAAAGACACTAAAGCGGGAAGAGAATATCCGTTGATTTATAAGGAAGGTGAGTATATCAAGCCTTCTAAAATCACGCTTTGGAAAGGTCACGAATATAACAATCACCACTGGGGATTGGCCATTGACATGAACTCTTGTACGGGTTGTGCAGCATGTACGGTTGCTTGTCAGGCAGAAAACAATATCCCAGTTGTTGGTAAGGAAGAAGTATTGAACAGAAGAGAAATGGCCTGGATCAGAATTGATCGCTACTATAGCTCTGATGCTCCTGTAGATGATTTGAAAGCTTTAGAGAAAGCTTCAGAGAATCCAGAAGTTACATTCCAACCAATGATGTGTCAGCATTGTAATAATGCTCCATGTGAAACTGTATGTCCAGTAGCAGCTACCACGCATAGTACAGAAGGTCTTAACCAAATGACTTATAACAGATGTATCGGTACAAGATATTGTGCTAACAACTGTCCTTATAAAGTAAGACGATTTAACTGGTTCAAATATCACGACAATACGAAGTTTGATAAGAACCTTTCAATGAACAACGATTTGGGTAAAATGGTATTGAACCCAGATGTAACTGTTCGTGCAAGAGGTGTGATGGAGAAATGCTCAATGTGTGTGCAGAGAATCCAAGCTGGCAAGCTTGCCGCTAAACGCGAAGATAGAAGACCAAAAGATGGTGAAATTAACATGGCATGTGCTTCGGCTTGTCCTGCAGATGCGATCATCTTTGGCGATTTGAACGACAAAAACTCTAGAATTTCTCAAGCATTGAAAATTCAAGAGAAAGAAGACGGTCAAGGAGCTACCGAGCGTGTAGTGGAAGAAGACAGAGCTTATCACGTGTTGGAGGAAATCAACGTTAACCCTAACGTTTGGTATTTCACCAAAATCAGAAATAAGGAAAAACAATCAACTGAAGCTTAATTTTTAAAAGAGATACACTATGCAGGTTACTTCATCCGTAAGAACACCTTTGATAACTGGCGGTAAGACTGTCCATGACGTTACCGAGGATATCTGCAGGCAGGTAGAGGGCAAGCCTTCCAAATCATGGTTATTAGGCATGGGGATGGCACTTACTGCTTTTGGCATTGGTTTCATCGCTGTAGCTGCTACACTTTGGGAAGGAATTGGAATGTGGGGTCTGAACAAAACCGTAGGTTGGGCCTGGGATATTACAAACTTCGTATGGTGGGTAGGTATTGGTCACGCTGGAACTTTGATTTCGGCAGTACTTTTACTTTTCCGTCAGAAATGGAGAATGGCAATTAACAGAGCAGCAGAGGCAATGACAATTTTTGCCGTAATATGTGCTGCAATGTTCCCAGTACTTCACATGGGACGACCTTGGTTAGGAGCTTATTGGGCTTTACCGTTACCGAATACATTTGGTTCACTTTGGGTAAACTTTAACTCTCCACTTCTTTGGGACGTATTCGCAATTTCTACATACTTCTCTGTATCTCTAGTGTTCTGGTACATAGGGCTTGTTCCTGATTTTGCTACCATTAGAGATAGAGCAACTGGAGTAAGAAAGAAAATTTACGGAGCACTAAGCCTTGGTTGGAATGGCGCTGCTAAAGCCTGGAGCCGATACGAAAGTGTATCTTTGATTTTGGCTGGTTTAGCAACACCACTCGTACTTTCCGTACACACCATTGTATCATTTGACTTTGCAACCTCAGTAATACCAGGATGGCATACTACGATTTTCCCTCCATACTTTGTTGCTGGAGCTATTTTCTCAGGGTTTGCAATGGTACTGACATTGATGTTGGTAACTAGAAAACTATTTAAACTAGAAGACTACATTACCATTGAGCACATTGGTTTGATGAACATAGTAATTACAATTACTGGTTCAATTGTAGGTATAGCGTACATTACTGAGTTCTTTGTAGCTTGGTATTCTGGAGTTCCTGCAGAACAATACGCGTTCTTTAATAGAATGCAAGGGCCATATTGGTGGGCTTACTGGTCTATGATGACATGTAACGTAATCTCTCCACAGTTATTCTGGTTTAAGAAAATTAGAACCAATATTGCCGCTACTTTCATTATTTCAATTATTGTAAACATTGGAATGTGGTTCGAGCGATTTGTGATTATCGTTACTTCATTGCATAGGGATTATCTACCATCATCATGGGCTATGTTCTACCCAACTGTGTACGATATGGGAGTTTATTTATTCACATTCGGATTGTTCTTTACAGCATTCTTATTATTTGCTAAGTTCTTCCCAGTAGTGAATATGGCTGAAATTAAAAGTATTGTGAAATCTTCATCAGAAAAACAGACTGCATAATTATGAGCGATTCTAGAAATTTTGTTCTCGGTGTTTTTGATGACGAGGACGTATTATTAAGCGCGGTACGAAAGGTGAGAGGTGCCGGTGTTAAAATTGACGAGGTATATTCTCCATTCCCGGTTCATGGTCTTGATGAAGAATTAGGCTATAAGAGATCTAGACTTCCTATTGCCGCATTTATGTTCGGTATATTAGGAACTTCATTGGCGCTTACAATGCAGTTTTGGATGCTAGGAGTGGATTGGCCAATGATTATTGGTGGTAAAGACTTTACTCCACTACCAGATTTTATCCCTGTAACTTTTGAACTAACGGTTTTACTCGCTGCTTTTGGTATGGTGGGTACATTCTTCGTAAGTACTGATTTAAAACCATGGAAAGACCCTAAAATGCTTGATTTGAGAATTACAGATGATAAGCATGTAATGGCAATTGATTTAGGTCAAAACAAATCTGTGGATGCTCAAACAATCAATAGCGTATTGAAAGATTCAGGCGCTATTGAAGTGAACGATAAAGAAGTTGAAGACTAAGCTAAAGATGATCATGTTGAATAGATTGAAAGCATTTTTACCACTCATAGCGATCTTTGCTCTGGCTTCTTGTAATGCTAGTGGCGATAACCCAGGTACAGAATATGCACCACAGATGTATCATTCAATACCTTATGAGCCATTAACACAAATCAAGGAAAAGGATAGAGGAGAATGGTTGAGTAATAGAGAAGATGGATTAGGTGAGTTTTATAATTCCAATCCAAACAATGCCTATGAACAAAATGTAAAGTTGCCAGTAGCAGGTACTGTAAGAAGAACTGCTGATGGTGTACTTCCTTATCGTTTAGAAAAAGATGACATCGAAGCGGCAAGCCTTATAGAAAATCCTCTACCTGAAACACCAGAGATTTTGGCAGAAGGTAAAAGATTATATGAACTCTATTGCGACCATTGTCATGGCTCTAATGGCCAAGCTGATGGAACCGTGTCTGAAATCTTTGCCGGTGTGCCTCCTTATACGGCTCCAGCACAAAGAGGTCTTTCAGAAGGTCATGTTTTCCATGTAATTACTTATGGAATTAGAAGAATGGGAGCTCACGGTTCTCAGATCAGTCCGGAGAAAAGATGGAAGATTGTAAAGTATGTTAAACAATTGCAACAACAGTAACCCCCAAATTTTTTAGAAAATGGCAAAAGAAAGATTTGAATTTACGACAGGCTTAAAAAAGAAGCTATATCTCGTAGCCATCATTGGGTTTGTATTGCTGCTTGTAGGTGCAATATTCCCTGGCGGTGGTCATGAAGCTGAGGCTGGCGATCATGAAGGAACAGAACAACACGATGCTGGTACTTCTGACGATCATGGAACAAATGCTAGCGATGACCATAGCGGTGCTGATAATGACGGGCACGGTGGAATGATATCTGATGAATCAGGTGAAGATCATGGTGCAGGCGAAGCGGATCATGGTGGTGGTTGGTTAAAAAGACTAGGAGTAAACCTTTGGATCAACAATGTTTATTTTGTTGGACTAGGTATTATAGGAATATTCTTCTTTGCACTTCAATATGCTTCACAAGCAGGTTGGTCTGCTTATTTATTGAGAGTTCCGTTGGCGATGGGTAGCTGGTTGCCTTACGCATTTGTATTGATGATCGTTACTTTCATGATTTTTGGTCATGATATTTTCCACTGGACTCATAGTGATTTGTATAATCAATTCTTAGCAAATGGAGAATTAAACCCGCATTATGATGCGCTAATTGCTGGAAAAAGTAGCTACTTCTTTCTTCCTTTAGAAGGAGGTTCATTCCCGCTTTTCTTTGTGCTTAGAATGGTTGTATTCTTTGCAGTGTGGTTCTTCCTATTCAAGAAAATTAAGTCTTTAGCTTTGGCTGAAGATGAATTGGGTGGTGATAGCTACTGGTTCAAAATGAGAAAATTCTCTGCAATCTTCTTGGTATTCTTTGCAGTGAGTTCATCTGTTTCAGCTTGGGATTGGATCATGTCAATTGACGTGCACTGGTTCTCTACAATGTTTGGTTGGTATGTATTTGCTAGCTGGTGGGTAACAGGTTTGGCTTTCATTACACTTGTAACAGTGCTATTAAAAGAAGCTGGTTATTTATCTCAAGTAACCTCTAATCACCTACATGATCTTGGTAAGTTTATCTTCGCATTCAGTATTTTCTGGACTTACGTTTGGTTCTCTCAATTCCTTTTGATCTACTATGCTAACATCCCTGAGGAGTCAGTGTATTTTGTAGAAAGATTATTGAGTGACAAATACGCACCATTCTTCTTCATTAACCTTATTTTGAATTTCATCTTCCCTCTTCTTACGTTCATGACAAGAGATGCAAAACGATTGAATGTATTCTTGAAAATCGTTTGTATTGTTATTCTAGGAGGGCACTGGATTGATTTTTACCTAATGGTAACACCAGGTACGCTTGGCGAAAATGGAGCATTTGGTTTTACTGAGATTGGCTTGTTCATGATTTTCGGAGTAGCCTTCTTGTTCGTCACCTTAACTGCCTTATCTAAATCAGCATTGGTGGCTAAAAATCATCCAATGCTAGAAGAGGCAAAGCATCATCATATTTAATAAGAGTAAACTAAAGATATGTTCGGGTTTTATATAGTTTTAGCGATTTTCTTAGTACTGGCGATCTTGTTGATGATCTTCAGAGTAAGTAGATTGATTAGTGTTGTTAAAGGTTCTGATGAAAAGTCAGTTACTGGAAGTAACAATGTGAACGCCATATTAATGGTGGTTTTCTTGGTCTTGTTCTTTGGCTTAATGGCGTGGTATTCATTTGCGCATTTTGATTCATATGATCCACCAGTAGCCTCTGATCATGGTATAGTAACTGATAAGTTGTTCTGGAGAACAATGTGGATTACAGGTATTGTGTTTGTGATTACACATATTTTACTTTTTGTATTTGCCTACAAGTATAGATACAGAGAGAATCACAGGGCCGAGTTCTACCCACATAACAACAAATTAGAGCTTTTGTGGACTGGTGTGCCTGCTATTGTATTAACATGGTTGGTAATTTCAGGATTTGCAGCTTGGTCTGATATTACAAGCAAAGCGCCTGAAGATGCAGAACAAATTGAAATTACAGGACAACAATTTACATGGTTGATCCGCTATGGTGGAATGGACAATGAAGTTGGAGATTACGATTATCGTTTGATTGATGCTACTAATGATTTGGGCATGGATTTTACGGATAAGGCCAATTTCGATGATTTTAATAACAACTCTATCGTACTTCCTAAAGGGCGCCCTGTGTTATTGAAAATTAGAGCTAAGGATGTACTTCATAGTGTTTATATGCCTCATATGAGATTGAAAATGGATGCTGTTCCTGGTATGCCTACTCAATTCTGGTTTGTGCCTAATAAGACAACTGAGGAAATGAGAATCGAGGAAAACAACCCTGATTTTAATTTTGAATTGGCTTGCGCAGAGATTTGTGGTACATCACATTTTGCTATGCGTAGAATTGTGACGGTTTTAGAACCTGAAGAATACGATAAATGGAAAGCAGAGCAAAAATCTTGGTTGTCAAAAAACCCAGATTATATGTCTCAGGTACCTGAGAATTTGAAAGAGTTGGCCGTAGTTACAGCGGGCATTAACGAGTAATTAATAAGACCAATATATTAAGATGGCAACAGCAACACATATTGATGCACACGCGCATGATGATCACGATCACGAGCATCATGAAACGTTCATCACAAAGTATATTTTCTCACTTGACCATAAAACGATTGCCAAGCAATTCCTGATAACAGGTATTATTTGGGCAATTATTGGAGCAGGTTTTTCTGCAATCTTTAGATTGCAGTTGGGATTCCCTGAAGCAGACTTATCTTGGTTAAGACCGCTTTTAGGTAAATGGATTCAGCCAGAAGGTAGCTTAGATCCACAATTCTATCTGGCTTTGGTAACCATGCATGGTACCATCATGGTGTTCTTTGTATTGACAGCTGGATTGAGTGGTACATTCAGTAACTTCCTTATTCCGCTTCAAATTGGAGCGAGAGATATGGCTTCTGGCTTTATGAACATGCTTTCTTACTGGTTCTTTTTCCTTTCCAGTGTTATCATGTTTATCTCATTATTCTTAGAAACCGGGCCTGCATCAGGAGGTTGGGTGGTTTATCCACCGCTAAGTGCTTTGCCACAGGCAATGGATGGTTCTGGACTAGGAATGACTTTATGGCTTGTTGCTATTGTGTTCTTTATTGTTTCATCATTGTTGGGAGGTATTAACTATATCACCACAATTATCAACTTAAGAACGAAGGGAATGACCTTCTCTAGATTGCCTCTTACGATTTGGAGTTTCTTCTTAACCGCTGTAATTGGAGTTTTATCTTTCCCTGTATTGTTTGCCGCAGCCCTACTATTGGTAATGGATAGAAGCTTTGGTACATCATTCTACTTATCTGAAATTTATATTGGAGGAGAAGCACTTCCAAATGTAGGGGGTAGTCCAATTCTTTATCAGCATTTGTTCTGGTTCTTGGGTCACCCTGAAGTATATATCGTATTGTTACCTGCTTTAGGTATTACATCTGAAATTATCGCAACCAATTCAAGAAAGCCAATCTTTGGTTATAAGGCCATGATTATTTCGATGTTGGGTATTACTGTGCTTTCTTTCGTTGTATGGGCACACCATATGTTCGTTTCGGGCTTGAGTCCATTCTTAGGGTCGATCTTCATGTTTTTAACATTGATTATCGCTATACCTTCAGCAGTAAAAGTATTTAACTACCTAACAACACTATGGCGCGGAAATATTGTATTTACGCCTGCTATGCTATTCTCAATAGGATTGGTGTCGGTGTTTATTTCGGGTGGTATTACAGGTATTTTCTTAGGTAACTCAGCAATTGATATTCAATTGCATGACACTTACTTTGTTGTAGCTCACTTCCACTTAGTAATGGGGGCAGCTTCTTCTTTCGGATTATTGGCTGGGGTTTACCATTGGTTCCCTAAAATGTTCGGAAGAATGTTAGATAGAAAATTAGGTTACATCCACTTCTGGTTTACGTTCATTGGTATTTACGCTGTGTTCTTCCCAATGCACTATATTGGAATCGCAGGTTTCCCAAGAAGGTACTATTCGTTTACCAACTTTGATGCCTTCAGTGGATTTACAGACCTTAATGCCTTTATTAGTGTGGCTGCGATTTTGACTTTCTTTGGACAGTTTATCTTCCTATTCAACTTCTTCTACAGCATATTTAGAGGGAAGAAAGCGCCACTTAACCCATGGAAGTCTAATACCTTGGAATGGACAACGCCAAGAGTTGCTGGACACGGCAACTGGCCAGGTGAAATCCCAACGGTATACAGATGGCCTTACGATTACTCTAAGCCAGGTGCCGAGGAAGACTTTATTCCTCAAACAGTACCTTTCTCAGAAACTATGGATTCGAATCTTCCGCATGAGAATGATATGATTGCAATTGAGAAAGAGGAGAGCGCTAGCGAGATTGTAGTTGATGGGGCAAAAGGTCATTAACGGACGAGCATTTAGACGATTTTCGGCCGTCACGGTAATTGCCGTATATCTCCTGATTCTTATCGGAGGTATTGTAAGAACCACTGGGTCGGGAATGGGATGTCCGGACTGGCCCAAATGTTTTGGAAGTTGGGTGCCACCAACAGATGTCAGTCAACTTCCATCTGATTACAAAGAAGTTTACGCCCAGGAAAGGGCAGAGAAGAATAAAAGGTTTGTAAGTTACCTTACAGCATTTGGTTTTGACGAGTTGGCCGATCAGATTCTAAACGATCCTGATATTCTGACTGAGGAGGAGTTTAATGCTACAAAAACACTTACTGAATACATTAACCGCCTAGTGGGTGCGGTTATCGGTCTTTTGATCTTCGGGACATTTATAATGTCTATTCGATATTGGAGAACCGATAGAACCATTACCGTTCTTTCTTTTATTGCATTTGTATTGGTAGGGTTTCAGGGATGGATCGGATCAATTGTGGTGAGTACCAACTTGCTACATTGGATGATTACTATTCATATGTTACTCGCTTTATTAATCGTATGCCTTCTGATCTATGTTTATTATAGGTCAAAAAGAGAGGTGCTGAACCTTAATTTGGAAGGAACTGGCAAGCTGCGGGCAGTTTTATTGATTTGCTTTATTACCACATTACCTCAAATCGTAATGGGTACACAGGTAAGAGAAAGCATCGACCTTTTGGCAGATCATTTTGCTAGGTCAGAGTGGATATCGAAGCTGGGGATGGAATTCTTAGTGCATCGATCATATTCAATTTTGCTGTTGGGCTTACACCTTTATTTGGTTTGGCTTTTAACAATGAAAAAGGATACTCCACAGAAATTAAAGCTTTATGGTGCAATAATGTTACTTATTGTGGGTATAGAGGTTTTGAGTGGCGTTGTGATGGCTTATTTTGGAGTTCCAGCGGCTATACAGCCAATACATTTGTTGTTGGGAACATTAATTATAGGAGTACAGTACTATGTGCTGTTGCTTTTAGGGAATAGAAGAGTACAAACTAGTTAACTGAATGATATCAGGTAGTTCTGCAAATATTGGAGTAGGAGAATTAATCGCTCAAAAGGCCAAGGCTTATTTAGAGTTGGTTAAAATGAGGCTATCACTTTTGGTGGCTTTCTCTTCAGCCTTTGGCTATACCTTGGCCATGGGTGGCAATGTTGACTGGACCCAACTGATTTTATTATTTATAGGTGGTTTTTTGGTTTCAGGTGCCTCTTGCACAGTAAACCAAGTAACCGAAAAGGAATATGATGCGATGATGAAACGCACGCAGAATCGCCCTTTACCTACCAACCGACTTACTAAAAATGAAGCCTTGACCTTTGCAGCCATTGTAGCGGTGATGGGTATTCTTGTACTTTATTTTTCTACTAACTTATTAACCACAGGTTTGGCTATTCTGTCTATGGTGCTGTATAGTTTTGTCTATACACCATTGAAAAGAGTAGGGCCAATTGCCGTATTTGTGGGGGCTTTTCCAGGGGCATTACCTCCGTTGTTGGGTTGGGTAGCTGCTACAGGAGCGATTAGCCATGAAGCAATGATTATTTTCGGTATCCAGTTTATTTGGCAGTTTCCACATTTTTGGGCAATTGCTTGGGTAGCCGATGAAGATTATAAAAAGGCAGGTTTTAAACTTCTTCCTGTAAAAGGAGAGAAAGATATGAAGACTGCTTTTCAGATAATGACATATACACTATTCTTAATTCCACTTGGTTTATTGCCTACCTATTTTGGCATTACTGGAGTTAATTCAGGAGTAGTGGCCACCATTTGTGGAGTTTTGTTTTTAGCGCAGACGATTAAGTTGATGCGTGATCAATCGAGAAAATCAGCATTGAGAATTATGTTTGGTTCATTTCTCTATTTACCGATCGTGCAGATTGCTTACTTATTGGACATGGTGAAATAATGACAGATAATTATCAATTTGTAGATAGCCAAGTGGAACAGCCACTTTCAATGCATCCAAAGAAATTTGCGATGTGGTTGTTCATCGTAACTGTGGTAATGATATTTGCAGCATTTACCAGTGCTCACATCGTGAGACAGGCCAGTGGAAATTGGTTGGAATATGACTTGCCATCTCTCTTTTGGTCAACTTCTGTGGTCATTATAGTAAGTAGTGGGTTTATGCATTGGGCATACCTTTCTGCAAAAAAGAATGATTTTGTAAAAGTACGAATAGCATTAAGTATCACTTTTGTTCTGGGTTTGGCTTTCCTTATAGGTCAGTTTATGGCTTGGGGGCAAATGGTTGATGCAGGTGTGTTCTTTGTAGGTAATCCTGCGGGGAGCTTCTTATACATCTTTACAGGCTTACACGGTCTACATTTAGTGGCCGCTGTGATTTATCTTTTATATCTGTTAATTTCGTCTTTCAAGCTAAAGGTGAACTCTGAAAACATGTTGAACATGGAAATGTGCTCAACTTTTTGGCACTTCTTAGGCGGACTTTGGATATACTTGTTTATATTTTTATTACTTAACCATTAACTAGAACCAATTAACTATGGCTACTACAGCTACAGTCGGCAACAAGAGCTTATGGGCAGGTGGGGTTGCGCCTCTTAAGGCGAGCTATGGAAAACTCATGATGTGGTTTTTCCTGCTTTCAGATGCCTTTACTTTCTCTGGTCTTTTGATCGCATACGCATTTATAAGATGGAGTGCTCCAGCTTATAAAGGAAATCCAGATGACTTCGTGTTTTCTACCGAATATTGGCCAATTCCAGAAAAGGTGTATGATGCCTTTCCAGGAGTACATGGTCAAGAATGGCCGTTAGTCTTTGTAGGTTTAATGACCTTCATTCTAATTCTAAGTTCTGTGACTATGGTTTTGGCTGTAGAAGCTGGTCAGAGAATGGATAAGAAGGGCGTGGTTAAATGGATGCTTTGGACTATTATCGGTGGTATTGCATTCTTAAGTTGCCAAGCTTGGGAATGGGCTCACTTTATATCTGGAAGCGGTGTTGCTACTATCGGAGACGTTTTCTTAAACGGCAGATGGGTAGAGGACTATGAAATTATGGGGGCAGGTTTGAGCTTCAATCAATACGGACCGCCTGCTTTTGCTGCGCTATTCTTCTTTATTACTGGTTTCCACGGTTTCCACGTATTCTCTGGAGTAGTCATCAATATTATTACTTTCTTTAATGCAGCCAATGGCATGTATGAAAAGAGAGGCCATTATGAAATGATTGAAAAAGTTGGTTTGTATTGGCACTTTGTAGATCTAGTTTGGGTCTTCGTTTTCACTTTCTTCTATTTGATCTAAGGACATTTATATACTATGGAACAAACATCAAACGTGGTTGTACAACCAGTAGATAAGAATAAAATTCGCGGTATTTGGAAGATTGCAGGTATACTTGCGATCATCACCGCTATCGAGTATGTATTTGCATTCACAATGGATGCAGGCTTACTTAGAAATGTGATTTTCGTAGGTCTTACTATTCTTAAGGCTTTTTACATCGTAAGTGAATTTATGCACTTAGGACACGAGGTGAAAGGCTTAATATATTCAGTAATACTACCTATGATTTTCATCGTATGGCTTATTGTAGCGCTTGTAGAATTAGAAGGCGGTGCGGTAAAAAGTAGCAGAGGAATAGTGGATTATAATCCAGCTGGTTCCGAGCAAGTCGATGATAGTCATTAGTGATAAGAGCTATATCTAATAATATTATAGAATCAGACTGAGCAATTGGTCTGATTTTTTGTTGATCAGAGTATTATGAAGAATAAGAAAGGCATATACTTATTTCTGTTGATTTTATTACCAGCACTTATCTTTCTCTTTCTGAAGGGTTTTGGGGAAAATAGATTTCAAATTCCAATCTATTATTCTAATGGAATTGGAGATACTTTGCGTCAAGTAACCTGCTTAGAAAGAAATACTGACCAATATATAGTGAAAAGTTCAGAGCTAGAAATGGGAATCACAAAAGTGGTTCATTTTGAAAGAATGGACGGCCCAGTGTTAAAAACTAGATTGGAAGAGCTAGAAAAAGTACAGGACGTGTTTTATAACAATCCAGACATTAAAATGATGTCGTATCTTAATCAAGCCTCAATCCAAACCGATGCAATTACGGGTTATAATCAGCGGGTCACATTTATGGATCAGTTCTGGCACTTCAAAGAGCTTGATTCAACTAGCTGGTCTAATTTAAAGTATTGTGGTATGGTAATGTCAGACCTCGACAATAGAGTAGTTTTGGTAGATGCTAAAAATAGAATTAGAGGCTACTATAATATTATGGAGAGAGAAGAAACTGATAGGCTTATACTTGAGTTAAGGATTTTACAAACCATAGATTTGGAAAATGAATAAAGTTGATTTGAAGCAAAAAAGATCAATGCTTTGGATAAAGGTTTTATCCGTAGCCATTCCGTTGGCAGTAGCAGTGCTATTAGGGCTGCCACAAAAGCTTGATTTAGGAGACTGGGTGTATAATCTTCCTCATGTTATCGGGGTGATCAACACGCTTACATCGCTGTGTTTAATTTTTGCGTTAATTGCTATTAAGGCAAAAAAGAACGTTGGTCTGCATAGAAAATTTAACACGGCTGCACTTGTTTTAGGTGCACTGTTTTTACTCTGCTATGTAACTTATCATGCTTCTGCACCTTCAACTACATTTGGAGGAGAAGGCGCAATAAAATCAGTTTATTACTTTTTCCTGATTAGCCATATTGTATTATCAATAGGAGTAGTTCCTTTGGTGCTTTTGGCCTTTTTCTACGCTTGGAGCAATATGATTGATAAGCATAAGAAAATAGTGAAGTATACTTATCCTATTTGGCTATATGTGTCGGTAACAGGTGTTATTGTTTATTTAATGATTAGCCCTTATTATCAGTTTTAGTATAAAAACCTTTAACTTTGGTACATCATGAGAAGAGTTAAACAAATTATCCTTTCGACAATTTTACTAACTATTTTTAGTGTGTCAGCCCATGCACAATGTGCCATGTGTAGAGGAACTTTAGAGTCTTCTGTGGCAGGTGGTGATACAACAACTGCTTCTAATTTAAACATAGGTATACTCTACCTTTTTGTCGCACCTTATATCCTTTTTGCGGTGTTGGGCTACTTTTGGTATAGAACTAGCAAACGGAATGGTCAAAAGAACAAAGCTCTCAGCAGTATTACAGGCTAGATGCCCTCAGTGCCGTGAAGGCAAACTATTTATATCTAAAGCTTATAACCTTCGGAAATTCCTTATTATGAAAAAGGAATGTGACTGTTGTGGTGTAAGGTTCGAAAAAGAACCACGCTTTTTCGATGGAGCCATGTACATTAGTTATGCAATGTCTGTAGGTCTCTTTTTAGTTAGTGCATTTATTATTTACCATACAATTGAAGACGCCAATGAGAATACTTACCTCATTGCTATTATTACCGAGGTAATTTTACTCTACCCCTTAATGTATCGCTATAGTCGTGTTTTCTATCTTTATGCCTTTGGAGGTTTTAAGTACACTCCTAAACAAAATAATTAGTACTTTAAGCCTGTTCTAAAAGAATAGCAAAAGGATTGTTGGCAAAACAGAGAAAATTTGAATTTCAGAAGCACAGGTACTTTTTACTGTGCATTGGTATATTGGCCCTAACGCTGATTATCGATGAAGTGATTTTTTCGGACAGGAAGAGGAGAGTAGAACCTCAAGAAACCATTTCTGACAATATTAAAACACAACTTTCAATTCTAGACCAAGAAGTAAGGTCTGTTGAAAGCAAAGCCATTGTTGACCTAAGCAGGCTTTTCAATCGATTAGAGGTAAGTAATGAGTTTCCAATTTTTATTTATGAAAATGGAGAAGTGATCTATTGGTCTACCAACCGTTTTGTACCTAAATATGGAACCTTAGAGGGCCTATTCCAATACCGCTATTTAGAACTAGGAAACGATAAATTCATCGTTAAGAAGACGACCATTAATAGCGCCCAAAACAGAATTGTAGAGATTTATGGCTTTCTTCCACTCAAGTCTGATGTTCCAATAACAGAAAGTTTTGCCAATACAGGACTTAATCAGAAAATCTTCGGCAAATCAAATTATGATTTAAGTGCAGATGAGAGTTTGCCTGAAAAGAATAGAATTTCCTCACAGCAAGGCGTTTACCTTTTTTCTTTTACAGGAACTGATTTAATGAAAATCGATTACCCTGTTTACTCTACAATTATTATTTTAATGTTTGCGCTAAGCATATTTTTCTATGTTCGCTCGGCATTTTTCTATTCGGCTTTGCTCAACGATAGAGGCAAGCCTGTCTATGCGCTAGGTTTACTTGCACTAATGTTCTTTGCTTTAAGGGCACTCATGATCCGTTATGAACTGCCTTATAGTGTACGATCCTATGGCTTATTCGATCCTGTGCATTTTGCCGCAAGTTATTTTGAACCCTCACTAGGTGACCTTCTGCTTAATCAGATCAGCCTTTTGGTGGTAGTTGTGTATGGCTTTTTAAATTTTCACGATAGAAATGAGGGAACTCGGTACGATTGGAAATTCTTTGGAATACTGGCCTTATCCATGTTCTCCTTTTATTATCTCACTTATGAACTCCATTCCATGCTTAGCAATTCGCAATGGAAGCTGGATATCGCCAAAGACAATAATCTAACAATCTATAAGCTCATCAACTACTTTGTGATTTTCATACAAGGAGTGATGTTCTTTTTGCTGACCCAACTGGCAGCAACAAGGTTTATTAACCTAAAAAATAAGACTCCTTTTCAAGTTGGTTTGGCCATCGTTTTAGTTGCTTCGTTGATATTAGGCTGGGTTTTAAAGGAAAGTCTATTTGCCTATTTGGCCATTTACATTATTTACCTGGTGTTGATTGTCCGTTTGGAATTCCCGTCTGAGATCAAAAGGCTTAGTTATAACACCTTCCTCTATTTCTTTACGGCATCTTTCGCAGTGGCCTTGGTAAGTACCTTGGTTTTGGGTGAAGATATTAAAAAAGTGGACAGGCAAGATAAAGTGAGCATCGCCACAGAATTGCTCACTAGTAAAGATGAAACCGCAGAGTACCTGCTTGGCGAAGCGAAAAAGAAGATTGAAGATGATATACTTATTCAAACGAATATTTCAAGTGTTTTTTCGCCAAAACAGTTAATCCGACAAAGAATACGGAGGTCGTATTTGGGGGAATATTTCGATAAGTATGATATTGAAATTATGCTGTTCAACGGCTCCGGGAGACCTATAAATAATTCCAATTCCAACGATTATTCCTCGTATAGCTTATATAGCCAAGATCAGTATCGGACCGATCAAGAAGGTGTTTATTTTTTAAGTTTTCGCTTTCCTACCATATCCAATCACTACTATGTGTTTATGGATATTGAGCGCTACAATACTGTGGTGGGACATATTATCATCCAGTTGGTTAAAAAGGAACAATTGAACAACAGTATTCTTCCTCGTTTGCTTTTTGATGAAAGTAGTAATGTTGCAGATAACGGTCATTTCGATTATGCCCTTTTTCAAAATGGTGAAATGGTCAGTAATGTTGGTGATTTTAATTACGCTAAAGACTTTCCGAGTAACTGGAAAGATAATCCAGAGTTGTTTGGTAAAGGCTTGTTAGTGAGTGGTTATACACATTTAGCCGTTCAGGGAAGAGACGCTACTGAGTATTTTATTATCAGTAGCCCTGTTTATCCTACGCGCTTTATGATTACCAATTTCTCGCTATTCTTTCTCTTTATAGTGGGAATGATCATCTTGGTTTTCTTAGCCAGTGCTTTGTTTTATAACCTCAGAAAACGAACGGTAACTATTGCCGCTAAAGTTCAAATTCTGCTGAATTTTGCGTTTTTCCTTCCACTTATTATTGTAAGTATTGTTGTACTCAGACTGGTAAACGAAACGGTAAGAAAAAACATTGAAGAGAATTACTTGGAGGTAGCTGAAAGCGCTGGCTCAAACCTAACCGTTACGCTAAAAGAGTTTTTAGACAGCCAAAGCGAGAACAATGAAACCTTAGAGAATAGGGTGGGAGAAATCAGCCAATACTCTAGGGCCGACATTAACCTATTCAACGACAAAGGAGTACTGGTTGCCACCAATCAACGAATGATTTTTGAAAATCAAATTCTCTCTCCATTCGTGAACCCTAAAGCCATGGCCGAAATTATTGAAAATCGATCAAGTGAAAGGTTGTATACAGAAAGGGTGGGCGAATTAGAGTATCAATCTACGTATGTTGGAATAAGGTCTCAGAACAATGAATTATTGGGTATTTTGAGCATGCCGTTTTTTGAGTCGCAAACGCAGCTTAAGCGGCAGCAAACCGATATTATTTCCAATATTCTTAATTCATTTACTTTCATTTTTATAGTGTTTGTATTGCTGTCGTTTTTGGCATCAAAAATCATTACTTATCCTTTTACTTACCTCACCAAAAGAATCAAGGCTACCACTTTTTCCAATATTAATGAGCCTTTGGAATGGAGTGCTGAAGATGAAATTGGGCTGATGGTACGTGAGTACAATCGCATGTTGGTGAACTTGGAACGAAGTAAAAAGGAGTTGGCCATGAGCGAAAAAGAAAGTGCTTGGCGTGAAATGGCACAGCAAGTAGCACATGAGATTAAGAATCCACTCACTCCGATGAAACTCAAATTACAGCATCTGAAAAGAGTGCTCACCGAGGGTAAAGGGCTGAACCAAGATTTCAATAAACCAATTGATAGTATTTTAAACCAAGTTGAATCACTTAGCGATATAGCTACATCCTTTTCGTCTTTCGCAAAAATGCCAGTTCCAAGAAACGAAAGGCTGGATTTGGCGGATTCATTGCGTAAAGTAGTACGCCTGTTCAAGGCCGATGACGAAGTGGAAATTACTCCGAATATTCCTAGAAACCCCGTTTGGATTGAAGGAGATGCCAATCTGTTGGGTAGAATTTTCAACAACTTAATCCTGAATGCGCTGCAAGCCATGCCAGAAGGGCGCGTGGCAAAGCTCGAAATCAGCCTGGAGGAAACCCATTCTAAAGCGATTATTAGCGTGAAGGATAATGGTTTTGGAATTCCAGAGGAAATTCAAGACAAAATTTTTATCCCTAAATTTAGTACAAAGGTTGAAGGCTCTGGAATCGGTTTGGCCATTGCCAAACGAGGGGTAGAGCATGCAGGAGGGAGTATATGGTTCGAAACTGTGGCAGACGTGGGTACCACATTCTTCTTAGAGTTTCCATTAAGCGATTAATAGTGTTGCGTGGCATATTTATTTGTATTTGCTTAATCCTCTTTGGGCCATTGCTTTTTGCCCAAACAGAAGAACAGTGCAAATGGGTGAAAACTGACGGTAAACCAATCGTGCTCGATTCGCTTACTGCCATTCCTGAATCCATAAAAGTGGCGCAATTAGAGGGGCAAAATATCCAATTCAACTTTCAATTAAATACCAATACCATCAGTATTTCTTATCCTACATTGGATTCGGTTATCGTTTGTTTCCGCACTTTGCCCTATGATTTACATACCAAACGCGCGAATAAAACACTGGCCATTTATGACTCTACTGCCTTGTTCAAAGATGCCATTCGTTACCAGCAAAAATTGGCCATGCCGAAACGCGAAGAAGCTTTTTCTACCCAAAACATTTCAAAAACAGGGAGTATTACTCGTGGAATTTCCTTCGGGAATAAACAGGATGTGTTTGTGAATTCTTCCCTAAATCTGCAGATGGAGGGGCAGTTGACAGAAAATGTGAATTTACGTGCAGTAATTACCGATAGAAATGTGCCTTTTCAGCCAGAAGGAAACACGCAACAACTACAAGATTTCGACAATATTTTCATTCAGCTTTATAACGATAAATGGTCATTAACAGCCGGTGATGTAGTGCTCAAGAATGGAGCTTCCAACTTTTTGCGCTACTACAAAAATGTTCAGGGAGCGCAATTTAAAACGGCATACGAAATGGCGAATGGCTTTAAGGCGGAAACCACTTTTGCGGCCTCAGTAGCCAAAGGCCGGTTTGCCTCCATCAATGTGGATCCTATAGAAGGCGTCCTCGGACCTTATCGAGTTCGAGGGCCAAACAATGAGCGTTTCATCATTGTAATAGCAGGTTCTGAAAAAGTATTTGTAGATGGAGAAGAACTCACCCGTGGTTTTGATAATGATTATGTGATCGATTATAATTTGGGCGAAGTTACTTTCACCAACAAAGTGCTCATTACCAAATTCAGTAGAATTAGGATTGATTTTGAGTTTTCAGACCAAAACTATTCGCGTTCTATTTTTCAAGCCAGTCACTACCAATCCAACGATAAACTCGATTTCTCTTTTAACTATTATGGGGAGAAGGATAATCGAAATCAACCGTTGGCTTTTGATTTGAGTTTGGAAGAAAAACGAATTTTAGCCGATGCGGGCGATGATCTGAATCAAGCCTTTACATCTCGTGTAGATAGCCTTGAATACAGGCCAGATATTGTCCTTTATCGAAAAACAATTGGCACGGATAATTTGGGAAATGAATTCGATATTTTTCAATATTCCACCAATCCAGATTCTGCCTTTTTCAATGTCCAGTTTACTTTGCTAGGGCAAGGTAGTGGTAATTACGTGTTAATTAACTCTACCACCAACGGACGAATTTATAAATGGGTAGCGCCTGTAAATGGCCAGCTGCAAGGAGATTATGAACCCATTTCGCTACTAAATGCGCCCAACCAAAAGCAAATGGTTACGCTCGGTGCGGGTGCCAAGTTAAATCAATATGATAAACTTAGTGGCGAAGTAGCTTTCTCTAAAAACGACCTCAATCTATTATCAGATTTGGATGCAGAGGATGATAGAGGAATGGCCTATAAGCTCATCTATGAATCTGTAAACCGACCCGTAAAAGGGCTCGAAGGCTATAAGTTCAATGCAGGTGCTTCATACGAATTCAATAACGATGCGTTCTCATTTATCGACCGTGTGCGGTATATAGAATTTGATCGCGATTGGAGTTTCAATGCCACTGATTTTGAAGAACAATTTGCCGAGAATATTCTGGAGGCCAAGGCTGGTTTGCAGAAGGATGCCCTCAATAATATAGATTATCGGTTTGTGAGAAGAAAAAGAGGAGAGGCCGTAGATGGTTTTCAGCAATACTTTAAAGGAGCAAAAGAGCTCGGTATTTTTAGACTAAAAGTAGATGCTTTTTCTATGAATAATGATCAGCAAATCTTGTATTCAGAATGGCAAAGGTTATCCACCGATTTGTCTATTCGTTCCAAGTGGTTAATTCCGGGCTACCGTTATCAAGTAGATCGAAATGAGGTTTTTAACACCACTACGGATGAAATTGTACGGTCTTCAATGAATTTTGAAGCACATACTTTCTATTTGAAAAATGATGAAAGCCTTACCACGAACTATGGAGTTGAATACCAAGTTCGGGAAGATAGAACACCATTCAACGGTGAGCTGATTAACAGCAATAGATCAGAAACTTGGTCTGCGTTTTTCAATACTGAAATAGATGAAACTCAAACCCTACGAACCCTTTTCACTTACCGAGATTTAGAAAATTTAAACCAAACCGGAGAGGATAGGAATGACCGCACCATCATGGGACGAGTGGATTGGTTGGGGAATTTCTTCGATCGTTCAATTCAGTCAGAACTTTCGTATAACCTGGCCAATAGCCGTGAGCTCCGTAGAGAGTTTATCTTTATTCAGGTACCAACTGGAGAAGGAACACATACTTGGCGTGACGATAATAATGATGGGGTACAAGACCTAAATGAATTCTACATTGCTGTAAACCCCGATGAAAAGAACTATGCCAAGATTTTTGTACCCACCGATAATTATGAAGAGGCTTTTAATACCAACATCAGCTATCGCTTAAGAATGAAAACGCCCAATACTTGGTTTGAAGAAGGAGGGTTGAAAAAGCTCTTGGCACGTTTTACCAATACAACGGCCTATACGTTGAACTCTAAAATCACAGACGAAGATTTAGCTTCCAGACTTTGGCCTATAAACGTGGCAGATGATATGATTTTATCTTCCAGGCAAACCCTGCGTTCGACCCTCTTTTTTAATCAATCTAGAGCGGCCTTTGCGGCTGATTTAGGCTTTGCGCAGCAAGAGAATCGACAACTATTGTTGAATGGCTTTGAGCGTATTGATAATGACGAATTGAGAGCTCATGTCCGTTGGAATGTGAACTACCAAACTAATCTCGATCTTACTTTTATTTCTGGCGAAAGAGCAAGTAATTCGGATGTACTTACCCAAAGAAATTACCTGATTCAGAGCAAGGTTTATCAGCCGGCAATTTCATGGCAGCCTAGCAATTTTTTCAGACTCACGACCACTTATGCCAATAAAGAAAAGAAGAATGTTTTTTCTGAAAACAGTAATGAAGGCTCTAAAATCAATGAATTCTCAATTGACACTCGTTTTTCTAAAGCGGCTAAAACTACCTTGAGTGCCAATTTCAAGTACATTAATATTGATTTTACTGGGCAAGAAAACTCACCTACTGGTTACGAACTATTAGAAGCGCTTCGGCCAGGTCGTAACCTTACCTGGAACCTGAACTGGCAACAGAAAGTTGGAAATGGACTCCAATTGCTTCTTCGTTATGATGCCCGTAAATCAGAAGGCAATCCAATTGTGCATTTAGGCAGGGTTCAGATATCTGCTTTGTTTTAGAATTAGTTTTCAAAACAAAATACCCTATTTTTAACGTTGTAAGCATAAAACAAAATAGCTATGTCCTTTATTAAACCTCTTTTCGCACTTGCAATTTTCTTCACTCTTTCATGTGATGCTCAAACCACCAGTGGACCACTTGAAATCACGGAACCCACTCAAGCCAGTGATTTAGTGCCTGAGTTGGTAACAGACGAATTAAGTAATCCATGGGGAATGGCTTTTCTTCCTGATGGTAAAATATTGGTTACTGAGAAAGCAGGAACTATTGTCTTGATTGAGAATGGTAAGGTGGTGAACAAGGAAGTTTCAGGAGGGCCTCAAAGCACAACAAGAGGACAAGGTGGACTATTGGATATCGAGCTTCATCCTGATTTTGAATCGAATAAATGGGTCTACTTTACTTTTGCCAGTGCAGAAGGTGAGGGTGACGGAGCAATGACAGCCCTTTCAAGAGCAAAATGGAACGGCTCTTCTTTTGATAATCACGAAGTGCTTTACAAGGGTTCACCTAACACAAGAGCGGGTCAGCATTTCGGAAGTAGAATAGCCTTCGATGCCCAAAATCATGTTTACTTTTCGATTGGCGACCGAGGTAATCGGGATGTAAACCCTCAAGATATTACACGTGATGGAGGGAAGGTCTATCGATTGAATGATGACGGTTCAATTCCTTCAGACAACCCTTTTGTGAATACGGCTAACGCAAAAACAGCGATTTACTCTTACGGCCATAGAAACCCTCAAGGTTTGGCAACCAACCCAAAAACGGGTGACATTTGGGAACATGAGCATGGCCCACAAGGAGGAGACGAGGTAAATATTATTGGAAAGGGAAAGAATTACGGTTGGCCAGTGATTACCTACGGTGAAAATTATGGTGGTGGTGCGATTACAGATAAAACGGCAATGGAAGGGATGGAACAGCCCGTTACTTATTGGGTGCCGTCAATTGCTCCTTGCGGAATGGCCTTTGTTCAGAATGCTAAATATGCGGGCTGGGATGGCGATTTAATTGTTGGTTCATTGAAGTTCAGTTATTTGGTGCGTTGCGTAATCGAAAACGATAAAGTGGTAAGACAAGAAAAAATTGCCGAAGGCATTGGTCGTGTACGTAATGTAGAAATGGGTAACGATGGCTATTTGTATGTTGGTGTAGAAGGAAAAGGACTTTATAGATTGGTGCAGAAGTAAGGCTCACCAAAATCTACTTTTCAATTAGTTGCTTTTCGATAATCTCCAAAAGCAGATCAATTTCCTTTTTATGGGTTCTGAATGAAAGCACGGCTACACGCATGTAGAATTGGCCATTGAGCGTGGTGGAAGAAATGAAAATTCTTCCGTCTTGGTGTATGGCTTTGACAATGGCTGCATTGAATTCATTGGCATCTTTATCCTTGGGCAGAAACCTAAAAATTACGGTTGAAAGTACTGGGGCTGGCCCTACTTCAAAGCCCATTGCTTTAATCTTGGTATAGAAATACTGCGCCAATTCCATTTTCTCTTCCAAACAAGCTTTAAATGGGCCGATACCATGAAGCTTAAGCGGTAACCACATGCGCATACCCCTAAAATGCTTGCTCAATTCTGGAGAAAGCTCAGCTGGCGACATTTCATCCTGATGCATTTTAGTGTCTTGCATATAATTGGCTTCATAGCTATTGGCAGCGGCCAAATGCTCAATATTTTTGATCAAAACAATGCCAGAACCATAGGGGAGGAACAAGCCTTTATGTGGGTCGAGAATAACGGAATCAGCTTTTTCAATGCCGCTCATTACTTCCTTACCCTGCGCTGTCAATTGGAAGAAACCGCCATAGGCAGCATCTACATGAAACCATAAATCATGCTCTTCCGCAATACTGGCAATGGCGTTAAGCGGGTCAACTGCGCCAACATCCGTAGAGCCTGCATTGGCAATAATTAAAAAGGGCTGAAGGCCTTGTTTTTGATCTTCTAGCACCTGAGTGTTTAGTTTTTCTGGAATAATCCGATAATCTTCATCCAAATCAATAATGCGCAAGATGCATTCGCTCAAACCACAAAGCTTAATAGCTTTTTGCAAACTATGATGCGTTTGTTGGCTGGTATAGATTACCGTTGACTCAAGGTCTTTCCCTTTTAGCTTTTTAGCTTCTCTCGCTGTCGAAATAGCGATGAGGTTAGCAATGCTTCCGCCCGAAGTTAAATTGCCTCCAAAGCGCCCTGTATAGCCAATCAGCTTTGCTGCCCAATCGATCAGTGCATTCTCCATGCGCACCGCTCCCGGGGAAGCATAAAATACACCTGCGTAACGATTGGAAACTGCAGCCAAATAATCACCCAAAGCCGATTCATAAATTCCGCCACCAGGTATATAACCCAGATGGCCTCCAGAAGCTGGGTTCAGGCCGGGTTTATCTACTCTTACAGCAATAAAAGGAAGAATGTCCTCAATAGGGTGGTTCTGCTCATCAATATCAAAGAAACTGTCTTGATCCTTTTTTTCATAACTATCATATTCGTAAGCCTTTCTATTTTCAAGGCTATTCAAAAAGTCTTCCGCATATTCAATTACCGATTTTTGTAAAGAAAGTCTTTGATCTGCGTTGGTCTCTAAAGAAGTTAAATTCATTGCCGATGGTTCTCTTAGGTATAGCTGCCACTAAAGTAAGGCTATAATAGTAGACTTAGAAGTTTTTTGAGTGACCTTAATACATCGCAGTTTAAATCAACTTATAGCCAAAAAGGATCTTCATTATTTTCCTTGAATGTAACTGAATCATGCATTTCGGTCATTTGCGCTAGCTGTTCGGGAGTTGCTATGTCTTGAATTTCGGGAAAAAGTACCCGTTCTTCAAAGCGGATATGGCTTTCCAACTCTTCCTCAATTCTGTTGAGGTTGCGGGCAATGTCTTCTTTATCTTCAAAAAGCCGAGCAAGCCTTCTGTGTTCCGCCATGGCTTTTTTGATGTGCTCATGTTCTTCTCCCAACATGGGGAAGATGAATTTCTCCTCGTCTGAAAAATGAGGAATGAGATGGGTTTTATAAAACCAGTCAGCATAAGTTTTTATCCTCATTGGATCAACTTTAGAAAGAAAGCCCTTCCGTATTTTCCAACAGAGCAATAAGCCATGGTGGTGTTCGCGGCTGAAAGGTTGGAGTGCTTTGTGTCGTTTCAGAGGTTTTCTTTCTTCCATATTTTTTCTTGTTAATAAAGAGAAATACCCCTGTGATTTGTAGACAGAACTGAAATCACAGGGTTGGCTATGTTGAATTTCGGGGACAAGCAGAAGACTCTGTTTACTCCTTCCATCAAGTGTAAGATATTATGCCGTTAATCTCTTCTCTAAGGCTACGGCTTTAGGGAATAGAATGTTGTTCTCTAAATGAATATGAAGGTGTAAATCCTCTTCAAATTCTTTTAAAAGAGAAAAGGCTACTTTGTAAGTATTACAAGCATCGGCTGGCGGTGTGTACTGGTTACTCAATTCACTGATCTGGCGAAAGCGTTCTCCTTCAGTATCGTGTTCGTGCATCATGGCCTGAATGGGGTTTTGAACGGTTCCAAAATGAGGAGGCTGTGCTTTTATATCTTCATTTTGGGCGCTCATCATTTTTCTAACAAAAGGGAAGAGCATGAGTTCTTCTTTTTTCATGTGCATAGCCAATTCACCAGCAGAAGCATTGAAAAGTGATTCTATTTCTAATAATTCAGGGTGGTTTTTGCCGTGAACACTACTGATTTTATTCAAATACTGTTTTATCACTGGTATTTTCTCTTCTACATAGCGGTGGTGTTTTTTTTCAATATAATCTGCCAGTAGATCAATTGGCCAGAGCTGATAATCGTTTCTGTTTGTTTGAGTTACTGTAAGTGATGTGTTGAGTTTCGATAATAACTCATCTTGGTTAATGTTTTTTGCTTCGCAAGCTACATTAATACTGCGATTGCCGTTGCAACAGAAATCGATGCCATAAGATTCGAATACTGCCGCGGCACGGTAATCTTCAGCTACAATTTCACCGATCGTTTTTTCAATTAGATTTTCCATGATCTGTATTTTTAAATAGTGTGATACCATAAATAAGTAAGCACATCACCTTGATAATTTCTGTCCCAGCATAATTGAAATATGGATTTAAAGCATTGGGTGGATGTTTTACTTGTGCGGTCATAACAAAGGTTTTGAGTCTCTTTCCTTATAATACTCGATTTTGGAAAGGAACATTTCCGCCATTTTTTTAGCTCTCCATTTTGCTTCATCAGCTTTCTCACCTTCAAAGAGTTCGTCAATAGTCGCGTAGAACAAGTTGATCCATTGCTCGAAATGCCTTGCATCTATTGGCATATGGGCATGAGGAGAAAAGGGGCTGCCGTAATAGGTGTGCTCACCCAAAAGAATGGTTTGCCAAAAGCGGTACATCTTCTCTAAATGCTGTGGCCATTTGTCTTTGATCACGCCATTGAAAATATCGGCCAAGAGTTCGTCCTCTCTCACCTTACTATAAAAGGTGTCAACTAGTAATCTGATGTCCGCTATGCTTATGATTTCTTTCATTACTAGATATTAATACCTTTATATCCTTTATTGTGTTAAATTTTATCTTTTTAAATAAGTCAAACCCGTTTCTAAACTGGTGGCCAATTCAAAAAGGCTCGTATTTTCAAGCATTTTTCTCAATTCACTTCTTATGCTGGTGAACTTATCGTGAACAGGGCAGGGCTCGTTGGCATTACATACCTTTAAACCTAAACCACATCCTTTGTAGATGCTATCGCCATCCAATGCGTTCACAATTTGGCTAAGCTTTATCGAATCAATTTTATCTTTACCAATTTCAAATCCTCCATTTGGTCCTTTTAATGAATTGATGATTTTTGCTTTGGCCAACTGCTGTAAAACTTTGGCGGTGAATGCTTCAGGTGAATCTATTTCTGCAGTAATGTCCTTCAAACTCGCACGTTCCTCGTTAAGAGATTTTTGTGCGATGTAAATCACTGCCCGAATTCCGTATTCACATGCTTTTGAGAACATAGTTGTATATTTTCTACGCAAAGATAGGTCAGGATTTTAATTCGGACAAATTTATCCGAATTAAAAAGATGTCTTTTTTGAAATATTAAAAAGACCGAAGTAGAACGAAGGGGAAAAGCGTTTTTTGAGTGCTAGAGCAATGCTTATTGATCTCTAAACTTGCGCATCATTTTGTTGGCAAATACGAATTCGTCAAGTTCTTGAACGCCAGAATGCATAATGTCATCACTATTACCTTCCCAAAGTTTGTGGCTGTTGCTAAGGAACATAATGTATTCGCCAATCTCCATTACCGAGTTCATGTCATGAGTTACAATCACGGTTGTGATTTGATATTCTTCCGTAATTTCCGCTAGTAAACGGTCTATTTTGATCGAAGTAATTGGGTCGAGTCCAGAATTTGGTTCGTCACAAAACAGGTATTGAGAGCTGTTTACGATGGCCCTGGCAATGCCCACTCTTTTCTGCATACCACCACTAATTTCAGAAGGCATTCGCTTATTGGTGTTTTCTAACTTTACCCGTTTCAGACAAAAGTTTACTCTATCGAGTTTTTCCTCTTCGGGCATTTTGGTAAGAATATCCAATGGAAATTTCACATTCTGCTCTACAGTCATTGAATCGAAAAGGGCACCTCCTTGAAAAAGCATTCCTATTTCCCTTCTTATGTCGGTTTTCAGGTCTCTGTGGGCGTTAATAAAATCACGGCCATCGTAAAGAATGTCACCTGAATCAGGTTTGAAAAGGCCAACGATATTTTTCAGCATCACACTTTTTCCCGATCCACTGGCACCAATAATCAGGTTCGTCTTTCCCTTCTCAAATTTCACACTGATGTCATCTAAGACCACCTTATCATCGAACGACTTTACTAAATTCTTAACTTCTATCATCTTACTAAAAGCAATTGAGCGAGAATAAAATCACTGAATAAAATGGCGATACAGCTTACGGTTACCGCACGTGTACTGGCCTGACCTACTTCTAAGGCTCCGCCTCTGGTAAAAAAGCCCATATAGGAAGAAATGGAAGAAACAAGAAAGCCAAAAACAACAGATTTTATTAATGCGAAAGAAACGGTGAATTGATTGAAGTCCATTTTGAGCCCCATAAAGTAGTCCGCAGTAGATACCACACCGCCAAATTTTGCTGCTAAGAACCCACCAAAAATGGCTAACACGCCAGCAAGAATTACGAGTAATGGATACATAATTAATGTACCTACAATTTTTGGAAGTACTAAATAGGAGGAAGAGTTAATTCCCATTACTTCCAAGGCATCGATTTGTTCAGTAATACGCATGGTGCCTAAATTTCCAGCAATACTTGACCCTACCTTACCTGCAAAAATGATGGCTGTAATGGTAGGCGCCAATTCCAAAATCGTTAAATCTCGAACCACAAGCCCGACAACACTATCAGGAATAAGTGGGTTAACAAGGTTGTATGCCGTTTGAAGGGTAGATACTGCTCCGATAAAAAGCGAAACCAAACCCACCAAAACGATACTGTTGATACCCACCAACATACATTCGTCAAGGGTTAATTTAACATAGGTTTTGAACGACTCACGATTTTTGAAAAGAGAGCTTATAAACAATAAGTATTTGCCGAGACTCTTCATTAAAAAAGCATTTCCATCAGGGTGATTAAATTAACAGGGTGGTAAAATAACAAAACTTGAGGCAAAAGATTCGGCTTGGGCCATCTTAATTGAACAAATTGATCTAATTTCAAGTCGTTGGTAAAACGTAAAAATCTGAAACAATTATTCAAACATGAAAAAACTGGCAGTAATTACTGGAGGAACTAAGGGAATAGGCAGAGCCACGATTGAGAAATTTGCCAAAGAAGGCTTCGATATTATGACTTGCGCTCGAAACCAAGAAGACCTGAAACAGCTCGCGAATGATATAAATGAGGCTTTTCCTGAAATTGAAATACATACCATACAAGCAGATTTATCAAAGAAACAGGGGGTGCTTAAATTCGCTGAGATGGTGAAATCCTTTGACCGCCCTGTGGATCTGCTTTTGAATAATACAGGCACTTTTATTCCGGGCAGTGTATATAATGAGGACGAAGGAAATCTGGAAATGATGATCGAGACGAACCTTTATAGTGCTTATCACCTTACCCGTGAATTGATTTCTGGGATGATGGAGCGTAAATCTGGTCATGTTTTTACTTCAGGTTCAATAGCTGGAATTCAGGCCTATGCCAATGGAGGTAGCTATTCTATTTCAAAATTTGCCTTACTCGGTTTCACCAAAGCTTTGCGCGAAGAAATGAAACCTCATGGGGTACGGGTTACTTCTATTTTGGCTGGCGCAACCTATACGCCAAGCTGGGAAGGAGCGGGACTTCCAGAAGAACGATTTATGAAGGCTTCAGATATTGCTGACGCAATTTATGCTGCTCATGCATTGTCGCCTAACACGGTAGTAGAGGAAATCATCCTTCGTCCGCAGTTGGGGGATATTTAAGTCTTTACGACTAACAGGTTGAGATACTGCCCTTTTTGGTTTTTTTACCAACAAGCCTACAACGTTAAATTATCCACTGTGGTAAATTTTGAATGGTAACAAATGATTATTAATTATAGACTAAGCGACTCTCAGCGCAAAAAATATTTCATTCTACCATTGGCAAAGCTATTAACTGCAATTGTGGTATTTACATTAATAGCTATGTATTGGTTTAATACTGATGCTGAAAATTTACCTTTTATTGTAGGGATTACATGGTCTTGGGTGGGCTTAATTCATGTATTGCCACTGCTAATTTTGGCAGCACACCACCTGAAAGTAAGTAAGGGTGTATCATTTGTAATAGACACTACAAATTGGGAGTACCGATATAAAAAAGCGGATTTTGACCTGACCTTTAAGGCAAGCCATATTAAACGGGTTGTTAAAGTTATGTCACCACCAAAGTATGACGGAAGAAGAGATTTTCTTGGTTTTGGGTACTTCTATTATTGGGAAGTTACGTTGGTAGATGAGACTCTACTATCATTGTCTTGTATGCTTTTGGATAGTGATGAATTTTTGGGCTATGAAAACGAAAGGAAAAAGCAACTGTTTCCAATACCTAAAAGGGGAATTAAGCCCCAGCAGTAAAATAGAGTTCACTTAACCACAGCTATAATTTAAGTCTGCCACTGTAAAGTTTGTGGTTTGATTGGGTTTTCGAAAGGCGTTTTCACCTCTTGGCATTTTTCGTAACGCGTGCGAATGGCGTTGTACCATTTCGCTTGCATATCAGGGTCGCCCATGAGCATCAGTGGAGGGTTGTTCTGAAGACCTTCCTTTAGTTTTTCGAAAACATCAACATCCTGCTGAATAAAGGTGTTCGCAAAGCGATAGAAGATAGGCTTTAAGTATTTGAACCAACCGATGTCCGTGTAAATAAATTGAATCAGTTCCGTCTGATTTTCATTCACAGGAGTCAGGGCCGTCATGATCACGATGTCATTTTCGCCCACTTTAATATGCTCAATTCTGATGCCTGGTAACTGAAAACTGATTTCCGTAGTCTGCTCTTTCTTTAGAATTTTATAAGCCGCTGAATTCTTAGAAGGTTCATGTCGAACCATTTTGAAACCTAGGTGCGAAGGAGCAAAATTCTTTGTCTTTAGCTTTAGATTGGTCTTTTTTCTAAAGAACCAAGATTGATGCACAAAAGGAACGTGTGCAGGATCAATCAAACCAATCACCGAATGATCGAGGCTGCAAGACATTGGTTTTGCAGTCACAAAATCGAAATTGGCTTCTTCCTTTAAAGGAAACTCAGGGAAAAGACTTTCGTCCATGTCCTCAGGCTTGCGCATGTCTTTGGGTAAGTAAATCAGTACAATGCCATGCACTTCGCGCAGCGGATAATAAGGCGCTCTCACCTTGGTTACATCTAATTTAGAAGAAGGAGGGAGCGTTGGTATTTTAGAGCAAGTGCCGTCTGTTTTAAACCTCCAGCCATGGTAACAACATTCAATTTCGCAGCCGTCAAAATTGCCATAGGTTAATGGTATACCACGGTGCGGACATTGGTTGCGAAGCGCGAAAACTTTCCCTTGTTCATCTCTGCCCAAAAGAATTTTCTCACTGTCTATTTCCTTCTCAATGGTCTTACCTTTTTTCAAAAGGCTACCATGACAGGCCACATACCAAATGTTTCGTAAATTTTTTGACTTTGCTGTACTCATTGAATCAAATCTGCACCCACAAACATAATGATTATCAACCGCATCTATTTTTAGAGAGGGCAGAAATTTTAAGAAGGCCGCTAAAGGTCGTTATATACTGGTGCTGCTATTTCTTTATAAGGAACAGCACTCACCAATAAGCCGCCACTCATATTGTAACTGAGGTTCACGAGATCATTTGAAACTGGGTCGATGTTGAAATCTACGCAGGCAATTTGCAGTTGATTTCCGTTAGAAAAGCTGAGTACCATTTCTTGTGGCACATAGAGTTTCTCCTCTAAGATTTCAAAATTTTCATCAAGCTTTTGGAAGTAAGTCCAGTTGATTTCAACGGCATTCACTTCATCACCTTCCATATTTTTGAAGGTGTCGATGTTGGTGATTTCAATATCATCCCAATCTTCATCTACTTCTACCTTGGCCAAAGAGAAGTTGAAAATCCCATCTTCTAGATGCCAATAGAAGGTGATTGGTTCATCTTCGAAAATGAAGGCTACAGCAGCAGAAACCACCACAGCCTCATTTTCTTCTACAAAAGGGTAGGGCTGGTGGTGGTTGTATACTCTAATACTGGTTAGTTTTTTATTAAGAATCTTACTTGTGAGGAGTTCGTTGGCTTCTTGTTCAGTCATTATTATTAATAAATGTATTAGTTCTTTATTATTTTCTTTAGTGAACGGTATTTACCGCTTTGCACAATTTCAACAAAGTAAGTTCCGTCTGTTTGCTGGCTAAGATCAATAGATTTAGAGAATTCATATTGCTTTTTCTGGAAACTGCCACGATAAACCTTCGCACCATTCAAGTCTGTAATAGTAATGATAATGTCATCAAAATTGCTGTTTTCCAATACAATGTTCAATTGGTTTTGCGTAGGATTAGGGAATAAATCAAGCCTTAGAGAGAAGGTATCCAGATCGATGCTGGTGACTTCACTTACTTCCAAAGTAATATTTACTTCGTCACTGTCTATATTACCATCGTTTACCTTTACAGGTATTGTCAAGGTTCCAATAAATTCTGGAGTTGGAGTAATCACATTTCCAGCAAGAATATAATTGGCCCCTCCGGCAACAGATAAAGTAAAGTCAGATGGATAATTATTATCAGGGTCGGTTACTGATAAATCAGTGAGACTTAAAGTGAATGGTGTTTCATTATCTGTTATCAATGTGCTCACTGTTCCTACTATCACAGGTTTGTCATTTACTGGAGTGACTTCAAGTTGTGCATTGAAGCTATTACTATCATCAGTACCGTCATTTACTTTTACAGCTACCGTTAATGTCCCGTTAAAATCGGTGTTAGGGATAACCGTGTTTCCGTCAATGGTGTAATTATCGCCTCCAGTTATAGTTAAAGAGAAATCCGTTGGAAAGCTGTTGTCTGGATCGGTTACGGTAAATGCATCCAGATCAAAAGTGAAATTTGTCTCTTCAGCTGTTGTCAAACCACTCGAAGCTTCAGTGATAATAGGAGCATCGTTCACAGCTGTTACCGAAATTTCTATGTTAAATATTTTGCTATCTAATTCTCCATCGTTGGCAATAACAGGGACTGTTAACGTACCATTGAAGTCTAAAACTGGAGTAATTGTATTATCACTAACTGTGTAATTGGCACCTTCAGAAATTGAGATTGTTATGTCTCCAACTTCGTTCTCTGGGTCAGTGATTAGAAGGTCGCTAGACGCTATGGTGATGGCTTCTTCTTCTTTTGTTGTTAATGCTGAAACAACACCGTCAATAATCGGTGCTGAATTGACCGTTTTAATTTTAGCGATACCAAAACTTGGAGTTCCATTTACAGAAGAAAATTCACCTACAGCGAATATGTTCTCTGAATCAACCCTTTCAATTTTATTTAAGTAGCCTAAAAAATTGACGTTGAATTTATTGTCTACAATACCAGATGTTTTTATTCTTGCTAAGTTGCTGTGCAATTCTTGGTTAATAAATTCATAAGATCCAGCGACTAAAATAGAGCCATCATCTTCCAATAAAAGATCCTTATAAAAACCAAAATTATCGGTATCGGATATCCCAATGGTTGTGTCGTCTAATTCGTTTCCTGTTAAATTAGCTTGATATAAAGGCATCCTATCACTAAAACCACCACCTGCAAAATTGGTCCCACCAAATAACAGTTTTTCATTTATGACTTGAATGACATTTACACTTCCTGTAAGTGTTTCATTGTTGTTGAATTCTGAAACCAGCGATCCATCAGTATTTAGGTTATTAATAAACCCTGAAACCCTGCCATCACTGGAAAAGTAGCCACCAACAAGATAAGTGCCATCTGCCTTGATAGCTAAGGCCTCTATGATTTTTTGATTATTAGTTTCTTGAGGGTTTGCAGCTAATACGGAGTTGAAATCTAAGTCGTAGGCTCCATTTTTACCAAGTCGTACTATAATTTCATTTGAATCCGCAAGATTATTTCCTGTGTTAATAATTCCTCCAGCTACTAGCAAACCATCATCTTCAAGAACTGTAATCTGCTTGATATTATCGCCTAAATAATAGGCTCTAGCAGTTGTGCTAAAAGTGGGGTCAATACTGCCGTCTTGGTTTAACCTTATGATGCTTGTTATTGTATTATCATAGTGCATATAACCACCCAATATAATCTTGCCATCGCTTTGTTTGGTGATCACGTTGATTTCATTGATCGCAGAGTTCAGCTCGATGCCCAATTCAAAACCAGAATCAATTGTTCCGTCTGCATTTAATTTGGTTAAATAAGAAACATAGGAACCATTCACTAGAATGAAGTCTCCTGACACCAATACTTTCCCATCATCGAAGGGTAAGGCTGCATATGCAGTTGCTGCTTTTGTTAGGGTAAAATTCTGAGGAAGTATGTTTCCGGAAAAATCGGTTTGCGCAATACTCAATCGCTTATCAGCTATTGTTCCAGTAAATTTATTGGCAAAAATGACTTGCTCTCCAATGATTTCAATATTAAAATATTGCCCCCTATTAAAAGAACTAAAGGCTTGAGCAGCATACGTTTGGTCGGTAGATCCATCAGCATTAAGTCTTATTAATATTGCATCGTTTAAATGCCCGCCAGCTAAATAAATTTTGTTATCTGGAGCTTCTTTTATTTTACTTGCCCTCCTACTGATTCTATTTATTACACCATCTGCGTTGAAAGCAGTGACAACTGCACCGTTTGCATCTAATTTAACAAGTCCAGACGGTGTTGACACCCCGTTGAAGCTATTAAAATAGCCAGAAACTAGAATGGTTTCATCCTGCAATACCTCTACATCAATTACATCCCCATCGCTGATTGTTGCGGTACCTGTGTTAAAGGTTTGATCCAAAGATCCATCAGAGTTTACTCGGAAAATAGTACCAACATCCGTGTCATCATATTTATTGGTTTGACCTGACACTAGGATTTTGTTATCATTGAGAATTGTGATTTCTACAGGGCTTGATCCATCTAACTTGTGTGTGCCAAATTCTGAGTTTAGACTACCATCGCTGTTTAATTTCACAAAATTTAGCGAGCCTGATAAAATTGCAGCGGCATAATAATGACCGTCTTTATGTTCAATCTTATAGATTAAACTAATGGAGTTGTCAAGTTGAAAATTAGTATCAATCGAGCCATCTAAATTTAGAACATCAATCCCGTTATCGTTATTTCGTGCAAAGGAAACCAGAAGTATTTTGTCTTGATAAACTTGAACACTGTTAAATGATTTACTTGCTAAAGTTTCATCCAGTTTAAAGCTTGGGTCATACTCTCCCAGATTATCAATGCGAATCAAGTTATTCACGTAGCTCGCATCGAGAAAAGTATCGTCTATTCGTTTAAAGTCCCCGAGAATGTAAAGTTTGCCTTCACTATCCTTTTGAAGTCCAATGATTTCGGACTCGCTGGCCAAATGAGCTGAAAATCTTTTATCGAGCGACTGGGAGTATAGGTTAGTACTGAAAAAAGTAATGAGGGAAGCTAAAGCTAATGAGATTGACAGTTTATATGATTTCATCAAGAGGTGTTTTGATTGATGAGTTAAAATATGTTTTTTTTCGATGTAAACCTTCAATATACCGTATCAGTTATTCGAAAATTTTAATTATGGTCGATATATAGACTGAATGATTGGTTTTGGCTGACAAAAACTAGTGTAATGAAAGAGTATCAGCTTGCCATTTTTTTGAGATGAGGTTACTGTTTGTATATGCTTTTCAACACCTCCAACTTCCCGTCAACCTCAGGTAACTCATTAATGCCTAAAATATGGGCTACAAAAGGATAAACGTTCACATTTTCAAACTTGGGAAGTTTGGTGCCTGGTTTAATGTTTGGCCCATTTGCGTAGAAAATTGTAGCCATATCTTCTGAGAGATAAGGATCATAACCATGCTCTCCGTGTACTCCGCCTTGGGCAATCATTCTTTCTCTGTTGCTTTTCGAGCTCAATGAGTGACCTGCATTGGCCACCAAAACTATTTCGCCACTTCTCGAATTTTGATAATGCCAGTTTTTAGGGAATCCCTCTTTCTCGTAGGCTGTGAAACTATTCTCCTTTCCTTTAATGGCCGTATATATTTGGTCAATTTTTGATTGGTCGTTAACATAAAGGTGAGCGAGGGTTCCGCTGTTAACAAACCTGTAATCATCCTTATTTATTCCTTCCAGAACTTCATCAACGTTAATCAAACTTTCTTCATTATTGGCTACTTCGTTCATACCGTGATCGGAAGTGACAATCACATTCACTGGCAGATCAATTTGTTTGAGTTGCTCCATGATTAAACCCAGAAGTCGATCGGCTTCTAAAACAGATTCTTTAGCACCATTAGGGCCGTTGGCATGCCCTTGGTCGTCTACTATGGAAAAGTATAATGAAATGTAATTGGGGCGTTCAGCTTTTGGTAATTTTAGCCATTCCATTACCGTTGAAATTCGGTCTTCATTTTTCACCTTACCATCATAGATTTCATAATAATTAGGGAAACTACCTGCGATTGGAGCTTCGGAACCCACCCAGAAATAAGAAGCCGATTTCATTCCGTTTTTCTGCACCAACTGCCATAGAGGTAAACCATCATAAAAATCAGGGTTTTCTACTACTTCACGATTGCCGATGCTATACCGTAAATCAAGGTCGCGGTCATAGAAATTATTATCCACCAAACCGTGATTTCCCGGATAAAGCCCTGTTACCAATGTATAATGATTTGGGAAGGTTTTACTCGGAAATGAGGGAAGCATGGCCTCGGCAGACGCTCCTGTTTCTATGAATTTCTTGAAATTCGGAGCGTCATATTTTTCTACATAATCATGTCTGAAACCATCAAAGGAAATCATGATTACATAAGGAGTTTCCTGTTGACAAGAAACGGCACTCATTGCTAAAAGCGCAAATACAGTGAGTAACAAGGCTGATTTTATATATTTCTTCATTGCTTTGTGGATTGCCTCAAAGATAAAGGCTGCATCAATTAATACGATTGCTTTTTGGATTTTTTACAAGCCAAAGATCTTTAATCCAGGTAGCTCAGTTTCATGTCAATGGTCAGAGCCAGTTCATTCATGATGGTTTTTGAAAGTCCTTTACAGCGACTCATTTCATATTTATAAAAGAATTGGAGTGTGTGGAGTTTGCTTTCGTAGAAATCAGTGGCGTAAGTGCTGTCGTTTATGTCTAAAGCTTTCTGTGCCGAAACTCCGATTTTAAGCCACTGCCAGCCCATAACAACTGTTCCAAATAAATCCATAAAAATGGTGGCATCGGCCAAGTAGCGTTCAAAATCACCATTTTGAGCATGAGGCATTAAGGCACCTAAAACCTGCTGTATTGAATTAAGGCTTTCTCCTAAAACTCTAATATTAAATTGGAGTGAATCATGAGCGCTAGCTTCTTTAATAGTAGACTGAATTTCTTCGGCCAGCCATTCGAGTACTTTGCCATTTTTCAACCCTATTTTTCGCCCTAGTAAATCGAGAGACTGAATGCCAGTTGTGCCTTCGTAAATGGAAATAATTCGAATGTCGCGGTAATATTGCTGAAGTATGAAGTCCATGCAAAATCCATAGCCACCAAGCACTTGTAGGCCTGTGCTTACTGCCTCAAGTCCCTTTTCCGAAGGATATGTTTTAGCGATAGGAGTGAGTAATTCCAGAAGTAAATTGTAACGTTCCTTTTCTTCTCCTTCTGAAATGTGTTCTAAATCCACATAATGCGCTGCCTGCATTACTAAACTTAAAGAACCTTCCACAATGGACTTTTGGAAGAGCAGCATTCGTTTTACATCAGGGTGATTGATGATTAAGGTTTGTTCTTCGTCTAAATCCTTTTTACCTGAAGATGTTAGTTTTCTTCCCTGAGGCCTTTCTTTCGCATATTGCAGAGAAGCATAATAAGCCGCAGACGCAATTCCTGTCCCCATTCTGCCTGTAGCAATTCTCGCTTCATTCATCATTTGGAACATGTACATCAAACCATGATTTTCTTCGCCAATCATGTGTCCAATGCTGTCTTCAAAAACCAAATGCGAGGTGCAATAACCTCGCTGACCCAGTTTTTCAAATTCACCCGCCACAATCACTTGCTGCTCACCAAGACTACCATCAGCGGCTACTCTTTTCTTCGGAACTACAAACAAGGAAACGCCTTTTGTGCCTGAAGGAGCGCCTTCTGTTCGAGCCAATACCAAATGAATGATGTTCTCGGCAAACTGATGGTCGCCCGAGGAGATGAAGATTTTTTGACCATTGATTTTATAAGTGCCATCTGCCTGAAGGCTGGCAGTAGTTTTCACATCTGATAATGACGATCCCGCTTGCGGTTCGGTCAGACACATGGTGCCTGTCCATTCCAGAGACATCATTTTTTGCGCGTAGGTTTCTTTTAGAAAATCACTTCCGAAGGAAACAATAAGGTTTGCCGCACCTGCGGTTAAACCCAAATAGCCTGTAACATGGTTATTGGCGGCTTCCATCATAAAATAGAGGGTATGAAAAACGATGTTTGGCAGTTGTAAACCGCCATCCTTTTCCTCGAACATGGCAGCTACAAGCCCCATTTCTCCTGATTCTTTTAAAATACTCTCGAATTGTGGGTGAATCGTAATTGCTCCATTTGCAAAGGTGGAAGGCTTTTCATCCATTTCTTTAATAAAGGGGTGGAGGCTTTTATCGCAGAAAGTTTTGACTGAATTCAACAGAAGGTCTATCGAGGGCTTGTCGTAAGCGGAATAACGGTTGGCTTCAAGTAATTCTTCCGTTTGATGAACATTGTACATCAAAAACTTAATCGTATTCAGGTTGGTGTATTGCGATGAATTGGGCATGGTATAAGGGTTTATTTTCAATATAAGTGAAAACAAATAAAATGCTGGTAACTAAGTTCAGAATGAAACTTATTCAGATGCCAATTGTGATGCTTAGAGCAATGGTGCTAGTAATCTACAAACAGATTCGAGTAGTTTCTTCGAAATACTGCGTTTCTTCCATTCACTAAGATGTAGTTCTTCGCAATCAGCCTTATCTGTTTCAAAATTCTGATTGAGTTGAATAGCAATAGCAGGATCATAAATATAGGTGTTCACCTCATGGTTTAGATCGAAACTTCGATAATCCATATTGGCTGTGCCTACTATGGCTAGCTTTCCGTCTACTGTAAGCGTTTTAGAATGCAGAAAGCCCTTTTTGTAGAGATACACCTTTACACCAGCATCCAAAAGTTGCTTCATAAATGACATTGAAGCTGCTTGAACAATCCATGAATCGGAAGCGTAGGGAATCATAAGTTCGACTGAAACCCCACTTTTGGCAGAGGTAGTAATTCCATTAATTATACTCTCATTTGGAATAAAGTATGGGGTGGCAATTCTCAGGCTATTTCTGGCAGAATTAATGGCTAAGTAGAAAGAGTCCATTATACTGGCCAAGTCCCAATCGGGGCCGCTAGCATTTACTTGAACAAAACTAGACCCAAATGAAGGTTCGGTTTTTGGGAAATGCTTTTCAGTTGGTCGCCAAGGTTGTCCAGAAACAAATTGCCAATTCAGAATAAATAGAAACTGTAATGTTTTTACTGCAGCCCCCTCAAGCTTGATATGGGTGTCGCGCCAGTAGGTTGGGTATTTACCATTGTTGATGTAACGGTCGTCTACATTAATCCCTCCAGTAAAACTCGTAATGCCGTCAATAATAACTACTTTCCTGTGGTTACGGTAATTAATTTTACTGGTAAACGAAGGGAAAAGTACTGGCATGAATTCAAAAATTTCTACGCCTGCGCCTTTCATTTTTTCGAAATAAGAGCTTTTTAAACCGAGACTTCCAACACCATCTACAATCACCCTTACTTGAACACCCTCTTTAGCTTTTGCGATCAAGAGTTCACTAATCTGTAGCCCAATTCCATCGCTAGTAAAGATGTAGTATTCTATATGAATATGGTTTTTCGCTTGTTTCAGCGCTTCTAAAAGTGCTGGAAACTTCTCCTCTCCGTTTCTCAATAAAGTGATTTTATTGTTTTCTGAAAGAGGGGAGAGATCACGACTTAAAAAGCGGATGAGTTTGTCGAATTGTTCGCTTACTAAAGCTTTATGAATAGGAGTTGCATTCTCTGGGGTTAAATATTCATCAATATATTTTTGGCCAAAAGCAGAGTTTATCAATTGGTTTTTAGAGAATATTCTTCGTTTTCTGATGTGCTGCCCAAAAAACAGATAGATGATTAGGCCTAAAACAGGCAATAATAATAGCAGTAAGAGGTAAGAATGAGTTTTTAGCGGGTTTCTGTTTTCAAGCAGAATATTAATGACCACAATAAAAATAGCCAAATAATATAGCCCTAGAAGGAAAGGAGAAAGCGTGAACCAAAAATCAAGCATGATTAAAATTAGCGATTTAACCCATAGCTAGTTACTAAAGTTCAGAATTGATTTCAATGAGAAATGAAGGGAAGATTAAAAACTTAGAAGCTCTTTATATAGCTTGTGCAAGGGCAGGCCCATCACATTGTAAAAATCACCTTCAATTTTCTCGATTCCCACCATGCCAATCCATTCTTGGATTCCGTAGGCACCCGCCTTGTCGAAAGGCTTGTATTTTTTGATATAATGCTCGATTTCAGCTTTTTCTAGCTTTCGAAAAGTGACTTTGGTAGTTTCTGAAAAGCTTCTTTTTTTATTGGAAGAACGAAGGCAAACGCCTGTGATTACCTGATGCGTTTTGCCTGAAAGCGACTGAATCATTTCAAACGCTTTCTGTGCATTTTCGGCTTTATTTAAAATTTGGTCTTCATTCAAAACCGTAGTGTCGGAAGTAATGACTAATTCGTTTTCTTTTAAATTCTCAAAAGCATCAGATTTTTTAACTGCTAAATACTCAGCTACTTCGTTTACGGGTATTGATAGAGGAAAAGACTCGTCCACCTCTTTTGTTCTGATTTCAAAATCCACTTCCAAAGATCGAAGCAGTTCTTGTCTTCGAGGCGATTTAGAAGCCAATATCAAATGGTAGGGTAAATTCATCTTCTTTAATTGATCCGAATAAATAACCACTAATTACTTTAGGGTAGAAATAGGTCGATTTTTGGGGTAGGGTATATCCTGAGTGGCAAACGTTTTTCACATCTTCCATGCTGATATCTTGAGTGATAATGGCAAAATCTACTTCCCCAGTAATGGTTTTTTCTAAACAGTTTGAGAAGTTTCTTTCAAAGGAAATATGCTCAGAACTACGTTGGTCTTTTCCTAAAATACCCAATGCTTTTTCTATAATAAAATAGTGCATTACGGTTAAGTCCAAATCTTTAACTACCTGAGGGAAATTCCATTTGAGTTCAGTAATTCGTTCAGGCTTCAATCTTACTTTCACGGCTTCTTTTCCAAATAATAAACCAAAGGCCCATTTTTTACCTAAAATGATTTCATTTACATCATTTGGGTTGTCAAGTGGTTTAATAATAAAGTCTTCAGAAAGCGTATTGAGCAGATCTTCTTTGTTGAAGTTTTTTAAGCCAGAGAGTAACCTGTGGGTAGGTAGGATTCTTAAATCATCGGCTTCTGCATTGGTCAGGTACATCAAATGAAAATTGTAAGCCTCATTACCAGTGTGGTTAGGATTTTGAGCCTTCATTCGCTGTTTATAGAGCAAAGAGCCTTCGTATCTATGATGACCATCGGCTAAAATCACTTGCTGATCTTTCAGTTTAGCCACAAACTTTTTGATGACTTCAAAATCATGAATTACACTCAAAACATCACGAACACCCTGATAATCTTCCCTATCATAAATGGGGTTTTTCATGCTTTCGTCCATGTATTGCTCAAGGCTAAATTCAGGGTCGAAATAAAGCCCATGCGTTGGACTCACATTCATTTGGCTTTGTGCTAAAATATCTATTCTGTCGTTTACAGAATGCGGCATTGTGTTCTCATGGCGAAGCACATCAGAATCTACACTGTTCCAATCTGTGGCTTCTATAAAGCAAATAAAGCCCTTTCTAATATATGTTCGTCTACTGCCGGGTAGTGTAAAATGTTGGTAATAAACGTAAATGCCCGGAATTTGATCTTGATTGATAATGCCTTCTGCCTTCCATTCTTCTACTGTCCTCTTCTGCGTTTCGATATCTCTAGGAACGCTGATGTGGATGCTGTTATATGGATTGTTATAAAGTGCCTCTCGTTGTTTTTTTGAAACGACATCAAAAAGGGGAGAAGCTAAATCTTCAATTTTATTTGATAATTCACGGTTATATCGCCAAGCGCGAAAGGGTTTTATTCTTGCCATAATGTTTAGTCGCGTACTCTTAGCTTCCAGTTACTGGAGGTAGTGTTACTCTTTAACTTGAGACTATTGTTACTTTTTTCTTCACTGATTAAAGCAGCAAGTACCAAAGCAATGTCGTGATGCTCGGGGTTTACTTCTTGAAGCAATTCAGGTTTGTAATATGTTTCTACAAACTTGGTGTCGAATTTACCTGAAGTAAAGGCTTCGTGCTTAATGGCGAATTCGCAGAAGTTAAGCGTAGTTTTAAAGCCTGTTATTTCATATTCCTGAATAGCTTTTACCATTCTTTCAATGGCTTCAGTTCGGTCTTTTCCTGAGGCAATAAGCTTGGCTATCATTGGGTCGTAATAGATAGGAATATCCATTCCCTCTTCAAAACCGTCATCTACTCTGATCCCTGGCCCCTCAGGTCGATTGTAGGTGCTTAAATATCCAATATCTGGTAGGAAATTATTGGTTGGGTCTTCAGCATAAACCCTTACTTCCAATGAATGTCCTTTTATTTTAAGGTCTTCTTGTTTAAAGCTTAATGGATGACCTTCGGCAATTAAAATCTGTTCCTTTACTAAGTCTACACCGGTAATTTCTTCGGTAACGGGGTGTTCTACTTGTAAACGTGTATTCATTTCTAAAAAGAAGAAATCTAAATTTTCGTCTACAATAAACTCTACCGTACCTGCACTGTAGTAGTCGCAAGACTTGGCAACTCCCAATGCAGCTTCGCCCATGGCTTTACGTTTTTCTGGAGTAAGTATAGCAGAGGGAGCTTCTTCAATTACTTTTTGATGTCTTCTTTGAATAGAACATTCGCGTTCGAAAAGGTAAACTAAGTTTCCATGTTTATCGCCCAATACCTGAATTTCGATATGACGTGGAGAGGTGATGAATTTTTCAACGAAAACAGCGCCATTACCAAAAGCAGATTGTGCTTCGCTAATGGCACGTTTCATTTGCTCTTCCAGTTCTTCAGGATTTTCGACAACCCTCATTCCTTTACCGCCACCACCAGCACTGGCTTTAATTAGAACTGGGTAACCTACTTGCTCAGCAATTTTTCTTGCCTCTTCTGGATCTGTAACGGCATGATTTACTCCTGGTACCATAGGAACATTATAGCCCGATACAGCCTCTTTGGCAGAGAGCTTATCGCCCATAATTTCAATGGCTTTTGTAGATGGGCCAATAAAAATGATACCGTTTTCTTCTATCTTTTTTGCAAAGTCAGCATTTTCAGAGAGGAATCCATAGCCAGGATGCACGGCATCAACTGCTAAATCTTTACAAATTTCGATAATCTTGTCAGTCATTAAATAAGACTGTGCGGAAGGAGGAGGACCAACGTTAACGGCTTCGTCTGCATAGCGCACATGTGGCGAATGGCGGTCTGCATCGCTATATATGGCTACGGTTTTGATTCCCATTTCGCGGGCTGTTTTCATTACCCTGATAGCAATTTCACCGCGGTTGGCTACTAAAATTTTCTTTATTTTCCTGATTTCCATTCCCTTCAAAATTTTGCTTACAATGCTAATTAATTATCTGCTAAAATCTAAGTTTGGGCTTGTGATATATACCTGCGGTTTTTTGATAAATGGCGTTTATAGTGTTACATTTGCAGCCTTATTTGTTACTTAGGTTAATCAACTTAAAGTCTAAAGGAATTGGATCTATTTGAAAAATTACTTGCTGATAACGGCCCATTAGGGAAACATTCAGAGATATCAGAAGGGTACTTTACGTTCCCTAAATTAGAAGGTGAAATTGCTCCACGAATGAAGTTTATGGGCAAAGAAGTCCTTACTTGGAGTTTAAATAACTATTTGGGTTTGGGTAACCTGCCAGAAGTTAGAGAGGCAGATGCTAAAGCTGCTGCCGATTGGGGCTTAGCTTATCCTATGGGAGCTAGAATGATGTCTGGAAATACAGACTATCATGAAGAATTAGAGCAGGGCTTGGCCTCATTTGTGGGCAAAGAATCTGGATACTTATTGAATTACGGATATCAAGGCGTACTTTCTATTATAGATGCTTTGGTTGATCGTAAGGATGTAATTGTTTATGATGGCGAATCGCATGCTTGTATTATTGATGGCGTAAGATTGCACATGGGTAAACGCTTTGTGTACCCACATAACGATATTGAAAACCTTGAAAAGCAGCTTGAAAGAGCTACTCGTTTGACTAAAGAAACGGGAGGTGGGATTTTAGTGATTACCGAAGGTGTATTTGGGATGACTGGTAACCTGGGTTCATTAAACGAGATTGCTGCCTTAAAATCTAAATTCAACTTCAGACTTTTTGTAGATGATGCTCATGGTTTTGGTACTATGGGAGCTACTGGTGCTGGTACCCACGAGCACTTGAATTGTGTTGATGAAGTTGATTTGTATTTCTCAACCTTTGCTAAATCAATGGCCGCTGTTGGGGCTTTTGTAGCAGGAGATAAGCGAATTATCCATTACCTTAAATACAATATGAGGTCTCAGATTTTCGCGAAAGCATTACCAATGCCATTTGTGATTGGTGGTCTTAAAAGATTAGAGATCATAAAAACTCAGCCTCAGCATAAGGAAAACCTTTGGAAAATTGTAAACGCACTTCAAGGTGGGTTACAAGCAAAAGGTTTTAGTATTGGAACCACCAAATCGAGTGTAACTCCGGTGGTACTGAACGGAACCGTTGGTGAGGCAGCAACCTTAAGTAAGGATTTAAGGGAGAATTTTAATATTTTCTGTTCTGTTGTGATATACCCAGTAGTGCCAAAAGGAATGATCATTTTAAGACTAATTCCAACAGCGTCTCACAGTATGGAAGATGTAAACGAAACTATTGCTGCATTTGAGGCAATTAAGGGTAAGTTAACGAGCGGTGAGTACAAAAATGCCGAGTTAGCCGCTGCCTTTGGGGAGTAATGTTAAAAAAAAGTGCCCTGACTGTTGCAAATAGAGTATTTTGATTTAAATTGCTATCCAAACAAACATTTTTCAACAACCTTAAAAGCACAAATAATATGAGCAGATTTAGCGAAGTAAAAAACTTAATTGACTCTTTAGAGGGTGATTTCGAAAAGTTCTACGACAAGAAAAATCAAGCTGCGGGTACTAGAGTTAGAAAAGGAATGCAAGACCTTAAGAACTTAGCTCAAGAAATTCGAATTGATGTTCAAAACATTAAGAACCAAGGATAATTATTACATCCTTTGAAAAATAAAAGAGAGGCTAATCGTTAGATTGGCCTCTCTTTTTTTGTGCTATAATTACTTATAATAAAGCCTTAATCTTTGTTTTAAGTTCTTCTGAGGCTGGTAATAGAGGCATTCGTACATAGTTTTTACATACGCCTAATTCTTCTAAAACTTGCTTTATTCCTACCGGGTTGCTTTCTACATACATCAAAGGATTGATGTCGATTAACTCAAAAGTGGCTTCTGAAGATGCTTTAAAATCGGCAGAAAATGCTGCTTTTGTTATTCTCTTAAAGGTTTCTGGGAAGGCATTTGCAAGTACAGAAATGACACCAACTGCCCCAGTCGCCATCATTGGAGTTGTCAATAAATCGTCACCAGAAATCAGTAGAAATCCTTCCGGAGCATCTTTCGAAATTGTCATACATTGGGTTAAATCTCCTGATGCCTCCTTAATGGCCACAATATTTTTGTGTTGAGCCAAACGTAATGTAGTGTTTGCTGATATATTTGACTGCGTTCTACCAGGTACGTTGTATAAAATTACAGGAACGGGAGATGCATCGGCAATCATTTTAAAGTGCTGATAAATCCCTTCTTGGCTTGGTTTGTTATAGTATGGACTAACGGATAGTATTGCGTCTACGCCATCTAAATCAGCTGATTTAATATTGTCTAAAACAGACTGAGTGTTGTTTCCTCCAATACCATATACAATGGGTAAACCAGCTTTATTGTTCTTCTTTACAAACGAGAGAATCTCAGCTTTTTCCGCTGCAGTCGTAGTGGCTGATTCTCCCGTTGTACCTTGTACTACGTAATAATCAACCCCTATAGCGGTGTGTTCTAAGAGCTTTAATAGCCCATCAAAATCAATTGTTAAATCTTCTTTAAAAGGTGTAACTAGTGCTACACCTGTACCTTTTAATATTTCCATTTTCTTTACTTCAATGCGTTTACATAAATAAGCATTTGGTCTGATAAGTTCTTCAAACCAGCACTTTTATTGATTTTAATCATCAAGTCATAAATACCTTCACCTTCATCTGAATGGCAGCCCACTTTCCAGTTGGCCCTTGATTTAGTAAGCAAGGGTTTAATAGACGAGTTAATATCGAAATCAAGATGAAATAAGTAGTCAAAAGGTTTTTCCATAAAAGAAAGAACGATTTCGGACTGTATCTTTCCAAATAAATTGAAATCTGCTCGGCTAAAGGTTGGGTTTTCAGTTGCAGGTTGAACTTTTTTGATGGGGTTGAAGCACAAAAAATCAATGGACTTATCTAAACCTAATGAATTAGCGAACTCTTGAATAGATTTTTCCTTTTGACTGTCTTCCCAAGAATAAAGTAATCCTATATGTTTCGACTCAGAAAAAAGCTTAAAGCCTTCTTGGGTAATGCTATTTACGGTTGATGATTTTGTGAATAATGACATCAATTATTGATCATTTGAATGAATTCTTCTTCCGAAATTATTTTAATTCCGAGGGTGGTAGCTTTCTCTAATTTGGATGGCCCCATTTTGTCACCAGCCACTAAGAAGTCTAATTTTTTACTGATGGAGGAAATTACTTTACCTCCATTGGCCTTAATTTTTTCTTGAAGCTCATCTCTGGAAAACTGGGTAAATACTCCAGAAATAACGAAGGTTTTACCTTCAAAAATATTGCTTTCAGGAGCCAAAACATCAGATTGGTCTTTCTCGAGTTGAACTCCTGCTTCTTTTAGTTTTTGAATGATTCGGATATGCTCTTCATTCTGAAAAAACTCGATAACACTTTGGGCTATTCTGTCTCCAATTTCGTCTACGGCTACAAGGCTTTCAAAATTCGCTTTTGCCAAAGTTTCTATATTCTGAAAATGAGCGGCTAATTTTTCTGCAACAGTTTTGCCTACGTAACGAATTCCTAAGCCAAAAAGAACACGCTCAAATGGTACTTGCTTAGATGCTTCAATCGCCTTGATTATGTTTCCTGCAGATTTATTACGAAGACTTCTTACGGTATATTCACCTTTTTTATCAGAATAAATACGGAATTCAAGACCATTTAACTGATCAAAAGTCAGGCTGTACAAATCAGCGTAGTTACTGATTAAATTATTCTGAAGTAATCCTCTTATGGTTTCAGGGCCAAGTGAGTCGATATCAACAGCTTTGCGCTGAATAAAATGTTCAATTCTTCCCAATACTTGCGGAGGACAGGCATCGGCATTTGGGCAATAATGATTGGCTTCTCCTTCTTGCCTAACCAATGGTGTACTACATTCAGGACATTCCGTAATGTACGTAATTGGTTCACTATCAGGTTTTCTCAAGGCGAGATTAACAGCAGTTACTTTCGGGATTATTTCACCACCTTTTTCTACAAAAACAGTGTCTCCTATGCGTAAATCTAGTCTTTCAATTTGATCAGCATTATGAAGTGAAGCTCTTTTTACCGTTGTGCCGGCTAAAAGTACCGGACTCAAATTGGCCACAGGTGTAACAGAACCTGTTCTTCCTACTTGATAGGAAATACTTTCTAAAACAGTGGCAGCACTTTCTGCTTTATATTTATATGAAATGGCCCAACGTGGGCTCTTTGCCGTGAACCCCAATTGGTCTTGCTGGTTAAGATCGTTGACCTTGATAACTATGCCATCGGTTTCTACAGGTAGCGTATGTCTTTTTTCTTCCCATTCGTGAATATAGGCGAGTACTTCTTGAATGGAATGACACTTTTTATAGGTAGGGGATACATTAAAGCCCCAACTTTCAACAGCTGCCATACATTCTGAATGCGTTTTATAGCCGAGATTTTCGCCTAATAAGTAGTAGAGAAAACAGTCTAATCTACGTTGAGCTACTACGGAAGAATCTTGCATTTTTAATGTTCCAGAAGCTGCGTTCCTAGGATTGGCCAATAAATCTAAACCAATGTCTTCACGCTCGGCATTTACACGCTGAAATTCTTTAATAGGAAAGAATGCTTCGCCACGCACTTCAAATTCTGCTGGTACCGCACCTTTTAATTTTAACGGAATAGAGCGAATTGTTTTAGCATTTGTAGTGATATCATCGCCTTGAGTACCGTCTCCTCTAGTAACCGCACGTTTTAATACGCCATTTTCATAAGTTAAGCTAAGTGCTACTCCGTCAAATTTTAGCTCGCAAAAATACTCATAGGTTTGGCCTTCTAAGCCTTTGGCTACTCGGTTATCAAACTCAATAAGATCTTCTTCAGAGTATGTGTTTCCCAAAGAGAGCATTGGGTATTTATGAACTACGGAATCAAATTCTTTGGTGATTGTGCCGCCAACACGTTGAGTAGGGGAGTCTTCGGTCTTGAATTGAGGGAACTGGGCCTCTAGGGCAGCAAGCTTGACCAAAAGTTGGTCAAAATCGAAATCTGAAATTTCAGAAGTGCTTTTTTGGTAATACAAATCACTATGGTAGTTGATTTGGTCTGTCAGTTGTTTGATCTGTTCTTGAGCTTGATCGGGTGTCATGGGTGTGTTTTTATAGATCATTCAAGGTTTTCTAAAGAATTGTTCAATTCCTCTTCTGTGTTTTTTAAGCGCGATTTACAGTCTTTTATCAGCTGTGTTGCTTCTTTTACTAAACTCGATAAATCATCAATGTCGGGCTGTTGATTTTCAATAATGTCTACAATTGTTTCAATTCTTTCTAACGATTCTTTATAGGTCAATTTCTTCTTACTCATTGTTGGCTGATTTTACCGTACTCTTAATTCTGTGTTTGGCAGTTATGGTTTCTAATTCTTCTCCAGTTTTTACTTCTTGTACTGAGGAGATAGGTTTTCCATTAATTAGTGTTATTGAATAACCTCGATTTAAAACCGATGCTGGGTCTAATAATTTGAGCTGTTTTTCCAACCCGTCCAATTTTTTTTCTGCTTCTTTTAGTCTTTGGTTTTTAGCTTTGGCTAAGGGTAATTCAAAGTTATCTACTTTCTTGTTTTCAACCCTAAAAAGATTTTGAACTGCGTAATTTAACCTTAATTGTTTTTGATCTAATATATTTTCAGACTGATGCATTATCGCTTTCATCGAAGCTTTTAAAGAATAACCTACATTCATTATTTCGTAAGCCGAAACCTGTATAAGGTGTTTCCCTGATTTCTCTAATCGGTAGGCCATCTCGTTTAGGTTATCGTCAAAGCGTTCTATTCCAGAAATAAGGAATTCAGCCACAGCGGTAGGAGTTTTCATTTGGGTATGAGCTACTAAATCGGCTATGGTTTCGTCTCGTTCATGGCCAATTCCAGTAATCACCGGTAGGGGAAATTGTGCAATATGAGAAGCCAATTCGTAGTCATCAAAACAATCTAGATCAACCTGAGATCCACCTCCTCGAATAATCACAACTAAATCAAATGCTTGTATTTCAGCATGAATTTGGTGTAAGGCTGAGATCATAGCGCTTGGGGCTTGATCGCCTTGCATTAACGATTGAAAGAGTTTTGTTTTGAAAGAATAGCCTCGTGTATTCTGTTCAATTTGATTCTTGAAATCACCATAACCAGCCGCAGATTCGGAACTGATGATTGCAATGCGCTGAGGAACGATAGGGAGTGTTAGTTCTTTGTTGATATCGAATATGCCTTCGTCTTGAAGCTTTTGAATTACTTCCTGACGTTTTCGGGCGCGCTCTCCTAGGGTAAAGTTCGGGTCAATGTCTTTAATATTCAGACTCATTCCGTACTGTTCGTGATACTGTACCTGAACATTGAGCAATACTTTTATTCCAGGTTGAAGAGAGGTTTTTGTGATGGATTCAAACCAGGCACTAAGATTTCGGTAGGTATAAGCCCAAATGTTTGCTCTGATTTTGCTGGTTACATATTGACCCTCTTTGTCTACCAACTCCATATAGCAATGGCCCTTTGGATTAAGTCTCATTTCGCTGATTTCAGCAATAACCCAATAGGAGGGTTCGAGATTTTTCTCGAGTTCTGATTTAATGAGGCTGGTTAACTCAAAAAGAGTGAGGTGAGTCATAACGCAAATTACATCAATGGCATTCTTGATCAAACGGGATTAAACAAAAAATCCTGCGTTAGCAGGATTTAAATTTTTCTGGGGTGTTATTGTTTTAGTTGCGATTACCACCTCGCTTAGGTTCTTCCTTATCATCGTGTTTCATACTGCGGTCAATTAGCGATCTTCTAAAATCACTTTCGAAGGAAATCATTCTCCAAATTTGTCTCGAGTTTAACACTTCGCTGAATTTTTTCATGTAGGTTTTTTCTACATCTAACTCCGCTTGTTTTTGGTCTAAATAAATATCTAAAAGGGTATTAGCATCCTCTTCTTTCATGTTTCTAGAGTCTTCTGACTTTGCGAAGATTTCTCTTTTCTTTTGGCTGTACACGTGCGACAGCTCAATTTTCTTACTATCATACTCTGTAAATATTGGCCAGAATAATTTTGCTTGATCTACGCTCAAGTCTAAACGATTGGTTAGGAATGCGATTTTCGCTTTCTGAATTTTTTCTCTGTCTTCTTGTGGGGGTCTGCCATTTTGAGCAAATGCCGTAAAGCAGAAGGTCAGTATGTATAATGTGAAAATAATTTTTTTCATGGTTATTACACTAGTAATCTAAATATTCAAAGTCGTAATCTAATTCTGGGTTTTCATTTAATGCGAAGCTATAGCTTGATGTTTCCTCCAGAATCATATTGTCAAGTATTGCATCTAAACCTTCAATAGATGAAAGGAGTTCATATTCGATTGCTTGGCGTTCTTCTAAATAGTTTATGATCGCCTCATCCGAAATCTCACTCAACAGTTCAGATTCACTTACTTCATTTTTTGGTATTGATAACAATGCTACCATTATAAGTACCACTGCAGCGGCCACTGATCTAAACCACGTAGTTTGGTACAGCGGAATAATTTTGGCTTCCGGTTTGACTTTTGAAAGAATCTCAGCATTGAGCTTCTCGAAATAATTTTCTGGTGTTGTAAAAGCATTTCCCTTAAGATGCTCATTACCAAGAATCCCTTCCTCTTTAGTAATACTAGTAGCTGAAATTATTTTTTCATTTAGTTTGTCGAAGTAGCCATCGGGAACATTGAAAACACCCTTCTTAAGCTGTTCCTTCTTAAGAAATCTATTTTCTTCGGCACTAACTTCTAGATGAGTTTTTTCCTTCAGACTGTCAAAATACCCCTCTGGGACTCCAAAAATATTGTTTTTGAGCTGAGGGTCTTTAAGTTTTTTATATGGAGTTTCGTCCGACATCGATGCTTTGATTCTCAAAGGGTTATAAGGTTTAATCTTGAGCTAAATACTCCTCTATTTTTTTAACAGCTAAATGGTAATTTGCTTTGAGCCCACCCACACTTGTGCCAATAATTTCTGAAATTTCTTCATACTTCATATCGTCAAAGTATTTCATATTGAATACTAACTTTTGCTTTTCGGGTAAGGTTAAAATTGCCTTTTGAAGTTTGACTTGAATTTCATCCCCATCAATATATGAGCCGCTTGTAAGTTTGTTTTCTAAATCATGATTGACATCGTCAATTGACCAAGCTTGTTTTCTTTGCCTTTTCTTTAAAAAAGTTAGGGCTTCATTTGTGGCTATTCTATAAATCCAAGTATATAATTGAGAAGCTTCTCTGAATCCATCAAGATTTTTAAAAACCTTAATGAACACCTCTTGTACTACATCATCAGTGTCATCATGGTCAATTAGAATTTTTCGAATATGCCAATAAATGCGTTGTTGGTACCTCTCTAGAAGTACATTAAAAGCTTTATTTCGTGTGGTTGGATTTTTAAAATCCTCTATGATTTGATGATCGTCCAAAAAGAATGTGTTGTTTAGACCGTTAGATGCTGTGCTTGCCTATTGGTTTAGCTGAAAGTTAATTGGTTTTAATCAAATTAAAAATTTTGAACCACTTAGGACTGTATGAGGTTTAATTTTCGTTCTTTATATTTAACATTGAGTACATAATTCATATGCTGTGGGGTTAGAAGAAGATATTAAACAGGGCCGGAAGTTTACGAATGAGTATGAAAAACTTATAGTAAACTTGATTTATACTAATTGTTGGATTTCAGAGCAACAGCTGCATATTTTTAAACCCTTCGGTATTTCTTCCGCACAGTATAATGTGTTAAGAATTTTGCGGGGTCATTATCCTAAACCTTGCACCATCAATACAATTATAGATCGAATGATTGATAGGATGTCTAACGCCTCTCGTATCGTAGATAGACTTGAGGCTAAGTCGCTCGTAAAGAGGGAGGTCAGTATGACTGATAGAAGAGCCAAGGATGTGCTCATTACTCAAAAAGGACTTGACTTACTCGATGAAGTGGAGACACAATCTAAGCAATGGATGGACGGGTTTAAGAAGATTAGTGAGGAAAGGGTAAAGGAAGTCAATATTTTACTAGATGAGCTGCGGTCTACTCAGGATTAGATAAAACGTAAATGCCAATGTTGTACCGTTGGTATGTATTATTCTACTGTCTAACAATTTCTAGTTTAAACCATTAGATGCTTTTATCATCTTACTTTAGTAAAATTATTTTAACTATGAAAAACCTTCTTAAAGCTAGCGCAGTACTTTTTGCTTTTCTTATCATTTCTGTTTCTTTTAAGAGCAAACCTGAAGCTCCATTAACACAAGCGATGAACGAGCAAGAAGGGATTACATTCCCGGAAAATATTCAGGAAATTATAGATGCGAAGTGTATGAATTGCCATAAGCCTGATGCTCGTAATGAAAAGGCGAAGGAAAAGCTTCAGTGGGAAAAGGTAGCGAAAATGAACAAGGAAGAACAATCTCACTTTATTGCTGAGATGTTCGAAGTATTGGAAGATGGTAAAATGCCTCCCGCAAGAACTGTAGAGCGTAACCCTGACATGAAATTGACAGATGATGAAACCAAGGCGTTATTGACTTGGATGGAAGCTGAAGAGAAAAGAATCAAAGGGAAGTAACTGAAATTTTAATTTCAGTACAAGAAAAAGCCTTTCACTCGTAAGAATGAAAGGCTTTTCTATGAAGTGCTTTTGGTCTAAATCTCTCTTATGAAATCCATTAAGCCTGAATTCTTTCCTTTAGGTCGTACAATCATCATAGGAATGTTGTTGTTGATTTGAATGAGTTGTTCAGCCCTACTTCCAATAAATAAAGCGGTAGTGGCGGTTCTTCCTTTAACACCTATAATAATTGTGGTTGGTTTATGCTCATTGGCAAAGTCTATGATATCATTCACCGGGTCGTCATTAGTATCTAATGAATAAACTACTTCAATATCACAACCTTCATGGTCAATGCCAGCCATGAATTTCTTGTAATCCCTTTCTGCATTTGCTCGCATTACTTCTGCAAACTCTTCGTAAGTTTTTCCAGAGTAATGGTATCCACCTGGTACGGTATATACATTTTGACAAATGATCTTTATATCATTGTCGTACTTTCTTGAAATACCAATTGCTTCCTCCATTGCAATTCTAGAATGCTCGGAGAAGTCGCAAGGCACGTGAATTAGGTTTAAATTAGAGCCAGAGTTTTCAGGGATAATGAAAAGTGCACAATCGGCTCTACGCGCTAGGCGATTAGATAAGATTCCACCACCAACAAAATCTTTATGGCGTCCCATCATGATTAAGTCGATATCGTTCTTTTCGACAAATTTTAGGATGGCCTTAGCTGGTGAACCTTCTTTAATATGTACCTCACTGATTCCAACGAGTTTTTCGGGAAGAGAAGAAGATACCAAGTCCTGGATCATTTTTCTTCTTTCCTCGATGGATTTAACCTTTATTTCAGGGAAGCTCTTTAAAACCTCCTCCGGAATTTTCATTTCGCTAATGCTATTAAAGAAATGAATTTCTTTGGTTTCGTGTGCGGTGGCAATTACCTCAATAAACTTGAGGAGCGTTTTGTCAACATCGCTGGTGTCCATCAACACCAAAATTTTCTCTCTTTTGGGCATAGTTATAATATAAACCTAAGGGCAAAATTAAAGATATAAAAGGTAGATATACCCATGAATATAGTCAAAATTTAAACAGATTCTAATACGTTTTTTTTGAGCGACTTAAAGCTTCATTCCATTTATAGTATCATAGAGCAATTCAATCAATTCTTTTGAATGTGTTGGGAACGAAGCGATTCTAATTTGTTTTCCTTTATAGTCGCCATAGCCATTTCCAACGACAAAACCCTTAGATGTAAGTTCATCAATCCACTCTTGAGATGGGGTAGATGTATTTGCCACTATTACCGTTTTAGATCTTAGTTTTTCATCTGTAACAAAATGATTAAAAGAAGGATGATCGGTAACCAATTTTTGTAAAAGCAACCCTTTATAGGCGCTTTCTCTTCTTATCATATCAATGCCTTTATTCAGCATGTCGGTAGTTACTTTCATCAACAAATAAATGTTGAGCACATTAATGGTGTAGGTAGTCTGAAACTTACTTCCGTTTTTAAGAAGGTTCGGTAGTGTTTGGTAAGTGCCTATTGAGTTTCCTTCGGCTTCCTTCTTTAAAGCTTTTTCAATACAACGGTTGTTCACAATCCATACGCCTAAACCTGCAGGCAGCCCAAAGCACTTTTGTACCGAAAAATAGGCGCTATCAATTTGTGTGAAATCAATGTCAATCACCGGAAATGCCGAAACGCCATCAACGGCAATAATGGCTTCGGGATGTGACTTTCTTACTTTATAGATTTCTTCTACAGGAAAAGTAACTCCAGTACTGGTTTCGTTTAGCGCAAAACTGATCAATTCGCTGTCTTGAGGAATATTGTCTGGGTTTACTTCGGGAATGGTTCCAAACTTGGATTCATTCTTAAAAGCTTGTTTGCCAAGATTTTTAGAAAACTCATAGAATCGGTTAGAGAAAGCGCCATTGCAGAAGTGATAAGATTTATCTACCACCAAATTTTGAATTTGTCGTTCCCAAATTTCTGTAGCTGAACTAAGAAAGAAGACGTGATAGTCTTCAGGAATATTCATCAAGCTCTTTACGTTTTCTATAGCATGTTGATAATAGGCGGCAGCTTGCTTGCTTCTATGATTCACCTCCATCACTTGCTCTTTAACGGCTTGCTTCAGGTGTTCTTCTACTGTGAAATAGAGGGCAGAGGGCCCTGGAGTAAAGAAAATTTTTCTAGCCATTGTGTTCTTCCTTTTTTAGCAACTCCAACTGTTGGTAATAGTGATTACGTACAAACAGAAAATAAAATGCTAACGGAAGCAAAAGTATTAAGCCGCAGATGAAAAACATCGTGTCGATGCCATAATATTCTGCAACATAACCTAGAGCTATTGAGCCTGCGCCAATTCCTAAGTCAACAGCAGAAAAGAAAGTTGCGTTTGCAGCGCCTCTTCTTTCAATAGGAACAATGTTTAAGGCCATGGTTTGAACAGTAGGCATAATCAATCCATTGCCCATACCTACTAAAACGCCACACATCATAAATGGCCAGAAAGTTTCTGTGTATTTGAGCCAAATCAATCCAATAATGGTAACCACCAAACCAATAACTACAATGCCCGTAGGGCCTTTTCTATCCATTACTTTGCCTACCAATAGTCTGGCTACAGCTACTCCAATGGCCATGAAAATGAAAAATAATGCGCCTTGTTTTAGACCAAGTTCATCACTGTAAATTCGGATAAAAGAAATGATGGCGGCATAGGGAAAAGCCCCCATGAACATTACTGCTGCAATACGATTTACACGGCCATCAAACATTTTTTTAATGCTAAGTTTCGTTTCTCCTGTTTTAATATTCGGTACTTTAATAATTAATGCGAGCACAAGCGAAGCAAAGCAAACAGCAAACGAAATATTAAAGAGGTTGGTGAAATTGCCTTGCCCCATAATCTGGTCGCCAGCGTAAGGTGCAAAAGCAATTGAGAAGGTCATAGCCAAACCGAAGTAGCCAATTCCTTCACCTCTTTTGCTTTCAGGAATAAGATCAGCCGCTATTGTGCTTCCACTAGTTGTAATCGTTCCCCAAGTAAAACCATGGAATACGCGGAGTATTAATAGAATAAAGAAAGTAGAGGATAAATGATAGAGCGCAAAGAGTATGGTGAAAATGGCCAAGGCCCAAAGATAAACCGATCGCCTTCCATAAGCATCTAACGCATAACCGCAAAATGGGCGAATGATTAATGCCGATAAAGCATATACTCCAATAATGTAGCCTACTTGATTTTTATTAGCTCCTAAAGCATCTACCGCATATACTGGTAGGGTAGGCAGCAGAAAATAGAAAGCTGTTGCCATTAAAAAATAGGAGATGAAATGAAGGACGAAATCCCTGGTTAAAATCTTATCGGTCTGCAAAAGCTAAATCTCTTTATGGATAATTGCCTTAAAGGCATTTGACAAAACAAAGAATAAATTATCACGAATGAAAACGGAAAGCTTCTCAAACGCATTTTTTATTGTTTGTTAGGGTATGACGTAAAATTAGAGGTTTGGGTAACAGCCAATAAAAAGGAATAGTTTTGTTTTTATGGAACAATTGGCTTCGTAGATTTGTATGTATATTCCCTAAGGGGCTCGGACACATTTTTGAACTTTACAAGTTAAACTAAAATTCCGGGTGATTCTCGCACAAAACAAGGCCTCACCTTGTTCCGTTTTTCGGTACAAGGCCTCGTTCGAAAGAACAGGATAACAGTGGACTGTTGCGGGCAAAGGGATAGCCCAAATCCTGTCTATTAAGGAGGTTCAAAAACCTCCGAGTTCTAAAGGGTTTATGAAAAGCTCCGATTTATCGGGGCTTTTTGCTTTTTATTGAAGCTGAGCTGTTGAATTCACTTGGCCCTAAAAAAGCAATAAGTGGCATGAAATTCATCATACCACTTATTACCTTGACCTTCTTTATTACTAAGGCTAATTTTTACCTTCTGCTTTACCGTTAAGTACTCTGACTTTATCGTAAACCGACTGTGCTTCTGTAGAACTCGGTTGAACAAAATAAATTCCTTCAGCGGATGAGTTAATACTTGAAGTCAGCTTCTTTACATCGATATCTTTCTTTAGTTGGTCTAAGCTGATACCACCTTTAGAGAATTGATCGATCTGGCTTTTGTTAACAGAGATTCTAACAGATTTTGGCAGCATATTTTTAGTGAAAAAGCTACTGAAGTTTAAGTTGAGAATGATCACTTCATCGCTTTTTACGCTGCGTAAAGTACGTCCGTAAGTAATCAGGCTTTCTTTGGCCAATTCAATCAAATCATCGAAAGACTCTTCAATTTTATTGAGTTGCTCCTCTTCTTTCTTCTTGTATTCCTCTTCTTTGACAACATCAGCACGTTGGCCACTATAAAAAGCTACTCTAGCACTATTACCTCCTGTATTGTATGATAAACCTATGTTGTACATTAAGCCAAAGCCTTCAAAATAGGTCCAGCTTGTGTTGCTTGTTTTTCTATAGGTTCCATCAAAAGTAGATGCAAAAAGGTCGTCAAGAATGCCTGCCATGATTTTAGTGTCAGACGATTCGTTGGTTTCATTGTCTATCACCTTGGTGGTTATTTTGCCTTTGGTAGCCTCAAAAGAAAGCTTGCCACTCAATAAATCTTTCAAATCTTTAAACTGAATGGAAGATGAGATTCGCTTTGTGTTTTTAGTGCCACGGCTTAAGAAAACGATGTTTTCACCTTGATTGGCCTGTTTGCTATTTTCATCAATGGGATAATATTTAACGTTCAGCATGATTTGCTCATTATCTTTTACTTCGGAAAGTATACTTCCATAATTCAATAAGAATTCTTTAGAGAGTTCTTTGAGCTGATTTTCTTTCTCCTTGTTAGCTTGGTCTATATTGATTTCCTTTTTATCACCTGTATTTTTCTCACCGGTGGCTATCATATTTAGCTGTGTAAAAAGGACACTCTCAGATAAACTGTTATCACCCACATTGAAAATCACTCCTTTTCCAGGGATGTGAATCCCCTTAATTTCAGTTGAAAGAGAAGAGTAACGTTGTTGACTAGACTCCTTGAACATATCATTCAACACATTTTGAAGAATGATAATGTCGCGCTCCATTTTAGGGAGTTTAGACAAGTCTTGCTCTTGAGAAGGAAATCCGCTTACCACTGTTGACCCAGTAGTGCTAACGAATCGTTGTGCATTTAATGAACCTCCAAACATCATAAGAGATGCTAAAACGAGTCCTTTGATTGTTGTTTTCATTTTCATGATTTTGATATTTTGATTGTTATTTCTTTTCAATTTTGATTCTGTCTGACAATTGACTTTCGTTGATTTCTCCTCTACTGAAAGCCTCTATGTCGCTCATTCTCCAGACTGCTTCTAGCTTGTATGTTCGCTTTGCTGATTTCGGAGAAGGAGGGAGTTCTTTTCCATCTACTTTTATTTTGCTGTCTTCGATGTTAAACACAAACCTGAATTCTTCATTTGGTTTTAGCTGAGGTAGATAGGAATAGAAATCCCTGATAAATTTCTTGGTAGCCTCTTCTAATCTTTTTTGTTGCAGGCTGATGATCTCATCGGTATAGAAGGTATCGAGTACCTCGTAATCATTGTTGCCGAACCTAGCGGATGCCGTAGCTATATATACGTTTGCATTATAAGCTTCAAAGTGAATCTCAATGCCTTTGCCGTCTTTGTAATCTCCTTCACTTTCTTTTATGTTATTCAATAGCACTGCATCGTCATAATGTTTGAGGAAGTTTTCAAAAGTGACTCTGGTAATTTCTAAGTCTCTTTTGATTGGGCTCAAGCCATTTTGTTGTAGTTGGGCTTGTGCGCTTATGCTTACCACCAGACCAAGGAGGTAAATCAGATATTTTGAGTTTTTGACCATTTTACTTTTTGTTTGGGTTGTTTGCGGCAATGATTTCTACTTTTTCAGAAAGCGTCAATATTGCATCTTCAATGTCCAGTTGCTTGTTGATGGTGGCATCTTCAAGATTGGTAAATGCAGCTTGAATGCTTCTTAAATCTTCGATGCGCTGACTTTCCCAATTGTTTGAAAAGGCGACAACAATTTCCCTCAGCATATCTCGATAATCGCCTCCGAGTTTATCATTCAGCGAAGCCATTTGATACATCAAATCATTTTTCTCTTGCTCAAATACCTTTTTGATTACTTCTTCGGAACTCATATTGGCCTGTAGAACTTGCATTTCATAACCGATACTGTCCTGGACAGATTTCAAACTGGTTTGCATATAATCGAGCATCAATTGGCGGTCATTATTTAAAATATCAGCGACTTGTTGCTCGGTGAGGCCATTTTGGATATCGCCAAAAGCCATTTGAAGCCCATCATTGTTATACTGAATTGAAAAACCAGAAGCCCAACCTGCTGTGATGATGAGGAGGATTGTAGCAGCTATGGCTACATATTTTCTCCAGTAGAGCCATTCACTATTCGTTTGTGGCATCATGAAAGGAATAGACTCGGGTTCTTCATCATTCAAATCGGCCATTACCATTCTAGTGGCTTCAAGTACTTGCAGTTCTTCTTTTAACTCAGGATGAGATTTTATATAATCATCGATCTGAGCTTTTTTCTCTGGACTGATCTCATCGTAGAGATAATCCATAAGATCTTCGTTTGTTGGTTTATAGCTCATAATGAATTGTTTCTTGGTTAATGTTCCATTGGGCCAGTAGCTTTTTTAAGGAGCCTAATGCATAATACAAGCGAGACTTGACTGTGTTTTCTGAAATGTCCATCGCCTCGGCAATCTCTCTTATTTTCAGCCCCTCATATTCTTTCATAATCACCACCAGTCGTTGTTCTTCTGGTAATTCGGCCAATGCTTTTTTCAATACTTGTTTTAATTCCATACTGCCGAATTCCTTTTCTGGGTCACTATTCCTGTCTGTCGATTCAGAATTCTGAATAAAGTCTTGGTCGGTTTTCGACTGCACTTTCATAAAAGGAAAAACCCATTTTGCCTTTTGTCTTCGGGCTTCTTCATGACAGTAATTAGAAGCAATCCTATAGAGCCAAGGTTTAAACCTGCGCTCATCTTGTAAGGATTTCAGGTTCTTGTTCATGCTGATAAAGGTTTTCTGAGTCACCTCCATTGCTTGATCATGGTCGCCAAAATACTTTAGAGCAAAGTTGTAAATACGCTTATACCATTGTTTCACCAGTTGGTTAAGCGCAATGGCATCCCCCTGTTTTGCAGCGGTAATCAAGAAGTTGGTTTGTGGCATCAGGTTGATTTCCTTCATTGGATTATCGTGTTCCTGAACTTATGATGAACTAAGTTTTTAAAAAGTTTGAAGGAAGTTAAAGAATCCTTATGAATTCAAAGCCAAGAAGAGGAGAGTCATTGTCTTAAAGTATTGAATTTCAGTGTAAGGCCGCTTTTTTGGGCAAAATGCCACTCTCATAATCATGACCTAGATCATGTTTTAAGGTGTTTAAAGTCACTGTGTACGTTGATACACATCAATCTAAATGGAATGCTAATTTTTGACCTTTGTATTGTTACTAAAACCTAGAACTATGAAGGTTAACACTACTATAAAATTCACAATAAGATTAATACTACTAATGCTTATGACAATGTCATATAGTGTTCTGAGTGCACAAGAACAATACAGTTTGGTAAAAGCCAATCAGAAATTTATGGTGAAGGGTACTTCATCATTGCACGATTGGCATATGGAGGCCACTGATGGCCAAGGCGAGTGTGTATTGACGCAGACTAGCGGAGTTATCAATATTCAAAAAGCTGAAGTAAAGTTTAAGGCAGAAGCCTTAGAGAGTGGAAAAAGAGGAATGGATAAAAATGCTTATAAGGCCCTCAAAACAGAAGATTTCCCTTGGATTGAATTTAAACTCTCGGCTTTTGAAGCAAAACAAGCAGGTAAAGGGCTTGTTAAGGGAGATCTTACTATTGCCGGATTCACCAAGCCAGTCACTTTTGAAGTTGAAACTGTTCAAGGAACAGGTACAATTACAGTATCAGGTACTTCTGCCTTTAAACTGACAGATTTTAAAATTGATCCTCCTACAGCATTAATGGGAACAATTAAAACCGGTGACGATGTCACTGTTGAATTCAATCTAACATTCAAAAACCAAAAACAATAAAGCCATGAAGAATTTTAAAATGACATTTCTTGCACTGTTTTTATTCAGCAGTGTAGCGAGTTTTGCTCAAGTAGATTTGCGCTCACCTTTACAGTATAGGAGAGATGCAGGAAAGAAAGGCATAAACGTATTTGAAACCTCAAAAGCAGATACCGTAATTTTTGAGGGAATTAATGTAAGAGTAGGGGGCGATTTTGCACTTCAATTTCAGGGCTTGAGTCATGAGAACTCTATTGTTGGTGATCCACTGGTTGATTTAGCCTCTAACTTCAGTTTACCAACCGCTAACCTGAACCTTGATGTTCAACTAGCAGATGGTATGCGCTTACATTTAAGAACCTATTTATCATCACGTCACCATACTGAATCTTATGTAAAAGGTGGGTATCTCCAAATGGATAAACTTGATTTTATCAAAGAAGGATTTCTTTCAGAATTAATGAAAATCGCGACCATTCGTGTAGGTATGGATCAGATCAATTACGGAGATGCACAATTCAGAAGATCGGATAACGCCATGACCATTTACAATCCATTTGTGAGTAACTATATTATGGATGCCTTTACTACTGAGCCTTTCTTTGAAGTAACATTACAGCCATCTGATTTCATTTTAGTTGCTGGTGTAACCAATGGCAGATTGAACCAAAGCCCAGTGAAAGGTGATGACGGTATGGTTATTTACAGTAAAGTAGGTTGGGATAAACAAATGAATGACGACCTAAGACTGAGATTGACAGGTTCATTATATTCAAGTTCAGACAAAAGCACTCGTGACTACATCTACGGTGGCGACAGGGCAGGAGGAAGATACTATAGCACTTTGGCCACAGTAGCTAACGGTGGTTCAGATTTCGACCCTAGATTTAACCCAGGCTTTGGTTATCAAACAGCCATTCAGTTTAACCCATTTGTGAAGTTTAAAGGCTTAGAGTTTTTTGGAGTAATGGAGTTTGTAAATAACGGCAACGATGCTGTTGGAGGTAGCTTTACTCAGGTTGGCTTAGAAGGGCTTTATAGATTTGGAATGAACGAACAATGGTACTTTGGCGGTCGCTATAACAATGTAAGTGGCGAGAAAAGCGATGTGGCAAGCACAAACGAAATTAGCCGAATGAATCTTGGTGGTGGCTGGTTTATGACTAACAACGTGTTAGTGAAACTAGAATATGTTAATCAAGAGTACTCTGGTGCTGGTTTTGCCAACAGCCGATTCCAAGATGGTAAGTTTAATGGAGTTGTTTTAGAAGCCGCAATTAGCTTCTAATGATCTGAACAATGATTGGATTTCACTTTTAAAAACATAAGCTTTAAGCTGAATGCAGAAACTAATCATTATAATACTTTTAGGACTGTTTTCTTCAGTAGCACTTACCGGACAAGAATATCTGGTAGTGATGAGGAAGACAGTCCTTATTAAAGGCAAGACCTCTTTCGGGAGGTTTTCTTGCACTTACCAAAATGAGCAAGATCAGGATACTGTTAGTTTTTCAAAAGTACCCAATGCAGAATCTTTAATGGATTTATCTATTCCTGTGGCCTCTTTTGATTGTGGGAATAGAATGTTGGATAGAGACTTTGGGAAAACATTAAGGTCTGAGGAATTCCCACACATCGAAGTAAAACTTGATGATTTTAAACGAATTGGTCAACAATACTTTGGGGATATATGGATTATGCTCACAGGTAAAAAAATGAAAATGGAGCATATTCCTTTTGACATTAATAAAGATGAAGAAGGGGAGTTTCTGTTCTCTGAAATCACCATTTCATTAGATTATTTCGATTTAAGCCCTCCTAAAAAGCTTTTCGGTTTAGTCAAGGTACAAGATGAACTGATCATTGAATTGAGTTTGAAGTTGTAATCAAGCTCTATCGGCCGCCCCTCACCACTTTTCTTTCAGCCATATCGTATTTTCGTCCTGCCCTAAGCACATGGAATTTCTGTTCTCCTTCGGCATTGGCTTCATATTTACCCGTAGTTTGGTTCCAATGTGTGCCATCGTATATCATAATATAGCTTTGGCCAATTACTTCGAATTCATTGCCAGAAACTAACATGGCGGTATCTTCATCCAATGCTACCCCTAATAGTTTTGGGTACTTGGCTAAAATTTCAAACATGTCGAACTGACGGTTTCTGGCCAAAGTATGTTGGTCTATTGCGATGTTTGAAATAAAGCCTAAACCTACTTCATGATCACCGATCATAATATTACTGCCTTTAGTGTCGCCACGAGCTAAATAGGAGCCTTGGATTGTTGCGCCCGCAGAGCTGCCCGCAATTACTCCGTCTCTCTTGAGTAGGTTAAAAAGCTTTTCGTGCACTTTGGTGTTGAGGTAAGAATCTGCCAACCTCCATTGACGACCTCCCAGAAAATAAACACCACCTGCGTGGTCTATCACTTTAGAAAAAGCTTCTGTGTCAGCTTCTTTAGGGTCGGTAGTATGAAGTACAGAAACTTTTGCCGCACCAAAGCCTTTCCATTGTTTTTCTAAGTTTTCTATTATTTCTGGAGTTATATCATTTCCTCCTGCCGTAGGAATCACCACCATATGTGCTTTCCCTTCACCACCTGCCAATTCAATAATTTTGGCATATACGCTTGGATCTTTTAGGGCGCCACCAGCAATAATCAGATGTCCGTTTTTTGGGCCTTCTGTAGTTTGGCTAAATACTGAAGCCGAAATAAGTAAGCAGAGAAGAATTGTGGTCAGTCTTCTCATTTCTTGAGCATTTTCTCCACCTTCTTCTCAAACAATTCAACCCATTTGGTATACATTTTACCAGAAGGGTGGAGGTCATCGTTTGCGATAAGTTCTGGGTAAGATTTCGCCATTCTGGAAATAGGGGTAATGTTGTAGTAGGCTACTCCATATTTCTTAGCAATATTCTTACTTACCTTGTTATAGGCATCCAATTCCTTTTTTATCTGATCTTCTTTGGCTGCTCCAAAGGGTGTTTTCCCGTAATCTGGAATTGACACTACAAAAACATTCTCTTTTTTGCCCCCGGCATACTTGATCGCGATTTGAAGTAGCTCTTCAAATTCAGGAGCAAAACTCTCTACCGATCTTCCTTGGTACTGGTTGTTCACCCCAATTAAAAGCGATACCAAATCATAGCTTTCCAAAAGTTCGTTATCTGCTTCAATGGCGGCCTTTAGGTCATCGGTTCTCCATCCTGTTTTAGCAATGATTTTTGGGTCTTTCATTGGAATTCCCTCATGGACCAAGCGTGCTGCAAGTTGCATAGGCCAGCGTTCCGACTCTGCCACGCTTTCACCAATGGTATAAGAATCGCCAAGCGCTAAATAGGTTTTAGCAGCGGTTTGGTTATCGGTTTTTTGAGCAGGTAATGAGTTCATGCTTAAAAGGGAAATGAAAATGACTAACAATGCTAATAGAGGAAGCCTTTGTTTCATAATGTTTATTTTTCAATAAAATTAAGAAAACTAACGACTACACCAACTCTCGTAGGTCTACAGGCACAACTCTAGAAACCCCTTGCTCAATCATAGTAATGCCATAAATTACATCAGTGCTTATCATCGTTCTCTTGTTGTGCGTAACTATAATGAATTGAGAATCGGCTGAGAATTTTTTAATGATCTCGTTGAATTTATCAATATTGGCATCATCCAACGGAGCGTCTACTTCATCAAAAATACAGAATGGAGCTGGTTTTAGCAGGTAAATGGAAAATAATAGCGCTGTTGCTGTTAGTGTTTTTTCGCCACCCGAAAGCTGATTAATACTCAGCGGACGTTTACCTTTTGGTTTGGCCATAATCTCAATGGCAGATTCTAATGGATTACTTGGGTCGACCAGTTTCAGCTCACAATCGTCTTCATCGGTAAATAATGACCTAAAAACTTTGATGAAGTTATCTCTGATTTGACCAAATGCCGAAAGAAAGGTTTCTCTAGCCACTGTATCAATTTCATCGATGGTTTGCAGTAGTGAGCCTTTGGCTTCAATTAAATCATTTTTCTGAACAGTGATGAAATCGTAGCGTTCTTTGATTTCTTCGTAGGCTTCCATCGCCATTGGGTTGATCGGGCCTATGCGTTCAATTTTGTCTTTTACTTTTTGAACCAAAGCCTGAAGTTCTTCCACTGGTGTGTGGTCTTCCTCTTCAACCTCTTCTTTCAGAAGTGCATTTAAGTCTATGTTGAACTCTACAGACAATCGCTCTTTTACAGCACTAAGTTCAAGTTTGGTTTCATTCAGTTTAGATTGAAACTCCATTAAAATAGTATCGGCTTGCTCGCGCTTTTGGCGCAATTCACGTAAGGTTTTATCCGACACATCAATGTTGCCGCGCTGGGCATAATATTCTTTTTCCGATTCGTTTACGCCTTTTTCGATGCTCTCTTTTTCATCGTAAAGCCCTATGAGTTCATCATCATTGCTTTCGGTGGTATCGATCAAACGCTTGATTTCCGTTTCGTTTCTCTCTAATTCTACCTGATTCTTTTCAATTCTTGACTTACTTCCGTCATAGGCAGTTTGCTTGTAGTCAATCTCTTGGGTAACAGACTGAAGCTTATTCTGTTTTTGATGGAATTGGATGTTTATTTCGTTGTATTTCTGCGACTTTTCTGAAAGTAGTTCGTTTTCTTTTTTGGCCGTAACCTCTAGTTCACCTATGCCTTGCTGTAGCTCTATATAACTTCTTTCCGCATCTTTTACTTCTGGTCTTAATTCAAGTAAATCGGCAGAAATATTATCAATGTTTCGGGTAATGTCTTCTCTTCGATTGGCGTTGCTGCTTAACATCTGACCAAGCTGTTCCTTTCTAGTTTTAACCGAAATGAACTCTTCGTTTACCTGACTATATTCTTTTTGTAGGCTGTCTATTTCAGTTCTGTAACTGCTCGACTTTAAATGGGCCAGTTCTTTCTGTTTTTCATCAAGCCTTTCTTTGACCTCGGCAATTTGAGTTTCTAGCTCTTTAATGGTTTTTTGAAGCTTTTCTAAGTTCTTAGCACGACCAATTCTCTTGCCCTCAAAAAGCCCCACAGAACCACCAGAAATGCTGAATTTACGCTTAGTGTATTTGCCACTTTCGGTAATGAAAACTGCATCTTCATCAATAGGGATTTCACCTGGACCACCAGCAATTACGAATACATTTTCCAGAATAAAACTGATCAAACGCTTATATCTCGGTTCGTATTCCACAATTTCTGTGGCTGGAACGGCATTTTGATAGAGTTTCGCTTGAGGGGCTTCATACCTGTCAAAAGCATCGAGAACGAAGAAGTTGGCTTTGCCTTTTGCGGCATCGCTAAGAATATTGACGGCCTCAAAAGCCTGCCTTTCATTGTCTACAATGTAGTAGTTCATGTAAGGCTCTAAGTAATTCTCTATTGTTATTCGGTAGCGATCATCACAGGTAAGAATATCGGAAAGGAGTGGGGCATTTTTGCTCCAACTGGCTTTCTTTTTTAAGAATTTTATGGCTTCCGGAAAACCTTCAAGATTTTCAACCAAGCTTTTGGTTAGGTTATACTCGTTGCGCTGCGAATCGAGTTTTCGGCTCAGTTTCGTTAATTTCTCACGAACTACATTGATTGTTTCTTCAGTACTTTCAATGGAAGTGCGCTGCTTTTCCTCCTGATTTTTCTTCGCTTCAAGGTCTTTTTTCTTTTGCTCAAGAATTACCCCGATTTCCTCTAATTTGGAATCAAAGGATTCAAGATTGGCAGATTGCTCGGAAGTATCGGAAGTCGTTTTTTCTAATTCTCTATTTAAGGTTTGGAGCTGAATCTCCTTGATTTCTATTTCCTTTTTAAGGTTATAAAGTGTCTCGCGCTTTTCGTTAAAGGCCTTACTTTTTTGGTCAAAACTGGCTTGTGCTTCTTGAGCCGCAGTGCGTTGTGCTTCAAAAGCAGCTTTTAAGCTTTCAATTTGAGAAGTGGCTGCTTTTAAATCCTTCTCGGCTATTTCTTTTTCATTTTTTAAACTTTCTAAACTGAAAGCCGCACGCTCGTTACTCTTTTTATCGGCTTCTAATTGCTCTCGAAGATTGTCGCTTTTGTCTTGAAGAAAGGTAAGCCTTTCATTTTTGATTTTCCTGTCGCTTTCAAACTGACGAATTTTATTTACGTGCTCGTTCAAAGTTCGCTGACGAGTGGAAAGTAGTTTTTCCTTCACAATAAGGTCGGCCTTCCCTTTTTCGATGGCCGCCTCTTGTGTTGACATCATTTGGTTGATCTCAACTTTTTTATCGTTCAGTTGCTGAATTTCTTTTTCAAGCGACTTTAGTTTGTTGTTCTGTGCTTCTACCGTTTTTCGAGTAAGTCGAACACTTAAGTTTTTATACTCTTCTTTATACTCGTAGTATTTTACGGCTTGTTTGGCCTGCTTTTCTAATGACTTGAGATTCTTTTCGATCTCAAAAAGTAAATCTTCTACCCGATCTAGATCGTCATCGGTATCTTTTAGTTTTTTGAGCGTTTCTCTTTTTCTCTTTTTGAATTTAGAAATTCCAGCAGCTTCTTCGAAAAGGTCTCTTCGAGAGTTTTCCTTATCGTTCAAAAGGTCATCGACCATTTTAAGCTCGATAATAGCATAACTGTTCGATGCGATGCCAGTATCCATGAACAACTCATTGATGTCCTTGAGTCGGCAGCTAACCCCATTTAATAGGTACTCGCTTTCGCCAGACCTGTAGTAACGTCTGGTGATGGTTACTTCTGTATATTCTGTAGGAAGGAGGTTCTTAGTGTTTTTGAAGCTCAATGAAACTTCGGCCAGTTGAGTAGGCTTTCTTTTCTTAGTTCCGTTGAAGATGATGTTCTCCATTTTTTCGGAACGCAGCATCCTTGTTTTTTGCTCGCCCAATACCCAACGGATTGCATCCACGACATTTGATTTACCACAACCGTTTGGGCCAACAATACCAGTAATACCTTCATCAAAATTGATGACTATGCGATCACCAAAACTTTTAAAGCCCTTGATTTCTAATTTTGTAAGCTGCATTGAGTGAGGATTGCGAAAAATCGACCTTAGTAAGCAAAATTAGAATTAATTCTTAGATTTGCTAATAGCATGGAATTTGACTCAGGAAACTTACTCTATATCGCTTTTGCTATTCTTTACTTTGTTTTTACAGCAAGAAAGAAAGGCCAAAAGAAAAATGCAGGTGAATCGTCTTCAGCACCGGAGAGGAGAGGGGATACCGTGGGGCCAGTCCCGAGCAATCAACAACCTACTTTTGAAGAATTGCTTGAGCAGTTTACTGGGCAACGTAAAGTAAAAGAAGAGCCTAAACCATTTATTGCTCAAGAGCCAACAACTAGTGTGATTGAAGAGGTTAAGCCAACCCAATCAAGAAAATCTATTTACTCCGAAGCAAATAAGATTTACGGAACTAAGAAGCGTACCGAAAGCCCAGTAGTTGTGTTTTATGAACCTGAAGAGGAAGATGTAGAAAGGACGGATTATGCCGCATTAATAGGCGATACAGACGGTGCTCGAAAAGCTTTTGTGATGAGCGAAATTTTTAACCGAAAGTATTAAGAAGCTTTAAAAGTTACTGGTATTTCAATTTTAGTTGGAATAGCAAATCCGCCTTTTACTCCTGGTGACCATTTTGGTGATTTTTTGATAGCATTCAATACCTGATTATCAAAATCCCTTCCTATTCCTTCTTCTAACTTTACATCCTTAATTTCGCCTAGTTCGTTTACAATAAACGAAACACTCACTTCTCCTTCCAATCGTCCTTGGGGTTTGGTTTCAGGATATTTAATGTTTTCTAGTAAATAATCTTTCCATTCATTGAAGCCATTTTTCGGAGTTGGTTTTACATCCTTTTCTCCAAAGCTTGCAAAAACATAAGCAGAGTCAGCAATGGTTACCGTTTCTGTTTTTAAATTAGCCTCGCAAGAAAAGATAAAAAATAACAAAGCTACTACCGGAATTGGAACCAATAATTTGAACCAATTGATTCTTCTTTGAGCGGTAATCATATTCACCCTCTTCAGAGTTTTGCTTTTAGCGAAGAAGCTTCCTTGCGGAATTCCCATTTTTTGAAATACAAGTTTCACAAGCAGCTTAGTATAAGCCACTTGTCCATTGGCTTTTACAGCTGTTCTGTCTGCTTCATATTCGTGAATTTCTTCAATTAAATTTCTATACAAGTAGATAAATGGATTGAACCAGAAAAACACTTTAAGAACTTCCATCAACATAATGTCATAAGAGTGTCTTTGTTTAATATGCACTTTCTCATGATCCAACACTTGTTTTTGTTCAGCTTCAGAAAGGTTTTGACTATCGTCCCACATTAGGTATTTAAAGAACGCGAAAGTAGGCATTGAACCTTCAGTCTTTACCATAAAGTAACCGTCTCTAAACCGAGTATTATGCCTTTTGTACCATAGAAACTCTTTGAATGATCTCATCTGAATAAATAGCCTTAAAGCTAAAGCAATCATTCCAATCATATAAGCAAGAATAACGGCTTCCCACCATCGTAAGAAAGGTTTTTCTGAATTTGCTGTTACGGTTACAGAGTAAAAACCCTTCGGTTCTATTATAGGCTCTTTGCTCACTTCATTGCTCACATTGTGCAATGAATTTAATACACTCGGGGTGTTTTCAGGGTTATACCCCACTTTAAGTAATGGAAACGATAAAGATATAAGTATGGCTGCCAATAGGTAGAATCTATTGTATTGGAAGCTACTCTCTTTTCTCAAAACAAAATGGTATAGCAAGTAAAATACTGCCAAACATGTGGCAGTTTCTAATGCATATAGAAGCGCATTATTTAGCGAATCTAACAATACTAAAGCGGGGTGTTTTGACATAACCTAGAGCTTAGTCTTCTTTTAAATCTTCTCCAACATGTTTTGCTAGCGACTCAAATTCTTTGATATCCATATCATTTTCTTGTGCGAAAAATGATACCAACTTTTGAAAGGAGCCTCCAAAGTAGCCTCCAATAAAGTTTTTAAGATAGAAGTTGCTGTAACTTGTTTTGTCTACCAAAGGAAAGTATTCATGTGTCTTTCCGTAAGCCTTATAACCTACAAAACCTTTTTTCTCTAAAATTCTAATAATTGTTGACACAGTATTGTAGGCAGGTTTTGGTTCTGGCATTTTTGAAAGCACATCTTTCACGAAGCCTCTCTCAATCTGCCATAGTATTTGCATCACCTGCTCTTCTGCTTTCGTTAATTCTTTCATAATCTGTAAATTAAAACACTCGAGTAATTCTAATATCAATAATAAAACTATTGCACTAGTTTTCCAACTAACGCAATAGTTTTTTAATTCTGAAATATAGTTTTGATAGTTTATTGAGTGAAGGCGTATGAGATGAGGTTTGCGCCCATACGTAAGGCCTGAAGCCTGACAGACTCAGGGTCGTTATAAATACGCTGATCTTCCCAGCCGTTGCCTAAATCGCTTTCATAAGAATAATAGCAAACCAATCTGCCTTCATATATTAAGCCGAAGCCTTGGGGCGATTTGCCATCATGTTCATGAATTTTGGGAATGCCTTTGTCGAATTTAAATTTTTGATTGTATACAGGGTGGTTGTGAGGTAACTCTATAAATTCTAATTCAGGGAAAACCTTTTTCATCTCTAACCTCACAAACTGATCTAAACCATAATTATCGTCAATGTGAAGAAAGCCGCCAGCGGTAAGGTAGTTTCTTAGGTTTTCAGCTTCTTGACTAGAGAATACAACATTGCCATGGCCTGTCATATAGATGAACGGGTATTCAAATAAGCTGGGGTTTCCAATTTCTACCACAGCATCTTGAGTGTCTATATTTGTTTTTAGATTTTCATTACAGAAAGTAGCCAAGTTGGGTAGGGCAGTTTTGTTTGCATACCAATCACCTCCGCCATTGTATTTTAATTTAGCAATTTTGACTTTAGCTTGTTGAGCAGAAGCTAGTACGCTAAAAAAAAGGAAGACGAGAGAAAAAAGAATTCGGTTGGCTTTCATAAGTTCGACTAAGCTTATTTTCTTTAAGAGAACATATTAGGGAAAATTCTAAATGAAATAAAGAAAGCGGGTTATAATTGAACCAACTTTTATACAAGAACGCTATATTCTCAACGAAGTTTACTCCAACAGAAGCAAATGAGGTTTTCCAACATCGATATAGTCGTAAATCAGCTGAGGGCTCGTCTAGATTTACCGTTGCCTGGAAGAGAGGCTCAAATAAGAATGGCGCCTACACCAATAGACGAGAATCGGTTTAGAGAAACCGCGAATAGACCTGCACGACCTGGAGGCGTGATGGTGTTGCTTTATCCTAAAAATGGAGAGTTGTATTTGCCATTGATGAAGCGCCCAGGTTATAATGGGGCTCATGGTGGACAAGTTAGTTTTCCGGGCGGAAAAGCGGAAAAACAGGATTCGAATTTAATAGAGACAGCCTTACGAGAAACAGAGGAAGAAATTGGCGTAAGGGCCAAAGAGGTTTCTGTTATTGGGCAATTGTCTGAGTTGTTTATAATTGCTAGCAATTTTAAGGTGCTTCCGACTGTAGGAGTGATTGATTATACCCCCAAATTCATCCCTGACCCTTATGAAGTGGAGGCTGTTTTAGAGGTGCCAATCTCTCAGTTTTATGACATGAATAAAAGAGGGGTAGAGGAAATGAGATTTGGTAAATATGTTATTCAATCACCTTATTTTAATGTGGGTGGACATTTGGTTTGGGGCGCTACTGCTATGATGTTGAGTGAGTTACTAGCAGTTATTGATGATGTGGAGCGTGATTTACTAACTTTTTAGCAAGTCATTTTTAAGGCTTCATTGCTTCTTTGTTCAGGTACAATACCAATTTGTTTAATAGCTCTTTTGGATCGAATGGTTTAGAAATAAATTCATCCAAAACGTATCTCTTAGGGTTTTCTTGAAGGTCGTTCTTAGAAAAGGCCGTCATTCCAATAATATTGGTTTTTCTATTCAGTACAGATTGTTCTCTAATCAGTGCAGTACATTCGAAACCATCCATCTCCTCCATATGAATATCCATTAGAATTAGGTCGAAAAGTTCTTCATTGCTTTTTTGAAACGCTTTATTACCACTTGAGGCTTCATGAAATTCAGCATTCCATTTTTGAAACAACCTGCTTAACACCATTCTGTTCATGTAGTTATCATCTACAACAAGTATTTTGGCTTGCTTTAGGTCGTAAATAGTGTCTGTTTTATTTGAGGCTAATAAGTCAAAAGTCTCAGGTAGTTTAAATTCAATTTCAAACTGAAATGAGGTGCCCTCGCCAACTTTACTTGTAACCGATACTTTGCTATTATGTAGCTCTAATAACTTTTTAGTAATTGATAAACCAAGCCCCGTACCACCGTATTTTCTTGTTGTATCGCTACTGGCCTGTTCGTAATCGTTGAAAATTTCACTGATTTTATCTTCAGGAATTCCAATTCCAGTATCTGTTACCATAAATTCTATACTTACCTTTTCGTCTTCAATCCCTAGTAACTCTGCACTTACCACTATGCTACCTTGTTCGGTAAATTTTAAGGCATTGCTCATCAGGTTATTGAAAATCTGAGTCAGTCTGGTAGGGTCACCAATAAGTCTGTTTGGGGTGTTTTCTGAAAGGTGAAAGTCTAGCGAAATATTTTTACTGTGGGCTTTAAACTTAAAGCTGTCTCGAATATTTTTGAGTAGATCGATCAATGAGAAATCAATCATTTCTAGCTTTAATTTTCCAGCTTCAATTTTATTGTAATCAAGTATATCGTTGATGAGCGAGCTAAGGTTTTCAGCAGAAAACTTTAGTGCATCAATATATTCTTGGGTTTCCTCATTTTCATTATCAATATCCATTAAATGGCTTAAACTAATAATTGCATTTAACGGTGTGCGAATTTCGTGACTCATTACAGATAAGAAGTCAGACTTTGATTTAGTAGCTTTCTCTGCTTCTAATCGTGCTTTTTTTAACTCAATATTCTGAACATTGATTTGGTGGGTTCTCTCCGCTACTTTTTCTTTTAGTTCTGCATTAGTCTTTTCCTGGAGTTTCTCATTTTCAACCAATTGTATCAGGAGTGATTCTTGTGTAATGGCGTGATTTTCAGTTAGTTTTTTCATTCTATGACCTAAGCCCAGAGCGAAGAATACTATTTCAACTCCTACAGCAAGCTGAACATAAGGAACAATTTTGGCGTCAAGGTCAAGGATGTACTGAGCCGAAGCAAACAATGCAATAGTGACTAGGAAAATAGAGCCAAGAGCGAAATAGCGTAACTCTAAGCTATTTAACCTTCTAAGTGATAGAATGAAAACAACTACACTTGCCGATATACCAATATTAAAGAGGTTATGAATAATAAGTCCGTTATATACATCACGCGTAATGGTAATGTAGATAGAGTTGAGAACGAAAGCCACTAGCATTACTCCAATAAAAACTTTGAAGTAATAGTCCCACTTTGGGTAATGTTCTTTTGTATTAAGAAAATGACGCGCAAAAGAAAAATAGAATACTGCCGAAAGATTGGGCAATAACCATAGTAAAGATATTTTTTCAGGATGCTCAGGAAAAATATAAGGATCTAGAAAGCCATGAAAAAAGAGAAAGTAAATAGTGTTTGTGATGGCATAGAAAGCGTAAAAAAGGAAAACTACTCTTCTAACGTAGGTATACAGAGAAATACCTAAGATGGATAAAATAATTAATAATCCAGTGAAAACCCCCTCTAATAAGGCCTTTTGTTCTGCTTGTTGCTGCCATTTTTCAAGTTGAACCGCTTTAAAGTCAAAGCGAGGAGGGTAGTTGTCTAATGACTTGGTTTTGATGAGAAGAGTGGCGTTTTCACCTACTTTTAAATCTAATTTAAATTGAGATTGGAATCCCTTTTTTATATTTCGCTCACTGACGGGCACAAAGTAACCCGCTTTTAAAGAGTCGAGCTTTTCGCCCTTTTCAACATAGACAGTTGAATAAGCATTGTCACCAGTGTATACCACTAAGCTCTGATATCGGTCTGAATAGTTTGAAAGAATAAGCTTAACCCAATAGGTTTTATCCGTTTCAAACAAGTCTATATCCGCAAGGCTAATGTAGTAGCTTGGCCCAAAATCCTTTACCTGATTGTAATTGAGGTTATTACTATCATCGCGAAACACCATTATCTGAGAAGGTGGGATGTACTGGGTTTCGCTATTATATATTCTATGCTGATACCAGTAGTCGGCAATGCTATCAGATTTCGCTAGGAGGGATTGCCCACTAATGAATAGAATAATAAGAATAGAAACCCTAAACATATAGTCTTTAACAAGGAAAATGGTTCGGTAAATCGGTATTCAAAAATGCTAATAATTTCTAGCTTTGTTAAATATCAATATATTTAATATCATAGAATATGATAATAAGCGAAATACTGTATTTCAAAGGGTTTATTGTGTTTTTGAACTACGAATACTTTAAAGCATCTTTACTCCAAGGTGCAGACTGATGTATAGCTTCAAGAACCTTCTCTGGGTCTTCAAAAGCATTCCATATGTTATTATGAATAGGTTTCATGAAATTCTCTTGAATCGAGAATTCCAACATTTTGATCAGGTGGTCATAGTAACCAAATGCATTTAAGATCACAATTGGCTTGGTAAAAATGCCTAATCTTTTGAGCGTCATGGCTTCCAGTAGTTCTTCCATGGTACCACATCCGCCAGGTAATGTAATTAACGCATCTACACCAACCATGAATTGTTTCTTTCGCTCGTGCATGTCGGCCGTGAAAATGAACTCATTGACGTCTTTATGATGAAACTCTACTTCCTTCATAAAGTGTGGCATAATACCAACAATTCTGCCTTTTTCAGCAAGTATTGTATCGGCAAGTTTACCCATTAAGCCACGACTCCCACCGCCATATACTACCGTTATGTTATTTTTTGCTAGTACTCTTGCTAGTTTTTCCGTAGCCTCAAAATACTTTTGGTCTATGTTTTCGCTAGAAGCGCAGTAAATACAAACCTTTTTAATTTTTTGCATAGAGCTTTAACACATAAAGTTTGGTTCAAGGTAACCAAAATGGTTTTAATATGTCATCTGTCTGAATTCGATTTGTTAATTTATAAATTTCGTTATTTATCAAATGGCTAAATTCAACTTACCAATTGGATAGAATGAAAATGAGCTGAGGTTCAATTTTGAAGAAGGTTTTTTATCGTTCTGTTTTTTTTTTAGGCAGTTTGTGAGTAAATAATTGACACTCTTTGTAAGTATTTCTCTTTACAATTACACTTTTATACTTCATTGATTTATGATCTCAGTAATTTTTTGGGAGTATCAATTATACCTTTAGTTTTACTGTAGCCTCACTCCTTTATGAGGTGGAAATTCAACCAAAACATTAATTCAGATATCCATGCGAAGTACCCTTCGATACTGGTTTTATTTATTCTTTTCATTTATAGGTATCTACAGTTTTTCTCAGGAACTAGAAATTAAACAAATAGGTACTCCCTTCATTAATACATATCTACCGACTGATTACCATGCACATGAGCAATCATATTCCTTAATACAAGCCAAGAGTGGGCTTATGTACATAGCTAATGTTACTGGGGTAATTGAGTTTGATGGCCAGAATTGGAGAGTTGACAATAGGATATCTGATGATTCTTTTAAAGATGTTGTTGAAGGGCCAGACGGAAGAATTTACGCCACAAGCAAAGCAGAATTTGGCTATTTTTCTTCAGACTTAAAAGGCGAACTAAAGTATACATCATTGGTTCCCAAAACTCCTTCTAGCTTTATTAACAACGGTTCAATGGAGCATGTGGATCTAGTAAATGATAAGTTGATATTCAAGGCTTTTCGTGACCTTTTGATTTATGATCCAGTTCAAGATACCATAACAGTGATTTCAAATATATCTGAGTTAGGGCAGGTAGAACAAATTGATGGTAAGTATTACGCCATTGATCAAGAGAAAGGACTGGTAAAACTTGATGATAATCGCCTAGTACAAATGCCTCTTGCTGACCGTATTTTACAACTTGGAGTGATTAAGATATTGCGTTTTGCCAACAACGAGTTGCTTTTCGTTACTCGAAGCAAGGGGCTCTTTAAATATGATTTCGAAACTTTAGTTGAATGGGATACTGAAGTTTCTGATAGGTTAAAGGATTCTTTTGGATATACAGGTCTGAATATTCAAGATAAATATTACGCCTTCGGAACAGACAATGCTGGGGTTTTTATAATAGATGCGGTAGGTAAATTGGTGCAAAAATTAGATAAAACTACTGGGCTGCCTGATTTCCAAGTGATGGACTTGGAGCTTGATAGTAACTATAATCTATGGGTTATTCAACATGGAGCAATCAACCAAGTAATTCTTAATTCACCAATAACTTCATTAGACGAAAGACATGGAGTGAATGGCTACGTCTTGTACATCTCTGAATATAATGAAGATTATTACGTGGCTACTACCACTGGAATGGCATATAAGTCTAAGGAAAGACCTTGGCAATCAGTTGATAATGAAAAAATATTTACGGCATTAGAAAACTATCCTTTTAGAACATGGATGTTTTTTAAGAAATCTGGCGATTTATTGGCTGCCACTAATACTGGTCTCCTTACGATAAACAAGACATCCTTTACAGAGATTTACAAAGGGGAAGCACTTTGGGCAGGGGCAGAAGTGCCCGGTAAAGATCAGATGATCATCGGAAGCGTAGAAGGACATTTGCACTTGTTTGAAAAACAGAATGACGATTGGAAATACATACACAAGCTCAAAGGGTTTGAACAACAAATGGATTTTCTTGAATGGGACGAAAGTGGAGACTTTTGGATGACTGATTCAGGCACTGGCGTTTTCAAACTTACGCTTAATGAAGCCAAAGATGAGGTGATTAACATAAAGTCATATGGAAAGCTTGAAGGCCTGCCCGATAATATTAGAAACAGAGTTTTTAGGCATTCAGACGGTCTGAAATTCGGTACAGACAAAGGGGTATATACCTTCGATAGCAAAAATGATCGGTTTAACCTTGTTTCGGAATTTAGTGAGGCCGACAGTTTTAATGTTTTTAGATTTATAGAGTTAGCCAATGGAAATATTTTTGCCTCACTTAATGGTTATGGTAAAGGTCTTTTCATTAAGAATGGTGAAGAGTACAAGCTGGAGGCACATCCTTATCAACGGATAATTAGCCATAATTCCGAGTATGCAACGGGCCTTGGTGGAAATGATATTTGGATTACTAGCTCTGGAATTAAGCACGTTTCAACAGCTGCTGACTTACCAAAAACTTTCCTTTTTAATACCAAAATCAGACAAGTAAGAATTGCTACAAACTTAGATTCGGTAATTTTTGGAGGTGGAGAAAAGCTCGTTAAAACTACTTTGTCGCCTGACCAAAATGCCCTTAATTTTAGTTTCTCTGCTTCATTCTATGACGCTTTGGATAAACTCGAGTTTCAAAGCCAGTTGGTAGGTAGTGAAGAAGATTGGTCTAACTGGTCTAGCGAAACAGTGAGAACTTTCACAAACCTTCCTTATGGTAGCTATACTTTTAAGGTTAGAGCAAAAAATGTTTATGGTGAAATAAGTGAAATCGATGAGTTTTCATTTAAAATAGAAACTCCATTTTACTTCACCTTTGGCGCTTTCGTGTTTTACACGCTTGTCCTTGGACTTATTGTTTGGTTCATTGTAAAGACAAATAACAGAAAGCTAATAGCAGAAAATGAGATGTTAGAGCATACTGTTAAGGAAAGGACTTCTGAAATCCGTGAACAAAAAGAAGCCGCAGAACGTGATAAAAAGCTGATACAAGAACAAGCAGATAAGCTTAGAGAACTGGATAAAGTAAAGTCAAGATTTTTTGCTAACATTTCTCATGAGTTGAGAACACCCCTAACACTTATAAATGCCCCCTTGGAAGCCTTAATAGCAGATGAAAGTATCACTGATGAGCGACTTAAGGAAACGCTCAATGTGGCACAAAAGAATGGAGAAAGGCTGAATCTACTGGTCGAAGAGATTTTGGACTTAGCCAAAGTGGAAGCCGGAAAACTGAAATTAGTAGAGAACCCAATGAGGGTTAAAGATTTCCTAGAAGAGCTGTTAATGGCATATACCACAGCCGCTCAGCAAAAGGAAATAGAAATGAAACTTTGCTTTCAAGCAGAAGAAGGTTTGGCTATTCTCTGTGATGGTAGAAAGTGTTCAAAAATTTTAAATAATCTACTTTCCAACGCTATAAAGTACACGCCTCTTGGCGGAATAATTCGAGTAGAAGTTGCAACAATGGGAGATAAGCTAATTATTTCAGTGGTTGACAACGGTGACGGAATTCACCCTAACGACCTACCTAAAGTATTCGACCGTTTCTATCAATCTGAGCAACCTGATAAGAAGGCCGAAGGGGGTACTGGGATTGGGTTGGCATTGGCTAAAGAGTTGGCCGTATTGCATGGTGGTGATTTGAAAGTTCAGAGTACTTTAGGAGAGGAAACTAAGTTTACATTTACCCTTCCGTTAAAAAGAGTTTCTGAAAAAGTATTGGTGCCTTTAACCAAACTGAACGGTAAGAAGATCGAGGAAGCACTAAAGCAAACAATTGATAGATATTCGGAACAATTCAATTTAGAAAAACCGGTTTTGTTGGTTACAGAAGATCATCCAGAAATGAGGGCCTTCGTTGCCAAAACCCTTCAGCCATATTTTGCAATTATAGAGGCTAACAATGGAAAAAAAGCATTGGAAATATTATTGTCAAAATCAGTAGATATTGTTATTTCTGATGTAATGATGCCAATAATGGATGGTTTTGAACTGTTAGAAGCCATTAAGAAGGACGAAAAATTAGCAGAGGTATCAGTTGTTATGCTTACTGCGAGGGCAGATACCGAGGATAAACTTCAAGCACTTACTCTTGGCATTGATGACTACCTGACAAAACCTTTTAGTGCTGCGGAATTTTTAGCAAGAATTAAGAATATTCTAGAAAACAGAATCAAGGTGATTAGAGAGTTGCGTAAAATTAAGAGGTCAGAAAGCACTAATTCCGATAATGAATTAGGTGTAATAAAGGAAGATTATGGCCTAACAAATAGAGAGACTGAAATTCTGAAACTCCTTAGTAAGCGTTACTCCAATCAAGAAATTTCAGACGCATTATTTGTTTCAACCAATACAGTGAAATATCACCTAAAAAGTCTTTACCTTAAGTTAGGAGTTGCAAATCGAACAGAAGTCTCGGCACTTTTAGAAGGATAAAGAAGGAATAGGGTTTGCCCTAATTCTGAAATCTAGTTTTTTTAAATATTTCGCTTTAAAAACCTTTATTTAAACGTTTACATACAGGGTTTTGTAAATACTACCCGTTTTGGGTAGGGGGGTAAATCCTATTTTTTACCACCTTACGTGTGCTTATGCGTTTTCTCTTCACCTAGCTAAGCATTTTTATTCAACCAAAACAACCTCGTAATGTTATCCTTTCAACCAAAGAGAGCCTCTGGGCGTATCTCCCGTCTGCTATTGTCTTCTGCCAAAGACAGCCGACATTTTAAAACTATTCTAAGTGTTGCAATCGCGATGCTTTTTACCCTTCAAACCTATGGGCAAGACCTTAGTGTCATTCCTATTCCAGTGGATCCTAATAATCCTTCCACTCCTTTTGTAGTACATGAGAGTGCCCCAATTACCTTGAAGGCCATTATTAGAAATGCTACTTGTACTTCAGGGTACGATGTTGCTTGGGATGTAAATCGTAATGGAAATTTCGATGATGACTATGTCCGTAGAGTCAACAGAAATAGCATTCATGAAGCAGATATTTCAAGGACCTTCTTGGTGCCGAATGTCCCAAGTGAAGAGGACATGAATATCAATGTACGTGTAAGGAGTGTATGCACTGGTGAAGAAAAATTCGGCACTTTTAGATTGAGAGTACAAGACTGGGCTCCTTCCAGTGATCCTCGCAGTTGGACAGAAGAGCAGATTGAGGTACTTAGCAATATCCAAATACAGGAAGCTATGGCTTTTGTTTTTCGTACAACAACCTGGTATAACGGTCTCAACAATACTCTGAATGCATGGGCCAATATTCCACAATCAAATCACAATAGGTTTGCTATAGAATTGTTTACCAAGAACGGGCGAATTCCTGCTTTTGAGCCTAGCATAGCAGCTCAATACGGGTTGAGTAGTGATAATATTTCCCGAAATGACCAGATATGGGCTTCCGATCCATATGCGAATTTACTTGGAAGACTACTTAATAGAATGGCTTCCAGAACTGCTTTTCAGTCTGGTATTCCGAGTATTGATGAAAATAATCTTGCTGGCTTCAATCCGGACGGCTCAGAGATATTGGGCACCAGGATAAGTGGCACCACAAATAACAGGGGCATTTTCTCAAATGAAGCTAATGGTGCAGATCAGGGCAGGGTAGGTATTACCGGTGATGCTTTATCTTCTATATCAAGCCTTTTGAAGACGGTACCTGAATTTACTTTCAGAACTGGAACTTTGAATGGATTGACATTGGCCCAGGTAGCTCAGGAAATAGTTGACTACTTAACTTTTGCCCAAATTGACGGAGGAGCAGGACAAGGTGGGTTTTATTATCAACCACTTAATGGCAATTATAACCATAATTACCCAAGACAAGATATTGCAATGGCAGTGTTAAAGGGATTAAGAGAAATTGAAATTCACGGGAAAGAGGTTGGTATTATTGTAAACAATCGAGTGAAATATCGATATCTTAATAATTTTGTTACTAATCAGCATAATGATGGAGGTGCACAGTGGACTTCAGGCAGACCAAATGGCTCGGTTAATTACACGGCAGTTGTAGTAGGTGTTGCTCATTGGTTGGGTATAGACCAAATGGATTTAAATTATGGGGCTGTACCGTTTCCAGGATATACGAATTATAGTAAAGGTCATTTTCAGCAGGCTTATAGCCGATATGTTGGGTTTTTGAATAATAAATGGAATACACCCAATAGAAAGACTGGGATTGGTTGGTCAGATATGTTTTATAGAAGCAATGACTACTTGGCTAACAATACGAGTCAAGCCTTTCCTATTACAAGCGATGTGCAATCCTATAACCTGTATAATGTAACAGACGGATTATTAGAAAGCAATGCTGACTTTAGCCTAAATAACAACCAAGACTGGCAGCGCGAGTTTCAGATAGCATTGATCAGAGCTCAGGGTAGAGCCTTGGATGTGAATAATCCCCTCGCTCAACTGAATATTTTTGGAAGGGTTTTCGATAATCAGGTTTATCACAACCCATCAACGGCCTATGGCGCACCTTATAATGCGACAAACATGTCAGCCATTGCCTTGTCGGTACTTGCCAATCCAGGCCTAGATAATGGCTCGGAAGTAGATACTGAACCACCTGTGGTATCTACCCAAAATATTACTGCTCAATTAGATGCCAACGGAAATGCCACTATCACACCTCAGCAAGTAGATAACGGTTCTATTGATAATTCTGGAGGTTCATTGACCTATGCTTTGGATCAGACAAGCTTTGATTGTGATGATTTGAGTACTGAGTGTACCTCTGGGTCGCTGAAAATTGATGGCCAAAACGATCAAATAATTTTACCAAACCAGATAGCGCTTGGCAATAGTTTTACCCTTGAGTATTGGGTTAAAAATAATGGTGCAGATGGTACATATGATAGAATAACAACAACCAGCCCAACCTATACTTTTGAAACGGCCAAGAATGGGGCTGGTCAGCTTTCGATTTATGGACTAGGTCGAGGTTGGATAAGCACAGGCGTGACCATTAGCAGTACAGGGTATGATCATATTGCTTGGGTATTCGATGGATCTACTGTAAGACTCTATAAGAATGGAGCGGAAGAATGGAGTGGTACAGGTTTCTCTCCTGATACTAGGTTAGCGGATTGGACCATAGGGAATTTTGTTGACGCGGCTAACTTTTCAATAGACGAAGCCCGACTTTGGAACAGTGCTCGAACAGCTCAAGAGATTAATGACAATGCTTCACCGTGCACAGCCGTTGATACGCAAGATTTAATATTCAGATTTTCCTTTGATGAAGGCAGTGGTACAACGGCTACTGAATCTGTAAGCGGAGCAGCTATCGCAATGGTTGGAGGCACCCCGGTTTGGGAAAATGACAATGTACAGGACAGTCCAGGTGTTTCGGTGACCCTTACTGTAACCGACCCATCCGGCAATACAGCAACCGGAACGGCAACGGTGACGATAGAAGACAATATTGCACCAACAGTTAATTTGAACGGAGATGCCGTAATCAACCTTAATCAAAATGAGACTTTCACTGAAACAGCCACAGCAGAAGATAACTGCTCGGCTACTTTAGATATTCAAGGAACAGTTGATACTGCAATAGCCGGTACGTATACCTTGACTTACAAAGCAGTTGATGGTTCTGGAAATGAGTCAGGTGAAGTAACAAGAACTGTGAATGTGGTAGAACCATTCACTTCGAATATTACCACATTCACCGACCCTACAGAATTGCAAAATGATGGACTTTTAGTGGCTGCGACAAACGTAGGTGCGAATGCTCAACCTGTTCAGGTGAATGGTATTTGTTTTGATAATACTCCTGGTACTTTAACTAACCTCAACAATGGAGGTGGAGATTTCTGTACTGATTGTACTCCTGGAACTCTCTTTGACGAATTGTTCAACGGAATTCTTTACCAACCCAATGGTAGCGCTTCGGCCATTACCCTTACTGGGCTTGTTCCCGGCAACAAGCATAGGCTGCAACTATTGATGTCAAATGATCACAATTCTACAGGTAACAATACTACTTTCCTTATTGAAGGAAACCCTGTCAACGTAAGCGGATGGATACCGAATACAGTAAACGCAACGCTGGAGTTTATAGCCAGCGGTTCAACAATGGATATCGGTTTTGCGGCCAACAATGGATCCACTGCCAATAGAGGTATCATCAGTGCTTACGTATTACACGACATTGATCAGGTAGGTACACTTTGTAACGAACCACCTGTTGCTTCTTCTGGAGGTGATATCACTGCGTCTATTGGTGAGAGTGCAACGGCTACCATTTCTTTCGATGGTTCAGGATCGTCAGATGACAATGGAATAGCCAGTTACGAATGGTTTGTGGATGGAAATAGCGTAGGAACTGGTGCAACTTTAGACACGGAACTGGGTATTGGCACTTTCTCCGCAGAACTCATCATCACAGATAGTTTTGGAATTACAGCATCTGAACAATTCTCCATTACGATAAATGATGCTACTGATCCAATAGTTGTGACTCAGGATATCACGGTAGAATTAGATGCCAACGGAAATGCAACTATCACGCCTCAAGATGTAGACAATGGTTCTTCAGACAATTCTGGGGGAACTCTAACTTACACATTGGATCAATCTAGTTTTGATTGCAATGATTTGAGCGCTGAGTGTATCTCTGGGTCTCTTCGACTTAATGGTGGCAACACTAGGGTTCTTTTACCTAATCAGATTGCGTTGGGCAACAGTTTCACTCTGGAATATTGGGTTAAAAATAATGGAGCAGATGGGGTCTTTGATAGAATAACCACAACGAGCCCGACCTTTACTTTTGAAACAGCCAAGAACTCTGGCGGCCAACTTTCTATATATGGATTAGGCCGAGGTTGGATAAATACCGGAGTCACCATTAGTGGTACAGAGTATGATCATATCGCTTGGGTATTTGATGGCTCTACCGTCAGGCTATATCAGAATGGGACTGAAGCGTGGAGTGATTCGGGTTTTTCAGCCGATACAAGGTTGGCAGATTGGGCCATCGGAAATTTTGTCGATGTCGCAAATGCTTCAATAGATGAGGTAAGACTTTGGGATTCTGCGCGTACTGTTCAGCAGATTAATGACAATGCATCACCTTGTGGCGCTATCGATACACAAGGTCTTGTGTTTGGGTTTTCTTTTGATGAAGGAACCGGCACCACTGCTACAGAAATAGTAAGTGGTGATGTGATTACGATTGAAGGTGGAGCAATTTGGGAAAATGACAATGTACAGGACAGTCCAGGTGTTCCGGTGACCCTTACTGTAACCGACCCATCCGGCAATAGAGCAACTGGAACGGCAACGGTGACGATAGAAGACAATATCGCACCAACAGTTAATTTGAACGGAGATGCCGTAATCAGCCTTAATCAAAATGAGACTTATTCGGAAACAGCCACGGGAGAAGATAACTGCTCAGCTACTTTAGATATTCAAGGAACTGTAGATACGGCAACAGCTGGCACTTACGTATTGACCTACAAAGCCACTGATGGTTCAGGTAATGAATCTGCTGAAGTGACTAGAACAGTGACGATACTTGACGTTACAGATCCAACAGTTATCACACAAAATATTACAGTTGAATTAGATGCCATTGGCAATGCCACAATCACTCCTCAAGACATTGACAATGGGTCTTCAGATAACTCAGGAAGCGTAACTCTAAGCCTTGATATTACAGAGTTCAATTGTAATAATTTAGGAGTCAATACAGTAACATTAACGGCAACTGATGCAAGTGGCAACAGTCAATCGGGTACTGCCACAGTCACTGTTCAGGATGTTACCGTGCCAAATGTCATCACACAAGACATAACAGTGTCCCTCGATGCTAACGGAAATGCCTCAATCGTACCTTCTCAGATAGATAACGGAAGTGATGATAATTGTGGGATTCAATCACTATTGTTTGGCGTTTCTGGAGATAACGGAGGTCAAGAAGTTGTGCCAGTAGTTAGCGGAACTAGAAATGGTAGAGAACTAACAGGAATTAGCTATACCTATGGCGGTGAAACTAAAACATTAACACCTGCCAATAGCATAGGATCCACGCTTATACTTTCAACATTAACCGCAGGTTCTGGTGGTGCGAATAGGTTTTGGGATGCTGACTTTAATACTGGTATGACCGAATCAAAAGCCTTAGGCGTACTAGGTGATCTTGACTTGGGAACAGTCTTACAAGACTGTAGTGACCCAGCAGGGGTACAACATGATGTAATGTTCGATACTCCAATTACCCCAGGTGCCGGACCTGAAATCTTTATTGTTCATGGAAGCTTAAAGCAGGATATTAAAATTTTAGATACTGATGGGAATGTTGTTAAGACGATTGATTTTGATATCAACGCAAACAGTTCACCAATTACTATTGGTGGAAGTGTATATGACAACAGATTCTATGGTTTCCATCTAAGAGATAATGTCAACTTTAGAGTGGATCAAGAAGGTACTCATGGAAGTAGTCAGAATCGAATTTTAGCTCTTGATATAAATGCGAGTGAAGTACCAGAGATAGGAGGGATTCGCTTTGGAGGCGGAAGTTGTAACTATATCTATGAAATTTTAGGCTTCCAGCCTGAAACAGCTTCAGCGCCACAATTAGATTTCTCTTGTGATGATTTAGGTATCAATACAGTAACACTTCAAGCTACCGATGGAAGCGGAAATGTTTCTACTGGTATTGCCAATGTTACGGTAATCGATGAAATTTTACCAACAATTACAATCAATGGATCAGCTACGGTTGAGCATGATGCCTTCACAACATATACAGATGCAGGAGCATCAGTTGTCGATAACTGTTCAGCTACTTTATCGACTATAGATAATGTGAGCGCGAATGTGCCAGGTTCTTATACAGTGACCTATACCGCTACGGATGCTTCAGGTAATGAAACTGTAGCAACTAGAACAGTAATTGTTCAGGATGTAACCGACCCGGTAGCTGTTGCTCAAGACATTACTGTTCTGCTTGATGCTAACGGAAACGCAACCATTACACCTGAGCAAATCAATAATGGTTCCTCAGATGATTCAGGTAATGTGACCTTGAGTATTGACCGAAGCGATTTTGACTGTTCTTCGCTTGATGGTGAGCAGAATAACTTTGCATTAAGGTTTGATGGAGATGACGAATATGTTTCGAGTGATAATAAACTAGGTATTTCAGGTAATATGTCTCGTACCCTAGAGTTCTGGATGAGAGTTGATGAACAGGACGGTTTCAATGAGCATATTATTAATTGGGGAGGAACCAGTACGGCCAGATCTTTCGGTTTCTATCAAAGCTTTGGTGCTGAGTTGAAATTCTATGGTTTCGGTAATCCTACTTGGGATCATGGCACTGGTTATATCATTGATCAAGATGAGTGGGTGCATGTGGCAGCGGTATATAATGGAACTACGGTTTATACTTACGTCAATGGAGAGCCTACTCCAGTACCAAGTAGGGATTATAACTTAAATACGGCCGATGGCAAACTAATAATCGCTGCGCGTGAAGACCTAGCGGGTGTTACCTTCTCATCTCTTGATATTGATGATGTAAGGGTTTGGAATTATGCACGTAGCCAAAGTCAAATAAAAGAGTCTTATCAAAGAGAAGTTGATGGAACAACTCCTGGTTTAATTCTTTATTACGATTTTGAAGATGGTACAGGAAGTCAGACTGTAAGAGATTTAAGCAACTCGAATAATAATGGTAGACTGTTTAATATGGAGCTGAATCAGGATTGGATTAACTCTGGTTCTCCTATCTATTCTGGCTCTAACCCGGTAATATTAACAGTAACCGACCCTTCAGGTAATGCTTCTACAGCCATAGCCAATGTGACGGTGATTGATGAAATCGCACCTGAAATTACGGCACCAGCAGACATTAATGTCTTTGCTACAAGTGCAGCAGGTGCAACAGTGAATTATACGGCTCCTGTCGGAACGGACAATTGTTCAGTAACCACTGCACTGACGGCAGGACTTGAGGATGGCGCTACTTTCCCAATCGGAACAACGGTAGTGACTTATACAGCTACCGATGGTTCAGATAATGCTACTTCGGCTTCATTTAATGTGACTGTCACTGGATTGCCACCAGGCATTGTGGTGCCAGCAGACATTAAAGTAAGTAACGATGCAGGAGAATGTGGAGCGGTTGTAAACTATGCAGCTACAGAGATCACGGCTATTCCAGAATCGACCATTACTTATGATATTCAACCAGGTAGTTTCTTTGCACTTGGTAGCACAACAGTAACCGCTACCGCCACCAATGCGGTTGGTACTTCAATAGACACCTTTACGGTGACCGTTGTGGATAGTGAAGTTCCCGAAGTGATCACACAAGACGTCACGGTTGACTTGGATGTTAATGGAAACGGAAGCATCACACCAGAACAGATCAACAATGGATCTACGGACAACTGTTCTATTGCCAGTTACGCCCTTGATATCGATTCATTTGATTGCTCAAATGTTGGTACTAATACAGTGACTTTGACAGTAACAGATGTCAATGGCAATTCATCCACTAACACTGCAACAGTAACTGTGAGAGATGTAATTGCAGCCGAGGTAATCACTCAAAACATCACGATCGACCTAGATGCGGGCGGCAATGCTAGCATCACAACGGGTATGATTGATAATGGAAGTAATGATGCCTGTGGAATCGCAAGTTTCAGCTTAGATAAAATGACTTTCGATTGTACAAATGTAGGGGTGAATACAGTAACCTTAACAGTAACCGACAACAACGGTAACGTGAGCAGCAACACTGTAATGGTAACTGTGAGAGATGTAATTGCAGCCGAGGTAATCACTCAAGACATCACGATCGACCTAGATGCGGGCGGCAATGCTAGCATCACAACAGGCATGATTGACAATGGAAGTAATGACGCCTGTGGAATCGCAAGCTTTAGCTTAGATAAAACGACTTTCGATTGTACGAATGTAGGAGTGAACACAGTGATCTTAACAGTAACCGACAACAACGGTAACGTGAGCAGAAACACTGCAATGGTAACTGTAAGAGACCTAATCGCAGCCGAGGTAATCACTAAAGACATTACAATCGACCTAGATGCCAGCGGCAATGCCAGCATCACAACGGGCATGATTGATAATGGAAGTAATGATGCCTGTGGAATCGCAAGCTTTAGCTTAGATAAAACGACTTTCGATTGTACGAATGTAGGAGCGAACACAGTAATCTTAACAGTAACCGACAACAACGGAAACGTGAGCAGTAATACTGCAACAGTAACTGTAAGAGACCTAATCGCAGCCGAAGTAATCACTAAAGACATTACAATCGACCTAGATGCCAGCGGCAATGCCAGCATCACAATGGGCATGATTGATAATGGAAGTAATGATGCCTGTGGAATCGCAAGCTTTAGCTTAGATAAAATGACTTTCGATTGTACGAATGTAGGAGCGAACACAGTAATCTTAACAGTAGCCGACAACAACGGTAACGTGAGCAGCAATACTGCAACGGTAACTGTAAGAGACCTAATCGCAGCCGAAGTAATCACTAAAGACATTACAATCGACCTAGATGCCAGCGGCAATGCCAGCATCACAACAGGCATGATTGATAATGGAAGTAATGATGCCTGTGGAATCGCAAGTTTCAGCTTAGATAAAACGACTTTCGATTGTACGAATGTAGGAGTGAATACAGTAACCCTAACAGTAACCGACAACAACGGTAACGTGAGCAGCAATACTGCAACGGTCACTGTTAGAGATATAATTGCTCCTACAATAATCACCCAGAATATTGAAGTGTTCTTGGATGAAAATGGAGCTGCCAGCATTACACCAAGTAGCGTGAATGACGGTACATTCGATAACTGTACTTTCGATTTGAGTATAGACAAAAACACTTTTGACTGTTTCAATATTGGAGAGAATACGGTGACCTTAACGGCAACCGATGCCAGTGGTAATAAAACAAGCGCAACAGCGATAGTAACAGTTACTGATGTGATTTTACCAACTATTGTAGGTACTAACATTGAAGTGTTTGTGAACAGCGAAGGTCAGAGTGCTATTACTGTTCAGGATGTTGATGGAGGAACATTTGACAATTGTGGAATAGCGTCTGTAACGATTGATATCCATAGCTTCGATTGCTCAAATTTAGGTGCCAATACGGTAACACTTACAGCCATTGATGTTAATGGAAACGTAAACACCGGTACGGTAACAGTCACCGTGACGGACATCATTGCACCAATAGTAAACGCTCAAGACTTAATCGTAAATCTTAATGAGAATGGTAGTGCATCGGTATCTGCTGATGACTTACTAATCTACAGTGAAGCAGACCTAGAGAGAGATACAGAGTGTGAACTGTCAGGGGCGGAAGGTCATGCCATGTGGTTGAGCAAATACCTTCCTTACGACAATGAAGAAGGAATGGTAATGGGAATGAGTTCAGATATCGAAGTGGCCAATTTAGCCACTCATTCAAGAGGCTGGAGTTGGTGGAACTGGGGCAACAAAGGTGGTCACGATGATGATGACGATGATAAAGGTGGCCGAGATGATGACGATGATGATAACGGAGGCAAGAAGCCTAAAAAGGACAAAGCTAAAGATGCTAGATTCGAGTTTGATGCAGCCGGAGGCAGCATAGTAAGAAGTCTAGATGGTAAAACGGCAACGGTGACGGGTACCCTTAAAAACATAGAAGACGATACAGACAAATGGACTGTAAGTCTGATGTTAACCGGGGGAGCTGATTGGGAGACATGGAGCGACAAAGGTGGCAAGTGGAAAGGAAACAAGTATACAGTAAGGAATAATTATAGAGATTGGACCTACTATGAGTTGGCCAGTGGAACCTTGACCGGAAGAGGTAGAAACACAGGTGAAATTATACAGCTAGATCATGCTCCAACAGACCATGAATATGGCTTCCAATTAGGAGATGCGGCCAATGATAAGAATGGCAACTACGGTTTAAGTGGCTGGATTTCTTACACAAATAGAGAAGGTAAGAAGCAACAAGGAGACTTCAACTTTAATGTGTCAGACTGTGGACTAGTAGCAGTGCCAGCAGGAACAGTTTATACTTCAGACAACTGTGGTATTTCAAGCACAAGTGTTGATATCGATAGCTTTAGCTGTACCGACTTAGGAACAAATACAGTAAACGTATCCGTAACCGATCAGAGTGGTAATATCACTACAGTGCCAGTAACAGTAACTGTTCAGGATAATATTGCACCAACCGCAGTAGCCTTGGATTACGTCACCGTGAGCCTAGGGGCAGACGGAACTGTAATGGTAGATCCATCGATGTTGGATGGCGGCAGTTATGATAATACTGACTGTATCACATTCAGCATTGATAGAATGAACTTCGATTGTGATGACATAGGAAGAGGTGATTCATTCTACACTTATGAGGAAGAAGAGAGTTGTAGAAATCATAAGCATACACATGGTAAAGGCCATAATTATGGAGATGATGACGATGACAATGATCCTGGTAAAGGCAAAGCCTACGGCCATAAAAAGTCTAAGAAGACGAAGCTGAAAGGCCATAGGGTAATGTTGACTGTGACTGATGCTGCAGGCAACAGCGATCAAGTAGAAACTTACGTTGTTGTTGTAGATGCCTTAGGTCCTGTGATAGCTGAAGGTCCAGTAATGGTAGTAGTGTATGATGAAACCTACGGAAGAGGCCGAAGAAGTTACACTAAGAAGAACACAGAGTATGTGAAAGACGATGACATTGAGCCATTGGTGAGCGATAACTGTGAGGTGTATAAAATCGATTTCCCAAGAACTAAATATAGCAGCGATGACGCAGGCATGAACCAGTTAGAGGTGACGGCCAAAGACAAGAGCGGCAATGTAACGGTGGGTATGGTGAATGTAGAAGTGATTGATATTACAGACTTAGGCAAATACGTAGAGATGTGCTATAAAGGCAGGTCTGTCAGAATCAAGAACAGTAGTGTTCAAGATTACCTTAGAAAGGGAGCGAGCTTAGGAAGTTGTGGAGCAAGTATGAATACACAAAATCAGAGCTTGGCTTTTGGTGAAACCGAGGAGCGTTTTGTAGCCGAGTTAAACATCGAAAGCTATCCAAACCCAACAACTGGCTTTACTACTATAAGTATCAGCAGCAATGTAGAAGGTCCGGCCAAAGTAGGCTTGGTATCCACATCAGGAGTAGAGATCGAGGAAATTTATTCAGGAGAACTACAAGCGAATGAGAAGTTCGAAGTAGGCTTTGATGGTAGCAACTTACCAAGCGGAGTATACATTGTAAGGTTAGTAACAGCAGGCCAAGTGAAGAACCTCAAACTGATGATTAATAAGTAACAAGGTAGGGAAGAGGTTAGGCAACTGCCCCTTCCATTAAGATATCTGTATTGGGACATCCCAACGACAGTGTTTAGGTGAAAAGTAAAACCCAGAGCGGACGGTTCTGGGTTTTTTGTATTTAAAGTGCTTTTCTAATTATCTGAACCGTATTTTTTTAAACAACTACCCTTTTCGGGTGGGAAGGTGTAGCTTGTTTTTTATCAAATTGCATGTGCTTAGACTTTACTCCAGTATCAAGAGAAACTCTAAAATAAAATTTTTGAACAATCACACTTTAAGTTTGTGAAGTCCATGTCTATGTATACGAAATAGTCATGATTTAAAGAGGATAAATTTTTGATTAAGAACTAATGAAATAGGGGGAGTGATGTTTCCTTATTGGAATCGAAGAAAATAAAATGGAAGGATCTAGAAGTAACAGGAATATATCAAAAAGGAATATTGACTTGGTTTTGCAATTAATGGTTTGGGTGCTGTTTTCTATTACCCTATTAAGCGGGTTGTAATTTTAAAATAAAAGGAATTAAAGAATCTGATGCATGTAGCTATAAAGTTCGCACGCAACAATGTTTAGGTGAAAAGTAAAACCAGGGTATACGACCCTGGATTTTTTTTCTATCAATTATCATAAAAAACCACCCAAAAGGGGTAGGTCTTATCTGTCCTTTTATTCCGAGATTGCCGCTGTAGGATTACCGAATTTATACCGATTTTGACTTATTGAACAAATGAAGCTGTCTATGAAAAATATAGGTTCAGGGCTCTGGAAAGATCACAATATGGTAATAGTGTTTTTTATATGAATTAGTAAAGTGGCGTTACTTTTATTGAGGAAATGGTATCATCTCTAATTATTGCTTTGGCAGGTGTTTTTGGCCTTTTTAAGGTTAAAAAGGCCAAAAGCCAGTTTACCAAACTTGTAATTGTTTTACTTGGCTTCAGTGCAATAGCGTCTATTGTTAAATACTATGAGGTTTCAACTTATGCCCCCGTTGCTATAGGTTTTTTTTCGTTGCTGGCTAGCTTCGAATCTACCAGTTCATTTTCAATGAAAAAGCCCCAGATAGCGTTTTTTGTACTCAGCGGTTTTGGCTTTTTTATATTCTCAATGGCCTCAGTACTTCCCTTAGAAATATATATAATTGACTGGCCATTCCTGATCTTATTCTTTATCGGTTTGGGTTATCATTGGTACAACCACGGGAAAAAAATAAAATCAAGAATGGGGATTCTTATTGTTTGGTCTGGATTAGCAATTTCATGGCTTTTCACCCTAATTGCTTCAATGTTTTAATATCAGTGATTAAGCGATCCATTTCTAATGGAATGGTGCCATTATACACGCCACGAATTCTTCCTAAACCATCCACCAAAATAAAGTTTTCAGTATGAAGAAATTCATTTGAATCTTTATCCAAACCGATTTCCTTTTCAGCAAAATAAGACTGACGAGCCAGTTGGTATATCTCCTCAGTGTGGCCTGTAAGTAAGTGCCATTTACGGTTCTCTATTCCATGCATTTCTGCATAAGTCTTTAAAACAGAAACTGAATCTACCCAAGGCATTACAGAGTGAGATACCAACATAACCGATTTATCATTGATAAATTCTGTTTGAACCTTTTCTAAATTCGAAGTCATTTTTGGGCATATGCTAGGACAAATGGTGAAGAAGAAATCGGCTACGTATATTTTTCCAGCCAGGCTTTTATTGTTAATCACCTCTCCACTTTGGTTCTGAAAACTGAAGTTTGCAATGGTGTGAATTTCGGAATATTGAACTTCTTCTTCACCTATCCATTCTGGTGTAAAGTCTGCCGAATTATAAAAGGGGAGAGGAGTTCCTTCGGTTTCCGTGTTTTGGTTCGTGCAACCAAAAAGAAATAGAAGGCTCAAGTTAATAAGGTAAAGCGCTAAATGTTCCTGTTTCATTATCTACTGATTTACAATTTTTTAATCCGATTAGACCGTAACGATGGCCATCTTTTACCACATAATTGGCCCGAACGCTGCCGTCTGACTCCCACATTTTTTGAGAACCATCTTCTTTACCTAAAGTGTAGTTGAAGAATTTATAAGGCTGTCCGTCTATTTGCCATTCCTTGGCTTCTCCATGATGAAGCCCATCAACAAAATGGAATTCAAACTTCTTATTTCCATTGGGCCACCAACCATAGTGGGTACCTGTTTTCTGGTTTTTGCTATACCACCTTTCTTCCTTAAGGCTACCGTCATCATAAAATTGACTGGATTTGCCTTCGCGAAGCCCTTCAAAATAGGTGCTTTTAGACTCTACCTGGCCGTTGGAATAGTAACTAACCAAGTGACCAGAAAAGGGTTTGCCATCTAAAAGCATAAAGGCACCGTTTCTTTTTAGGTTTGCTTCATTGGTGTTAACAATCACATCTGGAATTATCGGATTGTCATCAAAATCCGTTATGGTAGCTTTATAAGTACATAGCATAAGCCCGATATAGAGTATGATCTTTTTCATGTCGATTAGTTAGAAACCGTTCCTGCTACACCAAAAAAGCCACTTCCATTAATATATGGGTCGGCATCTGTAATGTGATAATGGTAAATTCCATTTGGGTATTCAGTCGTTACATGGCTATGTCCATGATAATCATCTACATCAGCATTGGTTACTCTAATTCCGTTTTCTACCGGACCATAAACAGGAAAACCGTCTAACAGCCAGCCTAAAAGCTTATCGCTGCCAAGCGTAGCCGTCAGATAAAGAGGTTCTTGGTGGTAATGATAAGTGCCAGACTGCTGCGGATGGCCAAGGTATTGATCGAAAGAATCAATCTCATTGGTCAGCGGTTGGTTTGGCCCAGCGTATTGGTTAAAGAAAACTACGCCATTTACAGAAACTCCTATAGCGCCCAAAGGCGTAGCTTGTTTATTGGTCGCCTCTGTTGGGTTTAAGGGAATCCTTAGCGTAATGCTTTGTTCCACAATTCGGTTTGGGTTTATTTTAAAATTGCTGTTGCTACCGTTGTAGGCCTCATACCTGTCGTCTGATTGTGCAAAGTATGGGCTCGGATGATTGGGTACGTCATTGGTTTCAATCACTACATATGAGCCGTTAATATATACAGTAACATTATCAGTGAAACTTTGAAAAACTGCGGGCAATTCTTGAGTAGTTTCTTCCTCCTCTTGAGGAGAATCGTCTCCTCCGCAGCTAAAACTAATAAGAAGAAAAAGTGCCATGCCAGATTTAAGGATCATAGATTTCATAAGTATTTATTTATTGTACAGTAGCTTTGATGCCAAGGCGTAAAATAACTTGCGGGTAGTGCGATTTTTTTCAATTTCGAATTATTCACCCTAGCGAATAAACCGATGAGCATGAATTCATTCAGTTTTGTGTTCGAAAAAGAGTATCATGGTTTTTGTAACTCTGGTAGTTGCAATGGCGTATTGCCTTTATATCTAAATATAGACTGATGATTTTAGAAGTGGCTGGTTTTTTATCGAATGCATTTTTGTTAGACAAGGATTTGCACAAAGAGGAGTCAACTGTTGTTCGCAACCTCAATAAAGAAAGGCAGCTGGCTTTAGCCTCTGGCTTTGGTACTTTCAACCTAGCTGAAATTAAAACTCAACGGTCGAATTTTAGGCAGTTAACCACTGGGGATTCTGTAAAACTTAAGCTCCATTCAGAATTTGACCAGATCTCAGTAGAATATAATGGAAAGGAAATAGGTATTGTTTCTGAGTCTTATTATCGTCTGAGCGAACTAAAGGGAGCATTAGAGGCGGGTAATGATATAGATGTGAAATGCATTCGAAAGGATTTAGTAGTAGCTGGAACTGTAAGTTTTTCTTTTGAGGTGAAATAGCTTTATATAATTTCTTCTTTAGCGATTCACCCATCTATTCATACATTTTATTTAAATTCAGTGGTGTAAACCAACACTCCTGAACCCATGCCTAAAATTGATTTGAACCGAAGCATTGAAATAAATTCTTCTCCTGATAAGGTTTTTAAAGCATTAAATGATTTCAACCATTGGCCTGCATGGTCGCCTTGGCTTATTCTGGAACCAGAATACGAAGTGAAGGTAGCCCCCGATACCAAATACTATGAGTGGGAGGGTAAAAGAATTGGTTCTGGTAACATGCGCATCACAAGCGAGGTAGAAAATAAATCTATCAATCTTGATTTAACATTTTTAAAACCATGGAAATCTAAAGCCAAAGTTCGATTTGAGTTGGAGCCCACTTCTGGCGGCACAAAATTGACTTGGTTTATGGATAGCAGCCTGCCCTTCTTCATGTTTTGGATGAAGAAGATGATGCTTGGGTTTATAGGTATGGATTATGAGCGAGGCTTAAATCTTTTAAAGGATTATGTTGAAGACGGTGAGGTCCATTCTAAACTCGACTTTAGAGGTGAACAGGCTTTACCCAAAGTACAATACATTGGCATCCATAGTCATTCAACTATTGATTCCATTGATCAGGACATGAAACGGGACTTTGGTAAAATAGGTGAGTTTTTTAAGGATAAAGAAGACCTTATTGCAGGGAAAATGTTTTCGATCTACCATAAGTGGGACTTTGCAAATGGTAAGGTCGAATATACTTCTGGACTTGCTGTAAAGTCAGTTCCACATGATTTGCCTTCGGGAATGAAAGTAGGCGAAATTCCGGCAATCAAAGTATACACCCTTCGCCATACTGGCCCTTATAGACATTTAGGTAATGCGTGGTCGGCCATGTATAACTTGCATAGGGCCAAAGCAATTAAAACGGTAAAGGGAATTTCTCCTTTTGAAGAGTATGTAAATATGCCAGGTAGCGTGCCAGATAATGAGTTGATTACTGATATTCATTTTGCAGTGAAGTAAATTCACTAAAAACATAAGGTTAAGCCGAGTTAGTAAAGTTATCAATTTGCTGATTCGGCTTTTCTGTTTTCTATCGAATAAAAATGGAGCGCATTTTTGGCCTTTTTAAGTGAAAGCACTACACTTGTATGATTTTTTAAGTCAGCAAGCTGACATGGTAATTTTAATAACCTCTCCATTTAGTTTTCTTCTCATTTAATATTCAAAACAATAAAATGAAAAAAGTATTTTTCGCAATGATGCTATTGTGCAATTGGGCTATTGCTCAAAGCAACGCGCAAGAAAATTCAAAAGGAACAATTGGGATCAACTCTCAATTTTCATACAAAATGTTGGACCCTAGTCAGAACCTCAGGAAAGTAAATATCCTATTAGAGGAAAGACAAAAAGGAGCTTTAGAAGATAGAAGCTTAACCATTGGCACCTCTCTGATTTCTATTTTTGATTACCAAAGATCGAATGAGGATTCAAAGTTCGCTTATCTCATGCGCCACCCAACATCTACAAATCAGATAGGGAAAACAGTTACTGAGGCGGTAATTCATTCTTTTCAGATTTCAACAACTGGAGCCATCAATAATTGGATTACAGTTCATGCTGAATTACTGTATAATCCAGAGCAAAGCTTTGGGCAAGGAACCATCACAACCTTAACTAGGAACCAGATTCAACTTTACAAAGCATTTTTGGTAATGGGTGATTTGAATAAATCTCCATTTTATGGTGCTATTGGCAAAATGGATGCACCTTTTGGTCAGGTGGGAAGCGTGAGTCCATTTTCTAATTCTACTACTTGGCATGCCTTCGGTGGTTTAGGTTATGGCTTACAAGTGGGGTATAGAAAAGGAGGAATTCATGCTAAATTTATGGCTGTGCAAGGTGGTAGCCAGTTCCGTGCCTTGGCTACTCCAGTAGGTAATGGTTCGAATGTGCCTTCTAAAATCAACAACTTTGTATCTGACATTAACTATACAATGAATTTGAGTGAAGAAACCGAACTCAATGTAGGCGGTTCGTTTGTGTTTGGTAGTGCGTATTGTCATGCATATCCTGTAACACATTTCAACCCATGTCAAGATAATAATCCGGCTTATACCGCATATGGTAACTTAAAAATCAGCGATAAATTTGTAGCACAAGGTAGTTTTGCTAAAACTGTAAAAGTTTGGCCCGGCACCTTTAATCCAAACCCACCGCTAGATGTGTTTCCAGCTTCAAAAGTCTCTTCTTTTGATATTGGAGCAAAATACAATTTCAACCCAGAAAGCAATGTAATATATACGCTGTCAGGCGAGTTTTCGAAATTTATTGCCGGACCTGAAGGAGCGCCATGGGAAAGACAAAATCAGCTTGTGATTGGTTTTGCGGGCATGATCAATCGTTCTTGCAAACTCTTTTTCGAAGCTTTTAGAACCGATGGCTATGTGCCTTTGAACTTTGTAAGCGGAGGTAATTTAGCGCCAGGAGAAACGCATAGTGTGAGAGGTTCATTTAGTCATGGTGTGGTACTTGGTGGACAAGTGATTTTATAAGATTAACCATCCATTTAGAAAAGCACTTTCAATTAAAACTGAAAGTGCTTTTTTTGTTTAAGGGTATGAGAATATACCCACACCACGGTATAGTCGCTTGGGCATAACTTCTAGAAATTTAACTCAAAAAAAGAACGTATGGCTTATACAGAAGTGGAAGTGGATTTACTTCCGGAGGAATTGAAGAAAGCAAAAACCAATTTGATTGGGGTTTTAATTTTTATGCTCATTTTCTTCGCGTTTATAAAGTTCTTTTTCTGGGATAACCTTCTTTCCGAAATCGATGAAATGATACCTATTATCATTTTTGGAGTGTTTTTTCTCTTGTTTTTAGCCGTTCTAGGCTACATAATGAGAGGTTTCATTTTGGATTTCATCAAAAAGAAGAAGCAAATTCTGACGGGTACTATTACCGATAAACACATAGACATTACCACCTCGCATAGTTCTAGTGGAGGGAGTAGAGGCAGTACCCGAAGTAAGACTACTACACGGAGAACATATTACCTATATTTTGATGACAAAAAATTACCGGTAGATGCGATTATTTATGGTCGTATGTCGGTAGGTATGGAAGTAGAGATTCATTATTCCAAGTATTCTCAAACCGTTTTTTATAACAGAGTAATTGCCGAAGCAGAAATCAGTGAGGATAAAATTAAAGCCATTGTTCCTGATGTTGATAAGCATCAAAACTTCGTGCCAAAGGAACGAGAGTTACAAATGACCAAAGCTGATTTTGAGCTTCTAAAAAAGGCTAGAAATCGTGCAATCAAAAACCGCATTTGGGTAATTGTTATTTTGGGATGGGTAGTTATCGGCTCCTTGTTTTCTGGGCTTTGGCTTATACCTATCATGATTTTTCCTTTTACCATTTGGTGGTTTTTGGCTTTCAGAAAGATGATTAAATACATTTTGGCCTATAGAAAGGAAGTGAACACTGGAATGAAAATCGTTTATTCAGAATTGGTGTTAGACAAATTTAGACAAACTGGAAATACAAGAGGGTTTTTCATCCGCACCAATAATCAACTCATTAGTGTAAACGAGAGTAACTATGAACAAGTGAAAATGGGCGATCTTATTATGGTGTTTAAAGGTAAAGCTACGGGTTGGGTGTTTGGGTTTATGACTTCCGATAATGAATTATATGAAGTAAAAAGTGACGCAAAGCTCAAAAAGAAATAGACCGGTATTCTGTCGTGGGTTAGAAAACATTTGTTGTAACTTGATGGTTATTCCTAAAACATTAAATTTTAAGCAATGAAAAAATTATCTATCTATTTCACTTTTGGGATAATACTATTAATGTTTGTTCCAAGCCAGATGAGCGCTGCAACTATAAGCGATCCAATCACGGACAAATCGACCGAGAAGTTAACCCATGAAGAAATGCAAGCTATGGTGGTTCGCTTGAATGAAATTAAAGACATGGACAAATCCAGTTTGACCAGAGAAGAAAGAAAAGAACTGCGTAAAGAAGTACGTACTATGAAAAAAGATATTCGCGATAGCGGAGGAGGAGGGCTTTACATCTCTTCAGGTGCTATTATCGTCATTCTCTTGTTGATTATTATTCTTTAAAAAATTAGAACTGATAAAAATAGAAAGGCAACCCAACTTGGGTTGCCTTTCTGCTTTCTAATCTACTGAATTTTATTAGTTTACAATTATTTGTACACTTAATGTATTGCTGTTGCCTGCTGGCGGTGTATTATACCCTCGTAGAATAATAGTGTAGTAATATCCGTTCTGAAATTTGATGTCTGGTACATTTAGCTCAATCGTGTTGTCATCCGGAGATGTAACTTTTAGGTCGTATTCTGCCGCGGTAAGTTCCATAAAGTCAGAAGCATCCATAAAGTTAGAATCGCTAAATAAAGGATCAGTTTGACCATCAGCTGTAACTTGTAATGTTGGTGCATCTGGTGATAAATTTACCAGCCTTACTTTAGCATTTCCATTACTTGGGGTGTCTGAATTGTCTTCTAACTTCAACACTTTCAAATCATCATATTCCCCTACGGTAAAGATTGAATAGGTTCTTCCAGCGCCTATAGTCAAGGTAGTATCGGCTACTATGTTATTGGCATTTGCTGGGGTAAATTTAAAATTTCTACTACCTGTAAAAAACCTTAAATACCCTGTGTAATCTGCGTAATCAAAAGAGTAAGTGTTCAATTGCCTGTTATCAATTTCGATGTCTAAGGCTGGGGCGTTGGGCGATGCTTGATAAAGTGAAACATAAGCCACGTTTTCAGGAATACTATCCCCGTCATCCATATTACAGCTAGAAAGTATAAATACTGTGGCAACCAACATCATCATACTCCTCATCATTCCTTTAAACGGAATCTCTTGCTTTGCATTTAATTTCATAATTCTGAATTTTTATTTGATTTAGGTTATTTATTATGTTGTGCCCACTGCAATAGTAGGCAAATGTTCAGTATTAAAACCACAAGTTTAATGCCATGGTAAATTCTCTGTTGAAGTGAATTTACCCTAATTAAGTCTCCAGTTCTGTGTGGAGTATAACGTCAACTTATGTAGTTTTTTCTACAGTGCTAATAGACAAGAGTAAACAATCAAAGGTTGGAACTTACTTTGAAATATGGGCTTCGATTCTATACCCTCCAGAGGGTATGGCTTATGCCACTTGGCTGGTATTGAGTCGCCTCATAATTGACAGTAGATTTGATGTTATGAAAAGATGACTCAGGTATTAGTGTTGGTCATCGGATAAACATGTTTAAATGGGAAGGGTATCAAATCTATCGATGGCGTTACTGGTGATAATGGCCAATACTGTCGCAGCACAGTTTTCTAAATCTATAACGGATCTTTCATTGAATGGGCAGGTGGTAGAGAGCCAAATTCACTGGTATAGGTACGACAGGGAGACTAAAACCATTACAAAAATAAGAGAGACTTATGCGCTTTTTGATGAGGCAGGTAGGCAATTACAAGACAAAACTTCTGAAGTGCTGCAGGATAGAGTGACAGAACATAGTTACACTTGGAACGGAGATGGATCAACAAGCGAGATGCTCAATGAGGTAAGTTTTGCGGGTGATAAAAATAGTCGCTTTGCAAAGTTTAGCCATGTACGAAGTGCTGGTAAGTGGATGACTTATGAAATTTCAAGTGCCGATACAGCCCAAGTATTTCAGTATGTGACTGGCTCTCCTGAAACACCAAAAATGTTGATCGTATTTAATGGTAAAAGGATTAAAAAAAGAATTGAAGACCATAAGTATTACCCAAATAGCACTGTTCCCAGTAGCATTAATATTACTCATGTTGAAGGCGATCGAAAGCTTGGCGCGGAGGAGATTGTGTTTGACGAGAATGGTTATAGAAAAAGCTATGAACTTAAAGGTGAACAGAAAGAGGTTTTATTCAGAGATGAACATAATGCTATTGTTAAATCCGTGATGGAGGCAAGAGGTAAGCAGTACACCAATTCTGAAAGTATTTATGAGTACGATGGGCAGGATAACTGGACGAAGGTTTATCGAAAAAGGCTCGATCAAGAAGGAAAGGTGATGGAGGAACTTTATGGTTTTAAGAAAACTAAATTATGGTGGAAGGAGCCTACTGGTTCTTTGGAGCCAGATTATACATTTATTAAGAAGACTAACCCTATAAATAAGTAGAATATGCCGGGTATACTCTCATGGGTGTTGGTTTTTGCGGGGCTTTCAGTGCTCTTGTTACTCATTTATTATTTTCGTTCACCTGAGAAGGCCACTCCGAACATACATCGAGCGATTCCTTTTGTTACGGCTGCCTTAGCCATTTGGTCTTTGGTTACCAGCTGGATGTGGTTTTATTATTTCAACTTAGTGCTTAGCATGCCCGCACTATTGATTGCGATTTCGCTTAACTTTTGGTCGAGACATAAGAGGCTTGATGAAAGATTGGTAAAGTTGAACTGGTATATAATCGGTGGTGCTATTTTGTTGAGTCTTTTAAGCTTTATCTTTTTTTCATGAGATAATTGGTCCTATTTATCCGTTACTTTTTTACATTAACTGAAACCACATAAAACCTACTATAGTAGGTTTTATGTGGTTATTTTATATTTAATACCTGTTATTATAGGTTTTTTGAAAATGAACTTTATCTTTGTTTAGAACGTTAAACCTATGAAATTAGGTTTTATGCGTACATTTGTTATTTAAAACCTACAAATTTAGGTGTATGAACTGGAAGAGGATGACAGATCAGGCCATTGTCGATGAGATGGGCAGGCGGGTCAAGCAGTTAAGATTGCAGAAAAGGTACACTCAGAAAGAGCTTGCCCAAAATGCTGGTGTAAACATTAATACGATTCAAAATCTCGAATATGGGCGTTCTGTTACTTTATCGGTATTAATTCAGGTGCTTCGTGCACTCAAATCTCTCGATCAGCTTGATTACCTCATTCCTGAAGTGGAAGAAAGTCCGATGATGGTAATGGAGCGTGAGCTTAAACCTATGCAGCGGGTACGTAAATCTAAAAAGAAATAACCATGCTAGTATTAAGGGTAAAAATTTGGGGCGAACTAGTGGGCGCTGTGCTTTGGAACGAACAAAGGCAGCTGGCTTCTTTCGAGTTTGCTCCTGAGTTTGCAGAAGGTACTACCGACTTGGCGCCACTCACCATGCCTTTGGAAGATATTAAGCGAGGTGAGCGCATTTTTTCATTCCCCAATTTAGAGAAAGCCACTTATAGCGGTTTACCGGGCTTACTTTCCGATTCTCTCCCTGATGCTTTTGGAAATCAGATCATCCGTTCTTGGTTGGCTTCTCAAGGGAGAGCTATTAACTCCATTAACCCCATTGAAAAATTGGGTTATGTGGGTATTCGTGGCATGGGGGCACTGGAGTTTGAACCTGCTACTACGCCTTTCGGAACGCAGGTAAAAGATATCGAAGTGGAATCCTTGCTTTCGCTAACCAATAAGGTGTTGGAAGAAAGGCAAGCGGTAAACCTTAATCTAACGGCAGATGAGGAGCAAGCCATGACCGACTTGATTCGCGTAGGTACTTCGGCTGGTGGTCAGCGACCCAAAGCAATTATTGGTTTCAACCCCAAAACGAAAGCGATTAAATCGGGGCAGTTTACTTTGCCTAAGGGCTTTGAATATTACATGCTAAAATTTGATGGGGTAAAGGAAGGGAGTTTGGGTGACCCAGCGGGTTATGGACGTATAGAAATGGCTTATCATTTAATGGCGAAAGATTGCGGCATCGACATGATGCCTTGTCAGCTTTTGGAAGAAAATGGCCGAGCGCATTTTATGACTCAGCGTTTCGATCGGGGAGAAGAAGGAAAGAAACTGCACATGCAAACTCTGTGTGCCATGGCACATTACGATTTCATGATGCCTGGGCTATATGGATATGAAGATGCTTTTGCCGACATGCGTGAATTGCGGTTGCCATATCAGGATTTTGAGCAACAGTATTTGCGTATGGTGTTCAATGTAATCGCGAGAAATCAAGACGACCATACCAAGAACATTGCTTTTCTATTGCCTCAAGGCGGAGAGTGGAGACTGTCACCAGCCTATGATGTCAATTGGGCCTATAACCCTCAGGGCGATTGGACCAGTCAGCACCAAATGTCGATTAGAGGAAAGCGTGATAATTTTACGTTGGACGATCTATTGGCTTTTGCCAAGGAGAATTCCATCAAGAAGCCTCAGCAATTAATCGATCAGGTGACTTCTGTAGTGAATGATTGGCCGAAATATGCTGCTCAAACTGGGGTAGATAAAAATAGGGCTTCAATCATTAGCAAAACCCACCGAAAATTGAAATAAGGTTTAGATTTGCTCCAATTTGATATGCACGGCTAGTAAGGTTTCGTTACCCAAAACTTTAGCACAATGCCCATGCTTTTCAGTATCGAAATGAATATGTTCGGGCAGGTAATCCTTCGCAATAAACATATGGCCAGCACTAAAGTCTTTATGTTCTCCATTTCGAAGTGTAATTCTTAAAGTGCCGCTTTGCACTAGAATTAAAGTGGGGTCGCCTGCCACATGCCAATCACTTTCATAGCCTGCTTGACTGGTTCGGATTCTTAGATTCTGGGCATCAATTCGCTCGGTTAAAACCATTCCACCTCGAACATGTTGAGGGAAGGCTTCTTCCGAAAAAACGGTAACGAAATCTTCATTCACGCTGATGGTAGGGATATTGATCATGGGTTGAAGAAAGCGAAAAAATCTTTACGCACATAGAGACTTCAACCCTTTGAGAAAATGTATTTGTTTAATCGTTTGTAGCTGCTTTTTGGATAAGATTTCTTAACCAATCATTCGGAGCCATATCAATGGTGAGGTTGATTCTGTCGGTTGTGCTGCCATTCACTACTTTATGTGGGTCAGTGAGGCGTAAATACCAGCATTCACCAGGCTGCATGGGTACAGGGGTTCCGTTTAAGAAGAAATCCACTTCATCACCCACAAGTATAGGAATGGTTAAGCGCACCACTGATCTTTCAACTTCTAAACCTAAAGTGGGGTCGGTATGTTCTTTTACTTCATTTCCAGCTGCCAATCTCAAAACTCTCACTAAAGTGACACGGGTATGTTCCTGAAACTTATCGATAATACTGGTCAAGTATGGGGTTGAAGCCATGGCAGGAATATTTAACCATTCTGTCCAAGTACCATCCGCATAATCATCGGCAGGAGGAGGTAAAGGGAGAGAAGGATCTACCTGATGCGCAGGGGCTCGCAATGGAATGACATTGTAATAAATAAATTCGTTCATGCCCAAGGTTTTCACCTCAGCTTTCATTTTTTCTACATCAAAAGTAAAGGGTAATCGAACACGATCATTGGCAACGGCAGCTACGGACATGGTTTTTATACTTAGGTTGTGAATAAAACCTTAAGTAAAACTTTTTTATTAATTGATTCAATTAAAATGATGAAAATATAAGCGAAAGCCCCGGTGGCTTTCGCTATAGCTTTTTGTTTTTAAGACTCGTGGTCAAATCTTATTTCGTTTTTATCAATTAATAAAATAGAGCTTGCTTGTATTTCGATAGCCAGAATTGTCTCCATACCAATCGCGATAAGTTGTACCTTGGCTTAATCCCCAATCTACAAATTTGTTATAGCCCTGATCTATTCTAGCTTTTTCAATTGGGTATCTGAATTCATGAATAATATGGATTGCCCAAGGCAAATTGTTGCTGTCCTGATAGGTTTTTCCTGCAGCTAAATTCGTGTCGTCATATTCCGTTCCGAATAGACTTTCGTTTGCTAAAGAAGTAGGCATTTTTCCAGCCAAATGCAGTTCAGTTCCTCGGTCATAACTTGAGAAAATAAATGGGTTGAAAGGAGCATCACCGATCAATTCAGGATCAATTGGGTTGTTAAACTCTACCACCACCTCAATTTCGAATGGAGTAACTTTAGTTTCATTTGGATCTGTATTGATGAATTTTGCTCCCGTGGCTGGTTTCATATGATTGAAACTATCGTTGAAGACGATGATTACAGTCTTATCTTGCTGATCTTCTAGGCCTTTGGCATTCAGGGAAGTATTATTACCAGCCGTTTTATGCCCTGTTACCGATTCCACTAAAGTGGGGTTAACATCTAATTCTATTCCAAACCCGCTATGATTTGCCGCGCCAACCGCGCGAATGGTAAAGTTCATGATAAATCTCACACTCTTATTTTTACTATTCAATACATTGGTATATCGGTACCCAATCACCATGTCATTGAAGTCGTAATCACCTTTTAAAGGCCATAAATCTTCAAAAGCGAAGGAACCCATTCCTAATGCAGAAGGAGTGTAGGTGTCGACTGCTGCCTCTGGATCGTTAGGGTAATCATCTAACTCATCAATAACTCCATCATTATCGGAGTCTTGCTGACTTAAATCGGTTGTTTCACATCTCCATGCAGTAAGGTCATTTATCTTTTTGTCGAAAGTCTTAACAATTTGATAAGCGCCATCTTCTTTACTGATTTGGATTAAGTTTGAATTAGCATCATTGGTACCCACGAAAATACGGTCTTGTCTGTCGATGGCCATAGAAGTAAGCTGGAAAGGGAAGTTTTCCGCACTAATTCTTATGATTTCGGCAGTCTTGTTTGTGTCGTCAATCTCGGTGAACTTATACAAGCCCGAAAAACAAGCCAAATAGAGTTCGCCAGCCGAATCAAATGCCAAGTCACCTCCGCCACTGTTGTTGATAAAGCCATTGATTGTATATTCTGCAACTACATCATTGGTTTCGGCATTAACCTTATAAAGGAGTTCTTTATTGCCCATGTAAAAAAAGCCATCTTTGTATTCTAACCTTGGGTAACTTCCATTAAATGGATTACTGTTGTGCTTGACAGTGAAGGTTCCATTGGCAATGTCGTAAGCATATAATGTCTTGTTTACATTGTAATACATAATTCCATTCTTTTGATCTAAGGCATTGGCAATTGATCCTCCACCTTCTAACTGACTCAAATCGGTTGGGTTAAAGGCATCATCCGATACATCAATCGTAAAGAAATCGCCATTACTATTTACGGCATAGAGATGATCGAAACAGCCTTCATTGCTATTAGCTGCCGCTGAACTGATATTGACATCGATGGTCAGGTTTGCACTACTTCCTTCAATATTTAATAGGTAATCCTCCGTACCTCCCGCGTCAGATTTTAGTACATGCATATCTTCTACAGAAGAGGGAAGCCACTGACTTACATTAAGTCCGTTGGTTTGTTTAATATAAGATCCCAGCATTTGACGTTCTCCATTATATAGATAGTATAGTTCGTATTTGGCAGGAGTGGTGTTGTAATCTTGTATGCTTAGATTAACCTTCTTTGAGGTTTCAAAATTGAAGTTTTGGAAGGAATAATCGCTTAACGATTCCGTATTTTCAACCGCTTCTTCGAAAGAAGGTTCTTCAATACATGAAACGACTGTCAGGATGAATACTAAGTACAAGAGCTTTTTCATATTTCACTAGATTTGGGTCAAAAATCGATACAACGAGGGGGAGAAAGCTGATTTTTCGATGAGTGAACTCTTTATTCCGTTCAGTGGTGAGGTTTGACGGTAAACAACATGGCTAGTTTTACACTTCTCTAATAAAAACTCTTGAATCCTTTTCTACTAGGTTGCTGTGGCCTACATTTGCCCTTAAGTGGGGTGCTTGCTAAGTGGCAGGCTGAGATGATACCCAGGAGTTCTGCTCCGCACCTGATCCAGATAATGCTGGCGTAGGGATTTAAGGTTATTACGGTCTGTAATGACCCGGTTCATCTCCTCATTTCATTGAAAATAACGAACAATGATAGAGGAATTTCTAACAGAACTTACTTGGCTTGAAGGCCTGGGGACACTTTTTGGTATTGTGCAGGTGATACTCGCACGCCAAAATAATATCAATACATATTTATTCGGAATAGTGGCCATACTAATGAGCATGTGGGTACTTTACCAAAGTGCATTGTATGCCGATATTTTGCTGCATATGTATTATTTAGTCATGAGTATTTATGGCTGGCTATATTGGAAATACGGCAAACAGAAGGCAGAAGCTCCAATCAGTAACTCTACTCAGCAAGAACATCTTAAAGCGGTTCTCATAGTGCTCGGCTGTTTTGGACTAATGAGTTATTGGCTCAAATTTCATACGGATTCTGATGTGCCCATTTGGGATGCAGCTGTAAGCGCTTTTGCTTGGGCGGGTATGTGGCTGATGGCCAAACGCAAGATTGAAAACTGGGTTTATTTGAATATTAGCAACATCATTTCAATTCCGCTTTTGATTTATAAAGACCTGTATATCTACGCAGGCATGTCGGTGTTTCTGTTTATTATGGGTACATCGGGTTATTTGAAATGGCGCAAATTAATGAGTGAAGAAAAAGGAAATGCATATGCAACAGCTTAAAGAATGGTGTAGTGATGCACCTGTTTTTAGACCAGAAGTGCTGGACTGGATCGCCAAAGAAAACCTATGGAATATTTGGGTGCCGAAGAGATTTGGAGGAAGAGAAATGTCTTTAACTGAAGGTTTGAAGGAACTTCAATCATTGGCCAGAATTGATGGCAGTTTGGGTTGGACAGTGACGCTTTGTAGTGGAGCCAATTTCTTTATTGGAAACCTTAAGCCCGAAGTGGCAAAGGAACTTTTCGCTCAGCCTGCAATTTTTGGAGGAAGTGGAGGTATGTTCGGTACCGCTGAAAAGGAGGGGAGCAGCTACCAACTGAACGGCACTTGGCGATATGCAACGGGTGCGCCTTATTTAACGCATTTTACTTTAAATGCTAAAATTGTAGAAAATGGTGTTGAACAGGTAAATGAAGACGGTTCACCCAAATTTCTCTCATTTGTAATTCTGGCCAGCGAAGTACAAATCATCAATGACTGGAACACCATGGGGCTAAAGGCCTCGGCTACGCATTCTTTCGAAGTGAAGGATGTGGTAGTAGGAGAGGAATACAGCTTTGTATATAATCAGTTTCATTTTCCCCAGCCTATTTTTAAAACGCATTTTTCTGTCTTTGCCGACCTCACCCTTTGGGTAAACTACATTGGTATGGCAGAACATTTTTTGGCAGAGGCAGAGGTAAAAGATGAAACTCGGTTGACTGACTTAAAATCGGTAATTGATGCTGCAAATCAGCAAGTCTATGCTTTCGCTCAACAAGTAGAAGATATGACTGCACAGAATAATAAGTTTACTGAGCCCTTTATTCAGGAAGTGCACCAAGCCGCCTCCATGTCTGTCAAAAGCTTATCGGCAGCGATTATTGGTTTACAGCCCTATTTAGGTGTCAATGCAAGCAGAGAGGATGCTGTGCTCAACCAGATATTTAGAGATTATTTTACCGCTACCCAGCACCATATATTTACGAGGTAGGTTTCTGCTATCTGTATCAGAGATTAGATGGATTGAGGGATTACGCTGATTTGGATACTAAGCCCACCTTTGTTGTGTGTTTGCGCCAATAAACAGGAATAGGTGTCTGTGCCATCCTTTAATCCTCATAAACATGCGTTCTACCTTTATTGTCTGTATCGCAGATTGGTTGGATTTCTGGATTGCGCTGATTTTTAAATTGATCAGACTGATACAAATATCTGTGCTATCCTTTAATCCTCATAAATCTGCGTTTCTAACTTTTTTTTGTCGGTATCGCAGATTAGATGGATTATTGGATTTTACGGATTAGCTAAGGCTTGGTAGTATCGGCTTTGTCGTCAAGGTTCATAACAAACCTCTTAAAGAAGAGACTCTTCTCCCCAAAGTTGATCAACAGGCCAACTTCATAACGATAAGCCCTAAGGTAGTTTAAGATCTGAGCCCAATGAACCTCTTCAATTTTAGTTGTTGCTTTCAATTCAACTAAAACCTTTCCTTCAACTATAAAATCTGCTCTTCTGGTACCTATTGGTTCTGGGCATTCTCTATAAAAGATGTACTGCTCTTGTTCCCTTTGGAAATTAAGGTTGGCCTGATTGAATTCATAAGCCAATGCTCGCTGATAAATCACCTCTTGAAATCCATTTCCTAAAAAAGAATGGACTCTCATTGCTGCACCAATTATTTGATGGGTGAGGTCTTTGAATTGATAATTTTCACTAGGCATAGTTCAATATAAACAAAAATATGTTTTATGTCAGTGTCGTAGACTCACCTGATTTGTGTGTTGAAGGACTCTGACTAATCCTTTAATCCTCATAAATCTGCGTTTCTACCTTTTATTGTCTGTATCACAGATTAGATGGATTTTGGGATTGCTCAGATTATAAGGTGGTGTAGAGAAGGTTTAGGCAAGAATCTGCGTTCCAAACCCATCACCCCTGCATCGGCCAATCGCTGTACTGCCCTTCGGCTTGTTCGATTACTTCTTGGAGCAATTGGTCTAGGGCTGAGAAAGGGACTTTTCCTTTGAGCTCTTTTTTGACGGCTAGGCGAATGGCGGCTCGGGCGTCTTCTTTTTTGGCCCAATCGAGTTGAAGGTTTTTCTTGACTGAGGCGACTACTTTGTGCACCAAATCTTGGATAGGTCCTGCTTCGTTGAGCAGCTTTTGGTTGGCTTCTAGCAAATCGTAAAAAGCCAATTCATCTTCCGTGAGGCCGAGTTCTTTGGTTCTTTTGTCATCATTTTGAAACTCGGTCGCAATGTCTAGCAAGTGCTTAATGGCCGCGATGGAATCCAAACTGTTTTTGTGGTATTTGCCCAACACCTTATCCAGTTCATCTTTCAGGCTGGTCATTCTGCGGATGTTCTTCGGCATTCTTACCTTAAGCTCATCGTTGATGATGCGCCTGAGCAGTTCAATTTTAATGTTTTCGCCTCCTTTGTCTTTCACCATGGCCTGAAAAGCATCATCGATAATCGAAATGTCTATTCTGTCCAAGTCATACATTTCTGCCAAGTCCACTATTTTGTGCGACTCAATGGATTGACTGATCAGGTCTTTGATGCGATCGTTCTTTTTGCGTTGTGCGCCAGGAGGGAACTTGATTTTTCGGATGATGTCGCGGATTTTCTGAATCATGCCCACTTCTTCCTGAATAGGCCAAATGCGTGGGTCTGAGTTGGTCATAGCGACTAACTCTGACAGTTTCCTTTCTTCTAGCAGGAACTTGTCGGTGATCGGGTCGGATTGCAGCAAGTCGTTCACCAAGTTATTCGACCAAGTGAGTTTTTCCGAAGCGGACAATGCATTAATGGCTTCCAGATCAAAGCCACCCATTAAGGCTTTTACTTCTTCGAATTGGGCTAGGCACATTTCCACGGCTACGTCCATATCGATGGTGGGTTTACCGCCACCTCCGCTGCCTGTGTATTTCTTGGTGGCTTCGGCCAAAAAGCCCGAAATACCGATGAAATCTACCACCAAACCATTGGGCTTGTCGTGGAAAACCCGATTGACACGTGCAATGGCCTGCATCAGGTTGTGGCCTTTCATTATTTTATCTACGTACATGGTGTGGGCGCAAGGCGCATCGAAACCCGTGAGCCACATGTCACGCACAATCACCATTTTTAGTGGATCATCTGCGGTTTTGAAACGCTTTTTGATCGCTTCCATATTGTCTTTGGTGCGCACATGCGGATTCCATTCCTTAGGATCTTTGCCAATATTGCTCGTCATGATGACGGCTATTTCGGGGCAACCTTCCAAGGCAGTAAGCGCATCGTACATTTTCACGCAGTTTTTTCTGCTCATGCACACAATCATAGCTTTGCCGTCTAGCGAGGCAATGCGCGCATTAAAATGGGTGAGAATATCGGTGGCTACGCGCTTTACACGGTCTTCTGCACCAGCCGCATCTTCTATCGCTGCCCAAACCGCATGCGTGCTTTCATCTTCGTCTTCCGCTATCGCTTCCAGTTCTTTGGTGTATTCTGCCTTAATATTGAGCGGCACCATTTTGGGTTCATAATAAATAGGTACGGTGGCACCATCTTCCACCGCCTGTTTGATGTCATAGGTGTGAATGGTTTCGCCAAATACCAATTCGGTATCTGCGCCTTTGCTGTCTACGGGCGTTCCTGTAAAGCCAATAAAGGAAGCGTTGGGCATGGCAATCCTGATGTTTTGGGCAAAGCCGCCATCTTTAAACCCGTATTGGGTGCGATGGGCTTCATCGGCCATCACGATCAGGTTATAGCGTTCTGAAAGTATAGGATGCGCCAATTCTTTGCCGCCTTCTAACTCTTTGAGCCTGAATTTCTCGATGGTGGTGAAAATCACGCCTCCGCCATCGGTGCTGAGCAATGCCCTCAGTTCATCTGTAGTTTCGGCATGTTGCACTTCGCCCACCAAATCTTTGGCCAGCACGAAATTCTCATAAAGCTGCTGATCTAAATCGGAGCGGTCTACTTGAATGACGATGGTGGGGTTTTTCATTTGCGGCAGCGAACGCAAAATGCCCGTGAGTATGGCCATTGAAATGCTTTTGCCCGAACCTTGGGTATGCCAAATTACGCCCAAACGTCCATCGCCATGGGGTTTGATGTTGGCGACAGCACTTTCTACGGCTTTATTGATGCCCCAAAACTGATGGTATTTCGCGCCTTTCTTGATGATTTTACCATTGTGGTCTTCATGGAAAATAAAGTTCTTGAGGTAATTGAGCAGGGTGGCTTTTGGAAACAAACCATTGAGCAGGGTTTCTAACTGAAACTTCTTTCTGTTTTCTACATCATCTCCCTGCATGCTCTTCCAAGGGGCGAACCATTCCATAGACGAGTTGTACATGCCGTGCAGGGTTTCCATGCCATCGGAAACAACGGTGATGGCGTTGTAATCGAAGAGCTCGGGAATATCGAGGATATAATGCCCAATTTGGCCGAGGGCATTGTCTACGCCTACTTCTGGGTCGAACATATTTTTGAATTCGAAGACGATGAGCGGCAGGCCATTGATGTAAATCAGCAGGTCGGTTCTGCGGTTGTTTTTACCTATAAACCTGACTTCATCGGCACAAATAAAGCTGTTGGCTGCTGGGGAATCGTAATTGATAGGGTAGAGGTGCTTGGCCAGTTCCTTGCCGTCCGCAGTTTTCCAGCTGATGTCTATGCCCTGCGACATTTTGCGGTGAAACTCTTGGTTGCGGTGGTCAAGGTCCATGCTGGCCTGCTGGGTGAAAACGGCCATGGCCTCATGAATGGCGGTGATGGGTACATCGGGGTAAGTTTTTTGCAGAAAGCTTTGCAGCTCGTCTTCCAGCACCACTTTTTTTAAATCACGGCTGAGGCTATTGCCCATACGGTAGGTATAGCCCAAGTTTTCTAGCCATTCAATGGCGGCCTGTTGTACGGTGCTTTCTTTCATTTACTTACATTATGGATGCCAGACTTTGTTCTGCCTCTTTTACCCGCACTTCTCCGCTAATCAATTTGGGAAGTAAGGTGTCGCGGAGAGCCATTAGGGATTCATTTTCTAAAACATTTTGCTTGAGTTGGTCAAATAAAGGGTCGATCTCTCTTTTCAAATTTTCTATAATAGAAGTCGGTGGAACTACAACATTGGTTGATTTAAAAGTTGAGGTAGTAATTGTATCGAAAACGGAACCGTAAGCCATCCTTTTAAACTGTTCTATTAATTCGGAAAACATTAAATAAACCAAACCTTGTGAATACTCACCTTTTGCAAACAGTCCATAACATGATTGATTCATTGCCATTTCCTTAGCGATCATGCCATACTTACCTACAGAACCTCTAGCAACTAATATAACCGTATCCTCAGGTAATATCTTCGTTGCGCTTTTTGACACCCCTAATTCTGTAATCTTCTTTTCAGTATCATTAATGTACAAGCCTCCATTTCCAATATCCTTTGCGGATACCCAGCATATGTCACCATTCCAATATTCATCCATAGTAGTTTTTGGAGTCCCCCCACTTAACAAATCTACTATCTCCAAAATGCCCTTCACTTCCCAACCTTCAGGAATTAAGCCCAATTCAGAGTCTACAAACTCACCGTCTTTAAAAGGCCCAAAATCTACAAACCAATGTTTGTACAAGGTCATGGCCATTTCTTCCAAGGTTTTGTTCATTTGAAGGTTCAGCTCTATTTTATCGTCTAAGGAAGAGAGAATGGACGCGATGGCTTGTTGTTCGGGGAGAGGGGGGAATGGAATATCTAAAGCTTCAAGAACGGGGATCCTTAAATTCGATACAGTTGAACCAGTCCCTTCATATATCATTATTTGATTCTGTACTTCTTTCGCTTGAATCGCATATAATAAAAAAGGGTTATCCACTTTTGAAGATGGTCTTATCAAAACCATTCTTTGCCCAAGACAACATTTTAATCCTTCAGGCAACATACAAACTTCACCCATAGGGGCTTCTCTTGTTATAACAAGGTCACCTCCCTTTGGAATAGCTCTCCGAGTTCGTTGTTTATAATGTTCTTCATCCGTATAAGACTCCTTTTCAAAATTGAGCTTTCCGTTTCTTATGTTGTTGCTTCTTAGAACTGTCACTCCACTATCCTTCCATTTAGGAGTTGAGTGAGGACAGTCTACAATCAAATCGCAAATTTCTTTGAGCTTATGTGTTTTCCAGTTGTTGGGCATTAGGCTAGTTCTTTCTTACTGTATCCTACAAACATTTCAATATCAGTTACCTCCAATATACCACCGCGCTTATTCTCATTATCATGTACTAGTCTTTGCCAATGTTGATTTCCTTTCAGTTCCTTAATTTCTTCAGGTAGGTTACTATCAGTATATATTTTAAAATCTTTCTCTACATGTTCTACATAAAGTGGATAGACATTTTGAAGAACTAGCCAACGAAAAAGCTTATCAGAATCAAATGTTTTTCTTTCTGCAATTAGGGTATCTCTATATACATTATACTGATTGGCTAATCTTTTAATGCTTCTAGGATTTGATTCAATTAAATCGTGATGGCTCTGGAGTATATGTTTAATATCTTCTTGATCTTCATTCAACATTTCTAGGGCATAGTCAGTAACCTCTGATTCTGTGAGCCCTAGTTCATTACCAATTTGCTCATACTGGTCAGTTTTGGCGTAATCTTCTTTGCTGTATTTGTTTTTAAATTCTTGCTTTAGCTCTCTATCTTCTTCATCTGTCCTTTTTAGTTTTGTATTGTCCTCCTCTTCTACATTTGAATTTCCTTCTGGGAACAATATAAAATTCCAATAATCCTTTTTAGTTTTTTCTGAAACATGAGGTAATCTTACTGAAAGTTGAAAGGCTTTTTCAAGGAACAAATACCCTAATTTTTGAGCAGGCTCTTTAATCACTGGCGTGAATTGTTCATAGTGGCATTCAAAACAGGTGCTTATCCAATTTTTATCGCCTGCTACAATGTAGAGTACTTTTCTATCCTTATATAGTGTTTGGATTCCTTCCAATAACTTCACATTAAATTTGGCATCGCATCTGTCAATGTCATCGATAAAAATCACCAACCTATAGCCAAAGACCTCTAAATTATTGACCATTGATTCAAAGTGCTTTTTGACCTTCATCATTGGGTCGGCAACCTCTTCCATGAAAGTTTTGGCTGTTTCAGGAGACCTTAAAAAGAAAGGCCGAATTAGAAATTGAGAAAAGGAATAAAAAAGGCCAACTAAAGCAGCAATTGCCCCAACAATTTTACCAAAATTCAATAAGTCTTCACCCTCACTTGTTATTGCTGCATCACTCGGATTTTCTTTAAAGAAATCTATAACAAGGGGTAGAGACTTGTAACTAAAAAATAGAAGCACCAATAATATTCCTGTTACTAACAATCTACTTTTTAACTTCAGGTTAAAGAGCCGTCTGTATTGCTCAAGAATAAAAAAACTGGCTCTATTAATTCCGAGTTGTTTGATCGATTGTTTATAGACTTGATCTAAAAAAGTCCACCATGGTGGAGAAATGTGCTGATTTTGCCAAGCGTTAAATTCGACAACTACCCATTTGTTATTATCACTTGGTAGGTTTTTTTTAATGAGATTAAAAAATGTAGACTTACCATCACCCCAAGCGCCTTGCAAGTGAATCATAAATGCATGCCTGCTTCTTTTTTCAGTGATTATCTCCTTATGTTTTTTTCTAATCCAAGAAGTAGTTTTATTTTCCACCCACTTCTTTGTTATCCAATTGAGCGACACAATACACCATCTTTTGTGAAAAGGCTTTCTTAATGGGGATGAAAATATTTGCTTGTTCAAAAGTCGGGTAATCGACTTGGCTACGGGCTCTCTATTTAATCGATCCGTATCTTCTACTTGATCAAGATGGAAGGGGATGTTGTCAATAGTGGATTCAACTGTTGGCTGACTAGCAGTTGGTTTGGTTTCTGTTTGAAATAAGGAAGGATTTCCAAGTTCTGTAATATTTATGATTTCATTGAAGACCTCGAATGGTATGATGCTAAGATCTCTCATTTTAACATTTGGAGATAGCCACTCATCAATAACTTTATTTTTGTTAAGCTCATTAGTTATTATTCTATTACTGAACCTGTAAATGGGTGTGGCCTCTATTTCCGAGCCTCTGATGCGTACAACTTCAAAAAGACCAACCAACATGTTATCAAAAAGCGGGCTATAGGCAACTATCAGTATTTCACCTTTTTTTGGTTTTAAATTATCAGAATCTTCATTAGGGAAAATAAAGTTGTTTTGTCCTTTAAGATTATCCTCAGCCCAATTATACCTCATATCACTTATCCACCAAAAACTAGAGCCAGAGGCTTTATTTATCTTAATTTTTGTTTGAATTTCGAGCAGATTTATATTTGTGAATATTCTAGAATCCTTTAATTTTTCAATAATAGAGGACAAGTTTGGATAAGAAGCTAAGACCCTTCCCAATATTTCATTAATATAGTTTTCAGTTATTTTCTGAAATGTGCTTCTATACTGTGAACCAAACTCTAAATCAATCTTTTCAGGAAAACTGAACCAGTTTACTTTTAGATTATGACCATCTCTTGGGTTGTCAAGCACTACACCTATTGCCCTGAAAGTAAGCATGCCTTGAGATTTGCCTTTTACCCAAGTGGTTTTAGCAAAGAGAATGTCACCAACGTTTGCTGAGTTTACAGCATTCGTCTGTTTGTCTGCATGACCATTTTCCCAAATGCTGTTTTCGATAAATCTCGGTAATTGATCGACATTATCCCAGTCATGGCCAGCTACATAGAATGCTCTTTGGAGTTTAGTGAATTGGTTTGTTCGAAGATCTTCAATCTCGAATTCCTGTTCTGAAGACCTGTGTTCATTCCAATAAGCAATTTGAAACTCTATTGAATTTTTTGAATTTTCATCGATTGATTCCGGTAATGAAAAAACGAACTCATAAGGTTGAAATGAAGAATTTATGGTTTTGAGTGCCGAAAGCGTAATTGTAAAACTTGTTAAGAAGTCCAACCCACCTGCTCCAGTACCCATTAAAGGCATCCAAATGGATTTTTCCTTTATAGCTTTTTGATAGTTACTTAATGCTGAGTTTAAGTTTTTTTTTAGATTTTTCTGAGTCGAATCGCTGCCAATGGTTACTATAAAAATGATAATATTGTGCTCTGATTTTTGTAAGATGGCATGCCCGTGTGTAAGGTATTTTTCTGTTGGAAGGTCTTTTTTTGTAAAGCCCCGTGCTTCTAATACGCTAATATTTAAATCACCAGGAGTTCCATATGAGTCTATAGAAACAAAAGCTACTTCCGCTTTACTAGATGGATATGCAACTTGCGAAGAGATTAGAAAAGGAGCTGCCATTTTATATTCTTTCTAGGTTTTCTTTAATCCTTTCCTGCAACTCATTGCTTTTCTCGAACTGCGCCATGAGTTGGCTTTTTAAGCCGTCCATTTTTTCTTCAAAAGGAATTCCATCGTCTTCTTCGGCTTCTGTGCCTACATAAATGCCAGGGGTCAGTTTGTAGTCTTGCTTTTGTACTTCGGCTAGGGTGGCGGCTTTGCAGAAGCCGGGTTGGTCTTCATAACACAGCCCACTACCGGCAACCCTTTCAAGAGGGGGCTCCTCATCAGATGATGTTTGTGAATTGCTTTGAGATTGCTTCGTCATTCCTGCGTCATTCCTAGATTGCTTCGCTTCGCTCGCAATGACGGATCTCCAAGCGTGGTAAGTTTCGCCAATGGTTTTGATGTCATCGTCAGAGAAAACGCGCAGCTTGCGGCTGGCCATGGTGCCCATTTTAGAGGCATCTATAAATAGAATTTCATTGCTGCGTTCGCGGTGGAGGCCGTCACGGCCATCTCGGTTTTTGCTGAGAATAAACAAGCAGGCAGGAATGCCCGTGGTTAAAAAGAGTTTGTCGGGTAGGCGCACAATGGCGTCTACCATGCTATTGTCCACCATATGTTGGCGCACATTCTTTTCTCCTTTGGTATTAGAGGTCATTGCGCCATTGGCCATTACAATACCGGCTGTGCCCGTATCGCTCAGGTGGTGCCAGAAGGTTTGCATCCACATGTAGTTGGCGCTGCCATCGGTGGTGTATTCTTCCTTAGGGCCAAATAAGCGGGGGTCGCCATCTGGTAAATCTTCAGGATGCCAATTGCTCACATTAAAGGGAGGGTTGGCAATGATAAAGTCTGCTTTTAGCGTAGGGAATTTATCGTCTAGTAAGGAGTTGCCCAGCTTAATATCAAAAGACAGCTCGCGCAACATCAGGTTCATTAGGCAAAGCCTTAAGGTCTGAGCCGTCATTTCTTGTCCGTAAATGGAAATGTCGCTTTTATTGCCGCCATGCTCTTTTACAAACTTTAAGCTCTGCACAAACATGCCACCGCTGCCACAAGCCGGGTCGAAGATGCGGCCTTTATAAGGCTCCAGAATTTCTACCAATAGGCGCACAATGCTGCCTGGTGTAAAGAATTGTCCGGCACCGGAGCCTTCGGCCATGGCAAAGCGGCCAATGTAGTATTCGTAAATACGGCCTAGAATATCGCTTTCTGGGTTTTCCTTTTCAGAAAACTTAGGGTGGGAGAGTAAGTTGATAATCCCGCCCGTTTGCTTGGCAGATAACTCACTTTTCACAAAAATACGCGGCAGTAGGTTGGTAAGCTGAGGATTAAAGGCCGTGAGCAGTTCTTGGATGACATCGAAGGCATCATCTACAATTACTTTAATATCGTCTTGCTCGACATTGTCTTTTAGGTATTGCCACGAAGCGGTATTCGGTATTTTAAAAGTATTGCGAGAACGGTACTCATCGGCATCGTCCAATACATAGCTAATCTCTTCCTTGTCGATGGTGTAATACTCTGATTTCGGGTCGTTAAGTAATTCTTTGAGTTCTTCGTGCACCATTTCGTAGCGCTCGCTCATGTGCTTTAAAAACACCAGCGGAAGAATGTAATTCTTATAGTTGTTCTCAGATACTGCGCCCCTTAACTCGTTCGCTGCGTCCCAGAGTTCTTTTTCAAAATCTATATCTGCTTTTGCCATTTAGTAATTGTTCTTATTCATTAGCTGCATTCCACTCTAACCTGAGTTTATTGAATGTGCCTATATCAAAAAATAATATTTTGGTAGTTTCTTCAACAATATAAGCGAATGTATTTATAATTGGCTTATTGAAGTATGTGAATTATGTAATAGGTGTCCTGTTTTTGGGTGGGGTTAGAAGTTGGGAGTTAAGCGGTGGGCACCGCAGTTCATTCCGTCTGTATCGCAGATTAGTTGGATTACGGGATTACTCTGATTATAAGGTGGTGTAGAGAAGGTTTAGGCAGGCATCTGTGCTATCCTTTAATCCTTATCATCTGCGTTTCTACTTTTTTTGTCTGTATCGCAGATTAGTTGGATTTCGGGATTGCTCAAAGTGTTCTACCTAAAGCCCGCCTTTGTTGTGTGTTTCTAATAGTTTTACTTTCCAATACAGAACTTGCTAAAAATATTCGCTAATAAATCATCGGTGGTGATTTCTCCGGTGATCTCACCGAGGTAATGGAGGCTTTGGCGAATGTCCATAGCGACAAAATCATTAGTCACTTGGTTATCAATACCTTCTATAACCGCAGTTAAAGCATTTTTAGTTTGTAGTAGGGAGTCGTAATGACGAATGTTGGTGACTACGGTATCGCCTTTTTTGAACTTATCGAGGTTGACGAGTTCGAGGATACGTTCTTTGAGTTTTTCCACTTGCTCAGGGTCTTTGGCCGAAAGAAACAGCATATCGGAGTGTTGACCTTGAAGCGTTTCAATAAAGGCTGGATCGGCTTTGTCGAGTTTATTGGCGAGCTTTAAAAAGGGCACGCCAGCGTTTTCAAGTAGGTTAATTTCTTTGTTCACTTCCACAATAGATGTATCTGCCAAATCGAAAAGATAGATGATCAGCGAGGCGGTTTTCATTTTCGCTTGGGTACGCTCCACACCCATGGCTTCAATCACATCGGTAGTCTCTCTCAAACCGGCCGTGTCGATAAAGCGGAAAGCGATGCCACCAATAATGATTTCGTCTTCGATAAAGTCGCGGGTAGTACCAGCAATGTCAGAGACTATGGCTTTTTCCTCATTCAGCAAGGCATTCAGCAGGGTAGACTTGCCTGCATTGGGTTTGCCCGCAATTACGGTCGGTACTCCGTTTTTGATCACATTGCCCAAGTCAAAACTTTGGATCAGCGCATTGATCACTTTCAGAAGTCGGTTGACCAAATTCGTTAAATCTTCACGGCTGGCGAATTCTACATCTTCTTCGCCAAAATCGAGTTCAAGCTCAATCATGGAAGCAAAGTGAATCAGCTCTTCGCGCAAGCGTTTAATTTCATCAGAAAAACCACCACGCATCTGGTTAAGCGCGGTTTGGTGGGCTGCTTCCGAATCTGCATTGATTAAGTCGGCTACGGCTTCGGCTTGTGCCAAATCGAATTGGCCGTGCATAAAGGCGCGCTTGGTAAACTCACCCGGTTTGGCAGGTCGTGCCCCTTTACGGATTAACAACTGAATAATCTGGCGTATAATATAACTCGATCCGTGGCATGAAATCTCAATAACGTTCTCTTTGGTAAAGGATTTTGGCGCAATGAAAAGCGAGATAAGCACTTCGTCTAGAATCTTATCACCATCGCGGATTGTGCCAAAATGAATCGTATGTGATTCCTGTTTCGTAAGATCTTTCCCCTTAAAAACCGTATTGGTAATGCTTATGGCTTCTTTTCCAGATAAACGGATTACGCCAATGGCACCCACGCCTTGTGGTGTAGCCAATGCAATAATGGTGTCTTCGTTTTGAGCTAGTGCGCGCATAGGGCAAAGGTAATGTAATTTGATAATTAGGTATGCTCAAGTTGACTTCAAAACGATCTCTTTTGGCAACCTCTATATCTTCTGGATTATGTTGTGAAGAGATTTAGCAAATAACCTTCTCTGAGTTTCTGTTCAACCGTGAGTTTCATTTCCGAATTTTCTTCGAAATGGTCTCTTTATCAATTGTAGCTTAATCAAGCTTCAGAAAGTAAGATATTCTCCGCAACGGTGGGGGAAATGGTAATCGTTTTCTTGCCGTCAATGGTTATGTCTACCGAACCGTCAAACTCCATTCTGTCCACAATCTGTAATCTTGTACCGATGGAAATGCCCACCTTATCCAAATACTTTAAAAACGAAGCACTGGAGCCATTCACGCCTACCACGATACTAGCAGTACCTACTGGAAGTTGAGCTATTGGGTCTTTACGCTTTTCTATCAGCTGACCATTTTCATCAGGAATTGGGTCGCCATGCGGATCGAATTTAGGGAAGCCTAGAAACTCGTCCAGTCGCTGAAAGAGTAGGGGAGATTTGATGTGCTCTAACTGTTCGGCCACTTCGTCCAATTGATCCCATTGAAAGTTGAGTTTTTCTACTAGAAAAACCTTCCAAATTCTGTGTTGACGAATGACATGCAGTGCTTTGATCTTACCCTTTTCCGAAATATTTACACCTCGGTATTTTTGGTAATCCACCATTCTCTTTTCAGAGAGTCGCTTAATCATGTCGCTTACGGAAGCAGGGGCGGTCTTCATTTCTTCTGCCAATGCGTTGGTATTCACAGGGCGCTTCCCAGCTTCTGAAAGATGGTAAATGGCCTTTAGATAATTCTCTTCGACAAAGCTTAACATAAGAGTGTTTGGGGCTAAGGGTAATGATTGATTACAGTGCAAATATAGTATTTAGATTGATCTAATAAAAAAATATGCATCAGCTAAATTTAGTAAAAATGTATATTTGTGACTTATTTACAGTGAGTTGGTTTTTAATAAATTATTATTTCGATTAATCTAAATATTTTAACCGCGAAATTGAGCTATGAAATCGAGTAGCTTATATTCTTCACTTTCCCATAAACTAGATTTGGTGTTTCCTTGGGTATAGAAGCTAGTATTCTTCATTAAAGCGAGTGTCTCAGTAGGGTCGAAATGATTAGGGTTTATTGGTATGGCAGCATTGAATTCATTACAGAATTTAACCCAAGTAGGATTGTTCAAAAGGAGTATAGGGAGCTTATTGGCAGAGTATTCAAATAGACGCGTCAATATTTTGTCATCGTTTATACCATTGTTTGGTTTTTTGAGCACAAAGCCAAAGTCTGCGTTTTTGATTTCTTGAATAATCTGCTGGTGAGGAACAAGGAAGTCACCTCCAATTAGTTCTATGTAGTCTTTGTCCGAAATGGCTTCTTGAAGTTCTCTAAGATCTTTTTTGAGTGCACAGTATCCAATAATTCGCAACCTTATGTTTGAATCAAGCTTATGAAGTTCATCAGTAATTTTAATGGCATCAAATACTCCGTTCGATGCTGAAATCGTTCCTGAATATAGTAAAACGGTATTTTCTGAATTGGTTCTTGACTCGTTGTCAGCCACTTCAACGGGCATAAACTTGTTTTCAATCACGATGGATTTATGGGGAGGAACAAAGCTCAATTGTTTAGTATAAACTCTTTCGGCCATGATAAAACCGTCAAAAAGAGGTTTGGTCATTAATTCTTTTGCTCTCACATAGGCTGCAATAAAAGGCCTAAGTATAGGATTGAAAACGTTAGTGTTTTGAATGTTTTTTACATAGTTTTCCCTCACATCATAGATAATTCGACCGCCAAATAATATTTTGTATATAGATGTAACTATCAGTAATTCATGAGTATTACATATAATTACTTTAGGCTTTACTTTAATGTATGTTTTAAGGGTTTTGAACGGATTTGCAACTCTATCGAAGGACATTCTTCCGAAGGGCCCGTGTGGGAAAAAATGAATTGAATTGTGGGTTAACGTATTTTTTGACGTAAAGCCTATGATATTAACCTCATATTCGTTTGTTTTCGCCAATGAAACGCCAAACTTCTCGTACATGCGAGAATCGTCAATCGGCTTTAACGTAGAAGCAATTAGAAGTTTGGTATTGTTCATGAACATTCGAATTTATTGAAAATTTCTAATTACTAATGGAGGCATTACAGAAGATCATTGAAGCGGCTTGGGACAACCGAGAATTATTAAAGGAGAAACAGACGGTTTTGGCCGTAAAAACGGTGATCGAAGATCTTGATCGTGGCGATATAAGGGTCGCTGAACCGACTGCAGATGGCTGGAAAGTTAATGAATGGATCAAAAAAGCAGTGATTCTGTATTTCCCGTTGCAGAAAATGCAAACTATTGAAGTAGGTCCTTTCGAGTTTCATGATAAAATAAGGTTGAAAACTGGTTATGCGAGCAAGGGTATCCGTGTTGTACCGCATGCTGTGGCACGCTATGGTGCATACATTAGTAGCGGTGTAGTGATGATGCCGTCTTATGTGAATATTGGAGCATACGTAGATGCAGGTACTATGGTCGATACTTGGGCTACAGTGGGTAGTTGTGCTCAAATTGGTAAAGATGTACACCTTAGTGGAGGAGTTGGTATTGGAGGAGTTCTAGAGCCTGTTCAAGCCGCACCAGTAATTATTGAAGATGGCGCCTTTATTGGCTCACGTTGTATTGTGGTAGAAGGGGTGAGAGTTGGCAAAGAGGCTGTTTTAGGTGCAAACGTTACCTTAACAGGAAGCTCTAAAATTATAGATGTAACAGGCGAAAAGCCAGTTGAGTATAAAGGTTATGTACCCGAAAGGTCTGTGGTAATCCCTGGTTCTTATGCAAAAGAGTTTCCTGCTGGAACCTATAATGTTCCTGCAGCTCTGATTATTGGTAAGAGAAAGGAAAGTACTGATAAAAAAACTTCCTTAAACGAGGCCTTACGTGAAAATAATGTTGCCGTGTAAAAATGGGAATATATTTCTCGTTCTGAGAAGAAAATCAACAAATAAAAATATTTAAACCACTGAATTTCAGTGGTTTATTTTTTGGTATCAGCTTTGTATAATAACAGGTGTTGTTTTGAGTTGACCATATTATGGTTGGGTAGAGTGCTTTCACGCTACCTAAAGAAGGGCCTTCGGGCCCTTCTTCTGTTAAAAACATTGTTGTATTCGGTTTAAACAAATACTTTTGCAGCCTTTAAACCATTAATGGCTGAATCAATCTTAAACACTGTTTGAAACGGATTCATTCTTTAAAATTACTTACATCGTATTCAATGAAAAATCGTTTATCTCTTTTGGCCTTAGTTCTCATTACTTTCTTGTTTTCGTGTAACGATGATGTTACTAGAAAGGGAGACCAGCTTTATAATGAAGGGAATTTTAAGGAGGCGGTTGACGCTTACTCTGAATATCTTAAAACCAATCCTAAAGACATTAAATCTCTTTACAATCGTGGAAGGGCGTATGAAGAATTGAAGCAGTTGGATAAAGCAAAAGCCGACTTTATAGCTGTGTTAGATGTTGATGGAGATAACCTAAATGCTAATTTGAGCATGGGTAAGTACTGGTACAATCAAAAGGAATTTAACAAGGCTATCATATTTTTTGACAAAGTGATCGAACTGGATGGTTTGCGCTCGGATGCTTACATGCTTAGAGGTCGAAGCTATCACCAAAAAGGCGACTTTGACAAAGCAATGGAGAACTACAACCAAGCCATCAACTTTGATAATGATAACGCTGAAGCATTTCTTTACAGAGGAGCGCTTAAGATTGCTTTAAATCAATTCAAAACTGCTTGTCAGGATTTCACTCGATCTCAAGCTTTAGGTTCTTCTGAGGCTTCTGAGGCCTTGGCAAAGCACTGTCGTTAATTTTGAAGTAATCAGGTTAAAACCATTTCGAAGTCATTAAACTACTTTCCAATGCGTTTTCCAGTTCGTCTGAAATGCCAGGAAAGAAGTCTAACCCTGTCAGTTGTTCTACACTGTCGATTGTGACAACGAAAGAGGATAAAGGGGCTGAACTTGCTTCATTCTTCATTAAGAAGGCAATGGCTTTAATCTCTGGTTTTCTCATGTCCAGAATAATTTTGTAGTAATATTCAGGAACGGATACCTGATTAGAGCCAATGGTTCTGTATTTCTTGTTTAATACAGGGCCTGTTACTACATAAATCTGATCGTTTTCCATGGCCCAAGTTCTAACTTGGTCTTCTAGTTTCTTCCAAAGCCCGCGATTAAAAGATGGATCTTGCGGACTCATGTTACTCATAAAAAAGGATTGACTCAAGGCAAATTCACTATAAGAAAAATCGGCTGCTGGTGCCAGATGTCCACGGTCATAACCACTTTCTTTATAATCATTTAAGCTAGCTGAGCCTGTTTTTACTCTACTGTCTTCTCTAAAATCATCTTTTCTTTCGAATGTAGTTTGTCTTAAACTGTCAGCAAATAGGGCATAGGCTACCCATACGGCTTGCTCATGTTCTTCGCTATAACGCAAAGTGTAATAAGGTCTTTCTATTATGGCCTGCGATGTCTCATAAGCTGGCCAAGCAAAATCAAAGGCTTTGGTGAAGTAGAGGTCGTAAGTATCAAAATCTACTTTGCTTTCTTCCTGCTTTGAAGGGGGGGCTTTTTCAGTCTTTGGAATTTCCTGTTTAGAATCAAGTTCTTCAGGTGCTAAAACAGGAGTTACTTCTTCATCAAAAAACGAAGGAATTAGCTTTTCTTCTTTAATAGCCAGATAGCCATAACCCAAGGCGATAAGGATAATAAGCCCTAAAGAGAACTTCCAAAGGCTAAAACCTCCTGATTTTCCCTTTCTTCCCGAAGTTGTTTTCTTCTTTGATGTACCCCTACTTGAAACTGCTGCCTTCCTTTTTGCCATGCCCTATTTTGATTTTCCGCAATGATAAAGATATTTTTCTTGAGCGGACTTTTTTTAATTCACTAAATTACTTTCTGCTTTATGAACCAAATTAACCACAATACATGAAAGAAGTTATAATCAAACCACAGACAAAGTGGCAAAAGCACCTGTATTGGTGTCTACTTTGCTTCGTATTTATGTCCTTAAGCTTTACTTTACATGCTAACTATCATTGGCAAGAGAATAAGCAAGATACAACAGGGCAAACTAAGTTTAAAGACTTACCTCTGAAGGCCGAACGAACATTAGAATTTAATACTTCGGAAGGCACTTGGCTTTCTCTAGATATTAGTCCCGATGGCCAAACCATTATTTTTGATATGTTGGGTGATATCTATACCATTCCATTTAAAGGAGGTCAAGCTACTCGACTTACAGATGGAATGGCTTACGATACGCACCCCAAATTCAGCCCCGATGGAAAAAGCATTGTATTCACTTCCGATAGAAGTGGTAACGATAACATTTGGACAATGGAATTGGAATCGAAAGAAACCAAGCAAATCACTAAAAGTGAAAACGAGAATTTCCAGTCTGCTGAATGGTCGCCTGATGGAGATTACATTGTAGCCTCTAGGGGAAGAAGAAATCTAAAACTGTACATGTACCACAAAAATGGTGGTGGGGGATTCGAGTTGATTAAAGAACCTGCGGGATTGAAGCTTGTTGAGCCTGCTTTTAGTGCTGATGGCCGATATATCTACTATTCGCAACGAAATGGCGCTTGGAACTATAATGCTCAATTGCCTCAATATCAGGTAGGAATGTACGACAGAGATAACGGAGAAAGATCAACAATTACCTCGCGTTATGGATCTGCATTTACACCAACTTTATCGCCAGATGGAAAGTATTTGGTGTACGGTTCGCGCTACGAAGAGCAAACAGGCTTAGTCTTACGAGACCTTAAGTCGGGTGATGAGCGTTGGTTGGCTTACCCAGTTCAGCGTGATGATCAAGAGTCTATTGCTCCTTTGGGCGTTTTGCCAGCTATGACATTTACCCCGAACAGCAAAGAATTATTGGCGTCTTATGGAGGTAAAATTTGGAGAATCCCTGTTGCCGGAGGTAATGCCACAGAAATTCCTTTCAACGTAGACGTTGAACTAGAAATGGGGCCTAGGTTAAAATTTAACTATCCAATTTCTGATGATGAAAATATGTTGGTCACTCAAATTAGAGATGCCGTGCCTTCTCCTGATGGAAACACGATGGTATTTACGGCCTTGAACAGAATATATGTAATGGACATTCCTTCAGGAAGCCCAAAACGAATCACGAATTTTGAAATGACAGAAGCCATGCCTACATGGTCGCCAGATGGTAAGTCTATTGCCTTTGTCACTTGGTCTGAAACTGAGGGAGGAAGCATTTATAAGCTGTTGATGGATGGAAAAGCCAAACCAGTGAAACTCACCAAAGAGTCTGCGATTTATACTGCACCCGCTTGGAACAAGAATGGAAAAATTGTTTTTACAAAGGGGAGTGCACAAAACATGAAAGATGCGGAAGGGCCTTCGGCACCAAGAGCTACCGAAGATTTGGCTTGGATTAGCGAGAATGGAGGCGAGGTTAACTTTATCATGAAAACTAATGGACGAGGCAATCCGCATTTCGTGAAAAATGATGACAGAATTTACTTGAGCAGCGGAAAAGGTTTAAGTTCTGTAAGATGGGATGGAACGGATGAAAAGAACCTAGTGGCCATTACAGGGATAACAACTTATGGTTCGAATCCGGTGGATGATCACTTAGGTATGTCGACTGAAAATACCATGTTAAGTGAATCTGATAACTGGCGCGAAAACAATCCTCCTGCCCGTGCTAGCGAAATCTATATGGCACCAGAAGGGGATAAGGCCATGGCGGTAATTAACAATGAAATTTACATCGTCACTGTTCCGAAATTGGGTCAAACACCAACCATATCTGTAGCCAATCCTGAATCTGCTCAATTTCCAGCTAAAAAACTCACTGAAATAGGAGGTGAGTTTGCCAAGTGGTCTGCCGATGCAAAGAAGGTACATTGGAGTTTGGGTAGCGCTCATTTTATTTATGATTTAGAAAAAGGAGAAGCCTATGCCGATTCGGTAGCAGCAGCCAAAAAAGCAAAAGAAAGAGCGGATAAAGAGAAAACCGAAGAAGAAAAGAAGGCAGAGGCCGAAGAGAAAAAAGAGGAAAAGAAGGAGGAAGCTAGCTTTAAACCAACAGAGTTTAAGGTCGAAGTAAACGTAAAGAAGGACATTCCGAAAGGCACGGCCCTCTTAAAAGGTGCTCGAATCATTACCATGAATGGTGATCAGGTAATCGAGAATGGAGATATTCTAATTGAAAATGCCAGAATCAAAGCAGTGGGCGCTTCGGGTACGCTTTCTATACCCAGAGGAACGGAAACTATTGATATGTCGGGTAAAACCATCGTTCCCGGTTTTATAGATACACATGCGCATATGTGGCCAGCGTGGGGTTTAGAGAAAAATGAGGTTTGGGTTTACGCAGCCAATTTGGCCTATGGTGTTACAGCCACGCGAGACCCTCAAACAGCTACTACCGATGTGTTGACCTATGCAGACATGGTTGAAACGGGACAGATTCCTGGTCCAAGAGTATACTCTACAGGCCCAGGAGTTGGTTATTGGGCATATAATCTAAAGAGCCTTGAACAAACCCGAAAGGTCTTAAAGCAGTATTCGGAATATTACAATACCAAAACGATTAAAATGTATTTGGTAGGAAATAGAAAACAGCGTCAATGGGTAATTCAGGCCGCGAAAGAGCAAGAACTGATGCCAACTACCGAAGGTGGGTTGGATTTCAAGCTCAACATGACCCAAATGCTTGATGGCTACCCTGGGCACGAACATTCGTTTCCAATTGCACCATTGTACAAAGATGTAATTCAGTCGGTGGCTCAGTCTAAAATGGCTTATACATCTACTTTACTGGTGTCATACGGTGGGCCTTGGGCCGAAAACTATTATTACTCTAGAGAGAATCCGTATCACGATCCTAAATTGAGTTTTTTCACGCCATACAATGAATTGGCGGCTAAATCCAGAAGAAGACCAGGGTGGTTTATGGACGATGAGCATGTATTTAAAAAGCATGCCGTAGGAGTGAAAGACGTAGTTGAAAATGACGGTTTGGCTGGTGTTGGCAGTCACGGTCAGTTGCAAGGCTTGGGTTATCACTGGGAATTATGGTCGGTTGCTTCAGGTGGAATGAGAAATATTGATGCACTAAAAACAGCTACAATTCTTGGAGCTACAGCCCTTGGTTTAGAAGGTGATTTAGGGTCAATAGAAGCAGGTAAACTTGCTGATTTGGTGATTTTAGATAAAAATCCTTTGGAGAATATTCGTAATACAAACACCATTATTCAGGTAATGAAAAATGGAAGGCTGTATGATGGAAATACTTTAGATGAGGTGTATCCTAGAAAGAAGAAAGCGGGGCCATTTAATTGGCATACTTCCAAACCAGTAAACTTGCCTGGTATCAAAAAATAAAGCGAATGCTTCATTAATTTAAAATCTAAACCCCAGTTGAAAAGCTGGGGTTTTTTAGTGCCTCATCTCTTAATCTTTCTTAATTTCAATTTTTGAAGATGAAGGGGTTGTCTATTCGTTTTTTAAATTGATAGTCGGTTCCTTTTAAATAACCATCGTAAAAAATACACAATGCGAAAAATATCAATTCTGTTTGCCTTAGTCGTACTCATCATCGCTTCACCATTAACGGCACAAACTGATAAAGTCGAGAAGAAACTGATTCAGTATGTAAATGACCATAATGATGAATATTTGAGTTTGCTGAAAGAGTTGATCAACATCAATAGCGGCACCATGAATTTTGAAGGTGTGCGTCAGGTAGGAGATGTGCTCATGGAGAAGTTCAAGGCTTTAGGCATGGAAGTAGAATGGGTAGATGGATCGTCATTCAATCGGGCTGGCCATTTAGTAGCGCGTATTAAAGGTGGAAAAGGAAAGAAGATTTTAATGATCGGTCATTTAGATACCGTTTTCGAACCCGACAGCCCGAATCAGAAATGGTCTCAAGTAGATGAAAACACCATCAAAGGCCCGGGCATTGCCGACATGAAAGGTGGCGATGTAATTATTCTTCAATCGTTGGCGGCTTTGCATAGTGCTGGTTTGCTGAAGGAGATGAACATTACTGTAGTAATGACAGGCGATGAAGAACTTTCAGGAAGTCCCCTTTCTGAATCTAAAAAGGCATTGGTCGAAGCTGCTAAATGGGCTGATGTTGCTTTGGGTTTTGAGAACGGAGATGGAAATCCTGCTACTGTAAACGTAGCCAGAAGAAGTTCTTCAGGTTGGACATTGACAGTAACGGGTAATGCTTCACATTCTTCACAAATCTTCAAGCCAAAAGTAGGGGCGGGTGCCATTTATGAAGCCTCTAGAATTCTATACCAGTTTTACGATGAGTTGGCAGGAGAAGAATATTTAACCTTCAACCCCGGAATGATTGCAGGTGGAACAGAAGTGAGTTACAACAAGTCGGAAAATACTGGAACTGCGTTTGGAAAGAATAACGTAGTGTCGAAAGATGTAACGGTAACAGGCGATATTCGTGCATTAACTCCAGAACAAATTACCAGGACCCAAGAAACCATGAAGCGAATTGTGGCCAATCATCTTCCAGGCACCAACGCTACAATCACTTTTGCTGAAGGTTATCCGCCTTTTGCACCAACCGAAGGGAATTATCAACTTATGAACTTGTTCAGTAAAGTGAGTCAAGATTTGGGTTTTGGGGAAGTGACAGCAGTTAATCCTGCCGATGCTGGTGCAGCCGATATTTCCTTTACTGCAGGTCATATCGAAATGGGAATTGATGCCATGGGAATGTCAGGCGCTGACGATCATACCATTAATGAAACTGGTGACCTTCGTGCTTTGCCAAAGCAGTCGAAAAGAGCAGCCGTTTTGATTTACAGACTTTATAAAGGGGTGGATTTGAAAACGAAGAAATAGGCAATATTGAATTAGCAAGTTTTTGGAGGCTGTAAGAAAAAGCGGCTTCCGAAAGCTTATTTGGCAGTCTTGGGTCTTAACCGAACTAAACCCAAAAATATTATTCCAATACCAATCCCTAAAAGAGCTCCACTGAAAAAGTCTGTCGTAGAAGCAAAGTGTGTTATGAATTGACTAGCAACAATAACAGACATGCCAGCAACAATGAGTATAAGTGATTTCTTTTTCATTTTTCTTCGTTGTTTCTATATTTCAATCTAAAGTAAAAAAGGTGCTGTTCTTTAAAACTGAACCTTTAATCAGGTTCGTCAGCATCGAGCTGACTTCGCCCCATCAGTTTTACAATAAGGTCAGCATCTGGAATCTGTGCCAATATTACTCTGGCCAATACAATTAAAGGCACCGACAGTAGCATTCCAGCAATTCCCCAGATATATCCCCAAATTACAAGTCCTAAAATAACGGCTACCGTATTTAATGCTACTTTAGAACCCATCATCAGCGGTTCTACAACATTACCCCAAACAAACTGTGTGGCAATCAGAAGCAAAATGAAAAACAGATAATTGGAACCATTGTCAATTTGAATAAGGCCTAACAGAACAGGAGGGATGGTGGCCATAATTGACCCAACAGTAGGAATGAAATTCAGCATAAAAGCCAAGAAACCCCAAAATAGGGCGAAATCTACTCCAAAACCCCAACAAATCAGTCCAAAGAAAGCCCCCGTGCTCAAACTGGTGAAAAACTTCACCTTCATATAACTGGCTACAGCATCTTTAATTTCTACAAAGGCCTTGAGCAAACGTTGTTTGCCAATGTCATCGTCACCTTCTAAATAGTTAATGTATTTTTCATACTTCACAATACTACCCAAAACGGCCACCAAATAAATAGCCGAAAGCACAAGGTTAAATACAAAATTACCCACCTCAGTGGCTACCATTCCTGAGGTGTTTAGCATCATTTCAGGAGAAAGAATTTGGTATAAAGTTTCAGTGAAGTCTCGTTCTTTTAAGGCAGAGAATCCCGGAATACTTTCAAACTGAATTACCAAGCTGTTAAGCTTATTCCCAATTTGGGTTAGGAGTTTATCCTTCTGATCTACAATTTGTAAGCCCGTATCGAACACGATTAAGCCGACAAGAAATACAAAACCTAAAGTAAGTACCGTTATTACCGTAATGCTTAGCATGTAGGGCCAACCTTTTCTGTCCAGATAAGCAATAACAGGCTGTAGCAAAATGCCAATGAAAATGGCAAAGGTCAATGGAATTAGGAGCGCAGATAATTCTTTGATTACGAGCACTATGACGATGCCCATAAAAAGTAACAGTATGTTTTTAATCGTTACAATGTTGTTATCGGGAAGCATATAACGGGATTTACCGAAAAGTACGGAAAAATGAAGAATTGACCTGACTTCATCGAAATTTTCATTCTCTTATAAGGTGGGCATGGGTTTATATATTAAATTTGTACATTGAATCAACTAAACTAATGCTTTTGGAATTCGAACAACCAATTGTCAGACTTGAAGAGAAACTTGCTGAAATGAAAGAGCTTGCTGAAAACAGCAAAGTGAATGTAAGCGAGGACATAAAATCTCTAGAAAAGAAAATCCAAACCCTCAAGGAGGAAACTTATAAGAACCTAACCAGATGGCAGAGAGTACAGCTTTCCCGTCATCCAGATAGACCTTATACACTGGATTATATATATAGCATTACCGATGACTTTATCGAACTGTTTGGAGACCGAACGGTGAAAGATGATAAGGCAATGGTGGGCGGTTTGGGTACCGTTGATGGTCAAACAGTAATGTTTATTGGCCAACAAAAAGGTAGAAACACCAAGCAACGCCAGATGCGTAATTTCGGTATGGCCAACCCAGAAGGTTATAGAAAGGCACTTCGTTTAATGAAGATGGCCGAGAAATTCAACATTCCCATTGTTACTTTAATTGACACCCCAGGAGCGTATCCAGGTTTCGAAGCAGAAGAGCGAGGCCAAGGCGAAGCTATTGCTAGGAATATCAGAGATATGTTTATGCTCAAAGTGCCTGTCATCTGCATCATTATTGGTGAAGGTGCATCGGGTGGAGCTTTGGGTATTGCTATTGGCGATAGAGTTTTGATGTTGGAAAACACTTGGTACTCTGTTATTTCTCCTGAATCATGCTCTTCTATTTTATGGAGAAGCTGGGATTATAAAGAGCAAGCTGCCGAGGCGTTGAAACTTACCGCTCAAGACATGAAGGGCTTTGGTTTAATTGACGGAATTATCAAAGAACCGCTTGGCGGAGCACACCGAAATATTCCGTGGATGTGTAACGAACTTAAAAAGAATATTCTGGAAGAACTTAAAGCGTTAAGCGCCATGGATGCGAACGAGCGTATTGATTTACGTATTGAGAAGTTCTCTGACATGGGCTCAGTAATAGAATAAAAAACAAAAATATTCTGATTGAAGAACCACAAGGCCAGCGCTTTGTGGTTCTTTTGTTTTTAGCTACTTTCAGTTGTAAATATTGTTGTATGGCTAAAAGTAAAATCAACTGGCGCAATCATTTTATCGAGCTTTTGGTGGTGGTTATCGGCATAACGATTGCCTTTGGAATGGAGAATTGGGTCGAAAAAAGGCGTGACAGAGAGAGTCAAATTAATTATTTGACTTCGTTAAGGGATGATATTACCAATGATGTTATAGAGTTGAACCATATTATGGATTCATCCAAAGTGCTTAATCGTAATATCGATTTCCTTATGCGCTATGTTTATGCCAGTGGGCCTTTAGAAGATTTAAAATATAGTCACATCACAAGTACTTACTCAGCACCTTATTTCAATGCCAAAGACGGAACCTACCATTCGTTGGTTAATTCTGGTTCATTAGACATGATCAGTAATTATAAGCTGAGGGCGTCTATTACAGATCTATATAATTTTCATTATGACGAAATTTCTAAAGCAGATGACTTTATTCATGACTTGGTCAATGGGCAAATCTATCCCTATATGATTGAAAACATTCAGTTTGGAAGCGCTCAATTTGGTCAAAACGAAATACTCGATGATAAGCCTTTAAAAAATAATAAGGTAAGAAACATGGTTGGAAGCTATACCAACCTACTTAAAGAAAGAGAAGCGATTTACCGTTTAACTTCCGTTAAGTGCGATAGCTTACTGATAGATATAAATGCTGAGTTGGCAAAATTGAAGTAGATGATTTAAGCTTTGAACGAAAGCAAAAAAAGTACGACCTTTAAAAACGGTTCAAATCAAGATTTCAAGAATAAGGCAAAACAAACAACATGCAACTCAACCTCATTGAAGAATTTTTATTAATAGCCCTTGATGACGAAAAAGGTCAATTCGTTATCGACTCCACTCATTTGTACTTTGGCTTTGCAGGAGCCATTCTGCTAGAAATGGCACTTCGCGAAAAGATTGATGTATCAGGAGATAAGCTTAAGCTTATTCATGACGAATATGAAGTAGAAATGGTCATTAACAAAGTGATAGATCAGATCAAGGATTCAAAGCCTCGCAAACTGAAAAAGTGGATTGAGGTTCTGTCAAAACAGGCCAAGGAGCTTAAAGAGGATACATTATTTGGACTTCAGAATAAAGGTATTTTACGGAAGGAGGAGCATAAGATTCTCTGGATTATTCCGAACAATAAATACCCAACCACTAATATTACTCCAGAAAATAAAGTAAGGCAACGCTTGAGTGATGTCATGCTTCGAGGGGCTAAATCAGAAGCGCGTGATGTAATGCTTTTGAGCTTAATTGATGTTTCAGATCTTACCAAAGAGGCTTTTCGAGATAAGGAAGAGTACAATGTGGTGAAGAAGAGGATCAAAGAAGTGACGCAGGATATTAAAATTAGCCAAAGCGTGAACAAAAGTATCCGTGAAATTCAGGCGGCCATTATGGTAGCCATGATGTCGGCTATTATTGTAACGACTGTTACGCCTAAATAATCAAACATTTAGTAAATCTTTTGACGCTTTTACTATGCAATCGCTGAAGTCCGAATTTCCGATTTTTGAGACTGCAAGAAAAGAGGGTAAGCCTCTGATTTTTTTAGACAATGCTTCCACCACCCAAAAGCCTCACTGCGTAATTGATGCTATTTCTGGATTCTATACTGGTTATTATGCGAATGTAGGCCGAGGCTTATATTGGCCGGCCACGGCTGCTTCTTCTAGTTATGATCAAGCCCGTGAAAAGGTGAGATCATTCATCGGAGCCTCTTCTAAAAAGGAAGTGATTTTTACTTCAGGAACCACGGATGCTGTTAATAAAGTAGTCAACTCATTTCTGTTACCACAGTTGAAAAACGGTGATGAAGTGCTGGTTTCAGAAATGGAGCACCACAGTAATTTTGTTCCTTGGCAGCAGGCTTGTGAATCGAAGGGAGCGCAACTGAAAGTGATTCCGCTAGATGCTGAGCTGAACTTAAACCTTAGCCAGCTAGCTTCCATGTTGACAAGCAAGGTGAAAATTTTGGCCATAACAGCAATTTCCAATACGCTGGGGGTGAAGAATGATTTAAAGAGTATCATCAATTTAGCTCATCAACATAACATCAAGGTTTTTGTAGATGCCGCACAATTGCCGCTTTCAGAAAAGATTGATGTTCAAAAAATTGATTGCGACTTTTTGGCTTTTTCCGGGCATAAGGTTTTTGGTCCAACAGGAATAGGTGTATTGTATGGAAAGCAGGCCTTGCTGGAAAACATGTCTCCATTAGCGTATGGTGGAGGAATGGTGCAGAAAGTGAGTATCGATGAAACGATCATGGCGGATCTGCCATCCAAGCACGAAGCTGGAACCCCCAATATCGCTGGAGCAATTGGTTTAGCAGCTGCAATTGACTTTATCAATTTAGTCGGAGTGGAGGAAATCGGTAGGTACGGTGCTGAGTTAAGAAAATACGCAGTGAAGCGTTTATCAGAAATCGAAGGCTTAACTCTTTTGGCCAAAGAAGCAGAGGGTACTGCCATACTTTCTTTTACCATGGAAGGCATTCACCCCCATGATATTGCTGCATTTTTAGCCGAAAAAGGTATTGCAGTTCGTGCAGGCCACCATTGCACACACCCTTTAATGCACAAACTTGATATTGGCGGAACTGTCAGGGTTTCATTCAATATTTATAATTCTACAGAAGAAGTGGATTTGCTCAAAAATACCCTAGACGAAATCAAAAGCTTCTTTTTATGAACGACCGTCTAAAAGCACTTTACAAAACTCAAATACTGGTCCATGCCAAAAGTCATTTTAATGAAGGTGTTTTGGAGGATTATACACATAAGCTTCAAGCTTATAATCCAGTATGTGGCGATCAATTTGACCTGTACTTAAAGTTCGAAGACAATATTATTCAGAATACTTCCTTCAAAGGCTATGGGTGTGCTATTTCAAAGGCCTCAACTTCCGTATTGACAAAACACTTGTTAGGTAAAACTAGGAGCGAAGCAAAAGCATTGATTGAGCTGTTTTTGAAGGTTATTGATCCTGAGAGCAGTGAATCACCCGAATCGTTAACTTCTGACGAAGAACTTTTGGCCTTCGCTTCCGCCCGCGAATTCCCAGAGCGCCTAACCTGCGCCAACCTAGCCTGGAAAAAACTGAAGGAGGTTTTATGAGGTTTGTTTCAGTTGCCTCTTAGCTTCCTTTAGTATTTGTATTTCTTCATATTCTAACTGTAGCCCTTCGTAAGTTTTATTAAGTGGAAGATAGTCATTATAGTAAAGGCTCTTTACCAAGTTTCTATACTGAACTAAATGAGAAGGTGATTCTAACCTAAAGCCAAATTTAAAATACTCGTCATTATATTTGAAAGATATGTAACTATCTACACCGGCTGAATAAGCTGGCCCTCCATAATATCTATATTTGTCAAACAAGATATCGTCAAATAGTAGTTCGTTTAAAGTATGGCCGACTTTATATTGTAAATCTTGAATTTCGGGCCAACTATAGATTTTTTCATTAATGGCAATGCCATCAGTTGTGATGGATAGATATCCTTCTAATTTCCCGTACTTATACTCTTTTGCATGATATCCCCAATAACTAGCAATAGGCATTAAAGAGAAGAGAATAATAAGAGTGAGTGTAACCGTGTAATCATAGTATGCATTTAGTTCAAAATAGGAACTAGTAATTACGATAAGCATAAAACTGAGCCAACTGAAATTCATTAATCTTCGAGAAGTGATTTTCCAAGAGATACCTTTCCCTGGTGTAAATAATTTAGCATTGAAGCTGATAGTTCTCATTATTTAATAAATACAGGTATTTAAGTTTTATTTAAACCAATCAATGAAGTTAATACGATCACCCAACCTTTCCCTATTTCGTCTAACATTTTAATTCATTTCAAGTTAACTTTGGAGCAAGCATAAAACGCATGGATTCAGCAGTAAGCGCAGTAAAGAAATACTGCAACAGCCTAGTAAAATACAGTCGAAGAAAAACCATTCCCGTTCAGGTGGGCAGTGTAACCATTGGAGGCGATGACCCTATTGTGGTGCAGTCGATGACCACGATTGATACCATGGACACCATGGGGTCGGTGGAGCAAACTTTGCGCATGGTGGCTTCAGGTTGCGAACTGGTGCGTATTACAGCCCCAAGCTTAAAAGAAGCCGAAAACCTTCGCGCTATTAAGGAAGAACTGAAAAAGCGCGGTTGTAATGTTCCGCTTGTAGCCGATATCCATTTCACTCCAAACGCGGCAGAATTGGCGGCCAAAATTGTAGAAAAGGTAAGGGTGAACCCAGGCAACTATGCCGATAAAAAGAAATTTGAAAATATAGAATACACTGACGAAACTTATCAGGCGGAGTTGGACAGAATTCGTGAACGCTTTACGCCTTTAGTAGAGATTTGTAAAGCGCATGGAACTGCCATGCGGATTGGGACTAATCACGGTTCGCTTTCGGATAGAATCATGAGCCGCTATGGCGATACTGCTCTAGGCATGGTGGAATCGGCACTTGAGTTTTTGCGTATTTGCGAAGACTTGGAGTACTATAATATTGTACTTTCCATGAAGTCGAGCAATACACAAGTGATGGTGGAGGCCTATCGTTTGTTGGTGCAGAAATTAGATGAAGAAGGCCTAAAACCTTATCCATTGCATCTGGGTGTAACCGAAGCAGGTGAAGCCGAAGACGGTCGAATCAAATCTGCAGTGGGTATTGGTACTCTGTTAGAAGATGGGCTAGGAGATACTGTCCGTGTTTCTTTGACAGAGGAACCAGAATTCGAAGCCCCAGTAGCGCAAAAGCTAGTTGATCGTTATCATAACCGACATGAACATAAAACCATAGCTGAGATTGACGAAAACCCGATTGATCCGTTCTTGTATCACAAACGTCAGTCGAGAGAAGTAGTAAATATTGGCGCTTCTAATGTGCCACGCGTCATTGCCGATTTGAGTCAGTTTGAAGAAATTACCATTAAAGATTTAAAGAACGTTGGACACTTCTATTTGCCAGAACCTGATAAATGGCGAATGAATGACCAAGGTGCAGACTACGTTTATTCAGGCAATAAGGCGATCGATTTTATGCTACCGAATGGCTTGAAGGAGTTGGTCGATTACCCGCAATGGAATGATTTAGAAGATAAGGCAAATCGTTTTCCAGTTTTCACTTTCGATCAATTGGCCGAAGCAGAAAATGCTGATGATCAGCTCAATTTTATAAAGCTAAAAGCCGATGAATTGTCGGAAGATGTAATGTTGGTGTTGGAGGCTTCTAACTTGGTTGTGATCCTCGAAACTGAGAATGAACATGCCATGCCTGCTTTGAGGCGCTTCTTTTTCGAACTGGTGAAAAGGAAGTTGTCGGTTCCGGTCATCGTGTCTAGAAACTACACCGTTACTGATGCCGAGGAGTTCTTGATTCATGCGTCTACCGATTTTGGTGGTCTGTTAGTCGATGGATTTGGAGACGGTGTAATGCTTCAGGTAGATAAACAGTCCGATAAGGAAACTCAACTGGCTGATTTAAAGTTGAAGAACGAGACAGGCTTTGGGATTTTACAAGCGGCTCGTACGCGAATGACCAAAACCGAATATATTTCTTGTCCGTCTTGCGGAAGAACCTTGTTCGATTTACAAGAAACCACGGCTATGATCCGAAAACGCACCGATCATTTGAAAGGTGTGAAAATTGGAATCATGGGCTGTATTGTAAATGGTCCAGGAGAAATGGCCGATGCAGATTACGGTTATGTGGGTTCGGGCAAAGGAAAGATTACCCTGTACAAAGGTCAGGAAGTAATGAAAAGGGGAGTAGCCTCTGAAAAGGCTGTGGACGAATTGATTGACATTATTCGCGAAGATGGTAAATGGTTAGAACCCGAATTGGTAGGTGCTGAACTTTAAAATAGAAATGTGATGAGTGAAGAAATTAAAAATGAAGAGCAAAGGGATTCAAAGCTAACAGCCAAAGAAGCTTTTGATTTTGGCCCTGTTTTGGGATATTTTTTCAGAAAGAAAGATCCTTCGCGGCCTACCAATTTCAATATCAAGGCCATGCACACCATCAATAAAATTTCGATCATTATGTTTTTAATCGCAGTTATTGTGATTGTGAGCAGAGCGATTGGAAGGATGTAAGTATAGTCTCTCCTTATTTTTTAAACTATGTACATTGATGAATTCAGAGAATATTGTATTGCTAAAAAGGGGGTGACGGAACACACTCCTTTTGGGCCAGATACATTGGTGTTAAAAGTGATGGACAAAATGTTTGCACTCACAGGCCTCGATGTATACGAATACATCAATTTAAAATGTGATCCTGAATACGCTGCTGAACTCAGAGAAAGAGAGCCTGGAATTACCCCGGGCTGGCACATGAACAAAAAGCATTGGAATTCTGTAAAAACCGATGGTACAGTTTCAGAAAGCTTACTAAAAGAACTGATAGATCATTCCTATAACCTTGTGGTGGAAGGTTTACCCAAGAAGGTTAAGGAAGAATGGCTGTCGCTAGAGTAAGAGCCTTATTAAGACTATACCATTTTTTTAAAATAACTTTTGCCTAAACCATTTGCTTGGTTACCTTTGCTCTCGATGTTGAAAAACATACATATCGCTTCTACTTATGCACCTCATGTGCATCATTTCCACCATCTCTCGTAAGAGAGATATATATAACACCCTACCCGGCAGGTTCTGTCGGCACATTCGATTCAATTTATTACACCTTTCAGTTTAGCAGTTAGCTTATGCTCGCTTATCTGAAAAAACTCAAATCAATTTCTAAACATTTAGGGTTAGGTATGCTTTAAACTTTGATTTACCTGAACTCAACAAAAACATACAGATGAAAAATACTTTGCGCATAGCAGTACAGAAAAGTGGCAGATTGAGTGATGACTCGCTCGCATTAATAAAAGAATGTGGCATTAAAGTAAATAACGGCATGGGTAAGCTTAAGGCCGAAGCTTCAAACTTCCCTATGGAGTTTCTCTTTTTAAGAGATGACGATATTCCGGGTTACGTACAAGATGGAATTGCTGATATAGGAATTGTTGGTGCTAACGAAGCTGAAGAAAAGGATAAGCAAGTAGATTGGGTTAAGAAGCTCGGTTTTTCAAAATGTCGTCTTTCTTTGGCCATCGACAAAGCGGAAAGCTACAATGGAATTCAAGACTTTGAAGGGAAGAGTTTGGCCACTTCTTACCCGAAAATTTTAAGCGATTACCTCAAAGCGAATAACATCAATGCCGACATTCATGAAATCAGTGGTTCAGTAGAAATTGCCCCGAGTATTGGTTTGGCCTATGGAATCTGCGACATCGTTAGTTCTGGCTCTACCTTAATGAGCAATGGCCTAAAAGAGGTAGAAGTAATTTTCAAGTCGGAAGCTGTTATGCTGGCCAATAAGAATCTTTCAGCGGAGAAAAAGGAAATTCTTGATCGACTTATTTTTAGAATTGATTCTGTACAGACAGCAAAAAACAATAAATACATTTTATTAAACGCACCAAACGATGCTTTGGAGAGCATTATCAATATTCTTCCTGGAATGAAAAGCCCAACAGTTTTGCCGTTGGCGACTGAGGGTTGGAGCTCTGTTCACTCTGTAATACAGGAGGATGATTTTTGGGAGATAATTGAAGAGCTTCGCAATGCGGGTGCGCAAGGAATTTTAGTGGTGCCAATTGAAAAAATGATTCTATGATCGTTTCCATTAACCCAAAAAGAGAGGAGCGGGAAGCTTTATTAAAGCGGCCTACGATGGAATTGGAAACCATTGAGGCCATTGTGAAGCCAGTAATGGAAGCGGTAAAAGCCGATGGAGATCAGGCTCTAATTGACTTCACCAAGAAGTTTGATGGAGTGGAAATCACCAATTTCGAAGTGTCTTCGGCTGAGATCGATGCCGCGGTAGGTTTGGTGCCAGAAGAATTGAAAGCGGCTATTCGTATTGCAAAACAGAACATTGAGACTTTTCACATTGCCCAAAAAGGGGAGGTATTGAAGGTTGAAACCATGCCCGGTGTGAATTGTTACCGTAAATCTGTGGCTATTGAAAAGGTTGGTTTGTACATTCCAGGAGGGACAGCTCCCTTATTCTCTACTGTTTTGATGTTGGCCGTTCCTGCGAAAATTGCAGGCTGCAAAGAAATTGTGTTATGTACACCTCCAGATAAAAATGGAAATGTTAATCCAGCCATCTTGTTTACAGCACAACTGGTGGGCGTAACTAAGATTTACAAGGTAGGTGGAGCCCAAGCCATTGCAGCTTTAACTTTTGGAACCACCACTATTCCGAAAGTGAATAAAATTTTTGGCCCTGGAAATCAGTTTGTCACTGCTGCTAAACAACTGTCAACCAAGTATGGTTTGGCCATTGATATGCCTGCAGGCCCTTCGGAGGTAGCGGTGTATGCCGATGAAACAGCCATTCCAGCTTTTGTAGCTGCCGATTTACTCTCGCAAGCGGAACACGGTGCCGACTCTCAGGTAGTGTTGGTAGCTTCTTCTGAAGAAATTGTTAATGCGGTTCAACAAGAAGTGCAGACGCAATTATTAGCTTTACCAAGAGCAGACTTGGCTTCCAAGGCCTTGGAAAACAGTGTGTCAATTGTGTTAGAGAATAGAGATCAGGCCATTGATTTATTAAATGAATACGGAGCGGAACACTTGATTCTATGTGTTGAGAAACCATGGGAAGTAGCTGATCAAATTATTAATGCAGGTTCTGTGTTTATTGGGAATTATACGCCAGAATCGGCAGGTGATTACGCTTCGGGCACGAATCATACGTTGCCTACCAATGGTTATGCGAAAATGTACAGCGGTGTTTCCTTAGATAGTTATGTAAAGAAGATTACCTATCAGGAAATCACTAAAGAAGGACTTAAGAACTTAGGCCCTGTAGTGGAAATTATGGCCGAGGCTGAATTGCTTGAGGCACATAAGAATGCGGTTACTTTGAGACTTAAATCGTTGAACAATGTTTGATCCGAACGCACTCTTAAGAACGCACTTGCAAAAGTTAGTGCCATATTCGTCTGCCAGAGATGATTACAAGGGTAACGAAGGTGTCTTTTTGGATGCCAACGAAAATCCACTGGGTTCAATTACGGAAGAAGATTGGAACCGCTATCCTGATCCATACCAAAAGGAGTTGAAAGCTAGAATTGCTCAAATCAAGGGAGTGAGGTCAGAAAACATCTTTTTGGGAAATGGCAGCGATGAACCTATTGATTTATTATTCCGAGCTTTCTGCGAGCCAGAAAAGGATAATGTGATCATCAATCCGCCTACCTACGGTATGTACAAGGTAAGTGCCGACATTAATAATGTAGAGGCACGCGAAGTATTGCTGACAGCCGATTATGATTTAGACGTGGAGGCAATTAAATCGGCCGTTGACGAAAATACGAAAATCATCTTTATCTGTTCGCCCAATAATCCCACGGGAAATGATGTTTCCTTGGATAAGATCGAAGAGGTATTGCAGTTTTTCAAAGGTATTGTTTTGGTAGACGAGGCTTATGTAGATTTTACAAGTAGACAAAGTTTTGCGCTGAGGCTTGAAGAATTTCCCAACTTGTTGGTGCTTCAAACTTTCAGTAAAGCTTGGGGTTTAGCGGCCCTAAGGATAGGAATGGCTTTCGCTTCGGAAGAGATATTGGCCATTTTGAACAAAATTAAAGCGCCTTATAACCTAAGTGGTTTAGTTCAGAAAACAGTTTTAAAAGCATTAGAAAACCTTGAGAAGAAGGATAAGATGGTAGATCAAATTCTGAAAAATAGAGAATCTTTAGGTGAAGCTTTAAAGCAAACGCCTATGATTAAAACGATTTGCCCCACCGATTCAAACTTCTTTTTAGTGAAATTAGAGAATGCTTCAGACGTATATAAAAAGCTAATCGAACAGAAAATCATTCTTCGCGATCGGTCTAAAGTGGCGCTTTGCGAAGGTGGAATTAGAATTACTGTGGGCACTGAAAAGGAAAATGAATTACTGATTAAAGCACTCAAGAACTTAAATTAAACCCGTCATTGCGAGAAACGAACCATGCGAAAGCAATGGCTCGTGACGAAGCAATCTCACTGTACCTTATAAAGAGATTGCTTCGTCACCTTTCTTTGCTATCGCAAGAAAGCCTCCTCGCAATGACGAACAACCTATTTAACCAAATGATGAAAAAAATACTCTTTATAGATCGTGACGGTACGATCATCGTTGAACCCAAAACCGACTTTCAAGTAGACTCTTTAGAGAAACTTGAGTTTTTACCAGGTGCTATTTCTAACCTCAGGAAAATTGCCGAGCAGCTAGACTATCTACTTGTGATGGTGACCAATCAAGATGGATTGGGAACAGATTCCTTCCCAGAAGAAACTTTTTGGCCAGCGCAGAATAAAATGCTCAAAACTCTTGAGGGCGAAGGGGTTGTTTTTGATGAAATTATCATCGATCGTACTTTTGCACACGAGAACGCACCAACCCGTAAACCTGGAACGGCTTTGCTTACTCAATTTACTAATGGTGATTATGATTTGGCAAATTCTTTCGTGTTGGGCGATAGGGAAACCGACATTCAATTGGCAGAAAACCTTGGGGCTAAAGCCATTTTTATTGCTGAAGAACAAAATCCTAAAGCAGCATTAACCACAAATAGTTGGGATGAGATTTTCAGGTTCTTGCAGATGCCTCAGAGAAAAGCAGAAGTACATCGTGTAACCAAAGAGACGGATATTTTCATTCAGTTGAATTTAGATGGAACAGGCCAATGCAATAATGAAACTGGTTTGGGCTTTTTCGATCACATGCTCGATCAGTTGGGGAAACACTCTGGTGCAGACTTAACGGTGAAGGTGAAAGGTGACTTACACATTGATGAACACCACACGATTGAAGATACGGCTTTGGCCTTGGGTGAAGCTTATGCGCTAGCCATAGGAGATAAAAAGGGTTTAAACCGATATGGCTTTTTATTACCAATGGATGAAGCTTTGGCGCAAGTAGCCATCGACTTTAGCGGTAGGCCTTGGTTGGTTTGGGAGGCCGAGTTTAAACGTGAAATGGTGGGCGATATGCCAACAGAAATGTTTATGCATTTCTTTAAATCCTTTTCCGATGCCGCCAAATGCAACCTGAATATTAAGGTAGAAGGCGATAACGAGCATCACAAAATAGAGTCGATTTTTAAAGCTTTTGCTAAGGCCATTAAAATGGCGGTAAAACGAAATCCAGATGAAATGGACATTCTGCCGAGTACCAAAGGCGTACTTTAACCTGTCAAAACCGTTTTTTACAACAGCCGAGTTGATCTCGGTTGTTGTATATTGATGATTATGTACCTATTGGCTTTCCATTTTAAAATGACGCCCCAGATTAATGTAAAATTTTGTTATTTCGAGCGATGAAATTTTTAATGACTTTTTTCGCCTTGTTATTGTTTGGGCAAGTTCAAGCTCAGAATTTAGATTGGTGGGATCAACTGCATAATTACCCAGATGCCGCAGGACCAGATCGCTTGGATTACATTTCTATTTCACCGGGTTATTTAGGTCCTAATGCACTTAGAATGCCTGTTTTGGGAAATGTGATTATTGATAATCATATTTCATTCGATATTCGCTATGAATATCATCAGGGCAATGGCGACATTACAAACAATGCCTTTTTACAATTGAACCTTCCTATTAAAAGAGATAAAGCCATGTTCTATGTAAACAGCATTCCTCTTGAAAGCTGGAATGTAGACGCCTCAACACGGGATGAGCGCAGAATGATGGGCATTTCTGGAAAAGGAAAAACTACAGGAGATATCGCTTTCGGAATTATTTATAAAATTTTTACTGAGAAGAAAAACTGGCCATTCAACTTTGCCATGCGGGCTCATGCAAAAACAACTACTGGAGGTAATTTGGCCAATGCGAGGTATACAGATGCAAGCATGTTGTATTGGGAGGGGAGCTTTAGTAGGTCGTTTTTCGAGCAAGAGAACTCTCGTTTTTTAGGTAAAATGATGTTGGGTTTTTACACTTATCAAACTAATGTTAACCGTTTGATCAATGGCGCTACGGAAAGGCAAAATGATGCCCCTTTATACGGTTTAGGTTTAGAGTATCATCACTCAAAGTGGCAAATAGATACTGATTGGTCAAACTATCAAGGTTACCAAAAGCACCGAGATAACCCTTCTTTTCTTCGCTTTAATTTGACTAGGCAACTGAATGGCGGAGCCATAAGTTTAGGCTATCATCACGGCTTGAGGCAGTGGGATTGGGATACTTTTTCAATCAATTATAGAATTCATGTAGCCGAAATTTTAGACTAGTTTCTTGCTCAATTTAAGTCAGTAATCTTAACTGATATAAGTCATCTTTTTATCTAAGCGTCATCAGTCCTGATGCATTGTATTGCCTTTATCTTTGATTTAAGAAAAAGGAAATATGATGGAATATACCACAGCCGAAAAGGCAGTTGAATTGATAAAATCAGGTGATAGGGTGTTTATTCATACCGCAGCAGCTACACCTCAAGCCTTGGTTCAAGCCATGACCAAGCGTTCGCATGAATTGCGTAATGTTGAAATATTTCATTTACATACAGAGGGCGAAGCTCCGTATGCTAAAAAGGAGTTTGCTGGTAGCTTTCATACAAACTCATTATTTGTTGCAGGAAATTGCAGAAACGCCATACATGAAGGGGATGCTGACTTCATTCCCTGCTTTTTAAGCGAAGTACCCATCATGTTCAGAAGAGGGGTGCTTCCTATTGATGTGGCCTTAATTCAAGTTTCACCACCCGATGCCCACGGTTTTACTTCTATGGGAGTTTCCGTAGACGCAAGTTTGGCTGCAGCTGAAAGTGCTAAAACGATAATCGCTCAAGTGAACCCTAATATGCCCAGAACCCATGGTGATGGAATGGTTCATATCAGAAACTTTGACGCGATGGTTTGGAGTGAAGAACCAATTTTTGAAGCTAAAGCACACCAATTAACAGATGCTGAGGTGAAAATTGGGGGTTATATCGCTGAAATGATTGAGGACGGCTCAACATTACAAATGGGAATAGGGTCAATACCCGATGCTGTTTTGGCTTCGCTAGGAAACCATAAGGATTTGGGAGTGCATACCGAGATGTTTTCCGATGGGGTAGTTCCTTTAATGGAGAGTGGAGTAATCAATAATAAGTACAAAAAGAAACATCCTTATGCATTGGTGTCTGGATTTATGGTGGGGTCGAGAAAGTTATATGATTTTGTAGACGATAACCCATCGATTAGAATGCTGGATATTGAATACGTAAACGATACCCGCGTAATTAGGCAAAACCCCAAAGTAATTAGTATCAATAGTGCAATAGAAGTGGATCTTACGGGTCAGGTTTGTGCCGATAGTATTGGTACTAAAATTTATTCTGGAGTAGGTGGGCAAATGGATTTTATTCGTGGAGCCTCGCTTTCAGAGGGAGGAAAGCCAATTATCGCATTATCGTCTGTAACTAATAAAGGAGAAAGTAAAATTGCTTCTTTTCTAAAGCCAGGGGCAGGTGTGGTTACCACTAGAGCCCACGTGCATTATATTGTTACCGAATATGGTGTGGCTAACTTATATGGTAAATCATTAAGGCAAAGGGCCAAGGCGCTGATTGATATTGCGCACCCAGATCATAGAGAACGTTTGGAGCGTGAAGCTTTTACCCGATTTGTGCATTTTTAGATATGTGTAGACTTTAGAGTAAGGGTAATTTTTTCTTTAGGTGTTATTTGAACGAGACATTTTGAGGAGAAAATAGCTTCACATTAACTACCTTGAATTCCAGCTAAACACTGGAATTCGTTTTTTTAAGGCCATTCCGATTATGATCAAGTCCTACTTAACTCTCTTATTTATTTTTATTTCAACTTTTGCTTTTGGCCAAAAAACGCTAAACGAATATTTTCAAGAAGGCCTTGCCGCCTATGAGGCCAAAGATTACAAGCAGTATTTAGAGGCTATGGAAACGATTGATGAAATCAGACCTAACAATCCAATAGTGGTTTATAATCTGGCGGGTGCTTATGCTTTGAATGGAAGGAAAATTAGAAGTATTCAAAAGCTCAATCAATTGCTGTTGATGGACGCCACTTATGATTTCGAACAAAATGAAGATTTTGACAACATAAGAAGGAATAAAGGCTACGAAGAATTAATTGCCCTTCAAGCAAAATTGAACAGAGTAGAAGAGCATGATGAGGTTTTTAGAATTATAGATGCTGGGGAAATTCACCCTGAAAGCTTTGTAATTATGGATAATGGCGATATTCTACTAGGAAGTATTCGCGAAAAGAAAATCATTCGGGTGGATCCCGATGGTAATAAAATTGATTTAGTGAAAACGGAATATGCTGTGTTGGGAATGCACATTGACCCGGCTAATGGATTGCTTTGGGCAGCCACCGCAGCCTTACCCGAAATGCTAGATTACAACTCAACCGATAAAGGTAAAAGTTTGATTATGCAAATAGATCCAACTTCGGGCGAGGTAATTCAAGGTTTGGAATATGATGAAGGCACAATCATCGGTGATGTGGCTATTGATAAAGAATCAAGAGTTTGGCTTTCTAACTCGCTAGAACCTACTTTGGGCAGAGACAATACAGATACAACCGATTTTACTGGTGCTTTTATCAGAAAGCAATTCGACTTATCGAATGGCTTTTTCAACCTACAAGGTTTGGCTTTAAATGAAGACGAAAAGTATCTCTATTTGGCAGACTATATTACAGGAATTCATCGCATTGATACCGAAACGGATGATGTAGTAAAAGTCTTCGCTCCAGAAGAAATTTTGTTGAAAGGAATTGACGGACTGTATTACTATGAGAACAGTTTAATCGCGATCCACAATGGGGTGAAACCATATAGGGTAATGCAATATTTTTTAGACGAAACTGGCCAGTATATTTTGTTCGGAAGAGTGATTAATCAAGGAGGACCCTCATTAGGTGACCCCACTTTGGGACAAGTGAAGGGTGGTTATTTCTATTATTTGGCCAACAGTCCATGGATTGCTTACAATGAAGACAGGGAACTTGATTTAAGCAAAGTAAAGCCCATTGAAATTAGAAGGATTAAGTTGAATTGATAGGAATTAGAGGGAGGGTTGTCGTCATCAACAAACACTAAATTCGATCAACAAAAAAGCCCTGCGTTCTTACAAATACAGGGCTTTTTAGTGAGGTTAAACTCGGTTTATTTATTCTCTGGACCAGAAGTTTTGTTAATCAAAACAGGTTGGCCAAAGCCTAATTGCTCCATTTTCTTCAATTGGGTTTTAGCATCGCCTACCACCAACCAAATCATTTTGTCTGGATCGAGGTATTCTTTAGCCAAACGCTGAATCTCTTCTACAGTCATGTTTTTCACTATTTCCTGCTGCTGTTTTACATAGTCAGCACTCCAGCCGTACTCACTCATGTTTTCGAGCATATTTAGTTTAGCACCCGCGGTTTCAAAAGCCCTTGCTCCACTTTTAATCATAAAGCTTTTGGTGGTTTCAAGGTCTTTTTCAGTATAGGTTTCACCATAATTGGTCAGTATATCCTTTACCAATTGAGATGATTCATAACTAACATTGGTTCTTACTCCGCTAGAGATGGTAAAAGCGCCCCTGGTTTTACTTCCTGAAAAACCAGATCGGATGCCATAAGTATAGCCTTTATCTTCTCTTAACTCTTGAGTTAACCTAGAGGCAAAACCACCACCACCAAGAATGTAATTCATTACCGTAGCAGGGTAGTAATCTTCGTCTGTAACGGCTAAAGCTGGGTAACCAAAGTTTAGTACAGACTGTTTTGCGCCTGGAATATCAAAGAAGTAAAGAGTGGCTTCAGTTGGCCTTGCTGGTGGGTCGTAAGTTGGGATTTGCACCGCTTTAGCTTCCCACTTAGAATTCAAGTCGCGCAAAGAAGTCATTACACCAACTGTATTAATATCGCCTACAACATGCAATTTGGCCACGGAAGGAGAGATGTAACTATCGTAATACTTCTTCAAGTCTTCCATAGTGATCTCATTCACCGACTCTACAGTACCTAAAATATTCTGAGCTCTGATGTTTCCTTCGCCATAAATCAAGCGATTATAAGCGTTTTGAGCCACTGAATTAGGGCTGGCTTCTTGTTGTCTTATTCTGGAAATAACGGCTTGTTTGGCTAATTCAAATTCGCTGGCGTCCCACCTTGGTTCTAACAAAATCTCTTCCATTAAGTCCACTACCGCGTTATAGTTACGCTTTAATGTATTCACCGAGATATTGATGCTCTCCGTTGATGCTGATACTCTGATGGAAGCACCAAGTTGCTCAATGGCTTCTTCCAGCTGCCCCGTAGTTTTAGAGGCCGTGCCTTTCGTCATCATTTGTGCGGTAAGGTTGGCTACACCACCTTTGTTCGGGTCGTCCAATAATTGGCCACCATCGATCACCAAATTGAGTTGAATTAAAGGAACCTCTTTACTTTCAATTCCATACACCTTAAGTCCGTTTTCAAGTGATTCTTGCCATACTTCAGGAGTTTTTACTTCTGGTGCATTGCCACTTGGAGGCTCCTTAGATCGATCAAATGTAGAAGGCGTTTTTTCGTAGGTAGCTGCAATTTTAGGGTTGAAATCATCTTCGGCACCTTCAACGATTTTTTCTTCTACCACTTCAGCCATTTCAGAATTTTCTAGAGCTAAATCTTTTTGTCCTTTAGGTACAAAACTGGTAGCAATATAATTTTTGCCTTTGATGTATTTATTGTAGGCATTCATTACATCTTCAGTAGTTACAGCAAGAATATTCTCAATGTCTTTGCTGATAAAGCCCGGGTCGTTGGCGAAAATGTTGTATTGTGCCAATTGGAATCCCTTACCCAAAACACTAGAAAGGCTGTTATAAAAGCCTGTTTCCTGTCCTGCTTTAATTCTTTCTAAATCCTTTTGCGGAATGCCTTCTTTTTCAAACTTGGCGAAACCTTCTTCTATCGCTGTTAACACTTCGTCCAAATCCGTATCGGCAAAAGCCCTTACAGAAACTTGTAACTGACCTGCCAATTCAGAAGTACGATTAAACATGCTTACACCAGAGGTGAGTTTTTTATTTTCTACCAGTACCTGATAAAGTGGAGCCGATTTACCATTAGAGAGGTAGTTGCTTAATACGTCTAGCGCATAAGCGTCTGCACTGTATTGCTCCACTGTAGGCCAAGTTAAAGTAAGCGCAGGCACACGGGCAAAGTTATCTTCGTGATACAGTCTTTTGGTTACCGCTACTTTTCCCGGACGAGGAGAGAGCGGTTTCACTGGTTCACCCGTAGGAATTTCGTCAAAATATTTTTTTACCCAAGCTTTGGCTTGTTCAGGGTCAAAATCACCTGCAATGGTAAGCGTTACATTGTTCGGTACGTACCAACGGTTGAAAAAGTCTTTTACATCTTGCAGCGTAGCATTTTGCAAATCTTCTAACGAACCGATAACCTGCCAGTTATATGGGTGGTCTTCTGGGTAAAGATTTTTATCGATTACGTAAGAAGTATGGCCATAGGGTTGATTATCAACTCCTTGTCGTTTTTCGTTTTTAACTACTTCTTTTTCTTTGGCCAATACGGGTTCGGTTACGGTGTTGATAAACCAACCGAGTTTATCAGCCTCTGCCCAAATCATTTTTTCAAGCGCATCGTTGGGTACGGTTTGGTAATAATTGGTTCGGTCTCGACTGGTAGAACCGTTCGCGCCAGAGCCTCCAATTCGTGCACTCATTTTATCAAGTCCACCCTTGCCTAGGTTTTCAGACTCTAAAAATAACAGGTGTTCAAAAAGGTGGGCAAAACCAGTTCTTCCCTCCACTTCCCTTGCAGAACCCACATGGGCAGTAAGGGCTACCGCTACAACAGGGTCAGATTTATCTACATGAAGAATGACCTGAAGGCCATTGTCGAGGGTGAATTTTTCATAATCGACTTTAAAATCGACTTTCGGCACTTCGCTTTTTTGGGTACAAGCAAAGGCTGATAAGAGTAATACAGCTACTAGGGTTATTTTTTTCAACATAGTTGTTAAATTATTTAGTACCGATAGTTAACTAAATAATCTGCTCAAAGCAATTTTGAGTACTATGTATGGTGTAAAATATACCTAATTAAATTTCGGTTGAAATTGTCTTGGACGCCTTTCAGTATAGCCCTTCTTTAATTGAAAATAAAGAATTGAACCCATCACAGGGGAGAAAAGAATAATCAAAAGCCATATTAAATTGGCTCTGCCCGACTTAAACCTTGATTTAGACAAGTCCACCAATGCCCAAGCCCATAATACTATAGCAAGCAAAATTACTGCGGGAACTAATATGTCAGTGATTTCCATAGAAGCAATTTAACTATTTATGATTGTAGAGCAAGTGTGTTTAGGAGGATTGCCTAAATATTTATTTTACGAATACCTCTTTTGAGGTACATCGCAAGGTTTGTTATGTACTATATTTGGAAACATGAAACGGCTATTTGTTGAACTATTGTATTGATTGAATTAAACCATCATTTATAAAAGTTTTGACGACTGACTGGTTTCTATTTTTAGAATATTTAATCAACTCAACCAAATTACTATGAAACGATTTACGCTTGGTAGCGCAATGCTTATTGTATTGACTACCTGTTTTTTATCTTGTAAGCCTACAAAAGAAGAGGCCACGCCAATTCCAGAATATGTTGTAAATGTTACTCAGGTAACACAACAGAATGCCCCAGCACTACAATCTTATGCCCATGGTGTAAATGGAACAGATTGGCTGCTTTTTGCAGGTAGAACTAACCGAATTAATGATGATGGTGGACTACATGACTTGAATGCCAATTACACAAATACTTCTTTCTTACCGCTTTCTTATAATGACGACATCTTCGTTTACAATGTGGACAAGGATGAAGTTTCAGCTTTATCTTTTAATGAAATGGTGAGTGAAATCAGCAGTTTTACACCTGCTAGTGGTTCAACCGATGCCGCTGCAATTAGTGCATTGCTCCCTCAAATTGCTTCGGCTTTAAAAGCTAATGGAACTGTATTTAGAGCTACCAATCCATTGGTGATGCAAGAAGGAGAATATATGTATGTAGTAGGAGGGTATGGTACTCCTTTAGATCAAACGGACAATGGTAATGCTTATATTACTTTTGATCAGGTGGCCAAAATTAATGTGCCTTCTATGATTAATGTGATCAAAGGAGACTTGAAATCGTTGACTTTGGCAGACTGGAAAAGCTTAGTTTCTTTCGGAAAGGATAGTAAGCTAGTAAGTACCGGAGGTGAGTTGTTTAAAATAGGCTCCACTTTCTATTTGGCTGGTGGACATAACTTTACGGCCAACAGTCAGCAATATGTAGATGCTGTTTATCCTTTTACAATGTCCGTTTCAGCAAGTAATCCTTTGGCCTTAGATATTACTGTTAATGCTCCCATTACAGATGTGCCTACCACCATAGGAACTCCAGCGGCAGATGCTACTTCAAAATTTAGAAGAAGAGATGGCCCAATTGTTTCGGCCTTGTATATGGATTCTAATAAGAATCTCACTGAAGGTTTAGCCTTTTATGGAGGCGTTTTTCAACCTGATAGCGTGGTGATTGTAAATAAAGATACCACTAGCTATTTACGTGCATGGAATACTGCCATTTACGTAACTCCTAGTTTGTCAGCTAAATACACAATTGATTCAGATTATAATCAGAAGAATTTCAATGTATATGCTTGTGCTGATTTCGAACTTTACGATGCTGTTTCGGGAACAGTAAGCACGTTTTTAATGGGCGGAATTGGTGATGGAACCTACCAAGGTCCGAACACCCTTTCTCCTTTTACCAATAGTCTTACTCAAGTGCGTTATGATTTGAACACTGGAAAGAGCTCGCCAAAAGTAATTGACCAGAATATTTTTGGAAGTAGTTCATTTTACGGTGCCGAAACAGAATTCATCTTTAACAGCAATCAGCCTATTTCATTTATGACGGTGAATGGTGACGCGACTGAAGTGATTGACGCAGATAAGACTTTCCAAGAAGGGCAAGGCTTTGATTTGGGCTTTATCTACGGAGGTATTGAGGCTTTTGAGAATACTCCAGGTACTTTTGGGAGAGGGAAATCCGCTGCTTCGAATAAAATTTGGAAGGTAACGGTGACTAAGAATACTGTAAACAATTAGAATTTTCATCTTAGTTTATAACCCTCCAAAAGTTAAGAATACAACCTCTGCTTGTGCCCTTTTATCAGATAAAAAATGGGTAATAACTTTTGGAGGGTTGACTAAGGTTGTTTAATTCTGAGAGTATATAACAGAGATTTTTCTGCCATATTGAAGGGCCTTTGAGAGCAATCTCAAGGGCTTTTTTTATGCGCCATGTTGAATAAGGGAAATTATGGCTTTGGCTTTTACCATACATTCTTCATACTCTTTTTCGGGTATAGAATCGTAGGTAATGGCACTTCCTGCTTGAAAGGAATAGGTCTTTGAAGCACTGTTTAAAAATAGGCTGCGGATCAATACATTAAAATCGAAATCGCCATTGGGGCTGATATAACCCGCGGCTCCAGAGAAAGCTCCACGCTTAGTACTTTCATATTGTTCAATAAGCTCCATTACTTTTACCTTTGGTGCACCCGTCATGCTGCCCATAGGAAAAGCACTTTTGATGACTTCAAAAGCACTCACATCTTCACGCTTTTCTGAAACAATGGTGGAAATCATTTGATGCACCTGCTGGAAAGAATAGATGCCGAAAATCTCTTCTACTTTAACGCTTCCTATTTTAGACGAACGTGCCAAATCATTTCGGACCAAATCCACAATCATCATGTTTTCGGCCAATTCCTTTTCGTCTGATCGAAGCTCTTTTTTTAGTGCCTCGTCCTCAACTTTAGACTTTCCTCTAGGACGCGTGCCTTTAATCGGTTGTGAAATGATTTTATCACCTTCTTTCTTCATAAACCTTTCTGGCGAAGCCGAAAGAATATAGTGGTCGTTATGTTTTTGAAAAGAAGAAAAGGGGCTAGGGGAAAGTTTATTAAGGTCTGAATAAAGTTGAATTGGGTTAGTGCATTCTATTTCACCATGAAACTCCTGACAGAAGTTGATTTCATAGCAATCGCCTTCTTCAATATGTTGGCGTAGCTTTTCAATAATGTCCAAATAAGCTGCTTTCGTAATGCTGGCTTTTGGTACTGTCAGTTTACTTTGTGGTAAATTGATTTCCGTATTTTCAATTTGCCCTAAAACATCTTCTTCCGACCGGATTTCAACTTCGTTTCCCTTAAATAACAACAGGTGTTGAGCTTCAAAAAATGAGATTTCAGGAAATTGAACATGATCGGAATTACTACTCGATAGGTTTTCGGTATCATTTTTTAGGTCGTAGCCCAAATAGCCAAACAGCCATTTGTTTTGGTGGAATGCGGAAAGCGCCTCAAAACGGTCGTTTTCATTGGGTTTAAAAATGCGCTTTGCTCCAACAGCCAATATTTCATTAAAACCTTGATAAGGGTAAGGAATTCCGTTGGATTGGAAATAGGCACAATGCGAAAAATTATTCGCCCAGTGCAGCGCCTTTTCTAGGAATTGCGGCTTGTTATTAATGGAGGTTGTTTTCAATGCGTTTTACTAAAGCGATGCAAAGTTAGTAAAGCAATGTGCATAAAAAAGGGAGCCAAAAGCTCCCTCATTATTCTGTTTCAATTTTTTAAAGCGCTGGCTTAGGTGCTGTTTCAATTTCAAAACCAACATTAACTGTGTTGTAAATGAAGTCGTCTTTCAATTTTTCAGCAAGAGAAGCTCTTTCTTTGAATGTTAAACCCCATTCGGTTCTGTCGATATTGAAATTAGCTTTGGCTTTCACCATTCCATTTTCCATAGTTACGGTAGCAGGAAAAGAGATGTTTTTTGTAGTGCCACGCATGGTCAAGTTTCCTGAAATGATGTGAGTAGGGTTTTCTACCATAATGTCACCCATTGATGCAGGAGTATTATCAGTTTTAGGCTCATCTAGGTCAGAAGTAACTTTAGAGGCATCAAACTTTTCTGCACCAGTCATTTCGAATGTTGCAGTTGGGTGGTTTTCAGCATCAAAAAAGTCAGCAGACATTAAATGTCCCTTCAATTTACCATTGTACTCAGAATCGGCTGGTAAATCCAACACTACTAAGTTGGTGATGTCCATTTGGAAATTAGCGGCTACAATTTCCGTTCCTTCCACCTTAACTTCACCTTCGCTAATTGGAATAGTGCCATTGTGTTTTCCAGCAGGCTTACTTCCAATCCATGTGATCATACTGTTTTCAGTATTGATGGCCAATGTAGTTGCGTTTTCGGCAGAAGCTACAGCTTTGGCATCAGATGTTTCAACTGTTTTTTCCTTCGGTCCACAAGCTGCTACAAGTAGAACAGCGGCTAGAATTGACAAAGTCGATTTCAAAGTTTTCATTTAGTTAAATTAATTATTGTTAATTGCTTTTCAAGATGTAATAGGTAATCGATTTACTACCCATTTTGTTTATCGAATGCAAAACTACATAAGGAAGGTATAAGTTCAATGTATGTACATATAATTTTATTCAATGGCAGTAATTAAGGCAATAAAGGGCGTACAGCCTGTTTTTGGTGAGAAATGTTTTTTGGCAGACAATGCCACGGTAGTGGGCGATGTGCACATGGGCGATAATTGCAGTGTGTGGTTCAATGCGGTAGTGAGAGGAGATGTTTGTCATATTGAAATCGGAGATAATTGCAATATTCAAGATGGAGCGGTGATTCATGGCACTTTAAATATGTCGAAAACCGTGTTGGGTAAAAATGTGAGTATTGGCCATAATGCCATTGTGCATGGCTGTATTGTGGAAGACAACGTGTTAATCGGAATGGGCGCCATCGTAATGGACAATGCTGTAATTGGCACAGGTTCTATGGTTGCGGCTGGGGCAGTAGTGTTGGCCAATACCGTAATTGAACCCAACTCACTTTATGCAGGAACACCCGCCAAAAAGATCAAAGAAATAGATGAACGACTAAGGATGGTAATCGATAAAACGCCTGAAAACTACATTATGTACAGTGGTTGGATCGAAGACCTTCCAAACCCATGATCATTCATTTATTCTTGTGCCTTTTTCAAAAAATAAATTACCTTGAAGTATGATTTCTCTACCTTCAAAGGGTGAATACGACCCTTTTTATCAGACCTACATTAGCCAACTAGAAGGCCAAAATGTTTTAGATCGCATTAGCGTACAGAAAAGCGAAGTAACCGAATTATTTAACTCTATTTCTGAAGAGAAATCGAATACGACTTATGCTGAAGGAAAGTGGACGGTTAAAGAAGTGCTGAACCATATTAATGATGTGGAGCGCATTTTTACTTACCGTGCTTTGGCCATTGCCAGGGGTGACAAACAAGCACTTCCGGGCATGGATCAGGATACATACCAAGCCGCGGCAGCTAACCCATCACGTCCGTTAACCAGCTATTTGGCCGAGTTTGAGGCCATTCGGGCGGCTTCCATTTTGTTATTTGAAAACCTTAAGGAAGAGGAAACTATGGCGGAAGGAATTGCCAGTGGCAATAAAGTAACGGTTAGGGCGCTTGCCGCCATGACAGTAGGGCATGCAGCTCATCATATTCAAATCATCAAAGAAAGGTATTTATAATGTTTATCATCGATCCCAATTTCAATTATCCTAAAGAGACAGAATCTAGAGTATTGATCCGTTTTCAGGATTGCGACCCGCTTCGTCATCTGAATAATGCCAAATACTTTGATTATTTTTTCAACGCCAGAGAAGATCAAGTTCCGAAAATTTATGGGGTTGAAATGCGGGAAATCATCAAATCATTCGATGCCGTTTGGGTAGTGTATAATCATCATATTGCCTACCTAAAACCGGCAAATATGGCCGAATGGGTTAGAATAGTGAGTAGAGTGATTTGGTATAACAAAAACACTTTGGTTGTGGAGTACTGTATGTACGATGACTCTAAGAGTTATTTGAAAACATTGATGTGGACTACCTTTAAGTATGTAGGTATGAACACCAGTAGAACGGTAGAACATTCAGAAGAAGTAGAGGCTTATTTAAAGGCAATATTGTACCCTGGTGTGGATTATCATTCTGGCAAATTTGATGAACGCGTTTATCAAGTTAAGAATGAGACACGCTCAATCTTTTGATTTCTCAAAATAGAAGATTATCTTATTAAAGATTCGGACTGGCTATTATCTTGCCACCTTAAAATAGAACTGTTAATTTATTAGTACCGTAGCCATGGAAAATCAAGGGTTTGATCCAAAGGAAATCGAAAAGTTTAAGGCCAAAATAAAGGCCACAGGAAATTCATATGTTGTAATCGAGTCGGAAGATAATTCTGATGATTATATGAACTTCAATTTTGTAGGCGACTATGACGGTAAAGAAGTTGTGTATGATGTAGCCTTATATACTTTAAAGATTCAACATGCCAGTGAAATTTATGAGTTGGCTGAACATGAAGCGGCAAAGAAATTCCCTGAGTACAAAGCCATAGCTTATGAAGAAGACGAAAATGGAGATATCGCTCCATTGGGTGATTTGGAAGAAGAAATTGGGCTATACATGGCCGAAGTAATGGAAGAACTAGAAGAGGAAGATGCTGTTAAGGTTCAGGAGCACGTAGATATTGACGAAAATATCGACTTTGGTGTAGGTTTAGATGTAGGCTTGAATGTAGAGAAAATCACACATGAAGTGATTGAGAAATTCATTAAAGACTTCACTAACGATACCTTGGAACTTGACCCAACCTACTTCTCTTTCCAAATGGATAATGAGGACGATGAAGATGACGAAGAATAAGAATTGATTCTTTACTAATCATAGAAAATCCCTAACAGTCGCTTGGTAGACTTTTAGGGATTTTCCTTTTTATCAGCTTTGCAACAAACAATTTAGTTCGGTTTTTACTTTTTGCGGTATGTTAAAAATAGCCTGGAAAGATATTTACGCACACGTTTTACCAGCGAATCATCGCTTTCCGATGGAAAAGTATACGCTGCTACCCGAACAGCTTTTGTATGAAGGAACCATTTCCGAAAGCAATTTTTTCACCCCTGAGTTATTGAGTGAAGCGGCCATCGTAAGAACACATAATGCAGACTATTGGGAAAAGCTTAAGAACCTTTCCTTATCCAGAAAAGAAGAACGTAAAACAGGTTTTCCACTTTCTGCAGCTTTGGTGGAAAGGGAACGTGTAATTATGCATGGTTCGGTAATGGCAGCGCGCTTTGCTGTAGAAAATGGAATTGCGATGAATATGGCAGGAGGCACACACCATTCGTTTACCGACAGGGGAGAGGGCTTTTGTTTACTGAATGATATTGCCATTGCTGCCCATGATTTGCTAGATAATGGATTGGCTAAGCAGATTTTAGTAGTGGATTTGGATGTGCATCAAGGTAATGGAACCGCCCAGATATTTGAGAACGAACCAAAGATTTTTACCTTCAGTATGCACGGGGCTGCCAATTATCCACTGCACAAAGAAAAATCCGATTTGGATGTTGGGCTTAAAGATGGAACGGATGATAATACTTATTTGAGCTTATTAGATGCCAACCTAAAAGCCTTAATGGATACGGTTCAGCCTGATTTCGTTTTCTTTCAGTCGGGAGTAGATGTATTGGCGACCGACAAGCTAGGACGTTTGGGAATGACCCTTCAAGGCTGCAAGCAGCGCGATAGGATTGTGCTAGAAACTTGCAAACAAAACGATATTCCGATTATGGCTTGCATGGGCGGTGGCTATTCCGAAAAAGTAGCCCATATTGTTGAAGCTCACGCCAATACCTTTCGCTTGGCTCAAGAGATTTTTTTCTAGGTAAAAGCAGTAGCCCATTTTCAGCATAACGCTCATTTTTTTCGTCATTGCGAGAAATGAAACCTGTGTTAATAAGGTTTCATGACGCGGCAATCCGTTTACTTTAAGTTCCTTGTAATAGTCTTCACTTACAAGCTCCCTATGAGTAACTTATTGGCATACTCCTTTTCATCCTGAGTGGCACCGCGTTCGCAGGAATTTTAGCGGATGAGAATCAAAGGAACGGAAATAGTCAAACCTCAAACAGATTGCCGCGTCACAGCCTTTCGCTACCGCGAAGTCTGCTTCTCGCAATGACGCTCCGAATTAACTACAGACTTAAAATAACCAGGATGTCTAACAGTCTAAATTTTGATTAGATAGCAAATCAACCAGGTATTCTCTTACTTCTTTTTGGTATTTCTGTAGAAGTAATTAATGCCGTCAGAATTGCTTTCAATAATGTCCAATCTTTTGTCATTATTTAAGTCGGCTAGAATGATGTCATAAGTAGATTGCTTTTCATCTCTGAGCATAATTTCCTTCCACGAAGTCCCATTGTCGAAATTGAGGAAGACTTTGTTGGCTTCTCCTGAATTTGCTACCACAATATCGATACTTCCATTTCCATCGATATCGCCAAAATCTAAAGAATAAGAGTTTCCATTGGAGTTGTCAAAGGCTACTTTTCTGCTGAAATCCATTTTCCCATTACCAAAGTAAATCACATTAGCTTCTCCAATGTTGGCGGTAATAATGTCCAAGTGTCCGTCATTGTCAATATCAATTACCCCCACCGATCTGGTTTCGTCTTCTCCACTTCCAAAAGGGATTTTCTCAGAAAAATTGAGCTTTCCATCATTTAAATAGACAAAGTTTTGCTGCCCGTCTCTATTGGCTAAAATCAAATCTTTATGTCCATCCTTATTGATGTCGACTACATCTACATCAATAGTCGAGTCATCGTTTGAACCAAATGTGAGTGTTTGGGTAAAAACTCCTTTGCCATTGTTCAGGCATATTTCATTTACTTTCCCTCTGTTCGTGATCAGAATATCAATGTCGCCATCCGAATCAATATCAGTTGTTCTTAAGTTTCGGGTGGGTGCATATAAATCACCAAAATGACCCAGTTTTGAAAAGTTTCCAACTCCATCATTCAGGTAAATGGTGTTTGGCGCCATGTCATTGCCCACTGCTATATCTAAATCTCCATCCCCATCAAAATCAGCCAATTCTGTGGCGTAACTGGTCTCTTCGATATTGTCAAGTAATCTTGATACCGTGAATATTCCAAACCCGTTGTTAAAGAATACCTTATTGGCTTGCGGCCAATGCCTGCCGTTGGCCACTACTAAATCTACATCACCATCGTTGTCTACATCGCCAGCACTTATTGAGGCAGACCTGTCCTTGTCGATGCCTAAAACCAACCTAGAACTTGTGACAAAGTCGACCTCTTGTGCAATCAATAAAGATGGCATTAATAGACAAAAAAGGGATATTAATTTCTTCATGGTCGGTTTAGGTTATTCTTTGATGTATGGGCAGTGACCCTAGATTAAAGAGTATTGTCAAAATCTTGTCTTCCAATAATAGTCATGATTTCTACCACGCCATTATTTACTCTGAAGTAAATACTATCCGAACTACAAACGCATAGTCTGTAACCTGGTCTTATAAAATCAACTGATTCAAAATAAAGTGGACGTTCGGTTATCATATCAAAATATTTGAAGAATGTATCGAAGTATTTATCAGCTTGGCTAATACCAAACCTATTTACACCATATTGATGAATTCTAATCAAATCCACTTTAGCTATATTACTTAACTTGTAATTAGCCATTAAGTAATGACTTTGATTCGGCTAGTATCTGGGCTTTATTATCATTTGTGAATCCGCTTTTTTCAGCATTTTCCAATTTTGTAGCAATCCAATCAATTTGCTTTTGTTGCTTTCTGGCCTGTCTAATCAAATCGTTTACAAGTTCACTTTTGCTAGCATACTCTTTACTATCCACTTGGGATTTCAACCATTCATCATTGGGCTCTGTAAGTGAAATACTTTGTCTTGCCATAAGGATTATTTTTGATTCGAATTTACATCAAGTTTGCACCAATGGCAATTGTGTTATAGTTGCAAATAGAAGTAGATAAGCTCGCTTTATAACTATAAGTAACAAAGCTAAAGTTTACTCACCTTAAGAACTTTATACACTTTTTCGCTTTCTGAGTTTGCTTCTTTTAAAGAAAAATGGATGCCTTCTTCGGTTACAAAAGCATTGTTTAAAGCCACTTGATCTATTAATTCTTCGGGTAATTTGATGACCCCAGATTTTTTGGTTTTGGTATCAAAAACGATCAATGACGCCCCAAATACTTTTGGTTCTTCTTTATTGGTTTCTGGGTTAACTCTAGGTTTGGTGCCATGTACCAATACCCTGTAAATCATCTGTTTGTCCGGACTAGTATGCAAATTTCCTACAAAATGAGGCGGCTGAGTAGGGTTGGGGCCAATAGAAACACTATTTTCCGTTCTGGTAACAATGGATAACATAAAAAAACCATCGAGGTCTGTGGATTTAATTTCTGGGTCTCCGGCAAAGTAGGTTTCTTTAAACTCGCTATTTTCAAAATAGTAAAGGCTGTCGCTTATTTGAGATGTTCCATATAGGTTTTGATCGTCTCCGGCAAAAAGAAAGCCTAGCGAGGTAATGCCTCCAGTTTTCGCCATTTCTCTAGTTCGCTCAGCTTTTTCTTCAAAGTCGGGAATAATGGTTCTTTCATCTAAGTAATACTTGTCAACTTCCCCTTTCTCGAAGTCATAATTGGCCCTTAACCAGCTGGTGTCTCCTTCGGCAGTAACAAACGAAGTATTCGATGTGTAGAGCTTTCCATCTTTAAAAGTTGTACTAGCGTCCAAAGAAAGTCTGGAGTCACTAAATGAGAAATTTTCATGAGATTTAACTCTTTTGAGCACTTCGCCTTCTTTGTTGATTTTATAATAAAACTGCATAGTGTTGACAAAAATATTGTCAAAATCATGCACCCAATATTCAAAGAAACCATAAGGATAGATGACTTCGTTGGGGCCATCTTCGGCAAGTTTGATTTTGTGGGCGATTTCACCTGTTTTATAATTGTAAAAATAGATGTGTCGATTAGGCCGATTGAAAAAGCTGTAATAGCCCACGCCATCTACAACAACATATTTGGCATAAATTCCATCAACAGAAGTTTCGTCATCCAGCATAAAGACTTTGTCTTCTAGCTGGGTAAGTTCGTAACTTACATTTTCTGCCTCTGATTCCTTATTTGAGGAAGTGCCACAAGCGGATAAGGTAAATAATAATGCAAATAGGAGTGTTTTGACCGAGTTTTTCATAAGTAGATTTTAACCTTCAGTTAATTCGTTTTCTTCTTTTTCGTCTGGTGAAAAGCGAGCGATTAACATTGGACTTAAGATACAGGCAATTCCAATCACAGTCAAAAAAGTATTTTTTTCAATGAAATTCATAACCACTAAGTAGATGCCGCAGGCTATAAATATGCCTTTCAGCCATTTGTTTGTCCATGCTAATCCAGCAATAAAATAGGCGATACCTAGTAGGCAGAACATGCTGGTATTGAGGATTTGATTTATCTGATCACTGAAATTTAGAAACCAATTCAATACTTTTCCAATCAATACCGTGAACAGCGCTACTTTAAAAATGATAAAGGCTAAATTTTTCACACTTTAAAATAGTTTATTCATGTTTGAACTGCTACTCATTATGAGATTAATTTGTTGTTAGTGGTAGGAGGGTAGTCAGTGTTGAGTATCGGTTAAAAGCCAATTTGTTGTTCATCCTCGATGCAATGGAGGTTATGGTGGGGAGTTCTTCACTTTTGAACACCACAAAAAAAGACCTGCAATTTCTCGCAGGCCTTCATATTCATTAAAGGTTATTTCTAATTAATTACCGTCAGGTAAATCCATATCAACATTGTTTCTGTAATCGCCTAGCAAATGCTCTGCAAAGAAATACCACATCAATTTTTCGTAGTAGTTTCTCTTGCTGCCATAACCATGTCTTGAACCAGGAATTGGCATATAATCGAAACGTTTGCCCTCTTTCATCAACTCATCAGCTACACGCATACTGTTTGCTGGGTGTACGTTATTGTCGATTGTACCGTGAGTAAGTAAAAGATGTCCTTTTAAATTACTGGCCAAAGATTGGTTGGTTTTTACCTTTCCATCCCAAGTAACTGTGGTGGTTTCGTTACCATCTTTGTCTTTCTTCGTTTTCTCCTTTTTGATCACACCATTGTGCGTTTCGCCCCACCATTTATTATAAATGTTGTTATCGTGGTTACCGGCAGAAGAAGCCGCAGCAGTATAGAAATTAGGGTAGGTAAGCAAAGCCGCAGTAGACATAAATCCACCACCTGAGTGGCCGAAAATACCTACGTTATCAAGGTCGATCCACTCGTGTCTTTCAGCCAATTGCTCTAAAGCACGCTTATCATCTGCCAAAGCATAATCTCTTAAATTCTGCCATCCGTAAGTGTGGTAGTATTTAGAACGCATTGGCGAACCACCTCTGTGGCCCATACTTACTACAATAAAGCCCAATTGCGCCATGGCGGTTTGGTAACCACCAGTAATGGTAAAATCATTCGTAAATGATTCTACTTGTGGGCCAGGGTATACATAAGAAATGATTGGGTACTGACGTGTAGAATCAAAATCGAAAGGCTTGAACATTACACCGTAAAGGTCGGTAATACCGTCATCGGCTTTCATGGTAAAGCGCTCAGGTTTTTTCCAACCAGCTTGCTCTAATAAGCTCAAATCAGCAGTTTCTAACTGCATAATTACGTTTCCGTTGTTGTCTTTTAGGGTTGAAGTTGGCGTAACATCTACCGCTGAGTTATTATCGATGTAGAATTTATTAGATTCCGACATGCTGATTCTATGATTACCATTTTCGATAGAAAGCGCTTTAAAGCCTGTGCCATCAAAATTCGATTTGTATATCAAAGAATAATAAGGATCGATACCTTCTTCTTTACCAAAAGCTTCGAAATACACTTTTCTTCCTACCGTATCAATGCTTTGTACGCGGCCTGTTACAAAGTGACCAGAGTTGGTGATTTTATTTTTCAAAGCGCCTGTTTGGCCATCATAAAGGTAAAGCTGTCCGAAGCCAGTTCTTTCCGACCACCAGATCAGTTCTTTTCCTTCTTCAAGAATAATTAATTGCTGATAATCCCAGTTGAAATAAGGGTGGTCTACATCTTGGAATAACACTTTCAGCTCACCATTGGCAGTATTTACAACGCTCACGTCTAGGGTGTCGCTCGTACGGTTCATTCTGGTCAAGAAAAGCTTGTCAGAAGTTTTTCCCGGTAGGTATGCACTAATAGTTTGGTCAATGTATTTGTCAATATCAACGATGATACGCTCTCTCGTTTTTGGATCGAAAATCTCTAATTGCTCTTGCGGAACATTTTGGTCGCCCGGCATGGCATATTTGTAAACCTCTAATTTTGGTCTCGGATTGTTCAATTCATTGATTACGAAAAGCTCTTCCACTTTTCTAGAGTCAGAACGGTTAACGAAGAATTTTGCTTCGTCCTCAAACCATCTTACTCTCGCTCTTGTACGTTTGTCTTTTGTGGTATCACCAGCATCGCCCGCATAGCTAAACCATCTTTCGCCATCTTCAGTCAGCTGAATTTCGGTAGAGTCGGCATCGTCCGCCATCATCATATACAGGTTATGATTTTTAGCGAAAGTGATGTAAGTACTGTCTGGAGAATAAGAAGCCCAGTTGTTTCTTTTTTTACGTTTTTCTGTAGAATCACCTTTAGAAATTACCTTGGTATTTAAGTTGAAGTGGTAGTCGATACTGTCCACCATAAACTTAAGTGTAGTATTGTCATCCTCTAATTTCAAACCCTTTAAATCAAGGTCGTTGTGGTTCCAAGGCTTGCGAGTAAGTTCGCTCAATTGTGCTGCAAAGTCCTTGTTATCGAACATTTGAGTTTTGGTTTTCTTCACTGGGTCTACCACGTAGAATTTCTTTCCAGAAGTAGTGGTGTAAGTGTACCAAAATTTGTCGCTGTCTTTAAACCACTGCGGAGAAACGCGCGTGCTTTTCAGCATTTTGCTCAAGTTATCTGAGCTAAACTTTTCCGCTGCCTTAAAATCAGCTTTGTGCTGCTGTCCCGAAAGCTGTATAACAGCGAAGGTCAGCAGGAGTGTAAAAATCTTTTTCATGCATGTAAGGTTGTTTGTGCCAATAATAAGCCCAAAGCATCTGAAATACAACGGCTTTATTTTACACTCACTATAGAAGGGATAAGCGGAAGGGTGCTGTCAGGATTGATGTGAACTTTGATATAAGAGTCATTGTGCTTTGTCACCTCCCTGACCCTCCTCTAGGAGAGAATGCCTTAGTGGTTGCTTAGAATTAATGGAGCTTAAAATTAGCACGGTACTATTTCCCTCTACTAAGAGGGGTTAGGGGAGTGTTTATATAAATCCATTTCAGTGAAGGCTTAACCGCAAAGAACTCAAAGTAGCGGAAAAGTTAAAAGCCCAATGGATATTACTGTTTTATCAATAAATTTCACTAAAATAGCACTTGTTAAAAGATGCCTATAGCGCAGCTATTTCCGTAGCTAACGAGAACTTTTTACTAACTATTGGAAATATATCGTGCATAAAAGTGCGCGTTACATAACGTTGTGTGTAAGCAAAACAAATAATATGAAATTTAGAAAAATAATAGCATTAGAGCTTACTCACAATAAAAAAGGTGATTTGTTTTGTCGATTAATGTCCGACCTCTTTCATGCTTTGGGCTATGATGAACCTAGGTTTGATGTTCATAAGTCAGGAAGAGAAATTGATTTGCAGACTGTACATAGAATCGAAAATAAAATTGCGATTGCGGAATGTAAGGCTCATAAGGCTACCATTGGAGGTAGTGATATAAATAAATTTGTAGGTGCTCTAGATGCTGAAAAAAGAAAGCACTCTAAATCAGATTTATACAAAGATTATGATGTTACTGGATATTTCGTCTCCCTTTCAGGATATAAAGAAACTGCAATTGAACAAGAATTGGACAATAATAACGACAGATTAATTCTTTTAAAACCAGAACAAATTATTGACGAATTGGTGAAAGGGAGAATAATAGTCCCTTTAGAAAAAGCTGTTGCCTCAGTTAACTCCAATGAACTCACCCTTGAAATGTCAGCAGACCTGATAGCATACAATAAAGGCTGGGTATGGGCTATATATTATTCGAATGGTCAAAGAACAACTCATGTAGCTTTTGTACATGCTGAAGGAAAGCTTTTAGTTAAAGAACTTTCAGATGAAATTATAAAACTCGATAAAAAGTTAGATAAAAATTTTACTGACTTGGAAGTTATATGCAATAATGATAAGCTTCCAAAGATTTTAGAAACACAAAAGAAATATTTTAAATATTTAGAGAATGAATGCGGTGAAATTCATTTTGAAGGGTTACCTACTGATAAGGATGCTGGTTCTGTAAAAGTAAGGTTGGAAAATATTTTCATTACGCCAAGCTTAGAAATCATATCAAATCAACAAAAGGAATTTAATGATATTATAGAAGATGAACGAATCAGTATAGGTAATATCTTAAACATGAATAGTAGGTTAGCCATTCTAGCAAAGCCTGGAGGAGGTAAATCAACCTTAATAAAACGGTTAGCCATTGCTTATGCATTCCCATCTAGAAAAAAACTTATTGACGATAACCTTCCCAAGGAAAAATGGTTCCCTATATTTATTAGATGTAGAGAATTGGGAGAAAAAGTCACTTCTAGTATTACTGAGATTATTCATAATATCCCAAATCGTGCAGAAATAAATGATTGCTCAGAAACATTTGTCAATATCATTTCAAACTCCCTACAAAAAGGAACAGCACTTTTATTAATAGATGGACTTGATGAAATCTCTGATGATCGAAATAGGATTTCATTCGTAAATCAATTACGAACTTTTATAGCTACCTATCCTAATATTCATATTGTAATTACATCTAGAGAAGCAGGATTTAGAGCTGTAGGCGGAATACTGGCAAACTATTGTGCCAACTATAAATTGTCACCACTTAATTCGGAAGAAATTGAAAGTTTATCGATAAAGTGGCATACTGAAATAGTGGATAATTCAGAGAAAACTAAAAAAGAAGCTGTTAACCTAGCTAAGATAATTATTAATGACAATAGAATAAAAACATTAGCTGAAAACCCTCTTTTATTGACAACCTTACTTTTTGTAAAAAGATGGGCTGGATATCTACCAACTAGAAAAAGTGTTCTATATCAAGAAATGATTAAACTGCTAATGGTTACTTGGAATGTTGAGGGACATGAGCAATTAGACATAGAAGAAGCAGAACCTCAATTAGCATATGTAGCCTTTTGGATGACTTCAAAGGGAGAACAAACAATTACATTAAATGACCTTAAAAAGTGTCTTTTAGATGCCCGAAAACAAATGCCTGATATTTTAGGTTATACCAAGATTAGTATACCTGATTTTATCAAGAGAGTTGAGTCAAGAAGTAGCTTATTAATAATGTCGGGGCACAAAAAAGTTGATTCAGGTGAAATTGTACAGATTTATGAGTTTTTACATCTCAGTTTTCAAGAGCATTTAACAGCTAAAGCAGTTGTAGAAAAATTCCTTCCTATTTCCGAAAACAGAAAATCAACTCTTGACATTATCAAACCCCACATAGAAGATGAAAGTTGGAAAGAAGTTATTCCTTTAGTTGCAGTCTTGTTAAGAAGAGATTCAAAAGAGTTAATCGAACATTTAATCGAATTATCCATAATATCGCAAGATGATGATATTCAGCATGTAAATAGAAAAAGAAATTCTATTTCACCTGCCGAGCTTTTAGGAAGCTGTATCGCTAATGAAATTCAAATCACTCCTGAACTACTTGATAATGCAATTGAGTGGTACTCTAAAAACAGATATCGAATCCGAGATAAATCTTCGACAGAAACTATTCTAAATAGTAAATTTAGAGAAGCATTCAAAGATAAAATCCATAATTTATATTTTGAGGAATTCAATGATAAATTCTCAAGCCCTATTGGTAGTTTAATTGGAGAAGTGTACATAAATGAGTTAAAAAAGAGCGAAAAGGAAGTTCATAAAACAATATTAGCGGATATCAAAACCCCAAACAGAGAAACACAGGCCACTTCATTATTTGGATTAATGATTTTTTGTTTTGAAAATAAGTTACATGTTAATCAAACAAAAAATGCTAAAATCAAACAATATGATTTTACAGAAATAGTTGAAAAATTATTGACTATTATCAAGTCTGACGATAAACACCTTTGCTTTCCGGCTTTGTGGAGTATTGCTTGGTTTAATGAATCATTTACTTTTTCAGAAACTTTACGAGTAGATATCCTGAAAAGTCTTCTTGAAATATGGAATAAATATGACGATTCAAAAAACCTTAATAGAGTGTGCACATGGGCAATAAAAACACTTCTTAGCCCGAATATTCAGATCGATAAAAAATTAGTGGGTATTGATAATATAGAATCTATTATCTTAAAAAGATTCAACTCTCCCTTGAATGAATACGACAAATTAGTTTCAGTTTTTCTTAGTGTTCATTTAAGTTTATCCTTTGATAAAACGGAAGTAGAAAAGATATTAATAGAGGAAAACAAAAAGCATAGGAGCTCTAATAATCAGATCGCAGAATATGCTGAAAGACTGGGTGTGAAATTCAATAAAAAAGAAAGCCAACACACAACAAGGGCTAAAAAATCATAGCTGCCCTTTGAGCCAGCAACGTTTTTTAGCCAAACGTTAAACCCCACAAAAAAAGCACCTCTCGGTGCCTTTCAATTCTTAGTTAAGTTTTGTTTACCACTTAATTGGCATTTCGGCAATGGTGTTTTCCCAGCCTACCATAAGGTGCGTACCGCCTTCCACTTCTTTAAATACCATAGAAAGGTATTCAATAGGCTCGTCAGACTTGCTAACTGGGCCATCTACTCTCGCTACTTCTTTGCTGTCTTTTAAAGTGTAATTACCCCAAGTGTTCAATTTGCTATGCAATACAAAAGTCCATTTGTCGGTATTAGGAATTGCAAATAGGGTATAGGTTCCCGCTTTTACTTTGGTATTGCCTACGGTTACATCCTGGTAGAATGTGATTTCATTGGCTTCGTTAGCCCCTAAACGCCACATTTGGCCAAACGGAGCAGCTTTTTCTCCTAGCATTGTTCTGCCTTTCAATTGAGGACGGCTATAGTAAATTTTGATTTTAAGGTCTTTTACTGGCCTGCCCATGACTTCGTCTAATGGTTGTCCGTCAGGAAAATAAGCAGCATCCATTGGGCTTGCATCTGGCCCTGGGAATTTCTGTGCTTGCGCGTTAAAGGTGACCAATAAGGCCGCAATAGCAAAAAGAGTAGTGATTGATTTTTTCATGGTTATGGTTTTGTTTGTTTAATGAATGCTTTGAACTCCAAATTAAGGCAATAGGTTTTCCCAGCCTCAATAGAAAAACAGATAAGCGATAAAAATTGCTGCAATTACGCCCACAAGGTCGGCTATAAGACCAGCGGTAACCGCATACCTAGAGTTTTTAATATTCACCGAACCGAAATACACGGCCAGTACATAAAAAGTGGTTTCGGTAGAGCCTTGGAACACGCTTGATAGGCGGCCAGCAAATGAATCAGCCCCGAAAGTATTCATAGTTTCTACCATCATAGATCTTGAGCCACTACCACTCAAGGGTTTCATCAGGGCGGTAGGAAGTGCGTCAATAAACTCTGTATTTACACCAATAAATGAAAAGCCAAACTTCAGGCCATTCGTAATTAAATCTAAGGTGCCTGATTCTCTAAACACGCCTATGGCAACAAGCATGGCAACTAAATAGGGGATAATTTTAATAGCAATAGAAAAGCCTTCTTTTGCGCCTTCAACAAAACTTTCATAAACGTTAACCTTCTTCTTTAAAGCGAGAATGATAAAGGAGATGATGATACTGAACAATATAAGGTTACTCGAAATGCTTGAAATGACTTGTATTTGAGCTTGAGAAATAGTGTTGAAATACAGAATTAAACCAATGATTCCAGCAGTTAAAGTACCTAAATAGAGAAGTACAGTTTTGTTGAAAAGGTTAATTTTCTGATAAATAGATACGGTAATAAGTCCAGCCAAAGTAGAGAAATAGGTAGCCAATAATATTGGAAGGAATATGTCAGATGGGTTGGCTGCTCCAGCAAGTGCCCGGTAGGCCATAATGGAAACAGGAATTAGCGTTAAACCCGAAGTGTTCAATACCAAGAACATAATCTGGGCATTGGAAGCGGTGTCTTTATTAGGGTTAAGTTCTTGTAATCCGTCCATGGCTTTTAGGCCAAGCGGAGTGGCGGCATTATCGAGCCCTAAAAAGTTCATCGAAAAATTCATGACCATAGGACTAAATACAGGATGGTTCTTCGGGATTTCTGGATATATTTTGGTAAACAAGGGGCTAATGAATTTAGCTACAATGGCCACAATACCGCCTTTTTCTCCGATTTTCATGATGCCTAACCAAAGACAAAGTACGCCAGTTAAGCCTATAGATAGATCGAAACCAGTCTTGGCCATGTCAAAGGTGCTCTGCATCATTGTCGGAAAAACTTCGGTATCACCAAAGAAGATCAGTTTGATGAGCGCGACCACAAAGGCGATTAAGAAAAAGGCAACCCAGATGTAATTTAAAGCCATGGGTGAATTTAGAATTAAGATTGACGATTTACAATTTTGTTGGTCGAGATGCTATTTTGAATATGGAGTTTCAAACCAAATTCATCAAATGCACTGCAGCCATACCAGCCGTTTCGGTACGTAAACGGTTGGCGCCCAAACTCACTTTTACAAATCCCGCGGCCAAGGCCATCTCCACTTCGCGTTCGCTGAAATCTCCTTCAGGGCCAATCATCACTAAGTTTGAAGCCGAACCGACCAGCTTGTCTTTCAATAAAGCTTCGTTTTCAAAATCCACATAAGCGATAAACTTATAGTCGGTTTGAACTTGCTTGATAAAGTTTTTGATGGAAGTCAGTTCATCGAGTTGCGGCATAAACGCCTGACCCGATTGCTTCATGGCACCAATGGCCTTTTTTACGATTCTATCCAGCTTCAATACTTTTCGTTCCGAATGGTCACCCAAAAGGAATGAGATTCGGTCTACACCCAACTCCACTGCTTTTTCCACGAACCACTCGGTGCGGTCCAGGTTTTTAGTAGGGGCGATGGCCAAATGTCTGAAAGTGGAATGTGGCTTGACCTCTTCTTTGCTTATAATTTCGAAAGCGCATTTTTTATGGTTCGCCTCGGTAATGTTGGCGGTATAAAAACTGCCTTTGCCATCGGTAAGTTGAATGCTATCGCCTGATTTTAAGCGCATAACTTTAACGACATGTCTCGACTCTTCGTCATCTAAATGCAAAGTGCCTGCGGGAATATCGGGTTGATAGAATAAGTGCATAACGGGTTTGGTCACTAAAATAGGAATAGATGCCTTGATTTCAATTATATTCGTTGCGAATGAAGGCAGAGAGAATTTTTTCACCCCAACAATACCGCTGGATTCAGTTGGCCATCAACCTGCTTTTTATAGCGGTTTGGTTCTTTGCCAACGAAGGCCTTTCGTTTTGGGACGATTACACTTACCTCAATTTTGCCAATGAAATCAATCAAGGCAGATTTGAAGTAACCACCAACCATTTTACGAGTAGATTAGCCCTGATTTACCCCACTGCTTGGTTTATTGACCTGTTTGGGGTTAATGAATACAGCATGGTGATTTTCCCAATGCTTTGTGGTTTGGGTCTTATAAACCTCTTTTTCTTTTTGGGGAATAGGGTGAATTACTGGATCGGGCTTTTGGGTGGAATGCTCATACTCTGTGATTACCACATGATCAATTTTGCCATTCACCTTTTTCCAGAACTGCCATTAACGTTCTGCATTTTTATATTTCTGGTGGGCTATTATTTGGTACTGAAAAATGAAGCAGATTATCGACTGACTGGATTTATTACGGCCACTGCCTTATTGGGTGCATTTCTGATCAAAACCACGGTGTTTCTGTTGTTGCCGCTGCTGGCCTATCTCTTTATTACTGACAGAATTAATAGAAGGAATAAAGGCTTTTGGCGCATCTTCATCAGTTTAGGTATTTTCTATTTTCTACTCCACGGTTTTTGGTATTTAGAAACCAAAGGCAGCTTTATGTACCGCTTCGAAAATATTGCCAACAACCATGTAGCCACTGTAAAAACCTTCTTCGATAAGGAATCTCTACTTTGGAAGCGCCTGACTTATTTACCGCTGATTACCTTCACCAAGGGCGGTTATTTTATTCCACTGCTGTTGGCTTTGCCTGCCATAATTGGCTTAAAGCGAAAGGATTTCAACCTAAAACAAGCCGATAAATTTTGGCCCATTGCCAGCCTCATTTTAATCCTGAGCTATTGGTTCTTTTCTACCAACTGGCGGTATTATAGTCCGCTACCGCTCGAAACACGACACATCGCTTTTTTCATTCCCGCTTTTATTATGACGGCTGTTACTTTCTGGCCTCAGCATCGGTGGTTCGAATTATTGAAACCCAAAGCGGTTCTGATTGCAACAGTACTTGGCTTTTTAATGATTCCCGCATACACCATTTATAAGTCCGGCAATCGAGGTTTTAAAGCAGAGCAAAGCATTGTACAGCAATATTTGGTGGAAGATAAAGCAGCCCAAACCGTGATTACTGATGGACTTAATTCTTATGGCTATCCTTACTTCTACAACTTCCACCAAGGAGAGGATAAGTATCTCTGGTTCTCAGAAATGGATTTCTCTCAAATCGAAGTTGGTGATTATGTGCTGCTGAATGAGGCTTACTTCAATGAAGAGTATAACGACACCGCCAACTTTGCCGCCTTTAAAAAGGTCGTTGCTGAAAAACAATGGCGCCTTGATTTAATTGAGGAAAAGGGCAGGGTGAAGCTTTATAGAATTGCCGCTAACCTCTAACCCTTTTTACTTTGAGTCGATTTTTGGATTGATATAGAGCCTGAGAAATAAAGCAACAACCCTTTCCCTGCTAAGTAAGGGCTATACTTTTACTCAAATAATTCGTTAATTTGAAATATGGACATTCAAGCAGAAAAGCGAGATTTAATTCAATGGTTGTCAGGACTCAATGATCTTCGAATGATCAAACTTGTAGGGACACTAAGAAAGGCATCTGAAGCAGGTTCAGGTTCAAAACTCACCAAAGCTGAAATATCCGCTATCGATCAAGGCTTGAAATCCATAAAAGAAGGAAAGGTTAAATCTCATGAGGATGTTATGAAACTCACAAAGAAAGAATTCCCAAACCTTTTCGAATAGTCACCATGGAAGTCATTTGGTCAGATGATGCTTTTGAAGACTATTTAGAGAATATCAGATTTCTAATCAGACGGTGGTCTGAAAAATCAGCAATTAATTTTATTGACGAGGTAGATACTATAATTGACCTTTTAAAATTAAACCCTGAAGCATTTCCATTAAGCAATTATAAGAGTATTAGAAGGGCTGTTGTAAGGAAGCAAATCACACTTTTCTATAAGGTAGAAGATGAAACAATCATCTTGGTTCGCTTCTGGAATACTTATAAAAACCCAGAATCCCTTAAAATCTGACTTCATAGAAAAGGGCAGGGTGAAGTTGTTGACAGTTTCATCTGTTTAGATCATATTTTTAGTTTTAATGTCTAAAAAAGTTAGTTGCACTAATTATTTTGGTTTTTCTGTGTTAGCTTTGATTCTACTTTCACAGCAAGCTGCATATGTCATTTGATAGAATTAAGGAGAAGTTGAATATACTGGCCGATGCCGCCAAATATGATGTTTCCTGCTCGTCTAGCGGAAGCAAGCGCACCAATAAAGAGAAAAGTTTAGGGAACTCCTCGGGGATGGGGATTTGCCATAGCTACACTGAAGACGGTAGGTGTGTTTCGTTACTCAAAATCTTAATGACCAATCACTGCATATTTGATTGCGCTTATTGCGTTACGCGCAGAAGCAATGACATTAAGCGAGCCGCTTTTAAAATTCAAGAGGTGGTTGACCTTACCATCAACTTCTACAGAAGAAATTATATAGAAGGCCTGTTCCTTAGTTCTGGAATTTTCAAAGATGCTGATTACACCATGGAAAGGTTGGTGGCTGTGGCTAAGAAGTTAAGGTTAGAGGAGAAGTTTAATGGTTACATTCACCTCAAATCTATTCCAGGGGCTTCAGATGAACTGATGCGAGAGGCTGGCCTTTATGCAGATAGGCTGAGTGTGAATATAGAAATCCCTACCGTTTCGGGTCTCAAACTTTTAGCGCCAGAGAAAGATCACAAAGATTTCTTAAAGCCCATGGAGAAGGTGAAAAATGAAATCATTCAGTATAAATCGGAAAAGAAGATTATTAAAAGCACACCTAAGTATGCGCCTGCTGGCCAAAGCACACAAATGATTGTGGGGGCAACAGGTGAGACCGATCAGCAGATTCTTCTTACTTCAGCGTATTTCTATAAGGAATTTAACCTTAAACGGGTTTATTACTCTGGCTACGTGCCTGTGATTGCAGATGAACGTTTGCCGCAATTGGGCACGCAAGTACCGATGTTGAGAGAAAACCGGCTTTACCAAACCGATTGGTTAATGCGATTTTATGGCTTTGATGTCCGTGAGATTGTTGATAAAAACAACCCTAATTTAGATTTAGAAGTAGATCCGAAACTGGCTTGGGCGCTACGTAACCTGCATGAGTTTCCCGTGAATATAAACAAGGCTGATAAATTCATGTTACTCAGAATTCCTGGGGTGGGCGTCAAATCGGTGAGCAAGATTATTAAGGCCAGGCGATTTAGAAAACTCAATTGGCAACATTTGGCTAAACTTGGGATTGCCTCTAATAGGGCCAAGTATTTTATTACCTGTGAGTCTTCTGAATTTGAAAAGAGAGACCTAACGGCCGAACAAATCAGAGGATTCATTCTTCAAAATTCATCTTCAAAATTTCGCAAACTCGTATCTCCACAATTAAATGTATTCGGATAGTCTCAATTTAAATTTAACGGATTGCATTCTTGAATACGATGGGAGCTTCGATGGCTTTTTATGCGCTGTGCATGAGTTTTACCTTTTAAAGCTTAATCAGGTTGAAATTCAAAAAGAGGGAAGTGCTCAAGTGGCTTTGTTCGCTAAAAGAATCAAGGTAATTACCCAGTTGCCGCTGGCCGAAAAAGTATGGAAACGATTTAAAATAAGGATTGGAGGTTCAGGTTGTAGTCAAATTTTCCGTGCTTTTCTGAGTGAAGAGATAGGGGTTGAAAATACTTTGCTTCGTTATATTCAGCATGCTCTGAGCGCAACTCGGCCAATTCATTCAGATTTCTCTCATCCTGATGTGCTCAAGGTGTCGCAAATGGTAAAAAGTGTGGGCAGAGAAAAACATAGGATGGAAGCCTTTGTAAGGTTTAGACGCACTAAAGATGGAATTTATTTCGCCCATATAGCCCCAGATTTCAATGTGCTTCCATTAATCTCAAAGCATTTTCAAGAGCGCTATGCAGACCAAAAATGGATGATTTATGATGAAAATCGCCACTATGCACTTTATTATGATTTAAATAAAGTGGAAGTTGTTGAACTGCGCTTGAAAGAAAAACTTGAGTTGCATAAAAACCCCGAGGGTATATATGATGAACAAGAAATTGAATTTCAAGAGTTATGGAAGGACTATTTTAAAAGCACGAATATCAAATCGCGTAGAAACGATAAACTGCATACACAGCATGTACCCAAACGCTATTGGCGGTACTTGACTGAGAAGCTTTCTGATATTTAGTTATTATTAAGAGCTGGATTAATCACCCTCTAATCTCTAGCGCTTTATTCTTCAATTCAGTTTTTGCACTGGCTTCTGCTGTGCTCAATGTTCTATTCAATAGGTTTTCGGTTTCATAAGGATCGTTTTCTAAGTCATAGAATTCTTCATTTCCATTGGCATAAACGATCAATTTGAATTTGCTATTTCTAATGGCATAGCCAGCAGAGTTAGCTTCAATAGATTCAGTGTAAATGACATCCCTTCCCTCTTGATTAGCCTGAGAGAACATAGCCACAAAACTTTGACTGTCGTTGATTACCCTGTTTTCAATGCCCGTTAGGTTAGCAATAGTGGCGAACAAATCAGTAGAGTTTACCAATGCCGTTTCGGTTGCTCCAGCCCTGGTTACGCCTTTTCCCGACACGACCATGGGGACATTTACACCGCCTTGGTATAAGGTTCCTTTGGCTTTTTTACGGCTATAAGGGGATTGAGCAACACGGTTCGGAGTTCCGTTGTCGCCAATGAAAATTACGATTGTATTGCTTCTTTCTTCTTCAGGTATTGTGGCCAACAAGCGACCAATCTCCGTGTCCATGGCCTCTAAGGCTGCCATATAATAGGGAAGGGGATTTCTCGCAATAGACCTAGTGTCGGAGGATAGACTTCCTTGATGATGCAAATCAGCGGGCGGTAAATGGAAGGGCGTATGCGGGGCATTGTAGGCCATCCATAAAAACCAAGGTTGGCTTTGAGCTCCAAGCCAGTCAATGGCCAAATCGGTGAGTTTAGTTGTGGTGTATTCTGTGTTGGTGGAAGTTTTACCATTTTCAGTTAACGGCCAGCTGGTGTAAGATTGAACCGTTCCACTTAAGATCCCAGCATAGTAACCTACTCCCATGTCTGTAGGGTTTGACGCATTATTGGACAAATGCCACTTGCCAATTACCGCGTGTGCATAATCGGTGGGGGCTTTTTCGTCAATGTATTTTTGCAAAGAAGTTTCTTTGGTGGTGATTCTATTCCCCACACTTAAAATCCCGGTATTCACTCCATATTTCCCCGTTAAGATGGTCGCTCGGGTGGGGGTGCAAAGGGGTGCAGACCAAAAATTCAAGAAAGAAACGCCCGAGTTCATCAATGCTTCTAGGTTGGGCATATAAGGTTTTACACTTCCTTCGGGAAAACCAGGCATAGCATCTAAACCCATATCATCGGCAATAATCAGCAGAATATTAGGAGGGGAGTCCTGCTGCTTCACCTGAGCATAAGTATCCGCCTTGCAAATGCTTAATACTAGGCCCACAACCAGAATACGAAATGCCTTTGTTATTGTCATGCACATTCAGACCGCAGTGGGTGAATAAGGTTTAATACGGGGTTATGATACCACGATAGGTGGTGTATGCTTAGCTTCCTATGTAATCAAAATGTAGAAATCTGTAGTTTGAAAAATGGAAGCCCTTTCAGTTGAGGTTATACTTTTACTCAAATAATTCGTTAATTTGAAGTATGGACATTCAAGCAGAGAAGCGAGATTTAATTCAGTGGTTGTCAGGACTTAATGATCTTCGAATGATCAAACTTGTCGGGACACTAAGAAAGGCATCTGAAGCAGATTCAGGTTCAAAACTCACCAAAGCTGAAATAGCCGCAATTGATCAAGGTTTGCGATCCATAAAAGAAGGGAAAGTTAAATCTCATGATGATGTTATGGAACTCACAAAGAAAGAATTCCCAAACCTTTTTGAGTAGTTACCATGGAAATCATTTGGTCAGATGATGCATTTGAAGACTATTTAGAGAATATCAAATTTCTAATCAGACGGTGGTCTGAACAATCAGCTACTAATTTCATTGGCGAGGTAGATACAATAGTCGATCTTTTAAAACTAAACCCTGAAGCTTTTCCATTAAGTAATTATAAGAATATTAGAAGGGCAGTGCTCAGAAAGCAAATCACACTTTTCTATCAAGTGGAAGAAGAAACAATCACCTTGGTTCGCTTCTGGAATACCTACAAAAACCCAGACGATATCAACCTTTAGCTCTCTGGTGCTCACTTGCCCACTACGGTAACTGGTGCTTCCCTCTGGCGAGTAACAATTTTATTATGCAATTTGAGCGCATAATTTAGAACATAACAGAAAGACCAGCTTTAGAAACAAGGCTGGTTTTTTATATATTAAGCGTTGATAAGGGGGTAAGACCAGTCCGTACTGCAAGTGCTAATTGGTGGGAATCATTTCGTACTAGTTAGCAGAAAAATTACTACAGAAAAATTAAAGAAACTTTCAAATGAAGATCAAAAATAACCATTACGCCATTTTCATTATATTCTATACACTATTGACTTTAGGCTGTGATTCTTCATCAAGGAATTTAAAAATCAAAGAAGATCTGACTGATAAAGTAGGTACTCGTTTAAATATTTTAGATACTAATTTTAGACATAAACTTGAGGTATATTCTAAAGGAATAACTTCATCTATTAAGGTTGATAGTTTATTTTACTCTCTTAATACTAATCAAAATTTGAGTCTAGAGAAGGTTAATGAGAAAATTTCTGAAATTTCTTTACCTCTCAATCTTAAACCTATCAAAATAACGGAACAGGATGACTTTGAATTGGTTCTCCTTCTAAATGAGTTGTTGATTTTGGATGAACTGATTTTTCGATCACAGGTTTCGAGTACATTTGGCTCTGTGAAAGCTTCGGTCTTCATCAAAAATGAAACTAAAGAAGAAATAGAGTACTACATAGGGGTTACAGCCTATGATGAGTTATTCAATCCAGAAATAGAAGCTTTTTCTAAATCTGATACTTTTCCAGTTTATGTCGATGATGATGGATTCGGTCACTTTACTCTTAAAAAAATAACTCCTAATCAGAAACATTCATTTTCAGGAGATGTAATCATTTATTCCTCCGATGGAAAGAAGGAAAGGTTGCCATTTAAACAGTAAGTACCTCTGACGAGTATCTATTTTGTAATGCACTTGTAGTGCATCATTTCTTTCTAAATAGAACCAAAAAAAGAGTGCCTTTTCAGACACTCTCAATTTCTAATTTGGAAAGTAATTTCCTTATTTCTTAAACTGCTTTGAAACAATCAAGTCTTTGGTGCCGTGGCTCCAAGAGTAGAAACCTTCGCCAGATTTCACGCCTAAATAACCAGCAGTTACCATGTTCACCAATAGCGGACAAGGAGCATATTTCGGGTTGCCGAAGCCTTCGTAAAGCACATTCATAATAGAAAGGCAAACGTCTAGCCCAATAAAGTCGGCCAGTTGCAATGGCCCCATCGGATGCGCCATGCCTAGTTTCATTACTGTGTCAATTTCTTCAACACCCGCCACGCCTTCAAACAATGAAATGATGGCTTCGTTGATCATTGGCATCAAAATACGGTTGGCCACAAAGCCAGGGTAGTCATTTACTTCCACAGGCACTTTGCCCAATTTCTTTGAAGTTTCCATTACCAAAGCCCTTACTTCAGCCGAAGTAGCATAGCCGTTGATCACCTCTACCAGTTTCATGACTGGAACAGGGTTCATAAAGTGCATTCCAATTACCTTGTCAGGTCGGTTGGTGGCGGCACCAATTTTAGTAATTGGAATAGAAGAGGTGTTGGAAGCCAAAATACATTCAGGCTTGGTGAAGGCATCTAAATCGCGGAAGATTTTAAGTTTGATGTCTACGTTTTCGGTAGCCGCTTCAATCACCAAATCGGCATTGGCTACGCCAGTTTTAAGGTCGGTGTGGGTAGTAATATTTGCTAAAGTCGAATTTTTAGTGGCTTCGTCAATTCTTTCTTTGGCCACCATTCGATCCAAATTCTTTTCAATGGTCTTTACGGCTTTCGCTAAAGCGTCAGCAGAAATGTCTACCAAATTTACAGCAAAGCCGCTTTGCGCATAAACATGAGCGATTCCGTTGCCCATTGTACCCGAACCAATTACTGATATATTTTTCATAACCTATGTTTGATTTTTCTATCCTAAGCACAAATATAAAAGGGTGTTTAAGAAAATTGTTTCATCAGCGGGTTTATTGCCAAAGCTATTTCCATATTTGCCCTATGCTACTTGAAATTTGTGCCAATTCCATAGAATCTGCCCTCAACGCCCAAAACGGTGGAGCCGATAGAATCGAACTCTGTTCGCACCTCGAAGCCGATGGACTTACGCCCAGTCACGGTTTGATTAAACTGACCAGAGAACTGCTCCAAATTCCTGTGTATGTGTTGATCCGTCCGCGGGCGGGTAATTTTGTGTATTCCAAAATGGAAATGGAACTGATGAAAGAAGATATTCGCCATTGTGCCGAAATGCGTTGCGATGGCGTGGTGATTGGTTGCCTTAATGAAGACAGAACCATTAACGAATATCAAACGGCAGAACTGCTGGAATGTGCTGGCTTTCTAGATGTTACTTTTCATAAGGCTTTCGACCAAGTGCCCAATCCATTCGAGGCACTGGAAACATTGAAGGAAATCGGGGTTCAGCGTATTCTTACTTCGGGCACTGCCCCAAATGCTTTAGAAGGGCTTGATATGATAGGCGAGTTGATTGAAGAGGCCGAAGGCGAAATGATTATTATGCCGGGCGGAGGCGTAAGGCCTAACAATTTGGAACGCTTATTTGAGACTGGCGCTACGGAATATCACAGTGCGGCCATTCCGAAAAACGAGAACACCACCAGTATAGAAATGGTGAGGGAATTGAAGGAGCTTTTAAGAAGGTCTAACAACGCGCTTTAAAGACTTTCTTAGGTTCTTTGTCAATTGTGAAATTCCACAGCCTCGAAACCTACGGAATGACTTGCAAAACGGGTTATGTTTTACCGCAAAGAACGCTAAGTAACGCAGAGGAGATTTGAGCCCGCCATTGCGGGGGCAACCGAGTAATGGCTAGTTTTGGCCATTATGATTCTATGTTGTTAGCACCAATCGCCTATGTTAAATCATCCTGCTCTGCGACTTCGGAGGTCTTATATAGTAACATAGATGGGTACGACTTGGGAAGCGCGAAATTCCGAAGCTTCTGAGTCAACACATTTATTTGTAAGCCTGAAATGACAGTGGAGTATCTGTTTGCTTTGTCAACCTTACTAACCCCCAATCATTACAGTAGAAGCACCTACTACGATTGATCCGCCATGTGCGGTAGTATCTCCCACACGGGCCGCTGGCATTCCTCCAATCATTACGGTTGAAGATCCTTTTATTATTGTATCATGTGGGCCAACACATACGAGCATATCACCTACACGCGCTGCTGATAATTTTTCAATCAATACAGTTGGTTCTCCCGGGCCTGTAATTGGGCCCCCAACATGAGGTATTGGAGAGGGCACTGCTGGGGTTTGCATTGGGCATTCATGAAAATCTGTTAGTCTTGCTGCTAGTGGCATATTTTCCTTTTTTAGTTTAATTAATCATTACCATCGCTCCTTTAAGCGTCAATTCTCCTCTGGCTTGTACTTGAGCTGTCTGGCTTCCTTCTGCAGAAAATTCCCTTTGAGCAGTGGTGTTTATGTTTATCCCTTTGGTTTGTACATCACCACCAGAGGATTCAATAGAAACTCCTTGTTGACCCTTTATGACCACTTGTTGATCGGCCTCAAATGTGATGTTTTTAGCGCTTTTAATCAAAATGCCGCTGCTTGACATTGCAATGCTATTTTCATTCTGATCTTTGATTTTAATTTGTCCGTCCTTATCGCTGCATACGATTTGATTTTTTGCAGGTGTGTTTAAAGTTAACTCCTTATTTTCATCATCAAATTCAAGGGTGATCCCTGATTTAGATACTATCGCCTTTTTGCTGTTCTTTTTATTTGGATTTAAACCCTCAAAGGGCTTATTACTTGGATTACTATACAAACTGCCTAGAATGATTGGGTATTTTGGGTTGTCATTTAAAAAGCCGACTATCACCTCATCGCCAACCTCGGGCATAAAGAATACGCCAGCACCAGAAGTAGAGTAGAAGTTGGTCAAGCGTGCCCAAATGCCTTCTCCATTTGTATCCAACAAGGGTAAATCAACTAAAATGCGGAGTTGGTTATTTGGGTCTTCATTTATTTGTTTTACGGTGCCGTTAATAAGCCCTTGTACTCTTGGTACCAAGCCTGAAGCTGGTGGTGCGAGTACCTCGGGTTTCTTGATTAACCAATCTGGCGATATACCAAATGATGCTTCTGTCGTCCAGCTTCCACCTGCAATCACGTGGTGAACAGATGAAATGATATGATCACCATTAAAGCGATCGCCAAGGCCGCCCAGCGTGATATATTTCCCTGGGTCAGCTAGGTTTGTGCCTTGGAATTTTACTTCGCCTTGAATTTTAGAATAAGTACTTTTCGCTAAGGTATTTTTCGACCAATCCGCTAATTCAGAGGATGTTAATGAAGCTGAAGTTTGCAATTCATAGGTTGTGAGTCCCACCACCTCAGATAGTTTTTCTGTAGATAAATTTCCTGAGCCAATTATATCATTCGTTACTAGCTCTGAAATCATCTCTTGATTAACATAATCCCATGCGCTTGCTTCGGCACTAGCTATTTGCGTAACAGCGTCTAATGCGGCATTAAACTCTAGTAAATTGTCGCCATACTTAACCTCTAATACAGCAGTAGTATCGGTACTTGGCGGAAATACAGAAATGTTTCCATTAAGTGCAGTAACAATCATTCCATTGGCTTCTGCTCTAGTCAGTATAAAGTCCCAATCAGAGGTGTAGTATTGTACTTGTTCTGGGTATTCGGTGGTGGTTGCAGTTATATTGTGACTTACACCTGAATAGTTTCCTATGATGCTATTAATTATATCGCTGTCTTTCTTTTTGGAATAGGTAATACTTTTTCTTCCTACAGCCATTTTGACGGTTTCGTCACGGCATTCTACTTCCAATACAGACCCCACAGTTTCCGTAATACGGATGCTCTGTTTAGTGACTATTCCCTTAAAGATTAACTGGTTTACGGAATCGTAACCCGCTTCTATGGTGATGGAAACCCCGGGAACAAAAGTATTAGAGGAACTAACCTCAAAATTACTTGTACTTGGTGAACTGTCTAGAATGATGATTTTTACAGTTGGAATGCTGTTAATTCTTTTTTCTACGTCAATAGAAAGAATTTCAATCGTATCAGAAATAGCTTTTCCATTGGTTTTAATACTGAAGGTGACAAGACTGCCATGATTAATATTTGTAGTACTCATATACCTTGATTTTATTAAGGAAAAAATGATAATTCCATGTAATTTATAAAAAAGTGAGTATGATTTGACTTTCAAAACGGGTTATGTTTAACCGTAAAGAACGCAAAGACCATCACTTACCGCCATTCTGATGAGCCCGGAGTGTAACGAAGGGTGAAGTAAGAATCCGTCTGCTTATGGCGGTCGTGCAGACGCTCTGAATTAGCTTTTTAAGGATTCAACGTTTCACAGAAAAGAATTAAAAAGAAGTAATGCCTTAAATTCAAATAATACCCATATCATTGTTTAATATATAAAGCATAGCGCATGAAAAAGTTGTTGATTTTATTCTTGTTTCCGATCCAAATCATGGCACAAGAACTTCCGGGTTCAGTAAAATTTTGGAATACATTACAAGCGCATTGTGGAAAATCTTATGAAGGTGAAATCATTGCCGGAGGGGTAGAGGGAGATGGTTTTATGGGAGAGAAACTCGTAATGCATGTGCGTTCCTGTGAAGAAAACACAATCAGAATTCCATTTTTTGTGGGAGAAGATAAGTCTCGAACTTGGGTTTTTACGATGACAGAAAACAAGCTAATACGTTTAAAACACGACCATAGGCATGAAGATGGTACCGAAGATAAAGTCACACAATATGGTGGGTTAAGCTCCAATACAGGATTGGCCAACATTCAGTTTTTCCCAGCAGATCAAGAAACTTCAGACCTGATTTCTTACGCCTCTAACAATGTTTGGTGGGTGACAGTAGATGACAAAAGCTTTACCTACAACCTAAAAAGGATTGGAAGTGATCGCGTGTTTTCAGTAAAGTTTGACCTTACCAAAGAGGTGAGTACCCCAAGCGCCCCTTGGGGGTATTAAGGGTTTTTGTTTTTTAACTGCAAAGAAAGCAGAGGATAATTTTGAGAAATACCATAATTGCCTGCGATAAGTCACCCTGTAAGGGTCTTTTTCAGTAACAAAAGGAGGTGACTTGTGAGTCGTGAAATTCCAAAGCCACGAAACCTACGGAATGACTTGAGAAACAGGTTATGTTTAACCGCAAAGACCATCACTTACCGTCACCCCGAACTCGTTTCAGGGTCCGTTTGCTACTATTGAAAACATCAGAACTTTAAAACTCGCACGGATGTCCGCCCTCGGGGGCGGTAGGTGGGGGATTTATGCTAAATCTTGACTTTAGAAACGCAGAAGTGATTGACTTAAATAACGTGAAAAGATTCCTACGGAATGACGTGCTAAATGAGTTTGTTTCGCCTTGATCCGGAACTTCAGTATCAGCCTACTTTGTGTTACTCCGTGCCCTTTGCGGTTTAGTAAACTGTGAGATTGCTTCACGTAGGTGCTTACACTTCAATGTGTATTTGCAGGTTTGCAATGACGGTTGAGTAGGTGTTTATGGCACAAATGTTTGAGTTTTGTGGTGAGCCATCGGTCACCGTCATTGCGATGAATTAGCAGCCGCTAGGCAAGAATTCAGAAGCAATCTCTTTAATAAGCTATATGTACGCAGTTCAATTTGCAGTGTATGCATTTTATAAACTTTGCGAAGCTCCGAGTCCTTTGCGGTTTAGTAATCATTGAGATTGCTTCACGTAAGCTTCATCACTTCGATGTGCACTTGCGGGTTCGCAATGACGCTGCGAATAGACCTTTGCGGTTAAAGTAGTCATTCCATTTAATTACCTCATTTGTATTTCAATCTATTACTTATAACTTTGTATAACATACAATGTATATCTTATGAAAAACAAGGGGCTAGGTGAGTTCGAAGAGTTGGTGCTTTTGGCAGTCTGTATTTTAAAAGGGGAGGCTTACGGCATTAATGTAAAACAGGAAGTAGAAAAGCACAGCGGTCGCTCCATACTTTTGGGGGCGGTGCACATTACCCTCTATCGTTTGCAAGACAAAGGTTTGCTCAAATCTGAAATGGGCGGCAACACCGAAAAACGAGGCGACAGACGAAAACGCCTTTTTGAAGTCACTCCTTCGGGCATGCGCCAATTAGAAGCCGCTCAAGATGTTCGCCAAAAAATGTGGCAATTGATTCCGCAACTTAATGCAGGTCACTAATGCCTAAGAAGAAATTCAATACGCCTAGATTCGCCAATTGGTTGGCAGCTAAGTGCATCAATAAAATGTACTTGGAAGAGTTTTTAGGGGACTTACAAGAAATTTACGAAGACAGAATGCTGGTCAAAGGCAAGCGGTATGCGCGGTTCATGTATTGGATCGATGCCCTCCATTTGCTTATAGGATTCTCTTCTTTTTCACTTTTCAAAACTCAAAGTAATAACACCATGATGATCAAAAACATGTTTAAAATTGCCTGGCGGAATGCCATCAGGCAAAAGCAATTTACCGTGCTTAATCTGCTCGGTTTAATGATCGGAATCAGCATTTCGCTCACAATCGGTCTTTTCATTCACCATGAAACTACCTACGATACTTTTCTACCCGAGATAGATCGAGTGTATCGTGTTAACCAACCCAACATATGGTCTGATTGGACCGCACAAATGTCGAATACTGGGCCCAATGTGGCGGTGGCTTTGCGAGAAGAATTGCCGGAATTCGAGGAAGTCACACGAATCATGTCTTTGGGCTCACAAATCACCAATTATAAAGCCGAGGCTAAAAAGGACAAGTCCTTCGAGGAAAGTGCCTTTTTCGCTGTGGAAAACAACTTTTTCGAAGTTTTTCCTTTTGAGTTTTCAGAAGGAAATCCGAAAACGGCCATTGAAGCACCCAATAGTATGGTGATAACTCAAAGCACTGCCGAGCGCTATTTTGGTTATGAAAGTGCCATAGGAAAAACGCTTGAAGTAAAACAATGGGATAATACCTGGCAAAGCTTTGTGGTGACGGGGGTTTTGGTGGATGTACCAAGTAAATCTCACCTACAGTTTGATGTTTTAGTGTCGCTGAACAGCTACCAAGCCCAAATGGACCGTGACGGTTGGAAATGGATTTGGACGGCTTTTGGTACTTATGCAAAGGTAAATGACGGTACGAATATGGCTGCCTTGAGTGATAAGATTCAGGCGATTCCCCCTAAGTATGCCCCTGCAACCACGGAACGAATTTTCAACCAGAGTTTTGAAGAATTTACGGCTGGTAATCCTTGGAAATTGACTTTACAGCCTGTAAAGGAGATTTATTTGTCGGAAGAGCCTCCATATAATGCTTTTGGTCCTGTGGGTAATCCGCAAATAGTAAAGGTGTTTATGGCCATTGGTATTCTGGTCTTGGTGCTTTCCTGCATCAATTTTATGAACCTTTCCACGGCCCGTTCTTCCAATCGCGCCAAGGAGGTAGGCATCAGAAAAGTGCTGGGTTCCGAAAGGGGTACTTTGATCAAGCAATTCATCTTTGAGTCTACCCTGTTTGTGGTGGTAAGCACAGTGGCAGCGCTCTTTATTGTCAATTCATCTTTGAGCTGGTTCAATGCTATTTCGGGGAAAGAATTACTGCTTACACCTTATTTAAGCCAACCCGCTTTTATTGCGGTGCTACTGGTTTTCGTTTTACTCTTGGGTTTTATTGCAGGCAGTTATCCCGCTTTCTATCTATCTTCTTTCAAACCGATTCAGGTATTGAAAGGTAAAATGAGCGCAGGCTTTAAGGGGAAGGGCATTCGAAATGGGTTGGTGGTTTTTCAATTCACCATTTCCATGACGCTGATTATTTGTACTTTCTTCGTACAAAAACAGCTGAATTATACTTCGAACTTAGACTTGGGCTTTGCCAAAGAGAATGTTTTGCAAATCGGCAATATTGAGCAAATGGGCTTCGATACCGAACGCCTAAAGACTGGGTTGGCCACTATGCCAGCCTTTACCAAAGTAGGAAAATCCTTTGGTGTACCGCCTTATGTTGACTCGGGTGATCGGTATAAATCTACGGAGCCAGAGGCACCTGTGGTAGCTTTGAGCAACTTACGTGTAGAAGCGGATTACCTGGATGTATTGGGCTTAGAGTTTTTGGCAGGTCGTAACTTTGATCAAGCACTGACCACCGATCAATACAAAGTGATTTTGAATGAGGAGGCTGTAAAAGTATTGGGTTGGGGAGGAGATGATCCGACTGGTGCCGTAGGTCAATTTGTGGCTTTGGCATCGGGCAGCGAGGATAAATTTGAGGTGATTGGTGTGGTGAAAGATTTCAATTTCAACAGTGTTCGTCAAGAAATTGCGCCTCTAATTTTCATTAATATTGACAATGATAAGGTATGGGATTATGGCGCTGGTCTTTCTTTCTATTCTATGCGTTTGAATCCTCAAGTTGTCGCCAGCCCTGAAGATTTACAGGCTGTACTTGAACAAGTTGAAGCAAGTATTAAGGAGGTGGATGCTACTATTCCTTTCGAATACAGTTTTCTGGATGAAGATTTTGAAAACACATTTCAGGAAGAAAGCCGAATGAGTTTGGTGCTCAATATTTTTACTGTAATGGCCTTAATCATCGCCTGTTTAGGCTTATTCGGTTTAGCTGCTTTCTCTGCCGAACAAAGGCTGAAAGAATTGGGGATTCGTAAAGTGTTAGGTGCGAAAATTTCAGAATTGGTGATGTTGTTTTCTTCTGAATTCACCAAGCTATTTTTAATTGCCATGTTATTGGCATCACCTATTGCTTACTTCTTAGTTGATCAATGGTTGAGTGATTTTGCTAACCGTACGCCTATTCATATTTGGGTGTTTGCGGTGTCTATGTTAGGCACCTTGGCCATCGCCATTGGAACGATTAGTTACCAGTCGCTTAGGGCTGCCCACAAAAATCCGGTGGATACTTTAAGGAGTGAGTAAAGGATAATTTGTATCTCAGGTCTTATTCTTCTCAGATCTGAGATCCAAAATCATTTTATATATGGGAGGTATTTCTTAGCGAAGAGAGCGGTTTGTTCAATTGCTTTATTCAAAGAGATCATCTGTTACATAAAAATAAAACTCTCGAGTACGAGCTGTTCTATCGTCATCCCAAGGTCTAAATTTATTCCAAGCTTTGTAGGCGGATAAATCGATTTTGGCTTTGAGTGTATCCCCATCTATTATCTTGTAAATCCTCAAATAGTGAATTTTCGAGTTGAGTTCATCTGGCGTCATTGCGGTTTGGCTACCAAGAGAAATATGCTCTAGAATCTTATGTTTAGACCCACCACCATACTCATTGTCATATCGCTTTCCAAGTAATACAGAGTCGGCCTTTACGGTACTTAGAATCTTTAAATCACTATTGTCTTCGTTTTCGAAAATTTGATTTTCAGTGCTATATGAGATGTAAATCGTGTCTGGACTCTCATTTTGAATATATGCGGTTTGATCGGTATAAAGTATATCAGGGGATGTGTCTGTGCAGGCACTAAAAAGAAAAAGTGAGAAGCTAAATGCTATTATATTTTTCATTGAGTATAGTTATATCAGTGGTAAATATAATTATTGTATTTCTATTTATGTTAGTTTGAATAGATTGGCCTTCGATTTTTTCTAAATTGGCTATACAAGTTTAAGTGTGATAAATGGGGTGAGAAATTCTTTAGGTCAGAATTATCAATATATGCGGCTGCGATTTTCCTTTTAGACTGTACTTTTATTTTCATTATGGAGGTCTTATCTTGTAAGGTGAGAGAGTTCATTTTTTGACTCATACTAGCTTTTCATAACCTTATAGAATGAGATTTTTTTTACGCCTAAGCCTAATTTTAGTTTGTTGCTTTTTTGTTCAGAGGACTGACGCTGAACAATTGGAGCAAAACCAATTTTCTAAATACAGTCAAAAAATTGCAGGCTCAGATTTAGTCATTCACATGGTCCCGATTACCGGAGGTCAGTTTAAGGCTGGAAGCCTATTGACTGAAAAGGGAAGAAAGGAAGATGAAGGGCCTGTTCATCAAGTTTCCGTAGATGATTTTTGGATGGGAAGCTACGAGGTAACCTGGGACCTGTTTGAGTTATTTTTGTATCGTGAAACCGACCATGAAATTTCGGAAGGAGATAGGGAAGTTGATATTCAAATCGATGGAATTTCTGGAGCAACCATGCCCTATGTAAATTTCAATAAGCCGGGTTATCCATTAATAAATGTGACCCAATACGCTGCTGCCACTTTTTGCAAATGGCTAAGTGCCAAAACTGGGCATTTCTACAGACTGCCTACTGAAGCAGAATGGGAATATGCAGCTAGAACCAATAGTGAAAAGGCATTTCCTTTTGAAGCTAATGCCATTGATGATTACGCTTGGCACAAAGGGAATAGTAGTGAAAATCTACAAAAGGGAGGCCTGAAAGCTTCAAATAAATGGGGTTTGTATGATATGTATGGAAATGCATCCGAATGGGTTTTGGATAGTTACGACCCCAACTATTATAAAGAAATTGGGGGAGCTAAAAACCCAGTTCTATTTACCGATGAATTATACCCAAGGGTAGTGAAAGGAGGCTCTTTTAAAGACGATATCGATAAATTAAGACCAGCAGCACGTGGTTTTTCTGACAAAAGCTGGAAAAAAAGAGATCCACAAATTCCTAAAAGCCTTTGGTGGTTAACTGATGCTACTCATGTTGGGTTTCGCATTGTAAGACCTAAAGTAGCTCCTCCTAAAGCTGAATGGGAAAAGTATTGGGGTAAACCTATTAAAGAATATTAATCGAAATGTTATGAAAGACTTTACTGAAACAAACTTTACTACCAGAAGGAAATTTCTTGAAACTACCGCACGAGTGGCAGGAACGGGCGCCTTGTTAAGCGCACTGCCCATTTCAATGAGTGCCTTTGTGGGCGGAGCAGCTGAAATTAAAGTAGCACTTGTAGGTTGTGGTGGAAGAGGCACAGGCGCTGCTTCCCAAGCCATTGAAGCCGATCCTGATGTGCGTTTGGTGGCCATGGCCGATGTATTTGCCGATCGACTTGAAGAAAGTTTTAAAGGCTTGTCTGCCAAATACGAAGGAAAGGGAAAGATAACAGTAACAGAGGCCTCTAAATTCACAAGTTTCGATGGCTATAAAGAAGCCATTGATATGGCAGATGTGGTCATTCTAACAACACCACCAGGCTTTCGCCCCCAACATTTTGAATATGCAGTACAGCAAGGTAAGCATGTGTTTATGGAAAAACCCGTTGCTACCGATGTAGTAGGGATTAAGCGAGTATTGGAAGCAGGTAAGCTAGCCCGTCAAAAGAAGCTCAATGTGGTAGTAGGACTTCAAAGGCATTATCAGAAGAACTATAGAGAAGTAGAAAAACTAATAAAAAATGGCAGTGTTGGCGATATCGTTTCGGGGCAGGTGTATTGGAACAGCGCAGGTGTTTGGACAAGGCCGCGCGTAGCAGGACAAACCGAACTTGAATACCAAATGCTCAACTGGTATTACTTCACTTGGATTTGTGGCGATCATATTTTAGAACAACACATCCATAACATAGATGTGGCCAATTGGTACATCGGTGCACGTCCAATTTCAGCGCAAGGTATGGGAGGGCGAGAAACTAGAATTGGAAAAGATACCGGCCACATTTTCGATCATCATTTTGTGGAATTTGTATACCCAGAAGGTCAAGTAATCTCTAGCCAATGCAGGCATCAGCGCGGATGTATGAACAGGGTAGAAGAGGTATTCCAAGGCACTAAAGGAAATATTACTGTGAACGGTGGAAACATTGGAATTGTAAAAGGTAGAAATGGTCAGTCCATTTTAAACTACAATGGACAGAACGATATCAATCCATATCAGCAAGAGCATAATGAATTATTTGCGGCTATAAAGGCTGGAGAGCATCGTTTAGATGATGTTGATTATGGAGCTGAAAGTACCATGACTGCCATCATGGGCAGAATGGCAACTTACTCTGGGCAAGTGATTACTTGGGATGAAGCCATGGCCAGCGATTTAAAGTTAGTTCCAGATCTCAATTCATTTAATGATGAAGCCCCAATTTTACCTGACGCCAATGGAGTTTATCCTGCCGCTGTTCCGGGCAAAACCAGATTCTTTTAAATCTAGACTATGAAACGTAGAAACTTTTTTAAGACGGGCCTACTGGGTGCATCAGCCGCTTTGGTTGCAAACCCATATAGTGCTTTTGCCAATACAGCAAGCCAAAATGGAACGTTTAAACTGAATTATGCGCCACATTTTGGAATGTTTAGAAGTTCGGCTTCTGGGGGTGTTTTGAACGAATTAGACTTTATGCATGAAGCGGGTTTTAGGTCTATGGAAGACAATGGAATGAAAGGTCGAAGCGTAGATGAACAAAAGCAAATTGCCAGTAAAATGGAAAAGCATGGAATGACCATGGGCGTTTTTGTGGCGCATACCATTTTCTGGACGGAACCAAACTTGACTTCAGGTAAACAAGACTGGAGAGATCAATTTCTGAAGGAAATCAAAGAATCCGTAGAAGTGGCCAAAAGGGTGAATGCCAAATGGATGACGGTGGTTCCCGGTCATGTAGATTTACGTAAAGACATGGGCTATCAAACTGCCAATGTGATTGAGTCATTAAAACAAGCCGCAGCTATTTTGGAGCCGCACGGTTTAACCATGGTGCTTGAACCGCTCAATTTCAGAGATCACCCGGGGCTTTTTCTTACGAAATCTGCTCAGGCTTTTGAAATCTGTAAAGCGGTAGACAGCCCTTCATGCAAAATTCTATTCGATATTTATCATCAGCAAATTCAAGAAGGAAACCTAATTCCCAATATAGATTTGAGTTGGGACGAGATTGCTTATTTCCAAGTAGGAGATAACCCGGGAAGAAAAGAGCCAACCACGGGTGAAATCAACTACAAGAATGTGTTTAAGCATATTCATTCTAAAGGGTTTAAAGGAGTAGTAGGAATGGAGCATGGCAACTCTATGTCTGGAAGAAAGGGTGAGGAAGCGGTGATTGAAGCTTACCGCCAGAGTGATAGCTTTTGACTTTAGAAGAGGCCTGCTTTGCGTGTAATGGAAAGTGATAGATTGAGTTATGATCTCTTACTTTCCAGAAGCTGCTTTATCTAAAAACCAACTCAGTTCACCATGGGTTGGTTTAATGTAACTGGCAGGGTAATGTTCGCAGTCGCCAGTAAGGTTGAGAATTTCTCTTACTTTTTCAGCTTTGGCTTGGCCGGTTACCAAAAAGCAAACTTCTTTGGCGTTGTTGATGACCGATCCCGTTAGGGTGATTCGCTTTTGGCCAGATGTAGGGTGTTCTGCCACTTCGCATACTTTCTTTGAAGTGATTAACTCCATTTGATGAGGAAAAATTGAAGCGGTGTGGCCGTCTTCCCCCAAACCAAGTATTATCAAATCAAATTGTGGTAAACCGTTAATCGGAGGTAGGTTTTCAGATATTAGTTTTCCATACCGGACAGCTTCTTCATCTGGGTCGCATTCACCGAAAACACGATGAATGTTTTCTTCAGAAATATCTAAATGCTGAAAGAGGTATTCGTGCGTCATTCCATAATTGCTTTCTCCAGAAGTAGGTGGTACACAGCGTTCATCACCCCAGTAGAAATGGAATTTAGGCCATTCAATTTTGTCGGAGTATTTATGTACTAGAATTTCAAATAGAAGTTTTGGAGTTGAACCACCGGAAAGTGCAATATTCAGCCTATTCACCTCTTGCTGTATTTCACTCAGGTAATCTGCAAAGGCTTTAGCTGTAGCTTCGGGGTTTTTAAAGGTTTTTATTTCCATGGAATTAAATCTTAATTCTTATTCATATTGGTAACTTCAATAGCCGCTGAAGCTATTTTTAATTTGCCATTGCTTGCCTTAATGGCTTCTAAAATTTTAATGTAGAGCATATCTTTTGTGGTTCTACGCATTTTGTAATTCACAATGTAGCGTAGCGTAAAAGTCATCCAACTTTCATCAAACGACATACTTACCATAGGTGTGATTTGTGCATTTTCTACATACAAACTCTGGGTCATTTTATTCCATGCATCTTGAGAGTTTTTGGCAAAGTCTCCCAATGACTCTTCCATAATATTTAGGAAAACTTCTTTGGCATATTTGTAATCCGATTCGGTTTTGAGCGGAATCTTCATTTCATCCCATAGAAAAGGAAAATCAGCTGAATAGTTGAAAACAGGCTCTTTGAACACAAAGCTGTTTGAAATTCTTACAATCCTACCGTTGTATAAATCTCCATTTACCCATTGGCCAACTTCCATAAGGGTGGTGCGCAAAACACCAATGTCCATTACATCGCCTTTAATTCCGCCAAGCTGAACACGGTCGCCAGTTTTATAGAAGTTTCCAAATACAATGGCTAACCAACCCGCTACACTTGTAATTACTTCTTGCAAGGCAAAGGCAATTCCAGCCCCAGCAACTCCCAAGGCTACTCCAAAACCACCCAAACGATCGCTGTAGATGGTTGTGATAAGAATGATGGTAAGAAAATAGCCAATGAAGCTTGTAAGTTTCTTAGTTCTGTGTCGATTATCGGCAGCTTTTATTCTTCCAATAAATCTGCTCTGAACAAACTTGATTAAGATCCAGATAACGGCAATACCTAGAAAAAGCATGACCAACTTACTTATTGTAGGGTCATAAAGAAGTTCTTTGATGTTGTTTTCCATAGGGCAGGAACAAGTGCATGGTGAAAATACTTAATGTAAATCAATTTTGGTGAAAATGCCCCGAATCCTTTTTTAGCTGCAATTCAATTCTACTTACGATGGAGGATAATTTGTCTGTAGCGTTAATCTTGATAGCGTTTTTTGGTATTTCTAATGTAGCTAATTGTGATTGAATTAAACTAGCATGCATATAATGTTGCTTTCTATTTGCTAGCCTAGCAGTTGCTTCAAATTCAGTGACCTCCAAAAACACCCAAGTAATTGCTAACCTTTGTGAAAGGTAATCTCTATAGGATTGCTTTAATGCCGAGCAAGCTAAAATGAATTCCGACCGGTGTGCATTTAAAATGTGTTCTACAATAGAGGCTAGCCAAGGCCATCGGTCGTCATCTGTTAATGGAGTTCCGCTGCTCATTTTCATTAAGTTAGCCTTTGAGTGGAAATCGTCTGCATCCAGGTATGGGAGGTGTAGATTTTTAGATAGTGCTTCGCTAACGGTGCTTTTTCCTGCTCCCGAAATCCCCATTATTACAATAATTTGTTTCATATAACCCTTCAAATTTACCGAATATCAGAAATATAAAGGCTGCCCATTCTGTTTGGTTTTATTAAAGATGTATAAATCATTTTTATGCTATAAATTAAGGGTAATGAAGAGCCTGCTTGTAGCCATATTAATTTTTGCCTGTCTGCCTACCAATGCACAGGGTGTTGGAGAGCCTTCTTATATAAGGAGTGTTTTTTTTAGAGGGGGAAGTTCTTATGTTAGTTCTCAGGACTCTAAGCAGTTACTGGCATTCCTTGACTCCATTCCAAGCGTACATAACTTTATGATTACAGTGCATAGTCATACTGATGATGTGGGCGGAAGTGAATACAATGAAGTGCTTTCTGAGGCTCGAAGTCAGTCGGTTATAAAAATACTATTAGAGAATAAAGACATAAAAAAGGAGTCTATAGAAATTAAAGATTTCGGTCTGTTCAACCCTACTTACGACAATTCTACAAACTATGGTAGGCGCATGAATAGGAGGGTGGACATTATTTTTTGGCTCACTATTTAGTACGTTTTATTATCTGTATTCCGGGTTTTCAAAGCTCCATCGGTTGCCATTATCCCAATCCTTTCTCGAGTTACCATAAGCAGAATAACCACCAGATTCTTTTAACATTTTACCCAAATGTAACAGATTATAGGTCATGAAAGTGGTGTTACGATTAGTGAAATCATTTTGACTGGCGTTTGATTCTTTGTCTAAATAACTCGGTCCTGGCCCAATTTCACCAAGCCATCCGCAATCTGATTGAGGTGCTATAGAATAACCAATATGTTGTAAAGCGTAAAGAATTGACATGGCATTGTGTTTTACTCCATCTTCATTACCTGTAATTACGCATCCGCCTACTTTACCATAAAAAAGGTATTGGCCCTTATCGTTTTGCATGCCACTCATGGCGTATAGGCGTTCAATGAGTTTTTGAGCCACGGATGATTTTTCACCCAGCCAAATAGGAGTTCCAATAATGAGAATATCGGCATCTAGAACTCGCTTTACCAATTCTGGCCATTCGTCTTTTTTCCAACCATGTTCGGTCATATCGGGGTATACACCAAAGGCCACATCGTGATCTACCAATCGAATGTGATCAACAGCAACTCCTTCCTTTTCCATAATGTCCATCGAAACCCTCATAAGTCCATGAGTGTGACTTTCTTCTGGAGATTTTTTTAGAGTACAGTTGATATATAATGCTTTTAATGATGTGAAATCTATATCGTTCATAATGGTAGGGGCTTGTGTTAATTAATGTAACTGGTTTGGTAAGGATATGTTAAAAACTTGCTTAGTAGTAGGTGATTTTGCTGATAAATTTGTTTACAGAGTTCTACAATTTGAGCAGTTATCGCCACGTGATATTTTTGCTAAATCATTGATTTACAGGTGTTAAATTTTTGGTATAACAATGGGGTTAACATGATTGAACTAAATTTTATAATGATGAAAAATATGCCAAGAATCAAGAACGAAAAACAATACGAAGCCTTGAGAGACAAAGGAATGAGTAAAGAAAAGGCTGCTAGAATTGCCAACACACCCGATAGCAGTGTAAAAGGAGGTAAAGCAAAACCCTATGAAGAGCGAACCAAGTCCGAACTATATGAGAAAGCCAAACAAGTTGGAATTGATGGTCGATCTAAGATGAATAAGCAGCAATTAATTGACGCACTTCGCGAAGATTGAAAAGGAAAGAGGCACCCTAAAAGCAGAATATTAAACCAAAAACCTGACATCCACTTTACAGGTAGCCCCTTAAATTTTTGATGATAAGCTGTTTAGGCCGTTTGTTCCTCGTGTTTACCTTCAGCCACTTCTTCAACTACTTTTGCATTAAAAGCCTCTAGGTCTTCTGGACTTCTTGAAGTAACGAGTCCTTCATCAACCACTACTTCTTGATCTACCCAGTGTGCTCCTGCGTTTTCTAAATCTTTTCTGATGGAAGAGAAAGATGTCATTTTACGACCTTCTACTACTTCTGCCTCAATGAGTAACTGAGGTCCATGGCAAATGGCAGCTACAGGTTTATGCGCTTTAAAAAAGCTTCTGATAAACTCAATAGCTTTGTCATTTCTTCTTAATAAATCAGGGTTAATAACTCCCCCTGGTAAAACAAGTGCGTGGTAATCGGAAGCATCTACGTTATCCAAAACGGCATCTACATCTACTTCTTTACTCCAATTGCCATCTTTCCAACCTTTAATAGTTCCGCTTTCGGGGGCAATCACATGGGTAGTTGCTCCTGCTTTTTCCAAAGCATTTTTCGGAGACGTTAATTCTGATTCTTCAAAGCCATTTGTAGCTAAAATGGCTACTTTCTTTCCTTTTAAATTTTCCATTTTTTGATTTATTTTTTGGTGTTACGCATTGTTTAGAGTTAAACAAACCGATCGTACACCGTGGGTTAAACATTAAAATATTGATGTCGTTGGAAAGCCCAGTGGATTACTCTACTGGGCTTTTTTAGGTTTAAAGGGAGTCAATGAATTTTTTTACTGATTCTTTTGACTCACCGGTTTTCTCTTGAATTCTGCCAATTAATTCGTCTTCTTGGCCTTCGGCATAAGTCAAATCGTCATCGGTAAGATTACCATATTTTTGTTTCACTTTGCCTTTAAGTTGATTCCAATTTCCTTTGATTTTATCTGTTGTTGCACTCATGATTTTTATTGTTTAGTGATGCTTACCATGTTGCAACAGCCGTTCCGTTATTTAAGAGATGTTCTTAAAAGTCTGATAATTAGTGCGTTGAATATTTTTATTTAAAAAGCTAAACTTATGTTTATGTGAGGCTTTTCTACAAGGCATGGATTTTATTGCACATGTTGTGGGTCATGTGGGTATAAATAAAAGCTAACCTTTGTAACCTTTTAGCAAGTCTTGAGTATATTGTTTACAAAAGTGATGATAATATAAATCCAATGAGAGGAACGCATTTGGGAGAATTCGAAGAACTTGTGCTTTTGGCGGTTGCCGCACTTAATGATAACGCTTATGCTGTGGTGGTGAAAAGTGAGATTGAAGAGAAGGCCAATCGTAAAGTAAACATCAGTGCCATTCACACCGCCTTATATAGGCTGGAGGAAAAGGGCTTTTTGGAATCCAGCGTAGGGGGAGCTACAAAAACAAGAGGGGGGAAGAGTAAGCGTTTTTTTAAGGTCACCGCTTACGGCTTTAAATCCTTGAGAGAAGCCCAATCACTGCGCCAGTCTTTTTGGAGTATTATTCCACAATTATCAACTCACGAATGAAACAACAAGCACCTCCTTTACTACTAAGAAGACTACTGAAACAAATAATTGCCTATGAAATCTACGATGAGGTAGAAGGTGATTTAGCAGAACTTTTTCATGAACGATTGAATGAAATGAGTTTAGCAAAAGCTAAATGGCTTTATTTCATCGATGTGCTTTGCTCGCTTCGCAACTTCAACTTAAAACGAAAACTCACATTTTATAATCCACTGGTCATGTACAAAAACTATTTTAAAATCACTTTTCGCAATTTGCTCAAACAGAAGGGCTATTCTTTTATTAATATTTTTGGGTTAGCCTTAGGTATGGCCTCTTGTCTGCTCATTCTTCTTTTTGTAAACAACGAGCTCAGTTTCGATGGTTTTCATGAAAAGAAGGACAATATTTATCGGTTAGACGAGGTGCAGAGCTTTGGTGCTGTTTCAGAACAGAAAGTAGCCTTATCTATGTATCCCATGGGGCCAAGCCTGCTGCTGGATTACCCAGAAGTGATTGATTTTGCCAGATTTTGGGGAACGAATAGAACTTTGTTGAAACATAATAATCAACCCTATTATGTTGAAAATTTAGCTCGTGTTGATACTTCGTTTTTGAAAATGTTTGACTTCAAACTGGTTGAAGGAAATAAGGTAACTGTTTTTGAAGAACCCAATAATATCATCATAAGCGAATCACTGGCTAAAGTGATTTTTGGTAATGAAAACCCTATGGGCCAACTGATTGATGTGGATGATGACAGAGAAAATCAGATGAAAGTTGCTGGTGTTTTTGCCGATACTCCTGATAACTCTCATTTACAATTCGATGCCTTGGTCAGTACAACACTTTGGGACGAGGAAAATAGAGGAAACTGGGGGTGGAATTTTTTAAATACCTACATTCAGTTGGCAGATAATGCTGACGCTGAGAAACTAGAAGCCAAGCTTGACGATTTCTTAGTGAAGTATTTGGGAAAGGATATTTTGAATGCATACTCTTTATTCCTTCAACCTCTATCTGATGTTCATTTAGGTTCAATGGACATAACCCACGATTATTATAACCATAAGAAATTCGACCGTAGTTCAGTGAATATATTTCTGATACTTGCCTTTTTCGTTTTGCTCATTGCCAGTATCAATTTTATGAACCTTTCTACAGCCAGAGCGGCTACCCGATCTAGAGAAGTAGGGGTTCGTAAATCAATAGGTGCCTTTAAAGGACAAATTACTGGGCAGTTTATGATGGAGTCCATTATGTTATCTTTCATTGCGCTAATTATTGCTTTTTTATTGAGTTGGGCAGCAATAGCTCCACTCAATGGTATTATTGATAGAAATCTTGATCTGAGTCTCATTTTCCAGCCTATTAACCTAGTTCTTGTTTTGATTGTAACTACAACGATAGGGTTACTTTCAGGTGTTTACCCTGCTTTGGTAATGTCTAGATTCAATACAATAATGGCTTTAAAGGGGAGTGGAATGAAATCGGGAAAGTCGTTTTTTAGAAATGCACTGGTGGTTTTTCAATATGCTATTGCCATTACAATTATCATTGGTACCGTTTTGGCCACTGAACAGCTAAATTATATGCAAAATCTAGACTTGGGTTTTAAAAAGGATTTAGTCGTTGCTGTAAATATGTATAGCGATACAAATACTAAATATGATGTGTTGAAAACCGAGTTAATGAGTCAAAAAAACATTACCAATGTAACGGCTACCAAACAACGCTTGGGCAATAATCTACATCAAAACGGAATGCAGTATAGGTCAGATACGGCATTAATAACGGGAGTTACTTCTTCGGTAGTAGTAGATCATAACTTTATGGACTTCTATGAGATGGAAGTGGTAGAAGGAAGGGCTTTGAGTGAAGAGTACGCTAATGATAAAGCAGGTTTAAGTTTTGTAGTAAATGAATCATTAGCAAAAGAACTGGGAGCTGGCGGTAAAGAGGTATTGGGTATGGCCTTTCATTACGATGGTATGGATACTTTGGGGACTATTGTAGGAGTGGTAAAAAATTTCAATTACAATAAACTAAACCTGAAGGTCGACCCGCTCTTTCTTTCCTATCAAGAATGGGGTTGGAGTGAGGTGAATGTTAAACTCAAGGCTGATAATATCCAAGAAGGACTTGCTGAAATAGAGTCGGTATGGTCTACACTATTCCCTCAGCGTCCATTCGAATACCAATTTTTAGACGACCACATTGATAAAATGTACAGGTCTGAGCAGCAGCTTACCAAAGTAATCAGCATTTTGTCTGTCTTGGCCATTATTATTGCTTCTTTAGGGCTTTTTGGTTTGGCTTCATTCACTGTAAAGCAAAGGTTAAAAGAAATGGGAATCAGAAAAGTTTTAGGCGCTTCGGTAAGTGAAATAGTAATGATTCTTTCAAAGAAATTCACAGCCCTGGTTTTGATTGCATTTCTTATTTCTGCCCCAATTACTTACTACTTAATGGAGGGATGGTTAGCAGGCTACGCTTATAGCGTAGGTATTGGAGCTGGTATTTTCTTGCTTGTTGGCGTAGGTTCTTGGTTGATTGCCTTACTCACTGTCAGTTTTCAGTCTTATCGTGTGGCCAGTTCAAACCCTGTTGAAACTTTAAGGATAGAGTAAGGCATTGAATTAGTCTTTATATCTTTGGGCATGCCCCAAAATATAGCTGTTATTGGAGGAGGGGCGGCAGGTTTTTTTGCCGCCTTTTCTTGTAAAACCCATTCACCCGATACTAGGGTTACCATTTTTGAGAAGACCGGAAAGTTGCTCTCTAAAGTAAAGGTTTCTGGAGGTGGGCGCTGTAATGTAACGCATGCCTGTTTTAGTAATGGTGACTTGATTAAATTCTATCCAAGAGGGGGCAAACATTTAAAAAAAGTATTTGGACAATTTACCACAAGCGACACAGTGGCTTGGTTTGAAGAAAGAGGAGTAGAGCTGAAAGCTGAGGCCGATAACCGAATGTTTCCGATTACGGATAACTCGCAAACGATTATTGATTGCTTTTTAAAGGAAGCGAATAAGCTTGGTATTCAAGTGGTAGTTAACGCCAATGTAAATTCTATTCAACCTAAACACCCTGGTTTTGATTTGAAAATTGGAGACAAAACTCAGCATTTCGATAAGGTAATAGTCGCTTCTGGTGGAAGCCCAAAAGCACAAGGCTTTGACTGGCTGAAAGTTTTAGGACATGAAATTATTCCTCCAGTTCCTTCACTGTTTACTTTCAACATGCCTAAGGAGCCTATCAAGAATTTAATGGGACTGTCGGTCCCAAATGCTACGGTGCGAGTTCAGGGTACTAAATTGCAGCAATCGGGGCCATTATTGATTACCCATTGGGGAATGAGTGGTCCAGCCATATTAAAGACTTCTGCTTGGGGAGCTCGTGTGCTTTCAGATCTTAATTATGATTTTAAAATTCAGGTAAACTGGTTGGGTTCAATGAATGAAGAAGAGTTGAGGACTTGGTTTATCAATTCTCTTCAAACCATAGGAAAAAGGAAAATTAGGAATAAGAATCCATTTGAGATACCTAATCGACTTTGGGATTTCTTTTTAGAGAAAGTAGAAATTGATGGAGAGGGTATTTGGGCAGAACTGGGCAAGAAAAGCCTCAATAGGTTAATTAATCTACTGCTCAATGATACTTATGAGGTGAAAGGAAAAACTACTTTTAAGGAAGAGTTTGTTACCTCGGGAGGAGTTGCACTTTCTGATGTTGACTTTAATTCAATGGAGAGCAGAAAGTGCCCCAGTTTATTCTTTGCAGGCGAAGTAATTGATGTGGACGGTGTAACCGGAGGTTTCAATTTTCAGGCCGCTTGGAGTACAGGGTTTGTGGCTGGTAAAACTTCCGAATAGATTTATAAGGCACAAAAAAAGAGCTCCTGATTTTTCAGAAGCTCTTTGAGTTGATAGTTTCAAACTCAATTTAGATTTTCACAAGCTCAGCTTGAATGTTATACTTGTCAATAATACGTTGAGTGAACTGCATGCTACCGTGCGGCACATAAATCTGAAATTCACCACTTTTCATTTTAGCCAATAGCTCAAGTACTTTCCATTTGCTGGCTAATTCGCTAGGGTCAACATCTTTCTTAGAGATTTCGAAATAACCTTTACCTCCCCATTTTTCACCTGTAATATCAGGGATCAATTCAGATTCGTGATTTTGGCCTACGATACTTGCAGGTGCTTCATAAGGTTCAATAGTGGCTTTAATGTCAGTGTAACCTCTGCGCAAAAGCTTACTAATTACTTCTTCAATTTTCTCATCGTACTTTGAACCTTTAGATTCTGCTGTCATAACTTCTTTTTTGGATTAGAAATCCGTTCAATTAAACAATATATTCAAAAAAGCAGGATTGATGTTTGTTAATCAAACCCTACCTTATATAAATTCTAATAGATTTTAATTTCCCTCCGGTGGGGTAATCATAATATGAGCCCGGTGTGTTCCAGGAAACATCAACCAAGGATGGCCAGGGCCATTTGGTCGTAGGGGTAATCCTGTCGAGGCCTGAGTGGCTTTAGGCGTATAGATCACGTATCTATAACTCGCGCCTTCTATCTCCTCCGTATCAGGATTATATTTGGCATTTTGGCCATAATAGATATGAAGTACAGAGCCGTAGTTAGGCATTTTTAAAGTCCCAGCTTCGGCTTCGGCTTCTCTCATTGTCAGTACTTCTGCTCGACTTTTACCTTTCGCCTTTAAATCACGTCCGCGTGCCATAAAGGGCTCCGCATCAACACCGTAACAAACTACCTCAAATCCTTCTTGATTTGGATCGTCTGATCGAACAATGAAACCGTTTGTTCCTTCACGTAGGGTGATAAACTTTCCATCTTTATCAAATCCATATACATGAGCCCCGTCTCTTACTTCAACAGGTGCAGCAAGTAATGCCATTTTTATTTGATCTTCCTTATTGTCTTGAGCATTGCAGCTGACACATAAGGCTAGTAAAAAACAGAATGAGATAAACTTTAGGGGTTTCATTTGCGCAGATATGCCGCAATATACAAATTGTCTAGCATTTAACAGAATATACTGCTCAATAGAATTAATTAATAGTAAATAAATTGTTATGTTGGAAGGTTTTTCTAAAAATAGAAAGCCTGAATTTCGTGCTTTAAACCTTAATAGCACAGAATAGGTGTGGGCTAACTTGAAAAGTTTCCTCATCTTTAGCCCTATTGAGAATATCGTTATATGGAAAGATCAATTTACCGCACTGTTAATTATTCTAAAACTCTGATTACGGAATTAATGATTCCTTCTTACGCTAATTTTGGAGGCAAAATTCATGGGGGAACGATTCTGTCTTTAATGGACAAGGTGGCTTATGCCTGTTCGGCCAAGCATGCCGGTGGTTATTGCGTTACGGCTTCAATGAATGTGGTCGATTTTTTAGCACCTGTTGAGGTAGGCGACTTGGTTCATTTACATGCTTCTGTAAATCACGTAGGTACTTCTTCTGTAACGGTGGGAATAAGAGTAGAGGCGGAGAGTATTATTACGGGGGAAATCAGACATACAAACTCTTCATACTTTACTATGGTGCGCTTGGATGCAACTTCTAAGAAGGCAATTCCAGTTCCTGGTTTGATACTTGAAACCAGAGAAGATATGAGACGATTTTTAGAGGCGATGAAACGCAAAGAATTGGTGCAGGAATACAAGGCCAACTTCAAGAATACTGTGGATAGCTTAGACCTAGATCATATTGAAGAATTGTTGAAGGGGCAGAACTGCCAGATTCAAGGGACTTGAGCCAATTCTACTCAGCAATAAAAGCCGCACAACGTACCGCACTCAAGTTTTGACTTATAGTAGTCCAATGCTGGCCTTTGTCCATCGAGGCATAGAGGTTACCATTGTTTGTGCCGAAGGCCAAAGTATTACCTTTAATGTCCATTGCATCGCGCAAAACCAAATCAAATGCAGGGTTAGGAAGCCCATTTTCGAGCGACCTCCAATTTTGCCCAGCATCTTTTGTATAATAGACGGCTAATTTTTGATGGTGAGGGATCCTTAAATGATCGCTTTGTGCCGGAATTACCCAAGCCTCTAAATCATTGTCATCCGCAATGGCCATCGCAAAACCATACACTGCTTTCCCCATATGGTCAGTAATGTCTTGCCAAGTTTTTCCCAGGTCTTCAGAGCGGTAGATTCCACAGTGGTTTTGTTGCCAAAGCACATTGGGGTTCAATTTTGATTGGTAAATCGTATGCGGATCGTGGCCTACTACACTTTCTGTATTGGGTAAAAAGAAGGCTTTGAGCCCTGTGTTTGTTGGTTGCCAAGTAATGCCGCCATCATAAGTTTGGAAAACTCCCGCACAACTAACGCCCACCGTTAAATGGTTTTCATTTTCCGAATTGGAAAGAACGGTATGTAAAAATGGGGAGTTGCTTCCTTTTCCACCACCTTGCCAACTCGAGCGAGAAGGATGGTTGCTGAGGCCATTCATTTCGTTCCAACTTTTGCCTAAATCATCAGAATAAAATAAGGCAGCGGGTTCAGCGCCAATATAGAGACGTTGAATATTGCCAATATTCTGAGATTCAATCGTCCAAATGGATTTTAGTGTAAAGGGGCTTTCCGTTGAAAATTTGGGGCTGCTCACTTCAGTAAATGTTTCGCCCATGTTTATTGAAACATAAACCTTTGGCCCCCAGTGTTTGTGGTTGATGGCTACCCACCAATGTTGATTTTTATCTGCATGAAAAGCACCAATAGGCATTCCTATAAAGTGGATATCGGCCAAAACCCATTCGCTGTTTACTGCTTGCTTGAAAATAAGCAAGCCCTTGTCTGTGCCTACTGCTAACTTCATTATCCTCCTGATATGGCTTGTATTATATGAATCTGAGCCGATTTCGGTAGTTCTGAATGTACCTTCTCGTTATAAGGTTCATCGTCAATATAGAACTTTACGTGTTCTCTGATCTGACCTTTCTCGTCAACCAAATAGCCTTGTATTCCTTGGTGTTTTTTCTCTAGTTCCGAAAGAAGTGTTTCAATGCTGTCCGCTTCAATGTATTCTTCCTTTAAGTTAGGGAAGAAGGTTTTGAGGGCAGATGTAAACATTAAATGAGGCATAAACTCAAAGCTATTAAAATCTGTAAGAATTCAATTCAAAATTAAGCTTGGCCAAAATCACTTTTCCCGCCTGTTTTCTTGATCAAACGGGTGTTTTCAATTTCGATGTTATGAGAAAATGCCTTGCACATATCATAAACCGTTAAGGCAGCGACTGAAGCGCCTGTCAAAGCTTCCATTTCAACCCCAGTTTTTCCAAAGGTTCTGGCCTCGCAGGTAATTTCAACCCGAAGATTTTCTAACAGTTTAATGTCAATTTCAACTTTGCTCAAAGGTAGATTATGGCAAAGTGGAATCAATTCAGAAGTTCTTTTGGCTCCTTGAATGCCGGCAATAATGGCGGTTTGAAAAACAGGGCCTTTTAAAGTTTTGATTTCACCTTCAGCAATATGAGCCTTCATTTCTTCTGGCAGTTGAACAATACTTTGAGCAATGGCGGTACGTTTGGTCTCCGCTTTATCGCCAACATCTACCATGGTGGGCTTGTTCTTATCTATATGGGTGAATTCTTTGCTCATGATTTAAAACAGATTTCTAAAAGGTACAAAATCGTAGACTTCTCCTGCTTTGAAATCTGACTTTTCAGCAGGTAGAATTACGAAACCATCGGCCACAGCAAGATTAGCGAAATCTCCCGATCCATGTCCGATAAATGGTGAAGCCGTTAAGGTTCCGTTTTCATCAATGGCAATGGCGCATTCTAAAAAGTAGGTAAGTGGAGGAGGGAAGTTGACTTCTTTATTAAGTTTCACTTTAATGCTTTTTGATTCAGTCTTCAGCGAAGCATTTACCCAGGCTTGAATATATACCGAGGCACACATGAATGAAGAAACTGGATTGCCTGGCAAGGCAAAAATGGTGGTTCCATTGGGTGCAGTACCAAACCAAAAGGGCTTTCCTGGTCGCTGATTTACTTTGTGAAAATGCTTCTGAACTCCCAATTCCTCTAAAATTTCTGGTAGATAGTCAAATTTTCCCTTCGACACACCTCCCGATAAAACAATGCATTGATAGGTTTTGATCAAGGCTGCCAAATCTTCTTTCATCACAGCCTTGTTGTCGTTCATGTGATGCATGGAGGTTTCTATGCCATATTGATTAAGCAAGGCTTGCACTCCGTAATTACCAGACCTCCTAATTTGATGCGCTTCAGGTGTGGTTTCTATAGGTACTAATTCATCGCCAGTGGTAATTATCACAGCTTTGGGCGGAATAAGTACCGAAAGTTCAGCCTTTCCAATGGCTGCTGCAATATTCATTTCAGGAGCACCTAATCGGATTCCTTTTTTAAGAAGGGTATCACCCGATTGTTTATCCATTCCCTTGAAATGGACGTTTTGTTGAGGCTTAACCGTTTCAATATTAACGGTTGCCGTATCATCTGTAATCGTTATGTCTTCGTAACGAATAACGGTATCCAAGCCAATGGGCATCATGGCACCCGTCATAATTTGCACACATTTAGCTGCATTCTTGACGGTGTATTGTGGTGTGCCTGCCGGAATAGTTTTTTCGATTTTAAAGCTGCGTTGCCCTTTTTCGAACTCGGAAAATGCAATGGCAATTCCGTCCATTGTTACTCGGTCAAAAGGAGGGAAGGGACGATCGGCTTTGAGGTCTTCGTTTAAAATTAGGCCTACACAGTCCTTCAACTCCCTTTGTTCAACCAAAGGAACGAAAGGGTGACTTTTAACAATATTAAGTGCTTCTGTAAACTGAATGAATTCCATAAGGTGATTTTATCCGCCAATGGTGGCCATTGATTCAAAAGGGTTTGATGATTTTTGTTGAGCTTCGAAGCCGTCTTTTGCTCTATTGTTGAACAGCGTTCTGAATTGATTTCTAATTTCTTCATCCGTAGCACCAGCACGCATAAAGTCTCTAAAACTGAAGCTGCCACCATCGTAAAGACAGGTTTTTAGTTCGCCTTTTGGCGTTAGCCTTATTCTGTCACAGGAATGGCAAATGGTACGTGTATAGGCCGGAATGATTCCGAAACTTCCTTTGGCATTCGGTAATTGATAATTGAGTGAAGTGGAACTTTCTGGGTCAGGAAGTTTTTCAACATTAGGATGATGACCTTGAATATGAGCCAGAATTTGTCGGGCATTCCAGGTGATTGGCGTGAACTTCTTTCCACCCCCGTTGAAAGGCATTTCTTCAATAAAACGAACGCTTACCTTGTGCTGTAAAGTGAGTTCGCACATAGGAATGATGTCATCAATATTGTGCTCTTCCATCACTACCATATTGATTTTGGTGGTAATTCCCGAGTCCATCAGCGCATGAAACGAATCCATTACCTGATCAAATTCGTCCCTTCTTGTGATTTTTAGAAACCGCTCTTTATCCAAGCAATCGAGGCTAAGGTTGATCGCATCAATGCCTATGGCTTTGAGTTTGGGTAAATGCTCAATCAAGCTGGTTCCGTTGGTAGTAATGTTTACGGAATCAATGCCTTCAATAGCGCTGATATTTTCAATCAACTCCATTATGTTCTTACGAACGAAAGGTTCACCACCCGTAATTCTCACCTTATTGATCCCCATTTCTGCCAGAATACGCGTCAGTCTTTCCATTTCTTCAAAAGAAAGAATTTGGCTCCGATGGCTGAAATTCAATCCTTCTTCGGGCATACAATAAAAGCAGCGTAGGTTGCACCTTTCAGTTACGCCTAATCTCAAATATCTGAGTTGTCTGCCGTGATTATCGTAAAGCAAGTGTATCTTCGTTTTTAGGGTGAATAATGGCCAGCAATGATTGATATAGTTTCAAGTATACGCAAATTAAACAGAGAAGGGCAAACTCTTGCCATAGCTTCGGTAATCAATACATGGAAAAGTTCGCCAAGGCCAGTGGGCTCTGCATTGATTATTTCTGAAAATGGAGAAATGACGGGCTCGGTGAGCGGTGGTTGCGTGGAGGGCGCTGTAGTGAAAAAGGCAGTCGAAATTATTAAAAGCCAGAAGGCTGAAGTGCTTCATTTTGGTATTTCCGATGCTGATGCTTGGGAAGTAGGTTTGAGCTGCGGTGGAGCATTGGATGTGTTTGTTCAACCTTTTTATCCCGAAGCCATTTGGCATGAAATGGATGAACTTTTAAATCAAGATGAAGGCTTTGTACTTTTGTCTACTTTGGAAGAAAATCCTCAATATTCCATCGTAAAAGCCAATGGAGAAACCACTGGAGCCGCTTTTGAAAAATCACTTTTGCCTGAACTGGAGCAGGCTTTCTATGAAGGAGACAGCAAAGTGCTAAGTTCAGGGAGTCATTTCGTTCAGGTGTTTCCGAAAAAGCCTGTCATGTTACTAATTGGTTCTGCACATATTACCGTAGAGCTGACGGAGCTCGCGCATATGTTTGGTTTCGAAACCATTTTAATAGACCCCAGAGCTACTTTTGCAAGTAAAACCCAGTATAAGGTAAAACCGCAAACCATACATGTGCAATGGCCCCAAGAAGTGTTGCCTCACTTAAAATTGGACAAGAATACTTATGCTGTAATTCTTTCTCACGACCCGAAAATAGATGATGAGGCTTTAAAACTTTTGCTAAAATCTGAGGTGGCTTATATCGGTGCTTTAGGCAGTCGAAAGACCCATGCCAAGCGCGTTGAAAGGTTAAAAGAATATGGGTTTAGTTCCGAAGAAGTAGATAGTATTCATGCCCCAATTGGAATCGATATTGGCTCCAAACTACCAAGGGAAATCGCTCTGAGTGTAATGGCAGAGGTGATTAAAATGAAGAATGGGAAGTAAATTAAGTCGTTTTCTTTCTAAAGTCTTCCTCCAATTTATTTAGCTTTTTTACAATCAAATCTCGGTTTTTAGAGGACTTGACCCATTGCGGAAGGTTGGTAATCATGGAGTATTTATGTCGGTCATTGTCTTCTCTTAGTTTTGCGCTTACATAGTCCCTTAAGTAGTTAAGGTGTTTGAGGTTATAAAACCACAGTACATTTTCTTTTATATCAACTTGTAGCCAAAGGTCAAAGCCAAAATAGGGGTCGGTAGGTTTATCGGACCTGTACCGGTACCATGCAATCTCATATTCTCTTGTTTGTTGGCAGGTTTCACAAGTCACGTTTGAGTTTTGATAAGGTTTTTTGGTGGGTTCTGTAGAATGACAAACTTTAGTTCCGCAATGGCCACAGCTTTGATTTACAAAACCTTGCAGATAACCAGCCCATTGGTCATTTCCTGATTGATGAAAGCCGCAGGAACTACAAGTGCATTTCGATTGATGATTTAAAGGAAAAGGCATGCTGTACCTCCTAGGTTGGGAACTGACCAAAGCGGGTTCAGTACATTTTGGGCATTTGATCCAAATGTTTTCACTGAAATAGACAGTAGGGTAGGCTGGCTGATTAAATTTCATTCTTTATTAACTCAAGAGGAGAAAAAGGTATGAATATATCTTCAATTGAATGTAAGGAGAAAGAAAAAATGTCCGACAGCAGCTTTGTTAAGCCATTTTCGGACATTTGATGTATAGTTGATTCTTACTTTGAAACCAGCTTATATTTCGATTTTAGCATCCATTACTTTTAAGAATTCTCGGATAAAGCTTGGGTGTGCTGGCCAAGCTGGAGAGGTAACTAGGTTTCCATCTACATAAACGCCATCTGCAGGAATGGATTGGAACTCTCCACCTGCTAATGTCACTTCAGGGCCAACAGCTGGGTAAGCGGTGAGTTTCCTTCCTTTCACTACATTGGCAGCGGTAAGAATTTGAATACCGTGGCAAATTGCTGCAACAGGTTTGTTAGTAGTGAAAAAGTGCTTTGTGATTTCTATAATTCTCTTATTCAGCCTCAAATACTCAGGAGCTCTACCACCAGCAATTACTAAGCCTTGGTAGTCTTCCACATTTACCTCGTCAAAGCTATAGTTCAATGCGAAATTGTGCCCAGGCTTTTCAGTGTAGGTTTGATCTCCTTCAAAATCGTGGATGGCCGTTTTAACTATGTCGCCTTTTTTCTTATCAGGACATACGGTATGCACTTCGTAACCCACCATTTCAAGCATCTGAAAAGGGACCATTGTTTCGTAATCCTCAGTAAAATCTCCAGTGAGGAATAATATTTTTTTCATTGTCTTAGGTTTTAGATGATAAAAATTAATGTCACTATCTTCTCTATGGTTGTTGTAATAGAGAACATTGCAATCCTTAATTTAAGGAAATATTACTTAGTAGCAGAAGTATGTTATTTATGAAATTGTTACGGTTTTGGATACAGAGGATATATGAACAGATTCGAGATTTTATCTGATTTTGATTATTCCATTTCTGTATAAATCCAACGCGCTCTGTAGAAGCGTTTCTATGGTGTCTTTAGGTAAATTTGCATTGGGGTTTACCCTGAAAATTTTCATTCTAGCGCGTGTACCGGTTTCTAACTTTGGGTGATCTAATAATTTCCCTTCCACAAAAAGAATATAGGGTTCGTCTGTTTTTTTATCTGTCCACAAATAGCAAAACATTTTCTTCTTGAAGCAGAAACAAGGCATTCCGTATTTTTTTGTTTCAGTAACATCTACGTCTTGTTTCAGAATAAGGCTTCTTAGAGCCAATAAACAACTTTTGTTCGGCTCTTCTTTGTTCAAATAATAACTATCAAAATCACTGATCATGTTTTTTGCTTTCAATGGCTTGGCGTAAACAAAGTATGGCGAGAGTGGCGGTTACAATGGAAAATGACTTCTCGAAAGAGGTTTCGGCAAGTGCATTTCCTAAAGTATTGAGTACAAATATTACGAATAAAACCCAGAGGCAAATACGTGCTAAATTTTTGAGCTTTGGAGCTTGTATGCGGTTTGAGTGAATAAGCACTGCCATGATGGATAGGGTCGTTACGAAAAATGAAATAAACTCGAAGCCTAAGAGTTGGCTTTTTGTTTCCATTCTTCCACCCCATAAAAACTCAATAGGCGCGTAGTCGAAAAGAACGATACCAATGATGATAGCCAAATGAAAAAGAGCCAGCAGGCTGAATATTACCAGACTTAGTTTTGTGGCTGTTTGAAAACTGATTATTTTATTCATTTCTAAGATGAAGAAGAATGGGGTAGTTACTACGTTTTAGTTGAATAATACAGACCCATATTTTGACAACAATCTAAGAAGTTTATGATTTGATTAAAAGCGGAAGGCTTATAAGCCTTTCCTTTCTCCATTGGCCAATAGGCGATAGTATTGCCCTTCCGTTACGAGTAACCCTTCTGAGTCTTTACCAGGCCAATTTTTATGGTAATCTTTTGAGTGCTTCACATCAATCCCAATGACTTTTCCATTATAGAAATTTTTTACTTTCGACTGAAGCGTATGGCCAACGATAATGGCTTTGGCATTGAATTGAGTCAAAGGTTTTTCGACTTCTTCTTGTGTTAAATCATCTTTGAAATAACCTCGGTACCAGCAAATTCCTGTTTTTGTAGAGAGCAAAAGGTCGGTTTTACTTTTAATGGCTTTAGGGTAAGGGGCGGTATAGTAATTAGCCCTTAAAAAGTCATTGATTTCATCCAAAGACATACCCAGGTTGGCGATGTCTGGGTGCAAGCCGCCATGCGCAAAGAGGTTTCCATTAATCGATTCGATCACATTTTTACTGGCCATCCATTTCCCCAAAACGGAATTTGAATCATATAAATTGGCTTGTGTTTTTCCTAACATAGCTGCCACATAGGTGTATTTAAGTTCTGTAGCCTCATAGTCGCCATGCATGTTTTTTAACTCATGATTGCCAATAATGAAATGCACATTGCCACCCTGTTTTTCAGCGCCTTGCTCTAGTTTATAGATGAACCAAAGTAGCTGTGTGGTAGAGAAACCTCTGTCTACAAAATCACCTACCAATACTAAATGCCCTTTCCCAAATGTCCAGTTAAGGTTTTGATCGATCACCTTGTTGTTAATAAGAAAATCGCGAAAGGTTTTATATCCACTTTCTAAATCAGAAATGGCGAGGATAGGATTGTTATCGTTATAAGTGCTTTTTGGGGTTTCAAAATCGGCCCTGACCGTGAAATTGAATGTTGTAGTGTCCAATGCAAAAAAGGAACTGACAGGGATTTCTTCCTTGGTGGAATAATCCGCTTGGTCCAAATAGAAACCATCATCTTTATTTCCTTTTATATAGTTGACATTCAGGACGCTATCGTTTTTGTAAAAAACGTAAGGGCCTTCACCATCAAAAGACATGCTCAATGGATTATGGCCAAAACTAGCACTTGCGCCATGGTATAAGCCAAATGCAATGGCGAGGAGTGCGAGTACTAGAAAGGTGAGGGATACGTGCTTTAAATAGCGGAAAATTCTTTTTTTCATCTTGGTAAATTTTAATAGATATTGAGTTTTTGATTGGTGAATATCTATTGAAGATGTGTGACACTTAAATTTATGTGATCAGTGTCGTGGATTTGAGGATGTAATGTTCTGTGGTTGATACATAGGTGTTATTTGTGCTTCGTTGGTTGTATGCCCCTGAAAAATGAATGTTCATCACATTTTAGCGCGGTTTTCTTTTAACCTGCTTATTTTTCAAAATGATTTCAATGCTGAAACGGAATAACTGGCTCTTAGCTAAAATTATAATCTTCATTACGGTGGCCATTCCTTTGGGAATCACGGCCTATGAATTGACAATAGGCGGGAAAGAGTCTGTGATTTTTCTGGGTGATTACCCACCTGCTTTGAGCGTTGTCGTGATCATCTACTATGCAATTCTACTCATGGCTGGAATCATTTGGATCATTCTGCAGATAAAATCTGTATTGAAGTTGAAGCATGAAAACACAAAAAACGAGTTACTCCATTTGCAAAGTCAGGTAAATCCACACTTCTTTTTTAACGTGTTAAACAACCTCTATGGCATGGTGGACAAAGACATCGATAAGTCGAAACAGCTGATTCTAAAACTATCCGACTTGATGCGCTACAGTATTTATGAAGGAGAGAAGCGTTTGGTGTCCCTCAAAGAGGAGGTCGCTTATTTAAAGAACTATATTGAACTTCATAAAATGCGTTATCATAAAAGCATTGACATAGAATTGAATACCGATATTGATGATGAAGAGACCAAAGTAATGCCCTTAATCTTCATTATTTTATTGGAGAATGCGTTCAAACATGGGGTAGAAAACCTAAGAGAGAATGCCTTTATCAAAATTCAATTAAATTCGAATAGGGGCGCGGTGGATTTTGAAATAGAGAATAATTTTGATGCTGCCGAACTTCCCGAGCAAAGCGGAATTGGTTTGAAAAACCTGAAACGCAGACTCGAATTGGCTTATGTTAAAAAGCATGAGCTCATATTAAGTAATGAAAACTCCGTTTTCAAGGCACAACTGCAATTGCGAAAATGATTAAATACCTGATCATAGACGATGAACACATGGCCCATGAAATTATCAAGGGCTATTGTGACATGCTGCCGAATATGTCACTGGTCAAACATTGCTATGATGCTTTAGAAGCCCTCGACTGCATGAGGGAAAACACAGTGGACTTAATTTTTCTGGATTTGAATATGCCCAAATTGAAGGGCTTCGATTTCCTGAAAACGCTAACCAATCCACCCAAAGTGATTGTTACGACTGCTTATAAGGAATATGCGCTCGAAGGTTATGAGTTAGAAATTGCTGACTACCTCTTGAAGCCTTTTGGTTTTGAACGCTTTTTAAAGGCAGTGAACAAAGCTACTCAGGTGAAAGCAAGTGTTCCTCCAATCACTCCTCCAGCAGAAAATACGCAACCGGAACATATCTTTCTGTATAGCGATAAGAAGCATGTTCAAGTGAAGGTAGCAGATGTGCTCTATATTGAAGCCGCAGGCAATTATGCCAAGGTTGTTTTAAGAGATAACACCCTATTGGTCAGGGAGAAGATCTCAGATTTATTAGTGCGATTGGCTTCCTCTGATTTTATCCAAGTGCATAAATCCTTTGTTGTCGCTAAAACACATATTCTTAGTGTTGAAGGCAACAGAATTCAGGTAGCAGGCCACTCTGTGCCTATTGGCAAGCTTTACCGCACAAATGTGCTGGAGTTGTTAAAGGAGTAGGGGGAGCGCCTTTGTTGGTGTTGTCACCAACAAACTGTCATGGTTATTCGTCAGCCGAAGAATTATTCAATACAGCATTTTCTTCATCGCTGAGTAACCTCGATTGAATGATGAAACGGAAACCCAAAGGGATTTCCAAAGAGAAACTTGAGCCTCTGCCTTCTGTAATATCAACTGTCAGGTGAGTGTGCTTCCAATACTCAAATTGGTCTTTATTCATATAGTAGTCTACACCAGCTATTTGACCGAGAAACACATCGCTATCATCTAAATACATGTCTCCCTTTTCGAAGATCATGGGGGCAGAACCATCGCAACAGCCACCACTTTGGTGAAAAATAAGTTCACCGTGTTTCTCTTGAAGCTGCTTTACAAGTGCTGCGGCTTTTTCTGTTATGGCTACTCTTTCTGGTTTCATAGTTTTCAATTTTAGGTAATAAAAAGGCAAGCCTCAAATTTGGCTTGCCTTTGATTTTAATGTTGAACTACTAAAAGAAGCCTAATTTATTCTTGTCGTAAGAAATCAACATGTTCTTAGTTTGACGATAGTAATTCATCATCATTAGATGGTTCTCTCTACCGAAACCTGATTTTTTATATCCACCAAATGGCGCATGCGCAGGGTATGCATGGTAACAATTCACCCAAACTCTACCTGCTTTAATGGCTCTTGGAATTTGATACAGCTGATGCGCATCTCTTGTCCAAACACCAGCACCTAAACCATAGAGCGTATCGTTTGCGATTTCCAATGCTTCGGCTTCATCTTTGAATTTGGTTACACAAACCACAGGGCCAAAGATCTCCTCTTGGAATACCCTCATTTTATTGTGGCCTTCCAAAATAGTAGGTTGTACATAGAATCCATTAGCGAACTCTCCATCCAATTTACAAGCCTCACCGCCAGTCAATACTTTGGCGCCTTCTTCTTTTCCAATTTTGATATATGATAAAATTTTCTCGAATTGATCATTAGAAGCCTGAGCGCCAACCATGCAAGCGGTATCGTATGGACTAGATTGTACGATCGCTTTGGTTCTGGCGATTACACGTTCCATGAATTTATCATAGATGTCTTCTTGCACCAATAACCTTGAAGGGCAAGTACAAACTTCACCTTGATTGAAGGCGAATAACACGGCTCCTTCAATGGCTTTGTCAAGGAATGCATCATCTTCATCCATTACACTGTTGAAGAAAATATTAGGCGACTTACCACCCAATTCCATTGTTACAGGGTTGAGGTTTTTAGAAGCATACTGCATTATGAGCTGTCCCGTAGTGGTTTCGCCAGTAAAAGCTACTTTGTCCACTTCTGAGCTAGATGCCAATGGCTTACCCGCTTCTGGGCCAAATCCGTGAATTACATTCACCACACCTGGAGGAAATACCTCAGCAATTTTTTCCATTAATAAAGTGGCTGAAGAAGGCGTTTGTTCTGCAGGTTTTAAAACTACGCAGTTACCAGCTGCCAACGCAGGAGGAAGTTTCCAAGACAACATTAAGAGTGGGAAATTCCAAGGAATAATCTGCGCTACCACACCCAGTGGCTCTTTGATGTTCATTGAAAGCGTATTTTCGTCTAACTCCGTAGCCGAACCTTCTTCTGCTCTAATTACTGCCGCAAAATATCGCCAGTGATCTACAGATAATGGTACATCGGCATTTAGAGTTTCTCTGATAGGCTTACCGTTATCGCAAGTTTCTACCAAGGCAAATTCTTCAAGATTGGCTTCAATAATATCGGCCACTTTATTGAGTAGTGCGGCTCTAGTGGCTGCTGAGGTATTGCCCCAAGCTTCTTTGGCGGCATTGGCAGCGGCTACTGCATTTTCTACATCGGCTTGCTTAGACCGCGGGTACTTTGCTATTAGTGAGTTGTCGACAGGGGAGGTGTTGTCGAAATATTCGCCATCGACAGGGGCAACGAACTTGCCATTGATGAAATTCCCATATTTTTCCTTAAATTTTGGTTTACTGTAACTCATATTGTTTTTCTTTAGATTTAAACACTGTTTAAAACCCAAGCTCGTTTAAAACTATAAAATCTGATAAGACGATAATCTTAGAAAATGAAATGAAAATCTGATTCTACCTTAAACTATGGAAAGACTACTCCAAAAGCATAAGCGGGAAAGAAAATTAGCCACACTGGTTGAGAACTATACGGTATATAACTCGGCCTATTCGGAACTGAATATTTTTGAAACCCACCAAGCAGCTGAAAAGGTTAGTTTAACATTTGATTACCCCGTTTTGGCCAGCATGCTTACGGGTAAAAAGGTAATGCACCTCGAAGACATGACGTCCTTCGATTTTTTTCCAGGCGAATCTGTCGTGATTCCTAGTGGTAAAACGATGCTGATCGATTTTCCTGAAGCCACAAGGAAAACACCTACCCAATGTTTGGCACTCACAATTGATCCGAGTAAAATAAATGAGGTAGTAGACTCTTTTAACGAAATGACAATTATTGATTTGCAGGAGAACGGTAATTGGGATTTGGCAGAAAATTCATTTCATTTAGATAACCACAAGGGAATTCAACAGTTGGTAGACAGGTTGGTGTTTACGTTTACCGAAGATCATACTTCGAAAGATATCTTTATTGATGGCATTATTAAGGAGTTGATCATAAGGTTATTACAGTCTAAAGCCAGAAACTCTTTACTAGAAAGTACTGAAAACTTCTTGAGCGATCATCGAATTGCCTATGCGATTGGTTACATCAAGGCGCACCTTACAGAGAACATCTCTATTGATAAATTGGTAGACAAAGCCTGTATGAGCAAGTCTCATTTTTTTAAGATTTTCAAAAACACCTTGGGCATATCGCCCATAGATTATATTACCTGCGAACGGATTAAGCTTTCTAAGAAGCTTATAAAAAGCACGAACCACCAGATTTCTGAAATAGCTTACCTGTCGGGTTTCAATAATCCGAGTTACTTCGCTAAGAAGTTCAAAGAATATGAATTAATCACTCCTGGTGAGTTTAAACAGATTCTTAGTCAGAAATCTAGGGTCATACATTAAAGAGTAAACCTAATTATCACTTATTGATGACCATACCGTGCCATCAAGGGTGGTTTTATTCCGAATATGCGCCAGAAGAATAAGTCAATTCATAACTGTGCGTATAGATTTCAAACACAATCCCGAAAGGATCTTCTACATAACACATTTTGAAAGGCTTGTCCTTTGGATAATACTCTCTGATGGGCATTCTCTGCTTTCCACCGTGGGCTAAAATCTTATCGATAAGCTCCTCAATATTTGGGTCTTGCACACAGAAATGAAAAAGGCCAGTATTGAAAGGGTTGAATTCTGGGGCTTCTTTAATTCCGTGTGGGAAAGAGAACAGTTCTACTCCAATTCCATCTGAGGTTGCTAAATGTGCAATTTCAAATGTTTCCCAATCCTCGCCAAATACGTCAATGCACATTTGTCCGATGGCAGTTTCCTTTTCCTTTTTAACAATTGAGGGCTCCATAATCACATACCAACCCATTACTTCTGAGTAGAATTCAACTGCTTTATGAATGTCTGGTACGGTAATTCCTATGTGTGAGAATGACCTAGGGTAATTATCTTTTTTCTTCATGGTTTTTATTAAAATTAACGCACTGCTGTTTCAACAGGAGTTTCACCCGATATGATTTCGAAAGTCTGGTTTTGCATTACACCGTCTTCCAATACTTCCACCAAGGTTTGGGCTACATCGGCCCTTGAAATACTGCCCTGCGTGTCTAGTTTTTCTTTAAGCTGAATTTTGCCTGTGCCTTCATCATCCGTAAGGCTCCCCGGCCGTACTATGCTATACTCCAAACCGCTATTGCGTAGATGGTTGTCGGCATTTTGTTTTGCTTTTAAGTAATCTTCGAGATCATCGCTTACCGAAGGATTATCTGCGCCCATGGAGCTTAGCATTACATATTTGTTAACTCCTGCTTTTCTTGCAGCATCCGTCAAGCTTTTGGCTCCTTCTTGGTCTACGGCAATTACTTTTTTGCCTTTAGAACCCGCAGCAAAAATTACTTTATCAACTCCAGTTACCGCATGGCTCAAATCTTTTTCCAGATCGGCCAACACTGCTGCCACTCCCTGTTTCTCAAAAGCTTCTTTTTGGTCTTCTTTTCTAACCATGGCGATAGGTCTATAACGGTCTGAGGTTTGGAGTAATTCAACAATAATTTTACCTGTGGTGCCGTTTGCTCCGGCTATTAATATGTTTTGTTTTTTGTTTGTCATGTCTTTCAATTTTAATCAAAGTGAATATTTGCACTAATCGTTCCGTCTGAATAGGACAACCTTATCAATCTTCCCAATGTCATGTTCCTTAAGTGTTGATTTAGTCAACTAGCTGCTTTGTCAACACAGAATCACCAGATATGTTCCGGGAAATTCTAATAGACTAATAAGGAACGAGGTTCTGGGTGAGCGAGGGTAGTAAATAAAAAAGACATGGATGAATAGTTCATGTCTTCGGCTAGTTTGTCGATGACAACCAACTGTATTTGTTATGAGCAACCGAAAAGCTATTCATTAACTCGAGTAATAGAACTGGACATAACCATCAGCTGACACGCGTTTTAGCTTCAACGGATTTATCTCGTAGCAAATGGCTTGAGTACAAATAGAGAGTGACGCACTTCTCTAATTATCGTCAATCTATTTTTTATTAAAAACAAGGTAAATTAATATTGAATATCTTTTAAATAAAGGTAATGCCTATTATTAATAATACCTATTTAGTAGTATCTATAAAAGATATACTATGTGAATATTTGTAATGTAATTAAAGACAAACTTATTCGATTAAGTAGCTACGATTGGTTTTTGATTACAAAGGCGTTTTCCGAAAGCCTATTTTAAAAGTAGGAAAGTCATATTAAACAAAAATCGTATGTCAACAATTAATGTTTTAATCGCAGTAGATGGTGCTAAACTCGCACAGCAAGTAGCAGATGGTTCAATCAAGCCGGGCTCAGCAAATGCACCAACAAATTTAGGTTCTTATGGTTCATCAGATGTGTATGTATCTATGATAGCACCTAACAGTATGGTGAGTAATGGTACTCAGGGAGACTCTGAATTGCAGATCAGTGCAGATGGAGGTGATAGCGTAGAATGGGCCATAACAACGTTTGACAATAACTTTGATCAAACTCCATTTTTGTATGCAGCATCGTTTAATCCAGCAAATGCTATAAACACACCCTTAAGCTATGCTTCTGGTGAAGCTTACGCGTATTTAGGGACGGGGAACCCTGCTTCAACTACACCTACAAAGTTTGTTAATCAAGTAAGTACAGTTACAGGGACAATTTTGAAAATCGGTCTTAAGATCCAGTACACACTTTCGTTTGTATTGGTTGACAATCACACAGGTAATACCATTGGGTATTTTATGTGGGATCCGTTCATCAATGTAAATTAATTTAACTTAATGGCACACGTTTTTGGCGTGTGCCATTTTATATAAAAATGATAGTTTCATATCTATTGGTATTGTGATTGATACACTGTTATCTATTTCAAAACGAACTAATTGTGTGTTAATAAGTTGAGTTCAAGTTTCCTTTCCCAGGTAGTAGAAAATATTAATTAACATCAATTTACCCTTTGCAGGGTTTTCAGAAGGATGATTTCTTATACTGTTAAAGAATAAATCAAAAGTAGGTTTGTTTGTGTGGCAAATAAGAGAGAAACCCATGTCAGGGCGAAAAATTAGATTAAAAAGAGCCATGAACTTACAGCGCACAGCTCTTCTAATGAGTATATTAAGTATTTCACCAAATCTTGATTCTTTCCTCTACAGGTTTGTAATTGGCATCTCCCGGCTGAACGTCAAATGCTTCGTAAAAAGGAGTGAAGTTCATTAAGGGGCCGTTTACGCGCCACATTGGTGGAGAATGGGAATTGGTTTTTACATAGTTGCGTAAATACTCGTCTCGGGTTTTTACACGCCAAATGCGCGCAATGGACATAAAGAAACGTTGGTCGGGTGTATATCCGCCAATCTTTAATGTGTCTTGGCCTTGCTTGGTTAGTTTAAAGGCATCGTAAGCAATTGAAATCCCACCATTATCTGCCGTGTTTTCTCCAACGGATAATGCACCTTTTAAATGCAAACTGTCCAACACAGTATAAGAACTGTATCGGTCAATGATCAATTGAGTTTTGGCCTGAAACTTCTCGTAATCTTCGTCAGTCCACCAGTTTTTCACATTTCCATCTTTGTCAAATTGAGCACCTTGATCGTCAAAAGCATGGGTCAATTCGTGGCCAATCACCATTCCAATTCCACCATAATTAATGGCATCATCGGCTTGCAAATCAAAGTAAGGGAATTGTAAAATGCCTGCCGGGAACACAATCTCATTGAGGGGAGGGTTGTAGTAAGCGGTTACAGTTGATGGCGTTGTACCCCATTCATCTTTGTTGGGAGCTTTATTCAGTTTATCTAAACCGTATTGATAGTCGTTTTGTCTAAGTGCCACTACGTTTTCAAAGTACTTGTCTTTTTCAATGTTTACATTCCCGTAGTCTCTCCAAACATCTGGATAGCCAATTTTCTTGGTAATTGTGTATAATTTCTCTTTCGCCTTAACCTTAGTGGTATCACTCATCCAGTCGAGTTGATCAATTCTAGTTTCAAAAGCTTTTTGAAGGTTGTTGACCAAATCTAATACCCGACTTTTGGCTTCTTCATTAAAATATCTTTCTACGTATAATTGGCCTAGCGCAAAACCAAGCTGTCTATCAACCTTGTTTACCATGATTTGAGCGCGTGATTGTTTCACCGCTTGCCCAGAAATGATTTTTGAATATTCGAAAGCTGCCGTTTCAAAAGGTTCGCTTAAGATGTCCGCATAATTAGTCAATACTTTTGCTTTTAAATAGGTCTTCCAATCGGCTAAAGGAATGGAAGGAAGCATGGTGTTGAGTTTCGCATAATAAGCAGGTTGAGCGATATCGACAGAATCGGCTTCTGCACCAAAATAATTTAGCAATTTGGACCAACCTACATTGGGTTGATTTATATTAAGGTCTGCTACTGCGATTTTATTATAATTAGCTTTCACATTTCTTCGCTCTATGCGCGTTTTATGCGCTTCTGCCAATTGCTTTTCGATGCCATAAGCAGTTGCAGTACTTTGAGCTGCATTATCATTTCCTGTTAATTCAAAAAGCTTGGTCAAATAGGCCTGATATGCCTCTTGGATTTCAAGGGTAGATTCGTCTGTTTTAAAATAATAATCACGGTCGGGCAAGCCAAGGCCAGTTTGACCAAAGTGCAACATGTTTACGCTGCTGTTTTGATCGTCTGGAGAAACCCCCATACTGATCAATGAACCATTTCCTGATTTGAACTCATTGGCCACAAATTGCATCATTGCTGGAACAGAATTGATGACGTTGATTTGATCTAACAAAGGTTGAATGGGTTCAAAACCACGTTCGTTGATGAGCGCGGTATTCATTCCTGAATTATAAAAGTCGCCCACCATTTGATCAGCGCTGCCTTTTTCATGAGTTCCGCTAGAAACTTCTACTAGAATGTTTTCTAAAAGTACCTTCTGAGGAATATTTAAGAAGCTATAAGAACCAACACCTGATTGGTCGTCTGCGATTACAGCGTTATCGTACCAAGTTTTGTTTACGTGGAGGAAAAAATTGTCTCCCGGTTTGATGCTTTCATCGATTCCATCGAAATCGAATTTATTGGCTTCTGCCTCTTTTTCCTTACCGCAGGAAACAAGGGTAAATAAGGCCAGCGTGAAATAAAGTAGTTTTTTCATAGATCTTTTGTGGTTTCTAATGAGGGTGAATACGATACCGCACTCCATCATTAAATTGATCATTCAATCTAATCGTTTTAATTTAATTGGAGTAACCTACTGTGTAATAGGGGCAGAAGGGTTTCTGAAACCAAGAAGTAATTAAGGGATTTGAATAAGTCTAATACTTATCCAATTCGCCATTGAGCCACGCCCATAATCTGCGTAGCCCTTTTTTAGGTTCTTGCTTTTTAACAGGTGCTTTGACGACTTTTTTAGGTTGCTCTGTAGCTTGGGCAGTTGCTGGCTTTGACTTCTTTTTCTTCGGTGCGGTGGCTTTTAGTTTGGCCTGCACTTTTTCTTTGTAGTGCTTTTCTTTTAGCGCTTTAATACGCTTTTCTTCAGCCAATTTTTTACGCTTGGCTTCTTGTTCAGCCTTTCTTCTTTCTAATTCAACTGAGTTGGGTCTGCTGCGCTGATTTTGTCTTTTTCGGTCGTGGGTAGGGGTATTTCTGTTTTGTCTAGGTTTGCGCTGGGTTTGCTTGTCAGTAGTTTCTTCTACCTCTTCTGTTTTGGCCTTTTCTTTTACTTTAGGTTCAGGTAATTCAATTTTACCCAAAACTTTTAAGCCCTCTAGTTTTAGCTTAGGTGCCTTTATCAATTCAGCATCTTTGTGTTTTTCTTGCGCTTCCTTTTCTAAACTATATACTTTAGGTGTTTCAGTTGGTTCTTTTTGTTCTACTGCTTTTGGCGCTTCTTCAACGGTATCTGGTGTAATAACTTCTTCAGTGGGAGTTTCTATATCCTCAGTTACCTCCAAGGGTTCTTCAACGGCCTCAACTACTTCAACTTCTGCTTTTGGACTTGCTACAGTGTTTGATTCTATAGAAGGTTTGGGCATTGGAACGATTGAAAGAATAAGATTTTCCTGTTCTTCGGTCAGTTTAAAATTAGGGTCGTTTTCAATCTCATGTCCGTTTTTTGATAAAATACTGATCAACTGCTTGGGCTGGACTTGGAGTTTACGGGCTAATTGTCTGAGGCGCATTGTCTTAATTTAAGCTTGCAAATATAGTAAAGTGCCTTGTGGTAATGCAAAAATTATAAGCGTAGTTCCTGTAAGACCTTAAAAAGGAAATGTTTTGATGTCATCCAACTGTAGCAAATCATAAATCTAGGTAGTTGTGAAAGCAATCATACAGGATGATTTGCTTCTTTTTCAGAAAGCAAAATAGTTTTACCGTTCGTGTAGAAACTAGCGCAAAACCTCTTTTTAAGAACTTAATTCAAACACTTCTCATTGTAGTTCTGTTATATAATTTGAACCTTTATACTTGAATTAAACGAAATGGATATGATGAAAAAACAGATCAACGGAATGCTACTAATTTGTGCTGTGGCAGCCCTGACTTTTGGATGTTCTCAGAGTAAAGAAAAATCTGAAGAAAAATTAGATTCGCCTACGGAAACGGCTGAAGAATCGTTGGAAAGCGTGATTGTAGACTTGGAAAGTAAAAGTGATAGTCAATTAAAGGGTACGGTTATATTCAAAGAATTGGCCAACGGAAAGATCAATATTGACGTGAATTTGATGAATATTGAACCGGGCGACCATGCCGTACACATTCATGCTATTGGTGATTGTTCTGCTCCTGATGGAACTTCGGCCGGAGGCCATTGGAATCCTATGGGCGTAGATCATGGAAATAGAGCCGAGGGTGGTGATTTTCACCAAGGTGATATTGGAAACCTTACCGTTAGAGAAGATGGAAATGGTTCTCTTTCTATGGATGTAGAAGGTTGGACTATTGGCGGTGACGAAAGCACCAATATTTTGAACCACGCGGTGATAGTTCATGCTGGTCCAGATGACTTTACTTCTCAGCCTGCTGGTGCTGCTGGTCCAAGAATTGGATGCGGTGTAATCACATTAAAATAAAAATTAAATCGATATAACTTGAAAGAGCTTAGTGTTTATCTAAGCTCTTTTTTTATGCCCTTTAATAGCGTTTTAAGAGCCTTTTTAAGGCTTAATGTCTAATTAGCAAATGTAGCCTGCAACTTTTTAGTCATTATTTCGACTAAGCTTAAAGATTATTTTTTAATGAGGTCTAAGTGTATTTATCATTTCAATCGTCATTAAAGTGGTTAGTCCATTTTAGGTCTAATTTTTTTAAACAAACAACAGGTCAAAACTCTAATTTAATTATGCGCAAATTTTTACTTACGACATGTGTCGTATTGTGTACTGTTCTAGCATCTGCTCAAGAAAAGGTCACCTTGAACGGATATGTACGAGATGCTTCCAATGGTGAGGAGCTGCTCGGAGTCACGGTTTTAATAGTCGAGATAGCGAATGGAGTAGTTTCCAATAATTACGGTTTCTATTCCATTACCCTTGCCCCAGGAAACTACACGGTTAAGTACAGTTTTATTGGTTACAAAACCATTGAAAAGAAGATTACTCTGGACAAAGATATTGAATTGAATATTGCCCTTCCAGAAGAATTAACAGAATTGGAAGAGGTAGTTGTAACAGGGGAGAGCCCAATTGCAAATGTGTCTAGCATCCAAATGAGTAGGAATGATTTGGACATTAAACAGGTAAAGAAGTTACCCGCACTTTTTGGTGAGCCAGATATCATTAAAACCATTCAGATGCTTCCAGGGGTGATTTCTGCAGGAGAAGGTACTTCCAGTTTCTTTGTTCGTGGCGGAAGCGCAGATCAGAACTTGATTTTAATTGATGAAGCCCCTGTGTATGATCCTTCGCATTTATTCGGGCTTTTTTCGGTGTTCAATGCCGATATCATCAAGGATTCAGAGCTTTACAAAGGTGGAATTCCATCTCGTTTTGGCGGAAGGCTGTCTTCTATCTTGGATGTAAGAACCCGTGATGGAAACAACAAGGAATTTGAAGGCGAAGCGGGAATTGGCCTTTTGGCCAGTAGTATTTCGGTGGAAGGGCCAATTAAGAAAGACGAAAGCTCCTACATATTTTCCGCTCGTAGGTCTTATGTGGATCTGTTTTTACGAGCTGCCAACAATGATAACTTGGTCTATTTTTATGATGTTAACGCCAAGGTGAATTGGAGAGCGAATAATAAGAACCGCTTCTTTTTGTCTGTCTACTCAGGGCGAGATGATTTTTCTTTTGGTGAAGATTTTGGATTTGATTGGGGAAATAAAACAGCCACCTTTCGCTGGAACCACCTTTTTAGCGACAAACTATTTTCTAATACTTCGCTGATTGCTTCAAGCTTCGATTACGGTTTAGGGATTGAAGATCCAGTTCAGGGAATTCGTTGGGATTCAAACCTACAAGAATATAGCTTCAAAAATGATTTTAATTATTTCGCCAGTCCACAATTCGAATTAGATTTTGGCTATCACGTAACTTATAAGCGTTTCGCTCCAGGGAAAATCACACCTTCAAGCGATGAGTCTATTTTCAAAGCAACGGAATTGCAGCATGAATACGCTCTGGATCATGCATTCTACTTGGGAGCCCAACACGAACTATCTTCCAAACTGACCATGAACTATGGTGCTAGATTATCCGCTTTTCAGAGCATAGGTAAAGGTGATGTGTATTTATATGAAAACCCGAAAGACAATATTGACCCAACACGCACCGATACGCTTTCTTTTAAAAGTTTCGAGCCTATCAAAACCTATTTCAATTTCGAACCTCGTTTTTCAATGCGCTATATGCTCAATGAATCTAGTTCTATGAAGATGAGCTATAACCGAATGGTTCAGAATACGCATCTGATTTCAAGCGGTACGGTGCCCTTGCCTTTTAATACGTGGGCGCCAAGTAGCTATTACCTTAAACCTCAAATTGCCGATCAGGTGGCTTTGGGTTACTTCAAAAATTTAAATGATAATATGTATGAGTTCTCTGTAGAGGCCTATTACAAAACAATGGACAACGTAACTGATTTTGCGGATAACGCGCAGGTTTTCTTTAATACAGATTTAAGTACAGAGTACCGCCAAGGCGATGCTGAGGCTTATGGTATGGAATTCTTCTTACAAAAAAAGGAGGGAGCCCTTACTGGTTTTATTGCCTATACCTTGTCTAAAACAGAGCGTACGATAGATGGTGTAAATTTGGGAAACACCTTTTTAGCCAATTACGATAGACGACACAGTCTGAACATGCTTGCTACCTATGATTACAGCGATAAATGGTCGTTTGGTGCCGGTTTTACTTATGGAACTGGAAGGCCAACGACTATTCCTTCAGGAACTTACGAATGGGGAGACGGATATTCTGCCGATGTAATTACCGAAAGAAACGGATACAATTTGCCTGCATTCCATAGACTTGATTTGAGTGCTACGCTAACGCCAAAATCGAATGCCAATAAGAAGTGGAAGACCTCTTGGGTATTTTCATTATACAATGCTTACAGCCGTAAAAACCCATTCTCGCTATACACCCGAGTTAAGCAAGATAAAGATGGAAACATCATTGGCGATGGGAATGAAAAGGAAGCGAGAATGATTTACCTGTTCCCAATTCTACCTTCAGTTACTTATAATATCAAATTTTAATCGAGGCATATTAAGATGAAAAATCTATATAAATACATACTATTTTCTTTGACTGTTTTCTTTGTTTCCTGCGAAGAAACCATCGATATCGATACCATTACCTCTGAACCTAAGGTGGTGATTGATGGGGTATTAACGAATAATTCTGAACTCAACTTTATTAAGCTTAGCTATACAAGAGGTTTTTATTCTCTTGATCCAAATCCTGCCATTACAGATGCAGTAGTTACCGTTACAGATGATGCAGATAATGAAGTGGTTTATCTACATAACCCAAACAATGACCCATCGAAGAAAGGTTATTATTATCCGCAAACGCCTTATGCCGGGAATATTTGGACAACATACCGCTTAAAAGTGACTGTTGATGGTGTGGATTATACCGCTTCAGAAACCATGCTGCCCGTAACAGAGATCGATTCACTGACCGTTATTATTGATGAAGAGGAAATGGAAGATCCTGACGAAGAGGGTGAGTTTTATGAGGTATTGTTTTATGCAAAAGAACCTCAGGATAGGGTGGACCATTACCTTTTTAAATTCTATAAGAATGGTTTAACACTCAGGGATTTTGAGGGAGATATTTATTTTGCGGACGATGATTTTTTGGGGGAATCCATTAGTGGTGTTCCCACAGCTGGTTATTATAAATTAGGTCAATATGCTAAAGTGGAAATGTATAGCATTACCAGAGAGGCATTTATTTACTATAATGATTTATCGAACTTGCTCAACAATGATGGGGGAATGTTTACTCCGCCACCTGCAAACCCAAGAACAAACCTTTCGAATGGGGCGTTCGGATACTTTCAGGTAAGTGCAGTAGATATTATGGAGATTGAAATAAAAGATCCGAATTAAAGAAGAACAATATAAACTTAAGTAAAATGGGACTGTCGGATAAGGCAGTCCCATTTTTGGTTTAAACAATCAAATCAAAGTTAAAGCCAACTTCTCAGGTGAATAGGGGAGTCCTTTTTGGTTGGGTGATTAGGCCAACGATACATATACGGGCAAACCTATTTAACTAGATTTAGGCATTTTAGAATTTCCTTCATACTGTTGGATTGTCCAACACTTCGAGGTCTGCTTCATCACTAATTCAAACTTATGTTTTTGTGTAAATAACTGTTATTCAGTTGGTTGTTCTTTTATTTTCCTTATGGCATGTCTTTTTCAATAAGAAGGGTAAAACAATTAATTCAACAAAAATTATAAAGTTATGAAAAAGGCAATTTTAAGTTTACTGGCTATAGCCACTTTAAGTTTCACATCTGTTGCATTCACAAACGTAGGAGAAGCTGCTACGGTGCTTGTTCAGCAAGAGAAGAAAACAGAAATTCTGATGAAAAATCTTCCTGAAGAAGTGAAAAAAGGATGGGAAGAAGCAGAATACAAAGATGAAAACGTAGAGAAAATCTACAAAGTTGAAACACCAGCTCCAGAGAGCGAAGAGTACATCGAGTTCATCGTGAAAAAAGAGACTGGTAAAGTAGCTGTTCACTTTGGAATGGACGGAACGTTACTGAGAGAGGTAGCTATTGACGGAAAACAGTAATCAGTTTTTGGTTGAGTATTCACATAAGTGACCCTTTGTGTTAGTAGAGAAGGTTATCCGGACGGGATAACCTTCTTGATTTTGTACTCAATTTTAACGCATTTTATCACGCTGATTGTATTCCTTAATCTTCACATTCAAAGCCTTGAAATCTAATTTGCCCTGAACCTCAGTAAGGTGATCTAGAATAGCCAACCCTTTGTTCAATTGGCTGTCTATGTTTTTTACTTTCCCCACAATGTAAATGAGGCTACGTTGCTTACCAGGAGTAAGAGAATGGAAGAATTTAGAGCCAACCTCATCTTGATCTAGCAAAACGCTAAAGGTTTCAGGCATTGGCATTCCATATTCTGAATTGTCCTTTTCAAGCGTTACTTCCACCTTATCGCCTTCATTTATATTCAGTTCGGTTCTTATTTTTTGGTTGACGAGAATATAACTTCCCTCATCAATGGGCATCAAAGCTGTATGAATAGTGATTTTGTTATTGATCAGGCACTTTACTCGTCTGTTATTGCCATTGGTAAACTGAGCCGTAATCTCTGGGCTTACAGGCAAATGGTAGCTCCAATGTTCATAATGAAATTGAGCTAAAGTGGTAGTAAAGCTGGCCAATGGTTCAAATTGTGAGTTTAATTTTCTGGGTTGGCCGTAAGCTTCAATACATAAATCAGTGGCCAAAGTTTACCAGTTACGAGTAAAGACTTAGTTGATTCATGCCAAGCAATTCCATTTAAAACATCAGCATCTGGGTTAAGCAATCTGGTACGATAGGTCAAGTCCGAGAGGTCTAAGAAGCCTTGCACTTCGCCTGTGTTGGCATCAATCTTAGCAATTTGGTCTTTTAAGTAAATGTTTGCCCAAATAAAGCCATCAACGTACTCAAGCTCGTTTAGGCTACTTACAGCTACACCCTTATAAGTTACATTCAGCTTTTTTATCGGAGCTAAACTGGCAGTGTCTAAAAACGAAAGTGAGTTCGACCCGTCTGACATAATCAGATTTTTTCCATCATGGGTTAATCCCCAACCTTCATTATTGTATTTGAATTCTCTTAACTGTTCAAAGGTTTCTAAATCGTAAACAAAGCCTACTTTTTGCTGCCATGTAAGTTGGTAGATTTTATTATTCAGAATGGTAATGCCTTCTCCGAAGAATTTGTCGTCTAGTATTACCTTTTTGTCTGGTTTTCCAGTTGAAGGATCTACAATTCCGACCCACGAACCTTCTCTGCCAGTACTCTCGTATATTTTTCCTTTATGAACCAGTAAACCTTGCGTATAGGCAGTAGAGTCATGCGGCATAGTTTGCTCCACCTTGTAGCTGATCAATTCAGGGTTGGCCAAAGAATACTTGTCTTTTTTAGAAGGAGTGCATGAAATAATACTTAGGCTCAGTGATAGGATGGAAAGTTGTAGAAATCTCATGAAGGATCGTCAATGTTTATTTACAAAATAGAAACCAATCGATAATCGATTTGGCTTGAATTTAATAATTGCCTTATTGGCACATAAACTTAACGAACATCCCTTTATTTCTCAGCCAGCTTTAGCAAATATTTCTTGAAACGTTTGGTGTCGTAATTGGCCATTCCTGTTTTACTTACTACAATTTTACCTTCAGGAGAAACTACAAAAGTAGATGGAACAACTTCGGTTTCAAAAACATCGGGTAGAGGAGATGCCAATTTGAATACAGGAAAATCGAATCCTTTGCGCTTAACCCAAGATTGGGCAGTTCGCATTTCATCATCGTGCGAAATCATCAAAAACACGATGTCGTCTTTGTTTTCAATTTTATTGTAGAGGGAATTGATGTTAGGCATTTCAGCAACACAAGGCGGGCACCAAGTAGCCCAAATGTTAATGAAAAGGGTTTTCCCTTTTAAATCGCGAACGTCTATTTTGTTGCCTTCCTCATTTACCAAACGGAAATTGTAATCGGCATCAACCACTTCATCGGCATCTAAAGCAGTGGCATTGGCAACGCCTGTCACTAATACTGCCTGCTGCACTTTCCCGAAAACTTCGGCCTGAGAACCCGTCAAGTAGATCACCAGAAAAACCACCACAACAATGGATAGCTCAATGATATCTCGTTTGGTTACGCCTTTCTTTTTCTTACTTTTTTCCTCCATTGCTGAATTCTTTGCGCTTCAAGTTAACTAAACTTATAAAATAGTATGTACATGCTATTCACTCCAATGTGTTGAGAATGGAATCAAAGGATAAATGGTTCATATAAGTTTTTCTGAAATGGTAATCTCCATAATAAGTTAATGAAAAGCCCCTCCTTATTTATTAGAGAACTTTCTTATGGCTTCTTCTAGTGATTCAGAGAAGTTGATGTGCCCTAATTTATTACTTTCAAAAATGAAATTCTGAAGGCTCTTACTCTGGTGTGTTGCAAAATCTCCGATTATGGCCAGCTTAACCCTGTAGTTGGAGAATTTCTGAAGTATTTCGCCAGCAATCCCAGTTTTAAGATCGAAGAAATTAGGCGTGATGTTGGTCTTGTAAAGAATTACATGATCAAAACCGTGATAGTACAAATTGCCAAGAAGGTCTAAGCCTTCTTCTTTATCATTAATAACAAAGCCTTCGGAGGTTACTTCTGCTATTTGAAACTCTCCGACTTCATGAATGTTAATATCCATTATTAGTAGTTCTATTCTGATGAGCTAGTTATTGAGCATTCCTTTAAGCGACTCGTTTTTGTTTCTTAGGTCTATTCCACCCTCATATACTGACTTTAGATTCAATAGAAAGAAAGCCCAACCAGAAGCACAGCCCAACCTTATTCCTTGTTTTGAGTTATCATCCGTTGGGATATTTTTTTGGGTAAGCTCAACCATTACAGCACCTTCAACTTGGGTGAGATGAATATCTACTAGGCATTCACCCGCGAAAGTGAATTGTAAAAAATCAGTACCGTTGGCTTGGGTGATTCTCCCTTTTTCTATATCGTCATATAAAAACCACTGCCATTTGTAAGAGCCGGCTTGAGTTACTTGCTGGTCAGCCGCTAACGCTTCGCCAGTTGAATTGTAAAAAGTAGCCTCACTTAAAAACCACTTTTCTATTTTCTCCGAAATCGTCCAAGCATCGTATAATTCTGAAATACTTGATTTTACAGCTATTTTCTGTGTGAACGACTCCCAGTTAAAATTTTTCATTGTTGTGTTTTTGATCCTTGAAGTGAATTTGATTAAAAGTTTTGGAACAAGCAACAAAGAGAAGGTTACACGTTTGGTGCTAGGCTTCTAATTTGAGAATATCGTAAGCATGCTGTTTATACTGACCCATGATTTCATCTTTTTTAGCAGCATTTTTTTCCATGCATAAATAATAGTAGGCGCCTTCTAAGATGGTATAAATCAAATTTGCGGTTCGTTTTGGATTTTCTAGTTTCAGTGACCCCTCTTCTATACATTCCACCAAATGAGATTCTAACCAAACTCGCAGAGAGTCATGGAGGTCTTTGTATTTAGAGCGAATCACATTGTTTCTAAAAATCAAGCTGTAACAACTGTAATAGACATCATCGCTAATCAGAGCATTCCATTTTCTGGAGAAAAGGTTGTTGAGTACTTCCCTTAAGTGATCAATTGCAGAACCTTCTTTTCTAATAGTATAGATTTTTTGGTAGCGACTTAGAATATAATCTATAAGGGCAAGCACTAGCTCGTCTTTGTTCTTAAAGTTATGCAAGATTAAGCTAGGGTTAACATCCATGGCTTCTGCAATCTTAGCAATAGAGGCATTTTGAAGCCCTTCTGCCTTGGCGGTTTTATAGAATGCTTTTACTATTTCTTGTCTCCTGAGGTCTTTAATGTTCTTTCTTCCCATTGAATTTGTGTGTGATTCTGAGACTCAAATATGTGGAAAATAAATTGAACGACTATTCAATTAAAATTAAATCGCGGTTAATGATGGGGTAACATGCCGCGCCTACATTTGACAATCTAAAATCTGCTCTAAAACTAAAACAAAACTTATGAAAGGATTAACATCCACGATTTCAACCCAACATAGGCAGCTTCGCAGAACTTGCCTCATGTTGATGTGTTTATGTGTGTCTGCGCTGGGCTTTGCCCAAGAATTAAATGTTAGAGGTCTGGTCTCAGATACTGAAGGACAGCCTATTTTTGGTGTTACAGTTTTTGAAAAAGGAACTACAAATGGAATGGTTACTGGTGCTGACGGAAAGTACAGCATCAAAGTAAAAAGCCAAGAATCTGTAATTGTATTCTCATTCGTAGGTTTTATTTCTCAAGAAGTAACCGCAAATAATCAATCTACAATTGATATTACCCTCCAAGAAGACATTAAAGAACTTCAAGAGTTTGTGGTAGTAGGCTATGGTGTAGAAAAGAAGGTGAACCTTTCTGGTGCTGTAGACCAAGTAGATGCACAGCAATTAGCGAAAAGGCCAATCAGTAGCGTGACTGAGGGGCTTCAAGGGGTTATTCCTAACCTAAATATCGATAGCAATTCTGGTGCTCCGGGTTCTACTCCTAATATTAATATTAGAGGTGTGACTTCAATCAATGGTGGAAATCCATTGATTTTGATTGACGGTGTACCTTCTGATGCCGTGGAGTTAAACCGCATTGCACCTCAAGACATTGAAAGCATTTCAGTAATCAAAGATGCTTCTTCGGCAGCCATTTATGGTGCAAGGGCAGCATTTGGTGTAGTAATCATTACTACAAAGAATGGAGCTGATAAAATGAGAATCAGCTACTCTGGTTATACGTCAATGAATGAAGCCACAGTTATACCCAACAAAATTACTGACCCTTATATCTACTCAAGGTTGTTAGAAACTTCAACCGACAATACACCTTGGGACAATATCAACTTCAGTGATCAGTATTATGCCTGGGCCAGAGATCGCTCTAACGATCCTTCATTACCAGGGGTAAGAAAAAATCCAACTAACGAAGCCGCTTGGGAATATATGGGTGGTCAAGATTGGTCTCGTCATTTTATGAAAGATCAAACTACATCAAGTAACCATCAGCTTTCTATTAGTGGAGGTGACGATCGTGTTAATTATTTGCTTTCAGGTTCATACAGTCATCAAGACGGGGTTTTGGCCATTGCCGATGATTACTTTGATCGATACACAGTCAGAAGCAAGGTTTCATATAAAGCCAACGATTGGCTGACCATTAGCAACAACACCTATTTGACTACTACGGAAAGAAAAGAACCTTCGTATTTCGATATTACGTCAATTTATAATATAGCTCCTACATCATGGAATATTAACCCTGACGGAAGTTGGGCCAATTCTGAAGCCGGAATAATTTCTGCTCAACTAACGGATGGTGGAGAAGACATTACAGAGTTTACTAGTGTTCAGTCGCAGTTTGGCGTACAAGCAACATTGTTAAAGGATATCCTGACTTTTAACACTGACTTCACCTTTAGAAGAGGCAGGCAAGATAGAAACTGGTATCAAACAAAATATAACATTGGTTATGGCCCAAGTGATATTAGAGAACAGGGCAATAATTCAGCTTACCGATCAAGCTCAGTAGAAAACTACTATGTGTTGAATAGCTATTTAAGCTACAAACAACAATTTGGTGATCATGCATTAAGCGGAACTTTAGGTTTTAACCAAGAGCACAACCGCTGGAACTCGTTTAGCGCGCAGCGAAACAATGTTATTTCTGCTTCGCTACCTACCATAGCACTGGCAACAGGCGATCAGTTTGTAGGTGAAAGCGTGTCTGAATGGGCAGTTAGAGGTGTTTTTTACCGATTGAACTATATCTATAATGACAGATATATTTTTGAATTGAATGGCCGATATGATGGCGCTTCTAAATTCCCTTCTGATAATCGTTATGGATTTTTCCCTTCGGCTTCATTGGCTTGGAGAGTAGATGAAGAAAACTTTATGGCTGGAATGAGAGACTGGGTAAGCCAGTTTAAACTCAGAGGTTCTATCGGGTCTTTGGGTAACCAAGCTATTGGCCCTTATGAATACATTTCAACCATGAGCGCATACCAAGGTAATTACCTGATTGACGGAAAGTTGCCGCTAGAAATTTCTTCACCTCAATTGGTATCAAATAACTTTTCTTGGGAAGAGGTAGTAACCAAAAACTTTGGTGTAGACTTAGGCTTTCTTGAAAATAGAGTGTCTGCATCATTCGATATTTACAGGAGAGATACCAAAGGGATGTTGACTTTGGGTAGAGAATTGCCAGATGTTTTGGGTGCAACGGAGCCAAAAGAAAACGCTGCTGATTTGAAAACTAATGGTTGGGAATTCTCTTTAGGTTACCAAAACGAAGTGGCTCTTGCTGGCAAGCCATTAAACTTTAAAGCGGGTTTCAACTTATCTGACAGCCGTTCTTATATCACTAAATTCGATAACCCAACAGGAAGCATAACTCAGTTTTATGAAGGAATGGAGTTAGGCCAAATTTGGGGACTTCAAAACGATGGTTTCTTCAGATCTGCCGAAGAAATCAACGCACTAGATCAGAACTCGATTGTGCCTTGGGGTGCTATTTCAATTGTTGAGGGATGGCCAAAGTACAAAGACTTAAATGGAGACAATAAGATTACAAAAGGATATACTTTAGACGACACCCATGATCTATCAATCATTGGTAATCAATCACCAAGGTACCGTTATGGAATAAACCTTTCTGCCGATTGGAATGGATTCGATTTAAGCGTTCTTTTCCAAGGCGTAGGGAAGAGAGACTATTATCCTTTAGATTACTTGTATTGGGGATTTTATCAGCAGCCTTATGCAGGTGGTTATCCGCATTTGAACGATTTCTACCGAGCTGAATCAGAAACTGGTGCCGATAGAGACAGACATTCACAATCGTATTTAGATGCAGGTTTAGCGGACCAAAATTTGGATGCTAAATATCCTCACTTACAATCTTGGTTGGCCGATAGGAATTTGGGAGAAAGAATTGATCAAGCGCAAGGTTTGGCCATTCCTCAAACAGATTATTTGTTGAGCGCAGCTTATTTAAGGCTCAAAAACTTAACCATCGGATATACTTTACCAGTCGCATTAATGTCTAAAACAGGCCTTTCAAGTGTAAGGATTTATGCCAGTGGCGAAAACCTTTTCGAGTGGTCGGCATTAAAAGACTTCTTCGATCCAGAAGCAGTAAACAATGCTATTCAATATAACCCTGCTGTAAGCGGAGGAAGAGGAGTAGGTAAAGGTTACACTTACCCTTTCCAAAGAAGGTATGTATTGGGAATCAACATCACTTTGTAATCATCTGATTTTTAAACGAATTCAAAATGAAAAATTTTAAAATACTGATTGCACTCTTCTTAATTGGTTTGGTTACAGCCTGTAACGACAACTTCTTAGATGTAGTGCCAGAAACCTCGATTGGCGTAGAGAACTTCTTTAACACAGAAGAAGACCTTAATATTTACGTCAATAGCCTTTACAATTTCCCGGGTTCGGGGATTTATTATGCCGATGGTGGAACAGACAATGCTGCCACTACGGGAAATACTGAAATCAAAACCATGATGGTTAGTACTGCATCTTCCTCTACCATTACATCGGGTTGGAATTGGGGTACGCTAAGGTCAATCAATTTGTTTTTAGAAAACTTTGACAAAGCGAACATCTCTCAAGAAAAGCTGAATCATTTTGAAGGCTTGGGAAGATTCTTTAGAGCTCAGTTTTACTATGACAAAGTGAAAAGGTATTCGGATGTGCCTTATTACGATTATGTAATCGAAACGGGTGATACTGAAGCCTTGAACAAGTCGAGAGATTCGCGTGAAATGGTGGTAGATAAAGTTTTTGAAGATTATCAATTTGCCATTGAGAACATTTTCGAGAATCAGCCTGATGGCGCAGTAAACAGATGGGTGGCAAAAGCCTTTATGGCAAGAAACGCGCTACACGAAGGTACTTTTAGAAAGTATCATAGTGAATTAAATCTTACTGCCTCGGCTGATAAGTATTTGAAGTTAGCGAGAGATATTGCCAAAGACATCATGGATAATGGGCCTTTCAGTATTAAGAATACAGGCAATAGCGCAACTGACTACAGCAGCTTGTTCAATAGCACTGATTTAGAGTCAAATCCTGAAGTCATTTTAGGAGTATATAGCCTAGACCAAGTGAAAAATAGTGGTTGGTCCGAAACCGTATTTGGTAACTATGAAACCAGCCCAGCGAAAGATTTATTGCAGTCTTACCTAATGGCAGATGGTTCTTATTATTCGAACCAAGCCAACTACGATGAATTTAGTTTTGTTCAAGAGTTTCAAAATAGAGACCCTAGACTGTCTCAAACTTACGCTTATCCAGGCTTTGTGTTGGTAAACTCAAGAACTTACAGCCAAGGTGCGGGAATGTATGTTCAGCAATTGGCAAAGAATTTCTCGGGCTATCATCAGCTGAAAGGTTTTGTGAATGTAACAGATCAGGCCACTATTAATAACTTGGACTTTCCGGTATTGAGGTTTGCCGAAACGCTTTTGATTTATGCTGAAGCTAAGGCTGAACTAAATGAAATGAATCAAGCTGTACTAAATGAGTCGATTAACCTGTTGCGCGATAGAGCGGGAATGCCAGCTTTAACCATGGGCGTTACTGTTGACCCAGTGTTGCAGGCAAAATACCCTACGGTGTCAGATCCAGTTTTACTTGAAATAAGACGAGAAAGAAGAGTTGAATTGGCCTTAGAAGGGTATAGGTTCGATGATTTAATGCGTTGGAAAGCGGGTAAGTTATTAGAGGAAGAGCCAAAAGGTTTGTATTTCAGTGGTTTAGGTAGGCACGATGTTACGGGTGATGGAATTGAAGACATTATTCTATTAGATGCTTCAGCATCAATTCCTGATACCAAAGAGCGAAATGCTTTAGATGTTCCTTTTGCTTATTACAGAGTTGGAAGTTTTGGTGAAAACGTAGGGGTGTTTTTATCAGACGGTAACAGCGGACATATTTTAACGGTAATTGAAAGAGGAACATTTGACGATCCGAAGTTCTATTATCGCCCTGTACCAGCTGCTCAAGTAGCATTAAACCCAAATTTGACACAGATTTTCGGATGGAATTAGATTAGGTTGCAAATGTTGAAATACCGGATGAGGCCCTTAGCCTCTTCTGGTATTTTCTTCTTTTCCACTAACTTAAACCCAACCACTCAACTAACCCGACAAAACTAACATCATGTTGAAATCAATAAGTATACTTTTTTTAGCCATTGTAATGGCAGCATGTGGAACTGCACCTGAAAAAAAGGTGATGATCATCTTAGTGGATGGTGTTCCTACTGACGTACTTGAAAGTGTAGATACTCCAATTTTAGATCAAATTGCTGCACAAGGTGGCTATACTCATGCGTATCAAGGTGGAGGAAAGGATGAATACACACAAACGCCAACCATTTCGGCTCCAGGTTATATGAATATGATTACTGGGGTTTGGGGGAACAAACACAATGTTTGGGGCAACAGTGTTAGAAACCCGAACTATAACTACTGGAATATCTTTCGTACCGTTAAGGCGGTTAACCCTGAAATGACCACGGCTATATTTTCAAGTTGGGAAGATAATAGAACAAAGTTAGTAGGAGAAGGAAAAGCAGAGGCTGGGAATTTCATGTTCGATTACTCTTTTGACGGTTTTGAGTTAGATACAGTGGCTTTTCCACATACAGCCGACCGTAGCTTCATGTTTAATATTGACGAAAATGTTTCGAAAGGAACAGCCGACTATGTGCTTACTGATGCACCAAATTTGTCATGGGTGTATTTAGAGTTTACCGATGATATGGGGCATATGTATGGCGACAGTCCACAAATGATTGAAGCCGTAAAAGGTATGGATAACCAAGTGGGTAGAATTTGGGCAGCTATTCAGCAACGCGAGAGAGAATACAATGAAGATTGGATGATTGTAATTACTACCGACCATGGTAGAACTGAATCCAATGGTAAAGGTCACGGTGGTCAATCAGAAAGAGAGCGTACTACCTGGATTGTTACCAATCAAAACAACCTGAACAAAAGGTTCGAAAATAACCCACCAGTAGTAGATGTCGCGGCTAGTGCTCTAAGGTTTTTAGGTATTGAAGCCCCTGAGCAAATCAAGGAAGAAATGGATGGAATTCCCTTCATCGGTGATATTTCAATAATGAATGCTAAAGCTAAAAAAGAAGGAAACGAGCTTATCGTTTCTTGGGAGGTAGCTGATGCATCTGGCAGTGTAGAAATCTACCAATCTTCCACAAACAACTTTGCCAAAGGAGGAAAGGATGAGTACTCACTTTTAGGCAAGGCAGACGTGAAAAATGGTCAGTTTAAAACTGATTTTGTTTTTCCTGTAGGAACTACCAAGCTCTTACTAAAGGCGCCTTATAACTGGACAAATGTTTGGGTAATCGTTGAATAAGCTGAAAAAATGAACAGACGGAATATTTTAAAATCAATAGCCTTAGCTGGTACGGGAGCTTTAATGGGAGGTGATTTAACTTCTATTCAACCTAAAGCGAAAAGAGTTCTACGCCTTGCTCACCTTACTGATGTGCATTTACGTGATGCGGATAATGCGCCTGATAAATTTATCAAGTGCTTACATGTTATGCAGTCGTTGAAGGATAAACCTGACATGATTTTTAATGGGGGTGATACAATTTTCGATGCTTTAGGTACCGATAAAACAAGTGTAGAAAACCAATGGCAACTTTGGGATAAAGTCATTAAAGCAGAAAATGATTTGCCTGTAGTTAATTGTATTGGCAACCATGACGTATGGGGGGCTGGAGAAAAATCAGATCCGCTTTATGGCAAAAAGTATGCTTTGGAGAAAATGGGTTTAGATAAACCGTATCATTCTTTCGAAAAGGCTGGATGGAAGTTTATTATTCTTGATAGCACACATCCCGTAGGAGAGGGCTGGTATACAGCTAAGTTAGATGATGAGCAATTCGATTGGTTTGAAAAAGAATTAGAGGCTACACCTTCAACTACACCTGTTATGGTAATGTCGCATATTCCAATTTTAACGGCTACTGGCTTTTATGAAGGTAATGAGAAGAATGGAAACTGGACAGTGCCTGGTGGATGGATGCATATTGATTTCAATAGAATCAAAAAACTTTTTATGCAACATGCCAATGTAAAACTTTGTGTAAGTGGGCATATGCATTTGTTGGATAAGGTAGAATACAATGGCGTAACCTATTGCTGCAATGGTGCAGTAAGCGGAGGTTGGTGGGGTAACGAAATGTACTACGAAACCCAAGCTGGTTTTGCTACTGTCGATTTATATGAAGGTGGTGAATTTGATGTGCAATACCATACTTACAGCTGGAGTTAATGAGTGTTAATCAGAAATTAAGCTTTCTGGGTGAAATCGTTAAATGCTTCCATAACAAAGCTTTTTTAAAGACTATTGCAATGCTTTAGTTTTTAATAGAATGGTTTATATGGTTTCTCAAACTCTAATAAGTTACAGTGTTCAAACTTTAGGGTGGCTTGGTACGCTACTTTTTATTGTGAGTTACATTCAGCTAAATCGTGGAGTTTGGACCCTTCAGGATACAAGATTTCACGTTTACAATATCTTAGGAAGCGTATTTTTAGTGATTGACACCGTTTATGATTTCTCCTATGCTGCGGCTGCGGCCAATTTCTTTTGGGGAATTGTAGCCTGTTACGGCTTGATTAAATTTAGAAATCAAGAGAAAGTCAAAAGTGACGAATTTATAGAAAGTAAAAAGCCCAACCTCATCTGAAGTTGGGCTTAATTTTTTGGTCTGAATTTCTATCCAAAAACCATTTGATCCTTTACGAAAGGAATTTTATAAAGTCTGTTTCCGGTGGCTTTGGCCATGGCATTAGCCAGAGCACCGCCTGCAGGTGGCAAAGAAGGCTCACCTAAACCAGTTGGATCGTTCAAGCTTTCTACAAAATGAACATCTACGGTAGGTGCTTCTTTAGTTCTTATCAAACGATAATTGTTGAAGTTAGAAGCTTGCGGGGTTCCATTGATGAAGGAGAAATCTCCATAAAGCGCATGTCCCATTCCGTCTACTACGCCACCTTGAATTTGATTAATGGCAGCATCAGGGTTAACTACAATTCCGCAATCTACAGCAACCGTTACATTTTTCACGATCGGATTGCCATCCTTCATAATCACATCAGCCACTTCGGCCACATAGGTATTGTGCGAATAATACGCACTGAAACCTTTACTTACACCACTTTCGGCTTTACCCCAATTTCCTTTTTCGGCAGCCAATTTAATCACCCCAATCATTTTTTCGGGTTCGTAATCAATCTCCCCAACTGGGTTGTTTTTCGCCCGTTCAAGAATGTCTAATCTTAATTGAACCGCATCTTGTCCCATTTCAGCAGCTAATTCATCGAAGAAGCACTGCTCGGCTACGGCCAAAAAGTTGGTGATTGGAGCTCTCCATGCTCCTGTAGTAATATTACTATCTACATAACTCGATTCTATTAAGTAGTTTTCAATGCCGCCTGCCGGAAACCAATCTGGACGAACCCAGTTGTTACGTCCTATTCCTGCACCAGATAAATGGTAGCCCGTAAGCTTTCCATCTTTAATGGCAGCTCTGAATTTATATTTAGACGCAGGACGGTATGTGCCCGCGGTCATGTCGTCTTCCCTTGAAAAAACTACCTGAACAGCTTTGTTGGCTTTCTGAGAAATTTCGGCAGCTTCTAAGGCAAAGTCTCCATAAAGTCTTCGTCCAAAACCACCACCCATTCGGGTCATTTCTAGTGTAATATCATCAGGGCTTTTTTCAAGCAGTCGGGCTATTTGCCCACGCGTACCCGCTGGTGTTTGAATTGGCCCAACCAACTTCACTTTGTCGCCTGTAACATCGGCAAAGAAATTCATTGGCTCCATGGTGTTGTGTGGTAAAAAAGGAGCCTCGTAGGTTTTTTCAAATACTTTATCTGCCGAAGCCATTGCTTTTAAAGCATCACCATCGCTACGACTTGGTCTTTCTGCTCTTTTATTAAGCAGTTTGTTCATTTCACTATCGTGATAAGGCGTGTCTTCAAGCCTTCCACTCATGTCCCAATCGGCCACTAAGGCTTTTTTACCCTTCATGGCTGCCCAAGTGTTGTTACCTAAAACCGCTACTTTATCTCCAAATTGAATTACATCAGTTACGCCATTTACTTTTCTGGCTTCTGTGTCGTCAAAGGATTTTAGTTTAGCGCCAAATGCAGGTGGACGAAGCACCACGGCATATTGCATTCCTTCTTGTTTGTAGTCAATTCCGAATACAGGCTTACCGGTAATGATTTCATCTAAATCAACATTTTTCTGACTCTTACCAATAATGGTAAAGTCTTTAGGCTCTTTTAAAGTAACTTCTTCTGGTATTTCTATACCTACGGCCTTTGAGGCTAACTCTCCATAACTTAATTTTTTATTGCCATTCAGCACATAACCACCTTTGGTGGTAAGACTGTTGACGTCTACTGCCCATTCTTTGGCGGCAGTTTCTATCATGAGCCTTCTAGCAGTGGCACCTGCCATTCGCATGCTTTTCCAACTACTTCTAATGGACTGACTTCCGCCTGCTACCTGACGTGGGAATGCATTATCGAGCGGTGCTTGTTTTACGATTACATCTTTCCAGTCTACATCTAATTCTTCAGCAACAAGCATCGGCATAGATGTTTTTACATTCTGTCCAATTTCCGGGTTTGGCGACATAATCGTGACTTCACCATTATCGGCAATGGTCAAATAAGCATTGATATCGAACCAAGCCGATGCTGGGTCTTTTACTTCTGCCGAAGGCGAGCAAGCCCAATTGAAACCGATCATTAATCCTCCTCCAGCAAGAGCAGAAGTTTTGAGGAATGATCTCCTGTCTACTTTTGTTTTAATAACTGTCATTTTTCCTTGATTTGGAGGTTATAGATTAGATGCAGCCGAAGAAATGGCGGCTTTTATTTTATTGTATGTACCACAACGGCATAGGTTTCCGTTCATAGCGGTTTCAATTTCATCCATAGAAGGGGAGCTGTTGCGTTGAAGTAAAGCTGCCGCATTCATAATCTGACCAGCTTGACAATAGCCACATTGAGGAACATCATGTTCTACCCAAGCTTTTTGTAAAACATGGTCGGCTTTTTTAGAAAGACCTTCAATGGTGGTGATTTCAGCATTTGATACTGCGGATACAGGAATAGAGCAAGAGCGAACGGCATTGCCGTCCATGTGAATGGTACAAGCACCACACTGCGCAATTCCACAGCCGAATTTTGTACCCTTAAGGTCTAGGTGGTCGCGCAAAACCCATAGCATTGGGGTGTCCGCATCAGCCTCAACGGTTTGTTGCTTGCCATTAATCGTAAGTTGGTAAGTTGCCATAATGGATGATTTTGAGTGGTTTGAATTGATGAATATATGATTTATGAGTTCAAAATCATAGTTAAAATTCATGAAGAGCTGCTTCTCTATTTTAATCAATAATGTTAACCTTGTTTTTTTCTGACCTTATGCCTTATAATTCCTTTTTCTACAGAATAGGGGTTACTTTTGCGGCCAAATTAAACGTGACGGAATATGTGGTTCGCGAATGCGATTTTCGCAATTAAGCCGTTACGTTTTCAGAGTGTTTTACCAAATAATTAGAAACGAATGAAATACAGATTTTTAACCGTGTTAGTGCTGATGGTTGCGCTATTGATAACAAATAGGACTCAATCTTTTGGGCAAGAAGAAGTTCAAGAAGAAGTAGTTAAAACAGATTTAATAAGCCAGTTGGAATCGTTAATTGAGTCTTCAGGAACCTATGTAGATAAGAAAATTATTAGAATTACAAGTTTGGACGAATTTAGAAGTACTCTAGGGGATAGCTTGGCTAGCTATACAAATAGTATAGAAAGCTTGAATACCGAGAAAAATAGGATTGAACTTGAAGTTAATGCTTTAAGGTCAGAGTTGGAGTCGGTAAAAGCTGAGTTAGAAGACAGTAAAAAACTGAATGATAATATGTCATTCTTTGGTATTCTTTTGAGCAAGTCAGTATATAATATTATTGTATGGTCTATAGTGGCGTTTTTGATTGGGGTAATCATAGTAATGTTGACCCGAATGAAAAAGGTGGCGCAATCTGCAAAGCGAATTAAGGGTTCATTTACTCAAGTAAGTGAAGAGTTTAGAGCATATCAATTTGAGGCAAAGGAAAGCCAAATTAAGATTAAACGTGAACTTCAAACTGCATTGAATAAACTAGAATTGAATAGATAGTTTCAATTCGACAGAAGAACCATCACTGTCAAATTTTACACCTCACAAAAACACTCATTTAAAATAAGAAAGGCTGCCTCATACGAAGCAGCCTTTTCTGTTTACATTATGTTTTGTAATTCAATTAAACGTTTGCGCTTACTTTAGGCGCTCCCGCTAAAATTTCCTCACTGGCGTTTTCTTTGAATTTCTCAAAATTCTCATTGAATTTAATCGCCAATTTATTTGCTTCTGCATCGTATGCCGCCTTATCCGACCAAGTGTTTTTAGGGTTCAGTATTTCAGTTGGAACGTTAGGGCATTCATTTGGCATTGCCAAACCGAATACATTGTGAGTAGTATACTCTACGTTATCAAGCTTGCCTTCTAAAGCAGCTGTAATCATCGCTCTTGTATATTTCAGTTTCATTCGGCTACCAGTACCATAAGCACCACCAGACCAACCAGTGTTTACTAACCAAACGTTTACACCAGCTGCTTCCATTTTTTGGCCAAGCATTTCGGCATATTTAGTTGGGTGTAAAGGCATGAATGGAGCTCCGAAACAAGCAGAGAAAGCCGAAACTGGCTCAGTAATGCCTGCTTCTGTACCTGCTACCTTTGCTGTATATCCAGAAATAAAGTGGAACATGGCTTGGCCAGGTGTCAACTTAGAGATTGGAGGCAATACACCTGAAGCATCGCAAGTAAGGAAGAAAATATTCTTAGGGTTAGCACCTACAGAAGATTCTTGAATATTATTGATATGGTAAATAGGGTAAGAAACTCTAGTGTTTTCTGTGATTTTACCACTTGTATAATCAGGCTCGTTAGTGCCTTCTTTGAAAGTAATGTTTTCTAATAGAGCTCCTGGCTTAATTGCGTTCCAAATGTCTGGCTCTTTTTCTTCAGAAAGGTCAATTACTTTAGCGTAACAACCACCTTCAAAGTTGAAAACAGTGTTTTCGCTTGTCCAACCATGCTCATCGTCTCCAATAAGTTTTCTGTTCGGGTCGGCAGAAAGGGTCGTTTTACCTGTTCCTGAAAGACCAAAGAAAATTGCAGTATCGCCATCTTCGCCAACGTTAGCAGAGCAGTGCATTGCTAAAGTGTCTTTTTGATGAGGCAAGATGAAGTTTAAGGCAGAGAAAATACCTTTTTTCATTTCACCAGTGTAACCAGTACCACCAATTAAAGCGATTTTTCTTTTAAAGTTTAAGATGGCAAAGTTGTGCTGTCTTGTTCCATCTCTATCCGGAACAGCCATAAAACCCGGAGCACACATTACTGTCCATTCTGGAGTAAAGTCTTTTATTTCTTCTTCCGTAGGACGTAAAAACATATTAAATGTAAATAAGTTTGACCAAGGGAATTCAGTCACTACTCTTACATTAGTTCTGTATTTCGGGTCTGCGCAAACGTATGAATCGCGTGCATAAATTTCTTTTCCAGAAAGGTAATCTGTTACTCTGTCATAAAGCGCATCGAATTTAGCTGGCTCAAACGGGATGTTAATATTTCCCCACCAAACCGAATCTTCGGTGATTTCATCTTTAACAATAAACCTGTCTTTCGGTGAACGACCAGTGAACTCACCAGTATTTACGTTTATGGCACCAGTACTGGTTTCTTGTGCCATTCCTTTTTCCACAGAAATTTTCGCCAGTTCTTCTGAGGATAGGTTCCAATGTACAATTGCATCTTTGATGCCCAATTCTTTCACACTCGCTTCGTTGGATTTAAGCCCGTTTTCTTGCATTTTCTTAGTTTTTAATACTCTGTTTTGCAAACGATTGCATTCTATTTAGGGGTGCAAAAATAGGGAAAAAAACTATTGATTAGAATTACATGCACTAATAATAAAAAGACTCTTATAAGTGGTTCAAAAACTCTGTTCGATGGTCATTAACATAATCACATTTGTAAATACCCTTTTACCGTAGTAGTTTTATCGGTATTGAACTAAACAAAAATCAGAATCTATGTTGGATAAAGGAACTATAGAAGGTCCGCAGATGATGGGGCATCCCAAAGGTCTGTTCTATCTTTTTTTCGCTGAACTTTGGGAAAGGTTTAGCTTTTACGGAATGAGGGCATTGTTGACCCTATACATGGTCAACGAAATTTTTGAAGCTCTTACCTCTAGAGATTTAGCCGCTGCTGCGGTTTATGCTTCTTATGGCTCTTTGGTTTACGCTTCTACTGTAGTTGGCGGAAGGGTTTCTGATACGCTTTTGGGTTTCAGAAGGTCGATTATGCTGGGTGGGGTTTTAATGTCACTTGGCCATTTTGTTCTTGCAGTAGAAAACGAGTATACATTCTATCTAGCACTTGCATTAATTGTAGTGGGGAACGGTTTCTTTAAGCCAAATATCTCAACTTTCGTAGGTTCTCTTTATAAGGATGGAGACACCAGGAAAGATTCTGGGTTCACCATTTTTTATATGGGAATTAATATTGGTGGTTTTGCTGCACCGCTTTTGTGCGGTTGGTTAGGCCGTGAATATGGCTGGCATTATGGTTTTGGCCTTGCCGGTATTGGTATGCTTGCCGGACTGATTGTTTTTTGGCGTGGAATTAAAGCAGGGGTATTCTTAGATAAGGGAATGGCACCGAGTGTTGAAAGGCTTGAATCAAGAGTTTTAGGTATTAAAAGAAAAGTGTTTGTGCCAATTTTGGCTTTCTTAGCAGCACCTGTAATTGCAATAATGCTATCTTCTTACGGAGCAATTGGTGGTGGCGATACCTTTTTAGGTGACCAAAATGTAGTGACATTAATATTCAAATTGCTTGGCTTCGCTATTCTCATCTATATGGCAGTAATCATGTATCAGGCTACCGCTTCTGAAAGGAAGAAGTTAGCGGTAGCATTAATGATTACTGTTTTCATGAGTATTTTTTGGGGGTTTCATGAACTATCGGGCTCTGTAATTACACTGTTTGCTAGTAGAAACGTAAATCTATGGTTGATTGACGCTGCTCAAACCAATGCGCTTAACTCGATGTGGATTATTATTCTTTCTATTCCAATATCGTTGTTGTGGGGCTTTTTGGCCAAGAAGAAGTTAAACCCTAGAACTCCTTATAAGTTTGCTTTGGGGCTTTCTTTGGCAGCCATAAGTTTCTTTGTATTGTCTTTAAGTGGAAATGCTGCTGATTCTGAAGGAATGGTGCCTTTTTTCTATCTGATGGTAATGTACTTCTTGATTTCAGTTGGTGAGTTATTCATGTCACCAGTAGGCCTTTCTAAAATCACAGATCTGTCACCTCAAAGAATCGTAGCATTTATGATGGGTGTTTGGTTCTTGTCTTCTGCTTATGCTTTCCAAATCGTTGGTTTTATCGGTAAGCAATTGGCGGTAGAGAGTACAGATAAGGACGTAAGAGGTTTTGAATCTTTAGACACTTACATTGGTGGCTTTGAACTAATTGCTAAATATGCATTCGGTGCAGCGATTATAGTGTTTATACTAGGTCCAATAATGAAAAGATGGATGCAAAACGTTCATTAGAAAGTTGTGTATGAAATTAGAAGCCGCTCTATGAGCGGCTTTTTTTATACCCTTACCAGCATAGCACCACTGGAATAACCACCGCCAAAAACAGTTACAACAGCCAGTTCACCTTTTTGCATCGAACCGAAGACCTGAGAATAACCGATAGAAGAACTAGCTGAGCCTGTATTACCAAATTCAATCATATTGATAACCACCTTTTCAATAGGGAAATTTAGAGTTTCAGCAACTTTATTGATTATCCTCATATTGGCTTGGTGTGGAATGAGGTAGTTTAAATCCGCTAGTTTGCAGCCACTTTTTTCTAGGATACTCTCCGTTTTTTCTGACATGTATTTAATGGCATTGTAAAAAACATCTCTACCATCGGGCATAGAAATACCGCCATCAAAAGGCTTTAAACAGACACCATTTGGCCCTCGTCCAATAGTGGCATGGCCTTCAGTATTTACCCCAAGAACTTCATGGTCTTTATCAGTAACTCTTTGGCTTGAAAGAAATACAGCAGAAGCTCCATCTCCCCATAGGTGTGCAGAAATAGGGTCTGATTCGTTTAAATAAGCCCAATTGTGTTCTGAAGTTACGATTAAAGCCTTTTTAGCTTTTCCCATGGCGAAATAACCTTCAGCAATTTCAATGGCATTGACAAACGAGCTACAGGCAGAAGAAACGGAAAACACAATAGCTCCGCTGATGCCATACTTTTGTTGAACCACATGAGCCAGTGTACCAACCGTGTCATAGGGTGAATAAGTAGCACCAATGATCAAATCAACTTCGGTGATATTATAAGGTAGATTATTCAATCCATTTTCAATGGCCGAAATGGCCATAGTATTTACATTTTCGTTTGCCGAAGTTCTTCTGCGGTTTTTAATTCCTGATTTACGGACGATAGTTTCATCGTCCATTCCATTTTTATCAAAGAAATAACTGTTGGGAATTATGTTTGAAGGTATATAGTGTGATGCTAGATTAATGTACATGGAATCCTGTTACGGGTGGTTGTTTTAATATGTTGAGTTTTGCCTTCGAAACTAGTACATATTTCGGTAACCTCTGTTAAAATCGGTGTTATTAGGCAATATTGAATGCATTGAGATAGAGGTTAACCTAAAATTGATTTTACACTTTCCTGTAACTTTGGAATGACTTCTTCTTCGAACCATTGATTTTTCCTCATCCAAATTCCATTCCTAGGCGAGGGGTGAACCAAGGGGAAGAATTCTGGTAAATAATGGTCGTAATTCTGAACTGTTTCTGTAAGAGTTTTCTTCTTTCGTTCTCCTAAATAATAAGCTTGGGCATACTGGCCAATCAAGAGTGTTAGTTTAACTTCTTTGAGAAGGTCTAAAATTTGGTTGTGCCATAGTGGAGCGCATTCTGGCCGAGGAGGTAAATCGCCTGATTTTCCTTTTCCCGGATAGCAAAAACCCATTGGTACAATGCCAAAAAGGTTAGTGTCATAAAACTGTTCATTGGTTACACCCAACCATTTTCTAAGGTTCTTACCAGAAGCATCGTCCCAAGGAATTCCCGATGCGTGTACTTTGGTGCCTGGCGCTTGGCCAATCACTAATATTTTTGAATGAGCACTAATAGATATTACAGGTCGCGGCCCAAGTGGTAAATGTTCGGCACAAACCCTACATGCTTTAATTTGGCTTAGTAAGTCTTCAAAGTTTGACATAGAATTCCAATTTAAAACAAAAATGCTAGAGAGAAATAGGCATGGATTATTGACTGTATTGGAAATGACAAATAGATAATGAAGCTGAATTAGTGGCATTCGATTATCTTCGCCCAAAGTTTAATTGAATGAGTACCCAAGAATTAGTTTATTTTATTGATTTAGGAGGAACCCTCGTGTTTGCAATTAGTGGGTGGTTAGCCGCTTCTAAAAAGCAAATGGATCCTTTTGGTGCTTCTGTAATTGCTTTTATTACCGCAGTTGGTGGCGGCACTTTGCGTGATTTGTTAATCGGCAGTCAGCCTGTAGGATGGATGGTAGATCAGAACTATTTACTCATGATCGCTGGTGGAATTGGGCTTGGCTTTTTGTTCAAACGCTATTTAGAAAAGCTTCGAAAAACGATGTTCCTGTTTGACTCTATTGGGATTGGTTTGTTTACCATATTAGGAATAGAAAAAACGCTCTCATTTGGTTTAACCCCCGTAATTGCGGTAATGATGGGTACGGTGTCAGCTGTTTTTGGTGGGGTTTTGCGTGATACTTTGGCCAATGAGGTGCCTTTAATTTTTAGGCAGGAAATTTATGCAACAGCTTGTTTAACGGGAGGTATTCTATTTCTTGTTTTAGGTCAATTTAATGTGAATGTGGATGTAAGAATCATTCTTACAGTGATTTATATTATCGCGCTCAGAATTGTTTCGGTAAAATATAAATGGTCGTTTCCAACTATTAAATAAGACTGGTTATGAAAATCATTCATTCAACCAGCGCCCCAAAGGCTTTAGGGCCATATTGCTCAGCCATTCGTACGGGTAATTTGCTTTTTTGCTCAGGCCAGACGGGAATTAATCCATTGACGAATAAAGTAGAATCAACAACAGTTGAAGGACAAACGAAACAGGTATTAGCAAATTTACAGGCCGTTTTGGCCTCTGAAGGGCTAGGAGTGAAGGATGTTGTGAAGTGTAATGTTTACCTCAGCGATATGGAGCATTTCGAAGTAATGAACTCTGTGTATGGTGAATTTTTCGAAGGCCACACACCCGCAAGAACCACTGTGGCCGTTGCAGGCTTGCCTTTAAATGCCCTTGTAGAAATTGAGTGCATCGCTGAAATTAAATAGCTGTTCTTCCCTTTCTAGGCCTTAGCCAATTTGGGTTGTTTTTTCTTATACAATGCAAAAACATTACCTACAATAAGCATTAGCATTCCAATAATGGTATACTCCGTAATTATAAACCCTTCGAAAATAGTAGAAATAATAACCGCAACAACTGGAACTACAACGATGGTATAAGCTGCCTTTCCTGCTCCAATTTTGCTGATAAGTGTGAGGTACATATTAAAAGCGATGATTGAGCCAAAAATCACTAAATACAGAAGTGAAAATATGTAAGAACCAGACCAGTCGATGGTGAATGGCCTGCCGAGCGCTACGGCAACAATAAGCATTGCAATTGCTCCATAAACCATAGCAAATGCGGTGGATTGCATTACAGGGATTTTCAATTTTGAATTATAACCTGAAGTTACATTACCTAGGCTGGCAATCATTACAGAAGAAACGCATAGAATTAACCCTGTAAATGACTCGTCCGCGGCTGTAAATGCCATTAACTCCCTTTTAAAAATAACCATAGTTCCAAGTACACCGAACAGTGCTCCAATGAATACTTTAGGTATAATGGGTTGTTTTAGGAATATGGAACCGAAAATCATATTGAAGAATATGATGAGCGAAAATCCAACAGCTACTAGTCCGCTAGTTAGGTATTGTTCAGACTGGTAAACCAACCAATAGTTGAAGCTATGGAGAAGGATGCCTTGCAGGGCGATTCTTAAATGAACCTGCCATGTGAAGGAAAGATTTTTCGACCTAATTTTGCAATAGGCCAAAAACAGCAAACCAGCCAAAGCAAACCGATAGCTTACTGACATTATTGGATCAACGCTACCCAGTTGAAAAGTGATGACATACCAAGTAGAGCCCCAAATAAGCGCTGGTATAGCAAAAAGCACAAAATTATTCGATTCCTTCATGAAATTTGAAAGCCCGAATTTAGCGAGATGGTTCAGTTTTCAGTTGCTGGATTACTAGTTTTTTTTCAAGTGGATGAGAGGAGTGGAGCTCGCTTATTTTTTGTTTAAGTAAGCTTTTAAATCAGCAATACTATCGAGTTCGTAAAACGAAAAATCACCAATGGTGTGTTTGTCAATTTTTTCGTGTACCCAAGTATCGTGAAAGGGAATATGAATGGCGTTTCCTCCAATTTCGCAAATAGGAAGAATGTCCGATTTGAGTGAGTTCCCGATCATAAGAAAATCTGACGGACTGATTTGATAACGGTCTAAAATTGTTTGGTAGGTAGATGCGTTTTTTTCGCTTAAAATTTCAATATGATCAAAGTAGTCTGCTAAGCCCGATCTAGCAATTTTTGTTTCTTGATCCCATAAATCGCCCTTGGTAATTACAATCAGCTGATAATGGTCTTTGAGCCATTCGAGATTCTCTTGAATTCCAGGTAATACTTCAACAGGGTGAGTAAGCATTTCTTTACCCAAGTTGATTACATTTTGTATGTCGGCACCGGTTATTTTATGCTGCGTTAGTTCAATGGCCGATTCGATCATGGAGAGCATAAAACCTTTTATTCCGTAACCGAAAAGCCTAAGGTTTTTTAATTCTACTTCGTAAAGTTGATGCTCTAAATTGTTATCAATTTCAAAGTACTTAGAAAGAATAGTTTCAAACTGAAGTCTGGTTTTAGTGAAAATCGGTTCGTTTACCCAAAGCGTGTCATCGGCATCAAAAGCGATGGTTTTAATGTGCTTCATTTGATTTTTATCTAACTGCAATTTACTGTTCAAAATGAAAAATGTCTCCACTGAAAAGCGATTGCCAAATCAGTGGAGACATTGAATAATCTAAGGTGTGTTTTACCAACCTGTTCTATACTCTCGTTTTACGTATTGATTGGCTTCATCAAAATTGGTAACCCTCATGTTTTTAGCGTCCCAATGCAACCTCTTTCTGCCATGGTATTTTGTACCACCCCAGAAACCTTGGTTTTTTGCGTTTGGATCTACTTCAAAATATGCTTTTAAGGCAAGATTCCCTATAAGAATACTTTCAGTGAATGGCCCAGCGTAGTCAAATGAAGAACTTGTTTCAGCGTTTCCGTACCCAGCTATACATGCGTTTACCCACTGTAAATAGTGCCCTTCAGGAACTCTAGCAATAGTTTCTTTTACCGATACCTGCTCATTTAAAGATAAAGGAAGTAGCCTCGGGTTAGCGCCATAACAATCCGCTAAAAGCTTTCCTTTAGTTCCAATAAAGAGTACTCCGCCATCCCAATTGCCAAATGCTTCATCATCACCAAGCTCTTCTGGCCTTTCGGGCATTATGCCTCCATCCATCCAAGCAACTTTTATATTTCCTTTACCATCTGTTCTTGGGTAGTTTAAATGAATTTTACTTGCCGTAGGAAAGCTTTTTGGGAAATCGAGTGTTTCAAAATTAGCTTTGAAAGCATCAACAGCACTACATTCTACTTGGTCTGGATATAGAATTGGTAGAATTCTATACACAGGATCCATAATGTGGCAGGCCATATCTCCTAATGCGCCAGTTCCAAAATCTGACCAACCTCTCCAGTTAAATGGTAAGTAAGCATCATTGTAGTCGCGTTTTTCGGCAGTGCCCAGCCATAAATCCCAATCTAATTCTTTCGGAATATTATCTTTTCGGGTAGGAGTTGCCAGTGCCATAGGCCAAATGGCTCGGTTTGTCCAGCATTGTACAGTATGGACTTCGCCAATTAATCCGGCATCATAATATTCTTTCATCTTCCGAACACCATCTCCCGAAGCACCCTGATTTCCCATTTGGGTGACTACCTTATATTTTCGAGCGGCTTCTGTCAATTGCCTAGCTTCAGCAATATCGTGAGTAAGGGGTTTTTGAACATAAACATGTTTGCCTAATTCCATAGCCGCCATGGCCTGCACTGCGTGCATATGGTCTGGAGTAGAGACGGACACAGCATCAATGCTGTTTTTATTTTCTTCCAGCATCTTGCGGTAGTCTTTGTACATTGGCGCATCAGGGAAATTTTTTACAGACTCCTTAGTACTTCTCTCGTCTACATCACAGAGGTAAGCTATTTTTACATTCGGGCTTTTGGCAAAAGAGGCTAAATCGCTTGTGCCTTTTCCTCCTGCTCCAATCCCTGCTATATATAAAGTATCGGAAGGCGCTACAAAGCCTTTGCCTAGTACATGTCGTGGAACAATGGTGAATGCGGCTCCTGCAAAGCCTAATGTTTTAATAAAATTTCTTCGGGTGGTTGAGGTTGAGGACTCCTTTTTTTCTTCGTTAGCTGACATAATTAAGGTTTATATCTAAAAAGTAAGTTTTGAATCCCTTGAATTTATGAAATCGATTTGAAATTGACTAGATGATTATAAAAACATTGTTTAGCTAGAAAAGCTAGGTTGAGGAGTTTAGTTAAACAAAAAAGGCAGCTTCAATGGCTGCCTTTCTATATATGTGAGGTAAAAGCTTACTTTACTTCTATCAAAGTATGCTTTTTGTCTTCGTCCATTATTTTATAGTGAGTCTGATTTAAAATGAAAATATTCTCACTCGTTTCAAATATTTCGCCTGAGGTGCCAGTGAAATAAATAATGCCTTTGTCGAAGTTTTTGGTTTTGTATTTTCCTTTTTTTAATTCACCAATAGTAATGTTTTCAACTATTTCTCCCTGCCCATAAGCATTAAGCTTTACATCGAATTTTGCTCTAATTTGCCCGTTTGGAAAGTACTCGGTAAAGTTGCCATATAGCTTACTCATATAATAGGTGCGCTCGCTTTTGATTTCACCTTCGGGAAAAAACTCTTTGGCTACACCATTTAATCGGCCATCTAATACGGCATATCGAAATTTCAATGTTTCGTTCTCGTAGTAATCTACAATGTCGCCATTAAATATCTTGTCTTTAAAAAAGTAGACTCCATCCTTATACTCAATCTCGTTAATTCTCACAGAGTCAGCTAGTTTATTGCTTTTAAACGAGGTGAACGATATTAAGAAAGTTAAAACGAAGGTTGTTATTTTCATGTAGTTATTAGGTTAGTTTGCTTCAAAACAATTTCAAAGATACTTTACTATAAAAATCAAGCCAAACTTTGGTAAGAATCTTTTTGAATAATTTCTTCATTTCTTTTCATATACAGTATTTCAAAATTATGTATGTCTATAATTGCTAGACAGTAATTAAAATGAAAGGGTTGGAATGAAGTTAAATTATTAAGGCAAAACACTCAGTTTCTGATTCTCTTTAGAGCTTAGACTTGAGTGATACTAGAAATGTGTAATTTCGCCTGATTTATGAAATTCAAACATTACTCTTCTTGAAAACGAAAACCTTACTTGTTACTTTACTCATTTTGGTTGTGTCTGCGGCAGTCGGCTACATCTATTTTTTTGAGAAAGATGGCGACACCGAAATACAAAAATTGATACCAGCCAATAGTCTCGCATTAATAACAATCGACAATGTTTCGAACGCTATCGATGAGTATTCAGATTTTCCATGGTGGGACGAAGCCGGTTCTTTGCCTTTTGTTAATGCGCTCACCGAGGCCAATACTAAAATCGATTCATTGGTGAAGGCTGGAGTGTTACAGTCTAAAATTAATGAGAACCCTGTTTATGTGTCCTTTCATTTGACTTCAAATAACAGCATCGAACCGCTTTTTTTCATTGGTTCAGATGGTTTTGAATGGTTACCTACAAATATTAAGAAGCTGGCTAATCTATGGTTCAATAAAGAATTACTATTTGAAAGCCGAATATTTAACGAGAAACTCATTTATGAAGCGGAAGTACAGCAGTCGAAATGGGGTTTTATAAGCTTGGGTAATTATCTGGTGATTTCTACAAATTCAGTTTTGCTAGAAGATGTAATACGTGCTGAAGAAGATGAATCTAACCGACTGGTTAAATCAGAAATGAAGGTTGATGAAAACCAAAAAGGAGTGAATTTATTACTCAATACAGACCGAATTGGAAGGCTCAAAAATGTGTTTACAAGTAGTACAGAGCCTTCCCGACATCAACTAAAAGGACTGATAAATATTACCGTAGAGCCGTCAAATGAAGGACTTACTTTCAATGGTATTAGTGTTACAGGACAAAATTTAGATCAGCGTTTGCCTTCCAATGCAATTGTTAATGTTGAAAATTTCATACCTAGTTCTGCAAGTTTTGTTCGTTGGTTTGGTGTCGAAGAAGATCAGAATGCTTCGCTCAATGGTTTTGATATTGCTTCTTTTCAAAAGCTTCAAAACTCTGAACTGTGCGAGGTGAATATAGTACTTGGAGCAAATACCATGTCTCAGGTGCTTTTATCTGAGGTTGCTGATGTACCAGAAATATCGAAAATGCTTGAAGATATTTCGAAAGCCAGCAGGGCAGAAGGTGATACCTTGTTTACCGAAAGTTTTATCAATAATGAGATTAGGTTTGTGAACGATGCCCAGTTTTTAGGAAAAGCCTATGGAGAGCGATATAAGAAATCGGGCAAGCCATACTATGCATTTTTCAATAATGTAATGCTGATTAGCGATAATATTGATGCATTAAAAACGGTTTTAATTGATTACGATGCCGAAAACACATGGGGGCGAATTCCTGAAAAAAGGAGGTACTTAGATAATCTGGTTCAAGAAGCCAATATTACACAACTCAATAATTTTGAATACTATTTAGACCCGCTCGTTAATTCCTTCAACCCTAAATGGAAAGCCTTTTTTAAAGACCATATTCAATTATTTTCTTCATTCGATAATTTCAATTTTCAAATCAATGAGGCTTCTAATCGATTGATTGTGAGTGCAGAACTTACTTTTAACGAGTCGGTAAAAGGCACTGTAGCTCGAAATACCAATAGCGATACGGAGCCAGTCAATCGCGAAGTTGGTCTGAATTTAGTGACCAATGCTTATGGAAACAGTAAGCTGATTACTAAGCCGTATATCGTTAAAAATCATGTGAATAATGAACAGGAAATCGCTTTCCAAGATGAGCTTCATCAACTCTATTTGGTAGATAGAACGGGCAATATTTTGTGGAAGAAACAACTTGAAGGAAAAATTAATGGGGCGATTGAACAAGTGGATTTCTATGCAAATCGTAAGCTTCAGTACCTGATTTTTACCGATTCTGCAGTTCATTTAATTGATAGAAATGGAGATGACGTAGAGGGTTTTCCTGTTCCATTTAATGCGGAGCTTCCTGTGGTTCAATACTCAGTTGTGGATTACGATAACAGTAAAAACTATAGGTATGCTACTACGGATAGAAGAGGTAACGTTTATTTACTGAGTAAAGAAGGTGAAATGCTGGAAGGCTGGGCGCCAAAGGTGATAGGCTCGGCATTGCGTGCTGCACCAGAGCATGTTAGAATTAGAGGAAGGGACTGTTTTGTAGTTGTGGAGACTAACGGAAATGTGCATCTGTTGAATCGTAGGGGTGAAGAATACCCAGGTTTTCCTTACAATACCGACAAACGAATTTCCGGAGATTACTTTATTCAGCAAGGGCCATCGTTTAATGAGTCGTATATTAAAATTTTAAGTGAAGATGGAGAATTGCTCTCCCTTGATTTCAATGGAACTGTTAAAGGGCGAAATCAAATGGTTAAACCGTCAGTATCTAGTCGTTTTATAGCCGTAAGAGATAAGTTGAATACTGGGTTGTTAACCGTAAGAAAAGACAACAATCAGTTTACGGTGTTTGATGAAAAGGCGCAGCGCAAATTTGATCATGACTTTAAGGGCCAAGGAGATTGGGTTTTTGAATATTATAATTTCAGAAATGATAGTGAGTTATATGTTGCTCAAAATCTAGCCACTGGAGATTTGGTAATTCTAGATGATCAAGGTAAGGAGCTATTTTCTAAAGAAGCTTTTTCTACAAATCCAGTGGGTATTCTCTACTATCAGAACAAAAGGGAATATGAGCTTTTTGTTAATTTCGACAATCAAATGGCTATTTATACATTTACCAAATAGGTTAAATCACCATGAAATTAGTTTTTTCATTTCTATTACTAGTTGCAATTTCAGGAGTTTCAATTGCTCAAAACGACAGTTTGCCCGATCGTTTTAATTCTCCTTACGATGCCATTCTGAATCACCTTAAGTATTTGCAGGAGGATAATTATAATCCTACTCAAGCTGCAAAATCTTTGCGTCAAGCTGATATGTCTCAAGAAGAAATTGAGAATGTGTCAGTAGAGCTAAAGCAAATATTTGATGGCTCTGGTAGCTACGTTTATTTAGACGATGTTCCGAAAAATCCTGATTATTTAGATAGTGCCACCATGAAAAAGCGGTATGTGCTTTTTAGCGAGTTTCCTGAAATTTACGTTCAGAAGGAAGCTGAGGGTTGGTTTTATTCAGGTAAAACGGTTCAAAGTATTGACTTAATTCATAAGTCGGTTTATCCTTTTGGTACAGATCGCCTTTTGAATTTGCTACCGAAATTAGGCTCTAAAAAGTACATTGGGCTACACATGTGGCAGTTAATCGGTGGTCTAATCATCATTACTGTTGCTTATGTATTGCATTTGCTACTCACAGTGTTATTGAGGGTTGTTATTTTCAGGCTGCTTCATAAGTACGGAAAAGTCGATTTGGCGAATAATCTCATATTGCCCGTGGCAAAACCTTTTAGTTTGGTCATTGTATTTGCTTTCGTAAGTATTCTAATTCCAACGCTACAATTACCCATTGCTATTTCTAAATACTTGATTTTAGGAGTAGGTGCATTACTTCCGCTTTTCGCTACCATGTTCTTTTATAAAATGGTGGACGTTTTGGGGGCGTATATGAAAAAAGTGGCAGAAAGAACACAAAACACCCTAGACGACCAATTGGTACCATTGGTGCGTAAGATTTTAAAAACATTTGTGATCTTGGTGGGAATCATGGCCATCCTTGACGGGCTTAAATTCGATATTTGGCCTTTAATCACAGGCTTGTCCATAGGAGGATTGGCAGTAGCTCTAGCTGCTCAAGATACCCTTAAAAACTTCTTTGGTTCTGTTATGATTTTCATTGACCGCCCATTTCAAATCGGAGATTGGATTACTTCTGACGATGTGGATGGAACGGTAGAAGAAGTAGGTTTCCGTTCTACGCGAATTAGAACCTTCAGAGATTCATTAATGTATGTGCCGAATAGTGTGATTTCTAACAGAACTGTAGATAATCACGGTAAACGTCAATACAGGAGGTATTTCACCAAACTGGCCATTACATACGATACTCCAACTGATTTAATCGAAGTGTTTGTGAAAGGGGTAGAGAAGATTGTTTTGAATCACCCTCATACTCGCAAAGATGCTTACAATATTTTCCTCAATGATTATGGAGCTTCTTCCTTAGATGTTATGCTTTATATTTTCTTTAAAGTGCCTACTTGGAATGAAGAATTAAGGTGCAGACAAGAGGTGATGTTAAGTATAAATCGTTTGGCTGAAAAACTAGGGGTGAGGTTTGCCTTCCCAACACAAACACTTATGGTTGAACAATTCCCTGGAAAGCTATCTTTAACACCTAACTACAATCAGAGCAAAGAGGAAATGCGCAAAGAAATGGAAGACTTCTTTGCTAAAAACGAAAACAGGGATGAAAAAGGAGATAAGCAATAAGTTTGGGACTAAGGCGGTTCATGCTGGAGTAAAACCTGACCCTGCTACAGGGGCAATCATGACGCCCATTTATCAAACAACGACCTATGTTCAGCGTTCACCAGGCGATAATAAGGGCTTTGAATATTCAAGAACACAAAATCCTACTCGTTCTGCATTACAAGAAAGTATTGCTGCGCTAGAGAATGCAAAATATGGCTTATGCTTTGGTTCAGGAATGGCAGCAATCGATGCCGTAATCAAACTTTTAAGCCCTGGTGATGAAGTAATTGCTGGTGATGATCTTTATGGCGGAACCTATAGAATTTTCACTCAAGTATTCGCTAAATACGGAATCAAATTCAACTTCATCTCTTTGGAAGATGTATCGAATATCGAAAAGCATATTACTCCAAATACTAAATTAATATGGATAGAGACGCCTACAAATCCAATGATGAACATTGTTGGTATCAAAGGAGCTGTGGCCATTGCCAAGAAGCATAAGGTTATGCTAGGGGTGGATAACACCTTTGCAACTCCTTATCTTCAGAATCCATTGGATTTAGGTGCAGATATTGTAATGCATTCCGCAACTAAATACTTATCGGGTCACTCTGATGTAGTAATGGGTGCTTTGGCTACTAATAACGATCAGTTAGCCTATGATTTGGCATTTATTCAAAAGTCGTGTGGAGCTGTGTGTGGTCCGCAAGATTCATTTTTAGTGTTAAGGGGAATTAAAACTTTGCATTTGCGTATGCAAAGGCATTGCGAGAATGGCGAGAAGGTGGCTAAGTATTTGGCTGCTCACCCTAAAGTAGGAAAGGTCTACTGGCCTGGTTTCGAAAGTCACCCAAATCATGAGATTGCAAAGGAACAAATGAGAGGCTTTGGTGGTATGATTTCTTTCGTTTTTAAAGAGGATAATCAACAGCAAGCTTTTAGAGTATTAGAAAGATTGAAATTATTTGCTTTAGCCGAATCTTTAGGCGGTGTAGAGTCGTTATCTAACCATCCAGCTACAATGACTCATGGGTCAGTTCCTAAGGAAGAAAGGATGAAAGTTGGACTGTTGGATTCATTAATTCGATTAAGTGTTGGAATTGAAGATATAGAAGATTTGATTAAAGATTTAGAGCAAGCATTGGCTTGACCAAATATTATGTCTGTTAAAAAGCCCGCCCCAAGCGGGCTTTTTTGTTAATAGCACTTGATTCAGAATATTATTCTGTTAACACTTCTTAATATGTGGGTAATAAAAATATTATACTTTTTTTTCAGCAAATCATAAACTTTTGTTGACCTTTGTCGTCTTAAAGGGAGTAAGAAGAAAACAACAAACAAACTGATAATTCTTACGATCTGACACATAAGTGAAAAAGAGTAGAAAAGTGAAGAAAAAAACAGAAAAACAACAAACACAGGTCATGAAACACGCATTAAAAAAACAAAAAACGCTGTCCGCCTTTGTGGCATTTGGTTTAGCAGCAGTAATTACGCTTTTCGCAGCTTCAAATTCATTTGGAGTTCCTTCTCACGAAGATATTTCAGACATCGATGCTAGAATTGACATGGAGCTTTTAGCAGAGGCAGTTGCTGAAATTGAAAAAGACATGTATGCATTCGATTTCGAAGTTGATGATACCAGAAGCATTAAGGTATTCAATGCTGATAATAAACTTGTAGGTGAAGTGTCATTAAAAGGTAATGAAGTAATCGAGGATAAAGATTTACAGGTACTTGTAAATCGCTCAGAGTTTCTTTCGAGCTACGGAAATACCACTATCTATAGAATTTCAGAATAAAGTTAGTAGTTTATTTGAACATAGTCGAAAAGCTGACCTGAATGGTCAGCTTTTTTTGTTTATAAAAACATTGATTTATAGGTAGTTATATAAACAATGTAGCTCGTTTTACGTAAACGTGAAGACCTCATTAATTCTTAATAGAGGTGAAACTAATTTAGTTGAAAACTTAAAAGGTAATGTCATGAAAGTACGTAATTATAATAAAATACTCTCCGCATTAGCCATAGTAGGAATAACTGTTTTAATGGTTATTCTCATCAAAAACAATAGCGGTTCATCTAAGTCTAAAAATCACAGTTCTGAATCTGTTGATATAGTTCAAGTGGCTGCTAAGGAAGCTTTTGAAACTGTAAGCAATAAAGGGGAAAAGATTAAAATTTTTGATACTTCCGATACTCTAATTGCGGAGTTTGTAGAAGGAGAACCTGTGAATATTGAAACGCTCAAACTTTATAGGCAGGCAGATTTTCTTTCTAAATTCAATAACCTAGCCATCTATAAACTGAGTGAGTAAGATTTCTTAGACTCTTTTCTTTGGAAGATTATATGTATAGCTTGTTAAGTCTATTCAAATGTTCCCATTCATATAAAATGTGAATTGATATCCCTGTTTTTCATTTGTTGTTTTTATCTTTTGCTCTTGAGCAAACCGTCAAAAAATATATGACGGAGAACAAAAACCACAACTATGAACAGATTAAAAACTACTATCAACCATTTTGGCTTGTTGGTTCTTATCGGTTTGGTGTTTTTTGCCTTTGATACACAAGCGCAGAGAAACCGAAAGAACACACCGCCACCACCGCCTAAGCAAGACTTGCAGGCGCAAATCTATAACGATATTCAATGGCGCTCTATTGGCCCGTTCAGAGGGGGAAGAGCATCTTCAGTTACTGGTGTTCCAGGTAAACCGAACCTCTACTATATGGGAGCCACCGGAGGAGGTGTATGGAGAACTGAGAACGGAGGAGAAACCTGGGCGAATATTTCTGATGGTTATTTCGGAGGTTCCATTGGAGCTGTTGCTGTAAGCGAATCAGACAATAAGGTGATTTATGTAGGGCAAGGAGAGCAAACAGTTAGAGGTAATGTGTCTTCTGGGTTTGAAGGCATGTGGAAGTCTACCGATGCTGGTAAAACATGGCAGAACATTGGTTTAAAAGACGGAATGCATGTAGGTCGAATTAAAATTCACCCAGAAAACGCTGATATCGTTTGGGTAGCAGTTATGGGAGATTTGTTTAAATCGTCTGAAACCAGAGGTATTTATAAGACTACGGATGGTGGCAAAAACTGGAAACGTGTATTGTTTGCAAACAAAGATGCTGGGGCTGTAGACATTAGTCTAGACCCGAACAATCCCGATTTTATGATGGCTAGTACATGGAGAGTGAGAAGAACACCGTATAGTCTTACTTCAGGAGGAGAGGGATCGGCAATCTATAAGTCAACTGATGGTGGCGAAACTTGGATGAATATAATTGAGAATCAAGGTATGCCAAAAGGTCCAATTGGAATTAGCGGTGTTACCATTTCTCCAGTAGACCCTAGTCGTGTTTATGCAATGATTGAAGCCAATGATGGTGGAGTGTATCGTTCAGATGATGCTGGCGAAACTTGGAGAAAAGTTAACTCAGATAGAGGCTTACGCCAAAGGGCATGGTACTACACAAGAATTTATGCAGACACCAAAGATGTTGACAAACTATATGTATTAAACGTAGCTTATCATACATCAACAGATGGAGGTAGAACTTTTAGAGGTAGAAATGCACCTCATGGAGATCACCATGATTTATGGATTGCTCCTGAAGATAACGAAAGGTTAGCCATTGCAGATGATGGTGGTGCTCAAGTTTCTTTTAACGGAGGAGATGATTGGTCGACTGATAACAATCAGCCTACGGCTCAATTTTATAGAGTGACTACCGATAACCATTTTCCTTACAGAATTTATGGTGCACAGCAAGATAACTCTACAGTCCGAATTAACCACAGGTCTTTTGGGGGAGCAATTACCGACAACGATTGGGAAAGCACAGCTGGAGGAGAAAGTGCACACTTAGCGCCAGATCCGAAGAATCCCGAGATTGTTTATGGAGGTAGTTATGGTGGGCTTTTAATTCGCCAAGATCATACTAAAGGAATAAGTAGAAATGTGAATGCTTGGCCAGATAACCCAATGGGGCATGGTGCAGAAGATTATAAGTACCGTTTCCAATGGAACTTCCCGATTGTATTTTCTCCAAATAACCCGAACAAGCTTTATACAGCTTCTAACCATTTACATGCCTCTACAAATGAAGGGCAAAGTTGGGAATTGATTAGTCCGGACTTAACAAGAGCAGAACCAGACAAGCTGGGTAAATCAGGTGGGCCGATTACTTATGATGATACATCTGTGGAGTATTACGCAACCATTTTTGCCGTTACAGAATCGCCTTACGAAAACGATTTAATATGGACCGGTTCTGATGATGGTTTAATTCATGTTACTAGAGATGGAGGTAAAAACTGGGAGAACGTAACTTCACCAGACATGCCTAAGTACTTAATGATCAATAGTATTGATGCAGATCCGTTTGTGAAGGGTGGGGCATATGTTGCAGGAACACAATACAAATTAGGGGATTACCAACCATACCTATACAGAACAAAAGATTACGGTAAAACATGGACGAAAATCACCACAGGAATCCCGAATGATTATTTCACTAGGGTAGTTAGAGCCGATCCTAAGCGAGCAGGGTTGCTTTATGCAGGAACGGAACGCGGTATGTTCATTTCATTTGACGATGGAGATACTTGGAAGCCTTTCCAAATGAATTTACCAATTGTGCCTATTACAGACCTTACCATTAAAGATGATAATCTAATTGCGGCTACTCAGGGTAGGGCTTTTTGGATGATCGATGATCTGACAATCATTCATCAACTTTCGGATGAAGTAGCTTCCAAATCAGTACACATGTTTAAGCCGATGGATGCTTATAGAATCGGAGCAAGTTTCAGAAGAAGGGGGGGGGCAGCAGGAACGGATGCAAACTTACTTTCTGGTGAAAACAAACCAGGTGGGGCGGTAATTTACTACAACGTAAAAGAAGCATTAGCGAAAGGCACTAAAGTTTCTATGGAAATTTACCGTAATGGTGAAAAAATTGAAACCGCTACTCTTAGACCAGAAGTTGGATTAAACTCTTACAACTGGAATATGATGTTCGAGAATGCTGAGAACTTCGAAGGGAATATCATGTGGTCTGGATCATTGCGTGGACCAATGGCGCCTCCAGGAGAATATACCGCAAAGTTGATTGTAGGAGATGAGATACAAGAGCAAAAGTTTAAACTTTTGGCCGATCCTCGTTATGGCTCAACAGATGAGGAATTGGTTCGTCAGTTTGATTTCTTAATAACCGTTAGAGATAAACTGACAGAAACGCACAGAGCGATTAAAGACATAAGGGAAGCAAGGTCTCAGATGAATGACCTCATGTCTAAAATCAAAGGTGAAGATCGCTATAAAGAAGTAGTAGATGCGGGTAAAGCCTTAATGGACAAAATGACTAAAATTGAAGAAGCACTTTATCAAACCAAAAATGAATCAGGTCAAGATCCTTTGAACTTCCCCATTAGGTTGAACAACAAACTTGCAGCATTAAACGGTGTAGTCGGAAGTGGCCATTACCCACCAACGGCTCAAGCTGAAGAAGTTCGTGTGGAGCTTACCAAGCAAATAGATGCTGAATTAGCCAAGTTGAAAACGATCATGCAAAGCGATTTGCCCGCCTTTAATGATTTAGTAAAGCAGAAGTCTGTTGATGCTATTGTAATCAAAAAGAATTAACAAGAACAAGACGTTTTTCCGTCTTCATTACCATAATTAAAAATTAAACCCGTTATTTATTGACGGGTTTTTTTATTAATTTTTGAAATAGTTATTTTTATCCACAGAAAACGATGCTTATGAAAAAGATATTAATGCTAATGCTGTGTTTTGGATTGTTGGCTCCGTTAGCGGTTAATGCTGCCGATGTAAATCCTGATGAAATTGAAGTTGCCAAAAATTTTATTATTGTAGTAGGGCAGTATCCAGCAAAAAGCAATGCTGACGATTTGCTCAAAAAAGTAAAGCCTGACTATAAAGATGCGGGTGTTTTTTACGATGATGTTGAAAAGAAATACTACGTTTATATTGAAACTTATTACTCTAAATCAGGTGCAGACTATGCCGTTTGGTGGATGAAGAAAAACCGTCCAGCATTGCCTATTGTGTGGGCAAAGACCATTGAAGTTGATTAATAGCCCTACATTAATGATTTTTTTAAATATTATCCGGTACAAAGGTCAAGTTTACACTTGGCCTTTTTTATTTTGACGAAAATAAATTCAATAAAAATTACCGATAAAAGTTAAACTGCTTGATTTAGAGAAGTTTAAATTACTAGCTTTATTCTCTGAAATTAACTTATTCTATGAAAACACTATTGAAACATCGACTTGTAGCATTCTTGTCGCTCGTATTTGTTCTTTCCGCCTGTACAGGTGGTGGAGAAGAAAAAGAGAGCGCAGAATTTAAATTGGATTATGATAAATACACACTAGACAATGGTCTAGAGGTGGTAGTTCATAAAGATAACTCTGACCCTAAAGTGGCAGTAGCGGTATTGTACCATGTGGGTTCTAATCGTGAAAAGCCAGGAAGAACTGGTTTTGCTCACTTTTTTGAACACATGCTTTTCCAAAACTCAGAAAACGTAGGGGCTGGAAACTTTATTAAAAACGTAAACGACTTAGGAGGAACCTTTAATGGAGGAACTTGGACTGACGGAACCATCTATTATGAAACAGTGCCGAGCGATGCTTTAGAGCAAATGCTTTGGATGGAATCTGATAGAATGGGGTTCTTTATCAATACTATTTCTGACTGGGGACTTGAAAACGAAAAGCAAGTAGTAAAGAATGAAAAAAGACAAGGTGTTGACAACAGACCATATGGCCACAAAGAATATGTGAAACTGAAAAACCTTTACCCTGAAGGACACCCTTATAGCTGGGATGTGATTGGAAGTTTAGAAGATTTACAAAACGCCACCGTTGCCGATGTTAAAGAATTTTACAATAAATGGTATGGCCCAAACAATGCTACTTTAGTAATTGCTGGTGATGTGGATGAAGCTGAAGTTAAAACACTAGTAGAAAAATACTTTGGCGAATTTGAGCCAAGAGCTGAAATAGAAGCGATAGAGCCACAACCAGCTGTTCTTGACCAAACTAAATTATTCTACCACGAAGACAAGTTTGCGAACCTACCAGATTTGCAAATGACATGGCCAACCGTAGAACAATATCATCCAGATTATTGGGCTTTAAATATGCTTGGACAGGTATTAACTGACGGAAAGAAGTCTGCTTTGTATAAGGTAATTGTTGAAGAGAAGAAGTTGGCGCCTAGTGTTTTTGCTTATAATTCTTCAGCTGAAATCGCTGGAACATTTTCGATTGGGTCTAGGGCTTTTGATGGCGTGAATTTGAATGACTTGAGAGCTGCCATTTTTGAAGGTTTACAAAGGTTTGAATCGGAAGGCTTTTCTGACGCTGACTTAGCAAGAATCAAAATCGGTCAAGAAACAGGCTTTTATAATGGTATGTCAAGTGTATTTGGTAAAGCATCGTCTTTGGCTCAGTACAATACTTTTGCAGGCGATCCTGGTTTCATTGTTGAAGATTTGGAGAAATCTCAAAATGTGACTCGTGAGGACATCATGAGAGTGTATAACAAGTACGTTAAAGATAAAAACTACTTAGCTACCAGCTTTGTGCCCGTTGGGCAGACCCACTTGGTTTTAGAAGGCTCAGAAAAAGCTTCGGTTGTTGAAGAAGCTATCGTTCAAGGCGCTGAAAAAAACCCTTATAGCCAAGAAGTAGCCTTTGAAAAAACACCTTCAAAAATTGACCGAAGTGTTGCCCCTCCATTAAAAGGTACGCTTAGTTTCGATCCTCCTGCCATTAATAATGATCAATTGGCCAACGGAATGAAAGTATTCCATATTTATCAAGATGAGTTGCCAATGGTGCAGTTCAGCCTTAGAATTAAGGGAGGGATGTTCTTAGATGAACCTACAAAAATTGGTACGGCAGCTTTGTTAGATAACATGTTGATGGAAGGAACGGCCAATAAAACTGCATTAGAACTTCAAGAGGCTATCGGCCAACTAGGTGCTAGAATCAGTGTTTTTGCTTCCAAAGAGTACATCACCATCAGTGGTAACTCATTAGCCAAAAATTATGATAAGGTATTGGACTTGGTAGAGGAAATCCTTTTCCAGCCAAGATGGGATGAAGGAGAGTTTGACAGAGTTAAAAAATCCGCTTTAAACTCAATTCAGCAAAGTGCTGCAAATCCAAATGCAATTGCTTCGAACGTCTTCAATAAAGTGCTTTATGGTAAAGATCATATTTTTGCTTACCCAACCTCGGGAACGACCGAAACGGTTAGCAATATTACCTTAGACGATTTGAAAGATTATTACAATAAGAACTTCTCACCATCATTGGCTTCATTCCATTTTGTGGGCGCATTAGATGAGCCAACTGTTATGGCTTCTTTAAAGAGGTTCGATAAATGGGAAGCAAAAGATGTGGAATTCCCTGAGTATGAAATTAAAACTGCAGACGAAGGTTCTAGAATCTATTTTGTTGATTATCCAGATGCTAAACAGTCAGTGATTAATATTGGCAACATCAGCATGAATGGTGATAATGAAGATTTTGCTGCTGCTGAAGTGGCCAATTATCGTTTAGGCTCTGGTTCTGGTTCTATTCTCTTTAAGCAGTTAAGATTAGAAAAAGGATATACTTATGGCGCTTACTCTGGTTTCAGTAGAAATATGAATGGAGCACCGTTTACAGCTTCATCAAGCGTAAGAAGTAATGTAACTAGAGAGTCGGTTGAGCTTTTCAAAGAGATACTTGATAACTATGGAGAAAATTTCTCAGAAGAAGACATGGAAAACACAAGAACTTCAATTTTGAGAAGTAACACGCAATCATATGAAACTCTTGGAGGCTTGGTAGGAATTCTTCAGAATATCTCTACTTACAATCTTCCAATGGACTACATTAAAAAGGATGAAGAAAGATTAAAGTCAATGACTTCTGAAGATGCAAAAGAGATCATTGGAGAATATATGAATCCAGATAAATTGATTTATGTAGTAGTTGGAGATGGCAAAACGCAGCTGAACCTTTTGAACAATACAGGTTTAGGAAAGCCAATTGTGGTCAATCCAAAAGATGAAAAATTAGAACTTAAGAAGAAATAGGCTTCTTTAACTTTTACATAGGGCTCTCAAAATCTATTTGGGAGCCCTTTTTTATTTAAAAGATTTCGATATCCATCAATCATTTACTACTCCTTCTCGCAAATAACATTTGATAATTGCTTAAGAACATAGAACTTCGAGCTGAAATATGAAATACTATATCATAGCAGGAGAGGCCTCGGGCGATATGCATGCTGCCAACTTAATGAAGCAGTTAAAGCAGCGCGATACCGATGCTTTTTTTAGAGTTTGGGGTGGCGATAAAATGCAAGCGGAAACCAATGAAATGGTGCGGCATTTTAAGGACTCTTCCTTTATGGGGATTTTCAATGTTCTTTGGAACATCAGAACCATCAAGAAAAACTTCACCCTCTGCGAAAATGATATCATGACTTTCAAACCCGATGTATTGATTTTGATCGATAATTCGGGTTTTAATCTGCGTATTGCTAAATATGTACGGTTATCAAAACTTCCTACTAGAATTTACTATTACATTCTTCCACAAGCTTGGGCATGGAAACAAAAACGCGTACACACCATTCACCAATGGTGCCACAGGGTTTTTGCTATCCTTCCATTCGAAAAGGAGTTTTATAAGTCTTATGGCTATGATGTAGATTATGTTGGTCATCCGATTTTGGATGTTATGGAACAGCGTAAGCCTAGTTTGTTAGGTTCGGACGAACTGAGGAAGGAATTCAACCTTTCTGAAAAACCTATTATTGCCCTATTGCCGGGCAGCAGAAAACAAGAAATAAAAACGAAGCTGCCTGCTATGCTCAAAGTGGTCAAGCATTTTCCAGATTACCAGTTTGTAATTGCCGGTTCAGAAACCATTGATTTGAGCTTTTACAAAACCTATTTGGATACCGATGTGAAAATCATTTTCAGTCGTACTTATGATATTCTCAACAACGCCACAGCCGCCTTGGTGACTTCAGGAACTGCTACTTTGGAAACTGCCTTATTTCGTGTGCCACAAGTGGTGTGTTATAAGCCCGGCTATGTAACCTATCATTTATTATCAGGAATTGTTAAGATCAAATATATCTGTATGGTCAATTTGATTTTAGACCGAATGGCCGTGCAGGAACTTATTGAAAGCGACCTTAATGAAAAGCGAATGGTTAAGGAGCTGAACCTGATTTTAGAAGGGGATAGGCGAGTGCAAATACTGAAAGATTATGATGAACTGGAAGTCAAGATGGGCGGTCCAGGTGCTTCGTCCCGTACTGCGGAGTTGATGTGGGAAGATATTTCACGATAAGGAATTCCACATCATTTGTTTCGAATTTTAGTATTGTCCACCGAGAATTCAATTAGGGCCTATTAGTGAACCAACTGAGTCTTCATGTTCTTTGGATTGAAAAATTAACGATTCTGAAGCCCTTCGTTCCATCTTCTGACAAACTCTTCAGACCAAGCTTCCCAACCAATTGTATATAGTGTCCAAATAGTAACCCCTACAATGATTAGGTTTAAGATAATACCAATAATAGCAAATACCCTTGCCTTCTTGATTTGACGAATATTAGCATACACCTCAGGTTGCTCTTCATTTAGTTTCAGGGCCTTTTTGGCCATAAAAAAAGCGATGACAGCGAATACTATAGCTATGCCTCCAAAAAAGAAAAGCACACAGCTTAACAGTGCTAGAAAATAAGTGAGTCCTGAATACGGTGGTTTTGTAGTAGTCATTTAAGAGTAGTTGGGTTAACTTATTTTTTAAACATAAGGAATTTATTAGAATTGAGGGTAGCAGTCTTTCTGAAATTTATAGCCCTTTTAAATGTTCAGATGGCTTTCATTTTGATTAACAATTGTTTACCGATCATTCAAGCCCTTACCTTCAAATATCCTATGAGTACATTTTTCTATTCTTGACTCACGGGTTTTGGATTGCTTGGGTTGAGAAAAATGGAGTAAGTACCCTCGTTGTCGCCCTGGGGTTAGGGCTTCGAATGCTGTTTTTAGATCAGGGTTTTCGTCCAATGCCTTTTGAAATTCTGCTGGCATGTTATACTCAGCTGTCTTTTTTAGCTCCACTTTCAATCCAGCCTTTTCTATTTCAATCGCCTCATAGATATAAGCCTTTAGAATGTGCTCCATTTCCATGATTTGACACGCATTGGTGAATTTTATTAGACGAGCCGCTTGGGTGTTTTCTCCGGGTTTATCTAAAATGCCATTTGTATCTTCAAGCAACGCCCCTTTGAAAAAGCTAAGTGAAGCGTATTCTTTAAATGCGCTTATCACCCCAATATTGTTTCCCTGAAATATGTAGCATGGAACACCCCATTTCGATTCTTCGGTGAGTCCACAGTCTAGAACAATCCTTCTCAGTTGATTTAACTCTTGCGGCCAACGATTGACTTTACAATCGGGAGTGCCACCTAGTGGGCAGCGGCCACAACCCTCGGTAAAATATAGGTCAACATTAGTATTCATGCTGTTCAAGTATTGTATAAATGGAATTTACCGATCATTCAAACCTTTGCCTTCGAATATCATTGGCTTACATTTTTCTATTCTGGCCTCTCGGGTTTTTGATTGCTTGGGCTGAGAAAAATGGAGTAGATATCCTCTTTGTCGTCCTGGGGTTAGGGCTTCGAATGCTGTTTTTAAATCGGGGTTTTCATTTAATGCCTTTTCAAACTCTTCTGGCATGTTAAACTCAGAAGTCTCTTTTAAAGGAACTTTCAATCGAGCTTTTTCTACTTCGATGGCTTCATAGATATAGGCTTTCAAAATAGTTTCTTTTTCTGTAATCTCTTCAAGGCTTGTAAAACGAATCTGGCGTGCCGATTGCACATTCTCCGTTTGCTGAATGAGAATCTTTTCAGTGTCCTTTAGTAACACACCTTTGTGAAATAAATAGGCACAGTACTCTTTAAATCCATGAATCAAAACAATGTTAGCCCCCTTAAATGTATAACAAGGACATCCCCATTTCAACTCTTCTGTTAAGCCGCATTCGAGTACAATATTTCTCAAATGTTTATACTCAGCCTGCCACTTAGTATCTTTTTCGAAAAACCAATCGACTTCGGGATTCATAATTTTACTTTAGAATTCAAGAAACAATTTTTCATTCTACTGGCCTAAAATACCAAGAAATTACGGTTAGTACTATGAGTAATGTAGGCCCAAAAAGCTCTTTAACACTATCTCCAACAGCGATATGTGAAATTACTGCACCTGACATGGCAAAGAAAAATCCTGCATAAGCCCATTCTTTAATTACTGGGAATTTGGGAAGAAGCACAGCGGTTACTCCCAATATCTTCCAGATTCCGAGTATGGTTAAAAAGTATATGGGATAACCCAAGTTAGTTATCATATCTACTTCTTCTTCCATTCTAATGAGCTGTACAATTCCTGTAGAGAGCATTCCTAATGAAAGCCAAATGGTAGAAACCCAGAAGACGATTTTGTTTCTTTTTTTCATGTGTGCTTATTTTAAAGTTTTGGCAATTTCTTGTAGTCGATTATGGGCCATGTTTAACCCTTGAGCAAATGGCAATTGGAGTATCTGATCCCTAATTTCGACAGATCTGTAAACCACATGCATAGTGAGTTTGCTGGTGTTATTAGTGAGTTCTTCAAACTCCAGAAACTCTAATTGTACTCCGAAATTGGCACTTTCCATTTCAAATGTTCGGGTGATTTTTTGGTTTAAAATAAATTCATGGATTGTGCCATTGAAACCATATTTATTGCCTTTAGGGGCAGTGGTTTCAAACTGATAACTGCCATGGTTCTTGTTTTCAAGCTTCAGTACTTTTGTACCCATCCATTGTTCGACTATTTCAGGGATTTCATAAGCTTTAAAAAGTAGGGCCAAAGGCAAATCAAACTCTCGGGTAATCACTAAATCTTGCTTGCCATCTTGGGCATTGATTTTTGTCTTTGATTCCATGGTTCTTAATTATCTGTTTTATACTGTTTCATTATAGCTTCTAGTTTATTGAATCGGTCGTCCCAAAGTTTACGGAAGGGCTCAATGAAATCTGCGATTTCTTTCACCTTTTGTGGATTGAGATGATAGTTGATTTCTCGTCCAATTTGCTCTTTCTCTAGAAGTTCGCATTCAGTTAGAATTTGTAAATGCTTTGAAACCGTTGGTCTAGCAGTATCAAAATTTGAGGCGATGGCGCCTGCTGTCATCGACTGTGAGGCCACCAAAACAAGAATGGCTCTTCTTGTTGGGTCGGCTATGGCCTGAAATACATCTCGTCTTAAATTCATTATGTAGCTATTTGGCTACAAATATATATGTAGTTATTTAGCTACGCAAATTTTGACAAAAAATATGGATAGTGTGAAAATTAAGAGAGCTCCATTTTCATCAGCGGTAAAAACCTACCTTTGGGTAAGCTTTCTTTTTGAGCATACGTGACAAAGCCTTGACTGGCATAGAATGCTTCGGCATTGGGGTCTGCTTCTACGATAATGGGTTTGTTATTGAATACTACTTTTTCAATGCAGAAGGAGAAGAGCAGTTTACCAAAACCATTACCAATGTACATTGGTTCAACCCAAAGGTTCGTGACATCATAAACTTCGGTTGATTCTTGAATGGCGCAAAAGCCAATAATTCTTTCATCCAGTACCAGTTTGTAAATCTGCTGTTTTTCAAAATCAGTTTCGGTGAGTAAGAGGTCGTCTCTCCAAAGCTCCATCCATTCTTCGGGGTAGCCCCAATGCTTTTTAGATGCAAAAGAGACACAATTGAGTTCATTAATGTCTTCGATTTGGGCTAGTATGATTTCAGTAGAATTCACCGGTAGCTGATAGAGAATAGTAAATCGTTACTTTCTTTAGTGTACTTTTCGTTGTACTGTCTTTCCAATCCGATTTTCTGTAATAGACGTTGAGAAGTGATATTTTTTGAACTTGTAATGGCCAAAATGGTCTTAAATCCCAGTCTATTTTTTCCATAGTCAAGCATGGCTTTGGCCGCTTCGGAAGTGTAGCCTTTGTCTTCGTGTTTGGGCAGAATCGCATAACCGATATCAGGATGATCAAGGAAATCGCGCTGCAAAAACCCACACAGACCAATAGGGGAGTTGTCTTGTTTTAAAATGACTTTGTACAGCCCAAACCCCATCTGCTTATAGCTTTTGGTTAGTGTATTATGAATATAGTTTTCGGCATCGGTTAGCGATTCAATTCCACGGTCACCAATAAATTCAATCCAGTTAGGACTGTTCAATAAAGTGAGAATAAATACTTGATCGTCAGGAGTACCTTCTTCTAAACGTAAACGTTCTGTTTCTAAAACAATCATGTTAAAAATAATGTCGTTTTAATATAACAGATACATTTCAGAAATGTGGTATTCCAGTTATACGCGTTGACACTGTGTCCACTTTTGAATGCTAAATAATGCTAAATATTTCCCTCAATCTTTGAATGAATTGGAGAAGTTAAATGGTTAAAGTAGTTTTCGGTATGAACAGTCGTTTGCCAAAGCTGTATTGGGTGTTTTTCTTTATTACTTTAGGAATACCTGCTTATGGGCAATTGGAGGAATCAATTGAAGCGGATGTAATGATTGAATGGAGTGAGTCTCGTCCGTTAGAATGGAAAGATTACACTTATAGGCGCATTCGACTTAAGGGAAGTATGGCCTTAACTATGGTAAAACATTCTGTGAAGGGATATATGAGAAATGGGTTGCCAGAGTTTGAAATCAAAGTACTTTTTAGAAAACCCCACTCTTGGACATCGGACACTACTAACTTAGAACTTCTAGGGCATGAACAATTGCATTTTGATATAGCAGAGCTTTACAGAAGGAAAATAGAGCAAGAAATCATTAAGCTTCAACAGAAACAAGAAAAAAATGCCACTGTTTATAAAGCAGAGATAAAGCGTATTTTGGCTGAATTTAATGCTTATTCAAGACGGTATGATAGGGAAAGTAACCATGGAAAGCATAAGTCTGAACAAGCCCGGTGGAAACAAGAAGTATTAAACAGTTTGAAGGGTATTCAAATTAATTAATTAAAATATGAATGTATTTAAATATGTTTAATTAATAACTTGTTCTGATTTATTTGTTGAACGCTTTGAACGGTAGGCAAAAAGCGAGGCGATGATATAGCCAGAGAAAATATCCCAAACACCCCACCAAGCAGCAATAAGCGCCATTGGTCCATTTCCGTCAAAGAAATTAAAGATGAGCACCAGCGCAAGACCTCCATTTTGAACCCCGGTTTCTATAGAAATTGTTCTGCAGTCCTGTTCGTTATTTTTGAAGAGCTTTCCAGTGAAATAACCAATTCCTAGAGCCATCAGGTTGTGGAGTAATACCAGCGCAACTACATAATGAATGTAGTTTTTGAAAACATCTAAGTTATCTACAGTAGCAACTGCAATAAAAGCCATTAGGATAACAAAGGAAATTACTTTTACAGGTTTTTCTATCATGCCTGCAATTTTGGGTGCTTTGCTACTTACAAGCAGTCCAAGCAGGAGGGGAAATACTAAAATCAGAAATACCGTTTTAAACATGTCTGTAAAACTCAGGCCTATGCTTTTTATGATTTCAGATGTTTCTGGCGATAAATTACCCCAAAAACTAAAGTTAAATGGAGTAGCAAATGCAGCAACAACGGTAGCAATTGCTGTAAGCGTAACAGATAATGCGATATTTCCCTTTCCTACCATTGAATAGAAATTAGAAACATTACCACCAGGGCAGGCAGCTACTAAAATCATTCCCAAGGCCAATCCCGGATGGGGCTTAATTAAAAAGATCAATAAAAAGGTGAAAGCCGGAAGCAGGATAAACTGACTTGCCAAACCAGTGAAAACAGCCTTTTTGTTATTGATGAGGCTAATGAAGTTGTCTTTTTTAAGGTTTAGGGCAACGCCAAACATGATAAACCCTAGACAAAAATTCAGAAGGCCAACGCTGTCATTGCTAAAGTTAATTCGGACTTGTTCGAGTGTAGACATCCGCCAAAACTAAAGAAGAACACGGTGATAACAAATTTGATTTCGTGAGGTGAATAAACTTAAATTCTACTTTCCTTATAAAGAAGAATTCACCAATTTCGCATCAAATTAAAAAGCTATGTTGATTATCGGTTTTGTATTGGCCCTTTTTGTATTTGCCATCATTTCGCCATCTATTCTTCCTAACAAGAAAGTAAGTAATCATAAGAAAGACTGGGAGGTTTAAATTACACCTCTTTTTCTACTTTATTTCTTCTCTTCCGTCTGCATGTAAGGCAAAGCGACCTCTCCCTTGCTCATGGGTGTGATCGTGTTTAGCCCAAGGCCAACCACCAAATTGAGTGTTTTGGTATTCATTCATGGCCTGCTGAATTTCTGCATTACTATTCATTACAAACGGACCGTATTGTGCTACTGGTTCGCCTATTGGTTTTCCTTGCAACATCAACAGTTTAGACTCTTCTTTTCCATTCAGTAGCGTTGTGGCTTTTGTAGGGTCTAGTTTAATCATGTTGCCTCTTTTCACGGTGCTTCCATCTATTTCCATGTCTTCACCAGCGTAGAAATACAAACTTCTATTGACCCCAGCTGAAGCCGTTGGTAATTGCCACTCCGCATTCGGAGACAACACAATTGTTAAAATAGCTACTTCGTTTTCAGGGTTGGCTGCCCAAGAATCTGGTGCAGGAGAGGGTGATGTATAGTTCCCAATCTTACCATTGATGACATTCACCTTGGTTGTGTTTCCTTGAGAGTCGATATGATTGAAAACGGGAATGTCTTCGTGCCAAAGCATAGCGAAATGCGGCTCCACCATTTTATTGGCTTTTGGCAGATTCAACCAAATCTGAAAAAGCACCAAAGGATTTTCCTCAGTTTCATTCAGCAATGGAAACATTTCTGAATGCTGAACACCTTTGCCAGCCGTCATCCATTGTACATCACCGTTACCAAATCGGCCAGCAGCACCAAGTGAATCGGAATGATCTACTAATCCTTTTTCTGCTATGGTTACGGTTTCGAAACCACGATGGGGGTGAGCAGGAAAACCAGGTACGTTTTGCCCGTGGTACATACTCCAGCCATCCTTTCCTGCAAAGTCCGAACCTAAGTTCCTCCCTGAAAGGTTTGCATTTGGTCCCATTTGACCATTCCCTTTTGGGTAATTGTCTTTATGAAAAGCACAGAAAAGAAAGGGATCGCTTGTTTGCCATGGGAATGTCAAAGCTTGTACGGATAGAATAGAGTTGCTCATAATTTCTTATTTAGATGTACCAACATGTAAATTATTCAGAAGGTTTCCTTTTTGTTTTCAGTAATTAAATTCTGAATGAATACAGTCAATATACGCTGATATCCATGCCTTAAATGATAACAATTGTTATCTTCGCGCCAAATTAAAATCGAATGGACAAGTTAGTTGGGTTTATAAGAACGGCAAGTTATCTCACCTTTTTGGCCGCCCTTATCTGGGCTTATGCTTCTTTGGCAGGTCAGGTCTCTTATAGGTTCGATGGTGATGGGTCGGCCCTACAACTTGTAGATAGAAACACTTTCTTTTTTTCAAGTGTAATTATCTTTCTGGTGGCCAATGTAATCTGTGTGTCATTTATCAAAGTGCTTAAGAAAATTAAGACCTCAGATGAAGGTGTTGGGATTCGAAATAAAGGACTTAAAACAGATATAATCACATGGGTAAGAGGTTTTGCCGGAATCCTGAATATCATGTTCACCACAATTGTATTCTTCATAGGCTACATGAATATGAACGAACTCAAACTAGATGTTTTAAGCATTTATCTTTATATAGGGCCAATCCTGTTGGTGTTTTGGTTTTTCTACTTGGTTAAAATTCTTTCGGTACGAAGAAACTAAAAGATAAAAATAACTCACCTCATATTTATCTTTACTTGACTTTCAATTCCTTAAACTGTTTTAAGGTTTTTATAGGGCAAAGTCAATAGTGACTTTTTAGTTTTTATATTTTAACTTCCGCCTTAATTTGTGCGGAACAGTACAGAATTTCTACTTGAATCTTATTGGAGTTTTTGAATGGCGAATGAAGTAGCAAACTACACCGAGGATAGTATTCGGTCCCTCGATTGGAAAGAACATATCAGACTTAGACCAGGAATGTACATCGGTAAATTGGGAGACGGTAGTGCCCAAGACGATGGAATTTATGTACTAGTAAAAGAAGTAATCGATAACAGTATTGACGAACACATGATGGGCTTTGGTAAAACCATCGATGTGAAAGTATCTGAACTTAAGGTGGAAGTCCGCGATTACGGTCGTGGTATTCCGCTCGGTAAAGTGGTCGATTGCGTTTCAAAAATCAACACGGGTGGTAAATATGACAGTGGTGCTTTTCAAAAGTCTGTTGGACTTAACGGAGTGGGTACAAAAGCCGTAAATGCACTTTCTAGTTTTTTCAAGGTACAATCTTATCGCGATGGCCGCACCAAAGTAGCCGAATTTGAAAGGGGAGAAATTAAGAATGATGAACCCGAAACAACGAGCAGTGGCCGAAACGGAACCCTGATCGTTTTCAGGCCCGATGATACCATTTTCAAAAATTACCATTTCATTCCAGAATACCTCGATGATTTGATTTGGAACTACAGTTTCTTGAACGCTGGACTCACTATAAATTTCAACGGAACTAAATACCATTCAGAAAAAGGGCTTTACGATCTGCTTTTAAGAAAAACCAATGCCGACAGTTTAAGATATCCTGTTATTCACCTTAAGGGAGAAGACATTGAAATCGCTATGTCGCATAGCAATCAGTATGGTGAGGATTACTATTCGTTTGTAAATGGGCAATATACCACTCAGGGGGGAACGCATCAAGCGGCTTTTAGAGAAGCTGTTGTGAAAACCGTTAGAGAATTCTATAACAAGAACTTTGAAGCCACCGATGTTCGCGCCTCTATCGTAGGTGCGATTGCCGTTAGGGTACAAGAACCTGTTTTCGAGTCGCAGACCAAAACCAAACTAGGTTCACAAAATGTGGCGCCTGATGGCCCAACCATGAGAACTTTTGTAAACGACTTTGTTAAAAAAGCACTTGACGATTTTTTACACAAAAACCCAGACACTGCTAACCTGCTACTAAAGAGAATTCTTCAGTCAGAACGTGAAAGAAAGGAGATAGCAGGAATTAAGAAATTGGCGAATGAAAGGGCAAAGAAGGCCAATCTACATAATAAAAAGCTTAGAGATTGCCGTATTCACCTCGATGATAAGAAGGGTGATGATGACTTGAGAAACGCGACTACATTGTTCATTACCGAAGGGGATTCTGCCAGTGGTTCAATTACAAAATCTAGAAATGTGCAAACTCAGGCCGTATTTAGTTTGAGAGGAAAGCCTTTAAACTGTTACGGATATTCTAAAAAGGTAGTGTATGAAAATGAAGAGTTTAACCTTCTTCAACATGCACTAAATATTGAAGATGGACTAGAAGGTTTACGCTATGATAAAATCGTAATTGCCACCGATGCCGATGTAGACGGAATGCATATTCGTCTGTTACTCCTTACGTATTTCCTTCAGTTTTTTCCTGATTTAGTAAGAAGAGGTCATGTCTATATTTTAGAAACACCTTTGTTTAGGGTTCGAAATAAGAAGGAAACAATTTATTGCTATAGCGAAGAAGAAAAGCAGACGGCTGTGGCTAAGCTTGGCAATAAACCTGAAATCACACGATTCAAAGGTTTAGGGGAAATTTCGCCCGAAGAATTCAAAGGCTTTATTAATGCCGAAATGCGTTTAGAACCTATCATTCTAAGAAAGGATACCAGCATTGAGGAGTTGCTTAAGTTCTATATGGGTAAAAACACACCAGATCGTCAAAACTTCATCATCGACCGCCTAAAAGTTGAGAAGGACTTGGTGACAGAAACTGTTTAACGATTTTTTAACCGCAATGAACGCAAAGAGACGCGAAGAATGACTATTGAGGATATTATATCGAACGATGTAATTGGAGCAGCAATTAGAGTCCATAAGGCTTTGGGGCCTGGTTTATTGGAATCGGTTTACCAATCTTGCTTATGTCACGAGTTGAGATTGATGGACTACAAGGTTGAATTAGAAAAGCAATGCCAATAGTCTATGATAGTATTGAACTAGATTGTGGCTATAGGCTTGATCTAGTTGTAGATGAAACTGTAATTATTGAGGTGAAATCAGTTCAAAAGTTAAATGAGATTCATTTAGCACAAGTACTTACTTACCTTAAACTTTCAAATTTGAAACTTGGACTTTTAATTAACTTTAATTCCTTATTGCTTAAAGACGGAGTAAAAAGAGTAGTAAATAACCTTTAACCCTTAGCGGTTCTCTGCGCACTTTGCGGTTAAAAAGAATACCATAAATAAATGACTGAGAATACTGAAGAATTGAACAACGGAGAGGAGAGAGGGCTACAGGAAGTAAGGCCGGTTTCTGGCATGTACGAAGACTGGTTTCTCGATTATGCTTCGTATGTAATTTTAGAAAGGGCTGTGCCGGCCATTGAGGATGGTTATAAACCTGTGCAACGTAGGATTCTCCATGCCATGAAGGAGATGGACGATGGTCGTTTCAATAAAGTGGCCAACGTAATTGGACAAACCATGCAGTATCACCCGCATGGAGATGCTTCCATTGGTGATGCCATTGTAAACATAGGTCAGAAAGATTTACTGATTGAAACTCAAGGAAACTGGGGCGATATCCGTACAGGTGACAGTGCAGCTGCGGCAAGGTATATTGAAGCCAGGCTTTCTAGATTTGCGTTAGAAGTTGTTTTCAACCCACAAACTACCAACTGGCAGCTTTCTTATGATGGACGTAAAAAGGAGCCGGTTACATTGCCTGTTAAATTCCCAATGCTTTTGGCGCAGGGGGTTGAGGGAATCGCAGTAGGCCTTTCTACCAAAATTCTTCCACACAATTTTATTGAGCTTATTCAAGCCACTATTAAGGTATTGCAGGGTAAAAATGTAAAGCTGTACCCTGATTTCCCTACGGGTGGTATGGCCGATTTCTCAGAATACAACGATGGTTTGCGAGGTGGTAAAATTAAGGTAAGAGCCAAAATTCATGAAGAAGATAAGAAGAGCCTAATTATTAAAGATATTCCCTTCGGAACAACAACAACGAGCGTGATTGACTCGATTATTAAGGCCAACGACAAAGGGAAAATCAAGATTAAAAAGGTAGTAGATAACACTGCCGAAGATGTAGAGATCTACATCGAATTGGCACCAGGTCAGTCGCCTAATATTACCATTGATGCACTTTATGCATTTACCGATTGCGAGGTGAGTATTTCACCAAACTGCTGTGTAATTATTGAAGACAAGCCTCATTTTATTGGGGTTACAGAGGTACTGAAAATTTGCACCAATCAGACGGTAGATTTATTAAAACGAGAGCTTGAAATTAGAAAAGGCGAACTCCTCGAAAAGCTTCTTTTCTCTTCATTAGAAAAGATTTTTATTGAAAATAGAATCTACCGCGATATTGAAGAATGTGAAACTTGGGAGGCTGTAATTGCTACAATCGATAAAGGTTTAGATCCATTTAAGCCTGATTTCTATCGTGAAATTACTGAAGAGGATATCGTTCGACTTACGGAAATCAAGATCAAACGAATTTCAAAATTCGATGCTTTTAAAGCTGATGAATTGATGAAACGTCTTCAAGATGAACTGGCTGAGGTAGAATATAATTTGGCTAACCTGGTAGAGTATGCGATTGCTTACCACGAAAAATTACTAGAAAAATTCGGGAAGGGCAGGGAGCGTAAAACAGAAATCAAGTCATTCGAAAGTATTGCAGCAACCGTTGTAGCGGCCAATAATGCCAAGCTCTATGTAAACCGTGCCGAGGGTTTTATCGGTTACGGAATGAAAAAGGACGAGTTTGTTTGCGATTGCTCCGATATTGATGATGTCATCGTATTCCGTAAGGATGGGAAATTCCAGGTGGTTCGAATCTCTGACAAAATATTTGTAGGTAAAGATATTATTCATGTGGCTGTGTTCAATAAGAATGACGAACGCATGGTATATAATATGATTTACCTCGATGGAAAAACTGGCCGAAGTATGGTTAAGCGATTCCAAGTGTTGGGCGTTACCCGCGACAAGGAATATGACCTCACGAAAGGTGAACGAGGATCAAAAGTGCTTTACTTTACCGCCAATCCAAATGGCGAAGCTGAGCTTGTAACGATCTACCTTACCTCTGGTTGCAAAGCGAGAGTCAAAGTGTTCGACTTTGATTTTTCTGAAATTGAGATCAAGGGAAGAGGTGCTGGAGGAAATATAGCAACCAGATACCCCGTGCGCAAAATTCAACTCAAAATGGAAGGTAAATCTACTTTGGGTGGTTTAGACATTTGGTACGATGATTCAATAGGGCGTATTAATCGAGATGAACGCGGAACCCATTTAGGCAATTTCCAAAGTGAGGATAAAATTTTGGTGATCTACGATACCGGAGAATATGAGCTCACTTCATTTGAGTTGACCAATCGCTACGAAGCAGGTAAAATTATGCTGATTGAAAAGTTCGATCCAGAAGGTGTTATTTCGGCTATTCACTACGATCCCGATGCCCAATATCATTTGGTAAAACGTTTTCAAATTGAAACCAGCACAATGGATAAAAAATTTGGTTTCATAAGCGAAGATAAAGGAGCCAAGTTGCTTTTAGCCACTACAGTGCCGCAGCCTCAAGTGGAGGTAACTTACACAGTGAAAGGGGCTAAGGAAAGACAAACCATGACTGTTGATTTGGACATGGTGATTGATGTGAAAGGCTGGAAGGCCATGGGGAATAAAATTTCTCAACATTCAGTGAAAAAAGTGACTTTGCTGAACAGCAAGGATAAGGCGAAGGCCAACAAGTCGGAGGCCAAAACACAAGCGGATAATCCTGACCAAAGCCCAACGCCAAAAGCAGTTGACCAAAATGAGGTGAAAACTGAAGCACCGAAGTCAGATGCTCCAAAGCCAGAACAGACCAAAGAAGATAAGCCAAAGGGTAAAGAAGGCGGTGGTTTTAATGTAGGCGAAACCATCGATCTATTTTAAAGAATAGGGGTAAATCCCTGAACAACTGTTTTTTAGCTGTAAGCATGTTAAAACGTGCCAAAGGTTGAAGGATATTGTTTGTGAAATTAAAAGCTATCAGTAAAACGCTGGTAGCTTTTGTTTTTCATTACTTTTGCGATCTAATTCAATAAGTGTTTTGCAGGCAGAACTTATAAAAATTCTTGAAGAATTCGTTACCGAGAATAAGGTCAACCTTATTAATAAGGTGCTTTCTGAACGTACAAGGCATTTAACCGTGGTGTTAGAAGATGTCTATCATTCGCACAATGCCAGTGCAGTTTTAAGAACTTGCGATTGCTTTGGAGTACAAGATTTACATATCAGTCAGAAACTTCACGACTACCACGTCAACCCAAATATTGTGCGTGGCGCATCCAATTGGGTTACATTGCACAAATACGACAGGGGAGAACAAAGTAGCTCGAACTGCTTAAACGATTTAAGAGAAAAAAAATATAGGCTAGTTGGTACAACCCCAGACCAGAATTCTACATCTATACATGAGTTAGATATTACTGAAAAAACCGCCATCATTTTCGGGACTGAATTGGAAGGTATTTCAGACAATACAAAAAATGAAGTAGATGAACTGGTTCACATTCCCATGTACGGCTTCACAGAGTCATTTAATATGTCGGTAAGTGTGGCTATGGTTTTACAAGATTTGGTCAGAAGACTTCGCGAAAGCGATGTGCAATGGCATTTGACAGAAAAAGAAAAAGAAGACCTTAAATTCGAATGGTACCAACGCATTGTGAAGAGGTCAGATCTCCATATAAAAAACTATATGAAGGAACATTCTATTAATAATAATGGTTGACGACAGAATATGAATAGGTCAGTATACTTTTTAAGCCAACCAGCGTTAAGCACTAATAACCTCAGAAACTCAAGAGTTTGAAATCAAAACATATTTTTACACTGCTGCTCTGCTTTACCACAAGTTTGGTCTTTGCGCAGCAAACCATTATTCGAGGTAAAGTAACCGATGCCGAAACTGGTGACCCAGTACCCTATGCTACTGTGGTTATTCAGGGAACCCAGATAGGAATGGCTACCGATTTTGACGGTAACTATGAACTTAAAGGGGAAGCCGAATCAGATACTGTCCTTTTCTCTTATGTGGGTTACGAAACCCGAAAGAAACTCTACGAGAAAGGGGTTACGCAAGTAATCAATGTTCAGTTGCAACCAAAGGCCACCAGTTTGGCTGATTTCGTAGTGCTGTCCGATAAGGCCGAAAACCCTGCCTTTGAGATTATGCGCAGCGTAATAGATAACAAAAATAAGAATGACAAAAGAAGACTTGAGGCATACGAATACGAGTCGTATAACAAGATTGAAATCGATGTAGATAATATTACAGAAGAGTTCAGAAAGAAGAAGTACATGCAAAAAGTGACTTCAGTACTCGATAGTATCGACATTATTGCTGGCGAAGATGGCAAGCCAATTCTGCCGCTTTTTATTTCAGAATCACTTTCAAAATTCTATTTCAGGTCTAACCCTAGGCTACAGAAAGAACAAATCATTAAAACTAAAATCACCGGAATCGGAATCGAAGACGGTTCACTGATTTCTCAAGTAATAGGTTCATCATTTCAGGAATATAATTTCTACCAAAACCGAATGAACATCGTGGAAAAAGAGTTCGCCTCACCAATAGGAGATGGCTGGCGATTGATCTATGATTATGATCTAACCGATAGCGTGAGTTTAGAGGGTGAGTTCTGCTACGTGCTTGATTTCAAGCCAAAAAATGATCAGGAATTGGCCTTTATAGGCACCATGTGGATTGCCAAAGCAGATTTTGGTTTGAAGCGAATGGACGCGACTATGCAACCTACAGCCAACCTGAATTTTATAGAAAAAATCAAGATACAACAGGAGCTTGAGCGAATGGAAGGCGGAGCTTGGCTTCCTGTAAAGTCAAGAATTTTGATTGATGTATCAGAAATCACAAAGAAATCAGCTGGTTTTTTGGCTAAGTTCTATTCTTCAAATAAAAACCTTGCGCTTACAGAACCTAAACCCAATAAGTTTTTTGAACGAACAATTGAATTAGAAGAAGATGCGCGAATTTCTGATGAACAGTTTTGGATAGAAAATAGACACGACTCCCTGACGACAACCGAGATCAGTGTAATTGCAATGATCGACTCCTTGAAGCAAATTCCCATTGTAAAAACTTGGACAGAGTTGCTCAAAACATTTGCTAGAGGTTATGTAGAAGTGGGACAATTAGACTTAGGGCCTTGGCCAGTGTTGGTTTCTTCAAACGATGTAGAAGGGTTTAGAACCCGCATTGGCGGAAGAACAAATGAACATTTCAGCTTAAAATGGCAACTCAATGGATATTTGGCTTATGGTTTCAAGGATAAAAATTTTAAATATGGTTTAGGAGCAACTCATTTTATTTCCAGAAAAAAATGGACGACCATTTCGGCCAACTATAGAAAGGATATCGACCAGCTAGGCTTGCAACCAGATGGAATAACAGACTTTGATGATGCAAATGCTTTTGTGGCATTAAGCCAGCTGGGGAATCTTATTCGCCCATTTGCCTATGAAACTTTTCAGGTGGATTTGACCAGTCAATTGTCTAAGCCTTTCTCTTTCAGTTTAAGGTTAAAAAACCAAGACTTCACTCCGCTGTATAATGGCTTTAGCTATTATACCGAGCCTTCGGATATTACCTCGCCAACTGGAACCGAGTTTACCAGCACTGAAGCTACTTTAAAGTTCAAATATGCTAAAGACGAAACCTTCATCATAAACGATAACAGTAGAATTAGTTTGGGAACTGTACGTTGGCCAACTTTTATTTTGGGGTACACGCATGGCTTTAAAGGCCCTTTAGGTGGTGATTTTGATTATAATAAACTCGATGTCGGAATTTCTCAACGGCTGAAAATGGGTTTTTGGGGTATTTCGCATTATCAAATTACGGCCAGTAAGGTTTTTGAAGACGTTCCGTATCCTTTGTTAACGGCTCATATTGGTAATGAGCAACCGGTTTATGCCAGTTTTGCTTTCAATACCATGAATTTCTACGAATTTGTAAGTCAGCAATATGTTTCCATGCGTTATCAGCATTTCTTCGAAGGCTTTATTTTAAATAGAATCCCGCTTTTGAAAAAGCTAAAGTGGAGGTTGGTGGCCAGCGGAAATGTGCTGTATGGTGACATCAGTGAGAGTACTTTGGCCGCGCAGCCCACGGTTGATTTCTTGAGCCTAGATCCGAATAAGCCGTATTCAGAGGTGGGAGTAGGGGTGGAAAATATCTTTAAATTTTTTAGAGTCGATTTTTTCCAGCGCCTTACCTATCTTGATAATCCAGATATTAAGAAAAGGCAAATAAAGGTGAGTTTTAATCTTTCACTTTAAACAAGCTCTTCATAAATTCTTTACTAAGAATTGATTGAGATTTGAGGCTTTGCCCAAAGGATTAACCTAAATAATATTGCATATTTGCGATTCGAAAGAATCATGAATCAAATCCAAATGGTTTGTAGCATTTGGTGAAATTAATTATGAGTGCAGAAAGTATAAAGATCACCCTTCCAGACGGAACTGTAAAAGAATTTGCCAAAGGAAGTTCAGCAATGGACGTAGCCTTAAGTATTAGTGAAGGTTTGGCCAGAAATGTATTGGCAGCCGAAGTGAATGGCGAGGTAAGAGATGCCAATAGACCTATAGAATCCGATTCGGATGTAAAACTATTAACGTGGAATAATGATGAAGGAAAGGCAACTTTTTGGCATTCATCTGCTCACTTAATGGCAGAAGCGCTAGAAGCTCTTTATCCTGGTATTAAGTTCGGAATTGGTCCATCAATTGAAAATGGTTTTTATTACGATGTTGATTTTGGTGAAGATCAAGAGTTTGACCATTCTCATTTAGAAAAAATTGAGGCCAAAATGTTAGAGTTGGCCCGTCAGAAAAATGAATACAAAAGATCAGAAGTAAGTAAAGCAGATGCAATTGCTTACTTCAAGGAAAAGGATGACGAATATAAGCTAGACCTTTTGGAAGGTTTAGAAGACGGTTCAATTACATTCTACCAACAAGGTAATTTTACTGATTTATGTCGTGGGCCTCATATTCCAAACACTGGTTTTATAAAGGCTGCTAAGGTGTTGAGTATTGCCGGAGCTTACTGGCGAGGTGACGAAAACAACAAGCAACTCACACGTTTGTATGGAATTACTTTTCCTAAACAAAAGGAATTGACTGAATACCTTCATATGCTGGAGGAAGCAAAAAAACGTGATCACAGAAAACTAGGTCAGGAATTGGAGCTCTTTACTTTTTCACAAAAAGTAGGATTAGGGCTTCCGCTTTGGTTACCTAAAGGAGCTAAGCTTCGCGAAAGACTAGAAACTTTTATGCGTAAGGCACAAGTAAAAGCTGGCTACGATCCTGTGGTTACTCCTCATATCGGTCATAAAAACTTATACGTGACTTCCGGTCATTATGAGAAATACGGAGCTGATTCATTTCAGCCTATAAAAACGCCTAACGAAGGCGAGGAGTTCTTGTTAAAACCAATGAACTGTCCTCATCATTGCGAAATATATAAATCAAAACCACGCTCATATAAGGAGCTGCCAGTTCGCTTAGCCGAATTTGGTACTGTTTATAGGTACGAACAAAGTGGAGAGTTACATGGTTTAACTCGTGTAAGAGGTTTTACTCAAGATGATGCTCATATTTTCTGTACCGAAGATCAGGTAAAAGAAGAGTTTATTAAGGTAATTGATTTAGTGCTTTATGTTTTTGAATCACTTGGTTTCGAGAACTTTACGGCTCAAATCTCTTTAAGAGATCCAGAAAATAAGCAAAAATATATTGGTAGCGATGAAGCTTGGCATAAGGCAGAGTCGGCCATTATTGAAGCAGCTGCAGAGAAAAATCTTAATACCGTAACCGAATTAGGTGAAGCCGCATTTTATGGCCCTAAGCTTGATTTTATGGTGAAAGATGCGCTAGGTAGAAAGTGGCAATTAGGAACAATTCAGGTAGATTACAACCTTCCTGAGCGTTTTGAATTAGAATACACTGGCTCAGATAACCAAAAGCATAGGCCGGTGATGATTCACAGAGCGCCTTTTGGTTCGCTAGAAAGATTTGTAGCGGTATTGATCGAGCATTGTGCAGGAGAGTTTCCACTTTGGTTAACACCAGATCAAGTAGCAATTCTTCCTATTTCTGAAAAGTATGCCGATTATGCTCAAGAATTATACAATAGGCTTCAGTCGGAAGATATTACAGGTTTTGTTGATCACAGAGATGAAAAGATTGGAAGAAAAATCCGTGATGCTGAAGTGAAAAAGATACCTTTGATGCTTATCGTTGGCGAAAAGGAAAGAGATAACAACGAAGTGGCCGTGAGAAGGCATGGTCAAGGTGACGTAGGTACTATGAGCATAGAATCATTTATTGATTATTTTGCCAAAGAGAAAGCCAAGTCGCTAAATATTCAATAATTTTACCTGCTTAATATCGGAGTATTGATTATTAGAAAATTATACCGATATTTGCAGTCATTTTAACAAAAGAAGGAGGTTAACATCGCAAAAATGAGGAGAAAATACCCCCCGAGAGGCAGGGTAGAAGAGCCATACAAAGTCAATCTTAAGATTCTTGCACCTAAGGTGCGGGTAGTTGGCGAGAACGTTGAAGTAGACGTCTATGATATAGATAAAGCACTTCAAATGGCTAGAGATCAAGGACTTGATCTGGTAGAGATTTCTCCCAAGGCAGACCCGCCTGTTTGTAAGATTGTTGACTACTCTAAGTTTAAGTATGATCAGAAGAAGAAGCAAAAGGAAATAAAGGCCAAGGCTTCTAAAACTGTGATTAAAGAAATCAGATTCGGTCCGAATACGGATGATCATGATTTCAACTTTAAGCTTAACCATGCTATAGGGTTTCTAAAAGACGGTTCAAAGGTTAAGGCCTATGTTCATTTTAGAGGAAGAACTATTGTGTATAAGGAAAGAGGTGAGATTTTATTATTGAAGTTTGCCCAAGCCTTAGAAGAATACGCAAAGGTTGAGCAGCTGCCTAAATTGGAAGGAAAAAGAATGTTTCTTTACCTTACTCCTAAGGCCATAAAAAAGTAGAACCAGTATTTATTAAATAAATTTAAAATGCCTAAAGCAAAAACTAAATCAGGAGCTAAAAAGCGTTTCAAATTGACAGGGTCTGGCAAGATCAAAAGAAAGCATGCTTTCAAAAGCCATATCCTAACCAAGAAAGAAACGAAGCAAAAACGTAATCTTACCGGCACAGGACTTGTTCATAAGTCGGATGAGAATAACGTTAAAGCAATGCTCAACATTTAAGACCCATTAAGGTTATTGTTTCACCAGATGTTTGGTTTTAAGTACTCAGTAAAATGAGGCGCCAAAGGTCAAAAAAATTAAAATTATGCCAAGATCAGTAAACGCGGTAGCGTCAAGAGCAAAAAGGAAAAGAATACTCAAAATGGCCAAGGGCTATTTTGGTAGAAAAAAGAATGTATGGACAGTAGCGAAGAACCAGATAGAGAAAGGTCTTCAGTTTGCATACAGAGATAGAAAAGCAAAGAAAAGAGAGTTTAGAAAACTTTGGATTCAAAGAATCAATGCAGGTGCAAGATTGCACGGGATGTCATACTCTCAGTTGATGGGAGCTATTGGTAAATCAGGCATTGAACTTAACCGTAAGGTTTTAGCTGATTTAGCTATGAATCATCCAGAAGCTTTCAAAGCAGTAGTAGAGAAAGTAAAGTAAGTTAAACTCCGTAAGATATATAGAGTGGAAGACCCCGGCCTAGGCTGGGGTTTTTTATTGTCCAATCTTTAATGGGAATTCAACCTCATGACACTTATTAAGTTTGGATAAAAAATAAAGCCCAGCTCATAAATGAACTGGGCTTTTCTGTAGCGAGGACGGGAGTTGAACCCGTGACCTCAGGGTTATGAATCCTGCGCTCTAACCAACTGAGCTACCTCGCCTTCAAAATCGGAGTGCAAACATACGAATTAGAGTAAAGAAAATGCAATAGGAATTGAAGAATTTTACGCAACTTTATTCAAAGGTTTTAGAGTGCTAAAAAACGAGTGATTTAACAACCCAAAAGTGAGGTAAATTAATGCTCAACCTACTTAATTTCCTTTGTCGACTTTTTAGTTTGTGGTATTCCTTTATTAGTTCTATATTATCGAAATAAGTTTTTCAATATGTCAAAGAATAAGTTTGTAACAGAGTTTGAAGTGAATGCCTCTCAAAAGATACTTTTTCCGTATTTGAGTACGGCAAGCGGGTTGGCACAATGGTTTGCTGAAGATGTAAATATCAATGAAGATAAAGTCTATAGCTTTTTGTGGGATGGAGAAGAGTTTAAAGCGACTAAGGCCTCTCAAAAAACAAACCACTTTGTTAAATTCGAATTCCTTCCAGAAACCGAAGAAGATGAAGAAGATCCTTCATATATAGAACTAAGGCTGATGATTGGAGAATTAACCCAGTCTGTATTTATTCAGATCACTGATTATTCAGATATTGACGATCCAGAAGAGCAGCAAGACCTTTGGGAAAATACTGTCCATAACTTGAAAGAGATTATTGGAGGCTAACCCAGTAGGTTTGTTTGGGTATTTGCTTTTGGTTCTGCAAGGCATGATCTTTGTGAGCAAGGCCTGAGATCGCGAAGAATGAAGAAGATTGATAAATTGGTGTTTGGCTCGTTCATTGGGCCCTTTTTACTTACTCTAATTGTTGTAGATTTTATTCTGCTCTTAGTAACTCTGCTCAAGTATTTCGATAAGATCATGGGTAAGGGTTTAGAGTTCTCTGTTTTTGCAGAACTCATCGCATATTTTTCAATATCTGCTTCGCCCGATGCTTTTCCTTTAGCTGTGCTCCTTAGCGCTATTATGACCTTTGGTAATTTAGGAGAACACTCAGAGCTGACAGCTGTCAAGAGTTCCGGGATATCTTTGGTTAGATCTTTAGCATCCATTTTCGTTTTTGTACTCTTCCTTACCGGCTTTACGTATTATTTCAATACCCAGCTTGTTCCTAAAATCAACCTTAAGACTTACAGCCTTCTTTGGGATATGCGTTCTAAAAAACCTGCTTTAGACATACGAGAAGGAGTTTTTTATAATGGAATTCCAGGCTACAGTATTAAGGTGAACAAGAAAATTGATGATGAACGCTTGCTCGATATCATTATTTATGACCATACAAACCGGAGTAAAAGAGGGAATAAGGAAGTGATTTTGGCAGATTCTGGCCGCATGTACACTTTTATGAATCAAAGGTACTTGGCCTTAGAACTCTATAATGGAATCAAATATGATGAAGGGAGTAATGATAAATACGACCAAAAAATTGATGGAGGCCAGTTCGTAAGAAACCGCTTTGAAAAAAGTATTATAAGGTTCGATCTTTCCTCATTTGATATGGGTGAAACCGATCAGAATGCTTTTAGCAGAAGTCGACTGGTGCAAACAAGAGATGATTTGAAGGTTGGAATTGACTCTATGAGTTTGGACATCTTAAGGAGTAAAAAAACGCTTTTTAGGCAAGTGGGAGCTAAGTTTTCGTACCATATTCTCAGGGATGTAGAAACCCCAAGTCAAATAGAAAAGGAACTTAGTTTTTATGACTCTCTTCGAACTGCGAGAAAAAAGGTTGTAGCTGAAAATGTGGATGTTGACACAGGTTTGTCGGAAGTAGAAGACTTGAACTCAAGGGATATTCCAGTGGATGATCTTCCAGAAGTTGCCTTTATGAGAACTCCTGCTCCCCCGAGTGTAGAGAAAAAAACTGAAGTTAAAGGAAGGGCAATGTCAGATGATGAAGTAATTATGGCAGTTGAGGCTTTTTATAATACTCGGGCAAAAAAAATGAATGTCTATGCAACAGCACTCAACAGTGCGAGGGGGAGTAATGCTACTATCAATGCTAATATTAGCACATTGGCAACCGTTCAGAGAGATAAGAACAAGTTTAGGGTTACTAGAACGCAACAAATTTCAAGGTCTTTTGCCTGTTTGGTAATGTTCTTAATTGGAGCCCCAATAGGTGCTATTATTAAAAAAGGAGGCCTTGGCTTACCAGTTATCATCTCAGTAGTTTTCTTTTTAATCTATTATACTTTAAATACTCTCGGAGATAAATGGGGTAAACAGGGAGTTGTAGATCCCTTGTTTGCCATGTGGTTGTCTAATATTATTCTTTTGCCGTTTGGTTTTTTCTTTTTGCGTCAAGCCAGTAAAGATGCCCGTTTATTCGAAGCCGATTTTTATGCGGTATGGATAGAGAAAGCAAAGAAATTCTTCTCAAGGAAGAAGGAATTAAAAACGGCCTAACTTGTTTACTAGTCGCATATAAATTATCTTTGCGGCTGTTTTTAAATTTTAATTATCAAATTTTAGCTAAGCATGTATTTATCAAGCGAAAAGAAAGTTGAGTTGTTTGAGAATCATGGTCGGTTAAAGGCAAAAAATGACACAGGATCTCCTGAGTCTCAAATTGCACTTTTTACCTACCGTATCAATCACCTTACAGACCATTTGAAGAGCAACAGAAAAGATCACTCTTCAAGAACTGGACTACTTAAACTAGTAGGTAAAAGAAGAAGATTGTTGGATTATCTTATCAAAGTTGATATTGAGAGATATAGAGCAATCATTGCTGAATTGAACTTACGTAAGTAATACAAGTAATTTAAAGAAGGGAGTTCAATGTGGATTCCCTTCTTTACTTATTCGCATACTGCTGGTTGTTTTTGATCTCCCCGCGCTGTACTACACAAAAAATATTTTATGCTGAATGTAATAACTAAAACCATCAAAATGCCTGATGGTCAAATCATAACGATTGAAACGGGTAAGCTAGCGAAACAAGCCGATGGTTCGGCTGTAGTAAGAATGGGTGACACCATGTTACTCGCCACAGTAGTATCTGCTCAAGATGCTAAAGAAAATGTCGACTTTCTTCCTCTCTCTGTCGACTATCAAGAAAAATTTGCTTCTGCAGGAAAAATTCCTGGAGGATTTTTGAAAAGAGAAGGTAGATTATCAGACCATGAAGTATTGATTTGCCGTTTGGTAGATAGAGCGCTTCGTCCTCTTTTTCCAGATGATTACCATGCCGACACACAGGTAATGATCTCAATGATCTCTTATGATAAAGATGTACAGCCTGATGCACTTGCTGCACTTGCTGCTTCTGCTGCTCTATCTGTTTCTGATATTCCTTTCAACGGACCTATTTCTGAAATTAGAGTGGTAAAACACGAAGGTCAGTTTAAGCTAAACCCAAGCAAAGAAGTTGCTGAAGCATCTGAGCTTGAGATTATCGTAGCTGCCGATATCAATAATATTATGATGGTAGAAGGTGAAATGAGCGAAGTCTCAGAAGCCGATATGCTTGAAGCAATGAAAATTGCTCACGATGCCATTAAAATCCAATGCCAAGCTCAAATCGAATTAGCTGTTGAAGCTGGTAAAACAGAAAAGCGTGAATATTCTCATGAAAACAATGATGAAGCGCTTTACGAAAAAATGAAGTCTGAGCTTTATGACAAGCTTTACGCTTCAGTAGCAAAACAAACTGCTGATAAGTCAATTAGAAGTAATGATGTAAAAGAAATCAAGACAGAGTGGGTGGACGCTCTTCCTGAAGATCATGAGTATGATTCATTCTTGATTGGCCAATACTTCAAAAAAATACATAAGGCTGCTGCTAGAAACTTCGTTTTAGATTCGAGCAAAAGACTTGACGGTAGAGAATTCAATGAAATCAGACAAATTTGGTCTGAGGTAGATTATTTACCTTCTGCTCACGGTTCCGCAGTATTCACCAGAGGTGAAACTCAATCTTTGACTTCTTGTACATTAGGTACCAAGTTAGATGAGCAAATGATTGATGGTGCTACAGAGCACGGTACAAACAAATTTATTCTACACTATAACTTCCCTGGTTTCTCAACTGGTGAAGTAAGACCAAACAGAGGTCCTGGTAGAAGAGAAGTAGGGCACGGTAACCTTGCAATGCGTGCATTGAAAAAAGTATTACCTCCTGCGGATAAGAATCCTTACACCATTCGTTTAGTATCAGATATTCTTGAATCAAATGGTTCGTCTTCAATGGCAACTGTTTGTGCAGGTTCATTGTCATTAATGGATACAGGTGTTAAGATTTCTGGTCCGGTTTCAGGTATTGCTATGGGTATGATCTCTGATGCTGAAACAGGAAAATATGCTATTCTTTCTGATATTTTGGGTGATGAAGATCACTTAGGAGATATGGACTTTAAGGTAACTGGTACTGAAAAGGGAATCACTGCTTGTCAAATGGACATTAAAGTAGATGGACTTTCATACGAAGTACTAGAGAAAGCCTTGAACCAAGCAAGAGAAGGTAGACTTCATATTCTTAACGAAATGAAGAAAACCATAAGCGAACCAAGAGAAGACTACAAAGCTCATGTTCCTAGAAGTGAGAAAGTAATTATCGCAAAAGACCAGATCGGAGCGATTATCGGGCCAGGCGGTAAAGTGGTTCAAGAAATTCAAAAAGAAACAGGAGCAACCGTTATTATTGAAGAAGAAGCTAACAACGGTGTGGTAACAGTTTTTGCTGATAGCAAGGAAGTTATGAATGCTGCTTTGGCTAGAATTAAGGCAATTGTTGCTATTCCAGAGGTGGGTGAAACTTACGAAGGTAAGGTGAAATCAATCATGCCTTTTGGTGCCTTTGTTGAGTTTATGCCAGGAAAAGATGGTTTACTTCATATTTCTGAAATTAAATGGGAACGCGTTGAGAAGATGGACGGTTTAATGGAAGTAGGAGAAGAAATTACCGTTAAACTTGTAGAGGTTGATAAGAAAACAGGAAAGTATAGATTGTCTAGAAAGGCACTTCTACCAAAGCCTGCAAAAGATTAATTAACTAAAGCAGAATAAAGGCGTTAATAATAGAGGAACTTTTCATAGATTCCGTGATGTTTAGTTCCTTGTCACAGTTTTAAATCACAATTAATTGAATGAGACAGCTTAAGATTAGTAAGCAGATAACGAATAGAGAGTCTCAATCTCTAGATAAATACTTACAGGAAATCGGTAAGGTAGATCTTTTGACTCCCGATGAGGAAGTAACACTTGCTCAAAGAATTCGTGAGGGAGATCAATTGGCGTTGGAGAAGCTTACTAAGGCAAACCTAAGGTTTGTGGTTTCGGTAGCAAAACAATATCAGAACCAGGGCCTTTCTTTGGGCGATTTAATCAACGAGGGTAACCTTGGTTTGATTAAAGCAGCACAGAGGTTTGATGAAACCAGAGGTTTTAAGTTTATTTCTTATGCCGTTTGGTGGATTCGTCAATCTATTCTTCAGGCACTTGCCGAACAATCTAGAATTGTAAGGTTGCCTTTGAACAGAGTAGGTTCTTTAAATAAAATCTCAAAAACTTTTTCGGAGTTAGAACAAAAATTCGAACGTGAACCATCTCCAGATGAGCTTGCGGAAGTATTGGAGGTAACTACCAACGAAATCGTTGACACCATGAAAATTTCTGGCCGTCACGTATCAATGGATGCTCCATTTGTTCAAGGTGAAGAAAATAGTCTTTTGGACGTTCTCGAGAATGACATGGATGAAAAGCCAGATACTGGTTTGATGAATGATTCATTAAGAAGAGAAGTTCAAAGAGCGCTTTCAACACTTACTCAAAGAGAAGCTGATGTTATTTCTTTATACTTTGGTTTGAATGGTGAGCACTCAATGACCCTTGAGGAAATTGGTGAGAAATTCAATTTAACTAGAGAAAGAGTTCGTCAGATCAAAGAAAAAGCAATCAGAAGATTAAGACATACGTCACGAAGCAAAGCTTTGAAACCTTATTTGGGTTAAGTAGAACATACATTATTTTAAAGGTCTCTTGAGAAGGAGACCTTTTTTATTTGGACTAGGGAACAAGGATTGCCCAAGTGCTGTTAATCGTTTAGTTTTGAAAATCAAGCAACAAAAAAATGACTGAAGAAAAAGTAAAAGTATTAATCATTGGTTCGGGTCCTGCAGGTTATACTGCAGCCATTTATGCTTCTAGAGCAGGTTTAAACCCAGTTTTATACACGGGTGGCGAACCGGGCGGCCAACTTACCACTACAAACGATGTGGAGAATTATCCTGGTTACCCAGAAGGAGTGAATGGCCCTCAAATGATGATCGATTTTCAAAAACAGGCAGAAAGATTCAATACCGATGTCCGTTATGGTTTAGCTACAAAAGTTGATTTTTCTGGCTACCCTCATAAAGTTTGGATCGATGAAGGCAAACATTTGATAACTGCTGATGCTGTAATTATAGCTACAGGTGCTACTGCAAAATACTTAGGCTTAGAATCAGAAAAAACTTATGCCAATAAAGGCGTGTCTGCCTGCGCAGTATGCGATGGGTTTTTCTACAAAGGAATGGATGTAGCTGTTGTTGGAGCGGGTGATACTGCTGCCGAAGAAGCTACTTACTTGGCCAATATTTGCCCGAAAGTGCACCTTTTTGTAAGAAGAGACGAAATGAGAGCGTCTAAAATCATGCAGAAGCGTGTATTGAATACTAAAAACATTGAAGTACACTGGAATACCGAAGCAGAAGAAGTTTTGGGCGATGATACTGGTGTAACAGGTGTAAGGGTAGTAAATAACCAAACTGGAGAAAAGAAAGAGATTGATATCAAAGGTTTCTTTGTGGCCATTGGTCATAAGCCAAACACCGATATTTTTAAAGGCTTCCTTGATATGGACGAAACAGGTTACTTGAAAGTGATTCCTGGAACTTCTAAAACCAATATTGAAGGTGTATTCGCTACTGGCGATGCTGCGGACAGAGTGTATCGTCAAGCTGTAACTGCTGCTGGTACTGGTTGTATGGGAGCTTTAGATGCGGAGCGATTCTTGACTGCGAAAGAAGAAGAGCTGGAAGAGGCAAAAGGATAAAAATGAATTGATAAAGAGGGTTTGAGTTTGGTCAATCCCTCTTATTATTTTAAAGATTATGAAGTTAGATATTCTTGCCCTCGCTGCCCACCCTGATGATGTTGAACTTTCATGTTCTGGCACATTACTTAAAGCAATTCTTAACGGTAAAAAAGCAGGCATTGTAGATTTTACCAGAGGTGAATTGGGAACACGTGGTACACCGGAAATAAGGCAACAAGAGGCAAATAAATCGGCTGAGATTTTAGGTTTGAGTGCAAGAGAAAATTTAGGCTTTCGCGATGGTTTCTTTAAAAATGATGAAGAACACCAGCTAGAAGTGATTAAAATGATCAGGAAGTATCAACCAGAAATCGTTTTGGCCAATGCTTTTGATGATAGACATTCAGATCACGGAAGAGCGTCTCAATTATCTAAAGAAGCTTGTTTTCTTTCTGGTTTGAAGAATATTAAAACAGAAATAGATGGTGTAGAACAGGCTGCGTGGCGCCCAAAAGTGGTATATCACTATATTCAAAGCATTCCGACACAACCAGATTTTGTAGTCGATGTTTCAGAAGTTTGGGAAAAGAAGATTGCTTCAATCAGGGCCTTTGCTTCACAATTCTTCGATCCGAATAGCAACGAAGCTAATACCTACATTTCTTCTCCCGAATTTATGAAGATGGTAGAAGCCAGGGCCATCCATTATGGTCATGAAATTGGAGTGCAATACGGTGAAGGCTTCAATGTGGAGCGAATGACAGGAGTGGGAGACGTTTTTGACTTGCTTTAGGAACTACTAAAACACCCTCATTACTCAATGAAATACTATTAATTTGACCGAAACGGCCTGATTTGATCAAAGAACTCATCTCTGTTCTTGTCTTTTTTTATCAAGTAAACACTAATGATAGATGTCTTATGCTCCGTGGCTTCGTCATTATCATTGAGCCACTTTAATGTGTATTTAAAGTCCTTTTCAAAATAGAAATCACATTCGATTAACTTTTTGTTGTGCTTCACATCAGCGCATCCAACGCGAAATTTATCTTCCCACGGCACATCATAGTATCGGGTTTCTAATTGGCCTAAATCTTTGTCTTTTTTTACAATAGTAAAAGAGTTGACGGTGATGGATTGACTTACTAAACTCTCATTTTCAAACATGTCTTTTATAAGCCGCTGACCTTTGGTTTGATTTAAAAGCTTTTGGATTTGAGGATAGCTGCTTGATTGCGCTTTTGATACCCCGCTAAAAGAGAGCAGGAGGATGCAGCATACATAAAGGATGTTTCGGTTCATAATCATTAGGTTAAGAGTAAATTGATTAATCCAGGAAACCTCCCCAATAAATGCGCTACTACATAGCGGTGATAATCTTTAAAATAAAGATGAGTAGAAACTTTGGAATAAAAATCGTTGAGGGTAAGATTATTTACGATCAAGTATTCTTGTTTGATTGTAACTCGGTTTAGAGTTCACGGACATTGAATCAAAGGGAATGGAGTTCTGTACTCAATTGGAATCAGCCCTCATATTGGTAGACTTTTTTGACGATTCCATTCTCAAATTCAATAAAGAGAAAACTAGGATCAATATTGAGTAAACCTGGAAGAACTCCTAACCCATAGGCAAGGCTGTCTTCATTATTCAAATAGTATTTATCGCCTAGAATGGTAATGACCTCTTCTTTCGTTTTACCAACGAGCATTTCGCTTTCGATAATGTTTTTCGACATCTTAAAACGCTCTTCTGTATTTGATTGCCAAATTTCTTGATTGAAATCTATTGTTGAATAATAGGAAATGGAAAATACCCAAAGCGTTATAATTACTACATAAATAAGTGGGCTAAGCACTATCGTTGGTAATACGGCTATGTACTTCCTATTTTTATCGTTTCCAAGCTTTAATCTTCTTAAAGACCACTGACATACCATGTAAATAGGTATTGAAAGGATGAGAATGAATAGAAAAGCCATATAACTCATTTTACTTAATAAAGGGTAATCAAGGCGCCATTCTAAAAGTAGACCAGTCTTCATTCTCTAATTTCTGGTACATAATTCTATCATGAAGTCTGCTTTGGCGTCCTTGCCAAAACTCGAAAGTTTCTGGAACAATACGGTAGCCACCCCAAAAATCAGGTAAAGGTATTTTCCCCTCCATAAATTTGGCTTTCATTTCCTGAAGCTTCATTTCTAAAATACTTCTCGACTTAATCACCTGACTTTGGTGAGAAACCCAAGCACCTAACTGGCTGCCATGCGGGCGTGAAGTGAAATAAGCCAAAGATTCCATTTTAGTAACTTTTTCAATTCTTCCCGTAATAGCCACTTGTCTTTCGAGCGCATACCATGGGAAAAGAATCGAAACTTGAGGGTTCGCATCAATCTGCTGGGCCTTTCTACTTTTGTAATTGGTGTAAAAAACAACCCCAGTATCGTCTAAAGCTTTCATTAAAACTGTTCGCTGAAACGGTTTACCGCCCTCGGCCACAGTGCTCAATACAAAGGCGTTAGGTTCTAAAACCTCACTTTTGATTGCTTCATCAAACCATTTTCTGAATTGGGTAAACGGTGACGGGGCAACGGTGTCTAAATCCAAACTGGCTTTGGTATATTCCTGTCTTAAATCAGCAATGTTAGTCATAGAAAAAAGCTTCTGTTCTTACAAATATAACAGCCTAATGACGAATCTTTGTTTTCTAAATTAGGCATTCCAAAATTCGTTCTATAAATTCAAAACTCACAGCAATGAGATTAGAATACGATAAAAATATTCCCGACCCACAAAACGGAGACCTTCTGATTTCCGAACCTTTTTTGCATGACCCCAACTTTGACCGCACGGTAATTTTGGTGTGTGAAAACGGAGAAGAAGGTACCTTTGGCTTGGTGGTCAATAAAATGACAGACTTGCTTTTGGATGAAGTAATGAACGAAAGTTTTGATCTAAACGGTTTTAATGGCCGGCTGAACCTTGGTGGGCCGGTAGAACAAAACACGCTGCATTATATTCACAGAATTCAAACCCCAGTTGAAGGAGCGATAGAAATAGGAGAGGGCTTGTACTGGTCGGGTAATTACGAGCAAATAAAAGCGATGATCTCTAATGGAGAGGTTGCTGAAAATGAGATTAAGTTTTTTCTGGGCTATTCGGGGTGGTCAGAAGGACAACTGAGAAAAGAGTTGGACAGCCAATCTTGGTTTGTGAAGCCAAAAGCTACTGCCCGCCAAATTTTTGATCTGAATGAAGACGAACTTTGGAAGTCTATTCTGAAAGAAATGGGCGGAAAGTATAAAGTGTTCTCAAATTACCCCGCAGACCCGCGTTTGAATTAATAGTTTTGTTAACTTTGGTTTGTTACGGAGCGACCCTGAGGTCGATTAGAATTTATGAGTGAAGAAAAGAGTATGCAGACAGGTGATCAGAATATCGAAAATTCGAAAACTGATAAGAATACCGAAAATTTAGAAACCCCTCAAACGGAAGCAGTTTCTGAAACAGTAGAGGAAGGTGCTGCCGCATCAGCCACTGAAGTTAAACCTGAGGTTGATGTTCCTCAAGAAGAAACTAAGGTTGAAGAACAACCTGTCGTTGAAGCTAAGGAAGAAGTGTCTGCTGACACTGAAGTAACTCCAACCGAAAATGTAGAGGAAGTTTCCACGCTAAAGGTTGAATCTGAAGACACTGAATCGGCCTCGGAAGAATCTGATGAGGTGGATGCGGAGGAAGATAACGACCATGATGATGAAGAAGATCATCAAATAATTGATTATTCGAATCATACTAGAGAACAGCTGGCCGAGGTGATTGAAGAATTAACTTCTGAAACCAACTTCAAAAAGATTGACGCAATTCTTGCTCAAATTGAGCCATTGTTTCAAGAAACAGAAGATGCTGCTCGTCAGGAAGCACTAGATAAATTCATTGCTGATGGTGGTGAAGAGGCCGATTTTGAATACCGCCACGATAAATTATATAATCGCTTTGATGCTTCTTTGCGCCTAATCAAGGATAAAAAGCATAACTACTATAAGGAACGCGAAGCCACAAAAGAGAAAAATTACCAAAAGAAGACTGAGCTTTTAGACAAACTTCGAGAATTGGTAGACGAAGAAGCGACTACCAGCTTGAATCCAATTAAGGAAATTCAGGAAGAATGGAAAAAAATAGGGCAGGTACCAAATCAGCATAACCGCACACTTTGGGCCAATTACAATGCGCTTATTGACAGGTTCTACAATAACCGTCATATCCTTTTTGAACTTAAAGAATTAGATAGAAAGAAAAACCAAGAGGCCAAGACTGAGCTTTGTGTAAAAGCTGAAGCGCTTGATCAAATGGATAACCTTAAGGAAGCGATCATTCAATTGAACGAATTTCATGAGGAGTACAAAAACATTGGCCCTGTACCAAAAGAGGTGCAAGAAGAACTTTGGCAGCGTTTTAAAGCTGCTTCTGACAAGGTTTACCATAAGCGTAAAGAATATTTAGACAGCCTGAAAGGGGAGCTAAATGAGAACCTAGAGAAGAAGAAAGTGTTGGCAGCTGAGTTGAAAACCTTTACAGAGTTTGATTCAGACCGTATTAATAAATGGAATGCCAAGACCAAAGAAATTCTGGCTTTACAGAAAAAATGGGATGCTATTGGTGGTTTGCCACGAGAGCACGCCAAAGAAGTGAACAAGCTTTTCTGGACAGACTTTAAAAAATTCTTCAGTAACAAAAATGATTTCTTTAAGAAGTTGGAAGGCATGCGCCAAGAAAACTTAGAGAAGAAAGAAGCTTTGATACAGAAGGCTATTGAGTTGCAAGAAAGCACTGATTGGGATTCAACTGCCAATAAGTTAAAGGCGCTTCAACAACAATGGAGAGATATTGGGCCAGTTCCGGAAAAGGTAAGAAACTCAATTTACGAGAGATTTAAAGCGGCTTGCGATGCTTTCTTTAATAACAGAAGAGCAAACCTAAGTAAAGCAGATGCTGAGTATGCAGAGAACCTAAAGAAAAAGGAAGCTATTATTCAGTCTATTTTAGATGCAGCGGCTAAAGGTACAGGCTCCGAAAAAGAAATGGATGAATTCTTAGCCCAATGGCAAGCCATAGGCTTTGTGCCGAGAGGTGCTATGAAGTCTATTGAACAAAAATATTCTGAGGCACTTGCTAAGTACGTGAAAGGACTTGATGTAGAAGGGCAGGAAGAAGAGCAGTTGATGATTAAGGTTGAGCTGGGTGGCTTGCAAAATGGCCCGAATGCCGATCGAAAACTGAACAAGAAAGAAGGAGATTTGCGTAGACAAATTCAAGAGATTGAAAATAACATCGCACTTTGGAATAACAACCTTTCATTCTTTGCCAATTCTAAAACTGCCGATAAATTGAAGGCAGAATTTGATGAAAAAATAGAGAAGGCAAAAGAAGAAATGGACCATCTGAAGAAGCAATTGAGAATGGTGCGCAGCATGTAATTTTGGCCTCTGAAATTAATTTTGAAAAATTTCAGTTTCACTTTTGCATTATAAAAACAGAGGCCTATATTTGCACTCGCTTTGAACGAAAAGCATCTCGGAACCTCCTTAGAAATCGCTAGTTTACTAGTGTTTGAGTACCGAAAAAAAGAGTATTGCCTCCTTAGCTCAGCTGGTAGAGCAACTGACTTGTAATCAGTAGGTCATTGGTTCGATCCCGATAGGAGGCTCAAAAAGGACAAGCGTTAAGCTTGTCCTTTTTTATTTTAGTGTCATTGGTTCCCCCGAAGTTTCGGGGCCGATAGGAGGCTCAAAAGAGTGGTCACGTCCTGAAATAGGTTGACACAATTAATTAATAACTGTCAACTTAAATCAGGACGAGACAGTCGCAGAAATGTGACTCTTTTTTTATGCCCAAAGGTGTATAAGGTCATTGGCTCCTCCTAAACTTCGGAGCTGATAGGAGGCTCATTAAAGTTAGTCATAACAACTAGTTTTTCTAGAGTATTGATTCTCCAAAATTTCACTGTTACTCATTATGAAAAAGTAGTATTTTAAATAACTCAGAGCCTCTTAAAATAACTTTTAAACTAATAGTACATAGGTAGTGTTCCACAACCACAATGTGGCTAGCTTTAAATATTCACTGAGAACCTATCAAATGCAAATAACAAGAAGTTGGAGAGAGCAAAGAGTAATGCTTAAAAGTAGATTTTCTGTGCTAAGCGATGCAGACTTCGAATTTGAGGATGGACAAAAAGAAAGTATGATGGAAAAACTTTCTGTGAAACTCAAAAAAACGAGGTCAGAACTTGAATTGCTTTTTGCTGAACTACAAACTTATTAATTAGATCCCCCAAAATACACGTATTCCTTTAATCACTTTCTAGGAATTAACAGATTACAGTCAAGCCTGTTTCCGTTAATTGATTTCCAAATCATCTGACATTTTACGTCAATTGCCCTATTGAACCTGCCTGTGTAGCTGAATAGCTTTGTTGAATCCAACAAACAACGTAAGGTTCACCATGAAAAGAATACAGCTCACAATTATAATTGCTTTCATTCACTTTAACCTTTTCGCTCAAAACAGTACTGAGTGTGTGAAAGGCGACTGCCAGAATGGTTATTCATTTTCCAAGCTTTTAGGAGCCGATGGCAAAGATTATGGCTATCAGGTAGGTTTCTACGAAAACGGAAAACTCAATGGTATCGCTAATCAGACAGGTGATTTTGGTAAGTTTTGGGGCACTTTTAAAGATGGAAAAAGGCACGGGTTCTTCAGTTATGAAAGTGATGGAAACCTGTATGCCTTTGGTCAATATATAGAAGGGAAGAAGGAGGGACTGCACGTGGTCAGAACTAAGGCGGGTTATGAGTTTAAAGACTATAAAAACGATGTTCACGTGAGTAATAGCCCTTTACCAACAACTGGCACCGCACCTTGTGTTATGGGAAATTGCGCTAACGGAAAAGGAGTTTCAATCAACGGAAATGATGCGGTGTATAGCACTTGGAAAAACGGGAAAATGGATGGAATGACCATGCAATTTCTAATGTCTGAAAGTAAAATCATTTTTGCGGAATACAGCGAAGGGATAGTAAATGGAGTTCAAATGACTTGGTATTTCGACCAAACCGCGGAAATCGTTCAAATGAAGAACGGCCTGAAGCACGGAAATTTATTGAAAAGAAATACGGACAACAAGCACGAGGCGGCAACCTACATGGACGGTGCTCAATTAAAGTCATTCTAAGGTCTCGCGTTATTTACAAAGCTTAAAATTCACTCACTATGAAAAGATATTTCACATCCATCGCCCTTATTTTATTTTGCCAATTGGCTAATGCTCAGGTAAGTGTTCCGCCTGCACAGATAGAAGCTCACCCTAGTTACGCGGCCTTTCAACAAGCCAAGCAGTCAAAAAATATCAGTGCTAAACTCAATGCTGCAATCGATCTGTTAGAGGTTTACCCTGAAAACTCTCAAGCCTTTATTTTGGCTTCTACAGCCCTTTATGATAATAGTAAGCCCACCAATGCAGTCTATTTGGCCCAATGGTCGGTGGCTTATAACAGCTACGATATTGCCAATAGCTATTACGGGTTTATTTACGCTGTTTTTGCAGATCAGCCAATAGAGGCAGAACGATTTTTAAGGAATATGCAAGCGATGGGGGCGGACGCTACGACCATGCAAAGGAATTACGAAAACCTAAGTGCTTATGTAAACTCCCTTTCAAATTATCCTCAATTAACCAATTCGGTGCAAAGGGCCAGGGCTGCACTAACAAACTTTAGCCAAGAAAGTGTGGCAAGGGCCAAAGCTACTTTCGAAAATTTGGCTTCTAGTCTTGGGGCGAGTTACGAGGGTATAGCGAAGAATGAAATTGCGGATAAAACCTTGGCCGATTGGATAGCTGCTGAAGCTGCAGTGAAAGAGGGATTGATTTCCAGGTCATTATATGCAGATGCATTTGTGAGTATTGCCAGTATGGCCGAAAAAGTGAATTTTACTTTCGGGCAAAAGTTAGAACCGCATTTAGAAAAGATCGTTTTCGATCAGGCCAACTATAGTATTGCTTCGCGCTACCGTGCATATGTAAAGTTAGCTAGTCTTCAAGCATCTTTAAAGCGTTGGGATAAAGTTGAGTCTGCCAGCAACCTAATGCTGACCGACTTGAAAGGCAACATTCCTTCTAACGCAGTACTGGCCAAAATTTACTTTTACCTTACTATGTCGCTTACCGAGCAGCGAAAGCTTGCAGACGCTTCGGGAATGGCCGATGCCTATGTGAATATGTTACCGAAGCTAAAATCGCCAGAGTATTTGGCCGAGGCTTATTATGTAATCTTAAGAGCCTATGCTTTCAATAAGGAAGTGGAAAAGGGTAAGGCCATCGTTCAGCGTGCCGAAAGTTTCCTTAAAATTCCAGGGGTCGACAAATACGACTATGTCAATTTTGCGAAAAACGGGATTTCTACCACGGCCAATATTCTCGGAGGAGAAGGAGGCGCGGAACTTACAGGCGATCCTTATAATGATGGTGTTCGCTTGATGGACGCTAAACAATATGCCGAAGCAGTTGTGCAGTTTGAAAAGGCCAGAGCAGAAGAAATTGCTGCTTTGGAAAAGTTAGATCCTTTGGCGCAACGTGGTTACCTCGATAAATTCCAGCGTATCAACGGATTTTTGGCTTCTACCTATTACGAAACCAAGCAGTTCGATAAAATCTATGACATGATTGAATCCAACCGATCTTATTCACTTTTGAATGATAAAAGGAGTGAGAAGAAACAACTCAGTTTAAAGGAACTTCAGGCTATTCTGGGGGGAAAAGAAGCCTACCTTTCTTTTATCGATGTCTCTAAAGGCACCACTTACGAAGGCACCTACTTAATGTGTTTGGTGACCAAGAATGAAGTGTATACCCGATACAACAGATCGGCTGGTGCGTTTGTGGATTTATTAGAGAGTGACCCCGAACTGATTGTTTTAGAGAAGGAACTGGCACAACAAGAGTTTAGAAGTCCGAACCTAGATTATTTAACGGGCGAGAAAACCCGCAAACCCAATATGTTTGCACCGGGCGAATTTAAACTAATGACCCAGTATTTACGCAAGCATATGGAAGCCAAAGTGGTGGATGGCCAGTATGTGTTCTTCCAGAAAGAGAAAATGCCTGACTTATTGAAACGCTTCCACATTACGTTTATCGATGGTTTGGAAGAAAAACTGCAAGGCATTACCAAGCTCACCATCAGCCCAGAAGGCTTAATCAGTACTATTCCTTTCGATGCGCTAATCGACATTAACGGACGCTATTTGGCGGAACGCTTTGAAATTGGTTACATTCCAAATGCTGCATTACTTGCTACTTTGAGAAGTCAACCGAAAAAGAGCTATGAGAAAAGCGTATTGGGCTTTGGTGGCGCAACTTACGCTAACTACACCGCTGCTAAGGCACCTTTAAACTCATTGGGCGATTTGGAAAAACTACGATACCGTGTGCGCGAAGATTTGCAAAAAAACCAACCGCTAGATTATGCTTTTGCCACTTTTCAAGGAGAGGAGCCTATGGCATATTTGCAGGGAGGAAGAAAAGAGGTAATGGTGATTAACGACCTTATTCCAAATGGAGAAACCCGCTTAGACGATATGATGACTGAGCAGGAGCTGAAACGCATGAGTAAGGCGAATGAATTAGGCAGGTTCAAGGCTGTGCACCTGTCGAGTCATGCCAGCGTACACCCTTATGTTTTTGATTTAAGTTCCATTGCCATGACGGTAAAACCAACCCCAGTAAATGGAGAGGACGGAATGCTCGTGGTGGGTGAATTAGAAAAACTGAATTTGCCTGTTGATTTTGTAATGCTCAGTGCCTGCCAAACTGCGCTAGGAGTAGAGTCGCCAGGGGATGGGATCAAAGGCTTGAATCAGGCCTTATTCAATGCGGGTGTAAACAGTAGTCTTACTTCTTTATGGAGTGTAAGTGATATAGGTACCATGTATTTAAGTGTAGAGCTTTATCGCAGAATGTTCAATCAAAAAATGGCCACCACAGCCGCTTTGGCCGAAGTAAAACGTAATTTCATTACAGGTGAATACGGAGATCAAACCCACCCGTACTTCTGGGCACCATTTATTTATACAGGGTATTGAAGTTGGTTTAGGGTTTAACATTTAAGGATTTGCCGTGGGCTTATAGCTCACGGCTTTTTTGATTTGGGTCATTGCGAACCTGCTGCACTTCCTCGGAGTGATGGTGTTTACGTGAAGCAATCTCACTGTCTCGTTAAGCAGTCTCAATTTCATATTGCATAAGCTGCTTGCTAGAGACTGCTTCGTTACAGCCCATTGCTATCGCATGGTCTGCTTCTGCGCCAACGCTGAAGCTAAGGCGTAAGCGTTCGCAGTGACGCTCCGATTGGGCATTTGTGGTGATTTGCATTAAATAATAATGTGTGATTGAGACTGTTGTTAACCGCACATATCTGCGTTCACCGTCATTGCGAACTTGCTGTACTTCTTCGGAGTGATGGTGTTTACGTGAAGCAATCTCACTGTCTCGTGAAGCAATCTCAATTTCATATTGCATAAGCTGCTTGCTAGAGACTGCTTCGTTACAGTCCGTTGCTATCGCATGGCCTGATTCTGCGCCAACGCTGAAGCTAAGGCGTAAGCGTTCGCAGTGACGCTCCGATTGGGTGTTTGTGGTGATTTGGATTCAGGAATAATCTGTGATTGAGGTTGTTACTAACAGGAAATACCTGCGGTTACCGTCATTGCGAACTTGCTGTACTTCTTCGGAGTGATGGTGTTTATGTGAAGCAATCTCACTGTCTCGTGAAGCAATCTCAATTTCAAATTACATGAGCTGCTTGCTAGAGACTGCTTCGTTAAAGTCCATTGCTACCGCATGGTCTGTGCCTCGCAGTGACGCTCCGATTGAATGTTTGCGTAAAGCAATCTCACTGTCTCGTGAATTAATACTAGAGATTGCTTCGTCATGAGCTTTCGCTACCGCGAATCTCATTCCTCGCAATGACGCTCCGAATGAGCTATGTCAGTTGAACCGTCTAGCAATAAAACATTATCCTATTCCCCTGATCCACCGATACCCTGTTTCACAATCCCCAATCCCCAATGACTAATGACCAATTAACCATTGACCAATCCCTAAACTTACGTCAATTGCCTTATTGAACTGCTAGTACTTCCGAAATAGCTTTGTAGAACATTAAATTCTGGAAACTCATGTACAAAAAGCTTTGGTTCATTTGCTTGTTTATCTTCACTTTATCGTTTGTCGCATGCGATACTACCGATGATAGCGACCCTACTCAAGGATCGCTGGCTAATATTTCCTTCAAGAAGATTATGGAGCTTTCTCCCTTTGCTGCTGCTGAAAACATCAGTGTAAGCCCTAATGAGAAATACATGATATTTTCATACCGAGAGAATACCTCAGTAAAGAATTATTATTCCAAAGATGGAGGGGAATCAGTTCAGGAGCTGTTTATCTATGGTAAAGACAAGGACAAGCCGATTCAAACCAATATTAGTAACAGCGGCTTATTTGTAACTTCCGATGGCGGAGTTTATGACCTCAACAATATCAGGTCAGGTTCTGCGGCCGTGCATTATGCCACTGGAGTAACGGATTCTGGAAAGCTAATCTACATTCAGAATGATGGTGCCAATGGCAAAACTTTCTTTATCGACAATAATGGCACTTATGAAAGTACTGGAGTTCAGTTAACCATGAACGAGGATTACTACCTTGGCACTTCGGGTGAGAAAATGGGCTTTTTCGATAGTTATAATAGAGTGATAGGTGAGTTTGATGTAGTTACAAAAACCTTCACCCAAACTACTTTAACCAACCTCAATTATTCACAAGTGTATGGCAATGGGCTCAGTAGAAACAAAGTGAAAACTGCTTATAGCTACGGTCACTTTGCTTACGCAAAAGAGGGCGGAGTAATCATTATTACTCCAAGCCAAGAAATACGGTATTATAATTACCCAGCCGATTATCAGATTTGGCAAAACACCGAAGGCGGTATGAAGCTTTTTGGCGACCATGCTTATGTAAATATTTTCGATAGATGGGGCGCGAAAAAGGTATATGTAGCTTCAGGCACTACGGTAGAACCAGTTGACCATGATTTTGCCGTTTGCCGAGTAGGAGATAAGGTATATAGCCAAGGGTTTTTAGAAAATGGCTCTCGTTTTAAAAGCGGAATTATTAAGGAATCGAATGGGACGAAGTCTTATCTGCCATTGGAGTACGACTTTCAATATGCTTCAAATCAGATGTTTGGAAAAACTTATGTATTGGGCAATTACGCCTATGTGAGCGATAAAGTATACGACATTGGTGCTAAAACTTATGCCACTTCGCCCATAGGTGAAATAGTAAGCATTTATCATGACGAAAGTAAAACACTGGCTTACACTTCAAAGGGGATTTACACCAGTACTGATAACAGAAACTGGACAGAGGAATCTACCGATCTTGTAAGGCCTAACTTGGTGACCAAAGGCACCGATGGAAAATACCATGCGCTAACACTGGTTCAGCAAGTGTACATATCGCCAAGTACCCAAGCTAGAACATATTCGGTCGATATCCGTGCCTACGAGTCTATCAATGGTATTAGTTGGAACTTTGTAACCGGATCGGCCACAAACCTGTCAGGTACCGGGCCACGATTTATGAGCTCTGATGGTAAAGTTCAGGCTATAAACAATAATGTGGGTAGTGCAGGTATGTCCTCTTTTAGTGAAAACTTTGGAGAAAGTTGGGTGAGGATTGTCAACGGTGTGAATACAACAACTGGCGAAGAAGTTCCAGCTGGTTTTAAAACCAGTGAATTTGAGACGAGCAACGGTAAGTTTTTGTCAGTGCAATTTGAATTCAACGGACAGATGTTCCTGAACTCTTGCGCAACTTCTACAGGCAATTGTACCGAAATAGAAATTGTTCCAAGTTTCAATGCCGAAAGTATGTACCAGTTCGATGATGGTAGCACCACTTTAACCAGTAAAGATGAATTGGTTTTCAATACGTTAGATGGTATTTACTTATCGAGCAGTATTCGCTAAGGCTAATGAAAGAACAACTTCCTTTAGCGCCTGAAGACATTAAGAGGCTGAGAAAGCACCTTATTCCCATGATGATTTTTCCAATCATGGTGGTAGTTATGTTTGGCCTTTTTGCCTCCTTTGTTTTCGAAGATATTTTTGAAACTTTCGGTAGCGACAGCAGCGGAAAAATTATACTGGCTGTATTTGGCTTGTTCTTTTTTGGCATTATCGGTTATATGATATGGTCGGCTTCTGTCGATTTAAAAAGAGGTGTTAAATATAGAATTACTGGTAAAGTTACCGACAAGCGCTTAAATGTAACCACGTCAACCACCACAGGCAGTGGTGGTTCAAGAGGGTCGAGCGGAACTAGTACTAAAACCACCAGAAGCTACTTTTTATACATCGATGGAGAGGAGTATTCTGTAGAGTATAAAGAATATACGCGAACCAAAGTTGGTTCTCAAGTGGTACTAGACCAAGCGCCAAAATCTAAACTTACTTTAAAACTGACCGAAGTACAGCCTGTAGATTTCGACCAACAAGTAGCGGAAGAGCAGAAAACCGAGAATAGAAAATTTTTAGAAAGCACAGTTCAAGAAGTTCGCCTCAGCGACCGCGACCTAGAGGCCATAAAGGGTATTTATACTGCCGAAAAGAATAGACGGTTTATGTTTATGGGGCCTGTGCTAATTTTTGACCTGATGCTAATCGCTAATGGTTTATAGACATTCGTGTTGGTGATTTTTCCGCTTCTGCTTGTGCCATTATATCAGTTTTATAGGGTGTTGAGAAGTTACATGAGGTACAACAATGCAAAGCTTTACGGATACAAAATAGGGCACACAGCCTTGGTAGAAGATAAATTGACTTTCACTTCTAACCGTTCGGGCAATGTTAATAGGGTAGTGACTACCAGAGGCACTATTAATGTAAATACCCTTCTTTACGATAAGCTTTCCGTGGGTGATAAAGTTATTTTATTCGCTCCAAAGCAAGGTAAGCGCTACTTAAGTCTGATTACTTTAGACAAAGAAGAGTTTCATTTGGGGTAGAGGGAAGGGTTAAGTACGAGACCCGTACGGCAGGTGGTGGCGTCTATGCTGAAGCTTCAGCGCAAGCATGTGAGAGGCGCACCGTGGGCTTATGGCCTACGGACGTCTATTCGATTATGCAGGGTTTTTTTGTCTTTTTATCACTTTATCCAATCGTTCTAAGTCCTTACTTAATTTCTGTTTCAAACTTTCAACAACATCGAACATTATTGACTGGTCGTCAAAGTTCGAGACAAACTTTTTGTCATTTTTTTCCTGACTTTTAAGGTAATCTATGAAAGATTCAACCGATTCCTTTCGCTGTTGAAGATCACGATTTCCATATTCATCAGAATCAGGAAAAACATTAATTAATTGACCAAATGAATCTTCAGCATAAATAGGAGTGTCTTGAAGAACTAAGTCTATATAGTGAAAACGACTAACTAATGATTTCAAATAGTACACGCCAACCGAGGTAATAGAAATCATTGAGTTGGAGTCTAGTGAAGTTTCTTCTTCAATATCTTCAGTGTATTCAGATGTTGATATTAGTTTATAGTCAAACAACTCTTGAAGCTCTTCTTCAATTACATCTATTGTATAACCAGCTTTTAAGAATTGCTCCGTTACATCCCCAACTTTGAAATAGTCGTACTTTTTTGAAGACTGGCTTAAGCGATTAAATAAATAATTTAAAATTCGTGTTTTAGTGAAATGATTGGTATTGTTCTTACTAGGGTAAAAGAGATTTATAACCTTGCTTTTACTGGCTTCATAGTAATAATTTGAATCCAATGCGACAGATTTGAAAAATTCCCAAATCGGAATACCATCACCTACCCCATAATCAAAGGACATATACTCCGTAATCTTGGAATGGCCTGAAAGAAGAAAGCTTTTGAAATTTTCTAATCCTTGTCTAGTATTAGGATAAGAAGTTTCTTCCAAGAACTCCATGACTTCTGAGTTTTCTTTACTAAACAAAGTATCATATAAGTTTTTGAAGAGGTGTTCTAAACTTCCTTTCTGAAACTTTATACTCTTGTTTGCTGCACTCAGATTTAGTTCTTGGAAATCAAACTTTGTCATCACGTAATTAATTCTCCTTTTCAAAACTTCTCTGTAAGGAGGAGCTGTAATGTGATAAACAATTGATTGATATGCATTAAATGGTGGTTTATCTTTCCATTTGTAGAAATACCCTTCTCTTAAAGAAATAATGGATATACATTTCAAATTTCTATTTAGTCCATTACCGAGGAGAAAAACTTCCTTTTGATCTGCTTCATTGAGCTGATCTGCATTGTCAAATAGAACGCAAATTCTTTTGCTGCACTTGTGAAGCAAGTATTTCGAAATTGCCTCTAAATGTACAAGAGGGTCAGATTGTTTTGATTCAATAAATTTTGAAACTTCTTCATCCAGCCTACTGATATCATTTACAATATGTGCCCAAACACCATCCTTCTTTTTCTCGATATCCTGCTTATATATAGTTTTTAGAATATTTAATTTCGAAAGGTTGAGTTCGGGATATGTGTTTTCAAGTTGTTCAATGATATTTTGATAAATGTACTTAGTATCACGTATGGTTTGACTTGTATATAAGCGAAAATCTAGGTATACAAGAGGGCGATTTTTCTTTTGTTTTTTGGATAGAAGTACTTCCGTAAAATATTTAATGAAAGTAGTTTTTCCTGCACCTGCTGTACCAATCAAAATGATGGGGTCGGGCAAAACACTAGTGTCAACAAATAGCTGATCTGTTAACTGTTCATGAGTGCTATCAGTATTTTGAACTGGAACAATTCTGCTATCAAATGTTGGTGGTGTGTCTGAAAAAATAAATCCCAGTTCAGAGTTGTATTTTTTTACGTCCTTGTTTCGTACGTAACATTCTTCTAGAATCTTTTTTGCTTCCAAGGACTCGGTGTTATAAATCTCCTCAAAAACTTTGTTGATTACAGGAATTAGATGTTGACTGATTTGATTTCTTACTAATTCAAAATTTTTACGCTTCAGGTTAGAGTCTTTCACTATTGTCTTTCCAATATTGGACGACTTAGTAATCTTAATTTTTCCGTATTTACCAACATACTCTCTAGAAAGTAAATCATAGAATTTGTCGAAGTTCTTTTTAATGTCTTCCAAATCTTTGAAATACAAACACTTTTGCTCTTTCCAGTCTGCACCTTGAGTGTTTGAAAATTGGCCTATAATGAATTGTGTTCCATTTGTTATGACACCGAAAGCTAATCCTCTTTCAAACAAATACTGTCTTATTTGATCAATGACATCTCTATTTCCGTCATAGATTGTTTTTGCCTTTACTTCATTACCCTTTGAAGGAAGCTTGAATTCTTGAAAGTTCTTCTTGGCTTCAACTACGAATTGAAAAGTAGCAGTCTTTATTTCATAGTCAAAAAAACCAACTCTAACCCATCCTTCTCTTTCAATGTCAAATTCTGTCCACCCAAGAACATCAATTATTATTTTATCAAGAATCTTGCTTCTAGTGTCAGATTCAGATAAGTCTGACTTCAAAAATTCATTCGACTTCTTCTCAAATTCAACTAGCGCTTCAAAAGATTTATCGTAGTCTGTCATATTGTTCTTTTAATCCTGCACAACGTTAGCTATCGTTCAATTTTATGCATGATATATTTTCAATAATTTACGAAAAGTGCACGATAGCTAACCAACGGGTACTGTATAACGTGCATTTTTTGAATTTTCTAGAAAAGCACAGGGGGTTAAAAAGTATATGTGTGTTTTTCTTCTCGGAAGAAAAGAATTTAAAAGAATAATTACAAGAGAAGGTTGGTTTGTAGGTAGCAATTAGTCGGCTGAGCAATTGTCACCAACACAGTCCTGAGTTTCAGCTCTAAATCCGATTAACCAATAACTAATACACCAATCACCGATTTCCCTAGTCAAGTGCAAGGCTGTGAGAGATGCTGAAACAAGTTCAGCATGACGTGCTGCGGTTGCTTTTGAGGTATCCGTCATTGCGAGAAATGAAACCTTGTGCTAACAAGTTTTCATGACGAAGCAATCTGCCCGCTTGGAAGTCTACTGCCCAGAACTAATAGATTGCCGCGTTACAAAATTCCACTGCGTTCATTTTGTGCCTCGCAATGACGCCTGGAGTTGGTTCTGCTGCTATTGACAGACAATATCCCGAATACCAAGCACTAATTTTCTTGGCAGGCCTCTCCGCTACGGTCGAGGTGAAAAGGTGGGTGACCATGTCTAGCACAGACCTTAACCTCCCCACTTGGGAAAGTTTATATGAAGGCTTTTGAGTATGTGCGAAACTCTTGGAGATTCTTTGCTCCGCTCTGAATGACGTGGTATAGTTGACTTTTGCAGTAACCCCAACTTTTAACCATAAACCATAAACTAGGAACTGTTTCCTGCCCCGAGACTTCGGGGTCCGATTAACTGATAACTGATAACTGATAACTAATCCCCCAATGACTAATGACCATTGACCAAGTTTACGTCAATTGCCCTATTGAATGCCGTAAGCAAGCAGCCTAAGTTTGATTTATAATTTAGATTAAAATAGGAGGTACATTATGAATAGGAAATTATGGTTGTTTATGCTAGTCGCGATGTTTGCTGGCTTAACACTCAAAGCGCAATCAGTTGGTGAAATTAAAGTGAAAAAATTAGGACCCGCTAACCTGAATTATCGCAAGAGTCCTAAACGAGTTGCCATTTCTGATTTTCAGGTAAACTATCAAACAGCACTTACTTTAGAAGATGAGAAAAAGGGCGGAAAAATGTGGCGAGGTGGAATTAAAGGAGATGCCAAAGCCTCACTTACCGTAGTGCTCGATGGTTTGAACCCAGATGATTTGCAAAAACTGACTGACCAGCTATATGCCCAGTATGTGAATGATTTAAAAGCTCAGGGTTTTGAAATCGCTTCCATTGATGAAGTTTGGAACCACAATGCTTTTGTGAAAAACCGTGAGAAAAGATGGGAGTTAAAGGCAGGTGAAGGGCCCGAGCAGGGCAAAGCCTTTGGTGTGATTCTGACCAGACCATCTACGCAAAAGTTTGTTGTTCCGCTTAAAACATTCGATAAGAATAAGCCAGGTATAGCCAGTTTGGCCGATTATGTAGAAGGTACCGAAAACAAAGTGGTTAACCAGAAGCGTGACTTTATTTGGAACAAAGTAGTGATTGAGGTGACTGTTTTTGAAGATGGCCAAGGCGAGATGTCTAAAACGCTAAACAGACATGCAGGTTCGGCACAGGTAAAGGTGGAAACCAATTTTAAGGTGAATGAAGCCAGCACAAACAGATTTGATATGGGGACTTTCATGGCTCGAGGCGGAGTGGAAATCCAGGATGTTTTGGAAAGACAAAAGTTTGAGGCAGGTATGAATGCCGACAGAGATAAATTAGGAACAGATTATGGTGTTTTGAGAGTATGGAGTGTTGAAGATAGAGAGAAAACCAATTTTGCTACCGTGGTTTGCGACCCTTCTAAATACTTAAAAGGTGCTGAAATGGCAGTAGACGCATTCTTAAAATCTACTGTTCAGGAAATGGCCGCTAAAGCCAATTGAGAATACTTTTTATGGTGATGTGCATAAGCTCGTTGGGTTCTCAATTTATTCAGAACTCGCGGGCTTTGCCTTTTGAGTTTCTATCGCCATTTCTAATTTCTCTTTCTTTTTGTATGATTGTGTTTGTGCTTTAAGCGCTTTTTAGGAAGAAATTCAGGCATGTTTCAACCCAAAACTTGTGAATAATCAAATTGGCTACATTCTTATTAAAGACTTGATCTGATTGTGAATAAAAAAATATTTGAAATACTTTAAAGCCTAACTCTTCCAATTAAAATTCTTCTCTATTTTTATTCCATGCGTTCATTCCATAAACTTCGTTTTCTAATAGCCATTTCGCTGTTACTATTTGCGACTGTCTGTTTACAGGCACAGAATACACCTCAATCGGTTATCGATGCCCTTAAAGATTCACTCTCTCTGAAGAGTGGAAAAGAGCGAATTGAGTTTTTAGGAGATATCGGTTTTAAGTACCGAACCATTAATAAAGACAGTGCATGGCATTACGTTCGCCAGGCCTATAAAGAAGCAGAGGCTTTTGGAGACAAAGATCTTCAAGGTAGAATATCAATGAATTTGGCCATTCTGAAAACCGAGGCCGGAGATTACGAGGATGCCATTAAGTCTTATAAACTCGCCATGAATTTGGTAGACTCTACCAATGGTTCGCAAACGCTGAGTTTTGTATATCACAATATGGCCAATGCCTATGAACGCACTGGCGTTATAGATACCGCTATTTACTATTCCTTAAAGGCACTTAGACGATATGAAGTTGCCAATGATTCGCAGAGAATTGCATCGGTAAAGCTGAATATTGCCAGTCAATACCGAACCATTAAAGAGTATGAGTTGTCGGAAAAGGTGAATATGGAATCGTTGGAAATGTATCGCGCTTTGGGCGATGTGTTTTTTCAGGCGGCAATTGAAAATAATTTATCCTTGCTCAATAATGATCAGGAACGATACGAAGAAGCACTTCAGCATGCAGAAAAGTCACTGGAATTATGGCAGTCTATTGGGCAAAGGTTGGTCGTAGCTTACAGTTATACCAATTTAGGTATTGCGCAAAAAGGACTGGGTCAGTTAAATGAATCTGAGCAATCTCTTAAAAACGCCTTGGCACTTCAGCAAGAAAGGGGAGATAGATATGAGGTAATATTCTTGAAGATGCATTTAGCAGATGTATTAAATAAGAGGGGAAATTATACCGAAGCGGCAAACTTAGGTAAAGAAGCATATCAAGGAGCCGTGGATGATGACCTGCTTATCTTTCAACAAAAAACAGCACTCACGCTTTCTAGCATTTATGAAAATGAGCGCAACTACCAAAACGCATTAGTTTACCTGAAAAAGAGTAATGCGGCTCAGGATAGCCTATTTATTACCGATAAGGCCAAAGAAGTTTTAAAACTAAAGCAACAATACGAAACAGAACAAAAGGAAAACGAAATCCTTCGTCAACAAAATGAACTGGTTGAAAACGAGCTGATTATTAAAAAACGAAACAACTTGCTTTTGGCCAGCGGTGGCTTAGTGATACTTATTCTTGTGATAGGTTATGGGGTTTTTAGAGATCAGAAGTTGAAAGCACAAGCGCAAAAACGAGAGGCTGAACTGCAAAAGGCCATGGTAGAAGCCCAAGCACAAGAAAATTTAAAGGAACAACGTATTCGTATTGCCCGCGATTTACACGATAATATCGGATCTCAACTTACCTATATTACCTCAATTACAGATACCGCAAAACGCAATATCGATAAAGGGGAGGTGTTTATGGCAGAGAAACTAACCCAAATGAAGCAGTTCACTTTAGTTACCATTGCTGAATTGCGCGATACCATTTGGGCGATGAATAAAGATGAAATCAGTTTAGAAGATATTCAGGAGCGTACAAATCAATTGGCGGCTACGATTCACGATGCCACCGATGATGCCATTAGCGTACGCACAGTTGGCGAAAATAGCGATAAAGTACTGAATGCTTTTGTGGGAATGAACCTGTTCAGGATTATCCAAGAATCGATCAATAATGCCGTAAAACACTCTGAAACTAGAGAGGTGGTGGTGTCTTTTAAAGAGGTTGGAAGCAAGATGGAAATTGTGATTGAAGACTTCGGAAAGGGCTTTGACACCAAAACACAGTCTGCTGGAAACGGACTTTATATTATGAAAAGTAGAGCGGAAAAAGCCGGGATAGAATTTAAGCTAAGCAGTAAAGTAGGAGAGGGAACAAAAGTAGAATTGACTGTGGAAGCCTAAAATATAGAAATTAAGACAGTTAGAAGTATGAAATTAAGATTGGCTATAGTAGATGACAATACCTTTTTAGCGAGGGCGATTAATGAGAAACTGTCTCCTTACAGTGATTTAGATATTAAATACACTGTACACAACGGAAGCGAATTTCTAGCCAAATTGGAGAAGAACCATAACCTTGATTTGGTATTGATGGACATTGAAATGCCTGTGCTCGATGGTATTGAAACCGTCAATATTGTCAAGCAGAAATACCCACATATCAAGGTGCTTATGCTCACTGTTTTCGATAATGATGAGAATATTTTTAATGCCATTCGTGTAGGGGCAGACGGCTATTTACTTAAGGAAATTGAAGGGGATAAACTTCATAAAGCCATTATAGAAACCATTGAAGGAGGGGCAGCCATGAGCCCATCCATTGCAGTAAAAACACTAAAACTGCTTCGTTATCCCGAAAAACAAGACTCACTCCGAATAGAAGAAGATATTGTAGACTTAAGTACACGCGAACAAGAAGTATTGGAGCAGTTGGCAGAAGGGCTTAGCTATACGGTAATTGCCAATAACCTATTCCTTTCGCCCAGTACAGTAAGAAAGCACATCGAAAACATCTACAAAAAACTACAAGTGCATAACAAGCTAGAGGCCGTTCAAAAGGCCAGAAGACAGAGTTTGATATAGAAAACTTAAAGTCAAAAATTTCCTTATCGTTTAAGGCTTTTGTTACTTTAGAAGCAGATCTAAAGTAATCCAAAATGAACGGTAAAGTGGTTGATAATTCCAGAAGAAAATTTTTGAAAAACAGCGGTTTAGTCACGCTGTCTACCTTTCTACCGCTTTCAATCTATGCCTGTCAACCAGACAAGACTTCGAAAATCAGATTTGGCCTCACTACCGATTCACACTATGCCGATCGTGAAAACTCTGGCACTCGCTACTACCGCGATTCTATTGCGAAAATGAATGAGTTTGTGGAGGTAATGAACAGCGAAAAAGTCGACTTCGTTGCACATTTAGGTGATTTTAAAGATGAAGACCTGAATCAGGAAGAAGCAGATACGCTACGCTATTTAGAAACGCTAGAGAATGCTTATGCAAAATTTGATGGGCCTCGTTTTCACTGTGTAGGCAACCACGATGTAGACAGCATAAGGAAAGAGCAGTTCCTAAATCATACAGAAAACACGGGTATTGATAAGTCGAAGAGTTATTATTCTTTCGATAAAGAAGGCTTCCATTTTGTGGTATTGGATGCGAATTACCATGCCGATGGGAGAAACCAATTTTACAAAGAAGGAGCAGATTGGCAGGATGCCAATATTCCTGAGGTTGAATATGATTGGCTCAAGCAAGATTTAGAAGAGAATGATTTGCCTACGATTGTTTTCTGTCATCACCCGCTTTATGAATTCAATAAAGAAGGTGCTAAGTTTCATGTCAACGATTACCAGAGATTTCAGCAATTGTTCGAAGCCTCAGGTAAAGTATTGGCCGTATTCCATGGTCATGTGCACGCAGAGGAACACACTCAAATCAATGGAATTCATTATGTCACCCAGTTAGGCATGGTTGACTACCAAGGCTTGGAGAACAACAGCTTTGCCATTGTAGAAATTGATGACCAAGCCATCCATATCAAAGGCTATAAAAGGGTAAGCGACCTGACGCTGGAGTTTTAATATTATTGGTGGCTTTTGTAGGGTAGGAAAGTGAGTGCCAGAACGCAGTAGGGTTAATCAAGTGTTGAAGATCAGCAAAGCGAAAATGCTCATTTTCTTTCCCTGAGGTACGAAGGGTCTAAAAAACAAAGAGTGCTGTCTTTGATAATAAGCAGACATACGTTTGGAAAGCCTGCGGCAGTGAAAAGTGTGAAAGGATGCTTACAGCATGACTTAGCTTTGGGTATTGTGCCAACGCCATTTCTGTATCAGGTAAGTTGGCTTGAAAGTCACTCTGCTCCAAAACTTCAGAGGTCTTTTTCAGTAACATAGATAGAAACACTGAACTGAGAAGGATGCCGAGATTTACCGAATTAAATACCCCAAAATGCCATGTGAATATTCAAGTGTTGAAGATCAGCAAAGCGAAAACGCTTGTTTTCCTTCCCTGAGGTACGAAGGGTCTAAAAAAACACCATGTTTAAAATAACGAGTGCAGTTCTTGATCAATAAGTAGTCACAGGTTCGGAGAACCTGCGACAGTAGAGACAGTAGATTCAGAACCACAGAAAGAAACGTTAAGTAGCAAAGGTCACGAAGGTATTAGAACGGTACGTTCAAAATACGGTACCGTTAGGCTCGCTTATACTCCAAATACTAACCTGACTTAAGTCAGGTTATTCATTGACTCCGGTCATTAGGCGAGTAGAATAATCAAGGTACATTTGTTTTAAATAAAATAGACATGAAGAAGATTTTACCCCTGTTTTTACTCTGTTTTCTGGCACTTAGTTGCTCAGAAAAACTATATGTAACCTCCGACCAAGAAAAGGACATTGACTTTACTCAGTATGAAAGTTTTGCATGGGCAGAAGGTCAAGAAAAACCTGGTAAATCGAATCCAATGTTTGATAATGAGCTCAATCGTAAGCGAATTATGGAGGCGGTAGAAGCTGAAATGGAGATACTGGGCATTGAGAAAACAACAGGAACGCCTGATTTAGTACTTGATTTTCATATTGTCATAGATCAGAAAATAAGTTCTCTGACGCATAACGATTACCCCTACAATGTGAAATATTGGTCAGACTATCAGGTGGAGTCTTATACTTTTAACCAAGGTAGTATCGTGATTCATATGGTAGATAATCAAAAAGAGCTTTTGGTTTGGCAGGGCATTGGCAGTAAAACCCTCAATGACGTTCCGCCTAAGGACGCAGAAGAAAGAATCAAAAAAGGAGTAAAAGCTATTATGGCCAAATTTCCTACAGCGAAAAAATAATTAACTCTATTTTAAAAATGCCCTTGTTGATTTTGATCAGCAAGGGCATTTTTGTTACAAATCATTTAGCGCTTACCCTCGATTTTTTTTTAACAATAGTAGAGCGAGCTGATTTTAATCTTTGAACTTATAGGTACTTACATAATCATTGACTTGCCCATTGTATAACTCTATGTGAGTAATCTTCTTCACAGGATGCCCCTTTTTATGATATTGGTAAGTGTAGGTGTTTGTGCTAGATACTTCACCCTTGTTGTTTTTTATTAGCATTTGACCAGGATTATTCTCACTCAACTTTATAAATGGGTTGAATGGATGAATTGAGAACATATTGTCTCCATTGATTCTGTCATCATACCCACTATAAGAGAAGGTGGTGAGCAGTTTGGCTTCAGCTCCATTGGTAGTATAATAGTACAGACGTTGTTCGGTAATATTACCATTTGCATCGTAATCGTAGCTTTCTCCGCTTACAGGAATTACACCACCTTCTTCTGGAATATCTTGATATGTAGTAGACTTGGACAGTCTTCCTTGTTCATTGTATTCAAAAGTATGGAATTGATTGTGTGTAGAGAATACGTATTCATCAGTCCTTACAATCCTATCGCCATCGTAGGTATAAAGCATTCTCCAACCATTGTCAACATGAGATTCTGTTAATACACCTTCATCATTGTAGAAGTAAATTTGAGTAGATTCCCCCCAGCTTTCATCTGAGTATTTGGAAACCATGTAAATTCTGATCAACCTATACTGGCTATCAAAATAAAGTGTTCGACTATAGTTCAGCTCCGAATAGGTTTCTGGTAATAAACGCTTGTCGGGTACCGCACTATCATCTGGTGAGCAGGATGAAATGAAGGCTAGCGTAAATAAAAGCATCAGCCTAAATGACCATTTAGTGGTATGCATAAAAATTAAATTTTGAGTTTTCGACCTGTTAATTCTTGAAAAATAAACTAACAATGATCCCTAGACCCAAAATCGAAATACAAGGTTGGAGAGGAATAAAAATATTTTGTAAAGGTGCTTACAAGGCCAAGGCCTTTTACGTAGCGAAGAAATTGAGGTAAGCAGAATATAATGCTTTCTTACTTTACGCAGTGATAGACCCTTCGTTTCTCTCAGGGAAAGAAACAGACGGATGACTGACATAATTAACTAAATCGGCAAGTTCATCCCCTTATGTACAGAGACTCTAGTGATTCTGGAAACTGATTAAACCTAGTTTTCTCCTGAGTGCAGCAAAGAAACTAATAACACATCTTCGGATTTTTTGTAATGAGGCTACATCAAGGCAATAGAAGAATATTCATTTTACTTCACTTCAATAGAGTCCTCTATTTGAATCTCTTGAACTACTCCGCCTTGCATTGTAGTTATAATACCTCTTATTATTTTAGTGCCTTTAGATTTTGGTGTGTAGTCAAATAGAATATTTGTCTCTGAATTAATATGTTCTTCAATTTCTTTGGTGTCTTGATCTATAATATCAAACTCCACAAGATTTTTTAAGGTAGATAATCCTACGGATAGATAAACTCTTCCGCTTGTAGCTTTTCCTTTTTGTAAACCATTTGAACCAAAATTCACTTGGGCAAAGGCCATATCTGATAGTAAAAAATAATCCATTAATATTTGGCTCGTCTTCGCTATCAGTAGATTCTCCTTAATAAATAATGATTCGTGGTCTGTAACTTTGGCGTCAAAAAAGGTTAAATCCTTGCTTAGGGAAGGGTTTAATTTTCGGACCTGTTCTACAATCAAACTCAATTGGTTCTTATAATCGTTATAATCACCATAAATGATGGCTGCTTTACCTAATTCTCGGGCTTTTTTCAGTGCTTCGATTGGCTCCCTAACAAAATCAATATGGCCAGTGACTTGTTGTTTGTTTAATAAGTAATCTAGTGCTTGTTGGTTTGTAATATCTAGTAGCGATAAGGGTTTACTTGCCGAATCATTTTGACATGAGAAAGCGAATAGACAAAAGGCGATCAGAGAGAGTGTTTTCTTAATCATAGTTTTATTGTTTAAATAACGGCCTCCCACAACACTTCCACCGGATGTTTGGCAATTCTACTCGTACCGTCTTTGATTTGATGACGGCAACTTGTTCCTGCAGCAGCAATAATGACTTCTTTAGGTTGCTGGCGCACGGTAGGGAAGAGCACCAATTCGCCAATTTTCATAGACACCTCATAATGCTCCTTTTCATAACCAAACGATCCGGCCATACCACAACAGCCCGAAGCAATCATATGCACGGTAAAGTTCTTGGGTAACGAAAGCATTTTCTTGGTGGGTACCATAGACGAAAGCGACTTTTGGTGGCAATGACCATGTACTTTAATCAATTTGGTTTCGGTGCCAAACTGCTCGGAAGTAATATTCCCTTTGTCAATTTCTTGTGCCAAAAACTCTTCAATGGTAAATACATGTGCTGAAAGTACCTTTGCTTTTTCCTGCATTTCGCCCCGCGTTAGGCTGATGTATTCATCTCTAAAGGTCAGAATGGCTGAGGGTTCTACGCCAATTAATGGTGCATTAACATCGATCAGCGCACTGAATTGTTCAACGTTCTGTTCTGCCAAAACTTTAGCTTCATCCAATAAGCCTTTAGAAAGCTGCGGACGACCAGAGTCGGCATGAGGAACAAACAGAACTTCATAGCCCAGTTGGCTTAACAGAAGCACAGTGGTTTTTCCAATTTCAGCATCATTGTAATTGGTAAACTCATCGCAGAAAAAATAGACCTTACGATTTGAGGTTCTCGGCTTAAATTCCTTTTTCAACCACTGGGCCAAAGGCTGCTTGGCCAATGCGGGCATGCTTCGTTCTTTCGCAAAGCCCGCAATCGACTTGGCAATATTCCCTGTAAGGCGATTTCCAAACACTAAATTATAAGCCCAAGGTGCCTTGCTGGCCAGTTTCATGCTTTTAGAAAAGTGGGCAATCTGTTTGGTGCGAAAAGGAATTCCGTTGCTTTTGTGGTACTGATGCTGCCATTCTCCTTTTAGCTTGGCCATGTCTACATTAGAAGGACATTCTGAAGAACAGCCTTTGCACGACAGGCATAAGTCCATTACCTCCTTAATCTCTGGATTATCAAAGGGGTTGGCCTCTGTAGAATGGGTAAGGATTTCGCGAAGCATATTGGCCCTGGCGCGTGTAGTGTCTTTTTCATCACGTGTGGCCATGTAACTCGGGCACATCGTTCCGCCACTTAATTCTGTTTTTCGGCAGTCACCCGAACCGTTGCACAATTCAGCGGAGCGCAAAATGCCTTCATGTTCTGAAAAGTCAAAAACGGTATCAAATTCAGGCGTGATTTGATTTTTCTCGTAGCGCAAGAAAGTGTCCATCGGAGGAGTGTCCACAATCTTATTGGGATTGAAAATATTTTCTGGGTCCCAAATGCGCTTCATTTGCTTTACCAGTTGGTAATTATGCTCACCAATCATTTGGGGTAGAAACTCACCGCGCAAACGCCCGTCACCGTGTTCACCCGAAAGCGATCCTTTATATTTCTTTACCAAAGTGGCAATTTCTTCTGCAATGGTGCGGAAGAGTCTTTGGCCTTCTTCCGTCTTTAAATTAAGAATAGGGCGCAAGTGCAATTCTCCCGAACCCGCATGCGCATAATGCACGGCAAACAGTCCATACTTCTCAAGAATTTGGTTGAACTCACGAATGTAGGCGGGCAAATCCTTAACATCTACAGCAGTATCTTCAATCACAGGTGCAGGCTTGGCATCGCCTGGAATATTGGATAACAGTCCTAAACCTGCTTTTCGTAAATCCCAAACCAGTTTAATGGCATCACCTTTTACCACAGGGTAGGCATAGCCATGGCCAGTAGTTTTCAGCTCTTCAATAAGCGTCAATACTTTGGCATCGGCTTCATCCGCTGTTTCTCCATTAAGTTCCACCACCAAAATCGCCTGTGGGTCGCCTTGAACAAAGAAGCGATTGGCCTTGTACATGGCGTTTCGCTTGGTGGCTTCCAAAATATAATGGTCCATCAACTCACAAGCCGAAGGTGCATATTTCAGCGCAACCAAATTTGCCCGAAGGGAATCATCAATAGTTTCGGAATGAATACAGACCAAACGTTTGTGATTGGGTGGGAGTGGAGTAAGCTTTAGTTTGGCTTGGGTAATAAAACATAAGGTACCTTCCGATCCCGCTATTAAGCTGCTAAGGTTAAAGGGGCTACCGTTTTCGCTAAATGGCTGTTGCCGCAAAAGCATATCGAGCGCATAACCGTTGTTTCTTCTGGGTACATCTGGTTTGGGGAAGCCATCAATAATCTCCTTTTGGTTAATGGGTTGCTGCAACATTTCGAGTGTTTCAGCATAGATTTTACTCTGAAGCGATTTGTTCTGCTGCTTTAACTCATTTACCTCCACAGGGCCAAAATGGGCTTCACTACCATCGGCTAAAATGGTTTTCACTTCAAGTAAATGCTCTCTAGTACTTCCGTACACCACTGAATTTGAACCGCAAGAATTATTGCCAATCATTCCACCAATCATGGCGCGATTGGCGGTAGAGGTTTCTGGTGCGAAAAACACCCCATATTGCGCTAAGTGTTTGTTCAGGTCGTCTCGAACAATTCCAGGTTCTACCCATGCATAGCCTTCTTCAGTATTTACTTCTAATACTTTGCCGTAGTGTTTAGACAGGTCTACTACTATGCCATTGCCCACTACTTGACCCGCTAATGAGGTGCCGGCAGTTCTTGGAATCAGTCCTGTTTTATTTTCCCGAGCAAAATTAACTAGGGTGATAAGGTCTTTCTGGCCTTTAGGAACAGCTACTGCTAAGGGAAGCTCACGATAAGCAGAAGCATCTGTGGCATAAAGTTTTCGTGTAGTGGTATCGGTAAATAATTCGCCTTGAAGAGCAGATTGAAGGGTATTCCAGTTCATGAATGCAAATTAATTGATTCGCTTAGAACTGAACTGTTTGTTTGAAGGAATTAATTGAGCCTATTAACTTATTTTTTCTGAGGCTAAACAATTGCATTATACTTTAGTTTCAACCCTATAATCCTTGATTTTGCCAACTCAACTCAAATATCTCACATCAGAAACGCCCATTGAAGAAAGGATAGCAATGCTATTGGCTGACCGTGATAGAACAGCTGTTCGGCTCATATACCAAAACTATTCGCCCATTTTGCTAAATGTAATTTTAAGAATAGTAAAGTATGAGGATGTCGCCAAAGATGTACTTCAAGACGCTTTATTAAAAATTTGGCGTAATTCTACTAATTTCGATGCTTCAAAGGGAAGTTTGTTTACTTGGTTAGTAAGAGTCTGCCGTAACGCTGCAATCGACAAGACGAGGTCTAAAGATTTTAAGCAAAGGCAAAAATCTGAACAATCGGTTGACCTCGTATTTGTTTCGGAAACGTTTGGGAACGAATCAGAGGTAAATGATCAGTCGGTTAGAGAATTAATGTTTCAACTCCCCGAAAAACAGCGTACGCTTATTAGTATGTCGTTTTTTGAGGGATACAGCCATCCAGAAATTTCTGAGCGACTAAGTATTCCTTTAGGAACAGTGAAAACGCGCATTAGAATGGCGCTACAACATTTAAGGTCAGTAGTAGAATGAATATTCAAGAGTACATAGCATCAGGTATTTTGGAGTCTTATTGGGCAGGTGAGCTCAGTGATGAGGAAATGCAGGAAGTAGATGCAATGGCAGTTCGTTATCCAGAAATAGCCGCAGAACTCGATGAATTAAGGAATGTACTTATCAGTTTGGCCAATAGTCAAGCGGGTGCTGAAGATTCAGCCGTACTTGATTTGGTAACGAGTACCATTCGGGACGAGGAAAAGGAAGCTTTTTTAAGGGCTATTGACGAACCTGAAACTCAAATCAAGAAAATTAGAGTAATTCCTAGATGGATAACCGCGGCAGCTGTTTTGTTGTTTTTGAGCATTGCATTCAATGTTTATTTCTTTTTAAGAATGCAAAGCGCAAAAGACGATGTGCGTAGAATTGCTGCAGAGAATTCAAAAATGGCTTATAAAATTGAGTCTACTCAACAAGAATTAGACTATGCCGAATTACGTGTAGCTCATTTTTTGAATGATGATAATATACATGTGCGATTGGATGGTTCTGAACTCTCTCCAAAATCATTTGCCAATGTTTTCTGGAATAAGAACACCAATGCTGTATTTATCAGTGTAGATAATTTACCTGAGCCACCAAAAGGACATCAATATCAGCTTTGGGCCATCAAACCTGGGCAAGCTCCAATCGATGCCGGAATTTTTGACCATAACCAATTGGTGCAAGAATTAAAAGTGATCAAAGGAGAGGTGCAAGCTTTTGCCATTACGCTCGAAGAAGAGGGAGGTACACCTGTTGCTACCGTAGATCAAACCTATGCCAGAGGTTTTTTGAAAAAAAGTTAGGCATCAAAAATCTATAGCCATCTCTTTGGTCGTAGTTAGAGTGAATTTAAACTAAAACACGTTCAAATCATTCTAATTATGAAAACTCAAAAATTAAGAAATCTAATTTTAGGTACAGTTGTAGCTTTATTTGCTACTATCAATGTTGTTAAAGCGCAATCTAACGACATTGTTGATTTAGCAGTAGGAAATGACAACCTAAAAACGCTAGTAGCCGCTGTTAAAGCTGCTGGCTTGGTTGAGACTTTGAAAAGCACTGGTCCTTTCACTGTTTTTGCCCCAACCGATGCCGCATTTGCCGCTTTGCCTGCCGGAACGCTAGATATGTTATTAAAGCCAGAAAACAAGGATAAGCTAGTAGCAGTGTTAACCTACCACGTTGTTTCGGGTAAAGTAATGTCAACCGACCTTTCCAATGGTCAGGAAGCTGCTACCGTACAAGGGGAGAAGGTTAAAGTGATGATGGCCAATGGTAAAGTAATGATTAGTGGAGCTACTGTAGTGGCTGCTGATGTGAAAGCTAGCAACGGAGTAGTGCATGTAATTGATAAAGTGATTTTGCCTCCGAGCATGATGAAATAGTTCATCGTTCATTTTGGTTATGTTGTTTGGCCCTCGATGAAAATCGGGGGCTTTTTTTGGAAATGGTGTATAGCCGATGTTACCAGCTGCCTTTTTTTATTCTTCAAATCTCACATAATAGTGTGACTGGAAATTTTTGTTCTCCAAAGACTTTCATGTGATTGTCAAGGTCATCGAATATACTTTCAAACCTGTCAAATGAGGATTCATAACCATATCCACCATCTTTTTTAAAACTCTCTTTTATCTTTAGTTTGCCGACAACTTCAAACTTGTCCTTAAATGTGATTATATCCCTGTGTGTTACTAAATGATAAGAAAGGCCAAAAAAGAAATTGTCTTGCTTTGTATATCGCCAAATTTCGTCAACGTTGGGTTGTTCGGATAAAGTTGTTTTGGAGTCGTATCCAGACCCAATTTTTAGTCCAGCAATGGAGTAATTTTTTAGTTCATCAATTGTCGGCTTTGTTTTGCCTTTATAAGTTGTTGCTACAAGGCCATAAGTGCATTGTCCACGCTGTTGAGTTACTTTGGCACAAATTACAGCGTAGTAGTTTTTGTCGGAAAGTTGAAAAGTCAAGATATCGTCAGGTTGAAAATAAAAGTTCTTTCTTAGCTTATATTTTTTTCGTTTTCTGATTTTTTGATTCGGTTCGGATATTTTCTTTAAAAGCTTATCAAGTTCGTTTTGACGTTTCTTGCCTTCATTATCATCGCATTCTTCTGTCCAAATTTTAACCCCCGCTTTTAAGTCAGTAACTCGTTTTACTTCATTGAGCATTTCATTTGTTATTTCTCCGATTTCCCAAAAAGCCAAAGCGTAAGTTGTCACAAAAATTTCGTAATAAAAGTCGGTGTTAGGTCCGTAATCGTCCTTTACAAATGGAACTTCCTTTCTTATGGTTTCAATGTTTGCATCACTGTCATACAAGTCCATGATTCGGTCGTATGTATCTCTCGCTAAATCTCCGTCAATTATTTTAACTCCGTCTGTTGCCATTGTCTATGGTCTCGATTTTTTAGGTTGCCGCTAACGGTTTGGCTATGCACAGTGTCCCGAAGAGCACTATTGCTTATAGATTTTGTTGTGTGTAGTTTTTTTTTATTTCATATTCAAATTCGAGAACTTTCAAATTCCATAAAGTCAAGGTCTGTGTCGCACTAATTTTATCATTTATGCTTTTTACGACTAATTTGTCTTTGAAGGACTTGATAAATTTACTCCATAATTGTCCTTTAGAATCCCTAAGCAAGAAGTAGAATCCACTATTTCCAATTCTTTGTCCCGAAGAATCTAAAATGAGTTCTCCATTTCTGCCAACACTCGGAGTCAATATCACTGTTGCGTTTCCATTTGGTAAAGGAAAAATGGCCTTGATACAAATCTGTTTGTTTGGTAAAGAGCAGGTCTCATATACTCCTGAGTAAACAACTTGACCTGTCGATTTCAAAGTCCTGAGCCAAATTGTTCGTTTAACTTCATTTGTCTTAGTGTCGACTAGTTTAATTATTTCATTCGTTAGTCCTGATGCATCTTTGAGGTTTTCAATTGGGACATTAAGTTGTTCAATTCTCTTACTGAAAACACTTTTTACTACGATTCCGAAAACTTTGAAAAATGGGTTCCATTTTGCCTTTAGAAGCAGGTCATAATTTGATGTGCTTTCATAGAAGTTAATTACGTTTGGAGACAATCTTTTAAGTTCATTTTCAGGCAGTCCGAGATTTAGAATTGAATCAAGTAGTCCTTTGTTTTTTCTCTGTGTATCAATTACTAAACTCTCATTTTTAGCTAACTGCTCAACGAATTTTATCCCGATTTCTTTTGTCCCGCCAAATGGGCCTAAAAGCCATTGGTGTTTTTTATTGTTAATTCTTTGTCCAAATAGTATAACCCATTGTTGAGTAATCCAATCCTGTATGCTTTGATTTTCCCTAGCTATTCCCATCTCCGCAAATAAGGGTTAATTCTTTAGAATAAAATTCGATTGACCTTTCCATTCTCCAAACTCCGCTAAAGGCTTAAATCGAAGTGTGGTAAACTCAAAATGAAAGTCTTTTCTTTCCCTTTCTTGCATTGCGTTAGAATGCCTTTTTGGTTTTTCAACTTTACTATGACCATGCACCATATCGGTCATTTCTTTTTCAGATTTCCAAATTGAAAAGGTCGAGACTGTGTTAGGGAACTTAACTGAGGCTAGCGAGAGAGTTGTTCCTGGGTGGTCTCTAACGAGCTTCTCAACGGGTCTTCCCCAATGAATAAATCTAGGAACAGCTAAAGGTTTCATTCTTGCTATCGTAACAGTAACAACAGGAGAGTTTGGACCTTCTAATTGGTCTTTATCATTTGGTAATTTAAATCCGCTAAACTTTCCCCATTCTCTGACAAACGACAAACGCACATGCCAACCTTTTGCTAAAGTTCTTCCAAAACTGTCCTGTTCCAAATAGCTTTCAAGTGCATTTTCATTTTCCCATTGCATAAAGACCGCTACTTGTCCTATTAAAACTCGAGAAGTCGAAAAGATGGGAGACCCTAAGGTCATTGCAGTCATGTATTCGGAATGGATAAGTCCTTTAGTGTCTTTGGCAATTGGACTTGAGAATATTCTCCTTACTGCTTCAAAAAATGGAAGTTCAATTAAATGATAAGAGAATATGCTCACTTTGTCTTTGATTGAATTGTTAGTTCTTTAGGTTTCTTCAAATTACACACAACATATCACTATACGCAACTAGTTGCGTATATATCTTATGTAAGATATTAAAACTTCCTTATAGCACATAAATGAGTCGTTATATGTAAGCCATATAGATGGCTTGCTGTAGAAGAGGACTGTGATCGAGTGTATTTTGGGGGATTTTAATTTTATCGCTAAACTCGAAATTCATAATGAATGGAGTTGGTTCATAAAGTGATCCTTTAATTTCCGAATGATTTGTCTTAAATAGTAAGTTAATTCACACTTATGAAAATAATTGAATGCCCAAGGGATGCCATGCAGGGCCTCCATGATTTTATACCTACAGAAACCAAAGCGGCCTACATTAATCAATTGCTCAAAGTTGGTTTCGATACCATCGACTTTGGAAGTTTCGTATCGCCTAAAGCCATTCCGCAATTGCGCGATACGGCTGAAGTTTTAAGTCGGTTGGATATGTCAATTACCAAGTCGAAATTACTGGCCATTATCGCCAATACAAGAGGGGCGGAGGACGCTGTGAATTTCGAAGAAATCACCTACTTAGGATTCCCGCTTTCTATTTCGGAGCAGTTCCAAATGCGGAACACAAATAAGTCCATTGCTGAAGCTTTGGTGCAGTTGGAAGCCATCCAAAATCTCTGCATCAAACACAACAAAAAACTGGTGACTTACATTTCTATGGGCTTCGGCAATCCTTATGGCGAAACCTTTAATGCCGAGATTGTAGCTGAGTTTGTGGAAAAGCTTGTCCAACTCAAAGTTGAAATTATAAGTTTATCTGATACGATAGGAGTAGCTGAACCACAACTGATTAAAGATATTTTTAAAAATAGTATAACCGCCTACCCAACTACAGAAATAGGTGCGCATTTCCATTCTACGCCTCAGAAGATTGTTGAGAAAGTGAGCTCTGCTTACGAAGCGGGCTGTCGCAGATTCGACACGGCCATGAAAGGTTTTGGCGGTTGCCCAATGGCTACCGATGCACTCACGGGTAATATCGATACTGAAGTTTTGGTCCGTTATTTTGATGAGCAAAAAGTGGAGTTAGGCTTAGGCCGAAAGGCCTTCTCGGAAGCTATGTTGATGGCCAGTAAAGTGTTTCCAGCTTAGCTTAAACTTTCAATAAATTGATGAAGTATTCAAGCTTGATATATTCGAAAATGATCCGTAATATTTTTTTATTAACCAGTTTAGTTCTGGCCTCTTTTTCTTCCATGGCTCGGCAAACAGACTTTCAGGTAAAGGAGAAAACGCCTGTAAAGGTTGAAAGCATTTTCAATAAATTAGTTGATGGCAAACCTGAAGAAGTTGGGATCAATTCGGCTGCTTTGGAGGCAGGTATCCAATCCATCATTCAACAGGCTTTAGATTCTGCTGCTTTTCCTGGCTGTCAGCTATTGATTGCCAAAGATGGTATTGTGTTCTACGAGAAGTCGTTTGGCTATCATACTTACGATCAGTCCATCGAAGTCAAAAACAGCGATATCTACGATTTAGCTTCCGTAACCAAAACTACCGCAGCTACTTTGGCCCTTATGAAGCTTCATGATGAAGGGAAATTCGGTTTGGAAGAAACCTTCGGACATTACTTTCCCAAAATAGCCACAGGCGAAAAGGCTGATTTACCGATACGGAATGTTCTGGCGCATCAGGCAGGATTAAAAGCATGGATTCCCTATTGGTCTGAGGTGCAGCGCAAGAATGGCAAATACAAGTGGAATACAGTGAAATCGGATTCCTCAAGAAGATTTCCATATCGCATTTCTGAAACAGGCCTTTTTCTACACAAGGATTTTAAAGAGAAGAAGATTTATAAAATGATTAAACGATCGAAAGTGAGCGATGATAAGAGCTATCTCTACTCTGGTTTGCCCTTTTATTTATTTCCCGAATTGGTAGAAAGGGAGTCTGGAGAAGCCTTTGACGAATTCTTGAATAACACTTTTTATAAACCTTTAGGGGCGGAAACCTTAGGTTTTAAGCCCAAGGAAAGGTTTTCCTTAGATCGAATTGTTCCTACCGAAGTAGATGACTTTTTCAGAATGGAAGCATTGCATGGAGATGTGCATGACGAGGGAGCTGCCATGATGTTGGGGGTGTCGGGCAATGCTGGTCTATTCTCTAATGCCAGAGATTTAGCTAAAGTGTATCAAATGCTTTTAAATGGGGGAGTTTACGATGGAAAGGAATACTTGAGCGCTGCTACGATCAAGGAGTTTACCGATTGTCAGTTTTGCGAAACCGGAAACCGCAGAGGTTTAGGCTTCGATAAGCCATTGATTGATTACAGCTTCTCGGCTTCTAGTGTGGCGCAACACGCCAGTCCAGCAAGTTTTGGACATACAGGCTATACAGGAACTTTCGTTTGGGCAGACCCTGCCACTGGGCTCTTATTCGTCTTTCTTTCCAATAGAGTCAATCCTACAAGAAATAACAGCAAAATCTATCAACTGAATGTGCGTCCGAATATTCACAACTTGGTGTATAACCTGTTAGAGGAGGGGAGCTATGGTTTAGGGCAGCGGTGATTGAGTTTTATGTTAACCGCAAAGAACGCTAAAGCTCGCTAAGCATAAATTAGGATCGTCACTGCGAGGCGTAGGCCTTTAGTTCGAAAGCCAAGATTCAGGTGGCAACCAGCCTTTGTTTATTTTTTCAATTAATTTGATTAGAAGCACTTTCGTGTTCCTTTTAGTTGCATCAATGCAAACTACCTGATTAAGATCAAATTTATCATCGTGCGCAACTGCAGATGAGAACCAAAAGCCCTCTTCAAAGTCTCGATGTGCAGTCGTTATAAGTATTGAATTATTGCCAAATTCATTTTCATCAATACTCCGCCATAATACTTCTTCGTCAAAATAATCCTCAGTTAGATCAGCTAGTTCTCCTGAACTACATGTGTAAGAGACATTTTTGTCGATACATTTTTTGACAATTGGTGGGATTAATTCTTCATCCTCTTTATGAGCTATAGTAAATGCAATCCAGTCATTTTTAGGTAATGAGTTAGCCCATTCAGGGTGGCTTCTTACTTGTAGGTAATAAATTTTCCTTTTACCAACTCTGCCTAAAAACTCCATTTTATCAAAATTATCATTAACTGAAAATGTCTTGTTTGCAAATTGAGAGTTAAAGTCATCAAGCTCAAACCAACCTAAACTCTTTTCCCGGCAAAGGCTTAATGTAGCCAGCAAACTCCATTTGTAATAGCAGAGAAGCCAATGTGCTCATGTTTAATTGACTTTGCCAACTGAGCTTATCAATGTGCATTTGTTGCCCGTTTTTTAGTAAAACCTCAACGATGGTCTTTTCATCACCTTGTAAATCCTTGTACTTTAATTCTGGGGTCTTGGCTTGCGTACTTTCCTGAACATCCCAATTAAGCGCTTCCACCACGTCTTGAAAAGAAGTGAAAATGGCAGCCTTCATGTTTCTGATCAATAAATTACAGCCTTCGGAATAAGTATTGCCAATTTCTCCAGGTACGGCAAAAACAGGTATGTCATAGCTGTCGGCAATATTCGCTGAAATTAAAGCGCCTCCTTTTTTGGCAGCTTCCACTACAATCAGCGCATCCGACATGCCTGCAATTACTCTATTTCTAGCAGGAAATAATCGAGGGTCGGCTTCGGTGCCAATAGGATATTCGCTTACTAAACCACCATTCTCTAGCATTTTTAGGGCTGTGTTTCTGTTTCCAGAAGGATAGATTTTATCTAACCCACAGGCCATAGCTCCAATGGTAGGCAATTGCTGCTTCAAAGCGGACTCGTGTGCTTTTACATCAATGCCATAAGCCAAACCTGAAATGATGGTGGCTTCCTGCGGTTTTATTTGTGCTACAATGTCTTCAGTGATTTGTGAACCATACTTTGTTGCCCTCCGTGTTCCAACAATTCCAATGGTTCGTGGTGGGTTAAGGTCTACTTTACCAATAGAATACAACAAAATGGGAGCGTCAGATATGTTCATTAACCTTTTCGGGTAGTGCGCTTCTTTGTAGTAATGAATCGATATTCCTTTTTTGATGGAATCTTCAATGATCTTTTCTGCTTTTACCAAAAGCTCCTTTTGGTTTGGAATCAGTGCAGAAAGCTTTGGGCCAACGCCCGGTATTTTTGAAAGTTTGCCCTTGGTAGCATTAAACACCTGCTGAGGGGTAGAAAAATAGTTAATGAGTTGCCTTGATAGAGAAGGGCCAATTTTAGGAATAAGCGACAAGGCTACTTGGTGTAGCTTGTCTTGAGTCATGGCAGTTGGCTTTTCATTTCTTCTAAGAAACCACGGATTTTCTTCAAAGAAGTAATCATTTCGGCATCGGTGCTTATCGTTTCTTTATGGTTTTTAATATGCTCTTGCGCACCTTGTAGGGTATAGCCCTTCTCCTTCACCAAATGGTAAACTAGCTTGATCTTTTTTAAATCTTCTTGAGTGAACTTTCGATTGCCTTTTTTGTTCTTTTTCGGACTGATAAAGGTGAACTGACTTTCCCAAAATCTAATCAATGAAGTAGCCACGCCAAGCTCTTTGGCTACTTCACCAATTGTGAAGTATTTCTTTTCTATAGGTTTCTCTTTGTATGGCATATCAATGGGTTATGAAAAGAAGTAAAAGAATTACTTTAAGCTAAACAAAAGGTCGCTATTTCAAATGTAAGGAATTTGAATTGAATATTTAAACCCAATTAAATTTGAAATAGTGGCCTAAATTTAACGGTAAGAATATGAGCCTAGCGACTGATTTTCTATAGAAGAAAGTCTCAAAATCTCTTCATACTCAGCGGCATTCAAATCTTTAAAGAAGTAGTTCACAGGGTCTTTAGCCACTCCGTTAATGTGTACTTCATAATGCAAATGAGGCGCAGTAGACTTTCCTGAGTTTCCAACATAACCGATCACTTCACCACGTTTCACCTTTTGCCCCGGACGAACTGCAAAGCGACTCATGTGTCCGTAAAGTGTTTCGTACCCAAAACCATGATCAATAATGATGTGCTTGCCATAGCCAATTGTGCTCGATATGGTTTTAGAAACCACACCATCGCCAGTGGCATAAATAGGAGTACCTTGTTCTGCAGAGAAGTCAGCTCCGTAATGCATTCTTTTTACTTTAAAAATAGGATCGGTTCGGTAGCCAAAGCCCGAAGAAAACCTTCTTAAATCTTTATTTGAAACCGGCTGTATGGCAGGCATTGAAGAGTATAAACGTTCTTTATCCAAAGCAAGGGCCATAATCTCGTCATAAGACTTGGTTTGGATGTACATCTTCTTTTTAACGTTATCTATTTTCTCTAACGCGCTAACCACCAAGCTCTTATTTTCCATGTCGCTCTCAAGAAGCTCACGGTAACGCAATGCGCCACCAGTTCCTGCTTCTCTTACTGTTTCAGGAATAGGCTCAGCCTCAAAAACCACGCGGTAAACGTTATCATCTTTCTCTTGAAGTACATCTAGCATGGCATCCATTCCATCTACCTGATCTTTCATCAGGTCATAATAGAGTTTCAGTTCGCTATTTTCTTCTTTTAAAGCAGCTTCTTTTGGAGAATCGAAATATTGACCGAGTACCACAATAATGCCCACAGAGAGCATTAGAGCTAAAGATAGGAAGCCGAGTGCGTTAATAACTACATCGCGCTTTTTGACCTTTATGCGCTCGTATTTACATGTCTCGGTGTCGTAGTAATATTTTATTTTTGACATTAAGAATCCTTTTTGAAATTCTCCTAATTTTGTGCCCTTACGATTGGAAACACAAAGTTTCCTTCAAAGGTACAAAATTAAGCTTTAGCTTAAACGCAAATAATTCATCTGAGATGCAATCCAAAGAAATTAGATCGAAATTTATCGAATTTTTTAAGTCAAAATCACACCAATTTGTGCCTTCAGCACCTTTGGTAATCAAAAATGATCCAACCTTGATGTTTACCAACGCGGGGATGAATCAGTTCAAGGACCTTTTCTTAGGCAACTCAAAGGCTGATTATAACCGTGCGGCCAATAGTCAGAAGTGTTTGCGTGTATCTGGAAAACACAACGATTTAGAGGAGGTAGGAATTGATACCTATCACCACACCATGTTCGAAATGCTGGGGAACTGGTCGTTTGGAGATTATTTTAAGAAGGATGCCATTACTTGGGCTTGGGAATTATTGACCGAAGTTTACAGTCTGCCAAAAGACAGATTGTACGTTACTGTCTTTGAAGGTGATAAGTCTGAAGACCTTGATTTTGACCAAGAAGCATTCGATTTATGGAAGCAATACATAGATGAAGCCCGCATTTTGGGTGGAAATAAGAAAGATAACTTCTGGGAAATGGGAGATACAGGGCCTTGTGGGCCTTGTTCCGAAATTCATATCGACCTTAGATCAGAAGAAGAAATTGCTAAAACACCTGGAAAAGACCTTGTAAACAATGACCATCCACAAGTGGTGGAAATTTGGAACTTGGTTTTTATGCAATACGATAGAAAGGCTGATGGACATTTAGAAAGCCTTCCTGCACAGCATATCGACACTGGAATGGGCTTTGAGCGTCTTTCAATGGCTTTGCAGCAGAAGGAGTCTACCTATGATACTGACGTATTTACGCCACTGATCGATTATATCGCTAAGCAATCTGGAATTGCATATGGCACTTCTGAAAAAACAGACATTGCCATTAGGGTAATCGTAGACCATATTCGCGCAATTTCCTTTGCTATTGCCGATGGTCAGTTGCCTTCAAACAACAAGGCTGGATATGTGATCCGAAGGATCTTGAGAAGGGCTGTGCGTTACGGTTACACTTTCCTCAATTTTAAAGAGCCTTTCTTATACGGCTTGTTGCCAATTTTGGCAGAGCAGTTCACTGGTGTTTTCGATGAACTTGTAAGTCAACAGGAATTTATTGCTAAGGTGATTAAAGAAGAAGAGGCTTCGTTTCTCAGAACGCTTGAAAACGGCCTTAAACGATTAGATCAAGTTCAGGCCAACATGAAGGCTGAAGGTGCTGATGTCATTGACGGCAGAATAGTTTTTGAACTGTACGATACTTTCGGGTTTCCTGTAGATTTAACAGGCTTGATTGCAAGGGAAAACGGCTTGAGTATTGACGAGAAAGGCTTTACAGAAGCTATGGCGGTGCAAAAGCAACGTTCAAAAGCAGATGCAGCTCAAGTAAAGGGCGATTGGATTCAAGTGTCGGAAGAAGAAACCTCTGAGTTTGTAGGCTACGATGAAGTAGCCGTAAAAACCAACATCATCAAATACCGAGAAATCAAAGAAAAGAAAGGGACGGTATATCAGTTGGTGCTAGACCAAACGCCTTTTTATGGTGAAAGCGGTGGACAAGTAGGAGACAAGGGAGTGTTGAAGAATGAGACCGAAACCATTAAAGTGTTAGATACACAGAAAGAAAACGACCTGATTGTTCACTTTGTAGACCGTATTCCAACTCAACCTCAAGCTGAGTTTGAAGCTGTTATCGATGCTTCAAGAAGAGAATTGATAAAGAACAATCACTCTGCCACTCACTTATTGCATTCTGCTTTGCGTCAAGTACTTGGCGATCACGTGCAGCAAAAAGGATCTTTGGTTTCAGATAAGATATTGCGCTTCGATTTCTCGCATTTTGCGAAAGTAGAACCTGAACAAATCGAAGAGATTGAAAGAATTGTAAACGACCATATTCGTCAGAATATCAAGTTGAACGAGCAAAGGAACGTACCGATTGAAGAAGCTAAGAAATTGGGCGCAACGGCCCTTTTCGGAGAGAAATACGGTGAGTTTGTTCGTGTCATCACTTTCGACCCAAGTTATTCTGTTGAACTCTGCGGAGGAACTCACGTGGCCGCAACAGGCCAAATAGGCATGTTTAAAATTACTTCGGAAGGAGCCGTAGCGGCAGGTGTGCGTAGAATTGAAGCGGTATCTGGCCCTAAGGCTTTCGATTTGGTTCAGGAGCAAGATAAGTTGCTAAAGGAAATCAAGGAGATGCTGAAAAGCCCGAAAGATGTGGCCAAGGCCATTTCTTCTCTCATGGAAGAAAGGCAAAAGCTGAACAAGGAATTGGAAACTTTACATGCCAAGCAATCTGGTCAACTGAAAGAGGAGTTGGTGAAGAAGATAATGGCCGAAAAGGGGCTGAATGTGATTATTGAAAAAATCACGGTTCCGAATGCAGATGCCTTGAAAAAAATCTCTTTCGAGCTAAGAAACGAAGTAGATAACCTATTTGCTGTTTTGGCGGCTAATGTGGGTGGAAGTCCGCAAATTGCGATTGTACTTTCCGACAATGTGGTAAATGAAAAAGGCTTGAATGCTGGTGTAATGATCAGAGATTTGGCCAAAGCCATCAAAGGTGGAGGGGGTGGTCAGCCTTTCTTTGCAACTGCTGGTGGAAAAGACTTGTCTGGTTTGGATCAGGTAATTACCGAAGCCAAAGCAAAACTTGCCGGTCTTGAGTAGTATCCAAGAAAAACTATATCAATCAGGTTATAAGTCGGTTATAGGGCTTGAGGTTCATGTTCAGTTGAATACTGAATCGAAGATTTTTTCTTCCGACCCAAATGACTTTGGTGCTGAACCCAACACCCATGTAAGTGTGGTTTCTTTGGCGCATCCGGGTACTTTGCCTGTGTTGAATGAGGCCGTTTTAGAAAAGACGATTAAGATGGGATTGGCTTGTCAATCTCAAATTACCGAAGTAAATCACTTCGCCCGAAAACATTATTTCTACCCAGATTCCCCGAAGGGTTTTCAAACCACCCAAGACAAAACACCAATTTGCGTAGGAGGGAAGATTGAGTTGTTTGGAGAACAATTAGAAAAGCCATTCGTGCAATTGCACCACATTCATTTGGAAGATGATGCGGGGAAATCTATTCATGATGAAGGTCCAGACACGCTAATCGACTTGAACAGGGCGGGCACTCCACTGATTGAAATCGTAACCGACCCAGATATGAGCCTTTCTGAGGAGGCTGCGGCTTGTCTTCAGGAAATCAGACGTTTAGTGCGTTATCTCAACATCAGTTCAGGAAATATGGAAGATGGCGAATTGCGCTGCGATGCCAACATTTCCATTATGCCGATCGATGCCAAGGAGTTCGGAAACAAAGTGGAGGTCAAAAATATGAACTCCATCAGTAACGTAAAGCGAGCCATTGACCATGAGCTTGAAAGGCAATTGGAAATGGCTTTAACAGGTGAAACCATTGCAGTAGAAACCAGAACCTTCGACCCAGTAACAGGAACGACAGCTGGAATGCGTTTTAAGGAAACCATGAACGATTATCGTTATTTTCCATGCCCAGATTTGGCTCCAGCGATTGTCACTCAGGAGATTCTGGATGAAATTACCTCAGACATGCCAGTGCTTCCTTCGGCACTTAGAAGAAAGTTTACAGAAGTTTATGGATTGGCTGCATACGATGTGCTTTTGCTTACAGAAGAAGCCGAAACCGCTTATTACTTTGACGCGTTATGCAATGGAAATTCAGCGTATAAAGCGGCTGCCAACTGGATGAATGGCCCAATAAAAGGCTTATTGAACGAAAAAGGTATTGAACTTTCCCAAACCCATTTGACGGTTGAGCGACTTAGTGGCTTGATTAATTTGGTGGAAAGTAACCAAGTAAGTTTTTCAATAGCCTCACAGCGTATATTGCCGCGTCTTTTGGAAGAAGAAACCACAGCCTTGGAACTAGCGCAGTCGCTTGATTTGTTGATGGTGGCTGATAGTGATGAGCTGTTAGACTTGATCAAAGAAGTCTTACTATCTTTGCCCGACAAGGTGAAAGCCTACCAAAGTGGTAAAAAGGGTTTACTTGGGTTATTCATGGGCGAAGTAATGAAGAAAAGTGGGGGCAAAGCAGATCCTAAAAAGTTGAAACAATTGTTAGAAAAGGAACTTTCATAAGTATGACATTGAAGAAAAATATTGCGATTGTATTGGTATTATTGATCATAAGTGCTTGTTCGGCTTCCAAAAATGATGGAACTGTAAAAGTATCGGGTGTGATTAAAAACCCGATTCCGCAAGGAGAAATCATTTTAGAAAAGTTTGAAGTTGGTCAAGTGGTGCCTGTAAAAACTGTTAATGCAGATACTGACGGAAATTTCGAAATAGAAACCGAAGTAACTGAGCCAGGTTTTTACCGCATTAATGTATATGGCCAGCAATTTGAAATTCTAGTGTTGGATAAAGAAGATATTACCATTACTGCCGATGGCCAAGGCGGACAGATGATTGAAGCTAAAGGTTCAGAAGACCTGAAACATCTAGCTCAAGTACAGGATTATATGGAGCAGTATTCTTACGTAGTACGTGACTTTAACGAGCGTTACAGCAAAGCACAACAGTCGGGTGATAACCTTAAAATGGAAGAGCTTGTTGAAGAAGGAACCGCTTTAGAAGCCGGAAAAGTGAAAAAACTGAAGGCCATGGCTTGGGAAATGGATGGTTCAATTGTGCCTTTAATGGTTACGGATTATTTTCCAGACAAATCAGAAGAGTATAAATTTTTAGATAGTCTTGGGCAGAAATTGCAGAAAGAATTGCCAGGCTCAAGTCAGGTGGAAATGTTTGTGAATAACTTGGCTTACTTTAAACCCGCAGTACAAATGGGTGATGTTGCGCCAGATATTTCATTACCTAACCCTGATGGAACAATCATGAGTCTTTCTGATTTAAGAGGAAAGTATGTTTTGCTCGATTTCTGGGCAGGCTGGTGTGGCCCTTGCCGCAAGGAAAACCCAAATGTGGTGGCCATGTACAACAAGTACAACAAAGATGGATTTGAGGTGTTTAGTGTATCCTTAGATAGAACCAGAGATAAATGGTTGTCTGCCATTGCCGAAGATGGTTTAGTATGGCCTACGCACGTTTCTGACCTTAAGTATTTTCAGTCAGAAGCTGCTATGACCTACAAAGTGAATGCGATTCCTTTTGCATTGCTTTTAGATCCTGAAGGCCGCGTAATTGGGAAAAACCTAAGAGGTAGAGCACTCCAAAACAAGCTTGCGAGCATATTTGAGTAAATAGACTTCTCTTATTAAAAGAAAATATCAAAACCAGTTTTCCCGAATATAGGGAAGGCTGGTTTTTTTAGTTTGAATGAATATCGACCCAAAACCCGCAACAATAATTGTATAAATCGTTAACTTTAAAACGAACAGAAATAGTTGGGTATGGACATATCAGTGAAATACAGAATGATATCAGAAATCATCAACAGCACAGATGACAATGTTTTGAATGCCGTTAAATCGCTTTTGAACATAGAGGAAGAGACTGATTTTTGGGAAGAACTGAGCGCAGAAGATAAGGCTGCTATTAACGAAGGTCTAATCCAGTTGGACAAAGGACAGCATGTTTCCCACCAATCTGTCCGTGAAGAGATCAAAGACCGCTTTAAATTCTAGTTTTGGCATTGCAAGTCCGCTATTCTCTCTGTGCTAGACATGAGCAAATTGAATTGCTAGAATACATTGTCCAAAAATTTGGCAGGACAACAGCACAAGAAGTTTATGAGAGGATCGAAAAAGTACTTGATTCAATCTCTCAGAAACCAGAAATATATCGTGCCTCCAAGAGGCAAGCAGACCTCAGGAAATGTGTCTTAAGCAAGCAGACTAGCATTTACTACCGTATTAATGAAGGTTATATTGAAGTTGTTAGCTTCAGAGCTAACCTAAAAAATCCAAAGAACTTTAAGATATGAGCGTCCTTCGTCTTAATACTCCCTGATTCTTTCCATATCTCAACTTAATAAAAATACACTTTATTAAGATAGTATCAAGATATGAGCGTCTCTCAACTGGTCGTTGCGTCTAGCTGCGAACCTATTAAGAAAGTAGAGAGCCCATTTCCCAAACCATTTAGAAAGACTAATCTCACCGAAATTTGTTAGTCTTCTGCCACTCAAATCATTTTGCTTCACAGACCAAAAGAAATCATCTAGTTTAGTACTAGACCTTAAAAATCAATTATGAAAAAACAATGGAAACCATTACTCCTCGCAGCATTTTTTGTCCTCGTTGCGTGTGAGCCTAAACAAAAAGAGGTAGGAGATATGACCGAAGCCGAACTAACAGAATATGCGAAAGGAATTCACGAGCGAGTGATTACCCTTGATACGCATGATGACATCAATACTTCGAATTTTACCGCTGAAAGGAACTATACACAAAGACTTTCAACTCAAGTAAACCTTCCTAAAATGGAAGAAGGAGGACTGGATGTAGCTTGGTTCATCGTTTACACTGGCCAAGGAGAATTGACGGAAGAAGGTTACGCTAAAGCATATGAGAATGCTGATGATAAGTTTAATGCAATTCACAGGCTAACAGAAGAAATTGCGCCAGATAGAATTGGTTTGGCCCTTACTTCTGACGATGTAAGAAGCATTGTAGCTTCTGGAAGAAAAGTAGCCATGATAGGTATTGAGAATGGTTACCCAATTGGAACCGACATTTCTAGAGTAAAAGAATTCTACGACAGAGGTGCACGCTATATGTCTTTATCGCATAATGGACATAGCCAATTGAGCGACTCGAATACAGGGGAGCGCGATAGCGTTTGGTTACACAATGGCTTGAGCGATTTAGGCCGTGAAGTAATTGCAGAAATGAACAAATGGGGAATCATGATTGACATTTCGCACCCTTCAAAGGCCGCGAATATGGAAATGATGAAGCTTTCAAAAGCACCAGTAATTGCTTCGCACTCGTCTGCACGTGCATTGAACGATGTAAGTCGTAACCTTGACGATGAACAATTGATGATGTTGAAAGAAAATGGTGGTGTTGTTCAAACAGTAGCCTTTAGAAGCTACTTAAATACAGATAAAAATAGCGCTAATAGACAGAAATCTAATGAAGTGAATGCAAGAATAGCTGAGAGAGAGAACTTTGAGATTAAGCCGGGAGGTATGTTTAGAGCAATGACCGGAGGCGCCCAGTCTGATTACTTAGAGGCTTACAGAGCTTTCCAAGAAAAGCATAGTGCGGAAATAACTGAAGCCATAAATGCTGAAGCTCCCCCAGTAGATGTTGTTGACTTTGTTGACCACATTGATTACTTGGTAAATAAAATTGGTTTAGAGCACGTTGGAATCAGTTCTGATTTTGATGGTGGTGGTGGAGTTGAAGGATGGAGCGATGCTTCCGAAACCTTCAATGTGACATTAGAGCTAGTGCGCAGAGGTTATACCGAAGAGCAAATCGGAATGCTTTGGAGCGGAAACTTACTTCGCGTTTTAGACGAAGTCCAAGCCGTAGCTAAGCAGATTCAAGGAAAATAAGAATCATTTTTGGTTTATAATTGTAAAGGGCAACTGTGAAAACGGTTGCTTTTTTTATGCCTCAGTGATTTTGGGATTACTCACCTCCCTGACCTTCCTTTAAGAGGGGATACTTTTACGGTTGTAATGGTTGGTGGATGTTTGCTTGAGTTAGGTCGTAGATACTCTAAAGATGATGAACTATGTCTCGTCCTGAAATAGGTTGACAAGTATCAATCCAGTCTCAAAAAATTAACTCAAAACTAGTTCCTTCGCTGCTCGATTTAACTGCAATACTGCCCTTGTGTAGCCCCATAATCTGACGAGAAAGAGAAAGGCCAATGCCGGAACCGCTTTGCTTTGTGGTGTAGAAGGGTACAAAAATATTATCTAAAACCTCATCTGGAATTCCTGGGCCATTATCTCGAACAGACAGAATCACTTTATCCTGTTCAAGGCGAGTGCTCAATTGAATAGATTTATAAGGTTGATCCTTAATCGCTTCAATGGCGTTTTTCACCAGATTGATCAGCACTTGATCTAAAAGGTTCGCATCGGCATTGACTTCAAGGGTTGGATCTACCTTTACTTTAAAGTCGATATTAGCTGCTTCTAAGTCGGGTTTAAATAAGTTTTCAATGCGATTGACCAAGGGGAGAAGCTGCACTGTGCTGAACTCAGGTTTTGATACTTTAGTGAGCTGATCGTAAGTATTTACAAAATGGGCCAAGCCCTTGCTTCTAGCTTCAATGGTTTCCAGTCCGCCCACAATATCCTGATAAGCTTCTGCCTCGGTTTGGCTGCTGTTCTTGGCTTGTACCTCTGTTTTAAATACCTGAAGAATTACTTCTGAAAGCGTTGAAATAGGGATTACAGAGTTCTTGATTTCATGGGTGAGTACACGAATTAGGCGTTGCCACGATTCTATTTCCTTTTCTTCCAGTTCGCTCTTAATGTCTTGGAAGGACACGAGTTTGTAGTCTTTGTCCTGAAGTTTGAACGTGGTGACTTGTACAGAAAGGTTGAGCAGCGTTCCTCCAACCTTAACTTTTACCAATTCTCTTTCGCCCGATTTAAGTTGCTCAACTTTGCTCGCAACTTCTTCAGATACTTTTGCCAAAGAAGCAATCGAACTGATATGGTCTTTCTGGAAAAGCTCCTTTGCAGCTTTGTTTGACAGGGTCACCTTATCGTCTTCATCGAAACAAAGCACTGCCACCCGAACATGTTCCACCACCGTTTGCAAATAGAGGTAATTCGATGCCTTTTCATTTCTAAGGTTTTTCATTACCTGATTGATTTCATGAAAAGCAAAATTCAGTTCATCGGTTTTTTCATAGGGAAATGAATTACTAAAATCATTCTGTTTGATGGACAGGAGAAAGTAAGTTAAATCCCGTCTGGAGCGCTCTACATAGCGAATAAGGCTAATGAGGACAATGACAAGCGCTAGAAAAAGCCAGAAGGAAACCAGCCAGAAATGAGTTTGGGTAAGAATATAGAAGCCAGAATAACCCAGAACGAGTAGGGCTAAAATACGCAGTACTACGTTTAATCGAAAGTACTTATATCTCATTCAACTTCTTTTACTTGGTAAAAAACGAGCAGTTTTAGTTTGGTTCGAAGCATTTTTGAACAGCCCCATCGCACTCCAAATCGGATAACCATAGTGGCGTCTTTTTCATAAGTGTAGAGCACTGTGGTAGCTTTAAAACCATCTATTTCGGTTTCTAGACTGTTTTTGTCGCTTGAGCCAAAAACGTAACGTGTTTCTGGGTCGCGTACGTCAAAATAAGTAATACAGTCTGTTTTGGCCAGTAAATACATTCTTACCGTAGTTCCAGCTTCTATGTTCAGCCTATAATCACCGGAGTTTTGAGTGCCTGCTACTTCGAAGTTGAGTGTACCGAAATGTTTCCACTTATAGTTTTCATCCGCTAACTGATTGTCTTTAATTCTGTCGTGTATTTCTTCCAAGCTTCGCTGCCCCATGCTATGGGAGCGAATTCCAATCAGACAGATTAAAATTAGAAGAATACGCATATTTCTGAATAACAGACACATCTCAGTTAGATTCATGTATTATTCAACAGTCTGTAAATAAGTATGTTGAATATGTTTTCTTTAATCAAATTCTAACGAGAAGAGTAAGTGACTTAATGTTTAGGTTTATTAAAATTGAGGTGAATCTAATCTATTTATATTGATTATCAGAGTCCGTACTTGGTCATTTTTCTATATAGCGTACTTCGACCGAAGCCTAATTCTTTTGCTGCTTGGGTTAAATTTCCTCCCGCTTTACGCACTGCATTTTGAATGGCCATTTTTTCCATCACCTCAATATTTAATGATTCTGGTTGGTTAGTATTAACGCTATCATCTTTTAAAAGGAAATCCTCAGGGGCTAAAAGGGGAGAATTGGCCATAATTACAGCCCTCTCAATGGCGTGTTGAAGTTCGCGAACATTGCCTGGCCAGCTGTATCCAAGAAGTTTATTCAATGTGGTTTCATTCAATCGCATTTTTTCCTTCTGATACTTTTTGGCATAAACAGTCAGAAAATGTTTGGCCAAAGGAGCAATATCTTCTTTTCTTTCTCTTAAAGGAGGAAGCTTAATTTCCACCGTATTTATTCTATACAGTAAGTCCTGTCTGAACTCATTGTGCTTCACCATTTCGTAAAGCGGCATATTCGTAGCGCAAACCAAACGAATGTTTAAGGGAATTACTTTATTAGACCCAACTCGACTAATTTGTTTGAACTGAAGGGCCGTGAGTAGTTTTGCTTGTAAAGGCAAGGATAGGTTTCCAATCTCATCTAAGAAGAGCGTTCCGTTAGTGGCCAACTCAAACCTTCCCGGTCGATCTTCTCGCGCATCGGTAAAGGCGCCTTTTACATGGCCAAACAACTCAGATTCAAAAAGTGAGGAAGATATGGCGCCCAAATCTACTTTAATGAAATTCTCATTAGCGCGTTTCGATTGGTTGTGAATCTCTCTGGCGATAAGTTCTTTGCCCGTACCGTTTTCACCCAAAATAAGCACGTTAGCATCTGTTTGAGCCACTTTTTCGATGGTATGAAAAATAGGTTTCATGGCAGGGCTTACAGAAATGATATCGCTAAATTCTTTCTGCTGATCCTTCATCAGAATTTTCTGACTCGACTTTAATTCTTCAACTTCTTTACGGCTCTTGCTCAATTCATAAATGGCTTGAACAGTCGCTAATAACTTTTCTTTCTGCCAAGGTTTTACCAAGAAATCAACAGCCCCTTCTTTCATGGCTTCCACTGCAATGTCAATATCGCCATAGGCAGTATTCATCAGTACATGCGCTTTAGGATCCTTCTCCAAAACTCTTTTCAAAAGCTTGATTCCTTCTTTTCCTCCGGTCAAACCATAGGAGAAATTCATGTCCAATACAATTACATCATATTCGTGCTGGTTAAGTAGAAAGTCCAATTTGGCAGGGTCTTTCTCTGTAATTACAGTTTGAAAGTGTTGCTTTAAGATCATATTGGCTGTGTAAAGCACTCCTTGATCATCGTCTAGTACTAGAATCTTGGCGTCAATTTTTGACATTGGTTATTGTGGTTCTGTGATGGAGGTTAAAGGTAAGAAATGTATCATTGTGATACATTCATTTGTTCCATAATGGTACGAATTAAATGATAAGCGGAAGACTTAATTCTGTAAGTCGTTATATTTTAGCGGGTTGTGTATTCGGCATGGTTATAGGCTAATGTCTCATGTGTCCGTTAAGGGTTTGAAGTGATAGATATAAATGAATAACTAAGAGATGATGATCAGGAACCACATCAAAATGTCCTTTAGAAACCTTTCTAAACGCAGGTTATATAGTGCTATAAACTTCGTGAGCCTGTCCATCGCTGTGATGATTGGCCTTCTGGTTTTCGTATTTGTAAAAGATGAGTTGAGTTATGATGGTTTTCATGCCAACGGGGATAATCTGTTTCTTCTCTATAAAACAGATTTCAAAACTGACGACCCAAAATTGGAGCCTGGTTGGTTTGATGCCACACCAGACAAAGGAGTTGAGAAGAGCATTTCTCATAACCTTCCATTTTTGGAACTTGTAAAAGAAAGTGTACCTGAAATTAACAAGGTAATTAGGGTTGAAGGAAATTTTATAAGTATCAAAAAGGATGAAAAGCAATTGTCGGAGTATGTAAACTATGTTGATTCAGACTTCTTTGAACATTTTAGTTTTAATTTTTTGTATGGCGAATCAAGTACGGCACTAAAGGAGATTAAAAGTGCTATAATTACAGATGACATGGCCATGACCCTTTTTGGAAGAGTGGACGTTGTCGGTGAAACTTTTTCGAGTGGGACAGGAGAAGCCAATATTTACCTTATTTCTGGGGTAATAGAAAAGCCAGTAAATTCTTCTTTGGAATTCAATATAGTACTGAACCTGGCGAATTCTTACTATTACAGTGAGCATTCAGATGACTGGCGTTACAATGCCATTTCATGCTTTCTACTTCTTAATAATCCGGAAGATGCCAGTATAGTAAGCCAAAAGATAAGTGAAATTTATACTGAAAGATTTGCGGATGATATTTCCAGTCAACGCAAAATGCTTAAGTTATCAGCATTCAATCCTGTTGTGCAGTATGGCTTAAAGAATATCCAAGGTTTATACCTTGACCCGAGCATAAGTTATGGAAAGAGTTCTTCTCCACTTTATTCTATTGTACTCATTGGCATTGGGCTACTCATCCTCCTAATCGCTTGTATCAATTACCTTTCTATTAACGTGGCTTCTTCGGGCAGCAGGCAGCTTGAAGTGTCCGTAAGGAAAGTGATGGGAGCAAGCGGAACACATTTACACGTCCAATTCTATTTAGAAGCACTGATTATTTCTGCATTTTCCGTTCTCGGTGGATTCACATTGATGCAATTGCTTTTACCGAAATTCAATTTATTAGCTGGTAAAACAATAGGGCTAAGCTTATCTGAGAATATTCAAATACTAAGTATCAGCCTTCTTTTTGCATTAGTGTTGGCTTTTTTGGCTGGAATTTACCCGGCCCAGATTTTATCTCGATTTAAAGTGGTGAATGGCCTTAAGGGGAATACTACCTACAAAATAAAACCGCTTTTGATAAGGTCTATGGTGGTTTTTCAATTTGTGCTTTGCCTGTTCTTTATTTCCATGGGCTTGATGATGACACGTCAATTCAATTATATCAATGACAAAGACTTAGGATTTGACAAAGAGCAGATTGTTTATGTGCGTGGGCTTTGGGGAAAGACTCAATTGATGAAACAGGAGTTAGCTTCGAATACAGAAATTGAATCAGTGACTGGAGTAAATGGAATTTTCACTCCTTCAACCAGCAGGGGTGGTATTGTGATTAACAACATTCAATATTGGGTGCAGAGCGCCAGAGTAGATTTCGACTTTTTTAAAACCTTTAGTATTCCTCTTTTGGAAGGTGAATATTTTAGTGAAGAGATGGGGGTAGATGCATTAGTAAATCGATCAATAATTAACAAAAGGCTCTATGATCTTTATAAGTCTGATACGGCAATGTATAATCTTGTGCAAAAGGACATTCAGGGTGTTGTCAACGATTTTCATTTTGAATCACTTCAGAAATCCATTGGGCCATTTCGCTTCAATGTTGCCAATAGCAATAGTCTTTCAGATTTGTTTGTGAAAATCAGGCCAGGAAAAACTGAAGCAGGGATTGCCGCCATTAAAGCTGCCTCAGAGAAGATTGTTCCTGAAAGGGAAATTGAGGTAAATTTTCTTAATGATTACCTCAATAGCCGCTACAAGGACAGCCAAAAATGGAAAGAGATCATTAATGTGGCTTCAGTATTGGGGGTTATTATCGCTTGTATTGGGCTCTTTGGGCTAACGGGGATAAACATGGCCAATCGAACCAAGGAGATTGGTATTCGAAAAGTATTGGGCGCTGGTTTCTCTGATGTACTCATTCTTTTAAACCGACAAACCATTTGGTTGATTGTATTGAGTACAGCCATATCGCTACCGATATCCTATTATTTTATGGAGCAGTGGCTTTCGGGCTTTGCCTACAGCACTTCTATTACGGCCGATATCTTCTTGCTTTCCACATGCATATGCCTTTTGGTGGTTGCCTTAACTGTTTCTTTTCACTCGGTTAAATCAACCTTATCAAACCCAATCGATTCTCTTCGCTACGAATAAACTCAAAACCGATGTTTAAAAACTATTTTAAAACAACATTAAGGTCATTAAGAAAGAACAAGACTCTTTCCGTAGTGAATATTTTAGGTCTTTCTATTGGCCTAGCTGCTTCCATATTCATTTTAGAGTATGCTTTTTTTCAGCTAAGTTTCGATAAATATCATAGCAAATCTGACCAAATTTATCGGGTAATAAATGAGCGTTTTGAAGGCGATCAATTACTTCAGCGAGGTCAGATTACCTACTCGGCCGTTGGGCCGCAAATGGCAGAAGATTATCCAGAAATTCTGAATCATACAACTATAAACCCCTTTGTAGAAAATGTATTCCTATATGATAATAAGCCTACGAAAATAGCTTCATCATTTTTAGTTGAGCCCTCTTTTTTCGAAATGTTCGATGTAGAGGTGTTGGCAGGAAATCCAGAGACAATGGTGAGTGAGAATTACCAGATTATTTTGACAGAGTCGATGGCAGAGAAGATATTTCAAACTTCGAATGCCAATTGGACGAGCTACTTGGGTACTGTTTTAGAGATGGGTTCACAGAGGTCTAAATGGCAGCTTTCTGGAATTGTTGCGGACCCTCCAGCTAATTCAAGTCTTCAATATGAAGCACTTCTTTCGAGAGTAACACTTTTTAGTCTTTGGGGCGAATCTGCCCGCTTTAGTTGGACTAATTCTGACTATTACCATTATGTAGAACTGTCCAAGAATGTTGACTACAGGAGATTTCAAGAGAAGTTCGTTTCTTTCTCAGAGAAGTACTTGAGGGGCGGTGAAGGAACCCAAACGGTAGAGAAATTTCACCTCCAACCATTGTCAGATGTCCACCTGTATTCAGATTATGAGTATGAAATTCATCAGACATCCGATGGAAGGATGATGTGGATTCTTATCATCATTGCGGGCTTTATTATGATTATGGCTTGGGTGAATTACGTGAATTTGACTACTTCTAAATCGTTGCAAAGAGCTAAGGAAGTGGGGGTAAGAAAGGTAGTGGGTGCAAGCCGACCTCAACTCATCAGACAGTACCTTACTGAATCCATCATGCTCAATTTATTGGCTTTCGTATTGGGCATTACCCTTATTCAAGTCTTTCAAATCCCATTCAATAATTTGATCGGAGAAAGGCTGTCTTTGCTGGAGTTTGCAACCATGGAGATTGGATCACTTTCTATGATTTTTTGGATGATCCTAGTTCTATTACTTGGTGCACTAGGCTCGGGCATTTATCCAGCCTTTGTACTCTCTGGGATTAAACCATCCGAAACTCTAAAAGGAGAGTATGGAAAAAGTACGCAGGGGCGGATTCTGAGAAAGTCCTTAGTCACTTTTCAATTTATTCTTTCCACAGCCTTGATTGCAGGTACTTATCTGGTGATGAAGCAAACACAATTCATGAAAAGTCAGGATTTGGGAGTAAATATGGAGCAGGTAATAACTGTGGAAGGACCTTCATTGGCGAATTTCGATACAACTATTGTATCTCATATGAATGCCTTTCTAAATGAACTTGAACAAAACGCACATATCATAAAAGCAGGCACCTCTTCGAATGTTTTTGGAGGGCGTATGCCACGAGTTTTTGATGTGAGAAGGCTGGGGCAAACGGAAGAACATATGCTTAATCGGCTGGGAGCTAACTATGGATTCTTTGATGTTTACCAAATCAATTTTTTAGCGGGAAGACCTTTCCGACCAGAAGATCATAAAGAAGATCCTAGGCTAATTGATGCCGCAATAATAAATGAGAAGGCATTAAAAGTTTTAGGGTTTAAAACTGCGGAAGAGGCTGTGAATAAAAAACTATTGTTCTTCGGACAAGAGTGGACTATTGTAGGCATAACAGATGATTTTCATCACCGCTCGCTCAAGGAGTCCATCGAGCCTATGCTAATTCTACCTATTTACTTTGGCTATAGCGACACTTATCAAATCAGGGTGAATGCCGATAATATGTCGCAAACAATAGCATATATTGAGCAAACCTACAATGAGTTCTATCCAGAAGATGTTTTTGAATATGGTTTTATGGACGCTCGATTCAATAACCTTTATAAGTCTGACGAGCAATTTGGAAAGATTTTCAACTTGTTTTCATTGTTGGCGATAGCCATTGCTTGTCTTGGTCTTTTTGGTCTTGTAGGGTATACAGCCGTTCAGCGAACAAAAGAAATAGGAATCAGAAAAGTGTTGGGGGCTTCCATTGCAGATATTTTACAAATGCTTTCACGGGAGTTTTTATGGCTGATTCTATTGGCCAATTTTATTGGTTTGCCTTTGGTGTATTTTGCTGCCCAATCTTGGTTAGAAGGGTATGCTTTCAGAACAAATATTGGTTGGCTTTTCTTTGTATTGCCAGTAGTAACAGTGGCAGTTATTTCATTAGGAATTGTCATTGGGCAAACCCTCAAAACTGCCCGTATGAACCCCATTAGGTCACTCCGTTACGAATAAACTCAAACAACATTATTACATATAAAAGTTATTACCATGTTCAGAAACAACCTAATTGTTGCCATCAGAAATATAAAGAAGAGAAAGTCTTTTGCCATTATAAACATCTTTGGTCTTACCGTGGGCATGACTGTCTGTTTTCTGATTCTGACTTACGCGAGGTTCGAAATGAGCTATGATCGATTTCATCCTCAAGCGAAAGATATCTATAGAGTAACAGTTGATTTATATGCAGAAGGTACTTTTCAAACTGCCGATGCACAATGCTACCCTGCCGTAGGCCCAATGGCGATTGAGGATTTTCCAGAGATAGAAGAATTTGCTATGGCGCGCCATATTGGTCGTTTTTTGTTTAAAAATGAAGAAAAGGCCTTTAATGAAGATCGAGTATACTTTGCTAATCCTGGTTGGTTAACTGTTTTTGATTGGGGAATGACTCAAGGCGATAGCGCTTCGGCATTGAATGAGGTGGCTAAAATTGTAATAACTGAAAGTGTTGCGGAAAAATATTTTGGAGATGAAAACCCAATGGGCAAAATTTTAACAGCAGTACCTGGAGGGGCCGAAATTCCCATGCAGGTGACTGGTGTGGTTAAAGATGTTCCAGAAAACGCCCACCTTAAATTTGATATCCTAATCGCTTACCAAACCGGTGTTCAATACCTGAAGTGGGATTACAATAACTGGAATGGAAATAATGAATTCATGTATTTGAAAACGAATGGAGTAAAACTCGATAATGCTTTTGCAGAACGTTTTAATAAGAATTTTTTAGCCAAAACAGAAGAAGACAGGACCGAGAAACTCGTTATTCAGCCCTTAACAGATATCCACCTTCATTCAGACAAAACCTTTGAAGCCGATGTGAACGGAAGCCAAGCAACTGTCAACATCTTATTGGTTGTGGCTTTATTTGTATTGGTGATTGCTTGGGTAAACTATATTAACCTATCCACTGCAAAGGCTTTAGAAAGGGGTAAAGAAGTAGGAGTAAGGAAGGTTTTAGGGTCTAATAAGGGGGCTTTATTAAGTCAGTTTTTGACAGAATCTTTCCTCATTAACTTTTTGTCCTTGATACTTACACTGACTCTGATTCAAGGCGTTTTGCCTTTCTTTAATCAGTTCTCCGGCCTGAGCTTAAGCTTCAATGTGTTTTCAGACCTAGCGCTTTTTGGATTTGTGATGGGGCTACTTTTTATGGGTACACTGGCTTCTGGCGTTTACCCAGCTTTGGTGATATCGAACTATAAACCGCTTGAAGTTTTAAAAGGCAGTCTTGCAAGTTCCAAAAAGGGAGTGTTACTCAGAAAGGGACTGGTAGTATTTCAGTTTATGATTACTATGGTGCTTTTGGCAGGAACCATGGTGATTTATGCTCAGGTGCAAGAAATGCGAGACCAAAAGTTGGGAGTAAATATTGATCAGACCGTGGTAGTTCGGTCGCCATTGCTGGCGGATGCTCACGAAACCCAATTGCACAAACGTAAGGCATTCAAAACCGAACTAAAGAAGTTACCACAGATAACCAATGTGGCTTATTCCGAGACTTTATTTGGCCAAGGTACCGTTGAAATGAATACTGGAACGGGTGTTTACGCGCAAGGCCATGAAGAAGGCAAAAGCAATGTATACTTCTTTTATAGAGTGGATGCTGAGTTTGTACCAACATTTGGTTTTAAGGTACTTGCTGGAAGAACTTTCGACAATGATAGAGATATTTCCGCGAGTGAGGACTTAACCTCTATAATGGTGAATGAAACCGCCAGAAGAATGTTAGGCTTTAATTCAAATGAAGAAGCAATAGGGGCAAAGGTCCATTTCTGGGGTAATGAAGTTAAGGTGTTGGGCGTGTTTAACGATTACAATCATCATTCATTGAAAACAAGTGTTGATCCTACCATTTTTTGGTTCGATAAGGAAGGAGACAATGGTAATTATGCTTCTGTAAAATTGAATGCAGAAAATTCAGGAGGATCATATAAAGAGATGGTGGCTAAGATTGAAAGTGCGTATCGAACTGTTTATCCGAATAGTGATTTCGATTACTTCTTTCTGGATGAGAAATTTAACGAGCAATACAAAGCAGATCAACAGTTTGGAGCCGTTTTCGGGGTTTTTGCTTCCATCACAGTCTTTGTGTCAATACTAGGATTATTCGGTTTAGTGCTTTACGAGGTACAGCAGAAAATAAAAGAGATTGGTATTAGAAAGGTTCTGGGGGCAAACGTTTCTAGCATCATACAAATGCTGTCTACAAACTTTATGAAGCTAATTCTTCTTTCCGTAATAATCGCCCTACCAATCGCATATTTGGGTGCTGAAAAATGGCTTCAAACTTTCTCTTATCAAATTGATTTGGCTTGGTATATCTTTGCTATACCGGCAGTTTTAATCCTTGGCGTTGCTTTTTTAACGGTAGTTTTCCAGGCCATTAAAGTAGCCAGGCGAAACCCAATAGAGGCATTGCGATACGAGTAAAAGTGTTTATTCAAAAACCTAGGCTTAGGCAGTTTTATCCCTAGGTTATATTTAACTCTAATCTTTCTATTCGAAAAATCTTCTGGATTTATATGATAAATTTCGGCCTAGATAGAATGAGATGGATATATATGAATCAATGGGTTTACTAGGAGCAATTTTGAGTAGCCTGACTTTTTTACCTCAAGTTATTCGCACATGGAAAATTAAAAGTGCGGAAGATTTGAGTATGGGAATGCTCATTATTGTTTTTTGCAGCACTATTGTTTGGCTTATTTATGGTTTTGCTTTGTGGCTGATTCCAGTAATTATTGCCAACTCAGCAATATTCGTTCTGAGCCTTACCCTAATTTACTTTAAGGTTTCTTTTAAAAAGAGAAAAGCAATTAAAACAGCATAGTGCTTTCATTGTTGAGCATAAAAAAACCCGATACCATTTAGATAACGGGTTTATAACCACTTAAAAACAAACTCTATTCTTGTCCGCCTCGGCCACCGCCACCGCCTCTTCTTCCTTGAGGTTGAGGATTTTCTTTCTTCCAAGTTTCATATGCAGTCCATTGAGTTGCACTGAATATCTTCTTTAATTCTATGTCTTGCTCTTCTTGCATTTTAGTCATTGCAGCTGTCATAGCTTCACGATCCATAGTGCCGCTACTTCTTAGTTCAGTCATTTTTGCTGTTTGCTTTTCTGAAGAAGCTATAAGAAGATCGTAAACTTTTGTACGTTGTTCATCAGACAGACCAAATTTTTCTTGCCATGTGTCTGCTGTGGTTTTAGCTTGAACTTTAGGGTCAGGTCGTTGTCCACCTTGTCCTTGTCCGCCACCACGTTGAGCGAATGCTGTTGCTGCTACAGCAAAGAATATCGCCACAATTAATAGAGTTCTTTTTCTCATTTTGATTTTGTTTTGGGCATTTGACATACAAAGTTAAAAATGGTTTAATCTAACCTTGGCTTTTACATTAGGGGTTGCAAACGGTTTTGAATCGCAGTTTTCTTATTTGAAGTCAACTTCACTATCCCTGATATTTCTTTCATAAAGCATATGCATTATGCCATCTTTCAAACCTACATCGGGCACCAATATTTTTCGGCACTTTGCCGACTTCATTACATGCATATAAATATGTGAGGCAGGAATGATTACATCGGCCCTATCGGGGTTAAGTTGAAGCTTATGAATTCTTTCTTCTAAAGTAAAGCCCGCTACATAAGATTGGACGTCCAATACTTCTTTTAATGTTAAAATACGATCGATTTTACGCTTATTCGCCAATTCGTAGGTTTTGTTGATGTTTCCCCCCGTACCAATGGCCGTAATTATTTTATACTTACCAATTACATTGGCTTTCACCCAATTGTCTATTTTTTCAAGAATATCAGAAGTGCCCAACTGTTCAATACTTCTTACAGATCCGACTTTAAAAGATTGAGAAGCCACTTTCTTTCCATTGGAAATTAAGTTGAGTTCAGTACTACCGCCACCCACATCAATATGTAGGTAATTCTCATTATCGAGCTTTTTAAGAACTACCTTATTAATGAGCTCGGCCTCCGCATCTCCACTAATGATTCTGATTTTAAGCCCTAAAAGTTGGTTAACTTTCTCGGCTAGCTTGTAGCCATTTTCTGCTTCTCGCATGGCTGAGGTGGCACAAGCATAATAATCTTCTACTTCATATAAGTCGATCAGAAGTTTAAAAGCGTGCATCAGCCTCAAGAATTTATCTTCCTTTTCTGGTCCAATTTTTTTGAGGGTAAAAACATCTTGCCCCAATCTTAAAGGAAACCTCACATATTCGAGTTTTTTAAAGATGTGCTGACCCTCATAACTCAACACATTAGTGACTTGAAACCTTATGGCATTCGAACCAATATCAATTGCTGCTAATCTTAGACTACTCATAGATGGGCATTAAATTAGAGAATATTCTTGTTACAAGGTGCATTCAAGCGATTTTTATAAAAAACGGAACAATAGATTTTTCTGAAATATTTAGATCAAGCAGCTTCGGTTTAATCTTTATTTACTTTCTTTGCATCACTTATCAAGAAAGACTGAGGGACTAGGCCCTGTGACGTCTTAGCAACCTGTAAAAGCTGGTGCTAATTCCTAGCCTCGAATTTATTCGAGGAAAAGATGAGCCTGCAAAACTCTCCCTGCCTTTCTTGATGAGCATTCTAAATGCAAATTATGTCAAGAAATATTAAGGAAATTCTCAAAGAACGAATCTTGGTTTTGGATGGTGCAATGGGCACTATGATTCAAAGGCACCCTTTAGAGGAAGAAGATTTTAAAGGAGATAGATTCAAAGATCATCCACATTCTTTAAAGGGGAATAATGACCTGCTTTCCATCACCCGACCAGAAATCATTAAAGATATCCATCTCCAATATTTTTTAGCGGGTGCTGATATTGTAGAAACAAATACCTTCAGTGGTACTACAATCGCTCAAGCAGACTATCATTTGGAAGATGCGGTGTATGAAATCAACTTTGAGTCGGCCAAAATTGCCAGAGAAGTAGCTGATGAAATTACAGCGCAAGAACCCCATAAGCCTCGCTTTGTAGCAGGCTCCATAGGGCCTACAAACAGAACCGCTTCTTTATCTCCAGATGTAAATGATCCTGGTTTTAGGGCCATTACTTTCGATGAATTAGTTCAAGCCTATAAAGAACAAGTAATTGCGCTTACTGATGGTGGTGTAGATTTACTATTAGTCGAGACGGTGTTCGATACGCTGAATGCTAAGGCTGCACTTTTTGCGATTGAAGAAGTTTCTCAAGAAAAGGGAAAAGAATGGCCGATCATGGTTTCAGGAACGATTACCGATGCCAGTGGCAGAACGCTCTCCGGACAAACCACTCAGGCTTTTTTAATTTCAGTTTCTCATATTCCTTTGCTCTCAATCGGACTTAACTGCGCTTTAGGAGCCAAACAACTTCGTCCATATTTAGAAACGCTTTCAGAAAAGGCTAATTTTTTTACCAGTGCGCATCCCAATGCTGGTTTACCAAATGAATTCGGTCAATATGATGAATCGCCAGAGGAAATGGCAGAGCAGATAGAAGACTTCCTTTCTAGCAATTTCTTGAACATTGTAGGGGGCTGTTGTGGTACCACGCCAGAACATATTAAGGCTATTGCTGAAGTGGCTGCCAAGTATCAGCCGCGAAGTTTGGAACGTCAAGTAATTCAAGATTAATCCAATCAACGACTATTGACTTACATAATATGAATAAATATAATTCAACACTTGAGCTTTCAGGCCTCGAACCCTTAATTGTTACCCCCGAATCTAATTTTGTGAATGTAGGAGAGCGAACCAATGTAACGGGTTCTAAGCGCTTTGCACGATTAATTTTGGAAGAAAAGTTTGATGAAGCCTTAGAAGTAGCTCGTGATCAAGTGGATGGAGGCGCTCAGATTCTCGATGTCAACATGGACGAAGGAATGCTTGATGGAAAAGAGGCGATGGTCAAGTTTTTGAACCTGATTGCTGCTGAACCTGATATTTCCCGAATCCCAATTATGATCGACTCTTCTAAATGGGAAATCATCGAAGCAGGTCTTAAGTGTGTACAAGGTAAGTGCGTAGTAAATTCCATTTCTTTAAAGGAAGGAGAAGAAGTTTTTATTGCTCATGCTAAGAAAGTAAAACGTTATGGTGCAGCCGTTATCGTTATGGCTTTTGATGAAGAAGGTCAAGCCGATTCATACGAAAGAAGAATAGAGATTTGTAAACGTTCATATGATATTCTGGTCAATGTTGTCAAGTTTCCGAAGAACGATATCATTTTCGACCCCAATATTTTCCCTGTGGCGACAGGTATAGAAGAGCACAATAATAATGCGGTTGATTTCTTTAAGGCTACCAAATGGATCAGAGAGCATCTGCCTGGGGCCCATGTGAGTGGCGGTGTAAGTAATGTGTCTTTCTCATTCCGGGGGAATAACCCTGTTCGCGAAGCCATGCATTCGGCCTTTCTATATCATGCCATTCAAAATGGAATGGACATGGGAATTGTTAACCCTACCATGCTTGAGATTTATGACGACATTCCAAAAGACTTGTTAGAAAGGGTAGAGGATGTACTCCTAAATCGAAGACCAGACTCTACTGAGCGTTTACTGGATTTTGCCGAAACGGTAAAAGGCGAAGGAAAGAAACAAGTAAAAGACGATGCTTGGCGGAAGGAGTCGGTAGAAAAGCGACTGGAACACGCTTTGGTGAAAGGAATTATCGAATTTATAGATGAAGACACAGAAGAAGCTCGACAGAAATATATAAGTCCATTGAAGGTCATTGAAGGTCCTTTAATGGATGGAATGAATGTAGTGGGTGACCTTTTTGGCTCAGGTAAAATGTTTTTGCCACAAGTAGTAAAGAGTGCTCGCGTAATGAAAAAGGCGGTGGCTTATCTTTTGCCTTATTTGGAAAAAGAGAAAGAGGAAAAAAGACAAGCTAAGCTAACTCGCCCCAACCCTTCCTTCCCTTCAGGGGAAGGTGATAACTCCACTTTGAGTGAGACCGAGAGGGGGATAATTCCAGAACGAGAAACTGGTCGAAAAATCCTTTTGGCCACGGTAAAAGGAGATGTTCATGATATTGGGAAGAATATTGTTGGGGTGGTTTTGGCCTGTAATAATTACGATATCATCGATATGGGCGTAATGGTGCCTGCCGATAAAATTCTTGATAAAGCCATTGAGGAAAATGTGGATGTAATTGGTTTAAGTGGTTTGATTACTCCTTCACTTGACGAAATGGTGCACGTAGCCAAAGAAATGGAAAGAAGGAAGATGAAGTTACCGCTTATGGTGGGCGGTGCAACCACTTCGAGAATTCATACCGCAGTAAAGATTGACCCAGTTTATTCCGGACCAGTTGTACATGTTTTGGATGCTTCTAAAAGTGTGCCTGTAGCTGGAGAATTGATAAGCGGAGATCGCAAGGCGAATTACAAAACACAGGTGAAAAGCGAATATGCAAAGCTTCGCGAAGATCACGCAAACCGTAAAGAAATCAAGCATTACATTCCTTATAGCAGAGCTTTGGGTAATAGGCTTAAAGTGAATTGGGAAGAAAAAGAATACGTGAAACCGAGCTTTATAGGAAATAAAGTATTCAAAAACTTCGATCTGAATATTATTAGAGAGTACATCGACTGGACTCCTTTCTTCCAGACTTGGATGCTGAAGGGGAAATACCCTAGAATTTTCGAAAACGAAACAATTGGCAAGGAAGCCAAAAAGCTTTTTGACGATGCCAATAAAATGCTCGATGAAGTAATTGAGAAAAACCTGCTTCAAGCCAATGGCGTGGTGGGACTCTACCCCGCCAACAGTGTTGGTGATGACATTGAAGTGTACACAGAAGAGACTCGTAATGAAGTAAAAACTGTGTTTCATTGCTTGAGGCAGCAAGGTAAAAAAGGCACCGGCATTCCTAACTTGTCTTTAGCGGATTTTATAGCACCAAAGGATTCAGGGAAAATTGACTATGTAGGTGGTTTTGCCGTAACGGGCGGTTTAGGGATTGAACCCCTAGTGGAAAAGTATGAGAAAGATCATGACGATTACAATTCTATTATGATCAAGGCCATTGCCGATCGCTTGGCAGAAGCTTTTGCAGAAGCCATGCACGCCATAGTGCGCAAAGAACTTTGGGGTTATGCGAAAAACGAAACCTTGGACAATGAATCCTTAATTAAAGAAAGTTATCAAGGAATTAGGCCAGCACCGGGCTACCCAGCTTGCCCAGATCACACTGAAAAACCAATTCTTTTTGATTTACTCAATGCTCAAGAAGAAACGGGGATTATTCTCACAGAGTCGATGGCGATGTACCCAGCCTCTTCCGTAAGTGGCCTTTATTTTATGCATGAAGAAGCCAAATACTTCGGTTTAGGCAAAATTGAAAAAGACCAAGTGCAAGATTACGCCAAACGCAAAGGAATGACTTTGGAAGAAACCGAGAAGTGGTTGAGCCCAAACTTAACTTATGATGTCTAAGTACTGAAGTGCTTAGGTGTGGAAGTATTGAATGTTAAAATTAAATGATCGAGATATGGCAAAGGTGACAAGATTTGAAGATTTAAGGTGTTGGCAGTTGGCAAGAAAACTGACTCATCAGGTTTATGTAATGTCTAATCAAGGTCAATTAGCCAAGGATTTCGATACACGTTCGCAGTTCAAGAGAGCAGGGCTTTCAATCATGAATAATATTGCCGAAGGATTTGGCCGATTTTCTCCAAAAGACTTTGTTAAATTTCTTGATTATGCTTCTGCGTCTTGTACAGAAGTAAAAAGCATGACCTATTTGATGTTAGACCTAGAGTATTTTCCCTCGGAAGACATTGAAAACTTTCAAAAGCAAATTGAAGAGACAAAGGCCTCAATTTTAGCATTCATTAAATACTTAAGAAATAAAGAAAGCCAATAGTTCGATGTTGCGAATTTCGCCAACACTTCAACACCTAAACACCTAAACACTTCAATACATTAGAAATGAAAGTAACCCAACATATAAAAAGAGCAAAAGGTAAAACCCTTTTCAGCTTCGAGATTCTTCCACCTAGAAAAGGAGAGAATGTAAATGGTATTTTCGATGCGATTGACCCTTTAATGGAGTTTAACCCGCCATTTATTGATGTCACCTATCATCGCGAAGAGTACATTTATAAGCAACACGATAACGGTTTGCTCGAAAAAGTAACTACTCGTAAACGTCCGGGAACGGTGGGGATTTGTGCTGCAATAATGAATAAATACGGGGTAGACGCTGTGCCTCATATTATTTGTGGTGGTTTTAATAAGGAAGAAACGGAGAACGCACTGATCGACCTTGATTTCTTGGGAATTGATAATGTGTTGGTATTGCGTGGAGATGCTATTAAATCGGAGGGAAGGTTCGTTCCAGATCCAGAAGGGCATTCGTATGCTACAGAATTGATGCAACAGGTTTTAGATTTAAATCAGGGTAAATATTTGCACGAAGAAGTGGAAATGGCCAAAACCAACTTTTCTATTGGTGTGGCGGGTTATCCAGAAAAACACTTTGAGGCTCCAAGTCTTAAAAGTGATATGAAGTACTTAAAGCAAAAGGTAGATATGGGGGCGGAGTACATCGTTACCCAAATGTTTTTCGATAATCAGAAATACTTCGACTTTGTTGAAAAGTGCCGAAAAGCAGATATCAATGTGCCTATTATTCCAGGGCTGAAACCATTAACAACGCTTAATCATAGCACTATTCTACCTAGTATTTTCCATGTGGATTTGCCAGATGACTTGGTTGATGAATTGGATAAATGTAAAGACAATAAGGCGGCTAGAGAAGTAGGAATTGAATGGTGTATTCAGCAGTCGAAAGAACTAATGGAAGCAAAAGTGCCATGCTTGCATTATTACACTATGAGCAAATCAAGTGTCATTAAGCAAATTGCTGAAAAGCTATTTTAGAAGTTTTAAGGTTGTTCAATTTGTAAACATTCATAAACCTGGCCAATACCCTCTTGGGTATCAGAAAGTACTACAAGCGTGTCTTCTGCAAGAATTTCAGTAGCTCCATTGGGTGTAATGAATTTATTGTCTCGATTTATCATTGCGATCAGCGCGGTTTTAGGAAAGTTGAGGTCGACTATTTTTTTGTTTACCGCTACACCGTTTTCGGGCATTTTTATTTCAACCATTATCGCCTTGGCAGTTTCTGAAAGCAATTCATCTAATGGTGATTTTGGTTTAGAATCTTCTGGTAAAGCCACATTAAGCCATTTTGCTATAACAGATAAAGTTGTTCCTTGAATTAGTACCGAAGACAGCGAAATAAAGAACACAATATTGAAGATCATACTGGCTTTTTCGATTCCAGCAATTAAGGGGTAGGTAGCAAAAACAATCGGCACAGCCCCTCTAAGCCCAACCCATGAAATATAGAACCGCCTTCTCATTTTCATTTTGAAAGGCGTTAGGCTTAAAAAAACACTTATTGGTCGGGCTACAAATATTTGAAATAGTGAAATGAGTAAACCAATGCCTAAAATTGGAAGTATTTCTGTGGGATAAACCAATAAGCCTAGGGTAAGGAAAAGTACAATTTGCATGAGCCATGCCAAACCATCAAACATTTTAAGAATGGTTTTTTTATGGATTAAGTCTTGGTTGCCAAGGTAAACGGCACATAAATAAACGGCCAAGAAACCATTTCCACCTAGCGCATCGGTACCAGAGAAAGTGATAAACATCAACGAAATCACCAATACAGGATACAGTCCTTCAAACCCAAGCTTGATTCTGTTAATAACATATTTGCTCACCATTCCGAAAAGCAACCCAGCGATTCCTCCAATAATCATCTGTTTCAGAAACAATGGAATAATAGAGAGCAAACTCTGATCTGGATTCACCACTAGGGCTAAGAAAGCAATGGTCAATACATAAGCCATTGGATCATTACTTCCACTTTCTAGCTCAAGGGTAGGCCTTAGGTTATTTCTAAGTGCTAAGTTTTTTCCTCTTAAAATTGAAAAAACGGCTGCCGCATCGGTGGAAGATATAATTGCACCAAGCAGTAGACCTTCATAAATAGTAAAGTCGGTTATGGCCCAAACGAAGGTGCCCATGGTTACTGCTGTGAGTAAAACCCCTAAGGTAGAAAGGGAGATTCCTTGCCATAAAACCGGTTTAATAGACTGCCAGTTAGTATCGAGTCCGCCAGAAAAAAGGATGAAGTTAAGAGAAACTACTCCGATAAATTGAGCGGCTGAAGGATTATCGAAATAAATGCCTCCAATTCCATCGGAGCCAGCTAACATTCCAATCGCCAAGAACAATACTAAGGTGGGAACTCCAAAACGGTAGGAGGTTTTACCCGCTATAATGCTGATAAACAGCAATAGCGAACCAATTAGCATTATGTTCTCTATAGTTAAGCTCAATTAATTTTGATTTGAAGATGATAATGTTATCAAAGCTGCAAAGATAACTTTTGGACGCTCTTTTCAGCAATTACTATCAAATTCATTTTTTAATATGAAGGTCTGGTAAGAATAATTTTACCAGACCTCTCAAGTTTTTTATGATCTTCTATGCCTGAAGTACCTCATTAATTTGTTTCTCCCATTTAGTAAGCAAAGGCAATTCAGTAGTGATCGAACTACTTTCATCCGCATTGTAAAACTCTATGTTTTGAATTTTACTTTGAACATTTGAAGGAGTTAAAGTCAAGTGTAAGCGCTCAATTACCGTAACTGGGCCATCGTTTGTTTTCACTGTTCTGCCTACTTTGTTCACCGTACATTTCTTAAATGGCTTTAAATCAATCAATTGTATTTCGGGCGTTTCACCTTTCTTTTTAAAATGTATAAGTTGTTTTGTTTGAACATCTAAACCCAAACAATACACATAATTCCATACCTCACTGTGGGTGAGTTTTAAGCCCTTTTCTTGTGTTAACTGAAGAAATTCAGCGTATAATTTCTTTTCCTTTTTCTTCTGCATTCCTTGTAAATAAACAATAGGGAGCACAAATGCTGCCATGGCAGCTATACCAAATAGTGTTGTAGATAATTCCATTTTCTTTTAGATTAAATAATATTGGTGGTCACAGAACTCCATAATGAATTCTGAAACCAAAAAAAATACATGGCCAACGGGTGTTAGCCTAAGAGATAAATGGAATGCCTATGAGAAGCTATGGAATGGGAAAATGATGTCTTTAACGGAAAGACTGAGGTCAATTTGTCTAGACCGTTCTAATTCTTTGCGCCAAACGGCTTGCTTTGTGTTATGAGAACCTGAGTTTTGAACGGCTGCCCAGTGTGGGAGATAGTTTGTTTCGGACTCCTGAAAACTTGTTGATGTTTCAGTGACCAACTCATTAAAGACTGGTAAATGAAACAAACTGGAATAAGAAGGAGCAAATGCATCTTTAACCTGATCGGTCTGAGCGTACTCAATTTGGTTTTTAATTAAAGCCTGATGCAGCAAACTGTCTACACTTATGCCATACACCAATAAGGAGAGCGATATTAGTAGGGATTTAAACAGGCTTTTCATTCATGCAATATTAGAATATCAACTGCTATTTTTAATCGGCAAGCGAGAATATTTTTTTAAATTATTGATTATTCAAAGGCGGTGAATATGATATTTGGGCTGCCGATGAACGGATTATTTGCAACCATAAATATAAAAATGAGGTTGAAGTCAATTATTAAGCTCATTTTTAGTCTCAGAAATTAACTTTTCCCTATTATTAGGCCATGAATGTATACAACCTTATCATAGCACTGTCATGTGTGATCATTTTTTCGCACTTGTTCAATATACTTTCTAAGCGTACCAACATCCCAAGTGTTATCCTTTTGATTTTATTGGGTATAGGAATAAAGTTTGGGCTCGATGCTTATGGAATCAATCAAGACAAGCTGATTTTCAGTACTCTAGAGTTACTAGGGGTGGTTGGTCTTATTATGATTGTTTTAGAAGCAGCACTAGACCTTGAATTGAGTAAGGAAAAATGGCCTACCATATGGAAATCGTTTCTTGTGGCTTTAATATCATTAGGGGGGTGCGCATTTCTTATTTCCGTCATCATTAATCACTTTTATCAAGAAACCCCGCTTATTTCTTTAGTATATGCCATTCCGCTTTCTGTTGTCAGTAGTGCCATTGTAATCCCTAGCGTAACTGGCTTAGTGAAAGACAAGAAGGAGTTCATGATTTACGAGAGTACCTTTTCTGATATTCTTGGTATTATGTTTTTCTACTTTCTTACTGGAAATGCCGAAACAGAACAAGCAGGAGAGGTGGTTTATGGAATTATAGGAAACATCCTTATCACGATCGTTATCTCATTTGTTTTTAGTTATGGTCTGGTCGTGTTGTTTCAACGAATAGAAGGAGAGGTAAAGCTCTTTTTGCTGATTGCCATGTTGATTTTGATTTATGCCATAGGCAAGCAAATGCACCTTTCATCTTTGGTAATCATCTTAACATTTGGCTTGGTAATTAATAACAGCAAGCTCTTCTTTGTTGGAAAGCTACAAAAGTGGGTCAAACATGATGTCATAGATAAGATTCTGGATGAGCTCCATCTGGTCACCCGAGAAACAGCATTTGTAGTACGAACTTTCTTCTTTGTGGTGTTCGGAACCACAATTAACCTTTCAGCGCTAGTCAACTTAGAGGTATTGGGTATTAGCTTAATGATTGTAGCTTCATTTTTTGTGGTTCGCTTTATTGTACTCAAGGCTTTCTTTTGGAAGAAATCTATTCTACCAGAATTGATGATTACCCCTAGAGGCTTAATTACAGTACTATTGTTCTTCTCCATTCCTGTTGAACTTCAATCGGAACTGTTTAATGGAGATATTATTTTGATCACCATTCTATCTACCAGTATTATTATGACTTGGGGTTTGGTAAGCTTTAGTAAAAACACAGATAAATTGCCAGAAGGCATTAAAGGAGCTCGAAAAATTTCATATTTCATTGAGCGAATGGAACCGGATTTAAGACCGGTTGTGCCTATAAAAACTCAAGCTAGTTCATCCATTGTTCCAAAGAAAGTAGAGCCTAAGGTTGAACCCAAAGTGGATGATAAACCGGAAACTAAAGACCCATCGCTGGATAATAGTGAAGAATTTGAAGGCGAATAAATAAGTGATTTGATTCTTAATAGGGATCAACATCGGTGATAAACTCTACTTGCGAGAAGTCCTTTTTACGAAGGGCTTCTAAGTAAGCGGCCTTAATCTTTTCTTTAACGGAATTGATATTGTACTTGCGTTCAATTTTGAGGTAAATTTCCATTAAGTACTTGTCTCGTATTTTATTAATTATGGGCTCATGCGGTCCTAAAACACGGTATGTTCCTAAATCTTCTTTTAGGATATTTCCTAAAAATTCAGCGGCATCTTTAGAGAGTTTTTTATCCTTACTTCTCACCAAAATTTTAATCATTCTAGAAAAAGGCGGATAGTTGAACTTCTCCCTTTCCTGCATTTCTAGGTCGAAAAAAGTGTTATAATTCTGTTGTGAAATCAACTTTAGAATCGGCTGTTCTGGGTCACCTGTTTGAATGATTACTTTTCCAGCAATGTCTTTTCTACCTGCTCTTCCACTTACTTGGGTGGTCAATTGGTAAGTACGCTCCATCGATCTGAAATCCGGGAAATGGATCATTCGATCAATATCGAAAACACTCACTAAGCTTACGCGATCAAAATCAAGGCCTTTGCTTACCATTTGCGTACCCACCAGAATGTCTATTTTACCATCCTCAAAATCTTTAATAATGTTATGGTAGGCGTATTTAACACGTGTGGTTTCTAAATCCATGCGCTGGATTTTTGCTTCAGGGAAAATCAGTTTGAGGTCTTCCTCAATCTTTTCGGTTCCAAAACCTACCGTTCTAATACGCTGGCTACCGCAAGCAGGGCAGGTGACAGGGACAGGCTCTTTATGTCCGCAATAATGGCAGTTGAGCTGGTTTTTATATTGGTGATAAGTAAGGCTTACTGCGCATCTTGGGCATTCGGGAGTATAACCGCAGTCATCGCAGGTAATAAAGTTTGAATAGCCTCTGCGGTTCTGAAACACAATGGCTTGCTCTTTCTTCTCCAGTATACCGCCCAAAGCTTCAATAAGTACAGAAGAGAAGTTTCCAGTGGCTGTTTTACGTTTCTTTTCTGTTCGAATATCTGCAAAAACCATTTGAGGCAATTGCGCATCGCCATAACGGTTATTAATAGTCACCAATCCATATTTGCCTATTCTGGCATTGTAGAAAGACTCCACGGAAGGGGTGGCAGAACCTAAAATAGTTTTACCTCCGTGTTTATGGGCTAGAAAAAGGGCAACATCGCGGGCATGATAACGAGGGGAGGGCTCATACTGCTTGTATGAGTTTTCATGCTCTTCGTCCACAATGATTAAACCCAAATCGGCAAAGGGTAAGAAAATGGCGCTTCTTACACCTACAATGAAATCGAAGCGGCCATCCAATAAGCCCATCCAAACTTCCACACGCTCATTGTCAGAGAATTTGGAATGATAAACGCCCATTCGATCACCAAAAACCACTTTTAGGCGGTTTACAATCTGGGCGGTTAAAGCGATTTCGGGAAGTAGATAAAGTACCTGCAAGCCATTGTCTAAAGCCTCTTGTATGAGTGAAATGTAGATTTCTGTCTTTCCGCTGCCCGTAATTCCATGAAGTAAGGTAGTTGATTTCTCTTCAAAAATATCGAGAATCTCCTGCTTGGCTTTTTCTTGAATTTCGGAAAGGGGAGAAGCTTCAAAAACTTCGGTGTTCTCTTCAAAACGAGAAATAATCTCTTCGAATTCCTCAAATATTTTGTTTTTGATTAGGGTGTTTAGTGAGGAAACTGAGAGTCCAGCTTCGTTAATTGTGCTTTTAGGAATACCGCCTTCATTCCGTTCAGGCTTCTGATAAACAGGCACCATTTGAAGGTACTTGAGTAGAATGTCACTTTGCTTTGGTCTTTTCTCAAGTTCAGCAAAAAGTGATTGAAGTGTTTTTTCATCTGTAGCGTAACTTGCCGCCAGACGTATTTTCTTGACAATTTTTGGTTTATACTTCTCCCTTACTTCCTCATAAATAATGATGACATCTTTCTGAATGAGGGATTTAATAAACTTCAGTGCGCTTTTTTGATCAATTACTTCAGCCGCTTCTTTGTAGGTAAGAGAATCGTTGTTCTCAAGTGCTTTCAGGATCAGCAGCTCTCGGTCATCGAAAGGGTATTCACTATCGTTCCAATCGTTGTGTGGGTGCAACTGAATACGCGATTCACTGCTCAGTTTAAGGCCAGAAGGTAAAGCGGCATTGATCACTTCGCCAAAGGTGCACATGTAATAATCCGACATCCATTTCATTACCTCCATTTGCATGCGAGTAATGATGGGCTCTGTATCCAACACTTCTAAAATGGGCTTGGCAGCATAGATTTCTGGACGATTCCCGTGCACCTTTTCTACAATGCCTGTAACGATTCGCTTTTTCCCGAACTGAACGATTACCCTCGTCCGCTCTTTTATATTTCCACGATATTCCGCAGGAATACTATAGGTATAGAGCATGGGCACAGGGACTGGTAAAGCCACATCGGCAAAAAGCACCTGCTCATTTGCATCGTCAATATTGAGTTGTTCTATCGTCAAATCGTTATGGAAACACCTTGGTTTTGAACCTTTGGCAAGGTTAGAAATATTCCTCGTCTGCCAAAACTATTTTATATCCTGAATTAGATTTATTGCATCATTTGCTGAATTTACCGGCAGTTGACACGCTTTATTGAAGCAAACGTAAAAGGTGGTTTCGTCATTAAGTATTCCTCGGTTGGCCAATAGTGCAAGTTTACTCGTGCCTTCGTTTTCTGCACCAACCAACACCTTATTCGGCATAAATTGATCAAAGAAACTAAAGGCTTGTCTTTGAATATCATCACCCACCATTACGATTTCGGCAGTAGGTGTTACCATTTGGGTAGCCAAACAAGCCCAATTGGTCAAATATTGAGGTTCTACCATGACCATTTTCTTCACCCTACCGAGCATTTCGATTGCCATGTCGGTATAGGTTTGATTACTGGTAATCGTACCTAAAGTATATAGATTTTGAGCCATCAATGAATTTGACCCTGGAATAACGTTGTCGAAAATCTCTTTCTTTCTGGCAATCAGTTTTTCAGATTCATCATTGGTAAAAAAGAAGAAGCGCTCTTCTTCATCGTAAAAATGCTCAATCGTATATTCTGTCAATTGGACGGCTTCATTCAGCCATTTTTCATCAAAGGTGACCTGATAGAGTGCATTGAAAGCCTGAGTTACCGCTGCATAATCTTCCAAATAGGCGTCAATACTGGCTTTTCCGCCTTTATAATTTCGGAATAGCCCTTTTCCGTTTTTCATTTTGGCGCAAATGAACTCTGCATTTTTAATGGCCATTTGAAGAAACTCTGGAGCTTGAAAGCTGGCGTAGGCATCTACCAAACCTTTGAGCATAAGCCCATTCCAGCCAGAAAGTATTTTGTCGTCTAGGCCAGGGCGCACTTTGGTTTCTCTTTGCTTGAGCAATTTGAGGTTAGCTGCTTTTACCAAGTCTTGAAGTTCTTCTAAGGAAAGATCATGAGCCTTTGCAAATTCTGAGTCGGTTAGGTTTCTATGTGGAATGTTCTTTTGAGGCTCCCAATTTCCTTTTTCAGTGAGGTTGTAGTAGGCAAACATCAGTTCGGCATCAGGGCCAAGTACCTCGCGAAATTCTGAAGCTGTCCAACAGTAGAACTTACCTTCTTCTCCTTCACTGTCTGCATCTAAAGCTGAATAGAACCCGCCTTCTTCGGTGGTCATTTCCCTTTGAAGCCATTCAATGGTTTGAAAAACGATTTCTTTATAAAGTGGGTCTTTTGTGGCCTGAAAGGCTTCAGAATATAGACTTACAAGTTGCCCATTGTCGTAAAGCATTTTTTCAAAATGGGGAGCAAACCAATCAGCATCCGTAGAGTAGCGGGTAAAGCCACCTCCAATTTGATCATAGAGCCCTCCGAAAGCCATTTTGTTGAGCGTAAGCTTTACATGAGCCAAAGCGGCCTCGTTTTTATTCGCTTCAAATTCGCGAAGCAAAAAGGAATAAATGACAGGCATTGGGAATTTAGGGGCTTTGTTCATGCCTCCCTTTTTCTTGTCAAAATTCTGACTGAGAATCTTAAACATTTGGCTCAAATCTTCTTTACTGAAATCCGCACCGATAGAATTCAAGCCATACTTTTGAATATCACTCACGCTGAGCGAATTCATAAAACCTTCAGCCGATTTTTCTAATTCGGCACGTTGTTCTTTAAATACTTTGGCGATTTGAAGCAGCAAGTTAGCCCAGCCTTGTGCTGGAAAATATGTCCCTCCATAAAATGGGCGTTGGTCGGGTAGGAGAATGGCGTTTAGCGGCCAACCTCCTTGCAAACCCATGGCATGCACGGCATCCATATACACTTGATCCACATCCGGACGCTCTTCTCTGTCCACTTTAATGCAAACGAAATGCGCGTTCATGATTTCTGCAATTTTCTCGTTCTCAAAGCTTTCTCTTTCCATCACATGACACCAATGGCAAGCCGAATAGCCAATACTCACGATAATCGGTTTGTCTTCTTTCTTCGCCTTTTCTAAAGCTTCTTCACCCCAAGGAAACCAGTCTACAGGATTATAGGCATGCTGTAAAAGATAAGGGGAGGAAGAATTGATCAGTCGATTGGCTTGATGGGGCATAAGTATTCGATTTTTGATGTTGGAAGAACGAACCATGAGCCGTTCTGCTTACGAAGATCGCATAGAATTTAGAGCCTAAAAAGTTTTAAGGCTTCTATTCGAAATGAATTTGGATTGGGTGAAATGAAAGTGCTTATATTTCCCTCATCATTGGCCTTGTAAGGCAAGTAGGACCACCACCGCCCTTATAGCTTATTTCATCGCCTTGATAGGTCGTTACCCTGCAACCCGCTGCTTTCAACTGTTCTTCGGTGGAAGGATTTCCGTCCACCATTAAGCAGTTTCTGGGCGAAATGGCCAATACATTACAACCCATGGAGTCAAACTCGTCTTCGGGTACTTCTATAAACTCAAAACCTCTTCTGATTAATTCATTTCTAAAGGAAATAGGCATTAATGGAGAGTAAATCACCGCCAAATCTTTATCCACAGGGCTAAGAATAGACATAAGATGGAATACATCGGAGGGGCCTTTGTAATGTGGTAAATCTACGGTGAGCACCTCAATTCCTTTGGGTTCCAAAAGCGCTTTGAGTTGTCTGATTCCTTCTGGGTTGGTGCGGTAAGTATTCCCAACCGCCAAAGTTTTTTCATCGAGCCAAGCCACATCACCGCCTTCCAATGTGCCTGGCCCTTCAATCTGTCCGAAAATTTTTATGCCAGCCGCCTCATAGTCTTCTCTGTGCGACATGGGTTCATTGACTCTGCCGGCTTTACCCATATTGCAGAGAATCATTCCGTAGTCAGTGGCGATCGAAGCATCTCTACAGTATATGGAATCTATTTTCACGTAATCATTCGAACCGAAAGTCTTTAAGTTCGGCCCAAGAAAATAGAAATTTGCTTTGAAGCTATCGTATTCCTGAAGTGCTTTTGGGTAGCTGGGGCATTCCAGAAAGTTCAAATCTATCCACTGGCTGTCAATCATTTGCTGATCTACAAAACCGTATTTTACAGGCTTGATCCAAAGGGATTTAATTGTTCCGTATTCCGAATGAGAGGTATGCATTTTAGATTTTTCGTTTGCTCCAAATATAGACTGGAATTCCCAATAAAAGACCAATAAACCCAACTGAAACGGCCTCATGGCCCGAGCCAAACATCATCCAGATGGAAAAGCCAAAGCCTATCAGGGTAAGGATGAAATTGGTGAGTTTTGGTTTGAAACCGTATTTCCTTTCAATGGAAAATAAGCCAAATGCCGATACGCTAAAGATGTAAGACACCAGCGTGGCGACTGTGCTTAATAAGATCATATAAGTGTAAACATCTGCCAAGCCTTTGGTTTGATTGAGCAATAATAAAATGGTGACAATTACGCTTGATACAATGATGCTAAAGTAAGGCGACTCATTTTTATTGATTTTGGCAAAAGGTTTGGGTAGAATGCCATCATTGGCCATTGCCATAGGCATTTGCCCGGAAATTAGAATCCAGCCATTTAAGGCTCCAAAAGTTGAAATACAAGCACCTGCTGCTACAATATACTCCGCATTCGCGCCCCACATTTTAGAGGCGGCATCTGAAAAAGGAGAAACGGTATTGGCCATTTCAGCTGGAGGTAACACGCTAAACAAAGCAAAAGAACTGGCCATATAAAGAATGGAAACCGCTATGGTTCCATACATGGTGGCTTTCGGAATTGTTTTTTCAGGTGACTTAATATTTCCTGCTGGTATGGTGGCGGCTTCAATACCTAAAAAGGCGAAGAGGCATATAGCAGTACTGATGGTAATGGCCTGAATAGATGAAACTTCACTCACATTAAATGGGCTGAAGTTGCTCCAGTCAATAAAGAAAAAGCCTCCGACAGTAATCGCTAATAAAGGAACAATTTTCAGCAGCGTAGTTATCAATTGGGTTTTACCGCCTCCTTTAACACTGTAACTGTTTAGCGCTGTCAGTAGCCAAATGGTGATTAAAGCGGTAATTAAGGAGAGAAGTGAATTGTCTTTTAAGATTGGAATAAATACGCTCAAATAGCTTACAAAAGAGATGGCAATGGCAGCGTTTGTCGCCCAAAGTGATAACCAATAGCCCCAGCCTACAAAGAAACCAATGAAGTCTCCAAAGCCCGCTCGGCTATAGGCATAAGGCCCGCCAGTATCTGGAATTACCTTGCTTAACCGACCCAAAATTTTAGCTAAAATAAAGGCACCTAAGGCCGCGAAGAGCCAGCCGAAAAGACTAATGCCTCCAAATTGTGCCAAAGCAACAGGTAAAGAAAAAATGCCCGAACCAATCATTCCACCCACAACGAGTGCGGTGGTAGTCCAAACACCTAATTTTTTACTGGAATTCTTGCTGTCACTCATAGCTGAAAAAATCGAATTAGAATACCTATTTTAGCATATATTCCATTTGAAATATATCGATAAAAGCTGAGCATGCCTAACTACTCCATTCATCCAGAAATAGAAAAAGCACATACGCTTCCTTCTAGTTTTTATCGTGACATTCAAGTATTTGAAGAATTAAAAGAGAAGGTTTTTCTGAAATCATGGCAATGGATTGGGGACGAGTCTTTGGTGAAGTTACCGAAGCAAGTTTATCCATTCACATTATTAGAGGGCTACCTAACAGAGCCCGTTTTATTAACCAGAACCGAGGATGAAGAGATTCATTGTCTGACCAATGTTTGTACGCATCGAGGGAATATCGTGTGTCATCACCCCGGTTCGGAACGAAAGTTAGTCTGTAAATACCATGGCAGAAGGTTTGGCTTGGATGGCGCTTTTGAACACATGCCTGAGTTTAAAGAAGCTGAGAACTTTCCTTGCGCCTCTGACAGTCTGCATCAATTTCCACTGAAGCAGTTAGGGCCTTTACTGTTTATGGGGCTCGATCCCAGTTTCGATTTTGAACCTGTGTTGGAAGGAATGCTAGAACGCATTGGCTTTATGCCCTTGCACGAGTTTAGGCATGATACTCAGCGTTCTCAAGATTACTTGGTGAATGCGCACTGGTCTTTGTATTGCGATAATTACTTGGAAGGTTTCCATATTCCATTTGTGCATAGCGATTTAAACGCAGTGTTGGATTATGGTTCTTACGAAACGGTATTGTATGAGCACATGAACCTTCAAATTGGTTATGCCGATTCAGCCGAAGATACTTTTGATCTGCCCAAAGGGCATATGGATTACGGTAAGAATGTGGCCGCCTATTATTTCTGGGTATTCCCGAATATGATGTTCAATTTTTACCCTTGGGGACTTTCCATCAATATTGTCAAACCAATTTCTGTAAACCGAACCCGCGTAAGCTTTATTACTTATGTGTATGACGAAAGCAACATAGACAGTGGGGCAGGGGCTTTATTGGATAAAGTAGAACGCGAAGATGAGTTTGTGGTAGAAGGCGTTCAGAAGGGGATTAACTCTCGATTTTATAAGTCAGGAAGGTATTCACCTAAAATGGAAAAAGGAGTCCACCATTTCCACAGCCTATTGTGTAAATTCTTGGAAGATTAAGTCTCCTATAAATTTCAGTTCTGCGTTTCGAACACTAAACACTAAACACTAAACACTAAACACTAAACACTAAACCCCCTTTGCCATTAGTTCTTTCAGCTTTTTCTCAATTACCTCTCGGTTTTTGGCAGAAAGCATCCATTTGGGCAATCTACTTTCCAAGCTTCGGTTGCTCCAGCCATGCTCATTAGGCTGACGTTCTCTCGTTTTGTTCGAAATGAAATTGAGTAAGTAGGTGAGGTGCTCCTTGTTATAGCCAAAAAGTACTTTCCCTTTAACTTCTGTTGTATACCATAAGGGATATTTGAAGTAACAATCAATTGGATGTCCCATGAGAATTCCTCCAGAGAAAAATTGACTGCTTCCTGTTTGAAATACGTTCGCTTTACCCATCCAATTTTTTGTAGAACCACAGCTTACACATGTAAACCTTGTCTCTGCTCGGTTTTCTGGACTTGAAGTCACAACTGCTTTGGCTTTGCAACTGGGGCATTCTACATCAATTCGATTGATGAATTGCTCTATATAGGTGAATTCTGGTTTCATTTTTTAAAGAACATATTGCCGCCATTACTATAAACAGGAAAATTGGGAGGAACCACCATAATATTGTTATAACGCATATGACGGAATTCTTCGTAAGGGTTATCAAGCTGGCTCATGATTTCATTGGCCAAATGGGGGAGAGAAAAGAAAACAAATTCCCCAATGCCAAGAATAACCCAATCATCAATTTCATGACGCATTCGTTGGCAAGGTAAAGTATCCGATTTAGACATCTCAGCAAATTCTTCATGTGTCTCTTCGGTCCATTCGTAATAAGTCAGCAGTTCACTAGAAGTCTTATTCAAATAGGGTGCGATAATGCTTTCCCAATGCCTTAATTTCCTGATGTTGGGAATTTCCTCTTTCAAGAATAAAGCAACTGCATGCACTAAACTCTCAATCACCAGAGCAGGATGCTCACCACTTCCGCCACCAATAACCAACTGATTGGTAGTACAAATAAAATCTCCGTCAATATCTTCTAATGGGTGATAAACAGAGATTATCCCTAAATACCCTAATAGTTCGTGTTTAAAAGAATCAATATGGCTCATGCTAGAAGTTTGCCTTGAAAGTGCTTAAAACTTCCCAGATAACAAAAAGGATTACTACCTTCTAAATACTATTTTCTAAGCCCTTGTTAAAAAATGTTATTCAGCGTCTACAGCAGGGTAGTTTAAAGCTTAACCCTTATCTTCGAAGCGAAATATTTTCTATTTCATACGTTGAAAGAAAAGGAAACGCGATAATAGCTTTGAAAACGACTTTATATACCATTCTTCTTGTTCTTTTTTGCAATCAGGTAATACTGTTGGGCCAATCCCAAAGCCATGTCAAAATGGATAGTATTAACTCCAGTTTTGATGAACAAAACCCTGTGCTTACTCCCGATGGAAAGCGTATGTATTTTGTGCGTTCTGGACATCCTCGCAACGAAGGAGGAGTGATTGATCGAGGTGATATTTGGTATTCGGATAAAACGGAAACTGGTTGGTCTGTGGCCAAACATGGTGGTAGCACTATTAATCATACAGGTTTGAATGGTATTGTCGGTTTTTCAGCCGATGGAGAACGTATCTACCTTTTAAATTATAAAGATTCGCAAGGCTATATACATAAAAGAATTGCCATGGCGGAATGGGTGAGAGACCATTGGTCGGTGCCACAACCAGTTGACATTCGCTACTTTGAAAATTTTTCAGAGAATATCAGCGGTTCTATTTCGCCAGATGAAAAAGTAATGATTCTGTCCTATAAAAGTTACGATACTTATGGGAACGAAGACCTCTATGTCACCTTTAAAGAAAGTAATGGCAGTTGGACCCCACCAGAGAACATGGGGGTAGACTTGAATACTTTGGGGGAAGAATGGGCACCTTATTTGGCACCCGATTTAAAAACCTTGTACTTCTCCTCAAATGGTTTTGGAGGACAAGGTGGCCGCGATATTTTTGTAAGCCAGCGCAAAGACGGTACCTGGAAAGACTGGACAGACCCTGTAAACCTAGGTTCTGAAGTAAATACAGCTGGAATGGAGTTAGGCTATAGCATCCCTAAATTGGGTGAATTGGCTTATTTTTCTTCTACCCAAAACAGCGAGGGTTTTGGCGATATTTTTGGTTTCCCATTAAATAAAACAGAAAAGGTGTTGCAAGAAATTGTATCTAAAACAGAAGCTCCAATTTCTCAAGTAACCACTACAAAGACCCCAGAGAAGCCAGTGGTAGTGATGACCATGCAGGTGTTGGATATCCGCAACGACAAACCCGTAAATGGTTTAGTTAAACTCAACTTTGGTGAAAAGGAAGTTGAAGTGAATACTGCCGATTTGGATTCCCCAGACAAGAAATTTTTAGTGACCATTGAGGAAGGTCTTGAAGTAAATGTGGAGATTGAAGCCGATGGTTTTCTCAAGTACAAAGAAACCTTTGTGGCTTCTGCTAAGCCATTGCAAGGTGATATTGAGGCCAAAGCTGTTGAAGGTTTTAGGCTTACACCAAGAGAGGTAGGTACTAAAATTCAAATTCCGAATGTACTTTTTAATGAAGGGACTTCCTCTTTTGCCGATGCAAAAACTACCGAAACTCAACTAGAAATTTTGATTGAGTTGATGAAAAACAACCCAGACTTGGAAATTCGTTTGGAAGGCCATACCGATAATAGGGGTAATCCTAAATTGCTCAAGGAGCTTTCATTAGATCGGGTAAATGCGGTTAAGGATTACTTAGTAGAAAAGGGAATCTCTGGAAAACGCATAGAAACCGTAGGCTTTGGTGGCGAAAAGCCCGTAGGCCAAAACTCAACCGACTCTGGCCGTGAAAAAAACCGCAGGGTAGAGTTTATCATTATTAAGTAAAAATGTCTTTGCGAGGAATGAAACCTGTGAAAACAGGGTTTCATGACGCGGCAATCTGTCAGAGTAAGCCTCATTTTGATAAAGTCACGAAAGCTTAAAACTCGTTAAAAGACCTGTCAGGTTTTCAAAACCTTATAGGTCTGGAAGTGGCATAACGCTCCGATTAAGCTCCTTTTAGACCGTCATCTTGAGCCCCTCTCAGGATCTGGCTGCTACTTCTAACTAAGAGCAGAAGCAAGAATATCCATCCCTCGATTAGCTTCAATGCTTAGGTCTAAACCGTTGAAACGGTTCGTTAGAGTTGTGTATTATATAGCCCACGGTTTAAACCGTGGGCTACTCGTATGTTTAAAGTAAATCTGCAGTTCAGCATAAGACTGTGTCAATTTAGAAAATGAGCTTTTTAACAGACTAAGTTTATCTGTTCCTTTTTCTAGCATTTCCATTGAAAAGCAATTGGTTCTATTTGGTTCTGTTACGCTCTAAAACATCTGTAATTTCAAAATATCCCAAAGCTTAAACGGCTAAAACGAACAATTCAGCCTAAATCAAACATAAAACGAACCAAACAGAAAATTTTGAACGGCTTCAATCACATAGGTTTGTTGAAATTAATAATTACGTAATCAAGACATCATTTTTGAAAAGGTTAGAATTATGACGATCGACTCTATTAACAAATGATATTTTTTGCGATAAAAACAAACAAACAAACAAACTAAATATGGAAGTGAATATTTTACTCGGAGAATTTTTTGGAACAATGACTCTAGTGCTGCTAGGTAATGGTGTCGTTGCAAATGCACTTTTAACGGACTCAAAGGCAAATGGGTCTGGATGGATGGTTATAGCCTCTGGATGGGCTTTTGCTGTTTTTGCAGGAGTATTTGTCGCATTAGCATTTGGTGCCCCAGCACACCTTAATCCTGCTGTAACCTTGGGATTCGCAATCTCGTCAGGTGATTTTTCAAACATGCTGCCCTTCTTTGGTGTACAGTTTTTAGGAGCATTTGCTGGGGCTATTTTGGTTTTCTTGCATTTTGGACCTCATTGGAAAGTAACAGAAGATGCTGGACTTAAGTTGGCTGCTTTTTCTACAGGGCCGGCAATTCGCAAATCAGGTTGGAACATTGTAAGTGAAGCCATCGGTACTTTTGTACTTGTTTTGGGTGTTGCCGCCATTTTTTCAGGAGATGTTGCGGCTGGCATGGGACCATTTTTAGTAGGTGGTCTTGTTTGGGGAATTGGGCTGTCTTTAGGTGGGACAACAGGTTATGCTATCAACCCTGCTCGAGATTTAGGGCCACGTATCGCGCATTTCTTATTGCCTATTCCAGGAAAAGGAGAGTCTGATTTTGCTTATAGCTGGGTTCCAGTAGTAGGGCCACTAATAGGCGGTGCAGCGGCAGGACTCTTTATAATGATCTTACCAGTTTTATAAGCCATTCAAATTTTTTAAATCAAAATAACTTTAGAATCAATATTATGAGAAATATTAAATACTTAATCATACTTGTCGCTATCATTAGCACTAACTTATCAATAGCACAGGAAAACGAAATTGCTACGATAGAAAATGTAATTTCAGAAACAGGTACTGAAATAGTTGAAGGTACTTCTGCAGCTCAACAAGACCCAGAAGAAGTGAAAGGCGAATGGAACGCTAATTTTGATGTCACTGTGGTGAGTCGTTTCATCTGGAGAGGATTAATTTTAGGAGACTATCCAAGTATTCAGCCAAGCGTAACTTTCTCTAAAGGGAATTTCTTTGTAGGAACTTGGGCTTCATATTCTTTAGCCTCAGCAGAACGCGGAGGAGCAGCATCTGGTCAAGTCGCTGCTGCAGAAAATTATAAAGAAATAATACCTTATATAGGGTACAGCTTTAAAGCAGGTGAAGAATCTAAATTAGACCTTATGGTTTTAACCCATTACAATCCTAATGTAGGTGGCTTTTTCGATTTTAATAATACCCCTGTAGGAGGTGGTCCTGCACTAACCAATAGAGTTGAGCTTAGAGCAGTTTATAATGTTGGAAAGCTTGATTTCTTTGGTGGATGGGATTTCTACAACGACCCTTCAGAAAATTCTTCTCTGTATCTAGAAACAGGTTATACATTTGATTTCTCTAATGGCGTAAAAGGGAGACCTTTTATTTCTGGGGTGGCCAATGATAATTACTATACAACAGATGGCAAGGCTGATATAACTCAAGTGGGATGGTACACTTCTAAATCCTTTTCAATAGGAGAAGAAGTTAGCTTATCTGTAAAAGCGGATATGGTTTACAATCCGGATAGAGATCAGTTTAATGCAGCTTTCGGAGCTACATTTAAATTTTAGTAGTACGCCAGATTTTTAACACTAATAAAAAAGCATAACCATGAAAAAACTTATAAATAAGATTGAAAACGTCATTACCGAACAAATGGAAGGAATGGCAGCAGCGCATAGCAGCATCAAAATAAACCTTGAGCCAAAATATATCTATCGTTCTGAAGAAACCAAAAAAGGTAAAGTTGTAATTATTTCAGGTGGTGGTAGTGGACATGAACCTATGCATGGTGGGTTTGTAGGACTTGGTATGTTAGACGCAGCCTGTCCTGGAGAAGTGTTCACTTCACCAACTCCAGACCAAATGTTTGAATGCGCAAAAAAAGTAGAAAATGGTGGGGGCGTATTATTCCTTGTGAAAAATTACACAGGCGATGTTATGAATTTTGAGATGGCGGCTGAAATGCTAAATGCTGACGGAATCAAAACTCAAAATATTCTAATTGATGATGATGTAGCTGTAAAAGATAGTTTATACACCGCAGGAAGACGCGGAGTAGGGACAACAGTGATTATGGAGAAAATTGTTGGTGCTGCAGCTGAAGCTGGTTATGACCTAGAGCAATGTGCAGCATTGGCCAAAAAAGTAAACTCTCGTGGAAGATCAATGGGGATGGCGCTTACCTCTTGTATCGTACCGGCAGCTGGAAAACCAAATTTCGATATTGATGAAGATGAAATTGAGATCGGAGTTGGCATTCATGGAGAGCCTGGCAGAAAAAGGATTCCTCTTACAAATGCAGATGAAATCACAACCATATTAACATCAGCGATATTAGATGATAAGGCATATTCAAGACCATTAAGAGAATGGGATTTTAGCACCAATAGTTGGGTAGAGAAAGAGTTAACGAGTGATGCTTTTAAGGCTGGCGATCAAATGATCGCATTGGTAAATGGATTGGGAAGTACTCCTGTATCTGAGCTATATACAGTTTATCGTAAATTCAACGAGTTATGTGAAGCCAAGAACATAACGATAGCACGAAATCTTGTGGGTTCATACATTACAGCCCTTGACATGCAAGGTTGTTCTATTACTCTTGTACGTGCTGATGATGAAATGATTAAATTATGGGACGCTCCAGTGAATACTGCGGGGCTCAAGATGTAAGTTAAGCGAAATCTAACATTAGGATTGCTACCGATTTTATATGGGTAGCAATCTAAAAAAACAACTGAAAAATGGTAACCATAAAACAAACTCAGCTGATCGAATGGCTGAAGAACATTACCCTTGTTATTAGGGAGAACAAAGATATTCTAACAGCACTGGACTCGGAAATTGGAGATGCTGATCATGGATTTAACATGGAGCGGGGATTTAATAAGGTGTCAGAAAAGATTGATGAACTTTCACGTAGCCAAGATATAGCTATGCTGATGAAAAATACAGGAATGACATTAATCTCCAGTATTGGAGGAGCTTCTGGACCTTTATATGGTACTTTTTTTATGCAAGCAGGTGCTGTTTTAGGTGACAAAACTGAAATAACACTTACAGACTTGAAAAACAGTATTGAAAATGGTGTCAAAGGTGTGAAAGACAGGGGGAGAGCTTCTGTGGGTGATAAAACAATGATTGATGTGCTTGAGCCAGCTGTTCAATCTTTGTCCGAATCTGTAGGTGAAAATTTATCCTTAGAACAAGCTTTATCAAATATGGTTGACGTGGCCAAAAACGGGATGAAGTCTACCATAGATATGATTGCGAAAAAGGGTAGAGCAAGTTACTTAGGAGAACGAAGTATAGGTCATCAAGACGCAGGAGCTACATCAAGTTATCTAATTCTTAAAGCACTAAAAGAGACCATAAATTAGCATGGTAAGTATTGTAATTGTGTCCCATAGTAAGAAGTTGGCTGAGGGCGTTGTAGAGTTGGCGCAACAAATGTCTCAAAATAAAGTAAAGATTGCTGCCGCTGGTGGTCTTGATGATGAATCTAGTCCTATAGGTACTGACGCTTTCAAAATTAAAGAAGCCATTGAATCGGTTGATTCTGAAGATGGTATTCTTGTTTTAATGGACATTGGTAGTGCAGTAATGAATGCCGAATTGGCCACTGAAATGCTTCCAGAAGCAATAATGAAAAGAGTACTGCTTTGCGAAGCTCCTTTAGTTGAAGGCGCTATTGCTGCTGCTGCTCAATCAATGGTGGGGGCTGATCTAAAGGCTGTTGCTAAAGAAGCTAGAAACGGTATTCAAGGAAAAGAAACTTTGTTAGGTGCTCCTGAAGAGGATGTGCATTTAGATAAAACAATAGCGACTAAGGGTAGAGAAATTAGACTAATAGTTCCGAATGATTTAGGACTTCATGCTAGGCCAGCTGTTAGACTCGTAGAAATCACAAACAAGTTTAATAACGAGGTAAATGTAAGTGTGAATGATAAACCGTTCGTCTCTGCCAGAAGTATCAGTCAAGTAGGTACCCTTGGAGCAAAAAAAGGCGATACGCTTATTTTTAAAGTTCAAGGCGATGATTTTTCAGCCTTTGAGAACGCCCTGAAACAATTTGAGTTAGACAATTTTGGCGATCCAAAAGGAGGTACGATCAAAGAAAAAGAGGTAAAAGAACCTGCCAAAACGATAGTTAATAAATGTGGTTTTATCCAAGGAATTCCCGCATCTAAAGGTATTTCTATAGGGAAAGCTAAAGTATTGAAAACCGAAACAATTTCTGTTGATGAAGAGATTGTAGAAGCTTCTTTAGAAGAACTCAATAAGTTTAAAAATGCCGTAGTAAGAGTAGCTTCAGAAACTGAAGAAATACGGCAAAAAGCCATGGGGCACCATGGAAAAGAGGATGCGGAAATTTTTGATTTTCACTTGTTACTACTCAGTGACAAGGAAAAATTAAAAGAGGTAGAGCAGCTAATAGAAAAGAATCATTTCAGTGCGGCTTATGCTTGGTTTAAAGTGTTTTCAGCTTTAGAAGCTAAGTATCAAGAAATGTCTGATGAATATCTTCGTGAACGTGCTTCAGATATTGCTGAGATTAGAAATAAGGTGCTTGATGAAATTTCAGGTGCTCATCAAATGAAAATCGTACTTCATGAGCCTTCAATATTAGTGGTAGACGAAATAGGTCCAGCGCAAACCTTAAGTTTAGATACAGATAAAGTGCTTGGCATAATCTCTAAAACAGGAGGAGAAACCTCTCATGCAACTATTTTAGCAAGATCATTAGGTATACCTTCCATTACAGGTTTAGAAAATCAAATAGATGCCATTAAAAATGAAGACATCATTGGTATCGATGGAAGTACAGGGATTATTTATCTGGAAAAAACGCATCCTGAAAAAATTAACGCGCTAAGAGTAGAACAGCAGGCTGAAGAAAAGTTATTTAAAGAGCGCTTTTCAAAAGCCAAGCTTCCAGCAATCAGTAGCGATGATGTAGAATTTAAAATTCTGGCCAACGTAAGTAGTCCAAAAGAAGCAAAGATAGCCTACACTAATGGTGCAGATGGGATAGGATTATACAGAACTGAGTTTTTGTATATGAATAGAGAAACACCACCAAAAGAGGAAGAACAGTATGAAATCTACAAGCAGGTTTGCGAGAATATGCACGGACTGCCTGTTACGATTAGAACCTTGGATGTGGGGGGAGACAAGCCGATACCATACCTTGGCATTCCGGAAGAATCAAACCCATTTTTAGGCTTGAGAGGGATTCGTTATTGTCTTCAAAATACAGAGATTTTCAAAACACAGTTAAGAGCATTATGTCGAATATCGGCAGACTATAACATACGGATTATGTATCCTATGGTCGGTATGCTTGAAGAGGTTCTCGCTGCCAATACGCTACTCGCTGAGGTTAGATATGAATTGGACCAAGAGAACATTGCTTATTCTAAAGCAATGGAAATAGGTATTATGGTTGAGGTGCCATCGGTAACTTTCATTCTACCACAATTGGCTAAATACCTCGATTTCTTAAGCATAGGTACAAATGACCTGACTCAATATCTACTGGCAATGGACAGGGAAAATACCTTGTTATCTAAGAATTACAGTGCCTTACATCCTTCTGTGATCAACGCTTTGTCAAAAATAATTGATGGTGCCAATAAAGAAGGAATAGAGGTTAGTTTATGCGGTGAGTTAGCCAGTAACCCAGGCGCTACTGCTTTGCTCAGTGCGTTAGGACTGCGGAAATACAGCATGTCTGGACCCGTAATTCCTAGAATTAAGGATGCGATAAGAAATATGGATGTTTCAAATAATAAAGAAGAGTTTAAAGGATTTGCAGAGTGGAGTACATTAGATATGGTGAAAAAAGCAATAAGTTGATAATCTCTTACTGTTTTTAGGGAAACCAAATAGAACATTTTTAAACAGATCTTATCTCTAAATTTATATCATTCAAACTAGTGCAACAATGATAGATCAAGAGCTTAGAAATTATTTTGAAAAAGCAGACGAGTTTAAAGTATTAGAAATTGAAAGTCAATCGACTGTGCAGTTTTCTATAAAGGACTCAAAGGAACGTGATAGGCTTTTTATCAAAGACCACATGCTTATGTTTGTCCTTGAAGGAAATCAAGGTGTTGTAACACCTAATTATTTTTATAAGCTGGAGGCTGGAGAATGTATTTTTGTAAAAAAAGGGTCTGTTATAGTTTGTGAAAAGTTGCGCACTGGGAAGAAGCTTGAATGTCTTTTGGTTTTTTTAACTGATGATTTCCTCAAGAATTTCATCAATGAGTACAAACAAATGATTGCACTTCCAGAATTACTGGATGTTAATTCTTTAGGCGCCTATCAGTTCTACATTGATACCTGGATGAATGCCTATATAAATTCTGTTTTGTCTTACTTTGAATTATCTAATTCACCGCCAGCCAAAGAGTTGATTTTACATAAATTCAGAGAGTTACTATTATTGCTTATTTCAGGACAGGAAAGGAGCTATTTTATGAGTTTTCTTAAAGAATGTTTAGTCGAAAATAATTCCAATTTGGATGATGTGGTTAAAACAAATATGTACACCAGTTTAAACGTAGACCATTTAGCAAGACTTTCTAATCTCAGTTTATCGCAATTCAAAAGAGAATTTAAAAGACGATTCAAAGATTCACCTGCGCACTGGTTAAGGTCTAAAAGATTGGAACATGCATCACATTTACTTGTGACAACGAATAAAAATATAAGCGAAATATGCTACGAATCTGGCTTCAATAATACATCCCATTTTTGCAGAGTATTTAATGAGAATTATAAAATGTCACCATTAAAATTTAGACAAAAAATCCCAGCGTAATGACGAATTAAAAAGAAAACATAACCAAATATTTACGCTTACATATAATCCCATGCGAGTAAACTTTGATAGATAACTCGATTTAATTCAAACAAAAATATAGCATAAAGCAATAGCTGACATATGTCGGCCTAGGCTTTCTATGCTCAAAAATTAAGCTTTAAAAACAACAAAATTATGAAACGCTTTTTTAATGAATCAACCAACGTAGTCACGCAAGCCATAGACGGGGAGTTACGTTTAACAGGCAGTCAAAATTTAGTAAGAGCAAACGGTTTTCCTGCAAGAAAATTTGTCGTCAGAGGCGACTGGGACAAATCTAAAGTAGCCATCATCTCAGGGGGTGGAGCAGGTCACGAGCCAGCTCATATTGGTTTTATTGGTTCTGGCATGCTTACAGCAGCCATATCGGGTGAGGTTTTTGCCTCGCCAAGTGTAGAGGCTGTTTTGGCGTGCATACTCCACGTAACAGGAGATGCAGGATGCCTTTTAATCGTGAAGAATTACACAGGAGATCGATTGAACTTTGGTTTGGCAGCAGAAAGGGCCAAGAAAATGGGCAAAAAGGTAGAAATGGTAGTTGTACAAGACGATATCGCCATTGTAGATGCACCACAGCCAAGAGGTGTTGCAGGCACGCTATTCGTTCACAAAATTGCAGGGTATTTATCAGAAAAGGGAGCTTCGTTAGAAGAAATCAAAATAAAGGCAGAAGAAACTGCACAAGAGAGTTTGTCTTTAGGTTTAGCAATTTCTACCTGTACACTTCCAGGGAAAGAACTGGAATTTTCTGTTGGATCACCAGAGTTGGGTTTAGGAATTCACGGAGAACCAGGCTTGGAGAAAGTAGCCTTTAAAGGAGGTAAGGAGTCTGTTTTAATGGTGTTGTCAAGGCTTTTTGCTGAAACACAAGCAGATGAAGAGTATGCAATAATCATCAATAATTTGGGATCTGTAACTCCTTTAGAGATGTCTATTATAGCCAATGAAGTATTGACATCAAGGTATAAAGACCAAATAAAATTAGTGATAGGGCCAGCCTTACTGATGACCTCTTTAAATATGTATGGCTTTAGTTTTTCATTGTTAAAACTGACTGACGAAAACACTAAGATGCTTTGTGAGCCGGTTGGACCATCCGCTTGGCCAGAAGTAGTGGCGCCAAAAGAACCTCAAGTTTTTGACATTGATTATTTACAATTAAGAAAGAAGTTTGAGCCGAGTTCGAATCCTCAAGTTCAAGATTTTATTCAAACCATCTGTTCTGCCTTATTACGTTCTGAAGAGTCTTTAAATAACTTAGATAAAAGGATAGGCGATGGCGATACAGGGAGCACATTTGCTGCAGGTGCGAATGGAATAATAGAAATGTTGGATTCAAAAACTTTGCCCCTCAATGAGCCAGGAGATTTACTCATTGCCATAGGAGAATTGCTCTCTAGCCATATGGGAGGCTCTAGTGGTGTGTTATCTTCAATTATGTTTACGAATGCGGGAACTTGCCTCATCAACGGTGAAAGTCTAGCTGATTCTTTACATTCTGGTGTAGAGATGATGATGAAGTATGGAGGGGCAAAATTAGGTTCAAGAACAATGATCGATGCATTATTGCCAGCCATAGAAAAACTTAAAGATCACGATTTGGAAGGGGCCGCTAAGGCGGCCAGAATGGGAGCAGACTCCACTTCTAAAATGGAAAAAGCAGCGTCTGGTAGATCATCTTATTTAAGATCAGAAAGTCTTAAAGATGTAATCGATCCTGGAGCAGAAGCTGTAGCCATTATATTCGAGTCTATCGCATTAAAATCAAAGTATAAGCATATAGAAAGAGTTTAAGGTGTTAATTGTTAAGTAGTTATTACAAATTAAACTATTCATCAAAGCGAAAAAGGTATGCATACTAATCCTAGAACTTTAGGAGAGTTTATTATAAAAAATCAAGCTGCGTTTCCCTATTCATCGGGCGAACTGTCTAGTTTAATTAATGCCATAAGATTGGCTGCAAAAGTGGTGAACCATGAAGTGAACAAAGCTGGTTTGGTTGACATCTTGGGTGCAATTGGAGCAACGAACATTCAGGGAGAAAAACAACAAAAGCTGGATGTTTTTGCAAATGAAAAGTTCATTCAAGCACTGGGTAATAGAGAAATCGTTTGTGGTATTGTATCAGAGGAAGAGGATGGTTTTATAACGCTGAATAGTGATGACGAGAAGAACCAAAACAAGTATGTGGTTTTAATAGACCCTTTAGATGGTTCATCCAATATCGATGTAAATATATCCGTAGGCACTGTTTTCTCCATTTATAGGAGAATCAGTCCTGTGGGGAGCCCTGTCCAATTGGAAGACTTTTTACAAGCGGGTAGAGACCAAGTAGCCGCGGGCTATGTTATTTATGGAACTTCTACCATGCTTGTCTATTCAACCGGGGAAGGGGTGAACGGCTTTACGCTGAACCCAGCAATTGGTTCTTTCTATCTCTCACATCCTGAAATGAAATTTCCCGAAAATGGGAGCATATATTCTGTAAACGAAGGCAATTATGAGTACTTCCCCGAAGGAGTGAAAAAGTACATTAAATACTGCCAGAAAAAAGAGGAAGATCGTCCTTATAGTTCGAGGTATGTAGGTTCATTGGTGTCCGATTTCCATAGAAATATGATCAAGGGTGGTATCTATATGTACCCCAATAGTGAAATCGCAAATGACGGTAAACTTCGATTACTATATGAATGTAATCCAATGGCTTACATCGCAGAACAGGCGGGTGGAAAAGCAATAGATGGCCGTCAAAGAATATTAGATATTCAACCTTCTGAACTGCATCAACGGGTTCCCTTCTTTTGCGGTAGTAAAAACATGGTTGAAAAACTTGAGGAGTTTATTTAACAAATATCCCACGGTTTAAACCGTGGGATATATGCATAAATGCTTCTGGGTAACGGTTTTAACCATTTTTTAGGGAAAGACGCCTCTGAAATATCGCAATCTCTTGGTTGAATATTAAGAGAATCACGATCTTGCCATTGAATGAATGAACAATGCGCGAAACCACAGAAACGTACTTCCCAAGCTTAGAGAATATAAAGGCAGCCCAAACCATCCTCAAAGGAATTGTTACGCATACTCCCTTAATGCCCAACTTTACCTATTCAGATAAATTTGGGGCGAAAATCACTTTTAAACGTGAAGACCTACAAGTGGTGCGTTCTTACAAAATCCGTGGTGCTTATAATAAAATTAGTGGGCTTTCGGCTAAAGAAAAGGACAGTGGTGTGGTGTGCGCCAGTGCTGGGAATCATGCCCAAGGCGTAGCCCATTCTTGTTATTTGTTGAAGGTGAAAGCCACCATCTTTATGCCAGCGCCTACGCCAAGACAAAAGGTAGATCAAGTCCGCTTTTTCGGGAAAGAGTTTGTAGAGATTGTACTCATTGGAGATACCTTTGACGATGCTCAAAAAGAGGCCATTTCATTCTGTAATGAGCATTCAAGCATTTTTATTCCGCCTTTTGATGATCAAAAAGTCATTGAAGGACAGGGAACGGTTGGCTTGGAAATTCTAGAGGATTGCGGTAATCCAATTGACTATCTGTTCTTACCCATAGGTGGAGGAGGGTTGGCCTCTGGTGTGGCTTCTGTGTTTAAAACACTCAGTCCGCAAACGAAGATTATCGGGGTAGAGCCTGCTGGTGCGCCAGCCATGAAGAACTCTATGGCTTTAGGCCAAAACACCAAGCTCGACAGTATCGATAAGTTTGTCGATGGTGCGGCCGTACAACAAGTAGGCGATTTGACTTTCGAGATTTGCCGGAAGCATTTAGATGCGGTGGCGACAGTTCCTGAAGGACTGATTTGCAGTACGATGCTCGAACTGTATAACCGTGATGCCATTGTGGTAGAACCTGCGGGTGCATTGTCTGTGGCCGCTTTGGAGCAGTTTGCCGAAGAAATCAAAGGCAAAAATGTAGTATGTATCCTCTCTGGGTCCAATAACGATATTTCTCGCACCGAAGAAATCCGTGAGCGCTCTTTGCTCTACGAGGGCTTGAAGCACTATTTTATTATACGTTTTCCGCAAAGAGCTGGTGCTCTAAAAGAGTTTTTGGTGGAAGTCCTAGGTCCAACTGATGATATTGTTCATTTTGAATACACCAAGAAGACCGCACGTGAAAAAGGGCCTGCCTTAATTGGGATTGAACATCAGCAAAAAACCGATTTTGACGGGCTAATGCAACGAATGAAAGAGAAGGATTTGAATTTTGAGTACCTGAATGAAAAGCCTGATTTATTCGGTTTTATCGTTTAATGGACTCATTTCTCTAACACAGCAACAGCATAATTTCGGTTGATTAGCTCATTGGCTGTACCTTTCACTTTTTCAGTTTTGTCATTAATACTGATAAGCTTGAAGCTTGATTTACTTACTAGATCTGAAAGGTCTTGATTGTTGTAGAGCTGGAATTTCTCCCTAACAAAGGGAAGGTTCTTCATAAATTCCTTTTGCGCAAAAGCGATAACCAATGTGCCATTGGGTTTCATTACCCTATAAATTTCTGCTAAGAACTGAAGTGAGTTTTTCCAGAAGTAAATGGTATTCGCTGTCATGACCTTATCGAAGGAATTGTCTGGAAAAGGAATACTGATACCATCATAGCGTGTAAATTCAACCCTTTGTGGCTTTAGGTGCTCCTTATTCTTAAGCTCAGCTTCGGCTTTCATGGTTTCCGAAATTTCTAGGCCATAGAACTGAATGTTTTCAGCTTGTTCTAAAATTATGGGTAGGTGGTGGCAGTTTCCATGTCCAATTTCGAGAACCTTGTTGCCGTTGGCAATAGCCAAAGCATGGATGGATGAGGTGATCATTCCCAGATTAGTGGAATGCATATTTTGACCTATATCTATTCCAAATTGCCCGTTTGGACAACTTAATTGATTCTCTATTTCGAAGAGCTGTTCTGGGCTGAAATTTTCCAATGTGTGCTGTGTTACCGTAAATGTGTTATAATCGTTACGGAGTATTGAATGGATGGTTTTATTTTAATTATTCATTAATGGTTACAATAGTTGTAAGTTCTACTTATTAGACCATGAGGGTGCTTCGTTTCGAAACTCATTATTTGTCAGTTGCCTCTTTTCACCGCTCTCAACATGAATGATGTAGAGATTATAAACATTCTTACTTCCAGCAGTATACACTATCCACTTGCCATCAGGCGACCAAGCAGGAGAGTAACACTCTATTGTATCATCTGTTAGATTCTTAATATTGCTTCCATCAGGGTTCATTAGAAAAATGTCCCAAGTTTCGTTGGAAGCGCCATAGAAAGCAATTTGCTTTCCATCTGGTGAGAATATAGAACCTGAATCATAACCTTTCTTATTTGTAGGTCTTTTCGGGTTAGAACCGTCTTTATTCATGATGAAAATCTCTCCATCAGCAGAATGGCTAGTATCCGACACATCCCTGATCTGTCGAGTAAATAAAATTTGCTTTCCATCGGGAGACCAAGAAGGACTTTCTTCATACAAATCGTTGTCTGTTAAAAAAGTCACGTTTGAGCCATCTGAGTTCATTAGATATACACTTCGGCTTTTTCCATTTCGGTTACTCATAAATACAATTTGTTCCCCATTGGGAGAAAAATTAGGAAGCACATCTTGTTCTGGGTGGTTGGTTAGCTGTGTTATTTTAAGTCCATCAGTACTAAAAAGGAAAACCTCTGTATTCCCACTTCGGTTTGAGTATGCTGCAATCTGTTTGTTATCATGCGACCATGAGGCTCCATACTCTAATGCGGGGTTATTGGTGATATTTCTAATATTACTTCCATCTACATTCATAATGTAAATGTCATTGTTGCCATTTCGGTTGCTAGTAAATGCAATTTCTCCCTTGGGCTCATAAATGGAATTATCTTCAATTTTTCGCTTTTGTGTACCGCAGCTTGAAATCAAAAGAAGAGTAAGTAAAAGTGGTGCAAATTTCATAGAACTATAAATTTGGTGAAATTGTCAATATGAATTACGTCAATTTACCCTTTGCTTAAAAGAATCAAGATTTGGAAACTGAAATTTAGTTCAGACTGAAAATTGGTGACATTTAGGCTACTATCTTAGAATACCTTATCATTGAAATAGAATGACAAATTTTTCAGCCATAGTCTTAGCAGCAGGGCTTTCTTCGAGAATGGAAGGAGGTCATAAACTTCTAATGCCTATTGAGGGAAAAACCATTTTTGAACGAAGTTTAAAGTCCATTATAGAAGCAGATTTTTCAGAAATCATTGTGGTTTTAGGAAAGGAAGCAGAGAGGATCGAAAGTCTGATTCCAAAAGATGATAGGCTTAGAATTGTAAAGAATGCCAGTTTTGAGCAAGGAATGACTTCTTCCATACAAACCGGAATTGCTGAAGCAACACGCGATGTATATGTAATTTGCTTGGCGGATATGCCCTTTTTAACTGTGGCAGATTATAGCCAGTTGATGCATCGTTTTAGGGAAGAGAATGGGAAGAATATTCTTGTTCCGCTGTACAATGGTCAGAAAGGGAACCCCGTATTTTTTGCCAGCGACTATCAAAAGGAAATTCTAGCGCATACCGATTCCAATGGGTGTAACCAAGTGGTCAAACGAAATACAGAAAAGGTAGACTTCTTTGAAACCAACAACCTTCGTTTTACCTTAGATATTGATACCCAAACCGATTTAGATAAGTTTACGAATGCTGAATAAAGAAGAGCTCATACGCTATAACAGGCAAATCATTCTGCCTGACTTTGGTATTGAAGGACAAGAGAAACTTAAGTCCTCCAGTGTCTTGGTGATTGGCGCAGGTGGCTTGGGCATTCCTAACCTTAGTTATTTGGCAGCAGCAGGAGTGGGGCGAATTGGATTGGTGGAATTTGATGAGATTAGTCTTTCAAATTTGCAGCGTCAGGTGATGTACAAGACTAACCAAGCAGGCGAATCGAAAGGGAAATCGGCTGTCAATGTGATTCAAGAATTGAACCCCAACGTGTTAGTTGATTATTTCGAAACGCGATTGGATGCTGAAAATGCGTTAGAGATCATTGGAGATTTTGACTTAGTGGTAGACGGTAGCGACAACCTGCCTACACGATATTTGGTCAACGATGCCTGTGTGCTGCTGGGTAAACCCTTGGTGTATGCCGCAGTCTTTCGGTACGAAGGCCAAGTCAGTGTTTTCAATGCCCTAAGAAAAGATGGTAGCCGAGGGCCAAATTACCGAGACCTTTTCCCTACACCGCCACCACCCGAAATGGTGCCCAGCTGTAATGAAGGAGGTGTATTTGGCGCGCTCACTGGCATCATAGGCGCCATGCAGGCCAATGAAGCCATTAAGCTTTTAGCAGGGCTAGGAATTCGATTAGATGGAAGGTTGTTTCTGTTTGATAGCCAGTATTTTACTGCTCGTTTTTTAAATGTTAAATCTAATCCAGACAACCCTGTTTCTGGCGACCATCCTACAATTACTCAATTGATAGATTATGAAGCCTTTTGCGGCCTGAGTGAAGTTGAAAACGAAGCCGATGAAATCACAGTTCAGGAGTTATATCAGATGATTAAGTCGGGAAAGACTCCTTTTATTCTTGATGTCCGTGAACCTTATGAATATGCCATTTCTAACCTTAACGGACTGAATATTCCATTGTTTGAGCTTGGGCTTGAGTTAGAGCGGTTGTCTCAAAATGAAACAATAGTCATTCACTGCAAAAGCGGCCAACGCAGTCAAAAAGCTCTTGAATTCCTTAAAAAGGAAGGTTTTTCAAAATTGAAGAACCTGAAAGGTGGAATATTGGCTTGGCAAAAGGAGATTGATCATAGCATGGAAATCTATTGATTAATGGACTACGAATTGATCTTCTTCTTTTTCGCAATTGCTTTTCTGTATTCCTCTGTAGGCTTTGGTGGTGGCTCGAGTTACTTGGCCATTCTATCGCTTTATAGCTTTGAGTATAGATTGCTGCGCACTATTGCTTTGGTTTGTAATTTTATTGTAGTAAGTGGCGGCACCTACCTCTTCGCGAAGCAAGGACATATCAAGTGGAAGAAGACTTTACCACTGGTTTTCGTAAGTGTTCCCTTAGCATTTCTTGGCGCCAGAATTCCCTTTAAAGAAAATGTGTTCTTTATTCTTTTGGGTTCCACCTTGGTCATTGCTGGAATTATTATGTTGCTGGAAGATTACTTGAGAAAGGTGAGTGTAGAGAAAGCATCAAAAGAAAAGAAGGACAGGCCAATCGTCAATGGAGCCATTGGTGGAGGCATTGGTTTGTTGGCGGGTTCCGTTGGGATTGGAGGCGGAATTTTCCTTTCGCCTTTGCTGCACATTATGCATTGGGACAAGGCCAAAACCATTGCCGGTACTGCTAGCTTTTTCATTCTGATTAATTCTGCCTCTGGTTTGGCGGGTCAACTTAGTCAGAACAATTTGGCCTTCGACTTTGAAATGATTTTGTACTTGGGGCTTAGTGTTTTGGTAGGAGGGCAATTGGGTTCCAGGCTTTCTGTTTTTAAGCTTTCTCAGAAAAAGGTGAAAATGCTCACTGCATTATTAGTATTATTTGCTGGCGGACGGTTATTATTGAAGTACCTTGTTTGAAAAGAGATAAGATGAAAATTGAAGTGATTGCTTTTGGCATAGCAAAGGATATTCTGAACGGTAATCAGGTGACGCTGGAAATGAAAGAACAGAGTTCTGTGGCCGATGTGCGCCAAGCTTTGGTTGATCTCTATCCTGCGTTCCAAGGGCTTGCTTCTCTGCAATTGGCCGTCAATGCCGATTACGTGAATGATGATTATTTGATTAAAGAAAATGATGAGGTGGTGCTAATTCCACCTGTAAGTGGCGGATGAAAACACTGATTCATATTACTTCTGAAAAACTCGATCCTCAAGCTTGCTTAGCGGCTGTTTCTTATCCTGAGTGTGGGGGGATTGTCAGTTTTGTGGGTACGGTACGCAATCAAACTAAAGGCAAACGAGTACTCAAACTTGAATTTGAAGCTTATGAGAAAATGGCTTTGAAGGAAATGCAGAAGATTGCCGATCAAGCAAAAATTGAGTTTCAGGTAGAGGAGGTTCTCATTCATCACCGCACAGGATTGGTGAAAGTTGGAGAGGAGGCCGTGGTGATTGTGGTGGCAGCTCCGCATCGAAAAGCCGCTTTTCAGGCCTGTGAATATTGTATTGATACTCTAAAAGAAACGGTACCCATTTGGAAAAAGGAGTTTTTTGAAGATGGCGAAGTGTGGGTTTCCGCGCATCCTTAATTTCAATGAGGCGAATTCTAACTAATTTTCTCTTTTAAGAACCTACGCAAGTCTTTATTTGCCCCATACAAAACTAAAATATCGTCTTTCTCTAAAACTAAGTTGGCTGAAGCTACGCCTTGTACTCTTTGCTCTATTTTGCTTTTGCCAAGAACACTCTTCACCTCCGTTGGTTTAATGGTTGTAAGCACCAGTAAATCGAAATTCTCTCTAAAACGCACTTCTTGAATTGTTTGACCAATGTGTTCTTCAGGTACATTGGCTTCTATAATACTATAGTCTTCGCCTAATTCGTATGAGTCTACTACATTTTTCATACAAAGCTTTTTGGCCCAGCGTTCGGCTGTTTCTTGTTCGGGGTGAACAATTTCATCTACACCTAAGGCTTTGAGTACCTTCTCGTGTAATGGATTAATGGCACGGCTAATCAATCGTTTTACTTCTAAATTCTTAAACAAGGCAGTAACCATCACGTTTGAGCCTTGATCTTCTCCAATCGCAATAATTACGATATCCGTGTCTTTAAGCGGTAATCCCGATACGGTAAATTCATCCGTAGCATCCATACAAATGGTATGGGAGATCCTCTCTTTGAATGAATCAACCTTAGACATGGAAGTATCAATCCCAATGACTTCATTCCCTTGAGCGGTTAGCTTTTCGGCCAACGATGCTCCAAAATTTCCTAATCCAACTATGATGTATTTCATGGTTTCAGATTTTAATTGATTGTAATTTCTTCGGTAGGATACCTGTAACTCTTGTGTTTTACTTTATCTAAAATGGCAATCATAATGGATAACATGCTTACCCTACCTACAAACATGATAACAATGAGCATGATTTTGCTCATACTGCTTAAATCGCCAGTAATGCCCAAACTCAAGCCTACGGTACTGTAAGCTGAAAAGCACTCAAAAGCAATTTGCATTAGGCTTTTGTCATTGTCGAATATTGAAATAACCATTACACCAAACCCAATCACCAAAAGGGAAAGTGATATAATCGCATAAGATCTTCTGACTGATATGTCAGCTATTTCTCTTCTAAACACTTCAATTTTCGTTTTTCCCCTGGCAATACTCAGAATGTTAAGGATGGCAATGGCAAATGTGCTGGTTTTAATTCCTCCACCGGTAGAAGAAGGTGATGCCCCAATCCACATTAAAAGTAATGTTATTACTAAAGTAGGGAAGCTTAGCGCTGCCATATCTACTGAGTTAAAGCCGGCAGTTCTTGGTGTGGCCGCGCCAAATAGGGCCGTCACTATCTTACCGAAAAAGCTGTGTTCTGCCATTGTATTATTGTATTCTAGAATAAAGAACAATACAAAACCAAAGGCCGTCAATGAGATGGTGGTGATTAGGTTAATCCTGCTGTTTAGGTTCAGTACCCAAGGCTTATAATTCTTTAATCGACTTGAAAAGGTAAACACCTGCGACAAACGATATTTCAGATAATTCAGAATGTTGACCACAATAGGAAAGCCTAGTGCACCCAAAAAGAAAGTTGAAATCAAGACAATTTGTAAGAAGTAATTGAATTTAAAATCGACATCATAAATGCCATTGCTGAGGGTTGAAAAACCTGCGTTACAGAAGGCAGAAATAGAATGAAATACAGCAAAAAATATTTGATCGTATTGAGACGCAAAAGTGCTGGCGTCCAAACTAAAGTATATCATTGTGGCTGACATCATTTCGATGCCAAAGGTGATTATGAGTACATATTTTAAGGTAGAGAAGACTTCGCTGAGTTTTTTTGAATTACTCATGTCGCCCAATGCCAATTGGTTTTCATAAGTAGCACCGCCTTTAAAGAAATAGCTGAAGTAGCTAGCAAAAGTCAAAATTCCCAAACCACCAATCTGAATTAGGCATATGATAATAATTTGCCCGAATTCTGTAAAATAGCTTCCGGTGTCTACCACAATAAGCCCAGTTACGCAGACAGCGCTGGTAGAAGTAAAGAATGCGTCAATAAACGAAATTCCGTCATATGTAGCCCGTGGAAGCATTAGAAGCACCGTACCGAGTAGAATGATGACTAAAAAACTGATGATAAAAAGTTGAGCGGGGTTCAGTATTGTACGTTTGTAAATAAGCCTTAGCTCTGAAAATTCCCTAATAAAGGTCAAGATTACGGCAGACTTTATCAGGTTGTCGTTGAATAGTATGGGGTGAAGTTGGTGGTTTGCCCCATGGATTAAATGAAGATAGAGAACAGTAATGGTGATGAGAATACTAAGGATGTCGAAAACGAGTACCTTAGTCTTTTTCTGATTTTTCTTCTCTAAATACCGAAATACGGTAGAAGTGAGCCCAATACCCAGAACAACAAAATAATAACCATTGATGATGCTTTGAGAGAGGTCTGATTGAGTGTAGCCAAAGTCGGCAATAAAAACCACTATTCCTGAAAGGCTAATCCAGAAAGCGAGGTGATCAAGCCGCTTTAAATTGAAATTCATTATAAGAACATCTTCTGCAAACCAGCCCAAAGGGCTTTTTTCAAAGCTACTGTTGCTTCTATTTCGCCAAGGTCGTCCGCTTTCATATAGAACTTCTTACGGTCTTCTTTGACTTCGTAAAGAGGGTTGTTGTTATAACTGTCTAGTTTTTTAGAATTGAAAACTAAGACATGACGGTGATTAAACTCATTCAATACTGCTTCAATCTGTTCAGCAGAAGCTTCTTTTACATTCACCAAAAGCACATCGTCTAAACTTCGTTTTACCGAGGCCATAACTTTAAGAAGAAAGGCCTTTTTCTCAACTTCCAATTGAGGTTGATCAGCTTCGAAAAAGATAATACAATGCTTGAGGTTGTTCCCTTCAGTAGGGAGGGGTTTGATATAAACCGGTTTATCGTCTTCCAAAACTGGCTGTTTTGGAAGTGAAGGGCTGACTGGTTCGGTACTAGTTTCCGCTACGCTTTCAACCAATGGCTCTTGGGTTGAGGTTGACACAAGATCATCCTTGATGAGATAAATTTCTTCAGTAATAAAATGAGAAAGAAATGAGTTATCCTCAGCCATAGCGCCAATGGGTTGTTTTGCTAAATCTAACAATTGTAATGTAAAATTCAGACTAAGATTCGAAGAAAAGACTCTTTAATTCAGTAGCCTCATCTGGTTTCATTCTTTTCGCTAAAACCAATCGTAACTGTCTTCTTCTCAAAGCTCCATCGTACTGTTCTTGTTCTTCGGGAGTTTCAGGTACTAGTTCTGGAACATCAATTGGTCTTCCGCTTTGGTCTACCGCCACAAAGGTGAAATAGGCACTATTACTTTTGAATTTTCGTCCAGAAGGAATGTTTTCAGCCCAAACCTCGCAATATACTTCCATAGAAGAGTTAAATGAACGAGTTACATTGGCGGTAAGCGTTACTACATCACCTAAAGCAATAGGTTTCCCGAAGGAAATATTATCGGCAGAAGCAGTTACAACTATACGGTTTGAATGCTTTTGTGCTGCAATTGCGGTATTAATGTCCATCCAATGCATCAGTTTGCCTCCCATAAGGTTGTTAAGTGTGTTGGTGTCGTTAGGAAGTACCAACTCCGTCATGGTTACACGTGAATCTTTGGTAGTTTTTTTCTTTACTGGCATAACTGTCTTTTGTGTTGCAAAGCTAATACGGTTAGTTGAAAGAACGGAAGGGAATTTGAATTTTATAAACTGATAAACCTATATATTTAAATAGTTAAAAGTATATAAATGAATATATGTAAATAATTACATGTTTATTTTTTCCAACCATCATCGCCCAGAAGGGGTACAAATTTGAAATCGTGGAAAACTTCTTTTCGAAGCTTATTGCCTTCAAGCCTGGTAAGTCTGAGCATTTGCTGGGTTTTGGCATTTCCAACAGGTATAACCAAACAGCCGTTTACTTTGAGTTGATCTATAAGTGCATCGGGAACGGTAGGAGCGCCAGCAGTAACAATTATTTTATCGTAAGGAGCGAACCTTGGCAAACCTAATGAGCCATCTCCAAAGAAGAAATTTGCCTTGTAGCCCATTTCGGGTAGGGCAAATCGTGTACGTTCGTAAAGTTCTTTTTGATATTCTATAGTATATACTTCGGCACCCAGCTCTAAAAGTACTATGGACTGATAACCCGAGCCTGTTCCTATTTCTAAAACCTTATCGCCCGGTTTTACATTGAGTAATTCAGTTTGAAAGGCTACAGTGTAAGGTTGAGAAATAGTTTGGCCAGCGCCAATGGGAAAAGCTTTATCCTGATAAGCATGTTCTACCAAGGCATTCTCAAAGAAAAAGTGGCGCGGTATTTTACCAATGGCGTCTAAAACACGTTCGTCTTTAATGCCCTTAGAGCGAACCACTTTAACAAGTTGTCTTCGCATTCCCTTATGTCTGTAACTATCTTCCATATTGAAGAAACTGCTTTGCAGTTTGAGGTGCTGTATTGAATTGATCTGCGTAAAATGAGAGAAAGCGCTAAAAAAAATCAATTTCTTAACGCTTTCTTTTTGAATTATTTAGCTCAATTTACCCTATTCGGTAATTGAAATCAAGTAGTAATTCTTTTTCCCTTTCTGAACCAAAAAGTATTTGTCTTGAAGTAAACGAATGGCCGGTTTGGCATTCATGTCTTCAATTTTCTCTTTGTTAATGCTCACTCCGCCATCTTGAAGCATTCTGCGGGCTTCACCTTTAGATTTAAAGATCACCTCTTGAGTAACCACAGAAAGCAAATCAATGGCATTCTCTGTTTCATCTAAGTCGGTTTTCGAAACTTGCACTTGAGGAACGCCTTCGAATACTGAAAGTAAAGTGTCTTCATCTAAAGACTCAAGATCTTCGGTAGTAGACTTTCCGAAAAGAATGTTTGACGCTTTAATAGCCGTCTTTAAATCTTCTTCAGAGTGTACTCTCACGGTAATATCTTCCGCTAAAGCTTTTTGTAAGACTCTCAAATGAGGTGCCTCATTGTGCTCAGCTTCCAAAGCTTCAATCTTTTCTTTTGGAAGAAGGGTGAACACACGAATGAAGTTTGATGCATCTTCATCAGAAGTATTTAACCAAAACTGGTAGAACTTGTAAGGGGAAGTTTTCTTAGGATCTAACCAAACGTTTCCGCCTTCTGATTTGCCAAATTTAGATCCGTCTGCTTTTCTAATCAGCGGAGCTGTCATAGCAAAAGCCTCGCCTTGTATTTTCCTTCTAATTAATTCCGTACCCGTAACAATGTTTCCCCACTGATCGGAACCACCCATTTGCAATTTGCAATTGTAGTTTTGATTCAAGTGAAGGAAATCATAGCCTTGAACCAATTGGTAAGTAAATTCAGTGAATGACATGCCGCTTTCCAGCCTGTTTTTTACAGAATCTTTGGCCATCATGTAATTCACAGTGATGTGCTTGCCCACTTCTCTGATAAAATCAAGGAAGCTGAAATTTTTGAACCAATCGTAATTGTTTACGATTTGTGCTGAGTTTTCACCACAATCAAAATCTAAGAACTTACGAAGTTGCTTTTTCTGAGATTCCAGGTTATGGTTTAAAAGTTCTTCCGAAAGCATTGGTCTTTCAGACGATTTCCCCGATGGATCGCCTACCATACCAGTAGCACCACCCACTAAGGCGATAGGCTTGTGACCGGCCTTTTGAAGGTGAACCAAAAGCATTACAGGTACTAAGTTGCCAATGTGTAGGGAATCGGCAGTAGGGTCGAAGCCAACATAACCTGTGGTTTGCTCTTTATCTAGTTGTTCTTCTGTTCCAGGCATAATGTCGTGGATCATGCCTCTCCATTGTAGTTCTTTGATGAGTTCGCTCATAGGTATATTTTGAATTCGGAGCGCAAATATAGAGTTTGAAAGGCGAGGGTGAAAGGCAAGAAACAAAAAAAGCCTTAGATTTCTCTAAGGCTTTTTGCGGAACGGACGGGACTCGAACCCGCGACCTCCTGCGTGACAGGCAGGCATTCTAACCAGCTGAACTACCGCTCCAATATCTTTGTTTTGTAATCCCTTTCGTTTAAGGTGATGCAAAAGTAGTATACTGTTCTTGATTTACAAACATCAGAAGCTAAAAAAACGAACTAATTTTTCGAAATATCTTCAACTGTTTGGCCTTGAGTGAAATAAATATTTATGTAATGCGAATTTATTTTGAAGAAGGGTGGGTTCACCTTCATTCAGCCATAAAAAGATGTGTCTTTGTTGTTATCAGGATTTATCTGAATAGGTAAAACACTTAGTAAATTAATTTAAGTATTTAACGCAGTGTATTCAACCCCAAAACCAACTCCTTTGTATTGGAAGGTAATTGAAGAGGCTCAGTTATTTTCCATACCCTCAACCTAAAAGAATAGAACCCATGTAACGTATTTGCATGGGTTTATTTTTGTGTTTATCTGAAGCGACATTTATGATTTGTCTTACTGTTGACTAACTTGGTAGAGCAAACTTAATGTGGAATCATGGATGCAGTTATACAAGTGCACGAAACAGATAATAGAGGTAGCTTTTACGTAGAAAAGGATGGAGAGCGTTTAGCTGAAATGACTTTCTCAAAAGCGGGTTCCGACAAAATAATTATTGACCATACGGAAGTAAGCGATGCGCTTAGAGGCACGGGCATGGGGGCAAAGCTAGTTGAACGTTCTGTGGAGTATGCACGTAGCAACAAAATCAAAATCATACCACTCTGCCCTTTTGCAAAGGCTACATTAAAGCGTCATCAAGAATGGAATGATGTGCTTTGATTTCACTTAAGCACTCAATTTTGCAATGGGAGAAGTAGGTTTAAGTTCATTAAACTCTTCAATCACTTTATTCACCAAAGATATATCTAACTCATTTTCAAAGTTTTTGTGACACATTTCTACCATTGATTTGAAATAACGGATGATGTTGAGGTAATGGCTTTTATTTTTATCTGCTTTAAACATGTTTAATAGTCCCTGGAGCAAAGCAAGTATTACTAAAGTATCTGTTTTTCCATAAATTCTGATTTGAGTAATATGGTCGTCATAGAGCTGCTCAAAAACAATTTGTTTGAAGAAAAGTCTGTTTACATTCTCGCTATCTTGGATAATATACTTTTCTTTCATCTGTATTTTTTTAATGTATAATAGCGTGAGCAGATGTATTGATTTGATGGCGGTTCCAGGGTCGTTAATTCCAGGGCTAAGGGCTTTCACGGCTATCTCTGAAATTTGCTTGAAACCGAAAACGTAATGGTCGCTTACCCATTCTTGAGGGTATAAAATGAAGCAATTTTCGATTTCATCTTTTAGTTCATCGTCTATTTCCTTGTCGATGCATAATAGAGGGGAGTTTTCGACAAAGAAAAAGCCTACCGGTTGGAGCATTTGAATTTTAATTTGATGGCGCTCGCAAAGTTTAACCAGTTCGGTCACTTTTACTTTTTTAAAATAACCCGCTTTAGAAGTATTTAAAGGATACCATTGTTCTGTATTTTGTTCTTGCTGTACTTCAGAATCCTCCAAAGCCAATCTTTCCATTTCATTTTTTGTTCTGGAGAAAATACTGTTTAAAATGTTGTCTACCTGAATGCTCTGACTAATGGTGTGGATGAAGTACATAAAAAAGGCCAAGCACGTGATGCCAAAAATCATTGATAGGAGTATGCCGAAATCAGGGGTGTTCACGGTTTCATCAGACTGTACATTTACAATAAGAATGAGGCTGTAGATAATGCTACCTAGATAAAATCCAAGGACCACTTGGTTAGATTTGTCTGTAATTAAACCAGGAATAACCCGCGGAGATAGGGTAGAGGAAGCCCTGTTTAATACGATCATTACCATAGAAAAGCTGAACACCATTAATGAAATAATACTACCCACTAAGGTGCCTAGTACTAACCTGGCATCTTCCTTACTTTTTACGAGAACGAACGACAGATCTTTTTTTAAGTCCATCATAAATGGCTCATACTCAATAAGCATGATAATGATTGAGAATAGGAGAAAGCCTACAGCTATTAGTGTGGGGTAAAAAGCAATACTTCCTATAATTGACCTGTAGGTTTTATAGAGTAAGTTTTTGGTTAGTTTCATTTGTGGTGGATCATAGAGAGTGCCAATAACTCGTTTTTTCTTAGTTCTTTTTGATACTTAACCTTTGGTGGCTTCTTCTGTTCATATTGTGCTAGTTCTCCTTGAGTTAAAATGTTTAAAACTTTAGGGTGAATATAATATTCACGACATGTGGCAATGGTGTTGCCAAGTACTTTGGCTACCTTTTTTACTATTGTGGTCTCAAGATTAAGTCTTGTGTTTTCTTCAACTGCTTTCAAGGCAGACGGGTAAGAATCAATGGCGACTACTGTGCCACCCCATGTTCTGAAATCCTTTGCTGTAAAGCGGTTTCCGGTAATATCGTAAAGGTATTCATTGACATCGTTCGAGTCTAGCTTCTGGCTTTTCCCATGTTCATCAATATATCTAAACACTTCATAACCGGGTAGTTCAGAGCTCTTGCGAATTAGGTTGGCGAGTTTTTGGTTTTTAATGGTGATGTTTCTGTATTTACCACTCTTAGCTTTATAGCTTAATTTCAGTTTCGAACCCTCATCTTCAAGGTGCTTTCTCCTTAGGGTCGTTAGTCCATAGGTTTCGTTTTCTTTTCTATAGACTTGATTGCCAATTCTAATGTAGTGTTGATCTAACAGCGATACCAAAACAGCCAATATCTTCTTTTTTGGCCAACCCTTTAGTTGAACGTCCTGTATGGCTTGTCGTCTGATTACAGGTAATATTTGACCAAATTTGAAAAGCTTAGCGTATTTCTGTTTTTGTCTAAAATCAATCCAAAGCGGATGGTAAATGTATTGCTTTCGAAGTTTTTGGTCATATCCAGTGGCTTGTAAATGGCCAAATTCGTGCTCACAAATCCATACTTCTGTCCACATGGGAGGAATTACTAGGCTTTCAAATCTCTTCAATAAAGATTTCTTCTTTACTACCTTGCCATTTTTTGTTTTGTAAATAAACTTGTCACCTTTCGGTATGCGCTTGAAGCCATTACATTCATCAGATATGTATTGAATATTGTGAGGGCAGTTTTCCAAAGGACTCATAAGTTGATGGCTTTGTGGTAAGTATTGTCAAATACTTTTCAGTTGCACCTATTCAACTTTTAAACCAAAATCATAAATACATTCAATCTCTTGATTCTGTAACGGAATGTGGTTTCTGAATACTTAGAGGTGCTTAGTAAACTCAATAGTGTGTATTTTTTTCACACTTTCTTGGGGAAGGTAGTATTGAAATGGACATAAAAAAAGCAGCGAGTTGGCGCTGCTTTCTTATTGTACTGACTCTATTGTTACCATGACGAAGTTTTTAAATCTCTTGTAGCTTGTAGTATGTCTCTTCTACTTACTTGCCCTTTTAACCTTCCGTTTACATCTACTACAGGAAATCTTCTGTAGTGGGTTCTCAGAAACTTTTGAGCGCAATCAAGTACGTCCATATCTACAGAAATTGTGGCAACATTGTTACTCATGTACTCCGCTACTGTTATTTTTCCATGGTGAAGGTTGTGGTAAGCTTCATCTACCATGATTCTCATACAATCAATTTCTGAAAGTATTCCGATTATTTTTCCCTTCTCATCTATAACTGGAGCACCTGAGATGTGTTTTTCTAAAAAAACATCCATGGCATCTGCAATGCTTTGATCTGGGGTGAATGAAATAACCTCATGGGTCATGTAATCCGTAACCGGGCGATACTGCTGAACGCCTTTAGGTACTTCTGGTGCTTTTACTCCTTGAAAATTCATATAGTTTCGATTTATAGATTTTGAGTATGTGTGAATGTAAAGTATAATATACTGTAAATCAATTAAATATCAAAACTATAAACGGCTATATATTGTTTAAGGCAAATGTATGTTCTGAGTTGGTATTCTTCTTTTTTGATCTTAGAAGCACAAAAAAGGAGCTTATCGTCAGATAAGCTCCTTTTAAAATACTGAGTCAAAACTCAATTATCTTTTATCGATTGGTGCGTAAGCCCTTTCGTTATAACCAGTATATACTTGTCTTGGTCTTCCGATTGGCTCCTTGTTTTCACGCATTTCTTTCCATTGTGCAATCCAGCCAGGAAGTCTACCCATAGCAAACATTACGGTAAACATGTCGGTAGGAATACCCAAGGCACGGTAAATAATACCTGAATAGAAATCCACATTCGGATAAAGCTTTCTCTCCACAAAGTAAGAATCGTTCAAAGCTTCTTCCTCTAGGCCTTTGGCAATTTCTAAAATAGGATCGTTTACACCTAATTTGGCTAAAACATCATCCGCTGCTTTTTTAATAATTCTGGCCCTTGGGTCGAAGTTCTTGTACACCCTGTGACCAAAGCCCATTAAACGGAATGGATCGTTTTTGTCTTTGGCTTTTGCCATCCACTTTTTGGTATCACCGCCATCTTTTTTGATGTTCTCAAGCATTTCAATTACCGCTTGGTTAGCACCACCATGTAACGGTCCCCAAAGGGCATTGATTCCACCTGAAATTGAAGCGTATAAGCTTGCGTGTGATGAACCTACCATTCTTACTGTTGAAGTAGAACAGTTTTGCTCATGGTCGGCATGTAAGATCAATAATTTATCTAATGCGTTTGCCACAACTGGATCAACCTCATAAGCTTCGGCTGGGGTAGCAAACATCATTTTAAGGAAGTTGCTACAGTAGTCTAGGCTATTGTCTGGGTAATTTACTGGGTGACCAATTTGGTTTTTGAAAGACCACGCTGCAAATGTTGGCATTTTAGCTAGCAAACGAATAATGCTCATGTCTACTTCTGGAGCGGCTCTGTTAGGATCTAACGAAGCAGGGTAGAAGGCTGTTTGAGCACAAACCAAAGAAGAAAGTACACCCATTGGATGCGCAGTTGAAGGAAATCCTTCAAGAATCTTCTTGATATCTTCGTGTACCAATGTATGATTGGTGATGGTCTTAGTAAACTCTTGGTATTGATCTGGTGTAGGAAGTTCTCCGTAAATCAAAAGGTATGATACTTCAAGGAAGGTAGACTTCTCGGCTAACTCTTCAATTGAATAACCTCTATAACGTAAAATTCCTTTTTCACCATCCAAGAAGGTGATGGCACTTTGGGTTGAACCTGTATTTTTAAATCCTGGGTCGATAGTGATCACGCCACTTTCTCCTCTAAGAGAAGAAATATCGATGGCCTTTTCATTTTCGGTGCCCTCAATTAATGGTAGTTCTAATGTTTTACCGTCAACTTTAATCTCAGCAGTACTTGACATTCTATAAAGTGGTTTACTAGTTTGGGGTGCTTTATTAGGCGAGCGAATTTAATGTATAAAACACTTAAATGAAACTCTTGTTTACGACTTTGGGAATTTTTAATTACTTCCGCCTAAAATAAGTGGTAAACCATCCTTCCCTTGGCCAATTACTACCACTTTTGTGTTAGGAGATTCGGCTAATTTCAAGGTTGCTTCAATACCACGCATCTTTAAAAGACTTGGTGTTAAACTATTGTTAATAATTTTGTTGGCAGCTGATTCACCTTCTGCGGCTATTCTTTTCCTTTCCGCTTCACTCTTTTCTTTGTCTAAACGAAACTGATAGGCCAAAGCTTCTTGCTCTTGTTGTAATTTGCTTTCAATAGCTTGCTTAATTTTATCGGGCAAATTTATTGAACGAATCAAAAGCGCTCTCATTTCTATATTATTAGATTCACTGCCTAATACTTCGGCTGTTTCTGTTCTAATAGCGGCTTCTACTTCTGGTCTTTTTGTAGAATAGATTTCTTCTGCTGTGTACCTACCCATTACCTGACGTACTGTAGATCGCACCTCTGGCGTAACTAAAGTAGATACATAGCTTTTTCTAAAGCTTTCGTAGATATACCCCACACGGTCAAACTTTGGGTAAAAACGAACGGATACATCAACCTTAATACTCAAACCGTTTTTATCGAGTACATCCATGGTTTCCTCTACTTGAGTTTCTGCTACATCGAAAACGATTAGTTCGTTCCAAGGCGCTTTTACATGGAAACCTTGCGTAATAACATTGTCTTTATCTAAACCTCCTGAGAATTTTTTGAAGAGAACGGCCCTTTCATTAGCTTGAATGGTATAAAAAACGCTGCTCGATATTGCAAATAGAATGATCACCGCAATGACGGTGATGACTATTGCGGGTAAATACTTTCTGTTGTCCATAATAATAGTTGTTTATGTTTAAGAGCCAATCTGTTTTAAGTTGGCTTCAATTATGTCTAGAATCTGTTGAGCTATTTTTAAGGCTTTGTACCCATCTTCTATAGTTACTATAGGTTCTGTATTATTGGTAATGGCCTGATTAAAAGTGAAGAGCTCTTCGCGAATAGCGTTTGTTGGATGAATTTTAGGGTTCTCAAAAATGATTTCTTTTTTGCTTTTGCCCTCACCAAGGTCTAAAATCATAGAAAAAGGCCCTTCTTCTCCTGTAGCCTCTTGCATTCTCACTATCTCAGACTTCTTTTCAAGGAAATCTACCGATACATAAGCATCTTTTTGGAAGAAACGTGATTTGCGCATGTTTTTCACAGCTATACGGCTAGTAGTAAGGTTCGCTACGCAACCGTTTTCAAACTCTAAGCGCACATTAGCAATATCTGGTGTGTCGCTTACCACCGCAACGCCACTGGCCGAGATATGTTTCACTGGAGAGCCCACGGCATGAAGAATCACATCAATATCATGAATCATTAAATCGAGTACTACTGGAACGTCCAAACCTCTTGGGTTGAATTGCGCCAATCGGTGGGTTTCGATAAACATAGGCTGCTTAAGATAGTGTTGAGCGGCTACGTATGCTGGATTGAACCTTTCCACATGACCGACCTGAATTTTCAGTCCTTTTGATCTTGAGAGTTCAATCAGCTCCTCGGCTTCGGCAATCGTATTGGTGACTGGCTTTTCAATAAAAACGTGCTTGCCAGCATTTAAGGCTTGTTTGGCACAATCGAAGTGTGATAGCGTAGGGGTTACGATATCTATTACATCAACTACCTCAAGTAATTCAGCAATGGTAGCGTAGGCCTTAATACCATGCTCTTCTGCTACAATCTTTGCATTTTCTTCTGAAGCATCATAGAAGCCTACGAGTTCGTATTCAGGAATGTCTTTGATGCATTTAATATGAATTTTACCAAGGTGGCCAGCACCCAGAACGCCAATTTTAAGCATGGATATGGTTTTTTTGAACTGGGGCAAAAGTAGCCATAAAAACATCAGGCTCTAAGGAAAGGCGCTGTTTTTGGAGGACTTGTATTGAATCTATTACCATGTCATTGCTTAAAATCTACTACGGGAATCAAATGGATGAAAATGCCATGCTTATTGAAATCGAACTGCTTGATTTTTAGGCTTCATTGCTGAAGAGGTAGGACATAGTATTGACTGGAACCTAAACCCTAAAAGTGAGTTCAGTTCTACTAAAAAATAATATCAATCACTCCCCAGGCAATCGCCAATGCAATGGCCAATTTTAAAGATGGCATAAATCCTTTGGTGTCAAAGTCTTTTCTTGATTGGTCTATGATTTCAATAATAATGGCGTTCGCAATGGTTCTAGTGATTATTCCCAAGCCAATAATCCACAAAAGACCAAGCGTAGCCACGTTCAAGAATAAAGTGATTAGCCAACCGATTAAGAAGCTTACTATCATAATCGATATAGAAGTAAGCACTGCCGATTTAAAGTTCTTTATATATACTCCATCCATGACTTTGCTTGCGAGCATCAAGACAATGGGAGTGACGATGAGTTGTAAGACGAGTTCCATATAACTCCTTTCTACAAACGATACTCCATTTTAATAAAGCGTGTAATTAGCATGCTTACTACTCATTCTGTTGGAAAATATGGGCACATTGCTACATTTCGATGTGTATGATTCACCACATTTTAAATACTGGTGTAATTACTGGTAAAACATAAAGTAACAGCGAATTTGTGGCTAAACGTGTTGAAATGGTGTTTTAGGCAATAAAAGTAGATGTCGAGCTTGATAAAACTGATATGAGTTTAGGCTAGGAATAGTTTTGGTATTGAGTGGGTAAAACAGAGCAACGGAAAGTGCTCTATAAATTATTGCTGACTCAAAAATAACCTATCAAATGACCAAAGTTAACGCTATACATAACAGCATTCTTGAATCTATAGGCGATACTCCAATCGTTAAACTGAATAGACTGTTCCACTCACACGAAAATGTATTTGCCAAAATGGAAGGACATAATCCTGGTGGAAGCATTAAAGACCGCACGGCAATACAGTTACTTGAACATGCATTTTGTACTGGAGAATTAAAAGAAGGGGATCATGTCATAGAATCGAGCTCTGGTAATATGGCCATTGGGCTAGCGCAGGCTTGTTTATATTATGGTTTATCTCTTACCGTGGTTGTTGATACAATGGCGAATAAGCATACACTTAAAATTCTGAAAGCTTACGGAGCTAATATTGATATGGTAAAAGAGCCTGCCCCACTCGGGGGATTTCTTACCGCAAGGTTAAACCGAGTTCAGGATTTGGTTGATAAAACCCACAATAGCTTTTGGCCAAACCAATATGGTAATCCGCAAAACCCATTGGCCCACAAGCAAACTATGAAAGAGATTTTAGACGCTCTTGATGGAAAGCTTGATTATATGTTTGCTGCAACCAGTACTTGTGGTACGCTAATGGGCTGCGCCAACTATATTTTAGACAATAATTTAGATACGAAAATAATTGCTGTTGATGCCGTAGGAAGTGTAATATTTGGAGATACTCCACAAGAGCGAAAAATACCTGGGCATGGAGCTGGCCGGCCTTCTACATTTTTATGCAAGTCGATTGTAGATGACGTAATACATGTAAGCGATGCTGATTGTGTTGATGGTTGCCGAAACTTATTGAATAAAGAAGCCATCTTATGTGGCGGTTCTTCGGGAGCCGTTGTCAGTGCTGTTGGACGCTACTTAACTCAAATTCCAACCGAAGCCAATTGCGCTATGATTCTTTGCGATCGAGGTGAACGTTATCTGGATACCATTTACAACGATGAATGGGTTAATGATAACATTTTTAATCCACAAATGATTGCTGTTTAAGTTGCTCAGAATGGAAAATCATAAATCAATTAATACTGAAACACCATTTCGAGTAGCAATAATAGGCGCTGGGCCAAAAGGCTTGTATGGTTTAGAAAGACTTTTGGCCAACCTTTCAGAAGTTCCTCTTGAGGGGGAGGTTGAAATTCATATGTTTAATAGATGTTCATTTTTTGGTGCAGGGGATATCTACAGGCATGATCAACCTGAATACCTCATGATGAACTATGCCAATGGGTATATTAATGCATGGCCTGACCAAGCACCAAAACCCATTGTTGATAACCCCTTAAGTTTTGTCGAATGGCTAAAGAAACAAGAGGAAAAGGTGTCTGGAAATGAATTTTCATCAAGGTCAAGGGTGGGGGAATACCTTTGTTCTGTTTTTGAAGAACTAAAGAAAAATTTACCTAGAAATGTTCGCTTGCTCCAGCATACACAGGAAGTATATGATATTGAAAAGAAAGCCGGGTCGTTTTGGATAAAAACAGAAAACGAAGCGTATGTAGGTATTCAACATGTACTATTGGCTACAGGACATTCAAGGCCACAAAATGAAGAGATCAGTGAACAAAAAACTTTTGTAGATTTCGTTTATCCTGTTCAAGAAAAACTTTCAGAGATTGCCCCTAATAGCAAGGTAGCCATTAAAGGAATTGGCCTAACCTTTATTGATGCTGTATTGACTCTAACTGAAGGTAGGGGCGGTCGATTTAATCAAACAGAAGCTGGTTTTAAATATGTGAAATCTGGAAATGAACCCCTTGTACTTTATCCCTTTTCGAAGTCTGGATTACCCATGATGCCACGTAGCGGAACCTTCGGATTGCCCAGTCAGCCTTTGTATTACTTCACTCCAGAAAACTTGTGTGCTAACAAAGGTGATAAAGATAAATATGATTTTGAAAAGGACATTCTGCCCCTGATTAAAGCAGAGATAAAATATGCTTACTACAGAATGTTATTTCAACAGTACAATCAATACTTACACCCTTTTAAAGATATTCAGAAAATTGAAAGTGAGATTGATGCTTTTCATGAAAGACATCCTATTGAAAAACCATTTAGCTTCAATACCTTATTTAACCCATTGAACGACTGGAAAGCTGATAGACATGAGCAAACCCTCGATTATATTCGTCTGACGATCAGAGAAGGTGAAAAAGGTGAGGAGGGAAGTCCGTTAGCACATGCAGCTGGAACTTGGCGAAGAATCAGTAACGATTTTAATGAACTTTACTCATTTGGTGGTTTATCTCCTAAATCACACCGTGTTTTTCTGAGCGATTTTATGGGGCAATTTAATAGAGTTGCCTACGGTCCACCCATCGAAAATATGAAGAAAATAATGGCTTTGGCTGAGGCGGGGCTGATTGATTTTAGCTTTGCTCATCAGCCTAATGTTAATGCGTATAACAGCTTTTATTTGCTCACATTAGAAAATGGTTCGGAAGTCAAGGTGGACTTTTTAGTTGACGCTAGAATACCAAAGACTGATATGGCGGTAAATCCACCTAAGTTATATCAGAAGTTAATTGATAATGAGCTAGCTACAATTTACAATAACGAAAGTGATGGCTGCGATCCCTTTACCCCAGGATGCATACATATTTCGCGTGAAGGTCATCCAATTAACGCCTTAGGAGAAGAAATCAAGCAGATTACTTTAACAGGCACACCTACCGAGGGAATCACATTCGATAACGATACTCTTTCACGAAATCGAAATGATTTTGTATCTCTTTGGGGTGCCCAAGTCGCAAACGATATTCAAGTATTTACCCAATCAAAACAATATAGTAACTAAGTATGGAACAGAAGAACGAACTGCCGCCATTAATGCCACTTACTTCACCATGGATGCACAAAGTGATGCAATCACCCACAACTATTTATCAGTTGATGGAAAAGTATGGCTCTCCATTAAATATTCATCGCACAGCTCCCTTTTTCGATAATTATACCGAATACAAAACGGTTTTTGAATCCTACGACTTGAAACATTTGGTTCTTTTTGCCCGCAAGGCAAATAAGTGCAAAGGCTTTGTAGAGGCTACAAAATCCTCAGGTATGGGGGTGGATACTGCAAGTTATCAAGAGTTAAAACAATGTATTGAACTTGGAATACAACCAGAAAAGCTAGTAGTAACTGCGGCCATCAAAAGCAGAAAATTGATCGAGCTCGCGATTAAGAATAGAATAGTCATTATTCTCGATAATAACGATGAATGTGAACTGGTGCAGTCGGTAGCAGAACAACTAAATATGGATGCAAAAGTGGGGGTTCGAGTAAGCGGTTTTTCCTTTAAAGGCAGCAAGCTATACAGTCGTTTTGGCTTTGATATAGAGGGAGTTACCGACTTAGTATTGAATCACTTTGGTAAAGCTAAGTCCCTTAATCGACTTGTTTATTGCGGAATTCACTTTCATCTCAATGGCTATTCAATTGATCAAAGAGGTGAGGCTTTGCATCAATCTTTAGATCTAGCCCTTAGTCTTGGATTAAATGGCTTTAAAACCCATTTCATTGATATGGGGGGAGGGCTATTAATGAATTACCTCAAGGAAGAAAATCAATGGACGCATTTTAATCGAACACTCCAGTTGGCTGTACAGGGTAAACACCGCGAAATCACCTTTCAGAATCAAGGACTAGGCTTTAGTATGATTGAAGAAAAATTACAAGGTGAGTTAAACACTTACCCTTACTTTAATGACAAAGCAAAGGCAGTTTTCCTAAAAGGAATTCTATCGTATTCAAACCGGGCGGGGCAAAGTTGTGCCGATCGGATTAAAGCGCAAGGAATCGAAATAAGAATGGAGCCAGGTAGATCGCTTTTGGATCAAACAGGAATGACGATTGCCAAAGTAATCTTTAGAAAGAAGGATGCCTTAGGTAACTGGTTGGTAGGTTTAGAAATGAATATGACTCAAATGCATAGCTCAAGCGCAGACTTTCTACTTGACCCATTCATTCTCAACCAAAATCAAAAAGATAACGAAGAAACTACAGAGGTCTTTTTTACGGGGGCTTATTGTTTAGAACGTGACATTTTGCTCAAACGCAAAATAGCTTTAAAGCAACTTCCAGCAATAGGAGACTTAGTAGTATTTGTAAATACTGCGGGTTACATGATGCACTTTTTTGAAACGGAAGCGCATCTTTTCGACCTAGCTACAAATTTGTTTTTCAAACCGAACAACGAAACGGTAAAGTTTTCAGATTTTAAAATAGACTAGCTTAAAAGGGGTGAAAAATATATTGAATCGAACCAAATGATATGCTTCGATAGTGTTGGGTCGGATAGTATTTAGTTTGAAATTAAATTTTGGGATATGGAAATATTTAAAAATCCTTCGTGGTTATATAGTAGCTCATCATCCATTTTGATTACAGTTATATCTGCTGTAGGAATATATTTGGCTGTTCTGGTTATTACTAGATTGAATGGGCTTAGGACTTTCGCTAAAATGTCCAGTTTCGATTTTGCCATTACGATAGCTATTGGTAGCGTTATCGCTTCAACATTAATTTCACAGCAAAACAGCTTGATTAAAGGTATTGTGGCACTTACTGTACTAGTTGTGCTGCAAGCCGCTGTTGCCAAGTTAAGAAAGAAGAGCAATGTCTTTGAAAATGCAGTTACCAATACACCTGTATTGCTCATGTCAGGTTCAGAGATTTTATGGCATAATTTAAAAGCGAATAGAGTTACCGAAGCAGACCTCTATGCTAAACTGAGAGAAGCGAATGTATACGACATGCGTCAAGTGTTGGCTGTGGTGCTAGAAACAACAGGTGATATTTCAGTATTACATTCTGAAGATCAAGAAAAAAAACTAGATAACGATTTACTTAAGAATGTTAGACAATGAATCCAGAGCGCTATATACCTGAACAGACTACTGGAAGCCAACATAATGTTGTACGTAGAAGAAATTTCTCCAATGACAGAATAGCATCTAAAATGTACCATCAAGCTTGTCGGCTTTTACTCAATATTTCTAATTGGAATTCTCTTACAGAAGGCTTGGGAGGCGATTTTTCTTATGTTAATTCCAAAGCGGAACTAGTTAACTCATTAGCTGAGGAAGGAGGTTATATCCGAGTAAAATTGCCTGGCCCTAAAAACCCAAGTGGGAACGGGTTTGATTGGGTTATTATTAGGCAATTAGAGAAAATAACTATGGGAAAGAACTTGTCAACAGTTTTAATAACAGAGCCTTGCCCTTTACCTTACAATCCCGAAGAAGTAATATCTCATTTCTATGCTTCTGGTTCTTCAAATACTTTTGTCCTGTCACTTAAAGGTAATAACGTAGAATTTGGGATTTATGGTAGAAATGAAAAACCAAATATTTCTCAACCTCCATTTAAAGATATAATCCGGAATACTTTAGTAGCAATAATGGGGATGATAGGCTTAGGGAAAATACAGTGGGAAGTTCTTGCTGAAGGTCTTTTAAATCAATTATCTGATTTGAGCCCCAATAATTTTGATAAGTAAAAAGCTCTAAATCGAGCTTTTTACTTATTGTTCTTAGGGTCCTGTTGATATTTCTTTTTATTATAAGGTTCAACATACCCTTCTTTTGGTCTTACATCCTTATCTGTATCATCTCCCTTCGGAGTTCGATTTGGATCTTCTGATACGTGCTTATTTCCATAGGGTATTCCCGAGTTATCTTTCTTGTTTTTATCACTCATAATTCTAATTGTTTGATTCATAACATTAACAACTCAGACATTTTATTGTTTATGAATAGTTTTTTTCAAACTCTGGTTATTAGTATTCTTAAAGCCAAATCGGAGAGAGGGTTTATAGGATAAAAATGTATTTCATGTCGGGCACGATAGGGTCACAGTTACAAGGAAAACATAGGGGTTGTCATCAATTCCGTAACCCATTTTTAAAAAAAAAATAGCCCCATACGTGACGTATGAGGCTATTCGTGGGCCCACCTGGGCTCGAACCAGGGACTTTCTGATTATGAGTCAGATACTCTAACCAGCTGAGTTATAGGCCCAAGATCTTATTTAAAGCGGCTGGTTTTCTGATGAACTTGTTCTAAAAAATAGAACAGGATACATTGTGCTTTAAACCCTTTGATTTTGGGAGTGCAATGTTACATATTTGCGATTAATTAAACAACAAAACATGGCGCCAGATTTAAGCAATATAGATTCAATTATTTTCGATCTAGGTGGGGTAATCATTAATTTAGATGAAGCCGCAACTATCAAGGCTTTTGCTGAAATTTCTGGGCGTACTGAAAATGAAGTACTTGAACTGTCGAAAACGGCAGAATTCTTTAAACTGTATGAAACGGGCCAGATTGACGACCCTACTTTTAGGGCACATTTAAGGGAGTCTTTAAATGTTTTTTCTGACGATAATATTCTAGATGGTGCTTGGAATGCGATGCTAGGCCAAATTCCTGTTCATCGCTTGCAGAAATTAGAGGTGCTTTCTAAAAAATATAAGCTCTTTGTAATGAGCAATACCAACGATATTCATATCAGGTTCTTCCTCAAACTTGTCGACTTAATTTCTCCTAATAAACCGTTCCATGAGTATTTTACCCAAGTTTATTTTTCGCAGGAAGTAGGGGAGCGCAAGCCTAATTTTGGTGCTTGGCAGCCTATTCTTAACGATCATCAACTGGACACTTCACGTACTTTGTTTATAGATGATAAGCTGGAGAATATTCAAGCCGCTATGAATATGGGTATGAATGGTTTCCATAATATTACTCCGGATGATTGGGTTAATGTGATTGAGTAGCTGTGAGGGAGTAGTCCTTGCTAAAAATGATTAGTAGGGATCCCTACAAGTTACCGTCACTCTGAGGTTGACGTTTGAAAAACGAAACAGTGAGAGTCTGTCTGTTCGGAGAGGATGCTTACAACATGACTTAGTTAGACGCTTATGCTATCAATTTATTTTCAGTGGCTCTGCTTGCTTTCCTGTCATCCTGTAAGGGTCTTTTTCAGAAACACATAGCGCATCAGTTGGAAGCCTGAAATATAATGTAAGCTTTGGTGCTAAATCCTCGTTACAAACGAGGTTTAGTGGGTTTTATCACTATACAGCTTTTCAACAAGAAAAGTGAAATCGGATTTAGTTTCTTTAAAATTATCTTTTATGAATTTTATTTTATCTTCTTTTGATTTTAAGTTTTTAAGAATTATGTCGGCTAAAATGTACGTTTTCATTTCGTCCATTTTTGGGATGCAAAAATCAAACACATCTTGTTGTATTTTAAGTATTGATTCCTTAGTAAAAGGAATTAATTTTTCGTCAATAAATTTTTGGTCGTATTCCTTTTTGATGATTTCAGTTTTTAAATCAGCACGTTTGTCTAGAATATTAACATAGTCGCTAACTTTGGCTAAATCAAATATCTCAATAAATGATTTCATTGAGATTATTAAATCGTTTTGCTTGTCAATTTGTTTTTTTTGTATGATAAATACAATTACATAAACTAACGTATAAACTCCAATAATCCCTAATGTTAATTCATTACTCATATTTTGGTTTTTCAAATGTGGCACAACGGTCAAGTATAAGCGTAGTGCGGGATTTCAGAGCGATTCAATGTCCGCTCACCGCAAAGTTTGTTAGGAGCAAAAATGCTCAATTTTAGCCGCTGAGCCCAAATTACGCTTATACAATGTTGTAGCCCGTTTTTCTATTTTTTCCTTAAATTCTTCTTCAACTTGTTTAATCACCAACGTCATCTTGTCTTTGTATTTAATATCTGCAAATTCAATTTCAATGTCATTGCCGACATCTTTAATATTTTCAATTAAGACGTGTCTTGGTTTGAATTCATTTCCATCCTTGTCAAACTCAAAAATAGTTGGAGTCAAAGATTTTTCTTTCCCTAGAAATTTCGTTTTGCCAATCAAAACAATATTCTTGTCATTTAGTATCAGGTCACAGCTGTTGAAAGAGTAGAGTGTATCGTATGGGTCTAAGTCAAGCTTTTGCTTCTTTTTAAACACGTCAAAGTTCTTGAACCAAACTTTCAAGTCAGTAATAATTTCTGAAGAATTGTCAGAGTGCTCTTGAATTATCTTTTTTGTTTTCTTTTCAAGACTTGTCATGTAAATCCAAAAGAACACTATCGGAAATGACAAAACCGATACGCTTAATATTATTTGGATGACTTGGTTCATTGTTCGGTTCTTTCAAATGGGCTACAACGTGTCTGTATACGCAACTAGTTGCGCATATATCCCATGTAATTTATCAAAACATCTTTATAACGCACTATTGATTGAGTATATAAGTTGGTGGGCTAGGGCAATTATTCGCTAAGGAGGATTGATTTGTGTGTAGCGAAAGGGTTAGTAATTTCCTTAGTACTAATGGGAATTAATGCAGCATAAAACGGGAACACCCCCAAACTTATGGACTTACAACATGACTTAGTTAGACGCTTATGCTATTAATTTATTTTCAGTGGATCAGTTTACTTTACTGTCACACTGTAAGTGTCTTTTCTGAAACACATAGCGCAACTGTTTGAAGTCTGAAATATAATGTAAGCTTCGGTGCTAAATCCTCGTTATAAACGAGGATTAGTCGAGTGATTAAAGGAAAGTTCCCCAAAACATCTGACTTAACCAACACAAAAAAAGCCTGACTCTCACGAATCAGGCTTTTCAATATTTCTAGTGAATAATCTAATGTCTAGACTCTAGTATCTAAATACTAGCCTTTTTTGCTTTCTTCTTTAATCAAGTTAAGGGCAGAACCAGCTCTAAACCAACCAATTTGAGCTTCGTTGTATGTGTGGTTAGCTGCAATAACATCTTTGCTGCCGTCTGCATGTACAAACTCAATCATCAAGGGCTTACCAGGAGCGAAGTCAACTAAGTCTAAGAAGTTGATGGTGTCATCTTCTTGTACTTTGTCGTAGTCTGCTTCGTTAGCAAATGTCAAACCTAGCATTCCTTGTTTTTTCAAGTTGGTTTCGTGAATTCTAGCAAATGATTTTACCAATACTGCTTTCACGCCCAAATGTCTTGGTTCCATGGCTGCATGCTCACGAGAAGATCCTTCGCCATAGTTATGGTCACCCACCACAATAGACGGAACGCCTGCCGCTTTATATTGACGAGCTGTAGCCGGTACTGGACCATATTCGCCTGTCAATTGATTTTTTACTGAATTGGTTGATTGGTTGTATGCATTTACTGCACCAATCAAACAGTTGTCAGAAATGTTATCCAAGTGACCTCTGAACCTCAACCATGGACCTGCCATAGAGATATGGTCAGTAGTACACTTACCAAATGCTTTAATCAAAAGCTTGGCGCCTGTAATATTCTTACCATCCCAAGGAGCAAACGGCTCAAGCAATTGTAAACGCTTAGAATCTGGCTTAACAACAACTTCTACGCTGCTGCCATTTTCGGCTGGTGCTTGGTAACCATTGTCTTCTACCGCAAAACCTTTGGCTGGTAACTCAGAACCTACTGGCGGGTCTAATTTTACTTGCTCACCTTTTTCGTTTGTTAGGGTATCAGTTAATGGGTTAAAACCTAAGTTACCAGAAATCGCAATGGCCGCAACCATTTCTGGAGAGGTTACAAAAGCATGGGTGTTAGGGTTACCGTCTGCTCTTTTAGAGAAGTTACGGTTAAATGAGTGAACGATAGTGTTTACTCTTGTATTGTTGCCTGCTCTTTCCCACTGACCAATACATGGTCCACAAGCGTTGGTAAAGATAGTGGCGTTTAAGTCTTCGAAAATACCTAAAAGGCCATCTCTTTCGGCAGTGTAGCGTACTTGTTCCGAACCTGGGTTAATTCCGAATTCCGATTTCGTTTTTAAGTTCTTATCTATGGCCTGTTGGGCAATAGAAGAAGCTCTTGATAAATCTTCGTATGAAGAGTTGGTACAAGAACCAATCAATCCCCATTCTACGTCCATTGGCCAGCCGTTTTTCTCAGCTTCCTCTTTCATTTTAGAAACTGGAGTAGCTCTATCTGGCGTAAATGGTCCGTTGATGTACGGCTCAAGCTCGTCCAAGTTAATTTCGATTACTTGGTCGAAGTATTGTTGTGGATTAGCATAAACTTCATCATCACCAGTAAGGTGTTCTTTGATTTCGTTGGCTAAATCGGCTACATCTGCTCTATCCGTTGCTCTTAGGTAACGATCCATAGATTCGTCATAACCAAAAGTAGAAGTAGTAGCACCAATTTCGGCACCCATATTACAGATGGTTCCTTTACCCGTAGCCGACATTGATTTAGCACCTGGCCCGAAGTATTCTACAATTGCACCAGTTCCACCTTTTACAGTTAGAATACCAGCTACTTTCAAGATTACATCTTTAGGGGCTGTCCAGCCATTCAATTTTCCAGTAAGATGAACACCAATTAGTTTAGGGAATTTAAGCTCCCAAGGCATACCTGCCATTACATCTACAGCATCAGCACCACCTACACCGATGGCTACCATACCTAATCCGCCAGCGTTTACCGTGTGCGAATCGGTACCAATCATCATTCCGCCAGGGAATGCATAATTTTCTAATACCACTTGGTGAATAATACCAGCACCTGGTTTCCAGAAACCGATACCGTATTTGTTAGAAACTGATTCTAAGAAGTTGAAAACTTCACCAGATGCAGTCAATGAATTTCTTAAATCATCTTTAGCGCCTTCTTTGGCAAGGATAAGGTGATCGCAATGAACGGTAGAAGGAACTGCTGCGGTAGGCTTTCCTGCTTGCATAAACTGTAGCAAAGCCATTTGTGCCGTTGCATCTTGCATGGCTACGCGGTCAGGAGCAAAGTCTACATAAGACTTACCTCTTTCGAATGCCGTGTTGGCGTCTCCGTCCCAAAGGTGTGAATAAAGAATTTTTTCAGATAGGGTTAGGGGTTTCCCTACCGCTTTTCTTGCCGCTGCAATACGTGAAGGGAATTTCGCGTAAACAGCTTTAATCATGTCTATGTCAAATGCCATAATGGAATTTTAGGGTTCTTGGGTAAATAATATATAACTCGTCAAGGGTTGACAAAGTTATCACTTTTCGTAAATAATAAAATTAACAAAGCAGACTAAAAAGCCTTAATAAGCAGTCTTTTTGAAGTTTTTCTATCAAAGTCTAAAAGAGCAACAGCGAAATCAGAAAGATGACCATTCCTATGAGCATGATTAAGAAAGAATAGGGGAGAATATCCTTTGCTTTTAGTTTGGTAATGCCCAATAGTGGCAAGGCCCAAAAAGGCTGAAGCATATTGGTCAGTTGATCGCCATAAGAAAGTGCCATAATGGTTTTAGGAATAGAAGCGCCAAGGTTTTGGGCAGCTTCGGTGACTATTGGCCCTTGCACCACCCATTGGCCACCACCGCTAGGAACAAATATATTTACAATGGCTGCGCTGAAGAAGGTGAAAATCGGCAATGTAGTGGCGTTTGATATTTCCATAAAGCCCTGAGAGAATAAGGCGCCAAGGCCAGAATAGGTCATAATACCCATAATACCAGCATAAAGCGGAAATTGGATGATGATTCCAGCCGAGCCTCCAATGGCTTCTTCAATCGCAGAGAGAAATTTCGCAAAGGAACCGTGAAGCAAAACTGCTAAACCGAAAAAGAAGAAGTTGATATAGTTTAAGTCTATAAATGACAAGCCAACCAGCGATGGGCTGACCCATATTTTACGCAAGGCAATAAAACAGATGATTCCACCTAAGACAATGGCTGCAATTTTAGAGTTATCAATTCTTTCTGCGCCTTGACTTTTTTCCCCAACATGATGTGTTTCTTTTTTAAACACCACATTAATTTCTGTATCGTGACCTCTTTTTCCTAACAGATAGAATACTGAAGGAACGATAATAAGGAGTAGGACAAAAGTGATAATGTTAGGGGTGGCCAGCAGCGTTTGCCCAATTCCTATTTGTCCAATTTCTTGAATGAGGAAGTGATCTCTACTGGCTACGGCCAAAGGGGCCGAACCTGAAAATCCTCCATGAAAGCACATCATACCACTATAACCAGCAGCACCAAGCAATGGGTAATTCATCTTCCACCCATGAGCTTTTGCCCTTTCTGCTACTTTTCGAGCGAAAATAGCCCCAAAAACCAAACACAATCCCCAATTGATCATGCTTACTAATATGGTGAGTAAACTAATGGTAAAAGCAGCCTTGGCCGATGTATTACAATAAATGGTAAAGCGGTCGATGATATTATTAACAAATGGGGTGAGTGCTAATGCATGTCCTAAAATAAGAATTAAGGCCATTTGCATGGTGAATTCTAACAGTTCCCAGAAGCCTATTTCCCAATAGCCTAAAATGACCATACTGTAAGTAGAGCCCGAATTTTCTGGTCGTTCAGTAAAAACTAAAGCCAGAATAAAGGTGACCAAGGTTAGAATAACTGCAATAGAAAATGGAGAGGGAAGAATTTGACGGACAAAACGGAGGTAGAGACTGTTTCTAGACATAACTCAAAGCTAGCAAAATGATAAATGCTTTACGATTTCATAAATAGGAATTTTAAGCCTTTGGTCAATTCGTTTAAACATTTTTGCCCTTTATAAGATTTATCATGAAGTATAGTTTGAATACATATATGCATAGCGCAAAGCTATGCGTTGGTACAAAACACACATTTTTTATTTCGCCCAATGCAGAAAAGAATTCTTGTAGTTGATGATGACCCTTCATTTAACAAAATGTTATCCGCTTTTTTAGGTCGGCATGGCTTTTTGGTAAATTCAGTTTATACCTCAAAATCGGCCATGGAAAGTATGGGCAATGAAATGCCCGATTTAATATTGACTGATTTCAAACTTCCTGATTTAGATGGACTTGAGTTGATTGAGCTTATTAAAGCTAAAGTTCCTGAAATGGCCATTATTCTAATGACTAATTACTCTGATATTCGTACGGCAGTAAAGTCAATTCAGCTTGGGGCTTTTGAGTTTGTTACTAAGCCAGTAAACCCAGACGAACTGTTAATTACTATTGAGGCTGCTTTGAATCAGAAGGAAAAGAAAGTGGCCATAGCAAAACCTGAGAAGAAGAGAAATATAACGTCATCGGGTAAAAAATACATTATTGGCCAGTCAGAAGCTTCTAAGCAACTTTGGGAACATATTAAGCTTGTGGCGCCAACTCAAATGAGTGTTTTGCTTTTGGGTGAAAGTGGTACAGGGAAGGAGTATGCTGCAAAAATGATTCATGAAAGCAGTAAAAGGGCTGATAAAACTTTTATAGCAGTAGACTGTGGAGCACTTTCAAAAGAGCTCGCGGCAAGTGAATTGTTTGGTCATGTAAAAGGGGCTTTTACTGGGGCGCTTAAAGATAAAAAAGGACAGTTTGAGCTGGCTGAAGGTGGAACTTTGTTTTTAGATGAGGTAGGAAATTTACCTTATGATGTTCAGGTACAATTGCTAAGGGCGTTGCAAGAGCGAAAAATTAAACGGGTGGGGAGCGAAACGGATATTTCTGTGGATGTTAGATTGATTTCGGCAACGAATGAAAAAATGCAGCAAGCCATTGATGAACAGCAATTTAGACTTGATCTTTTTCATAGGCTAAATGAGTTTGAACTAAAGCTAATGCCACTTAGAAAGCGTTTGGGCGATTTAGATGAATACTTGAACTTCTTTTTAGCCCAAGCCAATAGTGAGTTAGAAAAAAAGGTGAATGGGTTTTCTTCGGCTGTAATTCAGGTTTTTCAACAGTATAGTTGGCCTGGTAACTTAAGGGAATTAAGAAATATTGTGAGACGAGCGGTGCTATTGTGTCAAACCGATCAGATAGAATTGGCTCAAATTCCAAATACTTTAATGAATGAAAATGAGGTTTTGGAAGAAAAAAAACACGAAAAACCGATAGCCACCAAACCCGAAAGCGGAGGTTTGTTACACAATTTGAAAGCTATGCAAGAACTTCAAGAGAAGGAAACGATCGAGAAGGTACTGCTAGAAACAAAGTATAATAAATCTAAAGCCGCAGAACTGTTAAATATCGATCGATCAACGCTTTATAACAAAATTGCTAAGTATAGCATTGAGATTTAAGCGCTAACAATTCCTTGTTCATCTGAATAAGCGTAGGAAGCAATTCATGCGCTGTTTCAAGCATTTTTTCGTGTTTACCTAACTGATGATAAACTTCAATGCTTTTTAGTGTTTCGGAAATTGGAGTATGGTTTATGCTGTCATAAGTTTGCACCATTTTATGGGCCGTATTGGCCAAAAGCACTAGGTTTTTAGATTCAAGAAATTGATTGAAGTCAGTAACGTTTTTATGATTACTTCGGATTAACTCTCTCACCAAATCAGCCAACAATTCCTCGTCATCGCCTGAAAACTGTTTAATACGGTCGAAATTAAATTTTGTCGTTACGGAATCGGGATTGTTTTGCGTATTATTATTTGCACTGTTAGAATGATGAAGCATGTCTTTCAGGATTTGGTCAATGGCTAGTTCTTGATAAGGCTTTGTAAGCACAGCCGAAAAACCCATTTTTTCAAACTCTTTCAATTGTTGGGGCAGAGAATGGGCTGTTACAGCAACTATAGGTAGTTCATTATTAATTTTACTCACTTCTTTTAGTATTTCTATACCGCTCAATTGGGGCATATTAATGTCGGTGAGAATAAGCTGTATGGATTGATGTTCATTTCTAATATAAGCCAAAGCTTCGGTTCCAGATTCAAAAACGGTTAATCTATTTACTTTAGGCTGAAGTATGGTTTTGAGCAAAGTGGCGTTCCAATGATCGTCTTCAATAATTACTACATGTATATTGGCTATATCTGTTGATAAGTTTTCTGAGTGCAGTTTCTGTGCCTTTACAATATGCTTTTGGTACGGTAATTTTAGTTTAAGGGTGAAAGTAGTTTCCTGATTTGGATGGCTTTCAACGCTTATTTTGCCCTTCATTGCTTCCACCAATTTTTTTACAATGGCCAAGCCCAAACCGGTGCCACCATATTGCTTGGTCACAGAGGCATCTTCTTGCTCGAAAGAATTGAAAATACCTTTAAGCTTGTCAGGAGCTATTCCTTTTCCGCTGTCCTTAACCCTTATGGTTAAGTCATATTTATCATGCTTTTTTTGGGCAGAAACCTGTAAGGCCACTTGGCCTCGATGGGTGAACTTAACAGCATTAGACAGCAGATTAATCAATATTTGCTTTATCCTAAATTCATCTCCAATCAAATCAATGTGTTGTAATTCAGGGTCATACGAAACCAGAAAATTCAATTCCTTTTCTTGGCATTGCAAGGCATAAATATCTTCCATTTGATTAACCAAATCTGGAATAAAAAATGGCTTTTTCTGTAGGCTTATCTTTCCCGAATCTAGCTTCGAAAAGTCGAGAATATCATTCACGAGCGTCATTAAATATTCTGTACTTTCCGAAAGTGCGTTGGAATATTTTCGTTGGGTTTCATTCAGTTTGGTGTTCTTTATAAGGTCTGAAAAACCAAGGATACTGTTTAGCGGGTTTCTTATTTCGTGGCTCATATTGGCCAAAAACTCTTCTTTTATTTTGGCCAATCGATTTGCTTTGTTCTTTTCTAATTCTAACCTTTTACTTAAGTAGTAAGAGTTTGTCAAATCTTTGCCAATGGCGACTAAGAAAAATCCTCCAAGTCCGATTCCTAAAATGCCAATAATGAGTACAGCAAAGGTAGAATCACGAGAAATCTGATAACTCTCTTGTCTTTTTTTTGCGGAAAGTTGTTGCTCATAAGTCTGTAGCTGCTGAATTATTTCATCAATTTCAGCTCGTAAACGCATGTCTTGTCGCAGTAGATTTAATTCCTTAGAAGAAAGGTTGTATTGACTTCTGAACTCTTGATTTGCCACCTGCTGAAGGATTTCTTTCACTTTAAGCAACATGCTGTCTGGGTTATAATTCACCAAGGTGAGCGTGTCGATAACCACTTCTGTTGTGCGAAGTGTATCATTTTGAACTGTAGTAATGGTGTCCACTCGAATGTTTTTGGCTCCAAAAAGACGTTTGACACCTTCCCATAAACCTGGTTCTTTATATTCAGTTTCTACCAAATCTTGCTTAATCGTAGGCTTTGTTTCTTCTGTGGTTTTAATTTTGGCGAGCACTTTTGATTCAGTACTTGCACTGTCTACTGTAGATTCTGTAATTTTTTCGAGGGCCTCATTGCTGAAATTCTTGGTTTGCCTATTCTTTTTGGTGAGTAAGAAGTCGCTTAGATAATTGAGTTTTTGAAGAAAAAGTATTTCTAGTGAATCTATTCTCTGTATCTGAAGACTATCTTGAGTCATTCTCTTTTTTAGCTCATCAATACTGAGTTGTGTTTGCTTTATTTCATTCTGATACGCTGTATAGGCGTTATCGTCATTGGATAAGATATAATACTGAATATAGTTTTCAGCTTTAGTTATGCCCTGAATGGTTTTCTGAATAAGAGGAGTTTTCTCATCAGGTTGAGAAAGTAGGTTAATGGAATGACTGAGCTTTTGATAGCTTTCATAGCTCCAATAAATTCCACCTCCAATCACCAGAATAATGATAATGAAGGTTACCCATACTTTCTTCTTAATACTAAAATCGGAAGATGTATTCATATGCTATAAACCCATTTTCTCCCTAATGTTCTTGAAGCTCAAATAAAATCTGTTAAAATTATCAGTATATGGATTTTACAACTCATATACACTTGGGGGTGTCTATATGAATGTTTACCAATTGAACTATGAAAAAGCTACTAGTTGCAGTCATCCTGATTCCCTTGTTTTTTTGTTACTGTGAGAATTCAGATGAAGAGGCTTTAGTTTATTTGATGGTAAAGAATGAGGCAACGCTACCTTTAGATGAGGTAACCATTTATTTAGGTGGATATGTCCACACGTATGGAACGGTTGGTAGCCTAGAGTCTTCAAATGTACGCCCATTTAAGAATACTTATATAGCAGATTCCATTACATTTAAATACGATTCTCAGTCAGCTGTTATTAAGCCAAATAATGCCCTTGTTCAATGGATTGGCGTGGAAATGGGGGCGACATATCAATATGTGATTAGCTTAGATGAAAATGAAAATTTTCAATTTAGTGTAACTCAAACAAAGTAATCCGAACCAAAAGAAAAAGGCCACTCAAAAATATTGAATGGCCTTTTCGCTAAATAAACTATACTAATCTTTATTCAAAGTCCTTGAAGAAACTCAAATCGGCTTTGTCATAAGCGGCTTTAAATTTAGGCCATGCAGTATTGAAAAACTCATTCGTTTTCTCTTCTGTTAGCTTTATCATTTGCTCTGCTTTTCTTACTGCATTTCTTTCTGTTTCACCAGGGGCTCCCATACGAGAGTTGTTGTATCTTCTGGCTTCCTGAATATAGTTATTTGCAGTTGTAAAACGCTCTCTTACTACGGCTTGTCCTCTTTCTCCAGGTACGCCAATAGTAAGTTTTCTAACTGGTAAGAAACTCTCTTTTACTTCTTCAACAGCCTTTTTCAAATCCTTCACTTTGTCAGCATCAACGTTTTTCATTTGCGCTTCTACTTTCTCAATGATTTCGTTCGCAGATCTAACCTTGTTTGTGATTTCAGCAAAAGACTGAGACATTTTCAGTACTTGATCCTCAAAAGCTTTATTGGCTTGTAGCTCAGACATGCTGATTTCCATTCTTGGGTCAAGGTGTACTTTCACCATTTTAGAAACCTGCTGATCACCAAACTCTAACACTATTTTGTAAGTGCCTGGCAGGGCCGATCCAGCAGATTGCTCACGGTCTTGTCCTCCGCCACCGAAGCCACCAAATCTACCTCCACCGCCAGAGAATTCAACTGGGTAAGGGTTTCTTCTATCTAAATTCCAAGATATGGTATTGATTTCTCCTTTCTTAATATTTGAAGTTCTAGTTCTAACGGTATCGCCACTAGCATTTAGAACAATCATTCTCACTCTAGTAGGCAGCTTCTTTTCAGGAGTTTCTGTTGTTTCAGCTTCTTTGCTATTACGCTTTCTACGTGATGATTTGTCATCTACAGCCTCTTCTTTTTTGGCGTCATCTCTTACCCAGAACTTCACGTTAGCAGAGCTTAAATATTTGTTTTCACCTTCGAATGGGCCACCATCAGCAGGGAAACGCATCCCTGGAGGCTGACGGTAAGTCATCTGATATGCATCAGCTACATCAAACATTATGATGTCAGAATTTTTCACCGTTTCAACTCCTTTAGCAGCAAACTCTCTCAAAGGTCTTAAGTCGTCAAGAATATAGAACGCTCTACCGAAAGTACCGATTACTAAATCATCTTCTCTTTCTTGCCAAGCCAAGTCCATAGTTGAAGCATTTGGATAACCGTGGTTCCATTTGTTCCAGTTTTGAGCTTTATCGAAACTTACGTACAAACCATTTTCAGTACCTAAGAAAATCAAATTAGGCTCTCTTTCGTCTTGAAGAATAGAAAGTGTGTAACCAAATACATCGTTATCATCTACAATTCTGGTCCAAGTTTGACCATAGTCTGTAGTGTGATATGCATAAGCAGTAAAGTTATTTCTTCTGTAATCATTAGCAATTACGAAGGCTTCACCCGCATTATGATGTGATGCTTTGATCTGCGGAATCCAACTACCTGCAGGTAAACTAGGAAGTTTAGCCGCTACATTAGTCCAAGTTTTTCCTTTGTCTTTGGTTACCTGTACATTTCCGTCATCAGTACCAGCCCAAATTACATTTTTGTCGAGTGGGCTAGGAGCTATGGCAATAATAGTAGTGTGATTTTCAGCACCAGTTGCGTCTAGCGTTAAACCACCACTTTCGTTTTGCTTTTGTTTTTCAGGGTCATTCGTAGATAAATCTGGAGAAATGATTGTCCAGTCATCTCCTCTGTTTGTGCTATAATGAACAAACTGAGACCCAAAATATACAGCGTTTGAATTGTGCGGATCAACGGCTACTGGTGAGTTCCAGTTGAATCGAAGGCTTGTAGCAGTATCTGGTGCTGTTGGCTGAATGGTCTTAGTATAGCCGCTTACTTTGTCGTAGCGTGTAACACTTCCTTGCTGCGACATAGTGTAACCATACCTTGAGTCACCTGGAATTGGAGCAACGTCAAAACCGTCACCAAAGCTTAGTTCTTGCCAGTCGTGGTTTCTGATTCCTGCACGGTTAAAGACATATGCAGGCCCAACCCATGAACCGTTGTCTTGCATTCCACCATACACATTGTAAGGCATTTCGTTATCTACATTTACATGGTAGAATTGACCCACAGGAAGTTTTTCAGTGAACCTCCATGTTTTAGCCATATCACGCGTAATGTTCAAACCTCCATCATTACCGTCAATCATGTAAGAAGGATCTTCTGGGTGAATCCACCATGCATGGTGATCTGGGTGAACCCCAGAGTAAGGAATGATTTCTTCCCAAGACTTTCCGCCATCTTCAGACCTAGAAACCCTAGAGAAAAGGCTGTATATTCTGTTTTCGTTTTTAGTATCTACAAAGATGTCAGCATAATAGAATGGACGATCTCCAATGTTTTGAGTGTTGGCAGAAGCTGCTCTTAGTTCCCAAGTGTTACCTCCATCGGTAGAACGATAAAGACCATTGGCCTTTGATTCGATCATGGCATAAACATAATCAGGTCTGCTTCGTGAAATCGCCAAACCAATTCTACCATAATCGCCTTTTGGTAATCCTTTTTCTCCAGTTAGATTTTTGAAAGTGTCTCCACCATCGTTAGTCACATAAAGTCCTGAACCTGGGCCGCCAGATTTGAAGAACCAAGGCCATCTTTTGTGTTCCCACATGGCAACAAAGATCTTGTTTGGGTTAGAAGGGTCAGCCACCATATCGGCCACACCAGTAAGGCTATTTGTATAAAGTATTTTCTCCCAAGTCTTTCCGCCATCTTTGGTTCTGAAAAGGCCTCTTTCTTCGTGTTCGCCCCAAGGAGAACCGATTGCGCCAACATAAACAATATTAGGATTATCTGGGTGAATGTAGATTCTGTGGATGTTACGGGTTTTTTCTAGCCCCATCAAATCCCAAGTTTCACCACCATCTATAGAACGGTAAACGCCATATCCACCGCTCACAGAGTTACGCGGATTTCCTTCACCTGTTCCAACCCAAATAATGTCTGGATTTTTCTGGTAAATAGAAATGGCACCAATTCCAAGCACGGCTTCATCGTCAAAAAGAGGCTCCCAGTTAAGGCCACCACCAGTTGAACGCCATAAACCACCTGATGCAGCTCCTGCATAGATGATCTCAGGATTACTTTCCACTACATCAATGGCCGTGATTCTGCCACTCATAGCAGCTGGTCCGATGCTCCTGGCTTTCATGTCTTTGAAAAGATCCATGTCTACTTTTTGGCCATAGACCAAAGCAGAGAGTAGCATGAATGTTAGACCCAAAATCGATCTGATTTTTGAAGGCCTAAATAGCTTTAAATGCTGAATACTCATTAAGTTGTTGATTTGATTGAAAATGAAATTTTGACAATTTAAACCAAGAACTTAAAAACCGAAATTCAATTCGTAAGAACGCAAACAATGCTGTATGAATGGTTAGTATTTCAATTACCATTCACTTATCAGAAGCTTAATACCTAATCCGAAATTTAGGTGATCGAAACGTGATTTTTTCACGGTCAAATCATACACTTCATCGGTTTTGTTGTAACTCACGCTTTGTGGGGTTAGGTACTCTACAGTAGAGGATTTAATGGCTTTTATGTTAAAGTCTAAGCTTAAAAACTCGTTGATAAAAACTTCTAAACCACCACCCAAGCCGTAGTTCATGGCAAAGTCATCAATGTCTCTAACTACATCCCATTGTTCTTGCAATGGGCCATCTCTGAAATGAGCCGTAGTGGCAATGTAACTAAAGCCTCCAAAGAAGTCAGCATAGGGTTGAAGGCCTTCTGAAACCGGTGGCTTAATCCTGATGAGTCCGAGCATATAGGCCATTTCATTATTTCTTCTGATTCTGACATCACCTAAATCATCACCATGCCATCCATCTCGAACTTCGGAACCATAACGAGTTACTCCGAGCATGCCGCCCAAGTGAATAGGAGAGCCGTTGATTTGAAAAGCGATATCTGAACTGATACCGCCACCCCAGATTTCGGGAGCGTCTTTTTTTAGGTCGCCCATAGGGGCAAAGCCATTTAGGCTTAAACCGAAAGTAGATTGACCTTTAGAAAAAACAGGGAAAAAGAGAAGTAATGCAGGTATTAAAAAGTATTTTGACATGTTGTTGGTTGTTTTGACTGCTGTTTTCTATACCAATAATGTGCCAAAAAAACGCACCACAACCAATGCTAAAATATTTTGAGGCACATCTAAAATAATTAGTATTTTTGGTTTCAAAATCTTTGACATGAGTATAGTTTCAGAAAACATAAAGCACCTTAGAAAACTTAAAAATTGGACACAAGGCGATTTTGCAGAAAAAATCGACATTAAGCGATCGCTAGTTGGGGCTTATGAAGAAGGCAGGGCAGACCCTAGGCTGAATAACTTGCTGAATATGTCAAAGGTATTTAAGGTGCCCGTAGATTTTCTAATATCGAAAGATCTTTCGAGCCTCAGTGAAGAGCAAATCTTGAAATTATCAGCGCCAAGAAAGCCGTCTTCAAAAGTGCTTTCTATTACAGTGGATAAAAATAACGAGGAATTAATTGACCTGATTCCTCAAAAGGCTTCTGCTGGTTACCTGAACGGTTATGCAGACCCAGAGTATTTGGAAGAACTTCCTAAGTTTCAGTTACCAAATTTACCAAAGTCGGGTACTTACCGTGCTTTTGAAATCACGGGTGATTCTATGCTTCCGTTAAGGCCAGGCACGATTGTGATTGGTAAGTACTTGGAAGATGTGACGGATATTAAAAACGGACGCTGTTATGTTATTCTTTCCAAGGAAGAAGGAGTGGTGTATAAACGTGTTTTCGATTATACGCTGGAAAATGGAAAGCTATTTTTGGTGTCGGATAATAAAGCTTATTCGCCTTACGACATTCCGGTAAGTGATGTTATTGAAATTTGGGAAGCAAAAGCTTACTTGAGCATGGATTTACCCGATTATTCTGATGACACCATGGACTTTGAGCAATTGAAGAGTATTGTTTTAGATCTTCAACAAGAGGTAATTAAGTTGAAAGATCATCATCCAAGGTTGAATTAAGGTTTTTCAATTTTAAGTTTTTCGTAAAGAGCTATTCTATCGGTTTTTTCTGAAGCAGTTCTAGTTAATGCATCAATCAAAAATAACTCATTTGGTTTATAGTACTTGGTCAAGGAGGATTCTATGACCGATTTAAGTGTTTCAATTGTACTACCATGTTTCTTTACAATTGCCGCCACATAGGTTTCGCCAAGTTGCGGATGCGTTTTCTTTAAAAGGACTACTTCAGTAGCTAATAACTGACTAAGTTGGTTTTCTAGTTGATCAAGGTGTATTTTTATTCCCCCAGAATTAATTACAAAATCGGCCCTTCCCAACCATTTAAACTGCCTTCCTTTGAGCTCCACTACATCATTGGTTTGAATCCATTCGTTAAGTGTTACATCCGCTTTTATACGTAAGCAATCACGGTAATCTGTTTCTACCGAAACACCATCCAATACTGTATAATGGTCGCTTTTGTTGGCTCCATTTATAGGCTTGAGGGCAATATGCGAGACGGTTTCCGTCATGCCATAAGTACTGAAAACCTTTGTGGAGAGTGATTGTATTTCTTTTTCCAATTGAGCACTAATTGGAGCGCCACCTACAATAATGCTTTCAATGTTATTGAGTTGCTTTCTTCCTTTGTCAGTCTTCAACATGCGTTCAAGCTGAAGAGGAACCAGTGCGGCAAAAGAGAACTTTTGGTCTGCTTCCAAATATTCTTCAGGATTTGAACTTGGGGGAACCAACGTAAGATTCCAATCAAATTCCATAGCCCTCACTAACATCATTTTACCACCAATAAATTCAGGGTTGATGCATAGTAATGCTGAAATGTCTTTTTCGAGGTTTAGCGTTTTGGCGGTTCTTTTAGCACTAGCAATCATTTGTGCTCTTGAGATGTATATGGTTTTAGGTTTCCCAGTAGAACCGGATGTTTCTTGGGCAAAAGTCTGCTTGCCAGTGTGCCATTCATTTATGAACTTAGTTGCCGAAATATAGGCTTGGTCGTGGCTTGATTCTTGCGCTAAAATCAATTTTGAAAAATAACTTTTTGTACCATTCCATATCAAACTGCCGCTCATAGACCAATTTTAGTTCATTATGATTAGAGTTCAAACCCTTACACTTGCCTTTCTTTTCATTGTTACACTTTCAGTTTTTGGCCAAAACGCTTCACAGTTTGTGATTAAGGGAAATGTAGCGGATAAGCAGACAGGAGAAACGCTTCCATATGCCTCTGTTTTTTTAGCCAATACTACCGTTGGAACGGTCTCAAATGATCAAGGAGATTTTGTTTTAAATGTACCAAAATCAGGCTCATATGACTTAATTATCAAATTTGCTGGTTATAAAACCTTCACCCAATCTATTCAGTTTTTCGAGCCTCAAACCATTGAGGTTACAGTGAAACTGGATGTGGATACTCGGCAGGTGAGTGGTGTAACCGTTATGGCGAAGAAAGATGAGAAATGGAGACGTAATCTGGAAGATTTCAAAATTGGCTTTTTAGGTACTTCTCCTTTTGCCGAACAATGTAAGATTCTTAATGAAGAAGTAATTGATTTCTACTTTGATGAGGAGAATAATATTTTTGAAGCCTTTGCCAGCGAACCACTTATCATTGAGAATAAGGCACTTGGGTACAGAATTAAATATGTATTGGAAGGATACTACGTCTATTTTAATGAGAAATACTCTTCTTATTGGGGTTACCCATCATATGAAGAATTAAGAGGAGATAAGAAACCAAGAGCACGATGGTTGAAAAATAGAGAAATAGCCTATTTAGGCTCTGTCGACCATTTTTTTAGTAGTTTGTTTAATAATAACCTTAAGAAGGATGGTTACGTGGTTCAGATGGCAAGGGATATAGAAGGCAAAAGGTATTTAGATAGAAATGAGCTTGATTTGTATCAGTTTGTGAAGCCAGGGGCTACAGTAAACTCAAAACGTTTAGAGTTTGAACACATACTTTATGTTACTTACACTAAAGAGTTGGTTTCAGAAGAAATAGGCTCGGTTATTAATGTATCAAAAGTACCAGTGAGTGGCAATAAGCAGCGTTCGCAGTTTTATCTTCTGGAAGGAAAAACATTTATTGAGTTTGAGAAGAATGGCTACGTTTATAACCCACTTGATTACCTTGTTGCTGACTATTGGGCCATCGAAAAAATGGGAGATTTAATGCCTATCGATTATATAAATACTCGCTCAACTGACAAATAACTCATTAGGCCTTAAACGCTTCTAAAATTGCTCTTTTATATTCAGCAAATACCTCTGTATTGCGCTCCGAATTGGTTTGTATTTCCAGAATTTTGGCATTCTTAGAAGTGGTGAAGAACGCTTCTAAGTAATCTTTTAAATCTTTTAGGTTCGAGCAGCAATGGTATTCAAAACCAAAGTCTTTTGCCGTATTTTCAGCATTTAGCTTTTGCTTAGTTTCGAAGTATTCTTCTAGCTCGGGTTGACGTTTTGGACCGTCAATCATTCTGAAAATTCCGCCTCCATGATTGTTAAAAACAATAACACGCAAATTCTTGAGGTTGTAATTGTGCCAAAAAGCATTGCGGTCATAGAAGAAGGCCATATCGCCCGTAAACAATACGACAGGCGATTTTTGAGATAAGGCAGCTCCAACGGCAGTACTATTACTACCATCTATTCCACTCGTTCCTCGGTTCGCGAAAATCTCTACCTGCTTATTTTTTGGTGCACCAATAATGTTTGCGTAGCGAATTGCCATACTATTTGCGAAGTGCAGTTTTGCCTTGTTTGGAACTACATTTAGCACAGCATTAAATGCCTGAAATTCGCTGAATTTCTTCATTTTTATGAAACTAGCCTTGGCTGTTTCAACAACTTGGTTTACCTGTTGCCATTGATTTAAGTAGCTGAAGCTACCTTTACCATCTACATGCTGAACAAATTCACCAAAGAAAATTTCTGGATCAATTTTTATCAATTCTGTTAGGTGCTGCAGGCTGTCGTTTAATTTTTCTGAAGAAGAAATATGCCAGTGTTCCGTAGGAGGGTTGTTTCTTAAGTACAGCTTTAAGTTTTTGGAAATTAGAGACTTGCCTAGCGTAATTAGTAGCGTTGGAGCTAATTCTCTATTGATAGTATTGAGCTGAGGATTCAAGAAAGAATCTTGGTTGGAGATCACTCCAGGTAAGTCATGTTGATTAGAGATGACGTCTGCGATAATTGGAATGCCAGCTTTTTCCGCAAAGCGATACAGAGCAGTATGCAACGGTTTAGAATATTCCATTTGCCCTAGCACAATTGCTTTTCTTGTATGATTTTGCCATTTTTTACCAAGGCTCATCCATTGTGCGAGATGAATATTTCCTTGAAATGGAGTGTTCTTGATTACCCTAACTTCGGGAAAGTTTACAAGCTCATTTGAATCAGGATAGAATGGTTCTCTAATTGGTACATTGATATGAACAGGGCCTTTTCTGCCAATGCTGGCATTAATGGCTTCATTCACAATTCGATTGCAATGCCATTTGGCATCTTCATGATTTACTTCAACCGGAAGGTCATAACTTGCTAAAACATGCTTTCCGTAAATATTTGATTGCTGAATGGTTTGCCCATCATACTGATTTGTCCATTCAGGAGGACGATCTGCGGTAAGGATCAACAAAGGAATTTCCTGATAAAATGCCTCAGCTATGGCAGGGGCATAATTATAGGCTGCTGAACCTGAAGTGCAGATTAGAGCTACTGGTTTGTTTTGTTGCTGCGCCATTCCCATTGCAATAAAAGCAGCAGAACGTTCGTCAGGAATTATTTTAGTCTCAATTTCTGGGTGACGTACAAATGCCAAAGTAAGCGCAGCCGACCTCGAGCCCGGTGAAATGATAGCCGATTCAATGCCATGTGCGGCACAAACACTTGCTATATCGTAGATGTGTTGAAGGATCAAGATTGTGAATTCAAGATATTAAGTAATGTATTGAATTTCATTTCAGTTTCTTCAAATTCCTTTTCAGAAACAGAGTCTTCTGTTACTCCAGCACCAGCATAAAGGATTGCACTGTTTTCAAGTAACTGCATACAGCGAAGGTTAACGAAAATAGAAGTCTTTTGGTCATTTTGAACTGGCCCTAAAAAACCTGAGTAAAACGATCGGTCAAAGCCTTCATGTTGCTGAATAAAGTTTAAAGCTGCTTCTTTAGGCATTCCGGCAATAGCAGAAGTAGGGTGTAATAACTCTAACATTACGGTACCAAGCTCAGGGAAATTCGTTTCCTTCATGTTTACTTCAAACTCTGTTTTAAGGTGAAGTAAATTCCCGGCAATAATCGTTTTTGGCCCTTTCTCCTCGTATTCTCTAAGCCTAATTTTCTTAAAGCAGTTAATGATGTATCGGCTTACCAGCGCCTGCTCCTCGATCTCTTTTTGTGTCCATGCAGTGTCAGAAATGGGTTTAGCGATATCTCTTCTTTGCGTTCCTGCCAAAGCCACAGTCTTAAACTGCGAGTGATTGACCTCTAAAAGTAATTCCGGAGTAGCGCCCAACCAAGTTCCTGTTTCGGGCATAGAAACAATTGAAACGAAGGCGTTTGCATAAGCATCGCACAATTGAAGGTACTTGGTGATTAAATCAAAATCGACATTAAGAGAAATAGCTTTCGACCTAGCGGGTACAACTTTCTGGAATTCGTTATTCTTGATGGCTTCAACCCCAAGCTGCACTAAATCTTTATAATCAAGGTCAGCACCTTTTATGTCCTGATCTTTTACATGGTATTTTAGTTTCTCCTCTGGCTTTTGGAATTGTTGTTTTAGTTGCATGAAGAACTTTGCCTGAAGCGCATTTTCCTCGCTAGTTAAGTCTTCATGCTGAATGATTTCATCAAAATCAAAGGAGACGTGGAAATCACTTTTAATAAATAATGTGGCACTACTTTTTGGGTCGAAAGGAGAGAAGATAAAGCCTTTCTCGGAAGTTTCTAGATCGGGTCTTTCAACTTCCTGGGCGCTGCTAAAAGACACCATTAGATTGACTTCCTTTTGATGCGGTGCTCGCCAAACGGCCAATGGTAGTCCTAAATTTACGGCTACCTGAAATATTGATCTTAGCGTATGAGTCTTTTCAAATCCCGTAAAATCAAGGGATGATATTGCTGATTGCTTTTGATTCATTTCTTACTTTTTATCCATCACCGCCATAGTGATTCTACTGATACAGACCAGGTCATCGTTTTCGTTGGTAATTTTAATTTCCCAAACCTGTGTTTTTCTTCCAACATGATGTGGTCTTGCCACTGCATAAACCCAGCCTTCTCTTACAGACTTAATATGGTTCCCGTTGATTTCTAAACCTACACAATATTGTTTTTCAGGGTCTACTACAGAATGCGCAGCAATACTACCAAGTGTTTCGGCCAATGCCATAGACGCCCCGCCATGTAACAGACCCAAAGGTTGTTTTGTTCTATGGTCAACAGGCATTTTGGCGCGCATAAAGTCAGCACCTATTTCTGTAACCTCTATACCCAAATGTTCAACCATGGTATTCTTGCTGAACTGATTAACTATTGAAATATTAACTCCCGGATGAAACATGAAGGTTCTGAATTAGTTTCTAGATTTGTGCCTGAATTGGGCAAAAATAGAACAAAATTGATGATCAAAAAAATCTACCTTACCCGCCACGGACAGACAGATTTTAACAAACAGGGAATTGTGCAAGGCAGAGGTGTAGATTCTGACCTAAATGAAATGGGAAGGGCTCAGGCTCAGGCATTTCATGAAGCGTACAAGCATATTCCTTTTGATAAGCTCTACATTTCTTCGCTTAAAAGAACCGCACAGTCTATGGAGAATTTTATTCAGCAAGGCTTACCTTATGAAGCGCTGCCTGAGTTGGATGAGATTAGCTGGGGTATTCACGAAGGGGCAGAAGTAAACGAAGAGCAGCACGCTTATTACTTCGAAATGATAAACAGTTGGCAAAGAGGCGAAACGCACAAGGCTATTGAAGGCGGAGAGAGCCCTGAGGGTTTGGCGCAGAGGTTACGTGCTGGGCTATCTTATATTATGGCCAAAGAGAACGAAAATAACGTTTTGATTTGCATGCACGGCCGAGCTATGCGTTTAATGCTGGCCACTATTTTTAATTACCCAATTAGCGGAATGGATTATTTTCTACACAATAATTTGGGCCTTTACGAGATTACCTACACCGGAAAAACCTTTGTGTTAGATAGGTATAATGAAATTAGTCATTTGCGCCATCTATAGTGGCCAAGGCTATTTTGGCTTTACTATCTAAGCTGTTTTTATAAGGATGCTTTTTAAATTCTAATACCTTATTGAAATATGCTTTTGCTTGCTCATTGTCTTTTTCTTCCAATTTTATGTAGCCCATTTGAAGGAAAGAATTGGGTATGAAATAAGACTCTGGGAGTATGTTTGCGTTTGAAGTTACCTCCTCATAAAGCTCCATAGCTTCAGCGTAATTCGACTTGAGCTGCGCTAATCTTGCCTTTCTATAGGTGATTTCATGAACCTCCATAATGGTTAATTTCTCAAGGTTCAGTTTAGAAATGGCTTTGCTGGCCAATGTATAGTAGCCACCATCAATAGCGTATCTGATTTGGAGTAGTTTAAAATTAGGCAACGCGTCTGCTTCCAAAATAGCTGAGGCATTTTTATCTGCTTCTGAGGTAGCACCTTCCGTGGTCTTTGCTTCTTCCCAGTATTGTTTAAATGAAGTGTTTTTCCCTAAGAAGTATTCACACATCGCCACCTTCATTCTCGAGTCTTTTAGCTGGTTTCTTCCTTTAAATTGATTGATATACTCTAAATAATGCGTTTTGGCTTGATTGTACATTCCACCCTGAAAAAGTGCTTCGGCCAGTAAGTATTCAAATAATAGGGGAGCTCTGGCTTCTTGGTTTTCTAAGGCTTCTGCTAGTAGCTGGGCAGCTTCATTTGCATTGTGTGCTTTCATCAAAATGAGAGAAGAAATATACACTTCAGCCATTGTTTTCTGGTTAGAAGTATTGTTTTTAAGGTTCTCTAAAGCTTCTTCATGTTGCTCTAAAAGGTAAGATTCAATCATGGAAGAAATGAGCGTTGCTTCAAGTGTAAAAGGAGTAGATTCTTTAGAGAGCTCCTTCAAATGCATTAATCCATTTTCCACATCACCTTCAAGCCCCAATACATTTAATATCCATTGTTGATTATCGGGAACAGCCCCGAAAATAACCTGAAGCAAACCCATGGTTTTAAAATTGAGTTTGAAATCTGGGTATTTATCAATGTTGTCTTCCGTAATTTTGTAAGCATTTCTTAACCCCCATACGCCATTCAGCGTGTTTCCGAATTTAAGTTTTACAAACGCCCATTGCATTTTGATTTCCGCTCTGAAGAAATCGATATATGGAGATTCAGTTGAAGTATTTTCAAGTTGTTTTAATCTTTCGCTTTCATTCTTTTTCAGAACATCATAGCGTTCTTCATCTTCACTGAAAATAAGTTCTAATACATCGTTAAGGTTAGCAATATATAGCTCACTCATCGGTATTTCTGTGCTTTCCAAAGACGATAGGATAGATTTTGAGGCTTTGAAGTTTAAATTCAAAGTGGTATGGTAGGCCAAGTCAAAGTTGGGAGTTTGACTCTGGGCAAAGCTACTTACTTGTGTTAAAATGAAAAATGGATAGACGAAAACGCCTATCCATTTTTTTATTTTTGGATACATTAATATCAAATTAAGCTTTAGTTGCAGCTCTTCTGCTTCTTTTTGGTTTCGCTTCTTCTACAACGATCTCGTCCGTAACGTCTGCTAAAATTCTTCCACAGTGCTCACATACAATAATTTTCTTACGCTCACGAATATCAGCTTGTCTTTGAGGAGGAACAACATTGAAACATCCACCACAAGCACCTCTATCTACAGGAACTACTGCTAAACCGTTTCTTGCGTTATCGCGAAGTTTGTTGTAAGAAACTAAAAGTCTTTCTTCGATGTCTTTAGTCGCTTTTGTTCTTGCGTTCATTAGCTTCTGCTCGTCATCGTGACTTTCTTTGGTCAAAGTTTCGAGTTCGCCTTTTTTGCTACTCAAATCTTTAGCTCTTTCGGCTAATTCCTCTTCAGTCTTGGCGATTTCACCATTCTTGATTTCGATTTTTGCGAAGGCTTCTTTGATTCTCTTTTCAGAAATTTGAATCTCTAGGTTTTGAAGCTCAATTTCTTTTGTAATGGCATCATACTCACGGTTGTTACGCACGTTCATTTGTTGCTCATTGTATTTTTTGATTAGCGCCTCAGAGTTTTTAATCTGGGTCTTATAATCTGCAATACTAGTTTCAAGATCTCCAGCCTCAGACTTGAATTTATCAATTCTTGTCTGGTATCCAGCGATCTCATCTTCTAAATCAGCTACTTCATCAGGTAGGGCACCTCTTACTTTTTTGATTTCATCCAATTCAGAATCAATTCTCTGAAGATTAGTAAGGGCGTCAAGTTTTTGTGCTACAGTCTTTTCCATTCACGTTTTTTTAGAAGTACAGTACGGGGTTCGTATTCACCTCTGTCAAATAGGTTGCAATATTAGCAAATTTTTCTGTCAATAATGAATGCAAAAGCTCTTTTGTAAACTTTTCGCTTTCATAATGCCCAATGTCTGCAATCATTGTTTTCCCCTCACCATCAAAGAACTCATGATACTTGAAATCTCCGGTCACAAAAGCATCGGCATTTTGGATCATAGCAGCAGATAAAAGGAAGCTGCCGGCTCCACCGCAAAGTGCTACTGTCTTGATCGAGTCTGTATTTTTGGCGGTGTAACGAATGGTATTCAGTTCCATAGTTTGTTTCAAATGCGTTAGGAATTCTTGGCTTGTCATTTCCTTTTCTAGTTGTCCAATCATTCCAGAACCCACTTCTTGGTTTTCATTTTCTAACTGGCTGATATAATAAGCTACTTCCTCATAAGGATGGTTTTCCTTTAAAGTGCAAATAACTTTACTGCTTAAATAACTCGGATACATGATTTCTACCCGGTCTTCATCCACATGTTCTAGCTGACCTCTTTCACCAATTACCGGATTGGCTTTTTCGTTGGGTTTAAAGCTGCCGGTTCCATTTACTTTAAAACTACAGTGTGAATAATTTCCTATTTCCCCAGCGCCAGCAGAATAAAGTGCATCGAGTACCTTGTTTGTATCTTCCTTGGGAATGAACACCACGAGCTTTTCTAAAAGTTGATTTTTAGGAGCTAATATTCGTGTATTAATTAGTCCAATTTTATTAGCAATTTTTTGATTCACACCCAAATACACATTGTCTAAATTGGTGTGAATGGCATAAATAGCGATGTCGTTTTTTATGGCTTTAATAATGGTTCGCTCCACATAATTTTTTCCATTGAGCTTTTTAAGGCCTTTGAAAACGATTGGATGATGGGCGACAATCAGATTGCACTTTTTGTTAATAGCATCGTCAATAACAGACTCAATGCAGTCCAAGCTCACCATTATTCCACTTACATTCCAGTTTTTATCTCCGGTGATTAAACCTGAATTGTCGTAAGACTCTTGATATGCTGGAGGTGCAAGTTTTTCCAGTTCTTCAATGATCTCCTTGATTTTTACCATCTTTGTAACTTTTAGAATGCTAAGATAGAAACCTGAATAGAATGAAACTCTTACGATGGATATTATTTCCCATTTCTGCCCTTTATGGTGGGCTAATGAGTTTCAGAAATCACCTTTACAATATAGGCAAGAAGCCTCAGGTTGAATTTGACCGTACCGTGATTTCGGTTGGTAACCTTTCTATGGGTGGAACCGGGAAAACGCCTATGGTGGAGTACTTAATCAGGTTACTACAAAAGGATTATCGATTGGCCACTTTAAGTAGAGGCTACGGAAGGAAAACTAGAGGCTATAGAATGGCTTCCGAAACCGATACTGCTGAAACAATGGGGGATGAGCCCTATCAATATTATAGAAAGTTCGGAACAAATATCTCAGTGTGCGTTGGTGAAGAAAGAGTTATAGCCATTCCTTCTGCGCTTATGGAGAAGGAGGATATTGAGGTTTTTCTTTTAGATGATGCCTATCAGCATAGAAAAGTAGCCAGAGATTTCAATATTCTTTTGAGCGATTTTAATCACCCTTTTTACGAAGATTATATTTTGCCTACTGGTGAATTACGCGAAAGTAGAAGTGGAGCCAAAAGGGCAGATTGTGTTATTATCACCAAAAGCCCAGAAACTATTGATGAACAGGAGCGAAGGGAAATTAAGGTGAATGTAAAAGTCTATTTAGGAGAAAAGCCAGTGTTCTTTAGTAGGATTATTTATGATGAACCAAAGCCAGTGTTTAAGGAGCAGTTAGGTGAATTAATAAAAGGAAGCACTGTGTTATTGCTAACAGCTATTGCCGACAATAAAATGTTCAAAACTGAGGTTGAAAGAAACTACAGTATAAAACAGGAGTTTGTTTTTCAAGATCATCACGGTTTTACTGCAAAGGACTTAGACGGTTTACTGACTTATTTACAGACACAGAAAGAAGAGATAAAGATTGTAACGACAGAGAAAGACATGGTACGACTTTTGACACTTGCCGAGCATCCACTTTTTAAGAAGACAACGGCTTTTTATATTCCCATTCGCTTTGAACTGGAAGAAGAAGAGAAGTTTACCAGTCGGTTGTTTAAAGTGCTAGAACAAAAGAAAAACCTCAATTGAATTGTTAATTTTGGGCGTGCTGAAGAGGGTATTATTTATTTCATGTTTTTTGGTGTTAAGTGCTACGGCTTTTTCTCAAGGTAACACCACGTTTAGTGTCAATAGAGATTCACTGAAAAGTCAGAGAGAAAATCGACTTTTAAAAGATACTGTTGAGAGTGTGTACGGTCCCTTGACCACTCGCTACACTTACGAGAAGAATTTTAAGTTCAATAACCTTGTTTTCAATTATCCAGACACCATTCCTGATAACCTTCATCGCTATACTGATATTGAAAGAAATGGCAATCTTGGTCAAAATTTGGGCAATCTAGGGACAGCCTACCGAGGTTTGTATTATGAGCCATCTATGACTATTGGAAGGCGGTCAGGTTATAATGCTTATGATGAATTTTATGTTGGCCCTGACGATATTAAGTATTTCGATACCAAGTCTCCATTTACAGAAATCAATGTGGTATATGGAGGTGGTCGAAGAGGTCAAACAGATATTGTCTTCGCTCTAAACGACAGTGTTTATTTGAATTTGGGCTTTCAGTATAAAAGTGTGAGGGCCGAAAAACAGTTGGCATTTTTAAGCACTGGCGATTTTCAGTCCAAAGGAACCAATTATAACTTCTTCGGTTTTATTCGCCCCAAAAAGCTGCCTCGCTATTTGGCTTTGTTTAATTTTACCCAAATGAAATTTAGTGTGGATGAGCAGGGAGGAATTCTTGATCCTGCCATCGACCCTGCTAATGATGAGGACGGTGCAGAGGCTACCTATTTTAAGTATAGAGATGCTAACGTGTTACTCGATGATGCCGAAAGCTATGATAAGCGTGGTGGAGTGCATATTTTTCAGCAATACAATTTAGATTCAGTATTACAGGTGTATCACTCTGGTACTTATTATAATCAAATAGTGAGGTATACTGATGAATATAATTTGGCCGGCTCCGACTCTTTGATCTATAAACCTGTGGGGCGTAATTTGGTGATAGACTCCATCTTGGATAGAACTACTTATAATGAGCTCTCAAATGAATTTGGAGTTAAAGGTTATACCAAAAGTTTCTCATACACAGTATTTTATCGCTCTCGCTATTTGAAATACGACAATAGAATTTTAGGTGGCGAAGGTGCTGATTTAGAAAGTTATTTGGGTGGTACTTTGAGGCAGAAAATCACGCCAAAAATTTTCTTGAAAGCTTCTGGAGAATATTTAATAGGAGGTGGCTTTTTTGTTGAAGGAGATTTTACCAGTAGTTTCTTCGATGCTAGAGTTTCTAAAGTATCTAGCCAACCCTCTTACCTTTCAGAACTTTACGCTGGTCAGCAAGGCTATTGGATCAACGGGTTTAAAAACGAGCAGTCCGAAAATCTCTATGGAGAAGTTAAAATTAATACTCAGGGCATGAGTTTTAGGCCATTGATCAGGTTCAATAGAATCGCTAATTACCTCTATTACGACCAAGATAAGCGCCCAAACCAAGCGGTTAGCGATATTGTCATTTTGGCTCCTGGTTTCCATTTTGATTTCAATCTGTCGCCAAAATGGAAATGGTCGAGTAGTTTTTATTATAATACAGTTTCTGGAGGTTCTTCAGATCTTTATCGCCTTCCAGATATGTTGGCGAATGGGCAACTGGCGTATAAAAATGTAGTTTTTAACGGTAAAATGATAGTTCATACTGGAATAGATTTGCACTACCGTTCGGCCTATTATGCCAATGCTTATAACCCTATTGTTCAGCAATACTACCTTCAAAACGACTTTGAAAATGATGCTTTTATTAAGGCCGATTTATTCTTGAATTTCAAAGTTGAGAATTTTCATTTCTTCGTTAAGTCGGCTCATATTAATCAAGGTATTACTTCCGATGGTTATTTCTTAACACCTTATTATACTGGCGTTAAGCGTACATTAGACATGGGCGTTCGTTGGTCATTCTACAATTAAAAATGTTCGGATTAAGTAGCCTTAAAATAGAAAAGTCATTCTGAAAGCGGTATCAATTAATTTGATTAGGCTTTCCAGAATGACTCTCTGAATTGGGTTGAATATACCTTAGTTACCTGTGCTAAATAGTTTAAAGTTAACGCCAAGGTTTAACACGTGTTTGAACTGAATTTCTCTAGACACATTTCCGTCCTCACCCTTGATTAAAATATCGTCATCGTAGATCAATTGCGTACCAAAGGTAGCGTTGAACCATTTGTTCACTTTCATCACCAATAAAGTTTCCCAGTTAGTATCAACATTACCGAAACTATCATAAGCTGTAAAGAAGTTTAGGTTAGATTGAAAAGTAATGTTGTCCATTAACTTCAAGTTTAATGTAGTGAGCATGTTTGCACCAAATTCAGCTCTAACTTTATCGCCCGGGTCGACACCATAAGCACCTGCGGCTGAAAGTTCATCGTCCATTACAAAAGTGAATTTACCCGCTGCAGGGGCAAAAGAAACAGTAAGTACGTCACCGCTACTGTATTCCATGCCTAAGTTTACAGAAAGGTAACCAGGCGCCATAAAATTGGATATTTTCTCAGCAATTTCTTCTCCAGCATTTAAAGGATCAGCCACATAATTATTACCTTCAAGTAGTTGTGTTCTCAAAATACTAGACACGCTGTAGCCAAATTTCTCGTTGATCTTTCTTTTGTATTGACTTAATAGAATGATCGCATCGTCAGTTTTTCTAAAGTCTTTGTCGCCCAATTTAGCACCGCCAAGAGCAAAGTCAATCTGATTTTTCCATGTAGAATGGGTAGCTTTTCTGATTGCTGCTGCGTTAAAAATTGTACCCAACGATACCGAGCTTTCGCCCCCTCCAGCCCAATTAGATAGACCAACGTTTGCGAAGGTGAATCCTAAAGAGCCATTTCTTTCCCATTTTACGGAGTCAGCCGTTGTTTGCGACTGAGCAGTATACGCCACCAAGAGGGTAAGGCAAATGAGTAGTGTTTTCTTCATAATGTCAATGTTTGGAAATTGAAATAATCAAATTGATTTTAAAATGCGTTGCAATTTAGCAGGTTCGATAAAAATTAAGGGCGTAAAGGTACTACTTTTTAATATTTGAGTAGTAGCCTTAACTTTGTAGAATGACTGAAGAACTGAGCAACCACCTTTTAGGATTACAATTACCAACTGATCCTCGTTGGGTAAATATTGCCCAGATGAACATTGAGGAGATTCTCGTTGATCATGCCTATTGTGAGCAGAAAGCAGCTTCTTCGTGCATTTCGTTGATCGTTTTGTTTCCAGAAAAAACAGAAATGGTTGAAATGATAACGCCTGTTGTGGCGGAAGAATGGAATCATTTTGAAAGGGTTTTGGAGCAACTTAAGAAAAGAGGAATGTCATTTGGTCAAGCTAGAAAAGATGAATATGTCATTCAACTTCAAAAGGTGGTTAGAAAAGGAGGTAGCCGAGATCAGCAATTAGTAGAAAGATTATTGATGAACGCATTAATCGAAGCAAGGAGTTGTGAACGGTTTAAGATTCTCTCTCAAAACATTCAAGATCAAGAGCTCAAAAACTTCTATTATGAACTTATGGTCTCAGAGGCAGGTCATTATAAAAACTTTATAAGTTTAGCCAAACACTATATGCCTGACGACTATGTGCTTAACAGGTGGAAAGAATTCTTAATTGAGGAAGCAAAGATTTTAAAGTCTCTCGAAGTTAGAGGAGATAGAATGCATTAAGAATACACCTTTTACTTCTTCATTTAAGTCTTCCTCTTCTTTTTCTTAGCTGCCGGAAACAGAATGTTATTCAGAATTAATCGATATCCAGGAGAGTTAGGGTACAGGTTTAAATCGGTTGGTTCTTCGCCTACTCTGTGCTGATAATCCTCTGGGTCGTGGCCGCCATAAAAAGTCCAGAAGCCATTTCCGAAAACTCCGTGAACATATTTTGCTTCTTCAGCCGCATCGTTTTGCCCCATGGTTACCACATCGGGCTTGATTACTCTGGTTTTAAATGCTGTGGTTTGGCCATAAAAACCCTTAATTAAACGCGTATGGTTTTGGGTCAACATGGTTGGAATCGGATCCCATTTGGCCGAAAACTCAAAAAGTTTGAAGAAATCGTTGCCTTCGTTTAATGATCTTGAACGTCTTGCATCGGTATTATCAATATCGGAGAACTCGTATTCGAGAGGGTCTTTTTTTAGTTTGAAATTTTCAAAAGCCAAAGTTTGAGAGAAATCGAACTGCGATTCGGCAGCTGGGTTGGCAGGGTCTCCATCATACATAGCTTCAATAAAGTCGAGTCCATTGGCAGCTAGCGCAATATCGAAAGAATCGGTGGCAGAACACATAGCAAAGAGAAAGCCTCCGCCTGCTACAAAAGTTCTTATCTTTTGAGCAATGGCCAGTTTAAGTTGCGACACTTTTGCGAAACCATGCTTTCTGGCAGAAGCTTCATAATCTTTTTGTTGCTGTTGGTACCAGCTATAAGGAGAGTAGGTGGCATAAAACTTACCGTACTGGCCTGTAAAATCTTCATGGTGTAAATGCAGCCAATCATATTTCGGAAGTTCATCGGCCATCAATTCATCATCGTAAATAATATCGTAAGGAATTTCGGCATAGGTTAAGGCCAAGGTTACGGCATCATCCCATGGCATTTTTGTTTTAGGCGAGTATACTGCAATTTTTGGCACCTTCTCTAATTTCATCATGTCCATGTTAGAAGAAGGAGAGGCGATCTGACTTTCGTACTGCGCAGCTGTGGCATCCGATATTACTTCGTAGCTCACTCCGCGAATCACCAATTCCTTTTCTATAGCTGCTGAAGAGGGTAATAAAAAACTTCCGCCTCTAAAATTTAACATCCAGTCGATTGTTGCGTCTTTACTGAGAACCCAGTAAGCAATGCCGTAAGCTTTTAGGTGATTTGATTGTGAAAGATCCATTGGGATCAAAATTTTGGAGGCGTAGCTGGAAAGGCTGAACGTAGCCAAAATCAATAAAATCGAAAGTCTTCTCATAGTGAACTGGATTATGAACCGTTTAACAGAACGATCGTTGAATTTATAAATTTGTTGGCAATATGTGACCAATGGTTGATTAAATTCGTAACGATCAAAAACTCATTTTATCTCAATGAATTTCAGAGAAAACGTCAGGGAAGGAATAAAGTCGATTAAATCGAACACCCTAAGAACCATTTTAACAGGTTTAATTATCGCTATTGGTATAACCTCTTTGGTAGGAATGCTTACCGCAGTAGATGGTATTCAAAGTGAAATAGAGGCCAGTATGTCGGGCTTAGGCGCTAATAGTTTCGATGTAGAAAGTCGTACTTCTGCCAGAAGAAATATGAACGGGGTAAGGGAGAAATCTTATGCGCCAATTAAATATGATGAGGCTGTTCGTTTCAAAGAAGACTTCAATTTCCCATCTACTGTAACAATTTACACAAGGGCTTCTGGTTCGGCTGAAATTAAATATGAAGAGAAAAAGACAAACCCAAATACGAGTATCACCGGTGGAGATGAAAATTACTTTTCTATTAAGGATATAAAAATTGAACGAGGTAGAAATTTCTCTGCATTAGAAATCGAATTCGGAAATTATGTTTGTATTCTGGGTACTGAAGTAGTTAATGCTCTTTTCGATAAAAACGAAGATCCTTTAAATAAGACAGTGAAATTCTACGGTAATAATTATCGTGTAATTGGCATTTTGGAAGAAAAAGGAGGCTTTGGAGGTGATACTGAAGAAGATAGAAATATCATCATTCCACTTTTGAATGCTAAAAGGCTAGACAGAAGCGGTAGAATGCGTTATAACATCACCGTAATGATTGATGATCCGGAGCAAATAGACTACGCTATGGGTGAGGCCACGGGCTACATGCGTAAAATCAGAGGAAACAAATTAGGCGAAGAGAGTTCTTTCGAAGTCGTTAGGTCAGATTCTGCTACGGAGGCCTTAGACGATATGACCAATGGTTTACGAATTGGCGGTTTAGTGGTTGGAGCAGTTACGCTTTTAGGTGCAGCTGTAGGTTTAATGAATATTATGATGGTTTCTGTAACTGAAAGAACCAGAGAAATTGGGATTAGAAAAGCCTTAGGAGCAACTCCAAATAGAATCCGTCAACAGTTTTTAATTGAAGCCATTGTAATTTGTCAGATGGGAGGTATTGCTGGGGCTTTAATGGGAATAGGAATAGGGAATATTTTGGCTACAGCCCTTGGTGGTGCCTTTGTTATTCCTTGGTTATGGATTATTGTGGGCTTAATTGTTTGTGTGTTTGTAGGCTTGGCTTCTGGAGTTATTCCAGCGAATAAAGCATCTAAGCTCGACCCGATTGAAGCTTTACGATTTGAATAAGCGGTATATGCTGCTGACGAAAGAGCCTCGATTTATCGGGGCTTTTTTTATATTGAAGTAAATTTAGAAACTATGAATTTTAACGAATCTTCGCACAAGAAAATCTTAGGTATACTTTTTATTGCTTTCAGTGCTCTAGGGTTACTGGGGTTAGTTTTCTATGACTTCTTCATGGATTTTGTACTCAATATGGCTGCTATGGATAACGATCCCTTGCCTCCAGAAGCGCTATGGATTTTCGATTTTATAGATTCCATATTATGGGCAATCGCCATCCTGTTCCTCATTCCTAAAATCGTAATTGGCTTTGGTTTGGTGAATGGACGTAGATGGGCAATGATGCCAGCTTTGGTTTATGGAATTATCGGCATTATAAGTTTTCCAGTTGGTACATTAATAGGTATATACAGTATCTTAATTTATACTGCGAAACCTCGTGAAGAAGATGATTTTGAAAGAAGAACAAACTAGTTACTGTCGGGGAACGAAAACCACTTTTTTGGTTTCGAAGAATTCTGGTTCAAAGAATTTTTCGAGGTTGTGAACACGCACTTTCACCAGTTTAGACTCTTTGATTTCGGCAGTTAAATCGCCACCTTTTAAATAAAGCAAGCCACTTTTATAAGCTACTTCTGAAGCGGGTTTAAACTTATGTTTTACCCACGGATAAAACTCTTTAAGTTGGGCTACTGCACGACTTACCACAAAGTCATACTTTCTATGCTTAATGGCTTCGGCACGAACTTGTTCAGCAACTACATTTTTAAGACCCAGTGCTTCGCTAACGTTTTTCACCACTACTATTTTCTTTCCTATGGAGTCTACCAAATGAAAATTAGACTCAGGAAACATTATGGCCAATGGAATTCCAGGAAAACCACCTCCCGTTCCTACATCTAGAATATCGGTATTCTCAGGAAACTTAAAAACCTTAGCAATGCCTAAAGAATGCAATACATGGCGTTCGTAAAGGTTTTCAATGTCTTTTCTAGACACCACATTTACCTTTTCATTCCATTCGGTATATAAAGGTTTTAATTGGGCAAATTGAGCAATTTGCTTTTCTGTTAGTAAGGGGAAATGCTTTTTGATTAATTCCATTTGAGTGCGAATTAACAAAAAAGAATTAGATGTGTTCCTTTTTACCCTTTACCAGGTCGTACATTAATTCACGAGCCCTGTGCAATTGAGCCTTAACTGTGCCTAAAGGCGCATTTAATTCTTTCGCAATTTCGTCATAGCTGAGCTCATCAAAGTAACGCAGCTTTACTAATCGCTGATATTTGGCAGGAAGCTTCGTAACAAACAGCTGAACTAATTCAATCTTTTGCGCTTTAATTGCTTCTTCTTGTGGGTTCAGGTTTTTGTCTTGAACATCAATATTGACTGACTCACCATTGTCATCACTAAAACTCGTGTTCAAACTCATGGTGTCGAGCCTTTTTTTACGAATAAAGTCTATGGTGTTGTTTGTGGCAATTCTAAAAAGCCAAGTACTAAAGGTGAAATCCTTTTTGAATTTATGAAGGTTCTTGAAAGCTTTTGCAAAAGCCTCAATTGTAAGGTCTTCTGCATCATCAACGTTCCGAATCATCTTCAAAATCATATGATAAACAGGTTTACGGTAACGTTGTAATAACTCCGCAAACGCTTGTTGATCATGATTTTCAACTGCCAGGTCTATTAACTTAAAATCTTTGAGTGCCTTTTCAGAAAACTGCTTACCTAACTCCATTTAACCTTTTTTGCTATTAGCGCCACTAATCCCACCATTGGGTAATACAAATTTAAACACAGATCGAGGAATGGAAGTGCCCAGTAGGCCATGTTCATTTTCAGCTTGCGACCTGAACGGGTAAAGATAACATAAAATGACAAGCTCTTGATACCGACAATCACCAAAATGAGTCCGATATTGAAGCTTGCTAAAATTGCCCAAAATAGCATTATCCATCCTGTCAGCGAGCTTAACGCAAAAAGGCCTAGTCTCGTTTGATCTTTTTTACGATAGTTTTTGCCAACCGACAAATGCCTCACTTTTTGTCTGAAATAATCACGCCAATTAGACTTCGGAATAGACGAGACATGAGCGTCTGGGTGAATACAGATTTCAGTATTTGCAGCAGTAGCATGTGCATTCACAAATAAGTCATCATCACCTCCAGTTTTAGACTCATAACCTTGAAATGAGTGTTTTAAAAAGACCGACTTACGGTATGCTAAATTTCTTCCAACACCCATATATGGCTGCCTTTTAATTGCAAATGATAGGTATTGAATGGCAGTGAGTAAAGTTTCAAATTGAATCATCTGATTCAGAAAACCATTTTTCTTTTCGTAAGGAGAAAAGCCCAATACAAAGTCCGTATTCTCTCTAAAACTGCTAGCCATTCTGCTAATCCATTGGTTTGAATTAGGAATGCAGTCGGCATCTGTAAGTAGAATAATCTCATGCTGAGCAGCTTCAATGCCTAATTGTAAAGCGTTTTTTTTACCGTTCCAGCCTTCTGGTAAATCGTGAACATGAATAACTTTAAGCCTTTGACTCAATTGCTCAAGTGAGTTGAGCAAAGCTTCTGAACCATCAGATGATCGATCATTAACTATGATAACTTCAAATGATGAATAGTCTTGGCTGACCAATTTAGTAATCAATACAGGTAGCAGTCTTGCTTCATTTCTGGCGGCAACAACTATAGAAACGGGCGATGGTGTAGTGTTTTTATTGTCTGAAATCACACAGTTGGGCAACAGACTGAAATACGCCCAGTGGTAGTACAGTTGAACGGCTGTAGACAGAATAAATATGGAAAAAAAGATAATTTCTAAACTCACAGAAAATGAAATGATGCATGAATGAAATAAGAATAAATGATTCCTGCTATTTTTGTGCGATCAAAAATGAGGAATGAAGTTTAATTTAGCTGGAGTAGACAAACAATCTAAGGCCCGAGCAGGGGAAATAATCACAGATCATGGTGCAATAGAAACACCTATTTTTATGCCTGTGGGTACTGCAGGGTCGGTTAAAGCGGTTCATCAGCGCGAATTAAAAGATGATGTTCAGGCGCAAATCATTTTAGGAAATACTTATCATTTGTATTTAAGACCTGGCCTAGATGTAATCGAGGCTGCTGGCGGTTTACACAAATTCAATGGCTGGGACAAACCGATTTTGACCGATAGCGGTGGTTATCAGGTTTATTCGCTTTCGGGTACCAGAAAAATAAAGGAAGAAGGGGTAACCTTCAAATCTCATATTGATGGCTCCAAACATATCTTTAGTCCAGAGGGAGTAATGGATATTCAGCGCACCATTGGAGCCGATATCATGATGGCTTTTGACGAATGCACGCCATATCCTTGCGATTACGAATACGCACGTAAGTCTATGGAAATGACACACCGTTGGCTCAAGCGCTGCTGCGATAGGTTTGATGCTACCGAAGGAAAATATGGTTATAGCCAAACGCTTTTTCCGATAGTGCAGGGGAGCACTTACAAAGATTTAAGAGTAAAATCGGCAGAAACGATTGCATCGTATGAGCGTGAAGGGAATGCCATCGGAGGATTGTCTGTGGGGGAACCAGCAGAAATGATGTATGAGCATACCGAGATCGTCTGTGATATTCTACCTAAAGACAAACCACGTTATTTAATGGGAGTGGGAACACCCGAAAATATTTTGGAAGGAATTGCCTTAGGAGTAGATATGTTCGATTGTGTTATGCCAACCAGAAATGCCCGTAACGGAATGCTATTTACCAGCGAAGGTATTTTGAACATGCGCAACGAAAAGTGGAAAAACGATCATAGCCCAATTGACCGGAATTTGGGAGGCTATAATAGTACCTTTTACTCAAAAGCTTACTTAAGGCATTTGATTACCAGCAAAGAAATTTTAGGGGCGCAGATTGCCAGTATTCATAACCTAACTTTTTATTTATGGTTGGTTAAGGAAGCACGAAAACAGATATTAGCAGGCACGTTTGTTGATTGGAAAAACCGAATGGTCAAAAAAGTGACACAACGCCTCTAAATGAAAATACTGGACAAGTACATATTAACAAAGTTTCTCACAACTTTCCTTTTCGTAGTAGGTATTTTAGTAGCCATTGTGCTCATTCTTACTTTTTCAGAAAGGAATGAGAGCTTCATTAAAAATGAAGTGGGTACTTGGTTGATTATTAAGTACTTCCTCTATTTCGCCCCCTATATTGCCAATTTAATTACGCCCATTACAGTATTTATAGCAGCAGTATTTGTCACTTCAAAAATGGCCAGTCATACTGAGATTGTTGCTATTTTAGCCAGTGGAGTGAGTTACCCAAGAATGTTGAAGCCATTCTTAACTGGGGCGGTAATTATAGCCGTTATCAGTTTTGTTTTCACGGGTTGGATTATTCCAGAAGCCAATAAATTCAGGGTGAAATTTGAACAACAATTCTTTGCCGATAAGCCCTATCAGTATACAGGTGAGGACGTTCATTTTAAAGTGAGCCCTACCACCTATGTTTATTTGCGCAGCTATAATAGTTACCGAAATTCTGGTAGAGATTTTACCCTTGAAGAGATTGTTGATAAAGAGATGCTGTATAAAATTTCGGCAGACGAGATTTTTTGGGATTCAACTTCTACCTCATGGGTTTTAAGAAAGTGGAATTTGAGAGAGTTTAACGAGGTAGATGAAGAATTCCAGTATCAGAGTGTAAATGATACTTTAATTAAAATAAACATGAGTCCCGATGATTTTTCTAGTCAAACCGGACTGCAAGAAACGCTTACCATTCCAGAGCTATACAGCTATATAGACGATCTGAAGCTAAAAGGAGCTGACAACATACCGATTTATCATATCGAAAAATTAATTCGGTTTATGTCTCCATTTACGGCCATAATTCTGACTTTTATTGGTGTGATTTTGTCGTCAAAAAAGACAAGGGGAGGGGTAGGTTTTCAGATTGCATTAGGATTTCTTTTGGCTTTTATTTACATACTTTTGTTTATCGCTACAAAGAGCATTGCTGAGGCAGGTTCAATGGATGCGCTGCTTGCAGTTTGGATGCCCAATATTATTTTTGCTATGCTTGGTTTCTCTATCTATCGCTTTGTTCCTAAGTAATGGAAGCCTCTCCTAAGGATTTTCTCAAACTCCATTTTATCGTTTTTCTATGGGGTTTCACCGCAATTCTGGGTAATGAAATGACCATTCCGGCTACCGATGTAGTGATGTATCGCACCGCCTTGGCCAGTATAGTGTTGGCGGGTTTCATGTATTTTAAGTCAAAAACATTTCAGGTGAACCGAGTGGACATGATGCCACTCGTACTTACGGGTTTTATCATTGCCATTCATTGGTTCTTGTTTTTTGAATCGGCCAGGGTATCGAACGTTTCGGTTTCTTTGGCAGGAATGGCCACCACCACCTTTTGGACGAGCCTTATTGAACCACTTTTCAATAAAAGGAAGATCAGGATGTTTGAGGTAATTCTTGGTTTGGTGGTTATCAGTGGGCTTTACGTCATCTTTCGTTTCGAATTCAATAATGCTTTGGGCTTAGGCTTGGCGATGGCTTCGGCATTTATGGCTGCTCTTTTTTCGGTTTTGAATGGTAAAATGACTCATAAGCTATCTCAATATACCATTACCTTTTACGAGATGGCTGCTGCAGCCATTGGAATAGCCATTTTTATTCCATTCTATAAATATTTCTTTTTGGCTGAAACTGCTACTTATGCCTTACCTACCACCAGAGATTGGGGACTGTTGCTAATTCTTTCTGTAGTTTGTACGGTATATGCCTTTTCTGCTTCTGTAGAGTTAATGAAGCGTATAACCGCATATGTGGTTAATCTTACCATTAATTTAGAACCGGTGTACGGAATCATATTGGCCGTTATTATTTATGGAGAAAATGAAGAAATGAGCGCAGGTTTTTACTACGGAACCCTCATCATTTTGGGTGCTGTTTTGAGTTATCCGGTGATTAGACGCAGCCAACGCAAAGCCCTAGAGCGCAAGAAAAAATTGGGTTTGGGTTAGATTTTAGAGGGATTAGTTGGGGCGTGGGTATTTTGGAAGAAATGAGACTTAGAGCCTTTTGGTTTGTCAGTCCCATATTTTTGGTCGATTAATTTTCATTGCTCTTAAATAGGAGAGAAATTGTCCTGCATGAACAGATTCGTGATACCCGATTCGCAATAAATATTGTCCAAGAATTTTCCTCTCTCCATTTGCGGGATGAATGATTTTAGTTTCATTTAATTCTGTTTCCGAAAATTGACGGATAGTTTCTAAAAAGGTTTTTCTATAGGGTTTGGCAAACTCAAGTTCGTCAGTAACGCTAATAAAAGGTCGATTTTCCCAAGGCGTTTTATAGTTTGTCATGCTCCCATTATTGATAATAATGTTCCATCCATAATCGGCCTCTAAAACATGCCTGACCATTTCTATCGCAGTCATTGCTTTTTCATCAGGTTTCCAATTGTAATAATTTTCAGGAAGCCCTTTCCAAAGTTTGATGCTTCTTCTTCTTATTTCTTCAAAGTTTAAAATGATAAGTTCGGATTGAGTCATTTTCCTTATCGCAATTTTTTCGCTTACAATTTTTTGAAAGTTGCCATGCCTGACAATAGTTAGTTATGCTTTATTTCAAAATTATGACTTGTGGCGAATTTTCCAATCGGGAGCCTATAGCTTCAGTTGTATGTTTGAATGTTTGGAAGAATTGCGTTACCACCTTTATAGGCTAATAATTAACGGAGTGATGCTGATAAATAGGGCTAGTCTGCAATGGGGTTCAGGCTCAAATCCCTACTATAAACGAAAATTATAATAAGGGATTTGCTTGATTCTAGCTTTGAAAATGTTTTTTAACCCTTGACTATCTTTTTTGTTTCAGCAATTAATAGCGCGATTTTTTCATCGTTATAGGCGTCAGTATGAGCATTGCTGAAAGCTTCTTGATCGTTGTCAAAATATTTACCGACACCACTGATATGGTCTTCGAATAGCGTTAGTTCGTATAAGATGTTAGAGCCTTTATCTGCTGGAGCCCAATGGCGGCCATAGGCTTCATTTGCCATTTTTGTATTCAACAAAGAGCCTGGGTTTACCGCAACCGTCATTACCTCAGGGTACAATTTTGCGAAATAGAAACTCCACATTGTTAAGGCTAATTTACTTTGTGCGTAAGTTTCATGAATAGATGGCAGTTCCTTGCCATAAAGTGCCTGAATGGAAACCGTGGATTGAGCTGCTGAACTTACATTAATCAATTTGGGCGAGTTAGCTTCTTTCATCAAGGAAATCAAGCCGTTGGTTAAAACATACGGGGCAAAAAAATTGACAGCGAAGCGCATGTCTAAACCTTTATCATTTTTTTGAATGGGGCTTGTGAAAACTCCAGCATTATTGATAATAACATCGATGGTGGAAACTTCTTGAGTTATTTCACCTACCATGTTTTTGACACTTTCTAAGTCTGAAAAATCTGAAATAAAGCTTAATATGTTTTTATTATTTGAAACTGCCTTTATTTCAGAAACAGCTCGTTCTAGTTTTTCTTTTGTTCTTCCGTGTACTATAATTTGGTGCCCCTCTTTTGCTAACTGGATTGCTGCCAATTTGCCGATACCGTCAGTACTTCCTGTTATTAGAATGGTTTTCATAGTGAATTGACTTTAAGTTTACCGTTTGTTCTCATATATAGGATTACTTCCTCTTCTGACTTTACCGTAATTTTATGATAAGTATCATTGGTTGACCCAAAATAGCTCCCTGAGTCTAATAATTTTTGCTCTTGATTTTGAGGCAATAGGTACTGTATTACTCCGCTTATTACAACCGTATGGACTACAGTTCCTGTGGTTCTAATTTCGCCATTAAACCCTATTGGAAGCTTCACAAAAAGGCTCTTCATTCCATCACTGTTTTCATTCCTTATAAGAAAATTGATTTTAGCTTCACTTTTTTTGTGAAGCCAGTTGGTCACTTCATTGTCGATCCATACCACATTTGAAGCGTCAATATTGATTGACCTTTCTCCGGTATCAAATGCCTCTGCTGGTGGGTTCACCAGATAGGGGCCATTACTTATTTCTACTAAGGCAATATTTTCTTCTCCTTTCGCAGCTGTAATATGTGATTCTCCATTTGATTGTGTCCAAAACGATCCATTCTTCATCCACATATTCTCTGCTTTTGGATCATCGTTATGAATACTCCCTTTTATCACTACAGCTCTGTAAGTGACATTATGAATATGTGGTGGGGAAGAAAAACCATTGGCGAATTTTGCTAAAAACCCTGTTGCTTCAGTTTCATTTCTATCGCCCCAAATGGTAGCAGCTAATGGACTCTGTTCCCCCCTTGTAGGGTTTAGCTTGTTCCATACGAGTTCCGAACTCAATATTACTTTATTGGTTGGTTCGAAGGTTTTTTCAGAATTACTGAATTTGCTACAGGATTGAACTAAAACCAACATAGCAATTAACGTGAATTGAATTTTTCCTTTAATCATACTAGTCCAGTTTCTACTACTACTTTACCAATTGCGTTTCCACTTTCAAGTCTTTTATATGCATCGCCCACATTGTCTAAGGAAAAGACTTCTTCATCAAGTATAGGTTGAAGTTTTCCAGCTTCAATTATTTTTGTTAGTTCACCTAAGATTTCTCCATGCTTTTCTCTGCGGAAATCATGTATCATTGGGATGAGCATAAATACTACATGCAAAGACAATCCTTTAAAATGTACAGGACTTAGGTCGAGTTCGAGTAAAGAAACCGTGGTAGCAATTTGACCATTGAGTGCAGCGGCATCAAAGGAGTTGAGCAAGTTTTTTCCACCTACTGAATCGAAAATCACATCGAACCCAGTATTATTAGTGTACTTATTTACATATTCTTGTACTGTTTCTTTGGTAAAGTCAATAGGAATGGCGCCCAAACTTTTAATCACTTCTAGCTGCTTTTGGCCAGCTCCCGTGGAGTATACTTTAGCACCAAAAGAATGAGCCAGCTGAACTGCCACATGACCTACACCGCCAGCCCCTCCTTGTACTAGTACTTTTTGACCACTTGTAATGTTCGTACGAGTCAACCCTTCATACGCAGTGATTCCAACTAAAGGTATTGCAGCAGCTGCCCTCATGCTTAAATTTTTGGGTTTACGGGCTATCAATTTTACATCTGCAGCAATATATTCGGCTAAAGAACCAGGCAAGGTTCCTAATCCTCCTGCACAGCCATACACCTCATCACCCACTTTAAACTCAGTTACTTCAGCTCCTATGTCCTCAATAGTTCCGGCAAAGTCCATTCCTAAAATGGCTGGATTGGCTGGGGAAAATGGTAATTCTGTACCCATGTTTTTAATCATGGTATCTACAGTATTGATACTTGAAGCAGAAATTCTGATTAATACTTGGTTAGTATTTAAAGTTGGAGTTTCTACTTGAGATGCTTCAAAATTAGTTGTAGCACCATAGTCCTTTAATAACATTGCTTTCATGACGTTTATTTATACTATAAAAATTATAGTTGCAAACCTAAGTATAGTACTCTACCTTTGCAATAACGGTCAAAAATGATAGTACAGATATATGGAAAAATTAGTACAGAAAAAGCTGAAGTTTAGGGGTAATGAATACCCATGTTGTGCGAGCCTTACTATGGGTATAATTGGAGGGAAGTGGAAGACTGTTATTTTGTATCATTTGATGGATAAAACCCTTCGATACAATGAATTGAGAAAGGAAATGCCTACGGTAACCGAAAGAACATTGAGTTTACAGCTTAAAGCACTTGAAGAAGATGGATTGATCGTTAGAAGAGTATATACTTCAAAACCTCCTTTGAAAGTTGATTATTCGTTAACTGATTTTGGTAAAACTTTAATTCCCTTAATTCAATCTATTGCTGATTGGGGTGACTTAGTTGCGGAAAAATATTCGAGGTAGCATTTCTCCGCTAGTCTTAATTGCTCGCTCGTATCTTGATCCCATCATAATAAAGTGTAACTTTTATTAAGTTGAGATATGGAAAGAGTTAAAAGGTGATAAGACAGTACCTACGATGAGAATAGACGAAATTAGTTCCATTTACTGAAACAGCGATTTCCACAAATCAACAATAACCGTATTCGGTAACCAAGAAGTAATGTCTGTAAATGAGTTGTTAAAACCAGTAGCAGCTACTTTTCCAGTGCCTATTTCGCCTAGAAAAGCCTTTTCGCTTAATGGTTTTAAGCTGCCGTTTTCATCAAGTCGAATAGGAATGATTTCGTCAAAGTATTTCAAGGTGAATGCTTCCGATTTAGCGAACTCATGTCCTTGGCCGGGTTCTTCTGCAAAAATCCATTTGGCGCCAAACCTGCGGTTGACGGAATAAATGCCCTTTACAATGTTATTGCGATATGGATTATCAATTTCACCTGTGAGGAAAACGCCCGGCACTGCCCGTGTGGCTTCAGAAGCTAATGCGGTGTAGTAAACACCGCCCTTATTCACGATAAACGTAATGACCCTTTCTGGCTTCCAGCAAGCAAATTCATAGTTGAATTCACCACCAGCCGACATGCCCCATAAAGCAAATGGGACAGTATTCAGTTCGGGGTGACCACTTTTTGTTGCCAATTGGCTCAGTACGTCTAGCATGGCCTGACCCGTTCCGTTTTTTACATCGGCATATTGCTCAATGGCCATGTTCGGACTGCGTTTGTCCTTAATGTCTGCCGCCAAGATGGCCATGTTGTGCTTCTTGGCCAAGGCTTGCCACTCCGGTTGGTTCACCATATCACGACCATTGCCATTCGAGCCGGGAACCATCACGATTATTCCTCTTACTTTTTGAATGTCCTTTCCAATCCATAAGCGAAAAGCTGCTTTTTGGAAGTTGTTTCCATTCATTACACTGTCTTCAAGAATGGTTTGTCCATTGGCGAATGAGAAACTGAGAAGTAATAAGCTGAAAATGATAAAGTTTTGAGTAATCTTCCTTTTGGTCATATTGCTATTGTTTATCCCTAATTTAGTAAGCCATACGGATTTTAAAAATTGAAGCCACTAAACAAAGATCATTTTTGTCTGTCGTGTTTCGCAGTTATATTGTGCTTTATTAAGCAATTTGTTATCTCATTTTTTATAAAAACTCATACAATGATAAAACGCCTCTTTACTTTTCTCATGCTGGTCACCACCACGATGGTGATGGCTCAGAATCCGCTTCCCCTCAGGAAGTCGGTGGAAACTTCAAAGCGTGCTATCCGAATGGACGTACCGCTTCCCAACCCAATTATGAATGCTTTCGAGGCTAAAACGAGAGATTTCTCAGGGAAACCCGGCCCAAACTACTGGCAATTAGAAACCGACTATACCATCAAAGCCACTTTAAACCCGCAAACTCAGACCATTTGGGGCAGCGAAGTGATTAAAATTCATAATAATAGCAATCAGCCTATGGACAGAATTGTACTGAGGTTAGATCATAATATTTTCCGTGCCGATGTACCAAGAGGTTCTTCTGTTCCGGCAGAAACTACTGAGGGAATGGTCGTTACGCGTATAGTGGTGAATGGCGATCAGGTAGATTTAGGTGCTCGTACTAGCTTTAGAAGAAGAGGTGGGGAACCGAAGTTACAGGTTACGGGCTTACAACAAACCGTAGCGACTATTTTTCTGGCTGAGCCAATTCCTGCTAAAAGTACTGGTACTTTAGAAATTGATTGGAATACCAAATTGCCAGGAGGAGAAAACGGTAGAGGACATAGAATGACCCAACGTTGGGGAAGCAATGTTTTTCAGCCTACACAGTGGTTTCCGCGTTTGGCTAAATTTGACGATATGCGTGGTTGGGAAACGAATGTTTACTTAGGCCCAACTGAGTTCTTCAATAACTTCGGTCGTTTTGATGTAAGTATTGATGTGCCTGCAGGTTGGATCGTAAGCGGAACAGGAATTTTGCAAAACCCTGAAGAAGTACTTTCGGCACAAACCAGACAGCGCTTAACCAAAGTGCTTGATTCTGATGATGAAATTGTAATTGTGGGCGAAGATGAAAGAGGTGCTGGAAAAGCTACTGCAGAAGGAGAAAGCCTGGTTTGGCGTTTTGTAGCCGATAAAGTGAATGATTTTGCTTGGGCTGCTTCACCAGACTTTATGTGGACAGCCAGAAGAGCTACTATTCCTGAAAAAGGACCAATTCCAATTCATATGGTATACTTACCAGAAAGAGCAAGACTTTTCGAAAGAGCCGGAGAGATTACAAGACATGCTTTGGAATTCTATTCTGAGCTTTGGGCGCCTTACCCTTTCCCTCAAATGACCATGCAAGATGGGCCAAGTGCAGGAATGGAATATCCGATGGTGATTAACTCTAACCAAGGAGCAGCCGATCATGAGGTAGCGCACCAATGGTGGCCAATGATGGTGGGTACCAACGAAACCCGTTATGGCTGGATGGACGAAGGTTTTAATACTTACATGAACATTCTTTCTGCTGCCGATAGTAGAGGCCAGCCTGCTAATTTGAATGGAAGAGGAGCGAGCTATGGCCGTAGAAGTGGAGATGACGATGAAGCGACAATGATGTGGTTGTCAAACTACGCTGGAGACGGATATAGCTTTCAAACTTATAGTAAAGCGCCTTTAATGCTATCAATGTTAGGTGGGATTGTAGGGGATGAAGCTGTAATCAACGCCATGAAGAAGTATACTAAAACCTGGGCTTTTAAACACCCTTCGCCTTGGGATTACGTGTTCTTTATGAATAATGAATTAGGGCAAAATCTTGAGTGGTTTTGGTACTATTGGTTATGGACTACCGAGTCGGTGGATGGTTCAATACAGAAAGTGAGTACAGGATCAACTACTAATGTTACGGTACATCAAGCCGGTCAAATGCCTTCACCAGTGGTGCTTAAGGTTGAATTCGAAACTAGTGGTCCGGCCATCAAGTCAATGAGCAATGCAAAAATGATTGATGCCAATACAGCGATTGTTACTTGGCCAACCAGTGTTTGGTTTAATGGCGATCGTACTTTCAATGCTGAGTTGAAATTTGGTGGAAGAAAGATTAAGAAGATCACGCTTGACCCTGACGGCAGATTCCCAGATAACAATGCTGCGGACAACGTTTGGGAGAACAAATAGGAGATAGTATTTAGTGCTCCGTGCACAGTAGATTTTAAAAAGGCTTGCTAATTGATTTAGCAGGCCTTTTTTATCGTCATGAGAAATAGGCTTCGCGATAGTGAAAGACTATGACGCGGCAATCTGTTCTCTCTACATAACCAGTTTTTTGCTGAAAATCGAAAGTGAGACTGCTTCGCTTTAGCTAGCCTTTTGTGGTTTCTAACTACGCTTTGTGCTAGATCATAGTGAATTTAGTCTTTCTCTATTTCATTCATTCGCTTTATAGCTTCGGGCTCTCCCTTTTTCACTGCCATCCTTAAGTATTCCATTCCAGTTTCCGTTTTACCTTGATCTATAAGAAAACTTCCATAATAGAATTCTAAGAGGTCAACAGAAACTGTCTCGTGTTCAAAGGCTAGTTGAAAGTTTAATTCTGCCTTTTCTATTTCCTTTTTTGCCAAATAATACAAAGCAAAATTTCTATGCGTGTAGGCATTATCATTATTCTCCGTTTGCAAAGCTTTTTCGAGATATTTCTTACCTTCTTCTATTTGACCAATTTTGATAAAGGCATATCCTAAATTGTCATATGCAAATCCATAATCAGAATCTATTTTTAAGGCTTTTTTCAAATTTAAAACACCCTTTTCGTAATCTCCTTTTCTTAGCTGGTAGTATCCAATATTGTTATAAATACTGGCTTTTAATAATTCATCTTCCGTTAGGAATAGTGTTTTCTGCAGAGTAGAAATGGCAGAATCAAAATCGCTATTTTGGTATTCTAAGCTCGCTTGATGGAATAGGTCACTGGCATCTAACTCGGCCTTGTTGAAAAGCTTAGAGGGGGAGTTAGTTAGGAAAATAATAGCACTTTCAAATTGAAGTTTTAGCTCTTGGGGTAGTTCACTTTTCCATTCTGGGTTGTCCTGTCCAATGAGCATTGAATATGTAGCTAAACTGAACGCTAATACTTCATTTGGTATTTCGGAAACGTAGTTCCAGTTGGTTTCCCAAAACCCATCATTAAATCTTCCAGTATCCGTTAGGTTTTGCGAAAGAATAACCCCAAAGCCTAAATATACTGCTGCAATGTATAAGAACAGGTCAGTATCTTCTCCTGTGTCAAACTGTAGCTTGTTTTCTGTTAATCTAATTTTAACAAACTCATGAATGAGATTAAATACAAGTCGATTTGGCCTTTCAGATATGCTCTTGGCTATGTGTATAATGTAGAAACCTTCATTGACTTCTAATTCAGTTTCAAACGGTTTTTCTTGTATTTCAAAAGGTATACCATAAAGGTCTCGTAAATCTTCATGCAGTTTATACTTGATCATTTTAGAATTAACTCCTACCAAGTCGGAAAGATCTTCTATTAAGTTTTGGACTTTAAAATCACCAATTGAAAGGGCCTTTGGGAAGTGTTTGTCAGTAATTAAAACCTGTTCACTTTGGCTATTAGGATAGCCATAGGCTTGTATGAGCCACTTGAAATTATCCTCAACCCAATTTCTATCAGGTTCGGTTATTTGAAACTTCGTCTCTTTAGCCTTTTTATTGAATCCGAATAGCTTCATCTCATATAGTTAACCTTGATATTAAATATATGAAGTCTAGCCTTTTGGGTTACTATAATTTTGAGTAATTCGCTAAATGATGCAGCAATCTGTTCTCTATACGATAACCAGTTTTTTGCTGAAAATCGAAAGTGAGACTGCTTCGTTGCAGGCCATTGCTATCGCATGGCCTGCGTCTCGCAGTGACGTAACTAAACACTAAACACCAGAACTAACTCTTACGCTCCACTTCTCTTAAACTCTCAAGTTTCTTATTTCTTAAGAATCCTGTTACATCTTCGAAGTGTTCTTTGATTCGCTGGTTGCCAAATTCAAATACTTTAGTAGCTAAACCGTCTAAGAAATCACGGTCGTGAGAAACAAGAATTAAAGTGCCTTCAAAAGCTTTAAGCGCATCTTTTAGAATGTCTTTGGTGCGAATGTCCAAGTGGTTGGTAGGCTCATCGAGAATCAAAACATTCACAGGTTGAAGCAGTAATTTAATCATTGCCAAACGTGTACGTTCACCACCTGAAAGTACTTTTACTTTCTTTTCAATGGCATCGCCAGAAAACATAAAAGCGCCTAGAAGGTCTTTAATTTTTGTACGCACATCACCATGCGCAATTTCATCTATGGTTTGAAAAACGGTAAGGTTTTCGTCTAAGAGCGAAGCCTGATTTTGTGCAAAGTAGCCAATCATCGAATTGTGCCCCATTTGTAAGCTGCCATCAAAATCGATTTCGCCCATCATGGCTTTTACAAAAGTGGATTTTCCTTCACCGTTTTTACCAATAAAGGCCACTTTTTCGCCACGAGCGATGGTGAGTGATACATCTTTAAAAACCGTATGGTCACCATACTTTTTGGTCAGGCCATCTGCAATTACTGGGTAATTACCAGAGCGGGGGGCAGGAGGGAACTTCAAGTTTAAAGAAGAAGAATCTACTTCATCAACTTCCACAATTTCCATTTTCTCTAGCATCTTTACCCTAGACTGAACCTGCAAGGTTTTGGAATACGTACCCTTAAATCGATCTATAAACTGCTGAATTTCTGCAATTTGCTTGGCTTGATCGTCAAATTGCTTTTGCTGTTGTTCGCGTCTTTCTTTGCGTAACTCTAAGTAATGTGAATAGTTGGTTTTGTAATCGTAAATACGACCACGGGTAATTTCTATGGTTCTGTTCGTGAGGTTATCGACAAAGGCCTTGTCGTGGCTGATAACGATTACCGCCTTAGCACTGGTTTTTAAGAAATCCTCTAGCCATTGTACTGACTCAATATCTAAGTGGTTTGTAGGCTCATCAAGAAGAATAAGATCAGGTTTCTGTAAAAGGATTTTAGCCAATTCAATACGCATTCTCCATCCACCACTGAACTCGCTGGTAGAGCGGTTTAAATCGGAACGGACAAAGCCCAAGCCCATTAAGGTTTTTTCTACCTCAGCATCAAAATTGATTTCTTCAATGCTGTAGTATTTTTCGCTGAGTTCAGAAACTTGCTCAATAATCTTGCTGTAAGCATCAGATTCGTAATCGGTACGTGTTTCCAGCTGATGAGTTAAATCATCCATCTGTTTTTTCATGTTGATGATTTTTGAAAAAGCTTTAGAAGCCTCTTCAAAAACAGTACACTCGTCTTTAGTCAGTAGATGCTGTGGTAAATAGGCCACAATTGCATCTTTTGGGGCTGAGATTTTTCCTTGGGTAGGTTTACTTTCTCCAGCAATAATTTTTAGCAAAGTGGATTTTCCTGCACCGTTTTTTCCCATCAAGGCAATACGGTCATTGTCGTTTACATTAAAAGTAACATTGCTAAATAGGGTGGTGCTACTAAACTCAACACCAACAGCATCTACTGAAATCATAGGGGATCAATTTGGCCGCAAAGATATAGATTTGAAGTATTTAAGCGCCAGTAGATAGAAATATATCTATTGAAATAAGCTGCTGCGAAGTGGATTCACTATAAATGACTTAGGGGTTAAAGTGAGTCTATCTATAAGAAGTTGCGAAGAGTGATCTTTTGCATATTGAAATTCATCTTGAGTTATGCCTACTAGCTGAAGCAAATCAACTTTTCCGGAAACTAAATTAAAATGTGATGGAAAATGAATAGGTTGAGCAAGTACTATATGACTAAGGTTAGGTATAATGGAGAATGGAACTCTATGTCCATAGTCTAATGGTGGTTTTTCTCCATATCGACCAGCGGAGAGTAAAATATTAAAAGCCATAACGTTTTGTACAGCTAGGATTCCCCAATCATCATCCGTATTAGATTCGAGAATGAACTCAATACCTAGGCCAGAATATTCTTGTACATTATCTGTTTCCCATGGGTTTGACATTCCTGATGAAACATAAGCCCATGTCTTCCTTTTTGAAGTTGGCGGATACTTAATAACACCATAATTTAACCATCTAGGGTCAATCTCTTCAAGACCAAAACTAATTCTGAAAATTTCAAATGAGAGGGGGTAGATATGGTTCTCAGACTCTCCGAAAATGTCCTTATAAATAGTTTCTTCTCTTTCGTACCAAGCTTGCTCAAGGAGAGTTGTTTTCATTTTTTTGAAAATCTACTTAAGTGATTATATAACTGATTGAGATTTTATGTACCCGGAACACAGGTGTTTTTAATAAACTGATCTTTCAATACATAGGTTTTATTGTAGTCTACTGAAAATCGACTAGTGGTCATTTGACAATCAAAACTGATTTTATCTCCTTCAGCAATGAGATTAAAGTCTGCTTTGGGGAAATCTGCTAGATTGCAGGAGATAGGTCTGGAAAAATCTTCTAATCGGTTAGCAATAATAGCATTTACTTGAGACAAGGCATCTCTCATTAAACCCTCGTCTGTAAATTCTGTTTTCAAAATATCTTCAGAAACGAACTCGACATCACGCCCTACAACTTTCCCGCTGCGACTTATTCCGTCTGTTTCTAAATTAAATTCATTTCTAAAAAAAGTATGTATTACGGCCAGCTTAACAAAGGTATCTTCATCTTCGAAATTCGAGTCTTGATACGATTGTTTTAACTGACTTTGGTTTGAGGCTACCATAAAAGAATCAATAGGTAACTCTCGTTTATCGTACCAAATTTCATGTCTTTGATATTCGTAGGCCTCGAGCGTATTACCTGATGTGTTTTTTTCATTCATGCTTCTAGCGTACATATTTACTTCAGTCGCTATGTAATGAAATCCGTTTCTTTCGCGGAAAAATGGGATTTTGTAAGGCTTTTCTAGCTCCCATTTGCCTTGGTATTTATAGGAAGGATAAGAGCAGTCTGAAGGTAGATCGTCCAATTCCATAAAGGGGTTGACATAAGGGGTTTCAAAACTCCACTTTAACATTCCATCACGTGACTCTTTACTGAAAAAGTTATCTGTTTTTTGAATAGTACTTTGATAGGCAAAATAGACAGAAAGTATGCCTAGAATTAAAAGTAGGGCATAAAGTATGGTTACTTTGCGTTTGTAATTTGGATATTGACCTGCAAGCTGATCATCTTTTAATTGATTGAGCTCCTTTTCTAGGCCTAGTAATTTAAGTATTCTATCGGTATTCTGTATTGCTCTAACATACTCGCCTTCAGTGGCGCTAGAGTTGATGAGTCTGGAAAACTGCGCATCACTGTATCCTAACTTCCTTGATATTTCAGAGTTACTGGCTTTTTTAAACCGTTTTAAATCATAATCAAACTCACCATAAAGTTTGATGAGTTTTGCTACAAATTCCTGATTCTTATCTTCTGCCATTGGCTGCGTTTCTTAGATTAACATTCGTTGAAATCCGTTAAAATCCGTTAAAATAGAATATAATTCCATAAATGACATAAAAACGAAATAATATTTTGTAAGATGCAAAACGGTTGCGAGAGTTAACTACTCTATTTTAGCTAATCGTTGTCCTTCTTTGACTCAAAGGATAAAGTAAAATTTTTAAGAAACAAATAATTCTATATGATCAAGTTTTCTAAAATAGCATTCTTTTGCCTTTTGTGCATCATTAGCCAGCAAGGCTTTGCACAAATTAAGGTAACTGGAAAAATTGTTGATGATACCGGTCTATTTATGACTGGAGTATCCATTTTGGAGCAAGGAACCTTAAATGGTGTTGCTTCTGGCCCTGATGGCACATACAGCATTACTGTAAAAGATGCCAACTCAATTCTACGGTATTCATTTTTAGGTTTTAAAACCGTAACACAAACTGTAGGAAATCGAACCAATATCGATATTACACTAGAGGAAGAGGTTTCAGAACTCGAAAGTGTAGTAGTAACTGCTATTGGATTAAAAGAGAAAAAGGATAATCTCGGCTATGCCAACACCACAGTTGAGGGAGATGTAGTTTCCAAGGCAGGAGAGCCAACCCTACTGAATGGACTTTCAGGTAAAGTTTCGGGGGTGCGGATATCAAGAACTTCTGGAGACCCTGGGGCTGGTTCGTTTATTCAAATTAGGGGGCTTTCGAGTATCACACGTGATAGCCAGCCTTTAATTGTAGTGGATGGAGTTCCCATTAGTAATGACAATAGAGGTGATGGTGGTACAGGAGGAGTAAGCAATGAGTCAAGACTCAACGATATTAACCCTAATGATATTGAGAATATTTCTGTGCTAAAGGGAGCCTCTGCTGCCGCTCTTTGGGGCACAAAGGCTTTGGGTGGTGTTATTTTTATCACCACTAAAAAGGGCGACTTCAATAAAAAATTAAGCATTACTTATCGTACGAGTTATTCACTCGATAAAATTAGCCGGAAATATCCGTTGCAGACCGCATATGGTCAAGGAGATAATGGTGTCTATAACCAAGCGGCTAGAGATTCATGGGGAGATAAAATTTCTGATCGTTCAGGTGGATTAGATGAGTTTAACACCTCCGGTAGTTTTTTCGTTGGCCAAAATGGAGTGACTTACTATCCGATTATTTCAAAAAACTCCACAACCATTTATGATGATCAAAACTTTGATCAGGCTTTCCAAAATGGTCAGTTTTTAGAAAACAATATAAGTCTTACTGCTGGTAACGATAATAGTAGAATTTATTTCAGCTTAAGTGATTTAGACCAACAAGGTATAATTCAGAAAAATTCTGACTACCGAAGAACTACCGCAAGAGTAAATGCAGAGTATTTGCTTTCTCAAAATGTAAGTATAACGGCTAATACAACCTACTCAAGAACCACGTCAAACAGAATTTTGAAAGGGGCTAGTTCTTCAGGTTTTTACCTTGGATTGCTAAGAACCCCAGCCGATTTCGATCAGTCGGGTTATAGAGGTGACTATTATGCGAGTAGTACTTCGGCTCCAATTTCTAACAGACACCGCTCATACAGAGAGCCTTTAGGTGCCGATAACACCGCAGTTTATAACAATACGCTTTGGACTTTGAACGAACAGGAGAACCAAGCGAATACCGATCGTTTTATGACGAACTTTACTTTATCTGCCGACCCGCTTGATTGGTTGAACTTAACGGCTCGAGTTGGATTAGACCATTATACTGAAAAGAAGGAAGAGTTTTTCACACCGGGCTCAGCTGCTGGTGCATATAGCACAGGTTTGTTTGGTACTAATATAGCATCTAACACCATTTTCAATATGGATTACATTGCTACAGCTACCAAAACTTTCAATGAAAACTTTAACGGTTCATTGTTGGTAGGGCTGAATTATAACGCAAAAAAATTAGAGACTAGTGGAAATGAAATTACCAACTTTACTTTGTTTACAGATGTACAAAGTCCTGTAAGAGATATTGACAACGCATTCCCAGAAAACCGAATTTCTACAAGTACTTTTGGACAAGAAAAGACAGCCGCTATTTATACGTCTGCCAACTTCTCGGCATATGACATGCTTTATTTTAGTGGTTCATTAAGGGCAGAAAAGGCTTCAACTTTTGGTGATGTTTCAAATAAGCCATTTTATTTTCCATCAGCTTCATTGGCCTGGCAGTTTTCGCAGCTTGACGCTTTACAAAATGATTTGATGTCGTTTGGTAAGCTCCGTGTTTCTTACGGAGAAGTGGGAGTACAGCCAGCGCGCTACAATACTTCAAACGTATTTGTTTCACCAACATATGGCGATAGCTACGGTGGTGGTTTGGGGCTTGGTTTTTACGGTAATGGTGGTTTTGTGCCGAGTACTAACCGTGGAAATTTCAGTTTAAAACCAGAAAGAAAGAAGGAGACAGAGATAGGGATGGACCTTAGGTTTTTAAAAGACCGACTGTCATTTAGTGGTACATATTATACAAATACTACTAGTGATGTACTATTGAACTTTCCAATAGCAAATTCAAGAGGATATGATGAAATCTATGCTAATGGAGCTGAAATTAGTAACAAAGGATTAGAGTTAGACCTTGGCTATACCATCATCCAACAGCAAGATTTTATTTGGCAAGCCAATGTGATTTTTAGTAAAAATAAGAACAATGTAGAAAACTTAGCAGGAGTTCAATCTATTGAATTGGGCGGGCTTGCTGCCGTAAACTCTAGAGCAGTAGAAGGTAAGCCAATAGGTATTCTTTGGGGGTCGAGAACTTTAAGAGATGCTGAGGGTAACATTGTATATGATGATTATGGTTTCCCTGAGCAAGATCAAACCGAAGGTATTATTGGTGATCCTAATCCAGACTGGCAAGGAAGTCTAGTTACTCAAGTTTCTTACAAGAACTGGTCGCTTTCAGCGCTTTTCGAAACTTATCAGGGTGCCGATATATACGCAGGAACAAAGTCTGTACTGTCTGATTTAGGTCGTTGGGTAAGCACAGGCGATGAAGTGACAACAGACCAAAACTTGCTAGATAGCCAAGGTAACCTTATTCCTATAGGAACTACTTTTAGAGGTAATATCTACGACTTTGGTGCAGGGCCAGTAGCCTTAACAGAATCATGGTATAATGGTGATGGAGGTTATTTCAGTGGTGGCAATGACGAGCTCTATATTGAAGATGGTTCATGGACGAGGTTAAGAGAGTTGACTTTATCGTACCGCATCAAACCAGATTGGTTAAGCAAATTGGGAATCAGTTCAGCCTCTCTTTCAGCAACGGGTAGAAACCTCTTTATATGGACAAAATTTGAGGGTAACGATCCTGATACCAATTTAACTGGTGTTGGTTCTGCAAGAGGTATTGATTACTTCAACAATCCAGGCACTAAATCTTATGTGTTTACGCTTACTGCTACATTTTAATTCTCATAAAGAAGAAAACGATGAAAAAGATATACTACATAATTTTGGTTTCCCTTCTCATAGTCTCATGCGAAGACCTATTTGAAGGCGTCAATAATGACCCCAATAACCCTATAAGTGCTCCTTATGATAAAATTTTAACAGGTGCTGAAGTAGGAAACATAATTCTGCAAACGGGAGAAACTGCTAGAAGAGCAGGCATATTTGCTGGTTATTATACAGGAATAGACAGACAGCATTTAGGCTTTAGCCAGTATACAGTAACTACAAGTGATTTTGATGCCATATGGGATGACGCATTTGTAAACACTCTTCGAAATGCTAAAGTAGCAAAGCAAAGTGCGATTGATGCGGGGATTACTGGTGTAACCATTGGAATAACCCAAATTTTAGAGGCTATGGCATTTGGTACAGCCACTTCCTTATATGGCGACATACCTTTTGATGAGGCAATTTTTGAAATAGAAAATCCAGTATTTGAAGATCAAACCGCTGTGTATGGTAAAATTCAAAACTTGTTAGATGAGGCCATTACAAATCTACAATTAGGAACAGGAAGACCACCTAGTGGGTCTGATATCTACCTTGATGGCGATCCACAAAAATGGATTCAAGTAGCAAATACCTTAAAGGCTCGATATTACATGCATACGCGTGAATATCCTCAGGCTTATGCTGCTGCTCAAAATGGAATTAATGCCAGTGCCAACGGTCTTTACGGCCCACATGGTTCAGGGTTGGATGAGTCTAATTTGAGTTATCAGTTCTTTGGTGTTTATTCTCGAGCTGCCGATTTAATTGTTTCTGATTTCATGACAAGCTTGGTAGCCCCGAGTGCAGGTCTGAATCCTGATTTTGCTAATTATAGAGGTAATGCTAAGACTGATGAAACTGGCCGCTATGGTTATTATTTTCAGGTGCAAGGTGTAGGAGTACAACCAAACACAGTAGATGGGCTGGCTGCTCAAACCGCTTCGGCTGCTTTGGTTACTTATGAAGAGAACATGTTGATTTTAGCTGAAGCAGGTTTCAGGTCTAGTGGCTTTAATACTGGTTTGCAACACCTAAATGAGTTTAGGGCTTATATGGATGCGGGTGGCTATTTAACCAATGCCAATGCAAGTAATGTTCAATATGACCCATACACAGCTCTTGATTTTGCTAACGGAGGTATTGAAAATCCTGACAATCAGTCTGCTGACAATGCTTTGTTAAGAGAGATTTTACAAGAAAGGTATATAACACTGTTTGGTCAGGTAGAAGGCTTTAATGATACCAGACGAACAGAGAATGAATCCATTGTAAGGGTGCCCGTAGAGCCTAATGTAGGTGCACAGTTACCTCAACGATTTATTTATCCTCAGTCAGAAATCGATAGGAACAGTAACATTCCAAATCCGATACCTAACTTCTTTTCACCTACAAAGGTGAATCAATAACCGAACAAAAAATCTTTTCATAGATGAATTGTAATCATAGAAAACGGATATGCCAGTTGTTTTTGCTGGCTATCCTTTTACTTCCAACTTCTCTTTTCGGTCAACAAGATACGCTGAGGGTGTTATTTGTGGGCAATAGTTATACCTACTTCTGGAATTTACCGCAACTAGTAACGGCCATGGCCGAATCTCAAGGTATTCCTATAATCACCCGTCAGTCTACTGTTGGCGGAAGCACTTTAGAAGAGCATTGGAAAGAAGAGAAAGAAACTAAAACTAGAGCATTATTAGAAAGTGGTGACTGGGATTATGTTGTAATGAATAATCACAGCCTGAGTACTATTAATACTCCAGCTGACTTTGATAAGTACGGAAAACTGTTTGCAGAGCTTATCAAATCGAAAGGAGCAAAGCCAGTTTTTTATATGACTTGGGCCCGCAAAGGAGATCCTTCTATGCAGCCTACAATAACTAAAGGCTACAACGCACTTGGTAAATCAACCCAATCTAATGTAGTGCCTGTTGGAGAAATATGGAAAAAGAGCATTGGGCTAAAGCCTGAAGTTGATTTGTATTTTCCAGATGGTAGTCATCCGTCTCCAGAAGGAACTTACTTGAATGCCCTAGCTTTTTATAAGTTCTTAACCGGAAATGCTACGGCCGATATTCCACATAGATTGACCAGAATTGATAAAGACGGAGAGACCATGTATTTGGCCATTTTAATGGAAGATGTGGCGGACTATTTTCAGGATTTAGTAGATAGTTTCGAAATTAAAAATCTGCCATATGACCGATAGACGTAAATGGTTATCACTCTTATTAGGGCCTTTGGCCTTTGTGGTACTTGAAATTATCGGTGGCCCTGAAAGTATGTCGGAGAGTGCGTTTCATCTGTTGGCCATTACCATATGGATTGCGATTTGGTGGGTTACAGAAGCTATTCCAATTGCTGTAACCGCTCTTTTGCCTATTATTCTATTCCCAATTTTTAATGTGATGGACTTGTCCAGCACAACGGCTTCATTTGGTCATAAATATGTATTCCTTTATGTAGGAGGCTTTATTATAGCCATCGCCATAGAAAAATGGGGTTTACATAAGCGTATTGCATTGACCATTATCAATGCCATTGGTACCAATATGGTAAATATCATTTTGGGTTTTATGCTGGCAACAGCATTTCTGTCGATGTGGATTTCTAATACAGCTACTTCTGTAATGATGCTGCCGATTGGTATGGCCATTGTAAGCCAGCTTAACCAGAGTGAGTTGGCCGATAAGAAAGTGTCTGACATGTTTGGTAAGGCGCTCATGTTGGCAATCGCCTATAGTGCATCTATAGGAGGAATGGCCACGTTAATAGGAACCCCACCGAATTTGGTTTTGGTGGGTGTAGTTGAAGAAACATATGGTGTTGAAATATCATTCTTGAAATGGTTTAAGTTTGGTTTTCCAGTAGCGGTAGTACTTCTCATTGTTTGTTGGAAATACCTTACCAAACATGCATTTAAACTGAAGAAAGCTGAGTTTCCTGGTGGAAAGCAAGAGATAAGTCGATTGCTAAAAGAGCTAGGGAAGTTAAGTAGAGAAGAGAAATATGTTCTGGCAGTATTCGTTACCACGGCTTTCTGCTGGATAACACGTTCGTTCATTTTACAGAAGTTTATTCCTGCTATTGACGATACCATCATTGCAATAATAGCAGGTGTGGTACTTTTTATTCTGCCTTCGAGCAAAAAAGGAGAACGGATAATCAATTGGGAAGAAGCTGTAAAAATGCCTTGGGGCATTATATTACTGTTTGGAGGTGGAATGGCCTTGGCCGAAGCATTTGGAACTACAGGGCTTGCTCTATGGATTGGCTCTCAAATCACTATTGTTGATGGGGTTTCAATGATTTTAATCATTCTTATTCTTGTAGCAGCCGTCAACTTCCTGACAGAACTTACCTCAAACTTAGCAACAACCGCAATGTTATTACCTATTCTCGCACCTGTTGCTTTAGCCTTTGACATGAACCCATACATGCTGATGGTTTCGGCTACATTAGCCGCTTCTTGCGCATTTATGCTTCCCGTTGCTACTCCACCCAATGCAGTGGTTTTCGGCTCGGGTTACTTAAGAATCCCTGACATGATGAAAGCGGGTGTTTGGATGAACCTCATCTCGATTTTCTTTATCACAGCAATGATTTATTTCCTGCTGCCTTCTCTTTGGGGCATTATCCCCGATGAGTACTCTAACCTAGTAGGAAACTAAAAATTAGAATGACGAACAAATTTTAAAATTATTAACATGAAAAATATACGACTGAAAATTACCATGCTCGTTCTTTCAACATTTTTTGTTGTAATAACCGGCTGTCAGGACGATGATACGCAGATTATTTCTGATTCACTTCGTGTTTTAACAGCAACAGTTAATGAGCAAAACCTTAAGGATGAGCCTACAGGAGTTGATACTGATATTAGTTTAGAGCTAATACTCAGTCATTCACTGAATACGGCCGCTTTTGAAAGCGCTTTGTCAATTTCCTCGTCAGCAGGTGAAGTAAGCAAAAACTTTAGTTATTCCAACTCCAATTCTATAGTGACTATCACTAATACAGAAGAGCTTGACTTCGAAACCGAGTATACAATTTCTATAGCCGCTGGCGAGTACGGTGAAGATGGAAACACTTTGGATAAACCAATATCATACACTTTTACGGTAAGGGAATTTGTTCCACCTAACGTTACTTTGTCAAGAGATCTGTCGAGTATTTCTGAAGCTGGAGGTGTGGCTACCATTACAGCAACAATGAGCGAAGCAGTACCTGATGAAGTAACGGTAAATCTAGTTTTTGCAGGATCTGCTGGTGCCAATGACTATACAGCTAGTGGTACTTCAATCACGGTTCCAGGCGGGCAGCTTACAGGAACGATTACGATTACGGCAATAGATGATGCAGAAACTGAAGGTTTAGAAGATGTCATAGTTTCTATTGAAAGTGTAACCAATGCCATTGAGTCAACTCCCCAAGAGGTATCTTTTAGAATAGAAGATAACGATGCGGGCGGAAGAGGTTTTATTATTAATGAAGTCCTTTTCGATCCGGCTTCTGGTGATGCTGGTGATGCGAATGGCGATGGTACGAGAAGTGCTTCTGAAGATGAATTTATTGAGTTTATTAATGACAGTGATGTAGCGATTGACTTAAGTGGCTTTACCGTTTATGACACCGATAATTTTGCAACACTCACCCCAAGACATACTTTTCCGAATGGAACGATTGTGCCAGCACATGGTGTGTATGTGCTTTTTGGTGGAGGAACACCTTCAGGTAACTTTGGTGGAGCAGCCTTTGGTGTTTCAACTACAGGGAATCTAAACCTCAATAATGCAGCGGATAAAATTATTATCCTTGATGCTTCTGGTAACGAGTTTTTGACATTTGATACGGAAGTAGAAGGAGCTGGTATCGATTTTGGTTCTGATCAGTCTGTAACCCGTTCCCCAGATATAACCGGTGACTTTACACTACATACCACCGCTAACGCAAGCCTTATTTACTCACCAGGAACTATGGCAGACGGGTCTGCTTTCGATATGGGCGGAGGCGCTAATACAGGTTTAGGGTTGATTATTAATGAAGTATTATTCGACCCAGCTTCTGGAGATGCAGGAGACGCCAATGGAGATGGCACAAGAAGTGCTTCTGAAGATGAGTTTATCGAATTTATAAACGATAGCAACAGTTCAATTGACCTTAGCGGTTTTACATTATATGATGACGGCAATTTTGCCACACTTACTCCTCGACACACATTTCCTAACGGAACAGTAATTCCTGCCCATGGAGTTTATGTATTGTTTGGTGGAGGAGCACCAGCAGGCGATTTTGGAAATGCTCAAGTAGGCGTTTCCACTACCGGAAACATGAACCTAAATAATGCATCGGATAAGATTATTATTTTGGACGCATCTGGTAATCCATACTTGTCATGGGATTCAGCTGTGGATGGAATAGGTCTTGATTTTGGCGCTGATCAGTCGATCACTAGGTCGCCAGATATAACAGGTTCATATGTATTACATCAAACTGCTAATGGTGCACTGTCCTTCTCGCCTGGAAAGAAAGCAGACGGAACAGATTTTTGAATTGAGATAAGTAGTTCAATTAGTTAGTTCAAGTTCTGGGTTGTTTGGGTTTCATGTTGGCTTCAAACAATTCCAGAACTTAATTATAAAGTGTATATGAGAAGAATAGGAAAGTGGTTTTGTATAGTGTTATCTGTAATGGCTTTAGTGGCCTGTTCTGGTGGTGGTGAACCAACGCCAGAGGAGTTGTCGCTTTTGGCAATAAACGTAAACGGAGGGGCTTTAGTAGATGGTGCTGAAAATGTACCAACGGATGTTCAATTAGAACTTGCTTTTTCAGCGGGGTTAAATACTGCTAAATTCGAATCAGCTTTTAGTCTTACTGGAGGAACTGGAAATCCATCTTATACTATTACTTATGCCAATGCTTCATCAAAAGCTGTCGTTTCAATCAGCAACTTGGACTATAATACAAGGTATGATCTACAGCTATCGGCTGGAGTTTTAGGAAACAACGGTCAGTCGTTGCAGAATGGGCTTAATGTGTCTTTTACTACTCAGGAGGATGAAGTAATAAGAGACATGGCGCCATGTACCTCTGCTTCTCAAGATTGTTATCGCTCTGTTTCTTTGCAAGATGCCTCTCAGAATACTGGTAATTTTAAATTTTACAGTACTCACCCAATTTATCTGGAAAATGCTGAATGGGAAAAGTTGAAGTATGCCGTTATCGTAGTTCATGGAGCCAATCGTGATGCTGATAATTACTACAATTGGTTACTCAGTCCTTTAACCAATAGTGGGTTGCTGGAAAACACTATTCTTATTTCTCCTGAATTTATAAGCAATAGTGGAGCAGCCACGGATGATCTGTATTGGAATAGTGATTGGCGAGAAGGACAGAAGTCAACCAGTAATGCAAAGATTAGCTCCTTTGAGGCTATTGACGCTTTGTTAAATCGTTTATCTGATAAAACTGTATTTCCAGTTTTGGAAAAAGTAATCGTTACTGGCCATTCATCGGGTGCTCTTTTTACTCAGGTATATGGAGCCGCCAATGTAGCTGAATCTAGCTCAAATCATTTGAGCTTCGATTATGTGGTGGCAAACAGTCAATATTTTTACTATCCAGATAATCAGCGCTATAACGAACAGAATAATGAGTTCTACACGCCAACTGGATGTGGTACATATAATCACTGGCCTTTGGGTTACGCAGGTGCTCCATCATATGTAACTTCAAGAACTGAAACAGAAATTGATGCCAATTTATTAGGTAGAAGTTTTACATATTTTTTAGGTAATGGTACTGGAAGTGATTCAGCCTTAAATACTTCAGATTGTGGAGCGGTGCTGTTGGGCTCATCACGATTTAAAAGAGGAGAGCATATTTACAATTGGCTGCAAACAGAATATAGTGGCCAAAACAATTCCACCAAAGTAGTAGTGAATGGCATTGGTCATGATGGTCAAGGAATGTATCAATCAAACAGCTTTGAGAGTCTATTAGAGACATTATTCAATTGATGAATATCTAATGTTCAATATCTCTCTGTCTAATTTTCGAGTGTAATCAAAAAAGCTCTTGTAATTTCTAATTGTTGCAAGAGTTTTTTATGTCTAAATTTCTTTTAGAAGGCGAAAAGAGTATACTGCTTTATTAAGTTGTACTTTTGTATTCCTCATTACCAGAACGACTAATAACTATTCATTGCTCCATCGAGTTACGTACACATTAACCGCGTGCAAATATGAATAGAGTTAACACCATTATTTTTCAGGCTTCATCTTTTTTTCAAAAGGTGCACGAATGAGCTTAGACGTGAAAAATGTAGAAATAAAGCCTATTGAGGGCTATAAATACTTACACATTGTGAGTATGCTTTTCGTTACTACACTTTTAATATCCAGTATATTATCGATGAAAGTAGTCACCCTCGGCTTTTTAGATGCACCAGCCGGTATCATTACTTTCCCAATTGCATTTATTTCTGGTGATATTCTAGCAGAAGTATATGGGTTTAAGATTACACGCAGAGTGATTTGGACAGGTCTTTTTTGTCAATTATTAATGAGTGTTATGTTTTTGATCGGTGAAGCCCTGCCTTATCCTGAATACTGGGAGCTTCAGAGTGAATTTTCAGCAATCGTAGGCTTTGTGCCTAGAGTTGTGGCCGGAGGGATGATTGCCTATTTTATTGGTGAGTACCTGAATGCCATGGTAATGTCGAAAATGAAAATATGGGATCAAGGAAAACGCTTTTGGCGAAGGGCCCTGTTTTCTTCCTTTATAGGGCAAGGACTAAACTCTATAGTATTTACCCTGGTGGCTTTTTATGGAATTTATTCGATTAATCAACTATTTATTATGATTGGTTCGGGCATATTGACAAAAATGGTTTACGAAATTATCGCCTTGCCACTCACAAATTATGCTACCAAATGGCTAAAGCGAAACGAAGGAGTGGATGTATTTGATTATGGCGAAGAATATAGACTGATAGGCGCTAAGAAAACCAATTAAAAGTTGGCTAAGCTTACTAAATCAATAGCTCATTAATTCTAGGAATCACTTTTTCAATGAGGTGAGCCTTGTCAAACACTTCAACTTTCAAGTCTGGGTTCAAGCTTATATCCTTAGCATCAGCACCAGTAATTATTAGAAATTTATCGGTTTTAAACTTGCCAGATTTGCTAAGTATTGAAGCCAACTCAGTACCTGATAATGTAGGCATATTCTGATCGGAGATAATTAAATCATACTTTTTTTTCTCTATAAGTAACAATGCATGGTCTCCGTCTTGAGCCTCATCAATTTCAATTTCACCATCGACCAACATACTCAGAAAGTCTGCAGTTGTTTTACGCATGTCTTCATGGTCATCAATGATCAAAACGCTTTTCATAAATCTAAATATATGATTGTATAGGGTAACAGTATGAAAGTTAAATGAGGAGAAAGGTCCTGTATCATAATCTTAAATATACTCACGTATATGATTGTGCTCAGGTTTGTGTTAGTTGAGGTTTGGAAAGATACAATCAATCCTTGATAAATCAAGAAGGTAAAGTTTAAAGATTTATTACAACTTCAGTGTTTATCTCTTACAATAAAACGATTTGTGCTTTAATTCTATACTGCTAGAGGTTGGTCTAATTGATTGGTGACCAATTGAATAAAGTAAGGATTATGAAGATACTCCCATATAAAAGAAATAAGATAAAAAAGAGAGGTGAAATTAATCCACCTCTCCGAACTTCTCACCTCCACACATTCTTACCACTTTAGGGGTAAAAGTGCCAAGCACTTCTACTAAATCGGTCTGATGTGCCATTACCTCATGTATGTTTTTATATACTTGAGGTGCCTCATCCAAACCTGAGCCAATAAGTGTTACTCCTGCTTTTTTGATGTGCTTCTTCACTTCCTTTTTAGAAAGTGTTTGCTTGGCTCGGGTTCTAGAAAGTATCCTTCCAGCTCCATGCGAAGCTGAATTGATGGATTCCACATTACCTTTGCCTTTTACAATAAAGCCAGGGGAGGTCATCGAGCCGGGGATAATCCCCAAAACTCCTTCACCCGCAGGAGTAGCTCCTTTTCTGTGTACAATGACTTCATTTCCATCTAAATCTTGCTCTTTCCAGGCAAAGTTGTGGTGGTTTTCAATCATTGCCAGTGGCTTTTCTCCCAAAGCAGCGGTCAGTCTTTCATGAATTTGATGGTGACAAGCCGAAGCGTAATCACCAGCCAAATTCATGGCCAACCAGTATTCCTGCCCAGCTTCTGTGGCTAAATCCAACCATGCCAAATGTTTGGCTTCTCCCGGTAACTTGGTCATATCCATGGCCAGCTTGGTGTAATGTCTCGCGATATTCGCACCAAGTCCCCTCGATCCCGAGTGAGAAAGTACCGAAAGGTATTTGCCAATTGGCAGGTTAAATTCATTGTCACTATTCAGGATTTCAGCAATACCCAATTCCACAAAGTGATTGCCACCTCCTGAAGAACCAATTTGCATCCAAGCCCTGTCTTTCAATGATTTCAGAATTTTGATTTCATCGAAAAGTGAGCTTTCAAGCACCGCATGATCCTTCGGTCTCTTAAAAACCGCCTGACCAAATTTGGTGTTCTCCAAAAGCATGTTCTTCAAAGCTTCAATACTTTGATGGGCAAAAGCAGGAGGAATATCATAAATAGTCATACACATTCTACATCCGATATCGACACCGACAGCATAAGGAATTACTGCATTGTTTGTGGCCAATACCCCACCAATCGGTAATCCATAGCCTTGGTGCGCATCGGGCATTAAGGCTCCATGCTTGGTTACTGGCAGCTTCATTGCAATCTCCATTTGGTTGATTGCGCCCTGCTCAATCCCCTCTGCACCATATATACTATAAGGTATGCGCTTTTCTCTCAAAGCTAAAGTTTCATTGTGCTCTGTTTTAATGATTAAAGCCATTGCCACAGGGCCAAGTACTTCATGCTTTAAATAAAGACCAGGGTTTCCAACCACTTTCTTTAAAGCAGCTTTCTTATGTAGAATGGATTTTCCCTTGAAATGCTCTTCCAGTACCTTCATGGCTTCACCAATGGCTCTGCCTTCAGGAAACCCGAGCTTTCTCAAGTCTTTTCCAGTTAATTTTCTCGTTGCCATAATTTCCAACGGTTTTTAATTCTCTTGTACTTATTTCTCTTAATATGCTTTTTCAGTTCATCCACATTGTCATTGTCGAATGAAGCGAAAAGACCTTTTCGGTAGTGTTGAATGGCTTCTTTATAATTGCCAAGCGCCTCTTCAACCATCCCGATTTCTTCATGTACAAAGGCTTTATCAATGCTATCTACCTTGATTGCTTTCTTCATAAGCATCTTAATTCCTTCGTATTTTTTATGATCCAGATAGAGCATAGCGAGTTCTTCATATACCTCTTTATAATCTGGTTTAAAACGTAAGGCCAATTGATAATGCCTTTCGGCCAATGCCAGATTAATATGATGATAATGATACATGTCACCAAGTTTAGCGTGTAATTTTGGGTAGCCTGGTTCTTCCATCAGCCCGTTTTCATACAGTCTTTTGGCTTCCTCATAGCGTCCATCATACATGGCATCTTCTGCCAACTGAATCACATTTTCGATGTATTCTTCGTAAATGTCCATTGTGTTTAAATTCAGAGGGCAGGGGATACCTGCCCTCAGGTTTTTAGTTTATTCATAATCAAATTCTAATAGCGAATCTATTTAAATCCACCCCCTTCAGCGGGGGGAAGCAGGCATTGTCGGTTTTACCGAAACGTTTTACTCACCTCTACCGCTGTCCTCCCTTGGGGGAGGTTGGAGGGGAATTTTTCACCTAGAGAAAATCTCCTTCAATTGATCTACCACTTGGTTACCACCAGAGAGTGAGATGTTGTTGATCTTATCCGCGATCTTTTCAACATATTCCATCTCTTTCAACTTGAACAACATTTCGTTGTCTTCCATCAATTTAGCGGTGTTCAACAAGCTTCTGGTAGAAGCCGTTTCTTCCCTTCTGGTGATTACGTTGGCTTGCGCTTGCTTTTGAGCTATCAATACTTGGTTCATGATGTTTCTTAATTCTCCAGAAAGGATGATGTCCTTGACACCACAGTCTCTGATTTCAATTCCCAATGTATCGGCTTTGCTCTTCAAGAATCCTTTTACATGTTCCGCAATAGCAGATTTTTGTTCTAGTAATTCATCAAGCGAGTAGTTACCAATGTATTCCCTTAAGGCCATCTGCATCAATACATAGAGCTGCTTATCAGCATCTTTGTTATCGATGAGGTATTTTTCAATATCAGCCACCTTGTATTGGCAGTTGAAGTTGATTCGCAAGCCAGCTTTGTCGCTGGTCAAGATTTCCTGACCAGAAATTTCCATCTGCAATTGCCTCATGTCAGCTTTTAGCACAGTAACGGCAGTGGTGTTTTTCCAGAAGTAGTAGATGCCTTTGTCTAATACTTTGTCAAATTTTCCATCCACCATCAAAAGGCCTTTTTCATAAGATTCAACCACAAATACTCTGAGGTATTTTAGCACTTCGGTAGTGGTAAGTATCGCCCTGCTGATGTCCTGAGTGATATTGAAGTCACTCAAGTCAACTCTGGTAAACGTGTGTTCTACAAGCCCTTTCCAGAAAGCGTATTTTCCTACAGTTAGTACTGATTTAAATCTACCGTCAGCGTATTGAATTACAATCTCATTGTCCTTCACATCTACTACCATTAACATAGAAGCTAGCGTTGTGTCTTTCAAAAGAAGGTTCAAGTCTTTTGAAGTGTAGAATTGATCGGTAAGGCTATATACCATTACGGTTTCCGATAGCGATATCCAGGTTGTGCCCGCAGTGATCACTCTTCGGTAATCGCCATTTTTGAAAACCAAACCGACTTTTCCTTCGTTGATTCGTACTCTTTTCATTTTCAAATTGGTTGTGAGGTTGCCCCCTGTTAAACATATATTTATCGCTATTGGCCAAATAGTTTTTTTCTTAAGAAAGGGGAGAGGGCAAACCTTTTGTCGAAAACGGGAGCTCCATTGAGTCTGAATTCACCAATGAGTTTTTGAAAGTTTGAATCATGAGTGGAGAAATTATCTTCTTTTCAATCATCTCTTTTTCAGAAAGTCATCAGTTGCATCAGGCGGTATCCTGTTGCCCTGGTCTTTTTCAAAATGCTCCATAGTTCTCCCTAAGGTTACTATGGGATTTGCCCGACACCCCCCTTTCAGGTGTCACCGTTTTTTAAGAAGTCGGTACTTCTGAAATCAATAGAACCAAAATCTATCGCGTTTAACCACTCCGCCATCCCTTATTCAGGGAGTGGGATTCGAACCCACATGATTGATGTGTCACTCTAACCACTGAGTTATCTCGAATGTATCGAGAGAGGGATTCGAACCCTCGTCCTACACGTTATGGTGGGATTTTCACCAAATAATAAGCAGCATACCGTGGCCTACTGGCTCGGTACTATGAGGGCTCTACTGAAACCCACATCAGGTCTTATACCCGATGGTCATCCCGTGGAAATGGTAGGATTCGAACCTACTCAGCCTTAGGCATCGGTTTTACAGACCGATATAACTCTCCTGCTTTATCGCATTTCCATATAGTTTATTCATTCATCGTTTAGGCGACCTATGGCCATAAAAAAAGCCCGACCTTATACAGATCGGGCTTTTCAATGCCGTGAGTACGGTATTGTCAAGTCATAATTCCCCGATCTTTTTGCAAAAGATATATTTTACCTGCTCCAGAGTCATAATGACTCAGGTTATCCATAGGTGAGATCCACATGTTTAATCCTTCTATTTTCTTCTGCATATTCAAACCTTTTTAAAACAAAAAACCCGAACCAAATGGCCCGGGTTTCGATATTTCGTTGTGTTGAAATTAACGTATATTCCCAAGCCTAATTACATCACTATCAAAGCCAAATAATGCTTCCATTGGCTGTGCTATAAGGATATGTGAGTAATTGCTTTTCATTTTCTTTTCTGTGCTGCAAATGTACTGAAATTGATTTCTGATATCCAAATAAAATTTTTTGTTCATTTGTTTTTACGGCTTAAATTAATTATTTAAGTGTCTGTATATCAGCACTATGTCCTTAAAATAAAAAATTGAAAATTGACTTGGGATATGTCCGCTTTCATAAATTAAATTGAATAAACGGTTTTACGGGTTTACGGAATGTTCATTCAATTTTTCGCCTGAACTCTTTATTACTTGGTCATATCTAATAGCACTTTTCCGCTTCTTCCTGGAGCTTCCATATGCTCAATGGCTTTGGCGATTTCATCAATACCATAATAAGCCTCAACATCTGCTTTTAATTCTTGCTTGGTTAGCATAGTCAATACTTCAGGAATAATGGTGGAACGCTGTTCTCTGGTCAAGCTGGCCATCCATGTACTTAGCCAAAAGCCTTTGATGGTCAAGTTTTTGAAAATCAAAAGTCCTGAATTCAGCGGAATAGGCTGAAGGCTCAATAGTCCGTAAACAAACATTTTTCCATTGGTTTGCATGGCATTCAATACCTTGTCGCCAAGCTCTCCACCCACGGCATCAAAAGCGGCTTTCACCATTACACCCTCGGTTGCAGCTTTTACAGTTTTATAGATGTTTTCTGTTTTTTCATTGATAATGGCTTTAGCTCCCAAATCGAGTAAAGCTTGCTTTTGCTCATCGCTGCGTACTGTGCCTACTACATTGATTCCACGTTGCGAAGCCAATTGAATGACAAATTTGCTGAAAGCTGAGTTGGCCGCTGTTAACATTAGCCAATCTCCTGCTTGTAAATCGGCTTCCATGAGCATGCCATAAGCGGTAAATGGATTTACAAAGGCTTGACAAGCTACATCATCGCTCATGGTCTGTGGTTTTGGAATGGCAGTTTTGGCTGGGATACAAACATACTCTGCCCAAACACCCGAACCTGTGAAAATCACGCCCGTACCCAATGGCATTTCTACGCCTGCACCACAAGCATCTACCGTTCCGGTACCTTCAAAACCGCCAATTTGAGGTAATTCTGGTCTGATGCCATACTTGCCCTGAATAAACATAATATCGGCAGGAATAATATTCGCCTTGGTAACTTTTACTCGAATCTCGCCTTCGGCTGGTTCCGGTTTTGGGAGTTGAACGACTTTAAGTACTTCGGTGGGTAGGCCTAGGGTGGTAAATTGGACTGCTTTCATGATTTTTCTATTTATTTGAAAAGACTGCTTCGTTCCTCGCAGTGACGAAAGGTAAATACTCGTCATGCATAACAAATTAAATTATTTATCTTGGCTATGCATAACAATAGCTGAAAAACCCATGCAGATATCTGAGAAATTTGAATTAAAAGGAAAAGTTGCCATTATCACAGGTGCCAGTAAGGGCATCGGAAAATACATTGCAATGGCTTTGGCACAACAAGGCGCAACGGTTGTGGTGTCGAGCAGAAAGTTAGAAGCGGTGGCCGAAGTAGCTGAAGAATTTAAATCGAAAGGTTTGGAAGCGGTGGCTTTTCCTTGTCATATGGGGGATGATGAACAAATTAAAGCTTTGGTGGACAGTACCATTAAAAACCTAGGCGGTATCGACATTATTGTGAACAATGCGGCTGCCAATCCAGTATTTGGACCTGTGCAAGAAGCTGGTGATGACGCTTTTGACAAAATTATGGACGTGAATGTAAAAGGCCCTCTCAATTTGGCCAAATACGCTTACGAAAGTATGAAGAGTCGCGGGGGCGGTTCTGTCATCAATATTTCTAGTATCGAAGGAATTACCCCTGGGCATGGTTTGGGACTGTACTCTGTCAGTAAAGCGGCTTTGATTCAACTGACCAAGGTTTTGGCTAGGGAATGGGGCCGAGACAGTATCCGTGCAAATGCGATTTGTCCGGGACTGATTGATACCAAGTTCAGCGAAGCACTTACCAGTAATGAAAAGATTATGAAAGTGGTGATGATGAAACAAGCCTTGCCTATGCTCGCCCAACCAGAAGATATCGCGGGACTAGCGCTGTTCTTGGCTTCTGATGCCTCCAAGTTTGTTACTGGTGCTGTGATTTCAGCCGATGGAGGGTATACGGTTTAGTTAATTAGTATATTGGTTATTAGTTATAAGTGTTGAAAATCAATCAATTTCATGGATACTTTTCTTGCTGAACTTGTGCCTTTTATAGGTGGAGTGGTTAGGTTCTTATTTTTGTCTCTATTTAAAAAGCAGTCTTTCAAATCATTTTATAATTCTGAAAGAAAGTATCACAGTTTATATAATTGGATTGTTGGGATACTTACTCTTGTAGCCATACTTCTGATAATTAAGTTGATTGTATAGTTGTCAATCCTCTTGGGTATCTCCTAAACCTCCTTCGTTATCTCAATAGCATTTTTGATGATAGCGCAGCCTCGTTGGATATCTGCTTCTGAAATGGTGAGGGGTGGGGCTAAGCGGAAGCTTTCTGGGCAAGAGAGAAACCAAAAAGTGATCAGCCCATCTTCTAAACATTGATTTACGATTCTGGCTACGCGTTCCGCACTTTTAAATTCTACCGCGAACATCAAACCGATTCTGCGGATTTCGATAATATCAGGGTGACCGATCAATGATTCAATCAACTGACCTTTCTTTTCCACGCCTTCAATCAGATTTTCATTTTCAATCACTTCAAGGTTGGCCACCGCAGCAGCGCAGTTAACAGGGTGTCCGCCAAAGGTGGTAATGTGGCCTAAAACTGGATTGAAAGTGAGCTGCTGCATATTCGCTTTGGAAGAAATAAAAGCACCCATTGGCATTCCACCACCCATGGCTTTGGCAATCGTCAATATATCGGGAATCACATCAAACTGCTGAAAAGCAAAGAGGGAACCCGTACGTCCGTAACCCGTTTGTATTTCGTCAAAAATTAAAAGCGCACCAGTTTCTGTACATCTTTGGCGTAATGCTTTCAAATAAGCTTTGGAAGGAATGCGTACTCCCGCATCGCCTTGAATAGGCTCAATTATAACACAGGCTGTTGCTTCTGTAATCTGTGCTAAATCTTCAACATTATTGAACTCAATAAAGTAAACATCGGGCAATAGAGGTCTGAAAGCGTATTTTTTCATTTCATTACCCGAAACGCTCAGCGCGCCATGTGTGCCACCATGATACGATTTTTTGCAAGAAATAATCTGAGTTCTGCCTGTTACTCGCTTGGCTAGTTTCAATGCTCCTTCATTGGCTTCGGCTCCAGAATTAACAAAATAACTAGTGCTAAGTTGCTCAGGAAGGAGTGAAGCGAGCTTTTCAGCCAATCGGTTTTGTGCACTTTGGATAAACTCACCATAAGCCATTACGTGCATGTATTTGTCAAGTTGATCCTTGATGGCTTTCACCACATGCGGATGACGGTGGCCAATATTAGAGACCGCAATGCCTGAAATAAAATCGAGGTATTCCTTTCCATCCGTATCGAAAATGCTCGTGCCTTCCGCACGCGCCACTTCTACCTTAAGTGGATAAGGGGTAGTTTGTGCTACGTGATTAAGGAATATGCGCTCAGAATCCATGTGCGAAAGTAAGCAGTAATCGTTTAAACTAAAACAGTAGATGAACGCATCTGCTTTATGTGAATACAAATTGATTGGCTGATTCTACTTCCGTTTGAACGGATTATCGCAGAAAGCACTAATTTTGAGCAATGTTAATTAAGGAGGGTGATTTTAACCGTAATGAGCGATGGGTGCTGGCTGGCATGCTGGTGTTACTGCTTTGTGCTCTGTTTGTTAACCTTGGTATTTATCCGCTTTATTTAGAAGAACCCAGACGCGGTTTGATTGCCTTGGAAATGATGTTTCAAGATAACCTTTGGGTACCTACGCAAACGGGAGATTTATACTATAGGAAACCACCATTTTACAATTGGCTGATCATCCTTTCCTATCAAATTTTTGGTGGCTATTCAGAGTTTGCCACTCGCCTTGTTTCTGTGCTGTCAGCCTTGGTTACGGGGGTAGTGATTTACAGATTCTTCAAATTTAGATTGGGGAAGAGACTGGCAGTTTATGCTGCTTTAAGCTATGTAGCTTGCGTAGATATACTCTTCTATTTCAGTATGATAGGAGAGATAGATTTATTTTATGCTTTAATTACTTTTTTAGTTTTTGTTTCAATCTATCATTTCGGAAAACTAGAACAGTATTGGCCTTTGTTCTTATTCGCTTACCTACTTACCGCTATAGGTTTCTTGACCAAAGGACTTACTTCATTGCCGTTTCTGGCTATATCATTATTGGTATTCTTTATTTATGAGAAGAAGTTTAAGGTGCTGTTCTCTATTCAGCACATTGTGTCAATTTTGGCCTTCTTTATTGTATTAGCGGGTTATTTCTATGCGTACTCGCTTCATGAAGATCCAAGTGGTTGGTACACCACACTTTTCTCAGAGTCAGCAGATAAGGCAGTTGGAGGTGGTTTTTCAGCTTTATTAAAACACATTGCTCTTTTTCCGTTGACCACAATGGCCAACCTGCTACCAGTTACCTTATTCATTCCAGTTCTTTTTATTAGGAAGGTAAGAGGAATGCTGATGTCAAATCGGTTGATGGTATTTTTGGTATTGTTATTTGTGGCCAATTTTGTGGTGTATTGGTTTTCGGCCGAAGCCAAATCGAGGTATTTGTACCCGTTATTCCCCTTAATAATCGCAATTGTGTTGTATGGTATTCAAAAAACAGATGCCATTTGGCTGCGAAAATACGCTAAAGTGATCACTGTTTTTTTGGTGTCGGTAGCTACGTTGACTTTTCCAGCCATGCTTTTTGTGAAGGAACTCGAAGTAGTGGACCACTTGCTATTCATTGTTATAGGTTTGGAACTGTTGGTGGTTCTACTGTGGTGGTTGTACCTTAAAAAGGGAATTGAAGCCTATATGATTATTATAGGCGTACTGTTGGTACTGCGCTTGGGTTATTCGTTTACTGTGCCTGTAACGCGTCAAAAAACCACGGGAGCTGCCGAAGACAAAGCTTTAGGGTTAAGAATTGCTGAAACCACCAAAGGAGAGCCTTTGTACAGATTGGGCGATGTGCGAATGTCGCTTACGATTGTTTATTACTTGGAAGCAGAACGAGAAGCCGTTTTATACCAAACCGATGAACTGAAGGAGGGCTACTATTTTGTGTATACCGATGATTTGCCTGAAACGGGCTATTCCCTAATTGAAGAGTTTCATTACCACAACGAACCGATCTATTTGATTCGAATGGACATAAATGAATAAATGGTAGACATACTAACCATAATGAACGCTTAAGTTTAAAATAGTGATGAATTTCCTGCCCAAAGGGAAGTAGTAAGGGGATTGTCAAAGAAAACACACTTTATAGTTTACTAGCGAAGAATACCTCAAAAGGCTATATGTCGGGCTTATTGGGTTACGCTAATGGGATAAGTAATGTAGGACAATCTATCTGATGTTAGAGGAGAGTCTACCTGAGACCTATCAGAGCTCGCTTTGATAAGTCCTCGGTTAAAATCACTTCTGAATTTTATTGTAGCGATTGAAGTTGTGAAGTTGGCTGTGAGAGTGGTCTTTATATCTAGAATTTCCATTTCTCCATATTCTACAGTCCAATTAACAACTTCATTTATGTTATTTCCTTTCTGCGTACTGCTGATTTTAAATGCATAGGTATATGTTTCTCCTGGAGTTACAGTTTTAGGTCCATCAAGACATATACCTATACCGGTTAGGCTTAAATAACAGTCAGTTGCACCTTCAAATTCATTGCTAATTTGAATTTCCTCCTGGTTAATTTGAGTTTCATCATCACATGAGAAAGTTAAAACTAGGGCTAAGGCAATTAGGGTTTTAAGTGAGGCTTTCATCTTGAAGGTGTTTAGTTATATGTTTTAATTTGTAGTAATAACTAGATTCTTTATAAAGGTTACACTTTATGAAACTCCTTTTATTAAGTTAGGGATCTTTTTAAAACAATAGAAAAGTTGTTATGTAGTGAGATAACATTTCACCGTCATCCTTTTGAAAATTAACTTTGACGGAGAGTGAAGTTACCCGTTTAGAAGAGTAGTAGGGACTTTAAATTAGCATGAATACTTCTTAAACTGGGCGAGGTGCACATATGGTTTATTACCTAGAAGCGGTTTTATACCAAAAAGATGAACTGAGCTACTATTTTGTGTATAGCGATGATTTGCCTAAGACGGGCTATTCCCTAATTGAAGAGTTTCATTACCACAACGAACCCATTTATTTGATTCGAAAGAACAGATGATAAATCTATGCTGCCATTTTTTTCAATTTCAGCATGTTGATTTTCTCTTTCAGCACCATAGGATCGTAAGGCTTTAAAAGCACATCCATTTCCGTGTCTTTCATGCTGTCCATACCTGTAAGGTAAATTACGTGGCTCTGACTGCCTGCCGATTTAATCTTTTCTACCACCTCAATACCACACATATCGGGTAACTGAACATCCATGAGAATCAGCTCATAGTTGGTTTTTTCAGCCAAAAGAAGTGCCTCTGTGCCATTGGTAGAAAGGTCGAAATTTAGATTCCATTTTTTTGCAAAAATAGAAAGCAGCTTTAAGTTCAACGGGTTATCGTCTACAATAAGAACTTTGAAATCAGTGTGGTTAGGTGCAGTATTCATGTATCAAAACTCTACATTAGTCAGCACGTTTTTAGAGAGTTTCGATGAATGGTAAATATCAGTCGATGAAAATAGTAATAGAAAAGATAAAGGCGACTGGGACAATTAAATGCCCACAAGTCGCCTAAACAACACAGCCTATGCTTTTTTATACTTGTTCAGTACCTTACCCAATACAAGGTCTTTATCGAGCTTTTTAGTACAGAAGAACCAATCCTTACAATCAATATCGCTGTCTTCCATTCTGTCTTTTGCTGTTCCGCAAGAGCCAGCAGGGCCAATAATTACATCGTTACCAGGATACCAATCTGCCGGTGTTGCCACTCCAAATTCATCTGCGGTTTGTAAAGCGATAATCACCCTGTACAGTTCTTCAAAATTTCTTCCCAAGCTAAGCGGGTAATAAATAATTGTTCTTATGATTCCTTTTGGATCGATAAAGAAAACGGCCCTAACTGCTTTTGTCGAGTCTTCATTGGGTTGAATCATTCCGTATTTCTTTGCAACATCCATTGTGATGTCTTCTATCAAAGGAAAGTTCACTTCTACGTTCTTCATTCCCTTGTATTCTATCTTTTCTTTGATGGTGCGTAACCAAGCAATATGGCTGTATAAACCATCAATAGATAAACCAACCAGTTTACAATTGGCTTCTGCAAACTTATCTTCCATAGTAGCGAAAGTCATAAATTCCGAAGTACATACAGGGGTAAAGTCTGCTGGGTGGCTAAATAAGATTACCCAATTTCCTGCATAATCCGCAGGGAAATTGATTTCGCCTTGCGTAGTGACAGCTTTAAACTCTGGTGCGGCATCGCCAATTCTTGGCATGCTAATCATTTCTTGCTCTTGAATCTGTTCCATAATTTTTTCTGTAAGATTATGGAGGAAAGGTAGCGAGGTAGATTATAATTATTTGTGACTATTGTTACACAGGAGCGAGTCAATTCATAGGAACTGCTCACAACTTACGATAAGCAGAATGGGGGAGATGACTCTAGTTATGGTCTTTTTATTATGAATTTGAAATCACCTTTTCTACACGCTCACTGGTATCGAGTTTGGAAAGGGTTAAACGCACTATACTGTCTTGCAGGGCGGTTAAATCATGAGGAATATTAGCCTCCAAGGTGATGATATCCCCCTTTTTTAATGGATACACACTGCCTTGTACACCGAAATCTATTTGACCATCGATAATATGCACAATGATGGGAAAAGGAGCTTTATGCTCTTTCATCATTTGTCCTTGTTTTAATAGAATTCTAATTTCTTTGGAAAAGGAAGTTTCCAAAAGGACTTTAGTCACGATCTTCTTTTCGTTAAAGTCTAAGTTTTCATTAAAGGACTCAATTTTCATATTGGGGTGGGTTTTTGGTGGTGGGGAAGATGCTTTTGTTTAGTTGATTTTGAGAGATTTAATAGGTTATAGAAGTAGCGTGTTGAATTAAAGGTTTGAAGCTTTCAAAACCTCACGGAGTAATCTATTTTTTAGAATCACCGAAGTCAATTTGAGTTTGATTGCTTAATTCATCTCTTTCTCGTTTGATTCTTTTTGAATGGTTTGTTTCGATTCTTTGGTCAGAATTTAAAAATGTACTTACTAATACGACTGAATATGTCTGATTCTCAATTTCACCTATTTCGTTTATTTTTCTCTCGATCTCTAGCTCACAGACTATTTGGCTACCATTCTGAAAAGGTATAGCGTCAGAAACTACCTGTTGTTTGAATTCGTGATCCTTCATGTAAAAGGAAATGGTCTCATTAGTTTTCATGTAGATTCCACGCCATTTATATTTCCCTATTTTCAGTACTGGGGAAATAATTTCAATTACAGCTTGGTCGTCAAATTCAGGTGCAAGGTGGTCAGATTGTAAAATGAATTTATCGAAGTCTGCTTTTTCGACTATCGAAGTAGTACCCTTTTCGTCTTTATCTTTAAATGCAGTAGTCTCGATTTTATAAACCTTAGGATATTGATTTAGCCTGCTATAAAAATTCGAGCGATACTTAACAACTTTAATATCGAAATTGAAAATTGCAACAGCAGTTCGGACAAGTTCTTCGTTTGGTTCATCTTCTTTTACTTGTTCTAAGTCTATTTTTAATTTTTCTATTTCAAGTTTGATTTTTTCCTTTTCTAGAGCTTCCATTTCGAAGTCTCTTGTTGCATGGTGAGATAGAACTGTTATGATAACTCCTGCTACGATACCCGCTAAAAACTTATTCTTCTTTCCTTTTTTAGCTACGAGTTTGAAAAACTCTCTTAGTCCACCCTCTTCAAAGGCAAAAGACTCAAGCTCGAAATCAATTTCAAGTTCTTCTGCGATTCTTTCAATTAGTTGTAGAAGTTCCTTTTCAGTGCTGTTACGAACCAATGCGTTCATACTATGTGAATCATTCTCTAAAAAGTAATGAAGCTCTATTCTGTCAAAATCCGGTTTATAATAGTAGTGCATTGTCTATTTCAAATTGCAGGTAACGTTGAATAACGTTCACCATCATGACCGTTATATTTCCAAAATTGTACAAAAAGTAAGCGTTAGTTACCAAATATGGTGTGCTATACGCAGCTTTTAACCAGCTATAAGTTTAGTGAAATTATCTTATAAAACAGTAATATATACTGTTCTTGATGTTTATAAAGTGAGAAAGTCTGCGTTAACCGTCATTGCGAACCTGCCGCTGTTCTTCGAAGTGATGACGTTTACGTGAAGCAATCTTAATGTTGGATTGTAGTACTAGAGATTGCTTCGTCATAAGCTTTTGCTGTCGCAACGCTTATTTCTCGCAGTGACGCTTCGATTGAGGGTTTGCGGTTAGGAGCGGTTACGATGAAGTGAATCAATCTCAATTTCATATTACAGAAACTGCTGTCTAGAGACTGCTTTGTTAAAGCCCATAGCTACCGCATGGACTACGTCTCACAGTGACGGCCAATTTTGTCGTCATTGCGAACCTGCCGCAGTTCTTCGAAGTGATGACGTTTACGTGAAGCAATCTTAATGTTGGATTGTAGTACTAGAGATTGCTTCGTCATAAGCTTTTGCTATCGCAACGCTTATTTCTCGCAATGGCGCTTCGATTGAGGGTTTTAAGTAGCAGGTAGGTTATCTTCACAAAAAAAGACCTGTCAGGTTTTAAATCTGACAGGTCTGGAATGCTTTTTAGTTCTCTTTACTTCTTCTTGGCTCTTGTAGTTTTTTTCTTTGGAGCGGCCTTTTCTATTTCGGCTTTGGCTTGTTCTAGCGTCATGTCGGTAACATCTACGTTTTTAGCAAGCTCAACCTTGGTTTTTCCTTTAATGATGTTGTGCCGTCCCCAACGGGCTTTCTCTACCCTGATTCCGGCATCTTCCCAGTTATGAACCACCTTGTCAATTTCCTTCTGGATTTTATCTTCAATCAATTCAACAATGTCATTATCAGATAAATTATCCCAGTCGTACTTCTTGTTGACATTGATAAACATATCGTTCCATTTGATAAATGGCCCAAAACGCCCTTTCCCTTTCTGAACAGGCAATCCTTTGTAAGTATAAATAGGGGCGTCCGCGTCCAGTTTTTCCTTAATGTACGAGATGGCTTCATCCAATTCAACATCCAAAGGATCAACACCTTTTGGCAATGAAACAAAACTATCCTCATACTTTACATAAGGCCCAAAACGCCCAATGGCGGCAATAATTTCTTTGTCCTTGTACATGCCTACCGTGCGTGGTAGTTTAAACAAGTCGAGCGCTTCTTCAAACGTAATGCTTTCGATAAACTGGCCTTTTCTAAGGCTGGCATATTTTGGTTTTTCGGCTGATTCATCGTCAGGGTCGGCCTCTCCAATTTGAGCCATAGGCCCAAATTTACCCATACGAACGATCAAGGGTTTTCCACTCTCTGGATCGATACCCAATTCGCGAGATGAGCTAATGTCTGACCTGTTCAGCTGTTCAGTGTCTTCTACTTTTTGGTGGAAATCTCCGTAAAAGGCCGCAATCATCTTTGGCCATTCCTGCTTACCACTAGCAATTTCATCAAATTGCTCTTCTACCTTAGCCGTAAAAGAAAAATCGATCACATTCGGGAAATGCTCTACCAAAAAGTCATTTACAATCATGGCCATATTGGTAGGGAAGAGCTTCATTTTTTCGGCTCCAGTAATTTCTGTCCTGGTTTTTACTTTGATGTTATCGTTCGCTAAAACCAATTCCTGGTAATTTCTTTCTACGCCCTCACGGTTTTCCTTCACTACATATTCTCTTTTTTGAATAGTAGAAATAGTAGGGGCATAAGTAGACGGACGACCAATACCCATTTCTTCTAACTGCTTTACCAAACTGGCTTCTGTAAACCTGGCCGCATGACGAGAAAAACCTTCTTTGGCTGTCATATGACTTAGTTCCAAAGTTTGACCTACTGTTAATGGAGGCAGCATTCCTTTGGCTTCGTTGGTGCCATCTTCATCGTCTGTCGATTCGATGTAAACTTTTAAGAAGCCTTCAAATTTGATTACTTCACCATAAGCAGAAAGGGTTTCTTTTCGGGTAGAAATGGCAATTGAAGCCGTAGTTTTTTCCAATTGAGCATCGGCCATTTGTGAGGCAATGGCGCGTTTCCAAATCAGGTCGTAAAGCCTTTGTTCGTCATAATTTGCGCCAGCGGTGTGCGTAGCAAAGTTCGTTGGGCGAATAGCTTCGTGGGCCTCTTGGGCCGATTGCGACTTGGTTTTGAATTTTCTGGTTTCTACGAATTCTTTACCATAGGCAGAAGAAATTTCACCTACAGCGCTTTTTATCGCATCATCAGAAAGGTTCAATGAATCTGTTCTCATGTATGAGATCTTACCTGCCTCATATAGCTTTTGTGCTAACGACATGGTTCGCGACACCGAATAGCCGAGCTTTCTACTGGCTTCTTGCTGAAGTGTAGAAGTAGTAAATGGAGGCGCTGGTGAACGCTTGGCTGGTTTTTTCTGTAAGTCTAGAATTGAATATTTCGCACCTACACAACCTTTTAAAAATTCGTGGGCTTCGTTTTCGCTATTGAATTTTGAAGGAAGTTCAGCTTTTAATTCAACGCCATCGCCTAAGTTGAAAATGGCGGTTATTTTATAAGAAGAAACCGGGGTGAACTGTTCTATTTCACGCTCTCTTTCTACCACCATGCGCACAGCAACCGATTGCACACGACCGGCAGAAAGGCCACGTTTTATTTTTTTCCAAAGCACTGGCGATAGCTCAAAACCCACGAGTCGGTCAAGGATTCTACGGGCCTGTTGCGCATCTACTAAATCAATGTCAATTGTTCTGGGGTTGTCAATTGCCTTTTGAATAGCGGTTTTAGTAATTTCACGAAAAACGATACGTTTCGTGTTATCATCTTTAAGTTTTAGGGCTTCTTTTAAGTGCCAGCTAATGGCCTCTCCTTCGCGGTCATCATCACTCGCTAGATAGATCATTTGCGATTCTTTGACCAATTTCTTCAAGGTTTTTATCACCTCTTTTTTGTCGGCCGTTACCTCGTAAGTTGGCTTAAAACCATTGGCTATGTCTATGGCTTTATTACCTTTAGGTAAGTCACGTATATGTCCATAACTTGATACAACTTTGTAATCTTTTCCAAGGAAACCTTCGATGGTTTTGGCCTTCGCTGGGGACTCTACAATGACTAGATTTTTAGACATAAATTGGTGATTTTTTAATTTTGACCGCGCCAAAGATGGGCATAAATGTTTCAAAAAAACAAACGAAACCATTTTTACCCTACATGTATTTATATGAAGAAGGTAAAAAACACGTTGTAGCAACCGTAACTAAGGAGGAGGAAGAATGGTTAAGAATCTTTTATTAATTAGACATGCCGATGCGCAAATGCCGCAAAGAAACGAGCGTGATTTCGAAAGAAGGTTAAGTGAGAAAGGGAAAAGTGAATCGGCTTTGTTGGGCGAGTACTTGCAAAGACTTCCTTTTAAAATAGATACTATATATACTAGTCCATCGGTGCGCACTTTACAAACCTGTGCCGAAATCATACAGCAGTTAGAAATTTCGCCACGCATAATATCGTCTGAAGAATACTATGAAGCCACCCGTAATGTGATGATGGCGGCTGTAAACCGAGTAGATAATATTTTTCAAAATGTGGCGATTTTGGCTCATAATCCATCCATTAGCCATTTGTACGAATACCTTACTGGCGACTCGCAAGGAGGCTTTGTAACGGCAGGATGCGCGTGGCTTCAAGTGTCGGCAGATCAATGGGAAGAAGTGTCGGGAGGAATGGCCGAAACCAAAGATTACTACTATCCTGGAATGAACTCGAAGTAAGTTTTTTTATTTTGTTTTAGTGCGTTTAAAATGAAGACCTCATATTTGTGCAAAAATTATATTAAATGGCTTCATTGGGTAGACACATCATTGTCGAGTATTACAACTGCTCATCAGAAATTTTAAACGATGTAGTACACATCGAAAAAAGTATGGAAGGCGCTGCGGAAGATGCAGGTGCAACCATTATTAATTCTACGTTCCATCATTTTTCGCCCTATGGCGTATCGGGTGTTGTGGTTATTCAAGAAAGCCATTTGGCTATTCATACTTGGCCAGAATACGGTTATGCTTCAGTAGATATTTTTACTTGTGGCGATACCGTAAATCCTTGGGTAGCTTATCAAATTCTTAAAGAAAAATTTGAAGCCGGGCATGGTTCGGCCGTTGAGTTATTAAGAGGAGAGAAGGCGCTTTTGAAAGAAAGAGATTTCGATATAAAGGCCATGCGCGATGAAAAAAGCAGCGAAGAAGGCAGTCCAATCCGTACCAGAGATGTATGGTTTACGGAACGTGACGATAAAATAGCGCTTTCTTTAAAGCATGATGGAAAGCTTTACGATGTACAGTCTGATTTTCAGAAAGTAGAAGTATATAAAACACAGGCTTACGGTAACCTACTTACTTTGGACGGCATGGTAATGACCAGCGAAAAAGATGAGTATGTGTACCACGAAATGATTACACACATTCCTACTTTAACACACCCTAAGCCAAAAAGAGCTTTGGTGATTGGTGGTGGAGATGGGGGTACTGCCCGCGAATTATTGCGCCACGATGGCTACGATGAAGTAGTAATGGTAGAAATTGACGACAAAGTAATTGAGGCTTGCAAAGAGCATTTACCGGGCATCGCTTCGGCTTTCGATAATCCAAAATTGAACCTGATTGTAGATGACGGAATCAAATATGTGAAAGATGCTGCAGATGGTTCTTTCGATATTGTAATTGTAGACTCTACCGATCCGGTTGGGCCTGCAGAAGGTTTGTTTACGGTTGAATTCTACAAAGAAGTGTACCGTATTTTGAGCGATGACGGAATTATGGTTACGCAAAGTGAATCCCCTCGATTCAACAGCAAAGTATTCAGAGAAATTTACCAAGTGTACCGTTCTATTTTCGGACAAGATCAAGTGCATTGCTACTTGGCTTACATCCCGACTTATCCAACGGGTATGTGGTCGTTCTCTTATTCTTCTAAAGGAAAAGCACATCCATTAAAGGATTTCAACGCAGAGGAGAGCAAGGCTTTTGCTAAAAAGCATGGTTTGAAATATTATAACGAAGGCATTCACCAAGCTGCCTTTGCTTTGCCTAGTTTTGTAGCTGAAATGATCAGTTAATTTATGGCCGATATAGACAATTTTAATCCTAATGATGTAGGCGTAAAGGGCACCCTTTTCGGGTTGCCTTTTGATACCGATTCTGCCAAAGTAGTGGTGATTCCAGTGCCTTGGGACGTTACCGTATCTTATGGAGCGGGTACAGCAGATGGGCCAGAAGCCATTTTAGAAGCTTCTTCTCAAATCGACTTTAGTCAGTTAGACATTGCAGAACCTTGGAAACTGGGAGTGGCCATGGCCGATATTCCTGAAGTTTGGTACTCGTTAGGAAGCGAATTGCGCGAAAAATCGGAAGAATATATTGCTTGGTTGGAAGAAGGCAGCGATGAAGCAGAGCGTGAAGAGATGGAGGCTATTTTGGCCGAAATCAACAAGGAAACGCATCAGTTGATGGAATACGTAAAGCAACAGTCGGAATATTGGCTGTCGCAGGGAAAAACCACCATTTTAGTCGGTGGCGACCACAGTACTCCATTGGGCCATTTCCAAGCTTGCGCGAAACACTATGGCGACTTCGGTTTGCTTCAAATCGATGCTCATGCCGATTTACGTGAGGCCTATGAAGGTTTTGAGTTTTCTCATGCCAGTATCATGACGAATGCGCTTAAAATTAAGGAGTTAACCAAATTGGTGCAGGTAGGTATTCGTGATTTCTGTGATGAAGAACAGCAGCTTATCGCCAATTCAAATGGACGAGTGGTTACATTCTTCGATCAGCAGTTAAAACACGACCAATACGTAGGAAAAACTTGGGCCTCGCAGTGCGAAGAGATCATCAATGAACTTCCGCAGCAGGTTTATATTTCATTCGATATAGATGGCCTTGACCCAAAACTTTGTCCGAATACGGGAACGCCAGTGCCAGGAGGTTTTGATTTGGAGCAGGTAATGTATTTAATCAAGCAGGTGGTCAAGTCAGGGCGTACAATCATTGGTTGCGACCTGAATGAGGTTTCACCTAGCGAAGATGAATGGGATGCTAATGTGGGCGCCAGAGCGCTTTACAGAATGATCAACCTGATGGCCGCGAGCAAAGAAATGCTAAAATTGAATTGATTATACCAAATACAATTCTTGGTTTAAGAGTTTAGAATCCCTTACTTCAATAAGTTTGGGATTTTTTTATGTCTTGAAGTGAGAATCATCTGTATCATATTCCTCTTGTTGATTTCTTTAAAGGTTAGTGCTCAAACCTCAGTCGAACTGTATTTCTACGATGCCTGTAAGGATTCCGTTCTGAGTTTAGAGTTCGAACTTTATAGTTATAGTGAAGAATGGGGTGATTTAAAATCAGAAGGGTCAAAGTTGATGGTTGAAAAGAAGGGTGAATATTTTGGTAGCTCTTCTATTCTCAGATGGGAATGGTACTCTGTCTTTTCTATTCCGATTGATATTTCTGACTCTCCAATTTTAGACACTTTAGAGATTCCAAATATTGGAATGGCCACAACTGGGGCGTTACACTCTTCAGAATTTACTTATTTAAACTGCTCCGAAATCGCCAATGGTTATGAAGAAGACTACCGTAAGGACGGCTCTTTAAGGATGATAGGCGAGTTTTCGGATGGCTTGCCATCATTGATTTCAGATTATAATTCGAGTGGAGTTTTAAAAGAAAAGCGATTCTATAGTGAGAATGGGAGTGATTATAAAAGGGTCGAACACTATGATGACAACGGTGAACTCTGGTTTTACGAAATTCACAAGAATCGAAAAAGAAAAACAATCATCCGAACCTATGATGAAATGGGTAAATTGGAAGATAGAGAAGTGATTAAGCATTAATACTTCGCTTGATGAAAAGCAAACATTCAATATATGGCTTAATGTTTTTGCTGCTGCTTTTCAGCAACACTGGCTGTTCATCTCAAAAACCAGATTCCTCTGTCGAAGTGATAAGTGAGGTTTTTGAAGAGCTTATCGAGTCTAATTTGTCTGTCATCAAACGAGCCATACCCCCTTATAGACCTATTCATCCTGATTCAATTAACAACGAAGCACTTTTTTCGAATCGTTTGGAAATCAGCTTTGATTCTGTGGAAACAGAGAGAAGTCAATTATTAGAAGCATATGAGGCGTTTGATTGGGCTAAATATGAAAGAGATTACAATGACCATCTTCAGAGTTTAGAACTATCAGAAGCCGACTCTAGCCTCATTGTTGTCGTAGCAGATTCCTTATCCAACTTTCCAGAAAGGTATCTTTCTGAATCAGGCAAGGATATTTCAACCAATCAAGACTTGATTAGAAATTATAGCCTAGATAGTACTTGGCGATCAGTTCTGAGATTTGAAAATTTAGATAAGCGTAAGCCTATATTTTTTGACCTTAAGAAGGTCAAGCTGAAGTTTGATTTGGTCTATGAATCAAAGAGTTTAGGTATTAATGCTGATTCGTCTATGTCATTTTCAAAAGTGGTTTTCAATGATGCTTTTGACCGAGGATGTTTTTATTATACCCTAAGCTGTGGTAGGCTGTGTGGAAAAGGTAATTTGGTTTTTGTTGAAAAAGTGGATGGTCGCTGGACAATTATCCAAACCGCGACCGTATGGATATCTTAATGAGAAACGAGTTGTTTTTGTTAAGAAACGAAAGATCAACTACCTTATAAAATATTCCCTGATCACCGATTTACTGATCCCACTTAACTAATAACGAATAACCAATAACTAATAGCAGATGACCGAACTATTCGCTACCGATAAATTAAAAGCCCTTTACCCTAAAGTAAAGCAGTTTATAGAGGAAGAATTGTACCCTTCGGAACTCTATTTTTTGAAAGACCCTTGGGATGAAGTGAACCATATTTTGAAAGCCAAGCGCGAAAAGGCGAAAGAATTGGGACTTTGGGCACCTTATCTTTCTGAAGAAGAAGGCGGAGCGGGTTTAACGCTCACTGAATTTGGACAGTTATCAGAACTGTTAGGCAGAACTCCGTTGGGGCACTATGTGCTCAACTGCCAAGCGCCAGACATTGGTAATATTGAACTGATGCATCAATTTGCTTCGGCCGAATTGAAAGAAAAATACTTAGCGCCTTTAATGAAAGGTGAAATCAGAAGCTGCTTTTCCATGACCGAGCCAGATTTTGCGGGTTCAAACCCCGTGAATATGGGCACCACAGCCGTTTTGGATGGAGATGAGTTCATCATCAACGGCCATAAATGGTTCACCACCGCGGCTGATGGGGCTGCTTTTGCTATTGTAATGGCAGTGACCAATCCCGATGCGGAACCGCACAAAAGGGCCAGCATGATTGTAGTGCCTACAGATACGCCAGGGTTTGAGCTCACCCGAAATATACCCATTATGGGCGATATGGGAGAAGGCTATTTGAGTCATGCCGAAATCCACTATGTGAATTGCCGTGTACCAAAAAGTAATCTGATTGGCGAAATGGGTAGTGGCTTTATGTTGGCGCAGCAGCGTTTAGGCCCAGGCCGAATTCACCACTGCATGCGCTGGATTGGTATCTGCGAACGTGCCTTCGATATGATGTGCAGTAGGGCGGCTTCAAGAGAATTAAGAGACGGCAGAATGTTGGGGCACCAACAAACTGTTCAAAACTGGATTGCAGAAAGTAGGGCGGAGATAAATGCTTCAAGGTATATGGTACTTCATGCTGCGCAAAAGATTGATAATGAGGGGTCTAAAGGATCGCGTTTAGAGATTTCTACTATCAAATTTTATGTGGCGGATGTGCTGATGAAAGTGCTCGATCGTGCCATTCAGGTACATGGAGCTTTGGGCATTACCGATGATACTTTGCTTTCGTTTTGGTACAGACATGAGCGTGGTGCAAGAATTTACGATGGCCCAGACGAAGTGCATAAAGCCAGTTTGGCCAAGGCGATTTTGAAGGGGTATGGGATGTGAACAAGCTGGAAGTAAGAAGTGGGAAGACCGAAGGCAGAAGTTAGAAGACCAAAGTATAAAGTAGCCGACATTGCGAGAAATGAAACCTGTGTTAACAAGGTTTCATGACGCGGCAATCTGTTTGTTCTATGAGATTGCTTCGTCACTTTTCTTTGCTATCGCAAGAAAATTTTCTCGCAATGACGGTTCAATTGGCGTTTTCTTGAGTTTTCATTATTGACTATTGACCAATAACCAATAACTATTAAACCAACCAATAACTATTAAACTAACCAATGATTGATAAGGCAAAAGACATCAGGAAAGGAGAGGAGTTAGACCTCACAAAGCTGACAGAATACTTGGGTGACCACTTAACAGGGTTTTCTGGAAATCTAGAAGTCTCTCAATTCCCTAGTGGTTTTTCTAACCTTACCTATTTGATCAAAACAGGCGAAAAAGAATATGTATTGAGGCGTCCGCCATTTGGAGCGAATATCAAAGGCGGACATGATATGCACAGAGAGTTTCGGGTACTTTCTGCCCTCAAACCGGTGTATTCCAAAGTACCCAAGCCTGTATTGTTTTGCGACAACCATTCGGTGATGGGAGCGGATTTCTACCTTATGGAGCGTGTGAAAGGCGTGATTTTACGCAGTCGACCACCAAAAGACATTGAGCTCAAACCTGAATTAATGCGGTCCATTTCTGAAGCCTGCATTGATAACTTGGCAGATCTTCACACCATGGATTTAACTGCTGCTGGTTTGGCTGATTTCGGTAAACCTGAGGGCTATACCCAACGACAGGTGGAAGGCTGGGTTGGACGCTATTATAAATCCGAAACCGATAAGCTGCCTCATATGGATGAGGTGGCCGAATGGCTGCAAAAGCACATTCCGGAGCAGAAGTATGTTAGCTTTATTCACAACGACTATAAATACGATAACCTCGTATTGAACCCCGATAAACTAGACGAAATTATTGCGGTACTGGATTGGGAAATGTCTACTGTGGGCAATCCGCTAATGGATTTAGGTACTTCCTTGGCCTATTGGGCACAAGCCGATGATTCTGACGCTTTAAAACCTTTCAGCCTCACTTGGTTGCCGGGCAATTATACCCGAAATGAATTGGTAGAACGCTATGCGGAAAAAACAGGCTTCGACCTGAAGGATCAAGTGTTTTACTATGTTTTTGGAGCATTTAAAATCGGTGTGATTATTCAGCAGATTTACGCCCGCTATAAAAAAGGACTGACACAAGATCCACGTTTTGCAAATTTGATTTATGCCGTTAAAGCCTGTGGTGCCAATGCGGTAAAGGCTTTGGAAAAAGGGAAGATCTAGAATTGTAATTCTTTGAACATTATACATTGAACTGACAACATGCAACTAAAAATAGAAGACATCAATAAAGTGCTTATTCTGGGTGCTGGAACGCTTGGTTTAAGGGTAGGGCTGCAATGCGCCATCAGTGGTTTTGAAACTACCATTTATGATATTTCAGAGAAAGCACTCGATACTGCCATTAAAACTCAGGCCAGCATTCTTAAAATGTTGATTAGGAATGAAAAGCTTACTGAGGCACAAGCTGAGGAAGCCAAAGGCCGTTTGACTTTCACTACTGACCCTGAAGCTGCGGCAGATGATGCCGACTTCCTGAGCGAATCTGTGACTGAAAACCTCGAACTGAAGCGTAAAGTTTGGGCGAAGTTTGGTGCGCTCTGCCCTGAAAAGACGCTTTTCACGACCAATACTTCCTATTTACTTGGTTCACAAATAGCAGATGCTTCTGGCCGACCTGAGCGCTTCTGCAACTTCCATTTCCATGATGTATTTTATTCCAATGTGGTGGACGTAATGCCGCATGCGGGTACAGCATCTTGGATCAATGATTTATTGATGGAATTAGGCGAGAAGCTTTGGCAAACGCCAGTCTTCGTTCAAAAGGAAAACACGGGTTACATCTTCAACTACATGCTGATGGCGCTTTTAGGGGCCGCAGGTTCACTCAGAACTTTGGACATTGGTTCTATTGAAGATATTGACAGAAGTTGGATGGGCAACTTTAAAATGGAAATGGGGCCATTTGGAATTTTAGACACGGTGGGGCTAGATACGGCTTGGCATATCACCAGCAGTCAACCCGATAAAAAAAGTCAAGCCTTTGCTGCCTTGCTGAAAAGCTATATTGATGCCGGTAAACTGGGCGTAAAAACAGGGGAGGGCTTTTATACTTATCCGAACCCAAGGTTTAAGGAAGAGGGGTTTGTTTGACAGCATCCTGTTTTCTATAGGGTAGAAGTTTTAGATCCTTCGTACCTCAGAAAAAGAAAATAGGCAGTTCACTTTCAATCAACGATTGGAGCTGAAGTAAACGCTTAACTACGTTTTGCTAGAATGAACTGGACAAGGTAAAAACGAGTCCAACCATCATTAAACGCACAATGCTTTTCATCCTGAGGTACGAAGGATCTAATATGTTCGAGATGTGAAGTTGTTTCTACTTCCTTCGTCAAAATCAAAAGGGATGTTCCTAACTCATAGGTTTCAGGTCAAGATACTTTTCCAGTTTCCTGATTAGGAACTCTCTTGAAACTCTCTCAAAAAGACCAATCATCTTTAGAAATAGAAAAACACAAATTGGAAATACAATAAAAATAAACAGTAGTCTAGTCATCCAAATATCGATTGAGACTAATAATATTCCCAGTCCACAGCTGGCTCCAATTAACCAGAAAAAGAAGAGTACCTTAAAACCATTATTAACTCTGAACAAGGCTCTTATTGAGTTCTTCTCTAGTGTTAAGTTTAATTCGCAAACAGAAATAGCTCCGAAACCAGGTGTTGATGATACAATTCTATAAATATTACCTTCTTTATATCCGGTGAATGGTTTTCCTGTATAGCTAGAAACCAGATTGGTACTATTTTTTAAGTTTGTATTTAAGCGCTGATCCAGTTCTTGCTGATCAAGTAATGTTTCAAATTGATAAGATTTTTTTTGGAATAACTTCATCTCTAAGCCTAAAGTAACGAAAAGAAAAACCGTTTGTGAACAGTTTCAGGCTGTGGTGTGCAGAAATGATTGCTATGACACTTGAAAGATATGATTATAAGGCAGTATGATGAAAAACCATTCTAAAAGTAGCACCTTTACCCAGTTCAGTTTCTAGCTGAATATCTCCACCATGCAACTGCATAATCTGTTTAGAAAGGCTGAGACCAATACCCGAACCTCTGTTTTTGGTAGAGAAGAAAGGCATGAAAATCTTCTCAGTGGCTTCAGGGGTAATGCCCGCGCCATTGTCGCTAATTGATACAGTCACTAATCCTTCATTCACGCTCGTTTCTAGTTTCACTTTAGCATTTTCTTTGTTTTCAACTACTTCTAAGGCGTTTTTCAGAATATTAATCAGCACCTGTTCAATCAACTGATAATCGATATTCAGTTCAATTGAGGTGTCAGCGTGAATTACTTCCAAGGCTACATTTGCTTTAATGAAATCATTTTTGAGTAAGGCTGTCGTGTTTTGCACTAATGACTTGATATCCGTTGGACGCTTGTCGGGTTCTGGTAGGTTGGTGTAATCGCGATAGGCGTTTACAAAATTGATGAGGCCTTCACTACGGCTAGAAATGGTGCTCAAGCCTTCGGTAAGATCCTCCAAGCTTTCATCTTCAATGGTGTTGAGTCCGTTTTTCTTAATTACGTCTTCCTTCAACACCTCGCTTAGGGTAGAAGTAAGCGAAGAAATAGGGGCTATGGAATTCATGATTTCGTGCCGAAGCACTTTGGTCAGGTTCTGCCAAGCTTCTAGTTCTTTGGCTTGTAATTCCGCCTTAATGTCTTGCAGGGCGATCAATCTGTAAAGCTCGCCACCCAGTTTGTACATGGTTTCGAGAATTACCAATTCCTGTCCTTTTTCATTTTTGTAAGCTGCTCTTTTAGAGGAGTTAAGATGGGTAATGGTAAAGTGAAAGTTAGGTGCTTTTTGTCTAAGGTCATCAAGGCTTCTTAGGCTTTCTAACTGCAATAAATGAAGCGCAGAACGGTTGATCAGTTTCACTTCTCCGGTCTCGTTGATGGCGATGATTCCTGTACCAATATTTTCAACAACTACACGCAACTGCTGAAAAGACTGTTCGCTCTTTTTACGTTCCTCCAAAATGGCGTCAATTACATCTTTGAAAGCCAGATTCAATGCTTTAAAGGTTTTCCCCAGTTTATTATCGTGGGTAAAACTCATGTTAAAGTCGTTGTATTTGATGGCATCGAAGAAGCGAGCCAGCTTTTTATTGGTACTTTCTATGTAATTAAAAAGTTCAAATACCTCGAAAATGATTAAGAAACCAGTGACTACTGTGGTAACATACTTCTGATCGAAGAAGAGCAAATAAACGAAAGTGGCTACCGTAACAAACAATACGATAACGCGAATCAACACGAATATTCTAAAGCGATTAAAGCCCATATTTCTCTAGTCTTCGGTACAAGGATGAGCGAGTTAAACCCAGTTCCTGAGCTGCATGGGTAATATTTCCGTTGTGTTTGGCCAATACTTTCCTGATTAGAATTCGCTCGACATCTTCCAAGTTGAACTGTTCCAGATTAATGTCATCCTTGTCGCGAACAGGCTGATTATTATTGAAAAAGAAGTCTTCGGGTTGAAGAATGTTATCACGACTCATGATGACCGCGCGCTCTACGGCATGTTGTAACTCACGCACATTCCCAGGCCAACTGTATTTTTCCAAGCGCTTGAGGGTGGCTTCACTAAATTTGTAAATGTCTTTGTTATACTTCTTAGCGTAGTCTTTTAGGTAATGCTCAGCCAGTAGGGGAATGTCCTCAATTCTTTCCCTCAAAGCGGGCAACTTCAGTTCTATGGTGTTAATCCGATAGAGTAAATCTTGCCTAAATTCTCCTTTTTGCACCATTTCGTAAAGCGGCATATTGGTGGCGCAGATCAAACGAATATCGACATCAATCGTCTTATTCGATCCCACTCGATTCACTTTTCTGTTTTGCACTGCGGTTAAGAGTTTGGCTTGAAGTGGGAGCGAAAGGTTGCCGATTTCATCCAAAAACAAAGTGCCTCCATTGGCGATTTCAAACCTACCTGCACGATCAGTTTTGGCATCGGTGAAAGATCCGCGAACATGACCAAAGAGCTCGCTTTCAAATAAGTTCTCTGAAATAGCCCCTAAGTCGACACTGATAAATGGCTTTTCAGCTCTTTTTGAATTTCTGTGAATTGATCTGGCTATCAGTTCCTTACCTGTGCCATTTTCACCCAATACTAAAACGTTGGCATCTGTGCTGGCTACTCGATCAATGGTATCGAAAACCTGAATCATCGATCCGCTTTGGCCAATAATTTCCTTGAATTTATGATCGAGGTCTTGGGTCAAAGTATCTTCTCGGTCTTTCATCAATTTTAGCTCTTCTTTAGACGACCTTAAGCGGATGGACGAAAGGAGAGTGGCCAAGAGTTGTTCGTTTTCCCATGGCTTCATGACAAAATCAGAAGCACCTGCTTTAATGGCTTTTACGGCCAAATCTACCGAACCAAAGGCGGTAATGAGCACTACCACTGCGGATGGATCGATCTCTAATATTTTATCCAACCAATGAAAACCTTCTTGCCCTGAGTTCACATCTTGAGTGAAATTCATATCGAGCAGAATCACATCATATGCATCATTCTGGAGCAGGTCAGGAATCAGCGTTGGATCTTTCTCCAAATCAATTTGACCAAAATGCCGCTTCAGATAAATTCTAGCAGCTTTTAGTAAATCTTCATTGTCGTCTATGATTAGTATTTTTCCTTGTTTCATTATGTCTATTTTTCAACCTGTCTCATCCTGCAACTGGTTTACATTAGTCTTTGAATCTTGTGCAAATCAAAAGCTTGTCGAATATACTAACAAATATAGCCGTCCGCTGGCGGACGGCAAAGTGCGATGGCGACCAATTAGCAAGAGGTTGTTTGTGTTAATTTATTGATATATAGTTAATTAACTTTGGTATGACAGTTGGTTAACTGCTGACGTTATTTACAGATTAATTTTATAGCTCTAGTTTTAACCTAAATAAAATTTATGTTATCCTCCTTTTTTAGAATTGCATTTCGGTACCTGGTAAAGAACAAGCTTTACTCTGTTCTGAATATATTCGGACTGACCGTAGGCTTGATCTGCTTTGTCATTCTAAGCTTATATGTGAGGGAGCAATTTGATAAGGATTCGTATCACACTCATTCTGAAGAAATCTATAGAGTTTTAGTCGCCAGGGATGATACTACCGAAGTTGAACCCAATTGGGAAATGATGACGCAATTTCCCGTGGCCGAGTTGTTCAAAGAGGGTATTCCAGAGGTGAAAAACACAGTGAGATTTGGCCAAACTTCTGAGTTACTTATTGAAGCTGGTCAACGAAAGTTTAAGATTCAGTCTCTTCATTTTGCTGACCCTTCCTTATTCGATGTATTTGATTTTGATGTGCTCGCACAATCTAAGCCGTTGGATCAGCAAACTGTAAGTGAGCTCATAATAGTGAAGTCTGAGGCAGAAAAACTCTTCGATACTGCGGAAAATGCCATTAATCAAACTGTGAACCTGAATGGTTATGGAGTATTTAAAATCATTGGGGTGATTGATGATCTTGGTCAAGAGACTCACATGGACTTCAAGTACATTCTTCCCATACAGCAATCAGATAAAGCGTATGGTGAAGATGGACGTTATAGAGATTGGGGTGTGTTATCTGGTTTTCCTTTGTACGTTCAGGTTGATAAAAATGCGGACATTGTTTCTGTTGAAGGTAAAGCCAAGACACTTCTTCAACCCCATATTAAGAACATGAGTGTTCGTTTAGAACCTGTGAGCGAAGTTTACTTCAGTAAATTATATTCATTTTTTAAGAAAACGGGCGATAAACAATTTATAAGGCTATACTTACTCGTTGGGCTTCTGATTCTGTTTATTGCCTGTATTAACTACACCAACTTATCAACCGCCAGATACCTAAAAAGGGCCAAGGAAGTAGGGATTAGAAAAACAGTAGGAGGCTACAGAAGTCAGATTATAACGCAGTTTTTTATCGAGTCCATTGCGCTTGCCTTTATAGCTGTGGTACTTTCAGTTTGTTTTACCGAAATACTTCTGCCTTCATTTAATGCTTTTGCGGGTGCTTCCATATTTATTGATTACCAGAGCCCTTTTACCTACTTATTTATGGTATTGGCTGTTTTGGGAATTGGCATTTTTGCTGGGCTTTATCCCGCTGTTTTCCTTAGCCGTTTCAGTGCTACTCAAATCTTATCGGGAAGTGTCACCAAAGGTAAGTCTGGCTTGCTTTTCAGAAATGTATTGGTGGTGGTTCAGTTCTTTATTTGCATTGGTTTGTTTATTTCTACCAATGTTATCTATCAACAATTCAAGCATTTAAAGGGGCTAGACTTGGGCTTTGATAAAGAACAAGTGATTATGATTCCATTGAATGACCAAGCAATCAAACAATCATACAAAGCTTTTAAAAGTGAACTGAGTTCAAACCCATCAATTGAATGGATGACAGGAGCAGGACCAAAAGTGTTTGGCGGACAGGCTCAGTTTTATTTAGAAATTGATGGAAGCGAAGATGTTACTCCAATTTCTATTTTTCCAGTGGACGAAGATTTCTTTCAGAAATTCGATATAAAACTGCTTGAAGGAAAGCTCTATCAACCTGAATTGGGTAAGGAAGGGAATGATTTTCTAATTGTAAATGAAGCCTTGGCCAAAGTAGGTGGATGGAAGATTGAAGATAAAATGGGCAAGAATGTTTTTAAGGATGATGTGGGCGTTCCAAATTTGGGTGGGGTAGTGGAAGATTTTGTGTTCTTTTCGGTGAAGGATGAAGTAACACCAGCCGCTTACCTTTATAAACCCAATGATAATAATCTGGCTTATGTAAAAGTAAAGCCGGAAAACATGGAAGCTACTATTGCGTCTATTCAAGCCACTTACGAAAAGTTCGCCAACCTTTATCCTTTTGAATACTCGTTTTTAGATCAAGAATTTGCTGCTCAATATGCGCAGGAGCAACGTTTGGCCAACATATTTACCACATTTAGTGGGGTGGCTATTTTAATCGCATTGCTTGGTTTGTTTGGACTTACCATATTCTTGGCCGAACAACGCCTAAAAGAATTCAGCATTCGAAAAGTACTAGGCGCTTCAAACATTCATTTGATTTGGTTAATGAACAGTGGCATAAGTCGTATGCTACTGATCAGCACCGCATTGGTGATTCCATTGGTGTATTATTTCCTTGAAGATTGGATCAACACCTTTGCTTTTAGAATTAAGCTTGATTGGCCGCTTTTTGCATTGCCAGTGGTCTTGGTAATGCTTTTTGCTTGGCTTACTACGCTTTATCAGTCCGTTAATTCGGCCAGAAAAAACCCAGTAGATTCATTACGAAACGAATAAACTCAACCATTAAAACAACAAGGTCATGTTCAGAAATTACATCAACATTGCGATAAGAAGCCTAAAAAGACAGAAGGCTTATTCACTGATTAATATCTCAGGATTGTCGGTAGGCATTATGGCTTGTATCATCATTTTGCTCTATGTTAGAAATGAATCGTCTTACGAGAAGTTTTACCCCGATGCTGATAAAATTTATCGAGTCACTTCCATTTATGAGACTTCTGGACAAACAGAGCATATTGCAATCGCCCCAAGTAAAGTTACTCAGGTGGCATTAGAGCATATTCCAGAAACGGAATTGGCCACTTTTGTTTTTGACTGGAGCGTAGGCCGAGAGTTTTTGGTGAGGTATGAAGACAAAACATTTACGGAAACAAATGTCTTTTATGCCGATTCAAGCTTCTTTAAGGTATTTCAATATCGCTTCTTGGATGGTAATGCTGGCAATGCACTTTTGGAGAAGCAGTCCATTGTATTGACCGAATCGATTGCCCAAAAATATTTTGATAACGCAGCCGATGCCTATGGTAAAACGATAAATGCCAACGGGAGTGATTTCGTAGTAACGGGCGTTGTAGCAAATGCTGCGGGAAACACCGCTTTGGATTTTGATATGGTCATATCTATGAATTCAATTTTTGGCCAAATTGATAATACTAGGTGGTTTCCTATGAACTATTATAGCTATGTAAAACTCAATGATAAATCAGCTGCCGAAAGCTTTAAAAGTAAGCTAAATCAATATATCGAAGATGATTTTGGCGATGAAATGACGGCTGGAGGTTTTAAGATGTCATTCACTATTGCGCCTATTTCTGAAATGCATTTTGATACAAGCCTTGGCTCCGATTATCCTGAGAAAATTTCTAAAGAGCTGTTATACTCTTTAGTGGCTATCGCTGCTTTTATTCTGCTTATCGCTTGTATCAATTATGTCAATCTAAGTACGGCCAAGTCTGAAAAGCGAGCCAAGGAAGTTGGTATTCGCAAGGTAATGGGCGCCCATAGAAGACAGTTGATTCTACAGTTCTATGGAGAGACATTTATGGTTACGCTTTTGTCCGTGGTAATAGGGGTAGTATTGGCCGAAGTTTTGATGCCTTTTTTCAACCAAATGGCAGGTACTCAACTGTCTATTGATCTTCAAAGCGACCCTAATTTAATGCTCATATTGATCGGCTTTGTTTTGGTGGTCAGCTTTATTGCGGGCAGTTATCCCGCTTCATTCCTTTCTTCATTTCAGCCTGTAAAGGTGCTTAAAGGTACTTTCAATGTCAAAGGGGGGAATATGTTCCGAAGAATTCTAGTGACCCTTCAGTTTACAGTGAGTGTTTTTCTTATCACTGGCACTTTAGTGATTTTCTATCAGCTAAAATATGTTCAGAATACCGATATAGGCTACGACCAAGATCAGGTAGTGTATCTCAAACTTCCAGATCGCGCAGCCCGAAATGCCTATAAATCTTTAAAAACTCAATTCCAAACCATTACGGGAGTAGAGGAAGTAACGGGAAGTAATAACGAAATTTCTAATGTGCTTTCTGGCTGGGGAGCAGTGATGGATGGTCTGCCTAAAAATGTCAGTATTTCCTTTAGAGGAATGTATGGTGACCAAGATTTTCTAGAAACTTTTGGTTTCGATCTTTTGGCTGGTGAAGGTTTTAAGAACAAGTCGGATTGGGATTCTACGGTTTATTATTTGGTGAATAAAACTGGTGTTGAAAAGCTGGGATTAACGCCTGAAGAAGCAGTTGGGAAACATTTTGGAATAGACGAAAGTATGATGGGCACCATCGCTGGAGTAGTTGACGATTTCCATTTTACTAGCTTCCACAGTGATATAGAGCCTTGGGCGGTTTATACGGGGCCTCAAGACTATAAGCAATTACTATACGCCAAGGTCAATATGTCGCGAATTGAATCAGTTAAGGCAGAAATGGCTAAAGTATGGACTTCACTAATTCCCAATCGTCCATTTGAATTAAGATATGTAGACGAAGCCGTAAAAGAACTGTATGAAAAGGATAAACAACTGAGTCAAATCATTCTGACTTTTACGGTTTTAGCCATAGCAATAGGCTGTTTAGGGCTGTTTGGCTTGGCTTCTTACTTAGCCGAAAAACGCACCAAAGAAATTGGTATTAGAAAAGTGCTGGGGGCCGATGTTTCCAAAATCGTGATGATGCTTTCCAAAGAGTACGTCCGAATTATTTTGATTTCTAACCTCATTGGCTGGCCAATCGCTTATATCGCCATGAGTCGTTGGTTGGATGGTTTTGCCTATAGTATCAACCTTAGTTGGTATTACTTCCTCATGGCAGGTTTGGTCACTGTGATGGTAGCCATGTTTACGGTTTCTTATCAATCTGTGAAGGCAGCATTTTCAAACCCAGTGGATTCATTAAGGAATGAGTGAGATAACGAGCTAATGAGTGAAGGGATTAATGAATTAATGAAGGAATGAAACAAGGTTGGAAGACCGTAGACGGAAGTCAGAAGTAGATTTTCGTTTTCACCAATGACCAATAAACCATAACGTCTGATGAGATACTTTAAAACCATATTCCGAAGCCTAAAGCGCGAAAAGGGCTTTACTCTAATTAACCTTTTGGGCCTAAGCATTGGAATGTTCTGCTTTTTAGTGACAGCTCTTTATGTTCGAGATGAAGTGACCTATGATCGTTGGCATGAGAATGCAGATCAGATTTATATGGCAACTTTCCAGATGGAAAGAGAAGATGGTGAACCATTTAACGTTTCTCCATCTTATGCCTTATTCAATGCATTGAAGAAGGAAAGTACTGAAGTGATCAATGCAGTGAATATTGATCGTAATAGTTGGGATAACTATCAGTTAGGAGAAGAATGGATACAGACAAAAAACTTATACTTCTCTTCCTCAGAACTATTCGAAGTCTTTGATTTTGGATTAAAGTATGGTGATTCAAAAACGGCATTAAATGAACCTTTAGGTGTTGTAATTTCTTCTGAAGTGGCTCAAAGTCTATTTCCTGATGAAAACCCTATTGGTAAAAATGTAAACCTCAAAAACCTAGGAGAGCTTTCAGTATCGGGTGTTCTGAAGCCTATTCCTAGAAATTCCCATTTGCAGTTTGATTTCATCGCCTCAATAAATCACCCAGAATCACGATATAACTATGTATTGGATGATTGGGTATACGGTAAGGGTTTTAGTTACTTTCTTCTTCGTGAAGGCTATAGCTTGGAGAAATTATTTAGAGATACTGAGGAGCTGTTAGAAAGAAATGGTCAAAAGGATCTTGCAAAGAATTACGACTTTCTCAAATTCTCCAATTTATACTTAAGTCAGAAGACAGGCCGCTATGGTAACTATATGTTCGGTGGTCAGAAAAAATATATTTACATTTTCTCTTTAATCGGTGGTCTAATTCTGTTCGTAGCCTGTTTTAATTATATCAACCTTGCTACAAGTAGCTCTATAAACACCACTAAACAAATGGGAATCAGGAAGGTAATAGGAGCTTCTCGATCAGCCCTTATTGCCCAAAAAATGCTGGAAACCATTTTTGTTGCTTTCTTTAGTCTGGTAATTGCCCTTATTGGAGTGGAGGTTACTCTGCCATATGTGAATACTCTTATTGGTAAAGAATTGTCTTTCAATTTGATACAGTCTCCCGATCTAATCGTTCTCCCCGCATTGGTATTGATAGTTGTAGTGGTTATTTCAGGAATTTACCCTGCAGTAATACTTAGTTCATTCAATCTATCTTCAGTTTTGAGGGGCATTTCTCCAACATCTAAATCGGGCGTATTCAAAAAGTCACTGATCGTACTTCAGTTTACCATATGCTCAGGGCTTTTAGTGGCTGCTTTGGCTATCCGTGGCCAAGCTGACTTTCTCATTAATATGGACAAAGGATATAATGAGGAGAATATTATGTCGATGAGCCTTTACCAAGTGGATCAAAAACTTAATTATGAAACCTTAAAAAATAAACTTCAAACTATTCCACAAATTGAAGCAATCACTTCCTCTCCACTTCCTGTTTTTCCGCCACCACCACCTCCAAGTATTGTCGAAATAGAAGGTAAAAAGTTTGCCATTTTCTTCTTAATAGGTGCTGCAGATAAAAACTTCAATGAAATGTTTCAATTGGAAGTATTAGAGGGGACAGACTTTTCTCAGGTGCCCAACTCTAAATTGTCTGAAGCGGCAATCATCAATGAAACAGCGAAGAAGAAATTGGGATTGAACCCAGCAATTGGCGCCAAATTACCTAGCGGTAAAAGAGTTGTTGGCGTTGTTAAAGATTTCTTCTACCAATCTGCTAAAAGCGAAATAGATCCAGCTTCTATAGAATACAGACCTAGAGACTTTAACAATATTCAATTCTCATATAGAGAAGGAAACAAGGGTCAGGTACTAGCGCAAGTTGAATTGGCCCTTAAAGATTTTGGATTAAAGTCTAGTCCAACAATCTCAGAAGTAGAAGGTGTTTTTGAAAGCCAAAGTTATTATGAAGCGGAAGCCACGCTCAAGAAAATTTTCAATCTACTCACTGGAACTGTGATTCTTGTGGCTTTCTTAGGTCTATTTGCTTTGGCATCATTTGAAAGTAACGCGCGTGAAAAAGAAATAGGCATTAGGAAAGTATTGGGAGCCAACTACCTCCATCTCTTAAAAGCCTTAAACAAGCATTTTTTGTGGCTGATGTTTTTGGCTTTTACGATCTCTATTCCTGTCACATTCTATTTGGTTGAAAAATGGCTCCAAGCTTTTCCTTATAGACTAGAAAGCTTAGGGAGTTTTGGGCTTACATCAGTCTTAACCATAACTACCATTGCAGCAATTATTCTAGGGTTTCATAGCTACTTCAGTGCTCAAAAGAATCCTGTGGATGTTTTAAAGAATGAGTAAGCAAATGAAATAATGAGGGTGGGGATTAATAAAATAATGAAGGAGTTAAACAATGAATAAATGAAACAAGACTGGAAGACAGAAACAGGTTTTCGCTTTCTTCAATGACCAATGACCAATGACCAATTAACTAATACACCAATAACCAAAGAGCTATGCTAAAGAACTACATCACCACCACGCTAAGAGGAATAAAGAGAAACAAGGTCTTTACGTTGATTAACCTGACAGGGCTTTCAGTGGCTATGGCCTGTTTTATTTTGGTAGGGCTGTATGTTCGTTACGAGCTTTCCTATGATCAATTTCATGAGGATGTAGAAGATATTCATTTGGTTAAAATGAAGAAGACCGAACAGTTTGGGGGCTCCTACGATCCATATTTGCCACCTCCTTTTGGCAAGCTGATCAAAGAAGGAACTCCTGGGTTAGAAGAGGTGACTACCACCGTAGCTGGAGCTGGAGGTATGTATGTTGTTAAAAACGGGACGGATTACATACGAGAGAATTTTTACACCATAGAAAGCTCCTTCTTCAATGTTTTTACATTTCCGATTCTTTACGGAGATAAGTCTAATTTATTTGACGATCCAAATTCAGTTGTGATTTCGAGAGAAATGGCCTTAAAGTACTTTGGGAGTGAAAATGCAATTGGCGAAACGCTGTCGGTAGATGGTAAAGGTAATTTTAGAGTTACGGGCGTTCTTAAAGACTTTCCAAACAACTCTCAGTTCCAACCTCATTTTTCTTTCTCATTGAACGATATGGAGAGCTTAGATTCATGGGGGTACAACACGTTCTTTATTTATATAAAAACACTACCTAACAGTGATCTCACTGAGATAAGAAAACGAATCGCTACTATATACAACACTAACAAACCCGAAGAAGCAATGTATGAGGGGAGCGAGGCAGAGTTAGGTTCTTTTGCAAATTCATATTGGCAATTATCAGGCAGTGGAGCATCATTGAATAACCGCGATAGAGGATTGGGGGCAAATAAGGACGTCATTTATTTGTGTTCAGGATTGGCTATTCTTCTGCTTTTTATTGCCTTGGCCAATTATGTAAATATGGCGACTGCTAAAGCCATGGAAAGAGCCAAAGAAGTAGGGATTCGTAAAGTGAATGGGGCTACTCAGAATCAACTGATCAAACAGTTTTTGGGTGAAACGCTCTTTTTCGCCTTGCTCTGTTTGGTGGTGGCCGTTATTATGGTAGAAATCCTTTTGCCTTCGGTATCCCAAATTATGGGCATCAGCCTGAAGATGGACTATGAAGACATTACCATTTTAGGCTACTTATTGGCCTATGCATTGTTTTGTGGTCTTTTGGCTGGTATTTATCCAGCGGTGCTATTGTCTCGTTTCAACCCAGTTAAAGCACTAAAAGGGCAGAAACAGCAAGGTCATTCTCGTTTTTCTCATCGCAGTGTTTTGCTCTTTTTTCAGTTCACCATTTCAGCTTTTATGATCATCGTGCTTTTGGTGGCCAATAAGCAAATCAATCATTATATCAATTTCGATCTTGGTTTTAATAAAGAAAGGGTGGTCAGTATTAGCATGACGAAGGAAATGTCTGAAAGGCATCAGGTTTTCTTGCAAGAGATAAAGAATATTAGCGGGGTTGAAGGGGTAACAATGGGGCCGCTTCCGGGAGGTGCGTTTGGCTTTAATACCTTAGAGTACAAAGAAAAAACTTTTAAAAATGTCCCTCGGGTTGAGACTGATGAGAGTTTCATCACAATGCTTGAAATTCCCTTATTGGCGGGTAGAAATTTCGACCCTGAAATTGCATCTGATTTCGACAATTCAATCATAATTAATGAATCCTTAGCCAAGAAGTTGGAATTGGTGGATCCAATAGGGGCAACGCTGATCTTTGAAGGGAGTACTAAAAGAGTGATTGGCTTGATCAAGGATTTCCTCATTACGGGTTCTATGTCGACAGCTGGAGATCTGATGTTAACACCGCTACTCAGTGGAAGGGTCAATAATCTATTGATCAAGGTGAACGCTCAGAACATGGCCAGCACCTTAGGGCAGATTGATGCCATTTGGGATCAGTTTGATTATAAGGATTCGTATCAATACCAGTTTTTAGATGACGCATATGAGGAAAAACTAAGTAGACTGCAAAACCTGACGTTAATCATTAATGGAGTTACCTTTGCTATTGTGGTGATTTCTCTCTTTGGGCTATTCTCTTTGGTGGCTTTTCAAACTTCACAGCGCATTAAGGAAATTGGCATTCGTAAAGTACTTGGCGCGAGTGCAAATAACATCCTCTTTATTTTAGCAAAACCCTATGCTTGGTTGATTCTTTTATCGTCTCTGGTGTCCATACCATTGGCCTATTACTTTATGGGCAACGCACTCAATCAATACCCGAACAGGATTGATTTGGACGCATCTTTCGGAGTCATTACTGTGATCAGTATTCTCGGTTTTTCAGCACTGGTTTTACTGAGTAGGGCACTTTCAACCATTAGAACGAATCCAGTAGATATTTTGAGGAACGAGTAAATGGGTAATGAATTAATGAGAGAGGGGATTAATGAATTAATGAGGGAAGGGATTAATGAAATAAGGGTTTGGAAAACCGAAGAGGTAACTTGGAAGAGCCCGCATAACTAATAACTCATACACCAATAACTAAACAAGCCATGCTACGAAACTACATCAAAGTTGCTTTTAGAAATTTGAGACGAAACAAGCTCTATGCTGGCCTGAACATTCTCGGTCTGAGTATCGGTTTGGGATCATTCTTTATCATCTATCTCTTCCTACAGAATGAATTGGCCTATGATCAGTTCCATGAAAAGAAGGATAGGATTTATAGGGTAGTAACAATTGCTGAAAGCGATTTTGGGGTAGAGAAACAAGCAAGTATGAGTCATGCCTTTTCTCAAAAGTTTGTTGAAGGGATACCAGGTATTGAAGCTTTTAGCAAAGTAGATAGAAATTCTGCTGTATTCAATTTTCATGAGGCAACGGAGACGGGTTCTCCAACAGAGACCTTAATTGTTGATCGTGATTTCTTGAATTTCTTTACGATCCACTTTATGTATGGTAATGCTAAGAGTGTATTCGATTCTCCCAATTCTTTGCTGATTAGCGAATCAATGGCCTTGAAGCAATATGGTACAACTGATGTTTTGGGTAAAACTGTCGGCTATTATGAAGACAGTTATATTATTAATGGAGTGTTTCATGACCTACCCAACAGTTCATCTATTAAGGCTGATGTGATTGTACTTAATGAGAAAATGAATGCTCGTCATGAGGTAGGGGCTTGGAGCGTAAGAATGAATAACCTACAAGCCTATATGCTGTTGAATGAGAATACGGAAGTAGCTGATGTTGAAAATAAACTCACTGAACTTTATTTAGAAAAGAATAAGTATGGGGCGGGAAGTAAACTCAGCCTACAGCCCATTTCCGAGGTTCATTATTCCTTAGATGTTAGGGATGAAGTGAAGGAAAAAACTGATCGTCAGTACGTTTCGATCTTTGCTTTGGTAGCCATTTTCATTTTAGCAAGCTCCATTTTTAACTACATCAGTTTATCTGTCTCCCAGTCTATTGAAAGAGCAAAGGAAATAGGGGTAAGAAAAGTGGCAGGCGCCAGCAGCAGAGAACTACGCAAACAATTTATAATTGAGTCATTATTGCATGTCCTAATCAGCTTTGTGCTTTCCATGATTTTAGTGGAATTACTTATTCCTCAATTAGAGGCTTTAGTAGAAAGGAATTTAGGCATCAGCGTTTTAGTACAGCCTATTCTTTTGCTCAAAGGCATTATGTTCGCCTCGCTTATAGCCCTTGTTTGCTCGTTTTATCCCACTTATTTGAGTACAAAATTAAAGGTGGTTCAAGTCTTTAAAAATGGTAAAGGTATTTTCTCTTCCCAACGATTGATTGGAGCGATCGGTATTTTTCAAATTCTGGTATTTGTGGTGCTTATCTGTGTTTCGGTCACGGCCAATCGACAAATGCGCTTTATGCGTAACGAGAATTTGGGTTTTGATAAAGATTATCAGTTGGTACTAGAAAATATTCCATACAGAGATTGGAAGGCTTATAAAAATGAAATATTGAAAATATCTGGGGTCAGAGCAATCAGCAGTGGCAGTCAACTTCCATATGATGTTACTGCTGCTATGAGCTTTAAAGAGTATGACTTTAATCTCAGTTTCTTCGAGATTGATGAAAACTACTTTCAGACATTGGGGATACCGCTATTGGAAGGACGGAATTTTTTACCTGAAGATGCTGATTCCACTAAATTGGTAGTGATTAATACAACAGCAGCTAATAAGCTAGGTTACAAAGAAGGTTCAGTTGTAGATAAAAAACTAGGAACTGGCTCTTCAGCCTATAAAATCATTGGTGTGGTCAGTGACTTTCATTTTGCGTCTAAAAAAGAACTTATAGAACCAATAGTATTTAAACACCATCCATCTCAGGGGTTTAACGGTCAGTTTATTGTTAGACTTGAGGGTGCCAATTGGGCTTCTACCTCCAAACGAGTTTTAGATGCTTACAACAAGATACCAAACCTTTATGCGTCTTCATATTTCTTTTTGGAAGACCGGGTTGATGCGCAGTACAAACAAGAAAATGTAATGATTACCATGTTAAACACTTTTACAGTGATAGCAGCTTTGGTGGCTTTTATTGGCTTGTTCGGCATTGCAGGTTATTCAGTAAAACGTAGGTTGAAAGAAATGGGCATTCGGAAAGTACTTGGGGCTGGTTTTATGAGTATTCAGAAAACGCTTAATGTTTCAAGTGTATGGAAGCTATTAATTGCGGTTGTTATTGCAGTCCCCGTTGTTGTGTATTGGATGGACAATTGGCTGAGTTCTTTTGCTTATCGCATTGAAATGCCTGTTTTCCTGATCTTCGGAGCCATTGCCGTTGCCTCAATCGTGATTTTTATTACCGTTTCCATTCACAGCATAAAAGCTTACTTAATTAACCCAGTGGAGATATTGAAAGATGAATGAAGCAATGAATTAAAGCATTAATGAAGGAATGAGAGAAGGGATTACTGAAACAAGGCTGGAAGTCAGAAATAGGTTTTCGTTTTCACCAATGACCAATGACCAATGACCAATTAACTAATAAACCGATACGTTATGTTACGGAATTATATAAAATCAGCTTTTACTAATCTAAAACGAAATACGGGTTACACGCTGCTCATGATCTTTTCATTGGCTTTGGGCATGTATTGCTTTGTAATGGCGGGGCTCTATGTACGCTATGAATATTCCAGAAACCTCAATCACGCCAATGCGGATAGGGTGTATAGGGTGATGCTAGATTATGAGCGATATCATCAATATATATCAGCGGATATGGTAGCAGAAATGCCGAATGTAAGTCCAGATATTGAGGCAGTCAACGTGATTAACTCCTATAACGGAGAAGTCTATTTAAGTAAGGATGATCAATCTTTCATTAGACAAGCAAAGGCTTTTTATACTGACGCCAATGTGTTCGATGTGTTTAGCTTTCCGCTTAAATATGGAAATCCTGAAAATGCTTTGGAGGGTACAGGTAAAATAGTGATTTCAAGCTTTTTGTCAGAAAGGCTATTTCCAAATGAAAACCCAATTGGCATGGAAGTTTTGGTTCATGAAAAGGGAGCATTCTTAATTAGTGGAGTGCTCGAAGAAGTTTCTGAATTATCAATATTAAATCCTGGAATCTTCTTTTCAATGGATCAGTTCGTAGCGGATACTAAAGCCAGTGGTGATACTGATGCGCTGTTAACTCATATCTTATTAAAGGAGGGTGCTGATATCAATCGATTTAAAGTGAGTTTGCTAAGGACTGCCCAAACAATGGTGTCTACAGAAGGGCTGAAAGGAATATACACCGAAAAACTAGCGGACGCCTACTGGGGGAACTCTCATTATGATTATGGAGCACAGTTTTATTCTCTTTTTGGAGCCTCCAAAAAAATGATAAAGACGATACTATATGTTAGCATAGGTGTGTTGCTTTGTGCTTTTTTGGGCTACGTAGCCATTGCGTTGAGCTTATCCTTAAAAAGGGCGAAAGAGGTAGGGGTTAGAAAGGTAAACGGTGCAAATGTTAGCACCATTCGAATTCAATTCTTAGTCGAATCAGTAGTTTATGCGGCAGTATCTTTACTGCTAACTGTTGTTGCTTTAGAGGTTTCTGGGAAGTGGGTTTCCGATTTGCTTCAAGTCCCCATTGGTCTGCAGATGGATCAACCTGAAGTGATTGTATTCCTAATCGCATTTACACTTTTTACAGGTCTTATTGCGGGTTTATATCCTGCATTCATAGTTTCTAAATTAAACCCTGTAAAAGTACTTTCTGGTTTTTCAAGTCCAACAGGTTCTGGCTTTGTGATGAAACGGGTTTTGCTTACAGCACAATTCGTGATTACCATCTGCTTGGTCTTCGGAGTTTATGTTCTGAAACTTCAAGTTTCCGAAATGGCCCAATTCGATAATGGCTATACGACTGAAAACATCCTGTCTTTCGACAATACAAATCCAGAAATGAAGAAGAATAGCACAGTGCTTTTAGAGTCGTTGCGTTCAGTGTCTGGAGTAGTAGAAGTAGCCAAAGGGCCATTTCCTCTTAATTTCAATGGTTTCTCTAAAGTAAAGATTCAAATGGGCGATAGTCTTATTCAAGATAACCCATCTAGAATATTTGTGTCGGAAAACTTCTTTGAAACTATGGGGATTAAGCTTCTAGAAGGAGGTTCTTTCAATGGAGTATCAGATGAAAACTCTTGCTTAATTAACGAGAGTTTTGCGGCTCAGCATGGTTTAGCAAGCCCATTAGGAATGACTTTGAGTGTTGATGGAAAGCCAAGAACAGTCATTGGCGTAGTGAGTAATTATGCAGACTGGGGGGTAAGTAATCCCACTCCGATGAGTCATGTGTTTCTGCCGGCTGTTGATAGCAAGTTCCATAGTTATTTACTGAAGATTTCTGACAATAATCAGGCTTCAGTTATGGCGCAGTTAGAAACGGTTTGGAAAACTTTTGACCCAGTTAAAGACTCGCGTATCTATGCATTAAGTGATAGGGTACAAGGTTCCGTTCAGAAGGTATCTAAAATTTCAACGCTCTTTAGCATTTTGGCGGGAGTAGTGCTTCTGCTTTCCTTTATGAACCTTTTCGGGATGGCCATTATGTTTGCTAATTCTAAAATGAAGGCTGTGAGTATCCGTAAGATTCTAGGTGCAAGTGTTCCTGAATTACTTGGAAGGTTGTCACTTCCTTTCCTTTATAGCCTTATTATCGCTTTACTGATTGCTTTACCTATTGGCTATTATTTGATGGAACAATACCTACAAGACTATGCCGTGAGGATAAGTCTTAATGCGGGTCAAGGCCTTATCGCTGGAGTCTTTATGATTGTACTGCTATTCGTAGTTATTGGCTTTAAAATGCTTCAATTCAGTAAAACCAATCCCGTTGAAGTGTTGAGGAAGGAGTGAGACAGTCAATAGTCAATGGACATTGGTCAATAGTTTGAGTTGACTAATTTACCAATGACAAATGACCAATTAACTAATCATAGACCATAAAAAAAGCGACTATCACTAGTCGCTTTTTTTATGGTATTAGAAATGTGCTTACTTCTTAATGATTTTAATCGCAGGGTCATTCTTTTTAACACCTGGGGTTCTGTCTAAGAATTCGTCATACAGTCTGATTTGCTGAGAAGTCATCGGTACTTTATAGCCATCAATGAACAAGTCAGTAATCTTAGAAGCCGTTTCGAATGGGTCGCCAGTAGAAACAAATACGTTTGCTTTCTTACCTACTTCAATTGATCCGATACTATTAGAAACGCCTAAAATTTCGGCTGCGTTGATTGTGATTGCTTTCAATGCTTCTTCTCTTCCCATTCCATATGAAGCAGCGAAACCTGCATGGTAAGGTAAGTTTCTCACATTTTCAGTATCACCAGTACGCAAAGCTACTTTAACGCCAGCTGCACTCATGATTCCTGGGTTTGCATAAGCTGCATCATATCTATCCGATCCACGTGTTGGAATGGCCTGAATAGGACCAGCGATTACAGGAATTTTAGATTTAGCAATTTCTTCCGCTACTCTCCAGCCTTCAGAAACACCAGTTAAAACTACTTTTTTATATCCTCTAGTTTTTACCCAGTCAATAGCAGCAAGGATATCCTTAGCTGCATTAGCCTCAATGAACAATTGCATTTCGCCTTTTACAACAGGTACTAATGCTTCAATTTCAGGGTAATTTCTTACGTCATTAGCTCCCTCAATTTTGGCATAAAGCTCAGCTTTGTCCCAAGCATCGTTTACTGTTTTTAGAGCTCTTTCAGTAGCCTTAGCTTGTTCTTCAGGAGATCTTCTTCTGAAACGTCCTCCACCAGCGGTAGAAGGGAAGTTCATGATGATTCCTTTAGCACCAGCAAACATTTGATCTGGAGTGTAACCGAACAAGTTGATTGCAGCAGCCGTACCTGGTAAAAACCCTCCGCTAGGAGTTGTCCATACTGTAGTAACACCGCTTACTCGAGTTACTGGAATAACAGCAGAATTAGGGTTTACCGCGGTTAAAGCTTGCATTTGAGGAGTTAAAGCACCGCTTTCGCTGTAATCTTGAGATACATCAATACTTTCGATTTCCTGTAAACCTACTTTGGTACCAGAATCAATCATACCTGGGTAAATTTCTTTGCCCTTGCAATCAATTACTTCCGCGTCATCTGGAATGGTAACATTGGCACCAACGGCTTCAATTATTCCATTGTTGATGATTAATGTACCGTTTTCAATAATACCGTTTGTAACAGTATAGATTTTAGCATTTGTAAGCGCGAACTTACCTGCTCTTGCTTTCATCACTTGGTCGTCTTCTTGCCCAAAAGAAAGAAGAGGGACGATTAAAGCGATAATGAGTATTTGAAATATTCTTTTCATAGCTTCTTTCTATTTTTTGTTGGAGAATAATGCTTCGAAACTAACTACGCCTTCTTCCATGCATCTGTCCTCATCATGACGGTTGAAAATTGAAATGTTTTCAACTGTTTCTTCAGGGTTGATATAGATGCGCTGATCGTCAATATCTGTGGCTCTGTCAAAATATTTAACACCGTCCACAAAAGTCATTACTGGAATGGCATAAACAGATAGGGGATGACCTTCAAAAATTGCGATATCGGCATCTTTTCCTACTTCAATTGATCCAACTCTATTGTCGATACCTAATTGTTTGGCAGGGTTTAATGTGATTAAAGAAAGGGCTTCATCATCGCTTAAGTCACCATACTTTTGTGTTTTAGCCGCCTCGTGAAATAAGTGACGGATTAACTCGCCTGAATCAGAGTTAATTGAAGTCAATACACCGTTTCTTGTAAGAATGGTTGCATTGTAGGCTGTAGACCAGTATACTTCTAACTTATAAGCCCACCAATCTGCAAAGACAGAAGCACCTGCACCAAACTCTGCCAATTCTGAAGCTACTTTGTAAGCTTCATTAGCATGCTGGTAGGTAAGTTTTTTGATTCCAAAATCAGTAAAAACTTTCATTAACATATAAATCTCATCGGCACGGTAAGAGTGGCAATGAACAAGTACTTTTCCATCAAGAATGTCTACTAATGTTTCCATTCTTAAATCATACTCAGGAGCTACTTTTCTAGGGTTTTTATCTGCTTTGTATGCATCCCACTTTGCTCTATAGGCAACAGCATCGTTAAATGAATTTCTCAACATGGCCTCCACACCCATACGGCTAGACGGCTGTATACCACGAGAACGTCCACCTCTAGTTGGGTTTTCACCCAAAGCGAATTTGATCGTTCTTGGTGCATCTTCAAATTTCATTTCCTCCGGGTTGGTAGTTCCGTAACGAAGCTTTAAAGTTTCGCTTTCACCACCAATTACATTGGCCGAACCATGAAGTGCGTGTGTAGAAGTTACACCTCCAGCCAATGCTCTATAAATAGAAACATCGAACGGATCGATAACATCACCCATGTTCACCTCGGCAGTTACCTGACTTGTTCCTTCGTTTACTGCACTAAGGGCAATATGAGAGTGAGCATCAATAATTCCAGGCATTACAAATTTACCTGTGGCATCAATCTCTTGAACTCCATTTGGAGCTTTTAGATTTTTACCAATTCTAGAGATTTTGCCATCGCGAACCAAAACATCTGTATTCTCCAAAGTACCTTTCGTAATGGTTAAAACAGTTGCGTTCTTAATAAGCACATCTCCCTTCTTTACCTGAGCATTTGCAACAAAGCCAGTAAAGAGAATAAGGGTTAGTATTAAAATATTCTTTTTCATGTTTTCAGATTTTATTGGCCGTCATCTTTAGTAGCAGTTAACGGAGTAGAGAAATTGAATGCAGAAACAGAAACCTCGGCATCGTACTGCTTGCCTGTAACAGTTCCAGTAACCACTAGTTCAACAGACTGACCTCCTGCGTCAATTGAGAACGAAAAGCTAAGCGTACCATTAACGTAGCTCACTTCTTGCATGTCGTTATCTGGGCCACCGTCATTGCTGGTTAATTTTCCGGTATATTCCGTACCTTCTTTTCCGATAATCATTTTACCAGTAGTAGCACCTTGTGGTGTTTCGAAGTTATAAGTCCAGCTACCTACAACTGGGTCGTTTCCAGCAGCAGCTGCTCTATTGCCATTTCCAGCAGCACTTTTTTCTTTGATTTCGAAATCATATTTGTCACCGTCTACAAACATAAATTTGATTTGAGAGTCTTTGGTGAAATATGGTGCGTTACTGATCATGATGTTGGCAATTTTGCCAGCCTCTACTGTCCCAGCAATTTTATCGATTCCTAAGATTCCAGCAGGGTTAGTAGTAAGTGCAGCAAGTGCATCATTTTCGCTCAAACCATTTTCAATCATAGTCAAAAGGTTGGCTTTTATTTTATTGCTGGTTACATCAAGCGAAGAAAAGCCAAACTTTACTCCTGTATTAGCAAGAGAAGCTGCTTGACCTGCATATTTCTTATAGAAGTCCATTTTTCTGGCTTCTAACCTTTTGGCCTCTTCAGTCATTTCATCTTTATCCTTTCCTTTGGCTTCTTTAGGCGCATCAGGTAAATCAAGAGATAAGAATACATTGGTGCCATTTTCTTTAAAGGTTTGGCCTAAATCCCATGCTTGTTTTACGTTACCCACCATTAGTTTAAAGCCTAGGTCTTTCTGTAACCTTATAGCTCTTTGTACTTCAAGAACCCCAGATACATCAAAAATAACCGGACGTTGCTTAGTCACAACAGGGAAGAATGCCTCTGTTACTCTATCTCTTTCTGGTCTTTCTAATCCGCTTGGGTTTTGAGCGTAAGAATCGAAATGCTTTTTGTCGTTTTCAGCATTGCGATACAGATTTCTAAATTTCGCCATAATACCCAATACATTACCAGGGTAAGCACCAGGAGCACCAGCAAATTGAGTGAACATTGAAACATCTTTAGACAAAACAAGGTCATCAGCATGTTTTTTATCACCCAAAAGAATGATAGAACCCGAACCTGGTAACATTCTACCGAATGGTACAGAGTGTGAGATAGCAAAACCTTCTTTTCTCAATGAGCCAATGGTATTGCTTTCTATGTCCAGTTGATCTACAAGACTGCGCTCAGGAGTAATTCCAGCATAATCATTTGGAGGGTCTGGGCTAAAAAGGTTGTTAGGGCGAGGCATGTTTTCAGGGCGTTTTGCTCCTGTGTTAGACAAACCATCAATAAAAGCAGCATAAACAAATAAGTCTTTGCCATCAATTAGTTGAGCGTTTTTAGGTACCGTTACATTGGTTCCTACGGCATCGATTAGGCCGTTTTTAATCACTACGGTGGCTCCTTTTAATTCCTTACCAGGTGCCTGAATCACCGTAGCATTGGTGATGGCGAAGGTTCGGGTTACTGCCGATTCTCCAGTAGGGTCACTTTGAGCATTTAAGCCAATTGTGCTTACTGTAAGCAGCATAAGGAAAACCGCGCGAATGGTTTTCATTAATAGTAGTTTCATTCTTAGCGCTTTGAATTGTTGAAAATAAAAAATGTAATATATAAGAAACTGTTGCTGTTTTCAAAGGCAAATATAAGAGTGGTAACTATGCTATTTAAAGGAGTAGAGAAGCCAAATTACGGATAATCTTGAAATACAATTTTTAAGGAGGAAGTGAATATGGGGCTCAAATGCAATAAAAAGGTCATGTCGAAAATATCGACATGACCTTTCAATATAGGCTAACTAGTTAGTGCTTAGTTGTTGTTGATCACAAAATCAATATCAACTCTTCTGTTTAAGGCTCTTTCTCCAGAGGTAGCGTTGCCTGTTTTTGGTGCTTTTTCTCCAAAACCTTCAGACATTAATCTGTTTGCGGCAATACCTTTATTGATGAAGTATTGTCTCACCGTTTCAGCTCTATTTTTAGATAACTGGTAATTGTAATCCGCAGACCCTGTGCTATCAGCATGACCATTGATGTCAAGTTTGATACCTGGATTTTCTTGTAAAACTTTCAAAATATCATCTAGTGCTTCGTATGAACCTTGAGTCAAGGTTGCTTTATCTAATTCGAAAAGAATATCTTGAGCTGCTTCAATCAATTTCACTTTAATAGTTTCTTCTGATTGTGGATTCATTGCGTCAATAGCTTGTTGAGTACATCCGTTTACTGTACCGTAAGTATTTGGACAAGGGTCTTGAGCATCTGCAACACCATCGTTATCTGAATCTGGGCATCCACCTAGGGCAGGGCTACCTGCTGTATTTGGACAAGCATCATAAATGTCTGGTACTTTATCTCCATCGCTATCAGGACAACCGTTCATTGTTCCAGCAACATTCGGACAAGCATCATAAATGTTTGCAACTCCATCATTATCATCATCCTCTAATGGACAACCGTTGTTTTCTCCAACACCGGCTACATCAGGACAAGCATCTTTTCTATCAATTATACCGTCACCGTCAGAGTCTGTATCCTTCTGGAATGAGAATTTAACACCGATATTATATTGTAAATAGCTATAGGTGTCATCAATAGTGTTTTTGTAAGTAGCCTGCGTAACAAGACTGGTTTTATCGTTTATGTTAAGGTTAAAACCTGCTGCCAATGGAATTAATGCATGTGTACCGTCATATTCACCGTAAAAATACTCTTGGTCTTGCATATTGGTGATACCAAAACCTGTGGATAAGAATGGTGCAAAAAATGCATCTTCTTTCATAATGTATCCATTATTAAACTTATAAGTTAAACGAGTTACAACATCTGTAATTAGTGCTCTAAACTCATTTTCGTGTTGCATTTTACCACGTGATAAAGCCAACTCTGCGTTCAAGCTAGGGTTAATGTAATAATCAGCAGCAACTCTAAATCCTACATGGTCTATATCGCTGAAGTTGAACATACCGTCATCGTAATTCTGACGTAGTTTATTATGTGTGGTTCCGATTTCAAATCTCCAACGGTCGTAACTTGTTTGACCCATGGCCATTGCACCGATGCAGAGGAATGTTAGTAGTATAATTATCTTTTTCATGTTTTTAAATTTTTGGTTTTGACCTCAGAGTGACTATAACCTTGCCGACAATGGATTATAGCTTAAAAACACGTATGTTATAATTATAACTTATAATAGTTATAATATAAGACGAATTGGTGTGTGATTTTTCTACACAACTGTGTAACTAAGTGGGAATTTCGGTGGACAAGCATAGTGAGATGCTAGGCCTGAAAAGGAAAAGGCCATGCCAGAATTAACTGAGATGGCCCTTAATTAAAATTCTTGATCCGATTTACTTCGGATCAAGAATTTTAGCTATTCGATCTAGCAAGTCCTCCAGATGAATTGAGCTTGCTCTATCAGTAAATTTGCCTTTGTTGCTTTTAATCTCTTGTTGAAGGGTTTTCAATTCCGATTTCACTACTGGACGAATATCTGATTGTGCAACATTCACCTGTCGTGCTTGGAATGAATTCGAGTCAGTAGTCATCAATGATTCAAGTTTTTCAACAAATGCTCGCTGTAAGTTTCTACGGTAAGTATCTATTTGAGAACCCGATTTAAGTTCTGAAAACAAGCCAGTTCTCATATCACCAAATAGTTGATATATAGTATAAGTGTTTCTTCCCTTAAAGGCTTCAGCTTCTATTAATCTTTGGGCTCTAGTTGGGTCTAAGACTGAATTAAGGAAAGAAGATTGAGTTCCACTGATACGATTAACGGCCCCATAACTTTCTAGCCTGCGCAGCAATTCTTCATCTAATAACCAATCTGGTGTACTGAAAGCATATTTCTGCATCCATGCCATGGCTTCCTTTTGGTATGCTTCAGGAACTACATTATAAACAGCCCCTGATTGATCGGCTGATTTTAAATCTTCAGTAATACCGCCTATTACCGTAGTAACATGCCCTGTAAATCGTCTCCATTGGCCGATAATCTCATTATAAATTTCGTTGGTTTCGGTATAATCTTCACCAGCAGTGGTTGTCCAAGTCAATAAGTTAGGTACTACCTTTTTAAGGTTTTCCATTCCGTACATACTAGCTTTCACTGCATTGTCGCCCAAGTCTTCTGTTTGAGCTTCTGGGTTACTTCCATTGCTGCTGCCAAAACGATACATTTTGTCATTGGCTTTTTCCATAATCCATTGGTCTAATATGCTAGACTCGGCTTCGGGTGTTTTGGCAGAAGGAATTACTCTGTAGCCCCAGTTGATAGAATACTTATCATATGGGCCAATTTTACGAATAAAGCGCGTTACGCCATCACCAGGCTGTGCAATGTAGTTTACTCTAGCGTAATCCATTATTGTTGGTGCTACACCGTATTTTTCGGTAAACTCAGGGTCTCGCAGTTTTTCAACAGGGTAGGCCGAACTTGCTTTCATATTATGAGGCAAACCTAAAGCGTGACCAATTTCATGCGCTATTACCGCTCTCATCATTTCACCAATTTCATCTTCAGGCACATCAAGACTTCGGGCCAAAGGATTGGCAGCCCCCGTTTGAATCATATACCAGTTTCTGTATGATCTTAAATGGTTGTGAAACCAAACAATATCACTTTCAATGATTTCACCTGTTCTAGGGTCGGCTGTGCTTGGCCCAACCGCATTTCTTGTCATGCTGGCCACATAGCGTACTGTTGAATAACGTGCATCTTCTGGAGACCAATTTGGATCTTCTTCTTTGCTTGGAGCTTCTTTAGCAATAATGGCGTTTTTAAAACCAGCGGCTTCAAAAGCCACTTGCCAATCTTCAATTCCGAGTTTAAACCATTTTACGAATCTTTCTGGAGTAGCAGGGTCTAAATAATAAACAATTGGTTTTACGGGCTCAACCAATTCGCCTCTAGCATATGCAGCTGGATCCTTTGGCTCTAATCTCCACCTTTTCAAAAAGGTTTGTTGGTCACCTTTTAATTTTAGTGAGCTGTAATTGATATTACTTTGCGTAAACCAGCCAACACGTTCATCAGCTAATCTCGGCATCATTTTATTTTCAGGTAGCTTAATCATCGACTGACTAACCTCCACTGTCATTAACCCTATTTCTGAATCAGAAGGAGGTCTGCCAGCATCATATGTCATTACTTGACGTACTTCCACATTGATTGGGAAACTTTTTACAGAGGATAAATAACTCTTTTCGGTATCTAGCCTACGCACCTGAAATTGTGAACGCATGCTATTACTGATGGCACTAATTGCTTTTGTGTCCTGAGTAAAGAATTTACTTACATCCACTAAGTAAGCCTCCTTATCATCGGGTTGTCCTTCAATTTTAAAAGAACCAATAATAGGAGCCAGGTTATTATCTGCTACCGATTTGGATATAGCATCTGTAGTATCGGCAACATTATTAAATGAAATAGACCTTAGTAGAATATTATCATTTACTTTCTCCCATTTTACCACTTGCTCGCTCATTTTCCAGCCGCTACCAATAAAGCCACCGAAATTTTCAGGTACAGCTACTACTCGTGTTACCCAAAGCATGTCTTTTCCTAATTCAGATTTAGGAATTTCAAACATGACTTTATCGTCTTTCTGATAAAGCTTGAATAGGCCTTCATCTTCGTTTAATCCTTTGACAAGGTCTGAATACCCTTTTTCTTTTGTTTCTGGTTTTACTTCTGGAACCGACTGCTCTGTGGTTGTAGTGTTCCTATTTCTTTGGGCATTGAGTTCCGTAGGCAATACCCCAATTGTAGCGAAAGACAACGCTAAGATTGCTGTGTTTCTTAATTTCAATTTCATATTAATGTGGTTAAATGAATTTTTGACCAATTAGTAAATGAACACTGAAAGAGATAATTGTGGAACTTTTATTTAACACAAAGGGTAAATGGTTATGTTAGTGGTTGCAGATAATATTCAAATGAACAGATACTGGGAATTAGCAAGAGAGTCTTATAGCGGGTATGCGAATTATATTTGGAACGAAATCACCTTTCAATACGATTATAAGCCACTTTGGCAAAATTATTTTTGGGGATTGATTCTTCTTTCAGTGTTCTTTTTTATATGGGAATGGGTGAGGCCTTGGAGAAAAGAACAGCCAAAGTTTAGAAAAGATTTTTGGCTCGATGCTTTTTATATGTTCTTCAATTTTTTCCTTTTTTCGCTCATCGTTTTTAATGCTCTTTCTGATGTATTTGTAAATTTATTCAACGACTTTTTAGGCATTTTTGGGCTTACCAATGTAGTGGCACTAAAGATTGAAACCTGGCCTAAAATTGCTCAACTGTTTATGCTTTTCATCATTCGTGATTTTATTCAATGGTGGGTGCATAGACTTTTACATACTTCACCAAGGCTTTGGGAATTCCATAAAGTACATCATTCGGTAGAGCAAATGGGTTTTGCTGCCCATTTACGATACCATTGGATGGAAACGATTGTATACCGCACCATTGAATACTTGCCATTGGCCATGATTGGTTTTGGTATCGATGATTTCTTCTTCGTTCATATGTTTACATTGGCAGTGGGGCATTGGAACCACGCTAATATTAATGTGAGGCTAGGTTTTTTAAAATACATCTTTAATAACCCCAACATGCACATGTGGCATCATGCACACGATTTGCCAAAAGAAAGGAGAACAGGGGTTAACTTTGGGCTGACTTTAAGTTTATGGGACTACATTTTTGGTACTGCCTATATTCCTCATAGTGGACAAAATATCAAGCTCGGTTTTCCAGGGGTACAGAAATTTCCTAAAGGCTTTTGGAGGCAAGTTTCTTACGGTTTCAATAAAAGGAATAATTCTGAAAACAAGTGACTGTTTCATATTGAAACAGTCTCAGTATAGCTCTAAAAGAGTTTTTTCGATTTTTTTCACCTGTTTTAGATCAATTTTTCAATTTTTTGGTTTATCATGGCAGACAGAACGACATGAACAAACAAATAATCAGAAACGCCCAAAACGAGATTTTCTACGAAGCTAACCTCGATCAAGAGAACGGTTGGATCTATATCAACTGGATTGGAGACATTGAGCTAGAGGATGTCAAAAAAGGAACTCAAGCTTTCTTGGACCTGCTCTCCATTTCTGGCTGTAGAAAACTGTTGAATGATAATAGCTTACTCACCAGTAATTTTCTGGAAATTAATGAGTGGATAGAGACGAATGTTGTACCTGTGGCGGTTCAATCTGGCTTGCGTTATATGGCTCATGTACTATCTCCTAAATTTATTACACGTTTTTCAGGTATCGATTTAGGTTTACGTATGAAACCAGTAGAATTTCAGGCCTTTAAAGAAAGAAGGAAAGCTGAAAAGTGGCTTAATTCTAAAGATTGAATAGTATTTCTTTTTGATAAATTTCAAATCAAACTTCACATATGAGATCACACGAAATAGATTATGAATTGCATGGCGATGACATGCAGATGGTAGAAATAGAGCTTGATCCTCAAGAAACGGTTATTGCAGAAGCAGGAGCCATGAATTGGATGGAAGAAGACATTGATTTTCAGGCTAAAATGGGTGATGGTTCTGAACCAGATAATGGTATTTTCGGAAAATTATTAAGCGTAGGAAAACGGGTGCTTACTGGAGAATCCATTTTTATGACCCATTTCACCAATATGGGTTATACAAAACGTAAAGTAACTTTTGCCGCTCCATACCCTGGTAAAATCATTCCGATTGATTTAAACGAAATAGGTCAAAGCATTATCTGTCAGAAAGATGCATTTTTATGTGCTGCTATGGGAACGAACGTTTCTATTGCCTTTAACAGAAAACTAGGTGCTGGTTTTTTTGGTGGCGAAGGCTTTATTCTTCAGAAACTCCAAGGTGATGGAATGGCTTTTATGCATGCTGGCGGTACGGTAGTAAAAAGGCAATTAAATGGTGAAACCTTACGTGTTGATACGGGCTGTATTGTAGCATTTTCTCCTGGTATTGATTATGACATTCAGCGTGCAGGTAATTTAAAATCTATGTTCTTTGGTGGAGAAGGCTTGTTTTTGGCCACTTTAAGAGGTACTGGAACGGTTTATTTACAAAGTTTACCATTCTCTAGGTTGGCCGATAGAATTATTCAACACGCGCCAAGAGCAGGCGGTTCTTCCAAAGGAGAGGGCTCTATTTTGGGAGGATTGGGAAGAATTATTGACGGAGATTAATATCGATCAAAAAAGGCATTAAATGGAGGTTTCCACTTAATGCCTTTTTACTTTTTGTTATCTGTTGCTATTAACTAATAATCAAAATAGGGATGCTTACTTTGTGACGCACCACATCTAAAGTGGTTCCGAAAACCAAATCTTTAAGGCCTTTGTGGCCATGAGCACCCATTACAAGCATATCGATTTTACTCTCCTGCACAATTTTAACAATCTCTGTTGGAGCGCTACCAAAGCCGATTTTTTGCTCTGTTTTATAACCAAGCTCTTCCAACATTTCCTGATATTGTTTTAGATTATCAATATCCAGCTGGGTTTCGTTGTCTAAGGTATTCTTACCTAAATAACGCGCTGCCGCACTTTCCACTACGTGTATAAAAATATAAGTAGCCGATTTACCTCCTTGCTTTAAAGCGTTTTGAATTACTAGTTGGTCATTCCCAGAGAAATCAATGGTGATTCCTATGTGCTTGTATTCTATCATTTTTCCTTCAGAAAAATCTTCGGCTTTTCCGTGAGGCAAATGATTGGTTTCTGTTTGTTCATTCTGCTCATTCTTTTTGAGGAATGGATAAATAAATACATATACTAACAGGGCAAGGCATGCCACAGCAATTGGAATAACAATGGTGTAGATATATACCTTATTGTCGCCTGAGTTTACTGCCCAAGAGGTTATTTCATCAATAACTAGAGTAATGTTTAGGTAAACAATGATAGCGGCAATTAACCATGCAAGTCCTTTTACCCATGGTTTGATGGCAAATTCACCCATCATTTTTTTATCTGAATTAAAATGAATTAGAGGAATTACAGCAAAACCTAGCTGTAAACTCAAAACTACCTGACTAAGGATTAAAAGACTACCTAGGGCTTCTTCTCCAAAATAGATTATAGTAAATAGGGCGGGAGCAATGGCCAGTAAACGCGTGATTAATCGCCTGAGCCAAGGCTGAATTCTTAAGTTTAAATGACCTTCCATTACAATTTGACCAGCAAGCGTACCCGTTATTGTAGAGCTTTGACCTGCGGCAATTAATGCTATAGCGAAGAAGGTTGGCGCAACATTGCCAAAGAGGTTTTCTAGTAGTAAAGAAGCGTCTTGTATTTCGGCCACATTATAAAAGCCGTTGGTATAGAAGGCTGCTGCGGCCAACACTAGAATGGCAGCGTTTACAAAGAATGCCATGTTTAAGGCAATGGCAGTGTCTATAAAATTGTACTTAATGGCCTTTTTTAAACCTTGAAAGGAACGGTCTATTTTACGGGTTTGCACTAATGATGAATGCAAATAGAGATTATGTGGCATAACCGTAGCCCCGATAATTCCTATGGCCAAGTACAATGCGTTTCCACCAAGATCTGAAGGAACAAAACCTTTCACTACATCACCATAAACAGGTGCTACAATAACCATTTGTATGATAAAGGAGACCCCTATGATGAAAACTAATGAAATGATAAACACCTCCATTACTCGCATTCCTCTTTTGAGTAGGAAAAGGAGTAGAAAAGTGTCTAGTGCAGTAATACTTACTCCCCAAATCAAAGGCAAGTCGAATAGTAAGCTTAAACCAATCGCCATACCGACAATTTCAGCTAGATCACAAGCGGCAATAGCGATTTCAGCTAGAATATAAAGTGGAATGTTAGCCCATTTTGGATAAGCATTTTTTGAAGCTTGTGCCAAATCTAATCCTTTCACAATTCCCAATCGGGCACTAAGCGACTGAAGCAACAGAGCCATGATATTGGACATGAGTAATACCCAAATCAGCTTGTAGCCAAATTCAGAACCACCGGCAATATCGGTTGCCCAGTTTCCTGGGTCCATGTAACCTACGCTTACTAAATAGGCTGGGCCTAGAAATGCCAAAACCTTTCTCCAACCTTTTTTGTCGGTACGTACCGAAGAGTGGACTTCGCTTAACGATTCTGAGTTCATATATTGGTCAAGTATATTCTAATTTTTTAATATCTCAAGCATTTGTTGAGCATCTAAATATTGAAAGTAGCGGGCTTTAGCCTCGAAACTCTCATCTAACAAAACCATTGCAGGCAAAGAAAAGGGTTTTCCTTTTCTGCTGGCCATCATTAGAGGGATTTCATGAACAGACTTCCGCTTATTGATATTTTTATTCTTGAATTCGGTATTGCCAAACACAATAGTTTCCTCCGATTCAATATCCATTTTCACTACGTAATAGTCGTTCTGCAAAGTCTCAACTACCGATTCATCCTCAAAAGCAACGCGCTCCATTTTATGACAATAGGTACACCAATCTGCATAAAAAAAGACGAATACTTTTTTAGGCTTCACTTGAAGAGAATCTTCTAACTGCTCAAAATTAAGCCAATTCACCTGACTTGCCCTTTGTGCAAACAGCCCATTATGTGTGATGCTGGTTGTGCCGAAGCAAATCAAGAATATGATGAATATGTTGAGAGCCTTCTTTACCATTCTCACCTAATTGGATTTTACTTTTAGTCCGAAGAATAAGGTACGAGGTAAGCTTGGTCCATAAACGTAATTGCTATCACGGTTTTTACCAAAGTCGAAATCACTTTGATAGGCATCGAATACGTTTTTGATTCCCCCAAAAAACTCGATACCTGTTTTGATTTTAGGCAAGTCTACCATATGCCCAAGCCTTATTCCTAACTCTGTAAAAGTAGGAGAGGTGAAGTATTTGTCTTCATTGTTTCCTGTTGCTGCACCACCAAAATGAATCAATTCCATAGTGCCTGTATAAACTAGGTTTCCGCTTAACGACCAATTTTTGACGGGTGTATAAGTAAGTGTAGCATAGCCATAATGGTTTGGAGTTCTTAAAAATTCTCGCTTTTCAGGCAAGCCTTGAATGTTTTCAACGGGCGAAGAAAATAAGCTCGACTGGAAAGTATACCCAGCATCCACTTCAAAAACATAATCGAAATTTGCCCTAGCTTCTAGAGTAATTCCGCGTACGGTGGCGCCATCACCATTCCGTTTTTCGAAACGTTCACCAAATGTGTCTGTTCCTAATGGGGCAAGGAAAAATGCGTCATTTAAATTGGTGTAAAAACCTTCAAGAGTGAAACCCGCAATAAAATGTTCGGTAGCTTTATCGTAATTGAAAGAAGCGGTTAGGCTATTTGATCGTTCTTCTTTCAGATTATCGACCAATGAAATTCTTGAAATTCCGCCACCAGCAAATGCGATATGGAGGTCGGCATCAAAGGCCTGAGGTGCTCTAAAGCCGGTTCCCCAACCCAACCTAATTTGGGCAGTAGGCTGTAATTTATACAGCAGCGATAGTCTTGGACTAAAGATGGCTTTGTTCAGCATATTGTGCTTGTCGAGCCTAAATCCTGAAAGGAAATTCAACTTTGGAGTCACGTCCCAGTCATGCTGAACAAAGGCGCCAATGTTTCTGGTGGTTTGATTTACGAGGTAATTATAAGCCTCAATTTCATCATAGACCTTGTCATAAACATATTCGGCACCAAAAGTTAAAATTGCGTTTCCACCCAAGAATTCATCGAATCTATTATTCATTTGAAAGCCTCCTTGATGAGTGACTACATCCGAAACTCCATAAGGCGGGTTGGCTAGAAACTCATTTAATTCTTCCTCATCATCAGGAATGATGCCCGTGTAATGTTGCCGATCAGTTTTCTGACCACCATAGTAAACGATGAAAGAGTTTTTATTGTCGTTGAAGTTGATCTGATAATCGAGGCTGCCCATAAAAACATTATGCGTGCGCTCTTCAGATTGTTGAGCCAAATGTGCAGGCTTATTTACCATTTCTCCACCATAGCGAAATTCATTAATGCTGCTTAGGCTTATGGAAAGCTTTTGATCTTCAGTAGGTAAATAGAAAAGATTTGTGCCGAAGGAAGTATTTTTCAATTCAGGTGCTTCCGAAAAATTGTCATCATTGGCATCAAATGCCTGCCTGGTTCTGTTATTCACAAAGAATGTTGCTCCAGCGTTTTCATCTTCATTAATTAAAGTGGCGTTTCCGGAAAGAATATTGTCGGCAGCTAGGCCATCAATACTTTGAAAGGTATTGGTCAGGGTATATTCATTTCGATCTGGAATTTTGGTAATCACGTTTACTGTGCCGCCAATCGCACTTGAGCCATATAGGGCCGAAACACCGCCTCGCACCACCTCAATCCGTTCTATCATATTGGCCGGAATCTGTTCCATTCCATAAAGGCCAGTTAATGGACTAAATATTGGGCGACCGTTGATGAGGATTTGAGAATAGCCGCCTTGTAAACCATTCATTCTGAGTTGAGTATAGTTGCAGGTTTGGCAATCGGTTTCGATACGCAGTCCTGGTTGAAAGCGCAATCCTTCCGATAAATTTGTCGCAACAACCCTGTCCAATTCCTTACTGTCCATTAAGTTTACAATTACAGGCGTATTGATTTTCCTTTTGGCGGTTCTAGTACCCGTTACTACTACTTCGTTAAGATTTAATTTACTTTCTGTTAAGAATACCTCAATTGTCAGTGTTTTTCCCTCAGTGATTTCAATGGCTTGGTTAAAGTTTTCATAGCCAACAGAACTAACAGTTAAAGTGTATTGGCCATTTGGTACTTTTTCCAATTTGAATTTACCGCGCGCATCTGTACTTGTGCCAATATTGGAATCTCCTAGGATTACGGTGGCGTATGGAAGCACGTCATATTGATCGCGAACAGTACCAGAGATCGTTCCTGTTTGCGCAAAAGAAGTTGATTGTAAGCAAATTCCTAAAAGCGTAATCAGTATATAATGCTTCATAAAATGGAGGTGCTAGAGTAATCGATTATATTAATTCGATATGCAAAACTAATATGTTAGAGTCTTCTAACAAATATTATCTAAACAAATTTTATACTTTTGCTTTCACAGAGACGAAAAGACATGGCTTCACAAACTGAGGAAAATTATTTAAAGGCATTATACTCGCTATCTGTTGGGAAAATTGAGGTCAATATTTCCGAATTAAGCGCTGCCCTTAACGTGAGTAATCCCACCGTAAACAGCATGGTGAAAAACCTTAAAACTAAGGGCTTGGTGAAGTATGAAAAGTACAAGCCACTTTCGCTAACTGAAAAGGGGAGAAAGGCTGCTGCGTTAATCGTTCGTAAGCACAGACTTACCGAAATGTTTTTGGTAGAGAAAATGGGCTTTGGTTGGGAAGAAGTACATGAGATTGCTGAGCAACTAGAGCATGTTAACTCGTCCAAACTGTTCGATCGAATGGATGAACTAATGGATTTTCCTTTGGTAGATCCGCATGGTTCGCCAATACCCGATAGGAATGGTAATATATCCGAATCGGCTTATGAACCACTGAGTAAATTTAGTGTAGGTCGAAAAGTTAAACTTGCAGCCCTTGGTCATTCTTCTACTGAATTTTTAAAATATCTGAACAGCCGTGAACTTAGTTTAGGCACGGAGATAGAAATCAAATCTATTGAGCCTTATGACGGAAGCATGGTTTTGAGCTATCAAAACCATGCCTCTGAAACCTTTACAAAAGCCGTTTGCGAAAGTTTATTAGTAGAAAGAGTGGGCTAAACCCTACTCCTTGACTTCATTTTTTGTTACGTAATAGTTTCGATCTACTTCTACTGTTTGAATAGCGCTATCGAACTTTTTAGTCTGTGCTTTTGTGGATGGCTTTACTCTTACCTTTTTGCCATTGACTATAATATCAAGTGGCATATCAAACCCGCTAACACCATTCTTCCATTGGTATCTAAGCTGGCTTCCTTCGATACTATATTCAAACTCAGGAATTTTAGTATCTCTTAAATATTGGTCAAAGACTTTCGACAAGTCTGTTCCTGCCTCTTTAGAGATGTAACTTTCAATTTGCGCTGTGGTTACGGTTTGGTGGTAGAATTCTTTATTCAAGCCTCTTAATATGCCTCTCCATTTTTCATCATTGTCAATAATGGTTCTGATGTTGTGGAGCATATTGGCGCCTTTGTAGTACATATCGCTAGAACCAGAGGCATTCACATTATATGGACCAATTATCGGTTTATCGTTCGCTATGTTTTTACGAATTCCAACTACATATTCTTGGCTCGCTTCCTTTCCAAAATGATAATCAACATATATGTTTTCTGAATAGGAGGTAAAGCTCTCGTGAATCCACATGTCGGCTATGTCTTTATAGGTTATATTGTTGGCAAACCATTCGTGACCAGACTCATGAATAATTATAAAGTCAAATTTCAATCCCCAACCACTTCCGCTTACATCACGCCCTAAATATCCATTTGCGTATTTATTGCCGTAGGTTACCGAACTTTGGTGTTCCATACCCAAATAAGGCACTTCTACCAGTTTGTAGCTGTCTTCATAAAAAGGGTAAGGACCAAACCAGTGCTCAAAGGCTTCTAACATCAGTGAAGCTTGTTTAAACTGTTCTTTGGCCTTGTCTAGGTTTTCGCGCAGCACATAGTAATCACAATCCAATGGGCCATTTTCTCCATTGTAAACTTCAGAAAAGTGAACATAGTCGCCAATGTTCATATTCACTCCGTAGTTGTTAATGGGGTTATTCACAAACCAATTATAGGTTTTGGTTTTGTCTGCATTTTGATCTACCGACCTTAATCTACCATTTGAAACATTCATTAAATGTTCTGGCACGGTAATACTGATTAGCATGCTGTCTACTTCATCGTACATATGGTCTTTATTTGGCCACCACAGGCTAGCTCCATCGCCTTGACAACTCGTAGCGATAAAATCTAAACCATTACTATCCTTCTTCCATGTTACACCACCGCTCCAAGGTGGGTTTTTACTGACTACAGGGTTACCTTCAAATTCGATTAAAATCTCGTTTACGCTATTTTTAGTTTGCTTTCCAACAAGTTCTATGAAATAAGCATTGCCCTCTTGTTCTACCTTAAGTGGTTTTCCTGCTTGGGTTACTTTTGTGATTCGCATAGGAGATTGCAAGTCGATTTGCATGCGCTGGGCGGGTTTCAATACCTTGTATTGTACCAAGTTTGTACCTTTCAAAAACTTATTGTCAATATCGGTTTTAATAGAAAGATGATAATAGGTCAAATCCCACCATTCTCTTTCGGGTGTTATGCTTCCGCGAAGGGTATCTTGTCTGGTGAAGTTTTGAGCATTCAGCGATACGCAAAGCACAAGACTGAAAATTAGAAAAGTAAATCTCATGGGTTCAATTTTGTCTCAATTTAAGAATTATTGGGCTTATTTTTCAATTCAACTAAAGTGTAAAAATGGAATTAAGTAATTGTCAATTATTCTACCCAATTTGGAACGGGTCCTCACATGTTTCATGTTAATGAGGAAATTTATTAAGCCCTAACTGCTGATCTTACTATGCTTACTTCTTTCGAAACTAAAATTCATGAATGCTTCAGTGCTAAGCAGTTTTCCAAAATCACTTTTTTCAATGAATACCGAGAGTTCTATTCTGTAGATGCATTAATAAAAAGTATAGGTCAGAGCGAAACAGGAGAAACTATTATTCTAAGTACTGGCGATGAAATTCCATTAGACAAAGTGATTAGCATTAACGGATGCTACGCTGAAAATTATAAGCATATTGAGGATTTTACTTGCGACTGTTAGCGCTATGTAACATAGGTTACATAGCCAATTCATTTCTTTTAACTTTGGTTATCTTTGTATGGTAATCGAGTAATTTAACACTCGACAAACTAGCATTCAGTGATTAGAAGATTATTTCCCATTCTTAGTTGGCTTCCAAATTATCAGAAAGAAAATCTGAATGGTGATGTTTTCGCTGGATTAGCGGTTGGTGTAATGTTAATTCCTCAAGGCATGGCTTACGCTATGATTGCAGGTTTACCACCAGTGTATGGTTTATATACTGCTATTTTCCCTCAACTGATTTATGCCATTATGGGTACTTCACGCCAATTGGCAGTTGGGCCCGTAGCGATGGATTCTTTATTGGTAGCTTCAGGTATTTCTATTTTAGCCACAGAGGGTACAGAAACCTATTTAGCCTTCGCCATTCTTCTTGCCTTTTTTGTAGGGGCATTACAGTTTCTATTAGGGGTTCTAAAAATGGGTTTTATCACCAATTTACTCTCCAAACCAGTAATCAGCGGCTTTACCTCTGCAGTGGCTTTCATCATCGCACTTAACCAGCTGAAAGATTTAATAGGAGTGGAGTTGGTAAAGAGCAATCGCAGCCATGAAATTCTGATTTCGGCAATTAAGAATATTGGGAGTACACACACTTTGACCTTAATTATTGGGATTTTAGGCATCATTTTAATTAAGGCAATTAAAAGTTGGAACAAGAAGTTGCCAGGTGCTTTTCTGGCTTTAGTCCTTGGAATTGCAGCCGTTTACGGTTTGGGCTTACATAACCAAGGAGTAAGTATTGTAGAAAATATACCCTCTGGTTTACCTCAATTTATAATTCCTGACATTACATTAACACATTTCAAAACACTGGTGCCTTTGGCGGGTACATTAGCTGTTATTTCATTTATTGAAGCTTATTCTGTGGGAAAAGCCATGGAGTCGAAAGCGAAAAGCTATAAGATCGTTCCAAACCAAGAACTGATTGCCTTAGGAGCTTCCAATATGTTCGGTTCATTCTTTCAAGCCTTCCCTGCAACAGCAGGCTTTTCTCGATCAGCTGTGAATTACGAATCTGGTGCTAAAACACCGTTGGCAGGGATTATCAGTGCGGTAATTGTAACACTCACATTGCTATTCCTAACTCCTCTATTTTACTATTTACCCAAGGCCATTCTTGCTTCTATTATTATGATTGCGGTGGTCAATTTGATAGAATTTGCTTACCTGAAATACCTTTGGCGAACAAGTAAAATGGAGTTTGCGCTAATGCTAATCACCTTTTTGGTCACTTTCAGTTTTGGTATGGTAGAAGGTATTGTTACGGGAGTGGCTTTGTCAATTTTGTTATTGCTTTTTAAAGCCGCCAACCCGCATATGGCTGTTTTAGGTAGAATAAAGGGCTTTACAGAATACCGAAATGAAAAAAGATTTAAAGATTTAGAATCATGGGAACACCTGCTTATCATCAGAATTGATGCCCCCTTTGCTTTTGTAAATATTCAAACCATTAAAGAATGGATTTTGAATGAAATACAAAAAAGAGAAGGAAAGCTAAAAAAGGTAATTATAGATGCAGGCCCTGTATCATACATTGATGCCACTGGCATTGATGGCATTCGTGACTTGATTGATACTTTGAAGAAGAAAGAAATAGAGTTGATTTTTTCCGAAGTAATTGGCCCAGTGCGCGATGCCTTCCACAGAAATCACTTGTTCAGTGAGAAGGCTTCTGAAATTTTCTTTATGACTACCGATGAAGCTGTTACATATTGTATATCAGAGGATTTTAAAAATCAGCACGCAAATTTAGCTGTGCAAGCGAACGAAAAATCATAGTAATTGTTAAAAATATAGTACTGATTAAGTACCAGAAAAAGAAAATATAAAGAGATGAAAATAGATCAAATTTACACAGGATGTTTGGCTCAAGGAGCCTACTATATTGAAAGCAATGGAGAAGTGGCAATTATTGATCCGCTTCGTGAAACTCAGCCTTATATTGACAAGGCGACAAAAGATGGAGCAAAAATTAAATATATTTTCGAAACGCATTTCCATGCCGATTTCGTTTCTGGCCATTTAGATTTGGCCAATAAAACAGGAGCTACCATTATTTATGGACCGAATGCAAAAACTAGTTTTGATATCCATGAGGCCACAGATGGGGAGGTTTTCGAATTGGGAAATGTGAAATTCAAAGTGCTTCATACCCCAGGCCATACCCAAGAAAGCTCAAGTTATTTATTGATTGATGAGAATGGAAAAGAGGTAGCGCTATTCAGTGGCGATACTCTTTTTATTGGTGATGTAGGTAGGCCTGACTTGGCGGTTAAATCTGATTTAACCCAAGAAGATTTAGCCAGCATGTTGTTCGATAGCCTTCGAAATAAAATCATGACTTTACCTGACGATGTAATTGTTTATCCAGCACACGGTGCAGGTTCAGCTTGTGGTAAAAACATGAGTAAAGAGACATCGGATACATTGGGGAATCAAAAGAAAATGAACTACGCACTTCGCGCGAATATGACACGTGAAGAGTTTATTAAGGAAGTTACCACAGGTATTTTACCTCCACCTCAATATTTCCAGAAAAATGCAATGTTGAATAAAACTGGAGTTTCTGGATTAGACGAAATCCTTGAAAAAGGAAGTGTTCCTTTAGATGTAGATACTTTTGAAGCCATTGCTAATCATCAGGAAGCATTAATTTTAGACACTAGAAATCAAGTTGATTTCAAAGATGGATTTATTCCTAATTCTATCTTCATTGGTATAGATGGAAGTTTTGCCCCTTGGGTAGGCGCTCTAATTACCGACTTAAAACAATCTATCATTTTCTTGGCCGATGAGGGCAGGGAAGAAGAAGTGGTAACTCGTTTATCAAGGGTAGGTTATGATAATACATTAGGTTATTTAAAAGGCGGAATTGAGGCTTGGAGAAATGCAGGAAAAGAGATTGACACGATTGAATCTATTCCGGCTACCCAATTGGCAGAGGAGTTTAAGTCTGGTAATTTGAATGTACTTGATGTTAGAAAACCAACAGAGTATTCTGCTGAACATATTGAAGGTGCTGAAAACGTAGCTCTTGATTACATTAATGAGAATATGGATAAAATCAGCAAAGACAAAACCTATCACATTCATTGTGCGGGAGGTTATCGCTCTATGATTTTCTCTTCAATCCTTAAATCTAGAGGTTTTGATAAAGTGATTGATGTGGCAGGTGGTTTTAAGGCCATAAGCGAAACCGATTTACCAATTACAAATTTCGTTTGCCCTACAACGCTTAAATAACTAAATAAAGTTTAAAACAGTATTCTTCCGGCTACTTTTGATCTCTACTGGATCAAGGGTAGCTGGTTTTCTTTTTTACTCACGTCTAGATTTCTTATGAATAATATTATTGAGATTGTTAGCTCTCCTTGGCCATGGTGGATTGCAGGTCCGGCTATTGCATTATTAATGTTTGCATTGATTTATTTCGGAAACAGCTTTGGTTTTTCTGCAAACTTCAGAACCATCTGTTCCATGTTTGGCGCAGGCAAGTCATGCGATTTCTTCGATTTCGATTGGAAAAAACAAACCTGGAACTTGGTGTTTGCCATAGGAGCTATTTTGGGCGGTTTCATTGCAAGCCAATATCTGTCTTCCGGTGATGCTATTGCGCTTTCAGAGAAAACCATAACTGAACTTCAAGGCTACGGATTAGAAAACCCAGGTGCCGACATTGTGCCAATGTCCATCTTTAGTTTCGAATCTCTGTTCACACTGAAAGGATTGATATTTATTGTTTTGGGTGGCTTTTGTGTTGGCTTCGGAACACGCTATGCGGGCGGCTGCACCTCAGGACATGCCATTTCAGGTTTGAGCGATTTACAGCTTGCTTCTCTAATCGCTGTCATTGGTTTCTTCATCGGTGGTCTCTCCATTACCTACTTTGTTCTTCCTTTAATATTACCTGCTTAAATTACTGATAATGAAATACTTTAAATATTTAATATTAGGGACTGTATTCGGTATTGTACTTACCAAGGCTGAATTAATTTCATGGTTCAGGATTTATGAAATGTTTCGTTTTCAGTCTTTTCACATGTATGGAGTTATAGGCTCTGCTGTAGTTTTAGGGGTGATAATCACTCAAATCATAAAGCGGACAAACATGAAAGATGCTAAGGGCGAACCTATTATCATAGCACCAAAGAAGCTCTCTGTTTGGCGCTACTTACTTGGCGGAATCATCTTTGGTTTTGGTTGGGCGCTAACCGGAGCCTGCCCGGGTCCAATGTTTATTTTGGCTGGTAATGGTGTGTTTGTTATTTTCGTGGCCATCGCATCGGGGCTTTTGGGCACTTTTGTTTACGGAAAAATAAGACATAAACTACCACATTAGAAACTATGAAACGAACTCGTTCTTTATTTTTGATTTGCTTTTTTAACCTTCAATTTATTACTGCTTTTGCTCAAGAAGGAGAAAAGGAACGTGGTTTTTGGTCTGGAGCTGTTACCACTCGTTATATGCAAACCTCTAATAAAGGAACGCTTGAAGACTTCTCTATTTTGGCTTCGTATGGCAAAGTTGGCTATCATATTAAACTGCGCGACTGGCTTAAATTTGGGGTTTCCGGAAATGGATTGATTCATTATGGTACAGGCGGAATTGACAAAAGGGATCAAACAACCGGTTCAGGGCCAATTTATGAGGCCAACCTTTGGAACAGTAGGCTGATGTCTGGTTCAGCAGAATTTAGTTTACCTGAACTTTATCTCGATTTTAAGTTTGATAGTCATTTGATTAGAGTGGGAAGGTTTATCGAAGACTCACCAACCATAAATGGCGAGGGCTGGCCATTTCCAAATGCACTAAAAGGGCTTTGGTATAAATATCAACCCCTAGTAGGTTTTAACGCAGAAGCCGCATTCATTGACAGAATTGCATCTCGATTTTCAGGAGATTTTGAGAATATTGGTAATACCATAGGGGCTGGAGGTCTTGGTGTAGGAACAGATGGCAGCGGTAGTCAATACTGGGCAGCTACTAATTCCAATTTTGTAGCCATCACAAAATTAGGCTACCGATTCTCGGGTGGTCTAGATTTAGCATTTTGGAATTATTACACCGACAATATTTCGAACACAATTTTTACTGAAGCTAAATTTGATGTAGGAGAGGATAAGGATTGGCATATTGCTGGTCAGTTTATTTATCAAACCAAAATAGGAGATGGAGGTAATAATTCTGGTATTCTTCAGTACAAGCAAGATGAATCTGCGAGTGGTTTTGGGTTTATGGTAAAGAAGGACATTTCAAAAAGCGCTTTGTCTTTAGCCTTTACAAGAATTGCAGATGGAAGTCGACTACTTTTGCCTAGAGAATGGGGAAAAGAGCCTTTCTATACTTTCCAAAGAAGAACTAGAGTGGAAGGGATTAGTGATGTTACAGCCGTAGTTGTGAAATGGGAAAGTAGTTTAGATAAAGAAAACCATAAGCTCAATATGTTTTCAAGTTTAGGCTACCACAGTTTGCCAAATCCAGCAGATGCTTCTAAAAATAAATATCAAGTACCATCTACTGCTCATTTAGATGGTTCAATCAAGTATAGTCCTAAAAATAAGTTGCGTGGTTTTTCCGCAGAACTCTATGTAGCCGGACGATTTTTAGCCGGAGAAACGGTTTCAAATTCCGCTTATCTAATTAATCGTGCCGATTTCTTTCATTCTGACTTGATTTTGAGTTACATTTTCTAAAATTGGAAAATGAACCTTATTGAAGGAATAAAAGCGATTAGTCAAATACTGAAACTGATACTGTCGGTTTTAGTAGTTCTAATTGCTTTTGTTTTGATGCTTCAATTTAATCCAGAAGCATTTCACTCAAAAAAAGTAGACCCCGCCAATTGGAAGCCCCGCTCAGTACTTACTGACTTAGAAGGTGAAAGTCAGGCTTCATTGATTAGGTTTGGTCACGAATTGATCACGAAAACGCCACAGTATATTGGGCCACTGTCCGCTGACGAAAAAAAACGTTTAGCAGGTAATAATCTCACCTGTCAGAATTGTCATTTAGAGGCTGGCACCAAACCTGGCGCTGGCTCTTTTGTTGGGGTTTTTAATCGTTTCCCTCAGTTTAGAGGAAGAGAAAACCAAATAGGCTCACTCGAGGAACGTATTAACGGTTGTATGCAACGTAGCATGAACGGTGATTCGTTACCTGAAACCAGCTTAGAAATGAAAGCCATGATTGCTTATATCAAGTGGTTGAGTGAAGATGTGCCTGAAGAAAAAGTTGATATCTATAAAGGCTTTGTTAAGGTCGAATTACCTAACGTAAAGGCTGATCTGTTAACGGGTAAATCTATTTATGAAAAAAACTGCGTAACCTGTCATGGTGCCGATGGTCAAGGAGTGAGACTTAATGAAAACAGCCTTTATCAATACCCGCCACTTTGGGGCAATGATACCTTTAATGATGGTGCTGGAATGCACCGAGTAATTACCGCAGCAGAATTTATAAAGGGCAACATGCCATATTTACAAGCCACTTGGGACAACCCTGTTTTATCCGATGAAGAGGCTTATCATGTAGCGGCATATATCAACAGTTTCGACCGACCAGAGAAGGCGAATAAAGAGCTCGATTTTCCTGATAAAAAGCTTAAACCTGTTTCCACACCTTACGGCCCATGGACAGACACTTTTTCTGCTGAGCAGCATAAATATGGCCCATTTCAACCCATTATGGCTTATTACGAAAAAGAGTTCGGTATAAAGAAATCGAAATAATAGATTGATTCTTCAGACTACAATGAGTTTGAGTTTTGTGTATAGTCGAAATCTGTATAGCTTTAGGAAACAACCTTGAACCATGAAGAAATTCCTGACACTTGCCTTTCTGGCCTTTGCCATCTTATCTGCACACGCTCAAGCTAATAGTACTCACATTCTGTCTATGAAAGATAGGGCCGAAACTATTGATCGCTTATTGGAAGATAAAATTCAGAATTACCTCCCAGGCATCATGAGAAGAGAGGGAGTGGACATGTGGGTGGTGATGTCTCGTGAATACAACGAAGATCCCGTAATCAAGACTTTATTGCCAGCAACTTGGCTAGCGGCCAGAAGAAGAACAATTCTAATCATGTTCGATCGTGGTGAAAAGGAAGGAATTGAATCGATTGCCGTAGCCCGTTACGATGTGGGTCCTAGTTTTAAAAGTGCTTGGAATCCTGAAGAACAACCCGACCAATGGGCAAGAGTGGCTGAAATTATTCGTGAAAGAAACCCAAAGAAAATTGCTGTCAATAAATCCAAATATTTCGGAATTACCGATGGGGTAGTGGCCACCGATTTAGAAGAATTTACGGCAGCTCTAAATAAGAAGGATCAAGCAAAAATCATTTCGGCAGAAAAAGTGGCTATTGGTTGGTTAGAAACCAGAACAGAGGCGGAAATGGCAATTTATCCGCATATCGTACGGATTTCACACATGATTATTCAAGAAGCCTTTTCCGACAAAGTAATTACTCCTGGAGTAACAACTACTGAAGATGTAGTGTGGTGGATGCGCGATAAAGTGGTTGAGCTAGGGCTTCAAACATGGTTTCACCCCACAGTTGATGTTCAAAGGGCCGATCCAGAAAGCTTTGATCATTTACGCACTTTTACAAAACGACCAGAGAAGAATGTTATACTTCCGGGCGACCTTTTGCACTGCGATTTCGGGATTACTTATTTAAGGCTCAACACTGACCAGCAACAACATGCTTATGTTTTACGTCCGAGTGAAACAGAAGTGCCTTCATTTTTGCAAGCAGCATTTAAAAATGGAAATCGCCTTCAAGATATTTTCACCAATAATTTTGAAGAAGGAAGAACGGGCAACGAAGTACTAAAAATGTCTCGCGAACAAGCCATTGCTGAAGGTATAAAACCTTCAATTTATACCCACCCAATTGGATATCATGGCCACGCATCAGGTACTACCTTGGGTATGTGGGATTCGCAAGGAGGCGTACCAGTTACAGGAGATTACCCTTTGCACCTTAATACAGCCTATTCCATTGAGTTGAATGCTGCTACGTATATTCAAGAGTGGAAAAAAGAAATTCGAATAATGTTGGAAGAAGAGGCCTTTTTCGATAAATCGGGTGTTTGGTACATTGATGGTCGTCAGAATGAAATAATGACCATTCCAAGGCTACCAGCAAGATCTAAATAAGTCTTAAGTTGATTAGTTTCAGCAGATGAAAAAGCAGAAAAAGGGTTTCTATAACTACTTTACTAAAAACCTGATTAAGGGCTTTTTATATTTGGCTGTTCTGGTTCTCGCCATTATACTTTTTAAGAGTTATTTTCAAGAACAGCATGACGCCATCGAGCATTGGGTTTCAGATGATTATGGGCTTATGCTCGTTATTTTCCTTATCTCCGAAATTTTCGTGGGCATATTGCCTCCAGAACTTTTTATGATATGGTCCATTGATGATCCAATTATGGTTTATACGGGAATTGTAGCTACAATGACGGTTATTTCACTCTTTGCCGGTTGGGTTAATTATTGGGTTGGAAAAAAGATCAGTACCAAGAAGTTCTTTCACCGTATTTTTAAAAGACGACTACGCAAATTTCAGAGGCGCTATGAACAGTATGGGGGAGGATTTATTATCGTTGCCGCTTTAACCCCACTTCCATTTTCACTCATCAGCTTGTTTACGGGTTCAATGTCGTATCCAGCTAAAAAGTATTTCATGTACTCCTCATTCCGAATTTTAAGGTTCGTGGTATATGGAATTATAGTTTGGCAATTGGATGGTTATATTTAACACTAATAAGCCAATATTAAGTCTAGAATGATGGGCAGGTGATCACTATAACCTCCAATGTACTTTGGCCCTTGATAGGTTCTAAATGGTCTTCTTGCCCCAGTAGCGCCTTCCATAATTAAGAAGTCCATATCGAATATTTGAGCCGTTCGATCACGAACGCGGGTTCTAGATTGTTTCAGTAATAAATTGCCAGAAACCACAAACTGATCCAGTATTCCCCATTTGTTTTCAAAACTATGAGTACCAGCTATAAACCGTAGGTCGTACATTAAATTGAAAAGGTCTGTAGGTTTAAGCGCATTAATGTCAGTATTAACGCCTAGTCCATTCAGCATACTTTCCTCTCCAGGTTCATCATTAAAGTCACCAGTAATCACAATATGAGTATTGGGGTTTAATTTGAGCAATGAGTCTGCCTTTGCTCTTACAAATTGAGCAGCGAACATACGCTTAGGCTGTGTTTCAAATTCACCTCCAAATTTAGAAGGCCAATGATTTACTAAAAAATGCAGGGTGTCTTGATTTGGCAACTCCATTACCGTATGTAAAATATCGCGTGTACGACTAGCAGTGTCGAAAGGAAAGTCAAGTTGATAGTACTCATAATTTAATAATTTGAGCTTATCGGGCCTGTAAATAGCAGCGACATCAATGCCTCTAGCATCTCTAGAGTCCTTATGTATAATTTCATAACCTAACGACTTGAGCTGAGTAAACTGAGTCAGCGACTCTAATACATACCTATTTTCAACTTCGCAAAAGCCAATTAACTCAGGGGCGTCCCATCCACCCATGGCCAGAATTGTTTTGGCTAACTTATTCTGTTTTTCAGTGTAGCGTGCTTTGGTCCAATAATGATCCCCTTGAGGTAAAAACTGTTCGTCTATCGTTAAGCTATCATCAAAGTAATCGAAAAGGTTTTCTACATTGTAGAAGGCAAGTCTGACCCTATCTTCATTTCTCGGACTTGGATCAAAGGATTCGCTGGCCAAATAAGCTTTTTGGCCATGTATATGCATAGGGATTAGAAGTAAGCAATAAAATATTACTGCGTTTATTTTTTGTCTATTATACCTAAAACACGATGGGTTAATCATAACTTTGTCGATCGGTAAACCAAATTAGTTAAAAGATAAATCATAATGGGCATGGAAATAGGTAAAAATCACATATTAAAAGTAGCTCGTGAAGTAGATTTTGGTCTATACTTAACTAATGGCGAAGAAGATATCCTTTTGCCAATGAAATATGTGCCTTCAGATACCAGTATTGGAGACGAAATAGAAGTGTTCGTGTACGTTGATTCACTCGGTCGGCCTGTAGCGGTTACTGCTCAACCCTTAGCTAAAGTAGGTGATATTGCTAGTTTGGAAGTAAAACAAGTTACAAGCGTAGGTGCATTTATGGACATAGGCTTAGAAAAGGACTTAATGGTTCCTTTTAAAGAACAAGGCCAAAAAATGGAGACGGGTAGAAAGTACGTTGTTAAGGTGCTTCTAGACTTTAAAACCAATCGTATGATTGGAACCTCTAAGATCGGCCCTTTTCTTAGCCAGCATAATGATGAATTACAAGAAGGAGAGAAGGTCAATATCCTAATTTGGCAAGAAACAACTTTGGGTTATAAGGTAATCATCAACAAAACCTTTCAAGGTTTGATTTTCCATAACGAAATCTTTGACCATGTTGAGCTTGGTGACGAGCGTACTGCCTATGTAAAGGCCATTAGAGAAGATGGTAAAATAGATATCTCACTACAAAAACAGGGTTACGAAGCCGTAAAAGATATGAGCCAGGTTGTCTTGGATAAAATTAAAGCCACTGGTAGCTTGGCATTAGGAGATAAAAGCAGCCCAGAAGAAATCAAGTATAAGCTGGGTATGAGTAAAAAGAACTTCAAGAAAATTTTAGGAGGCTTGTATAAAGCTGGTCAAGTAGAAATTTTTGATCACGAGGTGCGTTTAAAAGCGGAAGGTTAGCCTGAGGAGAGACTAACCTTCACATAAACTACCTATAAAACTAAAACTAACTTAAACTTAGTTTAATTAAACTAACACACTCCATTCGAAAACAGAGGGCTTAAAGCTTGTTAGCACCTACCGCTGTTAAACTGATAGGCACCATTAAATTAGGTAAATTTCCCGAGTTGTAAAATATTATTTTACAATAAATAGATTAACGGATTATTTAGGTGGTGATATTACGTTTTACAACCGTTTTTAGGATAATCCATTTATTGCTACTTAATATCAATTTCGTTGGCTATGCCCATTGCAGTAAAACGAATCGATAATTTTCTAGGGTTTTCCGAAGGTTGGTTACACTTAGGAGAAGGATCAATATAGTACCAATAATAAGTTTGACTTCGTTCGTAAAGTTCTTCAGCATCAGGCTTACCCAACACTTCTATTATTGATTTATGATATAAGGCTAATAGGTTCGGTTTGATTTTAATTAAGTCTTGAATCATTTCAGCCCTTTGATTCAAACAGCCGCTTTGATCTCCAATCCATTTTGCAGAATCGAAATCACCAACATCTGCTTTTTTAGTGCAAGCTGTGATAAGTAATGGGAGAGAGAGAATAATTACTAACAGTTTTGATGACTTCATTTCAATTGGGCTTTGGCTGGCAAAGGTACTTTGCGCACCAGCATCAACCAAATTTGAAACATGATAAGAATAGTGGCTGCTACTGTAATCATTATGGGATCAGGATTAAGGCCAAAAAATGCATAGAACGCTGTGAGGACTAAAAAAATCAGTCTAAACGACTCCATGGCGAAACCCCAGTTTCGATTTTCAAACAAAGCACCAAAGCTTACTACCGAGTAAATGATGACCCCTGCAAAAATTAGTTTATCTGAGGTATTCATCTTATCTAAATTGAAAAGGAACATGGCCGTTCCCGCAAGTAATACGATGTACTGCACCAATACATAAACATTCAGTTTGGCAGCAGTATGCGTATCAAACTTTCTATAATTATCTGTATTAACTTCTTCTGGAGCTCTATATCCACCCATGTAATCTGGTAACCAGCCTGGCTTTTCGAAAATATACCTGAACTTATCACTCCACTTTGGAATAGTTTTGACATCACTCCACATGTCAGAATAATGCGCAATATTTGCCCAAATAGGGTTCCAACTGTTAAGGTTTTTTGTGATACCGTAAACAGGTCTTTCTTCTTCGGCTTTAAATGTGCCGAATAGTTTATCCCAAATTATAAATGTTCCAGCATGGTTCTTATCAATGTATTTTGGGTTTCTGGCATGATGAACCCTATGGTGTGATGGCGTATTAAAAACTGCCTCAAACCAGCGAGGAAGTTTGTTGATCGACTCGGTATGTATCCAGAATTGATACAACAGATTAAAGCCTGATACAGAAACTAAAATAATAGGATCTACACCAATTAAGGCCATCGGAATATAAAAAGCAAAAGTCCAAATGGTTTGGGTTGAACTCTGTCGCAACGCAACAGAAAGGTTATATTCCTCGCTTTGGTGATGCACGCTGTGGCCACCCCAAAACAAATTCACTTGATGACTCATTCTGTGAGCCCAGTAATAGAAAAAATCGTAAGCTATAAATGCCATTATCCAAACAAGAGCTGTGTTGGGCAAGTCTATTATTCTAAACTTCTCAAATATTAAAGTGTATACCCCTATGCTCAATACTTTCAGAAAGGCTCCTGTTACTTGAGAAGTTACACCACAATTAATATTTGTTATGGCATCATTAAGGCGGTATGACTTTACCGCTTGAACACGGTGCACAATGAGCTCAATTCCTATAAGAAGAAAGTACACGGGAATAGCAATAACGGTCGGGTCTAGTATCATTCTGTAACTATCAGTTTCTCAATGTATAACCTTCCGTAATAAGTTTCAAGTGTTTTTTAACATTAAGAATTTTGAATTAAAGAGGTAATTATGAAGCTAAATAAATTGTGAATTTGTGCATAATAATACTTATGTTTAGTTTGATTGATTATGCCAAGACATTGATCAGTACTTTTTATGAAAATCATTTTTGACCAAATCTTTAACAACCCGGTAATAGGCATTGCGCTGGTTAATAGTGATGGCCAGATTATAAAAGCGAATAAGGCATTTTGCGGTTTACTAGGCTACCCAACCGATGGTTTAGTAGGGATGAATTTTACAGAAATTACTCATTCTGAAGATATAGATAAAGATTGGAAGCTCTTTGTGAAGTTGAAAAATCATGAAATAAGTCAGTATAAGATTAATAAAAGATATATAACTAAAGCAGGTGAAGAGTTATGGGCTGAGCTTAGTGTGTTTATGGGAGAAAAGGTGGATGGGCATGAGACTGTTATTTCTTTTGTTAAAGATATTTCCGAAGCCAAATTACTCCAAGATGAACTAAAAGATCAGCAGACGAAAATTCAGGGCATTTTTGATAATACCTTTCAATTTATTGGATTAATGAAAACTGATGGAACACTCATTGAAGTGAATAAAGCCATTACTCGATTTTTAGGAAAAACAAGAGAAGAGCTTATTGGAAAAAAAATATGGGAAATTTCTGACTTATATCAACATGATGAAGATAGAAACAGGCTTATTTCATCGGTTCAGAGGGCAGCAAATGGAGAATTTATAAGATTTGACTCACAGGTGATTGGAGCTAAGATAAGAGAGACAATTGATTTTTCCATTCGCCCTATTATCAATGAAAAAGGTGATATAACTCTACTAATACCTGAGGGACGGCTAATTACCGATCGCTATAGGCTTCAGCATAAGCTCAAAAGTAAAACCCGTCTGCTTGAAACAACCGAACAACTATCAAAAGTAGGAAGTTGGGAGTGGTTTGTACCTTCGGATGATTTGTATTGGTCTAAAGGCACCTACGATGTATTCGAATGCGAATATCAGCCTGATAACATACTCTCTGTACAAAAATATGTTGACTATATTCATGAAGAAGATTTAGAAAGAGTTCAAAAAGCCATTGAAAAAACCGTGACAAGTGGGGTGGACTTCAATGTTGAACATAAAATAAAAATAGGAGAGAAGGTAAAACATATTCACGTAAAAGGAGAGTGTGTTTTTGATAAATCGGGTAATGTTATAGTTGTCAGAGGAGCCGTGAAAGACCATACATTAGACATCCAGATTCAAGAATCTATGATGTTATATAATGAGCTTCTAGAAAAGAAAAATGACGAACTAAAACAATTTGCCTATGTTGCCTCGCACGATCTTCAAGAACCTTTAAGGACCATTACCAGCTTCATTCAATTGCTCAGAATGGAAATTGGTGAAGTTGACGAGAACTGTGAAAAATACTTAGAAATTATTGAAAAAGGGGCTGGACGCATGAAAAGCCTGATTTCAGATTTACTTTCTTTTTCCAGACTCGAAAACAATGAACTGATAATCGAAATGACCGATCTCGATGTCATGTTTAAAGAACTGGAACAGGATCTCGCTACAAGTATCAAGGAGTCTAAAGTCAATATTATCATTAAAAATAAGCTTCCTACTTTACAGTGTGATTCGAGAAGAATGAGCATTCTTTTTCAGAACCTGATTTCAAATGCCATTAAGTTTAAAAAAAACAATTGTACTCCTGAAATACGAATAGATTGGAAGCTGACAGAGGGAGTGTATTTATTTGAAATAACCGATAACGGAATTGGAATTGACCCTGAATTTCATGAATCGATTTTCGAACCATTCAGAAGGCTTCATTCAAGGGCTCAATACGAAGGAAACGGAATTGGTTTGGCGCTATGTACAAGAGTCGTTAATCAACACAATGGCGAAATCTGGATAAACTCTGAAAAAGGAGTAGGAACAACTTTTTATTTTACCATACCAAAAGCATAGAAAGAGAGCTAAGAGGCAAAATCTCTTGAGCTACACTAAGAACTTAAAATAATAAACTATGGAAATTTTACTCATAGAGGATAATGAAAATGATGTGTTTCTTTTCAACGAATACCTGCGCTTGATTGGGCTTTCAGATTCCAATGTGACAGCACTTTCCACTTCATCAGAAGTAAGAGAATTGCTAAGGAATGAAACTTTTGACTTGGCTTTTCTGGACTTAACGCTACCAGACACTACTGGTATTCAGAGTTTTGAGTCACTTATGAGTTGTTCACCGAAATTTCCAATTATAGTTCTTACTGGGCTTGAAGACCAAGAAACAGCAAAAGAGATTATCAAGAGCGGTGCCCAAGATTATTTAGTCAAAGGAGTTTACCAACCAAAAGACCTAATGAAGTCTATTGAATATTCAATCGAACGACATCAATGGTACATGGATAGGTATAAAATGGAGCGGAATTACGTTAATGCCATTATTAAAGGGGCGGAAACAGAAAGAATAAGGATTGCCAGAGATTTGCATGATGGAGTGGTTCAAACCCTAACAATAAGCTTGCTGACCTTAGATTTACTGATCAAAAAAAGCCAAGACATAAATGAAGAGTACAGTGCTCTTATGGATAAAACCAGGAAGCATTTAAAGAATTCAGTAGACGAGGTTCGAAATATAGCTCATTCATTGGTTCCAAATGCTTTTCAGAATATAGGAATGAAGCTAGCATTGAATGAATTGATGGAAGATATTCGTTCACTGGCCAGTATAAAGGTTGATTTTGAATACCAGATTGATTCCGACCAAATATCGGATGATAAATACATGACCATCTATAGAGTTATGCAGGAAGTGTTCAATAATATGATTAAACATGCTCAAGCCACACACTGTCTCGTTTCGATGACTCAACAAGAGAATATTGTCAACATTCTGATTAAAGATAACGGTTGTGGGTTCGATTTGGACACCATTAAAAAAACTAAATCGTCATTTGGAATCGATAATATTGACAGCAGAATAAAACTGCTGAATGGTACTTGTAATCTTAAGTCGAAAAAGGGAGAAGGCACCTCTTATGAGATCAGCTTTCCAATGTGTTAAAGACTAATAGTATTGATAACGCAATTACTCGTTTGCTTATCAATTGTGCTTACTAGTATTTTATGTAATTTCGAAGCTTAACCAATCCTTCAAATGACCATAAAAATCACTAATGCACTGAAAGAACTCACTGGCGAGCTAAACGACAAAAGCTTCAACGCTTCAAATTACTTAGGAAGTATCGGTTCTGAAGAAGTAGTAAATGCAATGATTGCTTTGCTCAACGATCCTAACCCTGAAACACGCTTTATGGCTGCTAGAACCTTAGGTTTGGTGGAAAATAATTCAGCGGCTTTATCCCCACTTTTCGAAGCATTTGATAAAAAAGAAAACAAAGAGATTCTAGGCGACCTTCTTATGGCACTTGAAGGCTTTGATGTAAGCAACAATTACGTAGACCTTTTTAAACTCTATCTTTTTGGGAGTTTTAAGGTGTCAAAAATAGCAGAAGACTTACTCGATCATAAAGAATTTAATATCACACCTCGTGTGCTAAAAAAGGCGCAGAAACACTGGGCACATTATTCTAATAATGTAAAACAAGACGAAGCTTTTGCACTTCAAAAAATAGAAGTCGAAGAAAGGTTAAATGACCTAAAGGGATTTTTAGAGAATTCCGAAGGTTAGTGTTGATGGATTGAGATTCAACCAATCAGTTAATTTATTTCGTTTTTAATGGAGTTATTTTTTACATTCAGCGCTAGATATTTTTTCACACGTGCCATTAGACCAAACTAGATACGCTTTATGAGATTCAATCCCAAATATTCAATTGTTGCAATCGTTTTGTCACTCTTTTTTGCAGGGTGCGCTCCAAAATCGAATACTATCGAATTATTCAATGGTCAAAATTTAGATGGTTGGGTGAATCACGGTGAAGAAAAATGGTATGTAGAAGATGGACTTTTGGTTTGTGAAAGTGGCCCTGCTGCTCAATACGGGTATCTTTCTACGGAAGACTTTTATGATGATTTTGAATTGACACTTGATTTTAAACAAGATGCGAATGGTAACAGTGGAGTGTTTATTCGATCGACTGTTGAAGGTACTAAAGTGAGCGGATGGCAAGTAGAAGTAGCTCCCCCTGGTGACAATACAGGTGGTATTTACGAATCTTATGGGCGTGGTTGGTTAATTCAACCTGATCCAGAAAAAGACAAAGTATTAAAAATGGGAGAGTGGAACACCCTGAAAATTAGAGTGGAAGGGCCTGAAGTTACCACTTGGCTAAATGGCACTCAAATGGTACACTTAGTAGATGAAAAAATTGGTGCTGGAAAGGGCGCAGTAGCACTTCAAATCCACGATGGCGGAGGAATTAAAGTAAGTTGGAAAAACATAAAATTAACTCCGATAGTGGCAGAATAAACTTCTTGGCATTGTTTCCTCGGAAACTAATCAAAACTATAATTTCAAATTCAACAACCTCAAATATGAAAAAACTCTTTCTACTTACATTTTTAGCAGCCACTGTTTCGGCTTGTAGTAATAGTTCTCAAACTGAAGACGATGGCTGGATTCACCTATTTGACGGCACCACCACAGAGGGTTGGAGAGCATATAATGGAGATAAACTTCCTGCGCAATGGGTCGTTGAAGATGGTGCACTGACCTTCGACACTGAAAAACGATTAGAATCTGACCACCAAGGAGGAAAGGATATTATTTATGCTGCAGAAGAGTTTGACAACTTTGAATTGTATTTAGAATGGAAAATTCCAGAAGGTGGAAATAGTGGTGTTTTCTATCATTTGAAAGAAGGTATTGAAGGAGGCCCAGCAGCCGTAGCCCCTGAATACCAATTACTGGATGACCTTAAATGGGAAGAAATTAATAATGCTAAGCTCCAAGAGTGGCAAAAGACAGGTGCAGATTACGCCATGCATTTACCTGATACTACTCAGAAAATCGTAAAGCCAGCAGGAGAGTGGAACACAACAAGAATTATTTTCACACCAGAGCGAGTAGAGCATTGGTTGAATGGAAAAATGATTGTGTCTTTTGTGCCATGGTCAGACGATTGGTATGAGCGAAAATCTGCTGGAAAATGGAAAGATTATCCAAAATACGGTTCGTTCAAAACAGGCTATATCGGTTTACAAGACCACGACAGTCCGCTTTGGTTTAAGAACATCAAAATCAAAAAACTATAACCCATTTCTTTATTGGCTCATTCTTTCATTTATCCATTATTTAATTCCTTCTTTCATTATCCCTTTAACACATTGTTATGAACAAAAGAGACTTTTTAAAAAGCGCTGCTATAATTACCTCAGCTTCTATGTTGCCCTCATCTCTTTGGGCTTTAGCTAAGAACGACAAACTTAGAACTGCTCATATTGGAGTAGGAGGAATGGGTATGGAAGACTTGAAAGCCATCGCATCGCACCCCGCGGTAGAAGTTACTGCCCTTTGCGATGTAGACGCTAAAAATCTGGCAGCTGCACTTAAAATGCATCCTAAGGCTAAAACCTATACTGATTACCGACAAATGCTGAAGGAAATTGGTAATGACATTGATGCGGTTGTGGTTTCAACGCCAGATCACACTCATGCACCAGCATCAATGATGGCCATGGAAATGAACAAACCTGTGTATTGTCAAAAACCATTGACACACCACGTTACTGAGGCCAGGGCCATGCGTAAAATGGCAGAAGAGAAGAACTTAGTTACCCAAATGGGGATTCAAGTGCATTCTTTCTACGATTATAAATTAGGAACTGCCCTTATTCAATCAGGTATTATCGGGAAAGTAAAAGCCGTACATGCTTGGTCTCCAAAGAACTGGGGCTTTGACGGCCCAGCACCACAAGGAAGCGACCCCGTACCCGACACTTTAGATTGGAACCTTTGGTTAGGAACAGCGCCTGAAAGACCTTATAAAGAAGGAGTTTATCACCCAGGAAATTGGAGAAAGATAATGGATTATGGCTGTGGTACTTTAGGAGATATGGGCGTACATATTTTTGATACTCCTTACAATGCTTTGGCCTTAGATATTCCAAAAACTATTCGGACTAAATGCCGAAAACCAACAGGTTTTGGTTTCCCAGAAAACAATATTGTTACTTATGAATTTCCAGGAACGGAGTATACCACCAAGAAATTTAAATGGGTTTGGTACGATGGCCCGGGTGCGCCTAAAAACCATAAAGACTTGAAGTTGCCAAATGGCGACCAGCTTCCTGACCAAGGAGCTATGTTTGTTGGTGAGAAAGGGAGACTGTTATTACCGCACTTTATGCAATTGCCAAAGCATATTGTTAAGGGTGAATATGTGGATATAGACTTGGAGCCGTTCTCAAATGTAGGTAGCCCTACGGAAGACTATGGTGCGGAGAGTAAGAAGCACTACCACCAGTTTGTAGACGCCTGTATGGGGAAAGATCAAGTCAGTGCACCATTTTCATACGCTGCTCGATTAACAGAAACCATACTCTTAGGAGTGATTGCAGGTCGTTTTCCCAATAAAAAGCTACACTGGAACAACGAAACAGCACGTTTTAAGGAAGAGGAGGCCAATGCCTTTTTAGATGGTGAGTATCGGAAGTTCTAATTGACTTCGGTTCATTTCCTAAAAACTTATTTTATTTTATAAAATACCTTTCTGGTTAGTAAATGGGAACCCAGTGGTTTGCATTCGATAATTGTTAATTATTGAAACCAATTGAGATGACCAAGGTGTTCAATGACCTATTAAACTATTTTGTTTTCTTAGTAAACGCTATTGGCAAGGACTGTCCACCTATTGTACATCGTTGTTACCCTCTTAATTTTATATAACTATCACATCGTTAAGGGAATGTGAAGAAATTTGAAAGATTGATTTACAGTGCAAAGGGGTATTATGATTAATGAAAATCAGAAATAGCAAGAAAAAATAACTTTTCTGTAAAAATTTCTTGACACCCATAAATCTCTGTATTCTGGGCAGAATAACACTTTTTATTTCGCAACACTCTAAAATATAGAGGTTTTGATCCGTCCACTCCCGTAATTCCTACTCCATTTCTTTTTAAATTAATTTATTCCTTTTAAATTGGTCGACCAGTTGTTGGTAAACTAGTTAAGCATGGAGATCGATTTATTAAATAACTTTAAGGAAATAGTAATTGAAAAGCCGGTTGATAAAATCATCAACCAGATCAAAAAACTCATTTCCTCAGGACAGTTAAAACCTGGTGACAAGCTTCCATCTGAAAGGATGTTAAGCGAACGCTTTGGTATTGGAAGAACGAGTGTTAGAGATGCCATTAGAAAACTCGAGTTCTACGGTATTCTTAAAACTCTTCCTCAAAGTGGGACTATTGTTGCTGGTTTCGGAATCAGAGCATTAGAAGGTATGATTACGGATGTACTCGAATTAGAGGGTACAGACTTTCATTCATTAGTTGAAACTCGTTTTCTTTTAGAATGTAACTCAGCAAAGTTTGCTGCTGTAAGACGAACCGATGAAGATATTGCAGCTTTAGAAAGCTCATTGCTTTCTTATAAAGAAGCAGTATTGGACGGGAGCGAGGCAGTAGAGGAAGATGTAATGTTTCACCTGAAAATTGCTGAAGCCGGAAAGAATTCAGTTTTGAAATCACTAATGCTCATCATTACGCCAGACATTCTAAGTTATTTCAAGCAACATGATGTTTGCGGAGACGGTAGATCGGTAAGAGCTATTGCTGAACATGAATTGATTATTGCCAAAATTAAAGACAAGGATGTTAAGGGAGTCGAAGAAGCAATGCGAGAGCATTTACAAGACTTGATGGATTTTTCAAAGAAGCTCTAATCAATCTAAGAATTAAATGAATCAACCAAACAAACACTCATCATTATGAATACTTGTTAAAAAAAATGGATTAGCCAGTAGGCCAATCCATAATCGGTAGGAATGTCTCAAACTACTTTCGAAATATCAATTTGGCGATCGGTATCGAAATAGCTCTGAGGAAATTCTAGGGACAAATGTAAAAAATATTTCCCGGAATACCCCTCCAATGTCGTTCCTGCAAATCTGACATTCAATATTTTGAAATCTAACAATCAAGAAATGAAAATTTTTCACTCACTCGATTCCCGTTTGAAACGGAGTATCGTACTAAAGAGCATCATGCTACTTTTTCTAGTAGTCTCTATGCAAACGTTCGGACAAACGGGCGATAAAATAGCAGGAAAAGTTGTTACAGATGACGGTTTACCACTCCCAGGAGTTACAATCAGAGTTCAAGGAACGCAAAAAGGAGCAATCTCAGATGCCGATGGTAAGTTTACCATTGATGCCCAATCTGGCGAAGTTCTCAGTTTCACATTTATTGGCTACACTGAGGTTATTATTCCTGTAAATAATCAGACACAGGTTGATGTAACCATGTATGAAGAAACAACGGAACTTGGTGAATTTGTAGTTGTGGGTTATGGAACGCAGCGCAAATCACTCGTAACGGGTTCCATTTCAAAGGTTACAAACGAAAAGCTTGATCAAATCCCACTTTCACGTGTTGATGACGCTTTAGTAGGTCAAGTTGCAGGAGTAAATATTCAACAAACAAACCCAGCAGCTGGTGAAGCACCCACTCTACGAATCAGAGGGCCTGGTTCTATCACTTCATTCTCCGATCCACTTGTAGTGGTCGATGGCCTTGTTGTAGATAGTGACTACCTAGGCAATATTGACATGAATGATGTAGAATCTTTAGAAATACTTAAAGATGCTGCCTCAGCTGCTATTTACGGATCTCGTGGAGCCAATGGAATCGTAATGATTACTACGAAATCAGGAAAAGAGGGACCAACTGTATTTTCTTATAACAGTTATGTGGGTTTTAAGTCTGTTCCAAAAAATGATGTGCTTTCAACAGTTGATGACTGGACAAGCATGGTAAGAGCAAACAACAATGGAGAACTTACCGAAAAGCTAAAATACATTGAATTATTAGGGACATCTACAGACTGGGAAGATGTAATGTATGATGGCGGTATTATTAATAGCCATAGCTTATCTGTTAAAGGTGGTACAAAAAACACCAAATACAGGTCGTCAGCTAGTTACTTAAAAGATGAAGGTGTATTGCTCACTGATGAATATGAGAAAGTCAATTTCTCATTGAACATGACCACCAAAGTGAATGAAAAAGTAGAGTTCGGGATAACCCTAAACCCTTCATTTACTAATCAAAGAAGATTCCCAATAGGCCTTCATGATGCAATGAGAAGTGCCCCATGGCTACCTCTATATCTTGACGAGAATAACATTCAGTATGTAAATAGAGAGCGTGAAAACGGACGTTGGGCAGATGCGAAAGTAGGAGATTATGCCATGGAACGAATGTTTGATAATTATGACATGGATCTTGGAGCACCAGTAGCTTCAGGGGGTACATCAATTAGCACTACCTCAAATGCATCTTCTTTAGCGAAGGTATTGGAAAGAGAATACAGAAAAGTAGAGTCAAAAATATTTTCTAACATCTTCTTGAAGTTCAATTTAACAAACGACCTTTTCTTTAAAACTTCATTTGGTGGCGATTTCCGTTACAGAAAATACCAAAACTGGACTGGTGTTAAAGCAAGTAGAAATGGTGCAGCTGATTCAGAATCTACCATTTCAACACTTTCTCAAACACATATAGTTAATGAAAACACCTTTAACTATGTTAAAGACTTTGACAAACATAGCATAAGTGCTGTTGTTGGATTTGCCTATGAAAAGTACGATGGACAAACTACAGGTATTCAAGCAGCTGGTTACAACTTCGATTACATTCAAACTATTCCAGCTACAAATGTAGTAGGTGCAGAAACTGCTGAATTTGAAGAATCGCTAGTTTCATTCTTTGGAAGATTCAATTATTCTTATGCCGACAAGTATTTGGTTTCTCTGAGTGCTAGAGCTGACGGTAGTTCAAAATTTAGCCCAGATAATAAGTATGGTGTTTTCCCTGCCGTATCTGTGGGCTGGAGAGCTGCGGAAGAAGATTTTCTAAGAAATAGTGATGTTATTTCAGATTTGAAATTCCGTTTTAGCTACGGACAAACAGGTAGCAACTCCGGCATTGGCCGATATGCTCATATTGGTTTGATTGAGCCTGCTGGAGCAGTGTTAGATGGTGGGGTAATTACAGGTTTTAATGCCGCAAATATTTCTAATTCAGACTTACGTTGGGAGAAACTTGTAGAAGTAAACCCAGGTGTAGATGCTGCTTTCTTAAATGGCAGACTAACACTGGGGCTTGATTACTATGTAAGAAAGAGTAAAGATTTACTTCTAAATCAGCCAATACCTTCAGTAACGGGCTTTACAGAAGCACTTGTGAATTTAGGAGAAGTAGAAAACAAAGGATTTGAAATCGAATTTGGTTCGAAGAACTATAGTAATTCAAACTTCTCATGGAGTACAATTGGTATTCTAACTCACAATAAAAATACCTTGGTGAATTTTGCAGGAGCAAATGGCCTTATTAGCGTGGTAGATGAAAAGAGACCTGCAGAGTGGATTGCTCTTGAAGGACACCCTATTTCATCTTTCTATGGCTATGTGGTGAGCCGTGAAATCGCTCCAGATTACATTAGTGATCCATTCTATCCGATTGCTGGCCAAAGCCAAGATATTTATGTGAAGGATTTGAATGGAGACGGTGTAATCGATACTGATGATCGTACCATTTTAGGATCTCCTTTCCCAGATTTAATTTGGAGTATCACCAATAACTTCACTTACAACAATTTTGATTTCAGCTTTATGTTCCAGGGTTCTCACGGAGCGGAAGTAAGAAATATTGATTCGCAGTATATCTATAATGAGTTCGCTTCGGCACAAGACTATGTGTCTAGCTTCCCAGATGCCGATTTAGTTCGTGAAAGAATATACACTAGCGATGATGTACAAGATGCATCCTACGTGGCTTTAAGAAACCTAAATATTGGCTATAGAATACCATTCAAGGTGATTGAGCGCACAGGATTGAAAAGTGCTAGAGTTTATGTAGGTGGTCAGAATCTAATATATAAAATGTCTAAAAGCTATGAAGGTTGGAACCCAGAAGGTATTAACCAAGGCCTAGATAGCCCTCTTACTTACGGATATCAAAGAGGTGCTGCACCGCTTTATAGAACATATTCAGTAGGCTTGAACATCGAATTTTAATCATGAAGACTATGAAAAAAATATATACAATTGTGTTGACAGGGATTATGCTTTCCTGTTTCACTGCATGTAAAGACCAGCTTGATTTACAGCCAATTTCGGCTATTGGAGATAATGCATTCTACAATACTCCAGATGAAATCAATGCTGCAGTAGTTGCCATTTACGATGGACTTCAAAATGTTGTCTTGCGCGAATTTGCCTTAACTGAAATGCGTTCTGACAATACCAGAACAAAAAATAGTGAAGGAGATTGGGCTCAATTTCAAGAATTTGATGTTAGACCAACCAACTTGGCTATCTCAAGCTATTGGTCGAGTAATTACAATGTGATTTTCAGAGCCAATAAAGTACTTGAAAACTTAGACGTAGTTACCAATGATACACAAAGAGCTCAATATGAAGGTGAAGCAAAATTTGTAAGAGCTTTAGCTCATTTCAACCTTATGCGGGCTTATGGAGCAGTTCCCTACATCGATCGTGTAATCATTCAAACCGACTCTGAGTATATGAGTCGTGATCCACAGTCTGATGTACTTGCGGCCATCATCGCAGACTTGACAGAAGCAATGGGCAAATTACCATCTCGATCTGGAATTGCCGAAGGCCGTGCAACTAGTGGTGCAGCTGCTGCTTTGTTGGCAAAAGCTCAATTAACAGCAGGTAATTATCCTGCAGCTGAAACTTTGCTTAGCCAGCTACTTTCTAGCCCTGACTACGAATTAGTTGACGATTACCGTGATGTATTTTACTCTGAATTAAATTCAGAAATCATTTTTGCTATTCAGTTCTTAAATGACAACACCAATGAAAGCCAAGATTTCTCTTTTGAAATGACGGCTGGTGGACTTGCTAGTGGTTTAAATTATGTAACCAATAATTTTATTGCCGCTGTTGATCCATTAGATACAGAAAGGTCAGCCACATTATTCAATCCAAATGTAAGTTTAGAGGTAGGGAAATTTATGACCACTTCAAATGATGCTAGGCTTTGTGGTAATGATTGGATCGTATTAAGATTGGCTGACGTATACCTAATGCATGCTGAAGCTATTATGGCTGGCGGTACATCCACAAACGATTTAGATGCCATAGCATCCTATAATGCCATTAGAAATAGAGTAGGGCTAAGCACACTACCGTTAGACGGTAGTGCAACATTGACACGTGATATGCTTCTGAAAGAAAGAAGAATAGAACTGGCTTTCGAAAACCACAGGTTATATGATTTGGTACGTTTTGGTGTAGCTGAAAGTGTACTGTCTGCCTTTGCGGTGAGCGAAGGGTATAATTTCGCTGCAACGGACTTGTTGTTACCAATTCCGCAAAGAGAAATCGATACAAGCTTTGGTATTTTAACACAAAATCCAGGCTACTAAAACGAAACTTCATGTAAAAGATATTTTGCTCTTCGGGCATGCATAGCATAAACGGAGAGCAAGAGTATCTGAATTTGAAACCTCATGTTCCCAAATTTTAAAAAGTAAATCATGAAACTTAATCAAAAAACAAAGTCATACAACGCTAGGCTATCTGGACTTCTAAGCATATTGTTTCTGGTATTCATTACTATTTCATGTGATGAAGAATTGCCTGGTGAAGGCAGTATTCCAGATTTGACTCCGCCATCGGCAGACTTCAGCTACTCTCCATCAGATGGAGAGTATAAGGAAATACTATTCAGTAATTTATCAATCAGTGCTTCGGGCTTCGCTTGGGATTTTGGTGATGGAGCAACTTCTACCGACAGAAACCCAACTCATTCTTACGCTGTAGATGGTACTTATAATGTAAAATTAACGGCATCTGATAATAATGGACTAACCAGCGATTTTACCAGTACAGTAGAAATAGTACAACCGATTAGTGCTTTTGAACCTGTTATTCTCAATCCTGGCTTCGATATTCAAGGCTCTGACGATTACAGAGATAATTGGACAAACCCTAATGGGGATAGAAGTAGATTGCTACAAATTACGACTAGTCCTGTTCACACAGGAACAAGAGCTGCTAAACTACCTGCAGATGGAAGTAGAGAGTTAATTCAAGTGATTACTGTAGAAAGAAATAGTGATTATATCCTTTCATTCTATTACACTTTAAAAACCTCTCCAGCGGGCTCTGTCACTATGGCTATTTTAGCTTCTGATGGAACCACCGAGATAATATCAGAATCATTCAATGACCAATCTGATGCTAGTTCTTATGTGCTGGCTTCTATGTCATTCAATTCTGGCGATAATACTCAGATTGTTATTTACGGCACTAACCAAGGAGCCGAAGCGCGTTTTGATTCATTTACAATTGTAAACGATTAATGAATCAGAAACCGACATACGGCATTCTAGCGCTACTCTTTTGCTTAACAATTCTATGTAGTTGTGCAGAAAAGGTGCTGGTAAATCCAGACGGTTCTTTGGCAAAATATAAGTTGCCGAATGTAGACTTATCCCACTGGAAAGTAACTCTTCCAGTGGGTGATTCTAAACCCCTTGAAGTAGATCCGCCTCAAATTATAGCTTATGCAACGGATGAAACGCTTCAGCCTTATATGTATAACGACTCAATCGATGGGTCATTGGTGTTCTATGCATTTCCAGGAGGTGTAACCACACAGAACAGTAGCTACCCCCGTACGGAGTTGAGAGAGCAAATGGTTCCTGGCAATAATAGTGTTAACTGGACATTTGCTCAAGGCGGAAGAATGAAGGGACAATTGGCAGTTTCTGAAGTGACTAAAGACCAAGAAGGCAAATATCATAAAGTGATTGTGATGCAAATTCACGGTAGGCTTTCTAATGAACAAAGGGACCTTTTAGGCAGAGACGATAACGATGCTCCTCCAATTTTAAAAATTTATTGGCAGGATAGAAAAGTTAGAGTAAAGACTAAAGTATTAGAAAACTTGAATGCCAATGCCACTGAAATTCTTCAAAAAGACGCATGGATAGATGACAAAGGACACACTTTTAGTCAAGATGTAGGTTTTGGGAAATTCACATTAGAAGTAATTGTATCTGAGGGTAGGCTAGAAGTGGTGCTCAACGGATACGAAAGGATAGTTTACGGTAGTGATCATATTGAAAAGTGGGGTGTTTTTGAAAATTACTTCAAGGCTGGTAACTACTTTCAAACTAATGATAAAGGCGCAAAAGCTATTGTAAAATATTATAGTCTAGAGGTGTCTCATAATTTAGATAAATAGAAGTAAAACAGTAATACACTTTTCATAAACATAAAGGGGCTTTGGCCATGGTCGATATCCTGATTTTAAAATATGTATAAATCATTGAAACAATTAAAACTAGTTGCCTTAGCAATAACCTTAACAATTGGTTTGGCTAGCTGCGGAAATAACAACCTTGTTAATAACTTCACTGAACTGGAACAAGCAATTTCTGCTGCCCAGCCTGGCACTGAGATAGTAATGGCCAACGGAGTTTGGACCGATGTGGAAATTGAATTTAAGGGAGTTGGTACAGCAGACCAGAAAATCATTTTACGTGCTGAAACACCAGGCAAAGTCTTTATTGAAGGAGAGTCTAACTTAAGCCTTTCTGGTGAATTTCTCGAGGTTTCAGGGTTGGTTTTTAGAAATGGTTTTACACCTACAGCCGAAGTAATTTCATTTAGAACATCAAGTGAAGATTTGGCAAACAATAGCAGAGTTACCAACTGTGTTATCGATAATTTCAATATAAAAGAACGATTCGATTCAGACCTATGGGTAGCTATGTATGGCAAAAACAATCGATTCGACCACAATAGCTTGATCGGAAAAAGGAATCAAGGGGTAACTATGGCTGTTCGACTTAATACTGAAGCAAGCCGTGAAAACAATCACCTTATTGATTACAACTATTTTGGCCCACGCCAAAACCTCGGCTCAAATGGTGGTGAAACTTTGAGAATTGGAACAAGCCATTACTCTCTTACAAACTCTCGAACTATGGTGAGTAAAAACTATTTCGACCGTACGAATGGAGAGCATGAAACGATCTCTAATAAATCAGGAAACAACACTTACAAAGACAATGTGTTTTTTGAGAGTAGGGGAACACTCACCATGAGACATGGGCAATATACTTTAGTAGAAGGAAATTATTTTTTGGGAAATAGAAAGTCTAACACAGGTGGTATTAGAGTAATTAATGAATACCAAACTGTAAGAAATAACTACCTCAGCGGACTTACAGGGTATCGTTTTAGAGGTGCATTGGTAGTAATGAATGGCGTTCCAAACTCACCTATCAATCGTTACAACCAAGTGGTAGATTCTAAAATTGAAGGAAACGTAGTGGTCGATTCAGATCATATTCAGCTTGCTGCGGGTAGCGATGAAGAACGTTCGGCTGTTCCAATAGGATCGAGCTTTACGAGTAACATTATCATGAGCGAAACCAACCTCAATCCATTTACAGTGTATGATGATGTTTCAGGCATATCATTCGAAGGCAATATCATTAATGACAACGCTGAGATTCCATTTAAATCAGGTTTCGACAAAGTACCTTTTAGCCTAACGACTAACGCTGAAGGACTTTTAGTACCGGATCAGGCGTTGCTTGCCAAAATAGGCATGGAGAAAATCAGTCTTCCTGTATCGAAAGAAGAAACAGGAGCGAGCTATTATCCGAAACCAGGTCCAGAGCCAACTTTTAGAACTGGTGAAGTAATTAAAGTAGCACCAGGCACAAACACTTTACTTGAAGCTTTTGAACAAAGTAGTCAAGGAGATGTGCTGGAATTAGAAAATGGGAAGGATTATTTGATCACGAAAGATTTCAGAATAAATCACCTCATCACAATCAAAGCACCAACAGGTGATAAACCAATTATAAAATCAAGAAAGTCAGCGTTTTTCCATATTGAGAATGAAGGTGGACTTGAGCTTGATAATATTAAAATTGATGGAGCAGAGTCGCCAGATGAACCGGGCAATAGCGTGGTAAGTACAAGCAAGTATTCAATGAATCGTAACTATAAGCTCTTTGTGAAGAACTGCGAAATCGTTGATCTCGATGTAAACCATAGTTTCAACTTCCTTAAGATTGCCCAGCACACCATGGCAGACACGCTCTTGATCTCCAATTCACACTTTAATAATGTGACTGGATCAATTTTCTCTCTCGATAGAGAAGTGGAAGATCTCGGTATCTACAATGTGGAAGACGTAATTATTGAGAACAGTAGTTTTTCGAAAATTCAAGGAGCCATCGCCAATATCTACAGAGGTGGAACAGATGAAAGCACCTTTGGCCCTATTGTATCAGTGAAAGGAAACACATTTGAAAATAGTGGCCTTGGCGACCGTAACAAAACCAGTGCTTCATTAAAATTCCATGGAGTTCAAGACTTAAGTGTAGAAAACAATATTTGGACGAGCAGTGCACCTTTAACGCTTTACCTCACAAACGGAGAGCCTGTTACAGTAATAAAAAACAATACCATGAAAAATTCTGGTGGTATAGTATCCAATAACAACGAATACAAATCAGAGAGCAATACAATCTCTAAATAGAAATAGATTGAAAGCAAGAATCATCATATTCATCCTAAGCTGCTTTTCTGCACAGTTCCTAATGGCACAGCACCCTTCGCTTATACTTACTAAAGCGGGAGTAGAGCAAATGAGAAGGGAAGGCACTAAGTCTCCACTTTTCAGTGCCTCATTAAACGAAGTACAGAAAGAGGTGGACGAATACATTGCTAAAGGAATAAAAGTACCTGTACCCAAGGATTTAGCCGGAGGCTATACTCATGAGCAGCATAAGTCAAATTTTCTAATGCTTCAGAAGGCTGGTGTGCTATTTCAGGTAACTGGAAATGAAGACTATGCTCGTTACATCCATGAGACATTAAAGGCGTATGCATTGTTATTTCCAACATTCGACAGACATCCATCCGAAAGATCATATGCCCCTGGTAAGTTCTTCTGGCAGTGTTTGAATGATGCGAACTGGCTCGTTTATGTAAGCCAGGCTTACGACTGTATTTATGATTGGATTTCGGAAGAAGAAAGAAATGCCTTGAACTCAATGCTTTTCAGACCAATGGCTGATTTTCTCTCTGTAGAAACTCCGCAATTCTTCAACCGAATTCATAACCACAGTACTTGGGCGAATGCCGCTGTAGGTATGATTGGACTCGTAATGGACGATGAAAAACTTGTTCAAAGGGCCTTATATGGCTTAAAGTCGTCTGATTTAAAGAGTACACAAGTGGATAATGATGGGGGCTCTATTCTTCAAGAAGGCCAAGAAGAAGCGGGCTTTATTGCTCAGATAGATTTTGCTTTTTCACCTGATGGTTATTTTACGGAAGGGCCTTATTATCAGCGTTATGCCATGTATCCATTTCTGATTTTTGCGCAAGCATTGGCCAATAAAAAACCTGACCTTAAGATTTTTGAGCATCGTAATGGACTATTGATAAAAGCTGTGTATGCTTTGTTATATCAAACAAACTCAGAAGGTGAGTTCTTTCCTTTCAACGATGCCCAAAAAGGAATGTCTGTTTACTCAAGAGAGTTAATTACAGCAGTAAGTACTGCTTTTCACTATGGACATAAAGATGAGGCTTTACTGGCCATTGTTGTCGACCAAGGAAAGGTTTCGCTTGATGATGCAGGACTAGAGGCTGCTCTGGCTTTGGAAAAAGCGAATGTAAAACCTTTTGTTAAGCCTAGCATTATGTTTACTGACGGGCCAAATGGAGATGAAGGTGGAATAGGGATACTCAGACAATACGCAAATAAAGATGAGCTAACCTTGGTGATGAAATATGCCAAGCACGGCATGGGACATGGTCACTTCGATCAACTTTCTTTTCTCTACTATTTGAATGGTGATGAAATCATTCAGGATTATGGTGCAGCACGATGGGTGAACATTGAGCAGAAATCGGGAGGTGGTTACTTGAACGAAAACAAAACGTGGGCAAAACAAACCGTTGCGCATAATACACTCGTCATCAATAACGCTTCACAATTTGGTGGAAATGTTACCGAAGCAGATAAATACCATGGTGAGCCATACCTCTTTAACGCTACGGATGAAAACATAAAGGTTGTCAGTGCTAAAAACAATCAGGTATATAAAAACACGGGATTGCATCGCAGCATGGTGATAATAAAGCATCCATCGTTTGAAAATCCAATTCTACTCGATCTATTTAGAGTAACAGCAAAAGGACAAAACAATTACGATTTGCCTTTACTGTATCAAGGCCAACTAATGAAAACGAGTTTTGACTTTGAAGTCCATGAATCCATGGAAAAACTGGGTAATTCAGATGGCTATGAACACCTCTGGAACGAAGCAGAAGCAAAACTAACAAAAGGAACAAGCCAGATGAGTTGGTTCAGTAAGAACCGATTCTACACTCAATCCTTTGTTTCAACAGCAAAAGACAAAATTATTCATGCAAGATTGGGAGCCACTGACCCTGAGTTCAATCTCAGACGCGACCCCATCTTGATAACAAGGAGAACAACAACTGGTAATACGCTTTTTGCTAGCATTTTAGAAGTACATGGTGCCTATTCTACTGTATCGGAAATAGCCACGAATACTTATAGTCAGATCCAACAACTGGAAATTTTGAGAAATGACGAACAGTATTCATTGGTTGCATTCACACATAAGAATGGCGGATCATGGGTATTCGCGATATCCAACAACGACAATGCTGCGGAAGCAAAACACGAAGTAGTACAGAACGGGGAAAAGTTTGCCTGGAAAGGCAGCTTTCACCTGTTCGATCAATCAAGTAATCAGAAATAAATATGGAAAAAGTATTTGCAAGCAAAGAATTTCTCTTTGGTAATGAGCTGGAATGGGAAGATGTGGGGCCGGGCCTAAAAAGGCAGATTATGGGCTATGATAATAAGATTTTGATGGCCAGAGTACTGTTCGAAAAAGGAGCAATAGGAGAGGTGCATGAGCATCATCATAGTCAAGCAACTTATGTAGTGAGTGGTGCTTTCGAACTTCAAGTAGGTACAGAAAAGAAAATAATAAAAGCAGGTGATGGTTTTTACATTCCACCTCATGTTGATCACGGAGCTATTTGCCTAGAAAAGGGTGAACTTATTGATGTATTTAGCCCTATAAGAGAAGATTTTTTCAGTTCAAATATCCAACATGAAAGTTAAAGGACTTAGGTGGTGGATCATCACACTGATCGGTATAGCTACGGTAATTAATTACATAGATCGGTCTGCATTGAGCATTATGTGGCCAAGCATTTCAGAAGATTTGGGCATGGACAAAAATGACTATGCACTTATTCTGAATGTCTTTATGGTGGCTTACGCCATAGGACAATCATTGTCTGGCAAAATGTTCGATAAGATTGGTTCCCGTTTTGGGTTTGTAGTTTCAATTACCGTATGGGGCCTTGCAACTATGATGCACGCCATGGCAAAAGGTATTTTCTCATTCTCGGCTTTCCGCGTAATACTGGGCTTGGGAGAAGCAGGAAATTGGCCGGGCGCTGTTAAAAGTAACGCAGAATGGTTCCCGGTAAAGGAGCGGGCAATGGCACAGGGCATTTTCAACTCGGGTGCTGCATTAGGCTCTGTGGTTGCTCCGCCTCTTATCGCTATTCTATGGATTGCCTACGGTTGGCAAACTACTTTTATTCTTATCGGAGTTTTGGGGCTTATTTGGGTTATTCCATGGCTTATAATTAATAAGGCAAAACCAAATGGTCACCCTTGGATTACCGAAGAAGAAAAGGAATATATCAAAAACGGTCAGTCAGAGGCAGATAATGCTGAAGGCAAAGGGCTCAGTATGAAAGAAATTCTCTCTCATAGGGCCTCATGGGCAGTACTCATTTCTAGGTTCTTTATTGAACCGATTTGGTGGTTGTTCGTGGGATGGATGCCTATTTATCTCGCAGATGTTTATGGCTTTAATGTTAAGGAAATTGGCTTTTTTGCTTGGGTACCTTATGTAGGAGCAGCCCTTGGTAGTCTTTCCGGAGGTTACTTTGCAGGCCGATTAATGCTAAATGGAGCCAGTGTAGACCAAGCGCGAAAGCGTACAATACTGATTGGTGGAATCATCATGTTCGTTGGTCTCATCATGACCATCATGTTTGCCGATACAGCACTTAAGTTTGTGCTTATAGTAGCGCTAGTACTTTATGGTTTCCAGTTTGTTATCAGTAACATTCAAACCTTAGCCAGTGATCTTTTCAGTGGCAAATCTTGTGGCTCTTTAGCCGGGCTTGGAGGGACATTTGGACTGTTTTCTGTCTTTATCATGAACTTTCTAGTACCAGTAATTACAGATTATTCTTACACACCAATTTTTATAATGATCGCTGTTTTTGTTCCGCTTGGAGTAGGTTCAGTGTATTGGTTTGCTAAGGAAATTAAACCGATTAGTTAAAAAATTAATAAAACGATTAACAATAAAATTTTAAATATGACACTTAAGAACAAAGTAGCAATAGTAACAGGTGGGGCAAGAGATATAGGCCGTGCAGTTTCAATCAAATTAGCACAAGAAGGTGCACGCGTGGTTGTTAATTATTTCGATAATAAAGAACAAGCAGAAGATACATTAAAAGAAATTGAGTCTTTCGGGGGTACTGGTATCATTGTATATGGTGACATGACCAAGGCGTCTGATGTTGATGCTGTAGTAGCCGAAACAATTAAGGCTTACGGTGATGAAATTAATGTTTTAGTGAATGTAGCAGGTGGATTGGTTGCCAGAAAAACCATTGAAGAAATGGATGAGGAATTCTTCAGTTTTGTAATGAAATTGAATATGAATTCCGTGTTCTTAATGACTAAAGCTGTTGTTCCACACATGAAATCAGGCGCTTCTATCGTCAACTTTGCATCTCAAGCAGGTAGAGATGGTGGTGGTCCAGGTGCTTCTGCATATTCTACTTCAAAAGGTGCTGTTATGACCTTTACTCGTTCAATGGCCAAAGAATTAGGTCCAAAGAATATTAGAGTTAATGCATTATGCCCAGGTATGATTGCTACTACTTTCCACGATACATTTACCAAAGACCAAGTTAGAACCAATGTAGCCAATGGTACTCCATTAAGAAGAGAAGGAGAAGCTGTAGAAGTTGCTAATTTAGTAGCTTGCTTAGCGTCTTCTGCTACCTCTTTTGTAACAGGAACCAATATTGATATTAATGGAGGCTTAGCCTTCTCATAATTCTTATTAGAAAGAATGAAAATTGTAACCTTTGGAGAATTATTAATGCGCCTGACCCCTCCGGGGAATTTCAGATTTGCACAAGCAGACACTTATCGTGTTGTGTATGGTGGGGCTGAAGCCAATACGGCAATTAGTTTAAGTCAAATGGGACATAAACTACATTACGTAACGCAGTTACCAGACACCATGATAGGGCGAACTGCCATCCGTGAGGTAATGAAATGGGGTGTGAACGTAGATAATGTCAAATTCTCAGGAGAGAAAATGGGAATTTACTTTCTAGAGCGGGGTATTTCAGTGAGAGGTGGTCAGATTATTTATGACCGTAAAAACTCTTCTTTCAGTGAAGTAGATGAAAACAGCTTTGATTGGGAATCTATTCTTGATGGAGCTGACTGGTTTCACTGGACAGGTATTACACCTGCTTTATCTGAAGGAACCGCCAGAGCATGCCTTAAGGCTATAACAGTAGCACATAAAATGGGAATTCCCATTTCATGCGATCTTAATTACAGAGGTATGCTTTGGAAGTATGGTGCCGATCCTAAAGATGTAATGCCTGAACTGATTTCAATGTCTACGGTGGTATTGGCGAACGAGAAAGACGTAGCTAACTATTTAGGAATAGAGCCTACTGAAGACGATTATCAAGAAGTAGAAGGTTTTGGTAAGCGATGCCATGAATTTGTTAGTAAAGCGTTGGTAGAACGGTTTCCGAATATTAAAACGGTTGTTACCACGCTAAGACAAACCATCAATGCTACCCATAATAGGTGGTCGGGGGTGGTTTATCACGAAGGCAGTTTTATCACAGGTAAGGTTTACGATCTCAATTCTATTGTAGAGCGTATAGGTGGTGGCGACTCATTTATGGGGGCTTACTTACATGGTGTACTTGAGTATAAGGATCAGCAAATGGCTCTTGATTTTGGCTTGGCTGCATCAAGTTTAAAGCTTACAGTTCCAGGTGATTACAATATCGCTACTGAACAAGAGATTAATCACTTTATGAACAGTAAGTCTGTAGGAAGAATAAATCGTTGACATGGCAAACTTTACAAGAATAGAAGTAACCACAAGTATGTATAAGACTGGCATTGTGCCAGTCTTTTATCATCCCGATCCAGAAGTCTGCAAAGCATTACTGAAAGCTTGTTATGATGGGGGAGTTAGGGTTTTTGAATTTACAAACCGGGCAGACATGGCTCATGAAGTATTTGCTGAAATCAATAAATATGCTTTGGCAGAGCTTCCTGGAATGATGCTAGGAGTAGGTTCGATAATTGATGCACCTACTACAGCACTTTACCTTCAAATTGGTGCAAATTTCATAGTGTCGCCCATTGTAGATTCAGAAATGGCTCGTATTTGTAATAAGCGAAAAGTGGCTTGGTCTCCTGGATGCGGAAGTGTAACTGAAATATCACTAGCCCATGAATTAGGGGCTGAAGTGGTTAAAGTTTTCCCTGGTGGATCAGTAGGAGGGCCATCTTTTGTAAAGGGAGTGAGAGGGCCATTACCTTGGGCCAGCATTATGCCAACGGGAGGGGTAGAACCTACTGAAGAAAACCTATCTACTTGGTTTAAAGCTGGAGTACATTGTGTTGGACTGGGGTCTCAATTATTTACTAAAGATGTAATCCAAAACGGTAATTATTCAGCGCTAGAGTCAAGCGTTAGAAAATCGATTCAGTTTGTAGAAAACTTCAGATAAGCCCAATAAAAACAAACATAGATATATGTGTTAATTCAGCTGACTGCCTGATTGTCCATAGGAAACTTGAGTAAAACAAATTTGAAATCTGCAAATTCAGATTGTTAAGTAAAACCCCAATAGACAATCGGGCAGCTCGGGTGATTTGAGTATTGACACAGATTCATTCTTAGCTTTAATCAAAGCCCATTTAATAACATACACTTCCTTTTCGATTAATTCCTTCACTCAAGCTTGTGTAATAGCTCAAACCTCGAATTTAAGTCATTCCGTAGGTGTCATTTTAATCAACTCAAGAAATAAGCTGAGTCTATAGTGGTGATTAAATGATATACTTAACCTACTTCTCCCCATAAAAATATTTCTGCAATTCTTAGCGTATTCTGTGGTGAACACTTTACTCACATCAAAAAACATCTCCTATAAAAAAGTACAGTTCTAAATCATAAGGATAAGCTGTATATTGATCGACATCACCATTAACTTTTAGAGAAGCTTCCTTCTCATATAACCTTAAATGCGCTTTTGTCATGCAGAAACTCTTCAAACCACATTTTTACACACTCCTTTTTGGATTATTACTTTTCAGTCAAGTAGCCATAAGTCAAGAAAAGAAAGCTTTATCGCTTGACGATTATGACCAGTGGAACAGCATCAGAAACACTTCTATTTCACCCAATGGGCTTTGGATGACTTATTCTTATGTGCCCAATAATGGCGATTCACGTCTTTATATTCGCAAAGTAGACGGTGATACAGTCCGCAGTGTCATTAACGGAAAGCAAGTGAATTTCTCTATGGACAATCAATGGGTGGCCTACCTTACCGATGTTCCAGAAAAACAAAAGAAAGCGGGGCAACCAAGTTCCAGTACGCTTGAATTATTTAATCTAGCCTCTAATACTGTCTTAAAGATCGAAAACACTAGCGGTTATAGTTTTTCCGAAGCATCTAATTATATAGCCATACAGAAAAACCCAAACGATAGAAAAGCTGAACATAAGGGTAGTGACCTTATTCTGAAGAACTTGAAAAGTGATAAAACGCTGAATATCGGAAACGTATCAAGCTATGCCTTCAATGAAAAGGGATCTCTCTTCGCTTATTTGGTAGATGCTGATGGCGACAACGGCAATGGTTTGTACATCATCGACCTGAGCAACAATCGCTCTTGGCCATTACATACTGGAGCTTACACCTACAGCCAAATGGCTTGGAACGAAGAAGGAGATAAGATTGCTGTATTGTTTGGCAGCACTGAAAAAGGAAATGTAGAACAGGATAACAAGATTTACTGGGCTTCTAACCTTACTTCTGGCATGTCTGCTATCAATAATGAAAATACTTACTCGCCTGATTCAAGCTTTCCATCCAATATGGTTATCAGTGAATATGGTCGATTAGCATGGAATGAAAATAGCACGCAACTCTATTTTGGAGTGAAGGCACAAACAAAGGAATTAAAGAAGGAAGATGAATTGAAAGCTAATGTAGATGTATGGCATTGGAAAGATGAGCGTGTGCAGTCTGTGCAAATGGTGCAGGCAGGCAGAGACCGCAGGGCTACTTACACAGCTGTTTTGAACTTGGGAAATAAGAAGTTTATTCAATTGGAAAATGAGGACATGCCCAATGTAAGTTACAGTGAAAAGAGTCAATGGGCAGTTGGCCAAAATAATGTGAAGTATCGTGGTGATGTTACCATTCCGGGTAATTACGCAGATATTTATAGTGTAAATACACAGACAGGAGAGAAGAAGCTGATTACGGAAAGGTTATATTGGAAATTAGGTTTGTCTCCGAATGGTGAATGGACGGTTTTCTCAAGGGAAGGAGAAATATTCGCTTACAATTTCGGAACAGGTAAAACCACCAATATGACTGCCAAAACTGGGGTGAGTTTTAAAAATGAAGACTACGATACACCTGTGGAAAAGCCTTCATATGGAGTAGCAGGCTGGTCAAAAGATGGCAAGTGGTTACTTTTGAATAACAAATATGATATTTGGGCCATTTCGTTAAATTCAAACGAAGCCAAAAACATAACCCAAGGCATGGGCGATGACGAAGAAATTCGGTTCAGGCTTACACAATTAGATCCCGAAGCAGACGACTACGACTTGAGCAAACCACTTTTATTATCTGCTTATGGCGAATGGACCAAAAAGTCGGGTTATTATTCTGTAGAAGTGGGTGAAAATCCCAAAGTACTGCGCTATGAGGACAGTATGATAGGAAGGCCAACCAAAGCAAAAGATGCCAATAAGCTCATTTTTACAGAACAGACCTTTGTGGATTTCCCGGATTATTATGTAGCAGACTTGACATTTAAGAACCCAAAGAAAATCACAGACGCCAACCCCCAACAGGCTAATTACAAATGGGGGAAAAGGGTTTTGGTAGACTATACTGACCAAAGAGGAAATAAGCTACAAGCCACTTTGGCCTTACCAGCCGATTATGAGCCGGTTAAGAAGTATCCAATGATAATGTACTTCTATGAGAAAATGTCGCAGCGCCACCATCAGTATTCTATGCCTACTTATGACGATAGACCGCACATGAGTACCTACGCCAGCAATGGTTATTTGGTGTTAATGCCCGATATCGTTTTTGACGAAGGCAAGCCAGGCTCTTCTGCTTTAGACGATGTGACCAGTGCAGCCAAAGAAGTAATTAAGTTGGGCTATGCTGATCCTGAACGCATTGGTTTACAAGGTCATAGCTGGGGAGGTTACGAGACTTCCTTTATAGTCACCCAAACTGATATGTTTGCTGCGGTTGTGACTGGTGCACCTCTGACTAACCTCATCAGTATGTACAATATTGCTTACAAGCAGTCGGGTAGTTTGAATGGACCAATCATTGAATGGTCTCAGGGTAGAATGGGCGTAAGTCCTTGGGAGAATATGCAATTGTATCAAGACCAATCTCCATTGTTTCATGCACAAAATATCAAAACACCTTTCTTGCTTTTACACGGTACTGCTGATGGAGCAGTAGATTGGAACCAAGGTTTGGAGTTTTATTCTGCCGCGCGCAGACTGGGCAAAGAAGTAATTATGTTATCTTATCCAGACGAGCCGCATCATTTGGCCAAAGAAGACAATCAGAAGGATTTCCAAATCCGGATGAAGCAATATTTTGACCATTACCTTAAAGGTGCTCCAGCTCCGTTATGGATGACTCAAGGTATTCCTAACGCAGATAAAAAGAGGGTTGGACCTGAGGTAATGGAAGGAAATAAATAAGTTAAAACTAGTAATCACTCTGAGGTTTGACTTTATAAAGTTTAACCTCAGAGTTTGTTTATTACAGAAAATTGAAAGAAGCTGGAAGTGAAGAAATGGTCATCTAATTCTTTATTACTCACTCTCACCCAAAATAAGTTTATTGTTAGTATGCGTGAAAGATGTTAACCCTAGTTATAGTTTCCCTTTGCTTTGGTCCGTATACAAAAAACATATAACAGTTTTCATTTGACAATCAGCTCATTGAGTACTAAATATGTAACCATATTCATTTATAACGATTATAGTTTTTTTGAAAAACGCACCAATAAGAAGTCATACCGTACGTGAATTAATAGAAATTCTAGGTGACGACCCAAGCCAAAGCGATGGCCTATATGTGCATATTTCTCGTAATAGGTTTGAAAGTAATCCCTTAAACTACCCATTTAAAAGAGATAGTTTTTCACTCATATTAATAACTTCTGGCACTTTAAAAATTCAATTAAATTTAATTACTCTTACTCTTAACCGTAACGAAATTATCATTGTCAGGCCTCAGGTGGTGGCACACATTCTCGAAATAAGTTCAGAGTTAAGTGTGGTTTCTGTAAGCTTTACAGTTGACTTTATTATTCAAAACGCTTTTAAGAAAGAAGACTTTGATGCCTTTGACTTCTTCTCTTCTAGCAATATTCCTAAGTTAAAGTTGTCTAATGAAGAAACGGACTCTACAATTTCAATTGCCAAAATCCTGGAGCGTAATAATCGATTTACGATTGAAGTCAATCCCTTTAAAGAAGAACTTATCAATTCATCGTTTAGATTATTACTATACCATTTCGCCTCTATTTTTAAAAAGGTTTATCCGAATTTAGAGGCAGATTTATCTCGGCAAGAGGATCTGGCACTTCGTTTTTTAAACCTACTGAATGAAAACCTAAAAAATGAACGTACAGTTAAGTTTTACGCAGACGTTCTCTGTATCACTTCAGGTTATTTATCCAAAGTTTTAAAAGAGGTTTTCGGAAAAACGGCTAATCAATTAATAGATGAAGCCGTCATATTAGAAGCAAAACTACTATTAAGCTCTCCTTCATTAAGTATTTCAGAAATAGCCTATGAGTTGCGGTTTAGTGACCAATCCTCATTCGGTAAATTCTTCAAAAAGCATGTAGGTTTCTCACCTAAAGCGTTCCGAAAAGGCGCTCAACGCTGATTATCACTGGTTTTTAATGTTTCTATCTCCTCAACTGTAAGATGAGGTTATCCGATAGTGAATAAATAGACGACTATCCAATCATAGTAAAAATAACTGTTTTGGACCAATTTGTTCTTTTTATGAACCTTTATCATGTACCTGTTTACAAGCAATTTTGCAGCATAAGTAAAAATAATTATTAGGGAAATAGACACATCAATGAAACATTTAATCGCTATAGCTGCACTTGTTCTACTTCTAACTAGCTGTTCAGATAAACCAGAGAAAATAACAGTAGAAGTAATACCAAAAGTTACATTAAGCAATTTAAAGCGTACTTCTACAAAAGAAGTACTCAATTACAGTGGTACAATAAAAGCAGACAATACTGTCTCAATAGGTTTTGCTGTTCCAGGAAGAGTTTCCGAGGTTCATGTACAAGAAGGTCAAAAAGTAGAGAAGGGTCAACTACTCGCTTCGATAGAAGAAATTAGTTACCAAAATGCTTTTGACATTGCTAATGCTAGCTTAGAACAAGCTAATGATAATTTTACTCGACTAAATGGCTTGTATGAAAAAGGAAGTTTACCAGAACGCGACTTTATTGCGGTTAAAGTAGCTTCTACCCAAGCGAGTGCTAATAAAAATTTAGCTGCGAAAAATTTAGCCGACACCAAGTTATACGCTCCATTTTCAGGAGTTATCACAGCAAAACTAACCGAACTAGGAGCTACGGCAGCACCTGGGGTTCCTGCATTTACTCTAATGAAAACCGATAAAGTTTATGCAAAAGCTTCTATTACAGAGTCGGAAATTTCTAAACTTAAAATTGGCACCTCTGCTCAAATAGAAGTTGCATCTCTAGGCGAAATATTCGATGGTAAAGTCGCTATAGTAAACCCTAGCGCTGATGCCTTGACTAGAACTTTCAATGTAAAAGTGAGGCTAGATAACTCTGATAACAAACTACTACCCGGTATGATCAGCAATATAAAAATAGAAACGGATAATGAAATAAACATTATCTCTATTCCTCCAGAAGCTGTAGTGAGAGATGCTAATAATATTGTTTATGTGTTTGTAGTAAAAGACAATAAGGCAATTAGAAAGAGGGTCACTCTCGGTGGTTTTAATGGTAATGAAATAGTTGTTACCGATGGTTTGGCTGAACAAGATGCTATAGTAATCGCTGGTCATCGAACCTTGAAAGATGGACAAACAATTACTGTCAGATCTAATTAAAAACACAGCAATAAAATGAAGAGAGTTAAGATGAATTTTATCGAAGCGGCAATGAAGTACCGACAGGTCACTATTGTTCTTACCGTGTTATTAATGCTATTGGGCATCTATTCTTTGGCTACTATGGCCAGAAGTGAGGATCCTCAGATAACGGTACGTAAGGGATTAATTATTGCTGTATTCCCTGGGGCTGATGAGCTGCAAGTAGAGCAACAATTGACCAATAAAATAGAGCAATTTTTATTTAGTTTCGAAGAAATAAGAAAGGAGAAAACTATTTCAGAAACTAAAGAAGGTCAAGTTATTATAACAGCTGAGTTAAATGAAAACGTAAAAGATACAGATCGTTTTTGGGCTACACTTCAACATGGTTTAAACACTACATTTCGACAGAATTTCACACTACCTCAGGGCATGATTGGCCCTATAGTGAATAGTGATTTTGGTGATGTGGTAGCCCAAATGATTACCGTTTCTGCACCAGGCCGTAGTTATGCTGAAATAGAATCGTATTTAGATGTTTTAGAAGATGGCTTAAAAACCATTAATGAGACTTCTAAAATAAAACGCTATGGAGGGCAGAAACAGCAGATTTATGTTACTGTTTTAGATGAAAAGCTGATGCAATACGGTTTTGATTTTACTTCAATTGCGCAGATTATTCAAATGCAAAACAACACCGGTTATGCTGGTGGGATTACTGTAGAAAACTCCGAAGTATCTGTGTTTGCGAAAAACCAGTATCAAAACAAAGCTGATATAGGTAATCAAATTATATATAGCAGTCCCGATGGCAAAGTAGTTCGCTTAAAAGATGTTGCAACTATTGAGCAGCGGTATGAAGAAACTTCAAGCTTTATTAAAGTGGACAATAATAGAGTGATGATGCTTACTGTAGAAATGCAGCCAGGAAATAACATCGTTCAGTTTGGAGAGAAGCTAAACGAGAAAATTGATCTTATCAAGCTGCAGTTACCTCAAGATGTTTCTATAAACACAATTGTCGATCAGCCATCAGTAGTAAAAGGAAGTATTAGCCACTTTATGTTAGAGTTTGTAATAGCAATCTTGGCTGTAATCATTGTGGTCATTATACTACTTCCGTTCAGGGTAGCTATTGTTTCGGCCATCGCTTGCCCCATTGCCATTGTAATCACTTTTGGAGTGTTAAATATGATTGGCATCGAAATTCATCAGGTTACACTTGCTGCCCTAATTATTGTTCTCGGAATGGTGGTGGACAACGCTATTGTTGTAGTAGATAATTACATTGAAAAATTAGATGAAGGCATAGACAGATGGACAGCCGCATGGCAAAGTGCCACTCAATTAATGGTGCCAATTTTTACAGCTACCATGGCTATTGTATTCGCTTTTCTTCCTTTAGCATTTTTCCTGAATGGTCTTGCTAAAGAGTTTATTCAAGCCTTACCAATAGCTGTTGCAGTTGCTCTATTTACTTCTTTACTCGTTGCGCTGTTACTGACACCCTACATGTGTTATATATTCATAAGAAATGGATTGAAAAACAAAGTAAGTGATCATCGGGGAAATAAATCGTTGTTAGACAGGCTTCAATATACATTTAATGAAGTCTTAGATCGTGCTTTTAGATTTCCAAGAACAACTTTATTCATTGGTTTATCATCTGTTGTATTAGCTCTAGTGATTGCTTCTGATCTTGAACAAGAGCTATTCCCAACGAGCGAGAGAAATCAATTTAACATTGAAGTTTGGCTACCCAATGGAGGGAGTTTGGAGCAAACTGAAGATGTTGTTAACCAAATAGAGTCTGAGATTAAAGATGATGAAAGGGTAATAGGAGTAGCAAGCTTTGTAGGTACTAGTTCACCAAGATTTCATTCTACCTATGCACCTGAGTTTCCTCGTAAAAATTTTGCACAAATATTCATTACAACTACAGGCAAGGAGGCAACTCAAGAATTAGCTGATGACTATGTTAAAAAGTTTGAAGGTTTTATTCCTGATGGCTATATAAGAATCAGGCAATTATCCATGAAAGATACGCCTGCGCCTTTAGAAGTACGGATCGTTGGAGAAAACTTAAGCCATCAAAAACAAGTTGCAGAACAAGTTAGGAACATATTAGAAGCTGCTGAAGGTACAAATTGGGTAAGAACATCATATCAAGATGATTACTACGGTGTAAAAGTCAATTTGAAAGATGACAAAGCCAACAGGTTAGGTGTGACCAACGCAATGGTTTCCCAGACCCTTGGAGCAGGATTGAAAGGCTTTCCGGTTTCCACTTTATATGAAGGTGATAAAGCCATCGATATCCTATTACGATATGATGCGAATAGTCGGGAAAAAATAAGTGATTTAGAGTCTTTAAGTATTTCAACTCTTTTCGGTACTAAGGTGACACTAAAAGAAGTTGCAGAGGTAACGCCTGAATGGCACACTGGAGTGATAACACACCGCAATGGCTTAAGAACATTGACTGTACTTGCCGAAGCACAAATGGGGCTGAAAGCTGCCGATGTGCAGAATAATATAATGCCAAAAATTGCCGAATTAGAGTTGCCAGATGGCATCACTATTGAATATGGAGGTGAATACGAAAGTACGAGAGAAACAGCACCAGGCATGATGATGTCATTAAGTATTAGTTTAATATTAATCTTCCTCGTTCTACTATTTCAGTTCAAAGATTTCACAAAAGTACTGGTGATATTAGCCACATTCCCTCTCAGCTTATTAGGTGCATTTTTAGGTCTTATTCTTACTGGTAATCCTCTAGGCTTTACAGCTTTTATGGGAATCATAAGTCTCATTGGTATAGTGGTAAGGAATGGGATTATTCTTGTGGATTATGCCGATGAATTGGTTTTAGAACATGGTTACTCCGTTAAAAATGCCGCTAAAGCATCGGGTAAAAGGCGTATGCGCCCAATTTTCTTGACTTCTATTGCCGCTGCAGTTGGGGTTGTCCCAATGATTATTGGTAAATCCCCACTTTGGGCACCGCTGGGCAGTGTATTGGCCATAGGGTTATTGGTTTCTATGGTGATGACATTATTTATAGTACCTGTACTATATTATAAATATGTAAAGGTAAATGTAAGTACTGAAGCTCATTCACATCAAACCACTGAACAACTAGAGTCTGCATTTCAATAATATCTTCTTGAATGCACATAAAGTCAATTGAAAATGTATTCAATAAAACTCTGCCATACTCTTAATGTGGTGAGAATCAAAGTCTTTTATAAAACCAGATTCGATATAGCAAATAACACCAATTCAAAATGAGAAAATATATTCACATCCTTTTTTATAGCCTGATACTTTTTGGTCATAGTATTAGTGCACAAAAACAAGTGCTTACTTTAGAGCAGGCAAAAACTTTAGCAAAAAACAATAACAAAAAAACGTTAATCGCCACTCAAACTATTGAGGCAGCAAAATCAGCAGAGGCATCGGTTTATTCTTCAGACAAACCTTTTATAGATGCTAGCGCTATGGGAATCCATGTTGGTGATCCTTTAAATGTTTTGTTACCCAAGTATCAAGCAACTGCTTCTTTGGGTGTAACACAGGTTATTTATTCAGGTGGAAAAATAAATACAGCAAAAAAAATGAGCACATCAGCTGTTGAATTATATACTTCTCAGAAGGAATTAACTGAATCAGAAGTCATACTAGATGTAGAAACTACTTACTGGCAAATTATAAATGTAGGTGCTAAAATAGACTTGGCAGTTAAATACAACAGCCTTTTATCAGAGCTATTAAAGGACTTAACAAACGCTTTTGATGCTGGCATTATTTATAAAAATGATGTTTTACAAGTTCAAGTTCAGCTGAACCAAGCTGAACTAGATCTAGAGAGAGCTAAGAATGGCCTTTCAATCTTGAAACTTAAAATGGCTCAATTAATTGGCTTTGCCGACAGTAACTTTGAGGTTGAAGGCACTATCGAAAACAGTGTAACAGTGACGGAAAAACCTAGTTCAGAACAGGTTTTAGGGAAAAGACCAGAAATTAAAATATTAAACAATGCTGTGGAGTTGGAAGCGCTTCAGGGTAAAATTTTGGAAGGAGACTCTAAGCCTACTGTTGCGGCAAATATTAGTGGGCTCTACACAACCGGAAAACAGATAAACTTTAAAAATGGCAGTAACGATTTAGCATCTTATTATGGTACGCTCAACGTGAGTATTCCTGTGTTTGATTGGGGAAAAAGAAAGCAAAAAGTGAAGGAACAACAATTCAAAACTGAAGCCAAACAATTAGAACTTGAAGAAACTCAAGAGTTAGTTCTTATTCAGGTTGAAAACGCATACTTAGAATTGCAACAAGCAATTAAAAGGATCGCAATTTCAGAAAGGTCACTTGAGCAAGCTGAAGAGAACCTGAGATTACACCAAGATCGTTTCGAGGCTGGAACAGTGATTGGGAAAGATGTACTTGAAGCACAAGTACTGTGGCAAAAAGCCTATACCGAGGTAATTGATGCCAAGGTGATGAAGCAAATAAGCTTAGCAAGCTACGAAAAGGCCATTGGTGAAATCAATAATTAGCATATACAATGGATGTTAAAAATAACATTTTAAAAGTGTCTACGGATTTGTTTTTTAGTCATGGTATTCAAAACATTAGTATAGAAGATATAGCAAAGCACTGTGGAGTGAATTCAAAAAGCATCTATAAGGAATTCGGAAGTAAAAGTGAATTACTAAACCAAACCATTGCCCAACAAATAGAAGGACTTTTACTCCAACTTGACAAATCGAGTTCTCAAGCTAAGAATGCCTTAGAGGCACTACACTCGCTTTTTAAATATGTTAATGGCGTATCATGTCTTATATCGCCAATCTACGGTAGAGAATTGAAGAAATTCTACCCAAATAAGTATATGGAAGTATTTGGGATAAAAAACGAAATAGTAATACCCTTTATATTGCGCAACATTGAAAAAGGAAAGACAGAGGGACTTTACAAAAGTGACATCAATACCACTGAAATGTGTGAATCGTTCAATACTATGGCGAAAGTTGTTTTTACTTCAAGTCAAGCAGTTAATTCAGAAACCAATTATAACGCAATTCAATTTTTCAATTCGCTATTTATCCACCGCTTAGTCACTGCAAGGGGGCTTGTCATTTTAAACCGGCTGAATCAAGGTTAAAGGTAATACGCATTCCTTAATCTATTTTTTGATTCAAACAGTTAAAAAACTCTTTTCTTCTATTTATATCATTAAACTCACCACCATATTCCAAAGTGGTGGTGTAGCTAGATTTATCCTTGATTCCACGCGAAGAAACACACAAATGCTTTGAAGAGATCATAACCAGAACGCTTTCTGTATTTAAAGCTTCTTGTAAATCTTTCAAAATCTGTAGGCATAGCCGCTCCTGTACTTGAGGCCTATGCGCGTAATAATCTACCAAACGATTGATTTTTGAAAGACCAATTACTCGTTCGCCTGGAATGTAAGCAACATGCGCAAACCCTGTTATGGGTAAAAAATGATGCTCGCAAGAAGAATCGATACTGATATTGCTTTCTACCAGCATTTTCCCGTAACCATACTTATTTTCGAATGAAGACAGCTTTGGCTTGTGCTCTGGGTTCAAGCCGTAAAAGAGTTCCTTTACATACATCTTTGCCACGCGATAGGGGGTTCCGGAAAGACTGTCGTCTGTTAAGTCTAGTCCGAGTTCTTCCATAATAGCTTTAAAGTGCTTCTGAATATTCTGAACCTTCTCATCATCAGTTTTAACAAAAGCATCTTCTCGTAAGGGAGTGTTCGTATTGGCAGAATAGTGCATATTGCCAATGCTCTCAAACTCTTCTGTCAGTTTCTCTTTCATTATTCTTAGTTTATTGCACAGCAATTATTATCTGCGCATTGACAATATTTTCGGTTGTAGAGGTGTAAGGCCGCCAATAAAAGTGCAGGTATATATACACTAGCTTCTGGTAAATGTATAAGTTCAAACGCTTCGTTTAAAATGGCCATTAATAATATTGACCAAACAGACCATAAAGCAGTTTTTACCCATCTTTTAGCTGTATTTTTTGAAGCATAAAACACAGCTACGAAAGAAATTATAATGAATACATAGTCGAACAAATGATACCATAATGGTGATTCAACATGACCGAGCGAAGAGCCAGCTTTAGCCAGAAATATAAAAGGAGTAGCTAGGCAATGTACAGCACATAAACTACCAGCCAATACTCCAGCTACATCTGGCTTGATTGTTCTTTCGAATAGATTCATAAATAACCATATATGCAACAGTGTTGCAAAAATAGTTATTTGTTTATAAACACAATAGATTTGATTCTAAATATCTAGAATACTTGATAACCGCTTTTAAATGTATACTCAAAATTGTACTGCTAACAACGGTTATTTGGTGTTAATGCCCGATATCGTTTTTGATGAAGGCAAGCCAGGTTCTTCTGCATTAGACGATGTTACCAGTGCGGCCAAAGAAGTAATTAAGTTGGGCTATGCCGATCCTGAACGAATTGGTTTACAGGGGCATAACGGGGGAGGTTACGAGACTTCCTTTATAGTCACCCAAACTGACATGTTTGCTGCGGTTGTGACTGGTGCACCTCTGACTAACCTCATCAGTATGTACAATATTGCTTATAAGCAGTCGGGCAGTTTAAACGGACCAATCATTGAATGGTCTCAGGGTAGAATGGGCGTAAGTCTCTGGGAAAACATGCAATTGTACCAAGATCAATCTCCATTGTTTCATGCACAAAATATCAAAACACCTTTCTTGCTTCTACATGGCACAGCAGACGGTGCAGTAGACTGGAATCAAGGTTTGGAGTTTTATTCTGCCGCGCGCAGACTGGGCAAAGAAGTGATTATGTTATCTTATCCAGACGAGCCGCATCATTTAGCCAAAGAAGACAATCAGAAGGATTTCCAAATCCGTATGAAGCAATATTTTGACCATTACCTTAAAGGTGCTCCAGCTCCGTTATGGATGACTCAAGGTATTCCTAACGCAGATAAAAAGAGGGTTGGACCTGAGGTAATGGAAGGAAATAAATAAGTTAAAACTAGTAATCACTCTGAGGTTTGACTTTATAAAGTTTAACCTCAGAGTTTGTTCAAAGAAAATAGAGAAAAGCAACAATCGCCTTGATTTGCTCATCAGTCACTGGTGGTTTAGGCTTAGGTTAGGAAAACCTTTACAATAGCATTGTCAAAGTTATTGGAATTGAACATTTTAGATTTTTGAATGGCAGACTTTGAGAGTCGATGATATAATGTAGTGTCTTCCTTCATCAGCGTGATAGCCTTAAAAAGAGAGTCTTGATCCTTACTGTCTATTAAAAAACCATTTACATGATTTTCCACCAATTCCAAAACACCACCAACACGAGGCGCTATACTAGGTAAACCGTAAGCCATCCCCTCCAAAATCGTCATACCAAAGGTTTCCACATGTTCATCCGCCAAAGACAGATTCAATAGTAATGTGGCCTTATGGTAAAACTGATGAACATCTCTCTTAGCTGAATGAACAGTGAGATTCCTGAATTCTTTGTCGTCATTAAAGATGTGCTTGATTTCATCTTCGGTGGCGTTAAGCACCAAGTCAAACTGGATATCAGGCATTCGTTTTGACAGTCCAATAAACTCATTTACGCCTTTGTACGGTGCTAAAGAACAAATCATAAGCACTCTAAAGACTTTGGAAGTAACTTTACCGTAATGAAGTGACTTAGGAACATGTGATAGAAATTCTTCTGAGAGTACATTGTGAATCCTGATGTTTTCAGCATTCTTTAGGCTTACTTCGTTAATGAGAAAGTCAGAAACAAGAATAGCTCTTTTGGCGGTTAGATTAGCAACAGCAAATAACCATTTCTTAAGTAGCATTGGGGCAGGTGCTAGTGAAATTTCATGCAAGTGATAAACTACAGCTTTTTTCATTACCCAACCTGCAAGAGCTGCTCCAAATGGTAATACAGTATTTATATAGATAGTAATACATTGACTTCTGTATTTAAGTAAGCGTATAAACAACCAAATTTGAGCAAATAAATAAGAAATAAAGGTTCCAATCCTCCGTGAGTATCGTTTATAAGGAATAGGATAAATAGAAATCCCTGGAATTTCTGACAAGAACCCCTCATAATCTATTGTAGCTGTAAAAAGGTCAATACTAAATCCTGATTTTTGGAGGGCCAAAATAGATTGTTGCAATACCCGAGTGCTACCACTAAGGTCGTTCCTTAAATGAACGACTACTATCTTTTTATCTCTTTGAATATTCTCCTTTGATGGATTCATAAAGTCTGCAATGTTAAAAAAATAAACCCATTTTAGTCATTAATATTTGCTTATAACAATTCAAAATTTGTGTAGCCGCTTGTCTATAATTATCCATCAAAAAGAGAATTAAGATTGGAGTTTCACTGATTAATTTGTTGATTTGATCTTAACGATATCATGAACCATAAGGCACCAGAATTATCTATTATTTATGTAAACTACAAATCGATTGATGACCTAAAAGTGTCTATTAACTCTGTACAGAAATTCACATCTGTTATTTATGAGATTATTGTATTAGACAATGCCTCAGAAGATAATCTTAAAAGTCTTGAAACTACTTATACATCTCTAAAAGTAGTTTATCTATCAGAGAACTTGGGTTTTGGAAAAGCTTGTAATATCGGTGTAAGTAAGGCTAAAGGCGAATTCATTCTCCTACTCAATCCAGATACAATATTGATCGATGATGCTATTTCAGATTGTTTAAGGGTTTACAAAACTTTCGATAAGGAATCCATTGGAGCACTGACATGTAGGCATCAATATCCGAATGGTGAATTTCAACATAGTAGTTGTCAACGTGATATGCTCCCTCAATTGCCATTTTTAAAGACGCTATTAAAACGTATAAAAATATCTCCTCGAGAATACTTCGTAGCTTCTGAAGGATTAATGATTCAACACCAAAAATCTCATTTCACATATGCCGTTCATGGATCATTTTTTATGGCATATAAAAAGCTTCTAATCGAGTATCCTTTTGATGAAGATTTCTTTTTGTATGCCGAAGAGATTGATCTGTGTCGTAGATTAAGCTCTCAAAATAGAAGGTCTTATTACTACGCTGATGCTATAATTATTCACTCGTCAGATAGGGCTAAGACTGTCGTACAAGTTCGCAATCAGACTTATCTATCGAATAGCCTTCTGGTCTTGAAGTTCTATGGAAAGGTAGGCTTCGCCTTCTACTATTTTCTAAGATTAATCGGAAGTTTAATCATGATAATGATTTTACCTCTTTTTCCGTCTAAAGCTAAAATGAATATTAAGTCCCACTTGGGGGATGTAAAACCTTTTTCTCAGGATTATTTAAAAATATTCTCCTACAGTCGAAAAATAAATAGCCACAAACCTTTAATATCATCAGCTTTATCGAAGCTCCAAGATCATTGAAGCTTAAGCTATGAGTTTTGGAAGAAAGACTTCACAAACCTGATTCTGAGAATAAGAATCAGAAATGAACCCAAAAGTATGGCGGCACAAACCCCATAAAGCCCCAGCGGATCTATTAATAAAAACGAAAGAATAATGGTACAAAGAATACCAAGTATAGTGGTACTGGCTAATGCTAAAGATTGCTTATCATAAGTATATGGAATCCCCATGTATATTGCCATAATGATGAAAAAATTAATGGCTGCTAACCATGGTAAAAACTCTATTCCTTCTATCAAGCCTTGAAACAAAAGAGGTATTAGAAGGTAGGCGCCTATTACTAAGCCTACAATTCCGATAGTCATGATTAGACTTACTTTCTTAATTAGTAACTTAAAACTCTCTTTCCGAGCCGAAAAGTCGGTCATATTGAGAAAGTGATCTTGAGCCGAAAAGAAGTAGAAAATCCCCAAGAAATATATGGGTGTAGCTAACTTGTCTGCAATTGCAAAAATGCCATTCATTTCATAGCCTAAGTTTGCTGAAATGATGTACTTATTAACGTTTATTAAAAGCATCCATCCCAAAGCATTGAATACTAGCGGATAAACATACTTTAATACCTCTTTAATATTTTCTAAATTCAGGTGAGTCAATGAAAATTGAGATTTTCTGAGCCCTTTCCAAACACATATAGTAAGCACCAAAAAATTGGAAATGGCGAATGAAGCCAGTAGGTTAGGTAGTTTAGCATCAGTGAAAAAAACGGCATATAGCCCGCCCATGGTAAATACAACCGACCTAATAATAGTGGCATAGGTGTAGAGGTTGACCTGTCTATTCCCACGAACTATTTGCATCATAGAACTGAGTAATATTTGGCTCATCAAAATAAGTGAGCCACCCCATAACAATGGGTCGTTATATTGTAACCATACAAATACTGTGAGGGCTCCAAGAAGAATAGTCATAGGAATTAACAGCACAATTGTAATTGTTACCCCAATTCCCTTTTGCCTTTCGTTTGAATCGCTCAGCCAACGATAAGCCACATCTCCCATCTGCAAGGAGAATATAGGCACTAAGATAGTAACAGTAGAGAGTATTAGGTCATATTTCCCTGTATCTACCAGTCCTAATTCTACCGCTATAATCGGGAATATAATTAGAGAAATAAGCTTACTAGAGTAGGTGCCCAAAGAATAAATCAAGGCGTTTTTCCCTATGTTCTTCTCTGGTAAGAGTGATGCTAAAACTTTTTTCAAAGATCGAAAAATCAATGTTTAGTAACTATTATTTATTGGATCGCTTGAGATACCCCATTATGTTGAAGGTAGCATTTTGCCCATAGAAGTTACTCCACTTCTCGTCCATTTTAAATTCAGGGTATTCGTTAAGAATTTCTTTAATGGCCTTCACTGGGCCTCCATTAAACTTTGACTTATTGATGTCTAACTGATCGAGAATTCCATCTTCTATAATATAATAAGACTCCTTTGCGACCAGTTTATTAAGCTTATCAAAAGCTTCTTTAACGTCATTATAGGTATGAGATCCGTCATCTATAATCAATATTTTTTCAAACCCTTGCGCTTCAGAGATTTCGTAGTTCTGCCATCCTCCCTCATAAAAATGAATATTATTGCAATTGTTAACAATGGTATCAAGCTGTTCCTGTTTCAAATCAATTGTATGTACAATTCCTTTCCCCATGACCTTTAATAAATCAGCAAAATAAAGCGCAGAGCCTCCCTTGTTTGTTCCAATTTCAATGAGTAAATCAGGTTTTACCTCAGAGATGATCATTTGATAATTGACCATGTCGAATGGGCATTTCAACATTGAAACACCCCTATAAGTAATTTTGTGATGAGCTACATTGATAGATTCCAAGCTAGTTTGGAATGGCTGCTCTCCGCTGTAATCATATCGAGGCTTCTTAAAGAGGTTTTGAAATAAATTCATGGCACTTATTTGAGTAGATTTCTTAGTTTAAAAAGGATCTTTTCTAATAGACTCTTATGAGTACTGCTGTAGGTAAGAACACTGTTTTTTAACGTATTGACCATTTCTGAATCTGTACAAATACCTATAAAGTATTGGGCATTCGAAACAGGGTTAATTTGGTTGTAATCACTGAAACTACCTCGATACTCTTGAAGTGCGGTATCAGTAGTTTCTTCAGTCATTATTAGTGAAGCATTAATAGTTTTTTGATAAAGAAAAGATACGTTTTCAAAATGATTGTTCAGTAAACTGGCAAACTGCTTCTTGTTTAGTTCAAGAGGGTGGAAGGGGTTTCTACCGCGAGAAGCAAGCTCATGCGTACTATCACTATCTGGTGTAGAAATGAGCAAGGCCCCATTTGGTCTAAGTACTCTTTTTAATTCCCCCATAGCCTGATCGTGTTCTGTTATGTGCTCAATAGTTTCGAAACAGGTAATTATATCAAAAGAGCCATTTTCAAAGGGTAAGGAGCGAATATCGCCTTCAACAAACACTATATTCTCTTTTTGATAAGTATTTTGAGCATGAGTGATTGCCTCTTTTTCAATATCTACACCTATAACATGCTGGGCTAGATTTGCCATTAATGAAACACCATAACCTTCACCTGAAGCAACGTCTAATACACACTTATTCTGTATAAAATCCATTGCAAAATAATAGCGATGAAGATGCTCGTAAGTATAATACTCATTCACATGAGACGTAAGCCTTTCTCCAGTAAATTTCATGCTGGCATTGAATTGTTAGGTTTTACAATAATCCCCTGACAAGTAGGTAAACAAAGAACGCTTGTGTTGTGCTTTCGAGCGAATTCATCATGTACAAGTTGTTGTTCCTCAAAACCTGGGTAGCCATAATCATCTAACACAATAATGCCGCCCGGAACTAGTTTGTTCCAAATGTAATTAAGAACGGCTTGCTCCGGTAATGCACTATTTAAGTCTAAAGAAACAAAGGCTACTTTTTTCAAATTCAGACTATCCAATACTTCTGGAACAACACCTTTAATCACTTCTACATTTGGCGCGTCCGAAAACCTGTTGATCACCTTTTTATATATTTCTTCCCAAACCATTTCAGGTTTAACACCTTGACGCTCTCGCTCAGCCTCATCTCCAGTTAATAAATTCGGAATAACTCCTGCGAAACTATCCACCAAAACGAATCTCTTAGCTTCATTCTCAAACTTGATGTAGTCCATTATAGTGGTTGAGAAAAAAGAAGTTCTTACACCGAACTCAACAAAGTCACCATCTAGTTTTAACGCCTGCTCAGAGGCCCAACACAATGTATGTAATCTCCATTCTAAATCGACACCCTTTAGAAAAACATCGTTGTCAGTAGCCTTACCTTTGTTATAGGCATTTATAAAAGCTGGTTCCGTCAGAAACGGAGCACGGTTATATGTAAATAAATTATCCTTGGCGTATGTTAAGTTTTCTTTTAAGCCAATATGGATATGCTTCCCAAAGAACTTATTAACCACTTTGACAAACAAAACATGAAGAGTGTGACTTGACATTAATTTGCGGAATAATTGATACTAGACCTTACAGAGTTATGTTTCTGCAAACAACAAATCTAAACAAATCCACTAAGTAAGAATAAGAACTTTTAAAAAGACTTTATTTGTCCCAATTCGTTCCTAAACCGAAAGTACTTGAGTAATTTTGAAGTCTTGTCAAAATCAATTTAACCATGAAAACGTTACTTTTTATTGGTCATCCAGGTCATGAACTTTTGGCTTACAAATTTTTACGAAAACATAAGCCTCTGGTGGTTTTTTTGACCACAGGCTCTGGGAATACAGGTAATCCTAGAATTCAAGGTTCAATTGAACTCTTAGAATCGTTAGGTCCTAAAGTATTTAAACCATTCGAACCCTTTACAGATCGCCAAATATATAACCTCATCATGGAGGGGAACTTTGATGAGTTTGCTAAAGTAAAGTCTGCCTTAAAGGAATTTATAAAAGAGCACAATGTAAAACGCATAGTAGGGGACGCCCTTGAAGGCTTCAATCCTTCTCATGATTTATGTAGGTATCTAATCAATGGTACTGTCCAAGACCTTTCGTCCAATAGTAGCCTTGCTAACTATGATTTCCTTCAAGACGAGGTTTTTAAAAACGTTGACACTTTAAAGAACAAAGATGACATCATCTTGACGCTCGATGATGATGAGCTTCAGGATAAGCTATCGGCCTGCCGAGTTTATAGTCAATTAAAATTTGAGGTAGACAGGTTTTTTAACAAGTATGGAGTCGACTTTTTCAGACTTGAGTATTTCAGGAAGATAACGAATACCAATCAAATAAGTACGTGGGAAGCAAAGATGCCTTTTTATGAAATTCATGGAAGGAAGAGGGTAGAAGAAGGTATTTATAAAAATGCACTCCTTTTCGAAGATCATATGAAACCATTGGCCAATTTTCTATTAAAGACAACAGGGCAATGAATGTATTGATTACCAATGTCGAAATGGATAGCTATAGCGGCACAACGCTATACGTTAAAGAGTTAGCATTGGGATTTAAAAACGCTGGAGATAGGGTAGAAGTATTTACCCTTAGGGTAGGAATCGTAGGAGAAGAGCTTCAAGCATCTGGTATTTTGGTGACCACAAAATTGAAAGCATTATCAAAACCAGATATTGTTCATCTCCATAACAATATCACAGCTTGGCCAGTGCTTTTCCATTTTAAAAATACTCCAATGGTCTTCTGGATTCACAACCGGCTATCCCCTTTAGATATACCACCGAGGCATAAGAATATAATCCAGTATATGGCAGTGGATTACAACTGTAAGGAGCGCTATACACAGCAGTATGATTTTAAACCGGAGTCGATAAAAGTCAGATATAATTGGGTAAACTTGAACCGTTTCAAGAAGAAAAAAGAACCTGCTAAATCACTTAAAAGAGCGTTGGTATTTTCTAATTATGCTACAGAAGATGGATATCTCTCAGTTATCAGGTCAGCATGTACTCAGATGAATATTGAGTTGGAGGTGATGGGAAAAGGGACGGGAACTGCTCAAAATGTTCCCGAACACTATTTGGGTAGCTATGATCTAGTTTTCGCGAAAGCAAAAGCGGCCATGGAAGCTATGGCTTGCGGATGCGCTGTGATCGTTTGTGACTTTACTGGCCTGGCAGGACTTGTTACACCCCACAACTACGATGGCTATAGGCGTTTTAATTTTGGCATGAAATTAATGGATAAGCCAATTACAGTCCAAGGTATTGTTGATGAGTGCACCCTTTACAATGCTGACGATACATTAATCGTGACAAGCAAGCTTCGAGAAGAAGCTAATTTTGATCACATTTTCACTCAACTCACTGACCTGTACAGTGAATTAATAAAGAAATATGCGGCATGTCAGATAGGTGATTATTCATTTAATATAAGAAACTACTGGATAACCCGTATAGCCACTTCTAGAATATGGATTGGGCTGTGGACAGAACAGTACTTCCCAGCATTTCGTAAGTTAATAGGTAGGTAAGGTATTGATATACAGCCTTAATTCGATGTTGCTTTCAGCATATTGGTAAATAAGAAATCTGATATGACCTTATGTCCTTTTGAATTTAAGTGCATATCACCATTGGGTAGATAAAGTACCTCAGTTTGCTTTCTGAAGTAATCTAATGGATCCATATAGTCCAAGTTATTCTGTTTACAAAATTCCCCAATACTTCGGTTAGGAAGCTCCCAATCGAAGTATTGAGTGTTAAGGTGATAATCAGTAATGGTTTTTTTAGTGTCTAATTCATTCACTTGGAATCTTTGTGGGAAAAGTATTACCTGAGTATTGAAACCTTGTTCTATCGAAAGCTCATGATACGCCTTTAGAATGGTCTCCATGTTTTTGTATAATTTGCGAATTGTCTCTGGCTGAGGAGTTAAGAATACACCTAAACCGTGGGTGAAATCATGAATATAGGGTGGTACTTTCCCTTTAATTGCAAAAATCGATTCTCCAGAATAGTTTAGGTTGGCAAACCTATTTAATAGTTTTGGGAAGACAAACTTTTCTAAATAATCATTCAATTCCGAAGCTGGTTGGTAAGAATATTCAGGCAAAACTTCTTCCAATACTTCTTTTTTAATCCTTTCTGCATTGTAATTTTCGTTTTGTATAACAGTGTTCCCTACCAGTTTCTTTTGTCCGTCATTATGTAAATGTATAAAACACTCAGAAAGATCATTACCCAGGGTTATTCCTAGAAGTACTATATCTGGCTTATATTTTAATCCGTACTTGTTCAAGTATTCCAGCCCTTGGAGCGGGTTTTGTACACATGCCACCATTATTTCATACCTAACAGAATTTTGTGCTTCATTCAAACTATTTTCCAGAAGGTAGGAATAAGTCTCATTTTGCCCCACTCTGTATCCTGCTGTAAAAGAATCACCGATAGAGAGTATTCTGATTATACCATTGGGCTTATCATAGTCGAACTCCTTGTCGTTTCTAAACCCTTTTGAGTTCGTTATCCATTGAACTTTTTCACCATAGCCATTCACCACGTTAACGCTCTTTCCTATCTTAAGAAAACCACCCTCATTCATCAACTCTTGAGAAAACACATCTCCATAGTCTAATCCAAACAAGCCAGCTCTCACGGCAACTCTGAAGCCAATCTCAACTGTTCCTATTAAAAAGAGTAGTAGAAAAAGAGTGTAACCTAAAACCCTGAGTATTCTACTCAATGGGGATTTATGGCTATTATTAACTTGAGTCTTCATGGCTGATTTGGATGCTTTTTTATTAGGCTACTGGGTGGTAGTTATAATTATGAATATGTCAATTTAGCTTTTTGTTACTTAACAATATTTCTGAAGTTGTTTTTCTTCTTGAGTAGTTCTTTCTAACCATCTAGGAGGGAGGCAAGACACGCTTCGCTAGCGCATGTGTATGGTATTTTGATGTTTGGACAAGGCTGTTATCTGAACAAGAAACAGTCCTTTTAATTGAGCTTTATATTCTTGTGTTTTCAAAAAAAATAACCCCGATGGGAAAAAGTTAGTCATTCCAGAACAATTCAATAAAACACTTAGTGGCCCATTAAGGGCATTAGTTGAGGCAACATTAACCAATTATGAGCCAATACTTCTCGTCTCTGCCAATTTTTAACATCTACTACAGAAAGTTGAATAGGGGAAGAAACCGATAGGTCTTTTCGGCTCCTAAAAAACCGACAACCGTTATTATAGCTTCCATGTATACTTTTCTAATTCTCGTCTTTAAAGAAAATTCCTATCACCAAGCTCAGCCCACCAGTTATTGCCAGAATAAATGAAAGCATAGCAATTCCTGGATAACCGAATAGAGAAAAGCTAGTTTCAACTTTCATCATTAGGGCAGAGGCTACTAATAATGCCGCTATAATTAAACCTATGGTTATTCGGTTGGCCACTTTCTGAAAACCCTTCATCAGGCTTTTTTCATCAATAGCATCTAGTTTGATTTCAAGCTCATTATTGGCCAAATTCCCCATGATGGTATTCAGCCGCTGAGGCATCTTTTCAATAAGCTCTTTACTTTCCAGTATTGTTGAAAAGAAGTTCTGTGGTGCCAACTCTTTAATCATTATCTTATTCATCAGACTCATCGCATTCTTCTGAATAGACTTATTAGGCTCAAAATCCGGTGCCAACGTATGGGCTACCAAGTCGATATTCATTAGCGCTTTACCCACAGCACTCAGCTCTAGTGGAAGTTTATAACCACATTCAGCAGCAGTTTGTATAAGGCCAAACATCATTCTCCCCGTATCAATTTGATCAACAGTAGCTTCATGCGTCTGCTGAATAATTGCAGCTATTGAAGTTTTAAATTGCTCTTCATCGGCTTCATCTGAGGCCGTACTCATTTCGATAAGCACATTTAAGGCTTCAGAAACCTTGTTGTTACTAATATTCAAAATCAGCTTCAAATAATTTTTCCGAAGGTCTTCAGAGATATAGGTCACCATACCCATATCTAATAGTGCCAACCGATTATCTTCTGTAAGATGCACATTGCCCGGATGAGGGTCGGCATGCATAAAACCATCGACCACAATCTGCTGAAGATAGGCCTTGAAAAGCTCTTCGCAAAGGCCTTCACCATCAATATCAAGCTTGCGAAGCGGATTGATTTGAGAGATGTTTTGCCCTTTTACAAACTCCATTGTCAGTACCTTATCTGTAGAATAGTCGGGTATAGATGTAGGGATTACAATACGGTCAAATTCTTTAAGGTTGTTATGAAGAATATCCATGTTTTGCGCTTCCTTCAAATAATTAAGTTCGCGCAGTAGGGTAGATTTAAACTGAAGAAATACCTGATTGAGGTTGTATTTCTTACCCAATGAAGTATTGTTTTCAAGAAATGAAGAAACCGATTCCATGGCCTCAAGTTCTTCAATCACTTTTTTGCGAATTCCAGGTCGTTGAATTTTGACTACAACGGTTGTGCCGTTTCGTAATTCAGCTAAGTGCACTTGCCCCAAAGAAGCTGCTCCAATAGGTTTCTGATCGAATGAATTGAAGGCTTTAGAAATTCTTACTCTCAGTTCATTCTGTACTAACTGCTCAACTTCTTCATAGGAAAATGGCTCCATATTGTCTTGAAGCTCTCTTAAAGCACTCAAGTAAGGCTCTGAAATAAGGTCTGGACGTGTAGAAAGCAGCTGACCCAGTTTAACATAGGTAGAACCTAGTTTCTGAAAATCTTTGATAAACGCTTCTTTATCTAAGTCATTAGTAGCGTTTTTTTCTTCTTCTATTGAAAATTCTGTAGCAAGTCCCGATTCTTTGATAATATCTGAGTTGCCATACTTTATAAGAAAAAGGGCGATGTCTTTGTATTGTGCTAGATTACTCAAAATATATAGGACTTAATGAAAAAAATAGGTTAAGAGATAACTGTAACTATTAAACCCAATTGCTGTGGCTTTGTTCTGTAAAGTTTTAGTCGATCAACTAAATAACTAGTGGCAGGCGGGGTTGGGTGTATCAGAACTATCAAGCGTGACTTATAAAACTAAATACTTACTCGGATTAGCCAGAGGGCAGTTAAAAAATTATAGGGTAAGAGATAGCCTTAGGTCTATTTTGGTAATACTACTTCTGATACTCTATTTTAAGAATTTTCCATACAAAATCACCCACTTTGGTATTAACTATAACTTCATCTCCGACAGTTTTATCAAGAAGAGCCTTAGCCATAGGGGAGTCCATAGAGATATAATTTTTGTTACCTATTAGTTCTTCGTAACCCACAATACGCAAACGGTTTTGAAGACCTTTCTTTTCGTTTTTAATTTCTACCCAAGCACCAAAACTCACTTTTCCTTCTTGGTTGGGATGGTACTCAATAACTTTAAAGTCATCAATGCATCTACGCAGATAACGAACGCGATTATCAATTTCTCGTAGACGTTTTTTGTTGTAATGGTAATCTGCATTTTCTGAACGATCTCCCAAACTTGCGGCCCATGTTACCTTAGCGGTAACGTCTGGACGTTCAACTCGCCACAAGTGATCATGTTCTTCCTTTAATTTTTCTAAACCTTCGGAAGTAATCATTTGTGAGCGATTGAGTTTTGGTAGCGTTGATTCTGGGATTTTTCGCCTCATAATAAATGCCTTGTTTTGATATTTTGTGCAAGATAATAGAATGAAGGTTAGTTTGCTTGGGAAGAATAATCTATACATTGTTATACAACTTCAACGCTTTTACCCTCGTGAAGAATCGTGGTGTTCACAGGTTGGTTGTTCCCCAAGATATTTTATGCTAAGAAGTGTAGCCAATTAGCCACATAGGAGGGGAGTAATGGGCATCTATATGAAAAGCTTGGCTGGCATGTTTGTGATATTTGTTAAAGGATTTGCAATTATCAAGTAAAATGAGTTTTACTCATAACGGGTCAATAAAGCCTTTCTCAGAAGCAGTTAGAAAAACCACACTCTTATTTTACTTCATCTAGAAAAGTTTCCTTGTTTGATTATCAAACTATCTATTAAAATTAAAAAGAGTATCTTGAATAAATTCTGGATATTAAAACAATAGACACATGAAGATTGAAAGGGTTGACATAAAAAATTACAGACTCTTAAGGGACTTTTCCATTGAATTAGAAGATGACCTTTCATTAATTGTCGGGAAAAATAACACCGGAAAAACTTCCTTACTCACAGCCTTGGATCGGTTCTTGACTGGCTCCGATCGAAACAAGTTTTCTTTTGATGACTTTAACCTGGATCTCAAAAGTGAGATTAAAACGCAAGTAAAATCAGACTTGCCAGATAAGGACAAGTATACTCCATTGGGTATTAGGCTGAATTTGTTGATACGATACTCTGAATCGGATAGCCTTGCCAATCTGAGCCGTATTATGACCGACCTTGACCCAGATCACTATTACATCAATCTTGAGTTCGGTCTATTATTGGAACATGACTCCTTAAAGCAATTGAAAAGCGACTATGCTGAATTTCAAACTAACGAGAAACAGAAGGAGGCCAAAAAAGAAGGTTATAAGGCGCGAGATCTATTTTATTTCCTTCACTCAAACCTGATTGAGTATTTCAAATTATCTAAAAAGTCTTTGTCATGCTCCAAAGCTACAGGACAGCCGGATGGAAAATTCTTTATTGATCTTGGTGGAGAGAACAACATTTCATTGAAGAATTTAATTCAGTTCAGGTATATAAGTGCAAGGCGCGATGTTACCAACAAGGAACAAAACAGCACGCTTTCTCTTCAGACTTCGCGCATTTATGAGAAAACTGAGGCTACAGACAAGCAAAATGAGCATATAGCCAACTTTAAAGATGCCTTGGGAGACACTGATTTGGCGTTGACCAAAGTATATGATGAGCTATTCAAGGAGACAGTGGATAAAGTCAGCAAGTTTGGAGGTATAGCCGAAGGTGATTCCAAGATCAGTATCAATTCCACACTACAGCATAGAGATTTGCTAAAAGGCAATACCACAGTGATGTATAGCCATGGGGAGCATACTTTTCCTGAATTCTACAATGGACTGGGCTACATGAACTTGATCAGCGTCATCTTCGAAATTGAAATTCTCCTAAAGGAATTTAAGAAAACCAAATATGAAGTGCCAGCCGATATAAACCTTCTGTTTATAGAGGAACCCGAAGCGCACACCCACCCTCAAATGCAATATGTGTTTATTAATAACATAAAAGGGTTATTAAAAGAAGGTATCAAGAGGGAAGATGGTGCAAACCGAAACCTTCAAACGGTCATTACCACCCACTCATCTCACATTGCTTCCGAAAGCGATTTTAACGACATACGGTATCTAAAAAAAGTGAACGACACCAGTGTGATAGCTAAAAATCTCAAAGCTTTGGAAGCGGAATATGATTCAGCAGGAGAAGAAGAAAATTACAGGTTCTTAAAGCAGTATTTAACTCTAAACAAAGCAGAACTATTTTTTGCAGATAAAGCAATTCTCATTGAAGGTGATACGGAACGAATCATCCTGCCGGCAATGATGAAAAAGATAGATCAAGCTGAAAGTGAGTCTCCGTTACTATCTCAGAATATTTCAATAGTAGAAGTCGGAGCCTATTCACAGGTATTCGAGAGATTCATCGATTTTATTGGACTCAAAACATTAATAATCACAGATATTGATTCAGCAGAGGTAGTAACCAAACCAGTGGCTGGAAAAGACAAAACAACCAGGGAAGCCTGTAAAGTGAGCGATCCCAAAGCCGAGTTTTCCACCAATTATTCATTAAAATTCTTCTTGAATACCGACTCACTTGCTGAATTAAAAGGTTTTGATCTGGATCAGAAGAGGGTTGAAAAAACAGAAGAGGCAGAGGGAAAAAAATGGAAAGTAAGTTCAACCGGTAATGTTCAGCTCGTTTTTCAAACTCAAGAAGCGAATGAAGCAGGTGAGGAGTACCACGCTCGAAGCTTTGAGGATGCCTTTTTCCATGTAAACAAGGCGTTTATTAAAGACCCTCATAACAAGTTTCCCTCCCTTACGCAGAAGCACCTTAAAACCTTTCGGAATGATAAGATGCATGTCTATGAATTTGCTGAAAAGGCTATAGGCAGCAAACCATCATTCGCAATTGAGATACTACTCAATAGCAAAACTAATAAGGCAGGTATTGAATTCAGCAATTGGGAAATACCTGCTTATATAAAAGAAGGTCTCACTTGGTTAAGAGATATTAAGGTATGACTGAGATAGAGGAAATTTTCGATCATATCCACAACGGTAGGAACTTCCTTTTGAGTGGTGGAGCCGGAAGCGGAAAGACCTACACCTTGGTGGAGGTCATAAAAAGAGCCATTGAAGAAAACCCAAGTGCCATGATAGCTTGCATGACCTATACCAATGCCGCTGTAAAAGAAATCGAGGAAAGGGTTGGGCATGAGCATTTAAACGTTACCACCATCCACGATTTTCTTTGGGATCAGATCAAACACTTTCAAAAAGAGCTCAAGCTTTGTTTGGTTGAATTGGCCAATGAAGAAGAAATAAAAGTCATAAAAGTGGATGGTGTTGATCCAGTACCAAATGACTATTTCGACAACTTAGAAGATGGCATTCAATACAAAGAATACTCTAGGATTAATCAAGGTGTAATTTCTCATGATGAAGTCATTGCATTAAGCAATCGAGTTTTTGAACGCTACCCAAAGTTGGGAGATATGGTCAAAGACAAGTTCAAGTTCATCTTCGTGGATGAGTATCAAGACACCCAGATCGATGTTGTACGCATTTTCCTGGACCACTTCAAGTTAACCAAGAAAAGAAATATCATCGGTTTTTTTGGTGATGCCATGCAATCGATATATGATAAGCGCATTGGCCGACTGGATGATTACAGGGGCACTGAAGAAGGACAGGTAAGAGAGGTTCAAAAGCGGCAGAACAGGAGAAACCCAAAACTCATTTATGAGCTGGCCAACCAATTAAGAACAGACGGATTGGTGCAGATCCATTCATCCGATAATTCTGCTCCAAACATGACGGGCGGGAATGTGAAAGAAGGTGAGATCACTTTTCTCTATTCAGCATCCGGAAATATCGATGATGTAAAAGCCCATTTAGCCTGGGACTTTGCTAACTCAAAAGAAACCAAGGAGTTAAATCTTACTCATAATCTGATAGCAGATAAGGCCAATTTTCAAACCTTGATGAATATTTATGACAAGGACAAAATCCTGGAATACAAGAAGCGCATTAAGGACTACATAAAGGATCATCCTGTTGATTGGGATCTGAGCGAAATGACCTTCGGTGAAGTGATTGAAAGACTTAAAGAAGGCAAAAAGGGGAGGGAATTGAAAAAGGTTGAACCAACTCCTACACAACAGGAGTTCATAGATATGCACACAAGCCTTTATCAGGTGGCCTTGGATATGGAATACGAAGCCTTTTCAAGAGTCTATGTAGATAAAGATCAACTGCTCGATGATAAAAAACAGGATGAAGACGACATTAATAAAAAGGGTAGCAAGCGTGATAACCTGATCCGGCATTTATATCGCCTTCAAGAAGTCATTTGGCTTTACCAAAACCAGAGATACTATGAGTTTTTAAGGGCTACTGATCATAAAGGCCAACTAAATACGGTGGCCGAAAAACGAAACCTAAAAAATAAAATTGAAAGTCTCGTTGATGTCGGGGAAAAGACAATCGGAAAAGTCATACAAGAAGCAAATGATTTTGGAATCTGTTTGATAGATGATAAGCTAAATAGATTCTCAGAGAATCAGAAATACATTTATGATCAGGTGATAAAAGTCCCATTCAAAGAGTTTCAAGCTTTGTTTGATTACTTGGAAGGCCGCACTCCATTTTCAACACAACACAAAACTAAAGGGACAGAATTTGACAATGTCCTAGTCATTCTGGACAATGGAGGTTGGAATAATTACAACTTTGAATATCTCTTTACAAACAGAACGGATAAGGCCAGTGTGCTTGAGCGTAGTCAGAAGATTTTCTATGTCTGCTGTACACGAGCTAAAGAACGCTTAGCAGTTTATTATCATGCTCCTGGTCAAGCAGTTATCGATAAGGCCATTGAATGGTTCGGTGTGAAGAATGTTGTCAACTTAGACGAAACCCATTGAGTCTCCTTTGAAAGCGAAAAAAGCCACCTACAACAGGAACATAGAAATGCCGGATGACCCAAGCATCATAGTAGAAAACTCCCAATTGACCTTGGAGTTTAAGGAGCCTGTTGAGCCATATATGAGATGGCCTTCACAAGAGGTTTTTCCATTAAACATTGAGGAAGTAAACAAAAGAGTTGGAGACGTATTGATGGGAGATTTAAGTGTCGCTAAGGAGTTCATTTTGCTCACCGGGTATACTTCACTTTCTCACCTAATAGACACCTTCGGAAAAGACGACTACAACAATATCAGAACAATCCGAATAGTGCTCGGCTTTGACCCAAATTTTAGAGGTAGAAAGCGATACCACATAAAGCCGCTTGACAAAGAGATCAAGGAATACTGGCTAAAAAAAGGACTTTCTATTTTACAGGGTGGGAGTGTAATTAACCTGATCGAAAAGATAAAATCCCACAGAGTTCAGGTAAGGTTTTTCAACAAGCTCCATGCAAAGATTTATGTAAGCCATAAGATGGCGATGCTTGGTTCTTCGAACTTCAGTAACAACGGATTATTGAAGCAAACCGAGGCTAACTATCGAGTTCTTGTAGACGAACACGCAAGTGTTCATGAGGACATCAAGCTTATAGCCGACAATTACTTTAAGAAGGCTACGCCATACCATGAGTTGATTGACCTTCTCGAAAACCTGATACAACCTGTGGGTTGGAAGGAAGCACTGGCGAGAGCTATTCATGAAGTAATAGAAGGTGGCTGGCTGTCAGATTTTGGAACCCTCAGCAGCAAGTTGGAAAATGTCAAATTGTGGCCTACTCAAAAAAGAGGGCTGGCACAAGCTCTCTCCATTTTACAGGAGAATTCTAATGTGTTGATAGCTGACCCAACCGGTGCAGGAAAAACGAAGATGTGTTCCACCATAATACTTGCACTTAAGAATTGGCTATGGGAGAATGGAAGAAAAGAAAGTGATAACTCAGTTATTGTTTGTCCTCCGCTCGTCATAGACAAGTGGAAAAAGGAGTTTAAAGGTCTGGCCACCGTTTCTAACAATCAAATTTCTAATGGTACGCTGAGTAACGGCAAGCAAAAGTCATTCAGAGATGCTGAAGAAGACCTAAACCTCGCTAACATTCTGGCAGTTGATGAAGCTCACAACTACCTCAATATTAAGTCCAAGAGGAGTATAGCTATCAGAAAGAACAACGCGGATTTCAAGGTTTTGATTACCGCAACACCAATCAATAAAAAGGTTGATGATCTTTTGAAAATAGTAGAGCTTTTGGATGTAGACAATTTAGGTGACGAGAGCTTTGAATCGTTTCGAAACCTGAAGGCAAGACCAGACTTGAGGCAAGATGAGGACATCAATAACCTTAAGCAATTCATCAGCAAATTCACTATAAGAAGAACAAAAGGAGAAATAAACAAGCAAATTGATCAAGAACCTCATCTATACGAAAATGCTCTTGGTGATACGTGTAAATTCCCTGATCAAATTCCAGTTCCATATCGTACCAACGAAACCAAATCGGATCAGGTAATTGCTTCGAAAATCAGCGAATTATGCACCCGGCTAAAGGGAATTAGCTACCTCAAGCAAATCAACAATTCCAAATACTTCATTTCAGAAGATGAAAAACAAGCTTACATAGACAGACGGTTTCTGGCAGCCAAACACCTTTCTATCTATATGATTCGATACCGTTTGCGCTCATCTAAAATGGCATTGATTGAGCATATATTAGGTGCAAGCGATGCTACTCAACTAGAACATTTTGAATATAAAAAGAAGCAATCCAACAAGGTCAAAATCAAGATACTTGATACTATAATCACTAAAAACACGAAGCCTCGAATCAGCAGTGATTTTAAAGACTGTGAGTTTCCTAGTTGGTTCACAAACCTCAATGAATACACTCAAGCCTGTAAGGAGGAGAAAGCACTTTATGTACAAATTGCTACCCTTGCTAAACAGCTATCAAACGAAAGAGAAAAGGGAAAAGCCAAACTGTTGGTTGAACAACTCAATGATCATCGAAAGGTGATCGCCTTCGATAGTTGTTTAATCACACTGAGCTACCTCAAGCATCTTGTAAATGAGCATTCACCAAAGACTAAGGTTCTATTAGCTACCGGAGAAAGTGAGAAAGAATCAGACGAAGTCTTAGAGAAATTCCATTTGCTATCGGATAATGAAGAAAGCATAATCGCTCTATGTTCCGATAAAATGTCAGAAGGGGTTGACCTTCAAAAAGCTTCAGCCGTTACGCTTTTAGATTTGCCCAGTGTCATACGCATCGTAGAGCAGCGCTTTGGCAGAGTCGACAGAATGGATACACCTTTCTCAGAGATTGAAATGTACTGGCCTGATGATTCTGAAGAGTTTTCATTGAACGGAGATAAGAAACTAATGGAGTTGAACGATTTAGTTCATTCAACCATAGGTTCTAATTTCAAAATACCTGATCAACTCAAGTTCAAGCATTTCAGCAAATCAGAGTCTCTCCAGGAGATGATAGAGGAGTTTAAAGCCTATGAAAAAGCAGATGATTCTTGGGAAGGGATTTCAGATAGCTTTCGCTCAATAGTCAGTTTAAAGGAAGGAGATGACACCTTATTGACAGACGAAGAGTACAATGAGTTACGAAATGTAAAAGTAACCCTAAAAACAGGAGTGAGTTTTGTCGATAGTCCAGAAGAATGGTGCTTTATCGCATTAAGAGGCGACAAACAACATTCACCAAAGTGGTACTTTATTGAGCCAAAACAGAGCGAATCAATTCATACGGACTTTCCTGTCATCTGTGAATTGCTCAAGAAGTATCTTCGAAACAAAAATCAAGACAGCATTCAGTGGAATGATCATTATTTGAATAAGTACATACAACTGTTGAAGGACAATGAACTCGAGTTACTCTCACCCAAGAAAAAAAGAGCTATTCAGGTTGCAGAACAGATTTTAACGAAGCGATATAATCAACGAAATATTCCGAATGACGAGCGAAAAATCATTCAAAGGCTACTGCAATTATTTGACAGGAAGAAGAACTTCATTGATTTTGATGCATTTTCAAAAACCTGGATTGAGTTTTTGCAACCATATTTAGATGACAAAAGGGGTAGGAATAAAGACAGAAGAAAGGTGTTCAATCTTAATGACTTAAACACTCCATACGAGATAAGAAGGATTGAATTTGATGTGGAAACATTAACTGAGATATATGAGGAAACCCCGGTCTATGAAGAAATTGACTTCAAAATCGCATCGTGTATTGTCGGGGTTCCTACTAAACAATCTTAAAAAGTATTTCAGATTAGTTGAACTAAATTACGAGAAAATGCATAAGTCATATAGCCACGAACTAAATCACCCAGAAGACTTTAGGGTAAAATACCGCTTCTACAGCAAAGAAGAAGGAGGGAGGAAGACTCTTCCATTTCAGGGTTATCGCTCAGATTTTTGGTACAACAGATTAGGAAACCAATCTGTGAGCCAATTATTTATGATATGGCCTGAGTTTGAAGATGAAAATGACCACGAAGTTCCAGCACAAGGAACCGCCAAAATGTGGATTTTAGATCCTTCTATGAGAGATTTTCACCGAGAGACTATCAGTGTTGGACTAGAAGGATTCTTTATGGAGGGTCCACGAAGAGTTGCTGAGTGTGAGGTTATTGAAATCGTTGGATTAATGGATAACCCAAGGGCTTAGCACTAATCTATTATGTTAAATAGAGACTCCGTTAAAACGGGCGCGCTGGCGAAGGAATCGCGGGGATGCGCCCGCCTTGTGTGGCTGGACGATTATTCCTTCTTGAATTCTTTGTTTACTTTCTGTTTCAAGACAGAAAGTGAAAGCCCAGCGGCTTGAGCGCACAAGACAAATTACAATGAATAAAATAATAGTCATCGGAACTACGCATTCTGAAAAGGGGAGATGTACTTCTGATTCACTATATAATATTCTAAAAGATATAAAGCCTCAAGTTCTCTATTTAGAGGCAAAACCTATTGATTATAAAAAAGTCTTGAAGAATCAGCTTCAGGATAGTTTAGAGACGCAAGCGATCAAACAATATTTGATGACTCAAACACTCAATCACCATGCTGTTGATCTAAATGATATGCCTAGCCGTGAAAAATTCCGAAAAATGCTAAACACATTTAATAGGAACCCTGAATATCAAAGAGTTATGGATGAGTATAATGATTTATGTCACTTTCATGGTTTTAAATTTCTAAACAGCGCTAATGCTGACCAAATGCAGGATTATCTGAATTTTCTTGAATCAGATATAGTAAAGTCAATAAACAATAAAGAACTAACTGATATCTACAATGAAGCATTGGATTTACATACATCTCGTGAGAATCACTGGATATCTAAGATTACAGAACAGCAGGCTAAAACAGAATTTCAGGAAGGGGTTTTTCTTGTAGGCGCTGGTCATAGAGTAACCATTAAGGAGAAACTGGATTTATTAAAGCAATCAACCATTCATTGGGATTTTGAATATTTCCGGAGCTAAACAAAGCGATGGCTCACATGTGTTTTGACAAGCAAATTCCTAAAGCCGGTGAATCGAATATTCGAAGACAATTTGTACTAAAGGACGTACACTAGAAAATAGAGCATCTGCTTTGGCTGGCAAATCTTATGTGATGGGCTGGCCAATGGCTGGAACAGACACAGCGCGGTGGGTAGAATAAAATGGTTTACGGGAATTACTATAATTGTTATATAATTTATATTATGTTAAATAAGTATGCTAAAGAATAAGGGAGATCGTTAAACCTCCCTTTCTCTTTATATTATTATTCCCCTCCGTCTAGGGCTTCAATTCTTGCTAGGATTGCATCTCTTTTCGCATCCATTCCCAACTGATCATATACAGTACTTAAAGGGTTAAGAATGTAAATATCATTTGGTTTAGATTTCTCTGCTTTCTCGAAGTGAGGTAATGCCAATCTAAACTTAGCATAAGCCTCTTCTCTTTTCTTATCGTACTCTGCATTGTCAGTAATGTCGTTTGCAGCTTTTAAGATTTCAACACCTTCGTTGAAATAAACACTACCTACAACATAAGAAGCATCTGGATAATCAGGCTGTAACTCTAATGCCTTACTAGCAGACTCTAAAGCGGCAGGATAATCTCCGGCATTATACTGTAAGAATGCAAGTGTATAGTAAAGAATAGCAGTTTTATCACCATTGTCAATGTTCTTCTGGATTCCAGCAATCGCCTCATCTAATTTGTCACCTTGAATCAAGATATCAATTTCGAAGTCTCTGTATACCTTTTCATCTGGAAATGCCTTCTGAGCCATTCTAGCATACTTCAAAGCGTTATCAAAATCCTTTTTGGTAAGATACATGTCGATAAGACCGTTGTAAGCGAAATTGGTATTCTCAAACTCTTCAGTTGATTCTACTACTCTAGTATAATACTTAATCGCATCATCCACCTTATCTGCATTATAAGCGCTATAACCTGCATAGAAGTTCATGATCACATCTGCTTTAATATCAGCTGATAAGCTGAAGTACTTATATGCATTTTCGAAATCGTCAACTTCGAAGTAATCGTTTCCTTTTTTGTTTAAAAGGTTTTGAAGAAAGATAAAACCTTCACCACCACCAATAAAGTCATTGTTGTTATTCATTACTGGCGGAAAATATAAGTCTTCCTTAAGGTCTGCGTCTCCCTTTTCCACCGCAGTGTTAAAGTAAGCGAATGATTCTTTAGCAAGGTCAATATTCTCCATATCAGCTTTAAACTGATACATCTTTGCCTTTCCAAGGATTACATACACCTCTGCATCGTCTTTGGTTTCAGCATTTTCTGAGGCCTGTTTGGCCAATGTAAGTGCTTCTGCGTATTCGCCTTTTTTCAGCGCCTTTTCGGCACTTTTTAGCACTTTCTTTTGTCCGTATACCCCCGCTACAAAAAACAATAGCAAGGCGGTAAAAAATAGCTTTTTCATGTTTTCTAGTCTCTTGTTTAATTTAAAATTTACTCTTCTGTTTTACTTTCATTTTGGTTTTCGCCTTCAACTTCTGGTGTGTCAGTAGAACCTTCGATTGATTCTACATTTTCTACCTCATCTTCTGATTCTATTTTTTGAATCTTCTCAACTGATGAAATAGCATCACCTTCGTTTAAGCGTATAAGTTTAACACCTTGGGTGGCCCTTCCCATTACTCTAAGTGAATCCACTGATATTCTAATGGTAATTCCTGATTTGTTAATGATCATAAGGTCATCGCTATCGACTACCTCTTTAATGGCCACAAGGTTACCCGTTTTCTCAGTAACGTTAATGGTTTTTACTCCCTTACCTCCTCTTTTGGTAATTCGGTAATCTTCTATTGGTGAGCGCTTACCATATCCGTTTTCAGACACAACTAATAGGTTAGCTTCTTCTCTGTTTACACATACCATGCCAATCACCCTGTCGTCTTCGCCAGCAAGCCTAAACGCTCTTACTCCTGCTGCTGTTCTACCCATTGGTCTAACATCACTCTCATGGAAGTGAATTGCCCTACCAGATTTAGCTCCGATAATGATGTGATTATCACCGTTTGTGAATTTGACCTCAAGTAAGCGATCTCCTTCGTTAATAGTTATCGCATTTATACCATTGGTACGTGGACGAGAATAAGCCTCTAAAGAAGTCTTTTTAATGGTTCCGAGTTCGGTGCACATTACTACATAATTGTTATTAATGTAGTCTTCATCCTTTAGGTTCTGAACATTGATTACTGCTCTGATTCTATCACCTGGTTCTATATTGATCAGATTTTGTACTGGTCGTCCTTTAGCAGTTTTACTACCTTCAGGTAATTCCCAAACTTTTTTCCAGAACACTTTACCAAACTCTGTAAATATGAGTAGGTAATCGTGGGTCATTCCAGTGAAGAGGTATTCAGTAAAGTCATCTGTTTTCGAGCCAGCACCTTTAGAGCCAACTCCTCCTCTACCTTGAGTTTTATATTCAGACAACAATGTTCTTTTTACATAACCCAAGTGAGAAATAGTAATTAACATTTCCTCATTCGGAATCATGTCTTCCGCACTAAAATCTTCGTATGAATGAATGATGTCTGTTCTTCGCTCATCGCCATAGCGATCTCTGATCTCAATCAATTCATTTTTGATGATTTCCATCCTAAGCTCTTCTTTTTCAAGAATTTCCTTTAGGTGGTTAATCAGCTCCATAATCTCATCGTATTCCTTCTGAATTTTATCTCTTTCCAGGCCTGTCAGTCTTTGGAGACGCATTTCCAAAATGGCTTTTGCTTGAATTTCAGAGAGTTCAAACTTCTCCATCAAGCCATTTTTGGCTATTTCAGGATCTCTTGAATTCCTGATCAATGAAATCACTTCGTCCAAATGATCTAAGGCTATTAGATATCCTTCTAAAATGTGGGCTCTTTTTTCGGCTTCATTCAGTTCATACTGAGTTCTGCGAATAACTACTTCATGCCTATGTTCTACATAGTACTTGATTAAGTCTTTGGTGTTGAGGGTATGTGGTCTTCCTTTTACAAGGGCCACATTATTTACACTGAAAGAAGATTGTAGCTGAGTATATTTAAACAAATTGTTTAATACTACATTTCCAATAGCATCTTTCTTCAATTCATAAACAATACGCATTCCATTACGATCCGACTCGTCACGTAAATCCGATATGCCTTCAATTCTCTTTTCATTGATTAATGCAGCCGTCTTTTCAATCATACTGGCCTTATTCACCATGTATGGAATTTCCGTAACGATGATTCGCTCACGACCTGAAGGCATGGTTTCAATTTCTGATTTTGCTCTCAGAACAACTCTACCTCTTCCCGTTTCAAAAGCTGATTTTACTCCAGTATAACCATAAATGGTACCTCCCGTTGGGAAATCTGGTGCAGTTATATGCTGCATCAATTCCTCTGAAGATATATCATTGTTTTCTATGTAGGCAATGGTTCCGTTTACTACCTCGGTTAGGTTGTGAGGAGCCATATTAGTAGCCATACCTACTGCAATTCCTGAACTACCATTCAATAATAGATTTGGAAGCTTACCTGGAAGCACCGATGGTTCTTTTAAGGAATCATCAAAGTTGAATTGAAAATCAACGGTTTCTTTATTGATATCAGTTAATAGCTCATCTGCAATTCTCCTGAGTCTGGCCTCGGTATAACGCATAGCCGCAGGTGAATCACCATCTACCGAACCAAAGTTTCCTTGCCCATCGACCAATGGATAACGTAAAGACCAAGGTTGGGCCATACGCACCATAGTATCATATACTGATGAGTCGCCATGTGGGTGATACTTACCCAACACCTCTCCTACAATTCTGGCCGATTTTTTATATGGTTTGTTCCAGTTTACTCCAAGGTCTAGCATACCATAGAGTACTCTTCTATGAACGGGTTTTAGGCCGTCTCTTACATCTGGTAAAGCTCTTGAAATAATCACCGACATGGAATAGTCGATGTAGGCTCCCTTCATTTCATCTTCAATATTGATAGGGATGATTGTCTCGTTCGTTCCTTCTGCCATTTAGTCTAAAAATAGTTCGAAATATAATGTGGCAAGATACTAAAATTTGTTAGAGTAAAAGGGTAAAATGAAGACTAAAAATGGCGGTTTTTAATCGTTTCCTCCGCCATATTTTACTTTCTTCTTTCTGGTTTGGCCGAACTGGCCAGTACGTGGATTTTGCGGTTGGAATATAGACCTTCCACGATAGATTTTACCATTGAAAACATGCTCCATTTGTACACGGTTTGCTCCATGTCTATTTCTTGGATATGTTGGGTATTTAATGAGTGCCCCAATATCAATGGTAAACAGGCTTAGCGAGTGTGCTGTGGTGATGAATTCATCAGACAGACTGTATTTCCTCATTTCGAAAGAAGGGCGCATATAAAGCTTGAAATACTTCGAAACTTTCTTTTCAATGATGAACCCCACATTAAAGAAAGGGTCATAGGTCACTAAGTCTTGATTAAGATGTGACGATTTAGTTTTCCAAACTCCCCCACTGGCATCGACTAGGAAGGAGAAGTCCATAAAAGTGTAAGCATTGTACGTTAGTGATCCAAAGAGTTTGGTAGTCGAAATTTTGGTTTCAGGTATATTGAAATATCTCAACCTGTCGTCCACTTCTTGATAATTGACTGTATTCGTAAATTTTAATGCACCAGTACTTATTCCTAGGCCTACACGAAGCATTTCTTTATCGGACATTACGCGCTCGCCTGTTGTTTTTAACCTCAGCTTATCTACTTTATTTAAAGAGAAAGAAACTCTTAAAGTAAGAGGATTGATTCTTCCACTATTTTTATAAATCACTGAAGCCGTATCGGTTCTTACAATTTGAGAATCGTCATCAACTCTATAAATATTTGTGGGGGTCAAATCATTGAACCAGTTAGAATAGGCATTATATGGGCCTGAGGTAGATTCTTGACCAATGGGCATGATATATAACTGATCTCCTCTTGGATTGCGAACTACAGAAACATCCGTCAATTCATTTTGATACAGAAAGAAGCCATAGCCCTTTTCTAACTGTAGATTGAATTTATTGAGCATTACCCGCACAGGGCTTACCATTTTTGCCTCTTTGGGTTCGGTAGCCTCGCCTGGGGCAAAAGCTTGTACATCGCTTTTGTTTTTCTTTTTCCAAAATTGCGCATTCACCTCAGTAGAGGCTAATGATGAAAGTAGTACCAGAAGGATAAGTAAGCGTCCGTGTTTCAAGGTTTGCAATCTTTAGACTAATAAAGGAAAACTATCGGATTTATTATCAATGACAAATAAAAAAAGGCCGCATCACTGCGACCTTTCTGACTTAGTATGTTAAGGTTGATTAAGGTTTCTCTGATACTAACTCTGCCATCATGGCGTCAATTTTTGCTTTAGTGTCTCCACCACTAGCATATGCTTTTTTTACAGCATTGTATGCTGAAGCCCCTAAAGAGTATTTTGCTAAATTATTCACTACAACACCTGCTGCATCTGTTCTGTCTTTCACTCTCTTCTGAACAATACCGTAAAATTGTTTTTCGAAGTCTGAGGCATCTGCTGGTAATTTATTGATATCTCCTTTTGCTGCAGCATCCAACTCAGCGTATCTATTACCATCAATCCCCTCTTGCTTTTCAATCAGATCATTAACATATGGGCTAATTTTGTCCGTGATAGCTTTTTGTGCCAACATAATAATGGCATAGTCTTTCATGTCTTGATCAGTGATTCCTTGAGCTTTTACTGCGGTTGAAGACAAAGTTACCATCAAGCAAACCAATACAGCTTTCGTTAAGTTTTTCATCATGTTTTCTCCTCTTAGTCGTTTAGTGTTAATTTTGATTTTACAAATAATAGCATTCGATCAAATAATACAAGAGAAAAATTGCCTAATGACTTAATTGACCGATATTTTTTTTTGTGTTCGCCAATAGTTAGCACTATTTAACGATCTTTTTAGTTTATAGACCAGAAATGCTTAATCATTGCAAATGAAAAAACTAGATAGACTTTGCATTTAGTTTTTAGAATACAAATTAGAAACATGAACCCCAATAGCACTATGAAAAAAGTATACTATCTCTCCACTTGTTCTACTTGTAAACGAATAATGGATGAACTGAATCTGTCAGATTTCGAGAAGCAAGACATTAAAACAGAAGCCATCACTCCTGATCAGTTGGAGCAGATGAAGGAAATGTCGGGCTCTTATGAATCACTTTTCAGCAGAAAGGCAATGAAATTCAGATCGATGGGACTTAACGAGATGGATTTGGATGAAAAAGATTACCGTAAATACATTTTAGAAGAATACACCTTTTTAAAGCGCCCAGTATTTATAGTCAACAATCAGATTTTTGTTGGAAACAGTAAAAAGGTGGTAGAAGAATTAAAGGCCTCATTAAACTAAGGTCGCTACTACCCTATTCTTTTTAATTCTTCTATGGTAGCCAAAGGGTCGAGTGATTTAAACACGAAGCTTCCAGCTACAAGCACATCTGCACCTGCCTCCATTAACAGTGGTGCGTTAGTAGCATTTACTCCACCATCAATTTCAATTAGGGTTTTGGCATCGTTTTCGGCAATGATTTCTTTGAGTTGACGTACTTTTTTATACGTATTTTCAATGAATTTCTGCCCACCAAAACCAGGGTTAACCGACATTATACATACCATGTCGATGTCGCAGATAATATCTTCGAGTAACTGAACATTGGTATGAGGGTTTAATGCCACGCCCGCTTTACAGTCGAGCGACTTAATTACCTGAAGGGTTCTGTGTAAATGATCGCAAGCCTCGTAATGCACAGTAATAGTGGCTGCACCTGCATTTCTAAAGTCTTCCAAATAACGATCAGGCTGTTCGATCATTAAATGAACATCTAAAGGTTTTTTAGCATGCTTGTAAATGGCTTCGCAAACAGGTAGACCGAAAGAAATATTCGGTACAAACATTCCATCCATGACATCAACATGAATCCAGTCCGCTTGACTTTCATTCAACATTTCAACATCACGCTGCAAATTGGCAAAGTCGGCAGCTAAAACGGAAGGGGCTATAATGGGTGCGTTCATGCCCCAAATATAAGGCTAATATTTTATGATTTTCTTCTTGAAACTGGTTCTTTGGCCTTTGATTCTAAGAATATAGATTCCAGCCGTTTGATTGTTCAAATCAATCTTAACACGGTTACTGCTCATTTGTGGTTCAATGTGAAAGCTACTCACCTGCTGACCATTTATATCGATTAATGTTACAGTGGCAGATTCGCTCAAGAAACCCTCTGGAAAGACAAGGTTAATGAAGTTATCTGAAGTTGGGTTTGGGTAAACCAAAACTTCATTTTCTAACGGTTCAGGGGTAAAAGCCAATTCATAAGCCCTACCATAATTTGGTATACCATAGCCCAATTCATTGTCTGGGCTATTGAATTGATGACCACTTTTTCTAATTAAATCCAACAACTCTAGGTTAGTGAGTTCTGGAAAAGCTTGCCAAAGGCATGTTGCAAAGCCTGTTACCACAGGACCAGAAAACGAAGTTCCATTCTGAAATGAGATATTGCCAGAGGCGGTTATAACGGCTGTCCCCTGTCCTAATGCACTTACATCGGGTTTTATTCGGTTATCTGCAGAGGGGCCAAAACTGCTAAAACTCGCCCTAAAACCAGTAGCATCTATGGCGCCAACTGACAATAAGTTTTCACTATCGGAAGGTGCGGTTATAAAACGCCATACTTTATTTCCTTCATTTCCAGCACTGTTGATCAATGCTATTCCTTTAGTAGCTGCAATGTTAGCGGCTTTGGTGATGACTGCTGTTTCGCCATCCATATCGCTATAAGTATAACTCATAGTAGCATCATCAAACACACTGTAACCCAACGATGTATTGATAACATCTACTCCGACACTATCAGCCATTTCTGCAGCAAAAAGCCAATTATATTCTTCTACTCTGTACTCCCCAGCCCCTTCGGTAACACATAAAATATAATTGGCCGCTGGAGCTGCTCCCACATATTCACTTGGGTTGTTGGCCGCCAGAATGGATAAAACCCTTGTTCCATGTGATTCACTGTTTTCAACAATAGTGGTATTTGTCACATAATTCTTCTGTGCTACAATTTTGTTGGATGTAAATAAATGTTGCAATGCCGCAATTTGACCAATGTTCTGAAAACCACCATCAAACACTCCTACCAACATTCCCTGCCCTTCAAAACCATCTTCATGCATTTCATCGATACCTAGCATATTGTTTTGAAAATCTGCCGCTCCTGCGTTAGCAAACTTACTATTGGCTTCATCACCGCTTATGCCACCAGAAGGCACTTGGCCTGGCGCAACATATTCTACTCTTTCCACAAAAGATAAGGCTTCCACCAAATTCACAGATGAAGTTTCCATTTCAACCAAAATGCCATTCATCCATTTGCTTCGGTGAATTGCCTTAATACCTAAGTTGTTTAAGGCATCTATATAAGTTTGGTTTACGGGCAGGTCGTTTTCAACGATCGAGATACGCTGTTTTTCCCGTCTTTGAATTGATCTTTGGGATAGGTATTGACTTGGATTGCTAATGGAATATGGAGAGTTAAACTTATCGGTAAAGAAAACCATGTATCGGTCTTGGGCCGAAAGGCTAAAACCAATAAAGATTAATATTACAATTAGTTTAGTTTTTCTACTCATTTATAAAACCATGTGCATAAATGGTTTCTCTGTAAAATCTTCCCAATTCAATTTTTTCTTCGCCCAGGCATTCTTGGCGTGAACATATCTTTACTACATTATAGAGCTTAGAAATTAAGCCAATACTATCGGCATAAACTTCTCGTCTTATATCTCTAAATGTAATTCCATCCTCGTCATTTTCATGCTCTATGGTCATGGTAGAAGTAGTCTCTAAGTCATTATTCACCGCTATATTGGTAAGAACTCCAAAATTCAAGATTTTAAACTGATCGACTGCTTTAGTATTAAAGATATTTCCATCCCAAACACGACCTGTTTGAGAAGGGAAAACCATTTTAACCACAGAAATATTGTTCTCGATCGAAACGGCCCTATCCTTTTCTACCCGAGCCGTCCACACCGAATCTAATGCCCACGGTTGAGTATCGTTGTCGCGGGTTAAACGATGAATAATTCTAGATTCCTCTCCTTGGCTATTGACAAAAGACTCATGAACCTCTTCTCTCAATTGGTACACAAGTGTGTCGCTGATATCTACTGCTGAATACCTGATTTCGCGTACATTATATTCGCGATACTTATTCTCCACCATAAAGAAATAACTCTTTCCTTGATCGGCATCCAGTGCAGGAATTGGGTCTTCACCTGTTTGGCAAGATGAAAGTGCAAGAATGACAATGAAAAAGGATAAGCAGGCTTTTTTCCACATAGGACAAATATAGAACTTCAAAACAAACGAAATATCAATCGATACATTATAAAAAAAGTGGTACTGCAAATAATATTGCACTACCACTTTCATTCTTTGACCAAACAAATATAAGGGTTTAACTAATAGATGTTCTCACTTTTTGAGTGTATTCACGCAGGGCTGTTTTAAAATCAATCCCATTTTTTTCCATTTTCTCTAAAATAAAAATGGCCGCAAACACATGTGTAAGTTGCTCACCCTCATCATCTCCTTGAATTTCTATGGCTGGTTTCTGCTCTTCCATCAAAGCTTCTTCAGTCGCTTTTAAATCTTCTAAGGCGACTTCCTCAACTAATTTTTTTATTACCGGAATCTTCATTTCAATTCAATTTCGAAATCATTTCTACTACTTGATCTTCTTTATTCGAAGCGATGGTTTCTACCAACTCACCATTCTTAAAAATAGCGAAAGTAGGTAAATTAGATACTTTACCTAGGTTACGAGCAATTGGGCTTTCTTCGGCATCTACATCCAAGAATTTAATACCATCAAAACGCTCATCTGCTGATAGTCTTTTGAATTTCGGAGAAAACAATCTGCAGCTACCACACCAGCCAGCAAAATACTTTACTACCACTTTCTCATTTTCTTGAATTTCCTTTTCAAAACTCGTGTCGTTTACTAATACAACTGCCATTTGATATATTGTTCTTTGTTAAATATGCTTAAAAATCGAATTCTATTGCTGTCTCTGCAAAGTAATCAGAAGCTTTAAAATTGTATGCAAAACAGCATTAATTCTATTAGTTTTGCCAGCATTCCGAATTCAAACAATCAATTGATTATAGAAAAACTCAATAGGCATGGCATTAAGAACTTTTGTAAAAGTAAGCGGTATAAATAACCTGAGCGATGCTCGCTATTGTGCAGGCATGGAAGTAAATCAGCTTGGATTTGAAATTGAAGAGAGCGCATCTAATTACACTGATATTCAGAAATATAAAGAGATTACTGAATGGCTTTCTGGTGTAGAATATGTAGGTGAAATATCCTCAGCCGATAGTGTTATAAAAGTAGTAATTGAAGGTTATCAGTTAAACGCCATCCAAGTTGAACATATTGAACATATTAATGAAGCATTAGAAACGGGATTGGCAGTAAGCTTTTTAGCTCATGATATAGATTCGGTAAAAGCAGCTTGGGAAGCTTCAGGTGAAAAGTTAGCCTATGTGCTCCTCGATGCTTCTGAAATTGATCAAGACAGGCTTAAAAGCTTATCCAAAGACATTCCCGTAGTATTGGCCTCTGGATTTACAGCAGAAACCGTAACAGAATTGGCTAAAAGTGACCTGAAAGGAATATCCATTCAGGGAGGAAATGAAATAAGACCAGGCTATAAAGACTTTGATGAAATGGCTGATATCTTAGAGACCCTTGAGATTGACGACCTTGCCGATGAGTAGTTTCCTTTACTAAACGCTAAAAAACTTTTTCTATATTGGCTTGAAATAATAATCAGACCATGAAAAATTTTTTACTCGTTGCCTTATTCATTTTTTGCTTTTCAGGATGTTCCTCCGAGCAGTCAACTACTGAAGTACAAGTTGTAGAAGAAACCCCTTCTACCACCTTTATTCTTGTTCGTCATGCTGAAAAAGGAACGGATGACCCACGCGACCCATCATTAAATGAAGAAGGTAAGTTAAGGGCTGAAAAGCTACATCACATGCTATCATCGGCTGAAGTTACAGCGATCTATTCCTCACCTTATAAAAGAACCAGAGAAACAGTAGTTCCTCTAGCCTCCCAACTTGGACTTGAAATTCAAGAATATAACCCTAGCCAAAATAGTTTTGCTGATGATATAGTAAAGAACTACAAAGGAAAAACTGTTTTAGTGTCTGGTCATTCTAACACTGTTCCTAGTCTAGTCAATTATCTTTTAGGCGAAAAGAAGTTCGAACAGCTGGATGAAAGTGAATACAGTAAAATATTCATTGTTACAGTTGACACAGTAGGAAAAGCCAGAGTAATGGTTTTGAATTATTAATTGCCTTTGCTTTTTGCCTCAATAGATTTTACCTGACGCAAGTAAATTAGTCCAATGAGCGAGCTAAATAGCGTTATCAGGAAAAATAGCGAGGCAAAAGCCAATGCCGCATTCTTATCTAAGTTAAAGAGATCAGGAGCGGCTCCCAAAACCATTAGGCCTTCTCGTACACCAAGCCCACCGGGTAATGATATGGGAAATGCGGCAGCTACAGAGGAAGTCAAAAAGAGCGTGAAGTAGTCTAAATAACCATCGGTAACGCTCAGACTTTTCAACATGAAAAACGCACATAGCACCTGCAATAATTGCGAAATTAAAGCCTGTAGATTCGTAATATGGTTTACCTTCTTAAAGGTTGGGAAAAGAAAATAAACAAGAAGGTAATAGCAAGGATAAGCGATAATCAGTCCCACCCAAATGAGAAATCCGTAGCCTTCCATTAATCCATAGGCCTCTCCGCCAATAAGGGCCATCAGAAAAGTTAAGAAACCAAGTGCTACTACCCCACTGATACGATCGAGAAGTGTAGCTGCAATTAGGCCTTTAACGGGTGATTTAAAACGTTTATTGAGCAAGTACACTTTATAGCCATCTCCCCCAATTCCTCCGGGGAAAACCTGATTATAGAGCATTCCCACATAATATAACTTGAGGTTAAATTGGGTATTTAAATCAAGTTGAATAGCGCGAAAGAAATGATTGAGCCTAAATGCCGCTATTAGTTTGGATAAGTTAAATGCTAAAACGGCCAAAACAAGCCAGCCAATATCCACCCCTAAAAGTCGGTTCTTATACTCTTCTAAGTCGATTTCGCCAATTACAAAGTAAATAGCAACTACGGCTATCACCAATTGGGCGGCTAGCTTAAGCCATTTATTACGCTTCTGCTTGTCCAACAAAGACTTCTTTTAAACGATAGACTTTCTTGTCTTGCGACTCATAATAGGTGCGCATCATCAGTTCAGCAATTATTCCTACAGTTATAAACTGTATACCGCCAAGTAATAGAATGGCTCCTAACAACAATAATGGCCTGCCCCAAATATCTTCACCGTAACCAAACTTTACCACCAGTAGATAAATATTAATTAGCATACCAATACTGAAAGTCAAAATTCCTAAACCACCAAAAAGGTGCATTGGCTTTCTGAAGTACTTTTGGAAGAAGATCATCAACATCAAATCGGCCATTACTTTGAATGTTCGATTGATACCGTATTTAGATTCTCCGTGAATTCGTGCGTGGTGATTTACATTTACCTCGGTCATTTTAGCGCCTTGAAGTTTAGCTAAAACAGGGATAAAGCGGTGTAATTCACCATAAAGACCAAGGTTTTTGGCGATGTCCTTTTTATAAATTCTTAATGAACAACCATAATCTGAAAGACGAACATCCGTCAGGTTTCGGATCATCCAGTTGGCTATTTTACTCGGAAACTTACGCAACACAAAACCATCTTGACGATTGGCACGCACACCAGCCACTACATCAAATTCACCTTCTTCTAGTTTGGCAAGCATGGTAGGAATATCAGCAGGGTCGTTTTGCAAATCACCATCCATGGTTACGATGTATTCGCCTTGTGCCATATCAATACCAGCAGACATGGCAGTACTTTGACCATGGTTCTTATTGAAAATCAAAAGCTTGGTGCGATTGTTTGCAAAAGATTTGATGTTTTTTACGGTATCATCAGTAGAACCGTCATCTACTAAAATCAACTCGTAATCAATGCCTTCTAGGGCTTCGTATTCTTTCTGACAAAGGGGAATAACATTGTCTTCTTCGTTGTAAACCGTAACAACTACCGATAGCTTCATAGTGTATTTTTCTGCTTGCAAAATAAATGCTTTCAATCTTGAATACCTAACAGGACGTTAAGAGACTGAAAATGGTTCAAATCCATTCCTGATCGTTGTGTGTACGCTCATGCTGCACTTCACCCGTATGTTGTGTAGCGGCAGGTTCAAAAAGCATTACCCAAACCTCTTCTCCGTTTTCTGTGCGTGGGTTGTGCTCTACTCCTTTCGGAACAACAATCATTTCACCTTCATTGATCGTTTCTGTTCTATCTCTAAACTCCATGATCAAAGTGCCCTTCCACACCAAAAACATTTCGTCTTCGTTTTCATGGCTGTGCCAAACAAAATCATCCTTCAGTTTGGCCAATTTAACTAATTGACCATTGAGCTCTCCTATTATTTTGGGGATCCAATGGGCTGAAAACTTGGAGAACTTCTCTGAAATATTGGCTTTAGTATTTTCCATAAGTTGATAGTGGCTTTTTAGGCCCTTTCTAGTGAGTAAACTTTTATCAGTTCATGCTTACCTCTCAATTCTTCTTCGCCAAGCAATTCTGGCTTAAAACCTGTCTGATGTCGGATTTTATTATAGTAGCATTCTGAAACCAATAAAAGGCGATCGTATTGATTACATTTCTCTTGTATCCGAGATGTGATGTTCATGGTATCTCCATGATATGCGATTTCTCTTTTAATTTCACCGACTTCAGCCACACTAACTTCCCCCTCGTTGATGCCCGCTTTAAAAACAGGCACAAGTCCATATTTGGCCATATAATTGGCTTCACGTTTTTTTAGTTGATCTTGAAAAGCCCAAAAAGCCTTTAAACAAACTAAGTAGTCCATCGAAGGTGTCGACTTCCAACTTAGCACCACCTCATCGCCTACGTATTGGTAGACTTCAGCACCATATTCATGAATGGCTTGTAAATCGAAAAAACAATCCTGTATAAACTGACTATATCGAATGTGCCCAAGAGTTTCGGCTATAGTGGTAGAACTCTTGAGGTCGATAAACATGAATACTCGATTTTCCACTCGGGGAGTATAAAAGTCGCCTCTCAGTAATTTCCATAAATTACCATCGCCCAACGAGAGATTGATTTGCCTTAACAAGGCCATGATAAAATTGACAAAGATGGAGTAAAAAAAGGCCAAGATTGCCGAAGGGTTGCTTATAAACTGCCAAAAATCAACAGGCTCATGAAAGCCAAACGTAAATTTGATCATGAAATAAGCCATTATAAACATAATGGACATAATGACCACATTACTCACCAAACCAAAAAGCTCTAATCTCCACAGAGGAATCCTTCGATATAAATAGCGCTCAATTTTAATTTGGGTTAAGCCAAACATAATACCAGCCAAAGGCCCAAATATGATCACTAAACGTAAAGCTTGAACTGGCTCAGTAGTAGTCGGAATATTCAGAGTTACACCATAGCTGCGCATTACTACCCAAAAAATAATAGCTATGACCCAACCAATAATGTAATCTCGTAATATCCTTAGATTTCTTTTCTTCATGCGAACTGTTAATACGGCTCTAAGTTATATCAGATATATTTAAAGGCAATTTTTGAGTCAATTCAAATTCCCAGATTGGTAGAAAACATTAGGATTGATTGGAGCTTACGGAATTTATAGTGCATAAATCGAATATGGATTGCACATTTTCTTAAAGTAAAGTATTAGAACGAATATTTAATATCTTTGGCCCATGCCTCAAAGCTACAAAAGGTATAACTTGAAGACACCACTTCCGTTTAGCATATTGCTCTGTTCTCTGATTTTCTCTTGCTCAACACCAGAGGTTTCTAATACCGTTACCTTAGAAGTAAAGCATATAGAACTACAAAGCCCCGATGACATCCTTCCTCTGAAAGATTCCCTAGTGGCTCCCCTATTGTATTCCCACATCAAAGGTATAGACACACTTGATGTGAGTGAGAAAAAGAAGAAGTTTATTTCTGCAGTTCTTCCAGCGGTTTTAGTGGCAAGATATAGAATTGAACAGAACAGAAATAAGGTAAAGAACCTGCTCAAAAAAGAGAACTGGAGCGAACAGGACAGTACTTTTTATAAGCATCTGTGTTCTGAATTTGGTACCGATAACCAAACGGTTTTACTGAACCGAATGGTAACCCACCCCAACAGTATCATTTTAGCACAAGCCATAATAGAAAGTGGATGGGGAAGTTCAAGGGTTTTTCAAGAAGCCAATAATATGTTTGGAATATGGTCATATAGCCCGAATGAGCCTAGAATAGCAGCCAAATTTCAAAGAGATGGTGAAACAATCTACCTGCGCAAGTATGCAGATTTTGCAGATTCTATTGAAGATTATTTAAAGACAGTTGCAAGAGTGAATGCTTATCGTGAATTTAGAGCAGCAAGACTTGTTACCTCAGACCCATTTAAGTTAATATCCCATCTGTCTCATTATTCCGAACGAAGGGAAGAGTATGTTATAGAACTCTCCGCTATGATTCGGTTTAATGAACTAACAAAGTTCGACAACTATACAATCGACCCTTCTTACATCAATTTAAGCGGCAGTATTCAATGAAATACCTTTTAACCTCAACCCTACTTCTAATAACCAGCCTAAGCATTTTAGCACAAGAAAACATTCAGCATGAAGTCACTTCTTTGGTGTATCACAGGTTTGGAGACGACCGATTTCCATCTACTAATATTGCCACAGCAACATTTGAAGAGCATTTGAAATTCTTGAAAGCCCAAGGTTATACTTCTCTCACCATTTCCGAGGTGGTAGACGAAGTAAATGACAGCACAGCTGCTAAACGAAAGTTGGTAGCCATTACTATTGACGATGGTTATAAAAGCTTTTTCGAAAACGGACTTCCACTGCTAAAGAAATATGGCTTTAAGGCTACCCTCTTTGTCAACACAAAATCAATAGGTTATACCGATTACATGTCATGGGAAGATATTCGTGAAGCACAAAAGGCAGGTGTTGAAATTGGAAACCACAGCCACAGCCACCCTTTCTTTTTAAGCGTTTCCGAACGAACACGAAATAGCTTTTTCAAAAGCGAAGTGCAGGAGAGTCAAGACCTGATGAAATCCAACCTCAACTTTACGCCTAAAGTTTTTGCATACCCTTATGGTGAACATGACGAAGAAATGAAGATTGCATTATCTGAAATGGGTTTCAAAGGTGCTGTTGCTCAAAATTCTGGAGTAATCACAGAATACTCCGATGTGTTTCAATTCCCTAGGTTTCCCATGTCAGAGTCTTACGGAGATGTAGATCAGTTTAAGGACAAGATGAAAATGAAAGGATTAGCAGTAACCAATGCCGAAGCCATTTCTACGGGGTATAGTGGCAGTACCGAAAAGCCTAAAATACTTATCGAATTTAAAGAGAATGGCCTTTTTGTGGAATCCATGCAATGCTTTGTGCAAGGCAGTAAATGCGCTAAATCCATGAGAATTACCCGTGACGGAAATGTAGCACTATCTATCCGTCCGCAAACAGATTTAAAAGCCCGAAGAACTTTATTTACCATTACAATTCCCGACTCTAAAGGCAATTGGCATTGGTACAGCTATTTATGGGTAAATCCAGAAATTCAATAACTAAAGTTGCAGAGCAAACTTTCGCTATAGGGTTTTAGTTCTAATTTAAGGCGTTTCTAAACTAGTGAATTATGTTAACGAATATACACCCTAAGCTTCCGATGCGCATGAAAAGTGTGACTCAGGATTTCTATATTTCTAAATTGGGTTTTACCGAATTTGGAAACTATGAGGGCTACCTAATGGTAAAAAAGGATGATATTGAAATCCATTTTTTCGAGTTTAAGGAATTGGAACCATCAGAAAATTACGGACAGGTTTATATCAGAACCAACGATATTGATGGCCTTTATCAGTCTTTCTTAGACAATAAAATTGAAATACATCCTGCAGGACATTTGCAATTAAAACCTTGGGGACAAAAAGAGTTTGCCATCCTTGATCCTGACAATAATTTGCTCACTTTTGGTCAAAGTGTTTAATCTAATACCCTAATTAGCAATTATTTAGAAAACAAAGGTGGATGCTTTTCGTCAAAATCTGTCACATTTTGATACGCTCTAGCCAAGCCTAAAATCACTCCCTCATCGTATAAATTCCCAATTAAGGTCAAACTAGTAGGTCGATTTCTTTGGTCGAAACCTGTGGGAATTGTCACTACTGGGTGTCCGGTTAGATTAGTGGTAAGCAATTGACTACCGCGAGAAGTTTGCGAAATGATTACATCATATTGCATAAAAAGGGCATTTACTTCTTCAATCAATTGTCTTCTTTGGCGGTTGGCCTGCAAATATTCCACAGCGGGAATAAAACGGGCTTGTCGCAACGAATTCGCCCTTGAGCCTGTGGTTTGCTCTACCATATGATCTACCTCACCAGAGCGCACTAGATCATCGAAAAAGGCACCTGCTTCGGAACGCAAAATAATATCGAAAACATTGAAGGGGTAATCTGAAGGAAGTTCGATGGCCGTAGGCGTAATGCCCATATCTTTAAAAACAGCCAATGCCGACCTGATGTTATTTCCCGTAGCAGAAGAGTCTCGATCTATATCTCTTTTTAAATAAGCTACTTTAAGCTCGCTTGGCTTTTTCGTTGAACGATTGAAAGGTGCTGTGTTGGTTGTAGGATCTTTTGGATCCTTGCCGTAAATGGCATTAAACACAATTTCGCAATCTTCTGCCGAACGACACATAGGGCCGATTTTATCCATCGACCAGCTTAAGCTCATTACGCCATAGCGGCTCACCCTTCCATAAGTAGGTCGTAAACCGGTAATTCCGTTTCTAGACGAAGGTGAAGTAATCGATCCTAAAGTTTCCGTTCCTAAGGAGAAAGCCACCAGGCCTGCTGATGTAGCCGAACCGGGCCCTGCAGACGATCCGCTAGCGCCTTGATTTAAATCCCAAGGGTTTTTGGTTTTTCCTCCAAACCAAACATCTCCCCTAGCCAATGAACCCGACACCAGTTTTGCAATTAGCACCGCTCCTTGGGCTTCTAGTTGTTTAACTACGCTAGAAGTGTAATCGATCATTTGATGCTCATAAGGAGCCGCTCCCCAAGTGGTTGGGTAACCTTCTACCGCCATCAAGTCTTTCACACCGTAAGGAATACCATGCAACATTCCTTTGTAGTTTCCTGCCGCAATTTCCTGATCTGCTTTTTTGGCTTGCGCCATTCCGAGTTCTTCCGTTAGGTTAATCACACTTTGGAGCTGCCCATCATAGCGCTTAATTCGGTCGATGTAGAGTTTGGTAAGTTCTACGGAAGTGATCTTTCTATTCTTTAACAGCGAAGCCAATTGCGGAATACTATAAAAGGCTATTTCCTCTTTATTGGCAGGCAATTCTACGTTATCAGGAATAACAAATGGAGCGTTTACTTGAGCCTTTGGAATTTCAAAACCAGCAGGATGTGGATCGAAAGTCATGGCAGGGAAAGTTTCGTTGTGGGTTTCGTACTTCCTCAAGGTGTCATAGCCGCGCTTATTTCTGCCCAAATACTGATACATGGTATCGATGGCATCTTTCCCGAAGTTCATACCCATTAGCTTCTGCCCACTTCGAATATCTCTTTTTGTAAAACCATATTCATTGGTTTTACAGCCAGTAGAAAAAGCCAGAACAAAGCAGGTGGCTAAAATGATCGAGAATTGCTTATTCATAATATTTAGGTTAGAGGTTTTGTAATTGAATGTACAAGATGAAAGCTCAATAAAAAGTAAAAATAGGACGAGACACATTTTGCATGTTATTACAAGAACCGAAATTCACCACTGATTTATAAGTGCAATTTACATCAGTGGAAAATATTATTTGGTGCATTATGTTCTCGCTATTAATAGGACATTTTCAATGTGAACAACGGAAACCAATCAATTCAACCTTTCTTCATGTAAAAAATAATGGACTTCTCTTTCCAGGAAGTCCATTGTAATGATAAATACATCTGTCTTGATTATTCCGTTCTCAAAGCCTTTACCGGGTTCGATTTGGCTGCTCTAATGGCATGATAACTAATCACCAATGTGGTTAAGGCAAAAGCCAAAATCCCGCTTAATAAAAACATATCTACCCCTATATTGATTTGGTAAGCAAAGTCTTTGAGCCAATTGCTCATTAAATACCAGGTAAGCGGCACCGACAATACTATAGCGATCATCAACTGCCAAGAGAAATCACTGAACAGCATTGCGAAGATTTTAACAGGTGAAGCGCCCAAGATTTTCCGGATTCCAATCTCTTTTACTTTGGTATTCACAATCAGAATAGTAAGGCCCAATAGCCCAATACTGGCAATCAGTATACTTAATACCGTAGCAATACCGACAATTTTATTTACCCTTGCTTCATCCTGATACATCAGACGTAACTTCTCATCTATAAAATCGAACCTCAATTCTTCGTTGGGAAAAGTGGAAGCCCAAGCCTGGTCTAAGATAGATTTCACTTCCAAAAGACTTGTTCCATTGTACTTGAAAACCAATTTTGGGGTGGGTGAATCGTTGATACTGATGTCGTTGATGCCAGAAAAAATCGTTTGATCGTTTTGCGTAATCACTAAGGGGCGAACCTCACTATGCAGCGATTCAAAATTAAAATCTTCGGTAACGCCAATTATGGTATGATTACCGAATCCTTCTCCTGGTATTTTCTTTCCAATGGGTTCGGTTAAACCGAAATAGTCAACTGCTGCTTGGTTGAGAATAATCGATTCTCGCTTGTCTAAATCCAGAGCAGGGTCAAAGTCTCTACCTTCCTTCATTTGAATTTCAAAACTGGAGATATAATAAGGGTCAACCACCAATAAGTTGAATTGCTTAAAAGCATCATTGTTATCGTTAAAGCCCACTTTCATCCATCCATTCGAACCAAAAATATGGCTCCCCATGGCTACATCCGATACATCAGGGTTGGCCTCCAACTTAGTTTTCAATAACTGACCGTTCTTAAAGCCTGATGTAAAATTATCGCCTAAACCCTGCCCTTCAGGGTCTGGATATAAAGCCACCGACACCATGGCCTCACGGTTAAAACCCAAATCTTCGTTCTGAATATAATTGAGCTGCTTTTTCATAATCAAAGTACTCGAAATCAAAAATACCGTAAGCAGTAGCTGAAAGACCAAAAGTGATTTACGTAAAACGTTTTTTCCGCCCATGCTAGATTGACCACCCCTCAGTACATTGGTTAATTTAAGGCTGGAAAGCACCAATGCAGGATAAGCTCCTGTAGCCAAACCGATACCCAAAGCCATTACCAAATACACCCAAAGCGACTCGAAATCGAAGGGCATTACCAAATTTGTGTTAGCCAAATTGTTGAAAAGCGGCAAGAGCAAATAGGCCACTACCAAACCAATCACCATGGCAATAAAGGTGATCAGGACACTTTCCGATAAATACTGCCAAACCAAGCCTGATTTCTGTGCGCCTACTACTTTTCTTACCCCAACTTCTTTGGCGCGCTTCATAGACTGCCCCATAGAAAGCGTGGTGTAGTTAATGCAAGCAATAAGTAACACCAACAAGCCAATGGCTCCAAGCACATATACATATTTAGGATTGCCAACCGGCATATTACCCAAAGGGAAATCAGGGTTTAAGTGGATGTCGGTGAGGGGTTGCAAGCCCAAAGTATATTCACCCTCTTCCATCCTATCACCCAACACCGTTTTTATCATTGCAGGAAGTTTTTCTTCAACCGCTTTCAGTGTAGAATTCTCTTTGACTAGCACAAATGTCTCTGGCGAAACATGAAACCAAGCTTGTAAAGCCCGTTTTTCATACAGTAGCTCATCATTTGCATTCGAAATCATCATGTCAAAACTAAAGCCTGTATTCTTGGGCAAGTCTTGCATAATGGCCGACACATTGAATATTCGATTTTCTCCATTCATGAGTACCGAAATCGGTTCACCGATGGGCGTTTTGTTGCCAAAATACTTGGTCGCATAAGCCTCGCTAATTACGATGGAAGTTCTATCTGCCAATGGGTTTTTCTGATTTCCATTTACAATAGGAAATGAAAACATCTCGAAGAATTCTGGACTGGCTATAGCAATCGTCTCATTAATTCTTGCGTTATCTTCACCCACCAAAAAGTTATTGCGGTTGTATTGCACTGCCATTTCTATGTCTGGAATATGATCTTCCAGCGCCTTTTCTAAAGGAAGTGGCGAGTTGGTGTAAAAGAACTGTTGGTCGCCACCGTAATCTTCTAAAGTCCAGGTGCGGTAAATTCTATCTCCTTTTTCATGAAATTGATCGAAGCTTATTTCCTGCTTTACATAAAGTGAAATGAGCAAAAAGCAGGCGATGCCAATGGAGATTCCGGTTACATTTAATAGGGTATTTACCTTCTGCCGCCAAAGTACCCTTGCGGCAATTTTAAAGTTGTTGCGTGTCATTGTTACAATATTTGAGTTGAACCTTGTTGTTTTCTTGATATTGGACCACTTGAAAAAGCGCAGCACATTCCAGGCATAGCGCCAATTGGCACTTCGTTTTCCATGCGCTCGATAGTTGACATGATAGATTTCTTCTAAGTCGCCACTGATTTCTTCCAGAAATTCTTCTTTGCAGAAGAAAGTGAGGAAGCGAAATACCCAGCGTGGTGGCCTTATGGATTGTTGTTCTTTCATTAACTGCTGAATGAGATATTGGGAATGCGGTTGTACAAGCTCATGCGCTGTTCTTGCACTTCGTCCAAAGCCTTTTTACCAAAGGCAGTGAGTTCGAAAATGCGCTTTCTGCGGCCTCCCCTTTCGTTGGTAGACCCGCCCATTTCAGATTTAACAAAACCCTTTTCATCCAAGCGCCTTAAGGCAGAATGAATGGCACTGATATTTACCGATCGACCTGTCTCTTTGGCAATTTCATCCATAATGCCTACCCCATAGGCTTCTGGATAAAGGGCACCTACGGTAAGTAGCACCAGTTCTTCAAATTCTCCGAGGTATGTTCCTTTCATGTGTATGGCTTAAGTTTTATTACTTACACAAATATAAAAGAAATATATCTTTCACTTATGTACAACTAATTAACACTCGTTAACACTGGAGTTGTAATGAGTTGTGGAATGGGTGTATTGAATTGGGGATCAGTGCTCAGAGCTCAGTGTATGGAAGTGAAAAGGTTTGATATTTGTTGTTTGGTTTTTGTTGTATAGTGTTGGACCTGTGAATTGTATTTGCAGAATCAAACAAATCTCAATTAACTATTGAATTAGTTGTTCGGTCGGGATGTTTTCTGCAACTTCCCGTCTCAACCGAAAAACAACCAAAACACTACGCATGAGAACCTTCAAATACATTGCCCTTACCTTACTTGCCATCATCCTTTGGGCTGCTTTTATCATCTATGGTATTTCCGATGGTTTCATTTTAAAAAGCCTTTCTAAAAACGGAAGTCCTGAAGCTTTTATAGAAGCTACCAAAGCAAAAATTGACAAGGAGTTTGTTGGTAATATGGCTATGGTTTTGGTGGAGAATGGAAAAGTAGCGGAGCAGTTCTTCCATTCAGAGGATAAGCCAGTGCATGAAAACACCGTTTTTCAAATGGCATCGGTCAGTAAATGGGTTACCTCTTGGGGGATTATGTCACTCGTGCAAAATGGGCAATTGGATTTGGACAAACCAGTGGACGAATATTTAACCCGTTGGCATTTACCTACCAGCGACTTTGACAATAATAAAGTAACCGTGCGCAGGCTACTCTCCCACTCTGCTGGTTTGGTAGACGATTTGGGCTATGAAGGTTTTGGACCCGATGAAACAGTGCAAAGCCTCGAAGAGTCGCTTACAAAGGCGACTGATGCGGGCTATTCAGATGGCGTGACCAAAGTGGGCATAGCACCCGGAACGCAATACCTGTATTCTGGAGGCGGCTATACCCTATTACAATTGCTGATTGAAGAAGTATCAGGCCAATCTTTTCAAGACTACATGACAGAGACGGTTTTTAAACCGCTAGGAATGAACAATTCTACCTTTGATTTAGAAGTACGCCCTGACCTTGAATTGGCCACCCTTTATAAATCTGATGGTACTGTTTCTGCTCCTTACAAGTTTGCTTCATTGGCTGCTGCCTCGCTGTATACTTCTGCGGCAGATTTAACCAAGTTCTTAATGGCCAATATCAACCCGAACCCAGTATTGAAGTCTGAGACCATCACACAAATGACACAAGCGGAAACCTTTATTGGTAATTTGGGCGTCTATGGCATGGGGCCTCATTTGTATAGCCAAAACGCTGAAGATTCTTATGTGATTGGCCATGACGGCAACAGCAATAGACCGACCGTAAATACAGCGGCCCGCATTGATTTAATGGCTAAAAACGGGATTATCATTATGGAAATGGGCAGCCCTAATATTGCTACTGTGTTGGCAGACGAATGGTTATTTGAAGCCGCTGGCATTGCCGACTTCGTGGTGATCCAGCGCAATATGTCCTATTTGATTATGCTCTTCAGTATAGGCACACTTTTAATAATTATTGGTGCAGTGGTTTTAGCGAGAAGGAAATCTAAAACTCATTAACCCTGTCTTATTATTTGAATCAGCTTATTTAGTTGAGAATCCTCACCCTTCAATACCTGCGCTTCATCTGCTGGAATAACAATATCGGGAACGGTGCCATTTCCATCTAAGGTTTTTCCATTTCTCTGAAAAGACAGCATGGTCGATACCTTGATGCGGATTGCTGAGTTCTTCAAGTACAATACCTGTGAATTTCCGCTTGAACCATCGGTTGTTTCTCCAACGATTTTAACATTTGGTAAACCTTTAAACACACTCGCAAAGACGCTTGCTGCACTAAAACTACTCTCGTTTACCAAAATATAAACAGGCTGAGTATAGGTATAATCTCCACTACGCAAAACCATATAAAACGGAGCACTAAACTTAGAGCTGTCTACTGTCTTTCCAGGTTGAAAGCTCTGATTAAACTTATCAATGGCTTGTCGGTCACGGTCTGTAAATTTCTCAGAGTGATAACTGTACAGGTAGCGTCCATTCATTGATTCCTCGTCTGCATTCAAGGGTTTGTCAGTTCTCAGATAAGCTACATTAGCTACCCAAGGCGACTGTGTGGGTTGCACCACATAGCTTGCCACCGTTTGCAGAATGTCTCTAACACCTCCAGGGTTATTTCTGACATCAATAATGAGTGCTTTGGTATTTGAAAAGCTAATAATCTTGTTTTGGATAAAGTCCTTTAAACCTTCTACATCATCATAATGGTACATTTCCGGAAGATTGATGTACCCAATGTTTTGCCCTAATATTTTGCTTAGCCCATCAAGTTTTCCATTCGCTACCTGCTCACTATGTTTAGCATGTTCTTCGCTTAGTATAGACCTGTAGCCTTTATGCTCATTTGTTAATTGAAAGGTTTCAGTCCTTTCGTTTGTACCATCAGTGAAAACTACTTTTACATTACTTGTACTTTCTAGGTTGTTTTTAAAAAGCAATTCTCCGTACCTCTCAATGGCCAGTGCTCCCAATGTATTTTTTGCCGCCATCGGTGCTTTGGCCGCTTTATAGTTAAAGCTGTTGATCAGCGTTTCTACTGAAACTTCATTGATACTTTTCAGGTATGGGTAATGCTGATCATAGTAGGTGTAGCCTTTTTCAGTCAAACGCTGCTTTGTCGCGACCAACTTTCCATCTATGGTAGTTAGCCCAAAAGGAAGTCTTAAATTATAGCTTTCATGCCCACGACTATCGAATGACTCGTTCTTTATTGAGGAATGTCTATCTCCTATTTTGGCCATGATTTTTGCCATTTCGTGCGCTAACTCATCAATATCTATCGTCTCTTTTTTACTGACAATTGAGCTTGATAATTCTTTTATGGCCGCCTTATAGTCGTAACCCGAAATCTGAGCGTAAGATGATTTAGACTCCAATATTTCCTCAAACTGCTGTAAATCTTCAATGGCTTGTTTATTCGTGATTTTCTGAGGCCGATTGGCTTGTTCGGCACTGGCATTGTATCGAAGTACTTGCTGTCTATTGGCCAAAGTAAATGTGCCTGTGTATGTTTTCGAATTACCATTTCTAGACAGCACTAATTCAACTTTTGCATTGGGTTTATAACCAAGGCCTTGCAATACTTCCACAAGGTCTTCAGAAAACCGCTTTTGCCATTTACCCCCAAATTCACTTTTACTAAACGCTATAATCTCCTCTTTTTTCAGGTGGTCCAACTTTTCAAAATGATACCACTCATTATCGAATCGAACGATAGGCTGGCCTTCTTCCCACTTTATGGCAGTGAAGGGCGATGCCTTTTCCAACGCTAGTTTTTGACCAAAAACCACCAGTGCATTAAAGCTCAAAGCGATTAGAATAACATAGAATCTCATTTTCGATATTTTAGTGATTTACGATCAAACGTATTTTTATTTGAGCTTCAATAAAAATGAGATAGACAAACATGGGGTCTGCACAGATGAACCTAGCTTTCTAACCGACTTAGCAGAATTTGAATTCTATATCTTTACAGGTACTTACTACATACCCATATGTTTCCACTATCGCTTAAGACCATACGAAAGATTAAAGTCATTTTTAATGTGATTTTAATCTCAATCGTGATTCTTCAACTGATAAGAAGCGCTTACTTCTTAATACCAGACGATTGGCTTTTCTTTTGGACAAGCGATGCGCTAGAGAATCTCCTATTCGCTTCAAGCGCCTATGTCTTATATTATTACAGTTTAAAATTCCGTAGCCTTTTGAAAAAAATTGGCTTGGCCAGTGCCCTCATTATTCCCCTAGTGTTATTGGCAGCTCTGAAAAATTATAGAATATATGATGAGCTTAGTTTTGAACAGACCTTTGAGTTTTTCACTAGCTTTTTGGGGCATGCGCTTTTGTATTACTTACTCATCTATTTCGTAAATCGCTTAGAGCTTTTTAGTCGTTATAAGCAACTGGAAGATGAACTGAACCAAGCCAAAGCTCAGTTATTGCGGAACCAATTGCACCCTCATTTTTTATTCAACGCATTTAATTCACTCTACAGTTTATCCCTAAAAAACCATCCCGATACCTCAGAGTATATCCTAAAATTATCGAGTATGATGCGTTATTTGACCGATGAAACGCATTTGAATAAGGTACCACTGAGTAAAGAGTTAGACTTTATTCAGAAATACATAGCCATTGAAAAAATCAGGTTTGGGAACGATGCACGGATTAACCTGAGTATCAATAAGGCTGCTGATAATGAAAAATGGATTGAACCTTTCCTCTTAATTGTTTTGGTAGAAAATGCATTCAAGCATGGTTTTTATACCAATGCCAAAGGTGCATTTGTGAATATTACTGTCACTATTGAACAGGATGAGCTTCTGTTTACAGTAGAAAATAGTGTATTTGAGCAACAGCATTTTCAGGAAAGCAATAGACAGGGAAAAGGGCTTGAAAACTTAAAACAACGTTTAGCGCTGCTATACCCCAATAGTTCGGGTTTAAAAACCACTCATACTGAAGATGCCTATACCACAAAACTTAAATTAACTTTAGCTTAAATGAAGTTGTATAAAACCATAATCATTGATGATGAACCTTTGGCGATTGACGTTATAGCACACCATTTAAAGCGGTTTTCTAATTTTGAGGTCATCCATACATTTACCGATTCGGTAGAAGCTTTTAACTTTTTAAAAGAAGCCCCTAAAATAGACCTTGTCTTTACCGACATTGCCATGCCCGAAATTTCCGGTATTGAACTGGTCAAACTTTCCAAGGCCAATACCAAGTTTATCATCACTACTTCTTTTAGCGAATATGCCGTAGAAAGTTTTGATTTGGAGGTGGTTGATTACTTATTGAAACCTATCTCTTTCGAACGCTTTGCCAAAGCCATTTCTCGCTTTGAAGGTTTGCAAAACCATGAGTATCAAGCCCCGCAATCGCCCTCCTTTTTTATAAAAGAAGGTGATGAATTTGTGAAAATTTTAGTGAAAGACATCGACTATATAGAAGGGCTGAAAGATTACGCTAAAATTGTAGTTGGGAAAAATCATTGCTTGGCTTTAAAAACCCTTAAGTCAATTGAAGAAACGCTAAGCCCCTATCAATTTATAAGAATCCATAAATCATATATTGTACCCTTAACTAAAATAAGCCAGTACAATGGCAGCTGCGTACTGATTAACAACACTGAAATACCTGTGGGCAGCAGTTACCGCGAAGCCCTAAAGACCTATTTAAATAAGAATAAGTTGTAAGCGCATTGTTGATGCCGCTTGCAGCAGTGGTGCCCTTTTGATGATTATTGGCGCGGTGGTTTTGGTGAGGAGGAAAAGGGTTAAGGGTCTAGAGAACATACAATAGGGGCATTAAAACTAAAAAACCACTTACACTCATTTAGAATATTTCATATTCATAGTCCATTTTGTATGCGCTCCTATATCATAAGGTTCATTTCTATCAACTTGACTAAAACCGAGATTATTAATTATTATTTCATCAGCCCACTTTATATAGTCAGTGTCTCCTTTTTTCAATAATTCTATAAGTGCCATCTCTTGTTCATTAGAGGGTAGAAGATCATATACTTCATACTTTAGGATCTCTAGACACCCGAGTTTTTCAGACTTCTTAAGAGGAGTCTGAACATAACCAGCATATCTATAATTCACATGTGGGAACACTTTAAACTCTAGCACCTCATTTCTCACTAACTCTTCACAGAATTCACGCCAATGAGAAATCTCTCTACCCTTACCTGAGTCGAACCAGTCTAAGAATTCTAGAGCTTTTGAGGCAGGCACCATTAATCTCAAATCATCTCGCTTCTCCCCATTTGTTGGTAATTTCTTATCCAGTTCAACATTGTATTTTTCTTGAAGCCTTGACATTTCTCCAGGCAATACTTTATATACCCCCCCCACTGGCTGATAAAAATTCCACTTTGAATTTTTAACTAGCAAATATTTGTCACTAACTCTGATACGGTATATGTATGACATCGAAAAGCGTATTAAACTTCTTCGATGCCATATTTTAGTAAGAAACCATAGTCTGAATCTTTTAATATTCTGAAGTAAACCATCTATAAACCAAGCTATTAAAGGAGCAAGAATACTTATTGTTAAAGCCACGGAAACAGTTAACCAAAAGTTCGATTGAGCTTCATCTTCAAAGAAAGTTGCCATTGCCAAAAGATAGATTATGGCTATTAAAGCTATTATAACATATCTGTTAGATTTAGAACTCATTTTATAACTGGGCTAGGTTTAATATGATTTAAAGTTTCACGGACTATATCATAATTTAATGGTGAACTAGGGAATGCAGCAGCAATAGATTCTGGGAAAAGTCGCAATCTGAGGTCGGAAAAAGAGAAGCCAATACCCTCATTTTCATTAGGGCCAGTGAGTTCTACAATACTTTTTATTTCTTCCGTACTCAAATCTGCACCATCTAGGTCTTTTTCAATCAATTCTTTTCTTTCATCATCCGTTGGTCTTTCAAATTTCACCACAATAGCAGCTCTTCTAATAATGGCTTCATCAAGAAAATGTAGTCGATTAGTTGACATAATGACAATGGCTCTTCCATTTAAGCTTCTTATCTCATCTATTTTTTGAATAAGGGTATTAACACCCGCCTTTTCTTCTTGATGCATCTGATGAGTACTCCTTGTTGTGGCAATCGCGTCTGCCTCATCTATTAGTAAAAATGCTAACCTCCTTTTACCTGCTTGAGTGATGAGTTCGGCAAAAGCATCGTTTACGAGGTTACCCATTTCACCATGTAATCCTTCACCTCTTACTCTTGTACTTAACCTCAAGAAAAACCCTTGTTTGCCGAGCTCTCGGGTCATTCTATCTGCAAGCGCCTCGGCAGAGGCCGTCTTACCAGTACCAACATCTCCCTCAAATATTATTAATGGATACTTATCTACAAGATAATCAACGGCTGGAAGACTTCCCATGTGAAATTTTTGTCTCCACGACTCTAATCCCTCTTTGTCTAGAAGAAGCCTCAAATTATTATGGATACGGTTAAATTTTTGCTCGAAACCGACTAATGTTTCTGCTTTCTCTTTAATCTGAGAATTAGGTAACTCTAAGATGTTATCAAATACTTTGTCAGACATATTAGTTAAAATTAGTTTTGCTTAGCTCATAGCCCTTGCTTCCGTAAGTCTGTGCAGAATCTGCTCTAAGATGACTGTAGCTAGTGTCAATTGATGAATTAGTCCAGTCAATTTTGAATCCATGGTCTATATATATTTGCTCTTTTTGTTCTTCAGTAAGTCTATGCCAACTACTGCTATAAAACACTATTGCGTTGAGTCTTGTATCCGGTGTATCTGGCCAATAATTTTTCCCTGCACGATCACCTTTCATTGTTCTTCCATCCATGGCAACGTTATATCTCACCGCTTGAACCGCTTTATTATTTTTGTCTAACAATGTTATATCAACCTTATCAAGGTATTTCAGCTCTGCTAATTTCACGATATCATGACAGATATCCTCCACGTAGATTTGTGTCCACTTGTTAGTCTTTCTAGCAATCATTCTAACGTCAGCGACAAAATTTTCAAATGTTTTTCTAATGTCGACCACAGTATAGGTCGCTGTATGTGTTCCGTAACTCATTCTTCTGTAATGTTAAAATGTGGTCCAAAAATAGACTTCCACTCAGAAATAGCATCTCCCATAGTACCCCTCGCTTGCGCTAGAGTTAGAGTTTCATAGGCTTCTTCAGCCTCTTCTTGAATCTCGTTCCAATCAGACTCTGTTATCTTGTTGGTTGTACTGTTTTCGTTATTTGTCGGATCTGCGATATAGACCGGAGTAGTATAGTAGGGTATAGTATTGATAGCCCCTATAAAATTGAGCTCCTTTAACTTCTCAGAACTAGCAAACTCAAAAAACCTAATCAAAGCCTCTTCAATATTTGTTTCAACTCCTTTTGTCAGGTCCAAGTGTGATACAATTAGCTCTACAGAAAAGGATTTCAAGACATCAAGTTCTTTGTAATTTCTCCACCATTTTACTGCTCTTACAACTGAAGTAAAACTGCTGTTGGCATTTTTCCTCTCTTTTGCAAACTCCAATTGCCCATCGACACTAGTTATGTATTTGCCCTTACCACCACGTTCAGGTTGCCAAACATAGCCCTCTGGAGAACTCAATGGCACTACTGGTACAATATCAACCTCCAACCCAGTTCCAGAGAATTTAATCTTAATAGACTTGGTATTTCCAGATGCATCTACATCTCTATATATATCCTTTGATGGATAGATGCTTTCTAAGTAGTCTACCACGAAGTCGTGCAATTTTTGTACGTCATTCTTCACAGTCTCATCACCCTTTATGAAAAATACGAGATCTATATCAATGGGAAAATCTCCTGTTGGTCGTAATATTGTGCCTTTCTTCCAAGAACCTGCTCGAAGAACTCTAGTTACTCTCAAGCCAGTGCTGTCATCATTCTTAATTTTGTCCTCCAGTTTAGAAACGAGGTTCTCTATCTGACCTTTATATTTCGGCATGTTGTCCCTCTTTAGTTTTATTCTGCCGATAAAATTCTGCAATTGAGTATTGGTGAGTTTCATATTTATCCTTTTGGTGGATGAGGGTCATTACCATAAGAATTTTTCTCTCTAAACTGCCCATTCTTTCCCTGAATAGTTAACTCAGAACTGTTATTAGTAGCAAGACGTTTACCTATCTCTATTGCTTCTTTTTGAGTACTGGTGTTTGCTGAAGCTCTTTGGCTTCCTCCTGATTTCACGCTCCATCCTCCTTGAGGATTGGACACGACAAAGTAATTTTTCTTTGGCATATTGTTTGTCTTTTTAAGGTTAGGAATAACCTGATGGGCAGCTTAAAACAAACAGTTTGGATAAGAGAAAGAATCAATTACCTTTGCAGTCCAATAAAAAACTACCCCTTCAGGGTAAACACACATTGAATTATCATCGAGGCTAACCGCAAATTAGCCTCGGTCTATTTTATCAAGTGGTATGCCAAACAGTACAAATACATTTATTTGTCGTTAAAACACAGATTATAAGACAGTATGTCAGTCATTGTCATGTTGCTGCTCATTTAAAAGTCTGCCAAGGCTATAAAATCATGACAATCTTCAACACCTAAATGTCTCGCTAAAAAGCCACCCAATCAGGAGTTAGCTGGCATAATTGTATCCTGAAATGAAATTATTTGTTACGGATTAAGTCTTAAGGCATATATCCTATCCTCCCAGTCACCCCATAAAAAACGGCCATTTCGTTGACGAAAAGCTGATGAAACAATTAAATCTTACTTGAGTTTTGTACTTAATCAATAGTTTTAACAACTTTCTCTTTCACTTTTGGTGGCCGCTCCCCTCTTAAATGTATAATCAGTCCATCTAAAAATTTCCTAAGGATTTGATCGCCAGCATCTACATATTTGGGGTGGTCTTCTGCCCTAAATAAATCGCCTAACGCGCCTTTGGTAATTTCAAAGTCAGCCAGTTTTAAAATCTCTACAATATGTTCGTCACGCAGTTTATGGGCAACCCTTAGTTTTTTGAGGATATCGTTGTTTGTCAGCATAGCAATCCGAATTTAAGTGTTTTATTTCTTCTCCTTTAGCAAATTTCAATGTCTTTCATCTTCCCTCCGAACAAACAGACGCTCACGGTTTCGCTTTTCAAGCTCAACCTCAGCGTGACGGGTAGTTTTACGGGCATTCTAAGTAAATCTTCTTCAATTTTGATAAATTCAATCATGGCTTACGGAGGTTCAGTTTATATTTTGACCAATAAAAATAAAACAACCCTATATACTGGTGTTACTTCCGATCTAGGCGCTAGACTTCGACAGCATCGAAATAAGGCCTTTCCAAATAGCTTTACAGCGCGGTATAATTTGACAGTGCTTGTTTACATGGAGCATTTTTCTTCTATTGAGGAAGCCATTCAAAGGGAAAAGGCGATTAAAGCAAAAACTAGGGCCAATAAGGAAAAACTTATCGATTCGGTTAACCCTAATTGGGATGACCTCGCAAACGAAGTATTGAATTGGTAGTTGCTGCTCATTTACACCGTCTTTCTGAGGGAGAGTATTTCGCGATAGAGAAATAATCGACCGTGAGAAACTGTCAGTTCTTGACACCTCCCCCGAACAAACATAGTTACCTCCCAGTCACCCCATAAAAAACGGCCATTTCGTTAACAAAAAGCTGGTGAAACTTATGGCTAGCGTAAAAGTAATTATTGCCGAATTTATTAGATAATTCGACCATTTCAAATTTTAATAATGTTCTCTTGATGCTTCAATAATGATGAAGCCAATGAATTTTCATAATCTTGTAGCGCAAACGAATACGCATTTTATGAAGAAGCTATTATTACTGGCCACACTATTCATTTTCAGCAGCCATACCCTTAAAGACGAGACCGTTTTTTGGGGTCAAATTGGCCACCGTGCCGTAGGTCATATTGCTGATGGCATGCTAACAAAAAAGGCGCAGAAGCAGGTAAAACGAGTTTTAGGCAATGAAACCCTGGCCGTAGTCAGTACTTGGATGGACGATATTAAATCAGACCGCTCTTATAGCTATGCCAGTCCTTGGCATTACTGCACCATTCCTGATGGAATGACTTACGAGACCGCCCCAACGCAAGAAGGTGGTGATGTGGTTTGGGCCATAGAAAAAATAATTAGAGAGTTGAAAGCGGGCGGACTTACCCCTGAGCAAGAAGCCACAAACCTTAAATTCCTCGTGCACCTTGTAGGCGATATTCACCAACCGATGCACGTAGGCAATGGAGAAGATAGAGGCGGAAATGACACTAAAGTGGAATGGTTTGGTAGCAGCACCAACTTACACAGCGTTTGGGACAGCCGTATGATTGAGGGCAAACAATACAGCTATACCGAGTTTGCCGATGTGGCAAATCACCCTACCAAAGAGCAGGTTAAAGAATGGCAGGCAGCTACGGTTCGCGATTGGGCGATGGAGTCTATGAGCTACCGCGATAAGATTTATGATATTCCTGAAAACGGAAGGTTGAGTTACGAGTACTCTTATAAGTATTTCGATATCCTAGAACTTAGAATTGCCCAAGCCGGTGTTCGTTTGGCGGGTATTATCAATGATATTTATAAGTAGATAAGCATCTTCGGTGAGAAGAATACGGGTCGCTCCTACGGAGCTTAATTTTCATTTTATACATTTCTACAAACAGTTCGCCCCGATGGGGCTTTTGGCTTGCATGTCTCTGTTAGTTTAGTGGAAGGTGCGACCCTGCTAGGGTCGAGGTTTGCACTAAATTATTTTTTTACAAATGTATGCCCCTTTGGGGTCTGAAGGGTGCTTTATTGATGTTTACTTTATAAACGTATGACCTCGATAGGGCTTTGGGCTCAGCTCAGAAATTGATAGTCAAAAAAGCCCTAAACCTCTTTTTCACATCAGTCAACACCCCCTAAAAGCTGGTACAGATCAACTTTGCCAAAACCTATAATCCCATAGGGATGGCCTGTTGGTAGCAGTGAATTAATCACTGCGTCAAGCTCCGTAGGTGCGACCAGATAATAATGATGGGTTATCTAATGTCTAAAATCGCCCAATCCAGTGTTCGATTTGCCGGTATCATCAACGAGATTTATAAGTAAATAAGCATCTTACGGTGAGAAGAATGCGGGTCGCTCCTACGGAGCTTAATTTTCATTTTATACATTTCTACAAATAGTTCGCCCCTATGGGGCTTTTGGCTTGCATATCTCTGCTGGTTTGGTGGAAGGTGTGCCCCTCCTAGGGTCGAGGTTTGCTCTGCATTATTCTTTTACAAATGTATGACCCCGCTGGGGTCTGAAGGGTATTTTGTTGATGTTTACGTTATAAACGTATGAAATAGATAGGGCTTTGGGCTCAACTTGGAAATTGATAGTCAAAAAGCCCTAAACCTCTTTTTCACATCAGTCAACACCCCCTAAAAGCTGGTACAGATCAACTTTGCCAAAACCTATAATCCCGTAGGGATGGCCTGTTGGTAGCAGTGAATTAATCACTGCGTCAAGCTCCGTAGGTGCGACCAGATAATAATGATGGGTTATCTAATGTCTAAAATCGCCCAATCCAGTGTTCGATTTGCCGGTATTATCAACGAGATTTATAAGTAAGAAGAGATTCCAACCCTCAAGAGCGTCTATGAAACGTTTCTTTCCCTGAGGTTACGAAGGGTCTAGATGTCTCGTCCTGATTTTAGTTGACAGTTATCAATTGATTGTGTCAACCTATTTCAGAACGGGACCATCACTTCTGCTGCAAACTCTGCTTCCCTCCTAGAATTCTTTCTGAACGGAAAAGATTGTCTGCTGCTTGCAAAATCTTCATTTTCAACTGGGCATTATAATCAGGGTTATCCTCTAAGAAATCACGCACCGTTTTTACTGCCGAAGTCGAATTGTAATTGCCTAAAGTTTGATCTAACCAACGGGTTGGGAAGAAAATATCGCCCGTTTCTTGAATCTCTTTTAGCAATTCTAAACTTGGCAGAATGTACTTTTCAGAAGACTCTTTTCTCAATGGATGATGTAAAGCACCCAAAGCAGAAAGCACCCAAGACTCGGTCTCGCGGTTTTTCGCATCCTTCAACGATTCAAAGAATGTATCGCGCACTTGTTGTGAATTGGAAAGCGCTGGCATCACAAATTCGAATCTACGTTTGGTATCAGGGTTTTTAATGGAATCTAATTGCTGTTTCAAAATGGCATCTGCCCTATCGGGTAAACGAATGGCCAATTGCGAAGCCAGCCCAACCATATCATTTTCAGATAAATTCAAACCTTTCACTTTAGAGCCATTCCAGATGTCATACAAACGTCCAATGTTGTTTTGGGTAATGGTTATGTTTCTAAAGGCATTGAAGAAGATTTTCTTCACACTCGGCTTTTCAGATTTGGTTTCCATTAGAAAGTATAAAGTGCGCTCCAAATCTGGTGCTACGCTGGCCCTTTCATCTTCCGTTAAATACGACCAGTAAATATTGTTGAGTTGTCCTAAAACCAAATTCAGAATCAATTCATTTTCTTCTTTGGCAATTACCCATTTCACCATTTCTACATAGCCAATACGAGGAACTTTCCCATCGAGGAAATTCTCGTAAAGATTCACAAAAGTGGTTCCCTTTTCTACATCTGTCATGCGTGAATACCGCTGAGTAACCATATTGATATCCACTTCAAAAAGACCATAGCCTCTTCCATCTGCATTCAACACGAGGTCTCCCAATCGTAGAATAGGTAGATCGATATCTAAAACTGCCTGCTTTGAAACAATTTTCTTATACACTTTGGTTTGATCGAGCCAAGCAGCCGCACTGAATACCTGAGGCCAAACTCGGTTTTTCCCTAATGGATCAAACTGACTCAACCGCATCTGATTTAACATTCCTTGCTCACGAACAAGCTCCAACTGAAACTCTGGGCGACCGGGAGTATTTACCCAAACCTCACTCCAAGTTTTTAAATCCTCAGGCGTTTTCTTGTCCAGAATATTGATTAAATCAGGCCAAGTAGCATTGGAGTGCGAATAGGTTTTTAAGTACTCCTGCATGCCTTCTTGGAACAGTTGTTCCCCTATCAGCATTTCTAACTGACGCATCATAATCGGTGCTTTATTGTAAATAATGGCCCCATACATTTGTCCAGCCTCGTTCAGGTTGTTCAGTTCTTGTCGGATTGGGTTTGCTCCTTCAGTTCTGTCTACCCCATAAGCAGATGGGTAATGACGCACCAAGAAATTCAATTCATGATCGATTTCAGGAAAACTTGGATTTACCATTTTGGCGGCCATAAAATTGGCAAACACCTCTTTGGTCCAAACATCATTGAACCAGTCCATGGTGACCAAATCGCCAAACCACATGTGGGCGGTTTCGTGAGCAATCAAACTGGCTCTGCTCAATAATTGAGATTGCGAAGGGTCTTCATCCAACAAAAGGCTATTGGCTTGATACTGAATTGCGCCTACATGCTCCATTCCGCCATATTGAAAACTAGGAATTAGTGCGAAATCGAATTTTTTAAAGGGATATGGAATGCCCGTGTATTCTTGTAACCATTGAATTGAAGCGCCATGGAGGTAAAAAATCAAATCGAGGTTTCTAGCTACTTTTTCGCTGTCTGTTTCTCTGTGAAGCATGGTCATTTCCATACCCCCCACATTTCGAGTTTCGGTTTTGAACTTGCCCGCTACAAAAGAGAACAAGTAAGTACTGATCAAATCAGACTTTTCGAACTGAATATTTTTTCTACCATCTTTCACACTTAAAAGTGCCACAGGGCCATTGGCTATGGCTGTCCAGCTTTCAGGTAAGTCCAAAGTCAGGTCGTAGGTCGCCTTTAAGTTGGGCTGATCGAATGAAGGAAAAAGGGTTCTTGCTCTATCGGGAACTAGCAAGGTGTACATAAACTCTTCCTTTCGGTTGAGCGAGGTTTCTCCTGCAAAAAAGTTGATTTCGATAATGTTCTTCCCTCTTCTCAATAAATCCTTACTGATAATGATGTGCTCATTCTTAAAATTGATTTCAGTGGATTGATCATTGACAATAATACCTTTAAGCTTATCGGCTGATGCTCTAAAATCTAAAAGCAGGTCTTCAGAGTTATCGCTCAGGTTAAAAGTCAAAGTTTCTAAGGACTGAATGGGCTGAGCTAGCGCTTCAGGCACCCTGAATTCAAGCTTATAATTGATATTAGAAACAATGGCCTTTCTGGATTTGGCCAAGGCCAAGGAAACGCCATTTTCAATGCCCTCAAACTCATCTTTGCTGTTACACGAAAAGATTAAAAAGGGAAGCAGGCAGATTAAAAGTAGTTTTTTCATATCAGAATAAAGTCTTTTCTCAATTCAGGAGGAATACCAAAATGCTGGTCAATAAATCCGTCCATGTCTTCTTTGGTTTCTTTTGAAAGCAAACCGTTTAATTCTTCTAAAGCCATACCTCCAATCATATAGGGTGGCATAAAATTCGTCATCAAACGATCACCTTTAAAGGAAGCCGCCACCTGATACTCGGTCATTTCTTCTTTGGGCGTGCCATGAATCATGCAATGCGACATCCACTTCTCAGGATCTTCTGGGTTTTCCTCAATGCGTTGCTGCATGGCCGAAAAATCCATATTGTTCATCATGTAATTGGAAAGGTTCTGCATGCTTTCTGCGGAAAGGCTGTCCTTCATTTTTTCATAGCAAACGCTGCACATGCCGTACTCAAAAAGCACTTGGGTGGAATCAAGGTTTGGGTACCTCTTAAATACCTTTTCGATCATATATGAGCGATCGCCTTTAAGTAATTCGTAATCGCATTGAATACAGTGCGTGATATAACCCTTGGTGTCGGAATTTTTAAATATTTCTGGAATGGGAAGGCCTTCTTGTGGCACTTCGTCATTGAATTCTTCTTCGTTCATCGTGTTTTTTGTTCTTTCCTAGAAATTAACGCTTAGTTTCTATCCACCAAAGTTGGGGAAGCCTGTGCGGCAGGTAAAATGAGCGTGTCGGCAATATTTACATGCGCAGGGCGAGTTACGATAAAACGAATTAGGTCTGCAATATCTTCGGCACGAAGGGCTTCAAAGCCTTCATAAGCCATTTTGGCCCTGTCTTTATCGCCTTTAAAGCGCACCAGTGAAAATTCTGTTTCCACCAAGCCTGGGCAAACCTGAGAAACTTTCACTCCTGTTCCGTTCAAGTCCATTCGCATGCCATTATTAATCGCGTCTACCGCATGTTTAGAACCGCAATACACATTTCCGCCCGGATAAGCTTCTTTGCCCGCAATAGACCCAATATTCACTACATGACCTGCACCGCGCTCTACCATATTCGGTACAATGGCTTTGGTGACATATAACAGGCCTTTCACGTTAATGTCAATCATGGCATCCCAGTCATCAATATTGCCTTCATGAATTTTGCCCAAACCATGTGCATTTCCAGCATTATTGATCAATACGTCAATCTGTTTCCATGCTGTAGGAAGATTGTTAAGCGATTCTGCCACCGCGGCTCTATCACTCACATCAAAAATGAGTTCTAGGGTTTTTACACCCACTTTCGCAGACAATTCTTGTAATCGTTCCTTTCGTCTTCCACAGATAATCAATTGATAACCTTCCTTGGCCAGTGCTTCGGCAGTAGCCCAACCAATACCAGAGGTGGCTCCGGTAACCATTGCTATTTTGCTCATTCCTGTTCTAAATTCTTAAGGTTCGAATTTAGAAGAAATATGGGTAAGTAAGAAGGCATTATTTATGATGTGAGTTGGGTTTTGGAATCCTTCCCTCTATTAAAGCGACTAATACTCGTTTGTAACATGCTCAAATAGGTTGGCTCACCTCCCTTACCCTCCTCGAGGAGGGAATACTCCAGAGGTTATTTGGCTTGAGTTAGGTCTGTGAAGTTGAATATTAATGGCGATCTATTCCCCTCTATTAAGAGGGTTTAGGAAATGTTTTGTCAACCTATTTCAGGACGATACAACTAATCCGTAAAATGAAAATAGATAGAGAAATTGTGTGTGGTAATTTGGCCTATGCCATTCGAGTAGAAGTTGTTTGAAGGGTTTAGCACATTCGTCAAGCCTCTGGAGTAGCGTATTTCAGGTTCAAGCTTGAAAAACTCAAAGTAGTTCTCGAAGCCAAAGCCGATTTCAGCTTTCAAGTTTCCTTTCCTTATCTCCAACTTATCCACTCCACCCAAGTCTTCAGCTTTGCCCGAACGCATGGAGGCACTTATGCCTGCAATCACGTACATTCTGAGATTGTCGCGTCTGATAGAGCGGTATTTAAGAAATAAGCCAGGCTCTATACGGGTGCTTTCAATCAATTGTTCATCCACTGTGCCATCGGTCATATTATATTGCACCATATGTTGGTACAAACCAATTTTCACCGGCACAAACCTTAGGGTAAATTGATCGGCAAGCCTGAAGTTAACCATGAAGCCTAAATTAAACCCAGAGTTTTGCTTAGACACAATAGAGGTTACATTATCGTAATCGGGGCCTTCAAAGGCATCGGAGTATTTTATTCCGTAGTAGTTCTGATGATAGCCCAAAAAGAAGCCATAATTTGCTTTTTTATCATCACTACCAATCCGATTCAGCTTTATGGGTGCTTTTTGCCCCAATGCTAAATTGGCCGTGAACAGTGCTAAAAAGAAAACTATTTTTGACCGATGTATATTGAGCTTATACCAAAAGTTAGTGGCTTGCATTCAGTTTTGTTAAATCCTACTTCCCCTAAAATATTCAAAAATCTTTCGCCATCAGGAAAAGCAGCTACCGATTCTGGCAAATACGTATAAGCCGATTGATCTTTAGACACTACTTTACCAATGACAGGTAAAATCGACTTAAAATAAAAATTATAGAGCTGCTTCATGGGGAAAGTTCTCGGTTGCGAAAACTCTACAATGACTACCTTCCCTCCTGGCTTCAATACACGGTGCATATCGCTCAAACCTTTCTTTAAGTTCTCGAAATTCCTTACGCCAAAGGAAACGATGACGGCATCAAAGGTATTGTCTTCAAAGAGTAACTTCTCAGAATCGCCCATCTGCATATCAATGATATGATCCAGCCCTTTCTTCTTCATTTTCTGCTTACCGATTTCTAGCATTCCTGCAGAAATATCAACCCCTACTACCCTATCTGGATTAAGAGCTAAAGCCTCAATGGCGAAATCACCTGTACCAGTGGCAATATCCAAAATCTGCTTCGGCTGATGCGATTTCAGCATTCTAATGGCCTTTTTACGCCAAAGAATATCTATGCCTAGGCTTAAAAAATGATTCAAGAAATCATACTTGTGGCTTATGTTATTGAACATTTCAGCCACCTGTTCTTTTTTACTCGCTTGGTTCTCTTTGTAAGGTACAACCGCCATTTTTTCGAATTTGGGTGCAATAATACGAAGGAAACAGGGGGGATAAGAGTTTTGTTGCGATTAATTGCAGTGAAAATAGTAAGTGATCGCAGATTTTTAGGGATTACGGGATAGCGTAGAACTCACTATAATCCTCGTTTTTAACGAGGATTTACCTCCATTAGCCTTTAAAAGGCCTCATATCAAACCGAAAACCTATCTATCATAGTCAGGGAAGGACAAGGTTACACATCTCTAACACAAAAAAACGGAGGACAAAAGCCCTCCGCATAACTACCTGACATATTCAAAAGCCCCGAAAGACTGAATATTAATTACTTCAATGTACTCTTATTATAGTACTCCATTGCTTTTGGTAAGGCAGCATTCAGCCTTTCAATCCTAGTTTCATGACTTGGGTGAGTGGAAAGAAACTCTGGTGGTGCTTGTCCACTACTTCCTGCCGACATTCTTTCCCAAAACTTAGGCGCTTCACTTGGGTCGTAACCAGCTATGGCCATAAAAGTCAAGCCCAATTCATCGGCTTCTGATTCATGCGTTCTTGAGAATTTCAAGAGTCCAATATCGGTACCAATACCTACTGCCTGAAATACCATTTGCTGTGCCAAAGTTGGATCCTGACCTAGTGCCACCGCACCAATACTTAAACCCACTTGTTTAGCATAATTCTGATTCATTCGCTCCTGACCATGCTTAGCAACTGCATGCGCCACTTCGTGTCCCATAACTACAGCTACCCCTAGGTCATCTTTACAAATAGGAAGTATCCCTGTATAGAAAGCCACCTTTCCGCCTGGCATAGCCCAAGCGTTTACTTGATCACTTTCAATCAGATTAAACTCCCAATCAAAACCATCCAAAAGCCCTTCATAACCATTATTGTTCATATATTGCTCTACAGCCTTTTGAATTCTGGTACCTACTCGCTTAACCATTGCCACTTGCTCTTGATTATTCGATAACTGTACCGAATCAATCACCTGCTGGTAAGCATCTGCGCTCATGGCAATTACTTCTTCACTCCCAACCACTCCAGTAAGTTGTTTTCTACCTGTAATCGGCACAGTAGTACAACCAATTACTAAGGCTACTATAAAACTCAGTGCTATTAATTTTCTCATCACTAAAAATTCTCTTTTATTAAAAATCTATCTTCCTGAACAACAAGGTATACTGGCATATTCCTTCGTTTCACAAAATTGATCATAAATGACAGGTTGTCAAATCAGATCGAAGTTTTAATTTTGTCCATTGTTACCTTTTATAGTTATCCAACCCTAACTAAACTTATCAGAATGAAGATTGTTGCTATTGGCCGTAATTATGCAGAACATATTGCAGAATTAAACAATGAACGCCCCACAGAACCGGTAGTGTTTTTAAAGCCCGATACCGCTGTATTGAGAAACAATGCACCATTCTATCATCCTGATTTCTCTGATGACATTCATTTTGAGGTAGAAATCCTTCTAAAAATAAGTAGGGAAGGAAAACACATTGAAAAGAAATTCGCCCACAAGTACTATGATGAAATTGGCGTGGGAATAGATTTCACCGCCAGAGATGTTCAGCAGCGCTGCAAAGAAAAAGGCTTACCTTGGGAAAAAGCCAAGGCCTTTAATGGCTCTGCCCCTATTTCTGAATTTGTGAGCAAAGACAAGTTTGATTTAAACAACTTGAATTTCAGTTTACAGCAGAATGGCGAAGTAAAGCAAAATGGAAATACCAATATGATGCTTTTCAGTTTTGACGACATCATTGAGCATATTTCGAAATACTTTACGTTAAAGAAGGGAGACATCATTTTTACCGGTACGCCTGCAGGTGTTGGTAAAACGGTGATTGGCGACACACTTACTGCTTATATAGAGAATGAGAAAATGTTGGAAGTTGAGGTTAAGTAGATTTTATTTTATTCCCCTTTTGTTAATTAGCATTGCGAGCTTTGCCCAATACAGCAAAATCGAAAAAGGCTATTATCAATTCCCCATACAGCCAGAGCGCACGAACTATTTGGCTGGAAATATGGGAGAATTGCGTGCCTCGCATTTTCACGCTGGGCTCGACATTAAAACCAATGGCGTAGAAGGGCTCAATGTTTATGCTGCTGCCGAAGGCTATGTAAGTCGAATTGCGGTATCTACCGGAGGCTATGGCAACGCTGTATACGTGGTTCACCCCAATGGCACCACAACAGTGTATGCCCACTTACAGCGATTTAATGATGAACTAGCCAAATACGTATTGGAAAGTCAGTACAAGCAAAAGTCATTTACTGTAAACCTATTTCCTGATCGCGGAAGATTTAAATTGAAGAAGGGAGAAGTATTGGGTTACTCAGGTAACTCGGGTTCATCTACCGGTCCACACCTTCATTTTGAAATTAGAGATGCCAATCAAGAAGTGCTCGATCCGTTAAGAATTGGTTTTACCGAAATCAAAGATAAGATCGCCCCTATTGCTGAAAGGATTGCTTTGAAAACCATGGACATCAACTCAAGGGTCAATGGGCAATTCGGTAGGTTCGAATTCAACCTAGAAAAGCGAGGAAATGAATATGTGATTACCGACACCATTCGCACCGCAGGCAAAATTGGTTTCGAAATTTGGGCACACGACAAGCTCGATGGCGCTGCCAATAAAAATGGTGTTCCTGAAATTGATGTTTATCAAAATCGGAAATTGTTGTTCAGTCAGAGAATTGATTCTGTCAATTTTTCTTTACAATACAATATTAAGTCACTTACCAATTACCAAGCTGAGCAAGAAACTAGAAGGCGCTATAATAAGCTCTATATCGATGATGGTAATAGTTTGGGTTTTTACAACGACATGAAAGACCGTGGATTCTTTTATCCACAGCAAGACTCGATTTACCTTTTCCAAATTCTTTTGGCCGATGCCTATGGCAACCAGCGTAGGGTCTCATTCAATGTAAAAGGAGAAAAGACTGCCCCCACCGAACTCACTCAAATTGACCGTAGAAATCATTCCTACTTATTAGACAATACGCTACAAATCCACAGAAAGCGTAAAGACGAACTCAACAACATTACTGTGTATACCCAACAAGGTTCACACATTCTAGAACCCGCTTATTCTGATAGCGAAGAAAACGTTTACTTGGTAGATTTGAATAAAGGCCTGCCAAAAACCATAGATTTCGGAGACAACCAAGAGGAAATGGACTTTATAGATATGGTTCCTTCAGAAAAGGAACACTCCTATCTTTCTGAATCTTTTTCTGCGGCCTTCGGTAAAAACACTCTATTCGATACGCTATACTTAAAAGCGAGGCACTACATAAATGAGGAAAAGAAAATCGAAGTACTACAGATTGGGGATGAAATTTCTGCTTTACGAGGAATTGTAGAAATAGAGCTAGTACCACTTTTAGAATATGACACACTTGAGCAGTATCAGGCCTATGCACTGAGTAATACGGGCAATGCAAGCTTTGTAGGCGGAAATTGGAGCGAAGGAAAAATCAGGTTTGCCATTTCCTCCTTTGGTAACTTCACATTGATGAGAGATTTAACCCCTCCTACAATCAAGCAACGTGCATCAAACAACGGAATTCTCTATTTCAATATTGATGATGAACTTTCGGGCATTAAAGAATACGAGGCTACGATTAACGGAGAATGGCTTTTAATGAACTACGACTCTAAAAGAAAATTAATTTGGTCAGAAACTTTAGATAAGAGCAAACCATTAAAGGGAGATTTTGCTTTAACAGTAACAGATTACGCTGGAAACAAGAAAACCCTAACGTTAAAACTTTAATTATGGCATTACAAGCAGGCGATAAAGCCCCAAATTTTGAAGGAATCGATCAAGACAGTAACCCAATTAAGCTTTCTGATTTTGCTGGAAAGAAATTAGTTCTCTTCTTCTACCCTAAAGACAATACCCCCGGCTGCACCGCAGAAGCATGCAACCTTAGAGATAATTATAATGCCCTTTTAGAGGCCGGATACGCAATTGTTGGGATTAGTTCGGATTCGGCAAAGAAGCATCAAAATTTTATTAATAAATTCGCACTTCCATTTCCGCTAATTGCCGATGAAGACAAAAGCATTCATGAGCAGTTTGGAACTTGGGTAGAAAAATCGATGTATGGCAGAACTTATATGGGAACTGCCCGCACAACATTTATAATTGATGAAAACGGAGTGATTGAAGAAGTGATTGCGAAAGTAAAAACCAAAGACCACACCGCTCAGATATTGAAATAATTTTTAACCAATCATAAATACAGCGTGAATAAACCTAGTATTGAAACCCTAGAGAAAACAGCTTCTCAGGTAAGGCGTGATATTGTACGAATGGTACATGCCGTGAACTCTGGTCACCCAGGTGGTTCTTTAGGATGCACCGATTTCCTTACTGCTTTGTACTTCAACATTATGGACATCAAAAAACCATTTGATCCAGATGGAAGAGACGAAGACATGTTCTTTTTATCGAACGGGCACATTTCTCCGGTTTGGTACAGCATTTTGGCCCGTAGCGGTTACTTTCCTGTATCCGAACTTGCCACTTTCAGAAAATTAGACTCTAGGCTTCAGGGCCACCCTGCTACTGAAGAAGGTTTACCCGGAATTCGTGTAGCATCAGGTTCATTAGGCCAAGGCCTTTCTGTAGCCTGTGGAGCAGCTCAAGCTAAAAAACTGAACAAGGACGACAAACGCGTGTATGTTTTGATGGGCGATGGAGAACTTGACGAAGGTCAGGTTTGGGAAGCAGCCATGTATGCAGCTCACCATAAAATTGATAACCTTATTGCTACGGTAGACTATAACGGTCAGCAAATTGACGGCCCTACATCTGATGTAATGGATCTTAAGGACTTGAAAGCCAAATGGCAAGCCTTTGGTTGGGACGTGATTGAAAGCGATGGTAACGACATGAAGTCTGTAATCAACGCCATGAGCTTAGCGAAATCACTTTCTGGTAAAGGAAAACCAGTAGTTAACCTTATGAAAACTGAAATGGGTGCCGGTGTAGACTTTATGATGGGGTCGCACAAATGGCATGGTGTAGCGCCAAACGATGAACAATTGGCTACCGCTTTGGCTCAGTTAGAAGAAACCCTTGGAGACTATTAATAAGCAGCAATGACGAAATTTACATATACAGATCAAAAAGATACACGTTCTGGCTTCGGTGCTGGTTTATTGGAATTAGGACGTACGAACCCTGAAGTAGTGGCGCTTTGTGCCGACCTTGTGGGTTCTTTAAAAATGCAGGATTTCATCGATGAATTTCCTGAAAGATTTTTCCAAGTAGGTATTGCTGAAGCCAACATGATGGGCGTGGCTGCTGGTTTAACCATTGGCGGTAAAATTCCTTTCACAGGTACTTTCGCCAACTTCTCTACGGGTCGTGTTTACGATCAAATCCGTCAGTCGATTGCTTATTCTGGTAAAAACGTAAAGATTTGTGCTTCTCACGCAGGTTTAACTTTGGGTGAAGATGGCGCAACGCACCAGATTTTGGAAGACATCGGTTTGATGAAAATGTTACCGCACATGACGGTGATCAATCCATGTGATTACAACCAAACTAAAGCGGCTACTATTGCGATTGCTGAATATGAAGGCCCTGTTTACTTGCGTTTTGGAAGACCAAAAGTGCCTGTATTCACGCCAGCCGACCAAAAATTCGAAATTGGTAAAGCCATTAAAATGATTGAAGGAAATGATGTAACCATCTTTGCTACGGGTCATTTGGTATGGGAAGCTATTGAAGCAGAAGCGATATTGGCCAAAGAAGGGATTAGCGTGGAAGTAATTAACATTCATACCATTAAGCCTTTGGATGTTCAAGCGATTATTGAATCTGCTAAGAAAACGGGTTGTGTAGTAACTGCCGAAGAACACCAAATGAATGGTGGTTTGGGCGATAGCGTAGCACAGACTTTAGCACTTAACCTCCCTACCCCATTAGAAATGGTAGCGGTGAATGATTCTTTCGGTGAAAGTGGAACACCAGAGCAATTGATGAAGAAATACGGTATCGATGCTGAAAATATCGTAAAAGCCGTTAAAAGAGTAATGAAGAGAAAATAATTTCCTTTAACCCCTAAAATACTGAAAGCCCGATTCGAGAGAATTGGGTTTTTTTGTGTTGGTTGAATTGTAGCCCCCTGCCCCTCTTATTCTTGGCACTCACTCTTTGAACAGGCGGACTCTAGCGGTTTCGTTTTTGAAACTTCAACCTCAGAGTAACGGTTATTTATAGTCCCACTGTCGCGGGTTCTCCGAACCTGTGAACAACTAATAATCAAGGACTCTATCCGTTTTCTTTTCAATAAGACCAATTCGGAGCGTCATTCTGAGGGAGAGTATTTCACGATAGAGAAATACACGACCGCGAGAATCTGTTGGTTCTTGGCACCCTCTCTCCAAACAAACAGACTCTCACGGTTTCGTTTTTCAAACTTCAACCTCAGAGTGACGGTAAATTTTAGTTCCTTTCTCAGCAAATCTTCTTCAATTTTGATAAATTCAATTATGGCTTATGGTGGCTCAGTTTACATTTTGACGAATAAAAATAGAACTACCCTGTATACTGGTGTTACTTCGGATTTAGGCGCCAGACTTAGACAACATCGTGATAAGGCTTTCCCAAAGAGCTTTACGGCTAAATATAATTTGACAGTGCTGGTTTACATGGAACACTTTTCCTCAATAGAGGAAGCCATTCAAATGGAAAAAGCGATTAAAGCAAAGACCAGAATTAATAAGGAAAAGCTCATCAATTCGGTCAACCCTAATTGGGAAGATTTAGCAAATGAAGTGCTGAATTGGTGATAGCTGCTAATTCTTCCCGTCATTCTGAGGGAATTCACTTGTGGATACACAATGTGAATGACCGCGAGAATCTGTCTGCTCTTTGCACTATCCCTCCGAACAAACAGACTCTAGCGGTTTCGTTTTTCAAGCTTCAACCTCAGAGTAACGGTAAATTGTAGGACTCAGCGTTCTTTGCGGTGAAGAAACCAATTCTCTTATTATGCCACAAAGGCCAAAAGCTTTGTTAATTTAGGGCTTGCCAATGAACAAGTCTACCTTTAAGCTCCGTTCCTTTTTATACAGTTTATTCATATTGATTGCCTTGGTGATTATTACAGACTTTGCGCTACCCGGAAAATCCTTTACAGATCAGGTAATAAAAGTCCAAGCAGAACGACAACAGTATTACAATGCCGCCCAGAACTACCATTATTCATACAAACTAACTACTGGACAACACGATTTTTCTGTGTCGGAAGATTTTGCAAAAACAGTCAATGAAGGTGATACTGTAAACTACCGTATTTCCCGCATATTCAAGGAAGTTAATCGCTATCAACTAAGCGAAGATAAGAATATGCACACGGATTCTTTGAGGCGGTATTCTGGCCTTATCCTTCCATTGCTAGTGCTCGTGGTTATGGGATTTGCTTATCGGCATGGAAGAAAAATGAGTGCGCTAATTTTCGTTATGCAAACCCTTACCTTAGCTGATTTAGCCTTTCTTATAATGTGACACTTTCAATTCAACGACAATTTTTTCTAAGCTAATCACTACGAAAACCTCATGTGGCTTTGGTGCTTTCTTATCTAATATCTAGGTATAAAAAAAACACCACATTTAGCCATAAAACTAAATGCGGTGTTCTAAACAAATAAACTACTCTAGTATCTTAAGCTACTTTTTCCATCATTTTCAGTTTAACTACTGTTGCGTCAATACTGGCTTTGTGACCTCTTAGCATGTTAGTTACACTTGGTGGAAGCGATAGATCACTTTCCAAAATGTCTTTATAGTCTTCACTAGCCGTTTCTTCTCCGCGAATACACTCCTGCAAAACTTTTTCTGCATTATTAGAGGCAATTGAAGATTTCAAATCCATCCATGCTCTGTGTAAAGCTGCTTTAAAACTACTCTCAGTTACTGGCTCTCCACCTAAGGCCGTTATTTCAGAAGCCAATTCTCCGGCAAACCTAGTTCTTTCCATTACCTGGTTCTTAAAGAAGTTTTTCAATTGGGCATCAGTCATGTCATCAATAGCGTTTTCATACCCTTGAATCGCATCATATGAACGTCTTAAAACATCATTTAATTTGTCGACTAATTTTTCTGTATAATTCATGTTTCTATATTTTAATTAAAAGTTATCTAGCCTTTTGAAAGAACTATGCCAGTTCTATAAAGACCTCTCAATTAAGCGTATATGCGATTTTGCTCAACATATTAATAAAAAACAGTAGAGTGAATTCCACACTAGTGGTGAAAGAAGCTACAGGTTAAAACTCCCACATCTTAGCTATCCAATATCAGTTGTAAACCCTCTAAATATTACCCTCTAAATCAGTCTGGTTGCAAAGGAGTGCGATGACTACCCTTTAAATAAAAAAGATCATAATTTGGGTAATAGCATGGGTACAGAAATAATATTGTAAAAAGTATTTTTATCTTCAACACACCTAATCAAACATTCCATTAAACATCGCCTATTATGAAAGTCCGAACCTTATTAGTATTGTTAATATGTGTGTTATCGTATTCTGTTTACGGACAATGCGAATCTATAACAGCAAAAAGTGTTTCAACCTACACACCATTCTCCTTAGATTCACTGTATGAGGCTGATGGATTACGAAACGGTGATGATTATGATGGTGCCACTTTGTACTTTCCAACCAATAGCGAATCGAATTTAAAAAGTATCGTATTAGTACCTGGCTACAAGGCCACTCAAAGGTCTGTAAGCTTATGGGCAAGATACCTTGCCGAACGTGGTTATGTTACCATGACAATTGGCACAAACGCTCTAACCGACAGCCCCGCATTAAGGGCCAAAGCACTTGTAGATGGTATGGAAACCATTCGACAAGAGAATAATAGAACGGATTCGCCCTTATTCCAAAAACTAGATACTGAAAACATTGCTGTGGGTGGGTGGTCCATGGGTGGTGGTGGCGCACAATTAGCCGCAGCGCTCGATAAAAGAGTGAAAGCTGTGATTGCAATAACACCCTGGTTATACCCTAAAACACTTGCAGAAACGGATTTAAACCATACCGCACCTGTATTGATCTTAAGCGGACAAGTTGACCCTACAGCCCCTCCCGCCAGTCATTCGAATGTGCATTATGAATATACCCCTTCAAATACTAAAAAAATGCTTTTTGAAATTACCGAAGGAAATCATTCTACCCCGCTTTACCCAAACACAGGAAACGGAGATTTAGGTAATGTAGCCTACGCTTGGCTCGAACTGTTTGTACGCGGAAACGACTGTTATAGTCAATTACTAAGTACGAATGCACTTAATCAAAACTCAACCGCTTCAAAACAGCAAAGCAATCTAAATTGAATTCAAAAACGGATAAAAATAGTCGCCCGATATTAAAACTTAAATTATCGGGTATAGATGTTGTCATGGAGCTTTTTGGCTGGCTGATCTTGATTGGGCTTTGGGTTTTAGTATTCATTAATTTTCAGGGTTTACCTGAAACCATACCCATTCACTTTAATGCGGCTGGAAAAGCAGATGGTTTTGGAGACAAATGGAACATGTTAACATTACCAATCGTTGCTTCGGTATTATACATTGGCATGACGGTTTTGAACAAATACCCTCATGTTTTTAACTACCCTACTGAGGCATTAACAGAAGAAAATGCACTGAAAAACTACACAATGGCTACCCGTTTAATACGAATATTGAAATTAGTTTTAGTGATAATCTTTGGCCTGATTATATTTAGAACTATACAGAATATTAACGGAACGGCTGAAGGCTTAGGTCTTTGGTTCTTGCCTTTAACATTGGGGATGATCTTTATTCCAATAACATACTATATCATAAAATCCATAAAGCTGGGTAAAACGAAGGCTAAGTAAGCAGCTACCACTCCGAACAGACAGACTCTCGCGGTTTCGCTTTTCAAGATTCAAACTTAGAGTAACGATACAGTTATAAGGTATTGAACTTAGTTATTCACGCTCTGATTTTTAAAATCAGGCTTTTGCTCGTATTTTGAACCTATGACCAGAGAAGAAGCACGAAACATTCTAGAATCCATGACCAAAGGGGAAAGTCTATTACGTCATGCCCGAAGTGTAGAATTGGTAATGGAAGCTTACGGAAAGCATTTTGGGGAAGACCCTGAGGAATGGGCTATAACAGGCATGCTCCATGATGCCGATTATGAGGCTTACCCCGAAGAACACCCCAACCGAATTGTAAACATGCTTAATGAAATGGGTGAAGAGAAAATCGCACATGCTATTTCTGCCCACTACACCAAATGGGGCGTTGAATATGAAACCAAGCTAGACAAAGCTTTACTCGCTTGTGATGAACTCACAGGTTTTACCATTGCCTGTTGCCAAGTTAGGCCAGAAAGCATTGAGGGTTTAACAGCTAAATCGGTAAAGAAAAAACTCAAGCAGAAAAGCTTTGCGGCCAAAGTAGAGCGTGATGAAATCGAAAAGGGTGTGGAACTCTTAGGGGTTGACCTCACCGAACACATTGAATTCATTATCAAGGTGTTGGAAGAGAATAGAAAAGAGCTTAATATTTGATGAAAAAGCTAGTTGTACTCTCTGGTGCAGGTATAAGTGCCGAAAGTGGGTTGAAGACTTTTCGTGATGCAGACGGACTTTGGGAAGGTCATTCCGTAACAGAAGTAGCCACCCCCGAAGGTTGGCGAAGCAACCCAGAATTAGTGTTGGAGTTTTACAACCAACGCAGAAAGCAAGCCTTAAAAGCCAAGCCCAACAAAGCACATGAAATCCTCAAAGAATTAGAAGCTCATTTCGAGGTGAGCATCATCACGCAAAACGTAGACGACTTCCATGAAAAGGCAGGTTCAAGCCAAGTAATTCACTTACACGGCCAGCTTTTTCAAAGTCGTAGTGAAAAAGATGAAACCCTAATTTACGACATGGACCATTGGGAACTCAAGCTCGGAGATCTTTGCGAAAAAGGACATCAGCTGCGTCCAAATATTGTTTGGTTTGGAGAAGCAGTACCTATGATGGATATCGCTGCTAAAATTACCCAAGAAGCCGATACTCTGGTGATTGTGGGAACTTCACTTGTGGTATACCCTGCTGCTAGTTTAGTGCATTATGTAGGCAATCATGTGCCTATATTTATTGTAGACCCACATCAGCCAGAAATTAGCCGTAGATCAAACCACCATTTTATTCAAGAAAAAGCAACTATTGGAATGGTATCGCTCAAAGAAATCTTACTTGAGAAATACGCTTAATTCATAATCAGTTAATTATAGCAGAATCAAGAATCGTCAAAACATGAAGCAAAGCCCTCTCCTTTGGGGAAGTTCCGACACTCCAGAATTGATGGGTCTAAAAAAAATAATTAAAGACTACATCGGGATTTTGTAAAAAGAAAAAAAACTTACACATTTGCGTCATCATGAAGTTATGAGAATTGTGTTTACCATAGTAGCCGTCAGTGCACTGGTCGCAGAAGCGAGCAAGTAAAATAGCTCGTCCCCCTATTACTCATATTTTTACATTACTTTTTTCAAGACAACAATGACAGATTTTTCAAAATCTTCTATCAAGAAGTTTATACGCTATTTTAAAATAGCCATTACCGGTAAAGAAGAGGACTTCACTACTGGTAGCATTCGCAAAGCCATCTTTATGCTTTCCATTCCAATGATTTTGGAAATGCTGATGGAATCTACTTTCGCTTTAGTCGACATGATTTTTGTGTCGCAGGTTAGCACCAATGCCATTGCCACAGTGGTACTCACAGAATCGGTAATCACCTTGGTGTATGCTTTGGCGATTGGCTTGAGCATGGCCGCCACCGCTGTTGTAGCACGTAGAACTGGCGAAAAGGACATGGCTGGTGCTTCCAAAACGGCAGTTCAAGCCATATTTCTAGGTACAATTATCGCTACAGTAATTGGTGTTTTCGGTATTATTTATCCCAAGGAAATTCTTGGTTTAATGGGTGGAGAACCCGATTTAATCGAAGAAGGCTATCGTTATACCCAAATTATGATTGGGGGAAATATTACGGTGGTACTCCTATTCTTAATCAATGCGGTTTTCCGTGGTGCAGGCAATGCCTCTATCGCCATGTGGACCTTAGTGCTTTCCAACGGCATCAACATTATTCTCGATCCGATGTTCATTTTCGGCTTTGGTCCTATTCCAGCCTATGGCGTGGAAGGTGCAGCCATTGCTACCAATATTGGTCGTGGGGTGGCAGTAATCGGCCAGCTCGTAGTGCTCTTTATGGGCGGCAGTCGCATTAAAGTCGGTCTTAAAGATTTGGTGTTCCGAGGCAAAATCATGTGGGGACTTATTAAGGTTTCTTTAGGAGGTATTGGTCAGTTCATTATTGGAACTTCCTCTTGGGTTATTCTCACCAGGATTATTTCTGAATTTGGCAGCGATGTATTGGCGGGTTACGGCATTTCCATCCGTGTAATGATGTTTACCATGATGCCCGCTTGGGGAATGAGTAATGCTGCTGCTACCCTTGTTGGGCAAAACTTAGGCGCAGGCCAGCCTGATAGGGCCGAGAAATCGGTATGGACAACAGCTAAATACAATGCCATTTTTATGGTGAGTATTTCTGTGATCTACCTGCTCTTTGCCAAAACCATTGTCGGCTGGTTTAAAGGCGATATTGCCGTAGTAGAAGCCGGAGCCTTGAGTTTACAAGTGATTGCGGCTGGTTATGTTTTCTATGCCTATGGTATGGTGCTAACCCAGTCCTTTAATGGAGCAGGAAATACCAAAGTACCAACGGTAATTAACTTCTTCTGCTTTTGGTTGTTCCAAATCCCTGTGGCTTATGTGGCTGCGCTTGTGCTTGGCTGGGGGCCATTGGGTGTTTATTTGGCCATTACCCTTTCGGAAACCTTGATTGCAGCGGTGTCTTGGTATTGGTTCAAAAAAGGAAAATGGAAAACTTTTAAGGTTTAGCCTACTTCAAACTTTAAGGAGCGCCTTATGTTGAATTTTCAGCATAAGGCGTTTTTTTAATCGCTTGTTTTCAAGTGCTTTTATAAATCCCTTACATTTGATTCAAGTAATAAATTTGGAAGCAATGAAAAAGCCAGCTGTATTATTCACCCTATTTATTCTCTTCTGCCTTTCTTGCGGAAAACCCACTGAATCTACCGTAGAAATGAATTCAATTTCTGAAGCCTATGTGAAGTTAGTATTGGAGATTGGCCAATACGATTCAGACTTTGTGGACGCTTATTATGGCCCTGAAGAATGGAAACCAAAAGGCGAAAAACTAGCGGTATTTCCTTCCACAGATTTTAGAGAAAGGGCTTTCTTGCTACTCATGCAGCTAGAATTAGTGAATAGTGACGGATTTACCGAGCTTGAACAATCACGCTTAAGCATGATGAAAAAGCAGTTGACAGCTGTAAAAACCAAAGTGGAAATGATGGCAGGAAAATCGTTCACCTTCGATGAAGAAGCAAAACTATTATACGATGCCGAACCGCCTCATTATGACTTAACACACTTCGATAGCTTATTAAGCGATCTTGATAATGCGCTTAGTGGAGAAGGCTCTATTTCAGAACGATACGCAGCTTATGCGAGTCAGTTTGTGATCCCTAAAGATAAATTAGACGCTGTGTTCAGGGCCGCCATTACCGAAGCCCGAAAGCGCACCGATTTGCATTTCAACCTACCCGAAAACGAAAACTTTGCTTTAGAATATGTGAACGATAAATCTTGGTCGGGTTACAATTACTATCAGGGCAACAGCCAAAGTTTAATTCAGTTGAACACCGATTTCCCTATTTATATTGAAAGGGCGATCGATTTGGCTTGCCATGAAGGTTACCCTGGGCATCATGTTTTTAACGCTTTGCTAGAGCAAAACTTAGTGAATGGAAAAGGCTGGAAAGAATTTTCGGTGTACCCACTTTTTTCTCCTCAGTCGCTTATTGCGGAAGGAAGCGCCAACTACGGTATTAACGTGGCTTTTCCGGGTGCAGAAAGAATCAAGTTTGAAAAGGAAGTGCTTTTCCCTTTGGCAGGAATTGACCCGAACAAAGCAGAACAGTACTATGAAATTCAAGAGTTACGTTCTAAGCTAGACTATGCAGGAAACGAAGCGGCCAGAAAGTACTTGAATAAAGAAATCAGTAGAGAAGAAGCCGCCAAATGGCTTGAGAAATACCTACTCTACGAACCTGACCGTGCTTTACAACGCACCCGCTTTTTCAATCAATACAGAAGCTATGTAATCAATTATAACCTCGGTAGAGACTTGGTTGCGAATTATATTGAAAAACAAGGCGGTACGGCAGACCAACCAGAAAAACGCTGGGAAGTCTTTAAGGTTTTATTGAGCAATCCGCATACTGCAAGTGGATTGAAATAGTTGGGATCATCTATTATAAGATGCAAGGGTACTTAGTTATCAACTGAAAACTGTTGTATAGTTTTTCATCCTGATCCCGAAATTTCGGGAGAAGGAACTATAATTAAACTCTAGACCCTTCGTAAACTCAGGGAAAGAATTCGTGATTACCTATTACTGATCTTTCTATTTTTATCCAAACCAGCTTCGGCTACAGTGACCAATAAAGCTAATTTAATAGCATCAGCGCCATTTTTGTTTAACCACCATTCGGTCAATGAATGCCCGTCTGACCCTACACCACCACGGCCCAAAGTAACTGCTGGAATGCCCAAGGATATAGGAATATTAGAGTTAGTAGAACCTCTGGTCAATGAAGGTTCTTCACCAAAGAACTGAGTAGCCGCCATAGAACGCTGCACCAAAGCTAGGCTTGTCGGCAGTTCGCCACTGGGCCTATCTCCTATTTGCTCAAGCTCTAAAGTGAGCTTCTCGCCTTTAATGCCGCTGTTGTTGTAATCTACCAATGCACGGTTCATGGCGTCTTTAAAAATCTTATCAATTTGATTTAAACGATCAGGACTTACTGAACGCATATCTACTTCCATCCATGATTCAAAAGGAATAGAATTCACCGAAGTTCCTCCGCCCATTCGGCCCACATTAAAGCTAGTTCTTGGCCCTTCTGCTGTGAATTTAGAAGCATCTTGCGTGAAATAATCAATCGCTTTTCCAATGGCATGATGAGGATTTCCCAAACCAAAAGCACCCCAAGAGTGACCACCTGGCCCTTTAAAAATGGCCTTGTACCTTTTAGACCCCAACGCTTGATTATTGACACGACCGATAGAGCCTCCATCAATCGAAATCCAAGCGTCAATTTTAACTTCACCTTTTTCAAACAAATGACGAACACCTCTTAAATCGCCCAAGCCTTCTTCGCCCACAGTACCTATAAAAAGTAAGTCGGCTTCAGTTTGGATTTCGGCCTTATTCAAAGCCCTTAAGGTGGTTAGTACTACCACCAAACCTCGGGTATCGTCACCGATTCCGGGGGCGTACATAGTGTCGCCTTTGTGTTTTACTTTTACATCGGTGCCTTCAGGAAAAACGGTATCCAAATGTGCATCTAAAGCGACAGTTCGATCGCCTTTTATACCCTTCTTTAAAGCCAAAACATTCCCCACTTCGTCAATCCATACTCGATCAGCACCCGCTTCTTCCAGCATTTCTTTATACTTTAAGGCCCGTTTGGTTTCCTTAAATGGAGGTGCTTCAATTTCTGTAAGTAAGACTAAATCACTTTGAGTTTGAGGTTCAAGCTCATCTATCACTTGGAAAGCCTTTTCAAGCTGTTTCTCCAAAGTAAGGTTCTTAATCTCTTTCGTATAGGCCTTGTCAATCTCAGCCTTTTGGGCAAAGAGGTTAATGCTTAAGAAAGTCAAGAAAAGTATGGCTGTTAGTTTCTTCATCATTTAGGTCTTTATTCGGAATGAAGATAGCGTTTAAATTTGAGTTGATTAAAGCCTTTTTGATGAACGTTTTATGTTCTTCATCACACAATACTTCTTGTCTCGCCTTAAACTTTCAGCTATATTGAACAGTCAATCAATAAGTTAAACCCACCAAATCTATACTCACATGAAAAAGCTAACCAAAGAAGAAGTCAATCCGGAAATTTTTGATCTGTACGATGATTATGCCCATAGTAAAATTGACCGAAGGGCTTTTATGGAAAGGCTCTCTATTTATGCAATTGGTGGAATAACCGTTGGTTCCCTCATGAGCTTTATGATGCCTAATTATAAAGACACCATGCTAGTAGCCCCAGATGATGAAAGAATCAGTTCAGATTATATCAACTATGATTCGCCAAAAGGTGGAGGAACTATCAAAGGTTTGTTATCTAAACCCAACAATTCGAGCGGTAAACTACCGGGGATAGTTGTGGTGCATGAAAATCGTGGTTTAAACCCTTATATCGAAGATGTAGGACGCAGAGCTGCTGTAGATGGTTTTATCACTTTGGCTCCTGATGCACTCACTCCGCTGGGTGGCTACCCCGGCAATGACGATGAGGGAAGGACCATGCAAAGCAAGCGCGATAGAAACGAGATGCTAGAGGATTTCATTGCTGCTTATGAGTATTTACGCAATCACCCCGATTGTAATGGCAAAATAGGCGTTGTCGGTTTCTGTTTTGGTGGTTGGATCGCCAATATGATGGCAGTAAAAGTCCCTACTTTAGGCGCAGCAGTTCCTTTCTATGGTGGTCAGCCTTCGGCAGAAGATGCCGCCAAAGTTAAGGCCCCTTTAATGTTACAATATGCCGGTTTAGATACACGAGTGAATGCGGGCTGGCCTGCTTATGAGGAAGTACTAAAGGCCAATAACGTAAAGTATGAGGTATTTATCTACCCAGAGGTAAATCATGGTTTCCATAACAACACTACTCCTCGTTATGATGAAGCAGCCGCGACTTTAGCCTGGTCAAGAACCATCAAGTTCTTTAAGGATAATTTGGTTTAACTCATCACCCTTTCTTAATACAAGAAATTATTACGCCCCTTCAGGGCTTATTAATTATATATTGAACATATGGAATGGGTTGCACCCATTCCTATGATATTCCACCCCTTTGGGGCTTTTTTTGGGTGAAATGGTATTTAGTCTAAAATAGAAATCACGCTACCTATTAGCCCTGAAAGGACGTAATAACTAAACGAAGGGTGTAACCCTTCGACAAGTACAATCTAATTTCTTCAAAAGCCCTGAAGGGGCTGGATACAAAACACATCAATCCTTTCAATGGAAGTTTCCAAATAGTTCGTAATCATAAAAAAATGACTTCTCTATTCACTAGAGAAGCCATTTTATTTATAGAAGATTGAAATTACATTTCGAATTCGTTGATCAGTTTTTCCTTTAGGTCTAGCAGTTGCTTCTTTTTTCCGAGGTTAAATCGCTTGTGTTCCCAACGGCTCATAATAAAGCCTACAATAAAGAAAGCCGAGATCAAGACAATGTTAAACACAGATTGATCGCTGTTGAGTACAGTAAACATAGTGAGTGCAATCACAATCAAGCAGAACCAAATCATTGATTGAGAAAGCTTAATACGGTAATTAATATTCTCGATTGCATTCTCTAAATCTCCCAAAATAGAAACATCCGTTTGCTGATCTCTTTTAATTCTTTGCCAACGTAAAAACAATATATATACCCCAACAAACATCATCATAGCTCCCATAGTAAGTGCAGCTACATTGCCACTATTTTTCAGTAAGTGTGATATAATTACCACGCCTCCCGCACAAAGGTTAGAGGCAATAAGTAAAACTTCTGAGAAACTGGTTCTACTTTTTGTGCCCATTTTCTTCGCTTTAATTCTTCTGTGCAGTGCATCTTCATTAATAACATAAAGTGCCTCATCATTCTGCGTATCCCATATTTTTTTCATTTCCTTAAATTCCATGGCGATCATGATTTTTCTGATTTCGTTGTTAAATGTTTTTTGATTCGGTTGATCTTCACTCCTACGTTGCTTTCAGAAATTCCCAAAATCTTAGACATCTCTTTATAGCTGAACCCATCTAATAATAAGAGGGTGAGTGAACGATCTACCTCATTGAGTTGGGCAATTTCCTCATACAACCAAGCCAGCCGATCGTCTGGTGGTTGATGACTTTCAATGATGTGCTGACTAACATCAATCGACTCATGTCTATCTTGGTGCTTTCGCTCCTTGGCAGTCCATTTAATGGCCGTGTTTAGCGCTACACGATAGAGCCAAGTGGTTACCGCTGATTGTTGCTTAAAACTCGTCACAGACCTCCAAACCTGAATCGCGATTTCTTGAAAAAGATCATCTCTGTCTTCTTCGTTAAAGGCATAGGACCTCACTATTTTAAATAGTAAAGCTTTGTGCTGCTTTAACCAGGTTTGAAAAATGTGATTGATTTCGTTTTCCGTCATTTTGCCTCATTCTCAAATTACTAGTACCAACAGGCAATGGATTTCTTACACAAGGACGTAAATTTTTAGAATTTCATCCGTAGCACTTCGGTGAGTTACTTCATTTATAAAGTTGAAATCAGGTTTAATGTATACCTTTGCAGCCATAATTTTCAATCCTTTGTTTTATGAAAGAAGAGGCCGATAAACAGCTAAGTCAGGAAGAAATACAACGCTGTATTGAAGTAATGGAACGCCTTATTGGCGATACCAACCAACTCTTTGAAATGCCTAAAGAACAACGAGTGGCCTTATTTATGGCGGCTGGAAAATTAACCCGTCCCGACCGAGAAGAATTTGCAAGGCGCAGAAAGGACGCTAAAAAAGCTGCCAAACGTAAAATGATTGAGCGCGATAAACACGCTCGAAAAGCCACTGGGATTAGAAGTGCGAGAGAGCAAATTGTTTTCGAAGCGCCAAAACTCATTTCTTTGGTGGAACCAGAAATGCTAGATACCCCAGAACTAGAATCGCCAAGAAACTGCTACGTGTGCAAAACGGTCTATACCAAAGTACACCATTTCTACGATGCCATGTGCAAAGATTGCGGTGACTTCAATTATGCCAAAAGATTTCAAACTGCAGACCTTACCGGCCAAGTAGCATTAGTTACTGGTTCCAGACTTAAGATTGGTTATCACATTACTTTAATGCTCTTAAGGGCTGGCGCTACCGTAGTGGCCACTACTCGTTTCCCTGTGGATTCTGCCATTCGCTTTTCTAAAGAAGCAGACTATGCCGACTGGGGTGATCGTTTGAAGATTCACGGTTTAGATTTAAGACACATTCCAAGTGTAGAGATCTTCTGCAATTACATTGAGCAGAAATACGATCGACTCGATATTCTCATTAACAATGCGGCACAAACCGTAAGAAGGCCTTCTGGTTTCTACCATCACCTGATGGAAAATGAGGAAAAACCCATTGAGAAACTAACGCCTTATGTGAAAGACCTTTTGGCTGATCATCATTACTGTTTACAAGAATTGAGAACGCTTTCTTCAGGTGCTTCGGACAAGAAGAACAACGCCCTTTCGGTCACTTGGCATGCGCAAGAACCAGGCATTGGAATCAGGGCTTCCGCGCAGTTATCGCAGATTCCGTACAGTTTCGATAATTCGCTTCCTACTAAAGAAGTATTCCCTGAAGGTCAATTAGATGCAGATTTGCAGCAAGTTGACTTGAGAAAGACCAATAGCTGGCGTTTGAAGTTGGGTCAAATTGAAACACCTGAAATGGTGGAAGTACAACTGGTAAATGCCGTAGCGCCCTTTGTGCTGTGCAATCGCCTTTCGAATTTAATGCGAAAGGAAAACACAGGCATGAAGCACATCATTAACGTTTCGGCCATGGAAGGCAAGTTCCACCGCTTCCATAAAGAAGACCGACATCCGCATACGAACATGGCCAAAGCTGCCTTGAACATGATGACGCACACTTCAGCTTCTGACTTTGCCAAGGACGGCATTTACATGAATGCTGTAGATACGGGTTGGGTTACTGATGAAGATCCTGCTGAGCTTTCTAAGATGAAACAGGAAGTACATGATTTTCAACCGCCCTTGGACATTGTAGACGGAGCAGCTCGAGTTTTAGATCCTTTGTTTGACGGAATTAACACTGGAAAGCATTGGTGCGGTAAATTCTTAAAAGACTATAGACCAATAGATTGGTAAACTAAACTTCATTAAAAAGAATAGATTTACTCATTTAGTATTCAACTGCTCGATTATCTGATGGTAACTGTTTTATGGTTTTCTATCCTGATCCCGAAATTTCGGGAGAAGGAACTATAATTAAGCTCTAGACCCTTCGTAAACTCAGGGAAAGAAACTTCCAGCAACCTAAGTGACCTTAAAAAAAAAGCCCTTTAATGAATTTTATTAAAGGGCTGTTTTGATATATAGGCTCGCTGTTACTCGCTTCTTAACGCATCTACCGGATTTGATCTGGTGGCCAAAATTGATCGGTAACTTACCGTCAGCAAGGCAATCACCATGGTCATCAATCCCGCTACAATAAATGCCATTGGACTGATGTTCACGTGATAGACGAATCCATTCAACCAATTTTTCATGATCCAAAAAGCAAAGGGGCTCGCAATGATAAAGGCAATGAATACTTGCTTCGCGAAAGTGGATGAAAGTAAATAGAACAAGCTCAACTGACTGGCGCCTAACACTTTTCGGATACCCAATTCCTTGATTCGTTTTTCAACCGTAAACGAAGCCAAACCAAATAGGCCCAAACAAGCCACGAAAATACTGAGCCCAGCTCCCACTTTATAAATCACACTGGCTTGTGTTTCGGCCTGATAGAACAAGGCGAGTTGACTGTCAAGAAAATGAGTTTCAATCACCGAGGCCTGGTCAAACTTATTATGAACTGCCGTTAAATCTTCAATCATCTTTGCAGACGCTCCGTTTTTTGTGGTTCTCACAGTAAAATAGTCTATGCCGCTAAAAGGTGCATTCCAATAGCCTAGAATTATAGGTTCTACCTTTTTGTGTAACGACTGAAAATTGAAGTCTTCCACCACTCCAATCACTTGGACTCGCACATTGCCATTTCCACTAATCACTTCAATGGTTTCTCCAATAGGGTTTTCTAAGCCAAAAGCTTTTACGGCAGCTTGGTTCAATAAAACTTTGGTGCTATCAGCAGAATCATTACCGCTAAAGCTATTACCAACCGTTAATTTGAAGCCGAATGTCTCCAAGAGATTTTCATCAAAACCCATATAAAAAGTACGAAGAGAGTCCGTGCTTTGACGATTGGCTCCATTCAATACAACATTGACTTCATTGATACTTTTCCATTCTCCCGGTACTCGGGTTGAAACACTTACCGATTCGACACCAGGCACATTAGATAATTCTGTACGCATGGCTTTAAAATTGGCACGAACATTAGCATTATTAATATCAATCACCACCAAGTCATTTTGATTGAAGCCTAGATTTTTGTCCTTAATAAAATTCATCTGATCACTGACGATAATGGTGGAAATGATCATAATGATAGACATGCAAAACTGACTGATCACCAATACTTTTCTTAAAGCGAATGGGCTACTGGTTTTGCGCTCCCCTTTTAGTACATCCACTGTTTTAAAACGGGTCATGAAAAAGGAAGGATATATCCCAGAGAGCAGGGCAATAACAGCGGTAAGCCCAAGTAACATTGGCATATAATCGCCTAAAGTAGACCAGCTAAAATCGAAATTCTTTTGAGTAAGGTCATTAAAGAATGGCATGCTGAGGTCAGTCAAACCAATGGAAACAATTAGAGAAATAAATGTGATCAATAGCGATTCCATCAAAAACTGAGTGACCAACTGTTTTTTTACCGCTCCTACTACCTTTCTAATTCCAATTTCTTTTGCTCTAAACACCGCTCTAGAAGTCGCTAAATTCATGTAATTGACAGAAGCAATTACGATTAGAAATACTGCTATGGAAATGAAAATTATGATGTAACTCCTATTTCCATTACTCTCCGCCAGACTACCTTCAATATTGGCAGAATCGAAATGAATATCTGTCAAGGCCTGAAATTCATAGTCCACCATGTCGTCAAAAGGAGCCCCCATCCTTTCATTCGCAATCGCTTCTGCTTTCTTCTGAACTTCTGCCATATCGGCTCCTTTGGCCAAAACTAAATAAGAAGCTGGACCAATTTCTTCCCAACTAGTAAACATTCTGGTCCATTGTGGATTATTGAAATTCTGAGAAAGTAACATCTCAAACTGAATGTGCGAATTGGCGGGAGTATTCTTGGCAATCCCCGTTACTATAAACTCACCGGCAAATGGCGAGGTAATAGTTCTACCTAGTACATCGGTTGTACCAAAATAACGAATGGCTTCATTTTCACTCAAAACCGCAGAATTGGGTTCAGCCAATGCTTTAACCCTATCTCCTGCCAAAAACTCAAAATCAAATACTTCGAAGAAAGATGGATCGGTGATGAAGTAATTTCGTTGTGCAAAACGCACCCCATCTATGGTGAAATTCATATGCCCACCCCGCATGAACAAGGTAGTAGCCTTGGTTACCTCTGGCAATTCTTCCACCAAAGTAGAGGCGAATATTGCTGAACTCGCTGCAAATTTTCTTGGTGCTTCCCCTGTTTTGTCCACAACGATAACCCGTACAATATCATCCGACTTACTGTGGAACTGATCGAAGGAAGTTTCATCCTTTACATAGGTGAGCAAAAGTGTGGCTCCAGTAATACCAATGGCCAAGCCAAGGATATTAATAAAGGCGTAGCCCTTACTTCTGGCAAGGGTACGAAAGGCGATTTTAAAATAGTTTCTAAGCATGTTGTGTTGTTTTTGAGTTTATTTTATTCGCTTTTCAAGGCGTTTATTGGGTTGGCTTTAGCAGCTTTAATGGCTTGTAAACCAACGGTAATAAGTACAATCACTAGAGAAATAACCAACGCGACCACGAAGGGTATTACACCAATATTGGTAGTATAAGCAAAGTTTGAAAGCCATTCTTTTCCAGCCCCAAGTGCCAAAGGAATTGAGATAACAGCAGCTATGGCCAACACCATTAAAAACTCCTTGAGAATGATGAAATTGATATTGGTGCCAGAGGCTCCTAAAACTTTACGAATCCCGATCTCTTTCAATTTTCGCTCAATCACGAAAGTGACCATGCCGAATAAGCCTAAAGCGGTGAGTACAATGCTCACAATAGAAAAGAAGCTAATGGCCTTCAACAGTCTAGTTTCGTTGGCATAGAACCTTGCAAAGTCATCATTCACAAAACTGTAGGTAAATGGTTGATCTGGTTCAAATTCAGCCCATTTGCTTTCTAAGAATGCAAGTGTCTCTGTAATATTTTCGGCCTTAATGTTCACCGATAGGTTCCATAAATTTCTGTTGGCAATTCTAAAAGCTACCGGACTTATTTTCTGATGAAGCTTTTGAAAGTGAAAATCCTTCACCACGCCTATAATCTTCATTCCCCTGTTATTGGGGTTATAAAGTGTCACTTCGTCTTCCATCGGATTATCTAAACCGAGTTGAGCGATAAAAGCTTCGTTTACGATCAGCGCAGTCGAGTCTGATGAAGATTGAGGATCGAAATCTCTACCATTCACCAACTCCAAATCATAGGTTTTGATAAAGTCGAAGTCTACTCCAAAAATGGTGGTGACTGCGCTCAAGTCAGGATTGGTCTTGGACATCATCGGCCCAGAGTTATTTGTATAGCCGCTTCCCAATACATCGGTGCTCACCGATGAAGCTACCACACCCGGATAGGCATCAATTTCACTTTTGAAGGATCTATAATTTCTACTTAAATTTTTGGTGGAAACACTGAATGTAATGACTTGATCTTTGTTAAAACCTAAATCCTTATTGTGCAAAAATTCATTTTGTCTAAATGTGATTACGGTGACAGCGATCAAAAATATAGAGATCACAAACTGAACAAACATCAATGTTTTACGTGCCCTTCCTCCTTTTAAAGATTCACGTGCCGAAGCTTTAAGTGCCTGAGAAGGCTGGAATGACGACAACACTAAAGCAGGATAAAGACCTGAGAACAAGGATGTAAAAAGGACAACACCCAATAAAACAGGCAGTAATCCCTCGTTCATTAAAGTGGCCGTGGTGAATTCTTTACCCGTCAGCTGATTGAAGGACGATAAGCCTACATCAATCAACAAAATGGAGAATATCGCGGAGATGATCGTAATCAGAATGGCCTCACCTAAGAACTGACGGATCAGCTGCCCTCTGTGCGCTCCCATTACTTTTCGTACACCCACCTCCATCGATCGCCTCGCTCCTTTTGCAGTCTGTAAATTGATGTAGTTGATACAAGCCACCAACAAAATGATAATGGCAATAAATAAGAGCGTTTGAATGGCTGAAGCACTCCCCGATGCGAAAGACATAAACTGAATGTCTCCAGATTTTAAATACATATCTGTAACGGGTAGAAACTCATAGCTGAAGTCTCCATCAAAGTCTGGTTCGTTGGCTAACTTATCATTCTTTAAAGCTCGAACTTCATCAATACTGGCTCCTGGCGTGGTTTTTACATAGGTGTAAAGCGAGTAAGCAAAGCCTTTAGCGGGTTGCGAGCCATCAGGAAAAGTCATTTCCCACGGAATAATCGCTTTAAATTTGATATGTGAATTCTTAACGTCAGCCGCAATACCCCTCACTACCAGTGCTTTGTCAGACGAAACCCCAGCCATGGTTACTGTTTTTCCAATGGCATTGGAAGTACCGAACAGGGCAATGGCGGTGCTTTCTGTAATTACAATGGAAGAAGGGTCATTCAGTACTTGGGCTGCATTTCCTTCGATTAAAGGGAAACCAAAAAACTCGAAGAAGTTGCTGCTCGCATACCAATAATCAATGTTCAGTTTCTTGGTCGAGTTATTTTCTGGGTAAAAATCACTGCTGTTATTTCTAATTATCGCAGTTTCTTTAATTCCAGCATAATTGCTCGATAAATCTTTGTAGTCATTCTCAATGGAAAGCCCCACTTTTCTTGCATTTACACCAGTTTGAGTGCCATATAGAAAATACGTATTCTCTCTTTCAGGAATGAAATCATCCATATTATATTCATACTGAACATAAAGCAATAGAAGTAGGCTGCATGAAATCCCTAAAGTAAGACCAATCAGGTTGGTGCCAGTTACCAATTTGTTTTTCCAGAGGTTACGAATAGCGAGTTTGAAGTAGTTCTTAATCATAGTTTGAGTATTTGACAATGCCCCAATGGCCAATTTTGAACCAAGAATATATTTTTCTGTATATCAATAAGTTACGTACAAACATGTCGATTTAAGCCCTTTCAATTGTCCATCAGTAAAACAGGAGTGCCCAAAATTGGGCACTTTTCAATAGATTCATATTACTAAAAGTAAATGAATCAGCATATTGTAAACTTGGTATAAATTTGGTGTTTTAGACAGTTATGAAAAACAAAGGTCGAATTCTAATTGTAGACGATGACAATTATGTGATGCTCTCCATCCGCATTTTATTGGAGCAGCATTATGACGATGTTCGGGGCATTAACAATCCATTACAAATTGAAACGGCCTTGGCCGAAAACGATTATGACCTTGTTGTTCTAGACATGAATTTCAAAACAGGCGAAAGCTCTGGAAATGATGGCCTAAACTACCTAAAACAAATAAAAAGTATTTCCCCAGAAACCTCCATTGTGCTAATCACGGCCTATGGAGAAATCCATTTGGCCGTAGAAGCCATAAAACTGGGTGCCTTCGATTTCATTACCAAGCCATGGCAGAATGAAAAGCTGCTGACCACGGTTTCGGCTGCTTTTCAACTGAATAAATCAAACCATAAGGTCAAAGAATTAAGTTCAAAGCAAACAGTGCTGAATGATATGCTGGATGCCCCCTTCACTGAAATTATTGGTGAATCGGAAAAGATCAAGCAGGTTTTTCAGCAAATTGAAAAGGTAGCCCATACGGATGCTAATATCCTGATTACGGGAGAAAACGGCACAGGAAAGGAATTGGTCGCTAGAGCGATTCATCGTGCTTCCAACCGCTCTAAATCCATTTTTGTGAATGTTGATATGGGTGCTATTACCGAAACCCTTTTTGAAAGCGAACTCTTCGGACATAAAAAGGGTGCCTTTACCGATGCCAAAACCGACCGCATTGGGAAGTTTGAAGCAGCCAATGAAGGCACTTTGTTTTTAGATGAAATCGGCAACCTGATTAAACCGCTTCAGGCCAAAATGTTACGCGTTATTCAGGATCGTAAGATTGTGCCTGTTGGGTCGAATGATGCCAAAGACATTGATGTCCGTTTGATTTGCGCTACCAACGCCAAGCTACCCGAAATGGTCAATGAAGGCGAATTCAGACAGGATTTGCTGTTTAGAATCAATACCATCGAAATCCACCTTCCTCCCCTGCGCGAACGCAAAGAAGACATTGCAGTGTTGGCCGAGCACTTCATCAATTTGTATAAAACCAAATATGGAAAGAAAGGCCTTTTTGTACCCGAATACGTCATAGCCAAACTCGAGAAATACGACTGGCCCGGCAACATCAGGGAGCTTCAGCACAGCATTGAACGTGCGGTAATCATGAGTGATGGCAAACAACTCCATGTTCAGGATTTCAACCTAAGCAGCCAAAATACCAGTGATAACGCACAGGTAGAGAGTTTTAACCTTGAAGAGCTAGAAAAATGGGCGATAGAGACCTGTATCAAAAAGCACCAAGGAAACATTAGTAATGCGGCTGGAGAATTGGGGCTGAGTCGTGGCGCCTTGTACCGTAGAATGGAGAAGTATGAACTCTAAGCATTTTCAAATTCAGATCATTGTTAGGCTGCTGCTCATCACTGTGGGTTTGGGCTTTTTGCTGTTCTACATTTTTGAGGACCGCAATTACATTCGCTTGTTCTTTATTGTCATTTTTATCTTGTCCGCTCTGATTGAGCTTTTCTACTACATCAATCGGACAAACAAGGACACCAAGAACTTTTTAGAAGCTATTCTCCATAATGATTTCACCCTGAAGTATTCAGCCGATAAAAAAGGCAAGAGTTTTAAAAAGCTCTATAACAGTTTTAACCAAGTGAACCAAAAGTTCATCGAGGCCTCTCAGCGCGAAGCCAACGAATATCAGTACCTGTCGGTGTTGGTGCAGCAGCTCGAAATTGGCGTGCTTTCTTATGACGATAAGGAAAGAATTCATTTGGCAAATAAGGCACTCAAGCAACTATTGGGTAAAGAAGAATTGATCACATTAAACAGTATAAAGACAATCAGTTCAATACTTTACAAATCCATAATTCAACTAGAGGTTGGACACAATGAATTACTAAAGGTGAATATTCATGGAAGGGAATTTCAGCTTTCTATCAAGGCTTCTATTTTCAAATTAAGGGGAACCAAATACACTTTGGTTTCTATTCACGACATCCATACCGAACTGGACAATAATGAAATGATGGCATGGCAAAAGTTGATTCGTGTACTGACCCATGAAATCATGAATTCGGTGGCGCCTATTACTTCACTGTCTGCTACGCTCAACCATTTTGTAAGTCAATCACAGGCATCAGGTCATGACTTAACCGAAGCACAGCTCCAATCCCTCCAAGAAGGCCTTGATGCCATACAACACCGCAGCGCAGGGCTCATGACCTTTACTGAAGCCTACAGAAGTTTAACACGCGTACCCCTACCCAACATTAAGCCAGTTGAAGGTCAACTTTACTTCCAGCGCATTGCTTCGCTTTTTAAGCCTACATTGACCCAAAGCAATATTCAGTTCCATATGGAGCTGCCTAAAGAAGCCTTCACCTTAACCATCGACCCAGACTTAATGGAGCAAGCGCTGATTAACCTACTGAAGAATGCCAAAGAAGCGGTGGAAGCCAGTACGGGTACCATCCGTTTAGTCGTGAAACAACCTAGCCAGTTAGAAGAAAAATCTGGTGGTTTTCAAATTTCGATTACGGATAATGGCGGAGGCATTCCCCAAGAAATTCAGGAAAATATTTTCATTCCGTTTTACACCACTAAATCCAATGGTTCGGGGGTTGGGCTCAGTTTAGTCAAACAAATTGTACAAGCCCATAAAGGGGAAATTGGCTTTACTATCGACCAACACAAAGGAACTACTGAGTTTAGGATTAAGCTGGCTGTAAAAGTTTTAAGTTGAACCTTGTACCGATCTACTCTTACTACAGATTACACCACTATAGGTTATAGAAGAATTGATGACTTAAAGATTTTTTTAATAACTTTTTAACAAGCACTATGCAGGCACAGGTGTAATTATGCTTATGAGTAAATAACTTAACGGCTCAAACTTATTAACTTTATTAGCTATGAAACTATTCAAAAAGCTCTCGATTCTAGTACTAATTTTAAGTTATACATCTATTCAAGCGCAAAGCCTTCAACAACAAAAAAAGTACTTCCCAAAAGCTATAAAAAAAATGAATGTCTTTTTGGGTTCTTCCGAACAAGAGCTTTTAACTAACTGTGATAATTGCGTAGATCAAAAGACAGAAGAATCATTCAGAACGGTATACCTCTCAAATTTAGACGATAAAGAGTTTCAATCGGCTATTTTTTATGTAAGTACCAGTAAATCGGAAGTATACGAAGTGATTTTAACTGCAAAAGAGGGCATAGATGTTAACAAAGTAGCCAATAAGCTTTTTGGAAGCCCAAATGCTGAAAACAATGAATGGCGTTACTTTTCAGATAAGACAAAACAAAAATTCACAATGGCCATGTGGGTTTTCAAAAACAAACTGGTGATTGCAGGAGATATTCAAGGAAGTGAATGGGAAAAAGGTTTCCAATAGTATAGGGTGTTGGTTGATTCAAATATTGTAATTACTTTGTAAATACATATTTTTCCATTTTGGAAATCCGATTATAAAAATTGGAAACTCAAAAGGGCTAAGACTTTCCAAAGATATTCTGACACGCTACAACATTAAAGATACCGTTGAAATGGTTCTTGAGAATGGATATATCATTTTAAAACCTACAGAACAACCTCGCAAAGGATGGGAGAAAGCTTTTAAAGAAATGCACGATCGCGAAGATGATCAGCTATTAATGAATGATGTTTTCGAAGACGAAAACTATTTGGAATGGAGGTAAAACAATGTACCCTCATCTTTGTCAACCCTTGAATCCAACTACAAAAGAGCTCCCGGTTACCCCATCGTAGAAACCATTCTCACGAGTATCAAATAGCGTGGTTTGGTTATGAATTAGCTCCTCAATCGCCTACTAAATTTTGCACTAGAAAGGATTTACAGAACAACCCACATTTTTTTAAGGAAAACCCAAAACTTTATGCTTTATCAAATAGTTGGTTTTTGAGAAAATCTTAAATCTAAATCGATCAATCATGGCGAAGGAAACAAAAAAAACTCCCCAAGACGAGTCTAAAAAACAAGACCAATTAAAGAACTATCAGAAAGATCATACAGGAAAGCCACTTACTACTAATCAGGGCATGAAGGTAAATGACACCAACAATTCTCTGAAAAGCGGTGAGCGCGGCTCCACCCTTTTAGAAGATTTCTTACTTCGTGAAAAAATCACCAGTTTCGATCACGAGCGTATTCCAGAACGAATTGTACATGCCCGAGGCAGCGCTGCCCATGGAGTTTTTGAGCTATATGAAGCCATTCCTGAATATACTAAAGCTGGCATCTTCAACGATACCTCTAGAAAAACACCTGTATTTGTCCGTTTTTCTACGGTAGCGGGCTCTAAGGGCTCTCCCGATCTTGCACGAGACGTTCGTGGCTTTGCAACTAAATTTTATACAGAAGAAGGAACATGGGACTTGGTAGGAAATAATATGCCTATTTTCTTCATTCAAGATGCGATGAAATTTCCTGATTTGATTCATTCAGTAAAACCAGAACCTAACAACGAAATTCCACAGGCAGCTTCTGCACACGATACCTTCTACGATTTTGTTTCTCACACGCCCGAAACCCTTCATAACCATATATGGGTGATGAGTGACCGAGCCATTCCCCGAAGTTTGAGAATGATGGAAGGCTTTGGTATCCATACTTTTAGAATGATTAATGACAAGGGGGAAGCTCATTTCGTGAAATTCCATTGGAAACCAATATTGGGCGTACATTCCGTAACATGGGAAGAAGCCGTTAAAATTAACGGTGCCGATGCCGACTTTCATCGCAGGGATTTATGGGACGCGATTGAAGATGGACAGTTTCCTGAATGGGAATTGGGTTTACAGATTGTTCCTGAAGCAGACGAACACAAATTCGATTTCGACTTATTGGACCCTACCAAACTGATACCAGAAGAAATGGTTCCGGTGAAAATTGTGGGTAAAATGACTTTAAACAAAAACCCAGAAAACTTCTTCGCTGAAACCGAACAGGTGGCTTTCTTGCCTGGTCATATTGTTCCAGGGTTAGATTTTACCAATGACCCACTTTTACAAGGAAGACTTTTTTCATATCGCGACACTCAATTGTCGCGTTTGGGTGGGCCTAATTTTGATCAAATTCCTATTAACCGTCCCGTTGCTGAATCTCATAACAATCAACGTGACGGCCACATGCAAACAAACGTGCCCAAGGGGAACACTGCTTATTTCCCAAACAGTATGAGTGGTGGATGTCCGCATTTAAGCAAAATGTCAGAAGGGGCATTTCATTCTTATGAAGAACGAATAGACGCAAAGAAAATCCGTGGACGAAGCGAAAGTTTCAATGATCACTTCTCTCAACCCGCACTATTTTACCGCAGTCTTTCAGAATGGGAACAGGCACATGTTGCAGACGCCTACACTTTTGAATTAGGCAAATGCAATCAAGCTCATATTAAATCTAGAATGCTGTATTTAATCAATGAAATTGATGGTGACTTGGCTAAAAAAGTGGCTGATGGTTTAGGTATGGAAGTTCCTAAAAACATTGATCAACCTGTTAATCAAGCCATTGGTGCGGATGCGGATGTGGAGAAGCATCAGCCTAGAAAAAAGAAAAACTACCTTGATAAATCTACCGCGTTAAGTCAAGCAGAAACCAAATTTGACAGTATTTCTACCAGAAAAGTCGCTGTGCTTGCCGCTGATGGCTTCGACCACAATAATTATGAAAAAATGAGAAAAGCCCTAGAAAAAAAAGGAGCCAAACTTATGATCATAGCTCCGCATGGTGGCGAAATTACTTGTAATGAAAATAAAAAGCATGCTGTAGACGCGGCCATAGCCACAACCGAAAGCGTGCTATTTGATGCCGTTTATATACCCGGTGGCGAGAAATCGGTGAAAGCACTATTGAAAGTGGCTAAGTTTACCAAGTTCGTTAATGAAGCGTTTAAGTATTGTAAAGCCGTTGCGGCAGATAATGAAGGGGAAGAATTGATTGACAATAGCGCTGTGGCAGATCACAAATCGGATAAAGCGGTATTTGTAAACGCAAAACCAGATGATTTTAAAAAAGCGATTGCCCAACACCGTAATTGGGAACGAATGAAAGTTGCCGAAACTATTGCTGTATAAGCGTTTATGTTCTATCAATAAATAGAAATAGGTCATGGGTAATGCCTCATGACCTATTTTATATAGAGTTTATATATCAGTGCAAATGCTTATTCGGAGCACCATTACTCCTTTGCTGTAGTATAAGCCTAGTGAGGCTGTCAAATCGAAGCGCCATTGCGAGAAGCAGACTTCGCGATAGCAATGTGCTGTGACGAAGCAATCTCTAGCCAGCGGTTTCTGTCATTTGAAATTGAGATTGCCTCACTTCATCGTAACCACACCTAACCGCAAACCCTCAATCGAAGCGCCATTGCGAGAAATAAGCGTTGCGACAGCAAAAGCTTATGACGAAGCAATCTAAGACGTTCGCTAACTGGGCGGGGAGATTGCTTCACGTAAACACTATCACTTCGCAAGACTTTAGCAGGTTCGCAACGCTTGCGCTGAAGCTACACTATGTTCGTATTAGCTTTAGCGGTTGCGAAGCGAAGGCGCAATGACGGGTAACGCAGGCTTTATTAGTATTTTAATACTAAATAGCCAACGAATGTTACTGTTCTAAAATTAATTTCGCTAAACTTATAACTTGTTAATAGGTGCGTATAGTACACCGTATTGGGGTGCTAACGCTCATAAATGTGAGCTATAGCCATTGTTGTAAGCAATTAAGTCAGACCAATGCTAACCATTGAAAAAATAAAAATATATAACAAATATGGAGGCGATATTGACGGATTCTCTCGAGGAGGAAAAACGTCTGAACAAAATTTGTTTGGTGACAATAATTGGTCTTTAATTGATGAATTTGAACAGGATGTAAAATTGATTTCTGATAGACTTGTATCAAAAGAATACAGAGAAAAATCTTTAATCAAACTGAATGAAAACTGTGATTTGGAAACCAAAGACTATTTCAACTCTAAAATTTCATTTTATTCGGACTTTAAAGAAGTTTCTGAAATAATGGCTAATATCAAATCAAGAATTAATGATGAAACTGATACTGTTTGGGCGGGATTTGATAATACAGAAGTTTTGATAAAAGAACTTGATTCTGACCAAAAACAAATAGAACTTTTGGACTTTGATACTCTTGAGAAAATAATGGTAGAATTTTTACCCACCAGCACTTATCAAGAATTAGCAATGTCAAATGGTTGGAGTGATGAATATTTGCAAATAGCGGAGAAATTTGACTCTATTCATAAGAGGATTAAAGAAAAACTGTTTAAAACAACGTATAAAAATAACAACGGAAGTTCTGCCAAAGCAAAGGACAGTAATAACAATAAATTTTGGTCTAAACTGAAAAGTTTGTGGTCTTAAAACCGCCACTATTCTTATACAAGACCGTTCATTCGCTCAACCCCAACTACATAAGAACCTCACACTCCTCCACCAAAATCCCCTTAACCAATAATTTTCATCATTACCAGCCTTCATTTTATAAGCTATTGATTAGTTTAGCAGCCTGAAAAGAATCCCATGAAGTCAAACGTTAACCGTATCATCGCTATTCTCGCCATTATCATCGTCAATATAGGCTGCGATCAAATCACCAAAGACATGGCCCGTGAGCAAATTGAATATAATGAGCGCATTGAAGTGATCGGTGATAACCTTATTCTAACCAAAGTTGAAAACTCTGGCGCTTTCTTAGGAATGGGCTCCGACTTGTCTCCTATTCTCAAAAACATTCTATTATTAGGCTTACCTGCCATAGTGATGATTGGCCTTTTGGTCTTCCTTTTAATTAAAAAAGACCTGACCAAATTGGCAATTGTGGGCTTATCCTTTATCGTAGGCGGTGGTATTGGTAATCTCTACGACCGCATCCTTTATGGCTCCGTCACCGACATGGTACATATGGATTTCGGAATTTTCCGTACAGGAATTTTCAATGCTGCCGATGTATCGGTAATGATTGGTACAGGTTTAATTCTGTTAGAGCAATTCTTGACCAGAAAAGATCACGAGAAGGTAAAGGAAGCCAGTTAATCTACAATACCAACCATAACAACAAGGCCACAATTAAGAGGATTGCTACCCAACTCAGGGCCTTTGACTGCCTAGGGAATTCATAAGTACAGATAGGGCAAACTTTGGCGGCTGAGTCTACTTCCATAGCGCATGAAGGGCATTCTTTTTTCATTTCGGCAATTTATGAAAATATAAAAGCGCAAAAGCGTATCACTTTTCTATTTATACCTGAAATACAAGTAGTTTTGCACCATGCAAACTGCCCATAAAAACCAAGAGGAAATCCTCACCAAGCTTCGTATAGAAAAACTCAACCCGATGCAAGAAGCGGCCCAAGAAGCCATTCATCAGCATTCGGATGTTGTATTGCTTTCCCCTACGGGCACAGGAAAAACCTTGGCCTTTTTGCTTCCTATCATTCAATCACTAGATGTCAACTGTGCTGAAGTACAAGCTTTGATCTTGGTGCCCTCAAGAGAACTGGCCATTCAGATTGAACAGGTGATTAGAGAGATGGGGACAGGTTTTAAAGCCAATGCCGTGTATGGCGGTCGCCCAGCATCGAAAGACAGAATGGAGTTGAAACACAGGCCTGCAATCCTTGTGGGCACTCCCGGCCGTGTGGCAGACCATTTAAGACGTGAAGTTTTCCCTGTGAAAGACATCAAAACATTGGTGTTAGATGAATTCGATAAGTCTTTAGAAGTGGGTTTTGAACTAGAAATGATGGAGATTATCGCTTCACTTAGTCATTTGCAGAAGAAGGTTTTGACTTCGGCCACCAACGAAACCGAAATACCAGGCTTTGTAAAACTCAAGTCACCCCAAATCCTTGATTTCGCTGACAAAGGTGATTCAACGCTTGAAGTTCAGTTGGTATTGTCATCCGATAGAGACAAACTGGAAACGCTCGTTGATACCCTCAATCGACTTGGTGACCAACCGGGAATTGTGTTCTGCAACTTTAAAGATTCCATCGAACGAATTAGTCAATACCTTTTCGATCATGAAATCAACCATGGTGTATTCTATGGTGGAATGGAACAAGTAGACCGCGAAAGAGCGCTTATTCAGTTCCGAAATGGCACTTATCAGTTGCTATTGGCAACAGACTTGGCTGCCAGAGGAATTGATATTCCAGAATTGAAATTCATTATCCATTATCATTTGCCTAACTCTGGACCAGAATTCACCCACAGAAACGGTAGAACCGCCAGAATGAACTCAGAAGGAACGGCCTATGTGCTGCAATGGGAAAAAGAAGAATTGCCCGATTTCATTTCTGAACTAAAGCCCAAAAGCGGTAGGGTTCGCGATGTATTAGAAGGAATTTCGGCACCTAAGCCTTTGATGAAAACCCTGTTTATTTCGGGTGGAAGAAAAGACAAAATTTCGAAAGGCGATATTGCTGGACTCTTCTTTAAACAAGGCCAACTGCAGAAAGATCAGTTGGGTATGATTGAAATTAAAAACGACTGTGCTTTTGTTGCGGTAGCGGCCATTGAGGCCAAACGTTTGATTAAGACCCTGAATAACACTAAACTGAAGAATAAAAAAGTAAGGATTACGGAAATTTAAGAAACCGTTGTCCCCTATTTGCATTATGGTTCGTCAATTTAATAAAACATGAAAAAGCTAAGTCTATCTCTCCTATTTGTTTTTATCTGTTTTAGCAGCTTCGGCCAAAACACCTTAAAACTTAGTAATAACAAATCTCCTAAAGCAACTTTAGCCGATATCGCCTGGCTGAGTGGCCATTGGCGTGGCGAAGCTTTTGGAGGCATTACAGAAGAAATTTGGTCTCCTCCTTTGGGCGATTCTATGATGGGTTCATTCAAACTTGTTTCAGAAGGTAAAACCAGTTTTTACGAAATTTGTCAATTGGTTGAAGAAAACGGAAGCTTATCGTTTCGCTTAAAGCATTTCAATAGTGACCTCACAGGCTGGGAAGAGAAAAATGAACGAGAAGAGTTCCCTTTGGTAAAAGTGGAAAAGGATGCCGTTTATTTTGACGGGTTTACAATCAAGCGAATTTCGAACAATGAAATTCATATGTATGTCGTCATCAGCGATGAAGGAGAAGCAGAAGAAGTTGAATTCAAGTACTTTAGGTTCAACAAGTAGTAATTTGAGCTTTATTTCTTCGATTTTCGATTTCTACTTTTCAAAGCCTTAAATACGCTGGGCTCGGGCATTCTTTGAAGTTTATAGTCGTGCCACAGTTCATTTTTACCTATTTTAGGGAAATTACGAACTTTCACAACCTTGATGAACAACCTCGAATACTGGCCAATTTTTATCATTCTGTCTATTGCCTGGGTAGTACCCTTAGTACTCTCCAGGTTAGAAATCTCAAAAGTACCTTCTGTAATTGTCGAAATCGTAATGGGCGTAATGGTAGGCCCATTCGTATTGGGCTGGGTTGAAGAAACTGCCATTACCAGCTTCTTGGCACAAACTGGTTTTCTATTCCTAATCTTCTTAGCGGGAATGGAAATTGATGTCAACAAAATTATTTCATCTTTCCCCCGAGGCCGAATCAAGTTTGTCGATTTAGTGAGTAACTCACTTTTGGTAGCACTCTTCATCTATTTTGGTTCGCTATTGCTTTCGTTGCCTTTTGCATGGCTGATGAACCAATTTATGGAGGTGGACATCGTATTCTACACCTTCTTATTGCCTACCGTAGCGCTCAGCATTACTGTACCTATTTTGAAAGCAGAAGGAGAATTGAAGCGCAAGTTTGGCCAGATTCTACTGATGGAAGGTGCCATTGCCACGGTAATGAGTATCATACTAATTTCCATTTATTCAGGCGTACTGAAAAAAGGGTTTCAGGTAGAGCTTCTCCTTTTTGCCATTATTTTCATTGTATTCATCGTTGTGTACTGGCTTGGTAAGCGCCTAATGAAGGTGCGCAGTTTTCAGCAATTGCTCTATAGACTGGAACATGCAGCCAGTCAAATTAGAGTACGTGGTGCTGTGGCTTTACTATTATTCTTTGTGGTGATTGCCCATTTAATCGGAACAGAGTTGGCCATGGGTGCTTTTTTTGCAGGCACCTTATTAAGCTTGTTTGTAAGCAAAGAGCGTTCGGCATTGCTATTTAAGTTGGACGGAATGAGCTATGGTTTCTTTATACCCATCTTTTTTATTATGGTTGGGGTGAATTTAGATTTATCAGCACTTACACAGTTTCAAGAATCCATCCCCTTTATTCTCACCTTAATTGTTGGTTTTTTTGTTACTCAGCTTATTCCAGCCTTAATCATGATTAAAGTGTTTGGGTTGAAAAAGGCTTTAGCCGGAGGTGTATTACTTACTGCTAGAATGGGGTTGACCATTGCCGCTGCCCAAATCGGGCTTTCTTTAAATGTAATTAGTTCTGCCGATAATGCCGGAATTGTAACCACGGCCATTTTAGTAAGTCTAATCTCGCCTTCCATTTACAAGATCTTTAACAATGGCAAAGAAGAGCATCATAACATTTATGTTTTTGGAGGAAGCAGGGCAAGTTTATTCTTAGCCGAAAGACTTAAAATGCACGATATGTCCTTCATAACCCTAATTCAGAAGAAGGAAATATTACCAGACTTCGATAAAAAGAGTTTGAATTATAAATTCATCCAAAATCTAAGTGCAAGTGTTGTAGACGGGTTAAAACTGAGGTCGGCCGATCTTGTGATTGTTCTGACAGAATCAAACAACTTGAATCAGGAGCTGACCCGCTACATCAAAAATGAATTAAACCACAGTAAAATTATTACTAGGAAACAATCGGCTACACATGATTTGATTGACCCTCAAGGAGAAATTAAGTTTATCGATCATGATGTAGTTTTGGCCAACCATATAGAAAATATGATTGCCAGCCCAGATTCAGTTTCTTCACTTTCAGAAAGCTTTGGAGATTACCGACTTGAAGAGATAAAGATCAGTCGCAGCGAGATTAATAGAAAACTCGTAAAGGAAGTTCCCTTCCCTCCTGCTGGCTCGTTAGTCATTCAGAAGCGAGCTGGAGAGGTCTTTATCCCTCACGGAAACACACATCTACTGGTAGGCGATATTATGACAGTAATTGGCAGTCATAGCGCCTTAGCTGAGTTTAGAAGCATATTAGAAAAATAGCACTCCTGTAAAGAAGTGCTATTGAATATTTTTAAAGACTTAAGGCTATGCTCTTATTTCTCCGAAGCGTACTTCTTCTTTACCAAATTGGGGAAATGTTCTTTTAATTTATTCACCTTAGGTACAGCTATATTGATAATATAAGGGTTACCTGGGTTCAACTCGTAATAGTTCTGATGGTAATCTTCGGCCAGCCAAAATTTAGTGTACTCCGTTACTTTTGTTGCAATAGGTTTATTGTATTTACCTGACTGATTTAACTTTGAGATATAATCGGTAGCTAGTTTCTTCTGATTCTCATCATGATAAAAAACCTCTGTACGGTACTGTGTTCCTACATCTGGACCTTGACGGTTTACTTGAGTTGGATCGTGAGTATAAAAGAAAACCTCTAAAAGTTCCTGATACGAAATCACCTTAGGGTCGTAATAAATTTGAATAGCTTCAGCATGAGTTGACCTGCCATAGCTTACGTCTTCGTAAGTAGGGTTGTTCTCTTTCCCACCTGTATAACCTGAAACTACGTTTTTAACACCATTTACGCGTTCAAATACGGCTTCGGTACACCAAAAGCAGCCCCCCGCAAAAGTGGCTATTTCATTCCCTTTTTGAACTTCTGCTTCCAGATTAACTAACTCTGTTGAGTTCACATTTGAGCATGAAGAAACTCCAAAATTGAGAAGCAGGCTTGTTATTAATGTATACGCTATGTGCATTTGTATTTTTATTTTATTTACAGCCCTAACGCCATCTACAAGCGATATGTTTTTAAATAGTGTCGTTCAGAATACTCTTAAGGTCGGCTGGAGAGTAATTCACTGATTTTAAAGTTTTGTTATCCGCAGTTCTATACACCAAAAAATGTCCGTCCGACTCTTCAATATAGCTTTCCGTTCCATCTTTATCCATATAGTGCTTTTGCGTAGCTTCAGCTTCCTCCATTGTTTTGCAGGTTTTACTCATATTTGAACGCTGTACTTCATCAAACAAGGTTTTGAAACTGTTGCCTAAACCAAACTCAAGAATAGCACCTGACAATACATACTGAATATCACACAAGGCATCGGCTACTTCAACCAAGTCGTTGGCCTGAATAGCTTCTTCTAGTTCTTTAAGTTCTTCTGCAATAAGCGATACCCTAAGCTTGCACCTATCGGCAGACGGAATTTGAGGAGTTTCTAGAATTGGGTGTTTGAATGTTTTGTGAAATTCAGCAACTGAGTTGAGTGATTGTGGTTCTTTCATGGTATAAATAAAAAGGCCTGTGTTAAACAGGCCAATGTTAAATAATTATTTGCGGTTGGTAAACTACTTATTGTCTTTTTTGAATTTTGGCGGTGTTCCTCCTTCAGGAACAAAGATTAAAGCTGCTGAATTTAAGCAATAGCGCAAACCTGTTGGCGCAGGGCCGTCTTCGAATACATGGCCTAAATGAGATCCACTTTTACTATCTACAACTTCCCAGCGCACCATTCCTTCACTTGTGTCTTTTACCAATTTAATGGCATCATCAGAAATTGGTTTCCAAAAACTTGGCCAGCCTGATTTTGAATCATATTTGGTTTCTGAGCTAAAAATGGGCTGTAAACTAGCTGCAGAGTAATACGTTCCTTTTTCATAAAACTTATTGTATTTGCCAGAAAACATGGTTTCAGTAGCTTGTTCTCTTAATACCGCATATTGCAAGGGTGTTAATCTTTCTCTCCACTCCTTCTCTGTTAACTGAATCTCGTATTTTGGTTTTTCTTGCTCAAAAGCCACTCCAGACAGTTCGTCTTCCTCGCCCCTGACCGTCATAACACTAGCCACGAGTAAAATCACCAAACCGCTAATGAGTAATATCTTTGTTTTCATATCTCTTTGTTTTGTAGTCCAACCTGATAAACGTAAAAATAGTTTGAATGGATTGACAAGTATTATACGAAAGGTCTACCAGGCGATACTTTGGCTAAAGAAACCCATGCTTTGCGGAGCATCACCATCTTTATTTATGGGGTAAAAGAAGATATTAGGAAGCTTTATTTTTTTCCATGGAGCAATTACGCCCAACGCCTTTTTTGATCGCTGATCAGATTTGAGTTGGCTGCTCGCATGCATGGGCTTTGAGTTATCATAAAGCATAATTGAAACGCCATCTGGCTTCAAGCACCTTTTCAACTCCTCATAGGCGAGTTCTTGAACTTCCTTATCATAGTTATTGATGTAATCAAATGAAAACAAGGCATCCACAGAACTATTATCAAAAGGCAGGTGATCTACATCACCCAACACTAAAATGGTTTCTCCTGGTAGTTCGTCTTTTATTGCCATCAACCTTGACAATGAAAAGTCCATATGAAAATAGTATTTGAATGAACGTCCATAAGTTAGGTTGTGAATAGAATCAACATCGTGGGTTACCACACTCATAAAGTACTCTCCTCCTTTAGGAAGTAGTCGTGCTAACTGAGTTACTTTTTCCTGACTTATTGGGTTACTCTTAAGTTCTTTGGTAGGCTTTTCAATCGCATTGCCTTCTCCAAATCCATAATCTCTATAGAACTGATCAATTTCTTCTTGAGGTACTCTTTTAAGATGGTTGGCCGTTCGATTTTTAGAAACAATAGCTGTTCTTCGTTGTAAATAACTAATGTTGTCAATTATGGGGTAAACATGCGTTTGATGAGAGGTTACCAAAGCTGCCTTTACTTCAATATTTACAGGTGCCCCAGGATAGAAGAATAAATCACCATGTTTGATTTGAGCATTTAATGAAACTAGCTCTTTTTCAGTCATCAGTCGTAGCGACTTTTTTGTAAATGGACAAACCATTAATCCTTCCATACTCATTCTATCTTTCACAGCGCTTGCGTTTATTACACTAACGTACACAAATGCCCTACCAGATCACCAAAAATAGTTTTTAAGTAATTTTTGCTAAAAAAAATTCCCATATCGGGAATTGAAATCCATAAAAAGGATTCTTAAATGTAATGTAAAAAAGGACACTTTCGCTATGCTTGCCCCTCTTGTTCCACTTTTAAGTACTTATGTCCAGCGAGAAGTACACTAGAATAAAATAGCTCTTTACCCACAGTACTCACATCATTAACATACTTAATAATACGCCCAGATTTCTCCTGAGATTCATGTAATTTACCTTCAGCGTATTTCAATATTTTTCCTCGAATTTCTTTAGTCTTTTTCATCGTATTATAGTTTGAGAATTCTATACTTAATTAAGCGATTATCTCATCAATTTGTTTCGTAATCCTTTCAATTGATGAAACAATTATTTTAACGGTTTAACAATGCTCAAGGTAAATTGTTAAAACTTTTTTCCCATACCCAAAAGAAGAGATATTAAGTGATGGAATCTTATGAAAGCATGAATAACGAATAATTCGTATTAATAGCCTTATGCAAATAGACCATAATTAGGCTCTTGAACTTGAGTGGCAAACTGAATCACTTTTCGTTTTGTATAATACTGATTTATAATACGTTGGATATCGGGCGTATCCGGGTACTTGGTAATAATCCTTTTCACCTCATCAATACTTTCGAAAGCCATATCATTTTCAAAAAAGCCAAAGCCCAAATACTTCCCGTTTTCAACCAATACTACAGACTTTTCAGTGTGGGTTCTTCCCTGCCCCAGCAAACAAAACGACTGAGAGTTTTCCTTAATACTTTGAATGGCATTTTTGAATCTTTCGCGCTGTTCTGCCGCTCCTTCTCCTCCTGTTTTAATTGTATAGCCAAAATACATCATCATAGATGCAGGCAGACTGCACAATTCAGGGTCGAGTTCAAACTTCTTCACCAGTTCAATCAAATAATCACGAGCGCGATCGAAAGAAGTAAAACCAATCAAAGGCAAGGTGCCTTTCATTTTCTTTCCAATTGATAAGCGATCGAAGCCTTTGCCATCTTGATAATGATAGAGGCCGTATTTGGCATTGGTGAATTTCTGAGCCTTGTTGTAAATAGGAAAGTGCTTTTTTATTTCTGACGACTCAAATAAAAAAGCGATCATTTCATCTCCACACTCTTCATATGAAATATCGTATAGCTTATCCTTCAACCCTTGTTTGTACACTACATCGGTATTCGAAAAATGGCCTTTAACACGCTTCTTGATATTGTTGGCCTTTCCTACATAAATGATCTCACCGTGGGCATCGTGAAAGTAATATACGCCAGTAAACTCTGGTAAAGCATCGAAAGTAGCTTTGGGTAAATGAGGAGGCAAAAAGCCTTCTTGAGAATCTTTCTTTAAAAAATTAGCAATGTGATTTTCATCATTCTGAATAATCAAATCGAGCAACTCAACAGTCGCTTTGGCATCGCCCATTGCCCTATGGCGTGCATGGTTTGCTATACCAAAATGATCGCAGAGGTTTCCTAAACTATAGGATTTCAACCCCGGAAATACCTTACGAGAAAGCCGAACCGTACAGAGTTTTTTTAAGTTTAAAGTGCCTCCAAGTTGTTGGAATTCATTTTTAAGGAATGAATAATCAAAATTGACATTGTGCGCTACAAAGATGTTACCTTCCAACATTTGATAAATTTCTTTGGCCACTTCAAAAAATCTAGGTTCATCCCTCACCATTTCATTAGAAATGCCCGTTAGCGCAGTAATATTCATTGGAATTACCCGCTCAGGATTCAAAAGTGTTTGATATTCGTCTACCACACGCTTTCCATCATGAATTAGAATGGCTACTTCGGTGATTTTTCCGTAATTGGCAGAACTGCCCGTGGTTTCTATATCGACTATGGCGTACACAGCTTCAAATTACATAAGTTTTATTTTCAATACGTAGCATTAACTGCATGAATACTATCCTTGTTAAGAAATACTCTGGCGATCTGGTTCCATTTGAAATTGAGAAACTAGAAAACTCATTATTCAAATCTGGAGCAAGCCCAGAGCTCATTGAAAAAATCACCAAAGAAGTACTCAGTTGTTTATTTGAAGGAATTTCTACCAAGGAAATTTATAAAAGGGCTTATAGCATTCTCCGAAAGTCTTCTAATGCCTTGGCTGGCCGATATAAACTTAAAAAAGCGATTCTTGAGTTAGGGCCTTCCGGTTATCCTTTCGAAGCATTTATTGCTCATTTATTTGAATATCAAGGCTATAAAGTAGAATCAGGAATTACATTAAAGGGTAAATGTGTAACACATGAAATAGATGTTAGGGCCGAAAATGACTCTGAAATTCACTTTATGGAATGTAAGTACCACAGCAACCCTGGTTATAAATCAGATGTGAAAATTGCCCTGTATGTGCATTCTAGGATGAATGACCTTATTGCCAATTACCAACCTAAATTCCCAAATAAAAAGTTTACGGGGTGGATTGTCGACAATACCAATTTCACCTCAGATGCCATCCAATATGCAGAATGCAGCGGCCTTAGAATTATGGCATGGAATTACCCTTCTAAAGGAAGCCTAAAGGATCGAATTGAAATCTCAGGCCTTTACCCTATTAGTTGCTTGGTTTCGCTTACAAAGGCGGAAAAGCAATTGCTTTTAAAAGAAGACATCGTGCTTTGTCAACAGCTTTTGGACTCTGACGAAGCACTCGATCTTATCGATAAAAGAAAGCATAAAAAGGTTCAGGAAGAATGTCGTGAACTTACGCTACCGATGGTTTCTCAGGCTTAACTATATTGAACAAGAGACTAAATAAAACCACAAGAATACAACCAAGAGCATTGTACCATAGGAATCCCATTGTGAAGATTCCTGCTATTTCTTGCGTATTCAAATAGTGAACTACAATGATTACTATTTGACTGAGTATAGCGCCCATAAATACAGCATTTGAGCGTATTTTCTTGAAAAAGAAAGCGACTATAAAGATTCCAAGTACAGTTGGGTAGAACAAGGACCCAATCAAATTAACTGCTTCTATCAGGTTGTCAAAAAGAGATAAAGTAGATGCTACAATAATTGCGAGTATTCCCCAACCAAGTGTAAACAGTTTTGAATACCTCAGGTAATGATTATCATTACCGTCTTTTTTTACTGATCGCTTATAAAAGTCTATAGTGGTTGTACTCCCCAGCGCATTCAATTCAGACGATGTAGAAGACATGGCTGCTGAAAAGATGACCGCAAATAGTAAGCCCACGATACCAACAGGCATGTTTTTCTGAACGAAATCCATGAAAATATAATCCGTATCCTTAGTTTCTGATCCTTCAACCGCTTCTCCAACGAGTGTAATCGCCCTACTCCTTACTTCATCAGATTTAGCTTGTAGTGCATTCACTGCTATTTTAGCTTCTTCTATGGCTTTTTCGTTACCAGTTCTTACCGCTTCATTAAGTCCCTCAACTGCGGTGAGTTTTTCTGTAAATATTTCTGAGTATTCATCTTCGTACGCCCTGAAATCATCGGCTCTATCAGTTTCATAAACTTGCTCCTTCAGCGTTTCATTAAAGAATATTGGTGGTTGATTATATTGATAAAACACAAACACCATTACCCCTATAAAGAGAATGATAAACTGCATTGGCACTTTAAGAAGACCGTTCATCATCAGGCCTAAGCGGCTCTCAGATAAGGTTTTTCCAGATAAATATCGTTGTACCTGAGATTGATCCGTTCCAAAATAAGACAAGAAGAGAAAAACCGCACCAGTCATTCCTGACCAAAAACTATACTTATTTTTTAGGTCAAATGTAAAGTCAACCACATTGAGTTTACCCATTTTACCAGCCACATTGAGTGCATCGTTCATATTCACACCAGTAGGTAATGCGTTTAACACCAATACACCAGCGAGGATCATTCCGCCCATCATTACCGCCATTTGCGTTTTTTGGGTTTGTGTCACAGCTTTTGTTCCGCCAGATACGGTATAAATAATTACTAAAACGCCTATTACGATATTGGTCGCTCTTAAATCCCAATCCAACAGCGATGAAAGTATAATTGAAGGTGCATAGATTGTTATTCCGGCTGCAAGACCACGTTGCACTAAGAAGATAAAGGCCGCGAGCATTCGGGTCTTTACATCGAAACGTGTTTCAAGATATTCGTAAGCAGTATAAACTTTGAGCCTATAGTAAATCGGTAAAAAGAATACGGAAATGATAATCATGGCCACTGGAAGACCAAAATAGAACTGTACGAACCCCATACCCTCGGTATAAGCTTGACCAGGAGTAGAAAGGAAAGTGATGGCACTGGCTTGAGTTGCCATTATTGAAAGCCCAATGGCCCACCATTTTACATCGTCTCCACCACGTAAATAACTATCAATATCCTTATTGCCTCGGGTTTTCCAAACCCCATAAACTACAATGGAAATCAGTGTGCCGAAAAGCACTGCCCAGTCGATCCAACTCATTCGTATGATTTTGTAAACCAGTAAAACAATAGAACTAATACAGCCAATGTACCCATTAGTAACCAGTACATTCCAGACCACTTCTTAAAAAATGGAGGTTTAGCATCCCTCAGTTCTTGTTCTGTTTGCGCACTCATTAGCGTTTGTTTTCAATTCGGTTTAGCTTGGTGCTTTTAGGCGTTTCGTTACCAAGCGAAATCATATTACTAAAAATTCGGTAAGCACCAGCTACACCTGCGGGTAATTCTCTAAACCATGAATAACCGGTATAAACAAAATAGCCTTCACCATACTGCCCTACAATCAAACCGCCATCATTTGGTTTATCGCCTGGGTCGTTACTAGAAAGGATTGCCGTATACCTATCGTCCCATTGGTTTGGAAAGTAAAGTCCTCGCTCTTGCACCCAGCCTTCAAAATCTTTTTCGGTAATCTTATTTGGCCCATTAATCAATGGATGGTCGGGTGCTAGAATTCGCACTTCAGCATCTTCAACCGTCACTCTATCTCTCGAAATTTGAAAAGGATAAGGTCCAATCTCTGGCTGCCCCCTCATACTGGTGTTATACTGGGCAATTACGGTACCGCCTTGTTTCACATATTCCATTAAATCAGGTTGAATAAATGGCATTCTATCTACAGTATTATAAGCACGCACGCCAATAATCACGGCATCAAAATCAGCCAAGCTTTCTGCCGTTATGGTATTCGGATCAAGAATAGATACGGTATATCCAATTTGCGTTAGGCTTTCTGGTACGGCATCGCCTGAGCCCATTATATAGCCCACATACTGTCCTTTTCTTTCCAAATTAAGGCGCACCACTTTGGCTGTACTTTCAGGGAAAATCGTTTGTCGAGGAATATGCTTGTAATCAATCACCTTCAAACCTTGGTGATATGACTTGCCATTATAAGTGACTTTTGCTGTTACCTTTCCTTCTTGCTGTGTAGTTGGAGGCAATACATGAAATTTGAATCGTGCTTCTTCTTGCTTTCCTTTTAAGTTGAAATCAAAATTTTCTGGACTAGATTTCCAGCCCGAAGGCAGATCTAAACTCACTTTTCCTGAAACATTATCGGTGCCCGCTTTTACCACCACATTTACTTCTTTGGCAGAATTATCGGCAAATACCAAAACACTTTCGGCAATGTTTACAAATACAGGTGGCGTAATAACAAATGGTCTGTAGACTTCTCCGTCTACCCTATCATTCTCTTTATATACTACAGAAGTAGCATAAGAATAAGGCTTTCCGTTGATAGTCAAGTTAAACGTAGCATTCAAAATGTCTGGGTTTTGAGCCAGCCCAATTAACGCTTGGTCATCTACTTTATACATCCCTACAGTTCCTTCTTCGCGAAGCCAATAAGGCTGTGAATTGGTAAGTTCTGGCAGGGTAAACTCTAAATTCTTTCTGAAAGACTGATTATTGGCCAGCGGTTGTGTAATGGTCGCTTTCTCATTAAGTTCAGGAAAATCAATTGAATTGAGTGCAACCTTAACATCGGAACGGTTAATGGCTTCTACACTTACCCTAAGCTTCTCTCCGCTTACTTTGGTTTCTTCGTCTGCTACTAACTCCAAATAAAGACCTAGTACAGATTTAATTACCAAATCAAGCTCTTCTAGTTTTACCTTTTTCCAATACTCGTTTTCAAGCTTCATCAGTTTTTCACGGGCTTGCATTAAGTCATCAATAATTATGGAAGGATTACTGAGGTTATAATTCTTATTTGCCTTCTCCAAAAGGGCTCCAATTTCCGCTCCTCCTTTTACTCTCGACCAAGTGGTGTTGATATCCTCAAATATATCAGACTTTGGCTTTTCCCCTTTCCAATACATCAATACTTCTTTGCTTTCGCCTCTGCGACCAGTGCTTCCAAAACCCTGAGATTTATGTTCGCTACGACCTAAGGAAGATATTTCGTCATACGAAAGCCCTAAAAGTGGATTATAGGCTCCAAAGTCAATGGTATAATAACCAGGAGTACCGTCAAACTCTTCTCCATCATTTCTTCCACCAAAATTATAGCCGTTCCAATAGAGGGTTTTAGGCTGCCAAGGCTGAACATACTTCAACTGCTCAGGGTATTTCGTAGGGTCATTGGCCAAATCAAAGGCTTGCATTGCCAAACGGGCCGAAGCTGTATGATGGCCGTGCATGGTTCCACTCGGCACCAAAGTAGTATCGAAACGTGTAATGATAATATCTGGGCGGAAACGTCTGATGTTCCAAACCACATCGGCCAAAGCATCATCCTTATCCCAAACATTCAAGGTCTCATTGGGGTCCTTCGAAAAACCGAAGTCATTCGCTCTGGTAAAAAATTGCTCCCCACCATCCTTTCTTCTGGCAGCCAAAAGCTCTTGGGTTCTGATAATCCCTAGATACTCACGAATTTCGGTACCGATTAAGTTTTGTCCGCCATCCCCACGCGTCATGGCCAAATAAGCCGTCCGCATGTTCTTTTCATTCGCCATGTAAGCAATCAAGCGGGTGTTTTCGTCATCGGGGTGAGCCGCCAAGTAAAGCACCGAACCCAGTACTTCCAGTTTATTAAGGGCTTGTTTTATTTCTGCGGCATCCAATTTTTTGGGTGCTTGCGCAATACCTACTGTTGAAAAGGCCGTAAGCAGAATGCAGAAAAGCATTAGTTTAGAAAGGTGTTTCATTTGGTATTAATGAGTATTCAGGCTTGTAACGGCTTCTAAGTTATCAGGTTCTATCGATTATCCGAGTGGCATTTCTGTTAATGGGGCATAAGTTTTTCATTTTTGGAAAGAAATGTCGAACTAACGACTTCATCTCCAATTCTACCATCGAATATTCCTTTTCAGATTTCATTCCCATTCTTGACCATTATCAATTAGCTTTGCAGGCAGTTCATGAGCAAACAAAAGACCCTTTTCCTGATCCTCGTTTTAGCCGTTGCGGTATGCTATGCCAATATTAGCGGATTGGATGTTTACGCATTAGATGAAGCCAAAAATGCAGAAGCGGCCAGAGAAATGTTTGAAAGTGGTGATTATGTAGTTCCCTATTACAACTACCAACTCCGTACCGACAAGCCACCACTTCATTATTATTTTATGGCTGCAGGCTATTCTATTTTTGGGGTAAACGAATTTGGAGCACGCTTCTTTTCTTCCTTAATGGGCGTTTTCACCATCATGATTACCTTTTTGTTCGCTAGGAAACACTTTGGCGAAAAAGCTGGATTGAACGCGGCATTGGTGCTTATTTCTTCCATACATTTGGCCTTACAATTCCATATGTCGGTGCCCGACCCCTATTTGGTCTTCTTTTTAACTTGGGCGTTTTATTCGTTTTACGAAGCTTATAAAACTAATAACAAATGGCAGTTACTCTCCTTCTACTTCGCCATTGGCTGTGGAGTACTCACCAAAGGCCCTGTGGCGATAGGATTACCGGGCTTGGCGGCCCTCATCTTCCTTTTCACGCAAAGGGATTTTAAATGGAAAACGATTTGGCGACTACAGCCCTTTGGAGGTTTGTTACTGGCTTTATTGATTTCTGTACCCTGGTTTTATACCGTGCATATTCAAACGGATGGCGCTTGGACACAAGAATTTTTCTTCAAACATAATTTCTCTCGTTTCTCCGACTCAATGGAAGGCCATAGCGGCAGTCCATTGCTAACCTTGGCCTTTGTGTTTGGTTTGGGCATGTTGGCCTTTATACCGTTCTCAGTGCAGTCGTTCAAAAATGCTTGGAAGGAACGAAAAGACAGCGCAATGATGTATGTGCTAATTTCAGCTTCCGTGATTGTAGTGTTTTTCGCGATTAGCAGCACCAAACTGCCCAACTACACGGTTCCGTCTTATCCCCTCATTGCCATTTTAATTGGGGCTTACATAGCTAAAATCGATAACCAGTGGTTTGCTAAACTCGGAAATCGAATTGGTCTGTTTTTCTATGCTGTTCTGCTGATAGGTTTCCCTGTCGGTATTTACTTCGGCCTAAAGGGTGATAAGTCATTAAGCGAGCTGACGAACCTTGCTTTTTATTTCATTCCGCTTGCTGTGGTAGGAATTTTTATTTTGAAACAGGGGATTGCCAGAAAGAATATTGAAAGCGTATTGTGGATGAACATCAGTGTTTGGTGTGTAACGATAATGCTTTTCTTCCATTTAATTTTCCCGCAAGTAGATGGGCAGAACCCTGTTCGACAGACTTTACCAGAAATGGACACGAGCAAAACAATTATTGCCTTCAAACGGCTTAACCCTGCATTCGTTTTTGCCCTGAAACGTGAAATACCGATGTACAATGATGTGGAGACCATCAAGCAAATTATGGGAAATCAGCCCAGTGGTTATTTGATTTCTCGTACCGAATTTCAAGAAGAACTGGAAGCCATTCCCGGTTTAGAATTTCAGGACAAAGCCAGAGACTTGTTCGAAAACCCTACTACTTTGGTGATGAAGTGGGGAATGGATTAATGCATAATCGACCCTCCAAAAGTACTTGTTTCGATTTCAAATGAAGTAATTTACACTGCTAAAATAGCAAGCTCAGCTCTTGGAGTCTTTTCTAAATGATAAACCATTCTGGAGCTTAGGTCTATCTGTATAAGGTTTCATAATGTACCAAGCGATAAGCGCAGCCATTATTCCAAAAACACTTCCGATGTAGATATCTCTTAAGAAATGTTGAAGGATATAAACCCTTGATATTCCGACCAATATGGCCAATATAAAGATCAATACATTTAAATATTTATTCTTACACAAACTGATCAGCACAAAAGCCAATGTAAAGGCTGAAGCGGTATGACCTGAAGGAAAACTATCAAAACCGCGGGTGGTAACTCCTTCTACAAAATTGAGGCTGTCCACCTGATCAGCAAAGAAAGTTTTGGGTCTTGGTTCCCCAGCAAAAAGCCACTGTTTAAAAATATGAACAAAGACTGTTTGGAGCGCAATGGCAATCAGCATATAGTAGAACTTGTGCAGATTGGTGAATAAGAAATACAAGGCCACAATAGCCAGCAAAACCCCATCGCCAAGGTAGGTCCAATACTGAAAAAAGAAATCACAAAAGCTAGTATGCCTATCATTAAGCCAAAGCACAAAGTCACCATGGTTGGTCAGAAGCATTAAAATACCGAAAGCCAGCACATAAACCAGTACAAGCCATTGCATTCCTTTGTCTATAAATGGTCTATTTTTCATGGTCGAATTTAAATTTCATGTACTTAATACTTTCACCAAGATTATAGAATTTCTCTTCAAACTTAGTCTTAATACCGTAATGGTCATCCATGTATTCTGAATCATACAGGTTACGAGTGTACTCTAAATCCATGATATCATTTCGTTCGCTTAACAGTTCCAGCGTATAATCAAAAAGCGGTGTATTGTCCGTTTTAAAGAACACTTGACCATTTTTGGTGAGTAATGATTTATAATACTCAAGGTACCTTGGTGAGGTTAGTCTTCTTTTGGCATCACCATCTCTTCTGAAAGGATCGGGAAAAGTAATCCAAATGGTTTCTACTTCGTTTGGGGCAAAAAAACTTTCTATGCTTTGAATTTGAGCCCTCAGAAAGGCCACATTGGTAAGATTTTCTTCAATGGCTTGCGTGCTGCCCACCCACAATCTATCGCCTTTTACGTCAACGCCCACAAAGTTTCTATTGGGATAAACCCTGGCCAAACCCGTAGTGTATTCACCTCTGCCACAACCCATTTCGACCGTAATCGGATGGTCATTCTTAAAGTATAATTTGTTCCAGTTCCCTTTTAATTGAGTGTAGAGTGCTTTGTAATCTTCCAGAACATTTTCACGTTCTTTTAACTCCTCAAACCTTTTCTGCTTCTGTCTCGACATCTATAACGCTTCTATTTCGGCCACCACAAAGGTACTACCTCCAATATAAATCATGTCATTTTTCGTGGCTTTTGACTTGGCCAAAGCAATTGCTTCATTTATATCCTGAACAAAATCCGCTTTCAAACCAAAAGGTGAAACCAACTCTTCAATGCGTTCCAACTTCATGGCCCGTGGTACTTTAGCTTCACAGAAAATGAATTCAGCTTGGGCAGGCAAACGTGGAATCAAACTGTCTAACTTTTTATCATTAACGAAGCCCAAAACCATATAGAGTTTTTCGAAAGAACAAGACTCTATTTGTGGAATGATATAATCAAAAGCCTCTTTGTTATGCCCCGTATCGCATACGGTCAGCGGTGCTTCTGAAAGAATTTGCCACCTGCCTTTTAAGCCTGTTTGAGTCTTCACATTGGCGAGTCCGTGCACTAAGGCTTCTTCGGAAATTTCCCAGCCTTTCTTTCTTAACACATTGACAGCGGCCAATACGCCTTTGATGTTTTTAGCCTGATACATACCGGGCAAATCAAGTGAATATTCGCTCGTATTCAAGGGCTCCTGATCTGCAAATACCAAGTCGGAATTCATCTCTTTTGCCTTCTGGGTAAAAACAGGAGTTGTTTCATTTTGGGACTCTCCTATCACCACAGGAACATTTCGTTTTATCACTCCAGCCTTCTCAAAGGCAATTTCTTGCAAGGTATTGCCGAGCATATCCATATGATCGAAGCCAATATTGGTAATCAATGAAAGCTCTGGAGTAATGATATTTGTAGAGTCTAACCTTCCGCCTAACCCCACTTCGATGATGGCAATGTCTACTTGCTCTTCAGCAAAATAATCGAAAGCCATGGCCACCGTCATTTCAAAAAATGAAGGATGAATTTCTTCAATGGTAGGTTGAATTCTTGCCACAAAATCAACCACATTTTGTTCTGGAATCGGTTGGCCGTTAATTCTTATTCTTTCGGTAAAGCTCTTTAAATGCGGACTAGTATAGAGCCCCACTTTATAGCCTGCCGATTGAAATACAGAGGCCAACATGTGCGATGAACTGCCCTTGCCATTGGTGCCCGCCACATGAATGGACCTAAACTTATGCTGTGGATTATCGAGTACTTCACAAAGTTTTAATGTATTGGTGAGGTCTTTCTTAAAAGCCACATTCCCTACCCTTTGGTACATGGGCAAAGCGGAAAACAAGTAGTCGAGCGTCTGTTGATAGTTCACTGCGCGAAGATAGTATTTCGGAGATTATTTGCCGCTAAATCAACCTGCTTGTTCTTCATTATACATCACTAAAAAAATATTTCTTCTCCATACGTGTGAGGCAGACATCAATCGTCATAAGGGTACAACAACAAACTCAAAAAGATGAAACAACAACATTTACTCCTAATGCCCTTTGCCATTTTGGCTCTTTCTAGCTGTTCCTTTGATGATATAACAGGCAATGGGCCAATAATCAACGAAACGCGTGTGGTGGAAGACTTCCATTCTGTGAGGCTACAAATTGAAGCGGATATTTACTTATTACAAGAGGATGAGCAAACGCTTAGGCTTGAAACTCATGAAAACCTACTGCCTATTGTAGATACTTATGTGAGTAATGGCGAACTCATCATAAAAAGCAATCATAACATCAGAAGGACCAGAAGATTGAAGGTCTATATTTCGGCACCCGATTTCCAAAACATCACACTTACTGGGTCAGGAGATATTGAAAGTGAAAACTGCTTGGATTTGGACAACTTGAATCTAAAAATCAGCGGCTCCGGAAAAATCAACCTTTGCGGTATGGTCGATAATCTGACCGCTTCGGTTACTGGTTCGGGAGATATCAATTCTTATGGCCTAAACGCAAAAGTAGTTGATGCAAGCCTTTCGGGGTCTGGAAATATTAAAGTAACGGCTGAAGAAATTCTAACCGTTAAAATTTCAGGTTCTGGGGATGTTTATTACAAGGGCGATCCGCAAATCAACTCTAAAGTGTCTGGCTCTGGCAGAATCATCCGTAGCTATTAATAATCCATCAAGGGGCTGGTCCATATGAGGCCAGTCTCTTCATTTTTTAAGGTGAAATAGAATTTCCCGACAAACCAACAACAAAATACCAGTCATTAAATTTAAATGCTGATAAAGAAATACTACTTTGACTAAAATCCACTTAATTGTGATTATGGAGTCAATTCAATCTTTTCTTGCTGCAGTGCCTTGGTGGGGCTGGGTTTTGTTTTTCTTGTTCATCCTTTTCTTAAGAGATATTATTCAGCGTAAGCACACGATTACGCATAATTTTCCAATCGTTGGGCATATTCGGTATATGCTCGAAAAAATTGGCCCAGAACTGCGACAGTACATAGTAGCTAATAACCGCGAAGAACTCCCTTTCAACAGAAGTCAGCGCACGTGGGTTTATGCCTCTTCAAAAAGGCAGAATAACTATACCGGATTTGGCTCAGATCAAGACCAGGCCTCTCCTGGCTTTGTGTTTATCAACCCTACCATGCTACCCTATAAGCCAGCACCTAATCACCCTAATGTTACTCAGGTAGACTTAATTCCCTGCGCCAAAGTAATGGGCCTTTATAATAAAAGAAGAAGGCCTTTTCGACCTAAATCCATCGTTAATATTTCAGCCATGAGTTTTGGCTCTTTATCGGCAAAGGCCATAGAATCGTTGAACAAAGGTGCAAAAAAGGCAGGCTGTTATCATAATACTGGTGAAGGCTCATTGTCTTATCATCATCAGCATGGGGCAGATATCGTCTTCCAATTTGGCACTGGTTACTTTGGGGTAAGAACCCCCGAAGGCAATTTCGATATGGATAAAATGGTGAAATTGGTTAACGACTATAAATACATCCGGGCCATAGAAGTTAAACTTTCTCAGGGTGCTAAGCCTGGCAAAGGAGGCGTTTTACCTGCATCCAAAATCACCAAAGAAATTTCCGAAATCAGACATGTACCAATGGGTAAAGATGTGATTTCGCCATCGACCCATACCGCTTTTAGCACCATTCCTGAATTGTTAGACTTTATTGAAGACATTGCTAACAATACCGGCTTGCCAGTAGGCTTTAAATCGGCTGTGGGAAAACTAGACATGTGGGAACAATTGACCGACCTGATGGTAGAACGCAATATTGGTCCTGATTTCATTTCCATTGATGGCGGTGAAGGCGGTACAGGAGCTGCCCCTCCGGCCTTTGCTAATCACGTAGCACTACCTTTTGTTTTTGGTTTTGCTCAGATTTATCAAATGTTTAAGCGTAAGAACCTGACGGATCGTGTAGTATTTATTGCTTCTGGTAAATTAGGTTTTCCATCCAGCGCATTAATGGCCTTCAGTATGGGAGCCGATTTAATTAACATAGCCAGAGAAGCCATGCTTTCTATTGGCTGTATTCAGGCGCTCTCATGCCATACCAATACCTGCCCAGCAGGCGTGGCTACTCAAAATAAATGGCTACAAGCAGGAATTGACCCTACCCTTAAATCGGAACGCTTTTATAACTACGCCAAAACGCTAAGGAAGGAAATCTTAGAGATTACGCACGCTTGCGGCTACGAACATCCTTGTCAATTGGAAATGACAGACGTTGATATGAGTATGGGCGATAATAATTACACTACTACCCTTCGCCAAATCTACAATTATGAAAAAGTGCCTGTTGACTTTATTAGTATGCAAAATTTGATTGAATGCGAGCATTTGGGCGGTAGAGAAGATAAGGCTTAATCCCCTATCAATTTCTTCCTCAACAACTTCTAAGATCGCTAAAACGAGATGTCCCTATTTTAAAAACGAGATGTACCAAAAATATGGTTGAATATTGCTTATACTAGTCATTTGGCTGTTATTTAAGGCTAAACTTTTAAGCCCAAAGCCCCGAGCAACTCACATTTAAAGTATCTAAGCAACCAAAATTTTAATAAAAAACAATAATGCCAATTCTGTTTCTACTTTAACAAAAGAATCATAACATACTCTATATCAATCAACAACAAGAATTTCATAATTTTAAAAGTGATTTAAAACTTGTTTAAAGAAGCACAATTAAAATAAGGTTAATCTAACGTTTTGGTACATATCGTTTTTCACTAAAATTTATAAAACACTAATAATCAAATAGTTAAAATTACCTGTTTGGTACATGTCGTTTTGCCTCCCTTACTAACAAAAACAACTAAGTTTATTTGCTATTAACTATTAAAATAGTTTACTTCGGATAAAACTTAGTTACTATGAAAAAATCAACATTATTACTTGCTGCGTTGCTATTCACAGCACTCTCATGTTCCGATGAGGACATCAGCCTTGAATCGATTGATGAAGTTGGCCAAGTCACCGGTGTTGCTGGTGTACAAAATTCAGATGAGGTTTTTCTTATTGTAGAAGAGCCGCCTACCTTCCCAGGTGGAGCAGATGCTTACAGAAGACACCTTTTGACCAACCTTAAATATCCAGAACAAGCCAAAAAACAAGGAATTGAAGGAAATGTTTTTGTGTCATTTGTTGTGACTACCGAAGGAAAACTAGAGAACATTCAGGTTATTAGAGGTATTGGTGGAGGTTGCGATACCGAAGCCGTTCGTATGCTCGAATTGTCTCCTGATTGGATACCTGGCAAACAACGTGGCAAACTGGTAAATGCCCGAATGAGTTTAAAAGTTGCTTTTAAATTATCTGGGAGTGATACTAAAGTGGATGACGATTCTCAAGCCATCGTAAAAGCACTTTCTAGCCTATAACAACACCTCTTTCTGTCAGAAGAGTGAATGGTCAAGGTCAAAACACTTGGTCAAGTAAATGGGAGTCTCTAAAGCGGGCTTCCATTTTTTATTTTTAGCCATTCTTACATTGGTTATCTTTGGCCATGTTCAGAACCGAATTAAGCCCGAAACCCTCTTCTCACAAAATACAGTTATCAAATCCATTGATTTCGATTGGCTCCTGCTTTGCTGACAATATTGGGAAGAAACTCTCTCAACATAAATTCAAGGTTGAGCATAACCCCTTCGGTATCATCTTTAATCCCCTCTCCATTTTTGAATTGATAGAAATGGCACTGGATGAAACTCGACTTCCAGAAGACAGTTATTTGGTTCGAGATGGAATTCACTTAAACTACAAGGTGCATTCTGAGCTGTATGGAAAGTCTCAAGAGCAGCTAGAATCTCATATTAACCGCCAGCGAAACCGACTTACCAAAGTGCTAAAGAAACCGACTACCATCATCATTACTTTGGGAACAGCTTGGGTATACGAAGAAAAAAAAACACAAATGCTGGTAGCCAACTGCCATAAAACTCCCGCAAGTCAATTCAATAAAAGACTGTTGAGTTCCGAAGAAATTTCAAGTGCTTTTATGTTGTTGAAAGAACAGCTTCATGCGCAAAACCCTGAATTGAAATTCATCCTTACGGTCAGTCCTATTCGGCACGTAAAAGACACGCTAGAATTGAATATGGTGAGCAAAAGCATTCTAAGGCTGGCTTGCCATCAGATTAGCACTTATGCCGATGATGTAGATTATTTCCCTGCCTATGAGCTCTTAATGGACGATTTGAGGGATTACCGCTTTTATGAAAAGGACATGCTGCACCCTAATCAATTGGCCCAAGAATACATTTGGGGAAAATTTATGGATGTTTACTTCGACAAGGAAACGAAAGCTTTTATTAAAAACTGGGGCGAAATACGCAGCGCCATGAAGCACAAGGCATTTCACCCCGAATCTGATGCACATCAGAAGTTCCTTCAAAAAACCATTGAAAAGCTAGAGCAACTTAAAGGTTTGGTGAAGGTGGATAAGGAGCTGGAGAAGCTTCGTAGTCAGTTAAGGGCTAATAGTTAGGAGTTAGGAGTTAGGAGTTAGGAGTTAGGACGAACTTTTTTACAAAAAATGAGTTCCCTAATTCACTATTTTTTTCCTGATTCACTGATCAACTGTCTCCCCTTATAACCAATAACTAATACCCCATAACTACCCCCCAAACTTCCCCCTCAAAGCAGCCAGCTTACTGGCCATATCTCCTTCTGATTCTTTTTGAACTTTGGCTTTTGGCTTAGCCCTTTCGCTCTTCTTTACCTGAGGTTTTGCTTCGCCTTTCATTGAAAGGGAAATTCGTTTTCGGCTAGCATCTACTTCCAGAACCGTAACCTCTACCCTTTGCTGAACACTGACGATATCGGCAGGATTGCTCACAAATGTATCGGACAAATGGCTGATATGAACCAAGCCGTCCTGATGCACTCCAATGTCTACAAAGGCACCAAAGTTGGTCACGTTAGTCACAATGCCCGGCAGCTTCATGCCCGCCCTTAGGTCTTCCATGCTATTCACACCCTCCATAAAACTGAAGGCTTCAAATTGTTCCCTAGGGTCACGACCTGGCTTGGCCAATTCGCTCAAAATATCCTTTAGGGTGGGTAAACCAATTTGATCGGTAATGTACTTTTTCAGGTCGATTTGCTTTCTCAGCTCTTCTTTCTGAATAAGATCTGTAACCGAGCATTTCAAATCCTTCGCCATTTGGCTGACAATGGCATAAGACTCAGGGTGTACCGCACTCTCGTCCAAAGGGTTAGCCGCTCCGCGAATACGCAAGAAACCAGCCGCTTGCTCAAAGGCTTTTTCACCCAAACGGGTTACATTTTTTATAGAGGCCCTGTCCTTAAACGGACCATTCGTATTTCTATATTCTACAATATTCTTAGCCAGCTGTGGCCCCAAGCCCGCAACATAAGTCAGCAATTGCTCAGAAGCCGTATTGACTTCCACCCCAACGGCATTTACACAACTCATCACCACATCGTCCAAAGAATGCTTTAATGCGCCTTGATCTACATCGTGCTGGTATTGCCCCACTCCTATGGACTTTGGGTCAATTTTTACCAATTCCGCCAAAGGATCCATCAGCCTACGACCAATGGATACCGCTCCACGCACGGTAATGTCTTCATTCGGAAATTCATCTCTGGCGATTTGCGAAGCAGAATAAATAGAGGCGCCACTTTCATTTACCATCACCACGGTAATGGATTTTGGCAGCCCTAAGTTATTTACAAAAGTTTCTGATTCACGGCCCGCGGTTCCGTTGCCAATGGCGATGGCTTCGATATTAAATTTCTCGGCCAAATGCTTAATGGTAGCGCCCGCTTTGGCGGTTTGTCTTTGTGGTTCGTGTGGGTAAATGGCTTCAAAATGAAGCAATTGCCCTTGTTTGTCTAAACAGACCAATTTACAGCCCGTTCTAAAACCCGGGTCGATGGCCATTACATTTTTACTGCCCAAAGGAGCGGCCATCAGCAGTTCTTTCATGTTTTTAGCAAATACCTCGATGGCTTCTTCGTCTGCTTTTTTCTTGGAAATCATGCGCAGCTCCGTTTCCATACTCGGCTGAAGCAAACGCTTATAACCATCTCTAATGGCCAATTTCACCTGTTCTGCACTTTGCGTATTTCCTTGTATCAAGTGTCGATCGAGCAGTTCAATCGCATCCTCTTCTGGCGGAACGGTATCCAACATCAAAAACATTTCGCTTTCGCCCCTGCGCATGGCCAAAACACGGTGCGAAGGAGCTTTGGCTACGCTTTCCTCCCAGTCGAAATAATCTCTGTATTTCTGCGCTTCTTCTTCCTTACCCGGATACACACGGGCTTTGAAAACGGCTTTTTCTTGAAAGAACCTACGCATTTTTGCCCTAACCTCCTGATCTTCATTGATCCATTCGGCCATAATATCACGCGCACCTTGTAAGGCTTGCTCAATATCTTCTACCTGCTTTTCAGCATCTACAAAGTCAGCGGCTTTGGTGTATGGGTCGGCATTGATTTGTTCAAAAATAAGTTTGGCTAAAGGCTCTAGTCCTTTCTCGCGGGCAATGGTAGCCTTGGTTCTGCGCTTTGGTTTATAAGGCAGGTAAATATCTTCTAAGCGGGCCATGGTTTCGGCCTCGTTTACTTGTTTTTCCAGCTCGTCTGTAAGTTTTTCTTGCTCTTTTAGCGACTTTAAAACCGCTTCTTTTCTTTTGTCCAATTCGCGCAGTTGCAAAACTCGATCACGAATGGACGCAATTTCAACTTCATCTAAACTGCCGGTTAATTCCTTTCTGTAGCGGGAAATAAAGGGCACTGTACCTCCTTGGTCCAAAAGTTCTACAGTGGTGGCTACTTGTTTTGGGTTGATAGAAAGCTCTGTGGCGATTCGCTGAAAATGTACTTGCATGTATTTGGGTTTTTAAAGGCGACAAAACTAAACAAAGATGAATTGCGAGAAAGGGTTTGAGGGGAAAAGATGTGCCCGAATTTTAAATGAAAAATTAACCATTTAAAGCGAAAGCCAAAGTGACTCAAGTCAATAAAATTTTACTTTGAGAAAGTATTAGGCGGAAAAAGAAAGTTGTATTTTGTAGAACGTCCGAGACAAGAACAATCACTTCCTACGGTATGCAGTGTAGAAGAAATACAAATGATCTTGTCAAACGTAAAAAACATAAAACATAAGGCCATTTTGAGTACCATTTATTCTGCTGGCTTAAGAATCAGTGAGGTTATTAACCTACCTATCAAGGCTATAGACTCAGATCGCATGCAAATTCATATAAAAAATGCTAAAGGCAATAAAGACAGATATACCATTCTATCAAAAAAGGTTTTAGACTTGTTAAGGGAGTATTTCAAACAGGAAAAGCCGCACTATTGGCTATTCGAGGGGATGGGAAGCACTAAGGAAAAACCTGTGCAATATTCTTCGAGAAGCATCCAAAATATTTTAAAAGTAGCAATAAAGAAAACGGGAATTAAAAAGCATATTACAGTGCATACCTTAAGACACAGTTTTGCTACACATTTATTAGAGAATGGAACAGATTTGAGGTATATACAAAACCTGTTAGGGCATAGTAACTCAAAAACCACAGAAGTGTATACCCATATTACCACCAAGGGCTTTAACCAGATTGTTAGCCCTTTAGATAAATTAGATATATAAAAAATATACGCAACTAGTTGCGCATACAGACACGTTGCCGCACATTTAAAATGACAGAAACAGAAGCCATAGTATCAGCAGCAAAACATTACTGCATTGACAATTTTAGATATTGGTCGGACAGGTATCAAAATGAAAGGACAGGTAATGACTTTCCTTACACCTACACAGACAATGACTACAATCTTTTCCCGAGATACAATGCTCTAAGTGCGATTAGACAAGGAATAGAATACTTCACAGGACAAGAGTTTCAAGATATAGAAACTTGTAAGCAAACTCTAAAAAAGACCGGACAGGAAAGCCAAAGCCATTTTACAGAAAATACCAATAATAAAATTGGACGAAAAGCAATTCAAGAAGAGCGCGACAAATTCGTGCAATTTATTGAAAATATTGACAATTCCGTTTTAGAAGCTATTGAACCACTACCATACAAAAGGAGGTTAAAAGATGACGAACGAGAGACAATACGTCAAGTATTAACAGATAAATGGAGAGTTGACGGGTATTGGGTGCCATTAATAGAAGTAAGTTCCGAACTGACAACTTTATTTATGAATAAAGAGAATTTGACGGAAACGGACGAAAAGCAGATAGTTAACTTCATTAAGCAGAAAGCTGAAGGAAGACTTTACGAAATCACAGAAGAACAACTCGATTATGAAATTGCCCATAGCGAATTTGACATTGACTGTTATGAGACCTTCTATTGCGACAGAACCTTTGATTGGCTTGTATATGGTTCACACGAAGGTACAATTGCTTTTGGTGGCAAAGAATTAATCGACTTTGTCCAACAAGTTTTTGCGGACAGAAAAGAGATGATTAATAATTGGTAAAAAAGAAAAAACGATGCGGCAACAAAGCATATAGCTTATGGCGGGTGAAGTGCTAAAATCAAAGCTTTCGGCTCTTAATCTAGTAGGTCTCGGGCGGACAGGAAAGTGCTTCGAAAACCGCCACAAGCCATATGCAAACCGTTGTGGGTAATTTAAGAAAGATGAGGCATTCCAGTTCCAGTTTCAACAAAACTCTTTAAACTTTGAGTTACAAATCTTTCCCAAGCAGGAAAACAAATCTCATAACAGTTTAACTCGGGAACTAATCCATTATGTGCGAAATTTAGAATTGTTGCGTTTTGACCTTTATCTTCCAAAACCCATTCAACAAAAGTTCCTTCCCACTCTTTTTCAATTCCTTCATAACCATTGTGAATATGTTTAGCCTCAATACATTTCCATACTATTTTTCTATTAGGTTCAAATTCGGAGATTTTAAACTTCCAATAAGTACTATCAAAACTTGTTGTGAATTCATCACCAACTGAAGAAACTGAATTATCTGTATTTCCCCACCATTTTTTGACGTGTTGTGAAATAGCATTGAATACTTGTTGTGTAGTTCCATTAATCGAAACCATTGTTGTGTATGACATAATTTAATTTTAAAATATTAATAGTGCTTGCGAATTACAAGTGCAAATATATGAAAGTACTTTTATTTTACAAGTGCATTTTTATATATTTGCATATGAAACAGATTGAAAGAAGGTCGGACTGTCCAATTAGCTTATCGCTTGACATTTTTGGAGACAAATGGACTTTACTAATTTTAAGAGATTTTATTTTCTTTAACAACAGACACTTTAACGAGTTAGTAACAGTTGAAAAAATATCTACAAATATTCTTGCTGACCGATTAAATCGACTACTTGAAAATGATATTGTAAAAAAAGAAGTTGATAGGAATAATAAATCTTCATATCTGTATTCGTTAACAGAAAAAGGAATTGATTTAATTCCGATTGTTATTGAAATTTATAAATGGGGAGCAAACAATATTGACGGAAATAATGCTAATAGTGAATTTAAAAATGAAGTGAATTCTAATTTTAATAAAGTGACATCGGAAATAGTTGACCGAATAAAAACTACCCACAACAACGTATATAAAACATAGCTATTATAGGCTTTCCGAGAGGTTAGTATATATTTGCTGAGACCGCCAAATTTTTAAATTTAGCTTTTAGTAAAATAAAGATAAAAATTTAAAAATTCGGCTTGTGTATAATCCGAAAGGAAAGCGTCTTTTTACACGCTACGTTTCATATACAAACCGTTGGGTGGCATTAAAAAGACAATGAAGAATCTATTAGTATTAGCGACAACCTTGATACTTCTTTTTACAAGTTGTAACCAATCGGACGACATGAATATTAGCGACTATGTTGACCATTGGGAAATCAATACAACCTTTAAAACATTCGAAAATTCCACTCTTGACATTGATACTGTTGAGAATGAATACAAAATTGCAGAAGGACACAATCAAGTCTTCATCGTAACGACTGAGAAAAATCCAGTATTCAAGGAAGGAAAGGAATTGACGGACTTATACAGTACTAAATCTCTACTCATAGAACTCGACACTTTAGATAATTTAGTGACACCAGAGAATCCTTCTAATTCAAGACTTTTTCAGCAACTAATTGCTTTTTCTCCAGACTATGGAATAAACCCATTAGACAAGGAAGAGAAAATAACATTTACGCGTAACAATAAAAATGTTTGGACAATTGAATCTGATATTTACGACTTTGTTTTTAGGGGACAACTTGATTTTTCAACTGAACAGTCGTGGACGAACACTATAAATGATTATTAAAAAGAAAAAAACGCCACCCAACAATGGCTAAGAAAACATAGGCCAAGTAAGGCTTTCAGAAAGGTTCGTACATTTAGTAAACTTCGGTTTCGGTGGACAGGTAATCGCTTCGAAAGCCTTACGTTTCTTAGCCGGGTCGTTGGAGGTAATTGACTGCATGAGAGCAAATTCACGAATAGATATTTTAAGGTCTCCCTTATTCCTCTTAGGACTAGCAATTCTTCTACTGAACGATTTCGTTCTCAAGTACGAATATTCGAACGTGCTAACTGGAAAACTATCCGATTTTACAGGGCTTTTCATCTTTCCAATCTTCTTTTCTGCATTGTTTCCGAAATATACCAGGATCATTTATGGTTTGACTATTTTAATATTTGGCTATTGGAACTCTTCCATATCTCAAGGGCTAATTAACTTTCTTAACAACTCTGCAATTCACGTTGGTCGAACTGTAGATCCAACTGATTTCCTTGCTTTTTCAGTTATGCCATTCTCGTTCATATATTTCAAGAGCCAAATTGCACGCCTAAGAAGGAGAATCATAATTCCGACCGGAACTGTAATTGGAGCAGTTGCCGTTTTTTCATTTGTTGCAACAACACTTCCTAAGCAAAGTGCCGAACTCGGAATTGGATCTAATAAAACCTATACACTTGAATTGGATAAGACAGAGTTTTTCGGAAAACTTCAACCAGGATATCTATTAAGCGATACGATTGAACTCAATCTTGTCGATTCCTTATTCTATTTGTACTACTATGTTCCTGATATCAGAGCTGATATGTTCGTACTTGCGAACATTACTGAACAGGATGATAAAACGATAATACGACTGGACAATTTTTTAACGGGTTCGGTAACAGGGAGCCTCTTTTCTGGTGTGGATGAGGATGATCTAAGAGCAGTTGAGAAAGTTAATAAATCCGAACATGAAGAATTCTTCCAGAAGTATTTCATTGGTCAACTCCTGAAACCTACCAACGAATCAAGAGGACTGTACTACAACAACAAAAATATTTACGATGAAATCCAAAGGAGGTACGAATAACTACCTCCAACAGGCGCTAAGCCCAATCGACTTACTTAGTTACTTGCAAAGAGCATCTGAAACCGATACTTTTGAGATATTTAAAAGGCTAAGCCGACTGTGCTTAGCTTGTCGTTGGCTGTAATTATGACAAAGTTTACCCAACTAATTTGCGGACTTCTGATAGTCATTTCGTGTACATCGACAAAGACTGACGAGAAAAAATGGCTTGAAGCAGATTGGATTTTTGTTCGTGATTCCTCCAATTATTTCGACTTTGACCCAAGATACATTGGACTAAGATTTCGAAAAGACACGTTGATAACAATTTCTGACCTTTGGTTAACTTATGAGGGAAGATATTCAGTGAATGGGAATGAAATTCAAATATTTGACGAAGACTCAACGAATTTTCAAATAATAAAATTAACGAAGGACTCATTAATGCTTTTAGGTTACACCGACACATTAAGATACTACAATCGAGCTCTCGAATTTGACAAAGACCTAAGGTTTCAAAGAATTACTCTTCAAGGTGGAGAATGCTTTGGTGAATGCCCAGAGTTTTACCTAACAATGGACGACAAAGGAAATACAGAATTTAAAGGACTTGAAAACAGTAAATTTCAAGGGATAAAGAGTTATTCAGTTGACGTTGAAGCAAAACACCGAATTGACAGCTTGTTTAAATGGTCAAATATTAAAAATATCGACACGACAGACTATTATGGTTCCGAAGACGGCTGGCGTTTAACAATCACGTTCCAGTACGGGGACAATGAATTAAGAAGAATAAGAGGGACACATAGTTCAATGCCACATCGTTTGAAAGGAATCATCAGGACTCTTTTAGACGACTTAAGAAAAAGAGGATTGGTGTAAACAATAACTACCGGCAATCGAGTAGACGGCCGTGAGCCATAAGCCCACGGTGCGCCTCCCGATACTTCGGGACACACCACCTGCCGTACGGGTCTTCCCGAAACGAGTTCGGGACAGGCTGTACTTGGCGGTTCATTGAATTTGAGGTTGCGTTTTTAAGTAGTAATCTTGCCCTACGGGACACTGCTCAAATACAAACCGTTGTGGTTTATTAAATAAAACATATGAAAGGTAGAAATAAAGACTTCTTAGTGGGAGGTATATTTTTAATCCTGACGATTACCTTCATCATAATTTCAATGACTCACAAACCTTTCTTTGATTGGGTTTTTGAACGACACCATAATCAATGGAGTTGGTACCTCAGACCATTATTTTTACTACCATTTTGTTATTTCGCTTATAAAAAAAGCTTTGCCGGAATGATGATTTCGATTTTTGCCTTGTTCACAAGTATGTTTTGGTTTCCCAAGCCGGAAATTGCGAGTGAAAGCGTAATGGATTTTTTAGAATTTGAGAAAGCGTATCTGTACGGTGAATGGAACATGAGTAAACAACTACTGACCTTAACAATCCCTATTTCATTTATTGCTTTAGGATTGGCTTTTTGGAAACGAAGTGTAACAATAGGTATTGCGGTTGTTGTTCTTATGGCCACAGGTAAAATGGTGTGGAGTATTCAAAATGCGGGTGAGTCGGGAAAATCAATATTGATACCAGCGATTCTTGGCTTATTGATCTGTTGCGGTCTGATTTTCTATGGATTTAAAAGGTTGGAAAAAAAATAACGAAATGCTAATTGAATAGACTACCTCGCCAGTTATAACTATCGATGTGCGCACCAGTCTGCCAGCAGGCCTTAGATGTTTATGCTGCAGCTCCGGCAAAGGCACAACTACCTAGGAGTCTTCCCGAAACAAGTTCGGGACAGACTGAAATTACCGAGTCAATATCTTTATTTCAATCAAATGCCCATTCCAAACCTCAAAACCATTAAAGACAATATCTACAAACCTTTGGGTTTTGAACTCACCAACTTTGAAGCAGAAAAAGAAAGCCAAGAATATGGAGCCTGCACATTCCTGCTTAATGGTTTACAGATTGTGAGTAGAAATGCGAAGGTCACCCCTACTAAAATTGGGCAGTTTGTTACGCTTTGGAAACGATTGAACAATGGCCCAATCCAGCCTTTTGATACTTCGGACCAAATCGATTTTGTAGTCGTTAATGTGCGTTCTGAAAATCAAATTGGCCAGTTCATTTTCCCCAAAAAAGTATTGATTGAAAAAGGCGTTTTCTCCACTGCTTCCAAAGAAGGAAAAAGGGCCATTCGGGTGTACCCTTTATGGGACAAGCCCACGAGCAAACAAGCCCTCAAAACGCAGCAATGGCAATTGGATTACTTCCTATTGATTGATGAGGGCGGTCAAACGGATATACAACACGCTCAAAAACTGTATTCAAAAGTTTAAATCTACACTGGTCTTAGGTACTGTCTTAAAAAGCAAGCTAATACTAGTAGTGGAGTAAAACAATTTCTATAACGTTAAATCCAGAAGCGTATTCATTTTATAAATATGCTTCTGGATTTAAATATCTGAAAGTGTATATACTACATCAAAGGTACCTGAGGCATTAAGTTCCTCAGACTCCTCTAATAGCTTGTAAGAAAAGTTAATCTCCGATTTCTGCAACTCTCCTTCAGAACCTAAAGGAAATAATGCAAAATCAACAGGGCTACCTATTTTAATCTTTTGATTATCATGAAGTATACCTGAGTTCTTAGAGTTATCCGTTAAAGCCATTTCCAAATACTGGTTTGTTGGTGATGTTCTATTTGGTTTAACTTCTACCTGAAGGTTCCTAACTTTGTTAAAGTCATCTCTCAACATTACTGACCCAGTGTAACTTAAAGAAACTCCATGTAAATTTTCTTGAGTAATATTTGATTGATTTTGAATTTCTAACGTGGCCAATTCTGGTAGAATAACTACGAACTGATGCGAGGCGAAATTATTCTGAGCCAATAGACTTTGAGCACTTAAAACACCTACTACAAACAGAAATGACATGACTTTTCTCATAATAATATTTTTTTTTCAAAGATAAGATATAATCGTTGAAAAGCACATGTCTATCGGTTAATTACAATCATCTGTGGATAGGACAGAGTTATTCGAGCGCACTTATTTATTAACAGACTTTTTGAATTCCGGAAAATCGTTAAAGGTTCTACCTTCAGAAATAGAGCAGAATTGATTAATAGCTCAGAGCCAATAATGTGAGGAACAAAACCTAGGTGCGATACACCCAATAGATTTATAACAAGAATCGGAGCCTAATTTACTGGCAGCGTAAAAAAGAAAGTCGTACCGAGGCCTTTTTCTGATTCCAGCCAAACCTTCCCTCCGTAGGAGTCTACTATTTTCTTCACTACAGAGAGTCCTATACCTGAAGATTTTTGATTGCCATCAAGGCTCTGAAAAACCTGAAATATTTTATCGAAATACTTCGCTTCAATGCCCATTCCATTATCCTTTACATAGAACTCATTACCTTCTTCAACCTTTCTGGCTCCAACTCTTATTTGGCAGAAGGGCTTGTCACTGTACTTAATACTATTTTCTATGAGGTTCTGAAATAACTGATGCAGTGTGAATAAATTACCCTGAATGGTTGGCAATTCAGTTTCCACTTCAATAGAAACATGGGCTGGAACCTTAATAGAAGAAATAGTTTTGGCCAGTAAATCAGATAAATCGACTGTTTGATTACCTGTGTTTTCTTTGTCAATTGTTGAATACTTAAGTATGCCATCAATTAAGCTATCCATTCGTTCCAGATTGTCGCTTATAAGGCTAAAAGTTTCTATTCCTTTTTCGTCAATGAGGTTTTCATAATCTTGCCTGACCCAAGTTAAAAGCGTTTCAATGTTCCTGATGGGAGACTTTAAGTCATGTGAAACCACATGTGCATAATCACTCAATTCTTTGTTTTGCTTCTCTAAATTATGCAGCAATATTTCTCTTTTTCGGAACACGTCAGAAGCTTCAAGAGAAACCCTAAACTTCTCAATAATCGGAGACAATTGATTGATTTCCATCTGCAGGAAGGCATCGCGCTTTGATCCGTATAGAAAAAGTAGCCCTTCATCTTTTAGATTAAAAACAGCCACTGCCCCACCATTTAGCTGAAATGGTGCAATTTTCTGAATATCATCAGTAATAGGTGAAGAGAAATTATCACCTCTATCGTGCAGTTCCTTCACTATGCATTTATCGCTATTCATTACCTCTAGTTGGTGTTTTTCCGGTATTGAATAAGTGATTTTGCACTCTCCTTCTCTTTGGGTGTAAATCCAGCAAGAGTTTAGGTCTTTTCTGGCCATAATGAGCCTTAGTAGTGAATTGCAATTCTCTTTATAGTCGAATGATCTTCCAATGGCCATGGAAAACTCATACAACTGTAACACGTCCATTACATTCTTACTGAATTGATCCATGTTTATTCGAATAAACCTACAACCACGGTTTTATTAAACAACTGTAGATAACCATCACCAAAGGAGGATATCTCTCCCAAAGTAAGAGCACCTTCTATAGGCATACATTCACCACTTGCATTGAGTTGGCTTGAAATAGCCTTTAGTTCTCTTTCATAATCCTCTTCCAAAAAAAGCACTCTCGAAATGCAATCACTTAAATATGCATGTTGGGGGTTTTCAATTTTGCCCATCACATCTTTAGCAGCTTCCTTCGCGGCATTAATCAAGGTTTCAGCGTCTCCATTGAGAATATCCACTACCGTATTTTCAATCACTTCTCCAATACAAATCAATTCACCCTTCTCGTTTACATCGATTGGGTCTCTAACCACATATTCAGAGCTATCCTTCAGAATTCCAAAGGGATATGCTTTGCTGATCTCAAAGAAATTATCATGTGTAATTTCCTTTTTACCATGCTCCTCAACAATGGCCTTGTACACATCAAAAGCATTTTGCCAATTGATCTGTTGAATAACGTTTCTATCTGATTTGGTGACTATGTATGGACCAGAAACCTTTTGCCAACCGTGTTTCACACCTAAGGCCATTTTTGAAGAGGCAATCAAACCAACGGCTGCATCTTGAAAAACGCCATCTTTATTAAAAACCGAAGGGATTTGTTTTAAAGAAAGGCTACCTGTTCCTGCACCGAAATAAGCCAAATCACCTCCGTAAATATTATAAAGCCGTTCGAGGTAGAGCGAAAGATTCTGGGTCAAGCCATCGGCAAAGGTGAATAAAAAGTGCTTGGATGCGTCCAGCTCGAAAGCCTCTGGCTGAAAGTCAAGACCATCGAGACCTTTAACCAAAAAGGTGTGTTTTACATTAGAAAAACCACTAATCACAATTCCCTCATCATACACCTTATTGGCTGAAATAACTTTAGGAAATATGCCTCCAATAAATTCTACACCAGCCCCATTTAGTGCTTCAATCAAATCTGTAAGACTAATTGAAGTGGCTTCTGCCACAGAAATCACCACCGTTTTTCCTTGGTAATTGGCCTGAATTTTTTCCAGCACTTCTTCGCTTTGAATTGTATTGATATACATTTAATGTCCGTTTTTCTTAAGTTTTACATAAAACGTGGTGCCCAGCCCCTCTTCACTTTGTAGGCTTATTTCACCGTTATATTGCTCTACAATCTTTTTTACTATACTGAGGCCAATACCCGTTGATCCATTTTTACGAGAAGAATCCAACGACTGAAAAATGCCGAAGATTTTTTTATGATAGCGCTCCGGAATACCTATACCATTGTCCTTTATGGCAAACAGATAATAATCTGAGGTTTCTTTACAACTAATTTCTACCAAACCCTTTGGCTTATCTATGTAGTTAATAGCATTGCTTATCAGGTTTTGAAAAAGCTGCTGAATGCGCATTTCATTGGCGAAAACTGTGGGCAAGTTGTTTTTAATTTCAACCTTTATATGTGGTGGGATATATATTAAGTCAATAATGTTCTGAACAACTTTATGAATTGAAACAGACGTTTCTTCTTCAGAAGAACGTTCTATTTCAGAATAGGTAAGAATACCATTAATCAGGTTTTCCATTTGTTCTACCGTACCTTCAATCAAATCGAGGTTCTTACTCCCTTTTTGCTCAATTATATCACTACAATCTTCTTTAATCCAGCTTACTAAAGCCGATATACTTCTTAGTGGCGACTTTAAATCGTGTGATACTACATGTGCATATTCCTTCAATTCTAGGTTACTTTTTTCCAGCTGCTCTAATAATTGCTGCTTTTGTTTTTCGGCACGCTCCTGCTCAGAAATATCCTCCAGCATAACCACTTGGTACTTAATTTCGCCTTTAGCATCACGCACTGCACTCACACTTGTTTTAGCATACAGAATATGGCCATCCTTTTTTAAATACCTTTTTTTCACTGTGAACATACTTAGCTCACCTGACATCATTCTCTTGAAATAATGGCTTGACTCTTCAGCATCGTCAGGGTGGGTAATATCTTGAAAAACCATAGTTTTAAGTTCTTCTTCGGAATACCCCATCAAATCGCAAAAGGCTTTATTTACTTTGGTAAGAGAACCTGCGTCAGATAATGCAACTCCCAATGGAGAGTTATTTACGATTATTTCTAACTGCTCTTGTTGCTCTGCCAATAACTCATTTTTCTTAGATTCTTCGGTAATATCTTCCAAAATGGAAAGGCGATATTTAGGTTTTCGATTCTCGTCAAAAATGGTGGTAACATTCACCCTTACCCTAATGAGTCCGCCACCTTTACGCTTGAGCAACTGTGTAAAAACAGCGTGCACCTTCTGCCCCAACTCCATATCGGCTTGCAGTTTTTTCACCTCTTCCATATCAGATTGCCTGATTAACTGAAGACTGTTTAGCTGCTGCACTTCTATGGCCGAATAACCAGTCATCCGTTGAAAGGCCTCATTAGACTTAATAATCTTGCCTTGTTCGGTGAGCACTATACCAAAAGGGGCGCTATTGAAAATGGTGTATAGTTCAGCACTTTGTGATTCAATAAGCTTTCTGGCTTTCGACTCTTCGGTGATATCGCGCACAATACCTTCAGCAGCAATTGGATTATTCTGTTCATCATAAACAATGCTGGAATTAATATGTACTAGTTTGTATGTGGCATCTCTGGTATATACTCTAGAAACATAATCTGTATAGGTGCCTCGTTTTAACAGCTCTTTAAAGGCATTTGCTGTGTAGAGATAATCGTCTCTATACACCAAGTCCGTAGCATTGATTAATTCTGTTTTGGGGTTATAACCAAAAAGTTCTACCGCTGCATCGTTCATTTCCAGCACATTGCCCTTAAGGTCTATTTTTACATAAGCATCTGCTAGGCCTGAATAGTTTTTCCTGCCTTGATTATAGTCAAGCTCTTTAGGTTTTTCTCGAAGAGATGCTTGGGCAATTTTGAGTTTTTGCTGAAGCTCATACAGTTCAAGTGATTTCTCTTCCAGAATCTTCTCCGCTTCGTTTCGGGCTGCTTTTTCCCTGGCCAATGCCCTTTCTAATAAGTGTATCTTATTATCAGTCATGTTGAATCATAAACTTTACTTCAGTTCCATTAGACTGAATCATTTTCAGCTCTATTTCACATTTTTCATGATAATGATCGAAGGTCTTTCTTATTAATGCTTCGGCAAACTTGTAGAGCGCTCGCTTTGAATGATAGATCATTTCCATCTGGTTTGGCCCTATCTCTCGTACTTCGAAGGTCGGCAACTCAGCATCAGGATATATCTTCCTCACCTGTACGTGAATATGTCCTTCCACAGAATGAAGAAAGGCCACCGGACTATTATACTGTTTGAAGATGTGAGGATAATTTGTTTCTAGGTAGCCGAAGAAATAAAGGCCATACTCGTAAATGAGCTTTTCTGCCGGGATAGCAGTTTTTTCACTTAAATGACCAATCAACTGAAGCATTTCCACAAAATCATATGTGCCAATAGAGGTATAAGCTCCTTTCGACTTCAAGTCTGAGCTCTCCACAATATAATCCACCATTTCAAGCCCAAACTTGGTTTCTACCATTTCTAGAAACTCAGTAAAAACAATCCCTTTCATACCGTTATTAATTGATTAATATTCCAATAAGATAGCACCTTATCGATTTTATCTACATAGTCATCGTATTTAAGGGGCTTAAGAATGTAACCAGCTATACCCATACGGTAGCACTCTAGCACATCTCTATGGTTGTTTGAAGTAGTTAAAACTATTGTAGGAATAAATTTCAACCTCTCGTCTGATTTAAGTTTTTGAAGAAACTCAAGTCCGCTAATCCTGGGCATATTTAAGTCCAGAAATATTATATTAGGTACAATGTCCTTTTCTTCTAAAACATGAAGAGCCTCTTCACCATTACTTGCTTCTATAATTTTGTTGGTGAAACCCAATTTAGTAACGGTTCGATCGAACTTCATTCGTTCAATCATATCATCTTCTATAAACAAGATGCTTGGCATTGCTTTTTGAGCCATTTTGATAAGTTCTAAGAGTGTTGAAGTGTTAAATTCTAAGTCTAATGACCAAAAAATATGAGTCATATGCTTAGTTAGTCTGTTCAAAATCAACTATTGATAGACGAAACGCAATTAAGTGTCGATGAATGGTTTTCACCGACACTGTGTAATTACTCTCTAGTTTGTATGTTTAATAAACGAAGTTAGGAGACTTCAATTTTTAACTACACCCTCTACCTGCTTTTGAAATTGTATCTCAACTCTTCTATTTCTAGCTCTGCCTACAACTGAACTGTTATCTGCTAACGGATTTCCTTCACCAAACCCGTTGGTTGACATTCTCGAAGACTCTACTCCTGCCTTAACTAGATACATTTTAACACTTTCTGCTCTTTTGGCTGACAGGCGTGTATTAATAACATCACTATCTACACTGTCGGTAAACCCACTAATGATGAGTGTAATCTCTGGGTTTTCTTTCATTAGCTCAGCTAACGACAGCAGCTTTTCATGATACAACTTCTCTACCTCAGCACTAGCAAACTTAAAGTGAACTATCTTAATTGGAAGCTCCAACTGCGGGCAACCTCCATCAATCCCTGCCTTCTCTGGGCAAGCGTCTAGACTATCTTCAATTCCGTCTCCATCAGTATCGGGACAGCCTCCAAACTCCTTCAAACCAGCTATTTCTGGACATTTATCTTCTACATTGATTATACCATCACCATCATCGTCTGGACAGCCGTTCATGTCTCCAGCCTCTAGCGGACACTCATCATCTTTATCGAGTACACCATTGCTATCAGTATCTGGATAAGGACATCCATAATTATCCTTTTCTCCATATTCATTCGGACAAGCATCGTTTTCATCCAAGACACCATCTTTATCGGAATCGGGCTTATTGCTAACGGAAAAAGATAAGCCGAGAGAAAACCTCTTAAAAGTAGCTTTGGCATTTCTATTCTCACCCACCTTAGCCACTAATTGTAAATTGTCAGTAAACCTATATGCCATACCAGCTGCTAAAGGGATAGAAACACTAGCTCCATTGTCTGTTTCAATTAGACTTTCATTAAAATAAGCCAAGCCTAATCCAACTTCTACAAAAGGAGTAAGCCGAGACTCTTCCTTTAAAAGGAGGCCGTTATTAAACTTAAACCTTCCAGCCAAACTAAAAGCAGCTAAGTTTGAGCGAACTCTGTCGTTGGCTATAAGCTCCTGTGTATTATTAGTATAATCTAATACTTTCCCCATCGAGACTTCTGCATTAAGGTTAAAGGATTTATTGAGATAATGACCAACTCCTATGGAAAAGGATGGGTTGTCTATCTTAAAAACATTTTCTATCGGGTGGTTTAATAATGAGTTATACTGATTGTTATCTAAAGTGATGGATAACCAAGTTTTTTGATCATTAAATTGAGCAAAACAAGGCAGTATAATTACTGATAGTAATGTTATAATTAAGAGCTTTTTCATGGCTTTTTGCTTTTAAGGTTTATCAAACTTAATCGCAAAAAATAGGCTATTACGGCCAACCTAGGTAGACTGCAGATAAGTGTCGATGAATGTAGTTTCTATTAAGGCAAGACAAAAAAAATTAATCGTGGTAATCAAGGCCTTAACTTCAACCCTCTCTCTTCTAATTCATTTATGATTTCTAAGACAGTTTTGGCACCACAATGACGTAATTGACGCAAATCTTCTTCAGTTATCTTTCTAACCAGTTGATCCCAAGTTTCTATACTGTTTTCCTGTAGTACTTTTTTGCACCGCTCCGAAACCTGAGAGTATTGTACACTATTTGTTTTATGTGCCCTTTTTTTAATTAGCACCATTTCAACCTCTTTCTGTAATACACCAAGCTCTTCTAGGCTTAGTTTTTCAAGAATTTCAACACCAATCATAAGCTCATATTTAAAGTACACTACCAAGCACGGTATAAACTATTTCGAAATTTTCGGTACCAGAAACTGCTAAAGAACTGGCTTTTACCCTAAACTGAACCGGTATGTTTGTTCTACAACCAATGAATTCAAACACTTTTACAGCTCTCCTGCCCGAGTTGGGAAGTTCGATGTACCCACCACCTCTCCAAGGATATAAGTTTCTGGGGCCAAGAAGAGGTGAAAGCAAAAGATCATATGCAATAAGACCAGGGTACCGATCTCCTGCATTAAAGAATGTTTTAGCTTCTATTACCACATTCTGAGGAGCATTATTGGTATGCATGTAAACTGAAAAACGAAAAATATTAGCCCTACAAGTAGCTTCAGAATCGATCAAACCTAAGGTAAGTGGATCTAATAATGGGTCTAGAATATAAGAAACAACGTTTGTGTCTATCTCTGATTCAAAGCTGACGACATTATCGTCCTCACCTGCTTCTTTTACCAAATCGTCAATAGTTTGTGTAATACTCGAAGCACCTGTAACATTAAGTGTACCAGGTAAAATCTGACTTCTCGCTTTAGATATCGAAGCGTTAAGGAATAATATGATTAGTATATATCTTTTCATAACTGTTGTGTTAGTTTGTTATCCAATTCTGTAAATCACTTGAAAACCTACTGGAAGAGATTGTGAGTTTGGGTTTTCCAAAGTGTACTTGAGCTTATAGCCGCTCCCAACGCCATCTCCCGTATAGCCATTGGCAAAGTCGTAGACGATTACTTGCTCAGTTTGGCTTAAAATGACCTCCCCAGCTCTAGGGTTGTTTGGGAAAGAACCATTTGCCCCCACCTGAACTATCTCTACCTTTAGCACCATACCGGCTGGTACCGGCTGGTTTGTGGAAACATAAATTCTAGCGGGTTGAAAGTTAGAGGCTCTATAAGTAAAGTTGATCCAAAGATTCTCTGGTAAGCCTGTTAATACTGGCATTCCCGCTTCTTGCTCTACCACCCCTCCACTTAAAAGAGCTCCATCTTCTGGCTCTACATCCAATATGGCAACTGGCAGAATGTCCACAGTGGTACTAATTGCCTTTCTGTCACCACCAAAGAGTAATAGGTTTACTCCCAATACATCTAAGACATCTTGCCCAAAAGCCGCATTAAAGCTTGACAAGGCTATTACTAGTATTATTACAATTCTTTTCATCTTAATTACCAATTTTGAAATTACTTTTCTTAATGGTGATTTTTCTCTCTTTAGGCTTCACGTTGAATACCACAGGATTATCACTCTCATTCGCATCTATAATCATTTCCTGAACTACAGACTCTAACTCTTTCTCTACTTTCATTCTAACTATACTTAGTCGGTAAGAATCTGGTACAATTTTCTTGAAGGCAAAAGCACCATTCTTATCTGACTCCACATAATAAGTGTTGTCATCATTTTCTAGCTTTAGGTAGGCACTTAGATCTTTACCGTCTGCCCCTCCCTCCAGAGCGAGTCTGCCTACCAGATTTGCTGCTTTTGTGAGTTCCAGAACCAATTCAGTACTACGGCCTTCTTCAATCTTTACTTCATATGGCAATTTTGAAATCAACACCACATCGCTAGGCAGTGTGGACTCATCTACCAATATGTAGCCATTACCTACTGGCAGATTGTTTACTTCAAACCGTCCCTGAGCATCTGATTTTACAGTGCTACCTGAGGCTATTACTTGTATACCCTTTAGTTTTATACTCGGATCTCTAGAAATAATTCTCCCCTTAATTCCTCCTTGTTTAAGTACTTTCTTAAGCGGTGCACCAAATCGGTAGGTGTACTTTAAGAAGGCAAACAACTCTTTGCTATTTACAGTATTGGGGTTCATATAATAATTCACCCTTGCCTCCAACTGGTGCCTTTTGCCCACTTTCCACAATACATTGGCATTCACAAAGTCCCTTTTTCTATAAGTTTCCTCCGGACTAAAACCACTGTTATAACTAGCTCCAACCCTGAATTTTCGGCTTACCTTGGCATTAAAACCTCCACCATACAAGTAGTAATCTGTGAGTACATTTGTTCTGTTGTATCGATTGGTTCTATTGTGATTAAAGTTCCCTCGAAGAGATAGCCCACTAGTAACACGGTAGTTAATATTCAAAAATTCGCCATAGGTATTTCTGAGATCACGGTCTTCACTCAATAGGTTTCTGGTTTGCGCTATTCGCCCATTAAAATTAACCACCCATCTATTTCTAGAGTATTTATAGCGGTAGTCTACCCCACGTTCTTGATAGTTAAAAACAGTTCTTTCCCCTCTGTCCTCTCTAGCCCTGTAGTCTGCCCGAACATTAATAAAATGATACTGATTCAATCTAAAACCAATGCCTGCGAAGTAATTTTCAAAATATGGGAGCATACCGTAAAGTGTTGTATCCCTTCGCTCATGCACCTTAGAATAGCCTTGGCCAACGCTTAAATTGAGCTTACTTAAATTGTAGCTAAAGCTATTTGAGTAGCGCACACTATTGCTCAAGCTTCCGAAAAAATCTTCACCTGCAAGGGTAAGGTTTCCTCTATATGACAACCTGCCTTCTCTGTGCGATATATTAACATCACCAGCATAGTCCATTGCATTAGCAGAAACACTGGTAGCCACTTCCATTTGCACACTGGTTTTTTCATCTTCATAGTCAGTGGAAAACGCTATAATTTGACCAGACTCACCAGCACTTTTTACTGCTGTGTAGTTGTAGTACTGAGCGATTTCTTTGGAACTGGTGATTGATAAAGCCAAGTTGAGCTTATCAGTAGGCCAGTAGTTTACCTTACCTCCAAAAATGGGTTCTTCGGAGATAGCATAAAGTCTTGGCTTGGTAAAAAAAGCGCTTAACTCCCACTTACCTATTCGCTGATCTACTTTAGCTCCAAAGCCAAAGCGCCCCATAAAACCTAAGCGATTGATATTAAAAACGTGATCTCCGATAAACACTCTAGTGCTATCTTTATATCTGTAAATAAGACTGTACTGATCATTCACTCCGAACCTAGTTAGGTTACTTTGATTTGGTGCCCTGACAATAAAGTTCAGATGGTGGTCTTGTTTTAAATCTAAATAACCGTTACCTCTTAGTTCATAGAATTGAGAGCTCTGATACTCTTCATTATTGCTATATATATTATGATAAACGCTTGCTTCAATTGGGAAACGGAAATAAGCGTCTTTCTTGGCTATTTTAGTTGGAAAAACCTTAGTAGTACTATACGCCTTTTTCGATTCGCCAGTAGACTCAACAGTAAGCTCCAAGTCGCAGCTAATCATTTGTATACCATTGGCCTGACCATTAGATTTTTCCTTTACCCTAACCAACACTGTAGAGTCTGGAGCAATCTCATAAAATTCATCATCCAGTAACTCATTGGTAGTTCTTACACTCAAACGTTCGACAATATTCCCTTCATTTCTCAATTCAAAAACAGCTTCAATGGCTTCTCCTGCCTGTATATTTTCTGGGGCAGTTAGATTTCTAATCTGAACATTATGAAACTCTTCTACAATAAATTTAACTTGTTGAGAAGCTATCACTTCCCCATTATTATTTACTAATATGAAGCCTCCACGCTTCTCTCCTGGCGATTCGCTGAAGGGAATATAAAAGCTTACCAAAACCATTTTGGATGCTCCATCTTCTAGGCTAAAATCATTACCAGCGGTAATTAAATTCCAACCCTCAGGAAGGTTTAATTCTGGAAATAATTGAATCGTAGATCCTGTATTGTTCAGCACCTCAAATGCCAATGAATGTCTGCCGCCTGGCTTGAATAGCCCTTGACTTTGTTTTGTCTCTACCTGAACTCCCGACTCTTGAGCCTGCAGTTCTGTGGCAAGCAAAACGGTTATTAATAGAGAAATGTAAAAAGTCACATTTACAGCCAGTCTATGAAAGGCAACGACTATTTGTGCTACTATAGACTTTTTTGAATTATATGTATGAGTTGGATGCAACATGACTTTATGATTTAATGGTTTTGTAAATCCTTACTAGCTTATTTCTGAGTTAGAGATATATTAGTACCTACATACTCCTTTCTTGCTTCTGCCAGTAGCAGGCACTGGTATTCTCCCTCTGGTAAATCAGATATATCAATAATGTAATCTTTACATACCCCAGGAAAAACTAGGTTACGGTCCGTTTCTAAAACCTTCACCTTATTACCTTTCGAATCATATACCTCTAAAGAGAGCTTCACACCTTCTATAAAGGCACCATCATTTTTCATTTTTATACCCAATGCTCTTTTTCCTGTTTTTTCATCAAGCTGAACTTGTTCAAAATCAAGGTTTGGCTCATCAAAGCCATTTACATTCGTCAAAAGACCAACCGCATATCTTATTTTGGTATTAAGGCCAATACTATTGTTCAGCATCTCCTCCTTTATTGGTCTTTCTACATATACCATCATTACACTCCAGAATGAACCTTTCAAACCTTGGTCTTTAGGGATTGTGATTTTGAATTTGTGTACATATCTCTCTCTGGGTAGAAGTAACCTTTCAGTTACCCCACTATCTATCCACCCACTTGATGATTGTAGATGCGGGTTCATCTCGGTAAAAACACGATTGGCACCGCATGAAAAAATAGCTTCGTTAATGGAGAACTTTACTCTTTGTTCTATGTCTGACCCATTGATTAAAACTATTTCACCTACGATTACATCGCCAGAATTTCCATTGTACATATGGGTTAGGCCATTAATAATTGTAACCGAAGCAAATGCACTGCTTGCTAAGGAAGCTATTAGTACTAGTGTTAGGAATATTTTTTTCATCGCTATTGGCTTTTTGTTATTGTTATAAGTCAAAAATGCGGTATTGAAAGCGGTTTATTTCTGAAGGCTCGGTAAAGTGCAGACTTGTATAGACGAATGGAGAAAAGCCTTCTTTTAAGCTCTTAAGAGGCTTAAACGTTTAGGTAGGTTTACAGAAAACATAGACCATTGCATAAAAAAAGGCCTGAGCTCACCACCCAGACCTAATTAACCTCAACACGAATTTCCTTTAAGCAGCTTTCCCTTTTGACGCTATCAATTCAACGCCTTCCATAGTAAGCGGTTTCTGTATATAGTCTTGTACACTCTTGTATGACTTTGCTTTAATCTTATCTCTTTCATCTAAGGAAGATGACAACATATAAATGTCAATTTTCTCAATCAGGTGAGCGTCTAAAAGTTTAAAGCGCTCTAAAAAGCCCCAGCCATCTACAATTGGCATATTGATATCTAGAAACAGTGTAATGAGCTCGTGTGACTCATTGTCGGACTGAATAAATTCTAGGGCCTCGATAGGCTGAGTAAATTCATAGACAATGGCCTCTGGTAGTACTTTCCTTATGATTACCTTAGATAAAAAGTTATTTACTGGGTCATCATCTATTACTATGAATATATTTTCGTTTTTCATGTTATTATTTTTTTTGTTTATCGACTATGCTGGTAATTCAATGGTAAAAGATGTACCCTTACCAACTTCACTATCTATTTTGATTTCTCCTCCCAAGGCCAAAACCTGAGAGTGTACCATGTATAAACCCATTCCTCTTCCTTCTTTATGGTTATGAAATCGTTTATACAGTTTGAAAATATTATCTCCGTGTTTTTTAAGATCTATACCAATTCCATTATCCTTAAAATTGATAATCACTTTACCTCTTTTTACTGAACTACTCACCTCTACGACTACATCTGAATTCTCCTTTGAATACTTAATGCTATTGCCAATTAAATTGGTGAATATGCTAAGCATATAAGCCTTAACACACTTAACCGTTCTGGTTTGGTTAAAATCCAATTTGAATTGAACATTAGGCTGATTCTGACTACCGAGAGTATCAATAGCTTCCTGTACTAATTCCTCTAAATCTACCTGAGCCTCCACCTCTTTAATTTCATCACGCATTTTCAGAATAGCATTAAGATCTTTTACCACCTGATCTAGATTGGCTGATGATTGATGTAGTCCTTGAGTAGTTGAGTCAAACAAATCATCCTCTGGATTAAGTTGAGTTATTAGTTGAGAAAGCCCTAAAATATTAGCTAAGGGAGCTCTTAGGTTATGTGAGACGATATAAGCAAACTGTTCCAAAACCTCATTTCTTTGAGTTAGTCGCTTATTCATTGCTTCCTTTTCCAGAATCAATCTTTTCTCCTGAGTGATATTTAAAAGAGCAATAGTTACACCTAGCACATCTCTTTGGCTGTTTAGAATAAGTGACATCTGTACTTTTAGCCAAATTCGTCCTCCATTTGGCAATCGAAAACAAGACTCTTCACAGAAGGTTGTACCTGTATTCAATACATGCTGAATAGCGCTCAGAGCCTTAGATTTTTTACATTCTTGAATGAAGGCTAAAAGAGGTTTGTTACTTTTGAGCTCTTCCCCATTGAGCATCTTAGAGAATTCATTAGCCTTAGGGTTATAAGTCATAACCTCAAGAGCATCATTTATGAGTACATAACCCGTTTCTGCATTTTCTAGAATATTCTTCAGATTAGACCTTGTACTTTGAAGTTGAAGTAACTGTGTTTTTTTCTCGGTAAGGTCTTGGGTAATACCAATCAAACTAATTGCTCGGCCTTTATCGAACACAAACTCACCACTTTGTTGTACATACTTTACCTTTCCGTTTTTATCTATAATTCTATGACCTACGTTAAAAGATTTCTTTAACACTAGGCTCTCGGCAACTGCTCCAATCATTTCATCCAAATCTTCAGGATGCACATGGCTGTAAAACAATTCAGAGTTTAATTTTACTTGCTTTGGTTCGTAGCCATATATTCTATACACCTGATCGGACCACTGTAAAGATTCTGATATGGACACCCCTTTATCGTTGTAGGCTATTTCCCAAGAGCCCGTTTGCGCCATTTTCTGTAAGGTGGCTACTCTTTGTATTTCTTTAGAAGCCAATAGTTCTTCTCTACTGGGGGTATCTATTTTATTGGTCTTACGAGAATTTACTGGTGTGAACCTGGCATCTATTACAAACAGATCAGAATTATCTCGATTCATTAGTGTATGGTTCTCATCCGTGCTTTTCATTGTTTCTGATTGTTGTATTATCAAATTTGATCATCTCTTTAATGAGTTATTTTGAAAAATAGACCGATTGCACTTAAGTATCGATGAAATGCACATGAGTGACTTTTATGATAACTGTGAATAAACTGTGTTCTTAACCATCACTATTAGGTAATAAAAAAAGACCCTGAGTCTTATTAGAGTCAGGGTCTTAAGTCTGTGCGATAAGATTCTTACAAATCAGACAAAGTATACCTGATAGTAGCTTGGTATAAACCTGCTTCGTAAGAGGAAAAGTTACCACTCTGCTCTAAGGTGTAAGATAGCTTTACACCGTAGTTTTCATCACCAGTGTAAACACTTTCAATACTGCTTACTAAAAGCGCGTCTGTTCCAATTGGAGTTGTGGCGCCTAAAGCTACACCACCAGCAGTAACTGATCCAGCAGAGTCTGCACTACCACCATTGGCAACAATTACAGGAGCCTCTGGAGTAATTCTTAAATCTAGACTAGCAGGGAAAGTACTTCCTGGCTCAAACTGCACATCGATTTGTCTTGTTACATCAAACCCAGATCCACTGGCACCTGTTACACTAGTGTAATTAAGGTATAGGTTTTCATAACTAATGGCTTCAAAAGCATATAAACCAGCTTCAGCATTTGCTCCAACTAAGGTAATGTTTGTCATGTCGGCAATAATGGTTCCTGCCTCAAAACCTGTGTTCGCGTCAAAAATATCTAGGAGCGCTACTTCAGGAACATTCACGTCTAATTGATGTGAAGCGATGTTGGTGTCATTGTTGTCTTGAGCTAAAGCTGTTTGAGCAAAGAAAGCCAAGATTGCTGCGAAGAATAAATTCGTCTTTTTCATAAGTAATAATGTTTAATTAGAAATTTGTTTTTCTTGTATGATTATGGTTCAAACATACGGGCAACAATTTCCATGAATTGCTAATTGGAGGTCAACAGCAATTAAGTTTCGGTGAATTGTGGGAATGAGCCTTTAAAAAATAAACGTTCGCGAGGCTGCCTCTAAACTATTCTAACTAAACATTTAAAACGGTAATCGTAACTAAAAAGCGCCAATCTATAGCAGGTTGAGCCTTCTCATTAGTTCTGGGCGCTTTGTGCGACTTATTGGCACAACACTTTTAGCAATAAGAATGGTATTATCTTGAATATCTATAATTCGGCTTAAATTAATAATGTAAGACCTATGAACTTGAAAGAACGGATCATCAGGTAGTTTTTCAGTGATTTTTCTGAGTGTGGAGTGTACTCGATAATCTTTCTCTTGAGTTTTTATATTAATGTAGTCTCCATCTGCCTCAATGAGGTTAATGGTATCAGTTTCTATCTTGATGAGAGTTCTATCTATATTAATATATAGCGTTTTCGAAGAGGTGGTCGAATTATCTGATGATTCCGATGTTCCACCCACTGCCTTGGTCGACTGAAATGATTTTGCTTTCTGAACAGCCTTGAACAGTCTATCCCTTGATATAGGTTTTACTAGATAATCAATCACACTCTCATACTCAAATGCTTCAAGAGCAAACTCCTTATCTGAAGTTGTAAGAACAATTTTTGGTGGATTTTTCAGGGTTTGGATAAAGTCAAAACCTGAGAAACCAGGCATATGTATATCAAGAAATATCAGATCTATATCATTCTTATTAAGGAATTTGATAGCTTCAATAGCATTATCAAACGCTTCTATTAAATCCAGATCTTCAATTTCTGAACATAACTGATCCAGAATAACTCTGGATGTCTCTTCGTCATCTATAATGATACAGGTCATTCTGTTTCGGTATTAATACTATTTAAAAATGTAGTCATTATTTTCAATAACCCCTCAAAATCATCTTGTAATGATTTTGCCCCTTCACGAAGTTCATCTTCAAAATCTGCTGTCAACTTGTAACCGTCTTCCATTCCTAACAAACTTACTTTATGCTTTATTTTATGCACCAACATAGCGGCTAAAGCATAATCTAGCGAATTGATGGAATTCCTAAAACCGTCAATTTCTTCTGGTAATTCTCTTTTCAATACTCCGAGTATTCTGTTCTCAAAAGTAGCATTACCATTGGCCAATTGCTTTATATAGTTCAGGTTAGGTTTCATTATGGAGGTTCTCAATAATAAGGTTCCCCTTATCTTCCCTTCAAGATAATAATTCAATTGCTATACTAAAGAAAAATCACCCAATTTAATATTGTTAGAAAGTAAACAATAAGGCCCCCTAACAATTGAGTTAAACATCAAGAATCTAATCTTCATTCAAATACGAGAACTCTAGCTGTTCATATATGAAATTGTGTTGGGAGATAGCCTAATTTGACACCAATCCTTTCAAAACAGAATAACAGTAATTCGTTTACCGTGCTCTTACTTCGTCAATTGTGATACAATATGTTAGTTGTTGTCTGTCCATGTACAGTATATATTTTAAAGGATAAGGTAAATACCACTAAAGTGTATGGTTTAACTCCTTCAAATCCAAATAAAGGATATAGCTTGCCTTATTGACGGGCTTCGTCTATCTTCCTGTCATCGTCTCAGTAATTGGACGTATTTGATTCTATTCTACTAAAGAAATGCTTATGAAAAAATCATCGGTACTGAATATAGCGGCTTGTTTTGCGCTGCTCTTTTTGGGCTTTTTACCAATGGCCAATGCACAAAAGGCCGTTCCTGTATTCGAAAATGGCGAAACACAGATTGTTCCCGCCTTCAACGATCCTGAAAAATGGATTCGACATGACCTTTGGGTTGAAACTGAATTTGACACGGATGGAGATGGCAAACCAGACCGTATGCATGTAGATGTTACCCGTCCGTACCAAACCGATACAGAAGGTTTAAAATTGCCGATTGTCTACGAATCGAGTCCTTATTTTGCAGGAACTGCCTCTTTAGCTGATGGCGTTTTATGGGACGTGAAACACGAATTGGGAGCCACCCCACCTGCAAGAGTTAATCCTACAGTAACGCGCAGAGGCGAGCGACCAATCATTTCAAATTCTCAAATCAGAACTTGGGTACCGCGCGGCTATATAGTGGTGCATTCTTCCTCTCCGGGCACGGGCCTTTCTCAGGGCTCTCCTACCGTGGGTGGCGACAATGAATCATTAGCACCCAAAGCAGTGATCGACTGGCTGAACGGTAGAGCAAAAGGCTACACCAGCCCAGATGGAAATGAAGAAGTAAAAGCCTATTGGAGCACTGGAAAGGTGGGCATGACGGGTACTTCCTACAATGGAACCATTCCATTGGCCGCAGCCACCACAGGCGTTGACGGTTTAGAAGCCATTATCCCTATTGCACCGAACACCTCCTACTACCATTATTATAGATCAAATGGTTTGATCAGATCTCCGGGTGGCTATTTAGGCGAAGACATTGATGTGCTTTATGACTTTATTCACAGCGGTGATGAATCGAAACGTGCATATAACAATAAGACTGTAAGAGACACGGAAATGAAGAACGGCATGGACAGAATCACGGGCGATTACAATGACTTTTGGGCAGGCCGTGATTACTTGAATGACATGGGACCAATGAAGGCTGCTTTACTGATGTCGCATGGTTTTAACGATTGGAACGTGGTACCTGAGCATAGCTTACGTATTTATGAAGCGGCCAAGGCCAAAGGCATTCCAAGCCAAATATTCTACCATCAAGGCGGACATGGTGGGCCTCCCCCAATGAGCATGATGAACCGTTGGTTTACTCGCTATTTACATGGGGTAGAAAATGAAGTAGAAAATGATGCAAAGGCTTGGGTAGTGAGAGAAAGCGATGCAATGGACAAGCCTACTGCTTATGCCGATTACCCAAATCCAGAAGCCAAACCTGTGCAATTCTATTTGTCGAAAGGTGCTCCTAAAGCGGGTGGACTTAGCACTAAGCGTTCGGCAAATCAAGGCAAAGAGACTTTGGTAGATAACTATTCTTTCTCGGGCGCCACTTTAGCGCAAGCCGAAATCACCGACCATAGGTTGTTATACGTTTCTCCAGTGCTTACTGCGCCAGTGCATATTTCTGGTACGGTGAAGGTTTCAATTAAACTAGCCAGCAGTAAGCCGGCCGCTAACCTTTCGGTTTGGTTGGTTTCTTTGCCATGGACAGAAGGTAGAAATTCTAAAATTACGGACAACCTCATTACCCGTGGTTGGGCCGACCCTCAGAACTATAAATCATTAAGAGGAAGTGAGCCTTTGGTACCGGGTAAATTCTACGAAATGTCTTTTGAATTGCAGCCAGACGATCAAATCATTGCTGCAGGACAGCAAATTGGCGTAATGATTATGTCTTCCGACCGTGAGTTTACGCTTTGGCCAGCGCCAGGCACCGAACTCACCGTTGACTTAGACGGCACCAGCATTTCCATTCCTATTGTAGGCGGAACAGCGGCTTTTGAAAAGGCAATTAAGAAGTAATGAGTACGGTGTAATTGGTATTGAGTAAAAAGGATTAAAGCCCGTTTCTTATGGTAAAAGGAACGGGCTTTTTGTTTTATTTCATGAATTATTTGCTAGATTTAAAACTACTCTCTCAGCACCTAAACTTTTTGACACCATCTTAATTGGAGCTTTAATTAAACTACAAACTGAATGTATTTAAAGAAATTAAAATTACTCAATTTCAGAAGCTATGAATCAATTGAAATTGAATTTGACCAAAATCTAAATGTAATAATTGGTAAAAATGACATCGGTAAATCAACAATTTTAGAAGCATTAGATATTTTCTTCGGACAAGAAAGAATTAAAATAGATATAACAGACAAAAATGTATTTCAAGGTTCTGAAATGGCAATAAGCTGTAGTTTCATTATTGAACCAGAAAAAGAGTATCTAATAGACACAGATGTAAAAACTAATCTTAAAGATGAATTTCTATTAAATAAGGATGGTTTATTAGAAATTAAAAAAGTTTGGGATTGTAGTAAGGAAAAAATCACTGCAACCAGCCTTAAAACATATATCATTAGTGAGTACCCAAAAGAATTCCACAAATCGCCTTTGCCAACATTAAAAATTGACGATTTAAAAAAAATATTAGAGAACGTAGATAATTCTGATATTGCATTTGCCCTTCACGATAAATTAAACAACAATGAACTAGAGGGACTTGAAATTGGGACATATAGTGCTGATGTAGACATCAAAATTCCTATTAAAATAGACAAGAGAAAAAGAGCTGATATCCGAAAAGCTATCTATCAAGTAATTAATGACAAAGAATTAATAACAGTCGAGTTGCCAATCGATAAGGAAGATGGTAAGAACATTTGGAATAGTATAAGCAACGACTTACCTCTCTTTTTTTTATTTCAGTCAGATAGAGCAAATAAAGACACAGATAAAGAAGTCCAAGACCCTCTCAAAGTTATAACCAAAACCGCTATTGGAAATGTACTTGAGAAACTTGAGGAAGTCAAAGAGTTAATTAAGCAAAGTGCTGAATTGATAGGTAATGAAACTATCAAGAAACTAGAGGAAATGAATCCAGAGCTTGCTAAAGTTTTAAAACCTGATGTTTCAAATAAGGCTTGGGATACTCTTTTTTCTTTCTCTTTTATTGGTGATGATAATATTCCAATGAATAAAAGAGGAAGTGGTGTAAGAAGATTGATTTTATTAAACTACTTCCGTGCAGAAGCTGAAAGAAAGAACAGTTCCAATAAGACAGTAATCTATGCTATTGAAGAACCAGAAACTTCACAACATCCGAATCACCAAGTTTTATTAATTGACGCGTTAAATGAAATTGCTCAAAAAGAAAACCACCAAGTTATTATCACGACACATTCGCCTGAAATCGCAAAACAGTCAAAAAGTGAACACCTAATCCTAATTGACAAAGTTGATGGAGTAAATAGAATAATTCAAGATGACAATAAATTAAAGGCTATTGCTGAAACATTAGGTATTACAGCTTATTTAGGAAAGTTAGTTATATGTGTTGAAGGTGAAAATGACATAAACTTTTTATTAAACCTGAATCAAACTATAACGGATTTTAAAGATATTATCGACTTGAAAAAAGAGAATATTAAAATTATCCCAATGGGTGGCTCTTCTTTAAAGAATTGGGTTGAAAGACATTACCTTGAAGGCTCAAACGTTGTTGAATACCATTTGTACGATAAAGATTCAAACGAACAATATAAGTCTACAGTGGAAAAAGTTAATTCTCGTTCTGATAACTCAAAAGGCGTATTGACAAAAAAGAGAGAAATGGAAAACTACATTCATTCATCTTTATATGATAAAGAGTTTGAAATTGATTGCTCTACCATAGAAGATTGGGATAATGCAGATATCGCAAGAATTGTAACTGATAAAACCTCAAAATTTAATGACGAAAAAATAATCAAGCAAATAACTAATGGAAAGCTAACTAAAGAGTTGAAAAAAGAACATCTGGAAGAAATGAATGCTTTTGTGGAAATTAAATCGTGGTTTGAAGACATAAAGTATTTGAATGAAAATTAACATGGCACACTTTTGCCCATGTTGGTATCCTTTCTTCCGCTCTTATTAATATTCTTCATCAATATGACACCTAAGGGAGAGAAACCACCCAGCCATTAGAACACCATCATAGTCAGCACTGCTTATAGAGACTATAATGAATTTTAATAAATCACATGAGAAATATGCTCAACAAACGTGGCATATATATAACGTTAACTGCAATCAAAAAAAGAACATAAAAAGAGTATGTTATACGATAGAGATTTCAACATTTTGACAGAAAATGAAACTGCCCTGAGTGCAAAGGCCGAAAATTATAAACGAAACAATTTAGGTAAGCTTGGAGAGTTGACACCAAAAGTCATAAGCAAATATCATGAGATAAAACCTCAGGCCATGTACCATTATGAATCTCTTTTCCCTAATAATTACTTACATCCTGACAGCCTAGATGACAAAAATGAACTAAGAAAAATTGAACAAGAATTTAAAAATCTACTAAACTCTGATATTTCCGAAAGGAAAATTCTCAATTACATAAATGAAAACAAACATTATAATCTGATCGCATCTCTATTCCATGCTGGCTATACATTTGGACATCATGGTGCTTACCTATTTAAAGAATTTGAATTTCCGACAACTTATAAAGCTGATTATTTATTGGTTGGAAAGAATTCAAATGGATATCATTTTTTATTTATTGAATTGGAAAACCCAACAGGATCAATAACAACAAATGATGGCGCATTTGGGCTAACCATTAGAAAAGGAATAAAGCAAGTTAAGAGTTGGGATAAATGGATTGAAAGTAACTTTCACAGTTTAGTTCTAACATTTGAAAAGTATAGAAATCCACGAATTGACTTACCTAATGAATTTAGAGCATTAAATAAAACAAGGATAAGCTATGCAGTTATTGCTGGTAGAAGGGCTGATTTTAATGATAACACTTACGATGAGAAAAGAAATTTATTTAGAAAAGAAAACATCCAAGTGCTGCATTATGACAACTTAATTGATTCTTTTCATCTATTCCAAACGACCAATAATTATTAAAAAGCCAACTAATCTTCGTTTGCAACGAGGATTTAAGCCCACCCCTAATAATAAAATATTTAAGTCTTAGCGAGATGCTAAGGCTAATAGGATGCCTGAGTCTAGTAGCCTATAAAATGGTTAAAACCATTGATCAAAACATTCATTCCTATAGCCCACGGTTTAAACCGTGGGCTATGTGCTCCCCTACCTACTACAACCGTTTTAACGGTTTTTACAGACAGATCGAGACACTCCGCCCCAAGCCCCTCTGGTCTTAGCCTCTCGCTGAGACTAGTGCAGGGTAAATAAAATAATTACCAATCCCCTTTAATCGGTGAAGTACCAGCAAAATTGACTACTTTTTCAACATAGATCGGGTCGTAATAATGCCCCCCTTCCTTGAATTCTGGATTCCATTTTTTAGAGCCATCGGCTTGAAGGGTATATAAAAATGGAGAAAGCAATAAGCGTTCTAAATGCCAGCGGCCTTCAGCACCACTGGGAATTTCTTCGCCATCACCATAGACCATCAAACCACCTTCGGCAAACACTTCGTTTTCTGGGTTAATGTCCTTGTACTCATGACTTACATTAATCACCTTATGCCCTATTTCATGCGCCACAGTACTTCTCAACCGATCAGGACGCTCCAAGTTGGTGATGGTAATGATACCCCTTAAATCTTTAGGAATACTAGTGGTATAAGAATATGGTGGAAACGAAAGTCCACCTGTTCTCACCGATTTGATCATCCAATTTCTTCCTTCAGAAACATCTAGGAAAGGATAAAAAACTTCCTGCAAAACCGTCAAATAAATTGTTCGGTGGTTGTCCGGGTTCGGTTCAATAAAAGTACGAAAGGCCATTTCGGTTTCTGAGGTAAGTTCAGCGGGGTGACGCTGCATGTGCTGATAGGTATTGGCATATTCCGTTTTTGGAATGCCCGGAGTTTTGTTGGCTTGAATAGAAAGGTAGCGCGAATCAATATCGCCAGTCTTCACCCATAATAAATTGATTTGCACTCCCGTTGGCGCATAGATTTCTTTGGCCGCTTCAATACTGTACATTAGTCTGTCTAGCGTCACTTTCTTAAAAGCGGTATCTAAGTTAGAGGGGAAATATACCCCTAAATCGACAGTGAGTTTACCGGGCTCTAAATCCGTATTGAAGGCTTCAATATCGATTCCTTCTACCGCACGCCACTTTACAACTTCTATTTTGTGTGAGGCATTTTCATTGGCCTCTTCTATTTTACTCTGAGGAGAAAAACAGCCGAAAAGACATAGGATTAGTGAGAAGCTTAGTAGTTTTTTCATGATTGGTCTTAAGGTCTTGTGCAGAAGAAACAACAATTTACTTACAACTACAATTCAGGCCTGTTGAGGGGTAAGCTTAAATCGGTAGATTCAGGTCGTCTTCTACATCACTCCTCACTCTGGTCTTACCGCCTTATCTAATCCCTTTTAGTCTTAGCAACTAAGACTAGTGCAGTGGAGTTACCCCCTCACTCCTTTCCACAGCAATGCTTGTACTTCTTTCCGCTGCCGCAGGGACAAGGAGAATTACGGCCAATGGCTTTGGGTTTGGAGTAAGAATCTTTGTCAATCACAGCGGTTAAATCTTGATGAAACACTTTGCTGAGGGTTTTATACAATTGAGGATGTTTCTCTTTTAGCAAATGGGGTCTTTCAAAAAAGTATTCACTGGCTACAGCAAAAAACTCTTGTCTGTTTGTAGTACCATAGCCGTCAATATCGGAGTGTCTGGCCAATATTTCATCTGTTTTCTTCTTCACAAAGTCTAGCCAAGGCAAAGCATAGGCTTTATCTTCAAAGCCCGGAGGAATACCATCTACTTCCCCATTTTCCTTATCGAATAAGTGCGCAAACTCATGTATGCCTACATTTTTCTTGTCGTTGGTAATGTCAAACCCCGCATGCAAAGCCGGTTTGGAGAGAATCATTTTACCTTCCATGGCGCCTGTGCCCACCATTCCAGTAATGATTTCCTTTTTGCTGCCAATATTATAATCTCGATCGAAGGAACTCGGATACAGCAGCACTTCATCTAAGTATTTGTAATTCCAAGCCGGAAAGCCAAACAAGGGAATCACAGCACTACTGGCTACCAAAAGTCTGTCTACCAAGTCCACTTGGGTCTGAACTCCTGTAACCCGTGTATCGGCCAAAAAGCGCTGCACATCCGATTCGAATTGACGCTGCTGATGGTCATTCAGATTACGGTAAAAATGGACATGCTCGGTGAGAATAGCTTTCCATTTTAAAGGAGTAGTCATAAGCTGAGTTACCTCCTTTCCACTCTTGTTGGACTTCTTGAATGCGAAAATCAAAATCACAATCAGACCAAGGATAATACTAAATACCATAGGCTGCAAAGTATTACAAATCCTTTACCTCAGCAATCAGTTTCTCGAATGAATATTTTTCTGCAACAATAAGCAGGCTGATTTGGCACTTAAAATTTAGTGACACCCAATTATGAATAGAAAGGACAATTGCGTCTAAGAAAAAATTTTGATTCTTTTTGAACTATATGTACATACATACAGTTTGCTATTTTGAACGTGAACATTAAAACAATTTAGCATATGGAAACTTTAACAAAAACCACATGGGCCATTGATCCTTTACATAGTGAGGTTCAATTCAAAGTAAAACACTTAGTGATCTCAACCGTCACCGGATCTTTCAAAAGCTTTGAAGGTGGATTAGAAACGGATGGAGACAATTTTGATGGAGCGAATGCTACCTTTAGCATTGCAACTACTAGCGTAGACACCAATGTAGCAGATCGTGATGCACACTTGAAAAGCCCTGAATTCTTCGATTCAGAAAATCATCCAAACATGACTTTTAAAGGTGTATTAAAGCAAGTATCAGGTGATGATTACAAATTAGTAGGTGATTTGACCATCAAAGAAACTACTAAACCTGTAGAATTAACTGTAGAGCACGGTGGTATTATGAAAGATGCCTACGGACAAACTAAAGCTGGTTTCGAGATTACTGGCAGTATCAACCGTAAAGATTTTGGCTTAACCTGGAGCATGGTAACCGAAGCTGGCGGTATGGTAGTGGGCGACAATGTAAAACTGTTGCTCAACGTGCAGTTAACCAAAGCATAATTAAAAAACAGAGTGACACTTAAAGCCAGTTTGGAGTCATCCAAACTGGCTTTTCTTTTTTACCCCTTTTGCATTTGCTGTTGAAATGTAATTCTGCCCTTGTTGGTGTTCTTCACCAACAAGCCTGAAATGATTCACCTACTACCAGCGCTGGACTCAACTTCCAAAGTACTCCATATAATGCGTAAGAAAAGAAAATCTACACTCTTCCTTCTCATAATAACTAGAGGAAGAGTAAAGATAATTCGCAGGCTCGTCAGTTAGCATCCACTTCCCTTGAACAGGATTGTTATGAACGTAATCCAGTTTTTGTTCAATCACTTCCCTACTATATAAATTTATGCTTAATGGGTTTCTTTGCCAGACTTGGTACTTTCTATCTTTTAAGTTCACCTCAAACTCTTGGTGCAAACTGGGGTTATTCGTTCTTAAATTTTTTTGGATTTGTTGACTCGTAAATTTCATAAAATCTCGCTGAACATCCTTTAGCTTATGTTCTTTTTGCACTTGCCAAATGATGTGAATATGATTTGGCATAATCACAAAACCGTAGATTTTAACTCTTTTTGCCTCTGCTAAAAACTTTAAGCTCCCTATTAAAATTGATTTATAACTGTCGTTAAAAAATAATGGCTTCCATTTAAGAACCGTAGCGGTAAAGAACTGAACATAATGTGATTCCATTTCTCAATATAAAAAAGGATATGTTCAGTGTAAAATTAACTTGGTAGCCTGTTTCTGAAGAACACGAATGGTGCGACAATTTCATATAGTCTCATTGACTATTCTTTAAACCATGATGTTACGTCACTTCTGCGGCTTGTTGGTGAAGAACACCAACAAGGGCAAAACGTGCAGTTAACCAAAGCATAATTAAAAAGTAGAGTACTATGTAAAGCCAGTTTGGAGTCATCCAAACTGGCTTTTCTTTTTTACCCCTTTTGCATTTGCTGTTGAAATGTAATTATAACAAACTCTGCAGGATGAGTAATAGCAACCTTAACAGTCACCCTCATTATTCCATCTAAAATATCTTCTGGGGTCATTGTACTGCCCAAGCCAACCGATACATTAAAAGCATCTGCAGGTTTGGATCCCACAAGTCCACCTTGTTTCCAAACACTGTTTAAAAAACTACTGATCATCGATTGAACATTAACCCAGGTATTCGCATCATTCGGTTCAAAAACATAAGCTCTAATTGCCATTTTAATGGACTGTTCAAGCATAATCATCGTTCTACGTACATTAATATATCGCCAATCGCTGCTGTTACCCTCAAGGGTTCTTGCCCCCCAAACCAAAACACCTCGGCCAATAAATAAACGCAATGCATTTACCGCTTTACCATCTGACGGAACATTCAAATCCTCTTGCATTCTATTATTTATATCCAGTGTGGGCTTAATTGCAGCACTTATCGACACATTTGCTGGGGGCACCCATACCCCTCTATTATTATCAACTACAGTGTATATGCCCGCCATGGCACCACTGGGCGGAAGTACATTCACTTCCGACAACAAGCTATTAAACAGTTCTTTATAGACTTTACTCACAATCATCAAAGCCTGATTCATATCTCCAACATTTGCATCTGTTGATGCATTTTTAATTAGTGCTATGGCCTCTTCTAATGCAGGATTGGCTCCTTCTAAATTTTGTAATAGCGCAAATAAAGCATCCGTATTTCCACCATTAAAATTAGTGTAACCTAACTCGCTACCTTGAGTAATGGTGGTTTTCAGAAACGGATAGTAAGCCACCCCATAACACAATCCCTTGCTACCAACGCCCTCTCTAAAACCCTCAATATCTTGGGTATAAAGCACAGGGTCAGGTGAGTGACCACCCAAAACATCTAAAATAGAAACTGCGGTTTCCATTTCTTCACTCTGACCTAGCATGGCCTGCATTAAACTAGCATTGTCGTCCTTACTGAGCAAAGTCGCTTCGGGCACCACATACATAGTGGGTTCTGTTTCTTTAGTAAGTGTTTGTAAGCCTGCCTTCAATTCCGAAAGCTTAATATTGGGGTTGACAATGTTTTCGTCATGCGCCATTGCAGCTTCAGAGGGACTTCCATAACCGCCAACCGATACAATATAGGCCGTTCCCCCTCCATTCTGATAAAAGAGCCTTACACTGTTGTATAAATAGTAAATGGTATTCGGGTCAGGATCGAGCGTGTAGATTTTATTCTTTAAAGTGAGATAATCTCCGTTGGCTGGTGCTGCGCTCTGCTCAGTAATATAGTATTGCGGACTGTATGGTTGCGCTGGCCTGGCCGGCATAAAGTATTCCTCGAACTCTGAAAATGAATTCACTTTAACGGGTTTATTCAAATAATTCTTGCCATTATATTCTGCCTTAGGCGTATAGCCAATAAAGGCAGGAACTGCGGTTGGAACTTGTACTATTGAGTTTGGAAAGGCATTTATTTCGTTAATATAAACGCCAGGGGTTTTTCCAGATAGTGGATCGGTCATTTTTAAAAAAGTTAGACAGATGGATTGACCACAAACAATAAAGCTAAAACGGATCTGCCACCTGTAGGTGAAGTTGATGTAAGATAGCTTTTATTGGATAAAAATACTTACGGAAATAACTTTAACTGCAATAAATTAATAAGTGTACTCAAGATTTAGCCCAGTACTTATCTTGGTTACAATACATAAATATCGGCTTTTAGTAAGCCCTTTGTCCTTATTTGCATGTATACATTTGACAAGGACGGTAAAAGGTCTCCATATACGTTAAAACAACCTCTCAAATCTTTGTGGTTAGAATAAAGTCTATTTAGTAAGTCATTCTGCAAGAATCCTTTCACGTTAAATATGTCATACCCCACTTCTATGTTGCTGAAAAAGATCCTTACGGGATAACTATTCTTGGCATTGTGTATAAACCTCCTCCCCTCATAGGTTAAAACAGACCTAGCCTTTATAGCTCCAGCTGTTCTTGGTCTTCCCCGTCTCCCGGTAGCTCTAGAGCTTTTACAGACTGAATGGCGTTGCCAGCAATGCCTTTGATTGAGCCGTACATGTCGATGGTATTGGTTACCACTTTGTCAATTTGTTTTTCGCGTTCTTTCCAGATGCGTTGCATGGCGCGTTTCTCACTGTCCAAACCATTTTTCATAGAAGTGAAACCTTCAACAATGGCTTCTACCTGCATACGGAATGTATTACTGGTAAGGAAATCATAAAGCATATGCATTTTATCGCCTTTGTTTTCCTGTGAGCTTACCGCCATACTCAACTGCACAATGGATTCACGCAGCACTGCACAAAGGCCTTTAAATTCGTCATAATTACAAATCCATATGCCGTCTCTTAAGCCCATCCGGTCCATTCCTGCAGGCATTACCTCAGTCACTAAAACGCCCACATTGGCACCTCTTTCACGGATATCCGCTTTGAATTTTTCAATCCAGCTGGGCTGAAAATCTTTGGTACGTTTACTTTCGTAATATATGGTGCCGCAATTCTGGCGGGCGCGGGTATTCACTACTTGAATACAATCGCCTCCCCTTGCTCCTTTCTTAATTTCTTCAATGCTGTCTAAAGGAAATTGCCCCATCAACCATTCTTCAATGGCCAATTCTTGCACTTCGCCTTGCAACTGCATAGAGCCCTGCTCCTGCTTACGCTTCATTTCTTCGGTAAGCTTCTTTTGGTCTTCCAGCTGCTTCTGCATTTCTTTAAAACGCATTTCATTCTTCTCTTCCTCAACCTTCCTAATTTTCTCCCTTTCGGCAATTAATGTGGCATTCAGGTTTTTCTGAGCTTCAGCTTCTGCAATTTCCTTCAGCTCCGATTTCTCGCGTTTTAGCTTTTCTATTTCCGCTTTGGTGCGATTCAGCTCTTTAATTTGCTCTGATTTCTCGTTAAGTTCTTTTTGAAGTGTCTCAAATTGATCCAATTGCTCAGCCTGAAGTTGATGCTTCAACTTCTCTTCCATAGCCTTACGTTCTTCGCGCAGCTGCTTATCAAGTCGCTCTTTGAAAAGCTCATTGGCCTCCTTCTTCTTCTGTTCAAACTCCTCTTTCGCTTTGTTCAGTGTTTCAACCTCAGATTGGTACCGCTGCTTTTCTCGGGCCAACTGCGCCTGATACTTTTGTTTGATCTCATCTTCTAACTGATGAGCGAGGATATCTTGCACATCGATGCTAGTTCCACAATTAGGACATTTGATCTGATTATTGTTCTGCATGAGCTTAAGCGTTCTTCAATTCCTTGTACTAATTCAATTAATGGCTTTTAGCGTTTCTTTTTTCTCCGTTTCGATCTCTTTGCTTCAAATTCAGCCTTTTCCTTATCGGCACCCTTAATCAACTGCTGCCAGTTATTGGCCTTTGCATCCGATATATCCAAGGTGTATTGGTAATCGTCATTGGTCACTTCCATGCGCTGAATAGGCTTGCCCAAGTTTTCTTCGATTTCGGCCAAAACAGTTTTTTCTTCTTCGGCACAAAAAGAAAGCGCCTGTCCTTTTTGAGAGCCTCGCCCCGTTCTTCCCACACGGTGCACATAGTTTTCTGCACTTTCAGGCATGTCGTAATTGATTACATACTCCACATTCGGGATATCAATTCCCCTGGCACTTACATCCGTGGCAATCAGTACTTTTAGGTCGCCAGACCTAAAGCCTTGCATGACCGTTTTTCTTTCCTTTTGTTCTCTATCACTGTGAATGGTATCGGAGACGATGTCCACACGTTCCATGGCTTTCTTCACCCTTTCTGCCCTTACTTTGGTACGCACAAAGACGAGAATCTTTTGATCTTCGTGCTGTTTGATAAAACGCTCTAAAAAGAAACGTTTATCGTCCATTTCAATAAAAGCAATAGAGTGCTCGATATTCTTAGCAACGGGGTCTTTCGGGGAAATCTGAATGCGAATGGCACGAGTAACGAGCGAATAGGCCAAGTCCTTAATTTCTTCATTAATGGTGGCCGAGAAGAAAAGCGTTTGACGCTTCTTCGGCAAGTGCTTCATCAAATCACGAATGTCTTTGATAAAACCCAAATCGAGCATATGATCGGCTTCATCCAACACTAAGATTTCAACACGCTTTAAATTTAAAGCCCCCTGACTTACCAAATCAAACATTCTACCTGGAGTAGCAATCAATATATCGACTCCTTTTTCCAATTGCTTGATCTGAGGCTCTTGGTCTACCCCACCGTGAATACAATAAGTCACCACTCGGGTATGCTTGCCTAAAGTTTTGAAAGTCTGCTCAATTTGTAGAGCCAGCTCATGAGTAGGCGCCATTACCAAGCATTTTACGCCATCGGGCCGGCTTCCCAGTTTTCTTTCCTGAAGAATATGTAGAATTGGAATAGCAAAAGCCGCGGTTTTACCCGTACCCGTTTGGGCAATGGCCAATACATCTTCTCCTTTTAATATTGGGGGAATAGATTTGTACTGAATATCGGTTGGTTTTTTATAGCCCAGCTTTTCAATACTGGTTTTAATGCCTTCGGCAATGCGGTATTCTTCGAATTTCATAAGTATTGTAGTTGTAGATGGGCTAAGCCCACTTGGAATAAAGCCTTTAGGCAAGGTACTTTTTAGCCGATGGCAATTTACGTAAAATATACTCCAACTTTATCAGATGAAGCAGTGGGTTTCAGTTGAGGTTGGGAACCTCTTGAGATTAGAATTTGGGATAGGGTGTTACTTTAAAGCATGACGTGATTAGCCACAAAAGGGCATAAAAAAACAAATCACATACTAGAGATTGAATTACCCTCGGGTTTTTCAGTGGTTTGGCTTAACACCAAAACCGTTCTAAGTATATAATTTGTCTTTCCTAATTAGGTATAAAAGAGATTAATCGATTACAGTTACGTTAACTGCGTTCAATCCTTTTTTGCCTCTTTCTACTTCATATTCAACTTTATCGTTTTCACGAATTTCGTCAACTAGACCTGAAACGTGTACGAAAATATCGCTGCTTGAGTCTGATGGAGTAATGAATCCAAAACCTTTGGTTTCATTGAAGAATTTTACTGTTCCTTGCATTATTAATTAATCATTGTTATTAAAGCGGCTCTGAGTTAGCGTAAACTAAAGTGGCACTCAAATCCATGTTTTTATAGGGCCAAATCCTATTTTTTATCTTGTAACGGCCGTAAGCCGAAAAGGTCTTATTTGTGAAGTAAAAAAACCGAATTAAATTAATCTAGATGAGAACAAAGAGATAATCGAGGTGGGTTATTAACTTTTACAATGGCAAAGATACGGAATTAGTTGGTCTTTCATGTCTTTTTAATTAATTGGCAAAGAAATAGCCAATTAATTATGTTTGGCTTGTTTAAACGGTGAATTCCATTTCAGAATACTCTGATTTTCAAGCTTATCCCCCAATCTAAGTCGCATAACAAATTACAAAGCATAAAAAAACCCGCCACAAAATGGCAGGTTTTCGATATCTCATAGAAGATCTTATAACCTTCTTCTTCTTTTTGGTCTTCCTTTATCTCGGTCAGGACGCTTGTCACGATCTGAGCGTTTACCTCGGCCTCCGCCACCATAACTGCTACCACCACCGTAACTACCTCCTTTGTTGAAGGAATCGCTACGCCTTTTACGAGGTCTTCCGTCTTCGTCTCTATTTACACGAATACTTCTGCCTTGAATTTCAGTGCCTTCAAAACTTTCACCAAAACCTTTATCTTTAGTACTGTCTACATCAAAGTAAGAACAGTTTTTCTGAAGCGACAGATCGCCAAAGAATTTTCTGTCTACTCCAGACACGTCTGACAAGAAGTGAATAATATCGGCATTGGTCATGCCATCAATTTCTCCTACATTGATAAAGTAACGGTTAAAGCCGCTCTTATCGCGATTGGCAGGCGATCCACCGTGTGTTTCGTTCAAATTTACATCCTCGTCTGGTGTCATAATATGATCCAGTTGAGTTGTAATTAAACGTTTAAGTAAATCTTCTTTACTTAAATCGCTAAAGCGCTCACTTACGGTTTTTAGAATACTGTCTGCTTGGTCGTCTACTTTAGTATTGATGATTAAATTGGCCCAGCTGTTAATTCTGCTCGACTTCATTTCTTCTAAAGTAGGTACTTCAATACGTTCAAATTTTACTTTGATACGTCTTTCAAGCTCAGTGATTTTACGGCTTTCTCTTGGGTTAATAAACACCAATGAAGTTCCTTTATTACCCGCTCTACCTGTTCTACCACTTCTGTGCGTATAGCTTTCCAGTTGGTCCGGAATAGAATGATGTAATACGTGTGTTAAATCGTTTACGTCAATACCTCTTGCTGCTACATCAGTGGCAATTAACAATTGCATTGAACGCGTTTTGAAACGTTTCATCACGGCATCTCTTTGTGCTTGAGAAAGATCACCGTGAAGTGCCTCTACCCCATAGCCCATTTGGCCCAATTCGTCTGCAATCTCTTGTGTTTCGCGCTTAGTACGACAAAACATAATACCGCGCATGTCGGGCTGAATGTCTAAGAAACGCTTAAGCGAAGGTATTTTGTTAGAAGCTTTAGTAATTACATACTTGTGCGTAATGTCTACATTACTCTTCTGCTCAGTGTTTACCGCAACCTCTAATGGGTTGTCCATGTACTTGCTTACAATTCTTCGGATCTCTTTCGGCATGGTAGCCGAGAAAAGCCATGTCACTCTATTTTCTAGCGTATAAGATAGAATTTCATCTATGTCTTCTTTAAAGCCCATATTGAGCATTTCATCTGCTTCATCGAGCACGACATATTTTACATTTTCTAAATTCACCGCTTTCCTTTTGATCAAATCGATCAAACGGCCCGGTGTTGCTACAATAATCTGCGTTGGTCTCTTTAGCGCCTTAATTTGACCCATGATGGCCGCACCACCATAAACCACTTCAATATTAAGGGCTCTATTATTTTTCGCAAAACTTACCAGTTGTTGCGCTGTTTGTTGCCCTAGTTCACGTGTTGGAGCCATTACAATGGCTTGAGTTGTAGGATCATCCAAATCGATTAAATCAATCAATGGGAGTCCGAATGCAGCTGTCTTACCTGTACCCGTCTGAGCCAATCCAATAAAATCTGTTGGGTCGTTTTGCAACAACATTGGAATGGCCTTTTCTTGTACAGGGGTTGGAGTATCGAACCCCAGTTGATCAAGAACTTCAATAATGGATTGAGAAAGTCCTAGTTTGCTAAAATTATTCAATAATTCTTTGTTAAATGAGCCGCAAAGGTAGCTAGATCATTTTGGATTAGCGGTGTAATTGACGGGTTATTTGGTAGTTGACTACTGAGAATCTAACAAAGCCCCTTTTTTTGAGTTTAATGCGACTAATTTTACTGAAAGCCTTGAATTACAAACGACTAGCTACTGGTAAAATGAACTCAATCTTAAGCTTTTACAAAAAAGAGCCGGCTTCCAAAAGGAAAACCGGCTCCGGTCAATCTCAAAACAACAATTTATCTTCGATAGGCTACAGTATTACAAAAATCGATGTAGCTGTTACTTCTTAAGTCTTCTACAGAATAGGTAAGCACGATGTCGCTATATTCTATATGGCCAACGCCTTTAATCAGATAGCCGTTTACTGTTTGACGAGGGATTCTTAATTCGTCACCATAAACATTGGCATATATTTCTATATCTGCTCCGTAAAAATTCCTTAGGTAGATCACGTTACTATACGGATCGCCACTTTTTACTATACGCATATCGTATAGTGTTAATTCATCGTAAGTCTCGCTATATTCTTCTACCTCATACCGACCAGTAAAAAGGTTTCTTGAATCTATAGGAGCTTCTTCTACATAAACAATATCACAACTGGATATTAGAAAGAGTAGGCTTAGACCGAGTAATGCTTTTTTCATTTTGAGTTTTATTTGGTTGTACTAGGTACTTTTCCAAAAGCGTGCCAAAATGAAAATTTGCTTCTAACCGAGATGGACGCGGAGAGTCACAAAGGTATGAGTTTGCGAACATTTGCTCGCCCCTATTTTAGAAGAGATTGCTTCGTGACTCGTAATGGTGGTGACCGATGGAGCTACTCAAAAAACAAACATTTGTACTCCCAATATCTACTACATCGTCATGATGAACCTATCCATGCAAATTAAAAGGAAAGAACCAATGTGAAGCCATCTCACAGATTGTTTAACCGCAAAGAGCGCTGAGTTAGGCTAAGTAGGTAATGAGTTAAAGGCTTAAATAATACGGACAGAGTCCTCAAGCCCATAATGAGTCACAGGTTCGGAGAACCTGCGACAGTGACGTGGATCGATGCTTCAATACAACACCCAAACCTTTACAACACCAAAGCCAAATATTTCGTCATGGCGAACCTATCCATCTCAATTGTAAGGATAGCGCCAACGTGAAGCCATCTCACAGATTGTTTAACCGCAAAGGGCACAGAGTTACGCTAAGTAGGTATGGAGTGAAAGGCTTAAATGATGCGGACTGAGTCCTCAAGCCCATAATGAGTCACAGGTTCGGAGAACCTGCGACAGTGGGTTTCAGTAATTAGAGTCCGTTTTTTTACCATTAGAGTTTCTTTAATACAGACATCCCCCAACACTATTCCTCTCTCCCATACCTCTTTATAGGTATTGACAAGAACCGCCCTTTTAGGGTAACGCTTTACTATTACAGTTATCCAAATTTGAATTGACTTTGAAACTAGGCAACTCAAGATTACACTCTCGCTATAACAGTGTTAAAAACAGGAATCAAAAGTCTAACAAGCAGGAAACTAAACAAGTACATTTTTATGAGAATACTTGAACTTTATGCACGATTAGCTAAAGACACTTCACCCCAGGAATCCCTCTTTACAGGTAAATTTGAGGGGCTTAAAAGTATCAACATGAGGCTCTCCGAATCTGCAACAGGAACTGCCCATTTTGCCATATTTCAAAATGGCGTAGAGAAAATCAGTAAGAACATAACTGCTGGCCAAAGTATTAAATACACACACCCCTCAGGTACTACAGTAGAGTATTACATCAACAGTTACAGTGAAACTGACTTACCTAAGGTCCACATCATGATTTCGTAAAAAACGCTACTTTTGCCAAGGTTATACAAACCAAAAACTCCAACCACTTTTCAGTAGTTGGAGTTTTTGTTATAATATCACAGATGTTTTTACTCAGCTATATTGGTATACACCGCTTGTACATCATCGTCTTCGTCAATTTTGTCAATCAACTTTTCGATTTCTTCCATTTGCTCTTCCGTAAATTCTACCGGAGTAGTAGGGAAACGCTTTAAGCTGGCACTCTTAATTTCTATCCCTTTTTCTTCCAAAGCCTTTTGTAACTGACCAAAGTTGGTATAGTCGCCATAAATGGCCACCATCATTTGATCTTCGTCTTCTTCAGTTGGGTATTCCTCAATTTCTTCGAGACCAGCATCAATAAATTCGAATTCCAGTTCTTCCAAATCCATATCGTCTGTTTTCAAAAATTCAAAAACCGACTTTCTATTGAACATAAATTCTAAAGAGCCATTAGGCACTACTGCCCCACCCGCTTTATTAAAATATGACTTCACATTGGCCACCGTACGGTTTTGGTTGTCGGTTGCACATTCAACAAAAACCAACACACCGTGTGGGCCTTTGCCTTCGTAGTTCATTTCGATATAAGCCTCAACATCTTTGCTTGTTGCCCTTTTAATGGCCGAGTCGATGTTGTCTTTAGGCATATTTTGCGCCTTAGCATTTTGAATGGCGGTACGCAATGCAGAATTCATATGGGGGTCGCCACCGCCCTCTTTAGCGGCCATGGTAATGGCTTTGGCTAGTTTTGGAAACACGCGAGACATCATGCCCCATCTTTTCATTTTTCTACCCTTACGAAATTCAAATGCTCTTCCCATAATTTCAAATGCTTAATTCTACCCGAAGCCTAAAAATTAATATCAAAAACTGCTCGGGGTTTTAACAAAGGCAAAAATAAGAAGACTTGGGAATTAGGCTTTACACAAGGCAGCTTTTTTTAGGGAGGAATTAATCCAACCCATTTCAGCCTTAACCAATCAACAACTTATAGCCCACTCCCCTTACATTGATGATGGTAATGTCTGGATTGAGGCTCAAGTATTTCCGCAGTCGGGAAATGAAAACATCCATAGTACGTGAATTAAAAAAGGAATCATCCCCCCAAATAGCATGTAAAATGGCCTTTTTGGTGAGCAACTGGTTTTGGTGTTCGCAGAAAAGCTGAAGCAAGTCGGCTTCCTTAGAAGTCAATTTTTGTACTTTGTTTTCAAAATTCAACTCAAGTCTATTGTAGTCGAATTCAAAACCGCCAAAATCAAAGAAGGTCCTTTGCGCCTCCTCCACTTGGTCTAACAAACCAGAACCGCTGAGTAACACCTTCATTCTGATCAGCAGTTCTTCCATACTAAATGGTTTTCTAAGATAATCATTACCTCCCGATTCAAAGCCTTTTACAACGTCCTTGGCTTGAATTTTAGCAGAAAGAAAAATAATTGGTGTTTTCCGATCTAGATTACGAATGGTTTTGGAAACATTAAAGCCATTTAATTTTGGAATCATAATGTCCAAAATAACGATATGAGGTTCAAAGCTGTGGAATGCTTTTAAAGCTTCATCGCCATTCATAGCCAACTCAACGTTGTAGTCATGTTGTTCAAGACTATCTTTAACCACCAATGCAAGCGAGGGCTCATCTTCTACCAATAAAACCTTAATGGATGTCTGCATTTTGTGGTTGATCTATTGTGATTTTAAAAGTACTTCCTTTTGGACTTGATTTTTCTAGTTTAATCGTGCCATTGAGCCGTGCCAAAATGGTTCGGACATAATATAGCCCTATACCGAGCCCTCCAACATCATGAACATCATCTTGGCTAACACGGTGGAATTTATCAAAAATTCTCTCAGATTCCTCCTCTGGAATCCCTTTTCCGTTATCGCTAATTCTAAGTTCTAGGCGATCCCCAACCTTCTCTGCAACAATGTCTATTTCACACGCCAAAGGATCCCCATACTTTATGGCATTATCAATAAGATTATGTAGAACGTTGATCAAATGTTGCTTGTCGGCATAAACAGTAAGGTTATCCTCACAGGTCACAGTAATCTTCAACGCCTTATCGGTCTTTTGAAGGTAATACAGCCTTACACCATCCATGAGTGATTTTAGGTCAAAATATTTGAGTTTCAACTTTACCTGACCTTGGAAAGCAACACTAGATTGCAATACGCCTTTTACAAGGTTGGAAATATGATTGACTTCCTGCTTTACCAAAGCTGTATACTGCTTAATTTTTTGTGAATCTCCTTTCTCAAAATAGTTCTCCAAACTATCCATCCCTAATGTGAGGGTTGAAACTGGTGTAAGTAATTCGTGGGTCACATTATCTATAAAGTCATCTTTCAACCGAACCAGTTCACGCTGTTTCTTGATGGTTTTTAGCATTTGCCAAAACCCTAAGGCTATAAACATCAGAACGAATAAATTCACCAGCAAAACCAGTTTTATTTCATTCAGCACTTCCCAGAATGGTTGATGAAAATTAGCAGAAACATACTGACTCCATTTCTCCTCATTCATTTGTATGGGCTGAATGGAGAAAAGGTCAGAGTTCGCTTCGGTTAAGATACTATCCTCTGACAAAACAATGTCAAAATCTGATGCGATAGAAAAAGTAGAAAGTTGATCTTTGAAGTTCTGCTTTAGTTGTTCGGGAGAGGTACGGATTGTGTCCTTATAAATTTGATACCTTGCATGAATAGTGTCTTGTAAAAACACATAGCTATCTCCCATAGACAAAACGAATTTTCTGAATTTATCTCTTAGGAATTCATCTGTAACCGTATCTGGATATTCAGTACTCATAAGATTAAAAACCAATTCTTTTTCATCCGTTTCCGGGTTTAATACAGTAATACTTAACTCACCACTTGGGCCTTTCTCTGCTTTGACTTTAACCAAGTTAGGATCATCCATATCCTGCATCCAATAAGCTCTAATTCGCGCTAACCGCTCTTCTTCTGTTTTTTGGACGGCAATTTCAAATACATGATTTGCATTTTTATTAAACTCCTTTGCCCTAAAAACATACTCTCTATAACTATAATAAATTAGAAGCATCACCAACGACACGAGCGCGGTGAACATGTACAGATTATTCCTTTTTTCCCATGTTCTCATGACCTAAATATATGGGGCATAATTGGCCTTAAAAACTGCATTAACAAACATTTACACTTCTTTTCAATACCATTAACTATTGCCAACTATGATAGCCCATACATTTATCCAAAAAAACACCCACTTATGAAAGCACTCTATTTCCCCCTTGCCTTCCTAGTCTTTACGGTTCAGGTTTTTGGGCAAACTCTAAAAATTGGCGACTCATCTTCAGACCTCAAATTGAGCTTAATGGATAAAAACAAAACATCTATTTCATTTTCCGAATTGGAAGGAAAAGTGGTAATGATTGACTTTTGGGCCACTTGGTGTTCACCATGTATTGCAGGCATGCCCCATCTCAACGATCTCCAAAATGAGTTCAACGAAAATTTGCAAATTATTGCAGTTAGTCACGAGTCAGAAGATAGAATTAAGCGATTTATAAATTCAAGGCCTCAAGCCTTTTTGTTTGGTTTAGATAACGCGAATAACCTACAAAAGGCCTTTCCACATAGCATAATCCCGCATACGGTTTTAATCAATCCGAATGGCAAAGTAGTTGCAATTACAGCTCCTGAAAACATCAATTTAAAAGTAATTGAGCAAGTATTGAAAGGTGAGACGATAGATCTTCCCCTAAAAACAGACATTATAGATTTTGATTACGCAGATGATTATTTTAAAGTGGACAGCACTATTGCTGAGCACTTTGTAATTCAGCCTTACAATGCCAGCATACCTTCTTTTAGTAAAAGATCAGGTGGAATATTTGCTAATCGAAGATTGACTATTCATAATGCTCCTATTTCAAGTTTTTTCAGAGCAGCCTTTCAAGTGAGTTCTTATCGACTGGTTTACGAAGTGGATGAAACACAATTTGATTACGAAAACACGGACAACCTGTACAATTTAGATATCATTGTTGCTCCAGAAGACAGGGATCAGTTTTACCCAATTTTTCAATCTAAGTTGAACGAATTACTGGAGGTGAAAGGTAGAATAGGAAAACAGGAAAAAGAGATTGCTGTACTCTATAAAATTGATTCTTTGGAATTCGGTTTAAACCCTGTTGAGGAACACACCAATTACTCAGGTAGAGGAGATTATTTTAAGAGCGCGGGTGCTTCAATGGATGATTTCCGCGAGTATTTAGAGAATTTCGGTCTATTCGGTTTACCAGTAGTGAACGACACAGGCATTGACGGCTACTTCTCTTTGGAATTCAGTTTTGATCCCGAAACCAAAGGCTCTTTTCAAGAAAATTTAAGGAAAATTGGCTTAGGTATCAAGAAAAATAAAAGAGAAATTGATGTGTTGATTCTTTACACTGGCGCATAAACTAAAAGCCCAACTCCTAAAAGTTGGGCTTTCGCTAATTAACAAACCACTTTTAACAAACTCAGATGATGGTGCTAAGACCGACCTGAATGTTATTTTGAGAGCCTGAGGCTTCACCGTCTAAAATATGGTTGACAATAAAATCGCCCACCCTGTCGGTGCCAAAGCCTTGGCCTTTTGATAAATCTTGTGTTACCATTCCATTGCGCAGCGAAGCATTTACTGCTTGCCTCACTTCTATGGCTTCATCGATTAAGTTCAGATGGTCCAATAACATGGCTACAGATAAAATTGTCGCAATTGGATTGGCAATATTCTGGCCTGTCGCTTGAGGGTATGAACCATGAATCGGTTCGAACATGGCTGTTTTATTTCCTACCGAGGCAGAAGGCAATAAGCCCATGGAACCACCAATAACGGAGGCTTCATCAGAAATAATGTCGCCAAACATGTTTTCGGTGAGCACCACATCAAACTGCTTTGGGTTCTGAATCATTTGCATGGCCGCATTGTCCACAAACATGCACTCAACAGTTACATCAGGATATTCCTTGGCCATCACGGTTACTTTCTCTCGCCATAAGCGGGAAGTTTCCAATACGTTGGCCTTGTCAATCAAAGTCAGTTTTTTCTTTCGATTTTGGGCAGCTTTAAACGCCAAGTGTGCTATACGCTCAATTTCAGCATAGGAATATGTACAGTGATCGTAAGCAGCATCTTCTGTCCTTCCTTTTTCACCAAAATAAATCCCGCCTGTTAATTCTCTGTACACAACAAAGTCAACCCCTGTAATTCGATCAACTTTCAGTGGCGACATGTGCAAAAGACTATCATAAGCCGTTACAGGACGAATATTCGCAAAAAGCCCAAGTTCCTTTCTTAGTTTAAGTAAGCCCTGCTCTGGCCTGACTTTGGCCGAAGGGTCATTGTCATATTTTGGATGACCAATGGCACCAAACAAAAAGGCATCTGATTGTTTACAAACCGCTAAAGTTTCATCGGGCAATGGATTACCCGTTTCGTCAATGGCTGCTGCTCCTACCAAGGCATATTCATAATCAAACTCGTGACCAAAACGCAATGCAATGGCATCGAGCACTTTGATTCCTTCTGCTACCACTTCTGGGCCTATGCCATCCCCCGGCAACACCCCTATTTTCTTCTTCACTCCCATTATATTGTTACCGCCTGCTTCTCGAAGGCTTCTATTTCGTTCTTAATACTTACCAAATAATCAATATCGTCATAGCCATTAATCAGGCATTCCTTTTTATAGGAATTCACTTCGAAGGACTCTTCAAACTCATTGAATGAAATGGACTGATTTACCAAATCCACTTCCACTTCAGTGTCGGGTCTCAACTTTACAGTCTCAATTAATTCCTGAAGGAAATCTTCAGACACTTGAACAGGTAACAGACCGTTGTTCAGTGCATTGCCTTTAAAAATATCAGCAAAGAAGCTAGACACTACTACTCTAAAACCGTAATCATAGAGCGCCCAAGCCGCATGTTCACGGGAAGAACCACATCCAAAGTTTTTTCCTGCCACAAGAATACTTCCTCCATAAGTAGAGTTATTCAGCACAAAACTAGTTTTTGGTGTATTGTCTGAATTATATCGCCAATCCCTGAAAAGGTTCTCTCCAAAACCTTCTCGGGATGTGGCTTTTAGAAAACGGGCCGGTATGATTTGATCCGTATCAATATCTTCATTGGGCAATGGAACCGCCCTGCTGAGTACTTTTACAACTTTCTCCATCTCAATTCAAAAATTCAGTGATGTCAACAATTTTACCTTGGACTGCCGTAACCGCGGCCACCAACGGACTTGCCAATAAGGTTCTAGAGCCAGGGCCTTGTCGTCCTTCAAAGTTTCGGTTCGAAGTAGAAACACAATAAGCGCCCGCAGGAACCTTATCATCGTTCATGCCCAAACAGGCAGAACAACCCGGTTCGCGAAGCTCAAAGCCTGCTTCTTTCAATACGATATCCAACCCTTCGGCAATGGCTTGTTTTTCCACTTGTTTAGAGCCCGGAACAATCATGGCCTGCACATGATCAGCTTTTTTCTTGCCTTTCACATAATCAGCCACAATCCTTAAATCTTCGATCCTAGAATTGGTGCAACTGCCTATAAACACATGGTTAATTTCTTTGCCCATGAGCGATTCGCCCGGAAGAAAGCCCATATAATCAAGAGATTTACGATAGCTATCTTGGTTAGAAGCTGCCAGTTTCTCTGGAATATTATCTTTGATTTTAATGCCCATGCCGGGATTGGTACCGTAGGTAATCATTGGTTCAATGTCGGCTGCGTCAAAATGATACTCCTGATCAAAAACGGCATCCGCATCAGAATGAAGGGTTTTCCAATAGTCAACCGCTTGTTCAAATGCTGCGCCTTTCGGTGCAAACTCTCTTCCTTCAATATAATCGAAAGTGGTTTCATCAGGCGCAATCATTCCGCCCCTCGCTCCCATTTCAATACTCATATTACAAATGGTCATTCGGGCTTCCATAGAAAGCGAACGAATGGCAGAACCTGCATACTCAATAAAGTAACCTGTACCTCCAGCGGCCGTCAATTCAGCAATAATGTGAAGGATGATGTCCTTGGCCAAAACGCCTTTATTCAACTCACCATCTACAGTAATGCGCATGGTTTTAGGCTTCGACTGTAAAAGGCACTGACTGGCCATTACTTGTGCAACTTGGCTGGTGCCAATACCAAAAGCAATGGCTCCAAAAGCTCCGTGGGTGGAAGTGTGAGAATCACCACAGACCATAGTTCTTCCCGGCAGGGTAATTCCCAACTCAGGGCCAATTACATGAACAATGCCTTGAAAGGGATGTCCTAAGCCGTAAAGCTCCACATCATATTTGGCGCAGTTTTCTAACAAACGATCTACTTGATGTTTAGACAATGCATCTTTAATCGGCAAATGCTGATCTTTTGTAGGAATATTATGGTCAGGCGTGGCCACCATTTTCTCCTTACGAAAAAGCGGCAAATTCCTTGTTTCCAGTTCCGAAAATGCCTGAGGGCTGGTGACCTCATGGATCAAATGGCGATCGATGTACAATACATCCGTTCCGCCATCAATTTGTTTCACCACATGGGCGTCCCAAACTTTATCAAAAAGTGTCTTTCCCATATTAAACTGCCATTTGATATTTCAAATCCGACAATTGATGTAAATCCTCATCAAAAACCTCTTTTTTACTGTCGGCTACCTGAAGGAAATTAGCGTAAACCACATCCAGTTCATCGCGGGTAAGTTCATAACCAATATTTTTCATTCGGTAAGCCAAGGCAGCCCTTCCGCTACGGGCAGTAAGCACGATAGAAGAGTGATCTACCCCAACATCTTTTGGGTCGATAATTTCATAAGTATCTCTTCGCTTAATCACACCATCTTGGTGAATTCCAGAAGAATGAGCAAAAGCATTTGCCCCTACAATGGCCTTGTTAGGCTGTACCGGAACCCGCATAGTTTCCGACACATACTTCGATAAGGCTGTCAATTGTTTGGTGTCAATTCCTGTGGTTTTTCTAAGGTAAGGATGTTGTTGCAAGACCATCACTACTTCCTCTAAAGCTGTATTTCCTGCCCTTTCGCCAATACCGTTAATGGTACATTCAATTTGAGTAGCTCCATTAATTACGCCTGCAATTGAATTGGCCGTGGCCATGCCCAAATCATTATGACAATGAGTAGAAATGGTTACATTTTCTATACCTCTTACATTGAACTTGAGGTAGGCAATCTTCTCTCCATATTCACTAGGCAAGCAATAGCCTGTAGTGTCAGGAATATTCACCACAGTTGCCCCAGCTTTTATGGCCTGCTCGCATACATAAGCCAAAAATTCATTGTCGGTTCTTCCTGCATCTTCTGCATAAAACTCCACATCTTCTACATACTTTTTAGCCAAAGACACTGCTGCTACTGCGCGTTCAACAATTTTCTCTCTGGTGGTATTGAGCTTGTATTTTATGTGTGATTCGGAGGTTCCAATTCCAGTATGGATTCTTGGTCGTTTGGCATACTTAACAGCTTCTGCAGCTGTAATTATGTCCTTTTCAACCGCGCGGCTTAAAGCGCAAACCGTGGCGTTTTTCACCAATTTTGAAATAGCCTCTACTGACTCGAAATCGCCAGGACTTGAAATAGGGAAGCCAGCTTCAATTACGTCAACACCAAGAAGCTCTAGCCTTTCTGCTACTTCCAATTTCTCCTTGGTATTCAACTTACAGCCAGGCACCTGCTCGCCATCGCGTAATGTCGTATCAAAGATTTGTATTTTCTGTCTATCCATCGTTTATTTGGGCTCTGTACTTTATTCTTTAAACACATTTTTATTCTTAATTGAAATTAGTGGGCGCCTACTGCGAGGCCAAAACTGATGCTAGAGATTCTACTATTTTTATAGCGAACTCTGTATTTCTATGTTACTGTATATCAATTAATTGAAAAGAATAAAATACAATGGCTAACCCTAAGCAGGATTCATTATTTGAGCTGATAAAATCGCTAACAAAATCAGAGAAGCGACATTTTAGGATGTTCGTCAACCGTAGTGGAAATTCAGAAGGTGTGAAGTTTGTCAAGCTTTTCGATGTAATGGATAGCATCAAGCTCTACGATGACAAGCTGATTTTAGACAAAGTAAAGAGTATTAAAAAGGAACAACTGTCTAACCAAAAGGCAAACCTTTTTAAGCAAATTCTAGCAAGTTTAAAGCAATTCCATATTGGGCATCATGTAGATATGCAGTTGCGCGAAAGTCTAGATCATGCTAAACTTTTATACAACAAAGGCTTTTACAAACAAGCCTTAAAACTACTCGACAAAGCGAAAAATCAAGCCAAAGACACAAAACACCATGCATTGGTTTTAGAAATATTGGAGTTCGAAAAAATGATCGAGTCGCAGTACATTACTAGAAGTATTGAAACCCGTGCAGAGCAATTAACTAATGAGGTAAATGAGACTTCCGATCTACTAGTTTCTACCCACCAATTGTCCAATTTAACACTCAACCTTTACAGCCTTTTCCTTCAAAAAGGTTATGCTAAAAATGAGGACGATTTTATTGAAGTAACAACCTACTTTAAGGCCAATTTTCCTGCTCTGGATATTTCTAACCTTAGTTTCTACGAGCAAATGTATTTTCACCAATGTCAGATTTGGTATAATAACATTGTTCAGAATTTCCCTAACTCCTATAAACATGCCAAGGCTCTGGTTGATTTGTTCAAGCAAAACCAAGACATGGCCACCAAACAGCCCGTATTGTTTATCAAGAGTTATAGCAATTTGCTCACTGCCTTATTCCAGCTTCAGTATTATTCTGTTTTTTGCGAAGTATTGAACGAAGTAGAGGAACTTTCGAAAAACAAAGAGATAGTAAAAGACCTAAATACCGAGGTTTTGATTTTTAAATTTATGTGGGTTTCAAAAATCAACAAAGCCTTTATGGAAGGTAATTTTGAGGAAGGAACGCACATGGTGCCAAAGCTTTTGAAAAAACTGAGTGAATATGAAGACAAGATCGATCCGGAGCGTGTATTGCTCTTTTATTATAAAATAGCCACGCTTTACTTTGGTTCAGGAAATAACCGAAAGGCAATTTTCTACCTCAATAAGATTATCTACTTTAAAGATATTAGCCTAAGAGAAGACATTCATTGTTTTGCTAGAATCCTTAACCTGATTGCTCATTTTGAGGATGGGCAAGATTTTCATTTGGAGTATCAAATCAAGTCTACTTTCCAGTTTATTGGAAAAATGAACGACCAACAGGCAGTTCAAAGAGAGATTTTCAACTTCTTAAGAAAAACAGGGAAAATTAAACCAGACCAACTGAAACATGAATTTCAGTTACTTTATGATAGACTGGAGATACTGAACAATAACCTTTATGAAAGGCGTCCTTTCCTTTATTTAGATATTCTTTCTTGGCTCAAGAGTAAAATTGAAAACCGACCAGTACAGGAAGTGGTACAAGAGAAATTTAAAACTTTAAAATAAGCCCGAGCAGGCCTATAGAACAAAAAAGAGACTGCCTTTTACAGCAGTCTCCTATTGGAAAATTTAAAGTTGAGCTTAGGGTTTTGCCTATTCAATTGTTGTAGCACTTTTAACCGTTGATGGGGTTGAAGTGACTGTTCCTTTTTTAGCATACACTCTGTAATAGTATTTGGTTTTGGCAGTCAAACCAGTAACTGTAGCACTTGTTGTAGAGATTTCCTTTTTGTCGAAACCAGTAACCTTTGTGCCAAAGTGCGCTTCTTTAGAAACATCTAGTAAATACTTATCGGCTCCCGTAACCTCCGTCCAGCTCACCTTAAAAGTAGTGGCTGCAATTTCAGTGGCTGCATTAACAGTTGGTGTAGCCACACTTGGCGCTGGGTCGTCATCGTCTTTACAAGCGCTAACACTAAACAATACTGTAAGTAATAAAGCGAATGAAATCAATTTCAATACGCTGCTCTTTTTGTTGATCATTTTCATTTGTTTAAATATGTGTAACATGTTGTTTATGCCCCTTTGACGCACATATTTTGATTTCCGTTGGAATGAAAATTTCAGAATTGACTAAATATTTTTTGTGTATAAAATTTCGTTTTCCCAATACAATTAGGAGTAGATTATTTTCGTTTTAAACGGTTTGGTTGGCTACAGCCATTTACTTCAAAGCTGATTAAAATAGCTATTTCATAGCTCTATGTAACCCTCAGCTAAAGTTGCTTTGACAACATTCACGTTTCAATCTTTACACCATCGGTAAACCTGAGTTTAATTTAGATTGATATCTTAGACCACAATCCAAATTAATAAAGATGAAAAAAGCACTTAAATTATTTATGATTTTAGCGTTCTGCCTGAGTATCAATACCTATGCTCAAGACACGAAAGCTATTGTAGACAAAATCGTAGCCGAAGCCAATGATAACTCTCAATTGGAGAGATTGGCTTATGAGTTACTTGATAAAAATGGACCCCGTTTGGTAGGTACTCCACAAATGAATTCAGCCAACGACTGGGCTGTCGAAACTTACAAAACTTGGGGTATTGATGCCCGCAACGAAAAATGGGGTGAATGGAAAGGTTGGGAACGTGGAATTACTCACGTAGATATGATTTCTCCTCGTGTAAAAACATTAGAGGCTATGCAATTGGCATGGAGCCCTTCTACTAATGGTAAAGATGTAACAGGTGAGGTTGTAGTTATTCCTGATGTAGCTAACGAAGCTGAATTTCAAACTTGGTTAAAAGGCATCAAAGGAAAATTCGTAATGATCGACATGGCGCAGCCTACAGGTCGCCCAGACTATAACTGGGAGAAAAACGGTACTGAACTTTCTGTTGAAAACATGAGAAAAGACAGAGCCGAGCTATCTAGAGCATGGTCTCAAAGAGTTAGAAACACAGGTTTAACCTCACGTAGTTTACCTGCTGCTTTAGAAGAAGCTGGTGCGGCTGGTATTTTGATTTCTAACTGGTCAAGAGGTTTTGGTGCTAACAAAATTTTTGGTGCCTCAACTAAAAAAATCCCTACTATCGATATAGGGTTAGAGGATTATGGAACACTTTTCAGAATGACTGAATATGGTGACGCTCCAAAAATCACTGTAAAAACTACTGCAAAAGACCTGGGCATGATGCCAACCTTCAATACAATAGCTGAAATTAAAGGTTCTGAGCTGCCTAATGAATATGTTGTGCTTTCTGCACACTTCGATTCTTGGGATGGCGGAACTGGTGCTACTGATAACGGTACTGGTACTTTAGTTATGATGGAAGCCATGAGAATCTTGAAGAAGGTTTATCCTAACCCAAAGAGAACTATCCTTGTAGGACACTGGGGTAGTGAAGAGCAAGGATTAAATGGTTCTTCTGCTTTTGTTCAAGATCACCCAGAAGTAATTAAAGGCTTACAAGCCCTTTTCAACCAAGACAACGGTACAGGTAGAGTAGTAAACATTAGCGGACAAGGTTTCCTTCACGCTTATGAGTTTATCAACAGATGGTTAGCTCCTGTTCCAAGTGCTATCAGAAGAGAAATTGATACTAACTTCCCTGGTTCTCCTGGAGGAGGTGGTTCTGACTACGCTTCTTTTGTAGCTGCTGGTGCTCCAGGTTTTAGCTTAAGCTCTACTAGCTGGGATTATGGCGCTTACACTTGGCACACCAACAAGGATACTTATGATAAAATCGTATTCGAAGATGTAAGAAACAATGCTATTCTTACGGCTATCATGACATACATGGCTTCTGAGGATGATAAATTCTTCCCAAGAGATAAAAGTGTGTTGCCTGTTAACCCAAGAAACGGTCAGCCAATGGAGTGGCCAAGCCCAAGAAACCCAAATAGAAAAGGAGGTGAATAATTAACCTTCTGAATCTATAAAAACTGAAAGGCCTCGATAATTCGAGGCCTTTTTTAATATTTAGGTGGCTTTCGCATTTCCTTTTTTTCGGAATGACTCTTTTTGCTTGTTAGCCGTTTTTCAATTGCTCCTTTAGAAGGCTTTGTTTTCTTACGAGGTTTGGGTTTGGTAAAGACCTGCTCCACCGCCTTTCTAAACTTAGCAATTACTTCATCTTTGTTCCGCAACTGGGTTCTATGTGCTTCGGAACTGATCAGTAAGTCACCTTCATTGGTCAATTGTTTTTCCCACTTCTTAAGTAAAGTCTCCTTTTCCTCTTCTGAAAAAACATTGGAACTTTCAACATTGAAGCGCAAGGTTACTCGTGTTTCAAGCTTATTTACATTTTGACCACCTGGCCCAGAGCTGCGCGAAGTCTGAAACTGAAGTTCAGGCAAAAAATCTCGTGAGGCTATGGTTTTTGGGTCTTTCACAATTTCTTAAAACTAATCTCTTTTAAACAGCAAGTTACTTTCGTCAGAACCAGCTTCATCAAAATAGTAACCTTCGTAATCAAAGCCTTTTAATAGCTCTACTTCGTTAATTCTATTCTTAATAATGTACTGCGCCATTAAACCCCTAGCCTTTTTGGCAAAGAAGGAAATGATTTTGTACTGCCCATTTTTAAAATCCTTAAACTCAACGTTAATCACCTTGGCTTTGAGTGCTGGCCTGTCGATGGCTTTGAAATACTCTTGCGAAGCCAAATTGATGAGTACTTTATCGCCTTGCTTTTTCAAATCACGATTGACCTGATTGGCAATGGTGTCTGCCCAATAATTATACAATGTGGTATAATCATCAAAAGCCAAACGAGTACCCATTTCCAAACGATATGGTTGAATCAAATCAAGTGGTCTAAGCAAACCATAAAGGCCAGAAAGAATGCGTAAATGATTTTGAGCATACAGAATATCTTCATTCGAAAATTCTTCGGCTTCTAAGCCAACATAGACGTCACCTTTAAAAGCATACACTGCTTGTTTGGCTACTTTTGGGTCTTTAGATTTCCTGAATTTGTTATAACGGTCCACATTCAGTTCTGCCAAATTCTCACTGATATCCATCAATTCTTGAATCTCCTCAGGCGTTTTCTTTTTCAATACACCAATCAATTCCAACGTTTCTTTCTGAAAACGAGGATAAGATTTTTCGGCATTACATGGGGTTTCGAAATCGAGGGTTTTGGCAGGAGAAAGTACAAATAACATAGTTGAAATTAAGCTTTATACAAACATACCATTTGCAGCCCTGACTTGTTCGGGAAAAGTATTGAAAGTTTAAATAAGCGATTGAAAACTTAGAGCGGGCTACAAAAGAAAAAAGCCCTTTCGGGCTTTCTGATTGATTTATCTTTGGATTTGTTTACCTCCAGCTTGCCAAGCAACAATACCTCCTTCAAGTTCATAGATTTTCTTAAAACCCATTTCCTTCATAATTTCAAAGGCTTGATTACTTCTAGCTCCTGAATGGCAATACACCGCCACAGCTTTATTCTTGTCCAAACCTTCTAGCTGTGTTTTAAAACTAGGGTTATTAAAGTTGATCAAAGTCGAATTTTTAATAAAACCTTGAGCGTATTCATCTGGTGTTCTAACATCAATAACCTGCACCGTAGCGTCATCAGCCATTAATGTCTCAAACTCATTGGCATCTACTTGCTTGGCCACTTGTTCGGTACACCCTAGGGTTAGAAAGGCCATTCCTAAAATAAAAAATATAGTTTTTTTCATCATGTCAGTAAATTGCCGTCATCGTCCCAAGTAGCAATATCCATTCGTTTTGATTGATCAACACATTTTGCCAGCCATTCTTCTTCATAAGCCAAGCCTTGTTGTTCCAGTACATCTTCTGGAATACCATCCCAAACACCCGGCATATTCCCTTTATAACCTAGGTCCTTCACACCCATTTCGGAAGTAAAGTAACCCGTCATAGTAAGGTTTCTCATGTTGGTAAAGAACCTTTCACCATGCTTTAACTCAGGAGCCGTTTTGCCCGGATAAGCAATGCTATCGCAAATGGCTTTGTGTTGTTCATCATTCAGTTTTTTGAATTCCATTCCATATAATTTATTGGAATGAGAATCAAGCCAAGCCAAACCACCACGAATAGGCAATTGGTTATTCGGCATATCCTTGGCAATAAATTCAATAAACTCAGGAACACCTGCATCGCTTGCCGACCCAAATTCTGCATTTGCAGGAAGAATGATATCGCACAATACCGCAATGGTTTCTAATTCATGTTCGGTGAAGAATGTTTCTGAAAGCACTTTGGCATCGTGCTCCTTTTCTGCTTCATTTCTTCCATAACCTGGAAGTTGCGGCTTTTCAGGTGTTTCAACTGTGCTTTCTGGCGCACAACCAGTCACGAGCAGGCCACCTGCTACAGAACCGACCAATAAAGATTTTAATGATTCGCGTCTATCCATGACTTAAATATTTCTTTGTTTTACTTGTTCAACTAAATAATCTGATGCTCTCCAAGCCAAGGCCAATATGGTCCAAGTTGGGTTTTTATCGGCTTGCGACACAAACGGGCCTGCATCCATAACAAATACATTCGGGCAATCATGAAGCTGATTGTATTTATTGGTCACCGACTCTTTTTTGTCGTTACCCATTCTGGTAGTACCCACTTCGTGAATAATTTCGCCAGGAGCGGTTAATCCATAATTTCGGTCTTTTCCAGGCTTATCGCCTAACAAAATACCTCCTGTAGCATCTAAAATTTGCTCGAAAGTATCTTGCATGTGTTTGGCTTGATTCACTTCATGCTCTGTCCATTGATAGTTGAACTTGAGTACAGGAATTCCCCACTCATCAACTACATTATTATCAATCTCGCAGTAATTATTGCGTTGCGGAATGCTCTCTCCTCGACCTGACACTCCCAATACAGCACCATAGTACTTCTTAACATCAGCCCTAAGTGATTCTCCATAACCACCTACTTCGCCCCCCATTATCTTATTCAAATTATTTGGGTTGAAACCGAAGCCATAACTTGGCATTCCCATTCCGCCCCAAACCTCAATATGGTAGCCTCTAGGGAAATCTAATTTCTTATCATTTAGCCACCAAGGCGTGTAAACATGCATTCCACCTACTCCATCTTCATTATAAATCTTACGATCCATCAGTTTTGGAAGGAATACAGAACGACTAGCTCCAGTAGAGTCGTGCAGGTATCTACCTACCAAACCACTGCTGTTGCCTAAGCCATCTTGGTGAACACTGCTTTTTGAGTTCAGTAAAATTCGAGCCGAAGAACAAGCCGAAGCCGCCATTACTACCACTTTGGCTTTTAGGTGATATTCCTTTCTATCAAGCTTATTTACATAGTTTACACCTGTGGCTTTTCCTTCCTTATCTGTGGTTACTTCGCGCACCATAGAATTGGTAAATAATTCAATTTTTCCTCCATTCTTTTGGGCTGGAAAAATCAAGCAAGTTCCGGAAGAGAAATCGGCATAAGCTGAGCAAGCACGGTTACACTGACCACAATAAAAACAACTTCCTCGTTGGTTATTAATTCGTTTAGTAAGAATTGAAAGCCTTGAAGGAATTACAGGAATACCTGCTTTTCTGGCTCCATTAATATAGTATAGCTCGTGAAGCCTTGGTTTTGGCGGAGGCAAAAAGAAGCCGTCTGGTTCGTTGTGAATATTTTCTTTACTACCGAAAACGCCAATGAGTTTGTCCACCTTATCGTAATAAGGTTTTACATCATCATAGCCAATCGGCCAGTTGTCGCCAAGGCCATCAACGCTTTTTCGCTTAAAGTCTAAAGGCCCAAAACGAAGCGAAATTCTACCCCAGTGGTTAGTTCTTCCGCCCAACATTCTGGAACGGAACCAAGCAAAACGAGTTCCTGGCGCTTCGGTATAAGGTTCTCCGGCCAAATTCCAGCCTCCATAGGCGGCATCATAATCACCAAAAGACCTTCGGTCGGAGCTAGCACCGCGTCTAGGAGATTCCCAAGGCCAACGCAATTGGGTTCTATATTCGTCTTGTGCGGGGTCAAAAAATGGACCGGCTTCGAGTACTGCTACATCAAAACCCGCCTCTGACAATATCTTAGTTGCCATTCCCCCACCGGCTCCTGAGCCGACAATGACAACATCATAAACTTTTGAGGATTCTATAACTTGCATAAGGTACGGTTGATTTCAGCTTAAAATTTAAGGAATTCAACTGTAACGAAGGCCTTTCGCCAAAGAAGTTTTTACAAATGGCTTATTTTATAGATAACAAAACACTGACTTTCAATAGTTTTAATAAACTAGACTGATTCTAAATTAACATAAGCGACTACAATCTATTAATTGCATACATGTCCATACAGACAATTCTATTACCGTATAGTATATTCCTTTAATGTAAAACCACCTTCAAAGCTTCAATTAAATTTTTCGTTGTCGTTAAACTTTAATATTTTCGATAAACACTTTGTACTCTCTTTATGAAAAAACAACTTCTGTTTTGCATGGCTTTTAGTTTTTTAGCCTTCACAAGCTTTGCACAAACACCACCTCCCGACACAGAAATCTTTGTTTTCGACCTGAAAGAAAAAAAGGGAAATGTATCGATTGAAAAAGGTAAGAACGTAACAGAACGAAAGGGCTACGACAATCAACCTTATTTTTATGGGGAAGATTATATGCTCTACACTGCCTACGAGAATGGTCAAACAGACATTATTATGTTAGACTTACTTGAAGGGAAGAAAACCAACCTGACCAACTCTAAAGAAAGCGAATACTCTGCCGCAATGGTTCCGGGCTTCGAGTCGTTTGCAGCGGTAAGGGTTGAAGAAGATGGTACGCAAAGGCTTTGGTTGTTCCATTTAAACACAAAAAAAGCTCCGCAACTTGTATTTGAAGACATTGCTCCTGTTGGCTATCATGCATGGAGCGGCTCTAATGTAGCCATGTTTATTTTAGGTACACCCATAACTTTATTGATGGCCGATGCCCGACAACCTGGCGAAAAAAAAATTACTGACAACATAGGCAGAACTATAAAACTTATACCGGGTTCAGCCGACTTTGCCTTTGAAAGAACTGAAGAGAATGGTGATAAAAACATTTACCGTTTAAACTCAAAAACTGCAAGGTTTGATGTAACCGTAAAAAAACCTGATAATTCTAGTGATTGGACGATTACAAACGAAGGCACTTACGTAACCAGTGTGGACTCTAAAATACTGACCTTCAATCCGAAATATGATAAGGACTGGAAGGAGGTTACAGACTTGAGTTCTATGGGGCTTTCAGGAATCACCCGAATGGCTGTGAATGAAAACAACACAAAAATTGCGATAGTAATTAACCGATAGCAGATTTTCAGTTTTTAAATCGAAAACTTTTTCAGAAATTCCAGCGATTTTTCAATGATACAGCCAAAAAAAAGCGATTAAATCGTATTATTGTCTTTCGTTCAAACCGCTCTAAAATATTTGCATACCAAATCATTAACTATGTTCAAAACCTATACTTTCCCAAGTGTCTTTGAAGGAAATAATACTGACCTCAAAAACGTATCACCTGACCTGATCAATGGACTGAAAATTTTTCATAATGGTGAAGGTTATGTGATAGGCAACCTAGCCTTAACTGAAGGAGTTTCCCCACATAAAAATATCAACAGTGCTCCAGATGAATTGGATTACCAAATTCTATTGAAGGCAGCACTACTTATTGCCAACCAAAAGTTAGGCAACCCAATTACAATCACCACAGGATTTCCCTTTTCAACTTTTCAATTGAATAAAGAAAAGGCCACGCAACTTATTGATGGGCAACATACTGTTGAATATGATGCGGCAACCTACGGGGGTGGCATTAAAAAGAATGTTCAAGTTGAAGTAGCTGGAGCACAGGTAATACCTGAAGTTATTGGCTGTACGATTGCTTTGAGAAAAGGCATTACAAAAGCACAAGGCAACTTCTTTGTAATGAGTTTGGGTTACGGAACACTCGAAGGACTTTTGAGCACTGAGGGCGGAATTGTACAAAGAACTTCACTTTCAACTTACGGCCTTCGTTACGCTATAAACTTGCTTGAGAAAGAATTAGCCAAGGAGCACTACTTAGAATTGAAAACAGAACATCAGATTGATGCTGCTTTCCAAAAAGGAGTGATTTTCTTGAACAGAAAAAGAATTGACATCAGAAGCATGCGCGATAGAGTGCTGAAGCAATATTACGAGGATGTAATATCACCAGCCATGCGCAAAGCATTTAATGATAATGACTTTATGGCAAGTCAGATTATGTATTTAGCTGGGGGTGGTGCTATATACACCGCGCTTGTAGATTGTTTTAAAGAAGAATTCCGTGATGTACTTGACCTTGAAATCGCTCATGAGCCACAATCTTTGGCGAGCCGTGGCTATTGCATCAACTCTGCACAGCTCAATGGTGGTGTAAAAAGCACTGCAGTAGGTTTAGATATTGGAAATGCAACAACAGTCGTTTCAATTTTTGACGACAACAATACCGTATCTGAAACTTCAATTCCTTCTGAATATTAATAAAGCATTATAAATGGCTGCTATTACTCCATCTACGCATATCACTCAAATTAAGCAAGGTTCTATTATAACTGGAAACTTAAAGTCTAGTCAGAGTATACGCGTAGATGGTAATATTACCGGAGATTTGCTCTCTGATGAAAAAATCATCATTGGTATTAATGGTGAAATTGGTGGGAACCTTAGAGGTATTGATATTACTGTTGAAGGCTTTGTGAATGGAGATGTAATGTGTAAGGGCTTTTTACATGTTACAAAAAGTGCCAAAATTTTTGGTAAAATCTACGCCAAAGAAATCTCAATAGAAAAAGGTGCCGAACTGAACGGAAAAGTGAACGTAGGCAAGGAAATAGAAATTCCAGAGCTCAATACTTCATCCCCTTCTCGTTCTTCTAGCCAAGATAAAACCAAAAGTATTTCTTCTCCACCTGAGAAGAAGGATAATTACGGCTCTGTGGCTTGGTAGCATAACTCATAAGAATTCATTGACTTTTAATCCCCTTCTTCAATTTCAATTGACAGATGGGGTATTCCTTGTTTCTTTCTGACGGCCACATTTATTTAAATCAAAGCAGTTTCACTTCATTCAGTGAAATTACTCTTTACTAAATGAAGTGAAAATTGTGCTTAGCAAACAATTCAATTGGTTATTTCGAGAGTTTTTGGCAACTTAAAAGTGAATCTAAGAACATTCTAAAAAGGACATTTGGAAAACGACTATCTTAGGTAATCACTTTTAAGAATTAGATCTGAAATAAAAACTTAGAGTGTGACTAAACACACCCATAACCTCATATGAAGAATTGGACTCTCATATTACTACTCAGTTTTAATTTAACTTCCTATGCTCAAGAAAGTTCCCAAAACCTAGTTGATAAGGTTTTAACTATTTTGAAAATAGAGAAAGAGGCATGCCTAACGGATTTCATCATCGAAAAGCCCATTTCAGATTCCGAGTCCATTATTCTGATTCCTGAAGTCTTAGAAAAAGAGGAAGGGTATATTTCTATTAACGCACATGTTTTGATAGTCAACCGCACAAATGCCGAGATAAAATCTCGTTTCTTCGAAAAGGAATCATGGTATAGTGACGCTATTAGGTTAAATAAGATCGAAGTCCTCTACCAGCCTTATATCATCTCACAAAATTATGAAACCGTAGGAATAGTAATTGATTATTATGGCAGCAGCAGGGTAAATCCATATGAGTCAACAGAACTTTCTTTATTCGTTCGAAACGGAGCTACATTAGAGAGGGTACTTAAGGATTTCTCAATTTCTCAACTCAATGGAGAAACTGATGGAATGAGTAGTGGAGAATATATAGAGCACGAGAAAACTATTAGTCCAATTATTAACTCGCTATCAGAATTTTACGATTTATCAATAACGGACACAATTACCACAACGGTAATGGAAGACGGCACAGAAAAAAGTGTTAAAACAGTTACAACTACGGAAACTTTGAAGTACAAAAACGGTGAATACAAAAACAGTTTTTAACCAAACCCCAATTCACTTAATATCCAATCCAAAACTTTAATTTTCGCACATTAAGATAATGAGAAACTGTTTTGAGCAAATTACGTTTGCAGAATTCCTTACTGACTTTAATTGATGATTATTCAAGTTTTGTTGCTCATTTCAGGCCTGGCATTATTGATTACCGGAGCTCACGGTTTAGTAGATGGCGCCTCTGCCCTAGCCAAGAAATTCAAGGTTTCCGACCTAGCCATTGGGCTTACCATTGTGGCTTTTGGTACCTCTGCTCCTGAATTGGTAGTCAGTGTTTTTGCCTCATTTCAGAGCCATCAAGATATTGTTTTTGGCAATGTCATTGGCAGTAACAACTTCAACCTCTTTATTATTTTAGGTATTACTGGCCTGATCGCCCCTATGGTAGTACAGTCAAGCACTATTTGGAAGGAAATTCCAATATCATTTTTAGGTATTGTACTCGTTTACATACTTACCAATCATATTTTTGGCACCGACCAAAATATACTTACCCGCATAGATGGCTTAATACTATTAATACTATTTGGTTTCTTTCTCTACTATGTATACAACCAACTGAAATCCGACCCAGTTGCTATTGAAAATAAAGTAGTCGCTTATTCAAACCTTAAGACCCACAGTTATATCATATTTGGGCTAGCGGGGTTGGTAACCGGAGGTAGACTGTTGGTAACTACCGCGGTAGATATGGCTACCACATTTGGAATGAGTGAAAAATTGATCGGCTTGACCATTGTAGCAGCAGGTACATCATTGCCTGAATTGGCCACTTCTGTAGTGGCGGCATTTAAAAAGAACAGCGATATAGCCGTAGGTAACATTATTGGCTCAAACATCTTTAACCTATTTTTCATTTTGGCCACCTCGGCTGTAATTCGACCAATAGCCTACGATACCGTTTTCGACCTAGATTTATACATTCTAGCTGGTGGAACCATATTCGTTTTCATGGCTATGTTTACGGGTAAAAAGAAAAAACTCGACCGGTGGGAAGCTGCAATCCTTATGGTAAGCTATATTGCTTATTTGGTATATGTCATTCAGAAGTAATGTCTACTTTACTTCTGAATGACCGAATACCTTTCTTCTCTTTATTTGCTTAGAATAGGTTTATTAGTGAGTTTTACGCAATTTTCGGAAAACGTAAATAAATGAAAGAGGGCTTAATCAAAGATGCCTACGAAGCCATAATTAAGGAAATTCAAACTGTAATTACCATTTGTTATCTTTTAACCGTAGGCATCGGAATGCTTTTCAATTACCAACTCTATTCTGAGTTTGGTATCAATATATTTGATTATTCCGATGTGTTTGATTTTCTAATCGCACCCTTTGCCGATTTCAAGATTTTGCTCTTCTCCTTGGCTTCTATTGGAATTTCGTCCATTCTACTACAAATGGATGTCGTTTGGAAAAGGAAATTCCCGGTCTCCTATTCGAGATCTAATTTTGGTTGGGATAAAAAACCTTGGTTTAACAGATATCGCTATTTTGCTTTTGGCTTTCTCTTTATAACTTATTTATTCCTTTCAGCAGATTCATATGGCAGTTATGTGAGCAATCAAATTAAGGAACAATCACCTATTGAGATTCGATTTGCAGACAATGAAATTAAAACGGGTATTTTAATTGGTAACACGGCCAAGGTAATGTTCTTATTAAACGATGGAAAAGTGACCGCCATTCCAGTTACTTCCATGGTAAAGGAATTTGAAGTCAAATAAAAATTGTTCTAAAATTAACTCATGGAAAAGAGAGTAAAGTTTGATTTTGAGATTTATTTCTCAAATGGTGGCAGTTTAAAAGGAGAAGACTTTAGACTTGACATTGAAGGTGACTCCATTTCTGATGAAGCATTGGCAGATTATATTGTAGAAGACATGCGATTGCTAATGGTTGGTGAGGTAAGAATACTTAGAAAAGAAATTTTTGAAGAAGCACATAAACGAAAATAGGCTGTAAAGTACCCTAAGTGGAACCTTTCAATCCACTATCTTGCAACATGAAACGGATTTTAGCTGCCATTTTCATTTTTCCAATTCGGGTGTACCAATATGCCATCTCACCAATGTTAGGTGCTAATTGTAGGTTTAGTCCCACATGTTCGGCATATACTGTGGACGCCATTAAAGAATGGGGCGCATTTAAAGGGCTTTGGTTAGGCCTTAAGCGATTTAGCAAATGCCACCCTTGGGGCGGCCATGGTTATGATCCTGTTCCGAAAAAAGACCATAAGCACTAAGATTACAGTTTAAAATCCCCGTTCCTAAGTCCCTGATCAATCATCTCTTCAGTATAGTCCCAGAGTGTGTTTGAGCCTTTCTGAATACCATTGATCTTCTTGATCACCGTTTCAAACTTAACACTAAATTCAGTCCAAGTACCCCCACCATTCGAAAGGTTCTGCAAAACGGGTTGTAGTCTGTCGATTGCCTTAGCAAACTTAGCCTCGTTACTCTCACCTGCTTCAAACTCTTTCCAAACCGCAATACACTCCTCCTCTTGATCATTTGGTAACAAACCAAAAATTCTTTCGGCTGCAGCAAACTCCTCATTCCAGTTATCATGACTTTTGGAAGTATCGTATAAGAAGGTATCACCAGCGTCAATCTCCACGATGTCATGTAATAGTACCATTTTAAGTACTTTCAGAATATCAATTGGCGCATTCGAGTGTTCGGTCAATACCATCACCATCATGGCCAAATGCCAACTGTGTTCTGCATCATTTTCATGGCGATTGCTCCTGAACAACTTTGTTTTTCTCTGAATGTATTTCAGCTTATCTATTTCATGAATAAACTCAATCTGCTTTCTTAATCTTTCCATTCGTATTTGGTATTCTTATTTTAGATTTACTGTGCAAATAAACTCGGCCATTATTTATTAAGAAAGGACAATTGTCCCAATATGTCATCATGATAAGAATCAATTACGAATTCCTTGATCTTATTGAAAATCTAAGAGAAAACCCTGATTATCAGGGTCTAATTACAGCGCACAATTTTAAATCTGGTCGTGTTATTTTAGATCAGAATAGCAAAGTGAATAATGTTTATATGGTCAAAGAAGGACTTACAAAATGTTATCTAACAGAGGACACTGGAAAGGACTTTATTCAAGAGTTTTTTGGACCAGGTGAAATATTTGGTGAGGTAGAAATATTTAGCGAAACCTATAGTTTCTGTGCAATAGAGACTGTAAGTCAGGTTTCGCTATACAAAATCACACATAAAGGGTTTGTAGAACTGCTCAAGAAGCATAAAGAATTCAACTGGTTGATGTTAAAATCACTAGCCTCAAAAGTGAAATATAAGGCTATTCGCCACTCATTTAACCAATCGCACAATACAGAGACCAACCTAATGCGACTCAAATCGGAACACGAAAATATTTATAACCTAATTCCAAAGAAGGATTTGGCCAATTATTTAGGGGTCACGGAACGAAATTTAAATCGAGCAATCAATAGGCTTAAAGAAAGCGTTTAGTTCTTCTCAATAATTTCTCTTGGTGTCCAAACTTCGTAAATAGGATTTCCAGTACTGCTCAAACCACTATGGTGCCAAGCCTTATCAACTACTTTATAATCAAACTCTAAAGAAGCCCCTACTCGGTTTACATCTCTTGAGAAGAACTCAATATTTTCAGTATACTTTCCATTGATGGTGGTGTAAGTTCCTCCGCCCGTTCCAGAAAACTCTCCAGTATCTACATTGTAGGCAATCCATTGAAATCTAGTTCCAGACAATATTTTCATGGTTTTTCTAGCCCTAATCGGACGCTCTACAATTTCTCCATTCTGTTGTCTACCAGTAATAAGAAATGCATTAGCTAAATCACCACCTGTACCATTATCAATCCTTGTCCAAACTCTACTATCTCCTTTAAAAGTCAGTTTATTTCCCTCAATCTTATATTCATTAGACTCTGATTTGCCTACCATCTCAGAGTTTTGGGTATTGAATTCATAAGTCTGAACTATTTTATTCCCCTCAACCTTCCATGAGCCACCCATGGTATATAAAAACGAATTATCATCGGTATAATAAGCAGCAGAACTCACATAGCCACCACTCATTATAGCAACTGCATGTACTTCCCCTCCATCATCATTTTTGAAAGTAGTTTCCCAAGCCCCAGTTAAGGCCTCTGGCGAAATAGAATTTCCAGTTGATGGAAACAAACTAAACAAAACAGCAGCGATAGAAAGAAATAAAGTTTTCATAGGTTCAAAATTTTGAGATATTACAAGATATTGAAGGGTATTGACATAACCAATAGCGAAGTATATTGACGGTCAAATGAAGAAATTAATTTGAAGTTATGTTTTTAGAGAATTAGTGACTTGAACCGATGACACCTATTTTGACAATAGTTTTAAAACATATTTTGTATCATAAGACGTTTTCTATTAAAAGCTCGGAATTATGAAATGGACGTACAGCATAAAAAACAAAATAACTGCGGCAGTACTCCTTGCGGCAGTGCTCATTGTAACTTTAGCAAACAATTTAGTCGAAAGAAGTCATTTTAAGCAACTCGATGCATCTTTTGCATCGATGTATGAAGACCGAATGTTAGTAGAAAGTTATATTTTCAAGCTTTATGAAAACCTTCACCAACGTCAAGCTTTGATTCTGGCTTCTGATAATCAAAAAGGGTTCGATCACCTAAAAACAGCGTTTTTAAATTCTAAAAGTGAAAGAGAACTATTGATTCAAAAATACTCAACCACTTACCTTACTCCAGAAGAAGAAATTGAATTTGAAAAATTAAAAGAAATTGTTCAGCGCATAAATAACATTGAAAGTGGACTGACTCAAGGTCAAAGTACTGAAGACCAACTAAGTCGTTTTGTAAGTGATAATAACGAAGTTGCTTCTCGGGCCTTCGATAGCCTATCAGCCCTTTCCGCTATTCAAACTAGTGAGGCTCAAAATATTCGTGAAGAATCGGAAAAAATCATTTTAGGAAATATCTCTATTTCTCAATTGGAAATGGCCATTCTAATTATCATTGGCCTTGTTATTCAAGCGCTTATTTTCTCTTCCAAATCATTAAAAGCTACAGCAAAACAACAGCCTCACTTAAATTAATTTCAATTAATGAATGGCTTTAAACATTGGTCATGAAATCCCAATCATCATTGATTTGGGCAATGCTGTGATAGGCTGTCATATCGTACTGACAAGGCACTACAGAAACATAATTATGGTCTACCGCCCATACGTCAGTATCTTCACCTTTATCATTATTCACAAAATTACCTGCTAACCAAAAGTAAGGTCTTCCATAAGGGTCTTTTCGCTGATCAAATTCTTCCTGCCAATGTGCTTTGGCCTGTCGACAGACTTTAATCCCTCTAATTTTCTGGTTTTGCTTGGGTGGAATATTAACATTTAGGGCTACATTCTTAGCAAGTCCCTTATCCAAAACTTCTTTGGCAATATGAACAATGTGATCAATGGCGTGAGAAAAATCAGCCTTTAAAGAGAAATCGGCTAAGGAATAACCAATAGATGGAAAACCTTCAATAGCTGCTTCAATTGCAGCAGACATGGTGCCTGAATAAAGTACACTTATGGCTAAATTACTTCCGTGATTCACACCACTTACTACCAGATCCGGCACTCTATCTTTCAACACGTAGTGTTTGGCCAATTTAACACAGTCGGCAGGTGTACCCGAACACTTATAGGCAATCACACCTAAATCATTAAAGATATCGGTTTCTATCAACCTTAAAGTATTGCCAATCGTAATGGCATGCCCCATTCCGGATTGCGGACTATCGGGTGCTACAACAATTACTTCACCAACTTGACACATGGCTTCGATGAGCACACGAATACCTTTAGAGGTGATACCGTCATCGTTTGAAACAAGAATAAGGGGCTTGGACATTTAGTTTACTTCTTGGTTAAAATATTGCACCAATTTCGCAACATCCTGTAAGCGATCAAGCTTTAATCTCTCTTTTTTAACGTACTTCTTCAGTTCAGAGCGAGCATTACCAAATTGATTAAGCACATCATTTGTTTTCCCCGAGGATTCCCTAATTACTCCATCTTCTTTTGCAAAAAACATTTTATGAGCCAAGTAACTTCTGCTCTCTCTAAAGTTCGGGTAGTTCGAATACCTATTTCTATTATTGAAGCTTGAAGTAGTGGGTGAATTTCTAATTACAACATACTCTCTAGCCAAAAGCGTCATTTTACCGGCAACCACTACCTCAAAAAACACTGGACGCTTATAATTATTTTGAATGGCATAAGGAAGAGCGTAAAAGGTTCTTCGCGCTTTAATAGACTCTTGCAAAAAAGAGAATGAAATTACTTGGCTGGCATCATAGGCCTGAGTCCGCTCACCAATCTGTAATTGAACTGTTTGCCTATCCAAATCATATTTAATATTACCCGTTTTAACACTTCCATCGGTCAATCTAATTTCCCCATCATGCCATAATTCGGACGGAAAAGTTTGTGCATTAACCCCAAATGCCATAAAACTAAATATCACAAGAAAATAAATGTACAATTTCATATCGCACAGAACATTTGTTTTGGGTTGAACGCTTTGTAAACCCTAATGTTTATTTTTTCTTTAACGTAACGTGCTCAACGATTTCAAGGCCATAACCAATAAGTCCAACACGTTTTGTAGGATGATTCGTAATCAAACGGATTTTAGACACACCAAGATCGCGCAAAATTTGGGCGCCAATTCCAAAATCTTTCTGATCCATTTTCACTCCGAACTTACCTTCTTTTTGACCTGCAGCCTTGATGGCTTTAAGCTCATCTAATAAACGAGCGCCTCTAGCACCTTGGTTCATATAAAGTACTACCCCTTTGCCTTCATCTTCTAACATACAGAGTGCATGCTTTATTGGATTGCCAGTATCTCGATTAAAGCCGAATACATCACCTAAAGTGCTAGAAGAATGCACACGAACCAAAACTGGTTCATCTTCTTTCCATTCGCCTTTTACAACGGCCAAATGCACTTCTTCAGTATTGGTTTGTTTGAAGGCCTGAAGGTGGAAATCACCGTAATCTGTTGGTAAATCCACAGAATCAACACGTTCAATAAGACTTTCCTTTTCTAAACGGTACGAGATTAAATCCTCTATAGAAATCAGTTTCAAATTAAACTTTTCGGCTACTTTTTTTAGGTTAGGAAGACGGGCCATTGTACCATCTTCATTCAGTATTTCTACCAAAACACCACAAGCTTGGAAGCCCGCTAAACGTGCCAAGTCAATAGCAGCTTCAGTATGACCTGTTCTTCTCAATACACCACCTCTCTTTGCTCGTAAAGGGAAGATATGTCCTGGTTTTCCAAGTTCTTCTGGTTTTGTATTTGGGTTTACCAATGCTTGAATCGTTTTGGAACGGTCGCTGGCAGAAATGCCTGTGGTACAACCGTGGCCAATTAAATCAATAGAAACTGTAAATGGGGTTTCGTAGGCCGCAGTATTTGAGCCGACCATCATTTCAAGACCAAGCTCATCGCAACGGTCTTCAATCACTGCTGCACAAATTAATCCACGACCATGAGTAGCCATAAAATTGATAACCTCAGGTGTTATTTTCTCTGCAGCGCAAATAAAATCACCTTCATTCTCACGGTCTTCATCATCAACCACAATAACTACTTCGCCATTTTTTATAGCTTCAATGGCTTCTTCAATTGTATTTAATTGAATTTTATCTGTTGTGGTTTCCATTGTATTTGCTTCTGTCATGCTCTTTATTATAAGCGTATATAAATTCTTTTACTTTGACACCACAATTCCCAATTCGGTGGTCACCTGATCGAAAAGTGTCTTTAAATGCTTTATCATTAGAAGGAGTTCGTCTTGCTCGTCTATACTAGACGACTTCTTCAAAAGTTCTTCATTATGGTGAATCATCTCTTCGATTTTCTTTCGTTTCAATCGCAGAATGACTTTATAGGTTGCTTTTGATAAATCTTCCTTTTCATGGCTGGTACTAATTCTATGAAGTTCTTCCCAGCCATCGCTTATGAAATACTTCATATCCAAAAGGTCAATCACCAACTGACTCATTTTTGGATGGTCTGGCCCAATAAACATATCGGGTTCTACCTTTTTACCTGCCCTAATAAATTCAGAAGCTTTAGAAATAGTTTCATTAATCAACAAATCATCAAATTTCAAATCAACGGTTTCATTCAAAATAAACTCCCCTATTTTCTGATGTTCATCAAATGGTTCGTTAGCATAATTAATGATCATTCTCAGGCATTCCCGTTCTACATAAAATGGAGTATAACCGGGTTGTTCTTCTTGTTTTGCTTGTAGCGAGTTAGCCAACTGCTCATCTACCGCTGACACTCGTTCATCATGCTGCTTGTCCTTTTTTCGGTTTTTAATCAGAATTTTATTCAATTCCGAAATCAAAACCTGCTCATCAATTTCGAGCAAATTGGCACAAGACTTTATATAAACAGAGCGCTTAATCCCATCGGGAATTAGCGAAATACTTTCTACTACATCGCGAATAACGGCTACCTTTTTAACCGGATCAATATTTTTACCGCCTTCGGTAAGGATGTTCGTTTTAAAAGTGATGAAATCTTGAGCATTATCTTTCAGAAATTGCTGAAAGGCCTCTGAGCTCATACTACGCGAAAAACTATCAGGGTCTTCCCCCTCAGGGAAAACTACTGCGTGTACATCTAGATCATGCTCAAGAATTAAGTCAATACCTCTAAAGGAAGCTTTAATTCCTGCCGCATCTCCATCGTAAAGTACCGTAATGTTCTTTGTGTATCGACCAATCAAACGTATTTGCTCCTTGGTTAAGGACGTTCCCGAAGAAGAAACCACGTTTTGAACACCTGATTGATGCATAGAAATCACATCGGTGTAACCTTCTACCAAATAACAAAGGTCTTCGTTCCGAATGGCTTGTCTGGCTTGGTGGATACCATAAACGATGTCACTCTTATGATACACCCCCGTTTCGGGCGAATTGATGTACTTAGGCTGCTTTTTATCTTTACGAAGTGTTCGGGCACCAAAGGCAATTACTTTTCCACCCACATTGTGGATTGGGAACATTACCCTACCTCTAAACCTATCATAGGTTTTGTTCTCAGATTTAAGGATCAAGCCCGCCTTTTCTAAGATTTCTTCAGAATAGCCTTTTTCCAGTGCAGGCTTCATCAGCCCATCCCAAGCATCGAGGCTATAACCTAAATCGAATTTCTTTATTGTGGCTTCAGAAAAACCTCGTTCTTTAAAATAACTGAGCCCAATACTTTTCCCTTCGCTATGATTCCACAGGACATCTTGAAAAAACTCTCCGGCAAATTTTAGAGCAATAAAAAGACTATCTCGTTCATTCTGAGCAGTTATTTGCTCATCAGTCTGTTCCTCTTCTTGAACCTCAATACCATATTTATTAGCAAGGTACTTCAGCGCTTCAATGTAATTAATGCCTTCTACTTCCATTACAAAAGCAATGGCATCGCCCCCTTTTCCGGAGCTAAAACATTTGAAAATATCTTTGGAAGGAGAAACGTAAAAGGAAGGACTTTTTTCGTTCGTGAAAGGGCTGAGTGCCCTATAATTCGATCCCACTTTTTTCAGCGACACAAAATCACTGATCACTTCGACTATATCGATGCGGTTCTTGATTTCCTGTATTGTACTGTCGCTGATTGCCATCCCTTCTGGCCTCAAATATAGGGCATTGCTAAGGCTTGAAAAAGCACGGAACGAATTTCATTTAAAGCTGTTATTCAGACTAGACAAAAAGCCGTTAATTTGCAGCGGAATTAAAGAACTATGGCAGCACTTACTAAAGAAAATGTAATCAAAGCACTTCGTCATGTTGATGACCCAGATATTAAAAAGGATCTGGTTACGCTAAACATGATTCAAGAGATTGAAATTGAAGGAAATAAACTCTCCTTCACAGTGATGTTAACCACACCTGCTTGCCCATTGAAAGAAGTAATCAAAAACGATTGCTTAAAAGCCATTGAAGAGCATGTGGGCGCTGATATCGAAGTGAGCGTAAATATGAGTTCTCATGTAACCAGCACAAGAGATAATGCCCCTCTTCTACCTCAGGTAAAGAATATTATTGCAATTGCTTCGGGAAAAGGCGGAGTAGGTAAATCTACCGTTACTGCCAACCTTGCCGTTGCCTTGTCCAGAAGTGGTGCCAAAGTGGGCTTGATCGATGCCGACATCTATGGCCCGTCCATCCCAACTATGTTTAATTGCGAACATGAGCAGCCTAGCATTAGAAAAGAAGGTGAAAGAAATTTGATCATTCCAATTGAGCAATATGGAGTGAAATTAATCTCAATTGGTTTCTTAACCCCTGCCGAAAACGCTGTGGTTTGGAGAGGCCCAATGGCCAGTAGCGCATTAAAACAGTTTATTGGCGATACAGATTGGGGCGAGCTTGATTATTTATTAATCGATCTTCCTCCTGGTACTGGCGACATTCACTTGACTTTAGTGCAAACCGTACCGGTTACAGGAGTTGTTTTGGTAACTACACCGCAAAAAGTAGCTTTAGCCGATGCGCAAAAAGGATTAACCATGTTTATGCAACCACAAATCAATGTGCCTATATTAGGTATTGTTGAGAACATGGCTTATTTCACTCCAGAAGAATTACCCGACAATAAGTATTATATTTTCGGAAAAGATGGAGGAAGGAACTTAGCAGAAAAACATAAAGTACCTTACCTAGGTCAAATTCCATTGGTACAAAGTATTCGCGAAGCTGGAGATATTGGTTACCCAGCGGTAATGCAGGATTCCGTTACTGCCAATGCCTTTAAATCACTTTCACAACAAGTTGCCCAACAGGTTGCGATAAGAAATGCGCAATTAGCTGAAACAAAACGGGTAGAATTAAAAGTTTAACGTACATTTATACCTATGAAACAAAGAGTTGAAGCAGCTTTAGAGAAGATCAGGCCATTTCTTTTGGCTGATGGTGGTGATGTGAAAGTGCTTGAGATCACAGACGACATGATTGTAAAGCTTGAATTACTTGGGGCTTGCGAAAGTTGCCCAATGTCGCATATGACGATGAAAGCTGGAATTGAAGAGGCAATAAAAAGAGATATCCCAGAAATAAAGGGCGTAGTTGCTATAAATGCAGCAACGGTATAGTTTTCTCAACCAACACCTAATAAATGGGCATAGTGTAAAAGCATTATGCCTTTTTTGATTTTTTGGCCAATGGTAAAGCTCAATAAAAAATAACTTGTTGTGTTCATGCTATTATTAAACATTTGACCGTTTTCTTAATTGATTATCTTTGCGGACGAAGTAACCTAGGAACCATTGCATTTTTAACCTACTTCAACCAATATCAAACCTTATGAGTGACAAATCTTTTACGTTTAGCAGATTTTTGAAGAATGTATTGATCATGGCCGGTATCGGAATCGTTTTCGTGCTGTTCTTTTTCTATATCTACCTTCCTTCTTCTACCAATCACAACGAAACTATTACTGTGCCTGAACTGATTGGCTTGACCTATGAAGATTTAGACGAGTTTGTAATCAAAAGAGACTTGAGGTATGAAATTGTAGAAGACTCAGGTTATTCAGAATCGGCCGCTCCGCTTTCTATACTTAGCCAAAACCCAAAGCCTGGTTCGAAAGTAAAAATGAACCGCAAAATATATATCGCACTGAACGCTAAGGTTCCACCAAAAGTAAAAATGCCAAACCTTATTAATACTGATGTTCAAAACGCTGAAGACATTTTAAATACCAATGGTTTAAAACTCGGTTCATTAACCTACGAACCGAACCTTGCAAATAACGCAGTATTGGCACAAACACTAGATGGAAAACCTATAGAAGCAGGAACCTCTATTTTCAAAGGCTCTTCTATTGATTTAGTAATTGGCGATGGCGAAGGCATGCAGCGTTTTCTTGCTCCCAACTTTATTGGAAAAACTTTAGAAGACGTAAAGTTTCAGATTAATGCATCAAAACTTAAACTCGATGTAATCAACTTTATTCAGGTAGACAGCGTAGCTGAAAACACCGTATATAAGCAATTGCCTCCAGCCGGAAGTATGATCAGATCGGGAAGTTTGGTAGAAATATGGGTCAACAGCAAGGAAACTAATGGTGAAGAGCCAGAAGATTCACCAGAGGGAGATGTTAAAATGCAATAATAGTTAGTGAAGAAACTACTGGTCATATCGTTCGTTTTTTTTGCCATGCAAACCATGGCTCAGATTACCGAGCTACCCCTACCTATTAAAGCTAAACCAAAAAGCAGCAATAACCTTGTTTCAGCAGCGGCAGGACTTAACCAAACCCAAGCCAGTTTAACCCTGCCTTTTTGGGATGATTTTTCACAAGCGAATACTTCTCCTAACCCTGCCTTATGGAAATCGGGAGAGAACGTGCGTATTAGTAGCTCAATTGGTAAATCTGCACCTACTTTAAATGTTGCTGTATTTGATGGTGTTGATGCCACAGGAAGACCATACAACGCGACCAGTTTGCTAAATGGCGCGACAGACAGTCTGGTCTCTCAGCCCATTGACTTAAGTACTTTACCCGTAAATCAAGCCGATTCGGTTTACATCAGTTTCTTTTGGCAGGCCACAGGAAACGGAGAATTACCTGATAGGCAAGACTCACTGGTGCTTCAATTCAGAAAGCCCAATGGCAGCTGGCAAAGTGCATGGCGGCAGATTGGAGGCATTGACAATCAATCAGAAGAATTTAACCAAGTAGTTTTAAAAGTTGATTCCGAGTTTTTCTATGATGGCTTCCAATTTCGTTTCAAATCATTTACTCGTTTAGCAGGGGCATACGATACTTGGTTGGTAGATTATATTTATCTAAACGATAGCAGATATGAAGGTGACGTGGCTCATGTAGACCGTGCACTCACAAGAAAACCATCGTTTTTGATTGCCCCATATTCTGCTATGCCTACCGAGCAATTCTTTGCTAACCCAACAAAATACTTATCCGAAACCAATACGGAGTTCTACAATCTCAACGACTTCTTTCAACCCATTCAATTCACTACAACTGTAAAAGACCTTGGCACAGGAAACCAATTGGAGGTATTGAACAATGAAAGTGTAGCCAACCCTCCACCAGGACCTTATGCTCGAAGAACTTTCACTTCGCCAATACTCTCTATGGCCAACATTGACACTGATGCAGACTCACTTTGGCTGGAAACCACCTATTATATTAAATCAGGAGATAATTTCTATGTGGAAAATATTTCGAATACGAACGATACCACATTCAGTACCAACCTTGATTACCGTGTAAACGACACAGTTAGGGTGGTAACTAAGATTGATGATTTCTTTGCATACGATGATGACGATGCAGATTTCGCTGCTGGAATTAACCAAAATGGGGGCAAACTTGCCTATGAGTTTTATGCCGAAGAAAGGGCTTTGCTTACTCATATCGATATCAATTTTCCATTTATCCAGCAAGCTGGTGAGCCTATTGAGCTGTTTGTTTGGACGAATATTGAAGAAGAAGGCAGATCTGAAGAAATACTGTTTCAAGATTCCTACAGTGTTTTACGCCCTACTTCCATTGGCGCAATGACCACCTATGAATTGGACACGCCCGTTTTTGTTCAAGACACTTTTTTCATTGGTTTTCAGCAAGCTACAAATGAGTTTCTAGCTGTGGGGCTTGATAAAAATCAAGATTCAGGAGACAAAATGTTTTACAATGTTGATGGCACATGGAGAAAAAACGAAAATGTAAAAGGCAGCTTCCTTATGCGTCCTAGGTTTGACACATCCGTTGCTTCAACTTTTGTACCCGGTAAAGTAGCTCCAGAAGTTCGCTTGGAGGTATACCCAAACCCTAGTGAAGGTGAGTTTAACATTAAAGGCCAAGTTGAGCATATCCGGCTTTTCGATAGCTGGGGAAAGGAAGCACAGTTTTCCGTAGAAGAAACGGAAACTGGCCTAAAAGTTCTTTTCGGAAAAAATCAAAAAGGCATATATTTGCTCCACGTTAAAAAAGAAGGTAAAATCATCACAAAAAGGTTGATTCTAAACCACTGACCATGGCTGACATTACGGTAAAAGAACTCAAAGAAATAATGCTCAACGGAGAAGTTAAAAACTTTATTGATGTTAGAGAAGAGTGGGAATATGACGAAGATAACCTAGGCGCCAAATTAATTCCCCTTGGTGATATTCCTCACAGAGTTGCTGAAATTGAAGACCTAAAAGAATCTGAACTTATCATCCACTGTAAGTCAGGTGCAAGGGCAGGCCGAGCTCAGAAATACCTTATTTCTAGAGGCTTCACCAATGTAAGAAACCTCGTTGGCGGTATTGAGGCTTTCAGAGCCGATCAAGACTAGTACAAAGCCCAAATTACCGTTTATTCAACGCGTCATTCCTAAAGATTTCGCGCAGGGATTCCTTTTTCAGGTGACCGCAGGAATCCTTCGGTTCAAACCCACTCATCCTCGTTACTACCTTAAATCCGCAGGTCACCATTATTCATTGACACTTTGTCGAAATTTATCCTTTGGGTGGTCAGTTAGACGAAACTTGAGGCTGCTTTTTAAATGGATTGGTTTTACGGTTTTTATAGCCATGAACACTTACTACAATTAACAGGATAACCACCCAGAAAACGGATGTCCATTGCAATAATGGTATTTCATTCCAATGCCGGACGGCAATGGCGGTAATAGCCCATACGCCCACCAAAGCAAACTCACGCATATTTCTGGTGTAAATCATAAAAAGATTTAGAAGCCCAGCAATACTTATCATTATCACTGCCCATTGCTCGGCAGAAAAAAACACTTCCCATTCTATCTTACCCAAATAGGCCGCAATATTGGCGATGGTTGCTACGGCTATCCAGCCACTATAAGCGCAAATTGGCCACCAAACCGTTGCTATTACTTTTAAAGGTGCGTCCCATCGTTCCATGTTCAACCTAAGAATCATCTGAATTAGTGAAAACAGAATTACAAGCATTACGATTACGCTGATCCCCGTTTGTTCATTCAACCAAAACCACAACCAAGCAGCGTTACCAACATTCGCAATAATTAACCAAGGCCCTATTTGAAGAATACTTTCACTGTGTTTCGCATTTGAAAAGGCCAATTTGACTTGGTTTACCCCTAATACAATCAAACCAATGAAAATAATACCCCAAATAGAAAACGCATAGCCTGCTGGTGTAAAAAGATTGAAATACTCACTACTTAGTTCGCCTACGGTTTTACCATTTACGCCTCTGGTATTACTCCAATAGTTCCAAAAAATTACTGCAAGTATTACCAGCAGGTTGAGTACAGCATAAAGTTTTTTCATCACAAGTATTTATCAATTGTATCGGGTTAACAAATAATATGGCGCTTGTGTTTAAAGCTAGAATAAACTTGATGACTTGCCATTATATTGTTCTGACTGTTTCAGCTTTGGTCATACCTTGATTGGCGGTTTTGTCTATACTTTCTCTTTTTATTCTAGTGGGAAAAGTCAAAAATAAAAACTACCAAACAGAGGTCTTATTTTTAAATAATTATAATCAATATGCTTTGATTATAATTTTCTAGCACTGATATTCAAAACGCAATCATTGATGTGCTCATTACTTGAGTATTTAAACTATAAAACGAATATGAAACTCTCGCTTTCCCTACTCCTATTAATCATTTCGCTTTCCGCAACCGCTCAAACTTGGGCAGTAACTCAAAAGGGCGATACCATATACATTTATGACGATGGAACTTGGAGCTTTGACAGGGACGACAGACCTCAAGAAATAGGCATTCTAGATTATCTCAAAACATCGTTTAAATATGATACCCTTTCAACCCCTTATTCTGTTTCACCAAATGCTAAAAAGAACATAACGAGCAAATACGGTTTTTTTGAAGTGTTTTACGATGAAAATGTTTGGAGAAGAGTGCCACCTGCCCAGCTTAATGATGAAGCAGAATTCGCTTTTATGGGAAAAGACAATGACATTTATGTAGCTATTCTATCTGAAGAGATAGAAATTGGACTTGATAATATTTATAAGATTGCCAAAAACAACATCGAAGAAAACTTAAACACTGAGGTCGACATCCTTAAATCTGAAATAAGAAACGTGAATGGTTCTGATTTAATACGAGGAGTAATGAGTTTCGATTTGAACGGATTAGACTTAGTTTTTGATTCTTATTACTACTCTGATGAAAGAGGAACCGTTCAGTTTACTACATGGACAGCCACCAATTTGCACGCAAAGTATGAAACCAAAATTCTCGAGTTATTAAATGGAATTGTAATTAAGAAGAAATAGAGTCGCTTTTTAGATTACTTTAGGAAGATATCCCAACCCTTTACCTTATTATAAAGCAGCTCGCCTTTTCTGATTTCTAAGGGAGAACCTATGTTATTATGATAGAGTTGGCCTGTACCTAAACCTTGCGGTAAGATGGATTGGTACTGAGCAGTAAATTGCGCAATGGCATTTAAACCAATATTTGCTTCAAGCATAGAGGTCATCCACCAGCCAATATTTAGGCTTTCGGCTATTTCAATCCATTCTTGGCAAGAAAGAATACCACCCAATAAAGCGGGTTTTAAAATGATATACTGGGGTTGAATGCGTTCTAAAAGCCTTCTTTTATCTTCTTTGGCATTTACACCAATAAGCTCTTCATCTAAAGCAATATCCAAGGGACTTTCATCACAAAGCCTTTTCATGAGCTCATATTGATGAGGCTTTACAGGTTGTTCAATCGAGTGGATTTCCAAAGCAGCCAATTCCTCCAACTTATGCATCGCATCAGCCTCGGTGAAAGCACCATTGGCATCTACTCTTAATGTTATGTCATTGGCAGAATACTGTTCTCTAATACCTTCTAATAAAGCCAATTCAGTAGCAAAGTCAATCGCTCCTATTTTTAATTTGATGGTATTATAGCCGTCCCTCAGCTTTTCATCAATTTGCTTTTGCATAAAGGACTTCTCTCCCATCCAAATCAAACCATTGATAGGAATTCGGGTTTTTCCCTGCGCAAATGGAGTATCAAAAATAATTCGTTTGCCTCCATTATGCAGATCGAGCAAGGCAGTTTCTAAGCCAAAGCGAATGGAAGGTTTTTCAGTTGGTGTATTGGCGGAAATGAACTCAAGCAGTTCTCCAGCTTCTTCGGGAAAATCTAACTCCGAAAGGGTATTCAGCAAAGTTTGAAGTTCGGTTTCGTAGTTAGGGCTATAGTCTATGCTCAAACCTTTAAGCGGACTGGCTTCGCCCCAACCTACGCAGTCAGGATTTTCCTTTTCCCAAACCTTGATGAACCAAGTTTCCTTTTCGGTAAATGAACCCCGGCTGGTACCAGCTTCGAAGCGAAACTTTAAAAGGTGCGGAATAACTTCAAACTGTAAACGCATTACTATCCTAATAAGCGCTTGACGTACTTTCCTATAATGTCGAACTCAAGGTTTACCTTGTCACCCGCCTTCAATTGGTGGAAACAAGTATGTTTGTAGGTATATGGAATAATGGCCACTCTAAAGCTTCCTTCTTCTGAATTGAAACAGGTCAAACTTGTGCCATTCACACAGATAGAGCCTTTTTCTACGGTAACATTCCCTAAACTAGGGTCATACTCAAAATCGAAAAGCCAGCTTCCATCCTGTTCCTGCACTTGGGTAACTGTACCAATTTGATCCACATGCCCCTGCACTACATGCCCATCAAAACGGCCATTAGCCACCATACAGCGCTCTAAATTGACAACCGTTCCTGTTTTCCAGCTGGCCAAGTTTGTCTTTTGAAGTGTTTCATCAATGGCGGTTACCACATGAATACCGTCCTTCACCTCTACTACGGTTAGGCAAACACCATTGTGTGCTACACTTTGGTCTATTTTTAATTCACCACTCAGACTACTTTCTACAGAAAAATGAGCGTTGGTGCCCTCTTTTTCAACCTTAGTAATATTGCCTGTAGTTTCTATAATTCCTGTAAACATTGCTTTCTATTCTATTTTACACCTAGCTCTGGGTATTTACCTGTTTTGGTACGGTAAAATGTCTTCATTTTTTCAATATCCTCTTCCACATTTCCCGAAGGGTAAATGGTTGGTCCAATACCGGCTATTTTATGCTTGTAATCTAAAAAGCCCAAAACGATTGGTACTCCACCTTTAATTGCGGTATAGTAAAAACCGGTTCTCCATTCGGGAACATATTTTCTGGTTCCTTCTGGCGTAACCATAACCGCCAACTCATCTCGGCTTTGAAACAAACCAGCCATAGCGTCTACTGTGCTCTGGCGTTTTTCTCCTGGCTTTTTAGGAGAACGGTCTATTGGTATGGCGCCCATACTTTTGAGCATCCAGCCCAGCGGCCCCACCATAAATTCCTTTTTAATAGTGTAATTCAATGGTACTTCCAACAAATAGAAAGCAGCCCTAGCATATACAAAATCCCAATTGCTTGTATGTGGTGCTGCCGTAATTACCACCTTCTTTACTCCTTCAGGAAATTTCCCTTCAAGCTTCCAGCCCGTAATCCAAAACAAAAACCTAGAGAGTAATTTCATCATGAGGCAGTAGTTGAAGTTTGTGTTTTGGCCTTGGTTAAGAGTTTAATTACAACAGGGTCGTCTTGATGAGTATCAAAATAGTGATAAGCCGATTCGTAACCAATCTTATAAATTTCGTGCGCTTTCTTCATATCAAAAGTAGAGTATTTTCTTAATGAAGTGGGTTCAATCAGAATATCACAATGCTCTTTACTTGCCGACACATTGGCGTTTATGCCTACCATTGAAATTCTTTCAATCATACGCTTTGGGCCTCCCAACTCATTTTCGCGAATGACTGGCGCTACGCTTACTCCAATCACGATATCACAAGTGGAACGTAAAACCTCAGCAGGCAAATTATTTACAATTCCTCCATCTACATAAGCTTCATCTCCAATTCTTACGGGATCGAAAATAAAGGGAATACAGCTAGATGCCATCATGGCTCTTACCAACGGGCCTGTTGAAAACACATGTTTTCTGCCTTCATTTAAGTTGGTAGCAATTATTTGTAAAGGAATTTGAGCATTATCGAAGGTGTCTTCTTTAAAGAATTTCTTAAAAACATCTTCACTTTTACTCATATTGATCAGGCCAGAAAGACTAAAAGCAGGCCAGATAATCTTAAAAAGATTAGTTTTAGAAATCAGTTCCAAAGCCTCAGTAGGCTTATAACCATGGGCATAAAAAGCGCCAGCAATAGAGCCCGCACTGGTGCCTGAAACTGCATTAATCTCTATACCGAGTTCATCTAAGGCTTGTAAAACACCAAAGTGGGCAAATCCTCGAGCACCTCCGCCCGATAAAGCAATTCCTGTTTTCATTTTATAATACTTCTGACAATGGAAAAGTACGATCTAATCTTACTCCTTTTTCCGTGTTTTTGACAGTACAACACTCGTTCACTGAATCGTGTTCAAGAAAAAGGATGTATTCGTTATCGGCCGCTTCTTTCAAGAATTTCTCCTTTTCTGAAAGTGTGAGCAACGGACGCGTATCATAACCCATAACATAAGGTAATGGAATATGGCCAGTAGATGGCAGCAAATCAGCCATAAAAACAATGGTTTTGTCTTTATACTTGATTTTAGGAATCATCTGCTTGTCGGTATGGCCATCGGCAAAGAAAATATCGAACTGAGAAAAGGGAGATTTTCCATCCAAAGGAACCTGATTCAAATGTCCGCTTTCTTGAATGGGCAGAATGTTTTCTTTTAGAAATGAAGCCTTCTCACGTGCATTAGGTTCAGTAGCCCATTTCCAATGATCAGCATTGCTCCAATATTTTGCGTTAGGAAAATGCAATTGAAGCTTATCCTTGTTGTCACCCACATAATCAACTCCACCACCGCAGTGATCGAAGTGCAAATGGGTTTGAAACATGTCAGTCACATCATTGGGTGAAAAACCAGCTTTCTTTAATGAGCTGTCTAAACTGGCATCTCCGTGTAAATAATAATGGCTGAAAAACTTTGCGTCTTGTTTGTTACCAATACCATTGTCAATCAAAATCAGTTGATTTCCATCTTCAATTAAAAGGCAACGCATGGCCCAAGTGCACATATTATTTTCGTCCGCTTCGTTGGTTCTTGTCCAAAGCGATTTGGGCACAACACCAAACATGGCACCACCGTCAAGTTTAAAAAAGCCTGTATCTATAACGTGTAATTTCATAAGCAATGGATTTCAATTCAAGCAGGGCGCTCATGTACCTGCGATTTACTGCAAGGTCGTTTAATTCAAATATTTGCCCAAATGGAATGATAAATTTAAGCTAGCTCCGATGGGACTGGTTGGTATAAGTCATTTTGGAATATATACCTTCATTTCAACAATACTGCCCTTATTTAAAAATGTATCTTCTAATGTCAATTTAAGAGTGTCACCAGAACCAAACTCATAACTATTAAGTACATCAAACCTCTCAAAAACGGCCAAAGAGCTTTCTCCAGATACTTCTTTCAACATTACTACAATGGATCTTTCAATAGTAGCATTTGATGGAGAATAGTAAATTCTGATTGTTTTACCTTCATGATTTAGTTCCTCTAGTAACACCGATTCATTTTCAAACAATTCAAAATTAGCCAAGAAAATCAACGCAATTACCACTCCTGTGAAAAACAAAATGGAAAGCCATTTCACAACTTTATGAACCATTTCAAAAGATTAAAAGTGAAAATCTCTAACTCAACTTCTCTATCAATTTATCCATAAACTCCATACCCTGGATCAGTTGGTCTTTATGAATAAACTCGTTCGCACGGTGGGCCTGAGCGATATCACCCGGGCCACAGATTACGGCCTGAAAACCACCTTCTGCAAACTGGCCTGCCTCGGCAGCGTAGGACACTGCATCCAGTTTGGGGTTTCTCACCAAATCTTTCACTAAAGCCACAACCTCTTGATCATTAGCAGTATTTAAGCCCGGCACAGCTGGATGCACATTGCTGGTCGAGATTTTAAAATCAGGGTGAATTTTTCTTAACTCAGCCTCTCGCTGCCTACAATAGAGATCGAATTCCGCTTTGATTTCTTGTGGTGTTTCCGATGGAATGGTGCGCACATCCCAACTGAATTTACATTCTTGGGCAATTACATTGGGAGCAATTCCACCCTTCACCATTCCAATATGAATTGAAGTGTGATTAGGAGTAAAACGATCATCGGTCCTTCCTGCTTCAATCAGTGAATTCATTTTGTTTTCGAGCCAAAGGATTAAACGCATGGCTTCGTGAATGGCGCTTACTTCTTGCTTAATTCGGCTACTATGGCCTTCAGAACCGCTCACGGTAGTTTCAAAAATACAGATGCCTTTTTGCCCTGTTACTGGTCGCATCATGGTCGGTTCTCCAATAATGGCGAACTTAGGTTTTACTTTGTAATGGACGTTGATGGCTTTCACCAAATCGGGAGCGCCTAAGCAGCCAATTTCTTCATCGTATGAAAAGGCAAAGTAAATTGGTGCCTTTAAGTCGGCCTTAAGCATAGCAGGTAAAGCAGCTAAACAGCAAGCCACAAAGCCCTTCATATCGCATGAACCACGACTGTACAGTTTACCATCTTCCTTGTCAGTCAATACCCATGGATCGGTATCCCAAGCTTGACCTTTTACGGGCACAACATCCATATGCCCAGAGAGAATCACTCCACCTTCCACTTCTGAGCCAATGCGGCAATGGAGGTTCGCTTTGGTTCCGTCTTCATTTGGCACACGGTGATGTTCTACCCCATGTTTATCGAGGTACTCTTCAATCCAACTTAAAATAGAAAGATTGCTTTCGCCCCCTAATACCGGGAATGAAACGAGTTTGGTTAGTATTTCTTCTACGGTCATAATTTGGTCGTTAGTCACTTGTCATTGGTCATGGGTATATGAGCTTCTCAATACTCAATACCTAATACTCACTTATCCTATACCTTAAAAAGGTCCCCAGTCGATGCTCACACTGAAGAGCAAAAATAGCCATGAAACCACCAGAATCACACCCACAACAGGCATAATAAATCTGAGCCAGCGGTCAAAGGAAATTCGGCACATGGCGAGCATGGCAATTAAACCACCCAAAGTTGGATTGAAAAGGTTGGTTACTCCATCGCCTATTTGAAAAGCGAGAATAGTGGTTTGCCGGGTTAAGCCTAAAACATCCCCCAGTGGAATCATAATGGGTAAAGTGGCAAAGGCTTGTCCACTGCCCGAAGGAATTAAGAAATTGATACCGCACTGCGCCAAAGACATGGAGACAGCAGAAGCATAAGTGGGTAAGTCACGAAGCGTTTCAGCCAAATTGAAAGCGATGGTATCGGAGATATTGCCCATTTCCATGGCTACCTTAATGGAAGTCGCTAAACCCACCATAAAAGCTCCCGGAGCGACTACGGCTACGGAAGATAAAACGGTCTCTCCTATTTCTGTCCCTGACATTCGGGCAGCAAGTGCCGCCACGATGGAGATAATAATGAACATGGCGCTGATTTCGGTAAGGTACCAACCATGGGTGAATACGCCATAAAGCATCACCACCAAACCACCAACGAAAATGATTAACATTAACCAATCTTTGCCTGTCATTCCATAAGTATCCAGTGGTTTAGAAAGTTGAAAACCTTTCGTGTCTAGCCCAATGGAAAGGCTCTTTTCTGGATTCTTTAATGTTTTTCTGAAGTAACGAACATTGACATAAGCCAAAGCGCTAAGCGCTACAAAACAAAGCACGGAACGTAAGAGCCAACCCGAAAACATGGGCATTTCAGCCAAAGAATGACCAGTACCAACGGTGTACGGATTGACAGGCGAAAGACCAAAACCCACCGTAACTCCTCCTACGGCAATTCCTGCAGCCAACATTAAATCTCCACCTAAAGCCAAGCTGGCAATGGCCGCAATCGGAATCATGGCGATGTTATTTTCATAACCTACAAAAACACCCAATGCCCCAAAAAGGTAGGTCATTATTACAACCAGCAGTATTCTTCTTTCGAAGCCCATTTTCTTAACGAAAGTACCGACTGCGTTTTCGATCATTCCAGTCTTTTCCAAAACCCCGAACATAATACCGCTGGAAAGCACAACAAAAATGATAAGAATGGCAGAAGAGAAACCGCCTGGAATGGCCCTAAACATGTCTAGAAAAGACAAAGGTGTTGGGTCGATTTGATGATATGAGCCCGGTTCTACCATTTGGCGGCCATCTATTTCTACTCTATCGTATGTTCCGGCTGGAATAAAGTGGCTTAATAAAGTAATGAGGATCAGAATACCGAAGAGCATCACAACTGGATGTGGGATACTCGAATACCATTTCTTCTTTTCCATAGGCTATTTTGGTAGAAGCTAGCTGAATTATGGATTAGGCTTTCTATTCCATAGATAAATCACTTCAGAAGAGTCACTTAACATGAATATATTGATTCACCATAGCGGTGCTATGCCTCTTCAATATAAGCAACTCTTTCTTTGCGCTTTATCTCTTCATTACGAAACCTAATATATAAATCAGGTTAAAAAAAAAGAACCCTCCAAAAATTCGAAGCTTTTGGAGGGTTCACTTAAAAGGTTGATGTTTATTTCAATTCTTCTAAAGCTTTTTTAATTGCGTTGTATTCTGCTTTAAGCTCTTCTAAACGTTCGTAAACATCTTGTCCTGGCGCTTGGTCTGCTCTGCTCAACATACCATTTAGGTAGCCTAGCTGACTTTGAAGCATTCCCTGCATGTATGTGCCTGGAGGAGTTACAATTCTATAGTAAAGTGCTTCAAGCTTATCCTTTTTCTCTTGTTCTTTTTTACTGATTTTCTCCTTGTTCAATGAGTTATCCAAAGCTTCTCTAGCTTCAGTAACACTGATTAACAAGCGAGTAACATCCTCTGAAAAATCCTGAAGTAATAGCGCTACTCTTTCTTGTTCCTTCACATCAGCATCGGTTACCAAAGTAGCTCTCGGGTCTAAACTCAAAGTAAACTTCTCTGTTAATACCTTATCGCCTACTTTTAATTTTACAGTAAACTCACCTGTTGACACCATTGGACCAAAACCTTGGTAAGACCTTCTTGGGTTGGCATCCCAGCCACCTGCATTACGCATGTTCCAAGTGAATCGATTCAATCCTTTGTCTTTACTCAAACCAGAAGATGGAGGAGGCATAGAGAAACCAGTTGCCATATCAACTTCAAGGTTTTCAACTGGAGCTGGTCTACCACTGGTAAATGACTTCACGATTCGACCTTCTTCGTTAATAATATCCAATTGAACTTCTTCATCAGTGTCGTTCAAGTAATAGTCAATCGCTACTGCAGAGCTTGGGTATTGAGGAACACCTCTTCCTCCACGATATCTAAATCTATAAGTATCTTTTGGTTTGAATAGGAAGGCATCAGCTTTAACAGCTGCTTCCATATTGTAAAGACTAGTGATGTTATCTAAAATCCAGAAACCTCTACCCATAGTAGACATTGCTAGGTCATTCTTATAAATCTTAAGGTCTGTAATTGGTGTAACAGGAAGGTTGTTTTGGAATGTTACCCAATCCTTTCCATCATTCATAGACATAAACAAACCAAATTCAGTACCTGCAAACAGAAGCCCCTCTTTGGCCGGATCTTCTCTTACCACTCTTACTGGATGATCATTAGGAATACCTTTGGTAATTAGCTCCCAAGTTTTACCATAATCTTCTGTTTTGTAGATATACGGTCTGTAGTCATCTAATTGATATCTCAATACAGTAATAAATGCTTTTGCCGGGTTATGTGGTGAAGGTTCTACTGAATCCACACGGCCATCCTTCGGCATGTTAGGTGTTACGTTCGTCCAGTTTTTACCGCCATCGCGTGTTACATGCACAGGGCCATCATTGGCTCCAACCCAAATTAATCCAGGTTGAATTCTTGACTCCTGAATAGAATAAATCGTACTGAAATACTCTTCACCTGTAACGTCTCTTGTTATTGGTCTACCTGCAGAAACTTGCTTAGTTGGATCGAAAGCGGTTAAATCTGGAGAAATGATTTCCCAAGTTTTACCGTTATCTGAAGTTTTATGTAGGTATTGAGAACCATGATAAACTACATTGGGGTTATGCGGAGAAACGGTAATTGGCGCTACACGCTGGAACCTAAACTTTAATTTATCACCATCGTGACCATAAATATTCATGGCACCTACGCTGTACTGCATTTCTTGTCCTGTACGTTTATCGTACACTCCAAAATTTCCTTTACAGTTTGAATATACGATATCTGGATTACCTGGCTTTGGTACTGCAGGACCAGTTTCGCAACCGCCTAAGTTAAAGATTGGGAAATCGTTTGAACCTGTTGGTAAACTAGGTACAGCCAAAGTAGCATTGTCTTGCTGACCTGCATATAACCAATAAGGCTCTTGATCATCAATATCTACTTGGTATAGCTCAGCCGTTGGTTGGTTCAATTGTGTGGACCATGTTTTACCATTGTTGATGGTTACGTTTGCACCACCGTCATTTCCTTGTACCCAAATTGAAGTATCATTTGGGTTAATCCAAATGTCATGGTTATCACTGTGAGGTGTTGAAACGCTTTTCCAAGTTTTACCTCCATCAGATGACTTAATAAAACGTAATGCACTGTTATATACTACATCGGCATCTTTTGGATTAGCATAAATGTTAGTGTAGTAGAATGGTCGGTTAGTAAGATTTGAATTATCGCTTACAAACTCCCAAGATGCACCACGATCATCTGATCTGTAAAGCCCGCCTTTGTCATCTCCTGCTTCAATATTTGCATACACTCTATTTGGGTTCGCAGGTGAAACAGCAAAATCTATCTTACCGATAAGTCCATTTGGCAATCCGTTGGTTAATTTCTTCCAAGTTTCACCACCATCAGTAGACTTGTATACTCCACCTTCCATAGACCCAGAAATGATATCCCAAGGTTTTCTTTCAGCACGCCACGCACCAGCATAAATAGTGTTTGGATCATCCGGAGCAAATTCTAAATCAGAGAAACCAACACTATCAGAGTGATAAAGCACTTTATCCCAGTTCTTACCACCATCTTTGGTTCTAAAAATACCACGCTCAGTATTTCTACCAAACGCGTTACCAATAGCGGCTACAAAAACTACATCAGGATTGTTTGGATGAATTTCTACCGCACCAATTTGGCCAGTTTCTTTCAGTCCAATAAACTCCCATGTTTTACCAGCATCTGTAGATTTATACATTCCTTTACCGGTAATAACGTTCGATCTTAATCCGTCAGAACCAGTTCCTACATAAATAATATCTGGCTTCTTTTGGTATACCGAAATGGCACCAATTGAAGGGGTTGAAAAATATCCGTCCGAAATATTTTCCCATGAATTTCCATAATCATCAGTTTTCCAAACGCCTCCACCAGTAGCACCCATGTAGAAAGTAGAGGGTTGTGATTCCACACCCATAACGGCTGTTACACGGCCACCACGGTTTGGACCTACATTTCTAAATTGAAAGGCATCGAGTTGAGGGTTATCCTGCGCTTGGCCGAAATTAAAAATCAGCAAAAAAAGCGCGGAAAGGGTTAGTAATCTAGTTTTTCGCATATCCTATAATTCTTGAATGGGAAGATAATAAACTAAGGTTTAGAACCCTTCAAAAATTGGTTGACTGGTAATATGCTTATGGTTATGACATGAAAAGGGCTAATTATGCGGTTGAATGCACAGTCAATTAAAGAAAAGGCCAAACTCGGATAATTGACCTTTCTTCATTCACCAGATTATAATTTCTCTGTTTTACTTCTCTAAGCTCAATCTTACAATATGGACCCAACTATCAGAGAAATTATTTTCCTTTTTCAGTGCCAACATGGCCTCAATTGCTTTATCGAAATTTGAGAAAGCCATAATATAAACATAATCGTAGCCGCGCTTTTTACTCTTGAAAATTCCGGAATTGGGATATGCCGCTTTTAAGCTATTTAGATTTTTTACTGCCAAAGGACTATTATATGTAAATGAATTCACTACTAAAATGTAATCTCCATTCACCTGATTATCATCTACTTCCTCTTTGATTACTGATTCTCCCTCTAATAATTTACGTTCGGCCAAAGCTTTATCCTTGGCTTCTTGAGCTAAACGATCCTCTTGTTCTTGGGCTTTCCGCTGAGCTTCCAATTGCGCTAATCGCTCTGCTTCCTTTCGTTCATTAGCCTCTGCTTGTAATCGCGCCAAACCTTTGTTCTTTATTGCTGAAAGGATGTCTTCAAAAGCTTCATTTCCTTTTACTTCCCTTTCTTTCTTATTCCCCTTTTCTAATGATGATAAGTAAGCAAGCACCGCTTCCTGATCTGGAGTGCTGATGAGCTTACGCTCATAAATTTCATCTTTCTGGATCTTATCAATGATGGTAAGCGCCTCAGTTTCTAACTTAAGACTTTTCTCTTTCTTATTCTGAAAGGTGAAATGCAACCCTATTTCGTTGAACCCATCAGAAATAAAAGGCACATCGCTTTTACCAAAGTCATAATTGTAAGTAAACAACATGTTTGACTTTAATTTGACGCCAATCCCTGCTGTTGCTCCGTAGTTTTCTCTATAACCAGTACTAAGCTGAAATTTATCATTCAAATCTAGCTTAGCAGCCAAATCAAAAGTACCACCCAGTACTTCCTTATATCGCCACGTAATAGTTGGAGTGAAAACGATTTTATTTATGGAGTTAATTCGAAATGCATACCCTAATGCCGCCATGTAATCGGCTCTATTATTATCATTTAGTTCTACAAAGTCATCGTTTGAAAGGCTTTCATCTATTATATTAAGTGCAGAAAAATGAGCCAGCAATGACTTGTATTGATAAGAGAGTGAAAGGTTCATATTTAAAGCACTACCATTTCTGCCCAATAGGTTCTGAATCAATTCATCATTCAAGCTTTCAATACTAATTTTCGATTCATTTAAACGATAAAGAGAAGCTCCTATTTCAGCACCTAATGAAAGTTTATGAGCTTTTAAATTAAACGCTTTAGAAAACCCCGCAGCCAAATAAGTCTGTTTTAAAAAACCAAACTCAAAACTATGTACATTGACATTGTAGCCCCATTTATTCTTTAATGGATTGGAAAAACTCAAAGCGAATATTTCTGGTGCTCCTTCTAACCCCGACCACTGCCCTCTATACAATAAGCTTAGTTGAGGACGCTGCGAAAGCACACTTGCTGAAGCATAACCAAGTGAAGGTTGTGTAAAATACTGGTTGAACAAAGGTGCTTGTTGTGCGCTCATTGTATTGAACAACCCAAATAAACCACATGCTAACAACACGATTTTTATTCTATTCATCATCTTTGGGCTATTTGGTAAGGATTAAAAGTATGCCTCTTATTATGGCCCTTCCGTTAGAAATATTAATGTCGTAGTAATATGTACCGGTTGGCAATAATTGACCCTCAAACTTTCCTCCCCAATCATTTTGATAGGACTTCGCACTAAAAACAACCTTGCCATTTTGCGCAAACACTTTTACTTCATTTTCGGGGTTATCGATAATATCTTCGATAATCCATACATCATTTACTCCATCACCATTTGGTGTAAAGAAATTCTTGATACGAGCGCTTGGTTTATCTTTAGTAAAGTCTCGAATCTCTTCATTCACTACATTATTAACCGCAATCTCAAAAGGTTTTTCAAAGGTCAAACCACCCGCATCAATCACTCTTACACGGATTGAAAGTAGTTCATGAGTCTCAAAATTTATGGCTTGAGAAGTATGTAATTCGTTATTAATAATCTTAAAGAAGCCGTTATTATCATCTCCGTTTCCGCTCACTAATTCATAGGTAAAACTTTCTCCATCATCCTGATCTTCCGCAGCAAACAGACCTACCAATATGTCTGTTTCATCAGTTTCATCAATCAAAGTATTGCTTAGGCTAATATTAGTAGGTTGCTCGTTTAAGTCATTAATGGATATTACAAAGGTCTTTTCAAAGACACCTCCTCTTCCATCATCTGTTTTAATTCTAATATTGTATATAGACTTGATTTCAAAGTCGAAAATCGATGCCGCCCTAAGCATATTAAAAGTGATACTGAATTTATCGTTATCTTCTGAACCTACCCCTGCTACCAAGCTATAGGTCTGAACATCACCAACATCAGCATCGGCTGTGGTAAATTGCCCAATTTCAGCCGCTAGTGAATTGTTTTCGTCAATACTCAACGAAGACAAAGAAATATCCATTGGCAAACTATTGAAGGAAATATCTACAACGGTTTCAGTAGTGTTGGCATTCGTTGCCAAGTCATAAACTGTATTAGCAGGTAGTGTTAATCTTACTTCTTGGTTCGACTGTGCCTTAAAGCTGACATTATAATTGATATTATCAGTAGTACTAAAATCTACCAATTGAGCATTTACCAACTGAAAATCAGTACCAGCAAAGCCCGTCACTTTTTCCGAAAAGGAATATATAATGGTAAAAGGCTCGAAATTATTCAGCTCAATAGGAATACCTGACATGCTTACCTCCGGGTCAGTCAAATCTGCAATAATACTGAATTGTGTTGCTGCTACATTTCCATTTCTAGCTACATCTTGAGCAATATTTTCAGGAACATCCACAGTTACGACCCCATCAGCTGTTGGGCTAATAGAGGTCGTGTAAACTGATGGATTGATTGAGGTAAAGTTACTTGTTGTACCATTTACAACCGAAATATCTCCTATCGTAAAACCTGTAACTGCTTCACTGAAAGTGAAAGTTGTAGTAAATGCGCCATCAATTGGATCAGCCGCAGTACTTGTGATTGCCACGGTTGGACTGGTCAAGTCAGCTGTAGTACTAAACTGAGCGGCAGCAGTATTTCCATTCGTAGCAACATCTTGTGCTACATTTGCAGCTACATCAATCGTTACAGCACCATCGGTAATTGGGGTAAGGATAGCAGAGTAAGCATTATTACTAATTGCCAAAAAATTACTCGCTACCGCATTACCCAAAACAATATCACTTACATCAAAACCCGTGACAGCTTCACTGAAAGTAAATGTCGTTGTAAATACTCCATCAATTGGGTCAGCTGCTGTGCTTGTAATTGCCACGGTTGGACTGGTCAAGTCAGCTGTAATACTAAATTGAGTTGCTGCTGTATTTCCGTTCGTTGCTGCATCTTGGGCTACATTGGCGGCTACATCTACTGTCACTGCACCATCAGTAGTTGGAGTGATAAGGGTTGTATAAACAGAAGCACTTGTTGCATTGAAAGCACTTGCAGTGCCGTTGCCTACATTGATATCCCCTACTGCAAAGCTTGTTACAGCTTCGCTAAAAGTGAAGGTAGCCGTAAATGCACCGTTAATTGGATTGGCTGCTGTGTTTGTGATTGCCACGGTTGGACTGGTCAAGTCAGCAGTAAGGCTAAACTGAGCGGCAGCGGTGTTTCCATTCGTTGCTGCGTCTTGAGCCACATTCGCAGCTACATCCACAGTTACTGCACCGTCCGTAGTTGGAGTTATTAATGCAATATAAACCGTTGCACTGATGGCTGTAAAGTTCGAAGCCGAAGCATTATTTAAAGTAATATCTCCTATCGTAAAACCCGTAACAGCTTCCCTGAAAGTAAATGTCGTTGTAAATGCACCATTGATTGGATTAGCTGCGGGGCTTGTGATTACCACGTTTGGGTTGGTCAAATCAGCATCAATACTAAACTGAGCAGCAGCGGTATTTCCATTCGTTGCTGCGTCTTGAGCCACATTCGCAGCTACATCCACAGTTACTGCACCATCCGTAGTTGGAGTAATTAATGCAGTGTAAACAGAGGGACTTGTTGCATTGAAAGCACTTGCAGTGCCATTGCCTACATTGATATCTCCCAATACAAAACCCGTAATAGCTTCACTAAAAGTAAAGGTTGTTGTAAATGCTCCGTTGATTGGATTGGCTACTGTGCTTGTGATTGCCACGGCTGGACTAGTTAAGTCAGCAGTAATACTAAACTGAGCGGCTGCAGTATTTCCGTTCGTTGCGGCATCTTGTGCTACATTCGCGGCTACATCCGCAGTTACAGCACCATCAGTTGTAGGAGTAATTAATGCAGTATAAATCGTTGCACTAGTGGAAGCGAAGTTACTTGCCGTACCATTTGCAACCGTAATATCTCCTATGGCAAAACCCGTGACAGCTTCACTGAAAGTAAATGTCGTTGTAAATGCTCCATCAATTGGGTCAGCTGCCGTGCTTGTGATTACCACGGTTGGACTGGTCAAATCAGCAGTAAGACTAAACTGAGCGGCAGCGGTGTTTCCATTGGTTGCTGCGTCTTGAGCTATATTGGCGGCTACATCTACTGTCACTGCACCATCAGTTGTAGGAGTAATTAATACAGTATAAACCGTTGCGCTGATGGCTGTAAAGTTCGAAGCCGAAGCATTGTTTAAAGTAACATCTCCTACTACAAAACCAGTTACAGCTTCGCTAAAAGTGAAAGTTGTAGTAAATGCACCGTTGATTGGATTGGCTGCGGTGCTTGTAATTGCCACGGTTGGACTGGTCAAATCAGCAGTAAGACTAAACTGAGCGACAGCGATATTTCCATTGGTTGCTGCGTCTTGAGCTACATTCGCGGATACATCCACAGTTACTGCACCGTCAGTAGTTGGAGTAATTAATGCAGTATAAACCGTTGCACTAGTGGAAGCGAAGTTACTTGCCGTACCATTTGCAACCGTAATATCTCCTACTACAAAACCGGTTACTGCTTCACTAAAAGTGAAAGTAGTCGTAAAAGCTCCGTTGATTGGATTAGCTGCTGTACTTGTGATTGCCACAGTTGGACTGGTCAAATCAGCAATAATACTAAACTGTGTGGCAGCCGCATTGCCATTCGTAGCGGCATCTTGGGCTACATTTGCAGCTACATCAATCGTTACAGCACCATCAGTTGTAGGAGTAATTAATACAGTATAAACCGTTGCACTAGTGGAAGCGAAGTTACTTGCCGTACCATTTGCAACTGTAATATCTCCCAATACAAAACCAGTTACATCTTCGCTAAAAGTGAAAGTTGCAATAAATGCACTGTTGATTGGATTAGCTGCTGTGCTTGTGATTGCCACGGTTGGACTGGTCAAGTCAGCTGTAATACTAAATTGAGTAGCTGCTGTATTTTCGTTGGTTGCTGCGTCTTGAGCTACATTCGCGGATACATCCACAGTTACTGCACCGTCCGTAGTTGGAGTAATTAATGCAGTATAAACCGTTGCACTAGTGGAAGCGAAGTTACTTGCCGTACCATTTGCAACCGTAATATCTCCTATGGCAAAACCAGTTACCGCCTCGCTGAAGGTAAATGTCGTTGTAAATGCTCCATTGATTTGATTGGCTGCTGTGCTTGTAATTGCCACGGTTGGACTAGTTAAGTCAGCAGTAATACCAAACTGAGCAGCAGCGGTGTTTCCATTCGTTGCTGCGTCTTGAGCCACATTCGCGGCTACATCCACCGTTACAGCACCATCCGTAGTTGGAGTAATTAATGCAGTATAAACCGTTGCGCTAGTGGAAACGAAGTTACTTGCCGTACCATTTGCAACCGTAATATCTCCTATGGCAAAACCCGTGACAGCTTCACTGAAAGTAAATGTCGTTGTAAATGCTCCATCAATTGGGTCAGCTGCTGTGCTTGTAATTGCCACAGTTGGACTAGTTAAGTCAGCTGTAAGGCTAAACTGTGTGGCAGCGGTGTTTCCATTCGTTGATGCATCTTGGGCTACATTTGTAGCTACATCCACCGTTACAGCACCATCCGTAGTTGGAGTAATTAATGCAGTGTAAACAGAAGGACTTGTTGCATTGAAAGCACTTGCAGTGCCGTTGCCTACATTGATATCACCAACGGTAAACCCAGTCACATTTTCACTGAAGGTAATCGTTATATCAAAACCATTTGTCGGTGAGGTGGCTAGGCTGCTCAATGAAACTGTTGGAGCCACTGGACTTGAAATTACGGTAGTATTGGCGTCTGTGTCATTTCGTTCACCATCACTCAGTTGAATAGTAAAAGTTGTTTTCTCAGTACTTCCTGAGGCAACCCTATTATCCGTTGGGTTAAATACCAAAGCTCTTAAACTGGCCTGTAAACTGGCAGCATCCGTGCTTGCTAAGGTATATGGCCCCGAACCCGTAAGACCTGTTCCTGACAAGACTCCTTTGGCATTGTCGTCTAAGGCTATGGTGGCTGAAACATTGTCTCCATTAGGGTCGGCTATTGTAATTGCAGAAAATGGACTAATTGTAGCATTATCGTTTACCGCTTGATTAGCAACAGCACCAGTAATTACAGGGACAGCTAGGGAGTATTCGTTGATATCTTTTCCTTCAAAACCTAGTACAAACATTTTGGTACCATCAGAATTGAAAGTAACTGAATTAGGTTGACCATCTTGTGAAGCTACAGAAAAACGTGCTGCATTACCTGCAAAAGCAGCAGTAGACAAATCAAAAGCAGTAGTTAGTGTGTATTGGTTAATATCATCACCAGAGGAACCCATCAATAACAAATTGAAGCCGTTGTTCACAAACACAATGGACTGAGGAAACAATTCTTGCGTTCCTACGAGCAACCTTTTGCTGTAAGTAGCAGAAGAAACATCAAAGGCCTCTGAAAGTATATACTCATTCACTGCATCATTATCGCTGCCAGCCACATACATTTTAGTGCCATCATGATTGAATGTGAGCGATGTTGGATAGGTTTCTTGAGCTGCCACCGAAAAACGTTGTGCGTTTCCGGCAAAAACTGCCGTAGAAATGTCAAAAGCAGTGGAAAGATTATATTCATTAACATCGTCACCAATTGTTCCAATTACAAACATTTTGGAGCCATCATTATTGAAAGCAAAAGAGCGTGGATTAGTTTCTTCTAGAGCCACTGAAAATCGCTCGGCATCCCCAGCATAAACTGATGAGGTAACATCATAAGCAACAGACAGATTGTATTCATTAATATCATCACCACTACTCCCCATTACGTACAACTTTGTGCCATCCAGATTAAAAGCAATGGCTCTGGGCTCACTCTCTTGCGCAGCCACTGAAAATCGGTCTTCATTACCTTCAAAGATTGCTTTGGATATATCAAAAGCACCTGATATAGTATTTACATAATTCGTTTTTGTGAGTGTTCTTGAGCAACCGTCAAGATCACTAACCGTCAGGCTTACATCGAAAGTACCAGATGTAGTATAAGTATGTGTCGGGTTTTGTAAGTTAGAAGTTGAACCATCTCCGAAGTTCCAGCTCCAATTAACAATAGGAGAAGTTGAAGTTGATTGGTTTTGAAAAGTTATTGCGCCTGTGCCACCCAATATTGTGGTGCCAGTCGTACTAAATTTAACCATAGGGCCAATGACCTGAACGTAATTGGTTCTGGTTTTTTCATGAGTACACCCCCCAGAATCTGTAATTTTTAGTTTTACCGTATAGGCTCCAGATTTATCATAAACATGTGAAGGATTTTGACTTGTTGAGGTACTTCCATCGCCAAAATCCCAAGCCCAGCCAACAATGGTATTAGCCCCTGAAATAGACGATGCATCTGTGAAATTTACCGTAAGTGGTCCGCAGCCAAAAAGTGATGTACCTGTAAAGTCAGCTGTTGCTACCGAGATGGAAACTGTTTCAGTATAAGTATCTGTATAGCCAAAAATAGTATCTTGAACGGTCAGTCTAACAGTGAAGTTTCCAGTGGTTGTATAAGTATGACTTGGGTTTTTAACTCTTGATGTGCCCCCATCACCAAAATTCCATGACCAAGTATCGGGATTAACTGATTGATCCGTAAAGGAAACTATCTGTGGATTTGAGCAGCTCTGGGTTGGAGTAGCACTAAATTTCGCATCAAAGGTTTGAGCCTTAACCACTGTTACAAATGAGATCAATAGCAGCGTTAACATTGCGATTCTAGATACACCTGTCCAGCAACTTAATTTAGATACTAAATCACTCTTATAGAGTTGAAAAGAATTTGAAGTCTTAGCTATAGGCAAGCTTTGCGAGGTTAACTGATGTGGTTGAGCTTCCATAATCACTTAGGTAAAGCCAAAGTTAAAACCCAGAGTCGCGGTAAAACATACGTAGCGATACGTATTTTCACTAAAAGATTAGTAAATAATTCACTTTCGTGCTTTCAGAGAAGTAATGAATAAAACAGCTTTTATTTAGGGATTACCAGCGAAATGATTGTTCCGGTACCTTTGGAGACAATGCTCAGTTTACCATTAAGCATGGCTATTCTTTCATTTAAGGTTTTGAGCCCTAAAGAAGTACCTGATTGTTGTTCCTGTTCTACAATAAAACCTCGACCATTGTCTTGAATATTGATTAAAACTTTGTGTTTTAGTCGCTCAATGGTAAGCTTAGCAGAAGCAGCATTAGCATGCTTTACGATATTATTCAGGGCTTCTTGAATAATTCTATAGAGATTCAACTCTTCATCATCTGCAAAAATATCATCAATATTTTCAAGGTCGGTAGAAAAGAATATATCTGAATTCTCATCCAATTGACGAATCATTTCTTCCAATGCAGCGGTAAGCCCTAGCCTACTAAGTACTACGGGATGTAGGTTTCTAGTAATGCTTCGTACTTCTTCCAGAGTATCACTTACATTCTTAACTAAAGCTTGGTTTTGAGTAGCATTTGCCTGGTTTTTGAGTAGTATCAACTGCTGACCAACACTATCGTGCAAATCACGAGAAATTCTAATTCTTTCTTCTTCTTGAACTTTCAAAAGAGAGCGTGAATAATGCTGTTCTAAAGCTTTTTCCTTATTGGCCTGCCTTATGAAATAATAACTGACAGCTATCACAAATAATACACAAATTAGTGCGAACCATATGGTGCGATAAAAGAATTCTTTGGCATAAATATTCATTTCAAAAGCTTCACCAAAAGGCGCCCCTTCAGAATCTACCATTCTAACTTTTAAATGATATTTACCGGCAGCCAAATTATTGAACTGAATTTCTCCAGATTCCTTTATACCAAGCCATTCACCATTATTCAAGCTATATTCCATATCTAGTGTTGGTTGATGAAGCAAGTTTTTTGGTGCTACTTGAATTTTTAAGTACTTGTTCTCAGCCGGTAGGTATACTTCATTAACCTGTGCTAAATCGTTGAATGATACAACGCTTATATTGGTGCTTTCTTTAGTACTAAAGTAAGTAAGCCCGGTAAGCACAACCTTCCCTCCTCTTTCTAGCTTTCGCAGTTTATCTGTTTCAAAGTAGTTTAACCCCCTAACCGATCCTAAAAGGACCCCTCCTTCATTGACCTGATAAGTACTAAAGCGATTAAACTCATTATTACTAAAACCATCATCTTCCATATACCTTATTAGGGATTTGGTTTGTGGGTTGTACTTGATAAGTCCCGAAAATGTAGCAAACCATAAATTTGATTGCGCATCTTGAAAAACTGAAACAATTGGGCTTTTGAGTGGGTCTGTAAAAATCAATTCAGGTTTACTGTTTTCATGTCTTAAGCGAAAAACCCTGCCATCAGTGGTGGTTACCATTAGACCATAGTCTTCTAAAACATCAAGCATCATCAACTTATTCGATTCCACCTGAATATCTACAAAACCCTCTTTTCCTTGTTTAAAGGTAAAAAGGCCACTCTCGGTAGTAGCAAAAAAAGTTTCACCAAACCTAATTAGGTCAACCATGGTGAGCGAATCATTTTTTGACAGTGGCTGATTTCTTTTAGATACCTTATCGAATTCTATTAATGGATATTTAACCGAACCGTAGACCAATCTATCACCATCGTTAACCATCGCCCTTATAGGGAAATGTCGAAAGCGTTCTACCTTATGCGTTTCTGGATCGATAAATAAAATCCCTTCATTGTAATTGGTCCAAATGCCATGTTTATCAATAAACACTCCTCGTATTTCAGAAATAGGAAACGGTTTATTATTAAGATATAATGGAAATGGCTCCTCAGTCTTCTTGTCAATATCAATAAGGAAGAAACCACTATTTTCAGTTGTCACCAAGTAGTTATTCTTCTTCAAATTGACAATACTTCTAATACTATGGTCTCCTAAAAATGTCTCTACATTGTTGTTATTGAACATTACGTAGTAGAGTTTTCCTGAACCAGAAAAAAACAGTTCTTTCCTTAGGTTTTTGCTCACCATTATTTGGGCATCATCAACTGCAAAGTGCGCTGACTCCCCCTCAAATGTAGAGTTAAAAAAGAACCTCTTAATGGTTAATACGCCATCTCTTGACTCAAACCTTGCGGCATTCCCAAAATCATCATTTAGTGTACCTTTTCTTAAAGGTAAACTTGCGTTTAAAGAATTCACTCTATCAGAAGATTCAAAACTACTTCTAGCCCAACTCATTGTCTTGGAGTTGTATTTATACATACTCGTTTCATTGTTCAAAACGAAATGATAATAGCCTTCAAAAAATAAAGGGGTATAAAGCGTAGGTACTTCCTGATTTTTAATACTACGTAAACCAAAATCCTCGTAATTGAACTTCTTTAGAACATCACCCTTAAGGCTATATGCAATAACCCCTGCTCGAGCTTCAGAAGTGAGAAAGTGATCATCGAAGAAAATAACCTGACGAAAATAAGACTCAGTTTCACTTTGTAACTCGAACAGATCGCTATAAGACAGGTCGTCTTCTAAGCGAACTAGATAGGTAACTCCCCCTCTGTTATTAGCCACAAAGGCCTTTTCTCCTTGCACAAAAAAGCCTGTAATCTTATTCTGATCACTATGTTGGCCCAAAAAAAACTCTCTAAACTGAAATGTATTGGGGTTGAAAAGGTAAAGTCTTTGACTCTCCAAAGAACTCATAATAAAGTAGAATTGCCCATCACTTCTCTTATGAAGCGATACATTGATGGGAGAAAAATCTGTGGGGATTGTAGGAATATTCACTGTATGAAAATTCAAACCATCAAACCATTGCAGTTTGGGCACATTATTCATAAAAAGACTGACTCCAAGTTCTGACTCAAGCCCACTTAACCAGAGCCAACCCTCCTGATCATATGCTAATGAATGAATATCACCTACCTCTAGCCCATCTCTTTCATCAAATATTTTGAATGCTGAAGCAGTTCGGTCAAGGCTGTTTTGAGCAAATAGTGTAATGGTGGCTGAAAACAGCCATAAATAGAGGCAGGAGTTCAAGTAATGCTTTACAGATAACACTACTTTAACAAGTGTTTATTTTGCAAAACCCAAGTAGTTAACCCGTTAGGCTTACCTTCTAAGTCCAACTTTTGAATAACATTACTACGATGTTTTTCTACGGTTCTTTCCGAAATAAAAAGCTTATCGGCAATCTCTCGGGTAGATTGGCCTGCGGCTATAAGCTTAAGGATTTTTCGTTCAGAAGGAGTAAGTGCTTCTACCTTTTCTAAAGACGATTGAGCAAACTTTACGTCTTTTAACTGAAAAGCATTACTAAAGTATTGCCCTCCATTTGCTACTTCTCTGATACAAGCTTCTATTTCTTCCAAAGCATCTTCCTTTAACAAGTAACCTGATACGTTCAAGCTTTTTGCTCTAGCAATAAACTCTATTTCTTTATGATATGAAAGAATAATAAACCTAGTTTCATAGCCTTTTCCCATACAATACTTGGCTACAGTAAGCCCATCCATTAGAGGCATTTCTATATCGAGAATAGCAATATCAGGATTGAACTCTGTAATTAGTTTTAAAGCAGCACTTCCGTCACTGGCTGTTCCCAAAACATCGAAGCCTTTAGAGATTAGAGTAGACTCTAGCCCCTGTAATAATAAAGGGTGATCATCAGCTAAAACTAAGGTTATCCTATTCATTTAGAAATTGAGTATTTAGAACGTGAAGATAGCCTTAATGAATAACACCTAACAATACGTAGGGCTACGTATTGTTAGGTAAAGTGGGGTTTTAAAATGCCTATAGCTCAATCATCACTCACTTCTTAATGCCTTTACAGGGTTACTTGTAGCGGTTTTCACCGACTGAAAACCTACGGTAAGCCAAGCAATAACACTAACCAGCACTACAGGTACTACAAACAGTAAGGGATTATTAATATTAATTTGGTAGGCAAAAGTGGCCAACCAGTCTTGCATAATCCAATATCCGACCGGAATGGCTATTAACGCCCCAATTACTACTAGTTTAGTGAAATCCGACACCACAAGCATGGTTAAACTTTTCACCGATGCACCGATTACTTTTCTTACCGCTATTTCTTTTCTTCTTCTTTCTAAAGTAAATGCTGCCAAAGCAAATAACCCCAAACAAGCAATGGCAATGGCCAAGCCTGAAGAAACGGTAAATAGCTTTCCAAATCTTCGTTCTTCTTCGTAAAGTGAGTTGAATGAATCATCGAGGAAAACAAAATCGAAGGGTTCGTCTTGCACCATGGCATTCCATTCTGACTCTACTTGTTTTACAGTTTCACCAAAATTACCCGTTACTTTAAGCGATAAGTAATTGCCTCCGTACCAGTCTGCTTCCATCCTTCCGTCTTCAAACATTCTTCTCAAGATTAAAGGCTCAATAGATCGTTTTAAACTCTCATAGTTAAAATCCTTAACCACACCAACTATGGTATAATCCGCGCCATCTCCCCTAGAAACTTTTTTGCCAATCACATTTTCAAAGCCCAATTCCTTTTTGGCGCTTTCGTTAATTACTGCCACAGCGGAATCTGATGCCAGATCATTTGAATAGAAACGGCCTTCCACCAATTCTAAACCCATGGTTTCCAAAAAGTCATCGGTGGTAAACATATTCATCAAATTGAACGACCTAGGATTGTCTTCAACTGTTGAATAGCCCCAATCAGCTATTCTGCTCGACACATATTGATTTGTAAGTGTAAGTGATTCGATATTTGGTTTTTGAAGTAATTGATTTTTAAAAGCAGAGAGTTTTTCTCTTAAGAGCCCTGTGTTTTTCACGACCATAATTTGTTCTGGTTGAAAACCTAGCTTCTGCTGCCCCATAAACCTTAGCTGAGAAAACACAATCATGGTGCTAATGATTAAGAAAATCGAAATGGCAAACTGAAATGCTACCAATCCCTTTCTCAAAAACACATTACCACCACCTGCTTTGTTTTCTCCTTTTAATGCCCTAAGTGGATTGAAACCAGAAAGATAAAATGCTGGATAACTGCCTGCTAAAAGTCCAACAATGAGTACTAACCCAAACAATAAAAACAGCGTGCTTGGTGCTAATAAATCCGTATAACTAAAATTTCGATTCGCCAATTCATTAAAACCACCAAGAACTAGGCTGGCCAAGCCCATGGACAGGATCATGGCTAAAACACTAATCATCATAGATTCCACCAAAAACTGATAAACCAATTGCGTACGTCTAGAACCCAACACCTTGCGCATACCAACCTCCTTTGATCGTGCTGCAGAACGTGCTGTAGAAAGGTTCATAAAATTAATGCTGGCAATTAACAGAATGAAAACTGCCACAGCAGAAAATATGTACACGTTATTGATGTTTCCTTGCGAACCTAAGGCCATATGAGGATAATACAAGTGAAGGTCTTTCATTGGTTTTAAGGTGAAAGTTCCTTGTCTGCCTCCTTCGGCTAAATACTCTTCATAGCTTGTATGCCCCGTATATTGCACTAAATCTGGACCGACATATTTGGCGACAAAATCTGGATACCTAGCTTCTACTGATTCAGGTGTGGCACCCGCCACCAGTTTAGCATAGGTAAAGAAGTTATTTCCTGTCCAGTTGCCTACCGTAATCCAGCTTTCGTGTGGGAAAGATTCAATAAAATTATAATGAAAATGGGTGTTCTTTGGTGGATCGGCCACCACGCCTGTAACCTTAAGCGAGTTACCGCTTACGGTAATTAACTCACCGTATGCCTCTTTATTAGGAAATAGCTTTACGGCTAACGACTCTGTAAGAACGATTGAATTAGGTTCAGTAAGTGCTTGGTCTGGATTACCTTCCAGAAATTGGACAGTGAAAATTTTATGGAAAGTTGAATCTGCAGTAAAGCCTTCGCTTTCTTTAAATATCTGATTGTTGACCTTAAAAGTTTGATCATATGGGCCTGTCAATCGAACAACCTCTTCTATTTCAGGAAACTCCATTTTGGATTGAGCACCAAGGCGAGCTGGTGTGTACTGACCGCTCTGATTATTGGCAATTCGATAAATACGATCTACATCTTTATGGAAATTATCGTAACTAAGCTCATTAGTAATGTAGAGCATAATGAGCAAACAGGCCGCTAAACCTAATGAAAGCCCTGAAATGTTGATTATGGAGTAGAACTTTTGGCGTACCAAACTTCTGACCGAGATTTTGAAATAGTTTTTGAACATGACAATGTTGTTTAATGAGTTAATATCTTCTAGACCTTTGATATATTTTGGACGGAAGAACCGAAGTACATCCCACCCGAATTTGCGTTTTGCTACCTTTAAACCTTCTGTTTCGACCCTTTTATAAAACAGTTCATAGGCATCTCCCTCTATGATTTCACGTACTCGTGGTTTACAGTAAAGCTGTAAAAACCAGAGTGCCCATTTCGGAGGCTCGTGATCAAATTGAGGCATATTGATTCAGACCAAAATCTATATTTGGTATTTGTTCGTGCAGTCGGTTGCGTTGTTCACGCACAAAATTGAGGGCCTTATTTCCTGCAACAGTAACTGTAAAAAATCGCTTTCTCCTACCTCCTCTTTCATTAGTGGCTCCTCCAACTTCTGACTTCAGAAAGTCCTTACTTTCTAACCGATCTAAAGCTGAATGCACCGCACTAATATTGACTTTCCGACCAGTTTGGTTTTCAATCTCTTCCATTACACTAATGCCATAGGCATTGTCGTTCAGAATGGCTACTATAAGTAGAACCAGTTCCTCAAACTCTCCCAGGTTAATTCTCTGCATCTGTTTTTATTAGTTTCACAATAGTAAATGAAATACATATGTTTCACTATTGCAAATGAAATAAACAATGGATGAATTGAATCGCGAAATTAGCGGAGTGAATTGGGCGTTTGATATCAGTCAACAGTCAATTGACCATTGCCTAAAGTTAAAATTCAGTATCCCCTATTCAGATCGACTTGGTGCAACAATGGTGTTTCATTGACTAACCTTTCGATGTTTTCCTTCAGAAGGTTAAGGGCTGACTCGGGTGAAGTTACGCTGGCTACATGAGGAGTAACTGTTATCTTATCGTGCGCCCAAAATGGATGGTCATTTGGAAGTGGTTCTTGATGAAAAACATCTAACATAGCACCAGAAAGGTGGTTTTCATCAATAAGTTTTAACAAATCACTATCTACTAAATGATTCCCACGCGCTACATTAATCAGATAACATCCTTTTGGCGTTTTGCTGAGCAGTTCACAATTCAAAATACCAACCGTTTTGGGAGTGATGGGCAGTAAATTGACCAAAACATCTAGTTCAGAAAGAAACGTATCCAGATGATTTTCATCATAACACTTCACTCCTTCGATCTGCTTTTGAGTTCTAGAATAGCCCGAAACCTCAAAACCAGCCGCATAAAGTTGTTTAGCCAAATGTCCCCCCAGTTCTCCAAGCCCCATTACCCCTACTCTGAGTTTATTGTAAGTAATGCGTTCCCACTGCGCCTTTTGCTGATTTTGTTGTAACAGCCTAAAACTTCTCTGATGCATGATTACGCCCATCAACACGTAATTGGCCATGTCGGTAGTTAAATTCGGGTCTACAATTCGGGTGATGGGAATGTTTCTGGGAATTTGAGGATCCGTCATTAAATGATCTACCCCTGCCCCGAGCGAACTGATCCATTTTAAACTGGGTAGCTTTTCAATTACTCCTTCAGCCAAAGGCTTCCATACAAAAAGTGCTTCTACATTACTCAAGTCTTCTTCCGTAGGCCAAACATAAATTTTGCCTACCAATTCCGACTGACTTAATCCTTCGACCCATGCTTTTGGATCCCATACTGAAGTTGAAAGTAAAATATCTATTTTTTGCTTACCCATTTTGAATCTTTAATGTAAAATCGCCAAGGTTTCAATGCATCTTCTTCGGCATAATCCACCCCTATTCGTGTAGTTGAAATTATTTGCTCTTCGGAAACTTCGGCTTGGTCTTCAATCCATATTTCATTTTCCAAAAGGCTAAGTCCATTATGTCTTTTAGTATTTAATCCTAAGGCCTTACCTACATTTCCTGGGCCCGAAGTTAATGCTTTGGTCAACTTATCAAACCCTCTTCTTTCAAGCATTGTATCAATTCCTATTATAGGCTCAATTGCCCTAATTAAAACTGCATCGGCTTGCCCTTCTACATTAGTTACAATATTGATCATGTGATGAATTCCATAGCATAGATAAACATAAGCATAACCTCCAGCTCCATACATCACTTCTGTTCTTAAAGTTCGAAGTCCGTTATTTGCATGGCAGGCTTTGTCGTTTCTGCCAGAGTAAGCTTCAACCTCAGTAATTATCCCCGCTGTGACAGCTCCATTAAAATTTGTAACCAATTTTTTACCCAAAAGCTTTTTAGCTAAAACCTCTACATTATTCTGTTCGTAAAAACTTCTCGTTAATTGCATTGAATGAAATCTAAATGACCAAACTCAATTAAACCCTTTGTCCAAATCAATTATAATAAACCTAAAACAAGAAATTCAGTTTACTTTGTTGAATCAAAATTCCACTTTAAAAATTAAGCACTAAATTTATACTCATGAAAAGAACACTGACACTAATTGTAATGCTTGGCCTTTTTGTTTTTACTCAAAACGCCTTTGCTCAAAGAGTAGCTGCTAGCCCATTGGTTACAGTAAAACAAATGATTGGCACCACAGAAATGGAGTTGGTATACAGTCGCCCTAGCCTTGATGGCAGAGATGTCAACAAAATGGTAAATAGCCTTAACAAAGGAGTGTGGAGAACTGGAGCGGACACAAACACCATTATCGGATTTGATAAAGATGTAACCTTAGGTGGAAAAGCATTGAAAGCAGGCCGCTATTCATTATGGACAGTACCTGGTGACAAAGAATGGAAAGTTATCATAAACTCAATAACAGATAAATGGGGAACAGCATATGACAACACCGGTGATGTTTTAAGCTTTATGGCTCCAGTTACTAAAACTTCTAACAACGTTGAGACATTTGTGATTAACCTTACTGATTTCGATAAAAACTCTAAAGACAAAGGAAATATCGAATTAGCTTGGGGAAATCTTTCTGTGAAATTCCCGGTAAAAGTGAACAACTAATTCGCAATAAAAAAAGTATAAGATAAGGTCGACCAAAATGGTTCGGCCTTTTTTTATACCCTGTTGAACTTAATTAAGGGAAAACGGATTGCTCAACTGTTATAGAGTAATCCTTTATATTTGAACCGCACAAACACAAAACAACATGAGAAAATATTCATTTGTACTAACTGCACTATTAATTGGTGTAATGGCCATAGCCCAAATTAAAATGCCTCCTGCTAGCCCAACTTTTGAGTTGAAAGGCACTGTAGGATTGGCAGATGTAAAAGTAGTCTATTCTAGACCCAGCGCCCGTGGCCGACAAGTGGCAGGTGCATTGATTCCTTACAATGAAGTATGGAGAACAGGTGCTAATGCTTCAACAAAAATTACTTTTAGTGAAAACGTAAAATTAAATGGCAACCCTGTGCCTGCTGGCACCTATGCTCTTTATACAATATTTACAGAAGAAGTAGCTACTATTATTTTGAGCAAAAACCTTACATGGTGGGGTGCTATTGGTTACGATAAAAAAGATGATCTCTTAAGATTTGATGTACCCGTAAAACACCCAAGCAGCATGTACGAGACCTTTACTATTAGTTTTTCAGACTTTACTTTGAACTCTGCCAACTTTAACATGAAGTGGGAACATACTAAAGCAATGTTTACGATCGAATCAGATGTGGACAGCAAAGTAATGGCAGATATCAAAGCCCAAGTAATTGACAAAAAACCTTCTGATGCTGGTGTATACTTCCAAGCTGCGGGTTATTATTACGATACAAACCGTGATCCTCAATTGGCTTTAGAGTGGGTAAACAAAGCCATAGCAGGAAGTACTGATGAGCAATACTGGGTAATTCACCTCAAAGCCAAATTACAAGCCAGATTAGGAATGAATAAAGAAGCCATTGCTTCAGCACAAAAATCAATGGCACTGGCCAAAACAGGTGGAAACCCTGATTATGTAAGGTTGAATGAGAAGTTAATTGCTTCGTTAAAATAAGATTACAATAGCTAAAAAATACAGAAAGAGGTTGCCAAAACGGTACCCTCTTTTTTCTTTTTATGGGCTTGAATTGAAATAAGAAATCAGTCAAATTATTCCGCACCTGACAGTACGGCTTACCTTTCAATCCACTTGGTAAAAGAAAGCCTGACAAAATTATAAGGTTGTCATTCTCTGAATGCGCTATTTGAAATAAACAACTGACAAGAACCTGACAAAACTTCACATTTAGCGATTGGCACATTTAATGCAAATGGGCTCCTCGACAAATTGTTTTAACACTTAACTATTTATAGAAAATGTCAAAAGTAAACATCACTCCATTAGCCGACAGAGTTCTAGTAGAACCTGCCGCTGCTGAAGAAAAAACTGCTTCTGGTTTAATCATTCCTGACACTGCGAAAGAAAAACCACAAAAAGGTATTGTAGTAGCAGCTGGAGCTGGAAAAAAAGATGAGCCTTTAACTGTAAAGGTTGGCGACACTGTATTGTACGGTAAATATGCTGGCACTGAAATTTCAGTAGAAGGTAAAGACTACTTAATCATGAGAGAGTCTGACATTTTTGCAATTGTTTAACCAAATCAGAAATTAAAAATCTAAAATAAAATGGCTAAAGAATTATTCTTTCGTAATGACGCTAGAGATCAGCTGAAAAAAGGTGTTGACACCTTGGCAGATGCTGTAAAAGTAACATTGGGTCCAAAAGGTAGAAACGTAATCATCGACAAAAAATTCGGTGCCCCTACTGTAACTAAGGATGGTGTTTCGGTAGCAAAAGAAATCGAGCTAAAGGAGCCAATCGAAAATATGGGTGCTCAGTTGGTTAAAGAAGTTGCTTCTAAAACTGCTGATAGCGCTGGTGACGGTACTACTACTGCCACTGTTCTTGCTCAATCAATTTTTAACATTGGTATTAAAAACGTTGCCGCTGGTGCAAACCCAATGGACTTGAAAAGAGGTATCGACAAAGCAGTTTCTGCAGTAGTTGCTAACCTTCAAAGTCAATCAAAATCAATCCAGAACTCTAACGAGATCAAGCAAGTAGCTACCATTTCTGCCAACAACGATGAAGAAATCGGGCAAATGATTGCTGATGCGATGGACAAAGTTGGTAAAGACGGTGTAATCACTGTTGAAGAAGCCAGAGGTACTGAAACTGAAGTGAAAACTGTAGAAGGTATGCAGTTTGACAGAGGTTACCTTTCTCCATACTTCGCAACCAACACAGAGAAAATGGAAGTAGAGATGGATAATCCTTACATCTTGATCTACGACAAAAAAATCTCTTCAATGAAGGAATTACTTCCAATCCTTGAGCCAGTTGCTCAAAGCGGAAAGCCTTTATTGATTATTTCTGAAGATGTAGATGGCGAAGCCCTAGCAACTTTGGTAGTAAACAAAATCAGAGGTTCTCTAAAAATTGCTGCAGTTAAAGCTCCAGGCTTTGGCGACAGAAGAAAAGCAATGTTGGAAGACCTTGCCATCTTAACTGGTGGAACTTTAATCTCTGAAGAAAGAGGTTACAAGTTAGAAAACGCTACAATGGAGTACCTTGGTACTGCAGAAAAAGTAAATATCGACAAAGACAACACTACCATTGTAAATGGTGCTGGAACAGAAGCCGATATCAAAGCTAGAGTAGCGCAAATCCAACAGCAAATCGAAAACACTACTTCTGATTACGACAGAGAGAAATTGCAAGAAAGACTTGCTAAGCTTTCTGGCGGTGTGGCTATCCTTTACATTGGAGCTGCTACTGAAGTAGAAATGAAAGAGAAAAAAGACAGAGTTGACGATGCATTGCACGCAACCAGAGCAGCCGTACAAGAAGGTGTAGTTGCTGGTGGTGGTGTTGCGCTCATTAGAGCTGCTGCTGCTTTAGATAGTGTTGAAACTGACAACGAAGACCAAGCAACTGGTGTTAACATCATCAGAATCGCGATTGAGTCGCCATTAAGAACAATTGTTGCCAACTGTGGCGGTGAAGGTTCTGTGGTAGTAAACGAAGTGAAAAACGGTAAAGCGGATTATGGTTACAACGCTCGTACTGAAAAGTATGAAAACCTAATTGCTGCGGGTGTAATTGACCCAACCAAAGTAACTCGTTTAGCACTTGAAAATGCTGCTTCTATTGCTGCTCTTCTATTGACTACTGAATGCGTAATTGCTGAAGAAGTTGAAGAAGGTGGCGGAATGCCAATGCCTCCAATGGGCGGTGGCGGAATGGGCGGCATGATGTAATCTGCTTCGCTTAGTACCTAGTACTTAGAAATATAGAAAGAGCCTGATTCGAAAGAGTCAGGTTTTTTTGTGTTTGGTTTGATTTTTTTGAAGCTTCTCTTTACAAAAATACCACTGTCGCAGGTTCTCCGAACCTGTGACCATCAATTAATAAAGGACTCTGTTCTTGAAGTTCATTGAAAGCTATGCCGCTTTGTAGACCCTTCGTTACCTCAAGGAAAAAAAATCAACGGCACATTTTTAATAACATTCCCTGTTGAGGAAATCACCGCTTCTGTACCTCTGAAAAAGATCCCTACGGGATGACGGAAAAGCAAACATAGCTGCTAAAGCTCAATCAGCAGTACAAACTTCAATTTAAGTCATGCTGTAAGCATCCTTTCTCGTCATTCAAGGCTCACTAGTTCAAATTTGTAAAGTGCATTTTCTTCTCTTGCAGGTATTCTTAATCATCCACATATTTACTACATTAGTCTGTTATTAACACTCTCCTTTTTATCCTGAGTGGCAGCGAAGGAACTAGCCACTGTCGCAGGTTCTCAGAACCTGTGACTAAGTATTTATAAAGGACTCTGTCCTTGAAGTTCATTGAAAGCTATGCCGCTTTTTAGACCCTTCGTTACCTCAGGGAAAGAAAATCAGCAGCGCACTTTTAATTACTTCCGTGTTGGAGAAATCACCGCTTCTGTATTACTGAAAAAGATCCCTACGGGATGACTAGAAAGCAAACATAGCTGCTAGCAGCTAAGCCCTACTAATTCTCGTTTACAACTAGAATATTAAACTCACTAATCTTCTTTTGCAACGAAGATTTAATGCAAAGCCCTTTAAAGATTCAATTATCTTAAATGTATACTACACTGTGCAATTGAGCAAGTAGGCGGGTTTAGAAACCACACTCTTCTGCATTAAATAGGCGCGAGTTGCATAATTGCTAATTTCAGTAAATAGAATTTGCAGCATTTACTATTGAGTAATGGAAATAAGTCAGTAAATTCCATTAAATGCAAATATTCATGAGTATCCCCACTAAGAAAACTACAAGTTTTATTACCCTTATAAGCCTATTTGTTATCGTATTAGGCGTGGCCGTAATTGTGGGGTGGATATTCGATATTGAAATATTAAAGAGCATAATACCAAGCTACACTACAATGAAATTCAATACCGCATTAGGTATGGTCTTATCTGGTTTTGCTCTGTATTTAATGGTTAGAGGAAAGACAAGAGTACACTCAATCCTTTCCAACATTTTTGCTTTATCTGTATTTGTTATTGGAGGACTAACCCTTCTTGAATGGCTTTTCGACCTTGATTTTGGTATTGATCAACTATTAGTGAGGGACTTAGACTCCATAGCTAGCAATCACCCTGTTCTTGGCAGAATGTCACAATTGTCTGCCACTTGTTTTGTTCTTTTAAGCACTAGTTTTTTTCTTATCCAACGGAAAAACACAACGGCAAAAATCCTCGGTCAAATCTTATTAGACATTATTGCCCTGCTTTCATTCATAGCTATCATGAGCTATTTGTACAATGTACAAACATTCAACAGACTTTCCTTCCTTACATCAACCGCCCTGCACACCGCTTGGAGTTTTTTAGTTTTATCTACTGCCTCTTCTTTAAAAAACCCTTCATTGGGAATAATTGGTCTTTTCTCTGGAAAGAAATTAGGAAATAAGATGGCCATTACGCTTTTTTCACAATTGACCATCATCATTCTGGCTCTAACCTACATACGTCTTCAAAGCTATAGAAGTCAAGCAATTACCGAAGATTTAGGAATATTAATATTTGCACTTGCCTTTATTCTCACAAGTCTTTTTTTAATATGGAGGACATCGCAAATGCTGAACCGCCTAGAAGCAAATAAATATGAGACGGAAAACAACTTACTAAAAGTAAGTTCATTCTTGAATGCTACCCCCGACCCTATTGTCATTATAAATGAAAACGGGCTTATTCAAGTAGTGAATGATCAAACAGAAACGGTTTTTGGCTACACAAAAGAAGAACTAATCAATCAACCTGTTGAAATACTCTTGCCAGAACGATTTCAAGGAGGTCATATGAACCATCGGAAAGATTTTATTAAAACCCCAAAGGCTAGAAGTATGGGGTCTGGCATGAGTTTGTTTGCACAGAAAAAAGACGGCTCAGAAATACCCGTGGAGATATCGCTAAACCCTGTAAAGGTGCAACATAGGGTCTGGGTTTCTGCTGCTATCCGCGATATATCGGAACGAAAGAAAGAAGAAATCCAGATCAATAGATTAGCGAGCATTATAAAAACCTCTGGTGATGCCATCATCAGTAAAAGCATTGACGGCACCATACTTACTTGGAACAAGGCCGCGGAAGCAACATTTGGATACTCTACCGATGAAATTGTAGGCCAGCATATTTCCATCCTTTTCCCTCTTGAACTGAAGGATGAAGAAGTCACTCTTATTGGTAAAATAAAAAAGGGTGAAACCATTGAAAATTATGAGACTGAGAGAATAAAAAAAGACGGGGGAAGAATTAAGGTATCTATTACACTCTCTCCTATTCAAGATCGTGAGGGAAATATTATAGGAGCTTCGAAAATATTAAGGGACATTACCGAGCATCATTTGCTCCAAGATGAGATAAAAAAGTCTCGTGAACAGTTCATGACTTTTTTCAATATGAGTCCAGTTGCCTCAAACATTGTCACTTTTCATGATGGTAAGATTTGGTACGTAAATAATGCATTTTATGAGTTGCTTCACTATGACGAAAGTATAATTGGTAAAACGGGCGATGAGATTAATATAATGAACTCAAAAGACCTAGAGGAAATGAAAGCCCTATTGGAAAAAAATAACATGAGACATAAAGGGTTTGAGACAAGGCTTAATGATAAATATGGTAGACCTAGAAACGTTATTATTTCCGTTGAGAAAGCTGAGATTGTTGGAAAAGAATACCTTATCTCCTCTATACTTGATATGACGGAACGAAATGCGGCTGAGGCAAAATTTAAAGAGATATCAAACCGCTTAAAACTAGCCACCAATAATTCATTAATAGGAATTTGGGACTATGATCTAGTTAACAACACTTTGATATGGGATGATATTATGTTCAAAGTGTTTGGAGTAGAAAAAGATATGTTCTCTGCTGATTTAGACGCATGGGAAAGTGTCGTTCATCCAGACGATATAGAACAAGCCAAAAGTGAAATGCAGATGGCAGTCAGAGGTGAAAAAGAATTTGATACTGAATTCCGTATTATCTGGCCGTCAGATAAATCCACTCACTTTATTCGAGCCAAAGGCCAAGTCTATTATGATGACTCAGGAAAACCCGTTCGAATGCTAGGTACTAATTGGGATGTTACGGCTCAAAAAATTGCCCAGCAGGCAATTGAAAGAAGTAATCAACGAAACCAAATTTTCATAGAACAAGCTCCTAGCGCCATAGCTATGTTTGATAAAAACATGTGCTATATGGCTGCATCTAAGCAATGGATTGAAGATTATAATATTACTGAAAACGAGATAATTGGAAAATCTCATTATCAAATATTTCCTGAGATTGGTGATGACTGGAAGAAAATACATCAAGAATGCCTACTTGGTGCAATAAACCAATGTGATGAAGCTTACTTCGAACGTGAAGACGGAAGCATACAATGGATCACTTGGGATATCCGCCCATGGTATATTACCAAAGGCACCATTGGCGGCTTGATTATTTACACTGCGGATATTACGAACATAAAACAAAAAGAGGTAGAAAGAGGCAGAATTGAAGAGATCCTAGACAAAACCAATGAAGTAGCTAGAATTGGAACATGGGAGGTAGACTTAGTTGCCAACACTGTTTCATGGAGTAGAATTACTAAGGAAATTCACGAAGTCCCTTCCGATTATGAACCAAACCTCACTACCGCAATTGACTTCTTTAAACCAGGAGAAAACCAAGAAAAAATACAAACCGCAGTTTCACAAGCTATAGAAAAAGGGATTCCTTACGATATAGAAGTAGAACTAATTACAGCTAAAGGAAACCCTATGTGGACTCGCGCTATTGGACAAGCCGAATTCAAAGAAGGGAAATGTATAAGGCTGTATGGGGTTTTTCAAGACATTAATAAAATTAAAATTGCCGAAAGCACGCTAAACAAAGCTAACGAAGAACTAAAGGCCATATTTAATACCCAATCTGTTTCAATTATTGGAACGGATTTAAAGGGAACTATTACGCATTTCAATAAAGGAGCAGAACAATTCCTGCAATATTCTGCAGAGGAAATGATAGGAAAACATACCCCTGCAATTATTCACATTGAAGATGAGATAGTGAAACGGGGTCAAGAGCTCACAGCTGAATTAGGACACGAAATATCGGGTTTCGATGTATTTGTTGAAATGGCAAAAAAAGGCCATACCGAAGCAAGAGAATGGACCTACAAACGAAAAAACGGCAGCACATATTCTGTCCTGCTTTCCGTAACTGCCATTACTGAAAATGATAAAATCGTTGGTTTTTTAGGTGTCGGTGCCGATATCAGTAGAATAAAATCAATCCAAAAAGAATTAGCCAATAAGAATGAAGAATTAGAACAGTTTGCTTACGTAGCTGCTCATGATTTACAAGAACCACTTAGATCAATCTCAAGCTTTCTGTCATTACTGGAAAAAAAATATGAAAATCAGCTCGATGACCAAGCAAAACAATTCATTCAATTTTCTGTTGACGGTGCTTTAAGGATGAAAAGACTAATTAATGATATTCTTAATTATTCTCGAACAGAAGCTATTAATAGTGAAGAAGTTAATCTAACCACACTAGTGCAGCAAATTACAGACTCATTTAAAAATAACAAAAAACATCAAGATGCTCAGTTCAAGCTACACCCCCTACCAACCGTAAAGGCTGATCTTACCACGATGACTCAGCTATTTACAAACCTTATTAGTAACGGGTTAAAATATCAACCTTTAGGCAATAACCCGGTAATAGAAGTGGATGCCGAAGAAGACAATGATCATTGGGTTTTTAGTATTTCAGATAATGGGTTAGGTATTGACCCAGTTTATTATCAGAAAGTATTTGCCGTCTTTAAAAGGCTTCACTCTAATTCAGAATATTCTGGAACAGGTATTGGGTTAGCTACGTGTAAAAAAATAGTGAACAAATACGGTGGCGAAATATGGATTGAGCCGAATAAGGATGGAGGCTCAATTTTTAAATTTACTTTAAAAAAACAACAGTAATTTTGTATTCTAGCAACATGAAAACCAGGTTAGATGAAAAGCTTAAATATACTCTTAGTTGAAGACAATGAGTCTGACATCATATTAGTCAAGGAAGCACTCAAAGGTGTTGAAGTAGTGAAGTCTATTATAGATTTAAGGAATGGAAAGGAAGCGGTAAGTTATTTAAAAAAACTTCCTCCCTACGAGAATGCTACCTTACCAGATCTAATTCTACTCGACATTAATATGCCCATAATGGATGGTTTAGAAGCTTTAGCGCAAATCAAAGTGGATGAAAAAATAAAGCACATTCCTGTGATCATACTCACCACTTCATCTAGAAAAGAGGATATTTTTAAGGCATATTCTGAGCATTCCAACTCCTACATTATCAAGCCAAATGACTATACTGAACTTGAGAAAGTAGCGGAGGTCATTAGAGACTACTGGCAGAACACAGTAAAATTACCTAAGGACTAATATACAATTGCTAATAGATCTGATATCTTCTTAATAGGTTTCTGTGTCTCTAACCCCTTCTAGGTATAATTCATAACCCCTCTTTTATGGTAGTGATATACATCATTTTAAGCTCATATTTGACCACCCGTTACTACACAACATATTTGAAGCATTATAACTTAACCTAAACCTCAAGCCATGTCATTAACCACAGACACAATCATAACCACGCCTAATAATCAAGCTGTTTCTATTCAAAACATACAAATTGGAGACACAATAGAAACCTTTAACTATTCCCCTCAAGACGGACTCTCCAAAGGTTCACCATTAAAAGTTGAATTCTCTAATGTGACGAGTAGCGCTCCAGTTTCTCAACATATAATCACCATTACACTCGAAAATAATACACGCCTTATAAGTTCTCCTGATCAGAAAATATTAACAGAGGGTGGTAAGCTAAAAAAGGCTAACGAAATAACCCTTTTAGATCTCTTATTTCTAGCCGATGGGTCAACTACTAAAATTGCTTCGATTTTTATAGAGCATTTTAAAGGAATAACTCATAATATCTCCACTTCACTTACCCCTACTACCTCTCTAACACATGGCAATCTATTCTCAGCCAACGGTATGGTTGTAGCCGACTATGTACTAAACATAGGAGAATCGGGTTATGGAGCCCCCCTTGGATGATATCCTGAGTAGTCAATAAGTACTGTATTGGTAATTCTAACCAATCCCTGTAATCAATGATTACTTTTTAATTTTCAAATCAACTATTTTTGCAGAATTGGTGTTAGCCTAATTCAGAATTCAAATTAATGGCGAAAAGAGTAGTTGTTGGCCTTTCGGGCGGTGTAGATTCAAGCGTTACAGCACATTTGTTGATAGAGCAAGGTTATGAGGTAATCGGCATGTTTATGCGCAATTGGGTAGACGATTCGGTGATTATTTCAGAAGAATGCCCTTGGGTAGAAGACAGTAATGATGCTTTGGCCGTAGCCGAAAAGCTCGGAATTCCTTTCCATGTAATCGATTTGAGTGAGCAATACAAAGAACGTATTGTAGATTATATGTTTGCTGAATACGAAAAAGGCCGCACTCCCAACCCAGACATTCTTTGCAACCGCGAAGTGAAATTCGACATTTTCTTAAAAGCTGCCATGAAGCTTAAGGCAGATTTTGTAGCTACTGGACATTACTGTCAAAAGGAAACCATTGTTGAAAATGGAAAAGAAATTCATCGCCTTTTAGCTGGCGCAGACACTAATAAAGATCAGTCGTATTTCTTATGTCAACTCAACCAAGATCAATTGGCCAAGGCCCTCTTCCCTATCGGACATTTACAAAAACCCGAGGTGAGAGCTATTGCCAAAGAGGCAGACTTAATTACGGCCGACAAGAAAGATTCTCAAGGTCTTTGCTTTATTGGCAAGGTAAGATTACCTGATTTTCTGCAGCAGCAACTGGCTCCTAAAAAAGGTGAAATACGTGAATTAGAAGCAGATGCGGTTAATTTCAGTTCCTTTCTTGAAAAAGATGTGTTTCATTTTGATACAAAACTAGAAGAACTCAAACACCACACTAAACCTTACGAATACCAGCCAACAGACGGTAAAAAAATAGGCGAACACAATGGGGCTCATTATTTTACTATCGGTCAGCGCAAAGGTTTAGCTGTTGGCGGAACACCGGAGCCACTCTTTGTAATTCATAAAGACACCAAGCAAAATGTTATCTATACTGGTCAAGGAGAAAACCATCCTGGTTTATTAAGAAAGGGGTTATTCGTTCCAGCTAACGCAGTGCATTGGGTACGTCCAGACATGGCTTTGAAAACAGGTGAATCGAAAGTTTATGATGCCAGAATCAGATATAGACAGCCCTTAGAAAAGGCAGAGTTGTATATGGAGACTGATGGGCTTTATATCATTTTTGAAGAGTATCAGAAAGGAATTGCATCGGGTCAGTTTGTAGCTTGGTATGACAAGAATGAGTTAATAGGCTCTGGCGAGATTCAGTAGTTTTATGTTAGATTTTAGATTTTAGACACTAGACATTAGATATTAAACGATAAGCACGAAACTGCTAAGAATTAAGGTATAATCGGCCAAAATAAAACCCCATTCAACTTTCGTTCAATGGGGTTTTGTATTTCTAGCTTAGGAAGCCTTAAACGTCAACCTTAGCGTATTTCGCATTCTTTTCAATAAAGTCTCTACGAGGCGGTACTTCATCGCCCATAAGCATTGAGAACAAGTGATCAGCCTCAACTGCCGATTCAACAGTTACACGCTTCATACTTCTAGTTTCTGGGTCCATTGTAGTTTCCCAAAGCTGCTCTGGGTTCATCTCTCCCAAACCTTTATAACGCTGAATACTTACAGAATCTTCCTTTCCTGATTCTCCAGCCATTTCTTTGGTTATTTGAGCTCTTTGTTGCTCATCCCAGCAATAACGCTGGTCTTTGCCTTTTTTAAGTAAGTACAATGGAGGAAGCGCGATGTATAAGTATCCAGCATCGATCAATGGCCTCATGTATCTAAAGAAGAAAGTCAGAATCAAGGTACGAATGTGACTACCGTCAATATCCGCATCCGTCATAATTACAATTTTGTGGTAACGCAATTTCGATAAGTTTAACGCCTTATCATCTTCTTCCGTACCAAAAGACACACCTAATGCCGTGATCATGTTCTTGATCTCGTCATTATCATAAATCTTATGTTCTTGCGCTTTCTCTACATTAAGAATTTTACCTCTCAATGGAAGAATAGCCTGGAAGTTTCTATCTCTCCCCTGTTTGGCCGAACCACCCGCAGAGTCTCCCTCAACAAGGTATAATTCGCAAAGTGCCGGATCTTTCTCAGAGCAATCCGCAAGCTTACCTGGCAAACCAGTACCAGAAAGCACATTCTTTCTTTGTACCATTTCACGTGCCTTTCTGGCTGCATGACGTGCTTGCGCAGCAAGAATTACCTTTTGAACAATGGTTTTAGCCGCTTTAGGGTTTTCTTCTAAGTAATACTGAAGGGTTTCACCCACAGCAGACTCTACAGCCCCCATAACATCGTTGTTACCGAGTTTCGTCTTAGTTTGGCCTTCGAATTGAGGTTCTGCTACTTTTACAGAAATAATGGCCGTAAGACCTTCTCTAAAGTCGTCTCCGGTAATGTCTATTTTAACTTTATCAAGCAGACCCGATTTATCTGCATAAGACTTTAAGGTTCTTGTTAAAGCCCTTCTAAATCCAGATACGTGAGTTCCACCTTCAATGGTGTTAATGTTGTTTACATATGAAACCACATTTTCAGCATAAGATGAGTTATAACTCATGGCCACCTGAACAGGTACTTCGCCTTTAATATTTTCGATATAAATTGGCTCCTCAATCAGTTTTTCACGCGTAGCATCTAGGTACTCCACAAACTCCTTTAAACCACCTTCTGAATGGAAAACTTCGCCAAGGAAGTTACCTTCTTCATCTTTTTCTCTCTTATCAGTAAGGGTAATTGTAATGCCCGCATTTAAGAAAGAGAGTTCTCTCAACCTTCCTGCTACAGTCTCATACTTATATTCCAGAACCGTAAAAATATCACCATCTGGCTTAAAATGAACAGTAGTACCGGTTCTATCCGATTTACCAATCTCTTTAACAGGGTACTTAGGAATCCCTATTGAATATTCTTGTTGAAATTTCGCTCCACCACGCTCAACAGTCACAAGCATCATAGATGAAAGTGCGTTAACACAGGATACCCCCACACCGTGAAGACCTCCAGACACTTTATAAGTATCCTTATCGAACTTACCACCAGCGTGAAGCACCGTCATTACTACTTCTAGTGCCGACCTTCCTTCTTTTTCGTGCATGTCGGTCGGAATTCCCCTACCGTTATCTGTTACAACTACTGAATTGTCTTCTTCGATGGTTACTGTAATGGTATCGCAATGGCCTGCTAAGGCTTCATCGATAGAGTTATCTACTACTTCCCAAATCATATGGTGAAGTCCTTTAACCCCAATATCTCCAATATACATGGCTGGCCGCTTTCTAACCGCCTCTAAACCCTCTAAAACCTGAATGTTAACCGCTGAATATTCTTGATTCTTTTTCTCTTCGCTCATTGTGAATAAAAACTGTTAAAAAAGGAGGTTACGGTCGGTTTCAGAATTAAATCCAAAGGACAATAGACCGCCCTCATACAACGTACGAAGATACGTAAAATAACTTAGAAATTGCCCACAGAAAGCATCACTAAAGTACAGGCTTCTTCACAAATTATACCTTGGGCTTCGGCCAGCTTTTTAAGTTCCTGATTTTCAGTTCCAGGATTGAAAATTATGCGTTTTGGCTTTAATGAAAGGATATAATCATACCACTCAATTTGGCGTTGTGGATTGATGTAAAGCGTAACGGTATCTACCTCTTCTATTTTAGGTTCATCACGAATATTCAAAATTGATTTACCCAAAACTTGCCCCTCGCTAATACCTATAGGAATAAATTCATGACCGTGGTTTTTAAGCCTTTCCGCTGCCATGAATGCGTAATTGTTCGTTTTTGGGTTGCTTCCAATGATTACTGTTTTTTTCACTTAACTATAATTAACGATTGACATGAAACTAAATGAATAACTTTGCGATTGCAATGTGAGTATAGCATACTTGTTTAGGCTTCGAACATCCAAAAGATTTATGAGAGTTCCATTAGTAGTAATATCAATATTTATTTCCTCCCTCACTTTCGCTAGTGATTCACTTTTGTTCAACGAAATTAAGAATGAAAAAGATTGGCAAAAGGTAGTTGAATTGGCGAAAGCGCAAAACAAACTTTTGTTTGTAGATGCTTATGCCGACTGGTGTGCATACTGTCATCAATTAGATGAAGAAGTATACACTAATAATCAGATAATCAAATACTTCAATGATAACTTCATTAACGTAAAATTTGATACGGAATCTGAATATGGTGCTCAATTAGCCAATATTTTTGGCGTGTCAAGCTTACCTACATTATTCTTTATTACCGAAGATCAAGAAATCTTTGACACGATTTTGGGTTTTGTTCCTGCTCCTGCTCTTATGGCCTATGGGCAAAGGGCTGTAGATGATTTCGCTCAACTTCCCATTCTAGAAAAGAAATATGACGACTTAATTGCTACCAATGAAGAAAAGCTTGATCTGATCAGAATTCTGGAAAATAAAGACTTTGAGCGTGCTGCCGAAGTAGCAAAAGACTACATCAGTCAATTGAAACTGGAAGACTTACTAGAGAATGTAGAAAACCTATGGTTGGTGTCTAGATTTGAAAACCACTTAAGTTCTGCCCCCTATCGCTACATGACAACCCATAAGAGTGAGATTATTGAAGCGCATGGTATAGACGAATATGAAGACTACTTTAAAACAATCTACAACGACAACCTTCAGCTTGCCATAAAATACGGTGATGAAAACCTGCTGTATCAGTTGATTCGCGAAGTATTGCCTGAATTTCTTCCAGAAGTAGAAATTCCTGAAGCAGCCTTCATTACTAAAAAACTATACTTTGGGCAGCGTAGAAATTATCAAAAATATCAGTTTGAAGTAAACAGTTATATGAATAATCATGTGGCTGAAGATTCAAAAGTAGATTTTCTATTTAGTAATGGACTCGAAATTATCGAAGATCAAGAAGGTGTGGCTATGCTTCAGTTTGCGGCCAATTTACTTACCCAAGCCACGGCAATAAACCCTACTCACTTTGAAGCCGCTGCCCTATTGGGTTACGCTAAAGGTTTATTGGGTGATTATGATGTAGCCATTGCGCAAATTGAAAAAGCCAAAACCATTGCTCAAAATGACGAACAAAGAGAAATGGCAGATAGCCTAATTCTTGCCGTACAGCAGATGAAGGGAAGTTAAGACCGGAATATTAAGAGGTTAAATTTGCCAAGTAATAGCTTTTTTTATCTAATAGAAAAACTCAAATTACTCCTAGTTATTAATTTTATCTGATTGATATGACCTTGGAAATTTGGGTTGCAATTGCAGGGGGAATACTAATCCCATTACTACTTTATCTTCTTTCACTTGAGAACAGAAGTAAAAAGAAATATTTCTTGATGAAATTTCAAGAGAATAAAAGCAAAATTGAGAAGTTCATAAAGGATTTGGAACATCTCTTGAATGTAAATAATTCATTCCAATCAAAGGCATTCACTGATAGTGAGATAACCTATATTGAATGTTTAACATTAATGAAGTCAAGGTTTCATCTCGAGTACTCTGATGAACAATATAAGGCACTTCAGAAAAGACGACTGAAGAAATTGGAACTGAATGAGTACATAGAGAAACTCAAGGTGCAGGAAGATAATTTAAATATACTGCGAGTCGATTTAGACTACAAAATGATGAAATACACATAAACACATGCTCCACAAATATCCATTCCGATAATCCTCTCCAAACGAAAATATTAAACTACAAAATGAAAACAATAGGCTTAATCGGGGGAACCTCTTGGCATTCCACATTAGAGTATTACCGAGATATTAATCAGGCGGTAAACGAGCACTTTGAAGATAATACCAACCCACCTTTGGTGCTTTACAATCTGAATCAATCTTTAATTCACCAATACCAACGAGAAGGAAACTGGGCAGCAATTGCTGATATGATTATTGATGCAGGCAAACGACTTCAACTCGCAGGGGCAGAAGCGCTTATGTGCTGCGCAAACACACCTCATAAAGTATTCGATACAGTAAACGAAATCCTAGAAGCCCCAATGCTGCATATTGCTGATGCCACAGCTCAAGCCATCAAAAGAAAAGGCATTAACAAGGTCTGTTTTATTGGTACAAAGTTCACCATGGAAGCCGATTTTATTACGGGTAGAATTGGGCAGTCTGGTATTGAAGTACTCGTTCCTGAAATACCAGAAGTGATTGAAGAACTGCATCGGATTATCCAGAAAGAACTGACTTTTGGTCGGGTCGAGGAATCGTCTAAACAATATGTATTGAACACCATCAATAAAATGATTTCGCAGGGTGCTGAGGGTGTTATTCTAGGTTGTACAGAATTTCCCCTAATGATTTCTGAAAGTGATCTAAACGTCCCTATTTTCAATACTACCCATATCCACTCTCAGGCCGCTGTAGATTTTATCTTAGGAAAAGATTGATCATAGCTCTATTTAATTAGCCAACCCTCCAAAAGTTCTCATTCATAGTTCAGGGGGGGTAATTAATTATTGATGAAATAGAATCTTCAACTTTTGGAGGGTTATACCAACTAATATTCGTTTGCAACGAAGATTTAAGTAAAACCATCTAATCTCCCAACTAACCATCTAATCCTCGTTTACAACGAGGATTTTAGCCAATCTCAAGTTTACCTCTACTGATTCTTTACTTTCTTTTCAAACTAGCAATTAGACTTTCGGCACATTTCTCTCCATCCATAGCAGCAGAAACAATACCTCCAGCAAAACCTGCTCCTTCCCCACAAGGAAATAAGCCTTTGATTTCCACATGCTCTAAGCTGTCTTTATCCCTTGGAATTCTTACAGGTGAAGAAGTTCGGCTCTCTACTCCCACTATTTGGGCTTCGTTAGTGTAATAGCCCTTCATTTTCTTGGCGTAGCCTTTAAAAGCGTCTCTCAATCTCAAATGAATCGACTCTGGCAACACTTCGCGCATATCTACAGAAAGTAAGCCCGGCCGATAGGAAGTGTCATTCAAAGAAGATGAAACTTTGCCATTGACAAAGTCAGTCATGCGCTGCGCAGGAGCCGCTTGAGTGCCCCCAGCAATCTGGCAAGCACGTTGTTCAATTTCTCTCTGAAACTCCATTCCAGCCAAAGCACCAAATTTGGAATACGCGGTAAGGTCTTCTAATTCAACTGCCGAAACAATACCAGAATTAGCGAAGGCTGAATCCCTTCTTGAAGGACTCATTCCGTTTACAACCACTTCGCCCGGAGCGGTAGCCGCAGGCACAATAAAACCTCCCGGACACATACAGAAGCTAAATACACCTCTTTGTTTGCCTTCATGATAAGTCTGATGAACGAGTGCGTAAGAGGATGCTGGCAAAAACTCACCCCTATCAGTATCGCAATGGTATTGAATCTTGTCGATCAGTGATTGCGGATGCTCAATTCTTACACCCAAAGCGAAAGGTTTCGCTTCAATCAATACCTCATTCCTCTGTAGTAAATGGAAAATATCTCGAGCGGAATGGCCAGTAGCTAAAATTACACCCAAGCCTTCTACTTTAGAGCCATCTGCCAAAACCACTCCCCTCATTCTTTTTTCCTTGATAATAAAGTCAGCCACTTTGGTATCGAAATGAATTTCACCACCAGCATTCATAATGCTCTGTCTGATTTCTTGCACCACTTTGGGCAACTTGTTGGTGCCAATGTGCGGATGTGCATCTACCAATATATCTTCAGTAGCACCATGGGCGACTAAAATCTCAAGGGTTCTGAGAATGTCGCCACGCTTTTTTGAACGGGTATAAAGCTTACCGTCAGAAAAAGTACCTGCTCCTCCTTCTCCAAAACAATAATTGGATTCAGGATTTACCACATGATCTTTGTTGATGGCAGCAAGATCGCGTCTCCTTTTTTGCACATCACTGCCACGTTCAATAACAATGGGTTTGTAACCCAATTCGATTAATCGCAATGCGGCAAACATTCCAGCAGGCCCAAAACCTACAATTATAACCGGTTCGGCATTGGTGACTACTGGATAATCTCTTTTGTAGGAAATTACAGGTGGAAGTTCCTCATTAATATAAACTTGCGCTTCAATATTCACCTTTACATTTCGAGAACGTGCATCGATGGAACGTTTCAAAGCCCGCACCTGAGCACTTTTAGGGTTGGTAATATTGGCTCTTTTCAGGATGATGGCCTCAAATAATTCTGGAGTGAAGGCTTCTTCGGGACGAAGCGTAGTTTTTATGGTCTTTTGCATGGCGTAGAGTATTTATCTCTAAAGTGAATGTTCTTTTATTTCCTGCAAATTTAGATTCAAAACATCAACAAACCTATTGCCCCACAACATGGGGAGCGACACTGATTTGGGTAGAACACAAAAATATATTTGTTAAGTTTATATTTATGAAATCAACCAAGGAAGCACTTCTAATTTCAGGATTAATCATTACAGTTATTTTTCTCACATCATCCTGTGGGTCTAATTCTGAAAACCAGACCTCCATTGCTACTTCAGAAGGTGTTGAGGTGATTGCTATTGACAAAATTACGCCAAGTAAACTGTCCGATGTAGTTGATGACATTGGCTATACTGCGTTGAAATATCATCCAGAACATCGTGCCTACCGAATTGACAAGGTTATTATCGAAGATGACTTGATTTATATCTTTGATTACTACTCCGGTCGATCGCTTTCCGTTTATGATTTAAAAGGCAGCTTTCAATTTGCCATTACTAAACCGGGGCAAGGACCCGACCAATACTTGGAAGTGCAAGACTTTTTAATAGATAAGGGTAAAATTGAGGTGCTGGATGCCAGAGGAAAGTTGATGTTTTTTAATGAAAACGGTGTTTTTGAAAGAAGTGAGAAGCTAACTTTTGTGGCTCAAGCATTTAGCAAAGTTGAGGGTAATTATTTATTTCAAACAGGTAAAATACCAAATGAACTAGGTGAAAATGGCAAGCCTTGTGAAGTGGTTCAATATAATTTGGAAACAAAAAAAACAGACTGTCTGCTCGAAATACATAATGGAAAAAACCCACACTCTTTTAGGGAGAGAAATATTCTGAAAAACATAGATGGTAAAACTTATTATGGCACTTATTTTAATGACACAATCTATAAGCAACAGGAAGTAAATTTTGTTCCAGAATTTATCCTTGACTTCTCTCCTGACGCTTTACCTCCTGAAATGTTTGAACCTAATTCCCCATATGGCGACTACATTGGCTACTTGAACAAAAATAAGGATAAAGCTTATCATACTCCGAGTTTACAAGGGAACGCTAACTTCTCAATAACACAGTTTTCGAAGAGTGGTAGTCACCATTTGATTTATGATATTAAGGATGGAGCTAAAATTGTCTTAAAAACCACTACTGAAAATGATGTTGATGGTGGCATACCCCTTTATTGGGCTCATACAATTAATGATCATGATATCATTATGATCTTTGATTCTGAAAACGTTCTTGCGAAGGCCGGTAAATTGCAAAAAGAAAAAAGTCAGTTCAATGAAAAAGAACAGGCCTTTTTGGATTTCGCTAGCAAGTTCGATACAAACGATCCTTTGGTGATGATTGCATACCACCTCAAGTAAGGGCTATTTATATGGCACCTTCTCTAAAATATGTCTAATAACCTGAATTCTTGCTGAAGTCTTTTTATTCGCTTTCAACACAATCCAAGGGTTGTTTTTTGTATTTGTTTCTGCAAACATTCTCACTCTATACTCTGTGTAAGAATCCCATAGTTCTTGCGCCATTTCATCTACTGGCGACATCTTCCAGCGCTTTAGTGGGTTTTCCAGAATAGCCTTAAACCTAGCCGCTTGTTCTTTCTTTGTAATCGAGAAATAGAACTTTAACAAAATGATTCCGTCATTGGTCAACATAGTCTCAAAGTTATTGACCTCGCGCATAAATCGTTCATATTCTTCATTAGTGCAGAAACCGTTAACTGGCTCTACCACAGCCCTATTATACCAACTTCTGTCGAAAAACACAATTTCTCCTGGGTTTGGTAAACGGGAAATATAACGTTGAAAATACCACTGTCCACGCTCTTCTTCAGTAGGCTTTGGTAAGGCTACTACACGGTAATTTCTTGGGTTCAAATGGTGAGTTACCCTTCTAATCGCCCCACCCTTTCCTGCGGAATCCCTTCCTTCAAACAGCAAACAAATTCGCTTTCCTTCATTAATGGCCCATTGCTGAAGTTTAATAAGTTCTACCTGAAACTCTTCAAGGCGTTTTTCATACTTAACATAGCGTAACACCTTTTCGGGATTGATGTTATTCTTGTCTTTTAGCAATAGCTTAATTGCCTTATTGCTATTCAAGAGCTTCAACTCCTTATCTGTAAAGTTGTATTTTAATTCAGACATTATATCAAATGATAAATTGATCGGTGGAAACGCATTACAATGTTCGGGTCGGGCAATACCACAACATCTGCCTCTTTTTTACCAGGGTACTCAAACTTAGAAAGTACATGGCGGATGCTTTCTAAACGGGCTTGTTTTTTAGTGTTAGTTTTTATGATAACCCAAGGGCTGAAGCTGTTATGCGTTTGGGCAAACATTTGCTCTTTGTAATAGGTATATCTTTCCCACATTTCTTGTCCCTTTTCATCTACAGGACTTAGTTTCCATTGTTTCAAAGGGTTAGCTCGTCTATCATTAAAGCGCTTGACTTGCTCATCTTTGCCTATTGAAAACCAAAATTTTATTATATGAACCCCATCTTCAAAAAGCATGTGCTCAAACTCTGGAACCTGACGCATAAAACGTTGATACTGATCTTCGTCACAAAACCCCATAACAGGCTCTACCACAGCCCTGTTATACCAACTACGATCGAAAAACACCATTTCACCAGCATAAGGAAGTTCCTTAATGTATCTTCTAAAATACCATTGCCCCTTTTCTAAATCTGTAGGCTTGTTCAAAGCTACTACGCGCATAGATCGCGGGTTTAGGTGCTCGGTAAATCGCTTTATGGTTCCACCCTTTCCTGCCGCATCGCGCCCTTCAAAAATTACTGCGACTCTTTGTTTAGTTTCGGCAATCCAGTGCTGAAGTTTAACCAACTCTATCTGGAGCTTTTCAAGCTGTCTTTCATATTCGAGGTTATACAAAGCTTTTGAGTAATCCCTACCCTTTTCTTGAAGTAAACGCTCTAAATCAGCTCCGTTCTTAATATTCGAGAAATCTCGATTATCAAGCATTTGGTCTTTGGTTAACTTATTTTGAACAGAATCATCTGTTATTAAAAATTCGCTCATAATTCGAATTGATTTCTGGCGTTAAAATAATCAAAATGGTTACACCCTTTGCATTAAGCGGCATCAATTCTGTGGAATTAAAAAAAAATATGCCCTACCTTCGCAAACACAATAAATCTATATGAAACGCTACTTATCAATTTTCACACTGTTACTTCTTTCATTTTCAGTTGCTGGTCAAGACATTCTTACAAAGCATTCTGGCGAAACCTTAACTGGCGATGTTCAATTATTATCTAATTCTGATGGAATGCCTTACGCTGTTGTAAAGAATGGTAAGGACAAGGAGACAATTAAGCTTTTCGACATCTCGAACATTTCAATGGAAGAATTTGGGTTGATCAAACCTATGAAAATTGGTGAGCAATATCATTTTGGATTACTTGTTTCTGAAGACTACTTAAGCGTTTACAAATACTCTAATTCCAATAGAATGGATGATTTTGGAATGGTGGCTTTACAGAAATTTGGAGCACCAGCATTTGCACTACCTGGTATAATGGGTTTCAGAAAATTAATGGCAGATTACCTTTCAGACTGTGAAGAAGTATCTGATAAAATTGAGGAGAAAGAATTTACTAGAAAGGATATAGATCAAATTGTTGCGGATTATAATGGCTGCATTGCGTTAAAAAACTCAATCAATGAACAACCCGCTTCTTACTACCAGTCTGCTGCTCCTAAAATAGCAGCCTCTAAACAAAGTATGTTAGAAGACTTTGAAACATTACTTAAGTATTCTGAAAAAGTGGAGAATAAAGAAAGTGCCACAGAGATGTTTTCGGATTTGAGCTCTAAACTTAAAAAGGGAGAAAAAGTACCTGACTACCTAATTAATGCATTAAAAGGTGCCATCAAAAATGACAGTAAACTGGTTGAGTTGCTGAACAAAATTATAGAGGAATAGCGGTATTATTTCACATGAGCTCTAAAAGTAATGACCGCAGTAGGTTTTCTGGGGTCGTTACTAAAAATAGCTAGTGTTTTTCTTTCGAAGCCTAATCTGTCAGTCGCATCAAAGGTAACTTGCATTTCTACAGATTCACCAGGAGCTATAGCAGCCCTTTTCACATCATACAACAAGCAAGAACAATTGCTTTCTATTTTTAAAAGCTCCAATGGCTCATTCCCTCGATTTGAAAGTGTAATGGTAGCGGACTTTTTAGTGTTTGGCGCCATCACTTTAAAGTCATGATCTAAATCACTTATTGCCAAATATGGCGAGTCGGCAGTGTAGTCCGATGGTTTCTGTTCAAGGGTAAATTGCACTGGAATTGAAAATATCAGTGAATCATTCTTGTCTTTTACTTGAACAATCTCCTTTGTAAAGCCTGGCACTAATAAAGAATCTGTTTTTAAAACAATATTCATTTTAGTAAAACTGTTGTGAGGCGCTTCATTAGGTTGAAAACTTACATCGTAATAAGATGAAATGCTGGTTGCTCTCAAATCCAATGGCTCACCTCCGAAATTGTACAGGATCATTTCCGCATTTAAGTCATCTCCAATAAAGCCAGACTTGAAATTAACTACCTGATATTTAGATCGAAATGGCCAAAATACATTACGATAAGCTTTAAATACATCTATCACTGGGGTTAAAATTCTCCCTTGAAAAACGTATTCTTTTATAATAATTTCAGCTGAGTCTAAAACTCTCACCCCTATTTCAAAACCTCCTACATAGCCTTCTGTGAGGATGGTATAAGGAATATCTACGGTTTCTCTTGGGTGCACTTTCAAGTTCTCATTTTCCAGTTTTAACCTTTCAGCTCCAGACCAAAACCTAATCAACACTGTATCCTCAGAGGTGTTTTCCCAATTAAAACTACCATAAAAAGTCCCGACTTCTCCATCAATCACCCCAACGTTGACTAACTCAGGCTTTTGAGCAAAAACTATGGGAGTAATACAAACAAAAAAAAGGAAGCTGAAGAATTTAGTCATAAGCTATTGACGACAGGAATGAGTTTTTAATATATGTTGAGCAGCAAAAATAACAAGCCAATGCTTGAATCGACCAGTCAATAATCATTTATTTGTGACAAATATTAAATCCATGGCAAGAATCTTAACTGGCATACAAAGTTCAGGCAAACCACACTTGGGAAATTTATTGGGTGCAATTATTCCAGCAATCGAATTATCAAAGGATCCTAAAAACGATTCGTTCTTCTTTATTGCTGATTTACACTCACTTACCACAATTAAAGACCCACAAACAAGAATAGACAACACCAATGCTGTGGCAGCCGCGTGGTTGGCTTTTGGTTTCGATACAGACAAAAACACCTTCTACCGTCAATCAAGAGTGCCAGAAGTTTGCGAACTTACATGGTACTTAAGCTGCATGACGCCCTACCCTATGCTGGCCAATGCACATTCATTTAAAGATAAATCGGACAGACTTTCAGATGTAAACGCTGGGCTTTTCACTTACCCTGTATTAATGGCCTGCGATATTTTACTTTACGATGCCGCTTATGTTCCTGTAGGGAAAGACCAAAGACAGCACTTGGAAATGGCACGCGACATGGCCAATACTTTCAATAATCAATACGGAGAAATATTTAAAATTCCGGAAGCCAAGATTAACGAAAAAGTAATGACCATTCCGGGTACGGATGGCCAAAAAATGAGTAAATCTTACGGAAACACCATTGATATTTTTCAGACCGACAAGGCACTGAAAAAGAATATTATGCAAATCGTTACCGATAGTGCTCCGCTTGAGGCTCCTAAAAACCCCGACACTGACAACACATTTGCCATCTATTCATTAATAGCCTCTGAAGCTCAAACCCAAGAAATGAGGGCGAATTATGAAGGCGGAAATTATGGCTATGGACATGCGAAAATTGCGCTTTACGAGCTTATTTTAGAAAAGTACGCCAAGGAAAGAGAAATCTTCAATTACTACATGAATAACCTTGACGAGCTGAACAAGAAATTAGAAGCGGGTGAAGAAAAAGCCAGAGTAGTAGCTAGAGAAGTTCTTGCTAGGGCTAAGAAAGCCATTGGTTTTTGAACCAAATGATAAAATTCTTGCTTAATTAAAGACCAAAGTCAGTCACTTGTCGTTAAGTTAATTGGTTAAAAATAAGGATTATGAAAAAGGCATTTCTACCTAGTTTGATTTTATTCACTCTTTTGTTCATCAGCTCCTGCAATGATTCTGGAAATGAACTTTCCGAATTTACGGGTAATCAAATGGAAATGGCCTTAATTCCAGGTTCTGTTGAAGGCAATACGACCTCGGGCACTTTATCAATAAGAGAACGAAATGATGGAAAAGCTCAAATAGAGATTACTCTAAACGATGTGATTTCAGGTGCTGAACATCCAGTGCATCTCCATTTTGGTAGCCTAAGTGATAATGGAGATGTAGCCACTTATCTGACCACTTTAAAAGAGGTGAATGGAATTGGTAAAAGTGTTACCATTTTGGAATCGCTGGATAACAACACTACCATTGACTATAATGACCTTTTGGAATTCAATGGTAGCATTAAAATTCATTTTGAAGCTTCAGGACCGTTGGAAGACGAAATTTTGGGCTCAACTAACATTGGACTAAATGTAGATCAAAATCAAGCCTATTTAAACGGAACTAAAAGTATAACCGTTTGTAATTCTAACTTCGGAAACTAAACTACTATTCCGTTTATCTAATTATAAACTTCTTTGTTTCCACCTTACCTAAATGACTAACTGTTAGGAAATAAATCCCAGCCGATAGCAAGCTAGTCTCTTCTACTTCTCCCTGTTCAGGTGAAAGCGTTTTATTTAAAAGTATTTCTCCTTTAATATCTCTAATCATTAGTTTAGGAAGCTCTAAGGCATTCTGTGACCAAACTCTAAGTTTTTCACCTGTAGTAATTACATTTCCTTTCAGTCCAAAACTGAAAGTATGAACTCCTTCATAAACCACACTGATAACTTCTGAATACTCAAATTGTCCATTGAAGTCAGTTTGCTTAAGCCTATAGTATGATCTCCCCAAAACCGGATTCAAATCTGATATGCTGTATGACCTTGTAGCGGTGGTTGTGCCTGCTCCTTCTACAAATAAAACTGGCGTAAATTCTTTTCCGTCTGCAGATCGCTCAATAGTGAAAAGTTGATTGTTTTCTTCAATGGCAGTTACCCATTTCAAATTGATAGAGCCTTTTGATGGATAGGCATTGAAAGAGAGCAATACAATTGGCAAACGTTCGGTGGTATTATCCATTGCATATAAATCACCAAAGCCTGCTACATCGCTCACCGTTACCGTATTGTTGGTTGGGTTTACAGTTCCGCCTACAAACCAGTCTAGAGTGCCTCCTGCAATTGTTCGGTAGGCTACTCCAACCATATTACTCTCTGAGGTTTGTGTAAAGTCTGATGCATCGTAAATAAAACTAGCATTGTATACTGGACTGGTAATGTTATTACCTGAAACTGTCCAATACAAGTCTATATAGTCTGTTGCCGCAGTACCATCATCATCACCCGCTGGTGAATCGCCAGTATTATCTCTATCACGGTTAGGATGTGCTGAATCTGTTATACTAAAATCAATCGAAGCACCACCGCCTATTGTTGCAGATGTTAGTGTAAGGGTTATGGGGGAATACTGATCGCCTCCAATTGGAACGAAAAATGTACCTAAAGCTGAAAGGCCATACCTAAGTACTCCACCTGCATTATCTTGTATATAACTGATTGAATTTCCTCCAGTAATTGTCGCCCCTGGAGACATAATTATATTCTGACCTCCCATAATAATATCACCTGCTGTCATAGTCAACCGATTGTCGATAGTGATGTCTGCAGTAGTTGTAACATCCTGTCCATCAGCCTTATTTATAACCAAATTGTAATAATTATTTCCTGCGTCTGTGGTTTGTTGAATCTCCTGATTGCTCACAGTACGATTGTAGGTAACCGTATTGCCCACAGCCGAAGCTGTAAAAGAGCTTATGGTAAAGTTTGCATTTGAACCACCATAAAGCATCGATCCATTCGCACCATTGATAAATGCCCCTGTTCCACCGAGTGCATCAGATATATCTACTCCTCCAGAGTTTGTATTGGTGTAAGATGCAGGTGTGTTTATTAAAAAATCGGACATGGTATTCATTGCTCCCGTTCCAGAAATAGTTCCAGTAGCACTTGTCAGGGTGTACTCACAACCTGCTCCGTTACAGCCTGTAAAAGTGCCGTCATTTGATAAGTTACCCGAAACTGTAGGAGAATAGGCAGCGGTTACCAGCCAAGATCCATTTGAGTTTACATCAATATCATTGAAGTTGTAAGTTCCCGCAGCTCCATCAATAGTAAAACTACCATTGTCTACAGTAATTGTGCCCGTAGAAGTAATAGAAGTATTGGCCAAAGTCATTGCTCCACCTGTAGCAATATCCATATTTACGAAGGTCAAAGTACCTGTATTAGAATCAACAGTTCCTCCATTTATATCAAAGTCTCCAGCAATACTGACGGTTGTTCCAAGTTGATTAAATGCACCACTATTCACGGTTAATCCTCCAGCAGCATTTGTAAGGGTTAAGGTTCCTGCTCTTAAGTCAACAGTGCCTGTTGCCAAGGTCATATCAGTGGCATCTATGGTCGAAGCAGTTGTTTCATTCAAATCCATAGCCCCACCTGTAATGGTAATATCACCTGAAATATTCATATCACCATCATTATGGTCATACTCACCTGATGACATAAGTAAATCGCCTGAAATATTAATTGTAGCTGTATTATCATTAAACAACAATTCACCACCAGCAATTGTCAAATCATTAGTTACATTCAGCGTATTAGCTCCGTTCATTACAAGCCTTCCTGAATTTACAATTATTCCACCCGTAGCATTTGTAACATTCATTGTACCAGCCCTTAACTGAACATCTCCCGTAGCGATAGCCATGTCTGTGGCATCCAAGGTTCCTCCATCTAAAAAAGCCGACCCATTGGTTAAATTGAAATCGCCTGATACGTTTACGTCACCATCATTTTGATCATAAATACCAGTTGATGAAGTGGTTATATCGCCAGTAACATCTAGTACAACGGTTGCATCATTTGGTCTAAAAATCCCTCCAGAAATCGCTATCGAACCTGCAGAAACATCGGCTCCAGAATTAAGAATTGTAGTGCCACTTTGTACGGCAATTTGACCTGCAACATCTAATGTACTTAATATAGCTACGTTGTTCGCATCACTATCTATGGTCAATCCGCCAGCTGCGTTAGAAATTGTCATTGTACCGCTGCTAAGCGTTACTGCAGCATCAGTAATGGTCATATCTGTGGCGTCTAATGTAGAGGTCCCTGATTCAGAAATAATCATTGTTCCACTCGTCAGAATAATATCTCCAGTTACATTTACATCCCCTTCATTTTGGTCGTAGTTACCATCTGACATCAAGAGGTTTCCTCCAATATTTACCGTATTATTGGTTGAGAAAGGCGACAATTCAGCATTAGCACCAGCAATACTTAAATTACCTGTAACGGCCAGGATTCTATTATCTCGCACCCTCATTTCTCCAGAGTTTATGGTCAGGTTATTTTCAACCGACACATCGTTATTTAGTACTTGAAGCAAAACGCCATTATCCATGTTGACTATTAAGTCATAAAAAGGAAAAGTAATATCAAGTGTTTCATTGGTGGTTCCTTGGTAGGTAAATGAACTTCCTGGATTATTTAGATCCCAGTTATCCAATGTGAAATTTGCCCCACCGGCATGGGTATTTACTGTAATAGAGCCATCATTAATCAAAGTACCCGAGCCTACTATGTCATCGTTCACAACCAAAGTACCTTCATTAGTCATGGTTACGGGACCATTAATTACAACCCTGGTCAACGTATTTGTACCTGTACCACCAATACTCTCTCCATCTCCATTAAGAACATAGTTACAACCATCTACGGTTGAGCATGGTGTCATAGTATTTCCGCTATTATTCAAAATAGAACCGTTAAATGTAAAGTTTTGGGTAGAATTATTAGTCCATGTACCGCTTCCGTTAATAGTTAAATCAGTATAAACATTATTTGAAGCTTGGGCCGTGGTGAACTCTAACAGGCCACTGAGTACCGTTGGCCCATTCGCTGTAATTCTGACGGCAATTACTTCGAGGTGACTAGAAGCATTTACGGTGGAACTACCAGTTATTACGATACGATGATTATTGGAGGAGCCAGATAATCTAGCACGAGTGCCAACCGTTGAATTGGCCACAAAATTACCTCTAACATTTAGTCTGCTAGGGTTAGCTGTAAAAGCTAGAGTACCTCTATCAATAGTAAGATTATTACAATTTTGAGTGGTGGTGGAAGCAATGTTTATGGTGTGCCCAGTTTGAATGGTAACATTGTCGTCATTATCAGGAATACCATCAGCGTCTGATCCACTCACTAAAAGCCAACTTCCAGGAGCAGTCCAGTTGCCAGAAGCAACATTGCTCTGAAAATTAGCTTGAGCACTACAGAGAACAGTACACACAAATAATGTGAATGCAAAAATAAACTTCACAGCAGTTTCGGTATTTAATCTAAATGGTTAATTCAGCACTAGTGCTAGGAATAATAGTCGACTAATAAGCTCAAAAGTGAGTAGTGCGGTGAAAGACGCATTGAGCTTACTAAGACAATCGAGGTTCTCTGCGTAAAAGAACAAAAAATATTCGGACTTTCTAAATATAGAATTACCAAAAAAGTTAGCTTAAAGACCTGCGTCAACTACTTAATAAACACCTTCAACGACTCTGTGAAGTTTCCGTTTATTACTTTCAAGATATAGACTCCTGATTTTAAAGCAGTTGGAATTTGTAATTTCACAAGACCATCATCACCCTTCTCAGTGATTTCGAGAATTTCAGAAGAGTTAAGAGATATCAATTTTAGGATAACGTTTTCATTGCCGATTTGTGCATGTTGAATATTAAGGTAATTTCCTCGATAAACAGCATTAGGATATACCTTAAGATTAGAATTCTTTTCAAAGACAGTGGCATTCATTACACTAATCACCTCTGATAATTCAAAAGCCCCATTAAAATCTGTCTGTTTTAATCGATAGTAATTTCTACCTAAAATTGGTGAATCATCAAATGCTGTGTAAGTGTTGGTTTCTTCACTTGACCCTTTACCCGACACAAATAGGATAGGCTCAAAATCAAGTCCATTTTGAGAACGCTCTATGGTAAAGAAATCATTGTCCAATTCTGAAGCAGTAGACCATGACAATTGAACCTTAGCCTTTTTTACTTCGGCAGTAAATGAAAGCAATACAATTGGCAAACGACTATCGGTATTGTCCATCGCATACATGTCGCCAAACCCGTCTCCACTGTTTAACGATACAGTATTGGTTGTAGGGTTTACTGTTCCAGCCTCCTTCCAATCTAAAACTGGTCCCATTCCACCAATTCTTGTCCGTCTGAGTGCTGCCACCATATCCGATTCTGTACCCGTTACGTCCGCATCTACATATTGATATGTGGCGCTAAAGGATGGGTCTGTAATGTCATTTCCAGTCACGGTCCAGTATCTACTTAAATAGGATACTGCTGCTGTTCCGTCATCGTCTCCTCCAGAAGCAGTATTGTCTGTGTTTCTATTTGGATGGTTGGCATCTGTGACGCTAAAATTTACATAAGGGTTAGCACCAAGTGTACCCCCATTTAAGGTAAAATTAGTAATAGGTGAGAAATCGTTGTCATCTCCCATAGGAAGGGATACTGATTGACCCGTTGCGGAAAAATATTTTCTGATAACACCCGAGCTATTTTGTCTAATATATTCAGTAGCATTTCCACCAGTAACGTTTGCTCCAGAGGCTAATTCTAGGTTGTAAGTATTCAACACCGGATCGCCCGCAATGATATTTAAAGTGCCATTTACACGTACATTATTTACCAACTGAAGTCGCTGATAGTCTCCCGTTCCGGTAAAATCTAAAGTCACATTATAGTAATCATTATTAGCGCTGCTTGTTGCCCTCCATCTCTGGCTCGATGAAGCAGTACCATATACCACTGTGTTTCCAGTAGCTGAGGCCGTGAAATTTGAAATGGTGAAATTTGAGCCAGAACTATTATCACCCTGATACCTCAAAGTAGCTCCTGCCCCATTAATAAATGTTCCAGTACCATTTAAAGTACCCGCTACCGTTAAATCCGTATTGTTTGTGTAACTGGCCGGGCTGTTAATTAGAATATCTCGAAGTGAAAGATTTCCAGAACCGTTTAAACTACCTGAAGTGCTTGTCAATGTGTAAATACTACTTCCATAACTTGGGCTAGTAAACGATCCATTGTTGGTTATGTTCCCTGAAACCGTAAAGTTATTGGGTTGAGTAACTGCCCAAGAGCCACCAGAATTCACCAAAATTGTATTGAAATTCTTAGAGCTGCCTGATGAATTAAAAGTTATCGTACCATTTATGGTAGTTGTTCCTGTTACGCTAGTTGGAATATTGCCAAGTACAAGCTCTTTACCTTCTGCAACGTTAATTGACCCTGCTGAAAAATCACCTCGACTAAGGTTTGTAGTTCCACTCACCAAAGAAAACTCGCCCCCAACAGCTAGCGTGGCTGCTGCATTATTGACAATCAAGTTACTTGTTCCGTTCAGGGTGAAATTCCCTGTTGTAGTAATAGTACCGCTACTAAAAGTAATGGCTGCATTATTCATGGTGAAAGAGCCTGCATCTAAGGTAGAAGAAGCACCACTGAACAAAAAGTCTGAACCAGAGATGTTTACATTACCTGTTACATTTACATCTCCGTTATTGTGATCATATTCACCCCCAGTGCCAATAAAGTCTCCACTTATGTTCACAACTGCAGAGGCATTATCAGGAGTAAACTCGCCATCCTCTAAGATTAAGTCATTCCCTATATTTAAAGTAACGGCATTAACCTGTAGTATACCGTCTTGAATAGTAAGGTCATTTAAAACAGACAAACTACTACCAAAGCTTAAGCTACCGCTCGATTTATTAAGAACAAGGTTATAATAGTTACCTGAGAACGATGTAGGATTTCCATAGCCTGTATACGTTATAGTATTGCCAGTTGCAGAAGCGTTGAATGTGCTTACTGTAAAAGGCCCGCTATTTTGTAATTCTAAATTACCTCCCGCACCATTAGTAAAACTTCCAGTACCTGACATATCATTCCTAACCGCCAAATTCCCATTATTTGTATAGTTCGCTGGAGAGTTAAAAACCACCTTATACATGCTCATTGGATTTGCTCCCCCAATCGTACCTGTGGCACTTACAAACCGGAACTCGGTTTGGTCGTTGGCGGTAAAGGTTCCATTGTTTGTAACATTGCCGCTAAAAGTATAGAGGTCTTGACCACCTACTGTCATCGTAGCACCACTATTAATGATAAGGTTCCCAAAGTTTCGCGGTTTGGCACCATAACCAGAAATGGCTAAGGTTCCATTAACCGTAGTTGTGCCAGCTATTGTAAAGTTATTTGCGCCAACATTTAAAGTAATACCGTTGTTGATATTCAAGTTACCCAAAACATTAAACACATGGTTGTTAGAGTATCCTGCTACGGTTGAATTGGCAATTACGCTTACGTTTCCATTAATGGTAACGGTATTATTGCTGGAAAAACTTATCGTACCGTTGTTAAAGGTAAGATTGTTGCAGGCCTGTGTGGCCGAAATAGAAATATTATACCCCGATTGAATCGTAACATTATCATTACTATCGGGAATGCCATCTGCGTCTGAACCACTAATCAAAGTCCATCTAGATGCAGAGTTCCAAGAACCACCACTAGCTGACACAAAGACACCTTGTGAAAAAGCAGTAATTTGACAATAAAGTAAAAGGGTGAAGGCGAAAGTAAAAAACCTCATTAAAGATAATCAGTTAGCGTTTTAAGGTTTCAGATACGGATAAAGCATAGGGTTTGGATTTCGAGCAATTAATTTTTTATATCTGTGAAACGCATTTTTCAATCTATGTAATACCGAAATACTCTTGAAATAGTTCGCACCCTACCATTTATTTTTGCTTCATTTTTCAGCATGAAAACATGTGAGAAAAAGCACACTGACAATAGCAACACATAATTCAACTCAGTGAACAAAGCAGAAAATATTCATTGCAAAAAAACATTATTCACAGGCCGAAATACAATTCTTAACCTCGATCAATTCCCTTAAAACTTTTTAGAGAATAAGAAACCGCTTCTATTATGAGTTGGTTAATATTGCAGTGTTCAAACAGATAAAAAGATTTCAGATGAATCCCCTAATTGAAAAAAACAACAGCCCGTTTCAAACTCCATATTTTTCACGAATCAAAAACGAACATTATCAGCCCGCTATTGAAACCTTGATTAATCAAGCAAAGGTTGGAATTGAGAACATTAATAAACTGAGTGAAACGCCTAATTTTAAGAATACGGTAGAAACCCTAGAGTTTTCGGGAAAGCAGTTGGATAGAGCTTCTTCTATATTTTTCAACTTGAATTCTGCTGAAACCAATGAAGAAATGCAGGCAATTGCCAGAGAAGTTTCTCCGCTGCTTACTGAATTTTCTAACGACATCCTTTTAAATGAGGAGCTCTTCAAAAAAGTAAAGTTTGTTTATGAAAATGAAGACAGAACAAAACTTACTGCGGAACAAAACACCTTGCTTGATAAAACTTATAAGGGGTTTGTAAGAAACGGAGCTTTATTGAATGATGATCAAAAACAAAAGCTTCGCAATATTGATGTAGAACTTTCTAAACTTTCCTTACAGTTTGGTGACCATGTATTGGCCGAAACCAACAAATATGCTTTGGTAATTGATAACGAAAGCGACCTTAAAGGTTTACCAGATTACGCCATTGAACAAGCCGCTCAAGATGCGATTGACAAGGGGCATGAAGGCAAATGGGTGATTACGCTTGATTACCCAAGTTATGTTCCATTTATGACTTACGCTGCAAACCGAGCACTGCGAAAAGAGTTGAGCATAGCATTTTCATCAAAAGCCTTTAAAGGCGATGAGCTAGATAACCAAGAAACCGTAAAGGCAATTGTAAAACTCAGAAACGAACGTGCTAAACTGCTTGGTTATAAAACTCATGCCGATTTTGTATTGGAAGAGCGCATGGCTGAGTCGCCTAAAAAGGTGCTCGATTTCTTAGATGAAATTCAGAAACATGGAATTGAAGCGGCTAAGAAAGATGTAAAAGAAGTAGAAGCTTTTGCCAAGAAACTAGATGGCATAGATAAATTAGAACGCTGGGATTTCGGTTACTATTCCGAAAAGCTCAAAATGGAAAAATACAGCATTGATGATGAAATGCTAAAGCCATACTTCAAACTTGAAAATGTAGTAGATGGAGTTTTCCAAACTGCCCAAAAACTCTATGGCTTGACATTCAAGAAGAATGATGAAATTGAAGTATACCACCCTGATGTTACAGCCTATGAAGTAAAAAACGAAAAGGGTGAGCACATGGCAATTTTCTATGCCGATTTCTTCCCACGGCCTGGCAAACGCGCTGGCGCTTGGATGACACTTTTCGCGGGGCAATACAAAGATGAAAAAGGAGATCACCGCCCATTGGTTTCAAACGTTTGCAACTTTACTAAGCCAGGAAAAAGTAAACCTTCACTCCTCACTTTTAACGAAGTAACTACGCTTTTCCATGAATTTGGTCATGCTTTGCATGGAATGCTTTCCAATGTTCAATATGAAAGCCTATCAGGACCAAGCGTTTACTGGGACTTCGTTGAGCTTCCTTCTCAAATCCTAGAAAACTGGTGTTATGAAAAAGAATGCTTAGACCTTTTCGCGAAGCATTACGAAACAGGAGAAACCATTCCTGAGTCACTGGTTGAAAAAATTAAGGAAAGCGCAAATTTCTTGGAAGGATACCAAACCATGCGTCAGTTAGGTTTTGGTAAACTAGATATGGCTTGGCACGGGCAAGATAATTCTAGCATTACCAGTGTATCTGATTTTGAAAGAGATATTCTAAAAAATACCGAAGTGCTCGCTCCTATTGACGGGACTAATATGAGCTGCTCGTTCTCTCATATTTTCCAAGGCGGGTATTCGGCTGGGTATTACAGTTATAAATGGGCCGAAGTTTTGGATGCAGATGCTTTTGAGTATTTCAAAGAGAATGGAATTTTCAATAAAGAAATAGCCAACAAGTTTAAGGACAACATTTTATCCAAGGGAGGTTCGGAGCACCCAATGACTCTGTACAAAAGATTCAGAGGCCAAGAGCCAGATGTAAAAGCATTGTTAAGAAGAGCCGGTTTATTAAAATAAGCCCCACTCTTATTCTATAATTTTTGAGAAAATAGGCACCTGAAAATTAGGTGCCTATTTTTTTTGAAGTCACTTTATTTAGATGACCGATTTTCCATAAATTAGACACCTAAATTGTCCACTATGCAACGCCTAATCACAACACTAGTTTTTCTAACACTGACCTATACTTATGTAGATGCTCAAGTGAATTTTACAATGAGAAGAGCCGACAATGACGAAACAGTAGAGCTTGTCAGCCTAATATCAGACGGAGAAGGAGGTGCAAATCCAACTTTTCTGATTACCTGGAGTGGAAAATGGTGTACTCCATGTATGGATGTCATAAAATCTTTAGGCGCAGCTGCAAAATCGGGTAAAGTTCAGGTTTTGGCCCTTAATGTTGATGAAGATTGGAAAGCCATGAAAGCCAATAATTACCATAACAACTACTGGAGCAATGTTACTAACCTTTACTTAGACACTGATTTATTCAATTCATTTGATACGTATTTCACTACTTCTCAAGCTCCGGTAATTCTATTTTTTGATGAAGTAGGTCATATTCAATACATGGACGCAAGTTATAGCTTGAGGTCGTACATGTTCGTGGATTATTTTGGAAAAGAGTTTATTTGGGAAGATTCGGAAGGTCTTAATTCTTACGCTTGGAACTATTATTTAGAACATGAAGATGACAATAAAGTAATTCCCGAAACAGATGAAGAAATGGCAAAGGCATTAGAGTTTGTGAAACGATCTATCAGCTTAGACGCCAACTACAATAATACTGACACATACGCTGCCCTCCTATATCTATCGGGTCAATATACCGAAGCACTAAAAAAGGCCAAAGAAGCCATCGATCTTGCCAAAGAAAGTGATACGGATTATGAAACTACAAATGAGTTAATTCAGAAGATTATCGAGAAGATGTAACCTCTATTTTAGTAAATCAATGTTTACTAAGTAACTTTACACCAACCGAACTCCATCTATTTTGACTTTAAGCGTTCCCAAAAGGGTATTACCCACCATTGTGTTTGCTCAATTTGCGGGAACCTCTCTTTGGTTTGCAGGAAATGCCATTCTAAAAGAACTTCAATCAGAATGGGTTTTGCCTGAAGATGCCTTGGCCGCTGTCACTTCATCGGTGCAATTAGGCTTCATCTTCGGTACTTTTATTTTCGCTCTGCTCTCGATTGCCGACAGATTTAAACCCTCAAGGGTTTTTCTGCTCTGCGCACTCACTGGCAGCGCCTTGAATGTCTCATTAATTATCTTACCCCCTAGCTACTTTGTATTGCTTTCTGCACGCTTTTTAACAGGGATTTTCATTGCTGGAATTTACCCTGTCGGAATGAAAATAGCCTCTGATTGGTTTGAAGGTAAACTAGGTAAAGCATTAGGCTATTTAGTGGGCGCTTTGGTTTTAGGTTCTGCTTTCCCTCATTTATTGAACTATACCGGCAGCAGCCTTTCTTGGAAATTCGTTTTAATTGGCACTTCCGCTTTGGCCGTTATAGGTGGTTTAGCCATGCTATTCTTTGTGGGAGAAGGCCCACACCGCAGAAAGGGTTCTAAATTCAACCCCGCTAAGATTTTTGAAGTGTTTAAAGTTAAAGAGTTCAGGTCTGCGGCTTTTGGCTATTTTGGACATATGTGGGAATTATACACCTTTTGGGCTTTTCTGCCTGTGATGCTGGTGTATTATAATGAAACGCAAGGAACATCCCTTCCCCCAAGCCTTTTCACCTTTATTATCATGGCGATTGGTGCTATTGGTTGTGTTTTGGGGGGCTTTATTTCAGTAAAAAAAGGCAGTGCAAAAGTGGCTTATTCCTTCCTGATGATTTCTGGAATACTCTGTTTGGTTTCGCCTCTTATTTTCAATTTAAACGAAACATTTTTCATTGCCACGCTCCTAGTTTGGGGCTTTGCTGTCATTGGCGATTCAGCTCAATTTTCTTCATTAACTGCAAAAACAGCACCCAAAGAATCGGTTGGTACGGCCATTACAATTGTAGTGAGTATCGGCTTTTTATTGACCATTCCAAGCATTCAGCTTTTAGGATACTTGGCCACGGTAATCGATACCAAATGGCTAATGTTTAGCTTGTTTATAGGACCTTTATTTGGTTTAGTGCATACCAAAAAGTTGATCAAGGAAAATATTACGAAAGCTTAAAACACTTGGCTAACAAAAACAGTTGATAACCAAATTTGAAACAATGGTATCACTGAAAAGTCATTCTGGTATTTACACCCTCAAAACTGTACAAGAGCTTCCAATAGACATTAAAACAGCTTGGGCTTTCTTTTCTTCCCCTAAGAATTTAGAGAAAATAACACCAAAGTATATGGGTTTTAAAATCACTTCTGAAGAAGCCAAAACCATGTATGCAGGCCAAATCATCACCTATAAGGTTTCGCCCTTCCCCGGTATTAAATCTAACTGGGTAACGGAAATAACTCATGTAGATCACCTCAATTCATTCGTAGATGAGCAGCGGTTTGGCCCTTATGCCATGTGGCACCACGAACACATTTTCGAAACTTCTTTGGCTGGAGTTAGAATGATAGACAAGGTATCATATAAACTTCCTTTTGGCATTTTAGGACGTATGATTCACCCAATTTTAGTAAGAGGAAAGCTCTTGCAGATTTTCACTCACCGTTACAAAGTGTTAGAAGAGATGTTTCCAGCTAAACTGAAAAATCCTTCTAAAAGGTGATGCAATTATATCAGCTGTGTTAAATCACTTTATTTAAAATCAGAATGAAAAACGTTGGAAGGTTCTACCTACTCAAAAGGTCAAGCCTAAGTAAGATTTACTGCCCTTTTGATGGCATGGTATACCCTTCTGCTTCAATTTGAGCGGCCGTCATTTGTATAACACTGACATCTAACTTAATAGGAACCAAAGGCGCATTGGTTGAATCCTTTTCTACCTTAACTATTTGATCAACCACATCCATTCCTTTAAACACCTGTCCATAAATCGTGTAATCCCCATCTAAACGCGGTAAACCCTTTTTATTCTGTACAATATAGAATTGACAGGCAGCCGAAACTTTATCTGGGTTATCATCTCGCCCAGCACCAAAAGCTCCATACACATGCTTAGCAATAGGGTCAAATTCGGGCTCTAATAGATGAGTAGAATAGGCAAAACCTTCGGGGGTATCTGGGCAACCGCCTTGGGCTACAAAATTTTCAATCACTCGGTTAAACGTATAATCGTTCCAATATCCTTCTTCGGCCAATTCAATAAAGGCCTCTTTATGTTTTGGAGTTTCATCATAAAGCCAAATCAGAATTTCTCCTTTATCGGTTTTAATTTGCCCCACAGGGTAAGTTGTTTCTGGTGTGCAACTTGAAATCAGGCCAATAACAAGTAACAGAAATAGGTTCTTCATACTCTCTTTTTTTCTTGAAAGTAGAAAAAATGAACGTGTGATCATAATAGAATAATGGCAGTAATCTCATCAAACAGGTCTGACAATTTTTCGAATATTTTTCGTAGTTTGTAAAGACCAACTGTCAACCATATTTAACTTTCTGAACCATGATTATCAATAAATTCCCTGGAACGCACATCACGGCAGAATTACTCAACCCAAAGCACTCCAATTTTTGTGAAGTGTTTTATGAAAGCCCACCGCTTCAACCAGAAGTAGTAATGGGCTCAGTAAACGCTGGAACTTCTTATACAGGTTCTTTATTCGAAATGGGACAGGAAGGTATGACAGGAGCTTTTTATGGCATTCTCAGTGTTCAACAAAATTTTGTAGGAAAGCACCCTTATCAGAAAATTCACAAAACATTACATCGCCTAGCAGAAAACAAAGAAACAGCCTATATCGATAATTTTGACAGTGATTTTGGAGTACAGTTTGCGCTTGTTCAAAAGCCTCCGGTAGACACGGCTTGTATTGATTTTGACGGAACTGTGTTCGTTGATATTTTCAAAGATCATCTGCGCCCTTATCAAATAGATGCCAATTATGCCATGATTTATGTAGTGCCTCCCTTGGCCGATTTGTACAGCACCCCAAACGATTTTTTGAATGCTATTGAAGATACTGCCGAAAACATTATCAGGGCTGTAATGTACTACAACAAAAATTTCACCTTAGAGAAAAGTCCTAACAGCCTAAACCTAAAACCCATCAATACCATTCGGGTGTGTTTATTCAGCGCTGGTTATTTCAACACTTTCCAGATGTCGCACGACCAAATTGCATCATACATTTATCACGGAATTGCCAGTCAATTGCATAGCGCAGAAACTTATATCACCAACGTTCAGTTTGAAAACAATTATCACGAGGTAATGGCTACCGGTTTGAAATCAGAAACTCAAGACTTCAATATTTTAAGAAAATTGATGGCAGAATAAACTAGCTCAATACCTTAATTTTAATTTTCAACTCCTTTTCAATTTCGAAAATCTTAGATTTTTCTTTTTCAGAAATGAATAAGATCGAAGTTCCTTTCAATCCTGCACGCCCCGTTCTGCCACTACGGTGAGTGTAATACTCAATTTGCTGCGGAAGTTGATAGTGCAATACAAAGCTTAAACCTTTTACATCGATACCACGGGCTGCAATATCGGTAGCTACCAAAAGGTCGATTTTCTCGCTCTTAAACATACGCATTACCTTATCGCGGTCGCGTTGACCCATATCGCCTTCAATTACATCTACAGCAATATTCTTGGCTAAAAGCTGCTTGGTGAGAATTCTTGCAGCGTTTTTAGTTTGGCAGAAAATCATTCCGCGCTCGTCTTTATGATACGACAAGAAATGATTGATTTCCTGTACCTTATCTTTTGATTGGCAAACTACATATTCGTGGCTAATATTGGCATTTACACCCGCACTTCTACCTACTTCTATTTTCTGAGCATTATTTCTTAAGAATTTCAAAATGATCTCTCTGATGCCATCAGGCATGGTAGCCGAAAACAACCAAATGGTACGTTCGGCAGGAACAAAGTCCAGAATACTGTGCATATCCTGCTTAAATCCCATACTCAACATTTCGTCCGCCTCATCTAAAACCACATACTTCACTTGAGAGATATCAATCACTTCTCTTTTGATCAAATCCATTAAGCGACCAGGAGTAGCCACTACAATATGAGTTGGCCTTTGTAGGCGCTGAATTTGAACTTGCATATCGGCACCACCATATACCGCTTCGATAAAAATCTTGTCAGTATACTTGGTGAATTTAAATAGCTGCTTCGCGATTTGTTGACATAATTCACGTGTTGGTGCTAAAATCAAACCTTGAATGGACTCTTTCTTTGCATCAATTTTCTGAAGCAAAGGCAAGCCAAAAGCTGCGGTTTTGCCCGTTCCCGTTTGTGCCTGACCAATAAAATCGGTGTTTTGTTGAAGGAGAATTGGGATGGAAAGCGATTGAACCTCAGAAGGTTCTAGAATATTCATTTCGCTTAAGCCTTTGATTAAATCTTTGGATATGCCGAGTTCGGAAAATGTAGTCACTGTGTCTTTTATTTTTTGCAACTGCAAAGGTAGAACGAATACTTCGCATTAAAGCATTGGATTCTTCTTTCAACCTGACTTATTTGCATCAAAATAAGGAACATGGAAGTTAAAATAGGAATAATTACAGTATCAGATCGAGCCAGTAAAGGAACCTACGAAGATCTTTCTGGCCCTGCCATTATCGACACTCTTAACGAATACCTCCTTTCTACATGGGAACCCGTGTATCATGTGATTCCAGATGAACAACATTTAATAGAGAGTACAATTAAACAAATGGCAGATAAAGAACGCTGTTGTTTAATCGTTACCACAGGCGGAACAGGGCCTGCTCCTCGCGATGTAACCCCAGAGGCCACCGAGTCCGTCTGCCATAAAATGCTGCCAGGTTTTGGCGAACTAATGCGCCAAGAAAGTTTGAAATACGTACCTACCGCCATTTTATCACGACAAACAGCAGGAATTAGGGGAAAGTCACTCATAGTGAATTTACCAGGGAAACCTAAGTCGATAAGAGAATGCCTCGATGTCGTATTCCCTGCTATCCCCTACTGTATCGATTTGATTGGCGGGCCGTTTATTGAAACCAAGCCCGAAGTAATGCAGGTTTTCAGGCCAAAACAGTAGTTGGAAAGGAATAGTAAACGTGTTTTGAACTACCTAAGGCAATGCCGTGTTTAAGGGCTGCATTGTGCATTAATCATTTTTGAAATCACGTTTCAAAAGCCAGTCAATTAATTGTACTTTTGCACAACTTTTCTGCTTATGGGCAGTATAAACGATTCATTGTTTTAGGTAACCAATAAATGAAAAACAAAAACGGTAAAAGTTCAGAGGATTTGTTGAAGCAAATTGAAGAGATGGGTGACGATCACGTGATGTCCTCTATTGAAACACCGATGCGCGAAGGTGCTTTTGACTTATCAGACGAAGAGAAAATCGCTATTATTCAAGGCCACTTCGAAAAAATCATGCACACTTTAGGTTTAGACCTAACCGATGATAGTTTAAGTGGAACGCCAAAGCGAGTGGCCAAGCTTTATGTAAAGGAGCTTTTTAAAGGCTTAAAACCTGAGAATAAGCCATCGCTTTCTACTTTTCAGAACAAGTATGAATACAGTGAAATGCTCGTTGAAAAGAACATTACACTATACTCAAACTGTGAGCATCACTTCCTACCTATTGTGGGTAAAGCCCATGTGGCGTACATTCCAAACGGAAACGTAATAGGCCTTTCTAAAATCAATAGAATTGTAGATTATTACTCAAGAAGACCTCAAGTACAAGAGCGTTTGGCTTTGCAAATTCTCGATGAAATGAAACGTGCTTTAAATACTGAAGATGTAGCGGTATATATTGATGCTGAACACATGTGTGTAAGCTCCAGAGGTGTATCAGACCAATCTTCATCTACGGTTACGGTAGAATACAGCGGTAAATTCAAAGAAGAAGAAACCAAAAGAGAATTTTTAACTTACGTGAACGACAAGCTTAAATGAGCCTGATTGAACAATATCCAATTTCAGTATACAACTCTCTCACAAAACAAAAAGAGGCTTTCAAGCCACTAGTAGAAGGCCGAGTGGGCATGTATGTGTGTGGACCCACCGTGTATAGCGATGTCCATTTGGGTAATGTTCGCACCTTTCTTTCTTTCGATATTGTTTTTAGGTACCTCAAGTTTTTGGGCTACAAAGTGCGTTATGTGCGTAACATCACCGATGTGGGTCACCTTGTAGGCGATGCCGATGAAGGAGAAGATAAAATTGCTAAGAAAGCTCGTTTAGAAGAAATCGAACCTATGGAAGTGGTGCAGAAATACACCAATGGCTTCCATGATGTAATGCAAATTTTCAATATTCAAGCGCCTTCTATTGAACCTACGGCCACCGGCCATTTAATAGAGCAAATTGAATTTATTAAGAAGATCATTGAAAATGGGTTTGCCTATGAAAAAGATGGCTCAGTCTACTTCAATGTAAGAAAATACAACAAAGCACACGAATACGGAGAGCTTTCGGGCAGAAACGTAGACGATATGCTTTCGAATACTCGTGCTTTGGCTGGCCAAGACCAAAAAGCTGATCCATTGGATTTCGCTTTATGGAAAAAAGCCGAAGCAGGACACTTAATGCACTGGCCATCGCCTTGGAGCGAAGGTTTTCCAGGTTGGCATTTGGAATGCTCTGCCATGAGCACAAAATACTTGGGTCAGTCTTTCGATATTCACGGAGGAGGAATGGATTTAAAATTCCCTCACCACGAAGCTGAGATTGCCCAAAACAAAGGTTGTCACCATACTGGAGGCGCCAATTATTGGATTCATGCCAACATGCTTACCGTAAACGGTCGCAAAATGGCAAAAAGTGAAGGCAATGGTTTTACGCCAGAAGAACTGATTACAGGAAATCATAAGCTTTTGGAGCGTGGTTATAGCCCAATGACGGTGCGTTTCTTTATGCTTCAAAGTCATTATGCCAGCACGCTAGACTTCAGTAACGAAGCCTTGCAAGCAGCAGAAAAAGGCTTTAAGCGTTTAATGGCCAGCGTTCAATTGATCGATAAATTGCCAGCTGCTGGAACTGGAAAGGTTTCTAAAGAGAAATCTGAAGAGCTGAAAGGTTTTATCGACCAAGCCATGCAAAACTTGAGCGATGACTTCAATACAGCAAAAGCGATTGCTTCTTTGTTTGATGTAAGTTCTAAAGTTAACACCTACTACCAGAACCCTTCGGAACTGGCGGAAATTGATGCGGAAGCTTTTGACTTTGTGACAACTAAATTCAAGGCCATTATTAACGATGTGCTAGGCCTAGTTTCCGAAACCGAAAATGCAGCCCAAAATAATGTTTTAGAGGGTGCAATGGAGGTTTTGATCAACCTAAGAAAAGAAGCTAAGTTTTCTAAAAACTATGCGCTTTCAGATAAAATTAGGGATGATCTCAAAAATGTAGGCATTCAATTAAAAGACGAAAAAGGAGGCGAAACCTCTTTTACCATAGACTAATCATATGATTCTTTCAGGAAGGGAAATTCAAAGAGAAATGGGCAAAGGCATCAATATAGAGCCTTTTAATCCATCTCAGCTTAACCCAAATAGCTATAACCTAAAGTTACATCACGAGCTGCTTACGTATTCCAACAACGAGTTGGACATGAAGCAACCCAACCCAACTGAAAAACTGATTATTCCTGAAGAAGGATTGCTTTTAGAAACCAACAAGCTTTACTTGGGCCGTACTGTGGAGCACACTGAAACTTCTAAGTTTGTGCCTATGCTGGAAGGTCGTTCTTCTATTGGGCGCTTAGGTTTGTTTATACATGTTACTGCTGGATTTGGCGATGTGGGTTTCAATGGTTTTTGGACCTTAGAAATATTCTGTGTGCAGCCCATCAGAATTTACGCTGGGGTAGAAATTTGTCAGATTTTCTATCATACCATTGAAGGCGATTACGACATGTATAAAGAAGGCAAATACCAGAACAACCAAGGCATTCAGCCGAGTTTACTTTATAAGGATTTCGAAAGAAAAGCTTAATATTTTTTATTAATCTTGATTATCCCAATCCCTAATTTAAATAGCGAGGCATAAAAAAGTAAATATATAGGTTACATTAAGTCCGTTTCAGTCCTATGTTTAGACATCAGGGTAAAAGAAGAACGTTTAAGAACAACTTACGAATCGCTATCGTGCTTTCTTTTGTGGCTGGAATTGTAAACTTAGCTGGATTTTTGGCTATACATCAGCTTACCACCAACGTTACTGGACATTTCGCTTTGTTCATCAATGATATTTTAGAACTTGAATTCTCTAAAGGCTTAGCCTACTTTCTCTATATCCTTTCCTTTCTTATAGGGTCTTTCACCTCAAGCCTGCTTATTGAATGGACGATGCGGACTAAAAAACTCAATATTTTCATTTTACCCACATTACTTGAATCTGCCATTCTACTACTTGTTGTTATACTAACAGATTTAACTACCCTTCAATCGCCAAACACAATTGCCTGCATGCTACTTTTTGCTATGGGCGTGCAAAACTCATTCGTGACTAAAATATCGAATGCCATAGTAAGAACAACCCACCTCACAGGGCTTTTTACTGATTTAGGCATCGAACTGTCACAGCTATTTTTTCTTAAAAAAGAACCCAATAACAAAAGCATCATTTCAACTATTAAGTTGAGAATCTACATCATCACCTTTTTCTTTTTAGGGGGAATATTTGGAGGCTTTCTTTATATGAAAATCCAGTTGAATGTACTGATCATAGCGGCCTCAATTCTATTAGCTGGCCTGATTTACGATGATATGAGACATAGATTTTTACTGGCCAAACGCAAGTACCGCCACAAAAAGATGGCCTGATACATACATGCTTCTAATTCGCGTTAAGTGCACAACAAAATAGGTGCTCGGCAAAGGCTTGCTTGATGCTAGGCAGGCAAGCACCTTTACCGCAGTGGGCAATTGAGCGCCAGAGGGTAATCTAACAGCAAGATAAACCAAAAGCAAAATGACCCCAAGTTCCGTCTAACAAAACCACCTAAAGAGAAAATCTCAACAAAGTGTCAATCAATATTAGTGACCTGCGGATTTAAGGTGCAATTGCGAACTAATTAGTTTTTAAGATTCCTTTTTTTTTAAAAATGTTATCCTTAAAATTCCAAGGCTAATTTTCTGTTCCTATCGAGTTATTTTTGCTTTAGAAATCAAACATATTAATCGAAATGGAAGAAATGTCCGATAGGGAAATGCTAGAATTTGTTTATAGCTCACAGGTCGTACTGATGGGAATGATTCAAAGAATTGAAAATCACTTGAGCAAAGACGATGAAGAGGGGTATCGTAAATCCGATACTCGTTCTCATCTGGAGGTTCATGATTATCTTAAAATCAAAGTAGATCAGGTACAAACAGAGCTAAATATTAGGGCAATTCAAGAAGGGTGAGTAATTTGATATTTACTCATTTTCATTAGTCTTTGATTCCATGAAGGAAAATAATATCTCTTTAAGAGGGAAACTATTCTAGTTCTTTCTTTTTAAAGGGGTTCCTTACCTTTCTGGTAGAGTACTTCACTTTTCTGTCAAGCTGATTTTTCCTGTAGTTTTCACTGGTAGACATTAAGTTCTTTTTCCATATCATGTTGACGATATAGATAGGTGCCCCAATGAAAATTGGTAATGAGAGTCCAGAAAGAGAAAGTTCTGGCGTTAGGTAATAACTTAAATTGAAGAATTGACCAAACGTACTACCAACTATAGCAATAAACAGTATCAGTGAATTACTTATGGTTAGATAGTGAGTGAATTTTGCTTTAGGATTCGCTTGGAAATAATTAAACTTTCGTATGTTTTGAATGATAAGAACCCCAATAATTACCATCCAATAAATCCAAAATAACCAAATTCTTATCCCCCAAGGTTTATATTTTAATGCTTCAATATTTAGGAAAAGAATTATTACGGATAGACCAAGTAAGAAAATCGTTAAAAAAATTGTTCTTATCGTTTTCAAGAGAAAGAATGTATGTATAGTTATGGTTGATGATTCCGAAGTTAGTACTTTTTAGTAACTTATTCTTTTCTTGGCGAGTATGTATCTTTTCATGCACATGTTATACTAATTACACCTGAGTATTAAGATCAGTCCGCACTGCAACTTTAAATCCGCATATCTGCAAATAATTAATCCGTAAAAAACTGATATATAGCCTTTTACGGCCTTGGTATTTTCGCCAAATTAGGTGTGCTAACAAATCCCATCTCCTACCCGATTGTATCACAAAGGAACTACAAATCGGTTTCCAACCGATAGTTCCGTACTTAGTGAAAAACACCTTCAGGGGCACAGAACCAAAAAAGGCTCATCCGCAATTGCAAATGAGCCTTTTTAATGAATTTTCTTTCAGCTTATCTTAAACCACTTGGGTCAACCTCTGGCTTTTATTGTCACAAATTATTTATATTTTTGTGACAGAAAACCAAGCAGCATACTGATGCAAAGTGTCGAACAAAAAATAGAAAAACTAATCAAATCAAAACAAAGAGGCACTCTACTCTTTGCGGATGACTTTTTTGAATACGGTTCTTCAGATGCAATACGCCAAGCATTGGTAAGATTAGCGAATAAAGAAATAATCAGACGAGTCGCACAGGGAATTTATGTACGCCCTGTTGTTAGTAGTTATATCGGTGAAGTTATGCCAACTGCTGAACAGGTTGCTCTCGGAATTGCTAAGCGAGACAAAATAAAAATTGTTCCAACAGGGTCTCATGCTCTAAACAAATTAGGTCTTAGTACTCAAATACCTCTAAAGCTTGTGTATTTAACAGATGGTACTCCCCGAGAAATTCAAATAGGTAAAAGAACTATCAAACTAAAAAAAACAACCCCAAAAAACTTAATGGCAAAAGGCAAGATTAGCAGTTTAGCTATTCAAGCATTAAAAGCGGTTGGACAAAAAGAATTAACAGAAGGTTTTGAAAAAAAAATCATTCAGCTTCTAAAAAAGGAAGAACAAAAAGAGTTAGAACATGATATTCCTCTAGCCCCTGTATGGATTAGAAAAATTATGCAAAAGGCACTATGATCAAGTTTTTACAAATACCAGATAATGAAAAGAAAAAAATTTATCAAGATGTCTCTAACGAAATAGGGGTACCACCTCAAGCCGTTGAAAAAGACGTTTGGGTAACGCTCGCCCTCAAGATGATCTTCTCATCAGGTTTAGCTCCTCACTTTATTTTTAAAGGAGGAACATCATTGAACAAAGCTTTCGACTTGATAAACCGTTTCTCAGAAGATATAGACCTTGGGATTGATAGAAAATATCTTGGTTTTGAAGGCGATTTAAGCAAAGGGAAAATTCGGAAACTAAGACGAGCTTGTCACACTTTCGTTTCTGGTGAATTGATAGAATTATTAAAGGAACAACTAGACAAGCATGAAGTGGATAAAAGCTTGTACGAATTAGTTGTAGAAAACACAGAAATTTCAGACCAAGACCCAGAGACCATTTTGGTGAACTACAAATCACTTTATGAAACGAATGAAATTCTGTATCTACAACCAAAAGTAAAAATAGAAGTCAGTGCTAGATCATTAATAGAACCTTACCAAGACGTTGAAATCCAATCTTGGATAAACGAGCAATACCCAAGTGCCTTATTCTCAGATGGTGGATTTTCTGTAAGTGCCACCGATCCTCAAAAGACATTTTTGGAAAAACTGATGTTACTACATGAAGAGTTTCAAAAACCAACGGAAAAAATCAGACACTTTAGAATGTCTAGACATTTTTATGATATTGGACAAATTCTAAAAACAGAGCATGGAAAATTGGCATTGGAAAATCACGAACTTTTCGAAAGCATCCTTGCCCATAGAAAAGTATTAACGCCAATGAAAACAACCAACTACGACACGCTTACTTTAGAATCCATTAACATTGTTCCTCCAAAAGAACACTTGGCTAACTTTAAAGCAGATTATAAAGAAATGATGGCTACCATGATTCAAGGGGAATCTGAAGAATTTGAGGCGTTATTGAATAAGATATTAAAGAAATTGAACGGTTAATCAAATGACTAAAGAGGAGCGATGAATGCCGATGCATTCCGTGATTATATGCGTTCATTTTTGTTTCTCAGATACTTATCTCATAACTACGAGGAATCAGCGAAAAAAGAATTGGGTAGAGACTATCCTAAAAGTCCTTCAAAAGATGATAGGCCTGACTTTGTAGTTCCTCCACCATTAGAAATATGGTTTCAAAAAAAACGAAGGTGATATCGTTGAATTCGAGAAGCAAATGCGAAAAAAGTGCATTACGTAATCAACCAACTCCTACTCGATTGTATCGAGTAGGAACTACAAATCGGTTTCCAACCGATAGCTCCGTACTTAGTGAAAAACACCTTCAGGGCATAGAACCAAAAAAGGCTCATCCGCAATTGCGAATGAGCCCTTTTAATAAGTTTACACTCTGTTTACCTTAAACCACTTGGGTCAACTCTTGTTGGCGTTTGTGCGCCAGAGATCATTCCTTCTGCAGCTTTAGCAATGGCTTTGATGGTGTTGGTCATATGTGCCATATCCAAAGTACTTACTTCATCAGTAGCTTTGTGATAGTCCTGATCAATATCGATTTGCGTAGTACTGATTGAGTGTGCAGGAACGCCTAATCTAGCCAATGTAGCATTGTCAGATCTGTAGAATAAGTTCTGAGTTGGGTAAGGATCTGGGTAGAAAGTATATTCCGTTCCTTCCACCGCATCTTGTAATAATTTACCAAAGCTAGACTTCTCAAACCCCGTAATCCAAGCGGTGTTTGGTCCTTCTTTCGCTCCTTTTCCAATCATTTCAATATTGAACATGGCTACAATTTCATCTGGATTCAATTGCTCAGAGAAATGTCTTGAACCGTATCCGCCACTTTCTTCAGCTGTAAAGGCTACAAAAACAATGGTTCTTTCTGGCTTCTTGCCCGATGCGGCAAAGTATTTCGCCAATTCAATTACTGCTGTAGTTCCAGAAGCATCGTCATTAGCACCGTTGAAAAGGTTATCGCCTTCCATACCTTCACGAACACCTAAGTGATCATAATGTGCTCCAAAAAGAACGATTTCGTTGGCCCTGTTCCCTGTAATTTTTCCTGTTACGTTAGAAAGACTTTGTGCGGTTACCGCATTTTGCACTTCAATATCAACAGCTGTCACTGCTGTTAAATCAGATATTACCATTACCGTAGCATTGTCTGGGTCTAAAGCAACCACTCTGCTTCCACGTGATGAAAAGCCTTTGTAACGATTGAATAAATCTTTGTGTGCAGGATTTACCAATACCAAATTCTTGCCTGTTCCTCTTCTAATTTCATTGTAAGCGCTCTGAAAATTATCATCAGCACCGATAGTTCTTACATTCAGGTCGGCAACATTTGTCCAATCAAAGCCTTCTGAATTCGACATGGCCATCATATCTGCTGCGTCAACAGCTTTTCCATTCAATGTAGCCGCCATGCTTTCAGGAGCAATCGAGTAAATATTAAACTGCTGATTGTAGCTGTCCATTCCTTCCAAGTACTCTAAACCTGCCTTTTTAAATTCTTCCTGAATAAATTGAGAGGCTTTTTCAATTCCTGGGGTAAAAATCATTCGACCTTCCATTTCATCGGAAGCCAAGGTGGTAACAACTCTTGTCACTTCATCCTGAGTGATCTCATAAGGCGTTTGGCAACTCGTAAAGCTTAGCGAGGAAACGATAAAAAATGTGATAAGCGATAAAATGGGCTTTTTCATGGTGTAATAATCAATTTGTTTACGGGGTGAATTTAGGATAATTTTCATCAATCCTTGCTACCGCTGATGTCATTCAAAGCTTTTGCTTCAAAGGGTTTTAAGCTAAATAAAAGCAGCTTAATTTTGTTCACTCAACTCATCTAAAACTAATCAAGCTTTGTCATTCGATCCGCATTCCGTTCAGCTTCCAGTTACCGAAATTATTGAGGATGTGCGCCAGCACCTGAGCAAAGGAAATACGCTGATCGTAAATGCACCTCCGGGAGCTGGAAAAAGCACGCTTCTTCCCCTCGCCTTGCTGAATGAGCCGTGGCTAGAAGGAAAGAAGATATTGATGCTGGAACCTCGAAGATTGGCGGCTAGAACCATTGCAGAACGCCTCTCCTATTTTTTAGAAGAGCCTGTCGGAAAAACAGTCGGTTTTCGAATTCGGTTTGAAAACAGAACTTCTGAACACACTAAAATAGAAGTACTTACGGAAGGAATTCTCACCCGAATGATCCAAAGTGATAATGCTTTGGAGAATGTGGGCTTGGTTATTTTTGATGAATTTCACGAACGCAGCATCCATGCAGATGTAGCCTTGGCACTCTGCCGCGAAGCCCAACAAGTTTTGCGTAGCGATTTGAGGATTATGGTCATGTCGGCCACGCTGAATATGCCGCAATTAACTTCGCTATTGAAAGCTCCTGCCATAGTCAGTAAAGGCAAGCAATATCCAGTTGAAGTGCGTTACGAAAACGATATTGATGAATTTTCAATGGCCGAGCTTTGTGCCAGAACAGTAATTAAAGCCGCAAAAGCCCATGAAGGTGACATTCTGGTTTTCTTGCCCGGCCAGCGGGAAATCCATACCGCCAACGAAATTTTAAGGAGAGAACTACGTGGATTTTCTATTCACATGCTCTACGGTTCGCTGCCCCAAAGGCAACAAGCCGCAGCCATTTTACCAGATAGAAATGGAAATCGAAAAGTAGTTTTAGCCACTTCCATTGCCGAAACCAGTTTGACCATTGAAGGTATTAAAGTAGTGGTCGATAGCGGTTTTGGACGCACCTCTAAATTCGACCCTAACTCTGGCTTGTCTCGACTAGAAACGGTTCGTATTTCAAGAGATTCAGCCGACCAACGGGCAGGAAGAGCTGGCCGATTAAGTTCAGGCGTTTGTTATCGCATGTGGTCTACGGTAACCCAACAACGATTAACCGAGCACATTACCCCCGAAATTCTTGAAGCGGACTTGGCCTCTTTGGTACTTGACATGTCGCAATGGGGCATAACGGATGTGCAGCAAATGACTTGGCTTACGCCTCCTCCGAAAGGCCCTTTAGCGCAAGCCACCGATTTGTTGCATCAATTAGAAGCATTAGAAAACGGCAGAATCACAGCGCATGGCAAGAAGATGCTCCGTTTGCCTTGTCATCCACGAATTGCGCACATGCTGCTGATGGCTGAAGAAGATGATCAATTGGAATTAGCCACTGACATTGCCGCTTTATTAGAGGAAAGAGATCCGCTGGGTCGAGAGGCAGGCATTGACATCAACACCCGAATTGAGGCGCTGAGAATCCACAGGCGAGAACAACGAGACAATCGTAAAATGGGGAGGATTGAGAAAATTGCGGAGCAGTATCGTAGTCTTTTCAATATTGAACCCGACAATAGCAGTGTTGATCCATTTGAAACGGGCGTACTCATTACCCGTGCTTACCCCGAAAGAATCGCCTTTGCGCGCCCTGGCAACAATGCCCAATTCCAACTTTCCAACGGCCGCTATGCCATGGCAGGCCACCGAGAAGACTTGGCAAATGAACCTTGGTTGGCCATTTGCCATATTGACGCCCGTGAAGGTATGGGCAAAATTTTTATGGCTTCACCTTTGAACCCACGCGATTTATCGCCTTTGGTAAAAGAAACGGAAGTTATTACTTGGGATACCAGTGAAGGTGGCCTAATTGCCACCAAAGATTTACGCATTGGCAGCATAGTATTGCAAAGCAAACCTCTGCCATCACCAGATGAAAGTCATAAAGTAGCTGCCATTTCCGAAGCATTAAAAAAGGAAGGTGAACAACTTTTAGATTTTAACGAAGATGTTCAGCAATGGCAAAATAGAATTCTTAGTTTGAGGAAGTGGAATCCGCAAGAACAATGGCCAGAAGTAAGTGCATCTAGCCTCTTGCAAACCAATGCAGAATGGTTGAGTCCTTACTTGGCCAATGTAAAAAGGCCAGAGGATTTAAAGAAAATCAACTTAAAAGAAGTGTTGCAACACAGCCTCACTTTTGAACAACAACAAAAATTAGATAAGCAGGCTCCAACGCATTTGACCGTACCGAGTGGTTCTAAAATTAAGCTGATGTACCGCGACAATGCTGAGCCGCCTGTATTGGCCGTTCGCATTCAGGAAGTATTTGGTTTGGCGGAAACACCAAAGGTGAATGAAGGCAAGCAGTCTATTTTACTGCACCTGCTGTCCCCCGGCTTTAAGCCTGTTCAAATCACTTCGGATCTAAAAAGCTTTTGGTCAGATGCTTATTTTGAAGTGAAGAAAGAACTGAAAAGACGTTACCCTAAACACGTTTGGCCCGATGACCCTTGGAACGAACCTGCGATTAAGGGAGTAAAAAGGAAAAAATAAACGTCCAATGTTTATTCACTCCTCTCCTACTATCCATTTAATCTGTATTAGTGATTTTTTCACCCGACAACTCAGCCAATGGCTTTAAAGGCTCTATTTCCTTAATAACAATACGCGCCATGGCTGCTAAAGGCAAGAACAAGATCATTCCGGCTAAACCCCAAATGTAATTTCCAATAACCAAAGCCATAAGCGAAGCCAATGGGTTTAACTTCATGCTTCCTCCAACAATTTTAGGAGTCAGGAAATTACCCTCTAAGCTCTGAATGAGGACTATACAACCTATAAGACCTAAAGCGATATAGTGATTATCGTAAGTAATATAGGCGTAAATTACTGGTAACGAAGCGCCAAGTGTAGTACCTATATAAGGAATGATAGCCAGCGTAGCTGCCACAAAAGCAAACACGAGTGAATATTTGAGCCCAAAGGCATAGAAAGCAATTGTATATAGAGTAGTTAGAATCACAATCAGTAACCCAAGACCCGACATATATTGCTGTCCTGTTTTGGTCAGCCTTAAAAGCAATTCGGTATGTTCCTTGGCATTGGCCTTACTCCCCAAATGAGTGATTATATCTGCTATACCTTTTCGGTACAGTAAAATAAGAAATGTAAATACAAGAGCTAAAATACCATTACTCACTACCCAACCGGTAGCCTTAAAAGTTCCTCCGATTAACGGCATGCCCAAATTACCCAGCATATTCTTCATACTTTCAGAAACTTCCTCCTTATCCACCGACATCATTCCATCTGGCACTTTGTCGTTGAAGAACTCAGCAATTTTACCAGATGCATTATCAATATTAACATCAGAATCCATTGACTTAGCCACACCTACGATTTGTGAAACCATAAAGTAGCCAGCAAAAAAAATAATGATACTACCTGTAACCAAAGGGGTGAAAATAGACCAAAAGGAGTTGAACCCTTTTGATTCTAACCATTGTACAGGTTTTAAGTAAAAAGACACACCAATAAAGGCAAAAGCCAATGGGATAAACAAGAAGCCACCTTGCTTTAAAATAAGTACACCAAGTACAATGATTATAAGGGCATATGCTGTTTTTGAGAGAGAGAGTTTCATGAATAACGTATTTCTAAAATCTTGCCATGATCAAAAGCTGTAGAAAATACTCTAAAACCCACTTCTGATAAAGCAACATAGCGTAATTTCTCCACACATGGGTATTTTTATCAACCTAAAACAAAGATATCTAATCTATCGGCTAAAAATACAGTAGCCTTTATTTCAAGCAGATAGCGCTTTTGGTTGCTCTATGCCCATATAATGCTCAGTCCGATTTCTTGCTAATATTCATTTAATAAAGAAATCACAATTATTAATTGGGAATCCTTACCTTTGCGCCTTCAATTTTAAGCTGTCATGCAAAGCATAAGAAACATCGCGATTATCGCACACGTTGACCACGGTAAGACAACCTTGGTAGATAAAATCATCCACGCTTCTCAGATTTTCAGAGAGAATCAAGAAACAGGTGACTTAATACTGGATAACAACGACTTAGAGCGTGAAAGAGGAATCACCATTCTTTCTAAAAACGTATCTGTTGTTTATAAAGGCGTTAAGATTAACATTATTGACACTCCTGGTCACGCAGATTTTGGTGGTGAGGTAGAACGTGTTTTAAGAATGGCCGATGGTGTTCTTTTGCTTGTTGATGCTTTTGAAGGTGCAATGCCTCAAACTCGATTCGTATTGGGTAAAGCGCTTGAGCTTGGCCTTACACCAATCGTTGTGGTTAACAAAGTCGATAAAGAAAACTGTAGACCTGACGAAGTTCATGAGCAAGTTTTTGACTTAATGTTCAACCTTGACGCTACAGAAGAGCAATTAGATTTCCATACCATTTATGGTTCTTCTAAGCAGGGATGGATGAGTACAGATTGGCAAAAGCCAACAGAAGACATCTTCCCTCTTCTAGATAAAATATTGGAAGTAATTCCTGAAGCACCTTCACCAGAAGGTATTCCTCAGTTCCAAGTAACTTCTCTCGACTACTCTTCTTTTGTAGGTAGAATTGCTATTGGTAGAGTTTACCAAGGCAAACTGGAAGAAGGAAAAGCGATGGGCTTAACCAAAGCTGACGGTACGGTTAAAAGAGTTAGAATTAAAGAATTACAGGTGTTTGAAGGCTTGGGTAGAGCTAAAGTAACCGAAGTAAAAGCCGGTGACCTTTGCGCTATTGTAGGCCTAGAAGGTTTTGAAATTGGTGATACACTTACCGATTTTGATAATCCACAGCCATTAAAAAGGTTAAAGATTGATGAGCCAACAATGAACATGTTGTTTACCATCAACAACTCTCCTGGCTTTGGTAGCGAAGGTAAATTTGTTACTTCAAGACACTTAAGAGAAAGGCTTTATAAGGAAATTGAAAAGAATCTTGCACTAAAAATTCAAGACACTGATTCTGAGGATAAATTCTTGGTTTTTGGCCGTGGTATCCTTCACCTTTCTGTATTGATCGAAACCATGCGTAGAGAAGGTTACGAGCTTATGGTAGGTCAGCCGCAAGTGATTTACAAAGAAATTGATGGTAAGAAATGCGAACCAATCGAAACATTGGTAGTAGATGTGCCAGATAACGTTGCAGGTAAAGTAATTGAATTGGCTACCCAAAGAAAAGGTGAGCTTAAGATTATGGAGCCAAAAGGCGACCAACAACATTTAGAGTTCGAAATTCCTTCAAGAGGATTAATTGGTTTAAGAAACAACGTGCTTACCGCCACTGCTGGTGAAGCCGTAATGAACCACAGATTTAAAGAGTATCAACCAATGAAAGGTGAAATAAAAGGTCGTGCAAATGGCTCTCTAATTTCAATGGAAAACGGACCTGGTACAGCCTACTCTATTGATAAACTACAAGACAGAGGTGTATTCTTCGTTGCTCCTGGAGAAGAACTTTACACAGGTCAGGTAATTGGCGAACATAGCCGTGAAAATGACTTGGTAGTGAACATTCAAAAAGGAAAAAAACTGACCAACATGCGTGCGTCAGGCTCTGACGACAACTCTAAAATTGTTCCTCCGCGCAGATTCTCTTTAGAAGAAGCCATGGAATACATCCAAAAGGATGAATACTTAGAAATCACTCCTCAATCGATAAGAATGAGAAAAATATGGTTAGACGAGAGCACTCGTTTAAGAATGGCAAAAAAGGACTAATTCCTTTTTAACCACTAAAATTCAAAACTCCTGAAATCAATTTCAGGAGTTTTTTTTGTTTATACCTTTAGCACTCAAATAAGCATAAGGAAACCCTCCAAAAGTTAAGCTTAAACAAACATCTAAATCGAGATGAATTCGCATAACTTTATAATAACAACTTTTGGAGGGTTCTTTCATCTTGAAATGATTCATAAAGAAATAGCATGAAAAAGATACTAGTACTTACTGGAGGTGGCGACTGCCCTGGCCTAAATGCCGTAATCAGAGCTATTGTTAAAAGGGCCGATCATGAAGGCGATGTAGAAGTATATGGTAGTATCGAAGCTTATAATGGTGTACTTCGTGCTCCACAAGAAATCATTAAGCTCACTAATAAAACCGTAGCAGGTATTCATGTAAAGGGCGGTACCATTCTAGGTACTACTACTAAATCAGACCCTTTTAACTTCACCATTGCTAAAGAAAATGGAGAAGTTGAAACCATAGATCGTTCAGACGAAATGGTGCACATGATAAAGGAAATGGGTTTTGATTGTGTAATTAGCATTGGAGGCGATGGTTCTCAGCGTATCAGTAAAGCCTTGTTCGATAAAGGGATGCCTGTTGTGGGTGTTCCGAAAACCATAGACAACGACCTTTCTGCTACCGATTACACTTTCGGATTTCAAACTGCGGTGCAAGAAGCAACAGACTCAGTAGACAAACTGGTTTCAACTGCTGAAAGTCATCACCGAGTAATTATTCTTGAAGTGATGGGACGTTCTGCAGGTTGGATTGCACTGCATTCTGCCATAGCTGGTGGAGCTGAAATCTGCCTAATTCCAGAAATTCCTTATGATATTCAAGCCGTAAAAGAAAGAATTGAATCGCGATACAATAACGGTAGAGGATTTGTAAACATCGTAATAGCAGAAGGGGCAAAACCAAAAGACGGAAGCGTTACGGCTAGAAAAAGCGATGAGGCAGGCTATCAAAACTTACGTTTGGGAGGTGTAGCTTATCAGCTTACCCAACAGCTGAAAGATGTAGGCTGTCAGGCAGATATCCGCGAAATGGTGCTTGGCCATTTACAAAGGGGCGGCAGTCCAAATGCCTTCGATAGAGTTTTAGCAACCCAATATGGGGTGAAAGCCATGGAAATGGCTTTAGCAGGTGACTTCGGAAAAATGGTCACCTTCAAAAACAATGAGATCAGTTTAGTATCATTAGAAGCCGCTACCGAAGCCTATAATAATGTAGATCCACTCTCCTATTTGGTGCATGCTGCCAAAGGAATTGGGATTTCATTTGGTGACTAATTTATTCCACCGCTATACCCGAACTACAAATTTGAACACGCTAATCAATTCATAAATTGGTGAGAGGTAGAACTCTTTTCAAGCAATGTCCTTATCTTCTCATCAAAATCGACCTAATGAAAAAACTAGCCTTACTCTTCTTACTCTGTGTTTCAATTTATTCATGCAATGAAAACACAGCACTTAAAACCAACCTAAAACCTGAAAGTGTTGGTGTTTCTACTGATAAATTATCAGAAATAGATGGTCTCATCATGAAAGCCATTGATGAAAAAAGACTTCCTGGAGGAACCTTCCTATTAGCAAAAAATGGTCAAGTAGTTTATAATAAAAGCTTTGGTTACAGAACTTCTAAAAAAGAAAACGCTTACCAAAACGATGATATTTACCGAATTGCTTCCATGACCAAAGCCATAACTTCAGTTGGTATTATGCAGCTGTATGAACAAGGGAAAATTGACTTGGATGATCCCGTTTATAAATATATCCCTTCATTTAAAGATCAAGTAGTACTCGACACTTTCGAGCCTTCCGACTCAAGTTTTACAACAGTACCTGTAGAAAAACCCGTGACCATCCGCAACCTCCTAACCCACACTTCGGGTATTGTTTACGGAAGCTTTAACCCTGGAAAGTTGATGGCGGTTTACGAGAAATATAATATGAACGTAGGTTTCTCTCACCCTACTTGGAGCACAGAAGAGTGGATTGACAAACTGGCCAAAGTACCATTAGCACATCAGCCAGGTGCAAAATTTTCTTATGGCCTTAGCATGGATGTTTTGGGCAGGGTAATTGAAGTGGTTTCAAATCAGCCTTTAGACGAATACTTCAAGCAACACATTTTCGATAAGGTTGGAATGACAGACACCTATTTCTATTTGCCCAAAGAAAAATTCGATCGTTTAGTGCCCGTTTACACCAAAGCGCAAGGCCAACTCATTACTTTAGATGAAATGGGAATTGCTGCTCAAGCCAGTTATCCAATGGAAGGCCCCAGAAATATTTTCGCAGGAGGCGGTGGCCTTACTTCTACCGCTATGGATTACGCCAAATTCATTAATACGTTGGTATTGGGCGGTGGCGATATTTTAGGCGCAGAAGTCCTGAAAGAAATGTCGAGTGACCAAATGCCGAATGTAATTACAGACTACAAAGAGAATAACACAGGCCAATCCTTCGGGTTGGGCTTCACTGTCTACTTAGATAGCGAAAACAAAAGAAGCCCTAAATCGGCTGGCACTTACGAATGGAGTGGATACTTCAATACCAAGTTCTTTATTGACCCTAAAGAAGAAATGGTGTTCGTAGGTATGACTCAGGTTGTGCCTTTTAATGACAATGCCTTTTGGAATGATATGTACAAACTAATTTATGAAGCCATAGAAGAGTAAAAGAACTTCTGCTTAATCATCTGAATTCAAAATCAAAGTGAAGTACAACATTGAGGGAACTATTCATAGCCTCAAATTCTTTGTCATCTAAATCATAAGAATGAAAAACGTATTGGTCTTATTTGCTCATCCTAAATTCGAACATTCAAAAACGAATAAGGCTCTTGTGGATAAAATACAGAATCGTGAGGGTGTCACCTTTCATGATCTTTATGAGCGATACCCAGATTTCAATATTGATTTACCTAAGGAGAAAGAGCTTCTGAATACGCACGATGTGATTATATGGCACCACCCATTTTACTGGTACAATTGTCCTCCACTTATGAAGCAATGGATAGATGTTGTATTAGAGTTTAATTGGGCTTACGGTCCAAAAGGAAACGCACTTCAAGATAAGAAATGCTTAAATGTAATTACCACGGGTGGTACTCGAGAAGTATATTGTTCGAGCGGAAACAACCATTATTCTGTGAATGAGTTTTTAAGACCTTTTGAACAAACGGCACGCCTGTGTGGCATGGAATACCTACCTCCATTTACAGTGATGGGCACACATAATCTATCGAAAGAAGATCTAGAAACTCATGTAAATCAATACGATCGACTCATTAGTGCATTGCAAGAAGACAAAACATTTAAAATCACCAAGGAATGTGAGTTTTTAAACGATACACTTTTACTCAAAAACAAACAAGAATGAACGGTAGTATTCTCTTCAATGCAATTGTTCTTTTAGCGGGTGCAGTCATTTGTGTGCCTATTGCTAAAAGACTCGGGTTAAGTTCTGTACTTGGCTATCTGTTAGCAGGCATCCTAATTGGGCCGTACGTTTTGGGCTTTATTGGCAACGAAGGTGAAGACATCATGCATTTTGCAGAATTTGGCGTTGTAATGATGCTCTTTTTGATTGGCCTAGAAATAGAACCTAAAAATTTTTGGCAGATGCGCAAAACCATTGTAGGCATGGGAGGTGCTCAAGTTATATTGACGATGCTTCTCTCCTACTTTATCTTGATTTTGCTCGGTGTAAACTGGCAAGTGGCACTTACCATCTCCATGGCCATAGCTTTGTCTTCTACAGCCATAGCGCTTCAAACGCTAAAGGAAAAGGGCTTAATGGACACTACTTATGGTGCTTCTTCTTTTTCTATCTTACTTTTTCAAGATATTATTGTCATCGTTATGTTGGCGGTTATTCCTCTACTCGCCAAAACTGACGAAATTCCTCCTGCTGCAACGTCAGTTACAACTGAAGCTCACGGATCATTATTCGATAGTTTACCAATTGGATTACAAGCACTTGCTGTTTTCTCTTCAGTTATTCTAGTGGTAATTCTGGGGCGTTATGTAATAGTGCCAATGCTCAGATTAGTTGCTAAAGCAAGAGTAAGAGAGTTACTTACTGCATCTTCACTACTGATCGTAGTAAGTATTTCTTTCCTAATGGAATTAGTTGGTCTTAGCCCAGCATTAGGCGCCTTCTTAGCGGGAGTAGTCTTGGCTACCAGTGAGTTCAAACATGAATTGGAAAGCACCCTAGAGCCCTTTAAAGGATTATTACTAGGCTTATTTTTTATGGCAGTTGGTGCGTCTATTAACTTTGTGGTGTTAAGCGCTTACCCACTTACTATTACAGGCCTGCTTCTTGGTACTATTCTCTTAAAAGCTATTGTCCTGTTTATTGTCGGCTCTATTTTTAATCTCAAACTTGATCAAAAACTATTACTCACCGTTGGCTTGGCACAAGTTGGGGAATTCGCTTTTGTGCTGCTCTCCTTTGCCTTCGACTTAAATATTTTGAATACTGAACAGCTTGATATGATGCTGGTAGTTACCGCCTTAAGCATGACCATAGCCCCTATTTTAGGTATTATAAACGAGCGATTAATTTTACCTAAGGTAGGAACTAAGGAAACCGAAAAAAGACCTATTGATCATATTGCCAAGACCCATAAAGTGATTCTGGTTGGTTTTGGCCATTTCGGAAGTACTGTTGGCCGTTTTCTAAGGGCTTCAGGAGTTGAAGCTACTATCCTAGATCATGACTCAAACCGGGTAGATTTATTGAGAAAAATGGGGTTTGAGGTTTATTATGGCGATGCCACTCGAATAGACCTGCTTGAATCGGCTGGAATTACAGAAGCTAAAATTTTAATTTGCTCAATTGATAACCCCGATGTTGCTATTCCTTTTGCTAAAACGTTAATTAAGAAATACCCGCATTTAAAACTGATGTTTAGAGCGAAGAATCGTTACGATGCTTATGAACTTCTGGAACTTGGAATTCAAAATGTATATCGCGAATCGCTTGATACTTCCGTGAAAATGGCTGCTGATGTATTGACTAATATGGGGCATAGGAAATATACGGTACATCGTCAATCTCAAAAATTCATTCAGTACGATGAGGAAATGCTTAGAAAACTAACGGAAAAGCCTAAGGACACAAAGGAATATATTTTCAAAGTGCGTGAAGAAATTAAAAAACAAGAAGAACAACTAGAAGAAGATTTAAAGCGCGGTATTATTGATGATAGCCGCCAGTGGAATAGCGAAGAAATGAAATTGGCCGCCAAGAAAAATGAGAATGCTTGAGGCCCTCTCCTTTAATATGACTACAATATGATTCACTAAGCCATTTCCAGAACTTAGGTAATCGTCTCAAAATTCATCACGCCAATCAATTCTCACTCAGTAATTTGCATCGTAATAGAGTGTTTTTTTTTGATAAAAAGACTACTTCACCATCTGAATTAAGCGATTTATGGCGTGAATATTGCTCAAATGCCATTGAACGTTCATTATTGAATTATTCTATTTATTCATCTAAAATTAATTAAAATGAGGAGATCATTACTTTTACTTTTATCGCTTTTTATGTCCTATTGTTTAATGGCGCAAGAGCCTGTTAAACAACAAGAAGCAGGACTCACATTCTACAACATAGATGGTTTCGGGTTAACCTACAGAACAGGAACAGAGCGATCACTTTGGAGGTTTAACACTTTAATCATATCTGGAAACAACAGTGACAATAGCACGGGCACTACCATAAGTAAAGACATAAACACAGGCTTTAATTTTAAAGTGGGAAAAGAATACAGAAAAGAATTAGCTGATAAATTAGAGTTGCGGTATGGCGGAGATATTTCTTTCTCTTACAGACAAGTGAAAACTCAGTATGAGAATAAGTTAGTACCTAACGATTTTAGGTCAAGTAACAGAACAATTTATGAACCAGGTGTCAATATAGTGGTTGGTTTTAATTATATGCTGAAAGAAAACCTCATTCTTGGTGCTGAAATCTTACCTAGCTTTAATTATTTCTCTGTAACGTTAACTGAAAAAGACTCTAATACCAACAACGGAATTGAAATGAAGGCAGATACTTCAGGCTACAATTATGGTTTATCAAATGGATCAGCTCTGCTTTCGATAGCATTTAGGTTCTAAGTCGTAATACAAGAAAGGCTGCAACGCCCACAAAAAAATCCCGACTCTTGCGAATCGGGATTTTTGTTTTATCTGAAACTGGTATTGATTACGCTAAGTTATCCAATACATTCATTACTTCTTTTACGTGACCTTCTGAAACTTTCAATAGCTCCATCTCTTCAGCGTTCAAATCAAGCTCAATTACTTTTTCGATACCGTTTTTACCCAAAATTACTGGTACACCTAAATAGCAATCTTTAATTCCGTATTCACCTTCTAGCTTAACGCAAACTGGGAATACTCTTCTTTGATCTCTTGCAATCGCCTCAACCATTTGAGCAGCTGCCGAACCTGGCGCATACCAAGCTGAAGTACCCATAAGTTTTACCAATTCGCCACCACCAGTTTTAGTTCTTTCGATGATTGCGTCTAGCTCTTCCTTACCGATCAACTCTGTTACAGGAATACCACCAACAGTAGTGTAACGCGGAAGTGGCACCATAGTGTCACCATGCCCACCCATCAATACTGCTTGAATGTCTTTTGGAGATACGTTTAAGGCCTCAGCTAAAAACGCTCTGTATCTTGCGGTATCTAAAATACCAGCCATACCCATTACTCTAGTTCTTGGAAATTTAGAGGTAATGTGTGCTTGGTAAGTCATTACGTCCAAAGGATTTGAAACGATAATGATAATTGCGTTTGGAGAATGTTTTACAACATTTTCAGTTACACTTTTAACAATACCAGCGTTGGTTTGAATTAAATCATCTCTGGTCATACCCGGTTTTCTTGGTAAACCCGAAGTGATAACTACAACATCAGAATCTGCTGTTTTAGCATAATCGTTGGTAGAACCAACTGTTCTTGTGTCGTAAAGATTGATAGGAGCTTTCTGCCAAATATCTAGTGCTTTTCCTTCTGCAACACCTTCTTTAATGTCTAAAAGCACTACTTCGTTGGCAATTTCTCTATAGGCCAAAACGTCTGCGCAGGTTGCGCCTACATTTCCGGCACCGACTACTGTAACTTTCATAGGGTATACTGGATTTGATTTAAATTAATTAGATGAACAAAGATAACAAGCGAAACGTCTAAATGAAACTTAGAGGCTACGGTTTCTTTCCGAATTGTGATGATCGGAATAGGCCTGTTTTAATTCGAAAAATCCGAAGGACTCTTTGTAGGCCTTAAACAAGCTTTCTGTATAATGATTGTAGCGTTCCATCAAGCACTCTAAGATTGAAGCTTTAATTTCTGGATAGGATTCAAAAATATCCATAATGTTACCTTGAGGCAGAACAAAAATTTCAGCTTCCTCGCTCAACACAATAGCACTGTAAAGTCTATGATTATCTAAAACGAAGGCATTATCGCCAAAACACTCCTTTTTCCCAGCTTGGTCTAACTCTTCAAAAGAACCATTGCGCTCTAAACTCAAAGAAACCACACCATGGTTTACAATATATACTGCCTGACTCGGGTCTTTAGCGAAGAAAACCGCCTCATTCTTTCTGTATTTTCTGGTGTACAAATAAGGCACAAAAACAAAAAGCTGATCATCCGTAAGTTTTCTAAAAGGCCCTACTCCTTTCAAAAAGTTGATTTGTTCCTTTTCGGACTGGCTGTATGTTTTCTTAAATGGATTATACATTATCTAATATGGGCTAATGCTTAAAACTTCTTTTGTGTGTTCGGTAATTTTATATCGGTCGTCAATTCTGTAACCAATCACCCAAACAATATTTCCTTCAGAAGTTAATACTCTTATCTGGTCTTTTAAGTTTAGAGGAATTTTCTGGTCAATCATAAAGTCGCTTAGCTTTTTTTTGCCTTTCATACCCAAAGGAAAAAAGTGATCGCCCACTTTCCAAGCCCTCACCTCTAAAGGAAAAGTCAGTTTATTAAAGTCTAGAAAAGCTTTTGCTGAATTTCTATCTACCTCAATATTACCGTTCAATCGTTCCACTTTATAAGTTTGACCTGAAAGGCTGAACTGCCCCTGCCCTTCTTCAATTAAGAATGGCTCCAATTTATTGGGTTGATGAAGCGTAATAAAAACATACGCTCTATCCACAGTAAACTGATGCGAATTGGTGGTGAAAATCTTTCCAGAAATTCCTTCTAAAGCCAATAAAAGCTCTTTGCTTTGCTCATAATTTAATCCAAAAGGTTTTAGCAGCTCAGAAAGCTGAAAAGCGCCAATCCCACTCTGTATAATTTGGTCTTTGGAAAATCGGTAACCACCCTCTACTTTTTCGATATAAGATTTTAAGGCATTAATCTTCTCTTGAAAAACCTTCTCAACTTCTAGGTTCTTTTCGAGCGTATTTTCAAAAGTAGAATAGAAACCTTTGTTGAGTTGAGTGAACAAAGGAATTACCTGATGACGCAAGTAATTACGTTTGTAATTATCCGAAGCATTCGAACTATCTTCTCGCCATTGAATATTTTCTTGCTTCGCGAAGTTTTCGATTTCGTCTCTTTCAAAGCCTAAAAGTGGACGAACTATATTTCCTGATTTTGGTAGCATTCCCCTCAAACCAGAAATAGATGTGCCTCTGGCTAGGTTGAGCAATACAGTTTCTAAATTATCTTGGGCGTGATGTGCCACCGCCAATTTATCCAAATTCTGTTCCTTCAAAAGTTCATTGAACCACGCATACCGTAAATCACGAGCTGCCATTTGGGTAGAAATCCCATGCGCTGAAGCATACGACTTTGTGTCAAAGTGTTTTTCAAAATAGGGTATTTTAAGCCTAGAACAGGTATCTTTCACAAATTGAGCGTCTACATCCGACTCTACTCCCCTCAAATTAAAATTGCAATGCGCAACCGAAATATTAACCCCAGCCTGATGACAGAGGTTTAAAAGCACCATGGAATCCATGCCACCACTCACCGCCAACAGCCACTTTTCCCCTTCCAAATTGAGGGCATGCTTTTTGATAAAACTCAAAAACCTATTCAACATGAATCAAAATTAGCATAAATCGATAATTTTGCACTTTCGAAAACATGATCAGACCCTTATTTTTACTTTTATTTCTAATTACTACAACCTGGGCTTCTGCCCAAAAAAGGGTGCGAGTCGATACTGCTGTATACCTACATTATGGAACCCAGAACGGAGAGCCGCTTCAGCGGCTGATTAGTGCTGTAAAATTAGTACAAGGCAGTACCGTGATTTATTGCGATTCGGCCTATTTATACTCAAGTACGAATAGAGCTATTGCTTACGGTAATGTAAGAATTATCGACACAGAAGACTCTTTAGACCTTTCTGGAGATTACATGGAGTATTCAGGAAGTACGGGCATAGCTAAAATGCGAAAAAATGTAGTACTAAAAGACGACAGCACAAATCTCTACACCAATTTTCTGGATTATGACAGAAACACACAAACAGGGTATTACTATAATGGCGGTAAGTTGGTAGACAGCACTAATGTATTGAAGAGCAAACGAGGTTACTATTATTCAGAAACCAAATCGGCACTTTTTCTAGATTCCGTTAACCTCAGTAACCCAGACTTTACACTCGACACCGATTCGCTAGAGTATACCACAGTGCAAAAAGTATCCATTACCAAAGGGAAAACACTGGCGGTTTCAGCGGATGGGGACTCGCTTTCAACCAAGGTTGGTTTTCTTTATAAGTCGCTTGAAAAATACAGTGAAGTTTACTTTGGATGGATCAAAACAGCTGACTACCGCATTTACGGAGACAAACTTATTGCTGATGATAGCACCAAATATTATCAAGGAGACATGAATGTGAAAATGGAATCCTTTGCCGATTCAATTACTGCTTTCGGTGATCACGTTCGGTACAACAAAATAGAAAGCACTGCCATAGTTTATGATAATGCGTATCTGCGTAAAATTATGAAAGGTGATAGCCTTTTTATTAAAGGTGACACCTTGAAGTCTGTACAAAATGAAGAGCTCGGAAAGAAATACCTCACCGCTTTTAATAATGTTCAACTATATAAATCTGATTTTCAGGGTGCGGCCGATTCACTTTCATACAATATGATGGATTCGACCATTTATATGTATAGCTCACCCCTAATTTGGAATGCTGATAGCCAAATTTCTGCCGATTCTATTAAAATTCAGTTGGCAAATAATCGGATCTCGAAAATGTTTTTGAACCAAAATTCTTTTGTGATTTCTCAAGACTCAGCCCAAAACTATAATCAGGTAAAAGGCAGAGAAATGGTTGTCGACTTTAAAGAAGGCATAATTAGTAAAACAGATGTTTTCGGAAACGGAGAAAGCATATATTTCGCTTTCGATAAAAATGGTGCTGTAACCATGAATAAATTGAGTTGTTCAAACATGGCACTCTATTTCGATCAAAATGTAGTAACCGAATTAAGAACATATCGCGAAGTAGACGGTAGACTTATCCCCGAACCCCAAATTGTCCAACCCGATCGAAGGCTTAGAGGCTTTAAATGGCTAATTGATCAAAAGCCCACCCTTGAGGGCATCACTGGAAATCAGAAACATATAGAAAGGGAGGAAATTAAACAGCGTTAAAAAAGGTTAATCGCTCAATAGAAGCCAAAAAACTCGTTTTATTTGTTCCAGTAAGAGAGTTCAATAAGATTGGAATTATCGGACTTTACTAATAACTTTGCAGGCTTATGAAAAAAACGGTATTTCTAACCCTTTTAGCAGTAATCATTTCACTATCAAGTTGCGCTAACAGTTTGGCCAAGCTTGAAAAAAGCGATGATTACGAAGAATTATACAAAGGGGCTATTGCTTTTTATGAACAAGGTAAATACAGCAAAGCGCAAATACTTTTTGAAAAAATATCTCCTTATTATCGTGGAAACATTGAGGCAGAGAAAGTTCAGTTCTACTGGGCCTACAGTTTATATTACCAAAGACTTTATCAGTTAGCATCTTTCCGTTTCAAAAACTTCTATCAAACTTACGGAAGAAGCCAATATGCAGAGGAGTCGGAGTACATGGCTGCTTATTCACTTTATAAGGACGCCCCAGATGCGAACCTAGACCAAACAAGTTCTGAAGAAGCTGTAGTAGCAATGCAGAACTTTTTGAACAGATGGCCGGCCTCTCGATACTATGATGATGCTAACAGAATCATAGATGAACTACAAGTAAGGTTCGAAACCAAGGCTTATTTGAAGGCCAAACTTTACCACAAACTCACTACCGGATTATCATACAGAAACTATTTAGAGGCCGCTATCGTTACAATTGAAGCTTTTAAAAATGACTATCCAGATTCAAAGTATAATGAAGAATTACTTTATCTGGCGGTTGAAACAGAATTTAAACTGGCAGACAACAGTATTCAGTCTAAGAAAAAAGAGCGATTCAATAAAACCGTTGCTTTCTATAAAGAATTTTCAGAGAAATACCCTGATAGTAAGTACATGGACAAAGTATCTGACTGGTATAACCAGTCGTTAGAAGAATTAAAAGAACTTAATAAAACGCAATAATTATGGCCGCAAGCGCATCAATCATCACTAGAGACACAGATAAAATCGGTGAATCAACTGGTAACATTTACAAATCAATTGCTGTGATCTCTAAAAGAGCAAAGCAGATTGCTACTGATATGAAAGAAGAGCTAAACGGAAAACTTTCAGAGTTCGCTTCTACAGTAGATAATCTTGAGGAGATTTTCGAAAACAGAGAGCAAATTGAAATTTCTAAATTCTATGAAAGAATGCCAAAGCCTACTGCAATGGCCATAGAAGAATTCGCCAATGACGAGATCTATTGGAGAATGAATGAGCCTGAAAAAGCTACAGAATCAAAATAACACCCAATGTTATTAAAGGGTAAGAAAATTATTCTGGGAGTATCCGGAAGTATAGCAGCTTACAAGGCTGCTATTTTCGTTAGGTTACTAGTGAAAGAAGAGGCGGAAGTTAAAGTTATAATGACAAAAGCAGCCACTGATTTTATTACACCCCTTACCCTTGCTACGCTTTCCAAAAACCCTGTTTTGATTGATTTTCAAAAAGACAAAACAGGCGAATGGAATAATCATGTTGATTTAGGGCTTTGGGCAGATGCAATCATTATGGCACCTGCTAGCGCTAACACTATTGGCAAAATGGCCAATGGGCTTTGTGATAACCTGCTTTTGGCAACTTATCTGTCGGCAAGATGCCCAGTATTTTTCGCTCCAGCCATGGATTTAGACATGTACCAACACCCATCGGTTTTGGCCAACATTCAAAAGTTAATTTCTTTCGGAAATCATTTGATTGAAGCTGAACATGGTGAATTGGCCAGTGGGCTTATTGGGCAAGGCCGAATGGCTGAACCAGAAAACCTAGTCACTTTTCTTTCAGATTTCTTCTCAAAAAAATCTGCATTGAAAGGCAAAAAATTAATGATTACCGCGGGCCCAACTTACGAGGCTATTGATCCGGTTCGCTTTATTGGTAACCATTCTACTGGTAAAATGGGCTATGCCTTGGCGGAAGAAGCTGCTAATCAAGGTGCTGAAGTAACTCTAATTTCGGGGCCAACACATTTGACGATTGAACATGCTAATGTTAAGCTTATTCGAGTAAAATCAGGCAATCAGATGTATGAAGCATGTTCCATGGCTAATGAAGCTTCCGACATAAATATAATGGCTGCTGCCGTAGCTGATTACACCCCTAAAACTGTAGCCGATCAAAAGATTAAGAAAAAAGGAAGTGAAATGACTGTGGAATTAGTGAAGACCACAGATATAGCTAAATCACTGGGGGCTATAAAAAAGGAAAACCAGCTTAACATTGGCTTTGCGCTCGAAACAGAGGCAGAAATAGAACACGCTCAACAAAAAATAAAAAGTAAAAATTTCGACCTCATTGTACTTAACTCTCTGAATGACAAAGGAGCTGGGTTTGGGCACGACACGAATAAGGTTACCATCATTGACAATCAAAATAATATTCAGCATTTTGAGTTAAAGTCAAAAAGGGAAGTTGCCAAAGACATCATCAATGCTATCGTTCAAAAACTGGAAGCTTAGTTTTTTCGGGCTATTTATAGCCACCCTCCCACTCCAAATGGTCGCTCAAGAGCTAGACTTTACAGTGAGTGTTAATGCATCGAATGTACAAACTACCGAGAGGGCCATTTTCTCTGAAATGGAAACAGCAATGCAGCGCTTCTTCAATGATAGAGTTTGGACAAACGATAACTTTCAGGCCAACGAAAAGATTAAAGGTAACCTCATTCTCAATATTCAAGATCAGCCTTCCATAGGCCAGTTTAAGGCCAATGCTCAAATTCAGATTGTTCGACCAGTGTATGGAGCTTCTTATGAAACCCTACTATTGAATTTTGCCGACCGAGATTGGGAATTTCAATTTACCCAAGGCCAAAACATGGATTTTAGTGAAAATAGATTCCTCAATAACATCACTTCCCTTCTGGGTTTTTATGCATACATCGCCATTGGCTTAGATTACGATTCTTTCAGTCCTTTAGGAGGAACTCCCTACTATAGAGCTGCTTTAAATGTAGTGAACAATGCACAGACTAGTGGCGGTACGGGTTGGGGGCAATTTCAAAGCAGAAGAAATCGCTATTGGCTAGTTGAAAACCTAGCTATTAACAGTCAGTATGAGGCCGTCAGAAAAGGGCTTTATGATTACCACATTAATGGGTTGGATAAATTCAAAGATGATCCAAAGACGAGTAGAGAAACAATCAGTCAGGTGATTAAAAACATCCAAGCTGTAAATGAGATACTTCCCAACGCAATTTTGATTACTGCATTTCTAGATGCCAAAAATGATGAAATCACCAGTATTTTTTCAGAAGGACAAACCAACATCAGAAAAGAGGTTTACAATGAGTTATTGAAACTCGATCCCACACGCAGAAACAAATACCAGAAAATCGTGCAAAACTAGTATTGTCACAAGCCCATCTAATTGATACATTTGTGATATGCTTCAACGCCTGAGTATAGAAAATTACGCACTGATTCAGCAGCTGGAAATCAATCCAGATGCGCAATTGAATATCATTACGGGTGAAACCGGTGCAGGAAAATCTATTATTCTAGGAGCTTTAGGTTTGCTTCTTGGCAATCGTGCGGATAGCAAATCGCTACTCGATCAAGAGAAGAAATGCGTAATCGAAGGTGTTTTCGATATTTCTGCCTATCAGCTCAATTCTCTTTTCGAAGAAAACGACATGGATTATGATGTTGAGTGCATTATTCGAAGAGAAATAAGTCCAAACGGAAAATCTAGAGCTTTTATTAATGATGGAGTCACCAACCTTGACTTTCTGAAACTGCTCGGAAAAAGGTTAATGGACATTCACTCTCAGCATGATAATTTGCTATTAGGTTCAAATGGCTATCAACTAAGTTTGGTTGACGCTTTTGCTCAGAATAATGCCTTTTTACAAAAATACAGCAAAGCTTTTTCTGACTATCGCGAAAAGTATGAGATTCTGGAACAGCTCAAATCAGAGTCTGCCGAATTAAGGAAAGAAGCCGACTATCATCAGTTTCTATTTGATGAATTGGATAAAGCTCAACTTCAAGCGGATGAGCAAGAAACCTTAGAGGCTGAACTCAATAAACTTGAAAACGCTGAAGAAATTAAGCTCAAGCTAAATGAGGCTTTGAGCGCATTAGATCAATCCGAATTTAATGCTAACCAAATGCTGCAAGGCGGTAAAACAGCTTTGGGCCAAATCAATAAGTTCGCGAAAGAATACGAAAGCCTTTTTGAACGATTGAACAGCAGTTGGATTGAACTAAAGGACATTATTGCCGAGCTAGAAGCCGAGGAAGAACAAGTTGAGTACGAACCTCAAAGAGCAGAAGAAGTACAAGAAAGATTGAGTCTAATTTATAAACTCCAACAAAAACATCAAGTATCAGATATTGCTTCCCTCCTTTCTATTTATGAAGAGCTTGGGGATAAAGTGCTAAAAGTTGGCAATTTAGACGATGCTATTGAGGCAGCAGAAAAGCAAACGAATCAAGCGTTTGAGTTGGTTGAAATTTCTGGTGAAGCCTTAAGCCAATCGAGAACCAAAGTATTCACTGCTTTTGAAAAGCAAATTGGTGCGCTACTCGATGACCTCGGAATGCCACACGCCAAACTGGCCATTCAGCATGAAAAACAAGCACCTTCAGAATCAGGCGTTGACAAAATCAATCTATTATTTTCTGCCAATAAAGGAATTGCACCACAGCCTTTAAAGCAAGTGGCTTCTGGTGGTGAATTTTCAAGACTGATGTTTGCCGTGAAATACATTCTGGCAGACAAAACCGCCTTACCTACAATCGTATTCGATGAAATTGACGCTGGTATTTCAGGAGAAATATCCATTCAAATGGCAGAAATGATGAATAAGATGGCGCAAAACCATCAGGTGATTACCATTACGCATTTGCCACAAATTGCCGCAAGAGGAAAATCACATTACTATGTGTATAAGGACAATGCGCAAGATGTGACGGCAAGTAACATCAGAAAGCTAAATTATGACGAACGCTTATCTGAATTGGCGCAGATGATAGGTGGTAAGCAATTCTCTGAAAGTTCGTTAGAGAGTGCGAGAGAGCTTATGAAGTAAGCCTTTCTTTATCACTTAAAACAAAAAAGTCGGTCTGGAAACCAAACCGACTTTCTCATATCTCTATCTCATATTTTTAATTCTTCTTAAACTCTCCTGCTTTGTGGCGGGCAAAGTAAGACTTTGTAGCCTGCATTACTTTAGGCGCCAATATTAATGCCGAGACCATGGTTGGAATCGCCATCAAAGCGAAACTTCCATCAATCAAATTCACTACAAACCCCAAAGAAGCCACGGCTCCAAGAATAATTGTACCGATGTATACATAATTATAAAGCTCTCCTTTTTTGGCTCCGAATAAGTAGGAAACACTCTTCACTCCATAATAAGAATAAGAAAGCAAGCTAGACACAGCGAATACCAAAATACAAAGTCCTAACAAATAACCACCAACGCCTGGAATAGCAGCGTTAAAAGCCTTCAATGTTAATGTAACACCAAGCAAGCCTGTATCGGCCGCACCAATAAACTCATGATGAACTCCAGTTCCTAAAATCACCAATGCTGTAAGTGTACATACTAAAAGTGTATCAATCGCTGGGCCGAGCATAGCCACAAGCCCTTCGCGTACTGGCTCTTCTGTTTTAGTATCGCCATGTACCATTGGTGCAGTTCCAATGCCTGCTTCGTTAGAAAAAGCAGCTCTTTTTGCCCCTACAATAATTACAGCCCCAATTCCACCGCCTAAAATGGCATTACCTGAAAATGCTTCTTCGAAAATAGAAGCGAAAATATCGGGAATCCCACCTATGTTCTGAAGTAGAATATAAATTACCAATCCAAAATAAAGCACTACCATAGAAGGCACCAACTTAGCAGCTACACTACTAATTCTTTTAATTCCGCCAAAAATAACAATGGATACCAAGGCCATTAAAATAAGTCCCGTAATAAATGAGGCAATTCCAACAGGTGCACCAAATAGACTAAATGTTGCTTCGGTATTGTAACCAACGGTTGGCCCTAAAACAGCATTCATTGCTGCAGTAAGCTGGTTTGCTTGAAAAATAGGTAAAGCGCCAATCAGTGTAAAAACGCAAAAGAATACGGCCATTGGTTTCCATTTCTTCCCTAAACCTTCGGTAATCACATACATAGGCCCGCCTCTTACTTCTCCTTCACTATCTTTTCCTCGGTACATCACCGAAAGTGTACAAGTGAAAAACTTTGTAGCCATGCCTACAAATGCGGAAACCCACATCCAAAAAATAGCACCTGGACCACCCATGGTAATAGCCACTGCCACTCCACTGATATTCCCCATACCTACTGTGGCGGCCAAAGCAGTAGATAGTGCTTCATAATGCGTTATTTGCCCTTCCTCTTCATGAGTATCATATTTTCCTCTTAAAACATTGACGGCATGGCCAAGGTATTTAAATGGTAAAAATCGAGAATAGAGCATAAATATTAAGCCTCCACCCATTACCAATATTAAGAGGGGAACTCCCCAAATCCAGCCACTAAAACTAGATACAGCGTCTTCTATATAACCCAAGTCAGTAATTTTTTAGTTAAGCTACTATATTAGTTCAATCCGCGTAACCGTACAAGAAGTATAGTCATTTTGTAGACTAACGGTAGATTGGCCGACATACATGGCCATAAAGAATGAAGAGGAAATAATAATTATTTCCTCTTCATTGATTTAATTTTATAATCGTCTCATTTAGGCAGAAGCCAAAAATACATTTACATTAACTCGTTTTAATAACAAAGGTGATTTCCCCTCTGGATATATTGGCCGCCATTTTTGATGGATCTGTTTGAATAAAGGCCAGCTTCTCCACTTGTTTTTTATAGAACTCGATAATGGTGTTATCGCTAATGGTAGTACCTGGGATTTTAGTTACGTTAATCACCGTTCCTCGGTCATCCACTTCTATTCTAAACTTAATCACTCCTTCTATTTGCGAATCGTCTTTTTCGGCTGGTGGTCTCTCCCATTTCCAGCCATCAAGGCTCAAGCTAACACCTAAATCGGCACCACCAGGCTGTGTACCATTGGCGGTTGTCTTCCCTTTAGGGTCGCCCATATTGCCTCTTTTATCTACTTCCTTACCTTGATTGTTCGAAGCGGCTTCCTTGCTGTCAGATTCGGCTTTCTTACCGCCCCCCATAATAGCACGCTGGTCTACTACGGGTACTGGTTTAGGTTTTACCTCTTCTTTTTTTTCCTCAACAGGCTTAGTCACCTCTTTTTTCACCTCAACTGGTGGTTTCACTTCTTCCTTCTTCTCGACAACCTCTTCTACTTTCTTTTCTTCCGTCTTAACTACGCTCTGCTTTTCTTGAACCACTTCGGCTTTCACTTCTTCCTTCGGCTTAGGAGTTTCTTTGGCTACTTCCTTGACCACCTCCTGCTTGGGTGGCACCACTTCTTTAACTTCCTGCTCAACAGGAGTTTCCTCTACAGGATCCTCTTCTGATTCCTGCTCAGATTCAGGTGGAATGTCATTTTCAGTTTCTTCAATTTCGGCTTCATTTTCCCTTTCGATATCGCCAGAACCAGCCTCTTCGAAACCGAAATTCAATTCAATACCATATTCTGGAATTGGCGGATCGGGTTGACGCCAAGCGACTAGAAATAAAAGAAAAGTCAGTATTGTTCCATGTACGATTACCGACATGATCATACTGAACTTCTTATCTTTTTTTTCTTGATCTGACATTCTTACTCTGGTTTTGTAACGATTGTCACTTTTTGCTTTAATAGTGCTGCTATGCCCGCCACTTTCATAAAGTATTCGGCATCTACAGTTTTATCTACATGTAAAGTAACCGAGCCGTCTGGCCCGCTTATTACATTACGCAATTCTTGTTCCAAGTTTGAAAGTGTTACTTCCTTATCATTCACATAATAGCGTAGATTTTCAGTAATGGTAACGCTATTTTTCTGCATTACTATATTTGAAGCCGCTGAGGAAGGTAAGTTTACTGGCAAACCAGAAGGAGTAATAAAAGAAGCCGTCAACATAAAGAAGATCAACAACAAGAACACAATGTCTGTCATTGATGACATACTGAAGTTGGCGTCTACTTTAAGTTTCGATTTTATATCCATTATTGAGGCTCTTGAAGTAAATCAATAAAGTCTACCGAAGTGTACTCCATGTAATGAATGGCCTTTTGAACCCTAGAAACCAGGTAATTATACCCAAGGTAGGCTATAATTCCGACCACCAAACCTAAGGCGGTTGTAATCATAGCTTCGTAAATACCAGTAGATAAAAGCTTAGGGCTTACCGAACCTTCTTCTTGCGCAATGGCAATAAAGGCTTGAATCATACCCGTTACCGTACCTAAGAAACCGACCATTGGTGCTGCTCCTGCAATAGTAGCTAGCATTGACAAGTTCTTTTCAAGCTTATACACTTCAATTTTACCTACATTTTCGATAGAAGCCTCAATGGTTTTTAGTGGGCTTCCAATTCTGTGAATCCCTTTCTCAATCATTTTGGCAATTGGTGATTCCGTTTGAGAACAAAGGAGTTTCGCTCCATTGATATCGCCAGCTAAAACCAAGTTTTTAATCTTGTCCATAAACTCAAAAGGAGTTTTAGACGCTCTGTTGATATTTCTATATCGTTCAAAAAATATATAAATCGCTGTAACCCAAAGTGCTAATAAAGGAATCAACCAGATTCCGCCTTTTAACAATAAATCGAACCAAAATAAAGCTCCACCATCGCCACCTGAAACGTTCAATGAATCAGATGCTGCGAGTTCTTGAATAAATGTCATTTTAATATTTAAGTGCCCAGACTTCTTTTCCGTATTTTTCTCTGTAGGATGCCAATGTGGCCTCCGCTTCTTTTATTGAACTCACATTCGGAATCATGATTCCTACCCTGTGGAAACTCACATCTCCAATAGGTTTTAGAACATAAGCCGTAATTCCAGAAGCAACCAATTCGTTTCCTTTATCTTCTGCCAAGTCGCCATCGAAGAAGCTACCGACTACGGCAAAATAACGTCCTTCACGTGCAGAAATTGTAATTAATTCAGCTTTTGGCGCCTCAACCTTTACTGGTTCTGGCTCAGGCTGTGGTTCTACTTTAGGTTGCTCCGTTTTAGGTTTTTCAACAGGAGCTGGCTTAGGTTCTTCTTTATTATAGAAACCAAAATAGTAAATGGCAGCAGCCACAATCAATAATACTATTAGGACTATCCAAAAACCACCACCCTTTTTTTCTTCTTCCTCTTTCTTTTCTTCCATAACTACCTTTTTTTCAGGAGCCGGAGCTTGAGTTTCTTCTTCTACGATAACCTGAGCAACTACTACTGGAACTGGCTCTTCTTTTTCCTCTTCTACCAACGGCTCTTCCACGATAGCTTCTTCCTCTGCAGGAGTCTCAATTGGAGTTTCGTTTTCTTCTGTAAGATCTAATTCTTCGGTACCATCTTCAATGGTGTTCAAATCATCAATATCATCTAAACCAAAATCATCGTCAGACACCTTTGGTTCTTCTTTTTTAGGAGCTCTTTTTTTACCTGCGTTAGCTGATGCTCGGCCTCCTTTTTTATTGTTGTCTGAAGAACTGTTCTTCTTTTTAGCAGCCATAAGAAATAGTTATTGGTTGATATTTGTTCAAATTAACAAAATATAGCCGCCATATTAAAGGCGTGGCTCATGCGAATCTACAAAATTAGAAGGATACTGTAATCCCACCTAGCACTTGAATACCTCTGCTTGGGTAATTCAAGTATCGCTCATACTCTTTTCCAAAAACATTTTTGAACTGCAAAAACACAGAAACCCTTTCATTCAGATCATAATCGCCACCCAAGTTCATATCGACAATATCATCCATTTCCACCCTAGTACTACTTTCTCTGTTTAAGCCTACAAGTCCTCCCATATAATAGAGGTCCGCAGTTACTTTCAAATTTTGCACGGGGTAAAAGATGTTATTAAAAACCGCTTGATACTGTGGCTTATGATAAGGATCGGCTAAAGTGCTCAAAGTGTAATCGAAGTAATCAAACCTCAAACCGCTTCTCACATTTCCAGTCTTCTCAAAAACCACTTCACCATATACATTGGTACGATCTACTGCATCAGTATCATACAATACCTCAAAACGAGTAGAGTCAGTTATGCTATTAGTAAAAAACGGCATACGCTGAATAGAAGCCATTGAAAGCCCTGCGTTCAACCTAAGTTCATTGGTCAGGTCTAAATTTATTCCTGCAAAAATATCGCTTTCCTTATCCGTATTTAATAGAATAAAATCTCTCTGTAAAAAGGCATTCTCCATAGCAAAGCCTTGGAACGAATTGTATTCCAAATCTCCTTGATAACCTCCATAAATATTGATGGTATTGGTTGGGTTAACATCCAATCGAGCATAAGGGTAAACTTTAAAACCATCATCAGCAGTGGTAGTGATTTGCGTTAAATCATCATTATCACCAGCAAGATTTGCCCCAACACTTACTTTAAAACTATTTGTTGCATACTCTAAGCGCGGCTTAGCATTGAAAAAATTTCTTCCAATTTTCTCAGTGTCTTCACGGCTTGAGAAGGTTGCTTTCCCTCCTACTTTAAAGCGAAGTTCTTCTGAAAACTTGTAGCCTAAACCCAAATCGAAATTAAATCGGCTTTCTTTTGCCTCGAAGTTATCTCTGAAGAAATCCCAGTTGGTTTTAAAATGGTAAGTAGTTACTTCATCTAAAGCGGTTTTTTCTACTCCAGCCCTAGCAGTAAAGCTATTAAACTTTCTTTCTACCATATCCGGACTAAGGTCTAGAGCAGGGTTATAGCCATAGAAATGGACTTTTCTTTCGCCATACTGAATATCGCCAGAAATGGTATTCTTTCCATTAAAGAACTTTCCGCCCAATACAACATCTGTTTTGGCGTCACCTGAATTTTTATCAAAGACAGGACCTCTGGCAGAAGAACGATGTCTTACATACAGATTATACAGGTAATTAGGATTTCTGGTTGATCCTAAATAAGCTTCACCCAGCAATGTTCCATAGTTGCCATAACCAAGTTTGAAGTAGTTACCTGTTATGGCCTTTTCGGCTTGATTGATGGTCAGGTTAACTGCCCTAAAATTGGGTTGAATTGGGGTTAAGCTCAACACGTATTCATGAAAAGTATAGGTTTGATGCGACTGTGCCTTTTGTACAGGCAACTGAGGAATTTTTTCAAAATTTCTAGTAGCTGGCGGAAGGGTTATCTTCCTGTCCTTTCTAATTACAATTTCTGATTCTTCCAACTCACCTTGTTGACCATAAGCAGTAATAGCGAACAGTCCAAAAACAAGAGCTATAATATATCTGAAGTCTTTCATCTTAGTTCCCTCCCTTTCTTGTGGTGTCTGCATTTACTTCTTCTTGCGATGGCGCCTCTGCCTCCAACTTCTCTATCTGTTTCAGCTTGGCTCTTGCATCTTCTTTAATATTATCTAATTGAGAGTATTGAATGATTGAATTCACCGTGGCTTTAGCTTGGAAAATCTCATTCAGAGCAATATAGTTATCAGCAATCAACAAGAAAGCTTTACCCAACCATTCGTCATAGGCCGAGAAGTTTTCATTCATCTCAAAAAGTGTATTCAACGACTGTTGATATTGCTTTTGTTGGTAGAAAATTTTACCCACCATAAATTGTGCTTCGGCTCCATATTGGTTTTTAGCTGTATTCAGGGTGGTCAAAAACTGATCAATGGCTTCATCAAAATTACCTTCTGCATAGGCCGCTTTGCCTAAATAAAGCTGTGCTTTATCGGTGGCTTCTTGCGTTACAGCCCCTTTAGTAATGATATTCTTAGCATAAATTCGCATTTGAGCATATTCACTCAATTGATAATGGGCTTCTAACAAACCTAACCAAGCATCGTTTTCTTGCCTTTTGCTTTTGGCTACCTTTTCTAGCTGACCATAAAAGTTGGTTGCTTCCTTAAAATCACCTGCTTTCAATTGAAGTTCACCAATACGTTCGTATACACGATCCATTCCAGTGATTTTGCTGTCACGATTAATTTCATAGAACATCTCCAAGGCTTTTTCAGTGTCACTCAAACGGTAATAGCTTTCTGCTTGGTAGTATTTAGCTTCGTGCACTAAACCACTGTTTGGATAATTCTTTCTATAATCTTCTAAAGCACCAATGGCAGCACTATATTCTTGTCCAAAGAATAAGTTTTTGGCCGATTCAAATTCAATGTTCTCCAAAGCCTGATTCTCAGGGTGTGCATTCTTATAACGTGCCAAATATTGATCAAACTGAATAGTTTTATTCTGAAGCTTTAGAGTATTCTGCAAACCAAGCAAGGCCGAATTAGAAACCGAACTGGTGATATAATTGTCCAAAATAGTTTTGTAGTCACGCTCTGCCTGATCGTAGTCTTCTAAATTGAAGTAGGCCAAAGCTCGGCTTTCGTAAGCATAAGGAATAAATGGGCTTTGACTTAATCTGTCAATAATTCGATTAAAACCTTGAATCGAATTTCGGAACTGACGGTCTTCTAACTGAATCTGCGCCTTTTTATAAATGGCATCATCGTAATAACGTGAATCAGCAAAACGATTGATTACCACATCTAAACTAGCAATTGCCTCTGATGGCTTTCCTTCAAAGTCATATACTACTCCTTTCTGGAAATAAGCATAATCGATATTGGGGTTATTTGTACCAATGGCTTTATCATAATATGTAATGGCACTGGCATATTCCTTATCTACATAATAGCAGTCGGCAAGCCTAATCAACGCATCGTTATAATTTTGTTTATCGCGTGCATTTTCAAGCGCATCTACATAACGCTTAAAGTAAGTTCTGGCTTCGGTATATGATTTGCCATTATAGTAAGCGTAGCCCAAACCATAATTGGCCTTCACCAAATATTCTGAATTTCTACTTCCCGAGGTCATTACCTTCTTATAAGAAGCAATCGCTTGAGGGTAATTACGAGCAGTGGCAAAAGCCTCTCCTTTCCAGAAGTAAGTGGCAGTGGCCAAATCCTTATCTATTGGATATTGTAATGACTTATCGAACAACTGCACCGCGTTATCATACTTTCGGGCATTGTAAAACTCGGTTCCTTTAAAGAAGGTCACTTTTTGATAGGCTTCTTTTAATCGGTCAGATTTGTTTTCAATTCTTTCAATAAACGTAATGGCCCTCGAATAATCATTTGTATTCAAAAAGGCTTCGCTCAACAAATTGTTAGCCTCAGGAATGTAATCACTTGTTGGATAATCTCTCATAAACTTATCCAAAGCAATAATGGACTGAGAGTATTTACTGGCTTGAAAATTCACTTTGGCCGAATTGAAAGCAGCCTCTTCTTGAATTTCTTTATTGAAACCTAAACTTGCCGCTTTATCGAAAGCAGCGATGGCAAAAAGGAAATTTTCTTGTTCTACATAAAGCCTTCCTAAATAATAAGAAGCGTTTTGAGCAAGCGTATCGCTATTAAGCGCCACTTTCTTAAACTGCTCAATGGATTCTTCAGCCTGACCTGTGCTGTAATAAGCAAAGCCCATTCTGTACAAAGTCTCTTGTGTTACGTTTTGCTGCGCCAGTTCGCTGTACAAATCATAATACTCTAAACTCTCTTTATACTGCCCTTGATTGTAGTAAGACTCAGCAGTCATCTGATAAATCTGATACAGATAATCCAGCTTTCTATTTTCGGCTATTGCTGTTTTAAACTGTGAAGCATATTGCACCAATTCCCCATAACGCTTCTGTTGATAATAGGCACTGGCCACCATAATTGGCACCCTGTTTTTATACTTTTCAGTTGTTCCAGCATTTTTCAGATCCACTAAAGCCTTATCGTACTCCTTATAAGCATATGCCAAATAACCAGCATAGTAATTAGCATCTGCAAAGTAAGGCCCTTTACTCCCTTTGGCTTTATCGAAATAAGGAACAGATTCCTCGTATCGCCTTAAAGCATACAGCGAATAGGCAATTTTAAAATTGGTTTCAACCCTTTCTTCCCCGTTTAGGGCGGAAGGATTTACCAGTTTAAAATATCTTTCAGCAGTAGTAAAATCACCATTTTTAAAACTCACTACCCCTAAATTATAATAGGCTTTTGCCGCCTTTGGGTGGTTAGGTCTGTTTCTTACAAATTGTGATATTAATTGTGCCCCATCGCCATTATCGAGGTTGAGGGCGCAAAATGCCATATAGTATTCGGCATCTGCCTTTTTAATTTCGTCATCGCCTTGGGCCAAGTATCGCTCAAACTGATCACGGGCTGCGCTATACTTCTCCATCTCCAAAAGTTCTAGTCCCGAAGAAAAATAAATATTCGGGTTAGATGGATGTAGTGTATTTTGTGCGTTTAATGACCCGTGAAGACAGAACAGTGTGGCGATCAAAAGAATTTTGTGCTTCATTTATCTCTGTTTGTTCACTCTTTATCTAAACTCTAATCTCTTATGAATATTGCTGTCGAACAATTACCACCAAGAATAATTTCTTCAACCTATTTATTAATGCATCAACCGATACACCAATTCCTTAAAAATATCTCCATCCGACATACTGCCGGCTCCTACTCCCTTACTCCTTAAATCTGCTTCGCGAAGAATACTCACATTCTGCATCACCTTTCCTACGGGGTAATTTCGCGCAGCAAGCTTATATTCCTTTATAAAGAAAGGGTTTGTACCCATAGCAGCCGCCAAGCCTTTATCCGACTGGTCTTTACTTCCGTGAAGAATCAGCAGTTTGGCATAATAAGAATACAAAGCCGCCACCATTGGAATAATAGGGTTGGCCTTTGAATTGGCGGCAAAATAATTCACCATCTTATTGGCCTTTAATATATCGCGCTGCGAAATGGCCTTTTGCAATTCAAAAACATTGTACTCTTTACTGATGCCAACGTACTTCTGAATCAGGTCTTCGTTGATTGTTTTCCCTTCTCCAAGGTTCACAATCACTTTGCTGATTTCATTGGAAAGCCTTTCTAGGTTCGTTCCAATGTATTCGGCCAGCATTTGCACCGAGTTCTGATTGATGCTGTAGCCCTGAGACTTCACATACTTATCAATCCAAGCAGGCAACTCATAATCTCTTAAGGGTGTAGTGGTTACCAACACCGATTTATCTTTCAAGGCTTTCGCCAAAGGCCGTCTGCCATCTACTTTTTTATGCTTATGCCCAAAAACCAATACCGTACTGGGCACAGGTTTTTCTAAATATTGAATCAATAGCTTTTGGCCGTCTTCTTTATTCAAATCCTGAATATCCTTGGCCTCTTTTACAATGACCACTTGCCTTTCGGCCATCATCGGAAACCTTCGGGCGTGGGTCAGCACCTCGGCCATACTCACATCCTTACCGTAAAGAATGGTTTGATTAAAGCCTTTTTCAGCTTCTTGAAGACAGTTGTCCTCGATATAATCTAAGATTTGATCGATGTAAAAAGGTTCTTCGCCCTGCAAAAAATAGACGGGTTTGAAGTCACCGGATTTTAATGATTGTAAGACCTGATCAGGATGCAAACTCATGGAATCAATTTGTCACGAATATACAATTCGCATTCCGTTTTAACATATACAAAAGCAAGTATCTGTTGACTGGTTTTAGAAATAAATGGCAAGCCACGGCCACAAATCTAAATATTCCAATCATCTCTAAGAAAGAGTATGAAAAGCATGCTGAAAAAGGAAAAACTAGTGAACAATGGAATCAATTTGGGGAATGCTTGGGTTGACTGATTATATTTGCACAAAATGAGAGAAATGGTTGAAAAGTGGATTGAAGAAGGGGTTAAACACTGCGAGAATGCAAAGTTTGAAGAAGGCGTAAAATGCTTTAACAAAGCGCTGCAAAAAGAACCGAACCATACCACAGGTTTGCACAACCGCGCCAGAGCCCTTTCTAGAATTGGCCAATTAGAGGCTGCTTTAGCCGACTTCGAAAAACTGACCGTACTCTTCCCTACCCATGCTTCTTTCATTGGCGACTATGCCGTTGCCCTCCACCTCAATGACAAAAATGAATTGGCCTTATTTCATTTTGAGAAAGCACTCCAACTTGAGCCTACCAATCCTTATCGTTACTCTAGCCGTGCCTTTTTTAAAGACAGAACGGGTGACTTAGAAGGCGCCATTGCCGATTATGAAAAGGCCATTGAACTAGACCCAGAAGATGCCATTGCTTTGAACAACAAAGGTTTGGTAGAAGAAAAATTAGGCTATAAAGACCAAGCAAAACAAAGTTTTGATCGGTCAAACGATCTTGTGGGCTACGACCCAACCAAGACCAATCCGCTGCCTAAAGCAGAAAACAAAGCACCAAAACCTACTCCCGCAAATCCCACCACCCGCTGGGAAGTAATCAAATCTGTGTTCACCAAAGAGGGTTTTAAAGACTTCGCCAAATTTACCAAGGGTTTGGTGAGTGGAAAGAAGGGGTAGCTTTTAGCCTCTGCTGTTTTATGGTAAAAGCAAACGGATCCTGAGTCAGACTCAGGATGACTGTCCAAAAAGACCTAATCGGAGCGTCATTCTCTCCGAAGCTATGGAGAAGAGGGACGGGTAATTGTAACCACTTCAGAAATCAATTCATTTTAGGTTATTATTGAAGTTTTAGTCAGATTCATTTTATATAAAGAGTTTGATTAACTTGAGATACAAACCCTAAAGTACAACACATGACCGACACAAGCCACCACGATGAGCGTATTGCGAAAATGTCATTCGCCTCGGTTTACCCACATTATGTTACAAAAGTTGAGAAGAAAGGACGAACAATAGAGGAGTTGCACGAAGTAATAGAGTGGCTAACTGGCTATGACAAAAAACAACTACAAGCACTCATTGACAAAAAAGTAACTTTCGAAGAGTTCTTTCAAAAGGCCGCATTAAACCCTAATGCTCCACTTATTACTGGTGTAATCTGTGGTTATCGAATCGAAGACATTGAAAACCGATTGACACAACAAGTAAGGTATCTAGACAAGCTGGTAGATGAGTTAGCCAAAGGCCGTAAGATGGAGAAGATATTGAGGGTTGCGTAAATGGTTCATCCGGAGTGTCATTCACTACTAATAAATCAGGCTAACACCATCTTCTCCATGACTCTCAAAAAGATCCATTCAGGTCAACTTAGCGAATACTCGTTTAACAAAAACTTACTAACTCTCTTCTATAATCATACAGGAGTCAATTAAAAAAGAAACACAAATACCTTATCTTTGATTTATGGCAACATTAAAACTCAAAGTCAGCGACAAAATTCTTGACAAAGTTCTTTGGCTACTCAGTCAATTTAAGAAGGAAGATCTTCAGATCCTTGACGCTGAAGGCACGTTTGAGACCGACAAACGCTATGTCCAAAACGAGCTTAAAAGACTTGAATCTGGAGAATCCAAGGCTTACTCTATCGAAGAAGTAGACAACTTATTAGAAAATTCTATTCGCAAATATGAAAATTGAATTTCGCGACTCCTTCGTCAAAAAACTCAATAAGCAAGTAGACTACATTGCAGCAGACAAGCCAAAAGCAGCTCGCAAATTTAAAACAGACATTCTTGATAGATGTAAACAACTAACGAATCAGCCATTTAAGTATAAAAAATCAATCTACTTTGATAGAGACGAAATAAGGGATATGACTTTTAAAGGTTATACAATCGTTTATAAAGTCGATATTAATGCCAACTTAATTTCTGTGTTTTCCCTCGTAAAACTTGAAGACGGGATAAAGAACTAACTCCCTGTCGAAGGTTCTCAGAACCTGTGACGATTTAAAATCAAGAACTCTGACCTATCTACACAGCATAAATTCATCACCTAATTTCCTTCAAAAAACAAAAAAGGTGGTTCCTTTGCAGAACCACCTTTCAGTATTTACTCTGGGTATTTCACCCTTTAAATCAAGCCAAATCGAAACGATCTAGGTTCATTACTTTGTCCCAAGCAGCGACAAAGTCCTTCACAAACTTTGCTTCTGAATCTGAAGAACCATACACTTCTGCTAAAGCTCTTAATTCAGAGTTAGAACCAAAAATAAGGTCGGCACGAGTGCCTGTCCATTTTACTTGGCCAGTTTTACGGTCGCGTCCTTCGAATTCATTTTGTTCGTCAGAAGTAGCGCTCCATGTAGTACTCAAATCCAGCAAGTTCACAAAGAAATCATTGGTCAATGTACCTGAACGCTTGGTGAATACTCCATGATTAGACTGATCATAATTAGTGTTCAACACACGCATACCACCTACTAAGGCCGTCATTTCAGGAGCAGTAAGTGTTAACAATTGAGCTTTATCAATAAGCATTTCTTCTGCTGTTACTTTATGTCTTGGCTTAAAGTAATTACGGAAACCATCTGCGGCTGGCTCAAGCGCACCAAACGACTCTACATCGGTTTGTTCCAGTGAAGCATCTGCCCTGCCTGGTGTGAATGGTACGGTAATATGATGCCCAGCTTCTTTAGCCGCCTTTTCAATTCCAGCGCATCCACCGAGAACAATCAAATCAGCCATAGAAACGGGTTTAGCAAAGGTTTTCTGAATTCCCTCAAGGGTTTTCAACACTTTAGCCAATTGACTTGGGTTATTCACTTCCCAATCCTTTTGCGGAGCAAGACGAATTCGTCCACCATTGGCACCACCGCGCATATCTGAACCACGGAAAGTCGAAGCGGAAGCCCAAGCAGTTGACACCAATTCTGAAACAGAAAGTCCTGAATTTAGGATTTCGTTCTTTAAATCTGTTACATCTTTATCATTGATCAATTCGTGGGTAACCGCAGGAATTGGATCTTGCCAAATCAGCTCTTCTTTAGGTACTTCAGCACCCAAATAGCGAGATATTGGCCCCATATCTCTGTGCGTTAGCTTATACCAAGCACGTGCAAAGGCATCGGCAAACTCTTCATGATTTTCATGAAAACGTTTTGAAATTGGCCCATAAATCGGATCCATCTTCAAAGCCATATCGGCTGTAGTCATCATTAGCGCTTGAGTATTGGCAGGGTTTCCAGCAGCTGGAGCTTGACGTGCATGAGATGCAGCCGTTGGTGTCCATTGGTGTGCTCCTGCCGGACTTTTTGTTAACTCCCAATCGTAATTGAGCAACACATCGAAATACTCGTTATCCCATCGGGTTGGATTTGGCGTCCACGCTCCTTCGATTCCACTCGTTATAGTATCATCACCATGGCCAGTACCGTAAGTGTTCTTCCAGCCTAAACTCATTTCTTCAATACCGGCTGCAGCTGGCTCTCTACCTACATATTTTGCAGGGTCAGCAGCACCATGCGCTTTACCAAATGTGTGTCCGCCTGCAATTAAAGCTACAGTTTCCTCATCATTCATGGCCATACGACCAAAAGTTTCACGAATATCAATAGCAGATTTCAACGGATCGGGGTTGCCATTCGGACCTTCTGGGTTTACATAAATAAGCCCCATTTGCACAGCACCAAGAGGATTCTCCAATTCACGATCTCCGGTATACCTTTTATCGCCTAACCATTCGGTTTCGGCACCCCAATAAATATCTTGTTCTGGTTCCCAAACATCTTCTCGTCCACCGGCAAAACCAAAGGTTTCTAAGCCCATTGATTCTAGCGCGCAATTCCCAGCTAAAACCATTAAATCCGCCCAAGAGATTTTATTGCCATATTTCTGCTTAACTGGCCAAAGCAGTAAACGAGCTTTATCTAAGTTGCCGTTATCGGGCCAGCTATTCAATGGAGCAAAACGCTGAGAGCCTGACCCCGCTCCACCGCGGCCATCTTGAATTCTGTAAGTACCCGCGCTATGCCAAGCCATACGAATAAAGAATGGTCCATAATGACCATAATCGGCAGGCCACCAATCTTGAGAGTCGGTCATTAAATCATAGAGATCTTGCTTAATGGCTTTTAAGTCAAGCTTTTTGAACTCTTCAGCATAATTAAAATCTTCACCCAAAGGATTTGAAAGCGAAGAGTGTTGACGGAGGATGTTAAGGTTTAATTGGTTAGGCCACCAATCTCGGTTTGAAGTGCCGCCACCTGCTGTTCTTTTCATTGTACCGCCATGAAAAGGGCACTTGCCGCCACTGTTCATGTCATATACTTTTGCGTGTTCGTTGTTTTCCATTTTCGATAGGTTTTATTGTTAACGAATACAATTTAAGAAAACCCTTGAGATAATTTTTATTTATAGTTTTTATGAAGATATAGACAAAGACTATATCGATCTAAGATTGCACTTTAGTTCCTTCGCTGCCACTCAGGATGAAAAGCAGTGTGCACACAATTGGTTTATAGGATAAAATATAACTCTCTTTAAAATGTATAGTAAACACCTGAAGTATACTTACCGATTTCTTTTCCTGAGTGAAACGAAGGATCTAAATCCATTTTCGCAAACAATTCTTAGTTCCTTCCCCCGAAGCGCTCGGGGTCAGGATGAAAAGCATTGTGCATACAACTACTTCACATGGTTATAGCATTTATAGCCTATAAAACAAAAAACCTCCAGACGAATCCAGAGGTCAATAAAGCCTTTTATGGAAAAGCTGAATTAGTTGAGGACATTCTGATCTACCCAATGCTTGCCCCACTCATTCTGTTCTTCTTTATTCCATAATTCAGGAAAGAACATCACTTTCTGGAATCTTGGCGGTAAATACTTCTGCCAATTAGTTCCCCCCGTAGCTTTAATATCTTCTGGATTACGCTGCAAATAACGTACGGCCGACTTATAATGCACCAAAGGCCAATCAACATTGGCGAGCAAATCGTAACGTTTCAGTTCGGCAACAAGCTCTTCCGTTCCTTCTAATTCTTTATAGAAACGGATATAAAGCTGGTTCAAATTGGTGGACTTCACCTCATTGGCCAACTGAACAAATTCTTTAGAATATTTAGCTTCAAATTGATCCAAAGTCAAAGTTTTTTTGCCTGTTTTTAGTTCGGTAGCTCCTGTCTTCCAGTAAATAGAATCATAAAGCTCTTCGATTGAAGCATAAGGGTCGAAGTCATCGCGCTTTTCATGATTAACCAAGTTAATCATGTCTGTTGATGCAATTTCAATCATTCGATACTGAGCCGATTGAAAACCCGAGGCTGGCAAAAGCGACATTCTGAACTGTAAAAATTGCTCCTTTTCCATGCCTTGAATCATGATGGAAAAAGAATGACAAAGGTGTTCGAAGTAGTTATTAATACGCTTTACGCGGGCCGTGAAAAATTCAAGGTTTGGGTGTTCAGCCGATTGCATTTGTTTCATTTCCCACAGAATCAGTTTGAAATACAGCTCTGTAGACTGATGATAAACAATGAAAATCATTTCGTCAGGAAAATGTGTTTTGGGATGTTGAAGTGCCAAAAGCGACTCTAAATTGATGTATTCCCAATATTTGAGGTAATCAGCGTGGAGTAAACCATCAAGGTATGAAGCCATATCTTGCCCCATTGCTTCGTATTTGGCTTCAAGTTTTTTAATTCTATCTAATATCCCTTGGTCGATTTCCTTGTTGTTCATACGTTTGTATTGTACTGAAATACGTGCAAATTTGAAAGATAATATTTAGAAACCAAAGAAGATATGAACACCGATAACCACGCTAAAATCCAGAAATCGTCTAAGCAAGATACTTTTGAACACCCTGATTTCTACGGAATGGATTCGCTGCTTACCGAAGAGCACATCATGGTGCGTGGTGCGGTGCGTGATTTCGTAAAACAAGAAATCTCTCCTTACATTGAAAGCTGGGCGCAAAACGCACATTTCCCGCTCGAAATGGTGAAAAAATTTGGGGATATCGGAGCATTTGGGCCTCAGTTACCTACCAAATATGGTTGCGGTGGTATGGACTATATTTCTTACGGTTTGATTATGCAAGAAATTGAGCGTGGTGACTCAGGCATGCGTTCTACGGCTTCGGTACAAGGCTCTTTGGTGATGTACCCTATCTACAAATTTGGCAACGAAGAGCAACGCCATAAATACTTACCAAAACTGGCTTCTGGCGAATGGTTGGGTTGCTTTGGTTTGACAGAGCCCGATCACGGTTCTAACCCTTCTGGCATGACCACCAATTTTAAAGACATGGGCGACCATTACCTTTTGAATGGCGCGAAAATGTGGATTTCAAATGCTCCTCATGCCGATGTGGCTGTGGTTTGGGCGAAAAGTGAAGAAGGAAGAATTCACGGACTGATTGTAGAGCGTGGTATGGAAGGTTTCTCTACCCCTACTACACATGGCAAATGGTCTTTACGAGCCAGTGCTACTGGTGAATTGGTATTCGACAATGTGAAAGTGCCGAAGGAAAATCTATTGCCGAACAAAAGCGGTTTGGGTGCGCCAATGATGTGTTTGGATTCCGCTCGTTATGGCATTGCTTGGGGTGCTATTGGTGCTGCTATGGATTGCTATGAGTCGGCTAGAAAATATTGCGCAGAGCGTATCCAGTTTGATAAGCCCATCGGTTCTTTCCAATTGCAGCAAAAGAAATTGGCAGAAATGCTTACAGAAATTACCAAAGCGCAATTATTGAACTTCCGCTTAGGCCAACTTTTTAATGAAGGAAAAGCCACAACGCCTCAAATTTCTATGGCCAAGCGTAATGCAGTAGAAACTGCATTGAATATTGCCCGCGAAGCAAGACAAATGCATGGTGGAATGGGCATTACAGGCGAATACCCAATGATGCGCCATATGGCCAACTTAGAATCTGTAGTTACTTATGAAGGAACACATGATATTCACTTGCTAATTCTCGGTGCCGAGATTACAGGGATTCCTGCTTTTAAGTAGGAATCTAAAAATGAAGTTCATGCCTCATATATTAAGTGTAAACGTCATAAAAATTCATCTATTCATTGCTATGCGTCACTTTTGTGACTCATACATAATGTTGGCAATAATTTGAAAATCAGCAATGGAAATTGACAAATCACTTATCACAACAATTAGCGAGAATGGAGGAACTGATATTTTATCGGAACTTGGTGAAATAACCTTGGATTTAATAGTCGATAATGATGCAATTAATCAAATCCCTATAATTGGAACTTTAAAAAGTATTTACAAAATAACAAACAGTATTTCTGACCATTTGTTTGTTCAAAAAATTCTTAAATTTTTACGTGAGTTAGAAACTCTTTCTGATAAAGAAAAGAGTGAAATGAAGTCAAAAATAGATAATGAAAGTGATAATAAAGTCGGAGAAACTCTCCTTGAAATAATTAATAAGATTGACGACAATAACAAACCAAAAATAATTGCTGTAATTTTCAAATCTTATATTAATGGAGAAATTGACTTTAAAACATTTCAAAAATTTTCTCAAATAGTCAATAAAAGTTACCTTCCAGATTTATTGAAACTAACTATTTTTTTTAGAGGGCAACCAATAACAAATGAATATAGTAGTTCATTATTGAGTATGGGATTAATAAAAATTTCAGAAAAAAAATATAGTGGACAAGTTAGTTTAAGAAGCTTGTCAGAGCGTCAAATGTTTGAGTATAAACTTAATGATGATGGAAAGAAATTGATGTATATTTTGTATCCTCAATTTGAGGTTATTAGTTAAAAACCATTGCCAACAATGCATAAAAATAATTGCTCAATTTTGGGCTTAATCAAAGGTCTTTGTAAGCTTAATACGTTTGATTCCACCCTTGTTAATGTTCTTCGCCAACAAACCACTTAAACTATGAATTAACCGCTTCCATCCTGTTACCATCTATTCATTCCGGACTCTGTCCATTTTACCTGCTGGTTTAAATGGTAAAAACCATTCTTTACAATACATTTAACAAATAGCCCACGGTTTAAACCGTGGGCTATGGAATTAGCCAGTATTAACCGTTTTAACGGTTTCACCTGATTGATTAATACTTACCGAAGTGTAGATAGACCTAAACCAATTCCTCTTCTGGTTTTGCAACAGATACATTTTCTGGTCTTAAACCTCTTACCGCCCTGCCAGCTTGCCACATTTCAGAATTGCGAATAGCTTCCAATTCTACCTCAAGCTTCTCACGATAATCTGACTGAGAATTAGAATCGATAGAATTTTTGGCCTCAACTCCATCTGTAACCGATTTATACAACTGCTCAAAAACAGGTTTTGTAGCAGCATAGAATTTATCTTTCCAATCCAAAGCACCGCGCTGTGCGGTAGTCGAACAATTAGCATACATCCAATCCATACCATTATCAGCAATAAGCGGATAGAGGGACTGCGTTGCTTCTTCTACCGTTTCGTTAAAGGCCTCAGAGGGTGAATGTCCATTCGCCCGAAGCACTTCATATTGTGCTTGGAATAAGCCTTGAATGGCGCCCATCAAAGTACCTCTTTCGCCCGTAAGGTCAGAGGTTACTTCTTTGTAAAAAGTGGTTTCGAAAAGGTAACCCGAACCCACTGCAATACCCAAAGCAATTACGCGATCTCTGGCTTTACCGGTAGCGTCTTGGTGAATAGCAAAGGAAGAATTCAATCCTTTTCCTTCTACAAAAAGTGAGCGCAATGAAGTACCAGAACCCTTTGGTGCTACCAAAGCTACATCAACACCTGACGGAGGAACAATGCCCGTTTTGTCACTGTAAGCAACTCCAAAACCATGAGAGAAATAAAGCATTTTACCCGCAGTGAGGTGCCTTTTCACCGTTGGCCAAACTGCAATTTGAGCCGCATCGGACAACAAATAGCAAATAATTGTTCCTCGTTCTAGCGCTTCTTCAATTGGAAAAAGTGTTTCTCCCGGCACCCAACCATCGGCCACAGCTTTGTCCCAAGTTTTAGATTCCTTTCTTTGCCCAACAATTACATTAATGCCATTGTCTTTCAAATTAAGCGATTGCCCAGGGCCTTGAACGCCATAACCAATTACCGCAACCGTTTCGTTCGATAATACTTCTTGTGCTTTTGATAGCGGAAATTCATTGCGGGTCACTACGTTTTCTTCTACCCCGCCAAAGTTGATCTTTGCCATTATTATTGTTTTTAGTGTTTCTAATTTGTTTAAATCCTCCCCTCTTCGAGAAGGTGATTTTTGTCATTATGTTCGTCATTGCGAGGAAGTAGGCTTGTCGATAGACAAGGTTACGACCGCGGCAATCTGTCTTGACTAAGCTCGAGACTGCCACGCTCTTTATCTCCCTATGGTCGATAAAGAACTCTCAGTGATGGTTCGAACCATCATTGCGAGAAATTAAGCTTTGCTAGAAGCTTGATAACGAAGTAATCTCTCTGCTCACTCTAAATCCCTTCCAATTCCCCCATAGGTTTAATTACCGAAACTCGCCCTGAACGGACAAACTCCAGCACACCATACGGACTCAGAAAGTCGAGCAGCTCCTGCGTTTCTTCTTTATGCCCTGTTTTCTCTATAATCATGAAATCCGATTCCACAGAAAGTATCCGAGCATTGTTATCTCGAATGAGCTTTTCCACCAGGTTTCCTTCTGAAATCGACTTGGTGGATATTTTATATAGAGCGATCTCCTGAAATACCGTATCACTATCGGTATGGTACACCGCCTTCATTACCTCTACTTGTTTTTCAAGTTGAAGCACAAGTTTCTTTACCTGAGCCTCGGTGGTTTTCACTACAATCGTAAACCTATAAATTCCCGAACTCTCTGATTCAGAGCTGTTAATACTATCAATATTTAAATGTCTTCTGGTCAGTATGGAAGTGATGCGGTTCAATAACCCAACACTGTTTTCCGAGAAAATTGAAAGTGTATATGCTTGCTCCATATTATTCTAATCTGATTTCTGACACCGAAGCGCCCGTGGGCACCATCGGAAATACATTATCTTCTTGGCCTACGTGCACTTCTAATAAGTAACTGCCGTCATGCTGAAGCATTTCACTAACAGCGGCTGGCAGATTTTCTCGTTCACTAATTGATTCCCCTTCAATGCCATAACCCTTGGCAATGGCCACAAAATCAGGGTTTTCCATTTCGGTAGAAGAATATCGCTTATCGAAAAAGAGCTGTTGCCACTGGCGCACCATGCCTAAAAATGAATTGTTGAGAATGATGATTTTAACTGCCACTTTGGTCTGAAAAATGGCACCCAATTCTTGAATGGTCATTTGAAAACCGCCATCACCAATAACTGCAATCACTTCGCGCTCGGGCGCACCCAGTTTAGCCCCCAAAGCCGCTGGCAAACAGAAACCCATCGTGCCCAAACCACCCGAAGTAATATTACTTTTGCTTTGTTTAAACTGCGTATACCTGCTGGCCACCATTTGATGTTGCCCTACATCCGTGACCAAAACCGCATGACCATCGGTTTGTACATTCACCTGATAAATTACTTCCCCCATAGAAATTGGGCCAGAAGTGGGCTTTAAGTCCTGTTCGATGACTTTAGTTTGCTCCACTCCTTTCAATGCCTCGAATTCCTGCAACCAGCTTTGATGAGAGCGTTCATACACCAATGGAATCAGCGCTTGTAAACTTTCCTTGCAATCGCCCAATACGGCTACATCGGCTTGGACATTCTTATTAATTTCAGCAGGATCAATGTCAAAATGAATCACCTTGGCTTGCTTCGCATAGCGACTCAAATCCCCCGTAACGCGATCGTCAAAGCGCATGCCTACAGCAATCAAAACATCACATTCGTTGGTCAACACATTGGGTGCATAATTGCCGTGCATTCCCAACATTCCCACATACAAAGGATGATCTGATGGAAGCGCAGAAAGCCCTAAAAGTGTGGATGCGGCAGGTAAATTGGCCCTTTCAATCAGTTGTTTAAATTCCTTTTCAGCATTGCCCAAAATCACCCCCTGTCCAAAAACCACCAATGGCTTCTTGGCTGAATTGATCAAATCAGCAGCCTCTTCCACTCGGTTTAAATTCAGCGTTGGAACGGGCGTATAGCTTCTAATCTGCTTGCATTTACGGTAAGCAAAATCAAACATTTCAAATTGCGCATCTTTGGTAATGTCAATCAAAACTGGGCCAGGTCGGCCAGAACGAGCAATGTAAAACGCACGTGAAAGTGCTTCTGGCAATTGTTCGGCTTTTGTTACCTGATAATTCCATTTGGTGGCTGGCATGGAAATGCTGATGATGTCAATTTCTTGAAAAGCATCTGTGCCCAATAACTGCGACCCAACTTGCCCGGTAATGCATACCAACGGAGTTGAATCAATCATTGCATCTGCAATTCCGGTGATTAAGTTCGTAGCTCCTGGACCCGAAGTGGCGAGTACCACCCCTACTTTTCCTGTTACACGGGCATAACCCTGTGCTGCATGAATGGCACCTTGCTCGTGCCTAGTTAACACATGTTTAACTTGTTCCTGATAATGATAAAGGGCATCGTAAACGGGCATAATCGCACCGCCTGGATAGCCAAAAATCAAATCAACATCTTCAGCAATAAATGACCTGGGCACAGCATCCGCGCCAGAAGTACGCATCGTTTCCTTTACTGGTGGAGTAAGTGTAGCTTCTAAATACATATCATTGATCGGTTATGCAGCCTTCTGAAGCAGAGGCTACTGTTTTCGCATATTTATACAAGGCTCCTCGGCTTACTTTTAAGGCTGGGACTTTCCACTCGGCTTTCCTTTGGGCTATTTCTTCGGAAGGAATGTCCAGTGAGATGCTGTTTTGAATGGCATCGATAGTAATCGGGTCACCATCTCGAACCACGGCAATGGTGCCGCCTTCTTGGGCTTCAGGCGTAACATGACCTACCACAAAACCATGACTTCCTCCGGAAAATCGTCCATCGGTAATCAATGCCACCGAACTCCCTAAACCAGCACCCATAATGGCGGCAGTTGGCTTTAACATTTCTGGCATTCCTGGGCCGCCTTTTGGTCCCTCGTACCGAATGACCACGACATGACCCGCCTTCACTTTCCCTTCTTGAATTCCTTGAATTGCTAAAAATTCGTTATCGAAAACAATGGCTTTGCCTTCGAATCGTTCGCCCTCTTTCCCTGTGATTTTCGCAACAGCACCCTCTTCAGCCAAATTGCCAAAAAGCATTTGCAGGTGGCCTTGTGGTTTTATTGGGTTTTCAGTTGTGCGTATCACTTGCTGATCGAAGTTCAATGAAGGAACATCAGCCAAGTTCTCGGCTACCGTTTTACCTGTTACAGTCATGCAATCTCCATGAAGTATACCTTTTTCAAGCATATACTTCATGACTGCAGGCACCCCGCCTACTTGGAAAAGGTCTTCCATTAAGTACTTCCCACTGGGCTTTAAATCACCTAATAGTGGAGTGGAATCGGATAATCGCTGAAAATCAGCTAGAGTTAAATCCACATCAATGCTTTTGGCGATGGCCAATAAATGCATTACCGCATTGGTAGATCCGCCCAAAACAATCACCACCCGAATGGCATTTTCAAATGACTTTTTGGTCATGATGTCCTTGGGTTTCAAGTCCAGTTCGAGAAGATTTTTAATGGCTTTGCCAATGGCCTCGCACTCCTGATTTTTCACATCACTTACCGCAGGGTTTGAGGCACTGAAAGGCAATGACATCCCCAAAGCTTCTATGGCAGACGACATAGTGTTGGCCGTGTACATTCCACCACAAGCACCCGCTCCTGGACACGAATTTTTGATTACGCCTTTATAGTCTTCGTCTGATATATTTCCTGAAAAACGTTCTCCCAAGGCTTCAAATGAAGAAACAATATTCAGCTTTTTGTCTTTATAGCAGCCCCAGGCTATAGTTCCACCATAGAGCATGATGGAAGGGCGGTTGAGCCGAGCCATGGCAATCACCGAGCCCGGCATGTTCTTATCACAACCAGCCACCGCAATAATGGCATCGTAATAATGCGCACCAGCCACTGCTTCAATGGAATCGGCAATTATTTCTCTGGAAACCAGCGAATAGCGCATACCTTCAGTACCATTAGCAATGCCATCGCTTACGCCTATGGTGTGATAGATTAGCCCCACCAAATCATTATTCCATACACTTGCTTTGACCTGGCTAGCCAGTTGGTTCAAGTGCATATTGCAAGTGTTGCCATCGTAGCCCATGCTCACAATTCCCACTTGTGCCTTTTTCATATCAGCTTCTGTGAGGCCAACACCATAAAGCATGGCTTGCGAAGCAGGCTGGGTTTCGTCTTGCGTTAAGCGTTTACTGTATTTATTGAGTTCCATCAGGTATTTACTAATTGTGTTTTTGAAGGCTGTCGTACTAAATTTTGATAGACTTTCGCCACTTGATAGCCGATGGTTTCTTCCCAAGGCAAGCGAAAAGGGTTCCCATCCAGCAAACCAATTCCTGCTACTTCTACCGCTGTTCCTGTAAAGAAAGCGCCATCGGTTCCCTTCACTTTTTCAGGAGGGAAATAGGCTTCAACCACCTCATAACCTAAATCTCTAGCTATGTCAATGGCCGTTTCTCTTGTTATTCCTGGAAGAATATTTCCCAATGGCGGTGTGTAAAGCACTTTATCTTGTTCAAAGAAGAAGTTGGCGCCACTTCCTTCAGCCACCGAACCATTTTCGTCTAAAAGCAATGCTTCATCAAAGCCTTTGCGCTTGGCTTCGGTTGTGGCTAAAATAGAGTTGGTATAATGACCAGTAACTTTGGCTGCAACAGGAACAGAACGGGGATTCGGTCTTTCGTAGGAAGAAACCATCACATTCAGGCTTTTATCGCCTAAATATTTACCCCATTCCCAAGCACAAAGAAACAGATGAGATTCCTCAACGGTGCCTAATGCCATGTTCTCACCCAAATAAATCAAAGGACGGATATAGGCATCTGTCAACTGATTTCTTTCAAGCAACTCATAAGTGAGCGCTGTTAATTCCTCAATCGAGTAATTACAAGGAATATGCATTGACGCTGCTGAAGTCAATAGCCTTTCATAATGTGCTTCCGCTTTGAATACCGATGGAGCCCCATCGACATCGTATGCCCGAATGCCTTCGAAGACACCACTTCCGTAGTGCATACTCTGGTTGTACAAACTAGCGCTGGCCTCTGAGGCTTTCAGCCATTGGCCATCTAAAAAAACTGTGGTATTTGATCCGTAATACATCATTTTATGGTTTAAAATTATCTTGGCTCTTTTTCATTCTGGTTATGAATTTTTCTTCTTCTACAATCTCAATACACTGTCATTATTTTTAATAAGCCCTGTATATCAACACCTTACATCAACACTACTTACAACTTCAACATCCTGCTTTCTGACCGTTTTTAGCTACTGATTTTGGCATTAAGGCATAAAAAAGCCTTTCTCACGAGGTGAAAAAGGCTTCTAATGCATTGACAATAGTATCCTATTTCACCCCGTCCGGGTGGTAATAATGACTACTGTAATAATGGTTGTGTACTTGAACATCTAATCTTAATCTCTTTGTTTTTTATCTACTTCTCTATGTTTCTGTTTTTCTCACGGATCCTGAAACAAGTTCAGGAGGACACAGGAGGACATAAAAAAAGCCTTTCCGGTTGGGAAAGGCTCTCGATATTTTAAACTATACCATCCCCTCCCATCATGTATTCACGACAGTAATAATTTGGGTGATAATAATAGTATTTGCTCTCATTGTTGGCTCAAAGGAAATTAGATTGTTTTTCTAATCAAAGAATTTTTAAATTCAATTTTCACAAAACACGCCTTTAGGGAAATAAATCTGACTGTGTTCATAAGTCATTAAACCCTTTTTCACTAGCTCGTGAGCAGCAAAATCAGCTTCTATCCCTCCTTCAATATTAGACTGGTAAAAAATCAGTTGCCCTTCATTTTCGTTGAGGTTTAAAGCTCCTATTATGGTGTTTTGGCCACTTTTATGGGAAACAGACCTGATTAAATTTTCAGTAAAACGGTTGGTTTTAACAGCGGCAATGTCTTCATTTTCCTTATTAGATTTGTACCGAACAAAATAATAGTTCATTGCCATTTCTACATCGGCTTCATTTTTATCCCAAAGTGTGCAAAGTGTTTTCTTTACAGCATTGTGAGGGATAGGATCGGTGGAGAAAACCTCCAATATATAGCGATCAGCAGCAATAGCAGGGTCTGAATTGAGAATGGTTTTGGTTTCTTCCACATTGGTATCAAATAAGAAAACGCCACCTCCCGTAAAGAACGGTCCAGCCGCAATCATCTTCTTATCCTTCACCAAGCGGTTGATATTATTCATATGTCCGGTTTGTAAAGAGTCAATAGCCGCCTGAGAAATTTCAGCTTTGTTCGGGTTAGTATTCAGAAAAACGAAAGTGTATCGCCCATTTCCGTATTGCGCTGACAATGAAAATGACAAACAAAAAATAAAGGCTGTTAATAAAATACGTGTCATGGTGGGTTTCATAAATACATGCTAAATATAAGTGCTTATTTATAGCTGTTCATACTGCTCAAGATATCAAAGGTATTTTTTTAAAAAAATTATGATGCGAAAGGTAGTCCGATAGATCGCTTCGCACTTGCAGTCTCTAGCAAGCAACTTAGGTAATTTGAAATTGAGATTGCTTCATGGGACAGTGAGATTGCTTCACGTAAATACCTCCACTCCGAATAACATCTGCAGGTTCGCAATGACGGTCTCAATCACACATTATTCTTGAATGCAAATCACCTCAAACGCCTCATCGGAGCGTCACTGCGAGGCACAGGCCATGCGGTAGCAATGGACTGTAACGAAGCAGTCTCTAGTAAACAGCTTAGGTAATTAGAAATTCAGATTGCTTCACGGGACAGTGAGATTGCTTCACGTAAATACTTCCACTCCGAATAACATCAGCAGGTTCGCAACGCTTGCGCTGAAGCTACAGCGAAGGAGCAATGAGGGATAATGCAGGTATTTCCTGTTAATAATAGTTTAATCACACATTATACTTCAATGCAAATCACCACAAACGCCCCATCGAAGCGTCACTGCGAGGCACAGGCCATGCGGTAGCAATGGACTGTAACGAAGCAGTCTCTAGCAAGCAGCTTAGGTAATTTGAAATTGAGATTGCTTCACGTAAACCTGTTCACTCCGATAAACCGTAGCAGGTTCGCAATACCCTACCCCATTCCTTTGCTCCTCTTTGCGTGCTTTGCGGTAAAATCAAACCTTCTTGTATTGCTGCAAAAAACCTCTACGAGGTGACTGAAAATAGTAAACTTCTACACTCATTTTTAAAAACTAGTTATCATCATAATTTTATTTTAACATATTTTTATATGTTAATTATTTAATATATAAAATTTCAAGCTCCAATTCACCCATCGGTAAATTTTAGGCGGTTCATCCTAATAATATTTTCTATCTTTTGCTGACGAAACAACCACAACTATGCGCACCAACAAACTCATTCTCTTAGCCTTGCTTCTTATTGTCCCACTATTCATCAATGCTCAAAACAGTCTAGATGACCAATTCGGATCACAACGTTTTCGGTTTATTGGACCAGAAGGCAACCGCGCCATTGCCATTGCTGGCGAACCGGGTAACCCCATGGTTAATTACATTGGTGCCGCTTCTGGCGGACTTTGGAAAACTGAAAACGGAGGTCTCAACTGGCGTCCTATCTTCGATGATCAAGACATTTCCTCTATAGGCTCAATAGCTTTAGCCCCTACCGACCCCAAGCAAATTTGGGTAGGAACAGGTGAAACTTTTATCATCCGTCCTGCTCATGCTATGGGCAATGGTATTTACTTTTCACCAGATGCTGGGAAAACTTGGGAACATAAAGGTTTGGAAAAAACAGGCCGCATCGGTCGCGTAATTGTTCATCCTACCAATGCCAAGATAATTTATGCGGCATCATTAGGTCACACTTACGGCCCACAGCAAGAGCGAGGCATTTACCGTAGCAAAAATGGTGGTGACACTTGGGAGCGTATTCTTTTCATTGACGAAAACACAGGCGCTTCCGATTTAGCCATCGACCCTAAAAACCCAAACATTCTCTATGCCGCCATGTGGTCTGTGCACATAAACTCTTGGGGTTTGAACAGTGGTGGTAACGGTGGTGGCATTTACCGCTCTACCGATGGTGGTGACACTTGGGAGCCGATGAACTTAAAAGGCCTTCCCGGAGGAGAAAAAAGACCCGTAGGGAAAACCGCAGTGGCTGTTTCTTACAGTAATCCAAATGTGGTATATGCCCTATTTGAAATCAACAGCCCAGAGCTTTGGAGGTCAGATAATAAAGGCGAAACATGGACTTTAATGAGTCAGGACCATGATTGGAATGAGCGCGCACCCTATTATACCCGAATTGCTGTGGGCACAGGAAACCCAGATGAAGTCTACTCGCTGAGTGTGCGTTTTGTGCAATCACTAGATGGTGGAAAGACAAGAGAAAGAAGGCCTCCGAGCGGTGGTGGCGACAATCATGACATGTGGATTGACCCGACCAATCCTGACAGAATGATGGTAGCCCACGATGGCGGTGCGAGTATTACACTTGACCACGGGCGCTCTTTTCAGCGCGTAGTATTACCGATTGCACAGATGTATCACGTTTCTGTAGATGACCAAATTCCATACAATGTATTCGGAAATCGTCAAGATGGCTGGTCCTATATGGGGCCTAGCAATTCGCTTCAAGGCTACATTCCTTTGGGTTTATGGAAAGGTGTGGGAGGTTGCGAAAGTGGCTTCGCAAAGCCAGATCCGAATGATAATAATATTGTTTGGTCGGGTTGTTATGATGGCGGATTGGAAAGACATGATTTACGTACTGGCTACTCTAGAGAAGTGCGGGTTTGGCCAGAAGCAGGTTATGGTTGGGCACCAAAAGACATGAAATACCGCTGGCACTGGAACTTCCCTTTGAGTTTTTCAACCCATGTAAAACATCGCGTATATGTGGGAAGTCAGTTTGTACATCAATCTGACGATGGCGGCCAAAGCTGGCAAATCATCAGTCCGGATTTGACATTGAATGATAAAAGCCACCAAGAAAGTTCGGGTGGTGTTGCTATTGACAACTTGATGACTTTTGATGGTGCTACCCTTTTTGCTATTGAAGAATCGCCTTTAGAAGAAGGGCTAATTTGGGTAGGAACAAATGACGGCCAAGTGCAATTGACCCGAGATGCTGGTAAAAACTGGACGAACCTTACGACCAATATCAAAGGTATGCCCGCTTGGGGAACCATTGCCAATATTCAGCCTTCAAAATACAATGCAGGTACGGCTTACATTTCGGTTGACCTTCACCAAATGGGTGATTTCGATCCATACATTTATAAAACAACTGATTACGGTAAGACTTGGACGAAAATATCGGATGGTATTCCGAAGTCAGAATCGAGTTTTGTGCATGTAGTGAAGGAAGACCCAAAAAGAGAAGGAATGCTTTACGCGGGCATCGACAAGGGAATTTACATCAGTCATAACGATGGAAAAACATGGTCACGATTGAAAAACAACCTACCTCCTGCCCCGGTATACTGGATGGAAGTGCAAGAGCATTTTGACGATTTGGTAGTAGCAACTTATGGCCGTGGTTATTACATTTTAGATGACCTAGGCGCAATTCGAAACGCAGACAAACTGGGCAACGAAGCACAGGTTTTTGAAATGCGCGACACTTACCGTTTCAATTCAAGAGAAAGCATTAAAACCGATGGGCCAAGCAATAATTCAGGGCAGAACCCGCCTAATGGCGCCATCATCAATTACTATTTACCGCAGAAACATGATGGCAAATTGCTATTAGAAATTCAGTCAATGAATGGAGAGGTGATCCGCACCATGGAACCCTCTAAAAATGCGGGTGTGAACCGAACGGTATGGAACCTCAGGTACGAATCTACATACCGCCCACAACTGAGAACACAGCCTCCTGGTCGTCCTTGGGTGGAATTGAATGGTGAAGGCTGGCGTCCGCTTACTACTTGGGATTTAGACCTAAATGCTGGTCAGTTAGGGCCAAGAGTAGTGCCGGGCAAATACAAAGCAGTACTGAAGATGATCGACAACAACGATAACCTGCAAAAGGAGATCGTCCAAGAGTTCAATGTGCTGAAAGACCCATTCTCTGAAGGAACCATTGCCGATATTCAAGCACAAGTGGACTTCTCTTTACAGTTGCGCGATGCCATGAACATAGCAGTAAGCAGCATTAATGCAGTGGAAGTTTTGCGCAGTGAGCTAGAAGCCATTATTGCTGAAGAAAGCGATAAGAAAATCCAGAAAGAGGCCATTCGTCTGAAAGCTATTGCTGAAGATATTGCCAGTAAGCTTTACGACATCCATTTGACAGGAGCACGTGAAGATGCCTTCCGTTCTCCGATGAAACTTTATGGACGTTTAAGTGCCTTGGCCAGCGACATTAATGGCAGCGGCATTGATTTCAAACCTACCGATCAACAAGGAGAAGTTTCTGAAATTTTAAATGAACGCTTGCAAAATGCTGTAAAACAGTTCGAGCAAATCAAGGAAAACGATATCGAAAAATTCAACAAAGCCCTTGAGAAGAAGAACAGAACCTTGACAATTGAGAAGACTGGGGGGAGGTAGTGGTTAGTTATTGGTGATTAGTTATCAGTTATCAGTTATCAGTTATCAGTTATCAGTTATCAGTTATCAGGAAACGGGTTAATACATTTATGAGTTTATGAAAAACGAACCAAACAGGTTTTATTCTACATTCAATTCCAAAAAAGACAAAAAGGAATTTCAAATACGTGAATTAGGCAAAGACACTTTTCGTGGCATGGGAGTATCAATTTTATATGGCAATGGTGAATCCTATGGAAGAGAAGTACACTCCTCTCCAACAACTGAAAGTGACTATGATGAGCATTTCACAAAGGAATTACTAAGAATAAAACCCGCATACATAGTAGAGGACTTCCTTGATTTTCATTTTAAAGAGTATTGTAATCTTCCTGATTATGATCCTGATTTATTTTGCAAACATATGAGGTATGTTATTCTCGATAGAGTTAAAAGGTCAAACCGAGAACCATATATCGAAATAGTTTCAAACTGGATAGCCAATACTCAGGACACTTTAAATTCTATAGGTTCTCAAGTAATAATAGATGGTTTTACGAGTGATGAAATTTTAACCATTTCTCACAATCTTGATGAACTTCTGTTGAGAATATCAAAACTTGAACTGGGTCAAGAAATCATATATCAAGACGTTGTTGAGCAAATTGAAGAGTTGAAACAACTTTCTCATAAAATGAAGAAGAAAACTTGGGTTGACTTATTAAAAAGGAAGCTAATATCATTTGGCTTGGGCAAGTTGACAGAACAGGGATTCTCTTTAATAACGAGCATTTTTGGGGATAACAAACTTCTAGGAAAAGGTGATATATTCTGACAATCAAAAAAAGAGTAGAGATTTAAAGTATGAAGCTTGAACCACTATTTTTTACATAGAACTAATAACTTTTCGAAACCCAGTCTTTGGTTTAGCAGAGCATTCATTGCCTCGGTTTTGACTATTCAATTGTTTATTTGGGAGTTTGAAGCGTCATATGAATACATCCGGTATGTGTTGACAATCATTATTTTACTAGCCACTATATTGGCTCGTAAAGCAGATATCGCTGTGGACGGAGAATACTTCTATTGCCTAAACACCTCTATCCTACCCCAACTATCCAGTACCAATAAATTTAAAATTAGCGAACTCACTTCAATTAGAGGTAGATCATATGACTCCTCTTTTCTGGCTTTCTATCATAGAAGATCCTTGAAAGGATTAGACTACGGCATTGAGATGACCTTTAAAGATGGAACATCAGAGAGTCTTGATGTGAACATTTATAAAATAGAATTACAAAGAATATTAAGCAAAGTTCGTGAATTGATGACCGATTAGGAAGCAACAGACTTATCCTTCCAAATCCATCATCAATAAATCAAGACATGAATAGGCTTTATACCTTTCATTCGTATTTTCACAATTTTCAAAATCACTTTCGCAAATGAAGTCGTGACTTAAAAATAGATTTATGGAAAACCCTATTCAAGCTTGGATCAATGAAGACAAAACACTTTCTGACCTCTTGGTTGAGATTCAATCTCTAGACATTACGGTATTAGAGCAAGCAGAAGTTGCATTCGATAAACTGTGCGAGTTATATGATTTACCAAAAATGCCAGAAGACATTGAAAAGTATAAAGCATTTTTTGAGGAAAAGGGTATTGAAGAGCCAAGTTCAGTTTTTAAAGAACATGCCTTATTAAAGTTTCTAGAACCAAATAATGATCCACGCGGATTAGTACTAACTGCTGTTTACCATGTAAAAAATGGATTACGCGTGGATTACGAAGAGATAGCGGAGAAAGAGTTCGGAAAAAACATACCGAAAGATCTACAGGTTGGCATTAGAGGAACTGGTATTCAGGGTGAAGTGGTTTTCCCTACTATTGAAAATAAGAGTTGGGTTGAGTTAGGCTGTAAAGTTAATGCTAAACTCAGCAGATAAAACATCGATCTCAATCGTCCTGAAGTATGTTGATTTCTAAATCATCTCACACGAGCAGGGTTTAAAACCCAATTGTATTTTCACCAAACTTCCAAACCTATAAAGCATAGAGATATAGCGTTTCGATAAGAGTCATATTTTGTTAATGAACACTAACCAATCGCCCTGAAAGGGCACAATAACATAACGAAGGGTGAAGCCCTTCGAGACACAACAAATCTACTTCCTTATTATAGTCCTGTAGGGACGATCAAATCCTCCATGATCTTTGCAGTTTAATCCTCTTCCCAACTTTATTAAGACTTAGCTAAAAATTAAAAACCTCGTAAAACATTTAACATGTGCTTTCGAGGTTTTCATAATTCTAAAATGTAAACTGAGTTCAGACCCTTAATTACACTTCTTGAATGTGAGTAATATGTGCAGCACCCTTAAGTGGTTTGTAAACACTTACAATGGCAGCTCCATTGTTTGGATACCTTGTTGCAGCTTGAGTGTTACAGAAGAACTTGTAATTCATTCCTGCAACAACTTGCTGAGAAACGGCTACTGGAGAATAGGTTACACCTAAAAGCCCATCTACTGCCTCTTTAAAAGCTCCTTCGGCTTCTGCGCTCATTTTACAAGTATATGGAGAAAAAGCGCCTACTAAATTGGTTGAATTTGACATGATTATTTGGTTTAAGTTTATGAATGATTTACAGAGGTTAACAACCTCTTATGCAATCATGAGTGAGATTGTAGCTACTAAACCGATAAACCCTCTAGTGATTACATTGTAAATTTCATTGATAAACAATCCTTATCAATGACTAGAAAGCGTGACTTTAAATACTAATTATAAATAGGTACTATTCTACAATTAAATGGTATTTAATAAAATTATTTAATTATTTTAATTTTATATATTTCTATGCAATATGTAAAATAGCCGTTCAGATAACTAAAAAGTCATCTTCACTCCTTTCTACAAATGTTTTCAAACCGCCAGCCAATTTTATTAACTCATATCATTGATTTATGAATGACTTTTTAACATCTTCCGCGCTAAACTCAAATAAGATCATATCACAAAATTTCATGCAGAAAACAACAACACTATTACTGTCATTGCTCTTCATCACCTTATTGGGCTGCGACCAAAAGAAAACTTCTCAGACACCAGTTGAAGCAACTCAGGAAGCTTCGGACAAAATCAAAGTACTGAATGTGGCCACCTTCCACTTTGGTTATACCACAGATGCCAACAAGGTGGATTTTGACGAAGAAGACCGTAAAACACAGGAAGAAATCCGTACTCTTTCCAAAATGCTAGCCGAGTTTAAACCCACCATTATTTGCATAGAAAACCATCCTCAATATGATGCAGAAATCAATCAGGTATATCAGAAATACTTAAATGATCCATCTCAATTGAACACCAATTATGGCGAAAGAAGCATGGTCGCTTTTGATGTAGCCAGATTGAATAACGTAGCTCAGTTATATGGAATCGACAGTTATATGGATTACAATTACCTGATCGGAGAGCAGATTATCAACACTATCGACTCCGCCACTTATAGAGATTACATGAACAACCCATTCAAAGATTCGCCTGAGTTGGCTGAGCTTGACAAGAACTTTGACAAATTACCGCTTTTAGAAAAATTGAGGTTTTATAACCATCCCAAAGTTCTTGATTTCAATATCAACATCAATGCAGATAATCTGCTCTATGTTGGCACTGAAGATGGTTTTGAAGGTGCAGACGAGGCGGCTAAATTCTATCAAAGAAATCTGAGAATTTACTCAAACCTCAACCGAATCCCGATGACTAAAGACGACCGAGTTTTCATTCTTATGGGTGCGGCTCACGCATCGTTTTTAAGGGAATTACTGGAAAGAAGCCCAAAATTCGAAATGGTAAATACACTTGATTATTTGAAGTAATTAATGATTTATCCATAATAATCAGTAGCTCAACTCACATTTTAACTATATTTAAAACGATAAAGATATTCTAGCTCGAAAGCCCATCAAATGAAAAGAGTTCTCTCTGTTTGCCTATTGTTTATTTCAACCCAACTATTAGCCCAGATTCAAACTGAGAGGATTTATGATGATGGGTATGGAGAATTTATTTCGGGAGTTTATACGCTTAAAAGTACAGACTCTAGCTACTTCTCAGCAGACCTTGAAGTGATTCAGCCTGAGACTATACTCCACCAAACCGACCGCACTGATTATTTAGTGGTAGGTGAACAGCCCATAGTGCTCTTCAAAAACTTAAACCCAAAAGGAAAGGAAGATATAGCTGGGGTACTCATGAAGAGTTCATTTATTGAAACCATTACAAGTCACCGCAAAAGAGTTCTCAGGGATTTTTCAAAAGAATGGTCCATTACTCATGAGGTTTGGAGTGAGGTAGTAATTAATGGACAAACGTACTATACGGACATTAAACTTCATGATTTTCTGGGCTATAACTTCAACTTTTCAGCACAAAAACAAACGCTAACGTTTGTGGCTAAACGATCTGGTTATGACGGCAACTATGATACAGGATATCCTGAAAATTGGCACTTTATCGTTCTTGACGAAAAGAAGGAAATCATCTTTGACAGTGGTGAATTACTAGATTATCAGTGTAACTGTGAGTTTGGTATTGAACAACTCAGTGAAAGTAACAATGGCGATTTGATTCATGAAATCTCCAATAATTTGGTTGAGGCGTACTTACACGGCAGTTCCTATAATATGGAAACAAAGCAGCTAGAAGACGCTTCTGTTCGATTTACTTGGAACGGCAGGATAATGGAGTTTTTGAAAAATAGCAAATGAGCAGAGCCAAACTTATCGATTATTACATTGAGAAGTCTCAAAGTCCGGACTTTCAAATTGACCAAATAAGAAAGGAATTAGAGCCCAATAATATCCCAGAAGAAGACATTAGAGCTATAGTAAAACTGGTTGATAACCACATACTCAATAGCGCCTTTACTAAAAACTCAAAAAACAGGTCAACAGAACTTATCATTGCGGGCGCCATCTTGGCTCTTCTTGGTGTCGGGGTAACAATTGCCACTTATACGGGTTTAATAAATCTGGGAGACAACTTTTTAGTTGTATATGGCCCATTTTTCGGTGGCGTCTCTATGCTATTTGGAGGTTTAGCACAGAGAAAAAATAGCAGTTCTAAAATTAGGTCTAACAGACAAAAACTCGATTTATAAATATCCGCCTTAATCTTCCTTAAATTACCCCATGCTCTTTCTCATTGTTCTTGCTGCGTTAATTATTGCCTTTGTGCTCTTTCTCAATTTCAATCCACAATTTGGAGGCAAGATTACGAAAGCGCACAAAGCTCGTTATGCCCAATCCAAGCAATGGGATGGCAAGAAATTCGTAAACGAAACTTTGACCGAAATGGATATGAGCTTTGGTTCCATGATTGGCTTAATTAAGGAACAGTTTACGGACAGTCATTTGCGAAAACCAAAGCAGCCCATCCCCATTATGCCCTTCGACAGTGCTACATGGAAAAGTGAGTCAGAAAAACCAAAATTTGTATGGTATGGCCACTCGGTGGTGCTACTTCAATTAGACGGAAAGAGCATCCTTATCGATCCAATGCTTGGCCCCGACACTTCACCTATCGCTCCTTTCAAAACCAAACGTTTTAGCGAAAACACTTTAGAGCTCATCGACCAATTACCACAGCTTGACGCCATACTACTTACGCATGACCATTACGACCACCTTGACTTAGCAAGTATAAAGAAGTTAAAATCGAAAGTGGATACTTGGTTTGTGGCATTGGGTGTGGCGCGGCATTTAGAAGCTTGGGGTATTTCAAGTGATCAAATCACTGAATTCGATTGGTGGGACAATCTTGAATTCGATGGAATTTCCATAACCTTCACTCCTTCTCGTCACTTCTCTGGCCGTGGCTTAACCGATAGGGCCAAATCACTTTGGGGAGGCTGGGTTTTTAAAACGCCAACACATTCAATTTACTGGACAGGCGATAGCGGTGAAAGCAATGCCTTTAAAACGGTAGGCGAAAAATTAGGTCCGTTTGATTGGGCTTTTGTGGAATGCGGCCAATACAACGAGCGATGGCATGCCATTCACATGTTCCCTGAAGAAGCGGTTCAAGCGGCATTAGATTCTAAATCAAATATCATGATCCCTGTGCACTGGGCTGGTTTTCCTCTGTCTTTGCACACATGGAAAGACCCTATTGAACGCTGTATGGCAGAAGCTAAAACCAAAGCACAGAAAACATGTACGCCTCAAATCGGGCAAATCATTACTATGGGCGAAGAAGCGACAGGAGAATGGTGGAAAACACTTGAATAGACTTTAAGGGTTTGTCTAAATCCATTATCTTCAAAACAAAAACAGTTATCCAAAAGCAAGATCCCCCAATAAGGTCCCTCTTTAAAAGCTTCAGACATCAAGTATTTTGGCCACCCTTTATTCTGCTTTTGGTGGCGCTCATTTATAGTTTGGTAGATGTAGAGCACTTCCTAGCAACCACTACCAATATCAATAATTTTATTCTGGATAAGTTTGGTTGGCTTTTCAGCTTGGGCACCTTAATGATGCTCCTCACCTGCCTGATTATATTTTTTCACCCCATTTCGAAAAGAAGAATTGGCGGAGAAGGCGCCAAACCCTTACTTACTAAATGGCGATGGTTTTCAATCGTTATCTGCACCACCATTGCCACGGGCATTATATTTTGGGGAACAGCTGAACCCATCTTCCATGTCATGTCACCACCCAGTTTTAGTGGCGTTGAAGCCAATACTCCGGCAGCAGGTAGTTATGCATTGTCTGTAATGTATTTGCACTGGACGTTTACACCTTATGCCATTTACACCATTCCGGCCATCATGTTTGCCTTGGCTTTTTATAATGAAAAAAGAGCCTTTAGCCTAAAATCTACCCTTTACCCTTTTATAGGCCCAAACCGGCATAAATGGTTGGGCATTGGCATTGATAGCATTTGTCTATACGCTTTAGTAGCTGGTATGGCTGCCTCATTGGGTGCTGGAATTCTTACCCTTTCTGGGGGAATAAATAACCTCTTCGGTTACCAATCCGACTTGGTTTTACTCATTATCACTTTCTTTATTGTAGGCGCTTTTGTTATTTCTGCCATTACGGGTTTAATGAAGGGGATTAGACTTTTATCGGACATCAACATTCGAATTTTCATTGTCCTAGCCATTTTTATTTTTGTGTTTGGTCCTACGGGAAGTATTTTGATTCAGAGTATTAAATCACTTGGACTCTATTTTCAGAACTTGCCAGAGTTCAGCCTTATTTCGGTGCTCCACCCTGATGACCCGTGGCCAAAAAGTTGGACATCGTTTAACTGGGCAAACTGGCTGGCCTGGGCACCCATCACTGCCCTCTTTCTTGGGCGATTGAGTTATGGCTATACCGTAAAACAGTTCATGATCGTCAACTGGATTTTACCTAGCCTGTTTGGCGTAATTTGGATGTCCATTTTTAGTGGGACAGCCATCGATATGCAAATCAACCAAGGCATTGGTTTGGGTAAACTATTAGAAGCAGCAGGGCCAGAATCTATCATTTATCGGGTATTTGAAGAATTGCCCTGGAGTAATATTGTGGCCATAGTGTTTCTATTTACCGCTTTTCTGTCCTACGTCACCGCAGCAGACTCGAATACCGAAGCTATGGGTGGTATCAGTTCATCGGGTATTTCACCAGAAGCCCCTTCACCACCCATTTTTATTAAAATCATTTGGGGTTTGACGATTGGTGCCGTGGCCTTTGTTATGGTGAGTATGGCAGGCATTGACGGTATAAAAATGCTCTCCAATTTAGGCGGATTACCTGCTTTGCTCCTCATTATCGCGGTAAATCTAGGGCTGTTGAAAGTGCTTTTCTTTTCGAAAAAGAAGAGCGCTAATGCTTAGCTTGAAATGCCTGAATAAGGCCGTTTTCTCTCCCTGACGCAGGAAGGGTCTAAATTTTAAAAATCACTCTAAAAGAATACCTATTCGTTTTACCTTTGCACCATGCGCTTGACTGCCCTTTTACTATTCTCATTTCTCCTCACAGCAAAAGCGCATGCCTTCCAAAATGATAGCATCCCAAATAAACGGCTAAACACAGTTCTGACTGTTAGTGGCGTTACTTACGGGGCAACATTAATTGGGCTCAGTCAGGTTTGGTATAAAGAGCAAGGCTTCGAAAAATTTAAGTTTTTCAATGACAATGCCGAATGGCATCAGGTAGATAAATTTGGGCATTTCTATTCTACCTATCAGTTTTCGCGTATTGGAGATGGACTTTTGCAATGGGCAGGTGTTGAAGAGAAAAAAGCTGCTTTTTGGGCGAGTGTGGCTGGAACTGGATTACTCATTCCTATCGAAATACTGGACGGATTTTCACCTGATTTCGGTTTTTCTTATGGCGACATGATCGCCAATACAGCTGGTTCTGCCTTCTTCCTAGGGCAAGATTTACTTTGGAACGAGCAACGTATAAAACCCAAGTTCTCCTTTCACCGAACAGCCTTAGCGCAGCAAAGCCGACACCTTTTAGGCAATGGGCTGGCAGAAGAACTCTTTAAGGATTACAATGGCCAAACCTATTGGTTCAGTATAGATATTCATGCTTTCGCCAAGCAATCCAATTTCCCGAAATGGCTGAACTTGGGCCTTGGTTTTGGGGCGGAAAACATGATTCGCGCGCGAGTTGTCCAAAACGATCAGGCTGGCTTTAACAGTTACCGTCAGCTTTACTTGGGCATAGATTTCGACCTTTCTTACATTGAAACTGATAAAAAGTGGCTCAAAACGCTGCTCTTTATCTTAGATGGTATTCACCTGCCTGCCCCAGCCTTCGAGTTTAATTCGAAGAAGTCGAAGATGCATTGGTTTTTTTATTGAGTTGAAAATAGTAGGATTTTAATTTCAACAAACATCACTTACGCATTGATTTAAATAATTCAAGCATAGCGTAATATATTCGTTAGAATATGAGTTATTTAACCATCAGCCTTAATAAACCATCATGAAAACTCTTAAATACGGCTTGCTTTTACTCTCTTTGGCATGCATATCATGTCACCATGATCCGGAAGAACTCCCCTCTCCAAAATATGATTCAGAAGTAGCCACAGAAATTATTGCCGAGTTTATTGATGATGACATTGAGAAAATGGTACTCTCACAACTCTTCAACTTTACACTCACTCGTGGTGTGGCAGCAGGAACCCAGACCCATGAATTAAACAACCCTTATGAATTCCGAACCCGTTGCGCAGTAAAAACCACAACCAACAACAATACGCAAGTGGTGATTGATTTTGGCGCAGGCTGTAGGGATGAAATGGGCAGGTTCAGGGCTGGCAAAGTGACCGCAAACCTCTTCGAAAGAAAAGAAAATGTTTTTGGAAGGGTGGAAATCACACTAGAAAACTATCAATACGAAAGTGTATTGGTAACTGGCAATAGAACAATAACAAACAACCGAGATACGCACAGGCAGTATGCTGAAATTCAATCAACAGTTGATGATGGTATTCTAACCTTCGATGACCTCAGTACTTACACTTACAATTCTGAAAGAAACACTACATGGGACTTTACAGACCAAGCAGAAACCGAATTTTACTTCGTTACTGAATTCACGAAGTCAGGAATTAATCGAAACAACATCAGTTTCGAGAGTGCCTCTTTCACGCAGATCACCTACAACTCCAATTGTTTTAAAACAGGAATTGGACAAATGACTGGTGGACAATTCAGAATAAGTAGTGAAGAGACGAACAAAACCATTGAGTTCAAACCTCAACACTGTAGTCCACAAGCCTTTGTCTCAGTAGGCGATGCAGCACCTTACCCGATAGATTTAAGCGAATTGTTTATTAACCATTAAAAGGTCAATTCACAATACTTCCCTACCTTTGCTACCGATACAAGCCACCTTATCGCTGCGACTAGAGTAATCGAAATCGGAGAGGAAAGTCCGGGCACCATAGGGAAGCATAGCGGCTAACGGCCGTCACTTCAAATTCGATTCTTCGGGTTTGGAGTAGGACAAGTGCAACAGAAAGTATGTACAGGTAATGCTGTAGTGAAACCAGGTAAACTCTATGCGGTGAAATGTCACATATACCTGCTTTTGAGGGTTCCCGCCCAATGCAGGAGGGTAGGCAGATGGACCCCGCCAGTAATGACGGGGCTAGATAAATGATAAGGGCCTTGACCTAGTTAAGGAACAGAACCCGGCTTATCGGCTTGTATCTTTTTTTTCTTCTTTGGCTTTATATCAGTAATCCGCGTATAATTCCATTTGAGTTCTAAGCAGAAACATTAATTTCGCTTATTGTTGGCACGAAGAATGTCAATCTAATTTTTCCAAAATACTAACCCACCAGAAAATGGCAAAAATTCTAATCATCGATGACGAACAAAGTATCCGCAGCACCTTGCGCGAAATTCTTGAATACGAAAACTACACCATCGATGAAGCCAAAGACGGCCAGGAAGGTTTAGAAAAACTGATTGCCGACAAATATGACATTGCGCTTTGCGATGTTAAAATGCCTAAAATGGACGGTATTGAGCTTTTGGAGCGTGTTCAGATGGCGGGTATCGACACCCAGTTCATTATGATTTCGGCACATGGCACTATCGAAACGGCCGTGGACGCCACCAAAATGGGTGCTTTTGACTTTGTTCCGAAGCCACCAGATTTGAACCGACTTTTGCTTACGGTAAAAAATGCGCTAGAAAAATCATCTTTAGTAACAGAAACTAAAACCCTCAAAAAACGACTTTCCAAAAAGTATGAAATGGTGGGCGAATCCGCTGCTTTGAAAGACATTATTGAAATGATGGACAAGGTAGGCCCTACCGATGCCCGTGTTTTGATTACTGGTCCAAATGGAACCGGGAAGGAATTGGTCGCCCATGGAGTTCATGAAAGAAGTAATCGCGCAAAAGCACCATTTGTAGAAGTCAACTGCGCTGCAATTCCTTCTGAATTGATTGAAAGTGAATTGTTTGGGCATGAAAAAGGGTCCTTTACTTCTGCGATCAAACAGCGCATTGGCAAATTTGAACAGGCCAATGACGGCACACTTTTCTTGGATGAAATTGGCGATATGAGCCTTTCGGCACAGGCTAAAGTATTGCGTGCCTTACAGGAACATAGAATCACTCGTGTAGGCGGTGACAAAGACATTAATGTGAATGTTCGTGTATTGGCTGCCACCAATAAAGACTTAAAAAAGGAAATTGCTGAAGGTCGTTTTCGCGAAGATTTGTATCACCGCTTGGGCGTAATTCTTATTGCTGTACCTGCCTTGAAAGACAGAAAAGAAGATATTCCGCTTTTGGTAGATAAATTTCTGCAAGACATTGCCAACGAATATGGAAACAAAAAGAAGGCAATTGAAGATAAAGCAATAGAAGAACTTCAAAAATACGACTGGTCAGGAAACATTCGCGAATTACGCAATGTAACCGAACGTTTGATCATTATGGCTGGTGATGTGATAGGTGCCGAAGATGTGAAAAAGTATCTGATTTAATCAGAATCGCGCTTTCTTCACGTCTTTATTGTACTCCATGTCCGCTTTGGTATAGGCTGGGCATGGGCGCTGCGCACAAGACGAAATGCCTAAGATTACAACAGCTAACAAAAGGGCTACTAATTTAAAGTTCTTCATCACACAATTTTGAAATAACAAATTTAAAAATTTTCGAGTCTTTCAATAGGAAAAGCTCAACTTTCAATCAAAACGGGTTGAAATAGATAATATTTCAACCCACCATTAGATTACAACCGCGAACATCGGAATTATCGAGCCTTCCAAGTACCTCGAAAGAACCATCTGCATACACCCTACCCAAGTCTTTGGTTTCTATAAAAGAACAACTGTGCACATTGGCCAAATCAATAATATTTATGCCCCCACTTCGTACTTGATTTGTTACGGTGAGTGGATCATTGATGTCTCTCGTGAACAGCTTCATCGTATAGCCGCAACGAAAAATTCCATTTCCTTGAGAATAGCCTTGCGATAACAACTCTGTCATTCCATACTCAGAATGAATATGCTGTACACCAAAGCTAGGCTTCAATATTTCATGTACTTCATCTCTAACTAGCTCTTCCCTCCTGCCCTTCATTCCTCCAGTTTCCATCACAATTAGTTCAGGAAAATCAATTTGAAACTGCTCAACAAAATCAAGCAAGCCAAAAGTGACTCCTAATAAAATCGTCTTTCTACCTTCATTTTTACACCTCAAAAGCGTGTCATATAGTTCTTTTGAATTATTAAGAAAGAAGCCAGAAGATGGGTCTGTCGAAATTTGAATAAACCTGTTGGCCATGGCCACCAAGCTAGAATTACTCCTTTCTAAATAAGAAGGAAGCAAAGCCAAAACCGTATAATCCTTTACTTCGCCATAGGTTTTAGCGAAAATCTGTTCGGCTATTTTCAAATAGAAATCTTCATCGGCCACCCAATGTTTACTAGTTACTTGGCCAGTGGTGCCGCTACTTTCATAACAAATATCCGATTGCCAATCGCCAGTTTTAATTGTGTGGGTTTTGAAAAATTCAATGGGTAGAAAAGGGATTTGCTCAAGCTTAGTCACCAACTCTGGAGATACCCCCAAGTGATTGACAAAAGCACGATAAATAGGATTCGTTTTGTGCTGAACCCTGAAAATATCCAAGGCCAATGCTTCAAATGAGTTTTCATCGACAGAAAAAACTCGCTCATATAAACTTTTCACAGAATCCATTCGTTAATCAATCGGCCCTTGATAGAGCTTTAGGGCAAATATGCCTATAATTGTATTGAGTTATAAAAGCTGATGAAGTTAAGTTTTCAAAAACATCATAAAATCATTTTTTCGATTGCACTTTTAGGGCTAGTAATGGCCTGTAATCGACCTCCAGATTTACCTATAGAACCTACTATTAGCTTTAATAAAGTAGAGTTTAAAGAAATAGTTGAAGTGATTGGTTCCACTGGCGTTGAAATTAGAACTGGTCAGCTGAGTTTGTCCTTTAACATTTCAGATGGTGATGGCGATATCGGTATAGACGGTGGAGATATAGGACCCGATTATGATTTCATTACCTACCCTAATGGAGAAATCGTTAAATTCGGAGAGAGACCTGAAGACCCTCCTTTTACCTGTGTAGATTACATTAGAGAAGCTGCAGAAGGAGACAATGGCATCGATTTAAATGGTAATGGAAACGCTACAGATACATTAAGAATACAGTTAAATGAAGATCGTTTTAATTTCTTTATCGATTTTTTTGTAAAAAAGAACGGTACATACCAGGAGTTAGATTTCCGAAGAATTCCTGAGTCGGCCAATGGAATTACCTTATGCGGTGAAATTCCTTTTGACAGTCGAATCCCATGTCTTTCAAATGAAGACAACCCTTGTTCGGCCATCACCAAAAACCCTGGCCCCATTGAAGGAGTAATTAAATACGATATGCAATCGGGGCTTTTTCTTCCTGTTTTTAGAACAGACACAATTAAGGTGGTTTTTCAAATTCAAGACAGAGCATTGCACAAAAGTAACGTAGTGGAGAGTCCTGAATTCACTTTACAAAGCGTAAGTATAGATTAAGTTCTAATTGAACTTTTCAGTCCTATTTCACTGCCTCAATGGCTGTGACGATTGTTACTTTACCCAATTTATCTTGCTTTAATTCTGTAAAGTAAATATTCCCATCCTTGCCCTCTTTTATCCTATGCATAACGGTTTTACTTGTGGGCACTTTATAATAAGTAATTTCTACATTGGTTAAGTCACCTGCTGGAGCTCTAAGAATAGACCGATCGAACTTGATGATATAGTCATTTCCTTCGGGATTTGGGTTGTTCTGATCGACATAACTTTGTACCCATAAATTACCTTGACTGTCGAAAGTAAGACCTGCAAGGATTTGGTTTGTCTGAGTAGCAGGGACTGAAAATTCGTCAATATTTCCGTTCATATCTATTCGGCCTACCTTATTTCCAGCCTCTTCGGTAAACCACATATAGTCACCTAGAGGGTCTGGTTTAATGGCGATTGGTCTACTATTACCTGTTGGAATCGAAAACTCTGTTACCTCACCTTTAGGGGTTACTTGCAAAATTTTGCTCGCAAGAAGCTCCGTTCCCCATACATTTCCGTCAGGGCCAGCATGAAGATAAATTGGCACCGCACCGAGTGCTGGTAATTCGAAATGTTCCACAGAACGGTCAGGGTTAATTTTACCTACAGTGCTGGTACGTTTTCCTGTAAACCAAATCGTTTCTCCGTCTGCATCTAAGCCAAGCCCATGCGGACTTGTATTTATAGGAGTGGAAATTCCATCTCCAGAAATATGGCAGTCAATTTCCTCTATAATCTCTCCTTTCTCATTTAACCTCACAACCACTCCTTTGAACTCCAGTGACACCCAAAGTTGATCGTGTTTATCAAATAGAATTCCGTGAGGCCCACTCCCATCAGGCATCTTAAAATATTCAATTGTGCCGTCATAGCTCATCTTCGCAACATGATCCATATTTTGACCCGTGATGTAAATGTAATCCCCGTTCATGGCCAATTCGTGAGTAGAGCCTTTAATGGAGCTTGGCCAATTCAAACTTGTATCGCTAATGGTATTTTGGGCCATTAGCTTTATAGATAAAGAGAATATTAAACAGATTACGATGCGTGTGATATTTAATGCTTTGGTCATGAGAGTTATTGTTTAAGACTAATACATCCTGATTAGTCATTTCAAATTATTAACACTAAATATATTACTTAAAATGGATTAAATATATTTTTAATCTCAATTTTAAAACAACACACCGAAATTATAAAAACTCTCTTGTTACCAAAACTTCTAAATCATATAGCTCCTTCTGAATTCTTGAGGGGTCTGTCCAGTATTCTTTTTGAACAGCCTCGAGAAATAAGAATAGTCTGTATACCCCAGTTTATTCGCAATTTCTGCAATACTCAAATCCTTAAACATCAGTAAACGCTTGGCTTCAAGCAATACTCGCCCGGTAATCACTTGACTGACCGACATACCAAGCACTTGATTGCATATGCGGTTCAAATGCTTGAGCGAAATATTCAGCAATTCTGCATATTCAGCAGGCGACTTGCGATACAGAAACTGCGCTTCAACCAACTGCTCGAAGGTTTTTATTGTGCTGCCATATCGCGAAACTCCTTCCACCTTATTACTCGAGGGATGATAAGCCCGAGCTAAAGCCACATAAACCAAAGTAATCAATGCATGAATTCTGAGCGCTTTGTGCTCTCTTTGATGATTATATTCATCAAGCATGTTTTCACAAATTTCTGTTAATGAACTAAGCTCTTTCGTATCTAAAATAACCTCGGGTGTATTTTGGTTTGAATAAAAAAAGGGAAATCTGTCCAACTCAAATTGGTTATCGCGGAGCAAGTAAAATTCTTTAGAATGTGAAAAAACATAGCCTTGTACATCATCAGAAAGTTTCCAATGATGCATTTGACCTGGCGCCAAAACGAAGAAACTTCCCGGACCAACTTTATAGCTATCAAAGTCTATTTCGTGAACCCCAGCCCCTTTAGTAAACAATACATTTAAATAAAAATCGTGTTTGTGAGGAAGAGAAATCATATTATGATGATCAAGAAGGTGTTTCTTCAAATCATTTACATACACACCATTCCCTTGGCTTAATAAAAACTGATCGAGATGCAGTACAGGAATATTCTCCATACTGCAATTTGATAAAAATGTCTAGATTGTCCTATCATTAGCGTGCTTTGTAACAGTACATTTAAACCGTACATTTTACCTTTGTACAATAATTGATTAACCTATGAGCAGATTCAACTCACTTCTAAAAGGGAAATGCCCAAAATGTGAAACAGGGAAAATATTTGAGTCCAACGGAAATATTTTAAAACTAAAAGGCCCCGTTATGCACGAAAACTGTCCGCACTGCAACTACAAATTTGAGCGTGAGCCAGGCTATTTTTATGGCGCTATGTTTATGAGTTACGGAATCACCATGGCTGAAGCAATTGCTACTTATGTAGCCATTAAAGTTCTAAACATAGATCTTTCAATAGATGGTATGATGGCCATTATTACAGCCGTAATGCTCATTTTTCTCTTTCCAAATTTTAAGTTTTCCAGAATACTTTGGCTATACACCTTCACAAAAAAAGAAGGGACTGAACCTGCTGACAAAATTGAAAGGCTCAAAATTTGAAATTAATTAGGCTTTAGAATACCTTTCCATAATTCAGTTTGAAACCAATTTACTTTCTGGATCAGACTTTATTATATGGAAGAAGTTATTCAAGACTCTCTCGATTCTACACCGCTAGAAATCCTTTATCAAGATGAAGTGATGGTGGCCATTAATAAACCCAATGGCTTACTGGTACATCGGTCGCCCATTGCTACAAACACCAACACATTTGCAGTGCAGGAACTTCGAAACCAAATTGGACTGAAGGTTTCACCTGCTCATAGACTAGATAGAAAAACTTCGGGTATTCTCTTATTTGCGCTGAACACTGAAAGTCTCATCCATTTACAATCTCAGTTTGAAAACAGAACAGTTGACAAAACGTACCACGCCATAGTTCGTGGTTATACCGAAGATGAAGGACTTATTGACTACCCTCTGACCAACGACAAAGGCAAAACGCAAGAGGCCATTACGCGCTATAAAACCCTAGAGCGCACGGAGATACCGGTACCTTTTGGTAAGCATGCCACCTCTCGTTATTCTTTGGTGGAAGTATATCCAGAAACTGGGCGAATGCACCAAATCAGAAAGCATTTTGCACACATCCTCCATCCCATTATTGGCGACCGCCCACATGGCTGCAACAAACAGAACAAGCTCTTTCTAGAAAAGTGGAATTTAACCGAAATGCTTCTCCATGCCATTGAAATAGAATTTGAACATCCCGTTTCTGGTGAAAAGATTCATCTAAAAGCCGATTACCAAAGTGAGTTCAAAAGGATGTTGGAGAGTTTAGGGTTTAGAGTTTAAGGCGGTTTCATGCTCACATCTGTGCTTCTGAAAAAGATCCCTACGGGATGACCAAAAATCACCTCTCTGCGTTACCCCCTGTCGCAGGTTCTCCGAACCTGTGACACCTATTTAATCAAGGACTCTGTCCGCCAAAACGGTTAAAACCATTTTGCAAATAAATTTATACAAATAACCCACGGTTTAAACCGTGGGCTATAGAACCACTTTACGGTTAAAGAATACGTTACACAAATCAACGCCCTCCATGTTTGTGAAAAAAACCGAACTTCTCGGGGCCTACAGGGATGACTGAGAAGCAAGCTATTCGCGCTCTTCTTTTGGTCCTGAGGGGTACCGCGTTCGCAGGATCTTTAGCGGATGAGAAACGAAGGAACTAACCCTATACCGCCCCTTCAGGGCTTAATTATTTATATACTCAACTAGGAATGGGTTATACCCATTCCTGTGTTATTCCGCCCCGTTGGGGCTACAAAGGTGTCGCCCCAACGGGGCTTGGGCTTTGTACAAGCTTTAAGCTGGTCTCAGCCCTGAAAGGGCATGATATCAAAACTAAGGGTGCAGCCCTTCGGAAAATATATCTCCATCCTTATATAAGTCCTGTAAGGACGAGACAAAAGAAACTCAACAAACCTATTACACACCTTCAAAACACACAAACTCAAAATGGAATAATGACAGACTTCTTTATTACTAAGCAATTGCTTAGCTTTGCTGCCTAGTTAGGAATAATGGCAAGAAGTAAACAGTATAACGAACAAGAAGTAATAGAAAAAGCCACGGCTTTATTCTGGAAAAATGGTTACGAGACCACTTCTATTCGCATGCTGGAGAAAGCCATGGGCATTAATCAATTTTCGATTTATGCCAGTTTTGGCAGCAAGCATGGTGTCTTTCTAGAAAGCATTAAGTGCTATAAGAAACGCATCAAAAGGATCACTGACATTCTAGAGAACTCCAACAACGGGCTTGTCGGTATCAAGCAGTATTTCTACGACTTCTTAGACTTCTCTAAAGAAAACGATGTAAAGAAAGGCTGCTTGGTGACCAACACCGTAAATGAATTAGGACAGGCAGCTAACCCAGAATTAATGGATGAGTTAATGAAATTTTCATCTGACGTTAGATTACTGTTTGTCAACAACTTAAAACAAGAAGAGACAAAAGATGAAGAAACAATCGAGCGTCAAGGGAATTATTTACTGACATCTATGTTAGGCTTATCACTGGCATCTAAAATTCTAAACGAAAAGCAACTGGAAGACTTTATTGAAACCACGTTCCTAAATCTTTAGCTTTTTTTTACCATCAAACTAAGCGTTTGCTTAGATATAAAAATAAAGAAAATAGACAATTATAAATTATGACAACATTACAAGTACACACTATCGAAACAGCACCAGAAGCTAGCCATGCCCTATTAGAAAAATCTGTAAAAGCCTATGGCGGAATACCAGGCTTACATGGCGTTTTGGCTGGTGCTCCGGGATTATTGGAAGCCTACCAAACTATTCACCAACTGTTTGTTGATTCTTCATTCAATAACGAAGAGTTAACCGTAGTATGGCAAACCATCAACGTAGAACATGCTTGCCATTACTGTGTTCCTGCCCATACCGGTATTGCGAATATGATGAAGGTTGATCCTGCCATCACTGAAGCACTCCGCAATGGCGAGGCAATGCCAAACGAAAAACTACAGGCATTACACGAAATGACATTAACGATTGTCCGCAACCGTGGTCATGTAAGTCAGGAAGAACTTGACGCATTTTATGCTGCTGGTTATGGTGAAAGACAATTATTAGAAATTATTTTGGGACTATCGCAGAAAGTAATTAGCAACTACACCAATCACATTGCTAACACACCTGTCGATGCTCAGTTCAAAAAATATGCTTGTACAGCTGATTCAAAATCTTAAGTACTTTTGGAGGGCATGGTTAGACCTTTTGGTTTGTTCATACCCTCCTATTATAAACCCTCAATTACCATCATAAGCCCCCAGATTTTGGCTTTGGTAAACCTATACATGTTCAAAAAAGTTAATAATGTTAAACAATAGGAGAAACTTTATGAAAAAAGCCGCCTTTACAGGGATAGCAGGATTTGCAGCCCCTAGCGCTGCTTTTGGTTTATCACCAAATTCAGAAACAAAATCGATGATCCGCCCCAAGGTATTGTTCTTCGATGTCAATGAATCCTTGTTGGATTTAGCGATCATTAAAAAGAGTGTAGGCAAGGCTTTAGGCGGAAGAGAAGACTTAGTACCGCTTTGGTTTACCACTATGCTGCAGTATTCTTTGGTAGAAACCACTGGTCGACACCGTTCAACTTTATAACACTAACAACCCATGTTCTCTTAGCGTATTAATAGGTTTTGAAACCCAAAAGAGTTCAAAATCTTCGAAATGGGTTTCGTAGTCGGCTTTGATTTGGGCATAAGTAAGTAGAGGTTCAGCACCAATTTTCAGTTGCTCTAAGATGTGAATTAGCCATTCTGCCTTTTCACCCTCAGTGGTGATATCAAAACTTTCGCGTTTGGTGTAAAAAGTCAGTTGTGCCCTTTCTCTAGTTACTCCTTTTTTAGTTTTGGCCTGAAAAGAAACCAAAGGTATTCCACCTAACCATACAATTTTAGCGGTGGGTCGAGTCACTAGCATCGGTTCGTTTTCCAAACTATTAATAATGAAGTCTCGCTTGATTTTCGTTTTTGGAATTTTGAACTCGAACCACTCCTGCAACGGCATATCGAAACCAATGCCATGCATAAAGTTGAAAAGTGACTTCTTTAAACCAAAGCTAAATCGCTCATGATCAATTCCTGTTTTGTCCTCGAACATCACATCATTATTCGCAAATGAAATCGACTTGTAATTTGGTGTAATTCCATATTCCGAAGGGTTTAGCCCAACAGGACTATGGGCAGTCAGCGCAAACTGATGCCAAAAACCAGATTGAATAATTCCTAACTCGAACATCTGACGCACCATTTCAAGACTGTCAATCGTTTCTTGTACCGTCTGACTTGGGTAACCATACATAAGGTACGAATGCACCATAATACCCGCTTCCGTGAAATTTCGGGTAACGGCCGCTACTTGTTCCACCGTTACTCCTTTATCAATCAGCGCTAAAAGTCGGTCTGAAGCGACTTCTAAACCACCAGAAACAGCAATGCATCCCGAAGCCTTGAGCAAAGCGCAAAGATCGGCTGTAAAGCTCTTTTCGAAGCGAATGTTCGTCCACCAAGTAATGGTAAGCTTGCGCCTGATGATCTCAATCGCCATTTCGCGCATTAAAGCAGGCGGTGCTGCTTCATCTACAAAATGAAAACCTCTCTCTCCTGTTTGCGCAATCAATTCTTCTACCCTGTCCACCAAAAGCTTGGCAGTAAGTGGCTCGTACCGCTTGATATAATCGAGGGAAATATCGCAGAAAGTACATTTTCCCCAATAGCAACCATGCGCCATGGTAAGTTTATTCCATCGGCCATCGCTCCACAAGCTGTGCATTGGGTTTGCAATTTCAATTACCGAAATGTACTGATCGAGCAATAGGTCTGAATAATCAGGCGTACCCAATTGACTCTGAGGAAAATCATTTTGAGGTGAGTTGTTAACGTAAACTACTTCTCCATTTTCCTTTAAAAAAGTTCTTTTAAAGATATTGAAATCAGGATTTTCAGGCTTTGGCTTTAATACATTCGATGCCAAAAGTAAAATTGGTAGTTCGCCATCGTCTAGCGTAATGTAATCGAAGAAGTCAAAAACGCGCACATCTTTCACCGTTCTTAATTCGGTATTGGGAAAACCACCGCCCATCGACACTTTAATGGCTGGATAATTGGCTTTGATGAACTGCGCACAGCGGAAAGCGCTATACAGATTACCTGGAAAAGGAACAGAAATACAAACCAATTTAGGCTGATATCCTTTTAGTCTTTCCTCCAGAATTTTAATTGTGATTTCATCGATATAAGTGAGTGGAGCCTGCAATTGCGCATAAAGTTCATCAAAGGCATTCGCGCTTTGCCCCAGCCTTTCCGCATATCGACTGAACCCAAAGTTCTCGTCAATGCATTCGATAATGAAGTCAGATAAATCTTCGAGGTACAAGGTTGCTAAATGCTTGGCGCGGTCCTGCATCCCCATGGCCCCAAAGGCCCAATCCAGATCGTCTACTTGCTCGAACCTAGCCGCCTCTGGCAAAAAGGATTCAGAGCAAATCTGACGAGCAAAAGTTTGATTCTTCCCTTGCAGAAAGGATATTACCCCTTCTATTGTATTCAGGTACTCTTCACGCAAAGCGTAAATTCGTTCCGAGTTTTCAGTATTGATTCGGTCGTTCTCTTCCGCAAAAGAGAATAAATATTGAAGGCTTTCCTTCGAGAATAATTCCAGAATCACTTCAATTCCCAAATCCATTTGAAAGGAGGAAATTGACTTGGTGTTTAGAAAACCCTTGAGGTAAGCCGTTGCCGGATAAGGCGTATTCAGTTGGGTAAATGGAGGCGTAAGAAGTAGAAGATCTTTCAAACAATTGACTTAATGCATGCCATCAACCTGAAAGCACAGCACAAAACTCGATAAAAATATTGAGACTAGAAGCGCTTTATAGTACAGAAAGCATGAGGCCTTGGTTAAAATGCATAGTTTTGCAGCCAGTTGGAAAACAGTTTTTCGACCTAAACAATTGATCTATTTTTTCGCTTTAGGTGGCTATGGTTGAAGAACAGCTTATCTCATTTCTAACTTTTCCGGGCAATAATTCATGAACAACGAACTTTCTCTCGTTACGGGAGCCAACGGTCATTTGGGATATAATTTAACCCGTCTTCTACTTTCTAAAGGGCATACCGTTCGGGCTACGCTGAGAAACCTAAAAAATGCAGAAGCATTAAATCAACTGGGCTGCGAAGTGCAGCATGCGGATTTAATGGATAAAGCCTCATTAGTGAAAGCGTTTGAAGGCGTCTCTCATCTTTATGCAGTGGGCGCTACTTTCGAAATGTGGTCGAAAAGCCCGCAAAAGGAAGTCTATGAGAACAACGTCACTGGTACTAGAAATCTATTTGAAGCAGCCGCTGAGGCAGGTGTAGAGAATATTCTGTACATCAGTTCTATTGCGGCATTGAACCATTCCATTCTTCCGGCACAAGAGAAAAATGGCTACAATGACGACCGCAATAGTTGGTACTACAAGTCAAAAAACGACTCTGACCAACTGGCACTTTCGCTGGGAAAAGAGTTCGGAATTAGAACAGTATTGGTGCTTCCTTCTGCCATGATTGGTAGTGTGGCGCATCGCTTGAATTACAGCAACCGCTTGGTCTGGCAGATTCTTCAAGGGGAAGTTCCGGTAGAAACCAATATTTCGCTCAATTGGATTGATGTGAAAGATGTAGCGCTCGGCAGCTACAATGCTATGCAAAAAGGCAGAGATGGCGAGCGATATACGCTGGCCAATGAAAAGCACACTACCGTGAAGGAATCCGTGCAAATCGCAGCAAATCTATACCCAGAACTGAATCTCAAAATCCCCATAAAAGTACCGAAGTTCTTACTCTATATGGTGGCAGGCGGAATGGAGTTGGTGAGTAAAATCACAGGCAAGGAGCCATTATTACAACGCCACTACCTCGATATGTTCTACGGTTTAAAACTGGATTACGATATTAGTAAAGCCAGAAATGAATTGGGTTTTGAGCCTACTCCAGCCAAAGAAGCTTTGGAAAATGCCTTTAGGTATTTGAAAGAGGAATGGGACGGTGGTCAATAGTCATTGGTCATTGGTCAAAATAAAAGCAATAGTGTATTGTTAAATCAAAACTCTATCGTAATATTGCAATGAATAAATAATTAAACATGGGCGTTACTAAGTCTGAAATATTTACTGAAGAGCAAAACAAGATTTCCATGATTGCGAAAGCCTTTGGTCATCCGGCCAGGGTGGCTATTCTTCAACACCTTTTTAAAATGAACACTTGTGTTTGTGGTGATTTAGTTGAAGAAATTGGTTTGGCGCAACCTACCATTTCCCAACATTTGAAAGAGCTCAAAAACTTGGGTTTGATCAAAGGAAATGTAGAAGGAACTAGCGTTTGCTATTGTATTGATCAGGAAGCTTGGGCAAACATGCAAGAGTTATTCAGTCAGTTTTTAAACCCTAATTTCAATACCCAAGGTGGGTGTTGTTAAAAAAATATTTTTCATTAATCGTAACATTGCAATAATAAAATTATGAAAATCTCAGAAATCAAAAATCACCTCAGCGGATTAAATCAAATCGCTTTTGAATTGCCTGATGGCAGCTTAGTTCCAAGTCACTTTCACGTAACAGAAGTCGGACAAGTTAGCAAACATTTCATTGATTGTGGTGGCACAGTAAGAACTGAAGAAGTAGCCAATTTTCAACTTTGGGAAGCCAACGATTACGATCATAGACTTCACCCAGAAAAACTAGTTCACATTATTGAACTATCAGAGAAAATTTTGGGCTTGAAGGATTTAGAAATTGAAGTAGAGTACCAAGGATCAACGATTGGTAAATATGGCTTAGACTTTAATGGTACTAACTTTCTTTTAACCTCAAAGCAAACTGCATGCTTGGCAATGGATAAATGTGGTATACCTGTGGAAAAGCCAAAAGTCAAACTAAGTGAAGTTCAAACTGCAGGCGCTTGCACACCAGGTGGAGGATGCTGCTAAACCATAAAAACCAATCATATTATGAGCAATATCAGCACAAAACTTCTACCGAATATTGAAGAATTCGTTTCTTCTATTTCGGTAGAATCCATTTCGAAGGAGCGCAAAGCTGTACTTCAGCCTCTGATTAACTACATTCAAAGTAAGCAAGACCAAGATGAAGTAACACAACTCAACTTCATTTGCACCCACAACTCACGCAGAAGTCAACTGACGCAAGCTTGGGCGAAGGTTCTGGCGGTTCACTTTGGAATTCAAATCGAAAGTTTCTCTGGTGGTGTAGAGGTAACTGCTTTTAATCAAAGTGCTATTAATGCACTGATCAATAATGGCTTTAAAGCCGAACTGGAAGGAGAAACCAACCCTAAAGTGAGTCTTACTTTCTCGGAAAACCATGCGCCATTAGTCATGTTCTCTAAAAGATTTGATGATGCTATTAATCCTGTTGAAGACTTCGCAGCGATTATGACTTGCTCAGATGCAGATGCTAACTGCCCCTTTATTGCGGGAGCCGAAAGGCGTATTCCGGTGAAGTATGACGACCCGAAATTATTTGATGGCACTCCGGAAGAAGCCGCCAAATACGCAGAGCGCAGTCTACAAATCGCTACTGAGATGTTTTATGTTTTCTCACAAATTAACAAATCATGAGTCAACCAAAAAAACTAGGCTTTCTAGACAGCTACCTCACCCTCTGGATTTTTATTGCGATGGGAATAGGCGTAGCACTGGGCTATTTTATCCCTTCAATTCCCGAAGTTATCAATTCTTACAGCAGTGGGTCAACCAATATCCCAATTGCTATTGGACTGATTTTGATGATGTATCCGCCATTGGCGAAGGTGAATTACGGATTACTACCCAAGGTTTTTAAGAATGTAAAAATTCTTTCTATTTCCTTGATTTTGAACTGGATTATCGGGCCAGTCTTGATGTTCATTTTGGCCATTACCTTCCTTCAGGATTACCCTGAATACATGGTTGGTTTGATTTTGATTGGCTTGGCTAGATGTATTGCTATGGTATTGGTTTGGAACGATTTGGCCGAAGGAAGCAGCGAATATGGTGCTGGCTTGGTGGCTTTGAATAGTATCTTTCAAGTGTTTGGTTATAGCTTTTACGCATGGCTATTCATTACTGTACTTCCACCCTATTTCGGTTTTGAAGGCGCCATTGTGGATATTTCTATAGTTACCATTGCAGAAAGTGTTGCCATTTATTTGGGTATCCCCTTTTTAGCTGGAATGCTAAGCCGATTTATCTTGGTGAAGTTAAAAGGTGAGCATTGGTACACTACCAAGTTCATCCCAACCATTTCACCCATGACCTTAATCGCCTTGCTTTTCACCATTATGGTGATGTTCTCACTCAAAGGTGAATTGATTGTTGAGATTCCGATGGATGTTTTGGTGATTGCCGTTCCGTTACTAATCTACTTCGCACTTATGTTCATCATAGGCTTCTTTTTCAGTAAAGCCATGGGGGCAGAATATGATAAAAATGCAGCCATTTCGTTTACGGCAGCTGGAAACAATTTCGAGTTGGCCATTGCAGTAGCTATTGCCGTCTTCGGACTTAATTCAGGACAAGCATTTGCGGGAGTTGTGGGGCCATTGGTAGAAGTACCTGCACTGATACTATTGGTTCGCGTAGCCTTTTGGTTAAAAAAGAAATACTACCCTGTTCAAGTTAAATAGCACAAAAAAAGAGAGCCCCGTTTGGGCTCTCTTAAATTAAGGTTTGTAAAAACGTCCTCTCCCACTACAAATAAGCATTTACCACTCACCTCAAATTATTTTTCTACGCTCACTACGTAATTACCCGAAGTACCCGCTGCAACCCCTCCACCTGTATGGGTGAAGCTAAACTTAAAACTCCCTGGCCCAAGTTCAAGAATAATCACTTCTTCGCCAGTGTCTAGGGTTATACTTCCTGCATTTTGATTGACCCAAGTCCATGTTCCCGTAGCCCTAAAAAGGTCGCCTCCATTGGTAGTAGCATATGTACCATCGGTAAAGGACAGGGCAAATCCCGGGTAATTCTGACTGACATCTTGGTTGTCTAACATTATCCCTCCATTCGTTCCGAAGGTCCAATCGCCTGCCAAAAGCTCAAAAGCTTCTTCTTGGGCTGTTGGCCCCGCAGGGTCATCGGACTTACAGCCGATGACCAATGCTACAAACATTATCAATACTCCGATTTTTAATTTATTGCTATTCATCTCTCTTATCTTTTGATCATTACTTTTTTCCTTACTACCGAAATACCATCTGTAAACTGAACTATGTAGAGGCCATTGGTATAGTCCGAAACATTCAGTCTTAGGGATTTTTCGGTAACCTTAGCCTTAGTGAAAACTGAAGTACCAGAAGCATTTATGATACTGATATCTAGCGTTCTATTTCCCAGTTCTGAAAGGTCGATATTCAGAATATCCTGTGCTGGATTAGGGAAAAGGTTGATTTCTTCGGCATCAATAAATCCATCATCCACTCCAGTAATAATCGCACCTTCCCCACTTACAGTCATTGAAACCGTTCCTGCATTGGTTATAAATGAGATAGTTCCAGTATAGACTTTTGCTTCTGTTGGCATAAAGCCAAGTGTCACCACTTTACTTTCTCCAGGGTTGATAAATAAACCTGTTACCAAGCCCACAAACCCATTAGGATAAAGTACACTGTTCACCATTAGGAGCGCATCACCGTCATTATGGATTGTTATGTCAAAATTAGAAGTAAGACCAAGCGCAGTGGCTGGAATTTCATAATCTGATTCAATACGAACTTCTGGTTCTTCAATGTTGGTGATAGAAATCGTGAATTGTTTCTCATAAGTCCCTCCTCTTCCATCGTCTGTTTTAATACGAATGCTATAGCTAGTCTTTAATTCGAAGTCGAAAATCTCAGCTGCCTGAAGTTTATTTCCAACAATAGTAAAGCTAGCATTAGCTGCTCCTCCAGTTCCTGACACTAGGCTATAAGTGTGTGTGTCGGTCGCATCTGCATCGGTGGTTGAAAGGTTACCGATCAATTGGCCGATGCTGTTATTCTCGCTAACCGAGGTGTTACTTAACATCAAATTGGTTGGTGCTAAATTAAATACTAGGCTTAAGCTATTTGAGGCCGTGTTATAATTACCAACCACATCAATTGCCACACCTTCCTCAATATTTACGGTTGCAGAGCTGTTTGTCGAAGTAACTGAGAACGTATAAGTATCTGCGTCAACAACCACAAAACTAGAAGCTGTTCCTCCCACCACAATAATGTCATCCAGACTAAATCCGATTACCCCTTCGCTAAACTGAGCGGTGATTGAATATAAACCTGCAACTGGATTAGAACTCCCTGCTGTTAGGCTTACACTTGGTTTAGTTTGGTCGTTTATAATACTGAATTGCGTAGCGGCCGTATTTGTATTCGAAGCTGCGTCTTGTGCTACGCCTGCAGCAACATTCAACGTTACAGCACCATCAGCTGAAGGTGTAATTGCAGCAGTATAAGTAGTTCCTGAACCAGTGAAATTAGAAGCTATTCCATTATCCACGGTCAAATCCCCAATCACGAAGCCAGTAACCGACTCACTAAAAGTAATAGTCACATTAAAGGCTCCGCTTGTTGGACTGGTTGAAGAACTTGCTATTGTTACCGATGGCTTCGTTTCATCATTGGTAATGCTCAATTGAGTAGCTGCGGTATTTGTATTTGTAGCCGCATCTTGTGCCACATCAGCCCGCACATCTACCGTTACCACACCATCAGCAGATGGAGTAATTGTAGCGGTATAATCCGATCCAGAACCAGCAAAATTAGAAGCTGTTCCATTGGTTACCATTATATCCTCAATTGCGAAGCCAATAACCAACTCACTAAAAGTGAAGGTTGTGTTAAAGGCTCCGCTTGAGACATTGACTGAGGGACTGTTAATAGTAATACCTGGTCTGGTCTCATCATTGGTAATACTCAATTGAGCCGCTATTGTGTTTGTATTATTGGCCATATCCTGAGCCACACCTGCTGCAATATCTATAGTGACTTCTCCATCAGCTGAAGGTGTAATAGTCGCTGTATAAGTAGTTCCTGAACCAGAAAAGTTGGAAGCAACACCATTGGTTACCGTCAAGTCACTCACAGCAAAACCTGTAACTATTTCACCAAAAGTCACGGTAATATCGAAAGCTCCTGAATTTAGACTTGACACATCACTTGTTATAGTGACCGAAGGCTGAATTTCATCCATATCAGTGACAGTGATGGTCACGTCCTGATTCACAGAATTTACTCCATCGCTAGCAACTACATTGATCACATAATCATTGTCGGTGTCACCATCAGTTGGGCTCTCATAATCAGGAGATGCCTTGAAAGTCACTACTCCCGTTGTTCCAACAATATCGAACAGTGCTTCATCATTGCCTGCTCCT
>NZ_LQZQ01000046.1 GCF_001593005.1 Roseivirga ehrenbergii
AACAACAGATAGAACAGTGAATTATGCATCAGGTAGTGGGTCTACTACTTTAACGTTTAACTATACAGTTCAGTCAGGCGATGTGAACGCAGACTTAGACTATGTGGCTACGAACTCGTTGACTTTAAACTCAGGTACGATTAAAGATGCATCAGGTAGTAATGATGCTACTTTGACCTTGGCTACTCCAGGCGCAGCCAATTCATTAGGCGCGAACAAAGCGATAGTGATTGATGGTGTAGCCCCAGTAATTACCAGCTTAAGTCTACATAATGGGAATACTTTTG
>NZ_LQZQ01000047.1 GCF_001593005.1 Roseivirga ehrenbergii
AGAACCAATACCTCTTAATCTGATGGCAGGGCTATCGCCTGGTTGTCCTGTAGCAGTTGTTACTTGAATACCTGGGCCAGAACCACCAAGCGCAGAAATTGCGTTTGAAATTGGTCTGTCTTTGATTTTCTCTGCTGAGAGCGAAGTTACTGAACCTGTGATACTCTTAGTATCTTGAGTTCCGTAAGCTACTACAACCACTTCTCCAGC
>NZ_LQZQ01000048.1 GCF_001593005.1 Roseivirga ehrenbergii
CCCATCATGGACCATGTCGCCGTATTTCCAATCATTGGAGAACTTGATGAAATGCGCTCTGAAATTATTATTGAAGAAACACTTAAACAGTCAAGCAACCTTGACATTGAGTGGTTAATTATTGATTTATCTGGTGTATACGATGTGGATGATTTATTTATCCAGTCCTTTAATCGATTACTAGAATCATTAAAGATTCTTGGAG
>NZ_LQZQ01000049.1 GCF_001593005.1 Roseivirga ehrenbergii
ACTAAACGAAGTCTTGTCAACGGTTAATGTAAGATTACAGTTATCTGAAGAACCATTGTCTATCTGAGCGGCTGTAATATTAGCATTTCCATTAGCATCAAGGGCTACTGTAATGTCTTTTGCAAGAACGGTAGGGGTGATGTCGTCAACAATAGTTACTACAGATGTTTTTGTAGTGGTATTGCCATGACTATCTGTTACGGTTAATGTTACCGTATTCTCACCTAGGTCATTACAGTCAAAATCTGCCTTATTAATTTCGATTGACTCAGGATCGCATGAACCAGTTCCTGTAGAAACAGTACATGAGGAGATATCCATATTGAAGTCACCACCAACTGATTGGCCCTGCCCGTTGGTATAGAAGAACCAACCTGACATTCCGTAGTTACCATTTTTGTCGTTAGCAGCTTGACCTACTTGGAAACCATAGTTATAATTTCCTGGCATGTGAGTAATTGTTTTCACTTGTCCAGTATTATTACCTCCACCAGTAAAGGTAGAAGGTATGGTAGTGCTCATTTGATAGTAAGACCAATCTTTATAGTTGTTTCCAACAATATTGGCGTCTCCTTTCCAACTTCTTCCTAATGCAGACCATTCAGTCCAATTTCTCTTTTGGTCAAGGTTGAGCTGAGCTACCCAAATATCATTTGGGTCGGATTTATTGACGATAGTACCAATAACCATAGCGGTACCATCTGCGTATTGAACTAATTGGCCACCATTTGCATCGAATTTGAAATCGATCCAATTATTATCGTTAGGGTAGTAATTTTTGAATGATACAGCATGGTTACTGTATCCGTCATAAGGTACCACTGTACAAATTTCAACAGCGTTATCGATTAAATCACTAGCGCTTATTGAGGCATTTCCACTAGCATCTAGTGATACTGTTATGTTATTTGTTACAACTTCAGGCGCATTGTTATTTATGACAGTAACAATTGCAGACGCTGATGCAGAGTTTCCACTTGCGTCAGTACCAGTTAAGGTAACTGTTTGCGGTCCTTCATCTGAACAATCGAAAGCGAATTTATCAATTGACAGAGTAATGTCACAATTATCGAAAGAGCCATTATCGACCTGCGCAGCTGTTATGCTGGCATTTCCGTTGGCATCAAGTGTTACGGAAATGTTCTTAGTGATAATGGTTGGAGCAGTGTTGTCAGTTACAGTAATTGTTACCGACTTGGTGCTAACATTTCCATTGGTGTCTGTAGCAGTTACGGTTACAGTGTTGTCACCAAGATTTGAACAATCGAAATTCACCTTACTTAGTTCAATTGTGGCGATTCCACAGTTATCTGTTGTGCCGTTATCTACTTGATTACTAGTAATGGAGGCATTTCCGTTCGCATTAAGTGCTACTGTTAAGTTCTGAGTAATAATGGTTGGAGCGGTGTTATCTACAATGGTTACCGTAGCAGGAGCCGAAGCAGAGTTTCCACTAGGATCCGTACCTGTTAAAGTAACCGTTTGAGTCCCAACCTGATTACAGTCAAATGATAGTTTGTCAATTGATAAAGTAATACCACAGTTGTCATAAGATCCACTGTCAACTTGCGCTGCAGTAAGGCTTACGTTTCCATTAGCATCGAGTGGAAGCGTAATGTTCTTTGTAATAATAGTAGGAGCGGTATTGTCAGTAATAGTTACTGTAGCAGTTTTAGAAGTAGTGTTTCCGCTTGCATCAGTAGCCGTCAATATTACCGTTTGAGTACCAACATCTGAACAACCGAAAGAAGTTTTATCAAGGGAAAGTGTGACACCACAAACATCAGAAGAGCCATTGTCTATTTGTGCAGGGGTAATTGCTGCATTTCCGTTGGCGTCTAAATTTACCGTGATGTTTTTTGTACTTACTGTTGGAGGTGTGATGTCATTTATAGTAACAATAGCTGTTTTAGAAGTTGAATTTCCACTAGCATCAGAAACAGTAACGGTAACTATATTCTGCCCGATATTAGAGCAGTCAAAATCAGTAATGTCTACACTGACTTCAGTGATAGAACAATTGTCTTTAGTACAGGTTGCTTCTTGATAGTATTGTGCAGGAATAAATCTAGCAGTTTCACCAGCTCCAGGTACAAATCCACCTCCGAAGCCTCCATCGCCAAATCCTCCATCGCCAAACCCACCATTATCAATGTCTATAACAGCATCGTCACAAAGCACAAGTAGGTCAAGCGCATCCGCAATAGATGCTTGACCAAATTCATCAAGATTTAAAGATATATTTTTGGTGACTACAGTAGGGGCGGTATTGTCAACTACATTCACATTAGCTGTAGCAGTTTTTGTATTTCCACTGTTATCAGTTACAATCAACGTTACTTCGTTGAAACCGAGATTTGAACAGTCAAAGGTTGTTTTATTTAATGATAAGCTAATTGTTCCACAAGCATCGCTTGATCCATTATTTATCATTTGAGGTGTGATTGTGGCAATACCGTTAGCATCTAAGGCTACCGTTATATTTTTAGCTTTTGCAACAGGAAAGGTATTATCCCTGATATAAACTATTGCAGTTGCCGTGGTAACGTTTCCACTTTGATCTGTAACAGTAGCTGTAACAATGTTTTCTCCAATATTGGAACAATCGAAAGTTTTTTTACTTATCACATAAGAGGCAATTGAGCAGTTGTCCGATGTACAAGGTTTTGCAAAGAAAAAATCTTCTCCACCTTCATTTGGTGCAACTATACTTTCTATAGTTCCATCAGCATTTAGTGAATTTGGACCATATAAGCTTGAAATACCTCCAGTGCTACAATTAAAATCTAGTACATCGTTTGCCGATATGGTGACTGTTCCATTCATCAGCGTACGGATTACATTTTTCGTTACAACAACAGGAGGTGTAACATCCTTAATATTAATGTCAACTTGCTGAGTGCATGTTTCACCAAACTGATCGGTTGAAGTGATTGTAATAGTATTTAACCCTAAGTTTGAGCAGTCGAAGGTAGTTTGACTTGCTGTGTGATTGACTACTCTTTGTACCTGAGCAAGGTCAAGGTTGAAATCTCCTTGGTGATAATTTTGTCCATCTAATGAATAACTGAACCAACCCGATAGTCCAAAACCTGAATTCTTGTTATTCGCAGCCGTACCAACCTGAAAACCGAAATTATAGTTAGCCGGCATGTGTGTAATCTCTACCGTCTTACCTGAGTTCCCTGATAACCCTATTATGGTACTTGTAAGATTTGGGTTTTCTATATAATATGACCAATTCGTATAGTTATTTCCAATTAAGCCAGACTCATCTTTGTAGGTTCTACCTAAACCACTCCATTGTGCCCAGTTAGACTTACTAGATAGGTAAAGATTAACTTCCCATTGGTCTAAGGGATTTCCTGTATTCGTTAAAGTTCCTTTAAGGGTAGCGGTTCCATCTGCATTTTCAATAAATGAAGCTCCAGCACTAAAAACAAAATCTGTGGTACTTGAAGGAAATGGATTATTGCTTAACCACATTGCATGACCATCACCAACCGCAGCAGTCGGAGTGTACGGAGTAGATGTGAAACAGTCATTTAAGTTAAGGGAGGCCAAATTAAGTGAAGCATTTCCAGTTGAATTCAAGTTAAGTACTGGGGTAACTTGAGCATTGGCTGAAATAAACAAAGAAAACCAACACACAAGTGTTAGTAATCCCTTCTTCAAATTAAAAGCACTCCTGATGACAGGATGGAGTACAGATTTTAACATTTTATACACACGTTTTGGTTAAAAGCAATCTTTGTTTTTTTCTCCTCGTTAATGCATAGGCCAGTTTTTAAGAACATACACACATTTATGTTTGACCAAGCTTGAGGTGAAAGAGATTAAGTGAAAGGAATGCAAATATATAAAAATACGTACAATGTATACGGTATTTTGTTATTTAAATACATTTAACAGCTTGAAGGTCAGAATTGTCGGGTATGATATACTCTCAGTAAGTTTGCTTTTTGACTTCTGATTTTGCCATATCCTTATTCAGCCGTTTATTTCTATTAATCCCTGTTTTTCAAATTCTTTCAACCCTTCTTACAAGGGTTGCGATACTTTAATTAATGGTTTCTATTAAGCAGTTTCTCTAACTTCAATGAATGCTTCTTTACTAATAGGCATTTTAAAGCCCTTTTCAATGAGGTACTTATGTAGTGCTGTTTCTAATTTGTAGTCGAGCTCTAAAAAATGATCTAACAAGCACCAAGGGGTAACTTTCAGTTCAACAGAGTTCTCATGTAGTTTGATTACCTCTATTCTTGATTTAGGAGATTTTAAAATACTGGTTTGTTCTTTAAGAAAAGCGTAAATGGTTTCTTTTACCAAGGCCATATTTTCTGAATAACAAACATTAAGCTTCAACTCTAACCTGATGATATTTTTATCACTTAAGTTATTTAATGTGCCTAATAAGAATTGAGAATTGTCAACTAAAACCTTTTCGCCATCAATAGTTTTAATTTCGCTATTGATCCAGTTGCTAGATGTTACTGAACCTATTTCACCATCAATTTCGATAAAGTCACCTGTTTTAAACGGCTTTACTGTCTTTAAGAAGATACCTCCTGAAAGATTAAGTATAGACGTTAAAAAAGGTGCTTTCATTTTGTTGCTGATGGTTCTCATAAGTGATACTTTGATGAAAGTAGTTTCAATCTCTGTACCAAATACACATATGTGTATGTATACCCTACCAGATACACATAAATTTATTAGGTATTTCTCTTAGCGTGCAGGAGCATCCCATTTTGGGAGTAAAAAGTGGCTGTTGGGAATAAGTAAATTCTGTAGGTGGCTTAATGCAAAGCTATTTTATCAATGATAATCACTCCTTTAGAACTCTTGTCAAATACAAAACGCACTTTTCTCAAAGCGTCAAGATTGAACTCTGGTGATTTAGCATTTAACATTTCATTATTAATAAAGAAGGTGTTGTAAACGGCTTCAGAAGTTTTGGTGGATTGAAGACTAGGGTTTTTTAGAACGTCAACTGTAAGTTGTCTTTGTAAATAACTGTATTCACTTAAGGTAAGCTGTACTGTGTGGCCAGCATCATCTGTGAGTAGGATACTGAAGTTAATAGGCTCTGGTGCCTTTTCGTCATCATCGTCTTTTTCACTTTCTTCTGTTTCCTCATCGTTCTGATTTGAATTGTTTTTGTCATTGTCCGATTCATTATTCTCGTTCGAATTTTCGTCAGCTTTCTTTTTATCTCTGTCTTTATCTGGGTAAGAGTTTTCTTTAGATTCGGCCAATTCGAAAGTAAGTGCGGTTGATTGCGGTAGTTTTTGTTGATCGCCAACAGAAAATTCAATCCAAGCGGTTTGACTTTCATAAGCTAGACTGTCCCAACCTACATATACAGCTTGAGTTGCCTTGTTACCCCATTTCATACCTACCAACTGTTCTCTCCAAACGGTTAGGTTTTCGGAGGTTACTTTTCCTCCACTTGAGTTAGTGGTAAGGTCTAAGTCTTCTTCGAAATCGGCAATGACTTTCCAATTTGATGATTCGTATTGGTTGAGGTAAATAGTAGGGGGGAGCCAATTGTTACCGCTTCGATGGTCTTTAAATAAAACTTCATATTCTTTTTTGCCTTGCAATGTGGCTTGCAAGAATGCACTTATATATACTTTACCAATTTCCAATTGATCTTCCATTGGTAACAATGCTTTTTTATTTAGAAGAGAACCATAGGGTTGCCCTGAATCTGAATTGCCCCACGTGGTATTGAATTGTCCATGATTTGCACCATATATATAGATAGCCGATTTGAAATGATATAGTGAATCGGTGAATTTGACTCTTTCGTATTGTCTTAAGCCTGAAAACGACTGAACGTCTCCATCATTTGCGCCATGAAGCACCAAGTAGTTTACATTTTCTAATGGCGTTTGAGTTTCTCCTGGTTTGTATTGACCATCTACAGGAGCAATAGCTACAACAGATTTTATATTAAAGTCGAAGTCGAATTTTTGCTTGGCGTCATCCGGATAGAACTGTAACTTGTTGAAGAAGCCTGCAATTGCGGCTGCTTCGCCACCCCGCGAATGCCCCATTACGGCAATATTTTCTAGGTCAACTTTATTTTGAAAAATATTGTCACTTTCATCATTCCACTTTCTCCAGTATTTCAAGTGCTCTAAAAGCAACCAGCCACGAGCATCATTTTCCTCATCCAAGCCATCACCAAACATGTCTTTCCACGAGCTGTTAATGAAATTTTCATCTACACTCACCATTATCATTCCTTGGCTGGCCAGCAGTTTTCCTAAGTATTCATAGCCGGGGTCTGAAAAATCTTCCATGCCATGATTGCCATGGACAATTAATGCTAGAGGAAAAGGTCCATCTCCTTCAGGATACCAAACTCGCCCATTTATAGGAAGTGCCTCTTCATTGAACCCCCAAAAGCGAGTGCGTAGTTTTCCTGCAAAACCTTCCCAATTATCTAATAAACGAGATCCGTCTACTGAATCCGTGACAATCGTGACTTCTTCTGCAAACTCTTTTCGCTGTTTGTCATTTCCGCTACCATAAGTGAGGTAAGCAACCTGATATTCGCCTTCTAAGGCAGGATTTGGGGCTTGAATTAATGGGGCTTTATAAGGTGAAGTTTGAGCTGCATCAATGTGCGCTATTTCTGGTAAACTCCCTGTGTCGAACAACCAAATAAGGCCCCAGACTAAGCCTGCTAAACCAATGAGGCTACCTAGGCTTGATACAATAAGTTGATAAATTGAAAGTTTGCTTCTGTTCTTTTTTGTTAATGAAAACAAACCCGCCCCCGCTAGTCCAGAAAAACCGATGACAAGCAAAGGGAATTTTATGGCTAAGCTATCTCCAAAAAGCATGGTGGTTAAAAAGAAAGCGCCTGGTAAAACCCATAAAAAACTCTTGGGTAATTTTTTAAGAATAAGCAGCAATAGAATTAAACTGGCGCTACACAGAAATGCAAGAAGCAGTCCGAGTGCTAAAGGAATTAGACCGATTGGTGTGCCTGATTCTAAGACAAACATGAACATTGCTCCTAAAACCCAAATTACCACTGCGGTTGTGGCGATGGCTTTGTTAGCGCCTTTCCAAGCAATTTCCCCGGGTGTTATTTTTAATAAGAAGGATTTAACTGCTCTGGAAATACGTTTGAAGAAATTGCGCATAACGAAATAAGGTTTCCAAAATCTACTTATAAATCGTTGATTATCAAATCGCTTAATTTATAAGTATAATCTGTTCTACCTTTAAATATAGCTCAAATGGTAGCAATACATTTGAGCTCAATAGCAATTGGGGTAGGGAGGGAGTTGATTTCAACAGTCGTTCGACATGGTTGATTATCTTTAAAGTATTCCGCGTAGATACGATTATAGGTTTTGAAATCAGCCTTCATGTTGGTCAGAAAAACGGTAACATCTACCAACTGATCCCAGCTGCTTCCAGAATCTTCCAGAATGAGCTTTACATTTTTGAAAACCGAATGACATTGCGCTTCAATATCGTAAGTGAGAATATTACCTTCACCATCTAATTCAACCCCGGGGATGTTTTTTGTACCTCGTTCTCTTGGCCCAACGCCAGAAAGAAATAGGAGGTTACCTACTTTTCGCGCATGCGGATATAAGCCTACAGGCTCTGGTGCTCTATTTGAATTTAGCTTGTCACTCATAGTCTTTTGTTATTGTGGAACCCAAATGTGTTTGGCGGAAATGCTTTCTAATCTTGTAGGAATCGTAATCTTTTCATTCGATTTACAATAGAAAACAAAGCCTTTATATGAGGTGCTGTATTTATAAACGTCTTTAAAAAATAGTTTGCTCTGATGTTCAATTACCAAACCGTCATCCATCCTTGAAAGCATTCGGCCAAAATCATTGGCCTCGATTTTGATGATTGCGCCAGATGCTTTTATGGCTTGTTGAATAGCGGCTTGTGCTGCGGCTGCTGTACTCATTTTAAATGCTTTACAAGTTCAATGCGATAGTTCTCAAGTTCGTCTTTTGGTTTCACATTAAAAATATCGAAGCCATTTTTAAATGCGAAGATCAACATTGCCTTGTGTCGGTTTAATGTTTTAAAACGAATTTTGGAGTAGCCTTTATTTAAGGCCCAACCTTCCATTTCGTTTGCCAAGGCTTTTGCTACGCCAAGTTTTCTGTATTCAGGCAAAACACCACCCAGCCAACTATAAAATGAACCGTCTTTGTGTTTGTGATAACCTACTTTGCAGCCTACTGTGGTACCATCAATTTTAGCCAATAATACGATATGGGCTTTATTCTTGATTTTGCCTTCATAGTAATCTGAATCCAACAAAGGATCAAATTCAGGAACACTTCCTAAGACCTTTAATGCCTCTGAAAGTGTTCCTTGATAAATTTCTATAGCCATTTGAAATTAAGCGTTCATTATGCTTTCAATCTCTTCGGCCTCAATCGGGATGTTACGCATTAGGTTGAACGTACCATCTTTTGTAATTAATTCATCATCTTCTAATCGAATACCAAGTCCTTCTTCTGGAATATAAATACCCGGCTCAACAGTGAAGACCATACCTTCTTTAAACTCTGTATAAATGCTGGCCACATCATGAACATCTAAACCGATATGGTGAGAAGTGCCATGCATAAAATACTTTTTGTAAGCCGGCCAATCCGGATTTTCATTAGCTACATCAGTTTTGTCAATTAAGCCCAAACCAATTAGTTCACTTGTCATGATTTTACCCACCTCTTTATGGTATTCAGGAATCCTATTTCCTGGCTTCAACATAGCGGTGGCTTCTTTTTTCACTCTCAAAACCGCATCGTAAACCGCGCGTTGTCTTTTTGTGAATCTGCCATTAACTGGAATTGTACGCGTCATGTCTGCATTGTAGTTGGCGTATTCTGCTCCAACATCCATCAGTAACAAATCGCCATCTCTCAATTGGTCTTTGTTTTCAACATAATGAAGAACACAAGCATTTGGCCCACCACCAATAATTGGGGTATATGCAAATCCTTTAGACTTTCTTTTTACAAATTCATACTGAAATTCAGCTTCTACCTCGTATTCCCAAACGCCTGGCTTGGTTAAACCTAGTACTTTTCTGAAAGCCTTTTCGGTAATATCACATGCAGTTTGCATGAGTTCGATTTCTCGTTTCTCTTTAACTGTTCTCAGGTCGTAAATAATTGGTGCTAGTCTTTCATACTCATAATTTGGGTAGTTGGCATGGCACCATTTTGTGAATCTATCTGTGCGGGTTTCTACCTCTGTGGCATTGCGGATATGCTCATTATTATAAAGGTAGATGTTTTCTGTTTCGGCAAGAATGGTGTTAAAGGTGTTCTCGAACTTGTCATTCCAAATAACGGTCTGAATGCCTGAGGTTTCTGTGGCTTCTTCTTGCGTATATTTATGTCCTTCCCAAACGGCAATATGCTCATTGGTTTCTCTTACAAACAATACTTCTCTGAATTTGGGGTCTGGGAAATCAGGGGCAATCAATAATATGGATTCTTCTTGATCGATTCCAGAAAGGTAAAGCATGTTACTATTTTGACGGAACGGCATGGTGCCATCTGCATTGGTGGGCATAACATCGTTAGAGCAAACTACAACAACTGAGTTTGGCTTTAAACGGGCTTTTAGTTTTTCTCTGTTTTTAATAAACAGGTCTTTTCCTATTGCTTCGTATCTCATAATCTATGTTTTTATGAATTCGAACGAAATAACTAGGAAAAAGGGAGAAAAGGAAGGAAAGCACGTTAAGTCTTATTGACTATTCTTTTATGGTTTCATCTTGGAGGAAATGATTTTTTAAATAGCTCATCTGTTTCATATTTATCTTTTTGCTTTACCTTTGCGTAGAATTAGTCTAAATAAGGATAGTCAATTGAATCTAGCCCCACTTTACATCTGTTTTCCGCAATATCTAATTCAGCAAGGTTTGCTGGCTTTGGCTAATAATAGCGGTCATTTTAGTGAGGTGAAGGTATTTAGGCACACTTCTGAACTTAAGAAGTGGATTGGGAGTCATGAAACTGAAACTGTAATTTTAGACTACCAAAATGAAGACGAAGGTTTTGTGCACGAACTTAGTCGATGGATTCAGACGCATCCTAATCTGAATGTGTTGGTCATTACTGATGATGTAGACAGTAATAGAATACGCAGCGTGCTGAAAATGGGGGTGAGTGGCTTTTTAACGAAATCTTGTAGTGAAGCGGAAATTCTTGAGGCCATAAGCGCAATCAAAAATGGTAAGACATTCTACTGCAATAGAGTGCTTAAAGCACTGGTAGATGAGGGTAATGAGTTTTTTGAACTTTCTGAACGAGAGAAGGAGGTAGTGAAGTTAATTGCTGCTGGAAATTCATCTTCTGAAATTGCAGATATACTCAGTATTAGCATTCATACGGTAAACTCACACCGCAAAAACATACTTAAAAAGCTGAAACTCAAATCTCCTACAGAGCTTATCATCTTTGCGGCCGAACAAGGCTGGGTGAGCTTAGAACGAAGATAGTCACTAATGCTAGTGATTATTTTCCCTAGCATTAGCGATTGTAAGCCAACTTAAAAGCCAGCTACCTTTGTGTTATTAAGAATTAATCTAAATAACACTCGTGCGCAGCGCAATTACTCTCATATTTATACTCACTTGTCCTACCATTTTTGGGCAGAAAATTACATTAAGGGACCAAAATACGGGCGATTTAATTGACGGGGTGGCCTTTATGTTTCAGCCTTTAAATGGAGCATATAGTGGTCAAATGGTATCAAATACTCTTGGTGTTGTTGAACTGAAGGCAGTCGATTTTCCTATCGTTATAAAAACCCAACATGTGGGTTACCAATCCTATTCAGACACATTAAAGACTTCCACAGATTACTTGATTCACCTTGTGCCAAAGAAGGTTCAGCTCAATGATTTTATTGTTACAGGGCAGTTCAACCCTCAGTCAGCAGAGCAGTCGGTTTTCACTGTAAAGGTGATTGAGCGAGAGGAAATAAAAGCACGAGGAGCGGTGAATTTATCCGAAGCGCTTTCCAATACTTTAAATATTCGTGCATCCCAAGATTTGGCCATTGGAAGCTCCGGAATTAGCATGCAGGGAATTTCTGGTCAGAACGTGAAGATTCTTCTAGATGGAGTTCCTTTGGTTAACCGAAACGGAAACGGAAATGCGGCCGACCTTTCTCAAATCAACCTAAATAACATTGAAAGAATTGAGATTGTGGAAGGCCCAATGGCGGTGAACTATGGTGCGAATGCTTTGGCCGGAGTAATCAATCTTATTTCTTATAAAGACGCACAAAACACCACCGAAATTTCTGTAGGTATACAGGAAGAAACCGTAGGTTCTGAGTTTGGGCCAGATGAAGGAAAGCACATTCAAAGCATAGACGTAAGACAACAAATTGCTAAGCAATGGTTTGGGCAAATTGGTGTATTGCATAACGATTTTATGGGTTTTCAAGGAAATCAAACAGGCCGGCCAAAGGAATGGAATCCTAAAGAGCAATATCAGGGCAATGCGCTCCTACGATTTAGCCCAGAAAATCACTCCATTTATTATAGGTTAGATTATTTAGACGAGACGATCAATGACCTCGGTAAATCGAATAATAATTATTTACCCTCGGGAGAAAATCAGCCTTTCGCTATAGATGAACAGTACTTGACTCAGCGTGCTATTCATCATATTCAAGCGGAAGGCAAACTCCCTTTTTTGAGCCGTTACAATGCTTTTGCTTCTTATTCTGACTTTGAAAGAATAAAGAGAAAAGTTTCGAAAAACCTGGTTACAGGTGAAGAACAGTTAACCACCGCTGATGGCGACCAAGATGTAAGTACGTATAATGTATGGGAATTTGGAGGGGCTGGATATTTATCTATTTCTGATAAAATTGACTTACAGACAGGTTATAATTTAAGCTTTGAAAAAGTAGGTGGTGGAAGAATTCAAGAAGGCGAACAAGAGATTAACGATTTGGCTATCTATAGCTCACTTGAGTGGAAAGTGGGTGAGAATATTCTTGTTCGTCCGGGGCTACGCTTGGCTTCGAATAGCGCTTTTGGAACACAGCTAATTCCTTCGGCACAAATCAAGAAATCATTTGAAGGGAATGCAGATTTAAGACTTTCTTACGGAAGAGGCTATCGTGCGCCTTCTGTTCGGGAGCTCTACTTTGAGTTTGTTGATTCTAATCACAGGATTTTCGGAAATGAAAATTTGACGCCAGAGTTTTCTCATCATTTAAGCTCTAATTTCACTAAACCTTACGAGGTAGGAAATGCTAAATCAGAAGCTGCATTTAACCTCTTCTACAATACGATTGACGACCAGATTGGAATCGCCCAATCAGCCTCTGATGCAACGGCTACCACCTATGTCAATATTGATAAATACAAAACCTTAGGGCTTGGTGTAAACCAGAAAATGGAGTGGGAGAAGCTCACGACAAGTTTTGGGATTTCATATGTTGGTAGGTATAACCGTTTAGACGAAAACCAGCAAAACGATTTAAACAAGTTTTTCTATACACCAGAACTCAATGGAAATGTTCAGTACGATTGGGCAGCGATTGGAACAAAAATCAATGTTTTCTACAAATACACAGGAGCATTAAGAAACTACATTTTCTCGGAAAATGCTGCTGGCGAACAAGAGGTAACCATTGGTGAAGTGGAAGGGTATCACTGGCTGGACTTAACCTTATCTAAAACCTTTTTCACGCATTTTGATATGGTGTTAGGGGTAAGAAACTTACTAGATATTCAAAGAATCAATAATTCAGGAGTTTCAGGCGGAACACACTCTGGCGGTGCTTCTGTGCCTGTATCCTACGGAAGAAGCTATTTTATAAAATTAAACTATAACCTAAAATTAAAATGACGAACAGTAAATACACCTTGAAGCTAATTCTTGCTTTAGTAGCAATTGGCTTCTTAAATGCTTGCGATTCTGAAGATGATCAACCTAAAGTTGACCCTGCAGTTTCTAGTGCAATTATAGATGCAGAAGTGGGAGGGACTGATCAACCTAACCAAGTTTTCATCGATTTTTCTTCTAAAACTCAAACAGTAGTTAATCGTGCTTCTTGGGATTTAGGTTTTTATGCTGGTAGCGAGTTTAGAGTGATTCTGAACAATCCTGCAAGTATGCTTACTCAAGCAATTGACAAAACTGATTTGACTGAAGTTACTGCGGAAGATACCGTAGGAATGGGGGCTCAAATGGATATTGATGCCATCTTCGGTTCATTGTTTGGAGCACCAGCGGAATGGTTACCTCTAGCTCAAACTTGGATGGATCAGCCAGATGGATCTTTAGAAGGAACTGCCATTGCTGAAGTGTCTGCTACAGCTGAGCAAAATAAAGTATACATTATCAACCGTGGTAAAAATGCTGACGGATCAGGCCGAGGCTGGATGAAAGCTCGATTCTTGAGAGAGGGTAGTGGGTATAAAATGCAGTATGCCGAAATCAATTCAGCCACTTTTAGTGAAATACAGATTAATAAAGACAGTAACTATAATTTCAATTACGTCAACTTTAATCAAGGACTGGTAGATGTAGAACCTGAGAAAACTAAATGGGACATTTGCTTCACAATTTTCACTAACCTTTTACCCATTGACGCGACTTCCAAAATACCTTATGCTTACAAAGATTTTGTGATTCAAAATAGAGCAAATGTGGAAATAGCCGAAGTAGCTGTATCGGATTATGCTTATGAAGATTTCACATATACCAACTCCACTGACTTAAGCTACTCTTCAGATTTAGCTACAATTGGAAGCGAATGGAGGATTGTTGCCCAGCCTGGCTCTGATCAAGAAACCGGAGTGAATCCAGATATATTCTATGTGGTGAAAGATAGCGATAACAACTATTACAAACTGAAATTCACTAGAATGTTAGACCCAATTTCTGGTGAAAGAGGCTATCCTCAAATTCAGTATGATCTGCTGGTTCAGTAAACCGAATTTCAAAGTTCAAAAACTCAAATCATTCAAGTCTAACCAAGTATTAATACACATTCAAATAATAAGTAAAATGAAGAATATACTGATTTGCCTTATGCTGATGATGTCCACTATTGCATTGGCACAGAGTAAAAAGAAGCAAGATCAACAAGCCATTAAAGAGATGTGTGGCTGTTATGAAATTACTTTCAACTTTGCGGAAACTTTTGATTATCAGAGAGATTACCAGTTTCATGACAACTACAGAACCAAAGGGTTTGAGTGGGTGCAACTGATAAAAGATGATAAGGATGAAATCTCTATGCAACATTTGTTGATTGTAGGGGGAGGTCAAATTGTGAAACACTGGAGGCAGGATTGGTTTTATGAAAACACAGAACTTTACAGCTATGTAAAAGACAATAGTTGGAAGCTTCATGCTTTGCCAAAATCAGCAGTGAAAGGGCAGTGGTCGCAAAAGGTTTACCATGTAGACGACAGCCCACGTTATGAAAGTTCTGGTTCATGGGTACATGTAGATGGAAAACATTATTGGGAAGGTGCTTCGGATTCTCCATTACCAAGAAGAGAATATTCAAAGCGAAGTGATTACAACGTTATGCTTCGCACCAATAGACATGAGCTTACAGATTTTGGGTGGATTCATGAGCAAGACAATGGAAAGGTAAATCGTACCGAAAATGGAGATGAGCTTTTAGCAGAAGAGAAGGGGATGAATGTATACACTAAAGTGGAGGACAGTAGATGTGTTGCAGCACAAGAGTGGTGGAAGAAAAATGAGCAGTACTGGGCTGATGTGAGATCTGTTTGGGCTGAAGTTTATGCTGCTAACCCTGACTTTAGTTATGCACAAAGTCTTGATGATAAAATGCTTTATGAAGTACTTTTTGCTTTAGGTGATGAAATGGCTACTGCCGAGAAATACAATAGCACAGAGGTAAAGACTAAAGTATCGGAAATCATTAAATCTTATATGGATTAGATTGTGTAAAAGCTGGGTGAAAGGCCGTCAAGGGAATTTTACACAAGAGCTTTTGCCATTTAGAGCACTTCAGAAGAGGTGCTCTTTTTGTTTTAATTCAGGTATAAAAAAACACGTACCGATTGAAAAATCGATACGTGTATAACTGCTAACTAACTAAAACTATTACTTACTTTTCTATTGGATAGTTACGTTAAAAGTAACGCTAATGTCGGTTTCTCCGCCAGCGTTAGTTGGGTCGCCACCGCTAACTCCAGTAGCATCTTTATTTGGTTCGTGAATAAGGAGTACTTGTAAAGTTCCTGTACCGGCCGCACCAACTAAAACAGAACCCGATAAACCAATTGGTTTTGAATTAACATCCTGATCGGCATATTGGTAAGTGAAAGTGATATTGTTGGCAACAAAGAATACCTGATGCTCATCACCTTCTTCCTCTACTTCCAAAGTGATATTTTCTGCAGGAGATTCCGCTTCATTTAGAAAAGCTACACTTACATCATATGAACCGTTGGCGGCTAATACTGGGTTGGTAATTTCAGGATCATTTCCTCCTGTACCATCAAGGTCCTTGAAAGTAGCTGTTACTACCTCACCCTCATTAGGGCCAGTTCCTGTAAAAGTTACCCTCAAAGTGGTGATTAATTCTTCTTCATTTACTGGTTCTGGATCGTCCGAACCACAGGCCGTAGTAGTCAAAATAGCTGCAAATACGGCTAAGGAATAAAGCTTGATACGTGTGAATTTCATAATTATTAAACGTTATATTTTTGAATATACTTAAAGATCACTTTTAAAGACGCATATTATATATGCAACGATAGTGCATGTGCAACATTGTTGCAAGGGTTTGAAATAAATTTTCTCTTAATTCTTTATTAATGGTAAATAAGCCTAGTGGTTCGGAGATTGTAGAAAACAAAAAAGACCGCGGAAAGCGGCCTTTTGTATGTTCAAAGAATAAATCCTTATTAGTTCAAGTGTTTCTTAACATCAACATAAGGTAAATCAAAAGCTTCAGCAACCGCTTTGTATACCACGTCTCCTTTGATTACGTTTAACCCTAATTCTAACTCTCTGTTTTCATTACATGCTTTTTTCCAGCCCTTATTGGCTAATTCAATAGCGTAAGGCAAAGTTGCGTTAGTAAGTGCCACAGTAGAAGTGTAAGGTACAGCACCCGGCATGTTGGCTACACAGTAGTGAACAATATCGTCAATAATGAAAGTAGGATTCTCATGAGTTGTTGGTTTACATGTTTCAATACAACCACCTTGGTCTACCGCAACGTCAACAAGAACAGTTCCTTTTTGCATGTCTTTCAACATGTCTCTTGTGATCAAGTTAGGCGCTTTTGCACCAGGAATTAATACCGCACCAATAATCAAATCCATGATCGGAATTAACTCACGAATGTTTACCTCACTAGAATAGCGAGTTACCACATTTGCAGGCATTACATCGTTCAAATAGCGCAAGCGGTCAAGGTTGATGTCCATAATGGTTACTTGAGCACCAAGACCAGCAGCCATTTTAGCAGCTTGAGTACCAACTACTCCACCACCTAAAACAAGTACTCTGCCTGGGCTAACACCTGGTACACCACCAAGCAATACACCTTTTCCTTTAATAGGTTTTTCAAGGTATTTAGCGCCTTGTTGGGTAGCCATTCTACCAGCAACTTCCGACATAGGAATCAAAAGAGGTAAAGAGCGGTCAGCTTTTTCAACTGTTTCGTAAGCCAAACAAACTGAACGATTTTCAATCATCGCTTTAGTCAATGGCTCATAAGAAGCAAAGTGGAAATAAGTGAATAACAACTGATCTTCTTTGATCAATTTATATTCGCTTTCAATCGGTTCCTTCACCTTCATGATCATTTCCGCAATGTCATATACAGCTTCGATAGTAGGCAATATTTTAGCCCCTACACTTTCGTATAATTCATTTGGGAAACCACTATTGAAGCCCGCATTATCCTGAACATAAACCGTGTGACCACGCTTAATAAGTTCTAAGGCACCACCCGGGGTTAAAGCAACCCTGTTTTCATTGTTTTTAATTTCGATTGGTACACCAATGATCATGATATCTGAATTTTAATGTTACTCGGCAAATATAGTAAGCTAGACATCAAACGATGGCAAAGTCAGAGAAAAAAGAGTCCGCTGATATAAAAGGTTTTTATTTAAGGGTTTAGAGTCACTTTGATGAAAAATTTCAACTTAAGGTTAATAGGGAATAAAATTTCGTTCGGCAAACTTATTCGAAATAATATATTGAAATTTATTTATTTTCTGTCTTTTATTCTGTGTAACCGTTTGTAATTTAGCTTACGCCAAATTTGATTCGTATCTGTAAAATTGTATTTTTGTTCACATTCGGATAAAAGGTGCTTTAAAAATTTAACGTTTAAGATATTGGGAGCGACTAAAACAGATAGAAAACTGGGTATAAGTGTAGAGGAGATATTGAACGATTATCGTTTGGCATGCGAAAGCAGAGAAGCGAGTTTGATGGGACGAAAGGAAGTTTTCATGGGGAAAGCTAAGTTTGGCATTTTTGGTGATGGTAAAGAGGTAGCTCAAATTGCTATGGCCAAGGCTTTCAAAAAGGGAGATTTCCGTTCTGGTTACTATCGCGATCAAACCTTTATGTTTGCTATTGGTCAGCTTAGTGTTCAGGAATACTTCGCTCAGCTGTATGCTCACACCGATGTTGAAGCAGAACCTGCTAGCGGAGGAAGGTCTATGAACGGTCACTTCGGCACTCGACTTTTAGACGAAAATGGAGAATGGAAGAAGCAAACGGAAATGAAAAACTCCAGTGCAGATATTTCTCCAACTGCTGGTCAAATGCCAAGACTTTTGGGTTTGGCTTATGCTTCAAAGCTCTATCGCCAAAATAAAGATTTACATCAATTCTCTGATTTCTCAATAACAGGAAATGAAGTAGCCTTTGGAACAATTGGTAACGCATCAACTTCTGAAGGCCCATTTTTTGAGTCGATTAACGCTGCTGGGGTGCTACAAGTACCAATGGTAATGTCTGTTTGGGATGATGAATATGGGATTTCTGTTCCAAAAGAATACCACACTACGAAGGGGAGTATCTCTGAGTTTTTAGCCGGAATACAGCGCACAAAAGACAAACCTGGTTTTGAGGTGTTTGTGGTGAAAGGCTGGGATTATATGGCATTGGTCGAAACTTTTGAAAAGGCCGCCAAAATAGCTCGAGAAGAACATGTACCTACCTTTATTCACGTGGTTGAAATGACACAGCCACAAGGTCATTCTACTTCGGGCTCACATGAAAGATATAAATCAAAGGAAAGGCTTCAGTGGGAAGCTGATTTTGATTGCCTCAAAAAAATGAGGGAATGGATTCTAGAAAATGAATTGGCGCAAGAAGCTGATTTAGATATAATAGAAAAAGAAGCCAAAGAAGGTGCGAAGTCAGCAAAAACTGCTGCATGGAATGCCTTTATGCAAGATATAAAAGCCGAGCAAAACGAGGCGATTGCAGCGATCGAGAAATGTGCTGAAGACAGTAATTTCATCGGAGAAATACACCAAGCTGCATCTGACCTAAAGAAAACGATGAATCCAATTCGATTGGATTCGATCAAAGCCGTTAAAAAAGTGCTTAGGCTGACCCGTTCAGAAAATACTGAAGCAAGAACGGAGTTAGCGGCTTGGCTTAAAAATACCTTAGCAAAAAATGAAGAAAGATTCAGTTCACATCTTTTAAGCGAGTCTGCAAAGTCAGCTTTAAAAGTTGATGAAATTAAAGCAGAGTTTTCAGATGAATCTCCTTTGGTTGATGGTCGAGAAGTGCTTCAAGCATGTTTTGATGCCGCTTTGGCCCGCGATCCTAGGGTTTTTGCCATTGGTGAAGATGTAGGGAAAATCGGAGATGTAAATCAGGCTTTTGCTGGCTTGCAAGATAAGTACGGACAGTTAAGAGTTACCGATACTGGTATTCGCGAAGCTACCATTATCGGACAAGGAATTGGTGCGGCACTTAGGGGCTTAAGGCCAATTACCGAAATTCAGTATTTGGATTACTTACTCTATGCTATTCAGATTCTTTCTGATGACCTAGCCTCTCTTCAGTACAGAACTGCTGGCGGCCAAAAGGCACCATTGATTATTAGAACAAGAGGGCATAGGCTTGAAGGTGTTTGGCATTCAGGGTCGCCAATGGGGATGATTTTGAGCAGCTTACGCGGAATTCATGTGTTAGTGCCTCGAAATATGACGCAAGCAGCTGGGTTCTATAATACCATGTTAAAAGCCGATGAGCCAGCACTGATTATTGAATGTTTGAATGGTTACCGCCTGAAAGAACGAATCCCAAATAATATTGGTGAGTTCACTTTGCCTTTGGGTATTCCTGAAGTATTAAAAGAGGGTACCGATATGACTATTGTTACATATGGTTCAATGTGTAGAATTGTAATGCAGGCTGCCGAAGAACTAGAGGAGATTGGTATTTCAGTAGAGGTGATCGATGTTCAGACTTTACTTCCTTTTGATGTTCATCATTCAATAGTCGATTCAATTAAGAAAACCAATAGGGTGATTTTTGCTGATGAAGATGTACCTGGAGGTGCTTCGGCTTACATGATGCAGAAAGTAGTGGAGGAGCAAGGTGCTTACTTCCATTTAGATTCTCAGCCAGTAACCATTGCAGCAAAAGAGCACAGGCCAGCATATGCTTCTGATGGAGATTATTTCTCTAAACCGAGCGTTGAAACTGTTTTCGACACGGCTTATGCGTTAATGAATGAGGTAGATCCAGTTAAATTTCCAGAATTATACTAATAAGGATATTAAAGCCTTAAAGTGGCTTTAAAGTAAAAGGGAAGGCTTTACCATATGGTAAAGCCTTCCCTTTTTTATTGAATAATGGTTGTTTAATTTTCTGTTTCTGCGGCAATGTTGGCTCTTTCTGCATTTGCCCAATTTCTGAGCTTTTCAATCTGCTCGTCAGAAAGTTCGGCATCTTTGTGCATAGGGAGATAGTTAGGAAGTGGCATTTCACGCTTTTCAACCAACTCAACTACTTCCTCTAATTTATGGTCACGTCTACGGGCAGTATAAGTACCCCATAATGAAAAGTTTAATTCGTCTCTACCGTGTTCAATATGATCGCCAATCCACCAGCTTAAAGGAGCAACGTTTGAATACCAAGGGTAACGTGGTTGATCTGAGTGGCAATCATAACAAGATGTTTTTAGCATGGCAGCAATTTCATCATCTATATTCAAGGAAAGAATGATGTCGTTATCAGTAACTGGCTCACTTATTTTTTCAGGGCGATTGATAAATTGAATGACAACAAATGCAAAAAGAATGAAGAGAAGAATGTAGCGGAGTATTTTTTTCATGGTTAAGAATTAGCAGTTGAATATTCGGTGCTAATTCAAATATGAAAAATATTTCTGTATAAAATTAGGCGCTTGTATAAAAAATGGAAGTCGCAGACTTTATGTACTGCGACTATTGTTAGTATTCTTAGAAGATAAAATTCAGGAATTCATAACCTCCCCAGAAGAGTAAAAGAGAGACTGCTGTACTGGCAGTAATTAGAAGTAGTGTTCTTTTTCTGTCTTCTAATTGCTCTTGTTGAATCTGTGTTCTGATTTTTTTTGATCCTAGAGTACTAAGCTTTTTGAAAGTGTATTTGCGCCCAGAGGGTTGGATGAACTTGTTTGCTGACTGGATGTTAAAAGAGCCTCCTCTGTTTAGTAGAGCCCTATTATTCATCATTCTGTTGTTCGCATCTAATATGAAACCTAATCCGCTTGCCATGATTTTTTTAAGTTTAGTGACATGTAGGTTTTCGTAAAAAGTACGTTTGGGTTCCTCGCTGAGGGTAAGTGGTAGGAGACTTGGGTAAAGGGTTCTCGGTGATGTGTAAGATCTATCTTACCACTTCTAATTCTAGATTTTCATGTAAATTCCCTGAATTTATTGAGAAGAAGGAGTTTTAATGAGTTTCAAAAACCATTTCTGGTTCTTCTACATCAACAGTTCCGTTTTCATTGATAGACTTTAGTGTAACCGTTTTTAGCTCATTGATGAGCATCGGGTCATATTTAGCGGAAACGCGCACATAGTTTTCAGTAAAGCCGTGCATCATACCGTTCTCAATATCATTCTCAAAAAGAACAGTTGCAGTAGACCCCAGATTCTCTCTATAGAATTGCTGTTTCTTTTTCTCTGAAAGAATTCGAAGCATTTTCGAGCGCTCTTTTCTTTCTTTTAAAGGAACTCGCCCTTCCATTTCTGGTGCAGCGGTATTTGCCCTTTCAGAATAAGTGAAAACGTGGAGGTAAGAAATGTTTAACTCGTTTAAGAAGTTATAAGTATCTAAAAAGTCCTCATGCGTTTCGCCCGGAAAACCAACTATAACATCCACACCAATACAGCAATTGGGCATCAGTTGCTTGATTTTGTTGATTCTGTCCTCGTACAGCTCCCTCAAATAGCGTCTGCGCATTCGTCTGAGCGTTTTGTTATTCCCAGATTGCAACGGAATGTGGAAGTGAGGTACAAAGCGTTTCGAGCTTGAAGTAAACTCAATGATCTCGTTGGTAAGCAAATTAGGCTCAATGGAAGAAATGCGTATACGATCAATGCCTTCTACTTCATCAATGGCTTTTACCAAGTCTACAAAACGTTCAGTTCTTTTTCCGTCTTGAATTCCGAAATCGCCAATGTTTACACCGGTAAGTACTACCTCTTTTACTTCTGAAGCAGCAATTTCTCGTGCCGAATTCAAAATATTCTCCACACTGTCGCTTCTGCTTTTGCCGCGCGCCAAAGGAATGGTGCAAAATGCACAATGATAATTACAGCCGTCTTGTACTTTCAGGAAAGTACGTGTTCTGTCATTAATAGAGTAAGCATTATTAAAGGTTGTCGCTTCTTTAATTTCAGAAGCTAACACCTGTGTGTTTTCTGGCTTTACAAAGCCATCCAGTAATTCAATAAGTCTGAATTTTTCCGCTGCACCTAAAACTGCATCTACACCTGGGATTTCCGAAATTTCTTTAGGTTTTAGTTGTGCGTAGCAGCCAATAATAGCTACATAACCGTTGGGGTTTATGTTTTGAGCTTCGCGAACAATCTTCGCACACTTTTTATCTGCATTATCAGTTACCGAACAGGTGTTAATAATGAAAATATCGGGTGTTTCAGAAAACTCTACCTTTTGATAACCCTTTTCAGCAAACTGACGGGAAATGGTGGAGGTTTCTGAAAAATTCAGCTTACAGCCTAATGTATAAAATGCTACTTTTCTCATTTCGGGCTGCAAATCTAAGCATTTAACTTAGTATTCAGAAGTATTAAGGTTGAAGTGAGTCTGCTTTAGGCTATGCTTTGAGTTTTGAAGTTGAAAATACTTTGTTGTGTCTGATTTTAGGGTGTTTTTCGTTTTTCTGAAAAAAGTAGGGTAAAAAAACACCCTGTTTCTAAATTTTTTGCTGCAATTCACTTAGTTTTGGGTGTAAATTTTAACCAATCAGTTCTATCGTATGTTAAATCAACGTCAGCGAGCGCTTAATATCGTTCAAACAAGAACTACAGAGCGCGTTTTCGCCCCTGCAGACAAAATTTCAGATTTCTTTGCCGATGATGTATTCACACTTGAGAAAATGAGGTCAACTTTGACTCCAGAAACGTTCAAGAAAGTTGAAGCGGTAATAAAGAAAGGAAAGAAAATAGACCTAGAAACTGCCAGCGAGGTAGCTTCTGCGGTAAAAACATGGGCCCTTTCTAAGGGAACTACCCATTTCACACACTGGTTTCAACCTTTAACAGGATCGACTGCTGAAAAGCATGACTCTTTCTTTGATGCTCAAAAGGGTATTGAGGTGTTAAAAGGCAGTGCGTTGATTCAACAAGAGCCAGACGCCTCTTCTTTCCCAAATGGTGGAATCAGAAGTACTTTTGAGGCACGTGGTTATACTGCTTGGGATCCTACTTCTCCGATATTCATTTGGGGTAGAACTTTATGTATTCCAACCATCTTTGTTTCTTACACAGGTGAAGCGCTAGACCATAAAGTGCCTTTATTAAAGGCGGTTGAAGCGGTTGATAAAGCAGCAACTAAAGTTTGCCAACTTTTCGATAGGAATGTAGCTGGTGTGAGTGTTTCATTGGGTGTTGAGCAAGAATACTTTGTAATCGACAAAGCTTTGTTTAATGCACGTCCTGACTTGGTAATGAGCGGAAGAACAATTTTCGGTCACCACCCAGCAAGAGGGCAACAGTTAGATGATCATTACTTTGGTGCTATTCCAAGTCGTGTTTATAATTTCATGAAAGACTTTGAAATTGAGTCTTTGAAATTGGGAATTCCTGTAATGACTCGTCATAATGAAGTAGCCCCAGCTCAGTTTGAAGTAGCCCCATTATACGAAGATATTAACATAGCAACTGATCACAATTCATTGATGATGGACGTGATGGATCGTGTTGCTGAAAGACATGACCTAAAGGTTATTTTCCACGAAAAGCCATTTGCTGGACTTAACGGTTCTGGAAAACACAACAACTGGTCGCTAATCACAGGTACTGGTGTAAACGTATTCCAACCAAGCTCTAGCGCTAGAGAAAACTTGCAGTTTTTAACCTTCTTAGTAACAACTATTAAGGCTATTCACGAGCACCCAGGAATGCTGAGGGCCAGTATTGCTTCTGCTGGTAACGATCATAGGTTAGGTGCGAATGAGGCTCCTCCTGCTATTATGTCGGTATTTATTGGTTCTGAACTTACTTCAGTTTTACAAGAATTGGAGAACAACGGAAACGTTAAAGTTGACAAAGGTGATAACATGTATATGAAATTGGGGATCGATAAAATTCCTCAAATCATACTCGATAATACCGATAGAAACAGGACTTCTCCTTTTGCTTTTACTGGAAATAAGTTTGAGTTTAGAGCCGTTGGATCTGACCAAAATGTGGCTGAGCCAATGACTGTGCTGAACCTAATTGTAGCAAATCAATTAAAAGAGTTTTACAATGAGGTAAGCAACTTGATCAAGAAAGGTGAGGACAAGAAAATTGCGATAGTCAATGTACTGAGAAAGTACATTAAAGAATCTAAGTCTGTTTTATTTGAAGGTGACGGATATTCTGAAGAATGGGCAGAGGAGGCAAAGAAAAGAGGCCTTCCAAATGTAAAAGATACAGCAAGAGCTCTAGATGCTTATGTTGCTGAAGATTCCATCAAAATGTTTGAGGAATTTAAGGTGATGAATGCAGTTGAGCTTGAAGCCAGAAACGAGATTCAGTTAGAAAACTATATTCTGAAATTGCAGATTGAAGCCAGGTTAATGGGCGAAATTGCAATGAATATGATTCTTCCTGCAGCTGTTGATTATCAAAGCAGACTAATGGATAATGCGACTAAGCTTGCAAGTTTGGGTCTCGATAATTCTCATATTATGGCTGTTATTACAAAGGTGAATGGTTACATTCAAACCATTCAGACCAAGGTAAATGCCATGAATGATGAGCGAGGCGAGGTGAACCATATCGAAGAATCTAGAGATAGAGCAATTGCGTATTGTGATAGAATTAAAGGAAAATACTTTGATGAAATTCGTAATGCAGTGGATAAACTCGAACTATTGGTTGACGATGAGGATTGGCCTTTATTGAAATATAGAGAAATGCTTTTCTTAAGATAACCGAAACTATTTCATAAATTTTAAAACCACTTCCAGTAGGGAGTGGTTTTTTTATGGTATGTTTCTAATGCTTATGAAGAAGAAATCGAAGTGGTTTAAAAGAGTGAGAATTGGTTGCTTTTCAAGCGTGGTGCTTATTGTAGTTCTTTCTCAAATAGTAAGCGGTTGTATTAGCTTTTCCAAAAGCGACAAAGAGGTAGCTAAATTTTTTGAAGACCAGCCTGTAAAACCAGTCAGCGATACTTATACGGTTGACGACTATGAAATGCACTATAAAGTGCTGGACCTAAAACAACCTGCGACATTCGTATTTATACACGGCACGCCCGGTTCTTGGGATGCCTTCATTGATTATTTTGTTGATAGCACGCTTTATAATAAAGCAGTAATAGTATCTCCCGATCGGCCGGGTTTTGGGAAGTCGAGTTACGGTAAACCAATTGCTTCATTAGAAACCCAAGCCAAATATTTAGCTCCTATTTTAGAGAAGTACCCAGCACCAAGAATTCTAATAGGTCATTCGCTAGGTGGGCCAATTGTCGCAAGAATGGCTATGGATTTTCCAGAGCTGGTAGATGGTATTATTATGTTGGCACCAGCACTTTCTGCCGAATTGGAACCGCACGAAGATTGGTTTAGAGTGCCTATGCGTTGGCCAATTATTGAAGGAATTTTCCCTAAAATATTTAGAATCTCTAACGAAGAACTTATTTTCTTAAGAGAGGAACTTGAACTAATGATGCCGCTTTGGAAGGATGTTACAATGCCTAGCGTTGTAATTCAAGGCGAAGCCGATGATCTTGTTCACCCCGGAAATGGAGCATTTGCAGATAGCGTTCTGGTCAATGCGCCACATGAAATTATTATGCTGCCTAAGCAAAACCATTTTTTGCCTTGGAACGAATCTGAGCTCGTTAAAAAAACGATATTGGAGATGTTGGAAGGGATTAGGAGTGGGGCTGGGAGTTAGGTGATGAGATTTTTATTAATTTTTGGGTATGTCCACCCCCTGCCCCCGCCAGCGGGGGAGATAAGCAGTAGAGCTTATATTTTTACTTCTGGAGTTTCAGTAAATCTTCCGCTGTCCTCCCCTGGGGGAGGTTGGAGGGGGATTTGCCTCTGACTCGTCCTAAAAAAGTTTACATTGTTGAATCAGTCGGAGGTGTTTTTTTCAAGTTGATTGCGCTTTTTTGAGGTTCTGTAAACCGATATTTCACATAAACCTTTTTGTCTGGGTCATTGATTATCCGATCTAGGCTTTCTAAATTTTCTTGTGTTGGCGCAACTCTGTCCGTTTGGGTAAACTCCATTGTTCCCACTTTATATTCGTATTGAATTAGAATGTGATTGACCTCTGTTTTATTACCTTCCAAACTTTGACGCATTCCTGTTTTAATATCAGTAGTGATTAAAGTTCCTACGGTTTCGGAGTCATATGTGGTGAGTTTAAAGTGTTCTGTAATTTTAGAGAAGTTGAAAATTATGATGAATAATGTAATTATAAGAATCCAAAACATAAGGTTCCCTAGAACCTCTTTTTTATCCCATAAATGATAAAACCTCACCTTGTTGGCCATTCTATTTAAAGATAGTTTAAAGAGTTTATTTGTAAAAAAAAAGGTTATTCCCATGCTGTTCTCCGTTGGGGAGGTTGGAGGGAGATTTTTATTCGTTCTGAATCTTGGCCATTAGCACTTCCACTTCATAAGCTATATTTCTGTAAACCGAGCTTATAGAAGTTGATACTTCTTCATCTGTGAATCGGATGACCTTGAAGCCTAGAGACTCTAGTTTCAATTGTCTTATTTTATCATTTTCGGTAACTTCTTCATAAGTATGGGTAATACCATCAACTTCAATAATGAGTTTTAAGGGTAAACAAACGAAGTCGACAATGTAATTGTCTATAGGTCTTTGACGTCTGAATTGTTGCCCATAAACTTGACGTTTGCTTAGGATGTATTTCCATAAAGAAGCCTCAGCTTTTGTCATTTCATTTCTGAGTCTTTTTGCGGGATGTTTTAGGTGCTTATTGTAGTGATTGTTAGATGGCATTAAGTTTAAGTTAGAAAATATTTCACTTACTATCCACCCCCTGCCCCCGCCAGCGGGGGATATTTACGGTTGTTGTTTGGTTTTGCTTCTGAGGTCTCAATGCTTTTTTGCAACTTTTCCTTTTTGTTATCTGAAGTTTCTGCACCTCTGCTGCTGTCCTCCCTTGGGGGAGGTGGCGCATCCAGAAGGAGATTTGATTCACGCTTTAACTTCCAACCAATCAAGATGAGGGTGTGTCTATTGGGGTATGAAAACTATTCGATTTTTTATTATTTCTTTCATGCTTGGAGCAGCGAGTCCAGCTTTGCAGGCACAAATAACTGTAGGTCTTAAAACTGGTTATACCCAGGCTTGGGAGGATTATGGTGATGTCAACTTACCTGACGATGCGATAATCCATGTGAATAGATTCAATGTTACAGCCATAGGCTTTTATCGTTTGACACCACATTTTAGTCTAGGGATTGAGCCAGGTTTTGTGAAACGGGGTGCGGCATGCGTACCAGGTTGGTGGGGAGGTACTCCGGGGTTTTCAGGAGATACTCAATTGACTTTGAATTATGTAGAAATGCCACTTATGTTAGCGGCTAATCTACCTTTCTGGAGTCCGAAACTTGAATTCAAAGCTAAACTGGGTTATGGTTTGGCTTATATGGTAAGTGCCAACGAGAAAATAGTCGACTTAGAAACCAATGAGGAGTTATTGAAACAGAGGGTTGATTTTGATAGAAGAAACCTAAACCGTTGGGACAATGGTGTTTATCTAGGTGTTGGTTTTGGTTACCAGATTGGAAAGGGGAGTTTATTATTGGAGAGCACCTACTTTAGGTCGCCAAAGAATGCTGATGAAAACAACTCATCTAAAAATAGAAGTTGGAATATCAATTTCGGCTATGCCTTTATACTGAGTAGATAAAACCAAAAAAGCCTAACTCTTTCGAATTAGGCTTTTCAATATTTCATTTTTTCTATCGACTATCGACTATCGACTAAATCACGATATTCACGATCTTCTTAGGTACCACGATTACCTTTTTAGGGGTTTTACCTTCGAGCCATTTTTGAACGTTTTCGTTGGCGAGTACTTCTGCTTGAATTTCAGCATTTGGCTTATCTACCGCGAAACTCATTTTCACCCTCATTTTACCATTAATGGCAACCGGGTATTCGTGCTCGTCTTCGACTAAAAACTCTTCATTCAGTACTGGATAAGGCGCATTTACAATACTGCCCTTATTGCCCAATAAGCTCCAAAGTTCTTCGGTGATGTGTGGTGCATAAGGCGAAATTAACACCACTAAATCAGCCAATACCTGACGGTTATTGCAGTTCAATGCGGTAAGCTCATTCACGCAAATCATAAAGCTACTGACAGAAGTATTGAACGAATAGCGCTCTATGTCTTCTTCCGCTTTTTTAATGGTTTTGTGAAGCACTTTCAACTCCGCTTTGCTTGGCGCTTCATCGCTTACCGCAAACTCACCTTCTTGGTTATGGAAAAGTCTCCAAAGCTTCTTCAAGAATTTAGAAACACCATCAATGCCATTGGTGTTCCATGGTTTGAATTGCTCCAAAGGCCCAAGGAACATTTCGTATAAACGAAGGGTGTCGGCACCGTACTTATTAACTATGTCATCTGGATTGACCACATTATAATAACGCTTAGACATTTTCTCTACTTCCCATCCGCAAACATATTTGCCGTTTTCTTCAGTAATGAATTCTGCATCCGCCAAATCAGGTCGCCAGTTGCGGAAAGCTTCCATATCGAGTTCATCATTGTAAACAATGTTGACATCTACATGTATGTCCGATGTTGCTAGTAAAGCGTATTTTTGATTTGAATCTTCTATTGACTCAAGAAGGTTCTCATTGGTTACAATAGTGTCTTCTAGGTTTAAATCTGGAAAGAAATTATTAATCTCCTTCTTATCTGTTGTAGATAATTCACCACTAATGATGCGGTCTCGTAGATTCTTTGAAATATATACCTGTTTGTTAAGTGATGAGTTAGTTCTTAACCTGTAAACAAAATTCGATCTCCCCTGAATCATTCCTTGGTTGATCAATTTCTTGAAAGGCTCTTGTTGGTTCACAATGCCTAAATCGAACATGATTTTGTTCCAGAAACGAGAATACAGCAAGTGACCTGTGGCGTGTTCAGAGCCACCAATGTACAAGTCCACATTCTCCCAATATTCCTGAATGTCTTTGTCTACAAAAGCCGTATCGTTTTTGGCGTCCATATAGCGGTACCAATACCAGCTTGAGCCAGCCCAACCCGGCATGGTGCTCATTTCTAGCGGATAAGCTTGGGTTTCGCCTTTTGGCGTATAATTAAAGTTTTCGGCCCTGGCCAATGGCGGATCGCCATCTTCCGTAGGTAAGTATTTATCAATTTCGGGTAGAATAATCGGCAAGTCGGCCTCGTCTACCAAGTAAGGAATGTCGTTTTTGAAATAGACAGGCACAGGTTCACCCCAATACCTTTGACGTGCGAAAATGGCATCTCTAATTCTGAAATTGATTTTTCCTTTTCCAATTCCTTTTTCTTCTGCAAACTCAATGGCTTTGGCAATGGCGTCCTTGCAATTCAAACCATTCAAAAAACCAGAGTTCATCATTATGCCTTCCTTGGTAGGATCGGCTTTTTCGCTGATGTCTGCGCCTTCAATTACCGGAACAATCGGTAAACCGAAGTGCTTCGCGAAGTCGTAATCACGTTGGTCGCCACAAGGCACGGCCATTACTGCGCCAGTACCGTAACCCGCCAAAACGTAATCGGCAATCCAGATCTGAATTTTTTCTCCGTTGAATGGATTGGTCGCATAACTGCCCGTAAACACGCCTGAGATGGTTTTTACATCACTCATTCTGTCGCGTTCCGAACGGTTTTTGGCCGTTTCCACATAAGCAGCCACCGCTTCTTTTTGGTCTTCGGTGGTCAATTCGGCCACCATTTCGCTTTCAGGCGCTAGAGACAAGAATGTAACCCCGAAAATCGTATCGATACGTGTGGTGAACACATTGATCTTCAAATCATGACCTACCACAGGGAAAGCCAATTCGGCACCAATGGATTTACCAATCCAGTTGCGCTGCATTTCTTTCAATGGTTCTGGCCAATCAAGGTTGTCCAAACCTTCGAGCAACCTTTGAGCATAGGCAGTGATGCGCATGCTCCATTGCTTCATTTTCTTCTTTACTACGGGGTGGCCACCGCGTTCCGAAAAACCATCTTTTACTTCATCGTTAGAGAGTACGGTTTTCAGTTCGGGACACCAGTTTACCGAGGTTTCAGAAAGGTAAGTGAGTCTGTATTTGAGCAGCATGCGCTGCTGCTCTTCTTCCGACCAAGCATTCCATTCGTCTGCTGAAAAAGACGGAGTATCTTCATCGCAAGCGGCATTTACATTCGCATTACCCGATTGAGCAAAGGTGGCTACCAATTGGTCGATGGTTTCTGCCTTTTCGGTGGCTTTGTTGTACCAGCTATTGAAAATTCTTAGGAAAATCCACTGTGTCCATTTGTAGTACGCAGGGTCGCAGGTTTGAATTTCTTTATCCCAATCAAAGGAAAAACCGATGTTCTTCAGCTGCTCTTTGTAGCGGTCGATGTTTTCTTTGGTGGTAATAGCAGGGTGCTGCCCCGTTTGAATGGCATATTGCTCGGCAGGTAAACCGAATGCATCGAAGCCCATAGGGTGCAATACATTAAAACCCTTGTTTCTTTTGAACCTAGAAACGATATCGGAAGCGATATAGCCTAGTGGGTGGCCTACGTGCAGCCCAGCGCCAGAGGGGTAGGGGAACATGTCGAGCGAGTAAAATTTGGGTTTGCTCTTGTCTACTGTAGCTTTGAACGTCTGGTTTTCGTTCCAGAATGCCTGCCATTTAGGTTCTATATGTTTGTGATTATAATCTGCCATTGCCGCTTAACCGTTTCTAATATCTAAAGTGCGCAAAAATAGTGTTTTTCGCCCTTGAATAAATCATTTTCGCGATTATTCGTGCCTTTTGGGCAAGAGCCATTATATTTAATCATTGAATAGAAATCTATGTTCGGTTTATTTAAAAAGAAGCCCAAAGAAAAGCAGGCGCCAAAACTGCTCGATCTGAATAGCAATCCCATAAATGAGGGCGATGTAGTGACCTCGCTACGCTATGATTTGGGCGATTGTAAAGTGGTATTGGAAGAGCTGGTATTTTTTTACGAGTCGATTGAAACTGGAGAACGCGTAAGTTATGTGCGTATGGTGGATGCGATTACGGAGAACCAGAAAGTGATTTTGAAGAAGGATTGATTTGTAAAGGCTGGGACTTCGCTAGCTCAAGCGTCTCGCTTGGACTTTTGTCTTGATCTTAGCGAGACTAGTTCAAGTTATCAACCCGAGCATTGAGTAAATTTTCTGCTAATTTTTCCGCTTGGTCACCTCTCTAGCCCTTCTCGAGCAGGGAATGCTTTGGTGGTTAATAATCGCCAAATGTTCATAGGTGTCGAAAACTTAATGTTGCTCTCATAGAGCAGTGGAATGAATCATTAATCATTTTTTCGAACAGTTTTTGACACTAGGTTTTGAAATAGCTATAATTTCTACGTAAGGCATTACGTATTTTTATTACATTTATAGCGGTCAATTTTTTTTTTAATCAGATTCTCGAAATCTAAAAAACAACACACATGCTTAAAAATTACATTAAGGTTGCTTTCCGCAGCCTGCTAAGACAACCTGGCTACACAGCACTCAATATTATTGGACTCACCGTTGGTATTGCCTCTAGTTTAATAGTTCTGCTGTACATCTTTCACGAAACAAGCTTCGATAAACAGCACTCCAAGGGTGATCGGATTTATAGGCTTTCAACAGAAATTACGGAGCCTGACAATTCATTTAAATGGGCGAGTATGACAAGGCCTGCTGCATTTACAATTAAAAATGAAAATCCAGAGGTAGAACAGGCTACTCGTTTATCAAGCATAAGTGGTCAAGGCGGTACACGGTTCGACTACAATCAAGTGGACTATTATCAAGAGAATGTTTATGCGGCAGACTCAACGATTTTTGAGGTATTTGATTTTGAATTTATAGCAGGTAACCCTAAAACTGCATTGGAGGCGCCAAACTCGATTGTTATTAATGAGTCTTTGGCGGAAAAAATCTTCAAAAATGAAGACCCCATTGGCAAAACGCTAAAGAGTGGTGGGAATAGAGAAATGACTTTACAAGTGACTGGCGTCTATAAAGATATGCCTAACACTTCTCACCTCATTGCTGACGCACTGATTTCTTGGAAGACGATTTTTACTGGGGGAGATGGTAGCTGGGGAGGCTGGGGTGTTTTTTCTTATGTTTTAGTCAATGAAGGAGTTACAAAAGAAACCTTGCAAGAGAAACTTGATGCAACTGTTACCAAATACATAGCTCCCATTTTTGACCCGCTGAATATAAAGGTTAAAATGATACCAGTGCCGTTGAAGGATATTCATTTGACATCAGATTTTGAAGGTGAACCTGTGGCTGTAGGCAACATTCGGTATGTTCAAATTTTCACAGCAATAGCAATTTTCCTTATCATAATTGCGAGTATCAACTATATGAACTTGGCTACCGCTAGATCTGCCAAAAGATCGATGGAAGTGGGTTTAAGAAAAGTAATGGGCGCTCAAAGAGGCGGCTTAATAGGTCAGTTTTTAACTGAATCAATTCTGATTACACTAATTTCCTTATTCTTAAGTGTGCTGGTAATGATGGCAGTGGTTCCAGCTATAAATAGCATCGTGGGCACTAATTTGGCTATTGAGGCATTGCTGGATACTAAGGTGATATTGGCCATTATCGGTATCGTATTTATTACAGGATTTTTGGGTGGCTGTTACCCTGCATTCTTTTTATCTTCTTTTCAGCCAGCGGCTGTGCTTAAAGGAGGTGGCGGAAAATCTGGAAGTAAATTTTTAAGGAAGTTTTTGGTGACGCTTCAGTTCTCCATTTCCATCTTTATGTTGATTGGTACTTTGGTTATTTATCGTCAAATGCAGTTTTTGAGAGATAAAGATTTGGGTTTTGACAAAGAACAGATGATGCAGATTGACTTTAGAAGTAGGGCCGATGTAGAGAAATGGAATGTTCTTAAAAATGAACTAGTACAAAACGCCAATATAGGTGGAATTGCATCTGCGAGCACCACTCCAGGTAATGGTTATGCTAAAAACGTAATGCCAATTGAGACTGAAGAAGGGCCAATGGATAACCGTGGATTAGACCATTATCAGGTAGATTATGATTTCTTTCCTACACTAGGTATTGAAGTGGTTCAAGGCAGAAACTTTTCGTTGGATTATCCTTCAGACTCATCTCAGGCCGTAATGGTAAACGAGACCATGGTTCGTAGAATGAATTGGACTAACCCAATCGGAAAAAAAGTAAATATATCAGGGGACGAGTCTCTGCCTCCCGCTGTGGTGGTTGGTGTGGTGAAAGATTTTCATCAACAATCTCTTTATGAACCAATTTCGGCTTTATTGTTTACTCCGGGTCGCCTTAACCCTTCGGCAATCGTTAAGATCACAGGCGATGTAGCACCTACAGTTGCCTTTATCGAGGAGGCATGGGAAAGAACATATCCTAATACAGCATTCGAGTATGTGTTTATCGATGAGCAATTTATGGCGAGTTACGAGGCTGATAAGATTCGTGGTCAATTATTCTTGGGCTTTTCTGGCATGACCATCTTGATTGCCTGTTTGGGCTTATTGGGCTTGGCTTCATACACTGCGGAACAACGTTCTAAGGAAATTAGCATTAGAAAAGTGCTTGGCGCTAATACACAAGGGTTGATTAGTTTGCTTATTAAAGATTTTGTGATTCTCATTGTGATTGCCGCTATACCAGCATCAATATTGGGCTATTTTTCTATGATGGACTGGCTGGAAAACTTCCAATTTCATATAACTCCGGGTTTCACAATCTTCGCTACTGTTTTGATTGGGACTATTGTGATTACTGTGCTTACCACGGGTTATCATGCCCGCAAGGCTGCCACCGCTAATCCTGCGGAAAAGTTGAGGAGTGAATAAGTAGTAAAGTAATTAAAAGTCAAAAGGCTCGTTCTGTTTGTGGAATGGGCCTTTTTTATATTGGATGGTTTGAGATAATCGTAACGAGATGTTAAGGCTAGTGGGAAATCAGAAAATGGTTTTGAAGCAGGACTGGCACTTCACAAGTCCAAGTGTATCGCTAGGGCTTTTGTATTGGTGTTGGGAAGAAGGCGGCTAGTTTAATTTTTCGTTTAACTCCTCGAATAGTTTGAAAATGGCTGGTTTATGCTGAGTTTTGATTTTCTTCCCACCTTGATCGATTAGCCCTGAAATAGCAATCGTCCCTTTTCTAGCAGGTTTGTCTCTAACATCGTCTGTCGGTATGCATTGGAAAAAGTAAGTCGGAAAACTAGCGGATAACGAAGTTTTTAGTTCTGAAACATTGTTATCTAGAATGGCAGCGACTTTTTCAAACCCTAAATCACTCATTAATGTTAATATTGTTTTAAGGTTTGTAGCTCCTCCAACACCCCAGCCGAAGAAGTTCCCTTTTACCTTAAGACCTAAGATTTCAATAACGCGTTTTAGAAATATCACATCCTCTTGGCCTTCAGTCAGTATTACATTGTCATCTAGGAAAAAGACCTCATTTGCGTTTAACCCAAATATATGAGGATTATTCAAGTTGCTGAACAGCGGCCTCAATGATTCAATAGTAGTTTGTTTAAGGTTGTTGATATTAATTGCCCCATCCTTTTTAGATGTTCTAGCAAGTTTTCCTCCATTTAACAAGCTTGTCCAATCAATAAAAAAAGGTGAGTGAGTTGAGATGATGATTTGTCTATCAGCGGAATAATCTAATAAAAGCTGACACAATTTTCTTTGCAATGCTGGGTGCAATGACAATTCTGGCTCATCAATTACTATGACATCATTAGGTGTAGAGTCGTACAAAGTATCTACTATAGTGAAAATGCTAATTAATCCTTCTCCGGCACCATCGCTATTATGGTAATTGTCTTCATAATTGAATTTTATGTAAAAACTACCATTCTCATTTTGGTCAATATACCATTTCGGAAGTGGGTTTATAACTCTCTCTAGAACTGCATTGAATTTTTCTTGGTTTTTCTGTATGTCAAATATTCTATGATTAAAGGCATCAAGTTCTCGACCTCGAATAGACGGTAAAGTCGCCTGTTTTAAATAAGTCGATTTATTCCAGTCTCCTTTAGAAAAGAAAGGATTAAAAGTTCTTCTAGAAGGTAGAGTATGGATATTAACATCATCTTTTTTTATTCCTTTCTCATTAAATATTGATTCACTTCCTGCATAATCATTTGTTTTTAAGACGATCGAATGTCCTTCATTTTGCGTTAACTCTATAAAAATTTTATCCCCTGCTTTTTTGTTCCTTTTCCCCTCAGTGAAACTAGGAGGCTTATCTTGAGAAATGGCCCTAAAAGATTCGTAAATGGTAGATTTTCCTGAGTTATTAGGGCCTACAATTATGGTCATTCCTGATCCTTTCTGGCCATTTGAAGTTGCTATCTCCAGTTCTTGACTGCGTTCAAAACCCCTAAACCCACTTATTTTAATTGATTTGTACTGCATAGCTTAATAATGTGCATTGAATAACTAAACGGAATAATTATTAATGTACAACTTAATGCCATTAGTTTACTCTGTTCTTTCTCAATCTACTAATTTTTTGTATTTCATCACCTCCCTATCCCTCCTCAAGGAGGGAATGCTTTGGTGGTTAATAATTGCAGGATGTTCCTAGCTTGAGTTTGCTGGCGGAGCTTAAAAATAATGCTGAACCATTCCCCTCTAATAAGAGGGGCTAGGGGAGTGTCGAAACGTTTTGAAACTCGTGTTGGTGTCAGCGGGCGCTAAACCCTTTAAGCTAATCACATTTCCTAAACATTTGTAAGTCTATATTGAATTTGTTCGTCAACTTTGCTGAGTAGGAAGAGAGCGGAGGAATTAAGAGGAAAATCCTTTTGGTCTGATTCTGTTTCAACATCAACCAAATAAGAACTATTCTATGGGAAACTTCTTTCCAGAGCAAAGATGGACAAGTGAGGGAGAGCCTGAACTAGGCGTGGGAATCGTTACAGAAACCAGCAAAGGGAGGGTCATGATTCATTTTCCTGTGCCAGATGAAACTCGACAGTATGCTATGGAAAATGCACCCTTGCGTAGGGTAGTTTTCAAGCCTGGAGATACCATCGTGGATAAGAGCCAAAAGCCATTATTGGTGGGTCGGGTAGAGGAGAAAGGTGATTTATTCCTCTATATAGGGAAAGATAGACGCCTCTCGGAAGCAGAACTTGGAGATGTATCCGTAACGCATGGGGTTGACGATCGCCTGTTTATGGGAGATGTTGAAACCCCTCAATTATTCGCATTACGTAGAAAGACATTAGAATACGACCACCATAGAAGAATTTCGCCCATCAATGGTTTTGTGGGTGGCCGAATCGACCTCATTCCCCATCAGTTATATATTGCCCACGAGGTGAGTTCGCGTTATGCGCCCCGCGTACTGCTCTCCGACCAAGTAGGGCTTGGTAAAACCATAGAGGCCTGTTTGATTTTGCATAGATTACTCTTGAGCGGACGGATTTCTAGGGTGTTAATCCTTGTTCCGGACTCACTGGTACACCAATGGTTTGTAGAACTGCTCAGACGATTTAACCTGTGGTTTCATATTTATGATGAAGAGCGCTGTGCTTCGCTCGATGAAAGTGCGCCAGAAGGAAATCCGTTCTTAGATGACCAATTGATTATTTGCAGCACTTCTTTTGTGGCGGGTTCAAAAAAGCGTGCTCGGCAGGCCCTAACCGCCAGCTGGGACATGCTGGTGGTGGATGAAGCTCATCATTTGGAGTGGTCTGTTGATAAAGTAAGTCATGAGTATGCCATTGTGGAGCTATTGAGTAAAGTAGCAAAGGGCCTGTTATTATTGACGGCTACGCCTGAACAATTGGGTGTAGAGAGTCATTTCGCTAGACTTCGATTGCTTGACCCAGAGCGGTATGCGGATTATAATGTCTTTAAGAATGAATCACAGGACAATACTGCCGTTGCCAATATTGTAGAGAAATTGTCATCGGGCAAGGAATTAGTGGCGACTGAGTTCCAATTATTGGAACAGATGTTTGGGAAGGAAAGAATGGAAGCCTTTGCCAAAGGAAGTGAAGCAGCAAAGAACCACCTTATCGAAGATTTGCTTGACCAACATGGCCCAGGAAGGGTGGTGTTTAGAAACACACGTTCAGCCATGAGTGGCTTTCCAAAACGAAAAGTTCATCTCATTCCTCTTCAAGCAGCAGAAGAGCATGACCTGTGGGTAAAACGTTTATCACAGGAATATACACTCGATATGGAGCCATCAGATTCTGCTTCGGCCAAACAAAAGTTTTGGTTTAATGAAGACCCAAGGGTGAGTTGGTTGGTGAAATTGATGAAGCAACTGAGGCCAGCAAAAGCTGTGCTGATTTGCAGAAGCAAAGAGAAAGTACTGGCTTTGGAAGCTGCTTTGAAAAAGCTCAGTAGCATAAAAGTGGCTGTTTTTCACGAAGACCTTACCATTGTGCAAAGGGATAGGAATGCGGCTTGGTTTGCTGAACCTGATGGTGCTCGTTTGCTCCTTTGTTCTGAAATAGGGAGCGAGGGAAGGAATTTTCAATTTGCACATCACCTTATTCTCTTCGATTTGCCGATTCATCCTGAATTATTGGAACAGAGAATCGGGCGCTTGGATCGGATTGGGCAATTGGAAGACATCCAAATTCATGTGCCATACCTTGAGGGAAGTCCGCAAGAAGTGCTTGTTCGATGGTTTCACGAAGGACTGAATGCTTTTGAAGAAAATTTGGAGGGTGGAAATCAACTGATGCAATTGTTTTACAATCGCTTGAAGGAAGCCACTTTGTCTGTTTCATTGGCAGCAGCAGGCGATCAACTTGAATCGCTGATTGCCGATACCGCAGCTTATCATCAAAAGCTAAAGGAAATGCTGGCCAAGGGTCGAGATCGATTGCTTGAAATGAACTCCTTCCGACCGAGAGTTGCAGAGAAATTGGTAGAGCGGATTAAAGCAGCGGACTTGGATATGAACCTGGAGAAGTACATGACTCAGGTTTTTGAGCAGTTTGGGATTGATATGGAAGACCTCGCGCCAAGGACTTATTTGTTACACCCGAAACAATCCAATGCGGTTCAATTCCCTTCCATTCCAGACCAAGGGATTTCAATTACTTTTGACCGAAAGCGCGCCTTGAGTAGGGAAGATGTAAGTTTTATCAGTTGGGATCACCCGATGGTCACTGGTGCCATAGATATGATGCTGAGCTCAGGCACGGGTGGTGCCAGTTACGGAGTGCTTCGCGGAACAGGTAATTCAATGATTCTTTTGGAAGTGCTTTTTGTGCTCGAAACCTCCGGTGGCAAGAATATTAATGTGGACCGTTTTCTTCCCAATACACCTTTGAGGATTGTAGTGGATCATAGTGGTGAGGAGGTTACGGAAGAGTATCCGGTTGAATTGTTCGATCATCAATTAAGGCCAGGGCAAGTGAATGATTTGCTAGAGAATGAGTATTTGGTGGATACTATTCTCCCTCATATGATCAAATGTGCCACAGAACTGGTCGAGGAACATAGGGAGAAAGAAGTCATAAAAGGACTGAAACAAATGAGTCAAACTATGAATCACGAAATTGGCAGGCTTGCTTCACTTCATGAAAAAAACAGACATATCAGGTCAGAAGAAATCCAGATAGCCCTTAATGAACAAGCCATGCTTTCGAGGTTGATCAAAAGTTCCCGTGTTAGAATGGATGCGCTTCAGTTGATTAAAGAGGGAGCTTAAAGTTGAGTTATTCTTAAAAAGAAAACACCTCTCTCCATTTTGAAGTGAAGAGAGGTGTTTCAAATCTGTCTTAATACATGGTGTTGGGATTCTTCGATATGCTTGGTATTTGTTGAATGGCATCCCAATGTTCACAGATTTTTCCGTTCTTATCAAAGCGGAAAAAGTCCATGGTCACGTATTGGTCATTCCCCGGCCAAGTTTGATGGGTGTGTAGCGCTACTAAATCCCCTTCGGCAATGCAGCGCACAAACTCAATCGACTTATCTGGGTATTCGGTCTGCATTCGTTTGAAATAGCTGATGAACCCTTCGGTTCCGTTTTCTACATCTGGGTTATGCTGAATATACTCCTCGCCAACATACAAATCAATTGCCTTTTGTGGATTTCCTTCATAGGCCGTTTTATAGAAAGCAATGGCGTTTTGTTTATTCTTTTCTAAATCCATGTTCGTTTTTTTTGCAGGCCGAAATATCAAATTAACTAATCCAATTGAGTAATGATTTCTTCTTCTGGAAGTCTCGATTTTGGCAAAGTCGCATTAAAGTCAGTGTCTTTACGATAACCCAAAGCTACAACTGCCAATGTGGTTAGCCCTTTTTCGCGTAAGCCGAATTCTTGGTCGAGAATTTTTACATCAACACCTTCCATAGGTACGGCATCAATGCCTAATGCGGCTACGCCAAGTAAAAGTGAGCCCATATTTAAATAAACTTGCTTTTCTAACCAATGCTGAAGGTCTTTCAAATCATAGCGATGAATGTCGGTAAACATTTTTCTGCCGCCCTTCATTTGCTCTTTGAATGATTGTTGGGCAAAACGACCATCTTTATCTTCTTGCTCTAAAATGCGATTTAAGAACTCTTCATCCGCATCAATTTTAGAACAGAAAACAATTACATGAGATGCGTCCAATACTTTCGAATTGTTGAATTGGAAGAAGCCTTGAGTTCCTTTAGCAATTCTTTCTTTCCCGGCTTTTGTGTTGGCAATAATAAAGTGCCAAGGCTGAAGGTTAGTACTTGACGGACTTAATCTTAGCAATGCTTTTACTTGCTCGAAATCTTCGTCCGAAATGGTTTTTGTTGTGTCAAATTCCTTAGTGGAATAACGTCTGTTTAAAATTTCAGTAATATTCATCTTAATAATAATTTGCTTTTTTAGTCTCTCGATTAACCCAAGAACGACCCGTGATTTTCTAAATATTGGGTCGTTTGTGTTTAGAAATTTCTATATAGGTTTTGCCAACTGTCTTGGGAAGAGATTGGTTCAATCACAGTCGAATGTTCTGTGATTTTTTCATTATGTATGGATTTGGGAGCTGCTGGGGCGGATAACTATGTTACTTATCATTCAGGTTGAAATCTAAAGCTTTATCCACCCAGTATTCCAGGTCATTGTCCATGTCAAATCCATCAGGCGTGATGTAGATGAAATTTAGTGAAGGCCTGCCTGAAAAATCCATGGGTAGACAAACTTCTTTTTTGATCTCTACTTCATAGGCTTTGGCTCCAATTTTGGCCATAATAAGGCTGTCACCGTACTTTTTGTTAATATGAATTCCGATGCACATTTTTTCATTCACCATAAAAATTAGCGCACCCATCATTTTTTTCTCAGTGAAAAGTATGTTTCTAGATTTTAGTATTTGACTGATTCGTTCTCCTAAATAAATGTCGTAGGCCATTTTCTCTAATTGATACAGGGTTATTTGTTTTCCGGCAAACTTTCGAATTCTCTTTTCTTGTTGTCAAACCAGACTTTCATCTCTTGAGGTGATTTCATGATTTCTTGCATGTCATTCATGGCCTTGAGGTGAGCTTCATCTTTTTTCTGAAACATTTCCATTCCGTGTTTCTGTGCCATTTCTGCTATTTCTTCAAAGGTGTTGGCTTGAAATTCTTGATCACAGGCTCCGCCCAATTGATTACAGCGCATCGTTTTCATAAAACTACTTTTGTATTAACGTGTCTCTGTTTTACTTCTTTCGTATTGATTTTCAATCTAATGAATCTTGGTCTTTTATTATGGCATCAATGGCTTTATTGTCTATTTGAAGTGGGGCAATTGAGGAGTTGTTTCGGAAAATTAAGATGTGATTATTCGTGATTTATAAAAAATTAACCTGTTTTGGTGTGCGTTTTGCTAAACCTTTCGTTACGTTCAAACAAAGAATCATCACTATGAAAAAACTAACCTTACTATTTTCCTTTTTTCTATTATTCGGTTGTGCCGCTCAAGGTCAGATATTTAAACAGGCTAAAGATATTTTAGGCGGAGGAGCAGCCTTTTCTAAAGAAGAAGCGGCCAATGCGCTAAAAGAAGCTTTGGAGCAAGGCACGTCAAAAGGGGTTGACTTGCTCTCTAAAGTAGATGGTTATTATAAAAACCCTGAAATCAAGATTCCTTTTCCGCAAGAAGCCCAGACGGTTGAAAGTAAGCTAAGAGCACTCGGTTTGGGTAATCAGGTTGATCAAGCAGTGGAATCTTTGAACCGTGCGGCTGAAGATGCTGCCTATGAAGCCAAGGATATTTTTATTGCTGCCATTAAATCACTCACCATTAACGATGCTATAAACATTGTAAAGGGAGATAAAGATGCTGCAACCCAATTTTTAGAAAGAGAAACTACCACTTCACTAGAAGGAAAGTTTAACCCAATTATAGAGGCGTCACTGCAAAAGGTAAATGCTACTAAATATTGGTCTGATGTAATGGGGACTTACAACAAGGTGCCATTTGTGAAGAAAGTAGAAACGGATTTAACTGCTTATGTTACAGCAAAAGCCATTGATGGCTTGTTCGTGATGATTGCCAAAGAAGAGCTTAATATCAGAGAGAATGCTGGAGCACGTACTTCGGAATTACTTAAAAAGGTTTTCGGAAAATAATCAATTTGGTTATCCTGATTCCGAAGTTTCGAAAGTCTCAGGATCCTTTTATTGTAACAACGAATTAAAAATTAAAAGACTTCAAAATGAAGTCCTTTAATTTTGCTCAAACTTACTTATTTGGCTGTGGTGTGTATCTTAAATAAGGTTTTACTACACGGTGCCCTTTAGGGAATTTCGCAGGAATATCTTCCGTAGCGATAGCTGGCGAAACCACCGTATCTTCTCCATCTTTCCAATCGGCAGGGGTAGCAACGCTATAATTTGCTGTCAATTGAAGAGAGTCGATTACTCTTAAAAGTTCGTGGAAGTTTCGGCCAGTAGAAGCTGGATATGTTAATGTCAGTTTTACCTTTTTGTCTGGTCCAATAATAAATACCGAGCGCACCGTTAACGTATCGTTTGCATTGGGGTGAATCATATCGTACAAATTGGCCACGGTTTTATCTTCATCGGCAATAATTGGAAAATCCACTGTGGTATTTTGTGTTTCCTCAATGTCTTTAACCCAGCCTTTGTGCGATTCCAGTCCGTCAACCGAAACCGCTAAAACCTTTACGTTGCGTTTCTCAAATTCTGACTTAAGTTGCGCGGTTCTGCCCAATTCAGTGGTGCAAACGGGGGTATAATCTGCCGGATGCGAAAACAGCATTCCCCAGCTATTGCCTAACCACTCATGAAAATTAATGGTGCCCTCAGTTGTTTCTGCTTTAAAATCTGGGGCAATGTCTCCTAATCTAATGCTCATGTTTTATGATGTTTTTAGTGTGAACTAATTGATACGCAAAGCTAAATATTTTGATTAATAAATATAAAGTCTATCGAAAAAGTAGGGTAATAAATTTTAAGATAACATATTTTATCGGAGAGAGGCTGTTTTGTTTAAAGTTTGCGTGAAAGAGAGAGGCCGTCTAATATTAAAGCAATTCTGATTTTTATAACTCTTAAAACAGGATTAATTGGCAACAAAAGTGAAGTTGTAATTGGCGATGAAGTTCCAAAGCACCACAATTCCTATGGCTACCAATTTCGCCCAATAAAAGCTCATTTCTTTCTTATTAACCAATAAGTAGATAATTAAATTATTGATAATAAGGCCAATAAGGGCTATGAGAATATACTTTGAGAATTGAGTGACCGCATATGGATTCGTGTCCTGAAAAGTCCAGGTTTTATTGAGTAAATAGTTGGAAGTAGCGGCAAATACAAAGCCGAGGCTGTTGGCGAAATATTTGTTTAAGCGCAGTTTTTCTTTTGCTAAAAAAGTGATGCAGAAATCTATAGCGAGGCCAGAAAGGCCTACTGCGCTGAATTTTAAAAATTTGAATCCTAATTCAAACATGAAGAATGCTGAGGTCTGATTTTTTAGGTTAAGTCAAATACAAATATGCTTAACAATTTTCGTAACGCGAAAACTTGTACTTTTGAACTCCCATTTAAACTTGACTATTGGAATGACTTCACTGGATACGCAGCAGAACGGTAAACATGAACGCTTCTTTTTCTATTTTTTAATCCTTTGGATAATTGCAGGCCTAATACAAAACTATTTTACAGAGGTAAGTGGTGAAGAGGCTTATTATTGGTTGTTTTCTCAGTTTTTAGATTGGAGTTACCTAGATCATCCGCCTATGGTAGGGGTGGTTACGGCTCCCGGTTATTGGCTGATTCCAAACGATATGGGCTTGAGAATGGGAATGTTGATTACGAACATTCTTACCATTATTGTGCTGCGCAGAACACTAGAAGTTAAGGATGATAAGCTCTTTGTCTGGATGATGTTGGGGCTACTGCCTTTTCACCTCGGTGCTTTATTGGTAAAAACGGATGTGCCTCTTTTATTCTTTACAGCAACTTTCTTTTATTTCTATAAACAATATTTAAAAGAAGATAACTGGAAAATCGTAGTGCTTCTGGCTTTAAACATTGCCTTGGTGATGATGAGCAAGTACCACGGAGTTTTGGTAGTCTTCTTTACCGTGCTTTCCAATTTGGGGTTATTTAAGAAGAAATCATTTTGGGCCATTGTAGGTTTAACAGTAGTATTTATGCTGCCACACACTTATTGGCAGTATACCCACGATTTTGCCAGTATTAAATTCCACCTGTACAATCGTATTGATTTAGGTTTCAGTTTTGGTACAATTCTTTATTATATCAGTATTCAACCACTTGTTTTTGGGCCTCTAATTGGTGTAATGCTATTTGCGGCAGCTTATAAGCACAAGACTGAATCGGCTTTTTATAGAGCGCTAAAATTCAATATTGTTGGGGTGCTTATCTTCTTCTTAATTTCTGCCTTTAGGGTAGAAGTTCACAAGCACTGGACAAGTGTGGTTATGATTCCATTAATCCTTTTGGGGCATGAATATATTTCTAGCCGTGAAAATTGGCGAAATTGGATGATGAAGCTTTGTGTGATTTCATTGGTGTTATTTATTCCCGCACGCATTTATTTGATGTATGATTTTCTTCCTTCAAAGTGGACAGAAGGGTGGGACGTACTTCATGGCTGGGATGGTTGGGCCGAAGAAGTAGAAGATCTTTCTGGTGGGCTTCCCATTGTGTTTATAAACCACTATGAGCGTGCTTCGCGCTATAGTTACCTCAAAGGAGATATTGTGCATTGCTACAATACTTTTGATTACAGAGAAACACAGCATGACTTATGGCCGTTGGAAGAAAATTTACAAGGCAAAACCATTTTCCTTATTGATAGACATAACCGTAAAGGCGAGTACGAAACTTTTACCACTTCAATTGGCAAGGGTATTCACTACAGGGTAGTCGAGAATTTCAGGTCGTTTAGAAATGTGAATGTTGAAGTAGATAAACTTGATGACAATGAGTTTATGTCTAGTGAAGAGGTAACGCTTAGCATTACTATGAAAAACAACTACGATTATGCTGTTGATTTTTCTGATGTGAATGGGAGGGAGGTTTACCTTAATGCACATATACTCGAAGGACTTAATCCAATACAAACCGATGTGCTCGAGCTATTGAAAATTAGTCTTGCGCCAGGCGAAGAGTTGATTAAAACGGTAACAGTGAAAATGCCTGATTTAGAAGGTAAATTCGATTTACGCTTTTCTATTCAAGTAGAAGGAATTGAAGCACCAATTAATGGAAGAAAACAGCGGGTGATTGTTAAATAATCACCCCTGCTTTTAGTTTCCTCTAATAATGGTTTTTGATTTTGGATTGCCTTTTTTATCAAATCGCTTTTTTAGCCCTAGTTCGGTGAGTATAATTACTACTGCCAAACCTATTACTAATACCCCTGATGTAATCAGTATTGAGGCATCGGCAGGAACCGTAAAATAGGTGATCACTTGGGTTAATAATGTGGCGCCCGAAGACCAGAGCATGAGGTTAGCACTATAAGGCTGGGCAAACTCCCATGCTTCTTTACTCCTCAACGAGGCTGGTGTTCTATACCCAACAAATGTATTTGGGTATTCTGACACGACCAATTTCATCAACACTGCGGGTAGTATGACGGTAAATGCGATCACCAAGTGTACTATGAGTAATTCATTTCCTTCCATTATTCTTCATTTTTTGATTTGTTTTTTAATCTGCCAGCCTCTTTCAACGCCTTATTGATCAACCATTCCAACTGTCCATTTGTACTACGAAATTCGTCCGCAGCCCACTTTTCAACAGCCCCTAATAGTTCAGGGTCAAGTCGTAGTACAAATGGCTTTTTCTTTGACATAAGCTTTAGTGTTTAGATCGTCCAAGGATGAGATAAGCACCACCACTATACGAAGTAACAATTCGCCATCCTGATGTGGCCAAGGCGTTGAGCTTTTTCTCAAAGCTCTCCATTTTCTCAAATGGCCCTTTATATATGATTTTATATTCCATAGAATTAATGTTTTAATGAATTAATGAGAGAATGAACTTTGGGATCAATAAATTAATGATTTAGTGTACCGGTATTGACTACTGGTGTTACGGCCCTGTCGGAACAAAGCACTACCATTAAATTAGATACCATTGCGGCTTTCTTTTCTTCGTCTAATTCTACGATACTCTTTTGGTTCAGTTCATCTAAAGCCATTTCTACCATTCCCACAGCACCTTCAACAATCTTTTGTCTGGCTGCAACAATAGCAGTAGCCTGTTGACGCTGCAGCATAGCGCTTGCAATTTCCTCAGCATAGGCCAAGTAACCAATTCTGGCTTCAATGACATCAATTCCAGCCATGGCTAATCTTTCGCGAAGTTCTTCTTCAAGGTCGTGGTTTACTTCGTTCATGCCACTTCTTAAAGTAATTTCACCATCGTCTTCAAAGTTGTCGTATGCGTAGCTTCCACCTAATTTACGTACCGCGGCATCGGACTGAACACGGACAAAATGTTCGTAATCATTTACTTCAAACATGGCTTTGTAGGTGTTTTTTACCTGCCAAACTAAGATCACCGAAATCATAATTGGGTTTCCTAGTTTATCATTCACTTTTAGTCTTTCACTATCAAAATTATAAGCTCTGAGCGATACTTTTTTTTTTGAATAGAAGGGGTTGGCCCAGAAAAAACCGTTTTTCTTAACGGTTCCGCGGTAGTCGCCAAAAAATACCATTACGCGAGATGAATTTGGGTTGATGATGAAAAAGCCCAAAAGCATAATGAAGAATGCAAGGAAGAACAATGCGAAAATCGGCATCTGTGTAACAATCAATGCGGCTATGGTTCCGAATAAAATAAGGAAGGTCAATAAGAGCATTGGGAAACCTGACCTTGGTTCAAAAGTTTTTTCTTCTTTCATGATGTATGTGTTTTGAGTTGATTTAAAGTGATATTAATTTAATATCAAAGTAACTCATTTTACGGAATAACTAAAGAATAGGTTCGGAATATTTTTACTGTTCGGTTTAAAAGGGGCTTTGCCTTGATTTTTGGGCATAAAAAAAAGTGGCAAAAGCCACTTTTAAAATTCTTGTTCGAGAGATAACTAATTACGCTTTTCTCTTTTTTACCACCAATACAACCAAACCAACTACAAGGAATAATGGCCATAGACCTATGATCCACATGATTCCGTTGATAAGACCTGCCCAGCCATTGGCTAACGATTTCAAAATACGTTGGCCAAAGTTGTCTTGGTTTTCGGGCTCATACACATAAGGTTTTACTTCATAAGCATTCAATTGAATAGTGCTCATATCTACCTGATCGTTGAGGTATTTCAGTCTTCCTTCTTGAGATTCAATCTCGGAACGAACTTGGTTCAATTGCCTTTCGATATTTAGCATATCATTCACATTGTTGGCCTTTTTCAGAAGTTCTAAATAGCGTGCTTCTAGCGCTTTTCTGTTTTTCAACCTAGTTTCAACATCAATGAATTGCTCAGTAACATCTTGCTGATTAAGCGACTGATGTTCGATTTTCTTAGCAAATGGTTTTAAGCCGTCAAACAGATTATTGAATTGATCTTGTGGAACACGAATAGTAAAATAAGCATCCAGCCTTCTGTCTGAATCGTTTCGGCTTTGGTTGGTTACATTGGCTTTGTACTTACTCAAAAGTTCGTTTAAACTCGCTTCGAATTTTTCTAAACTGGCCACTTCCATATTTAGGTCGGCTGTAGTTATAATTTTTGAGGTTTGGTCTTGCTCTACAAAATTAGAGGTAGCCATTGCCCTACCTGAATAACTATCGGCAGAAAGCTTCATGCTTTCATTTGGATTTCCATATCCTACCGCAACCTTTTCGCGCTCTACATCTGCAAGTTCTTGCCCAAGGTAATTGCTATTGCCAGATTCACAACTACTCAAAATAAGTATGGACATCAGGATAAAAAGTGGTTTCTTCATGGCTATATTCATGTTAATGTTTCTAATCGTTCGAATCCAATGATTGCAATTACCAGACCAACCTTATTGCTAAACGAAAAACAGTGCAAAATTAATATTCAGCGAATGGCCGACAAAGCCAAACGTTTGAATGTGCAACTGGTTCCTCACTTTAAAACCCACCAGTCGTCAGAAATTGGGGAGTGGTTTAAGGGTCATGGTATTGAAAACATTACGGTTTCTTCTGTAAAGATGGCTGAATTTTTTGCACGTTCAGGTTGGAGTAATATTACTGTAGCTTTTCCTTTCAACATGCATGAAATTCCAGCCGTGAATAGAATGCTGAAGCAAAACGTTAAGCTTACTCTTTTTGTGGTGAATACGGAGGTGATTCATCGGTTGAATGAAGAATTGGAAGCTCCGGTAAACTTGTTTATAGAAATGGATGCGGGATATGGTAGATCTGGTGTTTCTACAAAAGATATTGCTAAGGTTAAGAAATTAGCTGCATTGATTGAGGCAGGACATATGACAAATCTATATGGTTTGTATTGCCACCCCGGGAATACCTATCACGCCAATTCGGTAGAGGAAATTAAAAGTATTTGGGCGGATGTGATTCAAAAAATGTCGGCTGTAAAAGTTGCTTTAGGCTCTGCTGGAGACTCATTAAAAATTAGAGTGGGGGATACACCTGGCTGTGCTGTGGTAGAAGAAATGGAAGGGGTGGACGAAATTGGGCCTGGTAATTTTGTGTTCTATGATTTGGTAATGAACTATCTAGATGTATGCACTGAGAGCGATATTGCGGTAGCAATGGCCTGCCCAGTAGTAGCTAAGAATGAAGATCGAAACGAAATCATTATTCATGGAGGTGCAGTTCATTTTTCAAAAGATCACCTCTTTGATGAAAACGAAGAGAAGTTTTTTGGTGAAGTAGTAGTGTTAGAAGAGGAGGGTTGGTCGCCAATTCTAGAGGGGATTAAATTGGTTTCCCTTTCACAAGAACATGGTGTGCTTAGTGCAACGCCTGAAGTATTTGAAGCCATTGAAGTGGGTGATGTTTTAGGTGTACTTCCTATTCACTCATGCCTGACTGCCAATTTAATGAAGTCATACACCACATTTAACGGTCAGGAAATAAAACATTTAGAAAGTTTTTAGGTCGGTGCAACCATTGGGTAAATGGTGTCGTCTTGTTTTTGAGCCTGTTGGATAGCGGGTTCAGGTCAAACAACTCAAACAACAACCGTATGCTTAAAAATTACCTCAAAATTGCATTCCGCAGCCTTTTGCGTGATAAGTTTTTTTCATTTTTGAACGTCACCGGACTTGCCATTGGCATTTCTTGCGTGCTGTTAATCATGACTTATGTGAATTACGAACTGAGTTTCGATAAACACTTCGAAAATCAGGAACAGATTTACAGAGTAGTTATTGAAGGCCGTTTTAATGGCCGTGATTTCACAGGTTCCCAAAATCCATCCCCAGCTGGTCCTACATTTAAAGAGCAAATTCCTGAAGTAGAGGAACGCCTTCGTTTTAGGAACACTGGTGACTGGGTGGTGCAGTATGGAGATAAAGTTTTCAATGAAGACGACTTGGTTTTTGCAGATGAAACTTTCTTCAAGGTGTTTTCTGTAAACCTTGTTCAAGGTAATCCAGAGGAAGCTTTGTCGAGACCAAATCATTTGGTACTGAATCAAACCCAAGCCAAAAAATATTTTGGAGATGAAGACCCGATGGGCAAAGTGCTCAAGCTGGATAATGACGAAGAATGGATCGTTAGTGGAGTGTATGAAGACATTCTCGATAACAGCCATTTTCATTTCGATTTTATACTCTCATTTATCACTAGAGAAGGCGATTATAATAATCAGGAATGGTTGAGCCAGAATTTTGACACCTATTTGGTGATTAATAAGAATGCTGACATTGCTTCTGTTGAAAACAAGATCAACGAGATTGCTATCGAGAAAATGGGCTTGGAGCTTCAGCAATACCTTAATATGAGTTTTGAACAGTTTAAAGCTGGAGGAAATAATTTCAATTACTTTTTGCAGCCATTAACTGATATTCATTTGAGGTCGAATAATTATGGTGGTTTTGAACCCGAAGGTGACATTACCTATGTGTATATATTTACCTCAATTGCTATTTTCATTCTTGTAATTGCCTGCATTAATTTCATGAACTTATCTACCGCGCGCTCGGCCAACAGAGCCAAAGAGGTAGGGGTAAGAAAAGTTTTAGGATCTTTTAGGTCTCAGTTGATAGGCCAATTTATTTCAGAATCTGTGCTAATCACTTTTATTGCAGGCCTTTTGGGACTTTCCATTGCCGTGGTGGTTATTCCATTCTTCAATGATTTCACCGATAGACAGATGGTTTTGGAGTTTATTCCCAATCTGCCAATCGTGGCTATTGGGTCAGTTTTAGTTGGATTTTTAGCAGGTTTATACCCAGCATTTTTCCTTTCAGCTTTTAGTCCGGCAAAGGTTTTAAAAGGAGATGTGAGTACTGGAGGAAAATCGGGCGGTCTTAGAAAAGCCTTGGTAAGCTTTCAGTTTTTTGTTTCCATACTCTTAATCATCGCTACTTTTAGTATTCTCAACCAACTGAATTTTATTCAGAATAAGAAGTTGGGTTTTGAAAGAGATAGAGTTTTGGTGATTCATAACGCATATATGTTAGGTGATAATTCAGATGCCTTTCGGAATATGATATTACAAAGCCCAGATGTAGAGCAAGCTTCATTCTCTAGCTATTTGCCTACATCGAGTAGTCGTTCTTCTACCGTATTTTTTCCTGATGGAATAATTGATAAAGACCGAGGAATGGTGTGTCAGAATTGGCGAGTAGATGAAAATTACCTCAACGTGTTTGGCATGAAAATGAAGCAAGGAAGGTTCTTTTCTAAAGAGTTTGGAACGGACTCTACCGCCATGGTCATCAATGAAACTGCAGCTAAGAATTTAGGTATTGAAGAAATTGATGGCCGTATTATAGGCACCTTTGGTGATAATGCAGAAGTGCTCGATCGCTACAATGTGATAGGAATTATTGAGGACTTCAACTTTGAATCTTTGAAAAGCGGTATCGAGCCCTTGATTATGCGCTTGGGTAAAACTACTGGCTATTTAAGCATTAAACTGAATAGTGAAAATGTTAGCGCTCAGGTGAAAGATGCAGAAGCCAAATGGGATGAAATGGCTCCAGGACAACCTTTTGAGTATTCATTTTTGGATGATCGCTTTACAAATATGTACACTGCCGAAAGCAAATTAGGAGAGATTTTTACAGTTTTTGCAGCCTTGGCGATTGTAATCGCTTGCTTGGGTTTATTTGGTTTGGCAGCCTTTACAGCCCAAAAGAAAACCAAAGAAGTAGGAATCAGAAAAGTATTGGGTGCATCTGTAATTCAGCTGGTGTACCTAATGTCCAAAGAAATTTCAATTTTGGTATTTATATCTTTTGTGTTAGCATCGGCCCTAGGCTATTGGGGAGTGAACTGGTGGATGCAAGATTTTACATATCGACCACCAATTAGTTTGCTGTCGTTTGTTTTAGCAGGTGTATCTGCTTTTGCAATTGCCTTACTCACTATGAGTTATCAGTCGATTAAGGTGGCAAGGGCGAATCCAGTAAAATCGCTTCGAAGTGAATAGAGAATTATCTTATTGATTATAAAGCAGTTCGTACTTGAACTGCTTTTTTTATGCTCTGAATATTAGAATTACGACCGAAAATGGTTAGAATAGCAACAATTACCTTAATCAATGAAGCGCATTTTAAAACTTCCCATTTTCATTTGGTGTATTCTAACGCTAGTTGTTTACGGAAGTGTATGGGTTTCTCCTGAGCTGTTTAAATACTCTGGGCTGGTTTCATTGGGTATTCCTTTTTTGCTGATTCTAAACCTAATTTTCTTCTTGATTTTTTTATTTGCAAGGTCAAGAATAGCGATTGCACCTGCAGTGTTGCTCCTCATTGGGCTTCCCTTTATTAAATCAACATTCTCTTTAAGTAAAAGCAATGAAGCTCCTTCATCTTTTCAAGTAATGAATTACAATATGATGAGGATGAACAAAGGAAATGAAAAGGATATGCTTCAGTGGATTGCTTCCAGCCCTTCTGATATTAAATGTTTTCAAGAGTTTCTAGGTTCTAAAAATGTGATCAAAGCCATTTCACAATCGGGAAAGTATAATAGTTTTACTGGAGGCTATGGTGACAGCTATGCTATATTTTCAAAATACCCTATTTTGAACAAAGGTGTGTTTTATGAAAAACAAACGAGCAACAATATACTTTTTGCCGATTTGAAAATAGGAAAGGATACGCTTAGGGTGTACAATGTGCATTTGCAGTCTATGAGCATTAATGTCGATCAAGAAGTGATAGATCAGGCTGAATTTGAAAAGAAATATGAAACAGTGCGTAGAAAGTTTCAAGATGGCTCAGTAAGAAGAACAGCTCAAATCAACGACTTACTCAAGCATGCGGAGAAGGTTACCTATCCGATCATTATTGTCGGTGATTTTAACGACATACCCTATAGCTACAATTACTTTAAAATTTCAAGAGAATTCAATAATGCTTTTGAAGATGCCGGAAGAGGTTTTGGGTTTACCTATAACGGAAAATTACCATTTTTAAGAATCGATAATCAGTTCTATAATAATAAGTTAAAGGCCCTTGACTTTAACACATTGAGCGAAATAGACTACTCTGACCATTTTCCAGTAGTAGGTATTTATTCAATAAGTCACTAATTTAGTGACTTACATTTTTACGCATGTCATCAAATAAAAAACTTAAAAGAACTTCTGATAAAGTAATTGCAGGAGTATGTGGAGGTCTTGCAGAATGGCTCGGTTGGGACGTTAGCCTTGTGAGGGTTTTGTATGTATTCGCCACAATTTTCACCGCATTTTCTGGGCTTTTGGTCTATATAGTTCTGTGGATAGTAATGCCTCAGGAATAACTAAAGTGTGTACTTAACGATATTTTTATGTTTATAAAAAAAATAAGAAGCCTTCTGCTTGCAGTCTGTGCTACGGCCATTTTAGTGGGGTGTAACCTTGAATACTTCGCAGATGCTAAGCTCAACGATTTTGTTTGGAAGCCTTCCTTAGCTATTCCCATAGGTGAACTATCTTATAGTGTTCAAGATCTTTTTGATGAATTGAGCGAAGCTGGAGTTGATATTGGCCAGAACTCAGATAACATTGTAATGCTTACCTATGAAGCTCAATTACAATCTCAAAGTGCTACTGGTTTTCTAACCTTGGCCAATCAGAGTTTCGGACAAAGTGTAGATGCTGGTTTAAATATTAACGCCCAAGGCTTTTCTTCTCTACACGATTATAATGAGGTTTTTGTATTTGATCTTGCGGCCACTCAGAATGAAGAGTATGATAGTGTGAATTTCAGTGGAGGGAATATTGATATATTGATGTCTTCCGAATTGGATGCAGAAGTGGCATATACCCTTACCTTGAATTCGCTGGTTACAAATGAAACTCATCAGCCACTGGTGGTATCGGGAATATTGGATCCTTCAAATACCTCTGTAAATTTTACTGATGTCTTAAATAAGTACTTGGGTGATTTTTCGAAAGACGCCAATGCGAATGCGGTAAGAAATAAGATTGTTGTAGAGCTCGATTATCAGGTGAGAGTATCACCAACTTCAGTAATTCAACTTACCGATGGAGTGAGTTTTTCAATGACCTTAAGCAACCCTGAGTTTGACCTAGTATATGGTTATGTGGGTGAAAGAAAACTTGATGTGAACTTTGAATTACTGAATCTCGATTTCTTTGATTCGTTTAGAGAGGGAACGATAAGCTTTGCAGAGCCTCGTTTTAGCTTTGTTTTCGATAATAGTTTTGGGTTTCCTTTGGGGGTTAGCTTCAATGAAATTGCCGCAATTACACAACAGGGACAAATCATTCCTTTAACAGGGAGTGCAGCCACTACTCCAGGTATTGTTAATGGACCTCAAGTTGATGCAATTGGCACAAATGTAAATACCACTTTGGATTTGAATTCCACCAACTCTAACCTTCCAGAACTGATCAGTTCGATGCCTAAAAAGGTGATTATTGAAGTGAATACTGAGGCGAATCCTGCTAGCGCACCAGCCCAATATAATTTTGTAGATGCTGGTAGTGAGTTAAACGTAGGGGTAAGATTAGAACTGCCAATGATTGTGAATATCAATGGTTTGGTTTCTAGACAAAATGTTGACTTTGATGTTGCCGATGATTTAGATCAAGCAAAGGAATTGACTTTAAGGTTGATTGCCGAAAATAATTTACCACTTGGTGGTGAAATTGAGCTGGTTTTTAAAGATGAGAATAACAATACGGTTTATACTGTGAGTGAAAGGGCCTTGTTTGATGGCGCACCAGTCGGAAGTGATGGGAGAACAACCCAAGCCACTACTAAAATAGTAGACATTCATTTTGCGGATGCTGATATTCGGCTTCTGGAAAATGCAACGAGTATTGATGTGGTAACCCGAATGACCACAACGGGTGCCTCTTCTGATGAGATTGTGAAGTTTTTCTCAGATTATAATCTCACTGTTAAATTGGCTGTTCAGGCCGACATCGAGTTAACCTCTAACGATTGATAAAAGCCATGAAAAAACTTCTACTTACATCGTTAATACTGGTATTCTGCATTCAGCTTTCTTACTCGCAAGCATACTTTTCTTATTTTCAATTACGAGAACTAGTTCCTCAGACGCAGAGTTTACAACCAGCATTTATTCCTAAGAACACTTTTACTTTTGGTTTACCAACAGCGGGTTTCTTAGCGCAATCTGATTTTAGGCTTCGCGAACTGATTTCTAAACCTGATGGAGATATTAATTTTGAGGTCAATTTTAATGTGCTTTTGGGGGCTTCCGCAGAAATAAACAGAGTAAGCACAGACGTAACCGCAAACCTTTTTCATATTGGATATAAAACCAAGAATGGGGCATATAGCCTTTTTGCCAATGCCAGAGCATCTGTGGACCTAAGGTATGGAAAGGATTTTATGGAGTTTATGGCCAACGGTAACTCAAACCGAATTGGAGGTGAAATCAACCTTTCTGAATCTAGAGTTTTTGCAAATTCTTATCAAGAAATTGGGGTAGGACATGCCCGTAAATTTTTAGGAGAACGCTTAACGGTTGGAGCAAGGGTAAAACTTATTACAGGTTTATTTCACGCCTCGACTGCCGAAGGTGCAAGTGGAACTTTATATACCAATGAAATTGACAACAGCTGGAGGATTTCACTGAAAAACGCAACAGTGAACACGGCTGGATTAGACCTATTAATGAATAGCGATGATTACGAAAGTAATGCGACTTCCAAATACGCCATGAACAACCAAAATAAAACAGTAGCCTTTGATTTAGGGGCGAAATTTAAGGTGTTGGATTGGCTTACCGTAGAGGCAGCTATGAATGATATTGGTACCATTAAATGGAAAGAACAGGTAAGGAATTACAACTCAGCTGACACTACGGTAATTATTAACGGTGTGCAACTAAGAGGCTTAGAAAATTCTTCTGAAGTATTTAGAGATAGTATTGAGAACAAATTCAGATCAAACGAGACTCAAAATGAATTCAGCACAAGCTTGCCAACAAAAACCTATTTGGCAGCTTCGTTATTTTTGACTTCGAAAGATAAGTTTACCGTAGTGGCATTCAATAATCATGTGTTCAAGGAAATCGACCCCTCTTTTGCTGTTGCTTATAATCATACGATGAATAAATTCACATTCGGATTGCTAGGTAGTTATAGAGGGCCTCAAAATGAATTTAACATGGGGATGAACATTGCTGCCGATATTGGTCCAATTCAATTATATGTGGCAACAGATAACGCCTTGGTTTCAAACAAGCCTGAGCAATACTCTAAATTTGACCTTCGTTTTGGGCTCAACCTTATGTTTGGTTACAAAAAATGGTTGCCGAAATTAGACATTGTGGATTTAGACTCATTGTAAAACAAAAAGCATATCTCTGTTTAAATCATTAAAAGAATAGTGGCCAAAAAGCCGCCATCAAACTTCGGATTGATCTTTAAAATAACTTATTTTGATGATCAATTCTTAATTCGAAAACACCCTTACGTATGAAGCAGTACCATGACCTAATGAAACACATTCTTGAAAACGGAGTGGACAAAGGAGATAGAACTGGAACAGGTACTAGGAGTGTTTTTGGTTATCAAATGCGTTTTGATTTATCTGAGGGTTTTCCAGTGGTAACCACCAAAAAACTCCATCTACGGTCTATCATTCATGAATTGCTTTGGTTTCTTCAAGGCGATACCAACATAAAATACCTGAAAGAGAATGGTGTTTCCATTTGGGATGATTGGGCGGATGAAAATGGAGATTTGGGCCCAGTTTATGGCTATCAGTGGAGGAATTGGCCTGCCAGAGATGGAGGAACAATCGATCAAATCACTAAGCTAATCGATCAAATTAAGAAAAACCCTAACTCCAGACGACTAATGGTGAGCGCTTGGAATGTTGCAGATGTAGACCACATGGCGCTTCCGCCTTGTCATGCATTGTTCCAGTTTTATGTGGCAGATGGAAAGCTTTCTTGTCAGCTGTATCAGCGTAGTGCAGACGTGTTTTTAGGTGTGCCGTTTAATATCGCTTCATATTCTTTATTGGTGCTCATGGTAGCTCAGGTGTGTGATCTAGAGCCGGGCGAATTTATCCATACTTTCGGTGATGCCCACTTATATTCTAATCACTTTGAACAGGCCGAACTCCAGTTGTCAAGGGATTTCCGTCCACTGCCAACCATGAAGATTAATCTTAGTGTGAAGAATATTTTTGACTTCAAGTTTGAGGATTTTGAATTAGTAGGCTATGATCCTCACCCTCATATTAAAGGGGCTGTAGCAGTTTAAGCACTTCCATTAGTTTTTCTTTTGGGTTTGAATACTTCTTTTTGCCAAAAGAAGTGAAGTAACGAATTCCGCTTGCGTTAGAATTAAATATAGAATCTGCTTGAAGAAGAATTTCAGGCTTAGCCAAAACTTCCTTTACCTCTAAGGTTTCTAGAATCAATCTTCTCATTATTCCACCAATACAACCCGTTTGGATTGATGGTGTATATATTTTATCACCTTCAATCCAAAAAAGATTCGAACTGTGGGTTTCTGCTAAATTCCCTTGGTCATCCAGTAAAATAATTTCGTCTAAGTTTTTTTGTCGCATTTCTATGCCAGCCAATACATAAGGTAATGCACTCATGGTCTTAGCAAAAGAGATGGCGGTATGGGTCACTTTTGATGACTCTGAAACGCCAACTGCCCCGCCTTCCATAAAAACAGGTTTTGTGGTTTCGGCTACTTGTAATAAAAAAGAAGATGCAGATTGTTCAGGAGTATAGAGCCCGCCATGCTCTCTCCAAACTTGAATTCTTGCTCTTATGTTTCCTTTAAGTTGATTGATGTCAGCTAGTTGTGAAATCATTTCATTTAAAGTTTGACTTGAAAGTTGAGGCGGTTCAAGTTCTAATACTTTACAAGCCCTCGTTAATCTTTCCAAATGAAAATCAGTCAAATTAATTCTGTTGGGGCCTGTAACAATTGTTTCGAACAGGCCGTCTCCATAGCAGAACGCTCGGTTTTTTGTATCGAGCGCTAGGCTGTCAATTTCAATGAGTCGGGAATTAAATATCGCTTTCATGTATTCTATAAACCACTTAAACAGATTGCCAATTCAAGTAGGGGATTATTCTCTAATATTGAAAGTAGAATAAATTTAGGTTATGGCTGAACAAAGTAGTGTATTTGATATGATTGGTCCTGTTATGATAGGACCATCTAGTTCGCATACTGCTGGAGTGGTTAGAATTGGACGAGTGGCCAGAAAAATTTTGGGCTGTCAACCAGAAATAGCTGAAATTACTTTTTATAATTCTTTTGCCAGAACTTATGAAGGCCATGGAAGTGACAGAGCTATTGTAGCTGGACTTCTCGATTTTAAAACAGATGACGCTAGAATTAAAACATCATTTGATGAAGCTGAGAAAGCAGGCTTTACTTACACTTTTAGGTCAGTTGGTAACTCGCTTACTATGCACCCCAATACAGTTAAGATCAGAGCTACTGCAAAGGAAGAAACCATTGAGGTAATAGGAGAAAGTAGAGGAGGAGGGGTAATAAAAATTGTTAGTGTAAACGGGTTTTCTACAGGCTTTAATGCCAATTTGCACACTTTGATTATTACAGCAGATGATAGAAAAGGAGCAATAGCGTTTATCGCAAGCATTTTGGCTAATTCTGAGTGTAATATTGCAAATATGTCGGTAAACCGTAAAGGTAAATCTGATATGGCTTGTCATTGTATTGAAGCCGATTCAGGGTTAGATAAAATTACTATTGAATATTTAAACCATTTAAGTTGGGTCAAAAAGGTCATTTACATACCCGATATAGATTTTTAAAAAGCAATCAAACATGATTTGGAAAAGAAAAATTTACCTGAGTCTCACAGGGCTCTTTATGCTAATGGCGTCCTATGGTCAGCAGAATAACTGGACGCTAGAAGAGTGTATTAATTATGCATGGCAAAATAATCTAACGGTTCGTTCTAGTGAACTCAACAAGTTAAACAGTGAGATATCATTGAAGGAATCAAAATTTGCTCTTTTACCGAGCCTAAGTGGTGGAGGTAATTTGAGTAAATCATTTGGTAGAACTATTGACCCAGTTACAAACGGTTTTATTAGTACAAGCTTTGTGAGTAGTGGTGTTTCTGCTAGTTCTTCTGTTACATTATTTAATGGAGGAGCGCTGAGAAATACTATTAAGAGAAATGAGCTTAATCTTGATGCAAGTGAATTTGATCTACAGAAGGCAAAAAATGATATTGGGGTAACTGTAGCAACAAATTTTTTAAATGTTTTATTGGGAAGAGAGCAGCTTAAGAATGCTAAGTTTCAATTAGAGTCTTCTCAAGCTCAGTTAGAAAGAACCAAAAAATTAGTAAACGCGGGTTCTTTGCCTATGACTAACCAATTGGATTTAGAGTCACAAGTGGCCACAAATGAGGTGTCTGTAGTAAATGCAGAAAATAACCTTAGGGCAGCTACTTTAAACTTAAAGCAAGCGATGCAAATGCCAGCTGACGAACCTTTAGAAGTTGAAGCACCAGAGGTTTCGGTAGATAATATGGGATTTATATCTCAAAGCCCAAATGAGATATATAACATTGCAATGGGCGTACAACCAGAGATACAAAGTGCTGAACTTGGAGTAAAAAGTAGCGAATTGGGAGTCGATCTTGCTAAGAGTGCTTTCTTGCCTAGTTTAAGCTTAAGTGGTAGCATTTCTACAAACCATTCTGGAAGAGCTAGGCAGCTAATAGGAACACAGCAAGTAACAGTTCCAGCACAGAATATTGGTTTTGTAGATGGAACTAATCAATCTGTTTTTTCTAACCCAAGTCAACAAACGGTTCCGGTATACTCAGAGAGCTACGGGGTATTAAATCAGTATGATGATAACCTTGGTCAGTCCGTTTCTATTCGTTTAAACGTTCCGATTTTCAGCAGATATTCAAATAGTGCCAACCTGCAAAGGGCTCAAATAACAAAACAAAGGGCTGAGATTACTTCTATGAATACTAGAAATCAGTTGAGACAAAGTATCGAGTCTGCTTATAATAGTGCTTTAGCGGCCTTAAATACATACAACGCTACGCTTAAACGTGTAGCCGCCTTAGAAGAATCGTTCCGAGCTACCGAACAACGTTATAATGTTGGTGATGTAAACAATCTTGATTACCAAATTGCGAGTAACAACTTGTTTTCAGCAAGAGCAGATTTAATTCGAAACAAATACGAGTACATTTTTAGAACAAAGATTTTAGATTTCTATTTAGGGAACCCACTTACATTACAATAACATGGCTAAGAAAAAGAAAGGATCAAATAAACTAATCTATATACTATTAGTAGCGGTAGTACTGATTTTGGTAATTGCCGTGGTTGGCAAGCAAGCTGGCTTTATCGGCCAGCCGAAAACATTAAAAGTTCAGATGGCATCTGCCAAGAAAGCTACTATTATAGAGAAAGTAACTGCCTCTGGTGTAGTTCAACCGGTAACAGAAATTAAGCTTAGTCCGGATGTGGCAGGGGAGATTATCGAGTTGAATGTTGAGGAGGGAGACTTCGTTACTGAGGGAATGGTTTTGGTTAAAATCAGACCTGATAACTTACAGTCGGCATTAGAAAGAGCAAGAGCAAACTTAAATCAGCAGAAAGCTAATTTAGCCTCAAGTATTGCTCAGGTAGCTAGAAACGAAGCGCAATTGCTTCAATCTAAGCAAGCCTATGAGCGTTCGGAACAATTAAGAAAAGAGAATGTAATCTCTGAATCTGATTTCGAAACGGCTAAAGCTAATTATGAAGTAGCAAAGAAGAACCTAGACGCTGCAAAAGAAAGTGTGAAGGCTTCGGAGTACGTAATTAAGTCGAGCCAAGCTACTGTAGAAGAAGCTGAAGAGAATGTTAGACTTACTGTGGTAAGAGCGCCATCTTCTGGAACGGTTTCAAAATTAGATGTTGAAAAAGGAGAGCGTGTTGTAGGAACTCAGCAAATGGCGGGTACCGAAATGATGCGTATTGCCGATTTAACAATGATGGAAGTTAGAGTAGATGTAAATGAAAACGACATTATTCGTGTAACGCAAGGTGATACAGCTATTATTGATGTTGACTCTTACAGCTCAATGGATAAAAAATTCAAAGGAATCGTAACATCAATTGCTAATACGGCAAATACAAAGACTTCTGCAGATGCAGTAACTGAATTTGAAGTAAAAATCAGAATATTGAACGAGTCTTTTGCAGACTTACTTTCTGAGATTCAAAGTGCTTCTCCATTCAGACCAGGTATGACTGCTAGTGTTGAGATTATCACTAATACTAAAGCAGATGTACTTTCTGTTCCATTGTCAGCGGTAACAACAAGAAATCCAAATGTTAAAGCAACTGAAGCACAGACTACAGGAACCACTGCTGTGGCTACAACCAATACTATGTCAAAGGATGAAACCAAAGAAGTAGTATTCATCGATGAAGGCGGAAAGGCTAAAATGGTTGTCGTAAAAACTGGTATCAGTGATTATGATAACATCGAAGTACTAGAAGGTTTGAAAGAAGGTGATGTTGTAGTTTCTGGCCCATTCTTGGTGGTATCTAAAACAATTAAAGAAGGTGATTTAATTGAGAAAACTGAGGCTAAGAACTTCGGTGCTGTATCTAACAATTAAGATAAACTGAAGCGCTTAAAAACCGTTTAAAAACATATTGATCTCCCTGTAAGTAGTCTTCTACTCGCAGGGAGATTTTTTTTGGCTATCCGTTATAACCAAATGAGTTTTTTCTTTGCGTTAGCCTTAAGTAGTTTGTTGGGTAATGAGTAATATTTAATTGCGGCTTAGTAGTACGGTTAATATGGTTTGACTCGTTGATTTGAAACAGGGTAAGCCTTAATTAAAAGTTAAACTAACTAAATAGGCTTACCTAAAAAGCAAAAAGACAACCCCATTCGGGGTTGCCTTTTATTTGAGTTGAGATTGAAGTTCTTATTCGTATCGCAGTGCTTTTACTGGGTTCTGATTTGCAGCTTTTAGCGAATGGAAGCTGACCGTTATAAAAGAGATAACTAAGGCCAATATTCCCGACATACCTGCCGCAAGAAGTATAACTTCTTGCAAATTCATTCTATAAGCAAATACATCTAACCAATCATTAATTAACCAGTAGGCGGCAGGTGCGGCCAATACGAAGCCAATCAGTACTAGCACCATAATATCCTTGAAAATCATGAAGACCAATTGAGGAACTGTGGCGCCTAATACTTTTCTCACCCCAATTTCTTTTATTCGAGTAGCCGTAGTGAATGACGATAGACCTAATAAACCCAAACAAGAGATCAAAATACAGATGTATGAAAGTATTCCTGTAAGCTTGCTTTGTCGTTGATCTCCACGGTAAAGCTCTTCCGCTTGCTGATCTAGAAACTCATATTCAAAAGGGTGATTAGGGTCTAATTCGGTAAATTTATTTTCTAAGTAATTCATGGTTGGACCAATAGCACCATCATTCACATGAACCATCAAGGTGGGTAAACCTTGCGCTCCAGCATTTTGTAATTGGTATCTAAAAATAGCGGTTGGTTCTACCTTTACGTGAAGTGAAAATGCATTAAAATCTTTAACAACACCAATCACTTTAGTTGGTTCTGGTAGACCAATAGGTGAAACGGTTTGGCCTATTGGATCATCCCAACCCATAGCATCAACAACAGCTTGATTAACAATTACGCCTTGAGTAATGTCCGTAGGCATTTTCTCGTCAAAATCTCTTCCCTGAACAATTTCAATGTCCATTGTTTTGAAGTAATCTTTTCCAACAGTAAGAACATTGTATGTGTCTTGAGTAATGTTGTTTTCATTGTCACTCACACTTAATAGTCGTCTTCCAGCCCCTAAAAGACTATTACCTATATTTCCTCCACCTCTGCCTACACCGAAAGCATCGGTAATGCCTAGAATATTTGGGTTCTGCATTAACTCTGCTTTTATAAACTCCATTCTATTTCTAACTGTGGTGTCCTGCAATGGAATCAACACTACATTGTCTTTATTAAAGCCTAGGTCTTTGGTTCTCAAAAAGTCGATTTGGCTATTCATTAGTAGAGTGGTAATAACTACCGCAATGGAGATAAAAAACTGAAATGCCACTAAGACTTTTCTTAAGAAAACACTCTTAGGGCCAGTTTTTACACTTCCCTTCATAGCCACTAATACTGAAATGGCAGACAGATAAAAAGCAGGATAAATACCTGAAAATAAACCGATGATTATAGCAACCCCCAGCGACCCAAACAATAGAAGTGGATTGCCAAAGAAGTTGAGTTGAAGGTCTTTTCCTAAAAGTGCATTTAAGTTTGTACCATGAATTAAAATGTTCACGATTAATATGGCCAACATCAATGAAAGAAAAGTAATGATGACCGATTCACTTAAGAATTGAGCGCGCAGTTTTCCTCTGCTTGATCCTAACACTTTTCGTACTCCTACTTCTTTAGATCGGTTGGTGGCCCTTGCCGTGGCCAAGTTCATGTAATTTATGCTGGCTAACAGAAGAATGAAAATACCAATGGCGGTAAAGGCTTTTGTGTAGGTTAAGTTCCCAGTGGGTAAGTCGTATTGCACTTTGGAGTTAAAGTGGATTTCTGCTAAAGGCCTTAATCGCGGGCTAAAGCCAGCATCTCCCAAGCCAGCTTGTAGCACTAAAGGCTTCATGTATTTTTCAAAAAAGTCAGGAAACTTGTTGTAGATGTTATTCACATCATAGTTTTTCGGAAGCATGATGTAAGAATAGAGTGAGATATTCCACAACTGATTGGCTTTTTGTTGACCTGTTTGTACAGGTTGCCCAGACGTAACTGTTGAGATGGAAATCAATCCTTCAAATGTGAGATGGACGTTGTCCGGTAAGTCTTTGATTATACCCGTTACCTTAAAGTTATTGTTATCGGTTTCTATTACTTGCCCCATTGCTTCGCCATTACCAAAAATACGCTTGGCGGCTGTTTGTGTGAGCACAATACTGCTAGGCTCTACTAAGGCCGTATTAGGGTTTCCTTCGATAAATTCATGAGTAAAAATGCTGAATACAGAAGAGTCAGCGAAGTATAGATTGTCTTGATAAATGTTTTTATCACCAATTCTGAATAATTGCCTTCCAGCACCCATAAACCTTGTGAAATTCTGAATTTCAGGAAATTCTTCTTTCATCATTTCGGCCAATACAAAAGAGCTAAGAGCAAATTCATCATCCTTAGGAGGGATTCTAAATTTAGATTCTACCCTATAAATCTGATCGTACTTTTCATGGTGTTTATCAAAGCTCATGTCGCTTTGAACATAAAGAAGAATGATAATAGCCACAGCCAAGCCAATAGCTAAACCGAAGATATTTAGGAATGAATAAAACTTATTACGAAGTAAGACTCTGAAGGCGTAGGAAAAATTCTTCATAGAAGTGGTTTAAAGCTGATGAACAACAAGCTTAGTACCACTAAAGATGCCAAAGCTTTATATTGGTTTTAATGCTTTGTTAATCAATGGTTTGTGTTGAATATGAGTGGAGAGAGCTACGTTTTCTGTTCGCTATCGAACTGAATTATGAACGCATTCGTACAATTTATGTGCTGTGTTTTTTGATTAACAGAAGGCAATTGAAACTGTATGCGCCAGATCGGCAATCTTCTGATTTAATGGTCTTTAGCGATTAAATCAGAACGACTTGCCATGAAAGGAGGTTTTATATTACCTCCTTTTAAATCCTTTTTTATTGCCGAAGGAGCGTTTGCCCTTGCTCTTATTTTTGACAGGGTCATAAACGGGGGCTTCTCCCAAAAATTCAGGCAAAGCTACTTTACGCACAGGTTTACCTATTAGATCTTCAATTTTGGAAAATTTGAACTGATCTTCTTCATTGATAAAAGTTACCGCTTCACCTTCAGAAGAAGCCCTGGCCGTACGGCCAATACGGTGGATGTAATCTTCCGCATCGTTGGGGACATCATAGTTAATCACCATGTCAATATTGTCAATATCGATACCTCTTGAAATTACATCGGTAGCTACTAAAATTTGAAGTTTTCGGCTTTTAAATTCTCGAAGAATGTCTTCTCTGTCTTTTTGCTCTAAGTCAGAAGAAATTGGTTTCGCATTCATTTTTTCACGCTGTAGTTCTCTAGTGAGTTCTTTTACCTTCAGTTTTGTCGAAGCAAAAATCACCAAGCTAGGAATGTCGTTGAAGCGTAACAAATGCTTTACAAGGGCAATTTTCTGATTATTGTAGGTATTGAAAGCTACCTGAACCACCTTTTCGGCAGGTTTAGAAATGGCTATGCTGATTTCATGCGGGTCTTGCAGAATGTCTTTAGCCAGCTTCCTGATTTTTGGAGGCATAGTAGCTGAAAACATCAAGTTTTGTCTGTTTTTAGGCAAGAAACCAATGATGCGCATCAGGTCTTCATAAAAGCCCATGTCTAGCATTCGATCAGCCTCGTCCAGAATTAAGTGCTCTAAGTGATCAATTTTAGCGTAACCCAAATTAAGGTGAGAAATAAGTTTCCCCGGTGTTCCCACAATAATATGAGCTCCTGTGGTCAACGCTTTCTTTTCTCTTGAAAATCCATCGCCATCACCGCCACCATAAATCGGTAATGAAGTAGCTGGAGTAAAGTAGCCAAGGCCTTCAAGTTGCTGATCTATTTGCACGGCAAGCTCTCTGGTAGGGCAAATAATCAAGGTGTTGATTTGGCCGTCTGGTATTTCGTTCGAACAGATTTTATGTAGAATTGGTAGCAGGAAAGCAGCAGTTTTTCCGGTGCCCGTTTGAGCCACAGCAATTAAATCTTTGTTTTCAATAATTACTGGGATAGCTTGCTCTTGGATAGGGGTTGGGTTTTCAAAACCCATAGCATCCAAACCTTCCAATACACTTTCGTGGAGATTAAGTTCTTTAAATGTCAAGTGTGATTTATCTTTATGAGACTTAGGGAATTGCCTAAGTCTGTTACAATTTAGATTGAAAATTAAATGAAAAAAGCCGTATATAAAACCAATATTAATTGTGGCAACTGTCTTTCTACGGTTACACCTTTCTTAAATGAGTTAAAAGAAGTGTCGGAATGGTCTGTAGATTTAAGCAGTAAAGATAGACTGCTTACCGTGAAGGCCGAAAATATTGATTCTGACCGAGTTATTCAAGCGGTTGAACAAGCAGGATTCAAGGCAGAAAAAAAGCAGTCCGTTTTTGGTAAGTTATTTTAATTCTTCTTCCAGAAGTAAGGAGAAAGTAACATAAGTACGGTGAATAACTCTAGCCTACCTAAAAGCATCAAGAAAGAGAGGAGCCATTTTCCTGGGGCTGGTATATTATAGAAGTTGTCCAAAGGGCCTACATTTCCAATTCCAGGCCCAACGTTACCCAATGATGTAGCCACGGCTCCAAAGGCAGTGTCGAAGTCTACATTCATGGTAGAGAGTAAGATTACTCCCAAAATCATCACCAAAATATAGATCATAATAAAGGCCAGTACATTCGACACAACTCCTTGTTCAATGGCTTTTCCGCTTATTCTTACAGGAATAACTGCCGATGGATGAAGTTGCCTTTTTAATTCTAAAAATGAGTTTTTGAACAACACTACATGTCGAATCACTTTAACACCACCAGCTGTGGAACCGGCAGAACCTCCAACTAATAATAGAATGAAAAAAAGTGTGGTAAGAAAAGGTGCCCAAGCGGTATAGTCGGCTGATACAAAACCAGTTGTTGTAATGATCGAAACCACTTGAAAGAGTGAATCTCTGAATGATTTTTCAAGTCCACTATCCGTAGCAATAAATACCGTAATGGTAACAATAAGCGCTATAACGATTGTGAAAATGCTGTAAACAATGAACTCTTCGTTTTTAAATACTTTTTTGAAATTCCTTTTAAGTGCGTAGTAGGTAAGCGTAAAACTAGTGCCCGCTAAAAACATAAATACGATCAATACATATTGAATAAAAGGAGAATCATAATGTGCTGCACTGGCATTTTTAGTAGAAAAACCTCCAGTAGCCATGGTGGTAAGCGAATGATTCACTGCATCGTAAATGGTCATTCCACCGAAGTAGAGAAGAATGGCTTCTGCAACAGTTAAGCCTACATAAATAAACCATAGGCGTTTGGCAGTATCTTGTATTCTAGGTTGTAATTTGTCGGGCGTAATGCCAGGGGCTTCTGCCACAAAAAGCTGCATGCCACCAATACCTAAAAATGGAAGAATGGCTACGGCCAATACAATAATACCCATCCCTCCAATCCATTGGGTAAGACTTCGCCATAATAAAATCCCTTTTGGAACGGCCTCTATATCATTAAGAATTGAAGCTCCTGTGGTCGTATAGCCAGAGATGGTCTCAAAAAAAGCATTGGTAAAATCAGGAATACTATTACTCAACACAAATGGCAGTGCCCCAAAAATTGACATAAAAATCCAGCCTGATGTAACAACAATGTACCCATCACGTTTTTTGAGTTCTTTGTCTGGAAGTTTTCGTGTAAAGAATTTCATTGAAAACCCCACCAATGCTGTAATGGCTGCTGAAGAGGCAATGGCTATTAAATCATGTTCGCCATAATAAATGGATACAGGCAGACAAAGAGCCATAAAGCCGGCATTCATCATAAGAAGAATACCGAGGACTTTTGAAATTGCTTTAATATTGAACCTCATCTGTCTGTAATTTATCAAATAAAGTAAGACTCTACTTTATTGATACTTTCTGGTTTCGATAGCACTACTACTCTGTCTTTTGGTTGAAATCTAAAATCACCAGGAGTGGTGAAACCTCTGCCATCACGAATAACACCGCCAATAATTGCGGTTTTCGGGAATTGAAGGTTCCTTAATTGGTGCTGGGTAATCTTTGAGCCTTCTTTTACTTCAAACTCAAGAATTTCTGCGTCTACACCATGAATACTGGTAATGGATACAATATCACCTTGCCTAATATGGCGGAAGATAAAGTTGGCTGCAATGAGCTTTTTGTTGATCATAGTATCCACTCCAATGCTTTGAGAAAGGTGGATGTAGTCCATGTTTTCTACCATTGCAATGGTTTTCTTCACCCCATTGTTTTTGGCTACCAAACAGGAAATAATATTGGTTTCTGAGTTTCCAGTTACAGCAATAAATGCATCAATATCGCTAATGCCTTCTTCATGAAGTAAGTCTACATTTCTGCCGTCTCCATTAATTACCATCGCATCAGGAAGTTGATCGGCAAGTTCGAAACACTTCTGAGGGTCGCGCTCAATGATTTTAACATTGTAACGGTTACTTAAGATTTTAGCTGCATGAAACCCAACTCTTGACCCTCCTAAAATCATTACACTTTTAACGGGCTCTTTTTTCTTGGCAGCCAAGAAGAGTAGTTTTTCAACCCCGTCAGGTTGTGCTACAAAATAGGCATGGTCGTTTACCTGAAACTTAGTGTTTCCGTATGGAATTAATGTTTCATCGTGGCGTAGAATGGCCACGGTCATAAACTTCTGATCAGGATTTAATTTGGCTACCTCCATCATGGTTTTACCGTTCAGAGGGCTGTTTTCTGCGATATTTACCCCAATTAAAGAAAGAAGCCCCTTTTCAAATTCAAAACTGTCGGTGAGAGCTACTTCTTTTAAAAGTCTTTTAATTTCTTTGGCGGCTAGCGACTCTGGAGAAATGATATCATCAATCCCTAGATGTTTAAGGTTGAGTTTATCTTTTTGATAGATAAACTCGGTATTCGAGATTCTTGCAATGGTTCTCTTTGCGCCCAAGTGCTTGGCTATAATGGCCGTGGCTATATTGGCGTCTTCTGATGAAGTTACGGCAATAAGTAGGTCTGCTTCTGAAACTCCCGCTTCCTCCAAAACACTGTATGAAGTGGAGTTTCCTTTAATTGTAGACGCATCTACAGAGTTTGACGCAGACTTCAACTTATCTGCCACTTGGTCAATCAGTACAATGTTCTGACCTTCAGCGCATAGTAATTTAGCCAAATGAAATCCCACATTCCCAACACCCGCAATTATTACTCTCATTGTCATATCCGAAAATCGCTATGTTTAGCTTAAATCCTAGTGGTGCAAGTAAATGCTTTTAACAATATGCCAAAAAGGATTTCTATCATTTTTGAGGAAGTGCACTTCCAGATTTTATGTGAATATCTCTTTGAGGGAAAGGGATCTCTACATTGTGCTCTTTAAACTTCTCAAATATCAAGTAATACAGCTGGCTTTTTAATACGGTAGGCCTGTTTATATAAGTGCTTGTCCATACTAATAAGTCGAAATTCAGAGAATTATCACCATACTCTTTAAAAAGCACATCGGGTGGAGGTGTTTGTAGTACATCAGGGTGTTTGGTGGCTATGCCCAATAAAATTGATTTAATGTGCGCAGGATCTTCTTTATAAGCCACTCCAACAGGAACATGAAAACGAATATTTCTACCACTATGGCTCCAGTTAATAACAGGTTTGCTGATGAATTCTGCATTAGGGATAATGATTGAAATATTATCATTGGTACTCACCGTAGTAGCTCTTGAAGAAATCCTGACAATATCGCCAGTTACTTGACCTACTTCAATTCGATCACCTACTTTAATGGGACGCTCAAAAAGTATAATTAAACCCGAAATGAAATTGTTAGCAATATTCTGAAGTCCAAAACCTATACCAACACCAAGTGCACCTGCCAAAACATTTAATGACCCTAGTTCAATTGTACTTTGTATAATAATGAGACCTCCAATTAAAACAGCAACATATTGAAAAATAGTACCGATGGACTGGTTTACACCAATATCATCGGAATAACGACTCATGACTTGTTTTACAAAGATGATTTTAAGTTTTCCACTTAAAAAAACGAGTAAAACCAATAAGAAAATTACCCTGAGCAACTCGAAAAGCATTAATGGGTCTTCTCCAGTTTTGCCCAGCGCAAAGTTTAAACTTGAGTCTTTATCTATTCCAATAGCAGTAAGCGCTATTAACAAACCGAAAAACAGAATAATGTATTTGGTAGTGTTTCCTATTGAAAGAATTGTTTTTCTATCTTCAATGTATTTGCCCAACACTTTATTAATTAGGATAGACCTTACCAGGTTACCCAGTAGATTAATTAATATCAAGAAAACTACAGGCAGAACCACTTCAGCGATGGTGAACTCTATTCCTAAAAAAGAAATAGGCTCGCTGATGAATGGAATACTATCATTAATAGAGATAATTAGCTGGTCATAGCTAGACAATACCTCTTCTAAGTCATTTTGCATAAGTGGTTACCAATATAGCACATTTCTTTACTTGGGCAGTAAAAAAGATGAATCGCCATAGCTCAGAAAGCGATAACCATTGTTGTCAGCTTCTTGATATACTTTGCGCCAATCTTCGCCAATAAATGCGGCTACCAGTAAAATCAAAGTGCTTCCAGGTTGATGGAAATTGGTGATCAAACCATCACAAACTCTAAATTGGTACCCAGGAAAAATGAAAATTTCTGTTGTGCCAATTACTTGACTTAATTCGTTTTTGTCCATCCATTTCAGAATGGCAGAAAAGGCTTCTGAACGACTGGCTTCATGTTTAGATTGGTAAGGCTCCAATTTCTGAATGGAGAAATCTTCATTCCCATTTATTAGTCGAACACCAAACCAATAAAGGCTTTCCAAAGTACGCATTGAAGTTGTACCAATGGCAATGATCTTTCCTTCGGCCTCAACTACACTCTGAATACTCTGTCTATTTACCACCATTTGTTCCGAATGCATTGGGTGTTCCAATATATTTTCGGTTTTAATAGGCTGAAAAGTACCAGCACTAACATGGAGCGTAAGGAAACTTTCTTTAATCCCTCGGTTAGCCAAAGACTTCAGAATTTCTGGAGTGAAATGTAGACCCGCTGTGGGGGCGGCTACAGCACCGTCATGTGCTGAGTAAACGGTTTGATAACGTGGTTTGTCATCTTCTTCTGGCTGTCGGTTTAAGTAGGGGGGAAGTGGCACCTTACCAGAAGCTTCAACTATTTCTGAAAACGAAATAGAGTCGTCATTCCAACTGAATTGAATTTGTCGCTTTTCTCGATCGTGAATACTGGCCTGAAGTGTGATTTTATTGTCGTCAATAATCAACTCTCTCACCAAAGGAATGTCTTCCTTCCATTTTTTGACATTGCCAATCATGCATTCCCAAATCACGGTTTCACGCTCTTCCATTACAATACTTAAGATGGGTGAAGGCGAAATGGGCTTGAGTAGAAAAATCTCTATTTGAGCACCAGTCGATTTATGAAAAATCAATCGGGCTGGAATTACTTTAGTATTGTTAAAAAAAAGCGTGGATTGATCAGGAATGAGTTCTTCAATCTCCTTAAAACTCTTATGCTCAATTGAGCCATTATGATAATGCAGAAGCTTAGACTGATCTCTTTTGGCTAACGGATATTTAGCAATTCGTTCATCAGGTAATGAGTAAGTGTAATCGCTCAGGTTAATCTCTTTCTCTGTATTCATCATTTGCGATGCAATTTATTAAGGCACAACCGTAAACGGAGATAGATTGAAACTTTTTTCTATCTGATTAGTAAAATGAGTAAATCTTAAACAATCAATATTATGGGAAAAGGAGACATAAAAACCAAGAAAGGCAAAATCGCCAACGGAAGTTTTGGCGTTAACCGTCCTCGGAAAGCGAGTAAAATCGTTAGTCCTAAACCAAAAACAAAGCGCTGAATTAAGTGCTAATCAATTGAACAAATTTATGTGAGGTCGGCAGAAATGCCGACCTCACTGTTTTTAGGTATTCAAAAGTGTTCACATGATCGGTCGTTTTCGTACACTTTTTTATTAGTAATGGATTGTGATTTGAGTTAAGTGTTTGATTTTTAGGTTTATAACTGTTTTGGCATGCCGATTGGAAAGAAGTTGGCAAGGTTAAAAACAATAAGGTTAAAATTAACCGCCTTTGGTCGGGCGGTAACTCAAAATATCAAAACAACAACATGAAAAATCTAGGTCAAAAAAACATCTCTGCGTTAATCGCACTTTTTTTAGCAATTACAATCGTTACATCGGTTGACGCTAAATCTAATGATTCCAACACCCCAATTTTCGAAGAAGACTTATCCTATTTAGAGGATGTTCAAGAGTATGTTGACGCATACATGGAACCAAGTCCAATGGTGTTCGAAGAAGCTCCTCAAACTGTAAAAGTATTCGATGCGGAAGGCAACTTGGTTTTACAAGGTATGGTTTCTGAATTAAGCGAAGAAGGTTTGAAAATTTACAGACAGGCAGATTATTTGTCGTCTTTGTATAACACGAAATACTATCGATTGAAATAATAGTATAGCTAGTAGTTTAGTTTAAGGTTGATTAAGGCGATTTCAGACGGAGATCGCCTTGTCTATTTTAAGGGACTACTATTTAAAACTAATCAATTCAAACTTCACTTTGTCACCAGGCTTAAATTGAGCCAATCGGTCTAAATCATTTGAACTTACATTGGCAATTCTTGGGTAGCCGCCTGTGGTTTGGGCATCGGCCATTAAAACGATGGGTTGACCAGAATTTGTAATTTGTATGGTACCTGGAATCACTCCTGACGAAATCACCTCTTTCTTTTGAGTATAGCCGCTAAGTGCTTCTTTTAGTCTATAACCCATTCTATTCGAATCTGGGCCAATGGTGAAGCTGTTGCCAAAAAAGCTTTGTTTTTCAATGTCAGAAAAAGCATCGAACTCAGGTCCAGGATACACTTTTATTGGTGCTTCAATGGATAAACTTAGTCTTTCACTTTCAGAAATGGCAATAATAGGCTGTTCTTTACCACGGATGATCTCTAAGATTTGATCTTTGACGATTATACTGTCAGGCGTAGTTTGGGCAGTGTTGGTAGCCGAAGCACTACAACTCCCTAACCAACTTTGAATGTCCCACTTTCCATTAATGGCTAAATAAGCCCTGCAACCTGTAAGGGGTTTACCAAAGCTCAATACATCCCCATGTTCAATGTTTATTGTTCTGAATAGTGGTATTGTATTTCCGTTAATTTCGGCAGAAAGGTCAGCACCAGTAATAGCAATTTGACATGGGTCTTCGAATTGAATTTTCGGCCCTAGTAAAGCGATTTCTAAAACCGGGGAATTAGCATCGTTGCCAGCCAACTGATTGGCAAGTTGAGCCGAAGCTTTGTCCATAGTTCCGTTAATGGGGATGCCCAAATCCTGCACACCCTGTCTACCCAAATCTTGTATGGTAGTTTGTAAACCCGATTTTAGAAAATGTAGCCTAGCCATAATATTCTTCTAAGTTGAATGTATTGCTGGATACTCGCTTTTCTATTTCCTCAAATTCTGAAGTGGAAATAGGCTTGAATTTGACAGCGTCACCCGCTTTGAAAAGCGTGGGTTTCTCCGCTTTGGGGTTAAAAGTAGGAATGGGAGTCCGGCCTATAATTTGCCATCCGCCCGGTGCATTGGCTGGATAAATACCGGTTTGCAAACCCGCCAAGCCGACTGAACCAACCAAAACTTCTTTTCTTGGTTCTTCTTTTCTAGGGCAGAATAATTGCTCGGGCAAACTGCCTAAATAGGCGAAGCCCGCTACAAAACCGAGCATGTATACTTTGTAAGTTTCTTGGCAATGAGTATCAATGATTTCCTGCTGAGTCAGGCCAGTTTTTTCACTTACTTCATTCATGTCGAGCGCGTAAGGTGTCTGATAGCAAACAGGAATTTCAATGATTTTTGAGTTTAACTCTAGGTCTGTCGATTGGCTTTTTGAGTTTAGTTCTTCAATTTGTTTAGAGAGAGTTTTGAACGAAGTGTTCTCACTAAAACCCACCGTTAACGAGCAATAAGCCGGAATAAGAAAAGTGACTTCTTTGATCTCTTGAAGTTGTTTATACAGTGAAAGCACTTGATTGTTGATGGCTTCATCAATTTTCTGCTCAAAGTTTAAGAGCAAAGCTGAGTCGCCAAAGCGCACAATTTTCATGGTGTTGAAAAAGCTTTTTGAGTTATTCCGTTTTCTTCCAAACCTAATTTAATGGCTTTTAGAATTTCCACCGCCTGAGGATTGTCGCCATGAATGCAAAAGCTTTGCGCTTGCAATTCAACCTTTTCACCATTTAGCGTTTGGGTATAGCCATCCTTAACCACCGACAATACTTGATTGGCGGCCTCTTCGGCATTATGAATTACTGAGTTTTTTTTTGCTCTGCTCATTAGTTTTCCATCAGCTTCATACCTTCTGTCGGCAAATGCTTCGGCTATAAAAGTCATGCCTTCTGCTTCTACAATTCGTTTTACATGACTTCCGGCCAACCCCATAATCATCAGGTTTGGGCCTATGGATTTAATGGCTTTTACAACGGTGGAAGCCTCCTTTTCATTAATGGCCATTTCATTATAAAGGGCACCGTGCGGTTTTACATATTTCAGTTGCCCTCCAGCGCTTTCTACCATTCCTTTTAAAGCGGCTACCTGGTATTTGATGGAAGCAGATAATTCTTCAGCAGACATTGGAATCACCCTTCTACCAAAGCCTTGTAAATCTGGATAGCCAGGATGCGCACCGATTTGAACACCTTGAGCAATGGCCATTTCTATGGTTTTCTGAATATGGTAAGGATCGCCAGCATGCATGCCACAGGCAATATTGGTGGAGGTAATATGAGGAAAAATAGCCTTGTCATTGCCAACTGAAAAGTTGCCGTAGCTTTCTCCCATATCGCAATTGATGTCTATTTGTTTCATTTTTGAATGTACTTATGAAGTGATGATAAAGCCGTTTTTCGAACTTTATTTTTCATAAAACCACTCCAGCCTAAAAGCATTCCGGGCAAGCCCAGTGCCATCGAACACCATTTCCACATATTGAAGTGGTCTTTATGGTATACAATCTTTCCCTCTTCAATAATAAATTCGGCCGTAATTTTGTTGTGTACCACTCGCTGTGTTTTGCTGAAAGGGTACACAGCCGTCCATTGAGCTTTGGCTTTTCCGTTGGTGACATCGAGAATTTTATGGGTCACCGTCAAGTCTTTTCCACCTCTTTCTATCAACATCGACCACATGGAAGTGATTTCTGAATCATTTAATCTACCAAAGGCTGGATCTTCGAATACTGCTTGTTTGGCATAGCAGGCATTCATGGCTTCGGCATTCTTTTGGGCAAATGCAGTGTAAAACTGATCGATAAGTAGGCGGTTCTCTTGTATCGACATAAGGCAATGGAGTTAAAATTTACTCAATATAACCTTCTTTCTTGAACCAATTGTAAGCTCTTTCGATAGCGTCTTTCACGGTAAGGTCAGGTTCGTAACCCAATTCTTCTTTGGCCTTACTTCCATCCAAATGCTGACCGTAAGCTAAAATGGCCACTGCCGTTGAGGAAAGAGTAGGAGGAGAGCCTCTGAAAAGGGTATATTTTATTTCTTGTGATTTAGAAATGAACTTGGCCATGTTCAAAGGAATGGTCTTTTTGATCATAGGAACTTGAGCAATTTCACAAATCATTTTAATGATTTCTTCTATCGAAGTATTTTCACCAGTGATCAAGTATCGCTCCCCAAAACGACCTTTTTCTAATGCCAATAGTAAACCCCGGGCTGCATCGCCAGCATAAACCGCATTTCGAAGTCCATGAACATAAGCCGGGATTTCTTCATTCGCCACATCTTGAATTAATCGACCTGTAGTAGGGGCATAATCATATTCACCAAAAGTCATACTTGGAATTCCAATGACAATAGGCAGGCCGTCTTCAGCATTTATTTTGGCCATATAATCCATGAGCCATTTTACCCTTAAATAGGCATTAGTGCTTTCTGGTTCTTGAGGGTAGTTCAGACTTTCATGGCCTAAGCCGTTAGGGTTTTTAGGCAAAACAATGGAGCCGCCCACATACAAAGCTCGACTTACTTTCGCTTCGCGAACGCCATCAATAAAGAACTGCATTTGCAAACGGGCAGTCTTAATTTCTTGGGCGAGTGGTTTTGGAACGGTGGGGTAATAAGCAGCGCAATTGGCTACATAGTCTAATCCTTCCATGGCTCGAATCATACTGCCTCTATCGTTTAGGTCGGCAATACGACTTTCGAACTGAAGGTCTTTAATATGGGATAGGTTGGAGTCTTTTCGATGAATAATCACTACTTCGTACTGCCGCAATTGAGCAGCAATGGCCAAATGGTGACCCAACATGCCTGTGCCACCAATAATGCCAATTTTCATAATTTATAGGAAGTAGTGAGTTTTAAGTTAGAGGATAAATAGAGGAATGAAGATTAATCTTCATCATCATCTTCGTCCTCATCGTCTGCAATGTCGAAGCCAGTACCTTCGTCTTCGTCATCCACATCTTCAGCATGTCTTTCTTCGTATTCCTCTTTAATCTCATCTTTGAGGTTACCGTCTGCATCGTAATCATCGTCATCTTCAATGATTTGTTGTGCTTCTTCAACGGTCATTCGAACAAGGTAATATTTCTCCTCAGTTTCGAAAGGAAGGGCAGATACACGTTTACCATCTTTATTGGTAAAGTAAATAAGGTTGTCTTCAAAGCCTTCAGGATACTCAAGCTTAATTTGCTCTTGGATTTCTACGTCCAGCTTGTCAAAATCTTTAATTACCCTTGGCTTGGGACTTGGTGAGCTCATAGTTTATTTCTGATTCAATTTTAAGGCAATTTCTATTTAAAAGTTAAAAAGTCAAGGGCTAGGGCAAATAAAAAGAGAATATCTGTTTTAGAGAATTGATTTGGCCTCTTTCACCATGGGCTAAAATAGGTAAATGAACTAAGGAGGCTACTGCTTCTTCTCAATGAAGAATCTGGCATTGGCATTAGTCCTGACAGGTGTGTTCTTTATTTTTCCCGGTATCCAAATAGGGTATTTTTGTTTGATGTGTTCTGTAACTTTTGAAAAGAGCTCTTCTTTAAACTTCTTATTTTTTTCGTGCTGAGGTACAAAGTTGTTTATTCTGAATTCCGAGATCGTACAGTCCTTTTCAATAATAAACCCGACATCAAAAAATGGCCAACCTCCATTTTCACCACTTTTCTCTTGGATGTCTATATCTGAAACCTTAAGTAGATAAATATCTCTTTCACTTAATTCATTTGGTAGTCTTGGTTGCTTATCACAGTCGAAAGAATCTACAAGCCGATTTTCTGATTGAATTAAAGAAAAGTAGAGACTGTCAGCTTCTAGGTGGATTTTTTCTTTAAATCCTAACCCATATTTTTCAATGATTACCTTGTCCATGTAGTAGCCATAGCAGCCCTGAGTTTCTCCGTCAAACTGCACATCGCTGATAAGCTCAATGTCAAATTCAAGCCCATTTTCTTTGCAGATTTGTTTTAATTCAGACTCGTATCTGATATATCCATAAAGGAATCCAACCTGTTGAGTAAAAACAATTTTACCGTTGGCTATATCTTTTTTTGCACGCTCAATTTCTGAAATGCAAAGATCATCGCCTCGGTTCGGATTACTTACATAGATGATTTCATCGGGGAGCTTCTGTTCATTCGTTTGGTTTTGCCCATAAACGTTAGAGCACAGTGTGATCATAACGAGTAATAAATTTTTTATGAGTAATCTTAAACGCATTTGATGGTGTCGTTTGAATGGATTATTTCACCTCCCGAGCAACAATTTTTAACTGTCGTTCTCTTTCAAACCTTTCCAAGCCAAACTGAATAAGCAACTCAATTAACTCAGTATAACTTACTCCTGTGGCTTCCCACATTTTTGGATACATACTAATTGGCGTAAAACCTGGAAGCGTATTAATCTCGTTGATCATAATGGTTCCATCGGTGCTGATAAAGAAATCGACACGGGCGAGGCCTTCACAACCTAATGTGGTATATGCTCTCTTGGCTATTTCTCGCACATCGTTGATTTGCTCATCTGTTAATTGAGCAGGAATATGAATGCTCGAAGCATCTTTACTTACATATTTCGATTCGAAATCATAAAAACCAGCCGTGTTTACTATTTCGCCAGGTAAAGACGCTTGTGGCTTTTCATTGCCCATTACCGCTACTTCGATTTCGCGTCCGTTGATATTCTGTTCTATAAGTACCTTACTGTCGTACTTTAGCGCATCTTGTAAGGCCGCATCATATTCCGTTTTGGAATTTACTTTATGCACACCTACGGAAGAACCTAAATTAGCAGGCTTGATGAAAAGTGGGAGACCAAGCTCTTGTTCTACCTTTTCGAAATTAGGTTGATGAGTCCATGTAGCGCAAACATATGGAGCAATGGCAATGTTGGCATCGCGCAACAAACGTTTGGTTACATCTTTGTCCATACAAGTAGCAGAAGCTAAAACCCCGCAGCCTACAAAGGCCACATTGAGCATTTTCAACATGCCTTGAATGGTTCCGTCTTCCCCAAAAACCCCATGTAACACAGGGAAGACAATGTCGATTTCTCTCAATATTTTTCCAGAGCCGTTTTCTAACACCGCAGCTCCTTTCTCACCCTGAATCAAGGTTACAGAGGTTCCTACTTTATCATGTGTGTTTTCAGTGTCTTGTAAAAACCAATGGCCTCCAATGTCAATCCGTAACGGAATGACTTCAAATAACGATCTATTAATATGTTTCAGAATACCTTCTGAAGATATAAGGGAAATTTCGTGCTCGGTAGATCGCCCACCGAAAACCACCGCAACTTTAATTTTTGACATCTAAAAAGTAAATGAATTTGTACACGTGAATAACGCCAAGAGAACTAAATATTCATATTGGTTTAAGAAATTTATTCAAGTGAGTTTGACAGGAATAAAGATATTTACTGATTTCTATCTGACTTGAACTGGGTGTTGGCTTTTTCAATTGGCCATGTCAGTGATTGAACGGGGTTTACTTTTTCCGATGCCCTTACTTTTAGGTTATACAGCGTGCCGCTCAATCGTTTTCTAATTCTACTGATAATAATGCTGTTAAGGTTAATCACCATTTTTTGGTCTTGGTATACGCCCAAGTAGTTAACCTTTACATCATTTTCCCCGTGCTTTTGCAATTTCCATTGAGCAGAATAGAAATCCATTAAATCGTAGTCCTTATTTCTGTTATACTCTTTTATTTGGCTGGAAAGAGTATGAAAGGTCTCGTTTTCGTACCTGACATCTACTTTTACTCGGCCTGTTTTCTTAACAAAGAGCCAAGGAATGTCGACAAAGAAATCGAAGGTAAATGAAGAGTCTTGTTTATCTACCAAGAGCATTTTCGATTTGCTTTCGCCTTCTACCCAGTTGTAGCCATCTACATCTAAAATCAGGTTCATGACTTCATAGATGCTTGAATTTTTAATAGTGAAGGTGCCTCTTAAAGCTTCATATCCATCGGCAAGGGTGTCCAGTTGAGTCATGGAAATGCCTTTATGCTCCCAAGTTTTTTGGGCTTGTAAAAACCCACAGCAGCTAAACCAAATGATAAAAGACAGGGTAGATCGTTTCATGTTTTAATTATACTTCCGAAGGTATGTTTTTAAGTCATAAGCCTCAATAGTTTTGACTGGTTTTCTTGTTAAAGTAGGTTAAGACTATGGTTTTGATAAATCCAATGGACTTATAATTCATAAGAAGATTTAATTTGATGTCTCTTGATTTCCTTTAATTCACCATTCCTATTTGTTCTATACGTCACTTTAAGAGTATCTGAAAAACAAGTTGTTTTATCATCTTCGGATAATACATCGGAGCAATTTTTGGTGAACGTTTGTGTAATAATATTTCCACCTTCCAAAAAGGTGCATTCCGTGATTTTTGTGAATTCCGTAATTCCCATGAGATTAGTGTACTCAGCAATCACAATTAATTCATTGTCATTTTTTTGGGGCTTGGAATAGACCGTAATATCCTTATCATCTTCATCAAAATCGCCCTGAAAATTAATAAGAATGAATGAGTATTTAGCTGCCCCAGCCTCAAATGGGAACTCATAGAATTCCCGCTGATCAATAAATTTTTTTGTAAATGCTTGCTTTCTTTGATCAAGAAGTGACTCCCAGTCACCATCAGGATAGTCATCCATGAGGAGACTCTCTAAATCACTCCACCCAGTTAGATTGTCATTTTCTGCCAACGCTAAAATACTTGTTGAATCAAGAGGTGTCAATACATCGAAGGGGTAAACGGCAAGTTCCAATGCGTTGATTTTTTTCAACACAACGGGTTCAGGTTTACAGCTGATCAATGAGATGATAGCTAGTAAATAGATGCGTTTCCCTATCATAAACTATTTATTTAGTTTAAAGTAATCACATAATTATCGATCACACAAGCTTTTGTAATCTTTTCATATCTTCCCGAATGAAATCAAAACTGTGGAGTTTACTTTTTTGGATGGTCATTGCTGCAGCCTTTATTGGTCCTGGTACCGTAACGACAGCTGCAGCCGCTGGCACTGGTTATGGCTATAGCTTACTTTGGGCATTGGTCTTTTCTATTTTTGCCTGTATCATCTTACAAGAGTCGGCTGCTAGAATTACCATTGCTTCTGAACTCACCTTGGGCGAAGCAATTAAAGATAGGTTTAAGTCGCAGCGAGTAGCACTGAGCATTGGAGTTGCCATATTTTTGGGCTGTGCGGCTTATGAAGCAGGGAATATTCTAGGGGCTATTTCTGGTGTTGCGCTAATTTTTACGGGTGTACAACCCGCAATTTTCACTTTGATTATTGTAGGTGCAAGCACTTTTGTATTGTGGAGTGGTAAAACGAAAACAGTAGCCAATATCATGGGCTTTGTGGTGGCCATCATGGGAGTCGCTTTTTTAATTTCTGGCTTAAGTACGCCCATTAATGGAGCTGATTTATTGAAGGGCGCTCTCATTCCTTCTTTACCCGAAGGTTCTATTTTGATCACTTTAGGCTTGGTCGGAACCACCATTGTGCCTTATAATATTTTCATGGGGTCGGGCTTGGCGAAAGGGCAAAGCTTGTCTTTTATGCGTTTTGGTTTGGTACTGGCTATTTTAATTGGCGGATTGATCTCTACGGCCATTTTATTGGCGGGGGCTTCGGTAGTCGGGGAATTTAGCTTTGAAAATTTAGCCGCTACCTTAACCAATAACAATGGTATTTGGATGTCCTATACTTTTGCAATTGGCCTTTTTGCAGCAGGATTTACTTCCAGCATAACAGCACCATTAGCAGCGGCCATTACTTTAAAGAGTGTGGCCAAAAGCAAAAAAGGTTGGGAAGCCAATGGTTTAAAATATAGATTGGCATGGGGGAGTGTAATGCTCACGGGCTTAGTTTTTGGTGTAACGGGCGTAAAGCCCATTCCTGTAATAATTTTAGCCCAAGCGGCCAACGGGTTGATACTTCCCGTGATCGCTATTTTTCTTTGGCTGATCTGTAATAATTCAAATTACCTCAAAGTATATAGGAATGGGATTGGAATGAATTTAGCCATGTTGATTACGGTTTTTGTTGCTAGCGTTTTGGGTTTTATTAATGTTTTCAAGGCGGGTTACGCTGCAGTGGGAAGTAGTTTTGCTTTTGAGGGCTTAAATCAAATGACTATTCTTGCCTTGTCACTTTTAGTTACTTTTTTGGCGGGCTGGAAAGTGATGAAAGAGAGGTTACAATAGCTTATTCAACAAGTAAAAGTATTGGTAAATATGGTTTCTAGAATTTCTTTCGTTCTGTGGTCAGTGCTGATTTCGGTAGTACTGTCCAGTATGCAACTTCCAAATGTTCATCAATTAAAACACACTCCAAAACTTACGGTTACCGAACTTGATTTTGGAACAGAAGCCGTTACATTTTGTATGCACGAAGGAGTCAAAATTAGATTCAAACTGACTTTGGATGATTTCAAAACTGAGGATGTAATAGTAAAAAAATCAAAAGGCGAGGTAGACTTGAAAACTTGGGAAGCTGAAACGTTTACCTACTTAATTAATCCTAAAGCGGAAGCATTTGAGGTGGAGGTTTGGGTGAAGATGAAAGATGTAGGCCAAATACATGTACCTGTAATAGATGGGAAGGTGGCGGCTTATGATGCCTCAGGTATTTATAATACAACAAATGCCAAATGGAGGTCAGTCAAAGAAATGAATGAAGTAGAAGGAGATTATGTAAAGGTGATTTCTAACTGGAAACTATATGGCCGTATTTGTGAGTAAATCTTGGACTTTCAGTGCAAAAAGGTAATGTTAGCTTAATACGAATTGATAGAGATTAATCATGCAATGCATGAAATATCGCTTAATTTTGCACAAAAAAAGAAAGTGATATGAAGTTGTGGAGATTAGCAGTGGTAGTGTGTTTTTTGGTGACGGCCTGTGGGGGAGGAGATACTCCAGCTCCAACTCCCGTGATAGAAACCCCAAATTACGATGCTTGCTTGCCAGAAGTTGGAGAGAGTACTTTAGAGGTAGTGACTTGGAATGTTGAAAATTTCCCGGTGCACACCAATACTGCGGTTGCGGTAAAAACAGTCATTGAAGATACAGATGTGGATGTAATCGCGCTTCAAGAGATTACCTCAAAGTCAGAATTTAATGCCCTTGTGGATGCTTTAGATGGCTGGTCTGGTCATGTTGAGGATTATGCAGGCTCACAGTGGGTGGGCTATATGTATAAAACTTCCGAAATCACCGTGCTGACACAACCTGAAAACCTATTTCCAGAAAGCAGTAATGACGATTACAATTTTGCTTTCACTAGTGTAAGAAGGCCATTATATATGAAATTTCAGCACATAAACGGGTTGACAGTAAACATCATCAATGTTCATATGAAGTGTTGTAATGGTTCAGAAGACAGAAGGAGAAGTGGAGCTGTATTACTGAAAGACTACATTGATACTAATTTACCGAATGAGAATGTGATTTTACTCGGAGATTTTAATGATGAAATTGTTGACCAAGCGGATAACGTTTATCAGAACTTTATTGATGACAATGCGAACTATAAATTTGCTACCATGCCTATTGCTCAAGGGCCTTCAAGTGAATGGTCATACCCTTCTTGGCCAAGCCAAATCGATCAAATTCTAATCACTAATGAGCTTTTCACAAAGGCAACAGAAACCTTAGTATTGAAACTCGACAATTGTCAAACTACATTTGAATCGCAGGTTTCTGACCACAGGCCTGTAATGATTCGGTTGAATAATAATTAAATCTGATTCTTTTAATGAAAATCGCCCTTCCAAAAACTTCTTGGTAGGGCTATTTTGTTTTTTATAGCGATTATAAGACGATTTAAGCTAGAATTTGATCCACTCAACCATGAATGGACTCTGATTTACCGTAGCGTTGAATAATCTCGCCTTCAATTTCAATTAGTTCTTTCCATTGCTTATCTACATCTAAACCTTCACCGTACTTTCTGGCAAAACCTAGAAATGTGGTATAATGCCCCGCTTCACTGACCATTAGCTGGTAATAGAATTTAGACAATTCTTCATCTTTTATATTTTCTGAAAGTACTTTAAAGCGTTCGCAGCTTCTGGCTTCAATCATGGCAGAAAATAGCAGTCGGTTTACCAAGCTTTGTTGCCTGCTGCCCCCTTTAATTCTCGCTTTAAACAGCTCATTGACATAGCTGTCTTTTCGTTCTCGCCCTAAAGTATAACCACGTTTCTTGATGATTTCGTGCACCATTCTAAAATGCTCAAGCTCTTCTTGCGCCAAAATTAGTAGTTCAGTAACCAGTTCAGTATGTTCCGAATTTCCCGCAATAATGGTGATGGCATTGGTAGCTGCTTTTTGTTCGCACCAAGCATGGTCTGTTAGAATTTCTTCAATATTAGTTTCTGCTAAATGTGCCCAACGTGGGTCGGTAGCGAGTTTTAAACCGAGCATATCAATTTGATTTTATAAGAAAGGCAAAAATAGGGTTAAGCCTAATGGATTAATAATTATGCAGCGGTTTTATGTTTTTCAATCCTAACTATTATCGTAAACAGTTAGGATTGAAAAGATTAAAGCTGTTCAATTATTTGATGCTAGTGGCATAGTAGTACACGGTACCTTTCAAATCGTTGTAAGCAAAAATATGCGCTGCAAAATTTTTGAACTTAGGCTTACGGTCTACCTCATTCATTAATTCTAACTCGTCAGAAAATAGCTCAGTAAAACTTTTGTCGTAAGAAACTTTGCGGACAATTTGTGCCTGTTGTCCGTTTTTGACCACCAAAAGTGTGCGATCTTCTCCTCCAATAACTCTAATTCCAGCTAGCTTTACAGGCATTGACTTTGATCCAAAGGGATGATGATAAACCTTAATGTGCTGGTCGAAGCCTGGGTTGAGCAATTGGAGCATTCCAAATTTGTTCTTTTTTCTCGGTAGCTGTTGAGTTTCGTATATCAGCCATTCTCGTTGAATAATTTCATGATAATCCGTTTTTGTCATTTGCCTTATGCTGAAGGAGTTATCGGAAATCGCATCCATTTTGGCGAAATCATCGGGTTTTAAGGCGAAACGCCTCAATTCTTCCGCTCCAAATTTGTGAACCTGTTTGTTTTCACCGAGTAGTACAACACGTTTTATAATGCCATTGTCTTGGCTTACGCTCCTTAATGTTCCAGTAATACTGTCACCAGCTTGTGTAATCACGTAACTGGTGTTGTTTCCAATAAAGCTCGAGTAAGGTGCTAAAAAGTCTTGGGCCAATGCACTAGCACCGAAGCCCAGAAAAATGATGATGGTTAATTTGAGTTTTTGCATGGTTAAAAAATTTCTGACACCGTGACAATTCAAATGCCAGAAATTCTTCCGTACCTAAAAACTTGAAAAATATTTTATTTCAACAATTCCTCAAACACCTTCTGAACATACACAGTGATAGTCCTTAAGTATTCAAAGTTAATAGTTTCGAAAGTATCGGTTGGTTTGTGGTAATGCGGAGTAGTGTCTTTGTTTACATACTCTTCAGTTAAACCAATGGCATTAAAACCCACATTTCTGAAAGAACGGTGATCGGTAGAAGTTACGGTAGACATATGGATTGGGAATTCATAACCGTAATCTTTAGCCACTTTCAAGTAATGGTCTTTTAGTGCTTCTGTAGGCATTTCTAACTCAAAACCACGATCACCATCATTGTCCCAACCCATTTGGTCAATGGTGTGCACGGAAACAATATTGAAGTTCTCATCCTTTAGTTTCTTCGCATAAGCCTTACTGCCTTTTAGGCCGCGCTCTTCTTCATCGAAGAAAACAATCTTTACATTGTACTTACGCGAGTTTAAACCTGCAATATGCTTGGCCACTGAATAGACCAAAGCAGTGCCCGAAGCATTGTCATTTGCTCCGGGGCTGTCTTTTACGGAATCATAATGCGCACCTAAAACCACCCATTCGTCCGTTTTTGTAGAGGCCATAATAGTACCCACTACATTATTTCCCGTGACGCTGTAATTCTCAATCTCGACTTGATCGATGAATTTTGAGAGTTCTGCTTTCAAGAAATCAGCTACTATTTCACGCGATTCTTGTGCATGACGGTCTTTTAGTTTTGTATCGCCTTTGATGGCGGTGTGCCCAGTAAGCTTAGAGGTTAAGTCTACTTGCTCTGCAAGTTTTTGCCCTTGAAAGGCCATTGAATTGAAAGAGAAGAGAAGAGCTGTAGCAACTAAAAAATTCAATTTACGGGTCATGTCTTAAGCGTTTTTTGAATTCACAATTTAGAATATTCCTTAATGATAAAAACAGGAATGTCGGTTAAATGGAATTTAATTTCAACTTAATGGAATGGAGAAATGACCTCAGATGTAAATTTCTAATTTTCTGTTTGCTTTGAAAAAATCCTTTCCTAGATTTGGGGCATAATGAGAAACACAATTTTACATAGCGCATGGTGGTGGCATTTAACTGAACTCAGTTGATGTGAACTCATGCTATACGTAATCTAACGATATTCAAAAGCCTGCTTCACGCAGGCTTTTTTTTTTGTTTTAGGCCATTGAAGAACCGAAAAATGAACAAGATTAAATTAAATACTACCTCGCAAAAACTACTGGCAGATACAGTCACTCCGGTGAGTATCTACTTGAAGCTGCGCGACAAATACGAGAACCCAATTTTGTTGGAAAGCTCTGATTATCATGGAAATGACAATAGCTTTTCTTATATCTGTTGCGAACCTCTGGCCAGTTTTAGGTTGAAGGATGGTCAATTGACAAAGCAGCTGCCCGGTCAAACTGAAACACAATATCAGGTAGAAAATAGTAAGGTAGGCGATGAATTGAGTGCTTTTTCAAAAAGCTTCGAATCCGATGCTAACCCTTACAAATTCATCAATAATGGCCTTTTCGGATACATTGGTTACGATGCGGTGAAGTATTTCGAGAACATTCGGGTAAACGAGAAGAAGGAAGATCAATACGGTATTCCTGATGTGCTTTACCATGTGTATCGCTATGTAATCGCTATCGATCATTTCAAAAACGAACTCTATGTTTTTGAACATTCGCCAGAGGGAACTGCGCCCAAAGGCTTGGAGCCAATTATCAATTTGGTGAACAATAAGAACTATCCTTCTTACGAGTTCAAAACTGTAGCCGAAGAAAGCTCTAACTATACAGATGATGAGTTTTTGAACATCATTCAAAAGGGAATTGACCATTGCCACAGAGGAGATGTATTCCAGATTGTGCTTTCAAGAAGGTTCCAGAAGGGCTTTAAGGGAGATGAATTTAACGTTTATCGTGCCCTAAGGTCGGTAAATCCTTCACCTTACCTTTTCTACTTTGACTACGGTAGCTTCAAAATATTCGGATCTTCACCCGAAGCGCAATTGGTGATTAAAGATGGTGAAGCCACTATCCACCCCATTGCAGGTACTTTCAAACGTACTGGGAATGATGAAGCCGATGCGGAATTGGCCAAGGCATTGCACAACGATCCAAAGGAAAATTCGGAGCATGTCATGTTGGTGGATTTAGCCCGTAACGACTTGAGTCGTGCTGGATCGAATGTGAAAGTGGATACTTACAAAGAAATTCAATATTACTCGCATGTGATTCACTTGGTATCGAAGGTAACGGGAACGCTGAATCCCGATGTGCTTTCAACCGACATGGTAACGGGTACATTTCCAGCCGGAACACTTTCTGGCGCCCCGAAAGTACGTGCCATGCAACTGATCAACGAATACGAAAAAACCAGACGAGGATACTACGGTGGCGCCATCGGTTTTATGGGTTTCGATGGCAATTTCAACCATGCAATTATGATCCGTTCTTTCTTAAGTAAAAACAGCAATCTACACTTTCAAGCAGGCGCTGGTGTAGTCGCTAAATCAGACAAAGCTTCTGAGTTGCAAGAAGTAAACAATAAACTTGGAGCGTTGAGAAAGGCCATTGAAATGGCTGAGAATATTAGGTAGTAGTTATTGGTTAAAAGTTAAGAGAAATGAGTATTCACAGTTTTACGGATTTGGAGGTTTGGAAAAAGGCAAGGGTGCTGAGAAAGAGCATTTCAACTTTAACTCAAAAATTTCCTGCTGATGAGAAGTTCAAATTAACCGATCAGATCAAACGTTCGAGTAGGTCGATCACAGCTAATATTGCTGAGGGTTATGGTCGATTTCACTACCAGGAAAATATTCAGTTCTGTAGAGTAGCAAGAGGTTCTATAACCGAGACTTTAGACCATTTAATTGTTGCCTTCGATGAAGGGTATATCGATGAACAAACTTTAAAGAATTATGAATCTCAATTGACTGAGGTTAAGAAAATACTGAATGGATATATCAAGTATCTCGCAAAGGCAAAGCAATTGCCATTAGATACCGATGAAACTCCCCCTAATAACTAATTTCTAATTACTCATAACTAAAAGTGAGCAAAGCGAACGATGAAGATACTAATACTAGATAACTACGATTCATTCACCTACAACTTGGTGCATTACCTGCGCGAGTTGGCAGAAGGTGCGGAAATGACCGTGGTACGAAACGATCAAATTACACTAGACGAAGTGGAGGCTTACGATAAGATTTTGCTTTCTCCTGGGCCAGGAATTCCAGAAGAAGCGGGAATTATGCCTGAACTGATCAAGCGTTATGGGGCAACCAAAAGCATTTTGGGAGTTTGCTTAGGGCATCAAGCCATTGCCGAAGCCTATGGAGCGTCACTTTATAATATGGCTGAAGTGCTGCATGGTGTTTCGAGCAAGATTAAAGTAGTGAAGCCAGAGGACAGACTGTTCAATGGAATTCCAAGCGAATATGAAATTTGCCATTACCACAGCTGGAATGTGAGTAAGGAGGATTTAGGCAATGAACTGGAAGTCACCGCTTATGACGAACTCGGTGAAATCATGGCGATCAGTCATAAGGAATATGATGTGAAAGGCGTACAGTTCCACCCAGAATCCATCATGACAGAGCATGGGCATGAGCTGCTTGAGAATTGGCTGAAAGCAGGGCTCAGTAAAGGGTAAATAGTTATTGGTTATGAGTTCTGACCCGATAGAAAATACTCATAACTAATTTCTCAATAACTAATAACTAGTTAAAGAAGATGAAAGACATATTAAACCAACTTATAGAATATAAATCGCTGGATAAAACCACTGCAAAGGAGATTTTGATGAACCTCACACTGGGGAAATACAATCAAAGTCAGGTGGCGGCATTTCTAACGGTGTACTTAATGCGAAGCATCACGGTAGAGGAACTCGAAGGCTTTCGAGATGCCATGCTAGAACTTTGTGTACCTGTAGATATTCCAGAATACGATGCCATTGATCTTTGTGGAACGGGCGGAGACGGAAAGAACACCTTTAACATTTCCACACTAAGCTCATTTATTGTGGCTGGTGCAGGGCAAAACGTAGCCAAACACGGAAACAATGGAGTGTCGTCTGTTTCTGGTTCTTCTAACCTGATGGCGCATTTCGGTTACGAGTTCACCAACGACATTGGTAAGCTGAAGAAGAGTTTGGATGAAAGCGGAATTGCCTTTTTACATGCACCACTTTTTCACCCAGCGATGAAAAACGTAGCACCCATTCGAAGAGACTTGGGCGTAAAAACCTTCTTCAATATGTTGGGGCCAATGGTAAATCCTTCCTTCCCCAAAAAACAATTGGTGGGAGTGTTTAGTCTAGAGTTGGCCAGATTATACGGCTACCTTTACCAAAAAACCGATAAGCAGTTTGTGATTTTGCATGCCCTCGATGGCTATGACGAAATTTCATTGACAGGAGGTTTTAAGAAAATCACGCACTTGCAGGAAGAAATTGTTCAACCCGAAGATTTAGGACTTACTCGAATTCAGCCCGAAGCCATTTTTGGTGGCGAAACGGTAGAAGAATCAGCTAAGATTTTCGAGAAGATCTTAAAAGGAGAAGGCACAAAAGCCCAAAACGAAGTGGTGATTGCCAACTCGGCCATGGCTTTACAATGCGGGAAGGGCTATAATGCCGATGATGCAGTGGGTTACGCACGGGAATCACTCGAATCGGGGAAGGCATTCAAGGTATTTAAGACATTATTAGATTTATAAAATCGAGAAAACAGAGAATCAGTAATCAGTAGAATGGATGACAATAATTCACTGATCCACTGATTAACTAATCCCTGATAACTGACATAGAATGGATATACTACAAAAAATAATCGCACACAAAGAGAAGGAAGTAGCCGAACGAAAAGGCCTTTTTCCTCCTAAATTATTAGAACAGAGCATTTACTTCGAGAGCAAAACCGTTTCGCTAAAAAAGTATTTGCTACGCGAAGATAAATCGGGGATAATAGCTGAATTCAAGCGTAAATCGCCTTCGAAGGGAGTGATTAATGCGCATGCGAAGGTAGAACGCACTACTATTGGTTACATGCAGGCAGGAGCTTCGGCACTTTCTGTACTGACGGATTCTGAATTTTTCGGAGGAAAGAACGAAGACCTTTCTACGGCCAGAAAATTCAACTTCTGCCCAGTATTGAGAAAGGACTTTATCATTGATGAATACCAGATCATTGAAGCCAAGTCGATTGGTGCCGATGCTATTTTGCTGATTGCTGCTTGCTTGACACCAGAGCGGCTTAAGGAATTAGCCGCATTTGCCAAAACGCTTCAGTTAGAAGTACTGATGGAAATTCACAATGAAGAAGAGTTGCATCCGTACCTCTCACCAGATTTAGATGTGGTAGGAGTAAACAACCGTAACCTCAAGACTTTCGAAACCAGTATTGAAACTTCTAAAATGTTGGTGGACAAAATTCCTAACGAGTTTGTGAAGATTTCGGAAAGCGGTATTAGCGATCCTGCTACGATTGTTGAGTTGAAAAAGGCAGGCTTCCAAGGTTTTCTAATTGGCGAAGCCTTTATGAAAACAGGACGGCCAGAGCGCGCAGCTGCGGAATTTATTGAGGCAGTTCAGAAACAGCTTTCAGTGTAAAAAAGGAAAAAGTTGATCAGAAAACAGCCCCGAAACTTCGGGGAGGGAACTGAAACCTCTGAAAAGAATTCGCTTTAACTGATAACTAATCATGAAACTAAAAGTCTGCGGCATGCGAGAAAGCACCAATATCAGCGAGCTGTTAAAGCTACAGCCTGACTATATGGGCTTTATTTTCTACGGAAAGTCGAAACGTGATGTAGCGGATGGTTTGGATGCTCAGCTGTTGAATGCTTTTCCTTCCAGTACGAAGAAAGTGGGTGTGTTTGTAAATGCAGCACTTGATTTCGTGAAAGAGAAAGTATCTCTGTTTGGGCTGAATTTAGTGCAGCTACACGGTGACGAATCCCCTGAATATTGTGCTGAACTAAAAGCGAGTGGAGTTAAAGTAATGAAGGTCTTTTCGGTGGGAGAAAGCTTTGATTTCGGTGCATTGGAAGCGTATAAGCCTTATGTTGATTTCTTCCTTTTTGATACCAAGGGAAAAGAAAGAGGAGGGAATGGAGAGTTGTTTAACTGGGGTTTATTGAATGAATACGATGGGGAAATTCCTTTCTTTTTAAGTGGAGGAATTGACTTAGAAAATATTGAATCGTTAAGCGATTTGAAAGTTCAACCTTATGCCATTGATGTCAACTCAAAGTTTGAGATTGAACCTGGGTTGAAGGATGTGGAGAGGTTGAAGGAATTGAAGAATTTAATTTAGAGCCGTCATTGCGAGAAAGCTTCCTTGCGGTAGCAAAGAAAGGTGACGAAGCAATCTCTTTATTAGATACAGTGAGATTGCTTCGTAACAAACCATTGCTCGCGCATGGCTTGTTCCTCGCAATGACGATCAGTTACCGTCACTGCGAGTGCTTTTTCGACCAGAGGGAGATAAAGAACGCGGCAGTCTCGAGGTTGAAATAAACAGATTGCCGCGGTCGTAACCTTGTCTATCGACAAGTCTACTTCCTGCGCCAACGCTGAAGCTAATGCGCAAGCGTTCGCAATGACGGTTCGAACAGTCATCCTGAACTTGTTTCAGGATCTGTCCAAGCGACTAAAGAAGAATGATGAGTGAAAAGCGTAGTCCTTCGTGGCTGGCCAAATAAAGTTTAGAAAACAAAAGGAAATGAAAATACAAGTAGACGAAAGAGGGTATTACGGAAATTTTGGAGGAGCATTCATTCCTGAAATGCTTTATCCAAACATTGAAGAGCTACGAGAGAACTACGAGCAAATTGTTCAGGCACCTGATTTTCAAAAGCAATTCAATCATTTGCTTCGTGATTTTGTAGGTCGTCCAACACCTTTGTACTTAGCCGAGCGTTTGTCTGAAAAGTACGGTGCTGAAATCTACCTTAAAAGAGAAGACCTTTGTCATACAGGAGCGCATAAGGTGAACAATACGGTAGGCCAGATTCTACTTGCGCAAAAGCTAGGCAAACAAAAAATCATCGCAGAAACCGGTGCTGGTCAACATGGGGTAGCAACCGCTACGGTTTGCGCTTTAATGGGCATTGAATGCATTGTGTACATGGGCGAAGTAGACATGGCGCGGCAAAAACCAAATGTGGAACGGATGCGCATTTTGGGCGCTGAAGTTCGCCCGGCTAAAAGTGGGAGCAAAACCCTAAAAGATGCCACCAACGAAGCTATGCGTCACTGGATCAATAACCCAACCGATACGCACTACATTATCGGTTCGGTAGTGGGGCCTCATCCGTACCCTGAAATGGTGGCTCGTTTTCAGTCCGTCATTAGTAAAGAAATTAAAACCCAATTGTTAGAAAAGAAGGGCAAGGAAAATCCAGATTATGTTATCGCTTGCGTGGGTGGAGGTAGCAATGCTGCTGGCGCTTTCTACCACTATTATAATGAAGAGGACGTGAAGCTGGTAGCCGTTGAAGCCGCTGGTTTGGGAAATCATACGGGAGAATCTGCAGCGACTACGGTTTTAGGAAAACCAGGCATTCTTCACGGTAGTAAAACACTTTTAATGCAAACGGAAGACGGCCAAGTTGTAGAGCCTTATTCAATTTCTGCGGGACTGGATTACCCTGGAATTGGTCCTGTGCACGCGCATTTGTTTGAAACTGGCAGAGCGAAATTCTACAGCGTAACGGATGAAGAAGCCATGAAAGCGGGAGTACTATTGAGCCGAACAGAAGGAATTATCCCTGCGGTGGAAAGTGCACATGCTTTTGCTGCGCTCAATCAAATGACATTTAATCCTTCCGATGTAGTGGTCATCAACCTTTCTGGCCGAGGCGATAAGGATTTGGAGACTTACATCAAATGGGGAAAATATTAATCGGTTGATGGTTTATAGTGCCCAGTGCTCGGTTTTGAAATCTCTGAGCACCGTGCACAAATTACTAAGCACTAAAAACAATGAACAGAATAGATAAATTATTTCAGAACAAAAAGGAGCGCATACTGAACGTGTACTTTACTGCGGGTTACCCTCAGCTGAACGATACTACCACAATCTTAGAAGCGCTTGAAACTTCGGGTGCCGACTTGATCGAAATCGGGATTCCGTATTCCGATCCCATTGCCGATGGCCCAACCATTCAAGAAAGCAATGGTGTGGCTTTGGACAATGGCATGACATTGAAGGTGCTTTTCAATCAATTAAAAGGCATTAGAGACAAGGTTTCTGTACCGATTGTGCTGATGGGTTATGTAAACCCAATTGTGCAGTATGGCATGGAGAACTTTTGCGCCAAGTGCGAAGAAGTAGGGGTGGACGCAGTAATTCTACCCGATTTACCGATGTTTGAGTATTTAGAGATTTATAAGCCGATGTTCGAAAAGCATGGCTTGTATAATATCTTCTTAATTACTCCGCAAACTTCTGAGGCTAGAATCAAACAGATAGACGATAACTCAAACGGTTTTATCTACATGGTATCGTCAGCGAGTACCACTGGGGCAAAGACCAGCATTTCAGTAGATCAATCCGACTATTTTGCTCGCGTAAAAAACATGAATTTGAAAAACCCGACCCTCATCGGTTTTGGGATTTCAAATGCAGAAACCTTTGACAAAGCCTGTGAAAATGCCAACGGAGCCATTATTGGCAGCGCCTTTATTAAAGCCATTTCGGAAGAGGGGAATTTGAAAGAGAAGATTTCTGGTTTTGTGAGATCAGTGATTGGGTGATTAAGGGATCAGTATATCAGTGAATCGGAAAACAGGGATTAGAGGAGCCAAAAATATTTAAAGAAATTAGAATTCATAGTTACTGGTTACTATCGACCAATGACTATTGACCAATGACTAAATACCATGATTATACAATTCGAAAAAGACATTAATACGGCACAGAAAGAGGCTATTGTCAATAGAGTAAAAGGTTTGAAATATAAGCCGACCACCGTGATTACCCAAAAAGGAGAATACCTGATTGGTACGGGTAAAAAAGATTTCGATATCCGCGAGATCGGTCATATGGAAGGTATAAGTGATGTTCACATCGTTTCGGACGACTATAAACTGGTATCGAAAAAGTGGAAGGTAAAACCTACCATTATCGACCTTGGCGATGGTGTTGTCATTGAAGAAGGCGGTTTCCAAATTATGGCTGGGCCATGTTCTATCGAAAGTGAAGACCAAATCAGAAAGGTGATTGGTCACTTGAAAGAAAATGGCATTTCTATTATGCGCGGTGGAGTATACAAGCCCCGAAGCTCGCCTTACTCTTTCCGTGGTTTAGGAATTGAAGGTTTACAGTTGTGGTATCAATTGGCCAAAGAAGCAGGTATTAAAATCATTACTGAAGTAATGCAGGTTTCTCAAATTGCCGAAATGTATCCATACACCGATATCTATCAGGTAGGCGCAAGGAACACCCAAAACTTCAACCTACTAGATGAATTGGGTAAAGTGGATAAACCCGTAATGATCAAGCGTGGTATTTCTGGCACCATTGACGAATTGCTTTCTTCTGCGGAATATGTTTTCAGTGGAGGAAATGAAAGGCTTTTGCTTTGTGAAAGAGGTATTCGTACTTATGAAAGCGCTACAAGAAACACAATGGACTTGAATGCGATTGCTGTTTTGAAAGAGAAAACGCATTTGCCAGTGATTTCAGATCCTTCTCATGGTATTGGGATTCGCGATTTTGTTGAACCTATTGCTTTGGCAAGCATTATGGCCGGTGCCGATGGCGTAATTTTCGAAACACATGAAAAGCCAGAAGAAGCTTACTCTGATGGCCAGCAAACGCTAAACTTCGAAGAGTCTACAAAAATGATCAAGCGAATGCGCAAGACCTTTGAGCTGAGAGAGAGTTTTTAGGTTGAAGAGAGAACTATGATTTTTAAACCTGTTAGTTTGTATACTGACAGGTTTTTTTTGTTTAACGAATAGATTAGTTGTCGATTCTTTTGTAAGTTCAAATGAATTTGAATAGTCCCATGATGAGATACTTCATCCTGCCAATGATAATAGCTTTGCTGTGTTTACCGCAATTCGCGCATGCCTGTAGTTGCGTGGAAATCGATAAAGCACTGGTCAAATCCTTTATAAAGAATTATGATTACGTATTTGTAGGCAGTGCAGTAGAGGTGCTTCATTTTGATGATGACATTAGAAGACTTATTTCAGAAAGAGATAAAGGTTATTCTGAAGTTCTTTTTAAGGTGGACTCAATGATTAAAGGCGATTATAAACTTAAACAAATTGTGATAAATCAATTTGATCAAGGGAGTTGTTCGGAATGGTTTAAAATAGGTGATCAATTCGTCATTGTTGGAAATAGGATTGAGAATGTTATTTGGAATGGTGGAAAGAAAGAAGACTTTCTTTCTTTAGAAGAAGTCCCTCCAGCACCCTCTGGTTACAATAATTCAATTCAAATTCGAGAAAACCGTAAAGCATATCGCTACTGGAAAAGGCTGGCAAGAAGGAATACTATAGTTACAACAGCCATGTGCTCTACTTTTAAGATGGGGACTGAGTATGCGGATTTATTTTTGAGGTAAGAGTTTAGTTCTCAAACTCACTTCTCAATCAATAGATTTTCTTCACTTAACTATTTTCGGGGAAGTGTTTTTCCATAAGTCGGTTGAGCATATCAAAGGTTAGAGGTTTCTTTTCAAACTCTGAAATCTCAGGAATTCGTATGGCTTTTTCTTTATCGTCAGGATCATAAGATGTAGTGAGCATCACAATAACGATCTGCTTTCTTATGCTTTCACTTAGTCCCTTATAGGCTTCGATAAACTCCCAGCCATCCATTACAGGCATGTTGATGTCGAGAAAAATTAATGAAGGGAGAGTATTTTCGGTATTAGCGTCTTCAACATTCTTTGTTAAAAAATCAAGTGCTTGTTTCCCATTTAGGGTTGTGACTAACTGCTCTGTGATATCAGATTTCTTAATGATCACCTGATGGATGAAGTTCGTGGCATCATCATCATCGATCAGCAATATGCAGTTGAGCTTATTATTCACAGATTTAAACTTTGGAAATGGTAAAAAGGAAAGTGCTTCCATTTCCTAACACAGATTCTACCCAAATGTTCCCATTATGTAGCTCTACTATTTTTTTACAGTTGGAAAGGCCAATTCCAGTACCCTCATATTTACTTCTATCATGTAACCTTCTAAAGATCACAAAAATCTTCTCCTTATCATTTTCATCTATGCCAATACCATTGTCTTTTACAGAGAACAACCAGTCTTTTTCGCGTTCAGTGGCTGAAATTCTGATTTCAGGGATTATATCTTTATCCATAAATTTCATTGCATTGACAATCAAATTCTGAAAGAGCTGTCTCAGTTCGGTTTTATAGCCCCACACCACAGGTAAATCCTCAATTGTAATCTTCGCCTTGCTTTCATTTATAGTCAGTGAAATATCAGCTAAAACTTCTTTTACCACTTGGTTGCAATCCACTTCAGCAAAGTTGTCAAGCTTTCCGATTTTAGAATAATCTAATAAGCCTTTTACCAGCATTTGCATTCGCTTGGCGGACTCATTAATAAATTTAAGATAGGTGTCGGCTCTTTCATCTAAACGCCCTTTGAACTCGCTTTGAAAAAGCTGATTCATGCTAGTTAAAGTTCGCAATGGTTCCTGAAGATCGTGTGAAGCGATATAAGTAAATTGCTCTAATTCTTTGTTTTGCCTTTCTAATTCTTTGTTTTTGTTAAGCAGTGCTTGCTCATAATTGTTTCGTTCAATCTCATGCGCTACCCGAACTGCCACAATTTGCAGAATAGTCTCAATGGCCGAGGCGTTAGTGATTGGCTTCGTGTCTAATAAGGCAATTAAGCCTATTGCCTTTCCTTCAGAATCCCATAGTGGAATGCCAATGTAACTTTCAGCTTTTAGAGGTACCAACATGTCGTCTTCAGGAAATAGTTTCTGAATATTGTCGGAATAAACACACAGGTTTTTGCCTACTACGTTTTCGCAAGGAGTATTTTGAAGAGGGTATGAAATGTTGGTTTTTATCTCACCATTTGCATAAAATGTAATCGTCTCTACGCTCCCTTCTTCTTCACCAACCTTGTCAATTAGCACATAGGCCATATCTAATTTCTCGCCTAAAAATATTGCTAAGGAATCGTAGAAGGAATTTTCATTAATGGTCCATCCTTTTTGAGCAATAAAGAATAGAGTCTCGTCAACTAGTTTCTTGTAGTCTTTCACATGTTTGATTTTGAATAAAATGTTGGAACTGCATTTCCATTTTCAACGATAATAAATATAAGGGAATGAAGGGTTTATTTTGCTTAATGTATAATATTAAATTTAGTGCTAATTTGGTTTTGCTTCTTATCCTTTGTTTCCGAAACTCTTAATAAAAGCCAACAATGGTAGAAATTAGGTGTACCTTTGCCTCGCACTTCGAAATGGCTTGTGAAATTGACCAGACATTTCTTCTGCTTAATATTTTAACATAGTCAAATCATCAAGTGACAAGCTCCACCGTTTAGTGGGCGCTCTCGTTCGCTTGTTTCGTAATTAATTTATATGTCATTTAAGTCATTAGGGCTTTCTGATTCGCTTTTACATGCGATCACAAAAAAGGGTTATACTGAGCCATCTCCCATCCAAACAAAAGCAATTCCCCCCATTTTAGAGCGAAAAGATATTCTAGCTTCTGCCCAAACCGGAACGGGAAAAACGGCAGGATTTACCTTACCTATGCTACAGATTTTATCTGAAAGCAAACAGCCTAAAAGAAGACCAATTAGGGCTTTGGTATTAACACCCACGCGTGAGCTTGCTGCTCAGGTATATGAAAACGTAAAAGAGTATAGTGAATTCTTAAGCATCGAGTCTACCGTGATTTTTGGTGGAGTGAATCAAAACCCTCAGGTACGTGCTTTGCGCAACGGAGTGGATATTTTGGTAGCCACCCCAGGTCGTTTACTCGATTTGTACAACCAAAGGGCTTTATCGTTAAGTCAGGTAGAAATTTTAGTTTTAGATGAAGCAGACAGAATGCTCGATATGGGCTTTTTGCGCGACATCAAAAAGATATTGGCATTAATGCCAGGAAAACGTCAAAATCTATTGTTCTCAGCTACTTTCTCTACGGAAATTAAGCAGTTGGCCGGCAGTTTTATGACTGACCCAATTTTGGTGGAAGCTACACCAAAGAACACCGCAGCGGAATTGGTGATTCAGAAGGTGTACCATGTAGATAAGGTGAAGAAAACTTCTTTAGTAACCAAGTTGATTTCTCAAGGCAACTGGAGTCAGGTGTTGATTTTCACAAGAACTAAACACGCGGCCAATAAGCTAAGCGAAAAGCTAACGAAAAATGGAATCGCCTCTTTAGCGATTCATGGTAACAAAAGCCAAGGCGCTAGAACCAAAGCTTTGGAAGGTTTTAAGAATGGAACGACCCGCGTATTAGTAGCGACTGATATCGCAGCCAGAGGTTTGGATATTCCTTTATTGCCCCATGTAATCAACTTTGAGTTGCCGAACGTATCTGAAGATTACGTGCATAGAATTGGCCGTACAGGTAGGGCAGGAGCAAGTGGTGAAGCCATTTCTTTAGTCAGTCACGATGAGCATGATTTGGTGCATGGTATAGAGAAGCTCTTGAGACAAAAGCTTCAGATCGAGGTTATGGAAGGTTATGAGCCAAGTGCTGCACCACCTGCACCAAAAGACGAACCAAGAAGGTCGAGTGGAGGCAGAAAGCCAGACTTCCGTAAAGGAGGTTCAGGTGGAGGCCAGGGCCCACGTAGTGGCGGTCAAGGCGGGCAAAGAAGAACGGACGGACGAGATGGAGGTGACCGTAGAACTGAAGGAAAGAGTGGCGGATTCCGTAAATCTGGTGGAGGCCAACGTTCTAGTGGTGGCGGAACGCCAAGAGGAAACTCTAGCGGCCCACGTTCAGGTGGTGGAGCTCCAAGAGGTAATTCTGGTGGCCAACGCAGCGGAAACTCAAGGCCGAATAAAGGAAATAGAGATTAGGGCTTAAACCCTTGATCAAGCAAAATATAAGGTCTGCTGATTTATTTCAGCAGACTTTTTATTGTTTGGAGATAGCCTGAGGTTTACTGAATTTGCTCGAAAAAACTTTAGGCAGGACACAAATGAAATCAGCTCTTTTTCAATTCCTATTTAAATACACCTTTGTTCTTTCAGGTAATTTTGTGGTGCTGTATTCAAAGTCAGAGTTCCACTCAATTGTACAAATGTTAAAGCCATCGAAGCATTCTGTGGGAGTGAGACCATAAGCTCTTAATGTAATTAGAAAGCGCTCTAAGCCACCAAAAGGATAGTTGCCAGTGGAGAATTCAATAATTCCCGATTGTGCATTGAGCTTTTCAATTTTGTCCATATCCACTTCGAAATCGAATTCTAAATAATTGAAGATGGACAGTGTTTCTTGAATGCCAAGTGCACCTAGTTTCTCATTGTCCACTTGAAGGTAGCTTTGCAGAAATTCATTTACATAGGCTGGTATTATGGCTAAGTACCTGCGCTCTTCTGGTGCTTGGTCTAAAAATGTAGATAGTTTTTCTACCGTATCATCTACTTCCGCTTGCGTCATGCCACCCCAATCAAACTCGGGGCCGTCCTCTTCTTCAAATTCAAATTCAGGCTGTCTTACCTTAACCATGTGGTCATACAGCTTTTCAAAATCTTGATAATTTGAACTGTCTTGAATATTGAATTTGATGTAAAGCATTTAATAGGTGGTGGTTTTTTAATCGAAGTTTAATGATAGTGGAAAATAACTTACCTACTGAAATTTAAGGCAATAGAACCGTTTCTTTTCCTGAGCATACGAAGAATCTAAAACTACACCGCTACCTCAGGCATATACTTTGCCCATTTTTCGTTGACCGTAGCAATGCCCCATTTCATTAAATCATAATTGATGAAAACAGTAAGTGAGGTTAATACAAAGCCAGCTATAAATACATAAGGAAAAGCTGAAGAGCCTTGCTCATAAAGTGTTTTTGTTACTAAACCGAACCCTTGGCCAAAAACGAATTGAGTTATATATAGGCCATAAGTGCTCATTTTAGCAAAACTAGATCGCTTTTCCCATCGCTTCATTTGCTTTCTAAATATGGAATAAGGAATTACTGCTAAAAGGAATCCATAGATAAGGAAGCCCGATTGGAGAAACATTCCTTTATCGTTTTGTGGGTATTGGGTTAGAAGAAAGTAGCCTATTATAGCCAATCCCATGGGTATAAGTATTTTGGAACTGTTGAAATAGGATAGGAGCTCCTTGAAGAATTGTCGCTTGAAACGCTGAAGCAAACCGCCTTCGATTGATTCTGCCAAAGTAGATAAGCCGTAAATCCCGAAGGATGCATGAGCTTTGGTAATGGCCAAATCAAAGTTCATATCTGGCTTTTCTTCAAGCAATGCTTCTACCTTACTGGCCATATGGTCAAGTGCTTCCATTTCCACTTCAATGGTGTTAAAGCCACGCTTGTTGATAAAAGTCCTAATGGCTGCAATCTGTTCTTGAGTAAGAGGTGTACTAGGCATATTTTAAATATTTCTCTTCAGTGAAAGCGATTGCCTCTTTTATAATGGCAAAGTTGATCAAAGCTATTAAACTGAGCTTCAGGATTACGAATGTAAATATGATTTGTAATAATAGTGGAGACAGTGTGCCAAATTCAAGTACGAACCTCGTGATGTAGAATATGATTAGGCTTGCTCCACTGGTTCCTGCAAAAGTGTTTGATATCACAAACGATCTCTTGCCCCATTTCCTTTTTGTTTTTATGAAATAGATAGATGGAAGAATGATCATGGTTAGGACAACCGAAAAAATGAAAACAACCATAGCTTCTTCAGACCATGGTAGGTTTAATAAAAATTTTTGAATGAGAAATGCGACTGAGATTATGGCTAAAGTTATTAAAAGCTTAGGGCCTTTTAGATAATCGCGGAGTACAGCCTTGCGGATTTTTTTAGATCGCTCTTTACACCCAGCAAAAATAGCTTCTTCAAAAGTAGCAAAACCAAAAATGCCTAAGTCTGCATGAGCTTTGGTAATGGCCAAATCAAAGTTCATATCTGGCTTTTCTTCAAGCAATGCTTCTACCTTACTGGCCATATGGTCAAGTGCTTCCATTTCTACTTCAATGGTATTGAAGCCACGTTTGTTAATAAACGCCTTGATTTGGTCAATTTGATTAACGGTAAGCGACATGGTTTTTGATGTTTTTATAGTGCTTTTTTATTACGTTAAAGGCCAAATACAGTCCAGTGAAAATGATGGCGAAGTAGATTGGATAATAAAACGGTGTTGTTTTTAAAGAAGTAGGAACAAGCCTTTCATCTACAAATCCGAAAATGATGATGTATAGAAATACGCCATTACAACTTCCAATAAAACTCGTGTAGTTATAGGGTTTGAACCTCCTATCAAAAAGGGATATAAGCAGAGGTAATAATATTGCGCAAATACTCAGTGTTTTAAAGAGTTTAATAAGCCATATGGCATCTGTTAGCCCGTTAAAAATAAGGTATAACGAAAAGAACAGTCCAACTGGAATAAAAGCGTGAACAGTTTTTAACATGTTCATTAATTCTTTAAAAATGGATTTATGTACACCGTATGTGGCTGCTTTGGTTCTTGAACGCTGAATGGACCGGCAATTAATGGACTCAATGATTTGGCTAAAAGCAGAAGAGAATGAAATTTGGTCCTCATCCATTTTAGTTTCAATGGCCGATGCAATGTGGTCAACTAGCTCATGCTGTACATCATAGTACCAAATATTTTGGTCCTTTACATACGATCTAATATGCTCAATTTGATAGTGCGCTAGTTTCATATCAGTTCAACTTTAAGGTTGGGTAATAAGCTTAGAGGTGATTTTTTTGTTTATGGTGGTTTTACGCCAAATTATTTCAAGGCAAACCCAACCATATATAATTACCAGAAAAGTGACTATAGAAAGCATTGTGGTGTTCGTTTCTATAGTTTTCAACAAACTAAAATGCTCACCATATAAAATTCGACTTGTGATATCAGGTAAACCCTGTACAACTCCCACAAAGAAAGCGGTTAAAATAACCACCATTTGATTTGTATAGCTACTATAGAAAGGAAGTTTTTGTTTTTTGCATTTTAGTTTAAAGCGCCAGCTGACAATATTTGAAATAAGGAAAGGCAAACAAGAGGCTAATACTAGTAATGTAGAGATGGACGATTTCGAAAACCGCATTTCGTTAAGTAATAGAATTATACCCAGAAGAAGAGTACTCTTTAATAATCCTACTGGTGTTGAAAAGAAGGAAATGTAATTCCTAAGTGCTTCCTTGTAAATTCCCTTTCTTACAAACCTTCTCTGCCTCTGTATTTCTACAAGTATTCCTTGTTCTCCACCAAATCTTGGGGGCATAACCACTTCTAAGAACTCCTGAATACCCAATGATTGGTCTGCTCTGTCACCATACGCTGTTGCAATGTGGTCATACAGTTCGTTGTAGAACTCTACCTCATCAACCTCCAAATCTGCAAGGTACAGCTGTATGGCTTTCGCTTCTAGTGCTGTCATGCCACCTCCAGTTTAAAGATGAACTGCTCTTTCGTAAGCTTTAGGCAGGTAAAGCCATAAAGTAGTGCAAAAGCACATAGGAAAGTACTTAGCCAGATGTTTTCCGAGATGAAATGTTTAAACACATCTCGACCAATAACCACAGGCACAATTAGGTTTCCGAAGATATTCATTAATGAGAAAGGCAAATGAACGAGCAACATCAATGAACTATTCAGGTCGGAGTTTCTATAATTTCTATTATTCCTTTTACAGTCTCTGTGAAAACTGATTGCACCGTAGGCTAATATGATGAAAGGTAATAGAAAGCCTAAGGCAAGAGTAGCCACTATAGTAAACTTAGTTCCGAGTTGAATAAAGCTGGTTTGAACGAGAATGAAGCTTACCATTACAATACCAATTGCAGGCCAACCAAACAGGCTAAAGAAGATTTCCTTCATCCTCTTCCAGATCATTTTAGATCGTGCTTTTCTTTGGTTTAGCACTATTTTTTTGATTCCTTTTGCTCCTCCAAAAGAAGGTTGAATTACCTCTCTCAAATAAGTACTTACATCTTCTGGTTTGTCCTTTTCAATTGCTGTGGCAATATGATCATAAAATTCCTCGAAAGGCTCTTGATGTCCAATGCCTACACCCTTGAGGTACTTCACCAATATGTCGTGCTGTTCGGTAGTTAGGCTCATCTCACTGTCAATTTAAACGTGAACTTCTCTTTAAAAAGTTTAAGACAGGTAAAGCCAAATAACAAGACTAGTGTAGAAAAACATACGGTTATTGCTGGGTAAGCGGTTAGAAACTGACCGAAGTTATCTCTGCCAATAAATATTGGAATCAGGAGGTTTCCTACAATACTCAAGGCATTAAATGGAATCACCATAAGCAATAGAATTGAAGAGTTCAGGTCGTTAGTTGTATAAGGTAGTTGCTGCTTTTTACAATCCTTGTAAAATGAAAATACACCGTACATCATGACGGAGGCTGGAATAAAGAGACCTAAAATTGCTGCGTAAATGAGTACATACTTTTCGTCAAATTGATTTGATAAGGTTTGGAGTAATATAAAAGACACCATAACAAAGCCTATGGCTGGCCAGCCAAATAGGCTAAGGAAGATTTCTTTTGCCCGTTTCAAAATTGCAATCCTCCTGATTTTACTCTGTTCATTCACTACATTCAGCATGCCCTGAACCCCACCAAAAGAGGGTTGAATTACCTCTCTCAAATAAGTACTTATATCTTCAGGTTTGTCCTTTTCAATTGACGTAGCAATATGATCATAAAATTCCTCGAAAGGCTCTTGATGTCCAATGCCTACATCTTTGAGGTATTTCACCAATATGTCGTGCTGTGCGGTGGTGAGGCTCATGTGGTCAGCAGTTTGGTTTTGAAATCGTGCTTCATTACGGTGAGCATGGTGTAGCAGTAAAGCGCAGCAAGTCCAATTAGGGTAGCCTGAAACAAAGGTACTTCAGTGTAGAGTTGGTTAAACTCGATATGATTTTCTAAACTTCTGTATGTAAGGTGGCCTAAATTATAGAGCAAATACAGTGAAATCGTTGAGTAAGTCATAATAATACTGTTGCGCAGGTTCCTGTAATAACCAGGCTTATTTTCTCGAATCGATTTTTTGAACTGATAGTGTTTGTGAATAACAACCGCCATAGGCAAGGCAAAGCAGGCAATAATTAAACTGACCATTATGGTTAGGTTTTGAGTGGTTGCCATTAAGCCCCAAGCGGCAAGGAATATGCCCAAAGAATAAAGCAAGTTTATTCCTTTAAAAGCCGATAGGCCAGTAATGAACACTCGTTTGCTGACATTCCAGCCAATGGCTTTTTCATGTTTTTTGATCACCTTTTTGAAGCCGCCTACACCGCCAAATTCAGGCTGAAGACGATGCCAAATATGTGTTTTAATCTCCAACTCAGGTTCTTTTTGGAGTTGTGTCTCATAGGAGCACACAATATGATCGTAGAACTCCTCGAATAACTCTTGAGAATCAATGTCTAAATGCTGAAGGTAGAAGACTACCTGCTCGTGCTGCTCTACCGTTAATTTCATCCCATACCTAATTTAGGGTTCAACAACTTTTGTAAATTCAATAGGAACTCTTCCAGTTCGGCCACTTTGGTTTGGGCTTCGGCATTACCTTCTTTGGTAAGGGAGTAGTATTTTCGGATGCGATTATCTACCTTTTGTGTTTCGGTAGAAAGCATTCCTTCTGCTTCTAGTTTATGAAGGGTAGGGTATAAGGCACCTTCCGTGATTTTGAATTCACCCGCGGTAATTTCCTTTACGCGTTGTGTGATTTCATAACCGTACATTTTTTCGTTCTCTTCCAGCAGCTTGAGAACAATGGTGGCCAGACTTCCTTTTAATAGTTTACTCGATGACATACACAAGTATACATAATTTTCTTATGCATAAGAAAATTGGGTATGTAAAATTTTATCGTGGTTAAGAGATTAACATTCCGAGTCTAACTTTCTACTTACTCAGTTGTCAATAAAAAAATCACCGTCATTCCAATGAGCCTGTAGTGAAACGAAAGGTGAAGAAGGAATCCGTTTGTAAAAGGCGCCAAGAGTCAAGAACAGACGGATTCTTTCCTCCTCGTGCCTCGTCATCAGAATGACGCTTCGAATGAGCTTAATTGAACAGTTATCCTGCCCGCGAGGCTTCTAGGTGTTTCAGTAATACATTGAAGGTTGACTTGTGGAACGTGAAAGGATTCCTACGGAATGACTTACAATTCAATCTTTTGACGAAAATACTAGAATCAAATCTTCATTTCAGGAATATCGCCTTCGATGATTAGCTTGCCTGCGGTGGCTGCTTTGATTTCTTCTACAGTTACGCCCGGTGCGCGTTCTAAAAGTTTAAAACCACCTTCAGGAAGTACATCCAAAACCGCCATATCGGTTACAATCTTCTTTACGCAACGCAAACCAGTGATGGGCAAGCTGCATTCGCTCAAAAGTTTAGAATCTCCACTGCGGCTGCAATGCTGCATGGCCACAATAATATTGTCGGCAGAGGCTACAAGGTCCATGGCTCCACCCATTCCTTTCACCATTTTACCTGGAATTTTCCAGTTGGCAATGTCTCCATTTTCAGACACTTCCATAGCGCCTAAAATAGTAAGATCAACATGTCCGCCTCTAATCATCTCGAAGCTCTGAGAAGAGCTGAAAAGTGCAGAGCCTTTGGTAGTAGTTACCGTTTGTTTGCCTGCATTGATCAAATCAGCATCTACTTCATCCTCTTCCGGAAAAGGGCCAATACCCAATAATCCATTCTCGGACTGAAGCACAACATTGATGTTTTCAGGAATAAAATTGGCTACAAGGGTAGGAATACCAATTCCCAGATTGATATAAGTACCATCTTGAACTTCCTGTGCTATTCTTTTCGCTATTCCGATTTTATCTAACATAATGATTTGAATATGAGGGTTATGTGTTGACGCTGTGTCTAATGAGTCATTAATTCATTGAATCAATAATTCATCAAATCATTTAAGTTTCGTGGTTCTCTGTTCAATTCTTTTCTCGTAATCCTTTCCTTGAAAAATACGCTGAACGTAAATACCGGGAGTGTGAATGTGATTGGGATCCAACTCGCCCGGTTCTACCAGTTCTTCAACTTCGGCAATGGTGATTTTACACGCTGCAGCCATCATTGGGTTGAAGTTTCTGGCGGTGCCTTTAAAGATTAGATTACCAGAAGTATCGCCTTTCCAAGCCTTAACCAAAGCGAAATCTGCCTTAAGCCAATTTTCGAGCAAATACATTTTACCATCGTATTCTCTGGTTTCCTTGCCTTCGGCCACTTCGGTACCGTAACCTGCTGGTGTATAAAAAGCAGGGATTCCAGCCCCACCAGCCCTGATTCTTTCGGCCAAGGTGCCTTGTGGAATAAGGTCTACTTCCAACTCCCCAGAAAGCAATTGCCTTTCAAATTCAGCATTTTCGCCTACATAAGAGGAAATCATTTTCTTTACTTGACGGGTTTTAAGCATTAAGCCAATCCCGAAATCGTCAACTCCAGCGTTATTTGAAATGCAGGTCAAACCGTTTACTCCCGTTTTCAGCAGGGCAGAAATACAGTTTTCAGGAATACCGCAAAGCCCAAAACCGCCCAACATCAATACGGCATTGTTAGGAATGTCTTTTACAGCTTCATCGGCATTGGCAACTACCTTATTGATCATGATTTTTTGCTTTATAATTTGATAAACAGGCTTTTACAGCGATTTCATCTTGCTTCAGTTGGTTTTGAAGTGCTTCTACCGAACTGAATTTTTCTTCTCTTCGAATCAAATCTATAAACTCTACACTAATTTCCGAATCGTAGATGTCTTCATCAAAATCGAAAATATGTACTTCGATGGTTTTGTCATCGCCACCAATGGTTGGGCGGTTGCCAATGTTAAGCATTCCATCTCTCTTTTCGTACTTGTTACATACCTGAACGGCATAAATGCCATCGGCAGGAATGAGCTTATAACTTTCTTTTACGTGAATGTTGGCGGTAGGAAAGCCAATGGTTCTTCCAATTTTTTGTCCGTGCACCACCATTCCTGCTACTGAATACGGACGGCCAAGGTATTCGTTGGCAGTTTTTACATCTCCTGTTTCTAGTGATCTTCTGATTTTGGTAGAAGAAACTCCGATTTCGTCAATGTCTTGTCTAGGAATTTCTTCCACTTCGTAACCGTATTTGGGAGCAAATTCTTGAAGTTCTTTCAGTCCACCATCTCTGTTTTTCCCAAAGCGATGGTCGTAGCCTATAATTAGTTTTTTGGTATGAACACGCTCAGTCAGAATAACTCGAATGTATTCTTCACTGCTCATTTGGGCAAATTCTTGGGTAAAAGGAATTTTTACCAAATGGTCTACTCCATACTTTTCTAGAACGGTAGCTTTTTCTGGAAAAGTGGTCAACAGTTTTAAAGAATTATCCCAAGGTTTGAGCACTTGGCGCGGATGAGGCCAGTAAGTAATAAGTACCGTTTCTCCACCAATTCTGTCGGCTTCTTCGCGCAAGCGAGCAAGTATTTTTTGGTGGCCTACGTGTACGCCATCAAAAGTACCGCTGGTGACTACTGCATTGCGTAGTTCTGTAATGTCGTTTGTTCCGAGATGAATTTTCATTCTATCGTTTTCACGTAGTTTATAAAGTCTTCAAGTTGCCAGGCTTCATCAACCGAATGTTCACCAATTTTAGTTCGCCTTAATGCACTTAAATATGCGCCAACGCCTAACTTTTCTCCAAAGTCATTGGCCAGTGTACGAATATAAGTGCCTTTTGAACAGACCACCCTGAAGTTGACTTTAGGTAAATCTAAGCTTACTATTTCAAATTCCGAAATTGTTACTTGTCTTGATTTTAATTCTACATCCTTACCCGCACGCGCTAAATCATAAGCACGCTTTCCATCTACTTTAATGGCAGAAAAAATAGGAGGGGTTTGGGTGATTTCTCCGATGAAATTTTCGGTGTTTTGCTGTATTTCCTCGGCTGTTAAATGCGAAATATCAACAGCGCGAGTTGGTTCAGATTCCAAATCATAGCTAGGGGTAGTGCTGCCCAATGTAAAGCTGCCCGTGTATTCTTTTACATCGGCCATATAACTTTCAATAGACTTGGTTTTTTTTCCTGTACAAAGAATTAAAAGTCCAGAAGCAAGTGGATCCAAAGTGCCTGCATGGCCAATTTTCTTAATCCCTATGTTGTACCTGATTTTCTTAACTACCCCAAAAGATGTCCATTCTAAAGGCTTGTCAATTAGAATGACCTGACCGTTTTTGAAATTTTCTTCTTTACTGAGGGATGGATCTATTTCTAAAGATTTCGGCATTATATGAAGGTGTAGATTATTGCACCTAAACCAACGGCAAAGCAATAGAATGAGAAATATTTCAATTGACTTTTCTTCACCAAGGCAATCATCCACTTACAAGCCACAAGGCCTGCGAGAAAAGCCGCTAAAAAGCCAACGATAAGTGAAGCACTTTCAATTTGGCTAGAAGCGATATCGCCACTCAGCATGTCTTTGGCTACTTTTCCTAGGATTAATGGAACCACCATTAGGAAAGAGAAGCGAGCGGCTTTTTCTCTGTCGATGCCCAAAAGTACGGCAGTAGAAATGGTCGCGCCAGAGCGTGAAATGCCTGGTAAAATGGCAATGGCCTGTGCAATACCGATAGTGATTGCGTTGGGCATTGATACGGCTTTGTCAGTTTTTTTGGCTTTATCGGCCAAGAATAAAAGGCCTGCAGTGAGAATAAGCATACAACCCACCAATAACAGTTGTCCGCCAAATAGCGATTCAATTTCTTCATCGAAGAGCACGCCAATAACGGCTGCAGGAATCATTGAGGCTACTATTTTTAAGGAATACTTGAACTGGTCGTTGTTCTTGAACTGGAAAAGGCCCATCACCAATTCACCAATTTCTTTTCTGAAAATTACAATGGTACTTAGGGCAGTGGCAGCGTGTAGCACTACTGTCATCAATAAACTTTCTTCAGGAACACTAGTGTCGCCTAAAATGGCTTTTACTATTTCTAAATGCCCACTACTACTTACTGGCAAAAACTCTGTTAACCCTTGAACGATGCCAAGAATAATCGATTCAATAATGGTCATTAATCGTTCTTATCTTTCTTGAAAATGGCAAAAAACTCAATAATGAAACCCGCAAGAATAATGATCGGCCCTAAAGTAAGCCCAAGAAAACCTTGGCCTTGTGGGTTGCTTTCTAAAGACATAACGATAAAGCCCAAGAGCAAAACGCATAATCCAATGAGCATCCATTTGTAGTTTTCTTTCCCGAAGGCGAAGTTCTTTTTATTTTCAGACATATTAGTATAGTTCGTCTAGTGACATTTTTAAATACTTGTTCATGGCCCTATAGGTGCTGATAAAGGCAATGAAACTTCCCAGAATAATGAGTAAGCCGTAAAGGGCCAAGATGAAAACTTCTTGCTGAAGTTCTACTAACCTTTCTATTTTGGTATTGGCAAATTGAAGCAGTCCATAAAGCAATAGCGATGAAACAATTCCTGCTATAGCACCATGAAAGATGGCTCTTTTTAGAAATGGTTTTTTAATAAAACCACTGGTAGCACCCACCAATTGCATACTTCTGATTAAGAATCGCTGAGAGAAAAGGGCCAGCTTAATGGTATTGTTAATTAACATGACCACTACAATCAGAAGAATAGTGGCAAAGCCCATCAGAATCAATCCGATGTTTCTAAGGTTTTTGTTGATGGAATCTACAAGACTTTCTACAAAAGTGACTTCATAAACACCGCTAATGGTTTCGATTTTATTGCCGATACTATCTAGTTTAGCATTGGTTTGAAACTCAGGAGCAATGTTTACCACCAAGGCATCGCGCAGTGGGTTATCGCCTAAGAATTCAGAAAAATCTTCACCTGTATCTTTTACGAACTGCTCGGCCGCATCCTCTTTCGAAATAAAGGTGATTTGAGGTTTGTCTTCTTTTTTGAGCACGTAAGGGCTTGTAGAAATTTCTCGCTGAATGCGGTTACGCTGATTTTCTGACGTGTTTTTATTGAGGTATACTTGGATCTCAATATTCTCCTGAATCACCGAAGTGAGACGGTTGGTATGTAATAGGAGCATTCCGAAAAGTCCAACCACAAATAGGGCCAAGGTCACACTAAAAATGACACTGCCATATTGGTATGAACCAACCTTTTTCTTCCTTCTGACTTTCTTTTCTTGCTTATTCACGATTGCTTAAACTCGTTCAAAAATAGTAATTTATTCATTCAGAGAACTGTCTATTCCAGTTAATATTATTTAATGTGATATCGAATTGTCGGGCGAAGTGGAAGTCTTTGCTACAAACAGGTAAGACCAAAAATATGTCTGATAATTTTGAGCTCTATGTTTAAGCCGATTATTTCGCAATGATTAAAGGTCTTGGCAGATTTTTTGAATACGCACAATCTTTGATCATAGCCTTCGTGTTTTAGAACAATAGATCGCTTGATGAGGTTGAAACAGAGTTATTACCTATGAAATTAATTGTTACCATATTCCTTTTAACGATGTCTGTTTTTAAAGCACCATCCGATACTGCCGATACCATTTTGGGTGTTTGGTGGACGGAAGGAAAGAAGGCGAAAGTGAGGATTTATAAAGAAGCGGGTCGTTATTCTGGTGAAATTATTTGGCTGAAAGCAAGTGCCAATAGCGATCATGTCATCCGTGATGCTAATAATGAGATTGAAAGTTTGAAGAAAAGACCACTCATTGGTATTGATTTGATAGAAGGTTTTACCTTCAAAGATTCAAAGTGGGTGGAAGGAAAAGTGTATGATCCTGAAAAGGGAAAATCATACGATTGCATTCTCAAACTGGATGGCGACCAACTGGAGGTAAGGGGTTATATGAAAATGCCTATGTTCGGTAAATCGGTGTATTGGAAAAGGGTGAATGAGACCGAATAATTAACCTACCAAGAAGTGGGTTTATAGTCTTTCAAGAATTTCCCGCACCAATGTTTGCCCGTATTAATTCCATCAAATAAAGGATCCATTACCCTTGCAGCGCCATCCACAATATCAAGTGGCGGCTGAAAATCATGCAGTTCTTCTTTTCTTCGGGCCAATTCTGCTGGGTCTTCGTCTGTTACCCAACCTGTATCTACGGCATTGGTGTAAATTCCAAATTTAGCCAAGTCCGATGCCGAAGTAAGCGTCATCATGTTCAAAGCGGCTTTCGCCATATTGGTGTGCGGATGGCGCGGTTCTTTATGGAATTGGTGGAATTTACCTTCCATGGCCGACACATTGATGATATGTTTAATTCCAGTATTTTCCTTTTTCATCAGGTTCACCAAACGGTTACACAATACAAAAGGAGCAACTGAATTCACCAGTTGAACTTCCAGCATTTCGTTGGTGTGCACTTCGCCAAGCTTCAATCGCCAACTGTTCGTTTTTCGTAAATCCACCTGCTGTAAATCTGCATCTAGTTTCCCTTCAGGAAAAACCTCCTTAGCAGTAAGTGAATTGTCGATACTGTATGGGATTTGAGAGAGCTGAGCTGAAGCACTTAGTCCAATACCCAATTGTTTGCCGTGCCAGCTTACAGGTAAATTCTTGTTTTCGCCTTTGGCAAAGCCAGCACTTAAAGTTCTTAATTCTTGTATGCAGTCGTTGTGATCAGCCAGAAGGTCTTGGGCGAAGGGTGTTAACTCTTCAAACTTGAGCCTTTCATTGGGCATTAAATGCGCATAAAAACCAGCAGGTCGTCTCACGGTTTGTGCCGCATTGTTGATTAGAATATCGAGCCTGTCGTATTGCTGTTCAATGAAATTGCAGAAGATTTCTACGCTCGGAATATGCCTTAAATCTAAGCCATGAATGTTCAAACGATGGCCCCAATCTTTGAAATCGGCTTCTTTAGAAAAGCGCAAAGCCGAATCGATAGGGAAGCGAGTGGTAGCAATTACCGTAGCTCCAGCCCTCAACATCATTAAAGTAATGTGGTAACCGATTTTCAACCTAGAGCCTGTGACCAGAGCCACTTGGCCGGTGAGGTCTGCGGTTTGAAAACGTTTGGCATAATTGAAGTCACCACATTCTTTGCACATGGTGTCGTAGAAATGGTGAAGTTTATTGAAAGTGGTTTTGCACACGTAGCATTCTCTTGGAGATTCCAGCTCGACTTCTTTCTCATGCTCTTTGCCCGTGAGGTCAATCATAGTAGGGGCAATGAAAATGGAGGCTTCCCGAGCACTTCTAATACCAGTGGCGTTTCTTGCTTCCTTATCTTTGGCTGCTATTTTCTTCTTGATTACTTTTTTAGCGCCTCTTTTGCGCTTCAAAAGTTCTTCTTTGCTCGGACGCGAAAAAGTACCTGCCGCTATAATCAAAGCCAGTCGTTCTTCTTTTGGAATATCGAAGATTTGGTTGGTGTTGGCATTTAGGCTCTCCAATACCTCAATGCACTGGCGAATCTGTTCTGGACTTAATTTGGTGGGCTCCTCTTTCGCCATGTTTGTTGCTTAGTTCAGCAAAAGTAAGATTATAAGCGTTGATTTTCATTCATAGGAGAGTGAATGATTTCAATGGAAGGAAATAAAAAGCCCTCCAAACTAATCTTGTTTAGCTTTGGAGGGCTGATTTTGAAGATTGTTATTCGCTTCTTAGGCTCTTTACTGGGTTTGCCTTGGCGGCCTTAAAGGTTTGTAAGCCTACGGTAAGCCATGCAATGACGAGCGCAGCAAGGCCAGCCAATAAGAAATACCAGATTTCAAGATCGATATGATAGGCGAATTCATCCAACCATGATTTCAGTAAGAAATAGCTTAAAGGAAGCGCAATCAGAATGGCCAATACAATCATTTGGTTAAAATCGACAGAGAGTAACCTAACGATGTTTGAATTACTGGCGCCTAGCGCTTTTCTAACTCCAATTTCTTTAGAGCGTCTTTCTGCGGTAAAAGCAGCCAATCCGAAAATGCCTAGGCAAGAAATGATAATGGCTATTCCTCCAAAGTATTTTGAAAGTGTGGAAATACGTTCTTCAGAAGCATATTGAATGGCGTAGTCTTGGTCTAAAAAGGTGTAATTGAAATCGAAACCAGCATTGTATTCTTTGTAAAGCTTTGAGATTCTATCAATGGTATTGCGCTCTTGTCCGGGTTCAATCCGAACCAAAATATTCATCATTCTTTGGTCTTCTAGTTTGAAGAACATTGGGGTGATTGGCTCATGTAAAGAACTGAAATTAAAGTCTTCCACCACACCAATGATTTGCATGTCTTTGCCCCAAAGCCTTACGGTTTGCCCTATTGGATTGATCAACCTCATTACTTTAACTGCCTCCTGATTTATGATGAGTTTAGAAATGTCTGTGGTTAGTTCTCTAGAAAAACTTCTGCCTTCAATAATATCTACGCCAAGCGTTTCTATAAAATCATAAGTCACCGTCATATTACCGAATCGGGTTTGCACGTCCTCGTTTTTTTCTGGCCAGTGCACATCGGTAGTGTAACTTCCGCCACTAATAATGGTATGTTGCGTACCGCCTGCATTGATTACTCCAGGGGTGTTTTTGAGTTGATCGATAAAGGTGTCTAGGTTCTCTGTTACTTTGCCTTCGTTGGCAAAGAGAATCAGGTTTTCCTTATTGTAACCTATGTTCTTGTTCTGTACGAATTCAATTTGTTTTGAAACCACCAGTACAGCTGCAATGAGAACAACAGATAAAGTAAACTGAAAAACAACCAAGCCTTTTCTCACCCAAAGTTCACCCAATGAATTCTTGATTTTCCCTTTAAGAATGGTAGTTACTTTGAATCCCGACAAGTAAAGCGCAGGATAACTTCCCGCTATCAATCCAGTGATTACTAGAATGGCGAAAAGCAAAATGAGCAAATTAGAACTGAGTTGAAAAACGATCTGCTTGCCCGTAATCACATTGAACTGAGGAAGAATAAGCACAACCAACACCAAGGCTACTAGAATAGAAATGAAGGTCATGAGAAATGCCTCTTCCAAATACTGCCAAATTAGGGCTTCGCGTCTGGCGCCTATGGCTTTTTTAACGCCAATTTCTTTGGTTCTTCGTGAGGCTTTGGCCGTAGAAAGGTTCATAAAGTTGATGCAGGCGATCAGCAGAATGAAAATTGAAATAATAGAGAAGAGTCTTACATATTCTATTCTACCACCCGATTGTACACCATTTTCATAATTGGAGTACAGGTATTTATCGGAATAGGGGCGAACGAACGGAGTTACATTAGATTTAGGCGCTTTTTCCTTTACAAATGGTGCAAGCTTTTCATTGAGCTGGTCAACATCTGTTCCTTTGGCCAATTTGACATAGGTAAGCGCATTATAATTGCCCCAATGTTTACCTTCGCCCAGCATATCAGCGAAGATATCGAAGGGTAAAACAAAGTCGAATTCTTCAGTAGAATTGGCGGGAACATCTTCGAAAACTCCCGAAACCTGAAGGTCTTTGCTGAACTCCAACACTTGCCATTTTATGTTTTGGCCCATGGCTTTTTCTGGGTTTCCAAATAAGCTTGTGGCCAAGCTTTCAGAAATAGCAATGGACTCTTTGTTTACTAGTGCGCTTGTGGCTGAGCCATAAATCAGCGGAAAGGTGAAAAGCTCGAAATAGCGTTTTCCGGCAAATCTGCCCGAAGCTTTAATCGTTTTCTCAGAAGTTGTTAGTGGCATTTTACCGAACCAAAAGGAGGGGGTGGCCTGTAAGCCAATTTCTATTTCCGGTACTTCTTGCTCCAAGGCTTCGGCCAGTATGGCTTGCGTGTCTTCTTGCGTATTGAGGGTGCCCGACTCTTCATGGTGAAGCATGACCTGAAAAAGCTGGTCATCGAGCTTGTGGAATTTATCTACGCTTAATTCATCGGTTACCCAAAGGTAGATGAGTAGGGTGCAGGCCAATCCGGTGGAAAGGCCAATTAGATTGATTAGAAATGCGCTTTTGTAGCGCAGAAAATTTCTGTAGCTGACTAATAAGTTGTGTTTGAACATACCGTAATAATTGAGTTTTTGATTTCCTTCTAATTTTCGGATTATGCTGGGCCTGAACAGCTTTAGCACGTCTTTCTTGAATAACCTTTTTGCCTTTTGTACTCCGTGGTTTTCGGCATTCGCCTCAAACCGTTCTAATAAATCACCTTCAATGTCTTCTTTGTACTCGGCTCTGCAGAACCACCTGAAGAACCTGAGCCAAAACTTTGAAGGCTGAATATTGTCATGTGACCGCATGACGATTAATCGTTAAGTGCTATTTCTGGAATGGCTTTCCACAAACTTAGGCGCTGTTCTTTGGCTTCGCGAAGCGTAGTTTTGCCTAAACTGGTAACGGTAAAAAACCGTTTTCTTTTTCCGCCCCGCACTTTGGTGGCTTCGCCAAATTCAGAAGTCAGAAATCCTTTGTCTTCCAATCTTCTTAATACTGTTTGCAAAGCACCAATGCTTACCGAGCGCTCCAAGCGCGATTCCATTTCATCGATAATCGCTACTCCGTAGGCCTCACCATGTAAAATGGCTACCGTTAAGAGCACAATTTCCTCGAATTCACCAAGGTTATGTTTACCCATTGTTTTATTATTTACCTTAAATGTAGTTAATATAAAAATGGAAGCAAGAGATGGTGTGAATTATTTTTACCTGTATTGTAGTTTATATTGATTGTTCCCTTTGATGAGTGAGACATCCAAAATCCAATATTTGAACTGATGTCCGCCCTCCTTGCCTACGCGAAGCTTCAGCAAAGCGAGGTGGGGCGGTAGGTGGGGGATTATAAAGTACTATGAACAGACAAACTGCTATTATAAGAGACAGTCCAGAACCGTCACTGTGAGGAATAAACCGAGCGATAGCTCAGGTTTGTGACGCGACAGTCTGTTCGTTTTATTGACGGAGCTTAGGACAGAGCCATGAATTATAATTGTCACAGGTTCGGAGAACCTGCGACAGGGTTTAGACTTGTTAGGGGTATTTGATAATCATGGGCATTAGCATTTGTTTAGGTGTTATGTTTTAAAATTTCCCCCATTGATGCTGAAAAATTTCCTGAAATTCTTATTTCAATGTGCATGCCATTGAAGCTATCTATTGTGGTTTTAGAAACTTCTTTAAATTCCTTATTCACATCTCTAATTGATTTTATGTCGAAGAATATTGATGTGGATTCTTCAGTTATATTCTTTAAAATTTGTGTTCCATCAAGTTTACTCAATTCGGTTAGATAATACTTGGTATCAAACTTTGCGCTTATTGCAAATGAGTTTGCGAATCGAATATCTTCTTGCTCATTATTTATTTTTATTTCATAAGGCGGGGTAAGTTCATCTAAATATATTTTTTGTTCTTTCTCGCTTCTTAAGAAACCAAGTGAACCATCTTGCCATTTTCGTTTAAGCAGTTCAGTTAAATCAATGCCATTAATAATTAATGAATCTAGATCTATTTTATCTCCTTCTCTTAAGTCAGCACTTACTTCAAAATCAAAGCTAATTGGCTTAGTTACTTCTAACAATATGGGGAAGTCAATGTCCAATGACCATTGTTTATTTAGAACTTGTTCCGCAGTGCATAACGTAATACCAAGTCGTTTCGCCTTAGAAATTGCAGTAGAGGAAAATCCTCTCTTAGCAACCAAAACCCCTTTATTTGCTTTTACATCTTGAAGCTTAGAGTGGAATGCGTCAATAGTACCAACTGAAATTTTACTATTATAATCTTTGCATTCGACTACAGTAACAAAGTTTATTCCGCAACTTTTACAGCTGACCAAGACATCAATCTGTCTTGGTCCGTCTATTCCCTTTAAGTTTACGTTATGTTCTACCTTTTCATAACTAGGGTTTTTGACAAATTTTCTGAAGATTGATTCCGTGAGTTTTTCGAATTCTCGTCCATTGTTTTTTATACCCATTATAAATTAGCCTGATTTACTGCTTTAATTACAACTTTATCGATAACTCAATTTCTCCACCTAAACCCAGTTCCACAATCTTCTTAAGGGTAGAAAGGCGCACTTCTTTAATGTTGTTTTCAATTTTAGAAATGTATGATTTAGTAGTGCCTACTTTTTCTGCCAATTGCGCTTGAGTAAGGCCTTTTTCTAAACGGGCTTCATGGATTAAAGTGCCAATCTTAAAGTTCTCATAACCATCTTCTAACTCGGTGCGGCTGGATGTACCCACTTCTCCAAAATGCTTGTCTTTGAATTGATCTAGGCTTGTGATATTATTTTTGCTCTTGCTCATATTCTTTCTTGATTTTCAAGGCTTTTTCAATTTCGCCCTTTGGTGTCTTTTGGCTTTTCTTCTGAAAGCCATTCATGATAACTACAATTTTGCCTTCGTCAAAAAAACAAAAAACTCGGTAAATGTTACTTCCAGATTGTACCCTCACTTCATACAAGCCTTGCGTTCCCTTTAAGTGTTTTAAATAGGTTTCTGGAACGGTTTGTACTTCCTCAATTAGGCTTAAAGTCCAAACTATCTTCTTTTTGACTTTATCGGTTTGTTTGATAAAGAAGGTTTCGAAGTAATTCTTGTAGAAAACTACTGTACGTATCTTGGTCACCTATCAAAGATAGAAATAAAGTTTCACTTTAGTGAAACTTTTCACTGACTTATTCCGCCCCTTCAGGGCTTAAGTAGAAGAGGTGCTTTTTACGAAGGGCTGCACCCTTCGTTTGGATATGTCGCCCTTTCAGGGCTGTGAGAGGCAGTATTTTTTTGCTCTTTGTCGCTTCTAAGAAGCTAGATGTTTTGAACTGAAAGCCCTGTAAGGGCTAGATATTGTAGGGACGGGTGCAGCCCGTCCCTAGTTTAGCACAAAATTAAATAAGCCCTGTAGGGGCGGGATACATTTTTCTTCCCACGAAGCGATCGGAATCAGGATGAAAAGTAGTGTGAGAATAACGGACTAATGTAGTAGATATGCTGGTGAAGAATACTGACAGTGGTGAAAATCCTCGTTGCAAACGAGGATTAGTGGGTTCCTCATTTCTTTCCTTGAGCCTGCCTGATTTCTACGGATTATGTATTCCTCTTTGTGACTCTCTGTGTCCTTTGCGGTAAATCCTTATGACGGTTTTTTGAGTAGAAGAAGTGGCTCAACTAAACTTATACTTAGTAAGCCTTTTATCCCCAAGCTTAAGTAGGATGCCTTTTTCCACAGCAAGTTTTAAATCTCTGCTGGCGGTTGCGGATGAGATCTCTTTGAAATGTTTGAGGTACTCTATTCTAGAAAACTCTGATCCCAAAAATTTCTCTTTGAAAATCATTAATCGATCATGATTTGAAAGGCTCGGCCGTTGACTGTCCAAAACAATGGCCAGCGCATCATGGATTACGCTTAGCATAAACTCAATAAAAGGAGTGGCTTGCCCCAATTTATCTGACTTGTTTAGGGATAGATAATACTGATCTTGTTTTTCTTTAATGATTGATTCAACGGGGATGAACTCAAATAAGGGGTTATGCTGGGTTAGAATAACGGTTTGCCATAAGCGTCCCATTCTTCCATTTCCATCTACAAAAGGGTGTATAAACTCTAGTTCATAATGGAAAACACAGCTTTTGATCAGGGGGATGTCATCGTTTTGCTTGAGGTATTTAAAGAGCTCGTTCATCAAACCATTTACAATTGGGCCTGGTGGTGCTAAATGTTGAACTTTTGATCCTTTGACCACTCCAACGCCTGTTTTTCTAAACTCGCCTGTCGAATCAATCAAATTATACATCAATGTTTTGTGCGCTTTTTTGAAGTCGCTGATGGAGTCAAACTTGTAAGCCTGAATGCTATCGTAAACTGTAATGGCATTTTTTACTTCGGTAATGTCTTTAGCGGGAGCAATTACCCTTTTGTTGTCTAGTAGGGCTGTTATTTTTTCAACCGTTAGTGTGTTTCCCTCAATTTCAAGAGATGACTGAATGGTTTTGATTTTATTCCTCTTCCTTAATTCAGTTTGTGGTTTAATTAGATGTGAAGCATTGATCTCACCAATTCGCTCCGAAATGGAGGAAATGAGCTTTAAAATAAAGTTAGTTATTTCGTAAGGTGGCTTCATGATAGTATCATATGATACTATCAAATGTAAGTAATGTTTTGAGGAAATTGAAGATAATCGTCTATTTCGCCCCTTCCGGGCTTAAGTAGAAGAGGTGCTTTTTACGAAGGGCTGCACCCTTCGTTTGGGTATTCCGCCCTTTCAGGGCTGTGAGAGGCAGTATTTTTTTGCTCTTTGTCGCTTCTAAGAGGCTAGATGTTTTGAACTGAAAGCCCTGAAAGGGCGAGATATTGTAAGGACGGGCGTAGCCCGTTCCCTGTAAAGTATAAAATCAAATAAGCCCTGTAAGGGCGAATATCTTTCGTTCCTGGGGGTAGGATTAAAAGTAGTGTGCGAATAATGGGCTAATGTAGTAGATCTGCTGGTGAAGAGTATTGACAGTAGCGAAAATCCTCGTTGTAAACGATGATTAGAGGGAGCCCTGAAAGTACGAGGTATCTTTAGTTGCAAACTATGATTCGTTGGGTTATTCCCTCTTTACAACTCTCTGTCTTTTTTGCAGTTAAATTCAAAATTCAATCAACTCAATTTTTATTCTAGTGTCAGTTCTACAATCTTTTTAAGGGGATAAATATGAGCCACAAAGTGGTGCATTTTATGAATGGGCGCTTTAGATTAACCTCGATGCTTCCTCAAAAGCAGAGCATTTTTAATTTTTGATATTTAATGAAAAATTAACAAATCTGTATTTGGCTATATTATTACGGTAATGTAGCTTTGGCGCCTAATGAAAAATCTGCGTTTAGGGTATTTTTTAGCAATAGGAATTCTGGTATTGAATGTCTGGGGCTATCCATACGCACAATTAAATCAGGATTCTGCAACGTGTTCCGAACTGCTGAGTGAAAGCACTGAAGTTATACCTCTAGTTGCTCAAGATCATCAGTTTTTTCTTTCAGAAGCTCCATTGTCAGATTCTGAAAAAACTTTCAATGTTGATGTTGTTGAAACTGAAATTGAGGAAGAGTTAACTTCTTCAAAAAAGCACCTTGCAGGTAGCACATATATGGCTGCTATTATATGCTTACTGTTGCTTGGGTTTTTCTCTAGCCGAAGGGTTAAAAAAGCAACTTTTACACAGCGTTTTTCCTATTTAACTTCTCGTCACTGGTATATTGTATATCAGGTTTTTCGTATATAATACTTATTATCAATAGGTTAGGTTTCGTTAAATAGCCTGGTCTAAAATTCTATAGCTAAGTGACCTATAAAAGTCACAAGAGATCATTTTGTGCTTGTTTGCACTAATCTCAAAAGAAATACCCTTAAAATCTTATTGTTTTTAAATCCCAAAATTGTGATGAAGAAAATTCTCATGCTTACGAGTTTGTGTGCATTGTTGCTATACACAAGCTGTGAATCAAAAAAGGAAGTTCATGAAACTGAAACCAAGTTTTCAGTAACTAGTCCTGCTCGGATGGACACTTCCATAACCAAAAATTATGTAAGTCAAATTCGGTCAATTCGCCATATTGAGTTACGTGCTCAGGAAAGAGGCTACTTGCAGAAAATTTATGTAGATGAAGGTCAGTCTGTAAAGCAAGGTCAACTGCTATTTAAGATTATGCCTAAGCTTTATGAAGCCGAATTAAAAAAGGCTCAAGCTGAGGTCAATTTTGCAAAAATAGAATACCAGAATACTAAAAAGTTGGCCGATGGCAATGTGGTAGCTCCAAATGAGTTGGCTTTAGCACAGGCCACTCTAGAAAAGGCCAAGGCCGAATTGTCATTAGCCCAAGTTCATTTACAGTTCACAGAAATTAGAGCTCCTTTTGATGGAATCATCGATAGGTTTCATGTTCGTGAAGGAAGCTTATTAGAAGAAGGCGAACTGCTTTCAAACTTCTCTGATAATAGCCAAATGTGGGTGTACTACAATGTGCCAGAGGCTGAGTACTTAGATTATAAATCTCAAATACAGAGTATTGAGGCGATTAACGTAAAGCTATTAATGGCCAATAATAAGCAATTCGATCAGGCCGGAGTTGTCGAAACTATTGAAGCTGACTTCAATAACGAAACAGGAAATATTGCTTTCAGAGCAACATTCCCCAACCCAAATGGCCTATTGCGCCATGGCGGAACAGGCAACGTATTAATGAGCGTTCCAATAGAAAACGCACTGCTAATTCCTCAGAAATCTACATTCGAAATTCTAGACAAAAGATATGTATTCGTGATTGACGAACACAATGTAGTTAGGTCTAGAGAAATCAAAATTGCTGCTGAAATGCCCCATGTATTTGCGGTATCAGAAGGTTTGTCAGAAAACGATAAAATCCTTCTTGAAGGCCTACGCTTGGTTAGGGAAAACGATGAGATCAGCTATGACTTTGTGCAGCCAATGGCAGTACTGTCTAATCTGAATTTATACGCTGAATAATCTACCTCCTTAAAATCAGAAAAAATGTTTAATAAAATATTACACAGACCCGTCTTCGCAATTGTGATTTCGGTCGTTATCATTTTCATAGGTGGGCTGGCCATTAAGCAGCTGCCTATCTCTCAGTTTCCCCAAATAGCACCAACCACGGTTAGTATATTTATTGCTTACCCTGGCTCTAGTGCCGATGTTTTGGTAAAGTCTACCCTCATCACTTTAGAAAATTCAATCAACGGTGTTCAAGACATGCGCTATATGGCCACAGATGCTACAAGTGCTGGAGAGGCTACTATAAACGTGGTTTTTGAACCCGGTACAGACCCCAATCTCGCGGTTATCCGGGTGAAAACTCGGGTAGACCAAGTAATGCCGTTGTTGCCTGAATTAGTGCAACGGGAAGGGGTAATCATTACGCCCATTCAGCCAAGTATGCTGATGTATGTTAACCTGTATGCGGACAATGAAAGTATGGATGAGAAGTTCCTTTACAATTACGCAAACGTTCAGATGATCCCCGAAATAAACAGGATTAAAGGGGTTGCCAGATCACAGATTTTGGGTAGCCGTACTTACGCTATGCGTATATGGCTGAACCCAGATAGAATGCGCGCTTATAATATTTCTGTAGAGGAAGTAATGGAAGCCTTGGCAGAGCAAAGTATTATTGGTCGACCAGGTAGAATTGGCCAAAGCTCTGGTATTGCAGCCCAATCGTTGGAGTATGTACTTACCTATAAAGGTAGGTTTAACAAACCTGAGGAGTATGATAATATCATTATTAGGGCTAATTCTGAAGGGGAAAGCATTCACCTAAAGGATATAGCCAAATCTGAATTGGGAAGTGAGTTTTTCGATATCTACTCTAATTTAGATGGGCATCCTTCTGCCGCTATTGTATTAAAGCAAAATTATGGAAGTAATGCCAGTGATGTAATTGCGGAGGTGAAATCTAAACTGCAGGAAATGAAAGCCAATTTCCCTCCCGGAATGGACTACAAAATTAGCTATGATGTATCTCAATTTTTAGATGCATCAATTGATAAAGTACTCCATACTTTGGGCGAAGCTTTTATTCTGGTTGCTGTGGTGGTTTTCCTATTTATAGGTGACTGGCGATCTACATTAATTCCTACACTTGCCGTTCCTGTTTCGTTGATTGGTGCATTTTTCGTTATGCAGTTTTTCGGTCTTTCCATTAACCTAATTACGCTTTTTGCGCTGGTATTGGCCATTGGTATAGTGGTCGATAATGCCATTGTTGTGGTGGAAGCAGTGCACGCCAAAATGGAAGAGAAAAACCTTTCTCCTTATGTGGCTACGCAAGAAGTGTTGCATGAAATCAGTGGCGCTATTATAGCCATTACTGCGGTAATGACAGCCGTTTTTGTGCCGTTGGCGTTTATGACTGGTCCAGTGGGTATTTTCTACAGGCAGTTTTCTATTACCATGGCTTCGGCAATTGTACTTTCAGGTGTGGTGGCGCTTACGCTTACGCCTGTGCTTTGTGCCATGATTTTAAAGAACAATCATGGTAAGCCCAAGAAAAAAACGGTAATGAACAAGCTCCTCGATGGATTCAATAATGGCTTTGAAAAAATGACCGGGAAGTATACCTCCTTGTTAAGGCGAATTGTAAACCGAAGAGTAGTGACTTTCGGAATTCTGATCGCATTTTGTGCGGGCATTTATTTAGAAAGCAAAGTACTTCCATCAGGATTTATTCCGGGCGAAGACCAAGGTACTATTTATGCGATTATCCAAACTCCTCCGGGGGCTACCTTGGAAAGAACCAATCAGATATCTCAAAAACTTCAGAAAATCTGTGAAGAAATTGACGGGGTAGAATCGGTTTCTTCATTGGCAGGTTATGAAATTATGACTGAAGGAAGAGGCTCTAATGCAGGCACTTGTCTAATTAACCTCAAGCCTTGGGGAGATCGAGAAGAATCTGTAAAGGAGATCATGGAAGAGCTGGAAGAAAAGTCGAAAGGGCTCGGTGCCGTGGTAGAGTTTTTCGAGCCACCAGCGGTACCTGGTTTCGGTTCTTCAGGTGGTTTTTCTATGCGTTTGTTAGATAAAACTACCAATACAGACTATCAGGAATTTGATAAAATCAATAAGCAGTTTATTGAGGATTTGGGCAAGCGCGAAGAGTTGACAGGTCTGTTTACATTCTTTGCTGCCAATTACCCACAATACGAATTGGTGATAGACAATGAATTGGCAATGCAAAAAGGGGTTTCTATTAATGATGCCATGGAAAACCTCAACATACTCATCGGTAGTACTTATGAACAGGGTTTTATTAGGTTTGGGCGCTTTTTCAAGGTGTATGTTCAGTCAGACCCTGAATTCAGAAAACTTCCTTCAGATGTGTTAAAACTCTTTGTTAAAAACGATCATGGAGAAATGGTGCCTTATTCAGCTTTTATGAAAATTGAGAAGAAGCAAGGGCCAAATGAGGTAACCCGTTATAATATGTATAATTCAGCCTCTATCAGGGGCTTACCTTCAAAAGGATATACTACTGCAGATGCTATTCAGGCAATCAATGAGGTGGCCAAGGAAACCTTACCTAAGGGTTATGATATTGCTTGGGAAGGACTGTCATATGACGAGGCCAGTAGTGGAAACCAAGCCATTTATATTTTCATCATTGTTTTGGCCTTTGTGTATTTTGTTTTGGCAGCTCAGTACGAAAGTTTCCTTTTACCACTTGCGGTTATTCTATCAATTCCAATGGGGGTATTTGGTTCGTTTCTATTGCTCAAATTGATGGGCTTAGATAACGACATCTATGCTCAAATCGGTCTGATTATGTTGGTGGGTCTGCTGGGTAAAAATGCTGTATTAATTGTAGAGTTTGCTGTGCAGAAACATAGGCAAGGGTTTACAATTCTTGAAGCAGCTATTGAGGGAGCAAAAACGCGTTTCCGACCAATTTTAATGACATCATTTGCTTTTGTGGCTGGTTTGATTCCGCTTGTAATAGCCACTGGAGCCGGTGCAATTGGAAACAGAACAATTGGCGCTTCGGCATTAGGGGGTATGATGCTCGGAACAATTTTCGGGGTAATAATCATACCTGGGCTCTATTTCATTTTTGCGAAAATGGCAGAAGGCCGTCAATTAATTAGAGATGAACACGACAGACCATTAACCGAAGAACGATTTAAAAATGCGTAATAGATTGAAATATAAATACATAGTCGTAGCCAGTTTGTTAATGGCCTTTTCGGCTTGTACGGCTCCAGAATTAGCGCAAAAAGTGGCTAATACAGATGTGCCTGATCGTTATTACAGCGATCAGGATACCACTAACACCGCCAATATGCAATGGCGAGAATACTTTACCGATCCTTACTTGGTATCATTAATTGATACTGCCCTGAGCAATAATCAAGAATTGAATATTACTCTTCAAGAAATTGAGATTGCAAGAAACGAGGTAAGTGCGAAGAAAGGGGAATACTTGCCTTCGGTGAATTTAAGAGCGGGAACGGGAGTAGACAAAGTAGGACGATATACTCGTAATGGTGCGCTAGAGGCGAATACGGATATCGAACCAGGTAGAGAATTTCCAGAACCGCTAGGCGACTTTATGGTTGGCGCTTATGCCACTTGGGAAGTGGATGTTTGGCGTAAACTGCGTAATTCTAAAAAGGCAGCTTTAACACGTTACCTCTCTTCTGTTGATGGGAAGAACTTCATGGTCACTAATCTTATTGCTGAAATTGCTAATTCATATTATGAGTTATTGGCTTTGGATAATCAGTTAGACATTGTCAAACAGAACATTGTAATTCAGACTGGGGCTTTGAAAATAGTAAAGCTGCAAAAAGAAGCTGCTAGAGTTACAGAACTGGCGGTGCGTAAATTCGAAGCTGAGGTATACCATACTCGTAGTTTACAATTTGATATTCAGCAGAAAATCATTGAAACGGAGAACCGAATTAACTTTTTGGTGGGACGATACCCTCAATCAGTTGAGCGGGACTCTAAAACTTTCAATGATCTGTTGCCTAAACAAATTCATTCAGGAATTCCTTCGCAATTGCTAGCCAACCGACCTGATATTAGACAGGCAGAATTAGAGCTAGAAGCTTCGAAATTGGATGTGCAAGTAGCCAGGGCTAGGTTTTATCCTTCTGTAGGAATTAGTGCTGGTGTTGGACTTCAAGCTTTTAACCCAAGCTTTTTGCTAAAAGCCCCGGAGTCATTACTGTACTCATTGGCGGGTGATCTTATGGCACCTTTGATCAATAAGAATGAGATTAAGGCGACTTATAATAATGCCAATGCAAAGCAAATTCAGGCTGTTTTTAATTATGAGAAAACGATTTTAGGTGCTTTTGTTGAGGTAGCCAATCAGCTTTCAAACATTGAAAATTTAAAACAGAGCTATGACTTGAAAGCGAAAGAAGTTGATGCGCTTTCACAGTCGATCAATATTTCAAATGACCTTTTCAAATCGGCAAGGGCAGATTATATGGAAGTATTGTTGACACAGCGCGATGCTTTAGAATCGAAGTTTGAACTGGTTGAAACTAAAATGCAGCAAATGAACGCCATGGTCAATATTTATAAGGCGCTAGGCGGTGGTTGGAATTAGTTAACTTTAACCTAAGATACTTTGTAGCAATAGAAGGTCCATTTTGCAGCAATGCGAGATGGACTTTTTAATTTACAGCAATTGAGGACAGTCAAAACCTTTTTGTCAATGAATGATTTTATCTCATATTCTAATGTGAATGATTTAAATGATGTTCAATCGGGTAAAAAGCATGTATAAACTTACCGATAAGTCAACTTTGGCTTTATGTTTGCATCGTTTAAATTCAAGACTCATTTTTTTTTGACTATTCTTATTTCAAACTGAAAACTCAATTATTTTTTAACATAACAACACAATACAACACAATGAAAAAACAATTATCTCTACTCTCAATCATGGTAATGACCGTGGTTTTATCGAGCTGTGCTAGTATCTTAAGTCGAAGTACTTATCCTGTTAGCATCAATAGTAATCCAGCTTCTACTATATCAGTAACGGATGCAAGGGGCACAGAAATTTACAAAGGCAATACACCCGCAACAGTAGTGCTGAAGTCGGGCGATGGATTCTTTAAAAGAGCGGCTTACCAAGTAAAGTTCTCAAAAGCAGGTTATGATGAAAAAATTGTACCTATAACTTTTAAAGTTGATGGTTGGTATTGGGGTAATTTACTACTGGGTGGAGTAGTAGGTATGCTGATAGTAGACCCTGCCACTGGAGCCATGTATAAGCTGGAAAGTGAATTCATTAATGAAACACTTCTTCGGTCATCAGCAAGTGCTTCTCAAGCTGGATTGAATGTATATGGAATTGATGATATTCCCGCTAATTGGAAAGCACACTTGGTGCCATTAAAGTAAGCTTACTATTTGATAATAGTAATTAGCCTCTGGAGGCTGATGAAATACAAAGGCCATTCTAATCATTAGAATGGCCTTTTCTTATGCTCTATATTATTCTGAAATATTATTCCAAAATCTCATCTAAAACATCAAAAGCCTCTTCGGTACTACCTACAAAGCGCTTAATGATTTTTCCTTCGGGGTCTAAAATGAATTTGGTAGGGAAGCCCGCTACATTTAGTTTTAGCACAAGATCTTCGGTTTCGTTTTGGGCCAATACCTGTTGCCAATCGTAGTCGTATTTATCAAGAAACTGAATCATCTTTTCCATGCTGTCTCCGCTGTTGATGCCCAAGATGACTAACTGATCTTTGTATTTCTCTTGGTACTCTTTTACGGTTGGCATTTCTGCAATACAAGGCGCACACCATGTTCCCCAGAAATCTACCAATACATATTTTCCTTTTAAACTGTAAAGCTCAAAAGTCTCGCCATTTGGTGTGGCATTACTGGTGAAATTCGGAATGATTTTTCCTTCCATAGTAGATTCAATTCCTTCTACTCTTTGCGCTACAGCCTCGTAGTAAGTGTATCCTGCCAAGCCTTTATCGAAAGACTTAAAGATTTTTATTGCCTCATCTTGTGATACCTGACTGCGTACCATCATATCTGACAAGTACCAAGCAGCGGCTTCTGACTTTGGGTTAGAGGCCACAAACTCTTTTTTAATTTCGTCCACTTTCTCATTCAGTAGGTTCATCGAATCGGTAAGCACTTGATAACGTGGGTCGGTGTCTTCTAGCTTGTTTTGCTCTAACTGCATGTTCACAGCTTGATTCAATAGCGGAAAAATTTCACTGTTGATGCTCGCCAAATCGTTATTAGCTGGAGTTCCGGTAGGGTAGGCGTCTACAAAATCGGTTACCTCTCCTTTAAACTCGATGTAATCTCCGGGAGCTGCTAGAAAAGCAAATTGAGAAGATTTGGCTGGGTAATAGCCTCTGTCGGTTCTTTTGATGGTATTTTCCACATTCGGCCAAAAAACAATAAATTCCGGTTCACTGATTTTTGCGGTGTAGGTAAACTTTCCATTCTCCACAAAAATGGAGTCAGAAACTCTATTTCCCTCGGCATCCTTATAGCTTCTCGACATGTATTCAGTGTCGAGCCCTTCGATGGTTCCAGTTACAGTAAAGCTATCGGGTGCTACTTTTACTTCTGGCTTACAGGCAAAAAGTACAGCAGTGAGTACAAGTAAGGAGGTGGTTTTTTGCAATAGGTTTTTCATAGTGTTTTTCGATAAATAGGGTCGAATGAGTATAGGTATTTTAAATGAAAAGAAGAATTCAGAGAATTGCTAGTGGAGTTTTTTAGATGGTGAATACTGCTATTCATAAACCCTGATCACTTCGCCACGACCTCTACCATTTACACTTCTTACATAAGCGTTGATGGCTTTGTTCATCGGAATTGGATTATGGCCAGGAAAATAGTCTTTGTACTTGTCGTAAGCATCTTCTACCATACCGAGCGAGACCACGTTTACTCTAATGTCATTTTCCATTTCTAGATCAACCGCTTGTACAAAGCTGTGAATTCCGCCATTGACCATGGTCGCACTCGTAGTTTTGATGACCGGATCATCGGCTAAAATACCTGTTGAAAGTGTAATCGAACCTTCTGGGTTTAGATAGTTCTGACCAATTCTGACAAGGTTGACTTGCCCCATCAATTTGCTTCTTAATCCGATATAATAATCTTCTTCTGAAAGCTCATTGAAGTTGGCCCATTTGGCTTCGCCAGCAATACAGATAATGGCGTCTAATTTTCCTAAACCTTCTAAAGCAGATGTAATGGATGCAATATCAGCAATGTCAATTTGTACATCCCCATTGGTTCTTGCGCCAACAAATACTTCGTTCTTTTCTCTAAAATGGGCAGATACTTTCTTTCCGATTGTACCATTGCCTCCTATGATTAAAATTTTCATCTCTTATAATTTCGTTTGAACTGAACTTTTTAATAGTGTTTTCTTTCTTGATCTATAAATAGTTAAAGTGGCAATCACACTCCATAGTAAGTTAGTTACAAATGGGGGAATTGCATTGTAATGGAAACAGTTGATGGCAATTAAAAGGCCGCCCAGTAGGTTGAGGTATTTCCCGAGGTTCAACCAGCGGTTTTGTTCCTTTAAAGTCAAAGCGTAGGCAGAAATTATTAGTGCGGACCCGGTCCATCCTAATATGTCATACACGATATTCATAGCATTTACATATCTCTATATATAGATTTGATAATTAAAATTTTTTATAAAATGAACTCGGAGAACTCTTTTAAGGTCTCTTCATTGCGTTTAAAGTATGACCATTTACCATGACGTGTTAAAACCAATAAAGAACACTTTTCCATATTGGTTAGGTAAGTCGAAATGGTTGACTGAGAGAGACCTGCCTTTTCTTGAATGTAGGTTACGCATACTCCATCATTAAAATGCTGTAATGTTTCATGTGGGGGGAAGTGAGTTTCTGGCTCCTTCAACCATTCCATGATCTGTAACCGCGTTGGGTTTGAAAGGCATTTTGCTATTTCAGTCGCTAGCTTTAAATCCATGACTCAAACATATCTATAATTCTCGATATATAAAAATGATTTTGAAGATGGTGACGACAAGACATAAAAAAAGGGAGCTACCTAAGCAGTTCCCTTTTGGTTGTGGTGATGAATATCTTTTAGAGCAGCTCGTCTATCATGGTGCGTACTTTCTCTTCTGAAGGGCGAGGAGCAAAGGCGGTTACAATATTAAAATTCTCGTCAATAAGAAGGTAGCGTGGAATGCCGTTGATTTTGTAATCGGCCAATTTTGCCTGACTGATTAAATAGGTCTTTTCCGTCCATCCTTTTTTCTGAATGTAGTTTTCCCAGGCCTTAACGTTCGTGTCAATGGAAACAGAAAGAAACTCGATGTCTTTTTCTTTATAATCTTCTTTGAGTTTTTCATAGGCTGGTTCTTCCGCTATACAAGGGCCGCACCATGTTGCCCAAAAATCGACATAAATGACTTTGCCCTTGTATTGAGAAAGCGGGTGCTTTTCACCGTTTTTGGTGTTCATTACAAAATCATAGGCGGCATGTCCGGGGTCGAGGCTATTGTAAGAAGACAGGGTGTATTCAATGGCGTTTTGGTAGTCCGGGTTTTTCAATTCGGCCATTACGGTTTTCGATTGAACTACAATACTATCTACTAAACCCGCATTTTTGAGAGAGTATAGAAAGGACTCTGTTTTTTGGAATTCCTTCATTTCTGGTGTTAGGGTGAAATCAGTAAAAAAGCCACTATTTCTGAATTCTTCCTTAGCGAATACTCCTAGCATATCTCTGAAATTAGGGTGTTCCATATATTTATTCTGGTCTAAGTTGGCTGTTTTTTCATTCAGAATTTCTTTGGCAGGTGTCATGGCCTTAATCCAATTTTCATCACTAAACTCAAAGTAATCTTTAAAACTGGCGTAAATCGGGAAGCTTTCTAAAGTGTTGATGTAATCTAAATCGAGTCTAAGTTTTTCAAATTCTATAAACTTAGCGGAAGCATTTTTCATGTTTTCTAGTTTGCTTAACCGGGTCGTGTTTTCTGTTTCGGCCAGTTTGACGATGTCTTGCACATCAGGAGATTTAACCTCTCTTCCGCCCGAAAGGTAGGAACCGCTTTTCGGAAAGGGAACGTCCATTAAATAGCGGTTTACTTCTGCACCTTTGCCTTCAAAAATAGCCTTGTTCGGATCCATATAATCAAGACTCACCACCAAGCTGTCACCAGGGCTTAAGTAGAGTTGATTTCTTCCCACACTAAAATAACCTTCTTCTTCCAATACAAAAGAAGTAGAGAAACGATTGTTGGCATCTACAGAAAGCTCAACGTTTTGAATGCCTGTTAAACTTGCTAGGCTGCCTCTGGCGCTTAGGGTTTTGGTGGCGTTATCGAAGTTGATAAGCTCTCCTTGAATTACTACTGTTTTTGCTGGCTCTTCTTTTTTAGGAGAACAACCGGTGAAGATAAGGAAGGCGAGTAAGGAAATAGAATATGCTCTGAGCTTGATCATAGATTTGGCAAAGGTGATAAATGAAAAACGGTTTGATATTAACTATTTATACGTCTAATATCAAACCGTTTTGTTTGGGTGGCCACGCATTGATTAAGGCAAACTACTTTCGTTTTTCAGTGTTTTAATGTCGGCAATCAATTGGTTTATAGCTACTTTGTTCAGGCCGTTATAGATGCCCCTGATGTGTCTGTTTTGATCTACCAAAACAAAGTTTTCAGTATGAAGAAATTCATCCTCTGTTCTTTCAATACCTTGGTCTTCTTCAACAAAGTATGATTTTCTACCTAAATCGTAAATGGTTTTTCTGTCACCTGTGAGCAAAATCCATTTGTCTGAATTGATCCCTTTGGTTTCAGCATATTCCTTTAACACTTCGGGTTGATCCCATTCAGGAGTAACTGAATGTGAAAGCAGCATGATTTCATCATCGTCTATAAAGGCTTGTTGCACCAATTCCATATTGGAAGTCATTTTAGGGCAAATACCTGGACAGGTAGTAAAGAAAAAGTCGGTAACGTATATTTTACCAGCTAGCGTTTTCTCTGTAACCGTGTCGCCTAATTGATTGATTAAAGTATAACCTGGAATTCGGTGATAGTTTTTAAGAGAGTCGCTTCCCGGTTCAATCCAATCGGGTGTAAAAGTGGCTTCATGATAATAAGGCAGCGTTTCCGTTCTGCTGCTTACTTCTGTCTCTTCTGTTCCTGTTTTTGAACAAGCAAAAGAGAAAATGACAAGGCTTAGTATGGCTAGTTTAGTCTTCATAGGTCAGGGTTTCATCGTTTAATTGGTAACATAAGTTGGCCCTTTGTAAACCGAATATGCGTCCGTTTTTCGCTTCGTAATTCACATAGATTTTTCCATTTTCACGCCATGCCCTTTGAATACCTACTTCTTTACCATTTTCTAGATTGGTTTCCTTAAACAATACACTAGACTGATACCATTTCTTTTGGACACCGTGTAATACCCCATTCAAATAGGTGGATTCTGATCTTAGATTGCCGTTGCTCCACCAAGAATAGCTTTTACCTTCAAGCAGCCCATCAGTATAATTAGCCTCAAAACTTTTAGATCCATCTGGAAAGTATTTGGTTAAAAGTCCATCACGTTTCCCTTTCGAGAAATTCGCTAATTCGGATTCAAGACCATTTTCGGAATAGCTTATGGCTGTTCCGCTAAAAGGAGAATCCTTATAAAGGAATAATCCGTGATTGGCATCTAAAACCAGAAGTTTACTATTGATTTTCAGGGTTGTCCTTTTTGATTCAAGGTTTTTACGAAACCCAAAAGAGCAGATTGCAGTGAGAAACAATAGTCCTAATATGATTTTAATTGATCGCATTTGGAGTGCCTTGATAATTGCCAGGGAATAAAATATAGTACTGGTTTAAGTATAATTCATTTTGAGTATGGTAATGATATACCGCCTCTGAATGGTGCTGGGTTGTGCTAGTATGTCCACCTGAAGCATCCAAATCAGTAGGGTAGGTATCTATGGAGTTACACTTTCTTCCATATAAAAAGAAGCCGTCAGAAATAATCCCAATTAGCTTCTCATCATCATTAGACCAGGCTTTTGGCTCCAAATGATAATGATAACTCTGTGGACCAGTATGTGCTCCTGTGTAGTCTAATGAGGGCGCAGCATTGTCAAGCGGCACATTAGGGCCTTCTTGATCGTTGTAAATTACAGCGCCACTAATGGCAATGCCGATAGCTCCTAAACCAGTGGCAGAACTACTACTGGCTTTAGTTGGACTGGCTGGAACTCTCAAAGTGTAAGAACCATTGAAATCATCGATATTACCAGGAGCCATTTGCGCAAATGAGGTTACGGTTGGTTCCACAAATAGTGCATGGTTTGACGATGCCGCAGAGGTTGAAATCCCATCAGTAGTTCTTGCCGTGGTATTGGACCAATAAGGAGAGGTGTGATTGGGTAAACCATTGGTTTCGATCACCACATTGCTTCCGTCAATATAAATGGTCAGGTTGTCTGTGTCAAATTCTGCAAAAGCGGTTGATAATTCTGCATCAATTTCGGTATCGCCTGAGTCGTCAGAGTTGCCGCAGCTTAATGCTAAGCAAGTCATTAAAAAGATTGGGAATGCTGTTTTATAATTCATAATGATTGTTTTTCTATTGGATGCTATTGTCTTCTAAAACTTGTGGTCTTTTGAAAAATAATTAAGTTTTTATTTAAGTACCTTGTTCTTTTGGGCATCCCGTTCGATTCGATAACCACATTCTCTCCATCAATGTATATAGTGGTGTTGTCTTTGTCAAATTCTTCGAAGGCAGGTGGAAGTTGAGTTTCTACGACCTGAGGTTTGCTTCTATTCACCCAAAGTCCAGCGATGATGGCCACTGAAACGAAAAATCCTGAAATGATTTTGTAAGTCATATTGCTATTTTTTCTATTGGATGACGGCCGAAAGAAAAACTAGTGCTATGGAGAAAAAAAGTTGGACAGACGAATAGAACTCTTACCGTTTTCTGCTGTATTTCCGCTTTACCGTACAGGTTTCGGTGCTTCCTGAATTCAGAAGCTCTGTGGTTGTAATTACTAAGTTGGGTCCGGTTAATACGTATGTAGAGTTGATGTCAATACTGTTAGGGAAAATGGGAGGGCTAAAAGTTATTTTTTCGCTTAGGGCTATGAAAGTACCTTTTTGTACGAGTTCACCATTTACGGTGTATTCATAGCTTGAGTTTATCAGTGTTTTTAATTCAATATGCTCTTCTTGACTACGGCTAGGATAGGTGCTGCCTTGACTACAGACGGCTTCTTCTTCTGTAAAAACCCAAGTAGTAAAAAAATCAGGATTTGTGATATGTGTTATAGGAGGTTCCTCATATCGACAAGAAGTAAGAAAGAAGCAAGACACTGAAGTGACTAATAATAGGAATGTACGCTTCTTAAATCTGAACATAGGTGTTTTTATAAGCAATTATTAGGCCATGGGTGGAGGTTGTGTTCTGTCTTATGTTTAAACCGTGTCGTAGGCAAAAGGTTACGAAATGTAACGCCAGTCATTAAAAGAAAAAAACACTGGTCAGACCACACGAATTAGTCTGACCAGAAGTAAGTATGGTTATTCTGACCTTAAACTTTTTACGGGATTTGCTATGGCTGCTTTAATGGCCTGAAAGCTCACGGTGACAATAGTCACCAAAATGGCTCCAGCCCCAGCTATGGCAAACACCCACCAATACAATTGGGTTTTTACTTCGTAGCCATCAAGCCAGCCTTGGAGAACATTGTAAGAAATTGGAATAGCAACAAAGCAGGAGATTATAACCAGTAAGGTAAAGTCTTTCGAGAGTAATTTCCATAGGTTGATTACACTGGCACCAAGTACTTTTCGAATGCCAATCTCTTTGGTGCGTTGTTCCGCAACGAATGCCGAAAGCCCGAATAACCCCAAGCAACTTATAAGAATCGCTAGCAATGTGAAAAAGCTTGCCAGACTACCAATTCTCAATTCTGCCTCAAATTTTCTGTTGTAATCGTCATCGGCAAAATGATAATCGAATGGTGCTTCGGGAAGTATTTCATTATAGACTTTTTCAATTGCCGGTAATGATTGGCTAGCGCTTACATTTGGGTTGAGCCTAATAAACATATAACTCATATAGTCTTGTTCCTGATCTAAAAACATGACCGATTGATCTGTTTGCTGAAAAGGAGAACCTTTGATCATGTCTTTTACCACGCCAATAATTGTGTAATTTTTGGCTTCTCTCCATCCAGGGTTGTACCTAACTATCGTTCCGATAGGGTTATCAAGGTTCATTTCCTTCAAAGCAGACTCATTAATAATGATGGCATTTTTATCCGTTTCTAAATTTGGGTCGAAGTCGCGCCCAGCAATAAACTCCATGTCTACTGCATCAGCATATCCGTTTGAAATGGTAATTGTGTTGAATGACTTATCGTAGTTGGGATCCATGCCTTCCCAAGAAAAACCATGGTTCCAGCCAAAGGTGCTCGTTACCGAGTAATCAGAGAAACCGACAGCTTCGGCCATACCTGTGTTAAGAATTTCCTTCTTTAATAGTTCTTTTTGATTTCTAAAGTTAGGAGATGCTGGCGCTAAGGTAATCATGCCTTTGGGCGAATATCCGATAGGTCTATCTTTGGCTGCCTGAATCTGGTTGTTCACGGTTATGGTGCCAATGATTAAAGCAATTGAAATAGTGAACTGAAACACTACAAGCACCTTACGAGGAATGGATGCGCTTTTCCCAAACTTAAGTCCACCTTTAAGCGCCTTGAGTGGTTTGAAACTAGAAAGATAAGCGGCAGGGTAGGAGCCCGCAACGAGTGCTGTGAAGATTATGAATGCAACACCAAACAACCAAAACTCAGCGATATTCCAAGGGGCGACAATAGCTTTTCCTGCGGTTTCATTAAACCAAGGTAGTAATGCTTTAAGTAGTAAAAGTGAAATTAAGAAGGCCGCCAAAGTATAAAGTAATGACTCAATGTAGAATTGAGAAATGAGCTGTTTTCTCATTGAGCCTAACGTTTTCCTAATCCCCACTTCTTTGGCTCTTTTTTCAGAGCGAGCGGTGCTCAAATTCATAAAGTTGATGCAAGCCAAAAGCAGTACGAAAATACCGATGGCGCCATACAGCCTCACAAATTTCATTTCACTACTCAATACTTGCTTTCCATCTTCCCATTCCGACCTTAAATGCCAGTCTTTCATTGGATGGAGAAACAAGGTTTGACCTGATTCTTTAGCCCAATCATCATAATGGCTCTTTACTTTTTCAGCAATGAGCGCTGAAAGATGATCTTGGTCAACATTGTTGGCTAGCTGAATATAGACATCAATATTGTAATTGTTCCAAACATTGAATGCTTCTGGTGTTTCTCCAAGTAATAATGATAGACGGGAAAAGAAGGTGGCATTACTGAACTTGGAGTTTTTTGGCAGGTCTTTATAAACTCCGCCTACCAAGAGGTCGGCAGAAGAATTGATCTGAACGTTTTTTCCTACGGGATTCTCATTGTCAAATAGTTTTGCTGATAATGACTCAGAAAGCAGAATCGATCTTTTCTCTTTGAGCCCCTGAGTTGTTCCATAAATCATTTCTAGACTTAAGGCTTCTGGGCCTTCTGGCTGAAGAAAAACACCGATCTGCCTAAATTTCAATTCTCCATTTCCGATTACTGGTGCTTGAGTTCTCGACCTGACCATAAACAGGCTTTCAATCTGATCGGGAAAGGACTCTTTAATAAGTGTACCCATTCCAGTTGTCAGCGAATTGCTTACTGAAATACCTCCTTCTCCGTTGTCTTCTGCCCGCAATACCTGAACAATTTGCTGATAGTTTTTATGGTACTTGTTGTAATTGAGTTCGTCCTGAACCCACAAACCGATGAGCATAGCCACTACTATACCCATGGCAAGACCAAATATGTTAATAAAAGAGTAGCCTTTGTTTTTGATCAGCTGTCTAAAGCTGACTTTAAAATTGTGCTTAATCATGGCGTTGTTGTTAAATGAGTTTTTGTTTTTGAAGAATTTAAAAGCAAAGGGGCGCATATAGTTAATGACCTGAAACCAATAATTGCGCTTTGCTTTTCGGGCTGAATGTTGTTTTAATGTTGAATAGAATTTCTCGTCCAAATCGCCCAAAACCTCTTCTGCCAGTTCATCTTTGATAAACCAGTTGAGCAGCTTTTCAGCCAATCGGGGAGGACTGATATGGTTTTTGGTGTTTTTCATTGTTTATGAATCGTCATTGCGAGAGAGGTCCTTTTGCGCTAGCAATGGAGCGACCGAAGCAATCTCATAATCGTTATCTCGAGATTGCTTCGTCACAAACTTCCGCTACCGCGAAGCTTGTTTCTCGCAATGACGGTCTGAAGTGCAAGGGGCTTAAACATTAAAGTTTAGTTTACTACCAGCAAAGGCCGGAAACTGATTCCATAAAGCAATTTTAAAATCTCTAGCCTCTTGTAGCGTTGTCTGACCAGAAGCCGTGATGGTGTAAATTCGTTTTCTGCGCCCACCACGTTCAGCAGTAGATTCACCCATTTCCGATTCCAGAAATCCTTTCTCTGTTAATCGATTGAGGGTAGAGTGCACCGCCCCAATGGACACGGCCCTATTAGTTTGCGATTCAAACTCTTCGGCAATTTTAAAAGCATAGGCTTCTTTATCTAAAATGCCAACCAAGAGCAGAAGTGTTTCTTCAAAGTCTCCTAAGCGTGTTTCTTTCATAACTTACTAGATTGTAGAACAAACATACAAAACAAATTTTAATATGTTCTACTTTCTAGTAAGTAATGTGATTGTTCATTTTAGCTCTAGAGTTTCAGTAGTTTAAATTAATTTTAGTAATAAAAAATTTAACCATAATAAGGTCATTCTTATTATAAAGTGTTTTATGGTTTTGAAATAATGCTGTAACTCAATACATTGAACTAAGTTATACGTTGTTTTTATTTTTTGTGTAGTTCTTGTTTTCAACCTTATCTAACCCTTATGAAATCCAAACTGACCATTTGCTTCATTCTAATTTGCCAGAGTTGCTTGGTGTTCGCTCAAAAGGCTTCGGGCATTGAAGAGATTAGCCAGTCGCTGGAAAATTACGATACCTCTTTTCCCTTCGAGAAAGTCTATGTTCATACCGATAGAAAGTACTATTCGGCTGGTGAAATGGTGTGGCTTCAAGCCTATTTGGTTGATGGAAAAACGCTTGAACCCTCTGGATTGAGTGAGAACATTATGGTCGATCTGTATGATTCGGAACATAAGCTTTTGGCGCAGCGGAAAATATATTCGAATGGCGGTTTTGGTAATGGCGACATTAAATTACCAAGCGATTTAAAAGGAGGGGTTTATATTTTAAAAGCCTACACCAACTGGATGAAGAATTTCGATGAGGCCTTTATGTTCGAAAAGAAATTGGTGGTGATGGATGGTTCATGGACGCCAACCCAAGTAAATAGTAGTGAGGTAGACGTTCAGTTTTTTCCAGAAGGCGGCCACTTGGTAGATAACGTAAAGAGCAGAGTTGCCTTTAAAGCCATTGATATTTCTGGTAGAGGTGTTTCGGTTACGGGGCAGGTGACTGACGAGTCGGGTAACGAAATTACAGAGTTTAAAACAGAGCATGACGGAATGGGGACTTTTTCATTCACACCAGAAATAGGGAAGAAGTACAGTGCTAAAATTGAAGGCAGTTCAACAAGTTTCCCTTTGCAAACGGTGGAAGATAGAGGTTTTGTTATTGAAGTAGACAACAGTAATATGAACCTTTTAAAGCTGAAATTGCGATCTAATGAAAACACGAACAAAGCGCAAAACTATAGCTTAATCATTCATGCTAAGCGTCAGTTAATTTATGCCCTAGAGCTCAAACTTACAGAAAATGAGAACCTGATTACCTTGCCTAAAATCCACTTTCCTAACGGTATTTCGCACATTACTTTATTCGATAGCCAATCGAATGTTGTTTTGGAACGACTGATTTTTGTGGATAATCCCAAAGGAAAAATCACGGTGAGTACCGATCAGGAAACTTATGAGTCCAGAAGTAAAGTAACTGCCAAAATTGATGTAAAAGAATCGAACGGAATGCCTGTTGAAGGTTTATTTTCTGTAAGTGTTTTGGATCTGGGGCAAACGCTCGACAGAGCACCCCACCAAACCATTTATTCTGATTTATTCCTCACTTCTGACCTTAAGGGCTACATCGATAACCCGATGTATTACTTTGACCCCAACAATGAAAAGGCAAAAGCACACTTGGATTTGGTAATGATGAGTCATGGCTGGACACGTTTTTCTTGGGATGAAATCTTACAAGGTTTGCCCGAACCAGAATACCAAGTGGAAAAGGGGCTGTCTATATCTGGAAGGTTGATGAATTCATCAGGAAAGAAACCACAGGCAGAGGGTGAAATCACCATGATCAGTCAAACAGACAATATGGAACTATTCAATACAACTCAGACAGATGAAGAAGGGGAGTTTAGTTTTAATAATCTTAGATATTCTAATACCGATAATGTGATTTTGCGTGGTATGGGGCGTAAAGGAGATAAATATGTAAAAATTGTGTTGGACAGCACTACGAATACACCTGCGCTCAGTTCGGCCTTTAAATCACGTTTTGAAACACAAGAGATTAAACCAGAAGAGATTACAAGCTATACAGAAAAAAGTAACTTCCGCAAATCCTATGTGGTTACCTATGGTTTTGACTCCCTTATGTTCAGGGACCTAGGTTCTGTAACTGTAGAAGGAAAAAAGCGAGGAGAAACCGTTTCTCGAATGGCAACTAGTGTTTATGGACCTAGTAATTATGTGATTAATTTCAACGACATTAATATAAAGACCTATATTAACCCATTTGATGTATTAGAACTTAGAATCCCTGGTTTTAGAACCAATATTGCTGGTAATAATGGTAGTCAGGATAATCTAGCCACATTCGATGGAGCTGGACGTATGACTAACTACGTTAGTATCAGAAATCCTGGGGGAAATGCAAAAGAGGGAAAGGGGGCTACAGGGAATGATAATATGCCGCGCCTTTTGTTGGATGATAAACTGGTAATGTATGATCATATAGTTTCCATGTCACCAAGCATGATTGATCGTGTGGAGGCTTACTTTGAAGAAACTGTCATTGGAGGGCAACCATTAGGTTGGGTATTGGCTTTTTATTCTAAAGAAGAGGGAGCCAAAAATGTGATCACCAAAAAGCTAAAGAATGGTTATGATAAACCAAGGGAGTTTTATGCTCCAAAATACGATGTGAAGGAACCAACACATAACCAGCCAGACCGTAGGGTAGTGCTTTTTTGGAAACCGATGTTACTGATTGAAGACGGTGAAATCTCATTTGACTTTTGGAATAGCGATACGGATACAGAAGTGATGATTGACGTTCAAGGACTTTCAATGTCGGGTGAACCCTTTCATTTGGTGAAAAGCTATAAAATCGAAAAGAAATAAACATGGTTAGATTTAGATTCTTGTTCAGCTTAATGCTTATTATAAGCAGCTTGACTTTAGTTTCACAAGAAGGCTTTGGCCAAATTAGAGTACTGAAAGGTAGGGTAGTAGAGAAAGAGAGTGGAAATCCCATCAGCTATTGTACGGTTGCTTTAGTGGGTACATCTTTGGGAAGCATATCCGATCAGGACGGCTATTTTGAGATTAAAGACCTGCCCAATGAGAGCCTCAATATTGTGGTTTCTCACGTTGCTTATGAAAATAGAATATTGGTGTATGACCCGAAAAGGCTTCCTGAATCCTTAATTATAAAGCTCGATCCAGCAGTAGTTGAACTTGATCAAGTTGAGATAAGCACGAAGGGCAAAGGTAGAGTTGCACGGAAAAGACGGAGAGAGATAGGCGACTTTTACAATATGGTTTTAGGCACTGGCTATGATGACAAGGATATTGAGCTTACAAATGCAGAAATCATCGACCTAAAAGACTTGACTTCTAAAAGCACGATCTATAGCGCAAACTATGATCTCAATTTTGTTAATCAGCACCTTGGCTATCAGATTGACTACTACAATTTTGCATTTTATATGGCCGATAGAGCGAAATCGTTTTTTGGTTACCCTGTTTTTACAGAAATGAAGCCCGAAAATGAGGAACAACAAGAGCAGTGGGAGACTAATAGAGAAAAAGCTTACAACGGTTCATTAACGCATTTTTTGCGTAGTTTGATAGAGAATAAAGTGGCAGAAGAGAATTTTTTAGCAAGCCTTACCAACTATAACCCTTCGTCATTCGATTCAAAAAAAATGAGTAGAAAGACCGAAGTGATTCGAATCGATTCAACAGGGTATTCAGAAGGAAATGTCCATTTAACCTATCATAAAGAAAAGGAATTCTACGAGTTGAGCTTTGATGGCGTAATTGAGGTTTTTTATGTGGGACCTGGAACTGAAGAATTAGAAACCACTCCTTTGAGTTACATAAAAGTCATTGGAACAAGGGCCATTGTTTATCCGAACGGTGTGCTGAAAGACCCACTTTCTATTATGACTTATGGCTATTTGGGCAATAAAGGCGTGTATGAAATGCTGCCGTCAAACTATATACCCACAAAGAAATAAGGATAGAAAATCACTTTATTTGGTGATGAAAACGGGGTTTCAGCTTTAGCCAAATCCCCGTTTTCAATCCGAGTTAAATGTTCTTAATTTGAAATGCGATCGCCTTTAATGGGAGAGTAGTCTGTTTTTACTTTTCCGTTTACCTTAATGCTTTTGAAATAACTTTTAGCCCCAGTGGCTTGACTCATTTCTTCCATGTTTTGAATATGGAAATGAAGGTGCGGTTCAGAAGAATTGCCTGAATTTCCACTCAGTCCCAACACCTGTCCTTGGGTTACTTGGTCGCCTTGTTTTACTTTGATTGAATGTTGTTTGAAGTGAGCGAGCAGGAGGTATTCATTATTGGCCGTTTTAATGATTACAGTATTACCAGTCACGAAAAAAGGGTTCATAGTGCCTGGTTTGTTGTCTTTAACTCCATCCACTGCCAAAACTACTTCGCCAGCCGCAGGTGCCAATAGCTCTTTACCAAAAGCATAATAATCTTCGTTTTTACTTCCGTCACCGCTGAAGGATTTACCATTTTCATCCATGATTAAGAAGTCAAAAGCTCCTTTTTGTGCAGGAGTGGTTACGTGGTAATTCAGTTCTTCGGTATCACCTCCCCAGAAAACTGTCCATTCACCTTTGAAGGGTAGTATTAAACTCGAAATGTTACGCTCCAATATCGGTTGACTATCGTCTTGATAGGGCTTTAAATGTAAACCGTTGATTTTTGAGTTTTGGTCTGTTGAAAGGTTTAGACCGAGTATGGTCCGATCGAATTGAGCTTTGTATAGCGCCACCGTACCTTGTTCGTATTTAACAAATTCTAAATTTTTGAGTGTGCCAGCCTGTGACTTTACATTTTCAAGAAAGGTTAAAGTCTGATCTAAAGGCAAAGCGGTTTTCATTTCGGGTGAAAACATATCAAAAATGGCCTTGTATTCATTTTGATTGAAATACTTTTTGAATGCAGAAGAAGTTTTTTGTGAAATCTCCTTCTCTCCTTGTGCGAAAGTCATGGTACTAATGCCAAAAATGATGAGTAATGCGATTAGTTTTTTCATGTGTTGTATAATTGAGTTCCTTATGTGTTTATTCTTCTTCCAGTTGGTCTTGAATACGTTGGATATCGGCAATGAGTGGGTTAAGCGTTTTCTTTACCGCCCGTTTATTTAACCATACCACAAAGGCGTAGAAGGCGGCTAATAAAACAATCAATGTGATTTTACTTCCCGAGTCAAAGGGCAAATGTTCCTTCAAACCAGAGGAATAGCCAAAAATATCTGGATTGCCTAAGCCTAATATAAATGCGACATTCAGTAGAAAAGGAGGGCCAGCATACCAGTACAATACGGTGTCTAAAAACCTGTGCTGCGCCATCATATTGCTTTTTTGGTGTTCCAACTGAGCCTTGAAGGGCAATGTAAGGTCTTCGTTTTTTTTGCTAAGCTGAAGTTTTCTAAAGCGATAAATCACATAAACTGACCATACTATCGTGAGTATGCTTGCGACTCGGGTAATGGGAAAGGGGATGTCATAAGCGAAATAGGCAAACATCGGGATAGTGATGAATGCAGCTATAATCTCACGGATATCTCTGTTCCTGATTACCTTTTCAATGTGATTCAGTTTGTTCTTGAGTTCCATCACCAATTTTGATAAATCGACTTGGATTCTCTCGGCCTGCGAAGAGCTCATCCATATTTCTTTTAGTTCTTGTTCTGTCATCTTATGCCAATTTTGGGGTGATACAGTCGAATAATAATTTTCTAATACGTTTCATTTTTACGGCTACATGGTTTTCAGTCAAACCAGTAATGGTAGCAATTTGCTTATAAGGAAGGCCTTCGAGCAGTAATACTAATAAGGATTGATCCGCTTCGTTTAATGTAGCAATGCAGTCGTGAAGTGCCTTGTACCTTTCTTGCTGACTTTTGTCTGGGCCAACTTCTGCCAGAACAAACTGCAAGGAGTCTAGCCTTACCGTTTTCTCTTTGCCTTTGTCTAGTTTCAGTTTAGATCGCTGACAAACATTCAGCGCAATTTTATAGACCCAAGTATCAATGCCTGAATTGCCTTTAAAGGTGGAAAAGGACTTCCAGATTTGATAAACCACTTCCTGAAACAAATCTTGCGGCTCTAAAGGAGCAACGGCATAAACACGGCTGATCCTATAGATTTTCTCCTTGTTGCTTTCTAGCACTTGTTCAAAAGTCATTGGCGCATTGTGCTGATGTTCGAAGTTTTCCATTGTCTATTAATATTAGTGACAAGGCCTTAAAAAATATGACAGCATTTTTGAAATTTATTTTCTTAAGCATACTACGGCTTTTGAAGAGTTTCTGCAAAAGTGGTTTTTAAATGCTGATTGAGTGCATTTTTGGCTCAACCGCTGGGTTTTACCGAGTGATAGTTGGTTTTACTTCTTTCATTTATGATGTCACTCGGCAAAGCCAAGCGACTGTAGTAAGATTTTCGATCAATCAGTAGAGCATAAATTTTTATGTTTTCTATTTTTCAACCTTGAAAAGAGCGGCTTTTCCAATATCATTGTAAGCCAAAGCCAGATATGTTAAAGCAGCATTACCCATTCGACCCTTCCATTAAACATCATGTACTAATTGCATTGGGCTTGGCGGTTTGGGTATTCGTTTTTCTGTTCTTTACCGAACCGCTCGATGTAGGTCAACTTTACTTGAATGAGAAGTTGACTTATCTGCCGCTCTACGGTCTTTTTGGCTCCATTTGTTATCTGATTTGCTTGCCCTTTCAGCATTGGTTGTCTAAAAAAGTAGGGCAGTGGCCTGTTTGGGCGGAACTCACTTTTATGTCTTTCGTCATCATCATCGGTTTTGTGGCTACCCGCTTGGTGTACTATTATTTGGTGGTGGACTCTGACCCATACGCTTACACCATTTCCTATTTTGCTACTGCCATTTATTTGCCTGCGGCACTCACCGTTTTCCCTATCGTGGCCATTGGCCGTTGGTCTTTCGGTAAGTACAAAGAGAAGCGTTTAGAGAATGATAAAATCGAAATTAAAGGCACTGGAAATTACGAGAGTTTGCGCCTGCAATTGAACGATCTTATTTGTATTCAGTCGTCTGATAATTATGTAGAAGTGACTTTTAATGAAGGAGGGAATTTAAAGACACAGCTGATCAGAAATAAGCTGACAGCCGTGGAGGAGCAACGGCCAGAATTGATCCGAACCCACCGCTCTTTTTTGATCAATGCTTATCATTTTAGACAATGGAAGACCGGAAATCGTAAAGTGAATGTGATGCTTACAGGCGACATTGAAGTACCTGTTTCAAAAACTTATCAGGCTGCAGTAGAAACAGCCGTCAATTCCACCACAGAATAGTGTGATTTCGCCACAAGCCTTATTAAATAGGTTTAAAGGCCGATTTCTGTTTGTACGTTTGAACCAGTCCCCCCGAAGCTTCGGGGCATAAACAAACAGAAATGAAAAATTTACTGACCCTAATTTTCCTTATTACTTTAAGTTTTAACCTTTCGGCACAAGCCAATTGCGACTGCAAACCCGAGCTTGATTTTGTCTATGCGCAGATGAAGAAGATGAACTCATTTAAGCATCAGGTAAAAGGAAATAAGAAAACTGAATTCGAGAATTTATACCAACAACTTCGTGGCGAAATGGCCAATGAAATGTCCAAGGTCGATTGCTTTTGGAAGCTCAATCAGCTAGAGCATTTTGTGAATGATAAGCATGCCGAAGTGTACGAGCCGAGACCAGATTATACGATGGACGATATCTTCGATTCTACATTTATAAAAAGCTACCGAACCAGCGATGCCTTCAAAAATCACCCCAAGGTGGGCCTGGATTTAACGCAATTGAAAGCCCAATTGAAATCTAAACCAGCATCGGGTATTGAAGGCATCTACAATGCGGGCAGCAGAATGAAATTAGGTGTTTATCGTATTGATACAGATAGCTTGGTGGGAGTGGTGTTAGAATCCCAGATCAGTATTTGGGAGCCGGGACAGATCTATGCTTACATCAAGGAAACCGACTCGCCTTCACGTTTTAATATTGTCTTCTATGGTCAGTTGTATAAGAACTTGGTTTTTGCTGAAGAGCAGCTTTTTGAAAATGGGCAGTTGTTTTCTACTACCCGAAAAGAAACGAAGGATGAGGCCTATGATATTGTAAACGTAACTTCCGATGAGGCTGAAAGCTTCAAGCTGACTCGCTTGAATGATGATGTGCAATACGTTTGGATGAACAGTTTTAACAGAAGCACTATGAGGAAAAACAGAGACCAATTAGTCACTCAAATCGAAAATGAACTGAACTCGCCTTACTTGATTGTTGATTTGAGAAACAATGTGGGCGGCTCGGATAAAATATCTAAGCCGATTATAAAAGCCATAAAGAAGAGCAAAGCGCAGGTGTATGTACTGACGAACTTCTACACGGGCAGTAACGGAGAACTCACTACAGGACGCTTAAGAAAATTGAAGAACACGGTTCATTTAGGACAAACCACTTATGGTGCGCTGGGCTATGGTACTAATTACGGTAGAACATACACTTCGCCATCGGGGATGTTCACTTATGCACCAACCGATATGCGTCAAGCTTCTTTTCTTCCCTATGAAAACGAAGGAATTGGCCCTGAAATTAAGCTAGGGGCCAACAAAGACTGGGTAGAACAAACTCTAGCTATAATTGAAGGGGGTAAGTAGAAGGCTGAAATCACTGAAGAGACTGGGTCAGATGTGTTTGACTGCTGTCTAATCCAAAAGAGACTACCGCGAGGAGGTCTCTTTGCTTTTATTGGTGGTGTAGTGAAACCGCAAAGTGCGCTAAGTAGCGCAAAGCCCCATCACTTACCGTCACTCTGAGGTTGAGTTTGAAAAACGAAACCGCGAGAGTCTGTTTGTACGGAGAGGAGGTGCTAAGTACAGACGCTCCGAAGCCTCGTAGCTCAAGGTTTACTATCTTTCAGCCTGTAAGGGTTTGTTCATTCTTTTAGAATTAATTCCGCTACTCGTCTTTATTCAAATATTGCTTGATGAAATAATTAATTCGGTCGAGAACATAAGTAGCTTTCCTTTGATATTTAAACATCATTCCATCTTGCCCGCCTAACCCGATATCTTCCTTATTAATTTCGTTGAATTTCTTGTCCCTTGCTTTTAACCATGATAACTGAGCCGTTTTTAAATCGCTTTTTTGCTTTTCGGTCATGGGTTTTCTAATATGGTTGTATACCACATTCAGCATACTGTCAATTTGAGTATAATAGTTTCTTTCACAGTCAAGCATAAACCTGCCCTTGTCTAAACATTTCTGGTTTGTTTCTGCTAAATGCTCAAGGTCTTTACCGAAATCTTGCGCTTGTAGTATTACGGCATTAAGTAATATGGATAGACAAATAATCTGTTTCATATTTATTTAAAATAAGCTTCTTAATTCAGGTTACGGACACTTATGCCTACCGTTGAGCGGGCTTGTAGTGCTTACTTTCCAAGATAACTGTTTTCGATAATTATGAATCAAAGGGAGAGTGCTCTTTTTGAACGATTATGGCTTATTGGTGCTTTGATGAAACCGCAAAGTGCGCTAAGTAGCGCAAAGTTCCATCACTTACCGTCACTCTGAGTGTTTTTGAGGCACGAAAAAACCGCGAGAGTCTGTTGGTTTGGAAAGGAGGTGCTAAATAAAGCGGACAGAGTCCTTGATTAATAAATTAACACAGGTTCTGCCTACTGGCAGATAAATCGGAGAACCTGCGACAGGAGGTTGCTACCTTAACTGGTGTGAACAAAATTTAATTTAAGGTCAGAATTTCATCAAGTTTCATTTTATTAAATGAATCAATCTCTTTATCTAGAAAAATAAGGTATTTATCTGCCTGTTCTGGCAAATTGTGATGATTCAAACAGTCGATAATTGCACCTATATAGTTATAAGACTTTGAAACCTTAATCATATCTCGATTCAAGTTCTCAAGTGTTTTTGTGGAAATTATTTTTGAGCGTTTTTCAAAACCTTTTTTTGTTGCTTTACTATGTTGAACAGAGAGAGTGTCAGAAGATAAATTTCCTTCAAAATCTTTCCAACCAAGCCTATATGCCCCGTGAACAATAGTGTTTCGTATTTGTGGTAACTCAACTATTTTGGAAGAGAGCTTAAGGTTTAACTGGCTTAATTTAGGATAGGCTGTAAAGCTGTCGGAAATAAGGGAATCAAACTTTGACCTCAAAGGGTCAGCTGTAATGTTTTCAATCAAAGAGCCTATGTTTTGAGTTTGTAGTTTTGACTGCTTATCTGGGAAAATAATTTTTGGAATTAAGAATCTAAGCCAATCGTTAATGTCTTCAAATCGTACAACAAACTCTCCAATTAAGGCGTATTGCGTTTGGATATCAATTTCAGTAAATTTTTCACTCATCAATTTTTGCTTAGGTTACATTTCGGCCATGTACATAATTTGTATATCATCTAATTTATCAAAACTTCCTGATAACATACCAATAATGTTGGCGATGAAAGCCGTTCTACCTAAACTGTTTTGGCTTCAAGTTTTCACTGGCGTTTTCTGCGATTTCTAAAATTCGCTTTTGTCTTGTTTCTGGTCTTTTAGCAGAGATTACCCAGTGCAATAAAATCTTTTTAGCGGACTTACTTAGGCCATCAAAGTAGTCTGTGGCGCCTTTGTGATTGGCCAATGCTGCTGTTAAATCTTCTGGAATGACAAGGGCTTCAATTTTATCTAAGAATGTCCAAGAACCATTCTGTTTTGCGGTCGCTATACTGGCCAAACCCGCTTCGGTCATTTGGTTGTTTTGAATGAGCTGTTCTACCTTTTCTTTGTTTACTCTAGACCACATGCTATTCGGCTTTCTTCTGCTGAAATACTGCATGTACCTTTCTTCGTCAATGGTCTTTTTGGTGCTGTCTATCCACCCAAAGCAAAGGGCTTCATCTACGGCTTCGCTCCAAGTAATAGAAGCAACTTTTGTGGATGTCCTAAAATAAACCAGCCAAACAGACTGTTCAGACGCATGGTTTTTTGCTAACCATGCGCGCCAATCTGCTCGGCTTTTAGGGCAATAGGTTTCTGCTTCCTTGTTACTCATTTCATTCACTTTCTGGTCTATTGCTTTATGATCAGCGTTAAAGATTCGTTGACACAAATCTATACCCAAGAAGTGACAACCCTATGTCAGTAGTTCGTTATGTTTTTTTCGTTTGTAATGCAACTGAATTAACCCCGTGTCAAATGTTTTAGCAGTTACAAATTCAAGCAGTTGTTCGGGGCGCCCATCTTTAAATAACCTTGTTCCATTTCCTAGCAAAACTGGAATGATTGAAATAATAAACTCATCAATCAAGTCATTTTTTAGAAGTTCGTTGATTACCTCTGCACCTCCATCACAATAAATATTTTTACCGTTTTCAGATTTTAGTTGTTTAACTAAATCCGTCAAGCTTCCTGTGTAAAAGGTGGTTCTTCCAACACTTGGTCTTTGAGTTCTTGTAATGACATACACATCTCTTTGTCCATTGTCGTAATGAGATGAACCGATTTCTTTTATTACATAATCATAGGTTTTTCTGCCAATAATCAGCGTGTCAATGGTTTCTGTAAATTGCTCATAACCATAGTCTTCACCCTCCTTTTCTACTAGCTTTAAGAAACTAAGGTCGTCATTGGGTTTTGCAATGTAACCGTCTAAACTTGTGGCAATGAAAAGAGATATTTTTCGCATTTGTTTTAAATTTTAATGTTTCTGCAAAATTAGCTTTGTCAACCTTGGATGCGTCACTACATCATTAAGCAATCAATATAATCAGTAAGCATATGAAAGAGTAAACCTATGCCGATAATTCTGAAGGGTTTTTTGAGAAAGAGGAGCGCAACGTAAAAGCCCATGGCATAATAGGTATGCAGAAAATGAAAATTGATGCTGCATCGGCCGGGGTCGAAAATTGGGTTGGCGAATAAGTGATCTAAATCTACAAGCATAGTCGCCAGTAAAATCAAGTAAGTCTTCTTCCAGTCCTTTTTGAAAAATACCAGAGCAATCACCAAAGGAAAACCGAAGTGCAAAAAGTAGTGAATTAATGATTGCATAAAGGCAATGGGTTAAGAATACAAATGATGTTGAGTATCTTCAAAAATATCGTGTTGCAATAATCATAAAATAAATGAGGTTTAGAAATGAAATGCCTTGATCAAGCTATTGAATGATTTTTTGATTTTAAATTTGACAACGGCATGATTTACTAACTTAGAAGCCAAATCACCATTAAAATTTTTTGAGATGAAAAGAAGATCCCTACTTCAAAAACTCGCAATAGGCGCAATTTCACTGCCCTTCATTGGTCGTTCCTTAGACGAATACTTACCTAAAGAGAGTATTGCAGAATGGAAGGGAGAGTTCGATCTGACCAAAACTCAGGATGAAGCATTTTGGAAAGACTTTAAGAAAACTCACTACGATGTAAGCGACAAGTGGATCAATCTTGAGAACGGTTATTTTGGGGTACAGCCAAAAATGGTGGTAGACGCTTATGTAGAGTCCATTAAAAAAGTAAATAGGGAAAGTTCGGCCTATGCGCGAAGAATTTTTAATCAGCAGGATTTCGGCCCTGTTATGGACACCTTGGCTGAGTTTTCGGGAGCAGAACGTGAAGAATTGCTGATTACCAGAAATGCCACGGAGGCGCTGAATATTCTGATTCAAGGCATCGATTTTCAACCAGGTGATGAAGTGATTTTTAGCGAACAAGATTACCCAAGCATGATTGAGGCTTTTGAAATGCTTGAAAAAACAAAGGGTATTATCATCAAGCGTATAGCGCTGCCGATGATTCCAGAGAGTGATGCACAAATTGTAAGCTTATACCAAGCGGCCGTGACTAACAAAACACGTTGTATTCTAGTCACTCACCTAATTCATTTAACAGGACAGATTATGCCAGTAAAGGCCATTGCAGATATGGCCAGGCCGAAAGGAGTGGAGGTAATTGTGGATGCTGCACACAGTTTTGCGCATCTAGATTTCAAAATTCCAGATTTAGGCTGTGATTTTGTGGGTGTCAACCTGCATAAGTGGTTCAGTGCGCCTATAGGCATGGGGCTAATGTATGTGAAGAAAAACAGAATCAAAGACCTCAGTCCAATGTTTGGTGATGTAGGCCAGCGCGAAGATAATATTAACAAATTGGGCCACTTCGGAACGCTATCATTCCCTACTTTACTTACGGTGCCCAAGGCCGCAGAATTTAATAATATGGTGACCATCCCCGTGAAAGAAGCACGACTTCGGTATTTGCAAAACTACTGGACAAAAGAAATAGGAGGGATTGCTAATGCGGAGTTGCTTACGCCTATCGAAGCAAAAAGAAGCTGTGCCATCGCTACCTTCAAACTACGTAACCTAGATGCCGATGAAGTAATCAAAAGGTTGTATGATGACTTTGGCGTATTTACCGTAAAAAGGAATCTACCAGAGAATGAAGAAGGCATCCGCGTAACCCCAAATCTATATAGCTCAACTTCCGATGTAGACCGATTACTAGAGGGTATTCAGAAGTTAAGTAAAATGTAAGAAACAGGTAGGGCATCTTTAACCGCGAAGGACACTAAGTAACGCAGAATGTATACTATACCTCAATCGCTCGGTTGTACCGAGTGATGGTTAGCTTTTTAATTTAAGTAGTCACTCGGCAAAGCCAAGCGATTGTAGAGCACCAATAGTCCACTTGAAGTCATCCTGTAAGGATCTTTTTCAGAAACACAGAAAAGTTTGACTTGTGAGGCGTGAAAGGATTCCTACGGAATGACTTGCAAGATGGATTTACAGCATTAACGGACAGAGTCCTTTGGTTCATAGAGCGTCACAGGTTATGCCAAAGGGCAGATGAAACGGAGAACATGCAAAAGGTAGCTTTTATTAGACTTTAAACAATAAACCCTAAACAGGTTTTCACTCCACTCAATTCTTTTTTAAAAAAAGGATTGCCAATTCGGAAATGCATTTTACCTTTGGGGCAATGTTACATAGCAGCGCACATCATTATTACTATTACTACCCGAACGATCGGAACGGCAGCGCTATGTAAATTGTATAGAAACAATTAATCAAACATATAAGACCCGATTCCGCAAGAATCGGGTTTTTTGTTTTTTAGCCCATTCCAGCGGAGTCTTTAACAAGGAAAGAATGAAACAGATTTATGAGAATTACACAGCCGAAGACCAGAAAGTATGGGGTATCCTCTTCGACCGACAGTTTCCTAGTTTGCCTAAAGCCGCAACTACCGAATTTACCAAGGGTTTAAAGTTGGTGAACTTCACCAATGAAGGAATTCCAAACTTCGAGAAAACCAATGAGATACTTCGTGGTTTAACAGGTTGGGAGATTTACGCAGTGCCCGGAATTGTGGAAGATGGTCTTTTCTTTGAGCTTATGGCCAATAAGAAATTTCCTGCTACTACCTGGGTGCGAAAAATGAGTCAGTTGGATTATTTGGAAGAGCCTGATATGTTTCACGATGTATTTGCTCACATTCCATTGCTCACCAATCAGGCTTTTGTAGACTTCCTTCAGGCCATCAGTCAGTTTGGTCACGAATGGATTGAAGACGAATGGGCAATTCATTTATTGTCAAGGATTTACTGGTATACCATTGAGTTTGGTTTGATCAGAGAAGAGGGTGAAGTGAAAATATACGGAGCAGGAATATTATCGTCTGCGGGCGAAACTAAATACTCGTTGAGCGATGAGCCCAACCACTTTGAGTATGATGTAGATAAAATCTTAGAAACACCTTACAGAAAGGATAAAATGCAAGAGAATTACTTTATTATTGAGTCGTATGAGCAATTGTATAATTCTCTGCCAGAGATTAAATCTAAAATTGAAGCGAAATTAAAACAAAGAAAAGAAGCGGTGGTTTAAACCGCTTTTTTCATTCAAACATATGAGTGTAGTTATTGTAGATTATAATGCGGGCAATGTGCAGTCTGTTACCTATGCTTTAGAGCGTTTGGGCGTTTCTCCTGTACTCAGTGCCGATCCGGAAGTGATTCGCTCTGCAGACCGCGTCATTTTTCCAGGCGTGGGCGAAGCCAGTACTGCCATGCGATTTCTGAAAGAAAGAAAGCTGGATGAAGTGATTAAAGACTTAAAGCAACCTGTTTTTGGTGTTTGCTTAGGTTTGCAACTGATGTGCGCTCATTCCGAAGAAAACAACACCGATTGCCTTGGCATCTTCGATGTACAGGTAAAGAAGTTTGAGCCTACGCTGAAAGTGCCTCAGATGGGCTGGAATAATCTAGAGCATACTACTGGTCCTTTGTTTAAGGGAATAGAAGCTGATAGTTATGTGTATTACGTGCATAGCTATTATGCAGAAACCAGTGAGTATACCATTGCTACCACTGATTACGTGAATACGTTTAGTGCAGCTCTGAACAAGGATAACTTCTATGCTTTACAGGCCCACCCCGAAAAAAGTGGAAAAGTAGGAGAGCGCATCCTTCAGAATTTTCTTGATATCAAGTGAATCGGTTGATCAGGGAAACAGTGGGGCAGGAAATCAGGAAACAGGGAATCAGCAAAGAAAGATAACCCTATCTCTGGATTTGAGTTTTTCCTAATTGACTATTGACTATTGACTATTGACTATTGACCCAATACCAGAAACAATGCACATCATACCAGCCATAGATATTATAGATGGAAAATGCGTTCGGCTCACGCAGGGCGATTACGCTCAAAAGACCGAATACGCTTCCGATCCGCTTATTGTAGCTCAAAAATTTGAAGCCGCAGGAATCAAACGACTTCACGTAGTCGATTTAGATGGCGCTAAAGCTAGCAAGATCGTAAATGAGCCTACACTCAAGAGAATCGCTTCAAATACCAGTTTGCATGTAGATTTTGGCGGTGGTGTAAAGTCGGATGAAGCGATTGATACGGCTTTTGCAGCTGGCGCAGCACAGATTACAGCAGGAAGTATTGCAGTGAAAGACAAAGCTTTGGTACTGAGTTGGCTTAAGAAATATGGTCCGGATAAAATTATTCTCGGTGCCGATGTGCATCACAATGAAGTGCGTATTAACGGTTGGCAAGAAGGTTCGGGAATGAATATTTTCAACTTTCTGGAAGACTATGTGAGCGCAGGAATAGAATACGTGATATGTACCGATGTAAGCAAAGATGGCCTGTTACAAGGCCCTTCATTTGATTTATATGATGATATTCTGAAGCGCTACCCAAAGCTAAAGCTGATTGCGAGCGGAGGAGTGGCTGAACTGGATGACCTAAAGAAATTAGAGCAAGCTGGCATGTTCGGAACCATTGTAGGAAAGGCCTATTATGAAGGAAGAATTAGCCTAGAGGAACTGGCCTCTTTTGAATAAACTAAGAACTTAAAACCAAAAAGGTGTTAACAAAACGAATAATACCCTGTCTCGACATTAAAAATGGGCGCACCGTAAAGGGAGTCAACTTTGTTGACTTACGTGATGCAGGCGACCCCGTAGAGCTTGCCGCTATATACGCTGCAGAAGGAGCCGATGAATTGGTGTTTCTGGATATTACCGCTACGGTGGAAAAGCGAAAGACGCTGATAGAATTGGTGAAGCGTGTGGCGGCCGAAATCAATATACCGTTTACTGTAGGTGGAGGTATTTCTTCCATTGCAGATGTATCGGCTTTGTTGAATGCAGGGGCAGATAAGATTTCGATCAACTCTTCTGCCGTGATGCGTCCTGAATTGGTTAGTGAACTGGCCGGTGAATTCGGAAGTCAGTGCGTGGTGGTCGCTATCGACTCTCGCTTTGTAGAGGGCGAACACATCGTGCATGTAAGTGGAGGGCGTATTGCTACCGAAAGAAGAACTTTACTTTGGGCGAAGGAAGTAGAGGAGCGAGGGGCGGGTGAAATACTCCTCACTTCTATGGATCATGACGGAACCAAAGCTGGCTTCGCGAATGAACTTACGGCTAAAGTTTCGGGCTCAGTGTCCATTCCTGTCATTGCTTCAGGAGGTGCGGGCAACCAAGAACACTTCCTCGATAGCTTCACAATCGGCCTTGCCGATGCTGCTTTGGCAGCCAGTATTTTTCACTTCAAAGAGGTGTCAATTCCAGATTTAAAAAATTATTTAAAGGGCTATAATATCCCGGTAAGAATAGAAAAATGAGAGTACTAAAAAACATAAACGAAGTAGACTTTTCAAAAGGGGATGGACTGGTTCCCGTTATCATTCAAGACCAAGTTTCTAACAAGGTATTGATGCTCGGTTACATGAATGCTGAAGCCTTGGAGAAAACGCTGTCAGAAGGTAAAGTGACTTTCTTTAGTCGTTCTAAAAACAGATTGTGGACAAAAGGTGAGACTTCAAATAATTATATTAATGCGGAAGAGGTTTTGATCGATTGTGATAGCGATACCTTATTAATCAAGGCAAAACCAGAAGGCCCAACATGTCATAAAGGAGATGATACATGTTTCGAAGAAAGTAACGAAATTGGAGTTGAGTTCTTAGATCAGTTAACGCAAGTGATTAAAGAGCGAAGAACAAAAACGCCAGAAGAATCGTATGTATCTCATCTGTTTTCGAAGGGCATGAATAAGATTGCGCAGAAGGTAGGAGAGGAAGCAGTAGAGTTGGTAATTGAAGCAAAAGATAACGATGAATCACTGTTTTTAAATGAAGGTGCGGACTTGTTATTCCATTATATGGTGCTCTTGGAAGCCAAAGGTTACGCTTTAAAAGATGTAATCTCAATTCTTAAAGAAAGACATAAGTAGAAAGTGTATAAATATCTGATTTATAATTTTTAATGTGAAATTTTTAGATGAGTCGAAAAATGAAAAGGAGCGTAATTTTTGCCATGTTGGCTTTCAGCTTGATGGCCAATGGAGTTTTCGCACAAGAGGCGAACGAAGGAGCTATGGGTTCAATAATTACGGATCGTCCTACACAGACTTACTCCTCGTTTGTGGTGCCAAAAGGTGCTTTTCAAATTGAGTCGGGGATCGGGTACTCAAGGGCTGCTTTCTCAAATTCTATTGCAAATGCTGTAAACCTTCCTGAGGATTATGCATCCGAAAACTTTACTTTGAACTTCCTACAATTGAGGTATGGGCTTAGTGATAAGTTGGAGTTAAGGCTGGCTCAAAACGTTTACATCAATCGTATAAAGTTTGATGGGGATGTAATTAATAGACGGGATGTTCAATTTGCTTCAACTTGGATAGGTGCAAAGTTTCATGTTCTAAACGAAGATGGATTTGTTCCTAAAACCTCGTTTTTAGCAGAGTATGTTACCGATATTTTTGATGAGGATATGGGGCAGGATTTGTTAAATCTTCGATTCAATTTTTCCAACACTTTAAGCGAGAAACTGACTTTGGGTTACGGTCTTGGGGGCTTCGTTCCTACCCAAAATGGTCCTTTTTATTTAGAGTATTCCATGGTAGGTTCATATGCTTTTCAACCCAATTGGGGAGCATTCCTTGAGTTGTTCGGTACCCTACGAAATGACTGGGTAAATACTCATAATGTAGATATGGGTGTAACTTATTTAGTGAACAACAATCTTCAATTGGATGTGTACACTGGCTTCGATTTAACTAATAACTTTGGAGAGACAGATTTTATTTTTGGATTGGGGTTTTCCACTCGGATTCTCAAGAAATAATGTTTCTTTGCGGCATGTCTAAACAAGCCGCCAAACGAATCATGATGATGAGGCCGAAGCATTTTGGTTTCGATCCTTCGACCGCTCGTTCAAACTCATTCCAGAACCGAGAAGGAGCAAATGAAACGAGCACAATTGAAAACCAGGCTAAACTGGAATTTGAAGGGGCTGTGTCTAAGCTTCGTTCAGAAGGGATTGATGTGATTGCCTTAGATGATACCGATCATCCTATTAAGCCCAATGCTGTTTTTCCGAATAACTGGGTTTCTTTTCATGACGATGGGAGAGTGGTGCTCTACCCTATGATGACTGAAAGCAGACGGTCGGAAAGAAGAGATGAGGTATTGACTCAGCTTTCTGAAGAAGGAATTAAGATTAATGAAGTAGTTGATCTTTCGGTATTTGAGAAGGAGGATAAATTTTTAGAAAGTACCGGAAGTGTAATTCTTGATTACGATTATAAACTTGCTTACGCCTGTGTTTCTACTCGCACGCATCCAGTTGTATTAGATAAGTTTTGTGAACTAATGTGCTATGAACCTATTGTTTTTGAAGCTTTTAATAAAACAGATGAGGCTATCTACCATACTAATGTGTTGATGTGCTTGGCTGCGGAGTATGCCGTGATTTGCCTAGATGCAATTCCTTTTATTCAACGCGAAGATGTTATAAGTGCTTTGGAACGTACAAATCACGAGGTAATAGAGATTACAATGGATCAAATGTATGCTTTTGCGGGTAATATGTTGGAGGTAATCAATAATGAAGGTGAGTCGGTGTTGGTCATGTCTAAATCTGCTTTTGATTCTTTATCGGAAGACCAAAAATCAAGTATAAAGCAATATTCAAAGCTGTTATGGGTGCAGATACCTACTATTGAGAAGTACGGAGGAGGCAGTATACGTTGTATGATGTGCAAAGTGGAATAGGCTTTTTACACTAAACCAGATGTGAAACCAGTTACTTTTTTGTTTATTTGAACGGTTGATTATTTAGTTTGAATGGTTGATTGTCAGTCATATATTTGGTGGATCTGAAGTTTACCTAAGTATAGTTTCGTATTTATTCTGATCATTAGAATTATTTGTAACTATCTGATAGTGAGTAATTAATGATTGGTTTATGCCTGATTAGATGTATATTTGCTCCCTTAATTTCAATAAGGAGTCACTATGTTGTTGATTGTGGGGTACGAAGATGAGATGGACTACGTCTTTGGGAAAATAGAAGGAGAATTGACTAAGGATATTGCTAGTAGTTATTTTTCAAAAGTGGCTAAAGTGGCCGAAGAGCATAACTGCTATAGGGTATTTACTGATCTTAGAGATGCTCAACTGATTGCCACAAGAAGGGAGCTAGAAATTATGGCTAAAGAATTAAGAGGGGTTGGGGTTGATTTCAGCTATAAAAGAGCAATCTTGATTTCAGAGAATATTAAGGATTATAAGGTCTGGGAGAATTTTAATTTCCACAATGGCTTTAAAGATATTCGCTTATTCTCAAACGAAGAAGTTGCCTTGGAATGGATTAAACAATAAAAGGAACACAACTTCAGATAAAACAAAGGCCGAATGAGTTAATCATTCGGCCTTTGTTTTTTAATCCATTTTCTGTGTAGAATTATCGTGTAGACTTGTAGTCAATACGAAGTTCTCTGTCGTTCAATTGATCAGAAGTTCCTTTAAATACTTGCATTCCACCTCTGTAGTAGCCTGTGTTTTTCTTTACTTCTATTAGAACACAGTATTCTAAGTCTCCTAAATCAAATTGATAAAAGCCGTTTTTATTTGGAATCACAGTAAGCTTTGGCTCAATATCCATTTTATTGAGCTTTTTGAGATCGTAGAAAGTGGTTCCTTCACTTTGGTAGGCCACACCCTCTATGGCTTCTTTATGTTCAATGTCATACAGAAGTATGTTATTCTGAACAGGTACTCCTACGCTATCTAAACCTTCGAATTTTTTCAGATGACCATAAAAACCACTTATGATTGTTGCATCATTAATCTTGTCAGACATTTTAACCTTAAAGTTAAAATCTAATGGTTTTTGAGGGACACTTTCTTTTTTACAACTTACTGTTACCGCGAAAACAAGAAGGGCTGAAAGGATAATTTTAATGCGCATTGAATACTGATTTTTGAGATCACGAAGTAAACAAAATTATTTGAGCAATCCGTTTTCTTTGTTTTAAGACTTGTTAAATCTTTAAGGGATTACTAATAGGTGAGATATCAGTGGGGTTAAAACAAAAGAGGTTGATCTGTGATGATCAACCTCTTCATACAATCAAAATTAAAAACGATTACTTTTTATACCAGATGTCTTGAAGTACTCTGGTTTCTTTAGTTTGTTTTTTGCCATTCATTTCAAGTACAACAGTAAATTCACCTGGTTGGGTAGATTTGGTGATGTATCTCGATTGAGCGATTCTTTCTTCCAAATCTTCTGCACTCAAGCCAAATCGGCCAAAACGCTCTCTCATTTGGTTTAATTGAGCTTCAGATCTTTCGCTTACAATTTCGTCCATTCCCCAAATCATCTGATTTAACCCAGCTTTGGCGTTCACCTCAGTTTTGTAAATCTCTCTTGTTCCTTTAAGGATTTTGATGGTCGCTTTGCCAGCGTTCTTTGCGTGGAAATTGATATGAACACCATCTGCACGGCTTTCTCCGTCAAAGTTAGTGTATGCAGAAGTATTGCTTAAACCACGTACCCACTGAACCGCAGGCTGTACATCAAATAATGTAACATCTGAATTCATGGCCTCTGCAGTTAAGCCTTGAAGTGGGCTAATATCCGCAATAAAAATACCTCTACCATGTGTAGCCACCACAAGCTCATTTTCTCTCGGGTGAATCACCATATCGTAGGCTGGGTTAGTAGGGTAGTTATTGCTAAGCTTTGCCCAGTTTTTACCACCATCGATACTTGCGTACACAGAAAGTTCTGTACCTACAAATAACAAATTAGGGTTTTTGTGGTCTTCGCGAATTACGTTTACTGGTTCAGTTGGAAGACCAGCAGCAATTGAAGTCCATGTTTTTCCATAGTCTGTTGTTTTGTAAAGGTAAGGAGTGAAAACATCTCTACGCATTCCATTGTAAGAAAGGTAGGCAGTACCTGGAACGTGTGCAGAAGCTTCAATTCTGGTTACCCAGTATTCAGGGTTATTTGGAATATTTGCGTTTAGGTTGGTCCATGTTTTACCTCCATCACGTGTAACATGTACGTTTCCATCATCTGTACCTGCCCAAAGCTCGTTGGCATCAATTGGAGATTCTTCTAAAGTAGTAATGGTTCCGTATTGAATATTACCTGTGCCATTAGCTTTAACAGCGTCATTCTTAGATAAATCACCACTGATTTCTGTCCAGCTTTCGCCTCTGAAGTTCGACTTAACTACTTTGTTTCCAGCATGATAGATTACATCGCTATTGTGTTGTGATACTACAATTGGAGCGTTCCAGTTCCAACGCATATTACGATCGCCAGTGTAACGGATACTTTTGCTTTCGCCAGTTTCCATGTCTAGTCTTGAAAGCGGACCGAATTGTGATTCGTTGTATAAGTAACGGTTGTTTGTTCTATCTACAACATTGTACATACCATCACCACCACCTGTACGGTTCCAGTCTTCTAGTCCAATGGAAGAACCACCTCTTTTAGAGCTTGGGCCTCTTACCGAACCGTTATCTTGTAAACCACCATATACATTGTAAGGATAAGCCATATCTACATCAACAGCATAGAACTGCGCCAATGGAATTTCATCAGGGTGATACCAAGTTTTACCACCATCATAAGTAATTCCCATTCCGTGGTCGTAACCTAATAGCATATGCTCAGGGTCTGCAGGGTCAATCCACATCGCGTGGTTATCTCCACCGAATCTAAAAGGAGTTTCCCAAGTTTCTCCGCCATTTCTTGATTCCCACATTCCAATACCAATTACATATACATGGTCAGGATCTTTAGGATTAACTCTTACCTGTTGGTAGTAGTAAGAAGGGGCACCACCAATGTCTACTCCATCAGGGCTGATTTTCTTCCAAGACTCTCCACCATCGTCAGAACGATACATTTCTGTTCCGTCTACAGATTGACCTCTTTCTAAAGGAATTCCAATCTCTAACATTTTTCTTCTCTCTTCTGTAGAAATGCCCTTAACGTTTACATTTTCAACGTTTGCATAAACAACTTTAGAGTTGCTTGGTGCGTAGGCTACACCTATTCTACCTAAGAAGCCACCTGGAAGGCCTTTGGTTAGTTTTTTCCAAGTTCTACCACCGTTAGTTGATTTATAGATTCCACTACCTTCACCACCTTCATTAAAAGTCCAAGGCGTTCTGATTTTATCGTAAGCTGCTGCAATTAGTGTGTTCGGGTCTTTCGGACTCATGGCCACATCTACTACACCAATGAATTTTCCATCATCTTTTTTAACCTCAAGAACTTTAGTCCATGTTTTACCACCGTTGGTAGTTTTGTACAAGCCTCTTTCTGGGTTATCTGAATAAAGCTTACCCAGTGCGGCTACATAAACTACGTCTGAGTTTTTTGGATCGATAAGAATTCTACCGATGTGATGTGATTCAGGAAGTCCCATGTTGGTCCAAGTTTTTCCTGCATCAGTAGATTTATAGATACCATTTCCCCAGTAGGAACTTCTAGAGTTGTTGGCTTCACCTGTACCTACCCAAACTACATCATTGTTTTTTTGGTCTACGGCAATGGCGCCTACAGAAATAATATTCTCATTGTCAAAAATTGGCTCCCATGAAATTCCGTTATTCACAGTTTTCCATACACCACCCGATGCCGTTGCAGCATAGATAATTTTGGTTGATTTGTCTACTACTGCAAAATCCACATAACGTCCACCTTGTCGAGTGGGGCCAATGTCTCTAAAATGAATTTTGTCGGCTACATTGGCCGGAATCTTTTGCGCTTGGGCAAACGGAGCTGCAAAGCACAATAAGACAAGCAAAAAGCTAGCGATCTTAATGTTTTTTGTAAATCTAAATTTCATAGTTATTGATTTGAATCGTGTTAAATTACTTCAATTTAGACCGTGGGCAAAAAACGGGTGCAAAGATTACATGAATGGTTTGATCGAGATAGGATTCATTAATGTATGAATTGAACTGGTTGAGTATCATTTGGTAAAATGGCCGTTTGGCCAAATTTAAAATTCAAATTAGTCTCGGTCTTTTAAACGAAAAACAAACTTTAACCCCGACCAAACTTCATCAACGGCACAAACCTTTACATCCACCAAACCGCTTTCTAAACCAATTCTTCTGACTACACTATCGTTAATATCGGTGAAAACCTTTGAGGCTTTTTTAGGCCAAGAAATCCATAACACCCCACTGGGTTTAAGTCTTAATTTTAGGGCTAAGATTCTGTTTGAAAGTTCTTCTTCAGACTTGGTGAAAAAATGAATAAAATCGACCTGAACTTCACTTTGATCCTCAATAAACTCAATGTTAGCAGGTAGGCTTTCAAATAGACTATTGTAATAGTCAGGTGGGTTTACGAGCATGACTTTGAAGCCTTCCTTAATTCCTAATTTTTTAGCCAGTGGGGTGCCAGAATATCCGCTCATTATTTTGTAGTGTTGAATAGAATTTAATGTGGTGTCATCAGTTTCAAGTTATGGAAGTTGTTTCCAATTGGCAATACGGACGGTTCATCTTTATCTTAATCTTTTCTACTTAAAAGATGCGACACAATTACTTGTCATTTATTAGTGATTAGTCGACTTGAGTATTATTTTTGCGCATGGCTGAACAGATACTTATTCTGGATTTCGGTTCTCAGTACACTCAACTAATTGCCCGTAGAGTAAGAGAACTCAATGTCTATTGCGAAATCCACCCTTTTAATAATATTCCACCCATTACAGACGACATTAAAGGAGTCATTCTTTCAGGGAGTCCTTGTTCTGTAAGAGATGCAGGTTCCCCTGATTTAGACCTTAGTCAGTTCAGAGGTAAATTGCCTTTATTAGGTGTTTGCTATGGTGCTCAACTTATGGCTCAGAAATTTGGAGGCAATGTATTGCCTTCCGAAATCAGAGAATATGGTCGTGCTAAATTGAATCATGTAGACATGCATTCCGATTTGATGAAAGAAATCAATTTGGGTTCACAAGTGTGGATGTCGCATGGAGATACCATTTCCGACCTGCCAGCAGACTTCGATATAATTGCCAGCACACCAAGTGTTAAGGTAGCCGCTTATAAAATCCGTAATGAAGAAACCTACGGAATTCAGTTTCACCCAGAGGTAACCCATTCTACTGAAGGGAAAGAGCTGTTAAGAAATTTCGTGGTGCATATCGCTCATTGCAGTCAAGATTGGACACCAGATGTATTTGTAGAATCTACTGTAGCTGAGCTTAAGGAAAAACTAGGAAATGATAAAGTAGTGCTTGGTCTTTCAGGAGGTGTTGATTCTTCGGTAGCTGCCGTACTTATTCATAAAGCTATTGGCGAAAATCTACATTGTATTTTTGTTGATAACGGACTTTTAAGAAAGAACGAATTTGAAAGCGTTTTAGAGTCGTACAAAGGAATGGGCTTAAACGTAAAAGGCGTTAATGCCAAAGATCAGTTCTACAAAGCCCTTGAAGGAATTTCTGATCCTGAAGGAAAACGTAAAGCCATCGGTAGAGTGTTTATTGAAGTTTTTGATCAAGAGGCACAGAAAATTCAAGGCGTAAAATGGTTAGGCCAAGGCACCATCTACCCAGATATTATTGAGTCTGTTTCGGTAAACGGCCCATCGGCTACAATAAAGTCGCATCACAACGTTGGAGGTTTACCCGATAAAATGAACTTGAAAGTAGTTGAGCCGTTGAATACGCTTTTCAAAGACGGTGTAAGACTTGTAGGAAAAACTTTAGAGATCGATCCAAATATTCTAGGCAGACACCCTTTCCCAGGGCCAGGTTTAGGTATTCGTATTTTGGGAGATATTACCGCTGAAAAAGTGGCTATCCTGCAAGAAGTGGACTACATCTTTATCAATGGCTTAAAAGAAGCAGGTTTGTACGATGATGTATGGCAAGCAGGCGCAATGCTACTCCCAGTTCAGTCGGTAGGTGTAATGGGAGACGAGCGTACCTATGAAAAAGTGGTAGCACTTAGGGCAGTAAGCAGTGTAGATGGTATGACAGCCGATTGGTGTAATTTACCGTATGAGTTTTTGCAGGATATTTCGAATAAAATTATCAATCAAGTAAAAGGAGTAAACAGAGTGGTGTATGATATCAGTTCTAAACCACCGGCTACGATAGAATGGGAATAAACATGATAATTAAGACTCGCTGTTTTATAGTATTAACCTTCTTATTGTTTGTTGGTTCTTCAGCCTTCGCTCAAGATATTAAATCCATGTTTGACGAAGCAAAGTCTTTGTTGGACCGAGATCAGTATGCTTTGGCAATGGGGAGGTTTAAGCAAATCACTGCTCTCGATCAGGATAATGACTTAGTGAGGTATGCTGGTTTTTACGAAGCCATTTCGGCTTATCATTCAGGTGATGCAGCAATGGCACAACAGCTATTCGCACAGTTGGAAGAGAAGTATCCAAATTGGTCAGAGTCGGCCAATGAGATTAATTTTTGGCAGGCCAAAATTGCTTTAGAAAGTGGAGAGTTCGAAACTGGATTGAACCGTTTAGCATCGATAAATGATGATAATTTCAAGGAAGAAATTGAGGTTCTTAAGATTGAGCACCTAGCTAAGTTAAAAGACAGAGATCAGTTAAAGTCTTTGCTTAAAGACCATCCAGATCCTATTATTGCTTCTAACTTATTGACTTCGTTACTTTCAGAAAATGTGATGGATCGAAACTTTGTTTTGATTGATAGTCTCATTACTACTTTCAAAATTAATCCCGAAGCAAATATTGACGGAGTAGATTTCTCTCCTAAAAAGGATGTCTATAACATTGGTTTGTTTTTTCCTTTTCAATACGGATCAGACTCTATCAGTCTAGTCCGAATGATGAATGATTGGCCTGTTCGTTTTCTCCAAGGAATGAAATTAGGTTTAGAGAAGTTGGCGGAAGAAAACATCAATATCAATTTGATGACCTTCGATACCAAAACGAGCGCAACAACAACCCGTGCTATTTTGGCTGATCCGAAGCTTAAAGAACTAGACTTAATAGTTGGTCCTGCTTACCCAGGACCAATTGGTGAAGTAGTTAGGTTTTCCAAAGAGAATAAGATCAATTTTATTAACCCGTTATCTTCGAATGGCGAAATCTTGATCGATAACCCATTTGCTTTTCTGTATTACCCGAGCAACGAGTCTTTGGCCATTAGTGCAGCAGAATATGCCCGAAAATACCTGACTAAGAATAAGAATGTGGCGATATTCTATGCCAGCGAAGCAGATAAGCCAAGGGCTCAACTTTATAGAAAGTTGATAGAAAAGGATACATTCAATGTGGTAATTGAACAAATGGTAAGGCCAAATGAATCAGCCAAAATTCAGCAAATGTTGGTAGAGAAAGTCAAGGTTGATAAAGATTCTGCTAGGCGTGCTCGAATGGTTGCTGAAATGGACTCACTCTTAAATGCTGGCGTAAAAAAATGGGAGAAGTACTCTGGAGATGATTTTCTAGAAGAAAAATTGGGTATTATGCCCGATAGTATTGGTCATATCTTTATCGCTTCCGATATCCCTTCGCTCTCTGCAAGTGTAATTAGTGGTATAGATGCTAGAGAAGATACCATCTATTATGTAGGCTCATCTCGCTGGTTAAGTTCAGAACAATCCATTTCGTTTCAACAATTAGAAAGGGTAGAAGCTGTATTTACAGGCTCTAACTGGATTGATTATGATAAAGCGAGCGTAAAGGAGTTTAGGGAACGCTATTTAAAAAGGTTCTCTGCGGTACCTAAAAAAGAAGACAGACTAGGCGATGCCTACATCGGTTACGATATTATGGTTACTTATGGCAGATTGCTAAATCAATATGGTAAGTACTTTCAACTAGGGTTAAAAACCGTAAAAACGGTACCAGGTGAATTAACAGAGCGCTTTAGCTATCAGCTCTCAAACGACAATAGGTATACTCCGATCTTAAGAATGGTCGATTCGAAAGTAAAAAAATCAAATAACTAATTTCTCATGCTCAACAGTTCTCGCAGTCAAAGGCTATTTGACCAAGCTCAAAAATCTATTCCAGGTGGTGTAAATTCTCCAGTTCGTGCTTTTAAATCTGTAGGAGGAAACCCGCTTTTTATTAAAAGAGCAAAAGGAGCGTTCATGTACGATGAGGATGATAACGCTTTTATTGAGCTTATTAATTCTTGGGGACCAATGCTTTTCGGTCATGCCAATGAGAAAATTGAAGCAGCTGTAATTGAAGCAGTGAAAGGATCGCTTTCTTTTGGTGGACCTACCAATGCTGAAATAGAAATGGCGGAAATGATTTGCAGTATGTTTCCTTCCATTGAAAAAGTGAGAATGGTGAACTCTGGTACCGAAGCTACCATGTCGGCCGTGCGCTTGGCTAGAGGGTACACGGGTAGAGATAAGATTATTAAATTCGAAGGCTGTTATCACGGTCACGGTGACTCATTTTTGATTGCTGCAGGTTCTGGAGCAATGACGATGGGAGCTCCAGATAGTCCGGGAGTGACCAAGGGAACCGCAGCGGATACACTTACCCTTCCTTTTAACGACCTCGAAAAAGTCAAAGATTTACTCAATAGAGTAGGGAATGAGGTTGCGGCAATTATTCTTGAGCCAGTGGCTGGAAATATGGGTTGTATTCTACCTAAAGAAGGCTACTTACAAGGTTTGAGAACATTGTGTGACCAGTATGGAATTATCCTCATTTTTGATGAAGTGATGACTGGGTTCCGTTTGTCAAAGTCAGGAGCACAAGGTGTTTTTGATGTGCAAGCCGATTTAACCACTTTAGGGAAAATTATTGGTGGTGGAATGCCAGTGGGGGCTTATGGCGGCAAAAGAGAAATAATGGATTTTGTTTCTCCAGTAGGGCCAGTTTATCAAGCTGGAACACTTTCAGGAAATCCCGTAGCAATGGCTGCTGGTTTAGCTATGCTGAACCTCATTAAGAGTGAGCGTGGTTTGTATGATCGTTTGGCAAAAATTACTCAGCGAATAGAAGAAGGTTTTCAGAAGAATCTTGATGAGTTAGGGTTGCCATATACTATGAATAGAATTGGCTCCATGATCAGTATTTTCTTTACAGATCAGAAGGTTACCGACTTTGATTCTGCGAAAACTTGTGATACGACTATGTTTGGCAAATACTTTAGAGAGATGCTTAATAATGGCGTTTATTTGGCTCCATCTCAGTTCGAAACACTCTTTATTTCTGATTCAATTACCGAAGAACTAGCCGATAAAATTATTGAAGCCAATTACAAGTCTTTAAAAGCTATTCATTAATAGTACCAGAAGCTCATAAAGATTTCGAAGCTGAAGAAAATCTGTAAGAGTATAATGTAAATAAAGCCTACAATGTTAAACTTAACTAGGGTTTTAAACCAGCCTTGTTTGTACACATTTAAGAAGGAAATATATACATAAGTACTTACTCCAATAAAGGTTAATATTCCAACGGTGACTTGCCACCCGGAGTGACCTACCAATAGCTTGAACATCACTAATAAACTGATGCCATAAATAAAGTAGGCAAAGGAATGTACATGAAGCGCATGTACAATATGCTTTATATAAAGGTGGTTACGTCTTGCATAAACTACTTTAAGTACTAGCGCAAAAAGTGGGATAAGTAAAAACATCATAATGGGAAGGTTGCCAAGAATAAAGCCTTTGAAACCTTCTTCATTCTTAAAAACCTTTCTCACTTGCGATTTAAGGTGTCGAGCATCTTCACCGCTCGTAGTATCAGTAATATTAAAAATCTTATAACGACCTTTTCCTCCCATTAATGAATCCATAAAAGCATCGTCACTCATGTGTCGATCTCTAGCCCATCGGTTTGTTTTATCAAGAAAATGTTCATTCTCGTTTGTAGCAATAAGATCTACTACATTTAGTGTTACTTGGGTGCTATTTATAATAGCAGAATCATACTTACTTACGAGGGAATCATAGAGTACGTTGAAGTTGCTTATGTCAGTAAATTGCCTCACCAGCGAGTCGTTTAAGGCTTCTATTTTGAGTGAATCTGTAAGAATAGCAAAATCCGGGTCGTTGCGGAGTTCCTCTATGTCGGCCCTAGCGGGAATACTAAAACTATCATCACCTAGTTCTCTAAGATCGAAACTGAGCAGGTATGAAATAACAAAGAAATAGAATACACTGAGTACTAAATAAAGTCTTACCGGATGTATAAAATGCTTGATTTTACCATCTTGAAACCTGTTAGTGAGTTTACCGGGGCTGAATAAAAACGGCATAATACTATTAGCCATCTTTGAATCTACCCCAAGGTAATTATCTAAAAACTCCCTGATCAGAATTGAAAAGGTGATATTATTATCGGTATTGGACTGTCCGCAGGTAGGGCAAAAGTTATAACTTTCTTCCAACGCACTCTCGCAATTACTACAGTGCGTACTTCTACGTTTTTTGGCTTTCATTCAAAAAAATGTGTTTTCCCGAAAGTTAAAGATAGGTGCTTAATACCATTCCCCAAATATGGGGCAAGAAAAAAGAGCCAGAAAATCTCCCAGCTCTTTTAATGAGTAGTGTTTAGGTGTAAGTTTCTTAGATCATTTTAAGAATCACGTCATGATTCAACTGACCGTGCTTTTCTTTTAATGTATGTATTTTTGCTACTTGCGATTGTATTTCATTTCGAATGGACTGACTTCCTGAAAAATAAGTCATTCGTTGTATCATTCCTTCCTGAATTTCAAGGGTATTGCCTTCGCTGTCTATTAAAGTTCCAACCCAGTCCTCTTGCTTTACATTGTATTTTTTTCGGACTAAGTCTGTAATCTCTTTGTGGATTTGAACAGAAGTGTTTTTTACCTCAATTACACCCAAGAAAAACTCATCCTTTAAAAAATGGAATTGTAATATACAATTAACATTACAAACAGTGATTCTGTAGAAGAGTATTTTATGGTTTTTTAATACCGATTTCTTACGTGAAATATAATTTGGTTTCCCCAAATGTTGAACAGCATCTTTAATCGTCTGGCCAAAGTTTATGCCGTAAAAACGGATACTCTTATCCGTAGTTAATTCGTTGGTGTTTCTTAGGTTTTTAGTAAGGTTGAGGAGGCGGGATTGGTTTGCTAAAAAGTTCTTTCCTTCATAGAAATCGCTTTTGCTGACTTTGTAGCGCTGGCTTTTATTGCGTAACATGAAAAAACCTCCAAAAAGGGGATTCAACTTCAATGATTGCATCACACGGGTGTTTAGGTCAAGTAATTGGCGCTTTTGGTTGAAGAGCCGATTTAAATTAACAAAGAATATTATTCTTTTCCAAAATAGTAAGCGTTACTAAATCATTAAAAAAAGGCGCCTTAGCGCCCCTTTTAGTAATTTTACAACTTCGTTTTGCTTGTGAAAACCGAAAAATTGAATGTGTAAATAATATTGAATTTTGTTAATTTTTTATTTCTCGGCCTCCTATCCATTAGAGGATAACAAAGTCAATTGAGAAAACTGTTTGGTCCCAGATTAACTTAATAACTCCACCGTTCTCAGATTCTTCTACTTTAATGGTGAATGGCTCTGTAACCTCTGTTTGCTGACTTATTTGCATTGGAACACGTCCCAAATCACGATCTTGGTTATATGACTGACCGTTTTGCCCAGTTTGCTTGTTGATAATTAAGGTTCCGCCATCGGGTTGTGGGATCGTGAAAAAGGTATATTCCCCAGCAGGCACATTAAGATCACCAATTTTCAAGTCTTTAGAGGTCTTGAAATGTGTGGCTCTATTGGCACCAGTCCTCCAAAGCTGTCCCCAAGGCACAATTCCTCCGAATATTTCTCTGCCTCTTTTTTGTGGTGAACCATAAGACACCTCAAATTCAACACCTTTAAATTCAAAGTGTTCTTCTGGAGCTCCAGAAAGTTCGCCAAAGGTTTTTCCATTTCTGTCAGCTTCAGCAAAAGAGGCTGCAACCTTGTCTATGTCTACAGTATTTACTCTATGCACTTTTAGTTTTCTAGTAGTGAGCCCTGCATCTAACAATTGAATGTCTCCATTCTCAAGAATATCAACACCCATAACTCCTCGAGAAGGGTGACGGATTGTAAGGCTGTCACTTCCTTCTTTGGCGATTATAAAAGTCGAAAAACTTCTTCCTGTCCAAAGTCTTTGGTTAATGCTATCGTTAGGGCTTTGAACCGCTTTATTAAAAGCTAAGTCGTAAGGCCAGTGCACCATATCTATAAACGGAAGCATGTCTTTTTCGAAAGCTACTGTTCTAGAGGTCATTCCTTCTCTACCTTCAGACTCTACTATCAAACTGTCTTGCTGTCTGGTCATTCTTTGAACCAAAGTTCCAGCGCCATTGAAGCCTTGAGTAGGATCGTAGTCCGTGACTTCTAAAGTTGAAAAGTCGCCATTTGCAAAAGTTAGATCGTATTTTCTTAAAGAAATGCTAGGAGAGCGCAATACGACCTTTGCGGAAAACAAATCATCCGATTTCGTAAATGATTCAACGGCAAGGGTGTCATTTCCTAATAAAGTGATAAATCCCGCTTCGTTGGAAGTGTTTGGGGATTTACAGGAAACAATAACCGATGTAACTAATAAGGCAAGAAGTAACTTTTTCATAAGGCTTGTCAAATTTTTATCTTGAGAAAGATAGATGAAAGCCAGAGTGTCGCAAACTTCCTTTATACCAGTGGTTAAGCTTTTGTTTTAACCTTGTTCCATGCTTTAATTTGCCAATAGATATTGCCTGTGGTAAGGTGGTTGCCATCGCTATCATGCGTTTTTACTTCGCAATTCACCACGATAGATTCTTGAGTTTTTAATGGCTGGATTACTTCATTTTCTAGCCACTCATCGGTTACAGAAAATTCAGCAAACGAATCCATTTTACCTTGGTAATGATAGTTCATTTCCATTTTCTGCATAATAATGCGGTATTGCTTGGCATCTAAGGTGGAAAGTAAAACAATACCGGTTGTAAATTCAGATACAGTAGCTAAGCCGCAAGCGTGTAAGCCTTTAATATGATTGAAGTTGCTTCGCTTGTAGGGGAATAGAGTTTTTACTGATTTATCGCCAATAGATACGATCTTAATTCCATGAGGTTTGTTGAAAGGAATCATTCGGGCAAGCCCCCAATTAAGAAGTGATAAATGACGTTTTGAATTTTTTGCTTTTTCTAAGAGTTGGGCGGGATCGAACATGGTTTACATTTTTCAATTAATTTAGGCAAGTTTCTTTAAATACACAGAATATGCTCAGTTTTTGGGAAAGACAATCATTTATAAATTTCGATCATATAATAATAGGAGGGGGAATAGTGGGGCTTTCCACAGCCGTAGCCATTAAGGAGAAATTCCCAAAGCAGTCGGTAGCTATTTTAGAACGGGGTACTTTCCCGACTGGTGCAAGCACCAAAAATGCTGGTTTTGCCTGTTTTGGTAGCCTTACCGAAATTATGAATGACTTGAAGGGAATGACAGAGGTAGAGGTTCAAGAGCTTGTTGAATTCCGTTGGAAGGGTTTGGAGCTTCTGCGTTCGCGCTTAGGTGACGATAATATTGGCTTCAAAAATTACGGAGGCTATGAATTGCTCTTTCAAAATGATTTATTGGCATTAGATGCTGTTGAAAAAGTAAATCATTTATTAAAGCCGATTTTTAATAGGAAGGTCTATTCGGAAAGATATGACCTGATCAAAACTTTTGGATTTAATCAGGCTCGTGTTAAATCCCTTATTGAAAACCCATTGGAGGCGCAAATCGACACCGGTAAAATGATGAAAGCCCTCGAAAGTTTCGCACAACAATTGGGCATTAAAGTGTTTACTAATTGTGAAGTGCTTTCTTTTGAAGAAACTTCAGAAGGCGTAACAGTTAGTACACCTCAGGTAAGTTTTAAAGCCAAAAAACTGGCCATTTGTAGCAATGCGTTTACCCGAAAATTATTACCAGAAACAGAACTGAAACCGGGTAGAGGGGTGGTTTTGGTAACAAAGCCAATAGTTAATCTCCCCTTTAAAGGTACTTTTCATTACGAGGAAGGCTATTATTATTTCCGTAATTATGAAGATAGAATCATTTTTGGAGGAGGAAGAAACCTAGATATTGAGGGGGAAGAAAGTACCGAGTTTGAGGTGAGGGAATTGATCTTGGATAAACTAAAATCAGATTTGAAGAACATTATTCTTCCCAACCAAAATTTCGAGGTAGATATGGCTTGGGCAGGCATTATGGCTTTTGGAAAAACCAAGCAACCGATTGTTGAAAAACACAGCGAAAATATTGTTTTGGGAGTTAGACTAGGCGGTATGGGAGTTGCCATTGGAAGCAAAGTTGGACAGCGTTTAGCATCTCTAATGCTCGAATAAAATAAATCTTCTTATCTTCAAATCCTGACTTCAAAAGAACTATGACGAATACTCACAGTAAGCCTACTCTTTTTCAGGCTTTTATACCAATTATCTTTTTAGTAGTAGCCCTTTTTATCAATGTTAGAATCTTTGGAGATTCCTCTCTTGATGGCTCAAATCAAATAATTCTAATCCTTTCGGCTGGCGTGGCTACTTTGGTGGCGCTTAAGTTGGGATTTAAGTGGGACACTATTCAAAGCGGTATTGTTAAAAGTATCAGTTCGGCCATGGCCTCCATCATTATTTTACTGTTGATTGGCTGTTTGGCTGGTACATGGCTTTTGAGTGGAATTGTACCTGCCATGATATATTATGGTTTACAAATTCTTAATCCTACTATTTTTCTTTTTGCTGCTTGTGTTATTTGTGCTGTTGTTTCAATGGCCACTGGTAGTTCTTGGACCACCGCAGCTACTGTAGGTATTGCACTAATTGGCATAGGTCAAGCTTTGGGCTTGAATGAAGGTATGGTTGCCGGGGCGATTCTTTCAGGTGCCTATTTTGGAGATAAAATGTCGCCATTATCAGATACTACCAATTTAGCTCCGGCCATGGCAGGAACGGATTTGTTTACCCATATCAGATACATGACATTAACTACCGTGCCGTCAATTATCATTGCATTAATCCTGTTTTTGATTTTAGGTTTTACCAGTTCTGCAAGTGGAGATATAAACGAAACGGGTGAGATTCTAACGGCCATTTCTTCACGTTTTAATATTAACGGATGGTTATTTTTAGTGCCTTTGGCTGTAATCGCAATGATTTTAAAGAAAGTACCCGCTATTCCGGCCATTCTGATTGGAGCACTCTTGGGCGCTATTTTCGCGTTGATTTTTCAACCTGAAGTAGTTACATCGGTTGCTGGATGGGAAGGTGCTAATTGGGAAGTTACTTTTGTAGGTATTATGAAATCTCTTTACGGAGATATCAGTGTAGTTACAGGCAATGCAATGGTGGATGAGTTATTAACCTCTGGAGGTATGGCGGGTATGCTAAATACAGTGTGGTTAATTATTTCGGCCATGATTTTTGGAGGAGTAATGGAAAGAACCGGTTTATTAAAACGAATTGCAGCCGCAGTAATTTCAAAAGTAAGTTCTACGGGCTCATTGGTTACCGCTACAGCTGGAACTACCATATTCTTTAACGGTACGGCATCAGATCAGTATTTAGCCATTGTAGTGCCAGGCAGAATGTATGCTGATATTTATAAGCAAAAAGGGCTTGCGCCAGAAAATCTTTCAAGAACTTTAGAAGATTCGGGCACGGTAACCTCGGTACTTATTCCTTGGAACACCTGCGGAGCTTATCATTCAAGCGTATTGGGTGTTGCAACTGGGGCTTATATACCTTACGCTTTCTTCAATTTAATAAGCCCATTGATGACAATAGCTTTTGCTTACCTCAATATTAAAATCAAAAAAATAGATCCTTCAAAAGTTGAAGAGACCGAAGAAGAACCAGCAGCGGAATGAGTTTTACTAAATCAATAACCAAGGCTGAGCTAATGGAATTGCCGCTTTCTGGTTATAAAGGAAAAGTGGTCATTGCAAGCACAGAAGAATCCATTCAGGAGGCAATGGATGAAATTAATCAGTTTAATGTAGTAGGCTTTGATACAGAGGCCAAACCTACCTTTAAAAAAGGCCAGATTCGTAGAATTTCTCTTATTCAAATAGGAACGCCCGAAAAGGTATATCTGCTTAGAATATTACATTCAGGGCTTTTGCCTTGTATTGTTGATTTTATGGAGAATCCTAATATTACCAAAGTTGGAATTGGTTTGGAAGACGATTTCAACCTATTGAATAATTTGCAACCTTTCAATCAACAGGGCTTTTTAGATTTGAATAAGAAGTTCGCTGATATTGGTGCTGAAAATGTAGGCGCAAGAAACTTAGCAGGCATGATTATGGGAATTCGTATTTCGAAGTCTGCTCAAACTTCTAATTGGGAAGTAGAACAGCTAACCGAAAAGCAAATCCGTTATGCCGCTACCGATGCATGGATTTGTTTAGAGATATACAATAAGCTCGATGATTGGGGCTTTATTGATTAGACAACCTTACCAAGAGTGGTATTTGATAAATTGAAAATGAAAAAAACACTGATTTTGTTTTTGGGGCTCATGCTGTCTGTATTTCAGGCAAATGCCCAACAGTTAGACTCGTTTGTAGAAAATTACTACAACATGGCCGATGCCGAATTTAATCAAGAATCGGCTTTTCAGACCGTAGATTACGTGCAGCAATACTGGCGATTGGCCGGAAACGAAGGTTTTAACAACAGTATCTACCATGTAGTAGAAAAGCTAAAAAAGGCGGGTTATGTATTAGAAGAAAATGCAAAATCTACCGATCGGCTTACCTATAGAATTGAGAAACGAGCCATGTCGCGTCCTACTTGGGAACCTGTTTCAGGCTCTTTGAAAATTGGAAATCAGGAGTTGCTCAATCTTAAAACCAATTTCAATATGATTGCTTCCTATTCGTATAGCACTGGTGGCGAAAAGGAATACGAAGTGGTGTATGTTGAAAAGGTTTCTGCCGGAAGTCTGAACGGAATGGACTTAAAAGGCAAGGTGGTAATGACGGAAGGCAGTCCTAGCCGAACCTTTAATGAAGCAGTGAAAAAGCATGGTGCTGCTGGAGTGATTACTTATGGTTTGCCAAGTTATAACCAGCCAGAAAAGCATCAGAATTCTATTTCTTTTACTGGAATTCCTAACGACCCTGAAGCCAAAGCTTTTGGTGTGTTACTTTCATATAAGGCGCATGAAGTGCTGAAAGAGGCTGTTTTGGCGGGGCAAACAAAGGTGAAGATCAACCTAGAGACTAAAATTTACGAATCAGAAGAACTGACATTAGTGGCGGAGTTGAAAGGAAGCACATTGCCAGATGAACGCTTTGTATTCAGCGCCCATGTGCAAGAGCCAGGCGCAAACGATAATGCGAGCGGAGTAGGGGCTTTGGGGGAAGTAGCTTCTTCTACGGCCAGACTTTTTAAAGCCGGAAAGGTAAATCCTGAACGCACCATTACTTATTTATTTGGAGATGAAATTGTTTCCACTCGTAGATACGTGCAAGAAGACGCTGAACGTGCAAAAGGCATAAAATGGGGAATGAGCCTTGATATGGTGGGAGAGAACACAGCCATCACTGGCGGTTCTTTCTTAATTGAAAAAATGCCTGATCCGGGAGCCATTTGGACCAGAGGAAAGGAAAAGCATTCGGAGTGGGGCGGAAGACCTTTAAAGAAGGATCAATTGAAGCCTCATTATTTCAACGACCTGACCATCGGTGTTTTCGAAATGATTGGTGATAAAAAGAATTGGGAAGTAAATTATAACCCATTTGAAGGAGGTAGCGATCATACACCATTCCTTCAAGCCAATATCCCGGGCCTATTGCTGTGGCACTTTACCGATCAGTTTTATCACACCGACCAAGATAGAATAGACAAAGTATCGCCTGTGACTTTAAAGAATGTAGGAATTGGTGCGATGATTATCTCTTTAATGCTTACTGAAAACAGTGATCGTTTGGCTGATGTGGTGCTGTATGAGGCTTCAATGTCGGCTACCATGCGTTTGCAGGCCGAATTGAAATTAAGTAAAGAAGCGCTTGCCAATGGGGCTGATCTAGCAGAACAAAAAGACATTATCAGTACTTGGGCAGATTATTACAGAGATGTGTTCAATGCTACTTTAGATATTGAACCAAAAAATATAGAGGCCTTCAAGAATAACTTATCATCAACACAAGATGCATTAATGGGCTATAGAAATCTTGTTTTAGGGCAGTTGAAGTAGTCTTTTCTTGCCTCTAAGAATCAAAAAAGCCTCGGTTTGAGTATTCAGACCGAGGCTTTATTATGAAATGAGCTTTTATTTAATCTTCGTGTACAACGATTTTATTGATTTTATCACCTTGACGGATCTCATCAACGATATCTACTCCTTCAACCACTTTGCCAAAGCAAGTATGATTTCTATCTAAATGAGCAGTATTATCTCTGCTATGGCAAATGAAGAACTGAGAACCACCAGTATTTCTACCTGCATGCGCCATTGAAAGCACACCACGATCGTGGTATTGGTTATCACCATCTAATTCACAATCGATTTTGTAACCAGGACCACCAGCACCAGTGCCATTAGGGCAACCACCTTGGATTACGAAGTTTGGAAGTACACGATGGAAAGTAAGTCCATCATAAAAGCCTTTTTTAGCCAAGTCAGTAAAATTTTTCACTGTGTTTGGGGCGTCCTTTTCATAGAACTCAACTTTCATTACCCCTTTTTCGGTTTGTATTTCTGCTGTCATGAATTGTTATGATAAATTTGAAGTACAAAGCTAAGCGTTTCAGAACAAAACACGTTTCACCTTTTAAAAAGAATAGAAATTATGCCACTACTTTCCCGAAAACAAAAAGTGAAAATGATCAATTGGTACCCTCCATTTTTGGGGGCGGGTATTAAACTCACTTACTTGTCTGACGATTTTATGAAGGCCGAAGTGCAAATGAAACTACGCTGGTGGAACAAAAACCTGGTAGGAGTACATTTTGGAGGTTCTTTAGCTTCAATGTGCGATCCGTTTTATATGCTTTTACTGATGAACACCTTAGGGCGTGATTATATTGTTTGGGATAAAGCGGCCTCCATTCGATTTAAAAGACCTGGCAAAGGAACAGTGAAGTGCGTGTTTGAATTAAACGAACCACTTTTAGCCCAGATAAAGGAAGAGGTGACGGCTCTTGGTAAGAAAGATTATTACTTTGATCTAACAGTGACGGATGAAGAAGGAAATGTGGTTTGTGAGGTTCACAAAACAATTTATGTAAGGAAGAAAGAAGGCTAGGTAAAACTTTTAAATATATCAATTCATCAAGAGGTGCTTAACCGGTTTATCATTCCTTGAAAGATTAACCCGTGAAAGGGAAGCACCGAGAACCAGTATAACCGACCAAACAAACCTAAGGGTCTGAAGGTGGCGGTTTGAACTAGTTTGTCTCCAATGATTCGGAATTCAAGCCATGCATCACCAGGTAATTTCATTTCAGCATATAAAAGCAATCTTCCTTCTTCTTTATTCGCATACAAAACTCGCCAGAAGTCTAGTGCATCGCCAGCGTTTAAAGAGGTTTCAGAGGTGCGTCCTCTTCTTAAACCCACACCACCAGCAAGCTTGTCTAAGAACCCTCTGAACTTCCAAAGCCAGTTGCCATAATACCATCCGTTTTCCCCTCCAATACTCCAGATCTTATTAATGGAAGATGGTCGGTTTGTGAGCTTTTTCTCTCTAACATCTTTAAAACAGCCAAAAGTGGGGACTTCGAGAAAATCTGACAGCTTAAACTCAAAATCACTACTTATAAAGGCATCTTTCCAACTGGATACTACTTCGTTTCTTTCGATTTTACTGAAGGCTCTTTTCAGCGACTCTTGGTAATTTAGCGGCTGTATTCCCAGTATTTTATTAATCTCATCATTCCGGCAAATCACTTCTACTTTCATGCTATTGACCAATGCCGTGGCAAGTTTGTAAGAGGTGGAGGTTACAAAATATAGCCAATAGGAGGAGAGTTTGGGTGTCATAACTGGGACAGTGAATACATATCGCTTCAGGTTGCGTATGCGGCCAAACTCAATGAGCATTTCTTTATAGGAAAGTACATCAGGCCCTCCAATGTCAAAATCTCTGTTGAATGTTTTAGGGTTAAGGAGGGTTTGAGATAGAATCTTTATTACATCTGAAATTCCAATAGGCTGACATTTGGTGTTGAGCCATTTGGGCGTAACCATAATGGGCAATTTCTCTACCAAATCCCTCATTATTTCAAACGAAGCACTTCCAGAACCAATGATAATTCCAGCCCTTAACGTGGTTAAGTTGTAATTTCCTTTTCCGAGTTCTGTTTCAACATTTTTTCTCGAAGAAAGGTGTTTCGATAAAGCTGATTCATTTACAATTCCGCTCAAATAGACTATATGAGCTGCCTGAGTTTTATTCAGTGCCTCTCTAAAATTCACGGCTGATTCTTTCTCTAACGATTCATAGTCTGACGAAGTAGACATAGAATGAACTAAATAATATGCACCGTCAATATCTTTAGGAATAGCGTCTAAAGAAGCTTTGTCAAGTAAGTCAACCTGAATAACTTCGATCTTCGATTTTAGTGATTCTGGAGGGGTAAATCTATTTACGTCTCTAACACAGCAGATAACTTGATGACCCGATTCAACTAATATGGGGAGAAGCCGTTTGCCGATGTATCCTGATGCGCCTGTGAGTAGTATTCTCATGTACTTAATTAAACGCAGCGGTTTTATTTAACATCTGCTGACATATCAACCTGAAATGGTTGTTGGTTGTTGTGAAATCAATGAAATCTTTCAGAAGTGAGATGTCTTATCTCCCGAATTTCCTAAATGTCAGACTTATTCTTGGGTTTTTATAGATTGGGTTTGTTGGTAAGCTATGTTCAAAATTTTCCTGACAGCCCTTATTCATTATCAATAAACTACCATGTTTTAGTGTGATTGCGCTTTCTGTCAAGGTTTCATTTTTTCTCAAATAAAATTGGCGTTCTTCTCCTAAACTTATTGCAGGTATTACAGAGGTATCCCCAAACGCAGGTTTGTCAGAATGATAATCTACCCCAGAATTTCCGTCAGGGTAGAAAATACAAACGCATGTTCTAAACTCCTGATTTGTGCGTTTTTCGATACGTTTTTTTATGGATTTCATCTGCTCAGACCAAGGCATAGTTTTCCCCCATGTAGATTCTGGGAATTGATTTGCTTCTAGAAGTTCTTGATCTATAAACATCATTTTTCCAAAACCAAATTTGAAAGAATCACCGCTAACAGTATCCATTTTCATCATGCTTGTGAGTTCACTATACCCTAATAAATGAGTGAACAACTCATTTGCTTCTTCTTCGGGCATAAAACCGTCATCATAGCTGATTACATCGTTGAATGGATTCATATTATAAGCTTTCTGTGTATACAGTTTAGGTTTATCCTTTAATGCATTCTTAAATTTCTGATGCCTTCATAAACCACAATACTCACTGCGTTGGCTAAATTTAAACTTCGAATATGAGGACTATAAATAGGAATACTGAATACTGAATTAGTGTTTTCCGAAACTATACTTTCTGGCAAACCACTTGATTCTTTTCCAAAAATTAAGAACATATTGTCCTTGTAATCTATTTCGCAGTAATCTTGAGTACCATGGCTTGAAAAATATACAAAATCTCCCCCTTTATTTCTTGCATAGAAATCGTCAATGCTTTCATAAATGAAGAGAGAAACGTGCTTCCAGTAATCTAATCCAGCCCTTTTTACTCGCTTATCATTCAGTTCGAAACCAAATGGTTTTACCAAATGTAATTTAGAGCCAGAGGCCAAACTTAGCCGGCCTATATTTCCTGTATTCGTGGGTATTTCTGGTTCAATCAATACAATATTGAATCCCATGCTTTTTATTTTTTTGTAAGTAATCAATACGTTTTTGGTAAGAAATGGAAGTAAGTACCAAGCTTGGTTGTATCCTTATTCTTTTTCCAGTTTGAGACCCCAATTGGAAATGGATTCTATTAACGCATAAGCCGTCCAATCAAATTTAAGCGGAGTGATGGTGACATAACCGTTTTGATAAGCATAAGTGTCGGTTTGCTCATTCAGTGATCGTACAAGCCCTATTTTTTGGTTGTAGACCATTTTGTTATCTGTTTCACTTTTCAATTCATAATTTCCCATATCTAAATAAGCGTCTCCCATAGGTTTAACCAAAATGCCTTTAAGTTCACCAGCAGGAATGTTAATCGAGAGGACAACCCCTTTTGGAGCATCCTCCTTTTGGTATTTGGCCACCAGTTGTGCAATAAAGCGGGAAGTAGCTTCTGTGTTTACTCCACGGCTTTCTTGCGATACGGCAATGGCGGGAATTCCATGATAAAGCCCCTCCATGGCTGCACCTATGGTGCCAGACAGGTGAGAGACATCTCCCACATTGGAGCCTCGGTTAATGCCAGAGATTACAAGGTCGAATGGTTTGTCTCTACCTAACACCCGAATACCAAACCTGACAGCATCGGCAGGTTTTCCACTGACCGCATAGCCAAGGAATTGCTCTCCTTTAAATATTTTTTCAACTTCTAAAGGACCACTATTAGTCGACTGACTACTTCCAGATTGGTTTTCGGCAGGAGCGGCAATTACAACTTCTACATTGGGGAGTTTCTCAATCTCGGTTTTCAATGTGCTGATCAGCGGTGATTGAATTCCATCGTCATTCGAGATAAGAATTCTATAAGTTTGACCAATCCCAACTTTGGTTAGGCAAAGTAGAAGCAGCAGGGTAGGGATTAAATTTCTAAGGAGTTTCATAGTCTTTCGGACAGCTAATTCTTTGTAAGATAACTTAAATAATACTTCACTATTGATTGCGAGTCATAATACTGATAATCAGTGTACTATCTTATGTGTTGTATTGAAAAAAGGGAGGCTTTTATTACCTCCCAATTTTTTAGATGCTATCTACAAACTCTTTAAACACTTTTTTATGGAGTTCAAGATCCATATTAGCAGAAAGTGCTACTCGAGCAATATAATCCTTGTCGCCTTCTTTGGTTGTTCCTTGGGTGGAAGTTGCAGGGATTGTCCAGTAACAACCTTTTAGCTGGCCATAACTTACACAGTATTTACTCTCATTTGGAATTTCTGTAATCATCAAGTCGATTAACTTATGATTCAAGGCCCTTTTATAAGCTTCTTTTTCTTCAGCAGTATTCCCTTTGGTAGGAAGGTCTAATGAAAATACAGATGGCATAAAGCCTTGTTCAGCCAATTCTTCAGACACAAAGTTGATTTTTGCAGTAGGCAGCGTTTCGTGAATGAAGTTTACAAACTCACGTGTATTCTTATAAGCATCAATAATTCTCTGGTTCATTGAAGGCAATTGCTTTGCTAAGATTTCATATTGAAGGTCTGTAGCTTCGTTATCGCAAAGTATTAGGTGTTTTTCTATGTGCCCCATCAAGGCCGCAGTTTTGTTATTTCCAACCACGTAACCTGCGGTACATTTTCCACCACTAGGAAACTTAGACCCACTGGCATAGGAAATGGCTTTCATGGTTGAGAGTATTTCGCCCTCGCCTAAAAAGTGGAAATTAGGGCAAAAGGTTTGGTCTAAAACGAAGACTGAATCGATGGCGTCTGTTCCATTGCTAGTTTTACGCACTTTGCTTAAAACACCTTTTAATGCCTGAAGGTCGGGAACTTCAACCCTAGGGTTGGTCGGAATTTCAGCAATAATGTACGGAATGGCATCTTCCTGAGCAATTTTGTCCAATACGGAATCGATGCTTCGCACCATGTCATTATCTCCATCCACGAGTAAATCCACTACTTCTACATTATCTAGGCAAGCTGCAACGCGTCTGGCTTGGTCGTTGGTACCACCATAGCAATTTGGAGGCACTACAAACTTGATGGCCTTTCCTTTATGGTTTTCAAGCGCGTCATGAACGAGCCCCATCATAATGGCATATTGCATAGAAAGCCCACTAGACGCTACGAGCGGTTTTATGGTTGTGCCGGTAATGTTCTTCAGTAAATTTAAAACCGATTGTTTGTCTGTTTCTACATTACTTTTCGGAATGTTGAAAGAAGATTGCTCCACTAGTGCCCTTAAAGCCACAAGGCAATTGGCAGGCGTCATCGCAATAGTTTCTCTTCTTCTTACATGCTGAATTTCAGAGATGTAGTTTTCATTCTTTACATCTGCTAATATTACACTTCCTAATTGACCGTGAAGGTTTACTACAAAGTCAATATTCGGGTTAAAATCAATTGCAGAAATTTCATTTTGCTCAGAAATGAAAACGGTACTGCCATCAAAGGCGGAAACTTCTGAAGCCTTTTCTACTTTATTCAATTCAAACTGATAACCGTAGACACTTTTTAGTAACTCGGTATCGAAGTAAGTGGGTAATTCGCCCGTATAACTGATTTGGGTGTTTTTATGAGCCAGTAAGTTCTTTCTTAAAATGGCCAAAATAGGAGCCGTTTTCGAAGAAAAACTAATTACATTTTGTGGTTTTAAGTTATTCAAATGCGCTATTACCCATTCTAATACACAAGATAGGGGATGACCTAATCGTATATAATCATATGCCGTTGGTAATGCATTTAATGCCGAAGTTGAAGCATCACCACTTTTAAATAGGGCTTCAAACTGCTCTAAAAATTGAGTTTTAGCCTTTGATTCATCATAAATATCCAGTCGATGGGTAGTTAACTTTAGCCAATCTGCTGGCATATTTTTTAATACCTCTTTAATATAATTTAGCGTTTTACTGCCTTCCATAATTTGAAAATTAGATAGGCCGCTATAATACATCAATTCGCTTTATTATGTAAATCTTAGTGCAGGTTTTGTGTTTACTATGGCTTCAAAAATAGACTTGCTTTTTAATCGGGTATGCAAAGCATTACTGGTTTGTTCCGCGCTTTACGATCTTAACAATGCGGTTGTAAATTATGTCAGCCAAATTCCAGTTGTATAATTTGGGGTCTGTTGTATTTGTAAACTGAATAATCACCGTGTCGATGTCTTTATTGTATTTTGCAATGCTTTGATATCCAGGTACCCAGCCCTTGTGTTCATACTCATAAATTGACGAATAGATTTCCTGTTCTCCTTCATCGAATAGTGATCCATCGTTCAATGCCCTTATAAAAATGCCCACATCCTCTGCCGATGCCAACATTCCTTGGTTATCGGTTTTTAAATCATAAGGGTGCCCAACATGATAGCCACTCATTACATTTTCTATATTGACATCATTAATGGAAGCAAATGTGTTTTTTAACTGAAGTCGATTAAGAATTTCTTCCTGAATGAACTGAAAATGAGGGTAGCCCAACACTTTATCCATAATTTCGGTGAGCAATAGGTAATTGGTATTGCTGTATTCATAGTCGGTGTCGGGTTTGAAATTTGCGGGTTTATCCAGCACTAAATCTAGATTTTCCTTATTGCTTTCTTTTGGAGCCGCCCAATAATCCGGGGTGTCGGTATAATTCGGAATTCCACTTCGATGCTGCACCATCATTCTCAGGGTAATCGCATCGGCATTTTCAATTCTTCCATTGAGTTCTGGAAGGTAGTCTGCTAATGTTTTATCCAGCGACAAGCGGCCATCAGCAGTAAGTTTTGTTACCGATACAGCAGTGTATAATTTGTTAATGCTAGCTAGTTTGAATAAAGCTTGTGGGTAGGCCGGTATTTTCTTTTCACGGTCGTGCCAGCCAGCGGCATAAAATGCGGGTGCTTTTCCGGCTTCGTCTACATAAACGATAATCCCTTCAAATCCATGATCAAGGGCTTCGTTGGCTTGGTCTTGTACACTATTTGGAAGAGGTAGTATCCAAGCCCATACTAAAATCCAAGGCACAAAAAACAACGATCCTATGCTGGCTAGAATGAGGATTATTTTAAAAAGTCGTTTGGTTTCTTTTTTTTTCATGTAATCACAGAGCAAAGAGAGTTAGGTTAATACTGATTGTTAGCCTCAGTCTTTTTCCTTCTCCAAAAGAAAAAATAAGCAAGAATTAGGGGGAAGAAAGTAAAGAATTTAAAGCCATTGGTAATGGCACTATAAATGAAAATGCCGATCAATAAGCCGATCATAAAGGCAGTCGTAATCCTTTCCGATTTTAACTTTTTTTGCTTCTGAATTAATTCCTCTTCAGTTGAGGCTGTTTGTTGTTCTTGTTTCATAATTATGACTGTTCTACTTTTTTCCTCTTTTGAAAACTTTAGACAGGCCTTTAAAAAGCGTCAAGGCTATAATACCTACAATCAAGCCAACGATAAACTCACCCAATATTCCGGGTAGAGCATGTACAAGTTCATGTATAAAATGAATGTTGTGAACATATATTCCTCCGGCCACTAAAATCATGGCGATGGTCCCCACAACGGTTAATACTCTGATCAAAACAGGCAAAGTCTTTATTAGGGCAGTGCCTATACTTTTTGATGCACCAGCTTGATTGCCGCTCTTTGCAATCAGCTTATAGCCTATATCATCCATTCTTACCAGTAATGCTACTAAGCCGTAAACACCAATAGTGGCCAGTATAGCGATAACCGTTACTACAATAATTTGAACATTGATGGGTTCCTCAACCACTGAGCTTAACGCTATTATAACTATCTCTACTGAAAGGATAAAATCTACAATAATGGCAGATTTAATTTTTTTAGCTTCTCGGGCTAGTACTTCTGCTTTCGATGGTTTTATCAAGTCAACAGCTTGCTTGGTATGGTTTCTATGGAATAGGTAGTGATATATTTTTTCGGCACCCTCAAAAGCCAAATACATACCGCCAATTAATAGAATGGGGACAATTGCTTCAGGAAGATAAGCGCTCAATAGAAAAGCAATAGGCAGAATTATGAGCTTATTTAGAAAAGAACCCTTGGTTATTTTCCATAAAACCGGCAATTCTCTAGAGGAAACAAAACCCGAGGCCTTTTCGGCATTTACGGCCAAGTCATCTGCCAGTAAGCCGGCTGTTTTCTTGGTTGCCACTTTGGTCATCACTGCTACATCATCCATGAGCACTGCAATGTCATCGAATAGCGCAAAAAATCCTGAAGCCATATTATGTATTATCTGTTTTGAATAGGTTGAATTCCTCTACTTTAGAAATGTGAGATAAATCTAGTGAAACTGTGCAACGGCTACAACTTTCAGGTGCAGTCTCTTTTCTTTCCCTGAGCCTGCTTCCGCAGACAAGGTACGGAGGTTCTAAAGCCTTAATGTTAGAGATTGGTGCTAAGTTATGTCAGTTCGAAACTGATTTGTCTTACATCCTCGGTACAATCGAAGATGAGTAGGAGTGGGTTGGTCTTCACAGACGTAAAGTCTATTTACTTTCTAATCTCTTTTTACGACCCATCGTTAGGTAAAGGATTGATCCCAGCATGGGTACAAAAATCACGACAAGAACCCATATAAGTTTGTCGCTGCCGTTAAACTGATGCTTCAAAATGCTCACCAGACATAGAATAGGCAAGAGTACGGCAAGCAATATGACAGATTGATACAAAATCAAACCAATACCTGGTGATATTAAATCCATATTTTTCTTTTTTAAAATGAAATATAACCTTATTCATCAGTCACAAACACAAAGTATAGCCATGAATATACTGATTTTAAAGACGTATATAAAATAGATTTATCTTGAACCTCTGATACAATCAAGGAGCGCTAGATCAAACCGTTGAAACAGTAAATGGAATATTTTGCTTTATAGCCCACGGTTTAAACCGTGGGCTATATTAATGCATGATTTGAGGAATGGTTTTAACCATTTTAATTGGGCTTTTAGTCCACAAAAATCTAAGGATGTAGATGACTGTTACTTGTTCTTTTGTCCCAGTTTTTCGATTTTCTTCAACCATTTTAGCCTAAAATCTTCTTTGGATAGCCTTATTGGCCCAATAGCGGTGATCTTCACTTTTTTCACACCAATAAACTTCAAAGTCCCTCTTTTCATGGCATTATGACTCGGGCTACCATAAACTAATCTATAGTACCATGTTGGTTGATCCATTGTGCAGATTAGCCTTGCTGTCTTTCCGCTTAAATGCGGATCCCACAGCAATGATTTTTCTCTTTTACTAAAGGCAAACCCAGGCAGTAGTACCCGGTCTAAAAAACCTTTCATTATGGCTGGTACAGAACTCCACCAAACTGGGTAAACCCAAACCAAATGATCAGCCCATTCTAATTTGCTTTGAGCATCTAGTAAATCTGGCTCTAGTTCGGTTCGCTTTCGATAACCAAATTGAAGGTTTGGGTTGAAATTCAGTTCTCGAATATTAATTTCTTTGATCTCAATATTCGATTCTCGTGCGCCTTTCTTATATGCTTCTGAAATTGCAAAACTGAAACTCTCCGCATCAGGATGACCGTTTATAATCAGTGTTTTCTTCATCACCACTAGAAAATAGGTTTCAATTTTGACTCAAATGGAGAGCTCGTCAAATTTTCAATTTCGAAAAATTTATAAAGCACAAAGCAGGCAGGCACAGTTAAGAAAAGCGTGCAGACAACGAAAGTGCCTACACTGCAGAAAATATCTAAAGTTTGAGTGCCAATTCCCCCAATGTATGATGCTATATCATCCTTCTGCTTTATAAAATACCGATGAACCGATAGTGAGTAATCGTAAAAGCGAATTGAAGTTTCGTAGCCTAACCAAGCAGGGTAGAACCATTTCCTAATGGGTTCCCACCACTTTCCCCAAATTGACTTAAGTTGTCTGTTATTTTCTTCCATTGTTTCTTCTTTTCAACAAAAATCACCCTAATGGAAGAGTAGGAATTTGATATAGATCAAATTGGGTTTTTAAGACCTCTTATTCTGCTTAAAGTTTCAAGGGTAATACCTAAATAGGAGGCAATATGGGTGAGAGGGATTCTCTGGGTGATATCAGGATAAATATTGAGGAGGTGTTTGTACCTATCTTCTGCTTTATTGAATTGAATGGTATACAATCTTTCGCACAGTCCAAGCATGGTTTCTGTTACCACTTTACTTATAAATCGTTCGAAATCATGATGTTTGCTAGAGAGCTTTTTAACAGTATCTTTTGAAAATTCCAGAACAATTGAATCTTCAACAAACTCGATATAGTGAGGGCTTGGTTCTTCACTAAAAAAGCTGACAATCGATGCCATAAACTGATTTTCGAAGGTAAACCAATCTGAAATGTCCTTGCCATCTTTTAAGTAATAGGCCCTTGCACAGCCTTCAATAATCAAATAGGCTTTTTTAGAAAACTGTTTTTCACGAACCACCACTTCGCCTCTTTTGAAGGTGTTAATTTTTGAACAAGCAATGAATTCTTGTTTACATTCAGTTGATAGGGGAGTGTATATTTCTCCAATTTCGTCTAATATTTTCTCACTATCCATTTTCAAATTAGCTCCAACGGTTTACGTATGACTTTTCTCTTTGAGCTTTATATAAAGCGTTTGTTGGGCAAATATAGATATAGGAGGAAGAGTCTCCTATGGCATTTATCAAGAGGGGTGAATTGTGGCAAACCGTTGAAACGGTTGATGGAAACACTTTGCTCTATAGCCCACGGTTTAAACCGTGGGCTATTTGAATGCATAACTTTAGGGAATGGTTTTAACCATTTTAATTGGGTTGTTGGTTTACTTATTTTACCGCAAAGAGCACTGAGTAGCGCAAAGGGTAAATTAGTTCAACGACAATGATCTAGCGCCTACTGACCTTTGAAGGATTAATTGTTCATTGAAGTCTCTTTTCTTTCCTGAGGAACGAAGGGTTTAAAACCCCAATGTTGGTAGTAATTCTAATAGAGGCTTTTTCTTATTCATCGGTTAAAAACCGACTTGTCTTACACCTATGATGCAATAGAGGATGAGGTGGTTGGGGTTTTTAATTCTAATAACTAGAATCTATTTCTTTGTCCACAGCTTCTAAAACTCCTGCCCGAGTTTTTTCAACAATCTCATCGGTCATTAATATTAAATCTTGTATTGTCATTCCTTCATATAGAAAGTATTGGTCACTTAAATGCTCAAAAATATCTTCAACTCTATGTTCACCCTCCAAGGAGTACTTTTCACTGCTTTTCCATATTTGCACTTGAAAGTATTCTTTCAGAAACTGATCGGTTTTCCAAAGTTTAGTGCTTTCCCAATTCACACACCAATACATGTTTTCTTCATAGACATGGATAGTGAATGCTTTTTCGGGCTTTTGTTTTTGCAAATCATCTACCAATAAGGTCAACTGATTTGTAATACCCGAGATGAGTTTTGTTCTTTCATTTTCAATATCCTTTTTCGTTTTCATTGTTCAATTTAATGTTGGGCAATGTTGCATGTCCACTAAGGTTCCAGTGTCTTATGCTCTGTAATTTATCACCATCTATTAATACGTCCAAAGTTGAGATTACATTAGCTCTCTGACCTAATACAAATAGGGAGGGGGTGAGCGCGATGAATTGGTTGCTTATTTAGCCGCAAAGGGGAAATTAGTTGAACGAGAATGATCTAGAGCCTCTGACCCGTGAAAGATTAATTATTCGATGATGTCTCTTTTCTTTCCCTGAGCCTGCCTGGTGTAGGAAAGGAACGAAGGGTCTAAAACCTCAATGTTGGGGCAAACCGTTGAAACGGTTGAATCAGCTTTTGTGATTTATAGCCCACGGTTTAAACCGTGGGCTATTTAAATGCATGACTTTAGGGAATGGTTTTAACCATTTTAATCAGGTTGTTGGTCTTAGTGAGAGGTAAGGCCAGTTGGGTTAATCCTTAGTGGCTTGTTGGTGAAGAACACCAACAAGGGCGTGACCCCTTTAGTTTTCCAACTTCAAATCTGAAAGTACCTTTATGGCGCCCTCATTCTCTGGGTTTAACGCAATGGATTTTTGATAAGCTTTAATCCCATTTTCTATATCTCCTATACGCAATAAACACTCGCCATAACTGTCATAAGTATTCCAAGCTTCTGGATACAACTCGATATTCAGTTCAAACACTTTTAGGGCCTTGCGATTTTCCTTCGTTGTATTTAAATAATAGTAGCCCAATGCGTTTATAGAGGCTTCAGAGATATTGTATTCAGGGTCGTTTCTGTCTTGCTCTTTTATTAAGGTAATAATCTCATCCACTGTTTTACCCTCTTCTAACAGCTCAGGTAATGGTATCAAGTCGCTAAAAACTCTATCAATGCTTTTATGGGGGCTGCCTAGCTCGTAATTTATGACGGTAAATAAATTATTCAAAGCATTTTTCATGCTATTAAAACTTTTGAGTTCATCTTTTTCAGTAACATACTTAAAAGTAAAGGCCGACTTTAAAGTCAATGCTATTTCTGGAAGATCATCGGCTATCGTTCCTTTATACAGTTGACCTGTTACTTTAGATAGGTCTAGCGTTGGAAAACCATTTGGGGTGTATCCTAATTTTGTGGCCTCCAAAAACTGATTTATAAAAGTTTCATTATTACTCAGCTTTGCTTTAATCACTAGGTCTTGAAGATTTTTTAAGTCAATGAGGCTGTTCTTTATGTTAGAAGGTAAAAGCCTTATGTCGCCAGTGTTCTCCAGCGTTTCAATTGTATTCTTATTGAAGCTAAGGTTGTTATAAAAGGGGTTAAGCTTGGTAGAGCTTTCAACAACTGCTTCTAAACTTTCTTGATTTGGAAGAGCGGTTATATACGCTTCGTAAAGAGCAATATTAGACTCTAAATCAGATATTTGAGCGTTAATATAAGGGTAGTCTTTCGCTAAATCCTGTAAAATTTGATTGTAGTAGCTTTTTAAAGCGTCAGCACTTTTTCTTTTTTCATTCAAAGTGTTTAGCTGAAGCGCAATCAGAATCCCGATTACCACAAGTACAATTTCGCCAACTGCATATTTTAAGTATCTACCTATTTTACCCTCTGAAAGTAATTTTTGCCGTGTTTTTCTAAAGATTTTAATCATAGATTAATGCTTGGTTGTAGCTTCAGAATGTAGTTTTAATGAAGCACAAACTTGTATTACACCAGTTGGATGAGTTTTATATTTCCCGTAATTTATTAAAAAGTCCTTATGCCCCATAGATAAAAAATGCAGGAGTGAGAAGAACACCAACTAGCGCGTGATTATTCGATGATGTCTCTTTTCTTTCCCTGAGGAACGAAGGGTCTAAAACTTCAATGTTAGAGGTAATTCTAATAGAAGCTTTTGTCTTATCCATCGGTTCAAAACCGACTGGTCTTACATCCTCGATACAATGGAGGGTGAATGTAGACTTATCTTATATCCGCGATGCAATCGAGGATGAGCTGGGTCTCAGCGAGACGCGAAGACCAGTGGGAGATACAATGCTTTATCAACGTGAAAAGATGCTTACAGCATGACTTCGATTTGATGTTTGTGCTAATAATATGATATATCGGACAAGCCTGCTTTACAGTCACCCTGAAAGGGTCTTTTTCAGAAATATAGATGGCATGACGCTCCGAATGAGCCTTATCTCGTTCTGATTCCGAAGTCTTGGAAGTCCCCAAGATCCGCTTGCTATACCCTGTGATTGCAAGGCTTTGAAATAGAAAGGTTTCTATTAGTATATCCATCGGTTCGAAACCGATTTGTCTTACATCCTCGATACAATCGAGGATGAGTTGGAATCGTTATTTTTCGCTCTGTAAAATTTCTAGTAATTTTTTAGGGTTCTGTCGGTTATCCCAAAAGGCAGAAATCAGAATGGAGTCTTTCGTTACTTTATAATAGATGCTGAAGTTACCTAGTGAGGCTACGAAAACATCTTTAAAATCAGTGGATTTGTAAATGAAGGGAGATTGGGCGATTTGCTTAGTTCGTTCGGCAACTAAACGGACCAATTTTTTTGAATATCGGGGTGATTTGTTCCTATTTACCCAATATTCGAGTACTCCGACAAATTGGATATCGGCTGTTTTAGTCCATATCACATTGCGTTCAGCCATTCCAGATTTCGTTTGTGCATTTCATCTTGTGAAATCAACCTTCCGTTTTTTATGTCTTCCTCACTCATTTCCAACATCTTTTTTTGTTCCTCCGAAAGTTGAACAGTTTGGCTTTCCGGTACACTAGAAGAAGCGAGCTTGTCCAGTGCTTCCAAAACCTCCTTGTTTTGTATCGTTAGGATCTTGTCAATCAATCCATTCCTTAATTTATCTACAGTTGCCATGTTGATTTTCTTTACCTAAATATCTTTAAAATTGATGAATTTGACTAATGCTTCATTACCTGTTTAACTGGAAAACCTGGTGCAAAGTTAGTTTACCCCATCGGTTAAAAACTGAATTGTCTTACATCCTCGATGCAATCGTGGATGAGTTGGGGTGAAGATTAATTGTTCGATGATGCCTCTTTTTCTTTCCCTGAGTGTGCGAAGGGTCTAAAACCTCAATATTGGAAATAAATGTGGTTTCCCAAGGACAGAGTCCTTGGTGAATAGTGGTCACAGGTTCGGAGAACCTGCGACAGTGGGACGCGAAGACCAGTGGGAGATACAATGCTTTAACAACGTGAAAAGATGCTTACAGCATGACTTAGATTTGATGTTTGTGCTAATAATATGATATATCGGACAAGCCTGCTTTACAGACACCCTGTAAGGGTCTTTTTCAGAAATATAGATGGCATGACGCTCCGAATGAGCCTTATCTCGTTCTGATTCCGAAGTCTTGGAAGTCCCCAAGATCCGCTTGCTATACCCTGTGATTGCAAGGCTTTGAAATAGAGAGGTTTCTATTAGTATATCCATCGGTTCGAAACCGATTTGTCTTGCATCCTCGATACAATCGAGGAGGTGTTGGGGAGCCTGCGATAGTGGGGTTGGACTTTAGGTGGGTATCTTATCAATTTTGGTGATATCAATCAGGCCTTCGGAGTCTAATAGCTTAATGTAGTCCAAGTGGATATCTCCGTAAGCTGGATGAGTTACAAATAAGTTACTAGCTTCGTGTGATAATCTTGAAAGAGTACAGGCGTTATTCACTACTTGAATAAATTGATAGTCTCTTAATACGAGCACTAATGACTCTTTCGTATTGAGCAGCTTTAAGAAATCGAGAATCAAATACTTTGCTTCTTCATCTCCATGAGTATCGAACATAATTTGGACTATTGTATAACCAAGTTCATGGTCTTTATCAAATGTTGGTACTTCTACTAAAAGCCGCTCCAAAAGTCTTCTTATTGAACTTTTTGATCTATTTACCAAATTTCTATTTCTTATCAAGTTTGCAAACCATTCATTGGGTGCTTGTGATAAACAGATAGCGATAGCCAGGGGTTCTGGGTATTCATGAAAGTAATTTATTACTTCCTTTGAAAAAGGTAAGGTCAGAATATGTCTAGCACATAGGTATTCCTGAATAGAGAGGTGTGAAAATTCGTATTTGTTGTATCCAAGCTCAATTATAATACCGTTATGAGACTCAATCTCCGAGACTACATCATGCAGTTCCTCAATGGGTAATGAATACTTCTTATGAAGTTTTTCATAAATATTCCCAATTTCTTTAGAATTGAAAGACTTTGATTTCAACTTGTACATTAGAGCAAAAGCAACCTCGGATAAAAATCTAAGTTTCGCTCTAGTGCCGAAGCCCGAGTATTTTGATTTTCTTTTTATACCTCGTTGCTCATCCCAGTCTCTAATTACTAGGAAGGTCATTTCTTCATATACTTCATTTGGTTCTTCTGGTAGTGAGTTTTCTTTATCATAGAGAATTAATAGAATCGTAAGAAATATCGGACGATTGGCTAAGTCGGTATATGGTTTCAATTCAAGTTCCTTTAAAAAAGCTTTGTAGGTTCTTGGAAGCCATTTTTTAGATATTTTTATAATTCTGTCTTTTGATAAACTTCGAATATGGTAGTACTCAAAATGATTTGCTCGCTTAGTAAAATGCGATTTTCTTACTGATACAACTATTCTTGCTTGGTTTAACTTTAAACCTAAAGATTCGATTTCGTTAAAAATTTCACCTTGTATTTCAGTTCTTACTTCATCAAGGCCATCCAAGAATAGGAGAACTTTGTTATAGTTTAAAAATTTCGGAAGGAAAACCTCGATAGGTTCTTCACCGATAAAGGCCTTAATAATATCAGGTTTGCTGCCTTCTAATTTTACATATTTAGGTTGAATTCCAAAAATATCTAAAACCTCTTCTGAAATTGATTCGAATTTCAGACTTCTTAATCTTACTAAAATTGGAATTGCGAAGTTAGAGTCGTGGTTAGTGAAAAATTTTTGAATCAGTCTTTTTATCGTAGTCGTCTTACCAGAGCCAGGGCTTCCAATTATTATAGAATTTGTTCTTTCGTTAAGAAACTCCTCCTCAGAAATAACGGTATTTCTAGTATTGATATTGGAGGATATTTCTAATTCCGTTGAGAATAACTCAGTATCTCTAGGGTTAGAAAATCCCATAAGTGGAATCTTATTTGACCAGTTAACGATATCAATGCAATGAACTTCAAGTTTTTCGGGCAAACAACGAACTGTATTCTTAAAAATGGATCGCTTCTCTTGTTTAATCCAAGGAAGAAAATTCTTTGAGAAGTTGTCTATTATCGGTTTGATTAATTCCTTTCCTAGAATGGGTACTAATTCGTTCATCAGGTAAATAATATTAGATATAATTCATTTTTAAATCATCTACATCGCGTTTATATAAGGAAGTTGCTTAAAACTTTTCTTACAACCAATTGATTTGTTTAAATACAGGGATATAATTGACTAATTAGGTAAAGTATAGGAGTCGTATCTACGAAACCCCAACAAAAAAACCACTCCTTCCGAAGTGGGTTTTGATACTTTATAAGCCTTAGCCGCTTAATACTCAATACATATTACCGAGCTACGCTCGCGCAGCAACCCACTCCTTAGCATTTATAAAGGCTTTGATCCATGGGCTGAGGATGTCTTTACGCTGCTCTATTGGATAGTGCGCCCAGTTCCAAGGGAAGATGGAGCGCTCGAAGTGCGGCATAATGGCCAAGTGTCTGCCGTCTTTACTCGCCAAACCTGCTACATGGTAGTCAGAACCATTGGGCGAAGCAGGGTAGGCCTCGTAAGAGTATTTAGCAATTACATTGTAAGCAGACTCTTTCTCTGGTAAAGCAAAACGGCCTTCACCGTGTGCCACCCAAATACCAAGCCTTGCGCCTGAAAGTGAGCCTAGCATTACCGAGTCATTTTCTGGAATGGTTACATTCACAAAACCCGACTCAAATTTGCCTGCAATGTTGTGCTTTAATTTAGGATGCGTTTTGTGTTCTGGGTACAGCAAACCAAGTTCGCCCATCAACTGGCAACCGTTACAAATCCCCAGTGAAATAGTGTCTTCACGGGCATAGAAATTGTCGAGGGCAGCTTTTGCTTTTTCGTTGTATAAGAAAGCACCCGCCCAGCCTTTGGCAGAACCCAAAACATCGGAATTGGAGAAGCCACCTACAAAGGCAATAAAGTTGACATCGCTTAGGTCTTCGGCACCAGAAATAAGGTCGGTCATGTGAATGTCCTTCACATCGAAACCAGCCAAATGCATGGCATAAGCCATTTCTCTGTCGCCATTCACGCCTTTTTCACGAATAATCGCTCCTTTAATTCCCGTTTTCTCTTTGCGGTCAGGGTTTAAGCCCAAAGCAGTATATTGGCCTTCAAACCCTTGAGGGAAAGTGAATTCTAAAGGTTGTTTTTTATAGTTCTCAAAACGGGTTTTGGCCAATTCGGCACCGCTTTGTTTTTGGTCTAATAAGAAAGAGGTCTTGTACCACAGGTCTCTCATTTCCAAAATATCGAAATTGTAATCAGCGTTGGCTGTCTTAATCGATAGTTTGTCTTCAGATTTTGGTACGGCAATTTCATGGTAAGTAACACCCAATGCTTTCAGTCTGTCTTTTACCGAAACGTTGTTTTCGTTTCCAATTTGAATAATCAAGCCCGGTTTTTCAGAGAAGAGCAATTGCGCATCGTCTCCGGCCTTGATGCCAGAAAGGTCCACTTCCAAACCAAATTCTTCTTGTGCAAAACACATTTCCAATAAGGCGGTTACCATACCTCCAGCAGAAATATCGTGTCCGGCCAAAATGTGCTCTTCTTCAATTAGGGTTTGAATCAAATCGAAGGTTTTGGCGAATTTAGCGCTGTTCTTCACCATTGGTGCTGAAGTGCCCACTTTGCCAATGATTTGAGCAAATGAACTTCCACCCAGTTTAAAGTCATCTTCAGAAAGGTCGATGTACAATAGAGAAGAGTTGACAATCGGTTGAAGTACAGGCTCTACTACTTTCTTCAGGTCGGTTACTTCGCCTACGGCAGAAATAATCACCGTACCCGGTGAGTACACCACATCGTTCTCGTATTTCTGGGTCATCGACATGGAATCTTTCCCCGTAGGGATATTGATGCCCAATTCGATGGCAAACTGGCTTACTCCTTCTACCGCTTTGTATAAACGAGCATTTTCACCTTCATTTTTCGCTGGCCACATCCAGTTGGCACTCAACGATACGTTTTTGATGCCGCCTTCAATCGGTGCCCAAATAATGTTGGTCAAAGCCTCGGCAATCGAAAGCTGAGAACCGGCTACTGGATCCACCAAAGCCGATACTGGAGCATGACCGATAGAAGTGGCAATTCCTTTAATGCCTCGGTAATCGAGCGCCATTACGCCCACATTGTTCAAAGGTAACTGAATTGGTCCTGCCGTTTGTTGCTTGGCTACACGGCCAGTAACGCAACGGTCTACTTTGTTGGTAAGCCAATCTTTACAAGCTACAGCCTCTAACTGAAGCACCGCTTTTAAATAGTCTTCAATTTTAGCGTTGTCATAAGTCAAGTCCGCAAAATTGTTGGCTACGGTTTTGTCTTCCAAAATGGTTTTTGGAGAAGAACCAAACATATGAGAGAGATTCCAATCAATTGGGTTTTCACCCGAAACTTTATTCTCGAATTTGAAGTGCTGGTCGCCAGTGGTTTCACCCACCACATAGAAAGGCGCCCTTTCTCTTTTGGCCACGCGCTCCATCAATTCAATGTCTTTTTGCTTCATTACCAAGCCCATTCGCTCTTGAGATTCGTTGCCGATAATCTCTTTGTCGGAAAGGGTAGGATCGCCCACAGGTAATTTCTTTACGTCAATGGTGCCGCCCGTTTCTTCTACCAGTTCCGAAAGGCAGTTCAAATGGCCGCCTGCTCCGTGGTCGTGAATAGAAACGATTGGGTTGTCATCCATTTCGGCCATTGCGCGCACTGCGTTATACACACGCTTTTGCATTTCTGGGTTCGAACGCTGAATGGCGTTTAATTCAATACCGCTAGAAAACTCACCTGTATCTACTGATGATACGGCACTTCCGCCCATACCAATGCGGTAGTTGTCGCCACCCATCACCACGATTTTATCGCCTGCCGCAGGAGACTCTTTCAAGGCATCTTTTTTCTTTCCGTAACCTACTCCACCGGCCAGCATAATCACCTTATCGAAACCGTATTTCTTGTCAGCTTCTTGGTGTTCAAAAGTAAGTACCGAACCAGCAATCAGCGGTTGACCGAATTTATTTCCGAAATCAGAAGCTCCGTTCGAAGCTTTGATGAGAATGTCCATTGGCGTTTGGTAAAGCCATTTTCTTTCAGGCATGTTGGCTTCCCAGTTTCTGTCTCTTTCTAAACGAGAGTAGGAGGTCATGTACACGGCAGTTCCCGCCAAAGGCATAGAACCTTTTCCCCCTGCCATTCTATCTCTGATTTCTCCACCGGCTCCAGTTGCCGCTCCGTTAAAGGGCTCTACAGTCGTAGGGAAGTTGTGTGTTTCGGCTTTCAATGAAATCACCGAATCAAAATCTTTGGTTTCGAACCAGTCGGCTTTGTCTTGGGTTTTTTGTGCGAATTGTTCTACACGAGGGCCTTCTACAAATGCTACGTTATCTTTATAAGCAGACACCAATCTACCCGGGTGCGCCTCTGAAGTTTTACGAATAAGCTTGAATAGGGAAGTAGGCATTTCTTGGCCATCAATAATGAATACGCCATTAAAGATTTTGTGTCGGCAGTGTTCTGAGTTTACCTGGGAAAATCCGAATACTTCGCCATCGGTTAGTTTTCTGCCCAATTGCTCGCTAACTCCATTCAGGTAATCAATTTCTTCTTGGTTCAGCGCTAAACCTTCTTGCTGGTTATAAGCTGCAATGTCTTCGATATAAAGCACAGGCTCAGGCTTTACGTCAATGCTATAAATCTGCTGATCTAAACCTTTATAGGCCGCTTGCAACATGGGGTCGAAAGCGGTGTTATTTAAATCTACTTTGTCAAATTCTTCGATACGCTCGATTCCGGCAACGCCCATGTTTTGGGTAATTTCTACGGCATTGGTACTCCAAGGAGTAATCATTTCTTTTCTGGGGCCTACAAAATTGCCTTCCAAGGTATCGGTCGCAATCAAAGTAGCATTACCAAAAAGCCAAGAAAGCTTTGATATGTCTTGATTTTGAAGGGGTTGGGTAAGGCCTAAAGCGTAGATTTTGTCGTTTCCTGCATCGAAAAACTGAATCATTAGAACGAGGTTTTAAGGGGTGTAGATTTAGGTGAGCAAAATTAGTAAAAGATTCGGCATTGGGAATTAAAAACGTGGAGATTGAATAGGCCATAAAAAGAAAATCCGTCAGCCCATGATCTAAAAGATTCTGAACTGACGGATGATTAATTATTTGTATGCCTCAGGCGATTACTTCATTTTACTCAATTGCTCTTCTCCAGCTTTATTGATGGCGTAATCGCGCCATTTTTCATATTCTTCTGCATCCATATTTTTTTCTGCAGCGCCTGCTGAAGGAGGGGTGAAGCTAAAGCTTGATTCCCACCATTGACGGGCATATTCTTTGGCTTGTTCTTTATCAATTTCAAATTGGCTGACCTGACCGTCACCCAATAACCAAGGTTTTTCTTGGCTGCTGTATTTTTGAAAAATCATTGTGCGCATTTTGGTACCCATTTCATCATTTCTTTGAAAATGAGCTTTTGAATAAGCCAGTGTTTCAGGCTCTATCATTTTGTTATCCCAAAAGCGTTTTGATTTAATAATCTGTGCAGATGTAAGAAGATAGCCTTCACCGAATTCTAATAGTGAGCCTTCTAAATCACAAGATCTAGCAGGTTTCTTCTTTTTCTTTCCGAAACTAAATAATCCCATTGTTGTTTATTTTGAATTTTGATTTAACCGTTCGCAATATGCGAAGAAAAATATAATTTATTGTTGTCGCCTAGGGTAAACGACATTGATAAGCTGCTATTGTGAAATTAACTTTCAGCGGATTTTAACTCATTTACAAGGTCGATATAAGCTTTCATTGCTTCTTCCTTACTCTGACCTTTAAGTTTTTCCCACGCATTGTATTTGGCAGCAGCTTTAAAGTCAAAACCGCCCGGTCTTTCAGTATCGTTGTCTCCGTGGGTGGCTTGTTTGTAAAGGGCGTATAATTTTAAAAGGTGTTCATTGGATGGACGTTGGGTAAGGGTGTCCACTGTTTTTAATGCATTCTGAAACGCTTCGTTTGATTCCATTCCGATCTTATTTATATAAATTTGAAATCTAAAATTATTGAATCTTCAGCGATATGCAATTAGGAAAATTGGGTGAAATGATTTTGAAGAGCTCAATAGCGATTATCGCCTTCATGGGGTCGTTTTCTTTTGCTCAGGCTCAGGATTTTTATGACGTTAGTTATAAGGCAGGCCCTGTTTTAAAAATTGTTAGTCCGAAAATTAGAATCGATAGCGATTACGTCCGTATTCCGGAAGAAGGAAATGAGATTGGCTACCAGTTTGGCTTGTTTGCTAAAATAAGGGTGAATAATGTTTATGTACAGCCTGAGTTACTTTTATCTACTGCCCAAAGTAGATTGGATTTCTTGAATTACGATGGTGTAGTTGGGTTTAATCCTAGTGCTGATTTTGAATTTACCACACTCGAAATTCCGCTTTCTATTGGTGTGAATATTGGCAATTTGAGGTTAGATACCGGCCCTGGTTTTAGTTTAATGCTTTCTGGAAATGAGTATTTTTTGAATGAAAGGATTAACGTAACTCAAGAGTATAATCAGATGACCATTCTGTGGCGGTTTGGCCTTGGGCTTGATATCAATCACCTGCTGCTTGATTTTAAATATGAGTTTGGCTTGAGTAAAACCGAAGAGAGTTTATCCCGACTGATTGAGAGAGAATTGGTGCCTAAACAAAGCCAATTGGTTTTCAGTGTTGGCTACTCAATTCTTAGGGATTAGCGGCTTTTTAAAAAGCCCAGCTCAGTTTTAAACTTAGGTCGAAATTTGCCGACCAAGCTGTTTCTTTTTTGTTCGATGAATAACTTAAATCAAACCATTCCCAAAAGCCGGGTTGTTGGATGTAATTTTCAGGTATTGAAGGGTAAGTAACTTTTCTATGCCTTAACCCTAGACCAAAATAGGTTTCAACAACAAAGCCTCGGGTTAAATAATACTGTAATCCAATATGGGGGGTGATGGAAACGAATTGTTTATTAATTCTGGTTCTTTCACTAAAGTGAAATCGCTGATTAGGTATTGGCTCGGTGTAATAGCTGATGTAGGCATCGTTTTGCTTATGAAAGAACTCGGCTGCTATTCCTGAATACCAACGTGTGTTTTCATGGTTTCTGAAAAAGTACTTTTCCTCCACTACTATTTTATATCCCTTACTATTCCTGGCAAAATCATTGTCTCTGCTTAAAAAGTGAGTATAGCTTAGTTGAGTGCCAAACTTACTTCCGTGCAATCGCTCGTAGCTTACTTCAATTCCAGGGTGATATCCTATTACCATTGATAATGGGTTGAATCCAACTTTATTTTTTCTGTATAACAAAGTGCTGTCCATAGGAAAGTAAGGCGTATAGGCATTGCCCGGCCTATTCAAGTCGATGAACACTTTTCTTGGGTATTTCCATTTCTTTCCTGTGATTTCATCCACAAGAAATCCAGAGAAATAAGGACTTAATGTGTTCAGCCAGTATACAGGTGCTTTTTTAGGGAGAATATATACTTGCTTGGTTCTCTCTTCAGTAAAAATTGATACTGTAATAGGCTCTTTGCTATTTTTGGCTACGAAAGTAACGGGGGCGCTCAGTTTGTTAATAATGGTGTCGCCTTCATAGATATAGTTGACCGCTTGGTCGGACTTTATACTTACCTGCGAATAATTGCCATTAATGATTGTAGCACAAGAAGAAACTAGCCATACGAGGCTAATTAGAAGGGCAGTATTACGCATACAAAAAGTATGGGGTTTTAAAAGTCTAAATTTCGTCTAATATAGAACTTCCTTCCGAAATATCTCCCGAGGCCCACTTCCAAGCTTCATGTAGCCTAATTTTTCCATTACTAAGTATTTCTGGGCGTGAATAGCACATGCCTTTTGATACTTCTCCCTTTTCATTTACTTGGTGGTAATGCATTTCGATATACCCTTGGTCATCAACTAATCCCGATATATGCCCTTTAACCATCTGTCCTCCTTGGTATTGAGCACTAAGAACTGATCCTTCCTGTATATATTCAAAAACTGTTTCGCTCGAAATTTCGCAGTTTGCTGTATTAATTACAGCTCTGAATTTGCGCTTATGATAGTTCATTGAGGTATTCGGTGATGATGTTGGGGTACAATTAATGAAAATATCTTTACAGATATTGTGTTCTCATTCAATGTTAAAAGAAACTTAATATTGAAGTTGATTTACGGGTAGTACTAAAGTTACTTGAGTTTTATTATTGTTAGTGTAAATGAAAAGGAGCAAACCATATTGATTTGCTCCTCCTGTATTCTGAAAATAGTGTTTTGCATCAAGATTTTTTCACAGCTGCAAAGGCCTTCAGTCTTTCGTCTTTTAAAGCTCCATTAGAAAAGAAGGACATGCCCTTGGCTCCGCCTGCTTTGGCTGCAGCTATGGCCTGAGCAATTTCTTCTGGTTTCATTTCTGGTAAATAAACACCTGTATGTAGAGGAAATTTACCATTCAAATCATTCACGCCTTGTTGCGTAGCATATTCAATCCAAGGAATATCTTCTTCATAGAAGTTGTGGTAAATCATAGGGAACACAATGTCCAAATCCCATTCGTTCCAAGACTGGCGCACGAGTTTTCTGGCCAATTCAGGGTAAGGGAATACTGCTGCCGACATTTTTTTGCCCTCAGCATGTACCGCAGCCGAAACTTGATTCACCAGTTTAGTAATGCTGTCCCATCTGTATTTTCTCCACTTTTCATCTTGGCTAGGGTCTTCTAAGCTGTCGGGTCTGTATCCATTTTCTTCTTCAAAATTACCTTGGCATGTTTCGCAATAGCAGAAGTCATATTCGGGCATTTCGTGGTCTTGAACTAAGTTGTATTTGGCCCAAAGCCCTTTGGGAAGAATGACATCGCAATAGCGAACATAATCTAAGTGAATGGCCGAAAGCCCTTCGATATCGCAATGCGACACCATGAAATTCTTCACATATTCTTGCACTTCTGGTTTAGAAGGGCAGAGCCATTGATAATAGCCTACATAGGGGTTTACATTAAGACTCGACTCTCCATTTCTGCTCACGGCATACCATTCCGGATGTGCTTGTGCTTCGGTGTCGCCCGGGCGGTTCATGGTCCAAAGCCAAGCATGTACTTCTTGCCCAAGCTCTTGTGCTATCGGAATTAGTTTCTCTAGCATTTGGCGTCCACCGCCAATAATAAGCCCGGTTATTCCTGCTTCGCGAAGCCCAGTTAATTCTGTTTTCCAGTCGGCTATGGTTTTTTCATTGTTGCCATCTACCCACACCCAGTATTTAAAATCTTCTTCAGTAGAATTGGCAGTTCCGCACGAAGTAAGTAGGGTAGGCGCCAGCATAAAGGCTGCTGAACCAAGGCCAATGTTTTTTATAAAGTCGCGTTTTTTCATGGTTTTATTTCTTTCCAAATTCTACCTGTTTCATTAATGAACCAAGTTGCATCTGTCGTTTGTGCTTTTAATAAATAGGTCTGTTCCGTAGTGTTCAAGTTGTAGGTTATAGCCTTTGATCCATCTACTTGATTTGGTAAGTTGAAATTTTTGAGTGATTGATCAAATACTTTGTGTTCTCTTCTGAAATCAATTTGAGCTCGATGAAAATAGTAAAGCACTTGCCTTATTTCCTCTTCGGCTTTATTAACTTTTATAATACTAAAGCCTTCATCAAGCACATTTTTGTCTGAAAACTGAACAATGCCCCAAAACTCAGGTTCGTGCATGGCAATGGCTCTTTGTGGCGACCATACCCAATTATGTTCTGGTAGGTTTTTGCCTGTTTTAGAATCTTTCTGTTTTACATATTTTCCATCCATAACTTCGGTCTTCCATTGCACGCGCGAGAAATTCAAACGCCATTGGTCACCATTGTTGGGTGGGGTTTTCATGCTGGTGGCTTCGCTGAGGGCATCCCACGGAATGGCCACTTCAACTGACCAGCCTTGGTCTTTATCACTAGGGTCGTTTAGAGTTCCGTTGACATGGACTGCGGACTTTAGTCCGTGAATGTCCCAGTGGTCAATGGCGTGGCCACCATTGCGGTAGGGGCGGGTGAGTAGTAAATCCCAAACGGTGTTGAGTGCATTTACTTCGAATTCGTAATAGTTATGAGTATCGCCATCTGGGTCGATGAAAATCTCGAAGTCATTATCGTAGAAGATCACGGCATCGCGTTCGGTGAGTTTAGCCCAAACATGCGGCTCTTCCATTTCAGCATAAAAGTAGAAGTAGTCTTCATCCCAAAGCATTTTCATTCGGGTATCGAAATAAGGCTTGGGTTTCTTGTTTCCCTCAATATCTATAAAAGTATCCGTCCATGGCGCTGTCTGCCAAGCATCTTCGTTTGCTAAACCATCAATTTTGAGAGTAGTGCTTGTTTTATGACTTAGGTAAGATCGCCCTTCGATAAACTGAAATTGGGCTTGGGCCGTAATACAATGACCAAAAAAGATTAAGAAAAATAGGAGATGTTTCAACTTCATAAATAAAAAAACCTCTTCCGTTTCGAGAAGAGGTTCAATATCATAAATTCTTAAGAGTAATTAAAAAATGTCTACCCCAAAGTATGTTTTCAAAACAGTAATAATGAAAATGAATCCAAGAACAGCTGGAGCTAAGTAGCCTACTGCAAAGTTCAAGTACTTCTGAAGGAAAGAACCTTTGTAGTTTGGAGCACCGTGAGAGAGTTCTTCATCCAAATTGTGTTTTTTCCAAATATGTGCTGCAAAGAAAACAATCAAACAGCCACCCAAAGGCAGAAGCGTATCATTGGCTACGTTGGCAATAAAGCTCAAGAAATCTGTAGCGGTCTCAGAGCCTGGGTAAGTAATAAAGTTCGAGAAGAAATCAGAATATCCATTTCCTAACAAAGAAGGAATACCGATTAAGAAAATAGCTCCTGCTACCAACCAAACCGCTCTGCTTCTTCTTACATTTTTTTCATCTACTACATAAGCTACTGGAACTTCAAGTAGAGATACAGTTGATGTAAGGGCAGCAAAACAAAGTAGTACGAAGAACAATGTTCCTGCTATGGCGCCAAAAGTTCCGCCAATAGTTCCGAAAATTTGAGGAAGCGTAACGAAAATTAGACCTGGCCCACTACCTACACCATCCATAGTTCCTCCACTCATAAAACCAATTAGAGGGAATATCATCATACCCGCCAATACAGCAATACCCACATCGGCAAGCGTAATAAAGGCCGCAGCAGAAACAATGTTTTCTTTCTTGTTTACGTATGAACCGTAAGTAATCAAGGCACCCATTCCCAAAGAAAGAGAGAAGAAAGCCTGACCCAAGGCATTGATAATTACCTCTGAACTTAGTTTAGAAAAATCAGGAATTAGATAGAATTTAAGACCGTCCATTGCATTTGGAAGGGTTAAAGAATAGCCTACAATCAGCAAAATCATGATTAAAAGAGAAGGCATTAGGAACTTAGCCGCCTTTTCAATACCACCTGATATACCTTTAGACACAACAAAAGCAGTAGTAGCCATAAATAACATTCCGTAGGCACCCACTTTAAATACATCCTGAACAAATTCGCTGAAATGATCTGCGATAGCAAAGTTTCCAATGGCCATTTCATACACATAGCCAAATGCCCAGCCCGCAATTACGTTGTAGAAAGAAAGAATAAGGAAACCACTGAAGATGCCCATTTTTCCTACAAAATTCCATTTTTTAAAACCTAAGGCGTTAAAAGCTCCAACAGGGTTTTTTTCGGTTTTTCTACCAATAGCGATCTCGGTAACCATTACCGGATAACACAATACAAAGCAAAAAATAAGGTACATCACCACAAATGCTGCACCTCCTCCTTGTCCTACTTCATATGGGAAACCCCAAATGTTACCTAATCCTACTGCCGATCCGGCTGCCGCCATAATGAAACCCAATCGACTTGAAAAACCTCCTCTTGTAGCCATATTTGAATAGTTTAAAACCCGAATATATGTGTTTAAATTAATCCGTGCCCCCCATTGGTCATAAAATCTTTCAGAAATTCCCTTACTGGTAGTTCATAAGTTGTTTTGCGCTGTCTTTAAGTGAATAGTTTAGAAGAAGATAAAGGAGAAGGTTATAAATAACGATTAAAATTCCTTTTTTTAGAGTTCAAAACTTAAACAAGCATGGAGCCTTTTTTCACTAACGATGCCATAGTTCTCGGTTTACTTCTGATTGTGATTGCCGCAGTATTTCACACTTCGCATTCACCAAATCCTTTATGGAAGAAGTTTTACACTATTGTACCAAGTATTCTGCTTTGTTACTTTTTGCCTGCTTTACTCAATTGGCCTTTGGGTTTGATTTCGGGGGAAGAGTCGAACCTATACTTTGTAGCATCACGCTATTTACTACCGGCCAGTTTGGTTTTACTTTGTTTAAGCATCGATTTAAAGGGAATTATTAACCTGGGGCCAAAAGCGCTGATTATGTTTTTTGCCGCCACCATCGGTATTGTGATTGGTGGACCCATTGCCATTTTATTTATTTCGGCTGTTGCCCCAAGTGTTTTAGATGTTGGGGGTGCCGAAGAAGTATGGCGCGGCTTAACCACTGTAGCGGGTAGCTGGATTGGTGGAGGAGCCAATCAAGCCTCTATGAAGGAGATTTATGAAGTGAGCGATGAGCTCTTTTCTCAAATGATAGTAATAGATGTGATCTGCGCCAATATTTGGACAGGCTTTTTGCTCTATGGAGCCAATCAGGCCAAAAGGGTAGACCGTTGGTTGAAATCGGATACAACGGCCATTGATGACTTAAAGAAAAGGGTAGAGGATTACCAAGCGAGTATTGCAAAAGTACCTACCCTCACCGAAGTAATGACTATTCTGGCGGTTGCCTTTGGAGCTACTGCTTTGGCGCGTTGGGGAGCCGATTCTATTCAACCTGTAATGGAAAGAAATATTGATTTCCTTGATAAGTATAACCTTACATCACTCAATTCAGATTTCTTTTGGTTGGTCGTGATTGCGACCACCGTAGGCGTAGGACTTTCATTTACTAAAGCCAGAAAACTAGAAGGCGCAGGTGCCAGCCGCCTAGGCTCAGTATTTATCTTCATTTTGGTGGCTACCATTGGTATGCAAATGAACATTCGCGAAGTGTTTGATAACCCAGGACTGTTTGCCATTGGCATCAGCTGGATGCTCGTTCATGTGATTATTATGATTGTAGTAGCTAAGATTATTAAAGCGCCTTTCTTCTTTGTGGCGGTGGGTAGCCAAGCCAATGTAGGCGGAGCCGCTTCGGCTCCGGTGGTTGCTTCAGCATTTAGCCCAGCTTTAGCGCCAGTAGGAGTATTACTTGCCGTATTAGGCTATGCACTCGGTACATATGGCGCAATTCTTTGTGCTCAGTTAATGGAATGGGTTTCGCCTTGAGGGGGGTTATCCTATAGCAAATTTAACAACATCTTTCCATAAGTAATTGGGGATAGGTTCTTCTAGTTGCCATCTTATGCTCATAGGCTTAGAACCATAATGATCTAGATAGTTTACTTTGCCTATAAAAATATAACCCATTGTCGTTTTATGTTCATTTTTAGCTTTTTCACGAACAAACAATAGAATTGTTTTACCTAGAGTCATATGCTTAATGTACGTCACGCCTTTTCCAGAGTCAGCCCGAGTTTGATTTTGTGATTGCCAATGAAATAAGGATTCACTGATTGCGTAGTCATCATACATGGTTGTTGGTGAAAAATCTTCTTCTGATTTTATGAGATCAACAAACAGTATTTCGGTATTAAGTTCTTTGTTTTCTGCTACACCTTCACGGTTGGATGACTGCTTATAGAAAGTGTTTAACTCAAAAGCAGTTAAAATTTGATCTCGAGTATATCTAGCGTGAATTTTTAAAGGTTGTTTGAAAGGTAGGTCAATTGATGTTTCGTTAAAATCTATTTTATCTAATAATAGTTCGAGTACCTCAATTATTTCATTTACTAAAATAGGGCTTTCACCAATCGAGTTAATACTAGTTTCTAGGTCTGTGAACCCAGATGCCTTTTGCCAGACGTCATAATGAAGCATTAGGAGCATTTTCTGCTCAACTTCATTGAAATCCGAGATTGAAATTTTGAATTCGGATTTCGCGATTTGAAGGATGAATTTAAAATAGGAATGTGATTTAGTAGAAAACCATTTATTTCTGATAGTTGTAAGGATTGGTTTTTCTGTTTTACTTGAGAAATTAGGGAGTTTACCTGCTAATTGGCAGAGTCTGCTCCAACAGTCCTTTTTATAAATAACCTCGATTGGTATATGCGTGAATTCTATGAAATTTTTAAGTGTTAAAGGTAGACTACTTTGATGTTCAAAATTAGCAATTCTAAGTATGATTTGATTTCTGTTTAGCGATGTGGCATTTTTGATATTATCAAGGATGTACTCTTTCGCCTTCTTTTCTAGAACTATTGAGCAGCCTAATGGAAGTTGTGGGAAGTTATTCTCAACTTCTTTTTTTACGGATGAATTTGTTTTACCTATTAGAGCTCTGAATTTTCCTTCAAAATCATACTCTGGTCTAGCGTTTGCAACAAAGTCGAGAACGGTTAAGCAGTCTTTGTTATCAGCTAACCTCAAGCCTCTCCCTAACTGTTGTAGGAAAATGGTAAGACTTTCTGTTGGTCTCAAAAATAAAACTGTGTCAATTTCAGGAATGTCGACACCCTCATTGAAAATATCAACTACGAACAAATAATTGATTTCTTTCTGTTGAAACTTATATCTGAGGGTTTCTCTTTCGTTATTATTTTCACTTGTTAAATAAGCAGCCTTGAATCCAGCTAGTGTAAATTTTGCGGCCATGTACCGTGCGTGTTCAATGGTTATACAAAAACCAATGGCTCGCACTTCATTTATGTCTTTAGTGTACTTCTCTAAATTGTGTATTATTTCTCTAACTCGTCTATCGTTGGTAGTATATAAATCACTGAGTTCGCTAATTACGTATTTCCCTTTCGCCCATTTGACGTTTCCTAGGTCAACACTGTCTGAAATTCCGAAATATTGAAAAGGACAAAGGAGTTTTCGGTTCAATGCTTCGGGTAATCTTATTTCTGCCGCTATACGGCCGGAGAAATCTGAAAGAATATCTGAACCATCCATTCTTTCAGGTGTAGCGGTAAGCCCAAGTAAAACTTTTGGTTCGAAATGATTTATGATTGGACGGTAACTAGATGCTGAAATATGATGAACCTCGTCAATAATAATGAAGTCATAATATGAAGAACTTAATGTTAGAGTATTAATCTGATTATTCAGAGTTTGAACTGAGGCAAAAACATGCTCGTTGTTAATAGGTTCAAGGCCATCAACCCATAACTCCCCAAAGTTATTATTCTTTAAAATCCCTCTAAAAGTGCTTAGTGCCTGTATCAGAATTTCTTTTCGATGGGCTACATACAAGAGTCTAGCTTTTGGTTTTTTTTCGACAAACTGTTTAAAATCAAAAGCTGAAATAACCGTTTTACCTGTTCCAGTTGCTGCAACTAATAAGTTTTTAAACCTTTTATGAACAAATCTCTCAACTTCTAATTTTTCAAGAATTTCTTTTTGGAAAGGGTAGGGTTTTAAATCGAAAAATGAAACAGGAATGTTGGGTAGACCAATTGATTTTCCTTGATTTAGAGCCTCACTTAATTTAACTCTATGTTTGTTGTTATCGAAAGTTTCGAATTCAGGATTCTGCCAATAGGACTCGAAAGTTTTTTGAAACTTGTCTATAATGTGACTTACTTCTTTAGATGTGATTTTTAGATTCCACTCTAAACCATCGGTTAAGGCTGTTCTTGAGAAATTTGAGGAACCTATATACCCAGTATGAAACCCTGTGTCTCGGAAAAACAAGTAGGCTTTTGCATGTAGTCGTTCATTGCCAGTGTTGTATGATATTTTAATCTCTGTATTATCTAGGCTTGCTAGTAACTGAATTGCTTTAAGGTCCGAAGCCCCCATGTATGTGGTAGTGATAACACGTAATTTTCCGCCTCGTTTTATAAATTCATCAAACTCACTTTTGAGAATGATAACCCCTTTCCATTTGATAAAAGAAACCAATAGGTCTATTCTATTGGCAGATAAAATCTCCTTTTTTAATTCGCTTTCTAAGGATAAACCAGCATTTCCTCCAGTGAATAGTTCACTATGAGTTAATCGTGTATAAGGAGTTATCTCTTTAAGGTGCAACTCTAAGTTTGAAAAGTGAGTATCAATTCTTGAAAAGACAGCTTTTAATATTTTTCCTTCTGTATCAATCAGGTTATCATTGAAGTCCTCATTTTTCAGTTCATCTTTAAGAAAGAGAATAATTTTGTTTGCAATATTTATTTGTTGCTCTATGGCATGCTCACCATTAATTAGGTTGAGAGCGTGGTGTATTGTAGCGGCAATATGTTTTGACAGGAACGTAGTAGCCTCAGCCTTATCTAGTTTCGAAAGTTTATATATAAAAGTGTCCCTATCGAGCTCGTTTAATTTGGTTGAAATGAGCTGAGTGACTAATTCTTCGTATATGCCTTGGTTCATTACTCTATCTTTTAAGATAGGCTCAATCTACCAAATCCATTTAGTAAAACATGATGAAAAGAATGATAAGTATTGTGATTAATTGCTGAATCGTCATTGGTATAGGTAAAGACTGAAATTAAACCTACCTTCTTCTCTCAATCTCCGCCTGTATCTTCTTACGGATGGGTTTAAATACCAAGAATGGGAATACTACGCCAGCAATTACGAGAAAGGGTATCAACTGATAGGCTTGCGGGTTATGTTTTACCAATGCAGTAACAACTAATATAATCGCAGAGATGGCGGTTAAGACTAACATCAAGATTTGAAGCCTTTTAAAGTGCTTTTTCTTTTTCTCCAGCTCCTCTAATGTATATTTCGAAAACTCATTTTGTGTAGACATAACGGTAAAATCAAATGCTGATGAAAATGGTTTAGTAATTATCAAGAATCTGAAAAAGCTCGTTCAGTTTAGGGGTGAGAATAATCTCTGTTCTACGGTTTTTCGCCTTGTTTTCAGGACTATCGTTTGCTACTATTGGTGTACTTTCTCCTCGGCCCGAAGCCGTGATTGCCGTAGGGCTTACGCCACCTTCTACCAATATTCTCACAATAGAAGTAGCACGCAGTACGCTCAAATCCCAGTTGTCGCTCATGTATTGTGCTTTTCTAGAGAATGGAACATTGTCTGTATGGCCTTCTACCATAATATTAATGTCGGGATTGGTTTTAATGGCATTGGCCAACTGTTGTAAAGCACTTACACCTTTTTGGTCAACGGCTATACTTCCCGTTCCAAACAATAATTGCTCGGCCAAAGAAACATAGACCTTACCGTTTCTTACTTCTACCTTTAAATCGTCTTCATTAAAGTTGAGTAGCGCATTGGTTACCTTGTTTTTTAAAGCCTGAACAGCCGATTCTTTGTCAGAAATTAGCTTTTCTAGTTCGGCTACACGGGCTTCACGCTTGCTTAAATCTTCAGCCAGTTCTTCGTTTCTCTTTTTCTGAATATTAAGGTCTTCTTCCATGGCCAACAATCGCTTTTGCTGACGGGCCAAATCTTGGTTCAACTGACCACTGTTCGTTAATAGGTTTTCATACAATCCTTTAATTCTGCCGTGTTCAGAACGCAGGGCTTTTAGCTCCTTATCAATAATATCTAAGTCGTTTTGTAAAGCATTTTTTTCGGTGGTTAAATCATTAAGCTGAACTTCTAAACGATTGATTTTTTCATTGGCTACGGCAAGCTCCCTTTCCAATTGAGCTTTGTCTGAGGCTAATCCGTTTTTCTCGGCCATTAGGGCGTCAAAATCTTTTTTTGCCACACAAGAAGATAAAGAAAGAACTATAACAATTGAGAAGTAAGAAAAAAGCTGTTTCATAGCATAAGGTTTAGGGGGCAAATATGTATAATCTGAATCAGAAAATCACGGACATTAACGATGGACGGCCTTAAAAAGATTGTGCTGCATGCATAATAATTTATATCTTGGTAATCGAAGCAAAAGAGACTATGAGAACAGACGGAATGCTCAAAGAAGGAGCACTAAAAGATCAGACTATAATTGTAACGGGTGGAGGAACTGGCCTTGGTCGTGCAATGGGTACTTATTTCTTAGAATTGGGTGCCAATTTGGTAATTACCAGTCGTAAGATTGAAGTATTGGAGCAAACCGCTAAGGAAATGGAAGCCCAAACGGGTGGGAAAGTTTTGGCCGTTCAGTGCGATGTTCGTGATTACGAACAAGTAGAGAATGTGTTGAAAGTAACCGAAGAGCGTTTTGGTCAAATTCACGCACTTTTGAACAATGCTGCTGGTAACTTTATTAGTCCTACCGAGCGCCTTTCTAACCGCGCATTCGACACCGTAATAGATATTGTATTAAAAGGTACCACCAATTTCACTTTGGCTTTGGGTAAAAAGTGGATTGCCAATAAACAACCAGGAACTGTACTGAATATTGTAACCACTTATGCTTGGACGGGCTCTGGCTATGTTGTGCCTTCTGCTTGTGCTAAAGCTGGTGTATTGGCCATGACTCGCTCATTGGCAGTAGAATGGGCCAAATATAAAATCAGAATGAATGCGATTGCTCCAGGGCCATTCCCTACGGAAGGAGCATGGAGCCGTTTATTGCCAGGGGATTTGGTGAAGAAATTCGATCCAGCCAAGTTGGTGCCAGTAGGCAGGGTAGGAGAACATCAAGAATTGGCCAACCTAGCGGCTTATTTAATGTCGGATTATTCGGCTTATGTAAACGGAGAAGTAGTGACCATTGATGGTGGAGAATGGCTGCAAGGTGCAGGTGAATTTAGCCATTTAGAGAAAATACCACAAGAAATGTGGGACATGCTTGAAGCCCAACGTGGAAAAAAGCAATAAGCCCCAAGCTACTTTGGGGCTACTGGAAAGCCAAGCGTAAAATTAAAGATATTGAGTTGTAGCGGATGTCTTTATGGCTCGTAAGATATTTAAAGAGTGACCAGCATGTTTTTGGTCACTCTTTCTTTTTGCTATGCCGCTTGCGAAACAGCTTTTAAGCCTACAATTGACCCAATAAGTGTGATCATAAAGAAAATACGCCAAAAACTGGCTGGGTCTTTAAAGAATAGAATTCCTACCAAGGCTGTACCCACGGCACCAATGCCTGTCCATACCGCATAGGCGGTTCCGATAGGAAGTGTTTGAGTTGCTTTGATCAGTAAGGTCATGCTTATGGTTAGAGCAATGAAAAAACCAGCATACCACCAATACACTTCATTTCCTGTTGCCTCTTTAGCTTTGCCTAAACAATAAGCGAAGGCCACTTCGAACAAGCCCGCAATAATCAATAGAATCCAATTCATAGTTTTAAATTATGGTATGGTAAAGATATTATTCATGTTAATACAAATCGTAAAAGAAGTATTTGCAAGTGCTTAGGTTATTCCTGAAATAAAATATTGAGTTGAAGCCTTCAATCGTTTGGCTATTGATCAAGGATATTTAAGATGGGAAGTATAAAAAATAGGCACGCTCCGCTTACACAGAGCGTGCCATGAACAAAACAACCACTATAGATCAACCTTTAAAGAAAGGATGATGTTTCTTCCGGCAGCGGTAATGCCCGAACTGTACGGGCGATAACGCTGATCGGTAATGTTTTCTACCCCACCGCTAACGGTCATACCATTAGATAGCTTGTAAAGTGCTTTGAAGTTAAGTGTGAACCAGCTTGGCGAATAAGGGTTGCCACTACTGTCTACGGCATACATATAGCCTTTCCCTTTTTCTTCAGCTGGCATATCATCGAAACTTACTTCGCCACTGTACATGGCATACAAATCCATTTTAAGGTTTTGATGATTGTAAGTGATTTTAGTTACACCAAACGAAGGAGCAGCATGTCTCGATGGGCTTAAAGAACTATCGTCTAGCTCTTCTTCTCCATGCTGAAGATTATAACGTGTAGAAAAACCAAAACCAGAATCGAACTTAAATTCAATGCCAGCCTGAATACCATATACTTTTGTATAAGCAGCATTCTGAACCGCCTGAACTTGGCTCAATTCACCATCATACATGATTTGATCTTGGCCGTTAAGGGTAAAATCTCTTCTCACCAAGGCATTTTCGAGTCTGGTATAAAAACCTGTAACATCAACTCTGATTGATGAGTTAAAAATTTTAGCAATTCCCAATTCAGCATTATAGGCATATTCAGGGCCTAATTCAGGGTTCGGAACTACTACAGCACCAGGTTCAGAGTCAAACACTTTTCCCGCATCATCTACATTTGGCGATCTAAAACCAGTAGATAAATTGGTAGAAATTGTCATGTCTGTTTCTGGGTTGAACACCAAGCCTAAACTACCTGTAACAGCACCATTTGAAATTTTAGCGGTTTCAAAAGGGAAAGGATAAAAACGCGTATCGAACTTAGCATCTAACTTAAAGTAGTTGTAGCGCGTTCCTGCCTGAACCAGTAGTTTTGGTGAAATGCGGTGTTGCAACGAAGCATACAGTGCATATGATGCCCAAGAAGATTGCGGATAACGTGCAGGACCTTCAACAACATCGCCAGTCGTAATGTCCTCATCTGTTCCAATTGAGTTAACGTCATCATAAACCGCTTCGAAACCATAAAACAGTTCTGTGCCTGTTTTTAGGGCTTTGTCAAGATCTAGATTGAAAGAGTAGGCGTTTACTTTTTCTACCCTCGAAGCCCTTATTGGCTTATTGAAATCCCTGTCGATTCTGCTTTCTTCAAAGAACTGATGAGCTAAACGAATATTCATTTGGTCGTATAAACGGCTATTGCCTTGATGGGTAGCGGTCAGATTATTCATTAACCAAACCTGCGGGCCATATTGCCATTCTGCACTTCTCGGTAAACCTCCTTGGGTTCTGATCAATCTGTCGTAACGAGAATAGTTTGAAGTGGTGGAATAGTGTAAGCCATAAACTAAATCCCAGTTAGCGTTTGGTTTGAACCTTACTTTCTGCATCAAATTGGTTTGTTCATAACCCGTTGGCTTCTGAACTAATGGATCCTCATTTGCCACCATTACGTCTACTCCATTTTGACGCTCCACATAAAATGGTCTTAAATAATCATCGGGGCCATTGGTACCCATTCTCAAATCTCCAAAATTGGAATTAGAAAAACTGGTTACCGAAGCCCATTTGTTCCAACCAACATTGATGTCGAAGTGCGTTGTTTTCTCAGCGTTTGCTGATGAGTATCTTGCCACAGCGGCACCCTTCACTAATGTTTCAGAGGTGTGAGATAATTGTGGGTTGAGTGTTCTAAAACTCATTACTCCACCAATCGCGTCACTACCATACATAACGGAACCTGGACCAAACAGAATTTCAGCGCTTTCTGTAGCAAAAGCATCGAGAGAAATTATGTTTTGTAAATTACCGCTACGGAAAATGGCGGTGTTCATTCTAACACCATCTACGGTAATCAATAAGCGATTAGTAGAAAAGCCTCGAATCATAGGACTACCGCCCCCCAGTTGACTTTTCTGAATAAAAACATCTCCGGTACTACCGAGTAAATCGGCTGCCGTTTGAGAGTTTTGCAATTGTATATCTGAAGGTGTAATGGTTTTAATTTTGTTAGGAACATCTTGCCGGTCTTGATGCCAACGGTTGGCCGAAACCACTACATCGTCCATAGATAACTTAGAAGCAACTAATTCTACGGTAAAATTGGTTTGGGAAAGAATGGCGTAACTCACCATTGCTTTTTCGTAGCCCAGCATTCTGACTTCGATAATTTCAGCACCTTCAAAGGCTGTAATATCTGCTTGACCTTTAATGTTTGTAACCACAAAGGCCCTGGGTGAATTGCTCGCCAAAGTAGCTAACTCCAGCGGTTCACCAGTATTTTTGTCAATAATGGTAACTGTTTGTGCCATTCCTGAAAGGGTACATAGCACAAAGCACCACATGAATAAATATTTCTTCATTGGTAAAATAGAAAATGATGTATAAACTTTTACTCAGCCATACAGGCTTTTAACACATGGAATAGACTTCCATGATGCTTTAGTTAAAGCAATATTTATACATTAAAACGTGGGGGAGGGCCATCCACACCTTGCGACCTAGGGTCGTAGGTCATTTCTATCTCGAAAAATTGAGTGGAAACAATGGGTTTAATAAAAGTTGTGGATTGCACACTTGGCTGGATATAGAGTGCCTTAACCAAAGAGACCACCAATTGGCTGTCGTCTTGCTGATCTGATTTTCCACCAAAGTGAAGTGCAATTAGTTCGTTGAGTTTGTGGTTAACCATTGACTCAAGTTTATCCCAATAGGCATAAAAGTAGGTGGTATCACCTTTTACTTCTCGGGAAATAATATCGTACATCTGATCCTTGTATTCGAACTCGCCATCGTGTTCCCAACGTAAATCAGACTTCATTTGAGCCTCTGTAAAGGCTAGGTGAACCATTTCTACAGGATTTTCTTCGTTTGCTATTGCTAGGGCAGCATGTTGTTTTGCTTTTGCTCTTTCCATTTCAAGGAATAGGTAAGTGCCTCCGAACGGGAGGGTAAGCAAAGCGAGCAATATGGTGGCAATAGTAGCTTTCAACGGATTAACAGATTCATAAATGTAACCTTATCAAAATCAAATTTCGAATCTTTTGTATGAAATGCGTGCTTGTTATAGGCTTGGTTCAAAATATGGATAACTGGGAAAATGAGCAAAACACAAAGTGCTATTTTTCATCGAAGTCAATTTTATGAAGAATTAAGCCAGAACCCGGAGCTACCTGAAATATTTCTTTGGTGTGCTTACCTTTTAGTGAAAGGCTAATTTCCTCCAAACTAGTTTCTCCTTTGCCAAGAAGAAAAAGTTGGCCTACCATCATTCTTATTTGGTGTCTTAAAAAACCTGCTGCCTTTACTCTGTATATGTAGCTTTTAGTAGGGAAGAAGTTAGCGCTAAACTCTTGGTTCTCTTCAATTCTAGAAAAAAGTATTTCTCGTTGAGTAATGGTGTCTTCTTTAGGCCTTTTGCAATAGGCTTTAAATTCATGGATACCTTCAAATAGTTTGGCTCCTTCTTTCATCAAATCAATGTTTAACTCCTCAGGTATGGTTGTTATAAAAGGGGCGCTAAAAGGATGTGGTTTTTCACCAAAAGCGAAAAGGTAAATGTATTCTTTGGTACGAGGTGATTTGATAATATTAAAACTCGCGTCTACTTTTTTGATGCCAATTGCTTTGATGTCTGGCGGCAGATTGAGGTTTGTTCTATGTAAAAAATCGGCTTCGTCTTGAATTGGTTCATGAAGGAAAAGCTCAAAGGCATTGTCTAGGGCTGAAACTTTAGAGTCAGTGCGGCTACTGCCCATGGTTTTGAAGTCGCGGTGTCCGAGCACAAAAGCCAAGGTACGGTCGATCATATAGTGTACCGTTTTTACCTCGGGTTGTTTGGCCCAGCCATGAAACCTAAAGCCTATATATTGAATATGAATGAGGTAAAAGTGTTGCGCCTTCATTCCGCGAAATTAAGATAATTTGGTAGATGGTATTGGTACGACCCCGCTGGGGTCGGGAGATGATCCTATTGCATTGTGGTTTTTCTATAAAGATATGACCCCGCTGGGGTCGGTTATTACGAATAAAGCCAGCTGAGCATCCCATCGGGATGCCATATTTATAGCAATGAGATGTTTGAACAAGCCAGCAACCCTGAAAGGGTTGAACCTATTCTATTCGTCCAGCCAGTCGAATAGGTATTCATCTTTGAATTCAATTTTATATTTATTTAAAAATTCAATGTATTCTTCTTTGAAGGTCTTTTTTCGATGATGGTCTTTTTGGTTCATGATATAAACGATTACCTTATCAAGGGCAGAGTGGCTATAAGAAAATGCGCCAAATCCGCTCTGCCATTCAAACTTCCCTTTTACATGTCCCTGTTCGTTGATCCATTTGTTAGAGGCTTTTTTGACTTCTCTCACTAAATCTGACAAACAACAGGTTGGTCTCATTCCTATCAAAAAATGAATGTGGTCGGGCATTCCATTAATGGCAAGCATCTTTTGCTCCTTATTCTGAACAATCCCGGTGATGTATTTATATAAATCATCCTCCCAAGCCCTCAGAATCAGGCTTTGGCGACCATTAACAGCGAAAACCACCTGAATATAAATTTGGCTGTATGTTCCTGTTGACATTTGAAACCAATTCTAGTTTTACTTCAGGGGCTATCTGAACAGCCCCTTTCTACAACTCTCTAATTCGGATGTTTCTAAAATAGACTTCATCTCCGTGGTTTTGAAGACTAATACGGCCTGATTTTGATTTGGCGTAAAACTCATATTTCGCCCATTTACCTGCCTCTTTCCGCGCATACCAGTCTTCGCTGCCTTCTTTAAACTCTAAGATTTTTTCACCATTCAGCCAATGTTCTACATGTCCATCCTTATAAACAATTTTGATTTTATTCCACTCCATAAACGGATTTGGCTTTTTGGTTTCGGAAGGAGCATGCATGGCGTAGTTGGCACCCACCATTTTATTGGCCTCACTTTCAGACCTCGAAAACTCATCGTCAAGTAATTGAAATTCTGGGCCTGTTAAGTAGTCGTGTCCATTACCTTCTAATTGCACTACATGGTAGAAAACACCACTATTTCCGCCTTTCGAGATTTTGTATTCAAGCTCAAGTTCAAAGTTTCCGTAATCATCAGTAGTCATAATAGACCTGTTGAATCCAGCATTTTTTTCTCCTAAACCTACATTACAAGCAATTGCGCTATCTACAATTTGCCATTGTTCCATGATGGGCTCTTCCCCATACATTTCCCAGCCAGTAAAATCATTTCCGTTAAAAAGCGAAATCCATTCTTCGGTTTGGCTAGGGTTATCTTCAGATTTCTCTTCATTGCTTTTAGAGTTACCGCAACTCACAGCTAAAAAAGTGATAAGTAGAAAAACTAAGGTGTGCTGACGTTTCATAGGTTGATTTTTTTTCGAGTCTCAAGATAAATAAATTATGAAATAAATTTTGAAATGCTTTGTTCTTACCGATATTGAACACAAATCCCAAAATACTAATAACTTAGGGGCGAGAAACAAATAGAATTATTAAGTAACATGAACATTTTTGTAGGCCGGTTGAGCTACGAAACCCAAGAAAGTAACCTGCGAGCGTTGTTTGAAGAAATTGGTCAGGTAAAAAGCTTAAAGATCATCACCGATCGTGAAACCGGTAAATCCAAAGGATTCGCTTTTGTCACCATGGCAAACAGAGAGGATGGCCAAAAAGCCATTACTCAGTTAGATGGTACCGCTTTAGACGGAAGAAATATTTCTGTTTCTGAGGCTGAAGACAGAAAATCGAATGAACGAAAACCTGCTGGTGGCCAAGGTGGTCAGAGACCAGAATTTAAGCCCAGACGAGAAGAAAGCCGAGAGGAAGATGATTTTGATGGTGGAGGTAAGCCAGAGAAAGGTGGGCAAAGTTTGGATTGGTCTGAAGCGCCAACGAAAGGAGCACCGAGGAAAAACTCTCCAAACAAAAAGAAAAAGGAATCTCTGAAAGGCAGAGGTGGAGATGATGATGGCTTCAGAAAAAAGAAGATGCCACCAAAACCTTCTAAATCTAAAAAGAACCGTGGTTGGGGAGAAGATGATGATGACGATATCTTCGGAGACTTTAAGTTCTAAAGTACTCTAATCTAAAAATAACATAACTTGGTGTATTCTAGCTTTCTTGGCTTGCGTGCACCAAGTTTTTACTTTTCCACCTGCCTGTTTTATACCAACCTAAGGTGATTAAGGCAGGAATTACATTAGAAATCGGGAACGACCACCATAAGCCATTGTAACCTAAAGCTGTGTGTGAGGATAAAAACCAAGCCACAGGGAATTGGATTGCCCAAATGCCTATTATGGTTAATATCATGGAAGAAATAGTATTTCCCGATCCCCTCAAGGCACCTATGATCGACATTTGCAAACCCATAAAACCAAAGCTGAGAGATGTGATTTTAAGAAAATCAACTCCCATTTCAACCACATGATCATCACCGGCTAAAAAAGCGCGAGTGAGTGGTTCGGCCAAAATGAAAAATATTAGTCCCATTATTGAAAGGGAAGTAAAGCCTATAACAGATGAATAGTAAGTGGTTTTTTCTGCCCTGTCAATTCGCTTTGCGCCCATGTTTTGCCCTACTAAAGTAGTACACGCCTTTGAAAGACCTAAGCTGAGGATTACGACAAAGCTAATTAAGCGAGAGCCCACTCCGTAAGCGGCCAACACTTCTGTACCGAAACGGGCCACCAAAACAGTCATAAGCGTAAGGCCTAAGGCTCTGGCCGAAATTTCGATTGAAGAAGGGAAACCGAGTTTAAATGCTTTTTTAAGTAATGGCCAATCGAAGGAAAAAGCCTTCATACTCAACTTAATTTCTGTTGTGCCTTTGAATAAAATGTACATACCTACTGCAATAGATAAAAATTGGGTTACCAAAGTAGAGACAGCCGCACCTGTTACTCCATAAGCTTGAATTGGCCCCCAACCATAAATAAATAATGGGTCGAGAAAGAAGTTAAGAAGCAAGGTAGCTCCATTGATATACAGTGGTATTTTCACTTCGCCAACACCTCTTAATAGCGATTGGAACATGATAAAACCAAAGTTGAAAATCAATCCAATAAAAATGGTGCGCTGAAAGAGGTTGGCGTCATCAAAAATGATTTCTTCTACCCCAACAATGTTGAGTATCTGTGGTGAAAATATGTAAGCAACAATGGATACAATCAGTGAAATTAAAAAGGCCATCAACAAGGTCTGTCGTGCTACATGGTTTACCATTTTAATGTTCTTAGCACCAGCGTATTGTGCTACTAAAATAGCACCAGCAAAGGCAAAACCTGAGCTGAGAGAAATCAATAGAAAGTTAATCGGAAAACTTATTGAAACTGCTGCCACAGCATTGGCACCTAATCTACCCACCCAAAATGCATCTACCAACTGATAGCCCGTTTGTAATAGGTTTACACCAATGATGGGCAAAGCCAGCATGGTAAGCGTTTTTAATATTGGGCCTTCGGTAAGTGATTTACGGGCGGATTTCATGTGAGTGCAAATCTAAATGATTAGACAAAAGATGTAAGCTTATTTAATCAAAGAATGGGCTTGGGTCATGAAAATTTAAATACTGAAAATATCTTGTTCACTCTGTTATAATAAGATTAAGGATATTTCTTAAATTCATTTTCCGGTCTGCAGCTTAAGGGGCTATCGGAATAAAAATGTTAGTCAATTAAACTGTTTGAATTATGTTTTTGAAAATGATTTTGCCTGCAATACTTGGTGTCTTGTTGATGCCTAGTCAATTATCATCTAATAATGAATCTGAAAATCTTCTTTACTCCATAGGTGATGAACTGGAATACTTGGCGCAGAATGGTAAGTTTGGTATTACAATGCCGGGCGAGTATACGGTTTCGAAGGTTGTAGGTGAATCGACAAACACCATTAAAGTGACCTCAACCATTGGTGAAGAAACCTATTTGTTTAGCTGGACCTTGCACACTGAATTGCTTGGAGACCATAAAGGCTTGGCAGATGTTTCTCTGGAGTCATTTAATGAACAAGTGCAGGGCGATATTCTAAACCAGGATATATATAAATATAAAAGCAACGAAGGTAAAAAGGCCACTATTAGTCTAATGGAAGGCCAAGCAATATGCTTCTATAGGGTTATTCTTATGGAGCAATACCAATTTCAAATGGTTGTTGTAACTGGAGATACTGAGCTTGATGAGGCTGGGAAAAAGTTTTTAGATTCGTTTAAATACTCAGAGTAAGAAAAGGGGCATTGGCCCCTTTTTTATTGCACTAGGTCATCGGTATTTACATCCATTACCTGAATAGCCAGAATGGAGATAATACAATAGGCCAAGAAATAGTTAAAGCCTTCATAAAGTTCGGCCCGAATGCTTTCGTTTTCGCCTGTGGCCAAGAAAGCCAGTAAAATACCCACAACAAACACATCGGCCATTGACCATTTTCCGATTAACCCTACAAAACGATAAAGGGCCTTTCTCCCCGGTAGTTTTTTAAAGGCCAAAACAGCCAATAGAATTACGGCTTTAGTTATGGGTACTATTATGGAGAAGATAAGAATCAACCAAGCTACTAGGTCATTGTCTGTCTCAAAAAGTGACTGGATGCTTTCTACTACACTTTGTGTTCTTTCAAAAAGTGTGAATTCGCCTATTAAAGGCAGTTGGGCTCCAATGTTGATTTGAATAATGGGCTTTGTTAGGCCAGGGTAGAGGCATACTAATGACACAATGATTAATACGAGTGCTACAGCGTTCCTTTTATTCATAGTTAAATTCAGTTATGGCTAAGACGAACAATCTTTATAAAAGTAATCAGAAATGAAAAAGAGCCCTGGTTTTCTGGCTCTTTTTCATTCTTTCAATCTGTTTTTATTTAATTAGTATCCTTCAAACGTACACCAGAATTGGGCATCCATTCCAATTGGTGAACCATCTGGAGGAGTCAATGCACTGGTTGGTGTTACTTCTTTAGGGTTTTCTAAAAAGCGCGCTACTCTAAACGCCAACTCATTTTGGAAAGTGTCATTTCCGCTGGCTAGTTTTTTAGCAAAATTTCTAAGCGCTGCCATCGCTTCGGCTTGAGTAGAAACAGAGGCCTGAGAGCTCATGCTTAACGACATCAATTCGCTGATAAAGCTGTCGGCAACTACTTTCTGTAGTTCAGCACGGTAACCAGTGTAATTAGTATCAAAGGCAAGGTTTGCCACTGCATTAATCACATCCTGAAGTCCAACCTGGTTACTATCCATTGCTTTTTGCTGAACCAAACGTGTAGCACGCTGCGAATTGAACAAGAAGCTCATCGTAGTTCCTGCTACAGCTTCTCCCGGAGAAACTGGGTCGAAAAGTACTCCTGTTCTTACATTAAAGGTTTCTCTTGATCTTCCATACCCTGGGGTTCTAGGAGGAATGATTTTAAGAATATGCGCAGGTACTTCTAAATTCTCTGGTTTCAACACATTTATTAAAGCCGAAAGCGCTGCTTTTTGCTCTCCAACAGGTACTGTTTGCTGTAAAGGCTGAGAATCGCCTCTTAGCTTGTAGTTGTAATAAGCACCTCCAATTACCTTAGAAGCTGCCTCTAACTGGTAGCGGTGGAGCATGTACATTGGAACAAATACTTCTTCCAAAGTAGTCATTGGAGCCCCCATAGGAATATTTTGCTCAGAGAAATTTTTCAAAGCAATTGCTCTTACTTCCATTAATCGGTTCAATTCATCCACAGGGCTTTTCCCATTATCCCAAAGGTGAGAGAAAGGATGTGCACTACCCGGAGACCTAGAATCTGAATCGGTAATAAAGTGCAAACCGTCTTTCAATCCTTTTTCAATAATATCATTCAAGGCTTTGTCCTCATCTGTTCCTTTTGGAAAGTCTTGGTATCCATAAGTGATTGCTACTTTATCCCATTCACCAATGCCAGTATCGTAAGGAGCGTCTAGTGAGATTTTACCGTTTTTAAGACCAATTTGAGGGTGAGGGTAATCCATTACCGAAGCATCGCCATCAGCACTAGAAGCGTAGCTATGTGCTAAACCAAGGGTGTGCCCAATTTCATGAGCGGATAGTTGTCTCAAACGGGCAAGAGCTAATTTGAGCATGATGGGGTCTGGAGTAGTACCATTTTCATATGGATTGATTAAACCTTGAGCAATCAAGAAATCTTGGCGAACCCTTAGCGAACCTAAACTTACATGGCCTTTAATAATCTCTCCTGTACGTGGGTCAGAAACGGATGATCCATAAGACCAACCACGAGTAGAGCGATGTACCCATTGAATCAAGTTGTAACGGACATCCATTGGATCAGCATCGGCAGGCATTTCACGTACTTGGAAAGCATTTTTGTAACCAGCAGCCTCAAAAGCTTGATTCCACCATTGCCCGCCTTCAATAAGTGCAGATTTGATGGGCTCTGGAGCACCCCTGTCTACATAATAAATAATTGGTTCTACGGCCTCACTTACTTTTGCCGTAGGGTCTTTCTTGGCTAATCTATGTCTGTTGATAAACCTCTTTCGGATATCTTCTTGAATTGGAGTAGCGTAATCCATGTATGAAGTACCGAAGTAACCTGACCTAGGATCGAGTTTTCTCGGTTTATAACCTGCATCTGGTAATTCAACAAAAGAATAGTGCATGCGTACGGTGACCGCATCTGGGTTTGGAGTAACACTTCTGATGTAACTGCCACTGGCGCTTCCCACTAGTGTAATTGTAGCTTCAAATTCTGAATTTTCAGGAAAGTTCTTCAACATAGGAGGGTAGATGGCCGAGCGGCTGGCATCGAAACGGTAAGAGCCCTGACGAGAACGATTAAGCGAATTGGCTACTCCGTAAGAATCGGTAAGGATCATTGGAGTAATATCGATTAACACCACTCCATTCTCTTCTGCTTCTACTTTAAAACCTTCTAAAACCGATTCGGCAAAAGCCTGTTTCACAGCTTCAACTTCATCGGCATTATCAGAAACCGCTCTGTAGCTGTAATTTGGTTCAACCAAAAGCACTTTTGATCCAACCCTTCTGAATTCTACTACGCTGGTGCCACCTAATTTACCACGGTCAAGACCAATGTCGTTGGACCCAATACCGGCCGCTAACGAATTGATGTAGAGAAATTCTTTATCGAAATTCTTTATTTCTAAATAAATTTTGCCGGCATCTTCGTTCCAATAATAATTAAAAAAGCCTTCTTTTTTAATGGCTCCTTTGGTGATTTCGGCAATGGTTTTTTGCGCAAAAGTTTGCAAAGAAAGCACCATCAAAAAAGAAAATAGAAGTGTCTTTTTGAGCATGATGTTTTTCGTTTTAATTCAAGTTGATTCCGTCAATATAAGAAGTGTTTATAAACTCTGCCTAACTTTTATATTTGTAAGGAATAGATAACAATTAGAAACTAAAACCTATGAAAACGAAAATCAGCTTATTTTCAATTTTCATGCTGTTTATGCTCTTTCAGGCAACCGCCCAAAAGAAACCACTAACACATGATGTTTATGATGACTGGAAAAGCCTGCAATCCACCACTATAAGCAATGATGGTAATTGGACCGCTTATAGAATTAGCCCTCAGGTAGGAGACGGTATACTTGAGATCAAGAGCCTGACCAATAACAAAACCTATACCCTCGATAGAGTAAGTAGGTATTCTTTCACTAAGAATAGCGATTTTGTGGTAGCTACCGTTAATCCCGAATATGAGAAGGAGCACGCGCTGAAACTTAAGAAAACCACCAGTGCAAAAATGCCTAAAGATTCCCTATTTATAGTGAACCTTAAAAGCGGTGATATCAAGAAAATTGCTAGGGTAAAAAACTATCAGTTACCGAATGAATCTACCGAGTTTGTTGCTTGGATTCATGAAGCTGCTTTGGAAGAAAAAGGTAAAAAAGAAGAGGGTGAAAAATCTGACGAAGACAAAAAGCCGAAGTCTAAATCTAAAGGTACAGAGCTAGTGCTTTACAACATGGTTTCTGGTAGCGAAAAGCGCTTTGAAGGTGTTATGGATTATGAGTTAACCACAAAAGGTAACTATCTGTATTTCGAAAAAGATGAAGCAGATTCATTGAATCCTGCGGGGGTATTTGCCTATAATACCAAAACTGGTAAAGAAGTTACTCTAAACTCAGGCTTAAAAGATTATAAAAAGCTTACCACTACAGAGGATGGAGAAGAGTTGGTGTTTTTTGCTACTAATTCTGACAGCAAAGCTGATGACAAATATTTCAGTTTAATGCATTGGAAAGCAGGTAATAATGAGGCAAAAATCATTGCCGATACTACTACGGCTGGTCTTCCTAATAATTGGATGGTAAGTGATAATAGTAACCCACGCTTTTCAGAAAGCGGAAAAAGATTGTACTTCGGAACAGCTCCACGCCCTGTGAAATATGCATACGAAGAGGATACTACTTTATTAGATTCTGAACGCCCTGCGGTAGATGTATGGTCATATAACGATCCGTATATTCAGCCAATGCAGAAATTAAGAGCCAACAGAGATAAGAATAAGACTTATGATGTTGTAATGGATTTGAAATCAATGAAAATGGTTCAATTAGGTAATCAGTACCTGGAGAACATTTATATTGATACCGAAAATGACCGTGACTTTGTATTGGCTACAGACGACCAAGCTTATAGAGTTCAGTCTACATGGGATACTCAACAGCCACGCGATTACTACAAAGTTAACGTAAATACAGGTAAAGCCGAATTGCTTATGCAAGCTGGCAGAGGGTTTATGTCGTTATCGCCAGAGGGTAACTACCTAACTTGGTACGATCCTGAATTGGAAGATTGGTTTGCTATGGATGTGGCTACTGAAACTGTAAGGAATCTAACCGAGAAAATCGATGTGAGTTTTTCAGATGAGTTGCATGATTCCCCTTCTTTAGCTGGTTCTTACGGAGCGGCAGGTTGGAGCGAAAAAGATGCTGCTTTCTTTATTAACGATCGTTTCGATATCTGGAAAATTGATCCAAAAGGAAAATTAGCTCCTGAAAACGTAACCAATGGTTTTGGCCGTAAAAACAATATTACTTTCAGGTATCAGTCGCTAGATAGAGACGAGAAATTTATCTCAATGAAAGCTCCAGTATTGCTTAGTGCCATGCACCAATGGACAATGCAAGATGGTTTTTACACTGCCAACCTTTCAAAAGCTTCTAACCCGACAAAAGTGGTTATGGAAGATGTGAGTTTTGGTAGGTTAATCAAAGCGGAAGATTCTGATCGCGTTATCTTTACTAAATCTACTTATGAAGAATTTGGTGAATTGTATGTAGCTAACAGCTATAAAATGGATGGTTTGAAAAAACTTACCAATGTAGGCGCACAAGAAGATCCTTACAATTGGGGTACTGCCGAACTAATTCAGTTCAATTCTTTACAAGATGGAGAAGAAATGCAGGCCATTCTTTACAAGCCAGAAAACTTCGACCCGAATAAGAAATATCCAATGATTGTTTATTTCTACGAAAGAAGATCAAACAGCTTACATAGCCATCCAAGTCCAGCGCCAAGTGCAAGTACAATCAATATTCCATATTATGTGAGTAACGATTACTTGGTATTAGTTCCAGACATTAAATATGAATTGGGTTATCCTGGGCCTAGTGCTTATAACCATGTGGTTCCGGCTACAAATGCTGTTGTAAATATGGGCTTTGTAGATAAAACCAAAATGGCAATCCAAGGCCAAAGCTGGGGAGGTTACCAAGTAGCTTACCTTGTTACTAAAACAGACATGTATGCTGCGGCAGGTGCAGGTGCGCCAGTAGTAAACATGACCTCTGCTTATGGTGGAGTGAGATGGGGTAGCGGTATGAGCCGTATGTTCCAGTACGAGAAAACACAAAGTCGTTTGGGTGGAACTTTATGGGAAACTCCAACACGCTACATCGACAACTCTCCGCTATTTAGAATGGACGAAGTGGAAACACCTTTGTTTATTATGCACAATGATGAAGACGGTGCGGTGCCGTGGTACCAAGGTATTGAATACTACATGGCCTTGAGACGTTTGCAAAAACCATCTTGGTTAGTGGTGTACAATGGCGAAGACCATAACCTTGTTCAGCGTAAAAACAGAAAAGACCTTTCTATCAGAATGGGACAATTCTTCGATCACTACTTAAAAGGTGCGCCAATGCCAGAATGGATGGCGAATGGTTTACCAGCTACACTTAAAGGAAGAACTTTAGGTTACGAATTGGTAGATGAAACCAATAACACTGTAGAAGGAGAAGGTGCTAGCTTAATGAAAGAGAAAGCAAAAGGAAATAAATAGTTAAGCAATTAACAGATTAGATTTTAAACTGGCGAGGCATCTGCTTCGCCAGTTTTTTTATGTGCTTGTGGCTTTAGTTTTTTGTTGAAGGAAGGGTGTAATCCATAACAATGGGTATTAGAACTGTCTCGTCCTGAAATAGGTTGACAGGTTTAACATTTAATCCTGGTATAAGTTAACAGTAGGATTTAAATCCTGCTGTTGGTTTACAATTGTCTTTTTCCAATAGTTCTTCCAAAGCTTCTCCGGTTTGTGATTTGTCTGATACACGTTTTGCGGTGTTTCCATTCCACAACTTAGGTGAGGCCTCTCATTGTTGTATAAGTTTATTGCTTTTGTTGTAAAGAGCCTAGCCTGTTCAAGGTTTTCCACTGTATAATTTCGAAGATACTCTTGTTTTAGTATTCCGTTGATTCGTTCAGCTATAGCATTTTCTAAAGGGTCTCCATTCTCGGTCATGCTTATCAGTATTTGGTTAGATTTAAGCATTTGGACGTATTCGTGACTACAATACTGGATGCCTCTGTCGGAATGATGTACTAAGCCTTCCAACTGGACGCCAGCGCTAGTTATGGCCATGTGGAGCGCCCTTAAGTTGTTGATCGCCTCCATGTTGTCCGAGAGCTCATAACCCATCACTTTTCTACTGTAAGCATCTGTGATCAAGCACAGATAAAGAAACTTTCCATTCACACGCCAATAGGTAATATCACTTACCCAAACTTGATTTATGCCCAGTATGGGTAGTTCTTTTATTAAGTTGGGGTATTTTCTGAACCAATGGACGGAGTTGGTAGTCACTGCTTTCCGCCTTTTCTTTTTAATTAAAAGGTTGTGAGAGGAGAGTGTATCAAAAAAAGCATCTCTTCCCATTTTTAAGCCTAACCTGTCTAGATCTTCACTCAGCAGGTGATAAAGCTTCCTACCACCAAGCTTGGGGTGGTCCATTCGTTTTTCCAACACCATCTGAACTACTTTTTGATGTGTGTTTAAAACATCTGCTAACTTTCTCTCATTTTTATAATGGGCTTGCCTGCTTACACCAAACAATCCACATATCCTTTCAAGGCCTATTTCTGGATACATGGTTCTCATTGCCCTGATTGTTTGGTGGGTAACTTTTTTCGGATATTGATCGAAAGTTCTTCTTCGGCAATGTCGATCATCTTTGAATAGGCAGCCGCTTTCAGTTCAGATAGCTTTAGTTCCTTTTCAAGCTCTTTGACCCGTTCCGATAATTCCCTACCTTCTGGGCTGTCTTTAGGTTCTTCCAAATAAATCCTCCGTTTTAAAGGTTCGTGAATGCCAAAACTACGCATCCAATTGGTTATCGCACTATGGCCTTTTATACCATACTTACGCAGCGCTCCTTCCTTGCTCATCTCTCCCGATAATACTTTTTGTATTATCCTAAGTTTATACTCATCGCTATAATAGGCGCGACCTCCTGACTTTTCATCCATTCAATTAATAAGTTGTGTCAACCTATTTCAGGACGAGACAGTTGTAATGAAGCCATTTAACCACAAAGGTCTCAGAGTAGCGCAAAGGTTAAAAGCTTCCCCATTGCGAACTTGCCGAAGTTCTTCGGAGTAGTGCTACATGTGTGAAGCAATCTCAATGATGAGCAGCAAAGCTAGAGATTGATTCGTCACAACCCAGTGCTATCGCATGGTTTGTTTCTGGCGATGACCCTCGGAATGGAGATTCAAAGTAACCAATCACACAAAAGCCTCTGTAACTTCTTTGGGGATTCGGGTGGGTTTTAGGCTGTTGGCGTCAATCATACACCACCATGAACTGGACTGCATGAGTAGGTCGCCTGTGGTGGCATTGAACATACGGACAAGTCGGTTGCTTTTTACTCCGGTGTGTTCTTGTACATGAGTTTTAACCAGGATTTTATCACCCAGAAATGCGGGCTTTTTGTATTCTATAAAATGATTAATAGCCACCCATTTGTATTGTTCCAGCCATTTTGGTTTCGCGGTTTGTGTCCAAGCAGCTTCAGAAACATCTTGTACCCACTGTAAATAACGCACGTTATTCACGTGTTGCATATCGTCCAAGTCGGCAGCGGTTACTTCAAATGTGGATTCATAAATAGCGAGCATGGTGGGCTTTTATAATACTAGATTCTCAAATAAGCGCTGGGCAGTTTTCTCTAAATCGTCTGACAAACCTGCATGGGTTTTAGACACCTGAAGGGCCGAACTTCGGGTGGAGGTTAACCAACGGAAACGCTCGGTAATGTCTAATTTTGCTATAGGGCCACACTCTTTATCACCCAAAGCTACTTTTTCGAAACTCTGCAAATTCAATCGGATCTGATCAATGTCCAGCTCGTCTGAAAGCAAAGCAATTTTTGATTCATTAATCGTCCAAAGCACTTTAATGAATTTTGCTCTTTTGCTAAATACAGCCACCCCCACATTCAGAAACTCTTCACGTTCTAAAACGGGAACCACCCGAATCATCGCATATTCATATAAGTGCTTCTCTTGCATCTTGGGCTTGGTTGGTGAAAATATCGGAATGATTTATACGCGTAATCAGAAACTGGGAGTATGCCTCTCTTAACGCTTCAGGGCTTTCATCGGTATCGGGCCATTCGAGCCACGAATCGGGAATTAAGGCTACAATGGCCTGTAATTTCTCAGGCGTCAACAGCTTTTTGAAGGTTTCGTTGGTTTCTTTTAGCAAAGAGGCTTGTGCTAGCAGTACGTGCTTTTTCACAAAAGGAAAAGGTGATTTGGCACGCTCCTCAAGGTGCATCCATGCATGGTGAAAAGACAAAGAAGAGCCATGATCGATCAGCCACAATTCTTTATTGAACATCAGCATATTGGTGTTCTTCACCGTGCGGTCGATGTTAGAAATGAAGGAATCGAGCCACACCACTTTGGAAGCGGTTTCTGCATCAATTTGCGTGACCACTGGATCGAAGGTAATTGCGCCCGAAAGAAAGTGCAGTGCAATATTTAGGCCTTGGCTTCCTTTCAATAAGTCTTGTACTTCTTCATCACCTTCGGTACGTCCAAAGGCTTCATCTAAATGTGCGAAGACCAATTCTGGAACTCTTAAGCCCAATTCACGGGCAATTTCTCCACCAATCAATTCGGCAATCAGCACTTTGGGGCCATGGCCGTTGCCCCTAAATTTTAATACGTATTTGAAGTCATCGTCCGCTTCGGCCAAAGCGGGTAATGAGCCGCCCTCGCGTAAGGGTTGGATGTATCGGGTTACATTTACAGTTCTTAACATGGCGTGGCAAATCCCCTTTTTAAGCCTTCACTCTTGAATATTTTCGAAGGTAAACAAATTTTAAGGTTGTTGGAAGAGGGGAGTTGGAAGACTGAAGTTGGAAGGGGAATAAGGAAGAAGGAAGTGAGAAGACCGAAGTCGGAAGAAAGTGCGTCTCGCCTCGGTACCGTCATTCTGAAATTTTAACCCGAGGGAACGAGGGGTAAAATGAAAGAATCCGTCCGTTATGCACTTCCGAGGTCAAGAACAGACGGATTGCTTCGTCACCTTTCTTTGCTATCGCAAGAAAGTTTCCTACGCCAAGGCTGAGTCCTTCGCCATAGGCTACGGCCAGCGGTGAAAGCTAAGACGTAAGTGTTTGCAATGACGGAACAGAGGATATTTTCTCAATACTCACTCCTCAATACCCCTTACTTCACCGATGTAATCCACCAAGTATTGCCAAAGGGATCTAAAACCCCACAGGTTCTTCCGTAATCTTGATTGGATAAGCCCATCACAGAAGAAGCACCATTGTCTAATGCTTTTTTATAGGTTTCGTCTGCGTTATCTACATAAACAAAAAGGTTTGCGGTTTGGGGAGAAAATTGCTCCGTAGCCCCAGCAAACATGATTGTACTGTTGCCGATTATTAATTCAGAATGCATAATCGTTTTTTCATCTTCCCGCAGCCTAGTTAAGCTTACTTTCGCATCAAAAACCTGCTTTGCGAATTCGCTAAAACTCTCTGCCTCTGGTAAAATGAGGTAAGGCATTACAGATTGGTGTCCTTGAGGTATTTTCATGGTATCTCGGGTTTGTTCGTCCTTATACAGTAAGAAGTTATTTCTCGAAGTTTATTCTCTTCAAAGGAATACACATCGCATGAAGAAATATAAGTGGATTTGTTTGATTTACTAATGAATTCGGCTGTTCCGTTAATCATTACATGATTGCCTTCTGCAACGATGCTTTTTAATCGGAAGTCGGTACTGACTTCCGAAAAATACTGAGCTGTTTTCTTGCAATAGGCAATCACCTCTTCTTTTCCTTTTAATAACCTTTCACCCACAATATTCCATTCAATATTATTGGCCAGTTTATCATATACCGAGCTGAATTTACCTTTGGAAAAGGCTATTGCAATCTCTTTGTTGTGATCAGTCATGATGGAAAATTTGACTTACGCTTTTTCACCACAATTGAACATCCATTGCACTCCAAACTTGTCGGTACAGCTTCCGTAATAGTCGCCCCAAAACATCTCTTCTAGCTCTTGCGTTACTTTGCCGCCAATTGAAAGCGCATCGAAGAGCTTTTTGGTTTCCTTTCTGGTGTCGGGCTGAAGGTTAATGTAGCTATTGTTTCCAAAATTCACATTGAAACCCATGCTTTCAGGTGCGTCTGTGCCCATTAAGGTGTGACAATCTAAAATTCGTAATTCCACATGCATTACTAGGTTTTTGTCTTCTTCGGCCATTGGAGGCATTCCTTCTTGGGCTGGAATGTCGCCAAAACGCATAATACCTTCTCCGAAAAACTCTCCGCCAAAAACGGATTTGTAAAAATTGAATGCTTCTTCGGTATTGCGAGAAAAATTAAGATAAGTGCTTACTGATGCCATAATTTTAAGTTTTGTTGTTGGTTTCAATTTGTTTTAAAATGTAAGTTATTTTCTATTAATGCTTCTTTTAAGATAGATATAACCTTTGGGCCAATACCGTGAAGCGATGATATTTCTATTTCGGTGTATTCAGAAAGTTGTTTTAAACTCGAAATTTCCTTTCTCTCTAAAGCCCTTCTTGCAGGAGCGCTAATTAGTGATAGAAATCCAGTTGTTGGTTTTCTGTCTGCTTCACAAATAGGGCAGGTAGGGCAATCGCTGCTTTTGTAGTATTGATGTCCTTTGAGGCACGTTCTTAACTGTTTTTTCTTTTCTGTAGTCACATTCAAATGCTTTATTGTTTTTCATAAGTGAGTAGAACTACGCCACTATTGAATACTTTTGAATCAATAAGCTTAAGGTTTAAAGTTGCTTTTATACCATTAAACAATGAGTGCCCACTGGGTAAAGCAACAGGGTCGATCATGATTTGATAAGTATCGATTAAACCTGCATCGGAAAATTGAGCCACAATACTTCCGCTGCCAAGAATGGTCATATCGCTTCCTTGCGTTTGTTTTAGCTTTGTAATTCGTTCAATAATATTTCCACTGATTATAGAAGTGTTTTCCCATTCTGCTTCTTTTAAAGTGTTTGAGAATACTATTTTTTGAGCCTTATTCATTCCTTGCGCTACCTTAGGAAACATTTCGGCTGCCATTGGGCTAGGCCAAAAACTATTCATCATTTCATAGGTGGTTCTACCAAACAAAAGGGTGTTTTCTGCCTCAAGCGATGCTTCAAAAACTTGGCTTCTTCCTCGCCATGTTGATGCCAACTGGTGTCTTCGTTTAGGTCTTTGTAATAACCATTAAGCGATAAAAATGTATATGAATTTAGTTTACGCATGGTATGTATTCTGTTTTTTATAAAAGTGAAGCTTGACCATTCATTTCTTTTACAAGACGAATAATAGATTTTGTATCGATGATGGTTTTATGGGTTTCGATACGAAGGATTTTATCACAATCTTCTAAATCGAAGTTGGCTATATAGTCTGGAAAGGCTTCTTCAATTTGAGTTAAAATCCTTTTTGCTTTTCCCGCACTGGTGATATTTGTAGCGAAAACTTCGATCATAAACAGTTTGCTGTTAATGCTTTAACTTTTTATTTCTGGATTCAATTTATGATAATGAATATAAGAAAGCACTAACACAACCATAAATATTAAAGGTAAAAGTAAGGCCAAACCGAATCCATCCACTACAGCAAGGCTGACAAATGCTGAAATAAAATCAATAGCAAAACCTGCATAAGCCCATTCTTTTACACGCTTTGGTATGGCTGGAATAATCAATGCCAATGAGCCCAGTACTTTAAACACGGTAAGCATTACGCCAAAATAATCGGGGTAGCCCAAATGGCGAATTCCTTCTACGGCCAGTTCGGTTTGCGAAGTAAGGGCGGGCATTACACCTTCAAATAGAAAAATAAGAATGGTGGTGCTCCAGAAAATGATTTTGCTCCTTTTCATGATATGGTTGATTGAGGTTAGTTTTTGTTGATTTATTACAAATTTGCTCACATAAAATGAGTTTAAGGTGGTGTGTATCCGTCATTGTAAAGGGCTGATTGCGACAGAGATGTATAATGTTTTAGCGTTTATGATCTCCAATGAAATAGCCAATGATTTCCGAATTGGTCGGTAAGCCCTCCTAATAATGCACCCGAATAGGTTTGTTCAATGGGCTGACGAGCTTCACCTTTTTCAACAAGTTTATGAAAGTAAGTATACAGCTCATTTTTGCTCATGCATTCTATCCAAATAGAAACCGCATTACTTTGCACTAAACCTTGTTCTTCAACCATGTCTGTTCCCATCAGCGTGAAATACTTTGTTGAAATGGAAGCATGTAGAATGTATTCCTGCATTTTTAAACTCAATTTCTTGCCCAGTGGAGAGTCGCCAATGGTTTGGAATTGAATTTCGCCACCAAAACAATTATGATAAAAAGTCATGGCCTTGCGACAATTGCCATTGAAGGTTAAAAAGGGGCTAATCCTAGTCATTTTATAGGGTTAGGCATCAATTAGTTTTTGTATTTCGAATTTTGACATTTTTAAAAATGCTTGGACAACTCTTTCTGATTTTTCAGGATCGCTCATAAGTTTGTTAAGGATAACAGGAACAATTTGCCAAGACACTCCAAATTGATCATCAAGCCACCCGCATTGATTGTATGTGCCACCTTCTCCTAACTTCTCCCAATAGAAATCAATTTCCTCTTGAGTTTCGCATTCTATCACAAATGATGTTGCTGGTGAAAATTTATATTTGGGCCCGCCATTTAAACCCATGAACTTTTTCCCGTTGATTTCAAAGTTTACCACCATAGGGGTGTCAGTTGTTATTTTTGAATCTTTGAAAATCGTGCAGTAAAAATCTGCTGCTTCCTTGGCTTGTCCATCAAACCAAAGGCATGGATAAATTTGATTCTGCATAGTCATTAATAGAATTTCAATTTGTCTCCGTGTAAGCCTTAAAGTTATCTAAGATGGCCTGCCATCCATCGCGCTGCATCTCAACTGGGTTCTCGCTTTCCGGATCGAAGGTTTCTATGATTTCAGTAACGCCTTCTTTTTCCTCGAAAGTGATTTTCACGGTTCTGCCATCTTCCATGGTATAAGCAATCAATTGATGCTCGATTACTTCACCATAAATTCCGCCAAAATCGAAACCGAAACTACCGTCTTTGGCTTCCATTCTGGTGGTGAATTTACCTCCTGTTCTTAGGTCGTTTTCAGCGCTAGGTGCATGCCAATCGTCAGATGCTTGGCACCATTGCGTAATGTGTTCTGGTGCTCCCCAGAAATTCCAAACTTTGGCAATAGGCGCATTTACGGTTGCTTTAATTGTGATCTTCTCCATGTTTTTATGTTAAGGTTTTCAACAGGTTACTCTACAAATGTCTGAATTTGCTCTTACATACAAGCGGGGAGATACCGACACTTTATGGGGTTGATTCCGCCAAACTTTTGATTTACATTTAGGTATGAAAACCGTTTCCATATTTGTTCCGGAGTCGTCTGTAATGGAGGCTGTGGCCGACCCTCGCTATATGTTCACTGCAGCCAACCAGTTTTTGCAAGCGGCAGGAAAAACACCCCTTTTCAATGTGCAGTTGGTGGCATTAACTAAAGAAGTGAGGCTTCATGGAGGCGTTTTTTCCGTTCATGCCGATAAACTAATCAGTGAGGTGAAGCAAACGGATTTAATCATTATTCCTGCGCTTTTTGGTGATATGAAAACTGCCGTGGAGGTAAATCAAGAGGCAATTCCATGGATTATTGAACAACATAATAAAGGGGCAGAGGTGGCTTCTCTTTGTGTTGGCGCATTTTTATTGGCTTCCACAGGTTTACTAAAAGATAAAAAATGCTCTACACATTGGGCTTATTATAATGAGTTTCGTGAGACTTTCCCCGATGTGGAAATCATGGACGGAAGCATTATTACTGAAGAGAAAGGAATCTATTCTAGCGGTGGTGCCAATTCCTATTGGAATTTGCTGCTTTATATTCTGGAAAAGTACACCGACCGCGATACTGCTATTCTAGCCTCCAAATATTTTGCGATAGACATCGATAGAAGCAGTCAATCTTCCTTTGCTATTTTCAATGGACAGAAAGATCATAATGATGAAGCGGTGAAGCTAGCGCAACAATATTTAGAAGCGCATTTTCAAGAGAGAATATCGGTAGATGAAGTGGCCAATCATGTAGCGGTAAGCCGAAGAAGTTTTGAGCGTAGGTTTAAACAGTCCACTGGGAATACGGTATTGGAATACCTTCAACGGATCAAGATTGAAGCGGCTAAACGCAGTTTTGAATCCAGCCGAAAAAACATCAATGAAGTGATGTTTGATGTGGGCTATACCGATACCAAAGCTTTTCGCAATGTGTTTAAGAAAATCACGGGGCTAACACCAATTGAGTATCGAAACAAATATGCCAAGGTAGAGGTGGCTGTTTAGTCATTAAGAGAAAAACATTAAGGTGCTTGAAGGTTGTAAATGATTTAATATGAATCTCTTAAAAGAAGAAAAGAAATTCTGGAAACGCCATTTTCGAATCGAAAAGCTAGATGCTATTCCTCCAGTTTGGAGCGGCTATAAGTCGATAGATTCAGAAAACGATGATGACTTTTTCTATTTTTTCACTTTACGAGTTTCATCCATATCGGAGATTTATTTGAAAGACACATTGGTTACGGATGAAGGTGTCAAGCACATTGCTAAGCTTAAGGATTTGGAAACCCTATACTTAAGGAGCCATAGTAAAATCACCAAAGCAAGTATTCCGTTTTTCAATGAAATGGTTTCTTTACAAAGCCTAAACATCACAAAAACAGAAATCACTTTATCCGATTTATGTGAGAATTTAAACAATCAAAGCCTCAAAGAAGTGTTTTTGGACTCAGAACACGATGAAGAAAGTATTCTTGACATGGCCATCATTTTAAAAGAGCGAATGCTAGACTGCAATTTCTATCTCAACTCTAGTTCTGCAACTGATGTTTTCGGAAACCCAATTAAGCCTATTTGCTGAGTTTCGGGTATTCATTAAACCATTCTGATCACCACATTTCCTTTTTTATGTCCTTGGTCTACATAACGATGTGCCTCGGCTATGTTGCTAAAAGTATAGGTCTTATCGATCACTGGTTTGATGCGGCCCTCTTCTAAAAGAGATTTGAGGAGATGTAGGTCTTTGGTTCTTTCTGCTGGCGGACGTAAACCTGTGGTTGCAATCAAGGCTTTCTTTTTACGAAATAGCGCAGTAATGAGTACGTGACCAAGAACATTGAGGCCAATACCTGCTTCCAAAAATCGTCCTTCTTTTGTGAGGGAATTCTTAACCTTTGAGTATTTGATTTTACCAACGGCATCAAAGATGATGTCATATTGTTGACCATTTTTCGTGAAATCCTCGTTTTTGTAATCAATCACATGGTCGGCACCCAATGAATTTACTAGCTCAAGGTTGGTGGTACTGCAAACCCCTGTTACTTCTGCACCATAATATTTGGCTACTTGAATTGCAGAACTTCCCACACTGCCTGAAGCGCCATAAATCAGAACTTTCTGGCCTTGTTTAATTTTTCCTGTATCACGCAGAAAGGGTAGGGCGGTTAAAAAACCATCGCATGTCGAGGCTGACTCTTCATAATTCAAATTAGAAGGCAAGGGCACAATTACCGCATCTTCTGGAAGGGTGATGTATTCGGCATTGGCTCCGAAAGTAGGGCCAGCAGTTCCGAAAATTCGATCACCTTTTTTAAAAAGGGTTACTGCTTTTCCTGTTTCCACTATTTCTCCCGCGAGTTCTTCGCCCAAGGTTTTGATTTTCGGTTTTGTTAAACCCGTAAAAAGCCTTGAGAAATAGGGTTTTCCTTGACGAAAAGTGGTTTCAGTGGCCGTAACCGTAGTGGCAAAAACCTTTACTAAAATCTCATTGTCTTTTGGTGTAGGTATTTCTCTTTCTACGATTTGTAGAACTTCTGGTGATCCGTAACTGTGATATTCAATCGTTTTCATGAATCAAAGTTGGGTCTAATTTAAAGCCTGATCGTTCGGGTTTTTAAATCAGAACTTATTTCATGGTTGCTTCCTTCCAATATTCCTTTGGAGTCTGCCCGGTTACTTTCTTAAAAAAGGTGTTGAAAACCGTTTTGGAATTGAAACCGCTATCGTAAGCCAAGGCCAAGAGGGTGAGGTACCGCTGACTTGTATCGGCTACTTTTTCTTTGAAGTGTTGCACCCGATAGCCATTGATGAATTCGCTGAAATTCTTATTCAAGCTTTCGTTAAGCAGCCAAGAAAGCTGGTTAGGGTTGATCTTTATTTGCTCTGCCAGAGTTCTTAAACTTAGATTTGGATCCAGAAATGGCTTCTCTTCTTCAATGTATTTCAGTAGTCGATTTGTATAATTAAGAGCCGTCTCTTTATCGAGAAGTGCCTTCTTCTTTTTTACTTTTTTAATTTCGGGTACTTCCTGAAAAATCACTTTCTGAAACTCTAGGTATCGAGGGTCCGTCTTGATTGAGTTCACCAAAGGGTCTACAAAATGAAGATGAAGTAATGGTGAGTTGTTTTCCATCGCTTCTTTAATCCATTCAAAGGCTTTGTCATTTTCGCCAGTGGCGGCATAGAGCATAAAGAGATAGGATTGCGCATGGTAATTCTCAATGTTCTGCGCAAATTCCAATAAACGGTTTCTTAGTTTTTCGCTATTAACAGCATCATTTTTAAGCGCGTATGCGATGGCTTGTACGCCAATTTTATCGGCTTCAATTACAATGTCCGATGGAACGGTGTCGAAATAATTGATAGCCTCGTCTAGTCGGTTTTGTTTGATCAGGCAATAGCTTTTGACCGTGTTTGCAGGTATGTTTTTTGGATTATGCTCAAGGCATCGATCTAGAAACTCAATGGCCTGCTCATAATTCTCGGTCTTATAATTATAATAAGCCTTGTAAAAGAGTGTCTCCTGTGAAAGTGGGTCTATTTCAAGCGCTTTATTTAGGTGAAGAAATCCACGATCTCTCTTGCCAGCAATTAAATATAGAAAAGACATGAATTGCTGCGCTTCCACATAATTGGGTTGAATTTCTAAAGCTTTGATGGTTAGCCTCAACGCCTCTTTATAATTTACTGCAGTGAAAAAGGCGAGATTGGCCAATTGATAATACACCCCCGCATGTCGATCGTTGAGCTGATGCGCTTTATGGGTAAGCTGAGCGGCCTTTTGCCATGCTTCGGCATGATCCATAAAACTTGTGGTGGCCAAAAAGCCGTAGCAGTCGGCCAGGCCTAAATAAGATTCAACATGCTTGTCGTCCAATTCAAGGGCCTTATCATAAAGGGAAATGGCCGTATGCATGTCCTCTGGGTTCCATTTATTGAAATGGAATCGGGCTTTGAGGGAGTATTCGTAAGCATCAAGACTCTCGGTTTGCTTGGTCACCAAGTGTTCTTGAATCTCGAAATGACCAAATTGTTCTCTTAATTTATCTGCAATCAAAAGACTTATTTCGTCCTGAATTTCGAATACGTTTTCGAGCTGGCGATCCCAGGTTTCCGACCAAAAGTGATAGTCTTCAGCTACATCAATAAGCTGCGCGGTAATTCGAATGGCCTTGCCCGATAGACGAATACTGCCTTCTAGAATAATACCTACATTCAGCTCTTTCCCAATTTGTGAAATGGGGATGTTCTTGTTTTTGAAATAGAAAGAGGAAGTTCTGGAAGTGACTTTTAGGGCTTTGACCTTCGCTAAGGCGTTGATAATCTCCTCGGTCATTCCATCGGTAAAATATTCATTTTCTGGGTCGCTACTGAAGTTGGCAAAGGGCAAAACAGCAATCGTTTTCAAATGCTTCTTCTGTTTTCCTTTAAGTTCAGAAGGAGAGGGTGTTTTAATACCGTCATTGTTTACTGCAAACACCTCAACGGGTTCTGTGATGTTTTTAAGTTCGAAACGGCCTAACGAAACGGTTGAAATATGGAGGTGATTCTTAAGCTCTTCGTTGAGTTGTTCTGAAATCAGAATAGCTCCAGCAATACCCATACTTTCTATTCTGGAAGCAAAATTTACCCCATCACCATATATTTCGATACCATCAAAAACAATGTCGCCAATATGGAGCCCAATCCGAAGGGGAATACCATCTTCTGTTCCTAACATTAGTTGTATGGCAATGGCGCACTCAACGGCTTCTACACCGCTTTGAAAAGCACTTAAGGTTCCATCCCCAAAGTATTGGATGATTTCGCCATGATGTTCTTGATGTTTATTTTGAAAAACCTCGCGGTGACGTGCCCTTACTGTAGCAGCTGATTTTTCATCCTTCTGCATGAGGGCAGTATAACCCACTATGTCGGTAAACATTATGGCCGCCAACCTGCGGTTCTTCTGCTTATTCATGTCGAAACAGTTTTATTTATCTTCTTTTTAAAGTGAGCATTAATAAAGGCTTGAAAGATAAAAATAGCGATAAAAAAGAACCTAGCTATCCAAGGAAAGAAGAAACCAAGAATGGCTGCAACTGCCCATACCCCAAAGGAGTTGAAGGCACGCCAACTTTCCCATTGTCCGGTAATTGGGTTCATGCCTTGTGTGGTTATTTCTTTTTTCACCACGTAACGCACAATTAGGTAATTAAAGAGACCAATTGCCGCTAGGTTGAAGCTGTAAAAAATAAATGGCCCTAGAAGATCAAATCCATTCACGTAAAATGAAGTAGAGAAGGGCATAAGTACCACAAAAAGCAGTAGAAAAATATTGAGCCATAAGAGCTTTTTATCAAAATCCACCACATAACTCATAATGCGCAAGTGGGCAATCCAATACACCGCAGTTACTAAGAAGCTCACCAAAAGACCAATAAAGTTTGGAATTAGACCAGCCAAAATGCCCCAGGTGCCTTTTTCGGCTACGGCTTCATAAGTGGGGATGGCGACTTCTAAAACCAACAAGGTCATGGCGATAGAAAATACTGCGTCTATAAAACTGATAATCCGGCCTCTTTCGAATGGTGTTTTGGTCATTAATGCTTTGGGTTAAAGCTAAAAATAGTAAGAATTACTTTAAGGTAGGAATAGGAGTTTTAGTTGAGAGAGATTTCTTCATCATAAGCTTATGCTTGAATATCACTTGTTTTCTTGCATTGCTTGCGCTGAAGCTTTCACTGATGACTGTAGCTTCTGGCAAAGGGTTCATCGAAGGAACAATGATACTCTGAATTGGATATATTCTCCTTGATGGAGACTTAATACGATTTAACTTAAGAAGACTATTTTGTAAGCTGTATTTTCTGAGTTGCAGTTTAAGTAAATCACTGGAATATGGAATTCGAAATCAGCGAACCTAAAAACAAGTCGTAAAACTTTCCTTGTTTTAATTGGGCTTACATAACCTTGAAATTTATCTATAATCTCTACTTCAACCTTACAATAGTCATTTGCTGGAATTACAATTTGATTTTCAAAGAGCAATGAAGTGATGTCTCCTTCTCTTGGGATTTCGATAGTGTATTTGCCAATTGATTTTAGTTCATAAGTTCTAGGAATACCAGAAAGTCCACTTGGAAGATGATCTACCTTTAGATTTAGCCCTTCGAATAATTCTGAATAGTTGCTGTTATTCTTTATTGTAAATATTAGTACAGGATTGAACGTTTTCTCTGCATCAATACCATCAAACCAAAAGGATGAGTCAAGGCTGGAGTCTTTTTTCCAAGAGCATACTTTGGATAAATTAACTGAAACGAATTTCATCCTATGACACGATGATTGAGACTTGAGTAATTCTATATACGATCGCTCCAAATCTCCTTTTGTGATTTTAGAATGACATGTTGGGCAAACCAAAATAAGGTTACCAATAGCATTGTGAGATGGGTCTTCATCAATGTGATGAATTTGAAAATGCTCAGGATCATCGGAGTTGCAAATTGGACATCTAGATTCAATCTCCTTTTGAAGGATTGATCTTTTCTTGATTAACTGAGGGATACTTTTTCTCTGTTTTGCCACTTGAGTAATGATTTTGCTATGAAAAATTGCACTGAGCGACATGCATATAGTTAATGTTAGCCTTATTATTTGCCCTTCAAATACTCAGCGTATGGGAGCTTAGCTTCAAAACGTTCTAGAACATAAGCTTCAATATTAGTTTCTCCCAAACTTCTTGCTTTATCAAGAGCCTCCCAAGCTTTTATGTATTCGCCAAGCTGAAACTTTACCAGTGATCTTTGGTAATGCCCATAACTATAGTCAGGTGATAATTTTTCAGCTATACTGAAGAGTGAGTCAGCTTTTTGTAATAATGGTTTATGATGTATAGGTGTTTACTTCTGAATTAGAACTGTTTTGTTTGTTTATGCTTTCGTAATCAAGTAATGTTCTTTGTTTTATATTAGAATAAGGCAACATATTAATAAGATGTTGCCTTATTAAATATTTAAAATTTAGAATATGGTGCCAATATGTTGAAGATCATCCAAACAGGCATAAGACATATCTCCAATTCCTAACGGCAGTGGTGCAATATCGACATACCAGTTTGTGCCTAGAATCAGAATATCTTCAAAAACAGCATCTCCACATGATGTAGACGAAACTTCGCTAGTGGAAAAGCTCACATTATAAGACCCTACAATTCGGTATGCTGTGTTATTACCACAACCTGCAGAAGATGACATATCAACAACAATGTCATACTCTTGTCCATAAGGTGCGCTAAATACATTGTACTGAACTCCGCCTCTATAAAGAGACAAAGTATAATCGTCAGTTGACCCCAAGCATGAGTAAGACTCATCAATAATGGGTAAATTTGGAGCTGATAGGGGAATGATCCCTAGTCCTAATAGAGTTATTAAAATAAAGGTTTTCATAATTAATAATTTTGTTGATGATATGTAATTTAAATAAAAAATATGATTTATTTAAATTATTAGGATTAATAGCTTTTTTAATTTAATTGTTATTGAATTTAATTAATTATTTATATTGATGTTTGAGAAATGATGAGTGTCTCATACCTATTATTTTATTCATTCATGCAATTATTTGTGTAAAGCTATTACAGGACAACCAGATCAACATAAGCATGACAGAGCATAGGAGACCCGCCCGAAAATGCAATAACAGAGAGAGTCAATGGCATTATAAAAAATGAATACATGAATGACTATGAGGTAGATAACCTCACAGAAGCCAGAGCTTTGCTCAAAGAAATAGTGAAACTATACAATAAAGAAAGGCCGCACATGATTTTAGGCATGTTAACTCCAGAACTGGTACATGCAGAAAGCCTAAAACCTAAGAAAGTATGGAAGAACTATTACGAGAAAAAACCTGATATTGTAAACCTAGATCAGGACAATCAAACAACTGTAAATCTATTACAGTACTAAATGTTAAACCTGTAGACTTTTTTCAGGACGAGTCAAGTTTAAGTTCTCGCTCTGTTAATATGATTAATACCTAAACAAACGATTTTCCACCTTGATCAATTTGTTGTTTTCGTATGTCATTCGTTTGATCCAATTGCCATGCGAATCGTATTCATAGAAAGTCTTAAATCGGTTTACAAAAACGCCATTGATGGTTCTACTCTCATATTCTAGCAAATCTTCACCCACATATAATTCTTTAAAGCTAGACCGGTATTCAGTGGTATCGATGCTAGAAAAATAGCCTGTAATTTCCACCCTTAATGAATCTTGTAGAACAGTCAGGTTTTGAGATTTCGGCCTTTTATTAAAGCCATATTCGGTAGAAATTTGAACGGACGAATCAGGGAAGTATTGATATTCAACTCTACTTTCAAGCTTTTCATTATTGAATTTCTTACGCATTAATTTGTTGCCCTCGCTACTATACTGGTATTCATATACATAAGTGCTTTGATTCTGATTACCCAAAGAAACTTCAGTTTCAACATCTCCATAGTCATTGTAAACAAACCTTTGTTCACTTTTTAGATCAGATTCACCAAAAAATTCCTTTCTAGAAATGAGTAAATCGTTTTCGTTAAAGGTTAGAACGGTTTTAGTGTACACAGTTGAGTCTCGTCTTAATCGTAGCTCTGTTTTTGTATTTTCAATGTCGTTGTATTGGTAGAAAATCCAAGGTGTTGGGGCATCGTCTGTAAAGTATCTGATCGCTTTGATTCTAAATAGTGAATCGAAGGTATAGCTGGCCAAAGTTGTTTTTCTGGCATTCAGATTCACCTGATAAATGCGGTTGTTCTCTAGCAGGTACTCTTGAATTATTTCTGATAAGGAGATATGTGTTGCCTTATCTGCATATTCCTGAGTTTGAATAGTGTACGAGCGAGGGTTACCTTCAGTAGGCTGAGTAATTAATGTTTTAGATAATTCTGACGGAAAAAAGTCAATGTTTTGCTCTTGTGCCTTAGCATAGCAGAAAACACATAGGAACAGTAATGAAGCAATACAAAATCGAATTCTTGACAGAGAAATCATTGCGTATAAAACATTGATTGACAGCATAGGAGCTGAAATACCATTATTAACAACCAACCACTAATATAGTAGGCTTTAGGTAAATTCTACGAATAATGATTTCGTCTGAGTGTTTTCTTTTACCTACTGTTTCTTGAAAACAAATTGCTGACCGCCTTGCTTGAGTGTGAAAGTGGAGTAATTCACCTCATTTTCTGTTCCTCCAAATACAATTACTATTGCTGCCTGTTTATACCCGAATTCTCTATGACTAAAAGGTGTAAGTGGAAAGGCAGCTTGTCCTGTGGCCTGTGCGGTTATTTTTCCACCTTCGGCATTGATTACGATTTGAATAGGTAGGGCTTCGGATGAAAACAGACCTGAGTATTTTTTCAGATTTTCTGTACTTAGTTCGATGGGGTTTTGATCAAAATTAGGTAGGGTAAAATCCTTGTTGTAATAAATGCTCAATACTCCAACAAGAATATCATTGAAGGTGATCGTAAGTCCATTCGTTAAAACCGAAATGCTCAAATCGTCCACTTCAAAATGATAAGCGCTAGCCTCAAAATTGTCTATTCTTCCGTTGTGGCCGAAAGCACTTTTTTCGTAAAACGGAACTGAGAATAAACCATGACCTAAACCATTTTTGATCTCTTTCATTTTGGCTAATGATTTAGCTGAAACAAGCTTATTGTTGAATAGGGCATAGGTAAACTCATTCAAGTCATTGGGGGTAGAAACGATTGCTCCTGCCGAAAATGGAACGCTCATATTCGATTCTAATGGAAAGTTAGTCCATTTCCCGTTTTGGAAATTCATTGAATTGGCTTCGTTTTTCTCTAGTTCAATTTTATGGCCATAGGCCGTGGTTTTTAAACCTAATTTATCAATGATTCTTGTGTTTAAATGGCTTTCATAGCTTTCGCCTGTGAGTTTTTCTATGATTAAACCTAAGAGTACATAGCCGCTATTGGAGTAGGAAGTTTGAGTGCCCGGTTCAAAATCAGAAGGTTGACTTTTAATGATTTCTAATAGTTCTTCCTTAGATTTTTCTTGAGTCATTATGCTCTTGAATGAGGGCGCATTAGTAAAATTGAAAATACCACTTTGGTGACTTAAAAGGTGTGCTATGGTGATTTTATCAGCGTTTTTTATCTCTGGAAAAAACTGACTCACTTTTGTGTCTAACGTAGTTTTACCTTCCTCAATCAGTTGGAAAATAATTACTGCGGTAAAGGTTTTAGTAATAGAACCAATCCTGAATTTTGTGTTGGAATCAATTTTTCGTTGGTTCTTATCTGAAAGAAATCCAGCATAATTTTCGTAAACGGGTTTATTGGATTTGGAGATGGCAACGGCCAAGCTTGCTTTGTTGTTTGCTTGAAGTGAATTGATGTAAGTATCTAACTTTTGTTTGTCAAATTCTTGGGCAGAAAGAATAATACTACTGAATAGGAGGGAGATGAAAAGCAGCTTCTTCATGGCTTTTATTTTAAAGTTATAAAATAAAAATAGCCTGTAATTGGTCTCCAAAAATTATCGATTGATAAATGGAGTCAATTACAGGCTAAATGGATTTAAGAAAGGTTAAATCCTTGTTGCTTTTCTTTTTACTCTTAAAAACCCGAAGCGGCATCGTCACCACGTGGGTCTGCTCCGGCTTCTAGTTTACCGTTTGGCATTACCAAAATAGCGTCTACACGACCAATTCCTCCCGTAGTTCTGAATTTATGTCCTTTGGTTTCTAAGGCTTGAATTACTTCTGCACTCAAACCATCCCGTTCATACCTAATTTCGTCTGGTAACCATTGGTGGTGAAAACGAGGTGCGGTTACCGCTTCTTGCATTCCCATTCCAAAATCAGTTACGTTGATAATGGTTTGAAAAACTGAAGTGATAATGGTTGACCCACCTGGTGTTCCTACCACCATAAAGAGTTTTCCGTCTTTAGAAACGATGGTGGGTGTCATCGAACTCAACATTCTTTTACCAGGAGCAATAGCATTTGCTTCGCCACCTACTAAACCATACATGTTGGGAACACCTGGTTTTACACTAAAATCATCCATTTCATTGTTTAACAGAAAGCCTGCGCCACCCACAAATACTTTAGAGCCCATACCACCATTGAGTGTGGTAGTGATCGATACAGCATTGCCTTGCGGATCTACAATTGAAAAATGAGTGGTTTCCATACTCTCATTAGGAGCAGGCTGACCTGCACTCACTTCGCTACTTGGTGTTGCTTTGTTAGGGTCAAAACTCTTCATTCTGTCCTTAATATAATTTTGGTCTTGAAGACCTTTTAAGGGTACATCATAGAAGTCAGGATCACCCAAATGTGCGGCACGATCGGCATAGACCCTTCTTTCGGCTTCAACGATCAAGTGAACCGCTTCGGTGCTATGGAAATCCATATCACTGAGTTTATAGTTTTCCATGGTTCCGAAAAGTTGGGCTAATGCAATTCCTCCACTTGAGGGAGGTGGCATTGAAATAAATTCGTATTCACCATAAATACCTTGAATAGGAGTGCGCCAAACGGCTTGGTATTGTTCCAAATCTTCATGTGAAATAATACCGTTGCCTCTTTTCATTTCGGCAACAATTAAATCAGCTGTTTCGCCTTTATAGAACCCGTCACGACCGTTGTCGCGAATTCTTTCTAGCGTTTTTGCCAGTTCTGGAATTCTCACTAAGTCGCCTTCTTTCCATTCTTTGCCTTCTTCAGCCAAAAAGAAATCAGGCATAACCGTATTGAACTCCATAAAAGACTTACGGTTGCTGTTCAGGCCAGAAGCTTCCCTAGCGGTAAGTACCCATCCTTTAGAGGCAATATCGATGGCAGGTTGAACCAGTTCGGCCCAATCTAATTTTCCATATTTTTTATGGGCTTCCACCATTCCAGCTACAGAACCGGGAACGCCTGCGGCCAAATGTCCGCGTGTACTTAAACTAGAAATAACATCTCCGTTGTCGTCAAGGTACATGTCACGTCCGCCTGCATTTGGTGCTTTTTCACGAAAATCGAGTGTGTTGGCTGTACCATCGGCCATACGAGTGACCATAAAGCCACCGCCTCCAATATTTCCAGCGCCAGGATATACAACGGCTAAAGCAAATTGAACGGCTACTGCTGCATCTACTGCGTTTCCGCCTTTTTGCATTATTTCCTTCCCAACATTTGAAGCAATTGGATGTGCAGAAACTACCATAGCTTTAGTGGCAATAAGGCCTCTGGCTATGTTTGGATCATCAACTGGTTCTTGATTTTGGCAGGCCACAAGGGCCAGTGCCAAAATCGCTGTTATAAGTTTTTTCATTTGAGGTTATTTCTTGCCTATGGTTGTTTCAAACAACTTGAAAATCCTTTTGTATTCGTCTGTCCAGCTACTAGGGGTAGTGAAACCGTGATTTTCAACAGGATAAAGTGCCATTTCCCAGTTGTCTTTACCTAATTCAATAAGTCTTTGAGCCAGTCTCACTACATCTTGGAAATGAACATTGGTATCTACCATACCATGAGCAATCAACAAGTTGCCTTGTAAACCTTCGGCAAAGTATATAGGTGAACTTCTTTTGTAGGCAATTGGGTCTTCAATAGGAGTATTCAAAATGTTAGACGTATATCCGTGGTTATAATGAGCCCAGTCGGTAACTGATCTTAGTGCAGCGCCTGAGGTAATAACATCGGGGTGATTGAACATAGCAAACAACGTAATGAAACCACCGTAAGAGCCACCATACATTCCTATTTTACCTGGATCAACACCATATTCACTCACCAATAGCTTGGCTCCATCAATATTGTCTGAAAGGTCTTTTCCGCCCATATGTCGGTAAATTCCAGTTCTCCAATCTCTTCCGTAACCAGCACTACCGCGATAATCAATATCTAATACAGTATAACCTTTTGCCATTAGCATGTTGTTGAACATGTACTCTCTTAAATAGCTACTCCATCCGTAATGTGCATTTTGTAAATAACCAGCTCCATGAACGAAAATCACACCCGCTCCATTTGGATTTTCAGGCTTGTAAACTCTCGCGTGTACCATTTCGCCATCTTGGGCTTTGAAGGTGATTACTTCTGGTTGATACCAGGTGTATTGTTTGAAACCCGCTTGCAAACTCTCTGTTACTTTCTTTTTAGCTGCGCCTGGCTTGTTAGGTTGAATAAATAATTCGGTAGGGCGGTTAGTATAAGAGTAAAGAATGGCCAGATATTTCTCATCAGGAGAAAGCGTTACATCATTATGTCCGTCTTCCGAAGTGATCTGAGTTGGCTTTCCGCCTTTAAGTGGCATTGAATAGAAATGGCGAATACCTGGATGCTTCATGTTTGCAGTGAAATACCAAGTTTTTCCATCATTAGAAAGCTGAGGATCATACACTTCGTAGTTGCCGGAAGTAAGTTGTTTTACTACACCAGTCGACAGATCGTGTGTATAGAGATGAGAATAACCTGATTTCTCTGATTGATAATAAATGGTTTTGTTATCCGGCAAGAAGTTCATTCCTCTTCCAATTCCAGGGCCTGCAATCCAAGCTTCATCGCGTTGACGGTCTACAGGAATTAAATCACCTGAAGACGGAAGCAATCTCATGATCCAAAGGTCTTTATTGTCTAATGATGAGAATTGTACAACAGTATATTTACCGTCATTTGACCATACAATATTGCTAGCCGATACTTTTCTAGGTTCTTTAGAAAAACTTTTGTCGGGGTAGTCTTTTACATAATCTGGCAGATCTGAAATACCTGGTAATTGCTTAGTATCTAAAATGTAAAAACTGTCAGCCTCGATATTGTAAATACCAATTTCTCTGTAAGATTGGTCTCCGCCAACTTTAGGTCTTGCATTAATATCAGTAGTGTATCCGCTGCTAGTTACATAGTTAGGTACAATTGTGTTTTTTGCAGGGTTTTCAGCTGCAACCCATACACTGAAACTTACATATTTTCCATCAGGAGAAAGTTGTAATCCACTTACATTGTCTAGCTCAATTTGTGACATTCTTCCTTCGCCTTGGCTTTGTTGGAAGAACCTTTGCCCCGCAGCGGAAAAACGTCTTGGTCTATTTCTTTGCTCTCTTAAAATTTCAGAAGTAGTTTGTTGGTCATCAGAAATCCATTTGTCTTGGTCTCTATTTCCATCTCTAGTGGTAGAAGGACGGTTAGGTCTATCTTCATCATCTTCTGCTATTTTAATATTTGTTAATTGTTTGATTAAGCCTGTTTTGGCGTCAATCGAAAATAAATTATTATCTGAGATAAAGGTGATTACAGATTCATCACTATGGAAAGAAGGGTTTGATTCTCTGGCTACTGTAGAGATGATCTTCGTTTCAGTCATGGTTTTTACATCCATTGTGTAGATGTCGCCAGAGCGCTCAAAAACTATTTTAGAACGGTCTTTATTGTACCGGTAGTTTGAAGGAAATCCTTCGCTGATATCTTCCGCTTCTTGTGGGTTGTTGCCGTCTAAGCCTACTTTATGATAACTAGGGAAGCCCTCTCCGCTAGGGTTCCACATAAAAAAGAGGGTTTTGCTGTCTTTCGACCATTGAGGTCTTGAGGGTAAAATACCCACAAACTGGTCGGGCTCTTGCATTAACTCTTCAACAGTAAGTTGAGAAAGTGGCTTTTGTTGGGCAAAACCTAAGAAGCCTGATACGATTAAAAAGCTAATCGTTAGTAAAAATTTCTTCATGGTAATTGATATTTGATTGTCGACTTTCATTTTTTCAAAGGCAATGTAAGCTAAGCATAGTGTTTTACTTTGCTTAGTTTGAACATGGAAAAATAACTAAAAAAGAAACACTTGAGGTTTAGCTTTTTATAAGAGGTAATTATCGAAGTTTAGTCAGTAATTGGGGATTAGAATCCCGAATTGGGAACGTTTAGAGCTTAACGAAATTTGATATACGATTTAAATCTATTCATTTTGTTATTTTAAACACTTTGTACTTTTTAGGCACGAATTCAGCACGAAAGTTAGTAGTGCTATGAAGAAAAGTATATTAATTCTAGAAGATGACTCAGCCACAAGGTTTCTCTTGACGCATTATCTTTCAACAGAATATGATTTGTCGATTTACGAAAATGGGCTAGAAGGCTTGGCTTGGTTGGAAAAGGGCAATAATGCGGATTTGATTATAACTGATTTAGAAATGCCTAAAATGGATGGTTTTCAGTTTATTGCCAGAACTCGAAATGATGATAGGTTTCGTGATATACCAATTCTAATTACTTCAAGTTTAGATGAGGCACAGGCACGTAAAAAAATCAAATGCGACTGCCCTTACTTTCAAAAGTCAGCTGAGTTTTCTTCGTTAAAAAGTTTTGTGTCAAGAATGCTGAATGAGGTGTAAAGGCAAACTAAATACCCTCTTCTTCCATTTCTTTTAAATACCTATAAATACTAGACTTACCTATATCGAGCTTACTGGCCACTAAAAGCACGTTGTTGTCATGCTTGTCCAAAAAGTGTCTAATAATTTTAAAGGTATAGTCCTTCAAGGTCATTTCATCCATTAAGAATTGGCCTTCTTTCGCTAATGAATTAAACGTAATATCTTCTTCCTCAATTTGATTGTTTTCGCACATTACGGCAGCCAATTCAATTATAGATTTTAGCTCCCTCACATTGCCAGGATAACCGTATTTTAAAAGTTTGGTTTGAGCTCCTCGGCTTAGGCTAATTTTTCCTAAACTGTTTTCTTTGGCAAAGTTATTTAGTAGGTGTTTGGCAATGAGTATGATGTCTTTATCTCTGTCTCTTAGCGGTGGAAGTTCGATTGGAATACCTAATAACCTATAATACAAATCTTCTCTGAAAGTGCCGTTTTTAACTTCTTCTGCTAGGTTTTTATGGGTGGCAACTAAAATTCTAACATCAAATTTCACCGATTCATTTCCGCCAATACGGTTCAGTTCTCTTTCTTGTATAACCCTCAGTAGTTTGGCCTGAAGGTTAATGTCCATTTCACCAATTTCATCTAAGAAAATAGTGCCGCCATCTGCCTCTTCAAATTTCCCTTTTCTGCGTGCCATAGCACCTGTAAAAGCACCTTTTTCATGGCCAAATAATTCGCTTTCAATAAGGTTGTCTGGAATAGCGGCAATGTTTACGGCTACAAATGGTTTTCCTTTTCGAGCAGAATTGTAGTGAATGGCTTTTGCAATTACTTCTTTTCCAGTTCCTGTCTCACCAGTAATAGAAACGGTTATGTTGGTTTTTATGGCTTTGGCCAAAAGCTTAAATACGCTTTGGATGGCCTTGCTTTCACCAATAATACTTTTTTCAAATTCGTATTTTTCACCAATTTCTTCGCGAAGCTGAATAATTTCTTCCTTTAATGAGGCGTTTTTCTTAGCATTATTAATCGCATTGAGAAGCCTGTCTTTGGTTTCTTCGTCTTTAGTAATGTAATCATAGGCGCCTACTTTTAACAAGCCAACAGCCGTATTAATATCCTCTTGAGAGGACACTACAATCACATTTGTTTCTGAATTATTTCTTTTAATGGCTTTTAGAACCTCGTTTCCTGTCATATCGGGTAGTGAGTAATCAAGGGTCACTACTGAAGGATCCTCATTTAGGTGAGCAATGCAATCTTTTCCATTGGAAAATACTTTAACCACATGGTCTGGGTTTAACTCAGCGATGTACCTAAGCATCTTCTGATAGACTGGGTCATCTTCTACAATAAAGATTTTTACTGGTTCTGGTATATATTCCATTAAAAAGTATGGCTGACGAGTATCGCGAAGATATTAATTAAATAGGCCTAAAAAAAGCACCTAGGATAGGTTTAGTAAATACTGATTTTATGCAAGTGCAGCTTTGTAGGTATCAAGGGCTCTTTGTCGGGCAAACTTATGGTCAACCATTGGTTTTGGATACTTTGAAGTGCCAAATTCGGGCACCCATTTTTTAATGTATTTTAATTCTGGGTCGAATTTTTTGGTTTGTGATTCTGGGTTGAAAATACGGAAATAGGGTTGGGCATCGGTACCTGTTCCTGCTGCCCATTGCCAGCCGCCATTGTTTGAGGCTAAATCAAAATCGAGCAATTTTTCGGCAAAGTAGGCTTCGCCCCAGCGCCAATCTATCAGTAGGTGTTTAGTGAGAAAACTCGCTACAATCATTCTTACCCTGTTGTGCATAAACCCCGTTTGATTTAGTTGTCTCATGCCAGCATCAACGATGGGGTAACCAGTGTTTCCGGTACACCATTTTTCGTAACCTTCTTCATCTTGCAACCAAGGAATGTGGTCATATTGGGTCTTAAATGCATTATTCACCACGTGGGGGTTATTGGCTAATATCATTGCATAAAAATCTCTCCAGATCAGTTCGTTAAGAAAGGTTTTGTTAATGCTTTCGGCTTTTTGTGCCAATTGCCTAATACTTATGGTGCCAAATCTTAAATGAATACCTAAACGCGAAGTGGCATCTTGGGCTGGGAAGTCCCTTAACTCATCATATTTTTTTATCAGTTCTTCTTTCAGGCTGTCTGAGGGTATGTTGATTTCTGTTTTCTGAAAACCTATTTCTTTTAACGAATGGATTTCTGCTTGCTCAGTAGAGAACCAATTTTCGGAGTTCAGGCCATTGGGTAATATGGTTGGTTTGTTCGTTGTGTATTTTTCTAGCCAGGCCTTACTGTAAGGGGTGAAAACTTTGTAGAATGTACCGCTTCCAGATACAATTTCTTCTTTCTCAAAAATCACATGGTCTTTAAATGTGAAAAAACCGATTCCTTTTTCTTTTAAGAAGGATTCTATCTCTTTATCTCTTTCTTTAGCATAGGGCTCATAGTCTCTATTTGTATAAACCGACTCGATTTCATACTCATCTGTAAGTGCCTTGTACGCATCAATAGGAGTAGAGTAGAATGTTTTTAGTCTTGCTCCTTTTGCACCTAATTTGTTATTCATTTCAGCAATGGTATTCTGAATAAATTCTACTCTCGCATCTCGCTTGTTCTCTAGCTCATCGAGAATGTTTTTGTCAAAAATAAAGATGGGGAGTAGAGGAAGGTTTTCTTTGAGAGCGTAATAAAGTGCTGTATTGTCTTCAAAACGTAGGTCTCTTCTGAACCAGAATACATTGATTTTCGGCATGAGTAACTTAGAGTTTGGAAAAATAACCGAGCAGAAGGTGATTAGTTCGAGCTGTTGCCTGAATTATTTTCTTCTTCCTTTTTGGCTATATTTTCTTCTCGTCTCTTTTTACGCTTTCTATCTACACCAGTGAAAAACTCTCTTAAACTATTAAAACTGCTTGATTGAGTAATGCTGGCGCCACTGGTTTGGGTAGTTCCGCCTGAAACAGCGGTTACCAAGTTGTAATTACTTCTAGAGTATACTTTTACTTTGTAACGTCCATCAGAAGTTAGTAAATACTCTGCCGTCCAGTCGCCAGCAATGCTATTAATATCTGTAGCATAGCTGTCTGAGTCAACTTGGTTTGTGAGTCCGCCTTCGCGCGTTACTCTCAAGCGGCCATTCAGAAAAGTGTATGATAATCGCAATTGGAAAGTGTTATAAGCATTTTGGTCTAACGAGGCCAAATCGAAATCTATTTCTAGGTTTTCATCTAACTGAGCTACTAACTGACTTAATTGATTCGAAAGAAGTTGACTCACATTTTGCGAGGCAGTTTGCCCTCCAATATTCAGCGTATTACTGTCAGAGAAATTATTGAGTACAATTACATTTACTACTTGCCGGGTCAGTTCTTGTTCATCACTGGCCAGTCGGTTTTTAAAAGCGTTTAGAGCAGTCTGTAATTCAAAATCTTGTGCATTCACTTCTGAGAAATCAATGTCAAAACCGATTTCAGGAGAGAGTAAAGGGCCATTCAGTCGCAAAAGTACCTTGGTGGGGTACCTTCTGTTGGCTACATTAGAGTTCTCATCGTCAAAGCCGGTTTGCTTTAAAATAGGGGCTAATGATGTGTTTTGCGAATAAGAGGCGTTAATGTCCATGATGCCGGTATAAGGATCGCCAGACCAAGTAATTCTGCTTGGTTGTTCAATATCAAACTCTTTGGTGATAATATTGTACAAAGAGAAATTGTAAGCTCCTTCGGTAATATTTAGACCACCCGTCATTTGAAAATCTCCTTGGGTATCAATTTGCAGCCTAAGTTGGCCATTACCTCGACCTCTAATAATATCTCCTGTTTTCGGATCAATGATGATTTCCGTGTAAGCGTCTGGTGTAACATTAATATTCAAATCGAGCTTTAGGCCTTCGATTTTCATTTTATCCACTTCGTCACCGCTCGAATTATAGGTTTGAGTGGTGTCAGTTAAGTTGATGAAGTTGATGTAATCAACAGAGGTGTCATCAACCCCTTCACTTATTGGGATATAAATTTGGGTGTTCGGGCTTGTGGTAACATCTGCATTAATAGTAAGGTTGCTGGCCGCCCCTCTAAGGTTTACTGTTCCTGAAGCGTAGGCGTTACCGTAATACAGATCGCCATTGTCGATGGTTGTATTTAGTACTTGAAACCTGTCAAGGTTTCCGTAGAGGTCAAGGCTGAAATCGCGGAAAGAGGTATGCCTTACTTCACCACCAAATTGAGCTGGGTTTCCATTAATGTCTAAGAAGTCTAATTCGGAAAGTGATATAAGATTTTTATCGAATTTCACTCCACCACCAAACATATATTGGGTGTTTAAATAATTGATTTTTATTCCACCGTTTTTAATGGTGCCGTTGCCTCTAATCAAGGGGTCTGAAACGGTTCCGCCAACGGTTAGTTTCCCACTAATTGTTCCTCCTATTTTAGTGAAGTAATCTTCAATATAAGGTTCTCCAATATTGAGGTTGGCTTCGTTGAGTACTAGATCCAAATCCAGTTGATTTGTGGTTCTTGTCGGGTAAAAATCACCTTCAAGTTGAATGATTTTTTTACCCAGTCGGTCAACAATCATATTGATGTCAAATTTTCTATTGAAGTCATTCCAAAGCAAAGCACCGCTTATATCGCCCACTAAAAACTCATCAATTTTAAACTCATTAATACTGACATCACCAAATATCAAGGGGTTATATAATAAGTTTTGAATGTTAATAGCACCATTGACTTTCCCTGAATATGACTTAAGCGTAAGTGTATTTAAGTTTTCTACTTCAACATTCTCAAAGGCTATTTTCATACTCTCGGTACTGTCTTTAGATACAGAAATATTGCCGTCTAAAGTGATCGACTGAGTGTCGTTATAGATGTCTAAATTCTGTATGCTAATATTGTTTTTACCAAAAACAACCACGTTGTCTTCGGTGATATTCCAAGTTTGGTCTAGTGCAATAATGTTTGATTCTTGAAACCTGAGTTCGGTTCTGTTTTCAAAGAAATCAATTCCAGCTCCTATTTCTGCATAATTGCCGCTAGAGGTTTGTTCAATGTTTTGTCGTAATTCAATCCTTTTCCCATCCCAAACGGTCTCCAAAGTAAGAGCGTCTGTTTCTGAAGTGTTGGCATAAATTTGCTTCTTAGAATACAAATAACCCAAGGCCATAACTTTATCGGGGTCACGTAAACTGCTGGCATTAATATAGATTTCATTGTTTAAAAACGAGATGTTTGAATAAATAAGCGAGTCGATTTCCGCATTCAACTGAAAATCTTCGGTGTTCGAATTGTTGAACCGGCCATTCAACGAAGCATTTTTACCCACATAAATAGCAGTATCGAAAAGTTGAATAATTGGATTGATATTGGGCAATTGTGCAGAGTAAGTAATATCAAAGGCTTGTGGACTTCGGCCATTTGTTTTCAAGTATTCAGGAATTTCATTGCTTCGGCTAGAGAAAACGAGTTTGTATTGGCCGTTGATGTTTTTTAGCTCCGTAATTAAAGTTGAAAACTCAAATTGGCCATCCATATTAATGTTGAAATAATCAGAGTTAAACCTTACACTTCTATTTCTGGCGCTACGCTGTGATGAAAAGAAAACAGAATCAACCAAAATATCTTTACTTCCATATTTGAGGTAGGTATCGGTAAGATGGAAATTACCCAACAGGCTGTCGAGTTTAACTCCTTCGAAATCGAGATTAAAATCGGAGGCAACAAAGAGTTCGTCTTCAGTTAGGTTGATTGCGGTCAAATCGGCACGAGACAACCGCCCATTAATTTTGAATAGTCTTTTGTTATTTCTTAAATCTACAGAACCTGTTGCTGTGAAAATCATATTAGGATCGTCAACAGCGATTTCCCCAGAGAAAAAGGACTGTGCAAATGTTCCGTTGGTGGTAATGTTCACATATTCATAGCCCAAAATGCCAATTTTACTCACTTTTGCATCGAGTTTGAAATTGGCTTGCTCAAGCGTAAAGCCTTCACCTTCAACACTTCCATTTAAATTTACTTTCTGAAAAACGCTGTCTTCCGTAAGTATGCCAACGTTAAAATCTTGTAACTCTAGTCGGCCGCTGTATGAGGCAAGTTTGTTTTCTGGTAAGGTAATTTGAACGTTTGGTTTAACGTAGCCTAGAGCCGTTCTAAACTCACCATCTGCAACAAAATCGTTAATCAGGCCATCATACTGACCATTTAGTTTGACCAACCCAAGCTTATTGGAGATTTTAAAAGTACGGTCGTTGATAAACTGCCTTAGATCGGTAGCTTTCAAGAATGAGTCGTCCAAATCGATGTCGAAAATAGTTTCATTAATATTGGGCAATCCCTCTATATCTAGTCGGCCATTTAGTTTAGAATACTCTCCAAAAGAAATAGCGAAGTCATCAGAGTAGAATGAATTCACTTTCCCCTGAAAACGACCACTAATTTCTATCTCTTGATCATATTGCTTGAATTCGGGCACAAAAAAACTGAGTTCATCAGAATGCAAAACTGAATTTTCGAAATTGGCATTAATATCTACCTCGGTTACAAATTCACTCATGGCCGAAGGATCTTCAAAGTTGAAAACAATCGAGTCTTTGATATGACTTTTTCCCATCAGAAGATCAAGATTAATAAAAGCCATTTTCTTTTGAGAGGTCTGAAAAATGGTTTCTAGCTTATCTATTTTTAAGCCCGAAGCTTGGTCTTCGGCAGTTAAAAACTGGACATTAATTTCAAAATCGCCACCAACGGATTCTAAGTTGCGAATATCGGTTCTTAAGTTTTTTAGGGTGAAATGGTTGTAGTCAAAGCCATCAGCGATAGAATCCTTTCTAGAGTCAGAAAGGCTAAATTCCGAATTGAGGAGGGTAACCTTATCAATAGAAAATACACTGAGGTTTGTCGTGTCAAGATTAGAAGATGAAGTCAGATCGGTGATTTTTGCCACCCAATTGTCAATGTTCAATCCGCTGTTTCCCTCGTTTCTTAAGTTTACCGAAGCCTTGTTCAACCATGCTTCATTGATTAAAATATCCTTTCCGCCAATCAGTTCTTTCAGCTTAAAAGAGATAACGACCTCACGCACATCTATCATTTTCTCGTTATGCTGATCGTAAACCGTTAAGTCATCAATTGTAACAGAATTGAACCATCGAATATTTGTATAACCAATTTCGGAACGATAACCTGTGTTTTCGGTTAAGTAGTCTGCGGCCTTATCTGCCAAGTAATTCTGAACCGGTGGAAGGTGGATTAACCCAATAACAATAAATAATAGAATGATTGGCGAAAGGCACAACCATATTATTGATTTGACTATCCGTTTTTTAATAACTTGCGATCTTTTAATTTTCTCTGTCAATGCCCACCTCCGATATCAAAATACTGGCCCTTGAATCTTCTTGCGATGAAACTTCTGCAGCTATTGTAGATAACGGCAAAGTACTTAATAATATAATCGCTACACAATCTGTCCATGGAAATTATGGTGGAGTTGTGCCCGAATTAGCATCACGCGCTCATCAGCAGAATATTGTGCCTGTAGTAGACCAAGCACTCAAAAATGCAGCCATAGATAAAACGAGTTTGTCGGCAATTGCTTTTACCCGTGGACCAGGGCTTTTAGGAGCGCTATTGGTAGGCACTTCGTTTGCCAAATCAATGGCCTTGGCCTTGAATATTCCTTTGATTGAAGTGAACCACATGCAAGCCCACATTTTGGCGCACTTTATTGACGATCCGAAGCCAGAATTTCCTTTCCTGTGCTTAACTGTAAGTGGAGGCCATACTCAAATTGTATTGGTGAAAAGCTATTTAGATATGGAAATTGTGGGAGAAACTCGCGATGACGCAGTAGGAGAGGCTTTTGATAAATCGGCTAAACTTTTAGGCTTAAGTTACCCTGGTGGACCGCTAATTGATAAATATGCACAGTTGGGCGACCCGCATCGTTTTGCCCTTCCACAAACTGAAATGCCTGGTTTAGAATATTCTTTTAGCGGAATTAAAACAGGAATCCTTTATTTCTTGAGAGATGAGCTTAAAAAGAATGAGAATTTTATTGATGAAAACCTTAACGACATCTGTGCGAGCATTCAACATACACTTGTTGAAATGCTTTTACAGAAACTGAGAAAAGCGGCTCGTCAGTTTAATATTAAAAACATTGCGTTGGCTGGTGGCGTATCGGCCAATAGTGGTTTAAGAAATGGGTTGAACCAGATGGCGGAAAAAGAAGACTGGAAAGTTTTTGTGCCTGCTTTTGAATATTGTACCGATAATGCGGCTATGATTGGAATGGCTGCGCATTATAAATATTTAGCAGGAGAATTCACCACCCAAGAGGTAAGTGCTTTGCCACGAATGAAATTTTAGAAGAAATATGAAATCAGATTTCGAACAACTGATTGTTGCTAAGAATTATATAGCTGTGCTTCAAAAAGAAAATGAGGCACTAAAAGCAGAAGTGGAAAACCAGTTTAAAATGCGAAAAAAACTGGAAGCAGCACTAAAAGCAGAAAAGGAGCTGAAAGAGAAGATGACTCCTAAAGAGAAAATTCAGATTAAAGCTGATCTTTATGTAAGGCAGCAAAAGGAAAGTTTGGAATCATGCACCAATAAACTGCGCGACTGCAGAAAGCTGACTAAACAACTTCAGGCTGAATTGATTAAGACTAAATTGGGTTTGGCCAATGGTAAATAAGGTTGAAATTGGTACTGTTAAAATCCACCGGTATATAGTTAAAAATACCGATGCCGCAACTTTTGATGCTGGCGAAGTACATCAAGTAATGAGTACTTTTGCCATAGCTAGAGAAATGGAGTGGTCTTCGCGTTTGTTTGCTTTAGAAATGAAAGAGGCAGACGAAGAAGGAATTGGTACTATGTTAGAGATTAAGCATGTTTCTCCTGCACTTTTTAATACGGAGCTGAATTTTAAAGCCAAACTGCTAGCAGTTGATAAAAACGAATTGATCTGTGAAATCGGAGTTTTAGATGGAGAGAGATTGGTTGCTACTGGTCGTACCGGACAGAAAATTTTAAAGAAAGATAAGTTGAACCAAATTTTTACTAGTTTAGAAAGATAGATGGCGAAGGATAAAAATAGGTTTTCGAACAACATTAATATAAAGAATAGAAGGGCAAGCTATGAGTTTGAATTCATAGACAAATATGTGGCGGGTATGCAATTGCAAGGCACAGAAATTAAGTCTATCAGAGAAGGTAAGGTTCAATTACAAGATGCCTATTGCTATTTTAAAAATGGCGAATTGTATATTAAACAATTGCATATTGCCCAGTTTTCTGAAGGAAGCTATAATAACCATGTAACCGACAGAGAGCGAAAACTACTTTTAAATAAAAGGGAGTTGTCTAAACTAGAGTCGAAGCTTGACGAAAAAGGATTGTCTATTGTACCGCTAAGGTTATTTATAACCGATAGGGGTTTTGCCAAAACAGAAATAGCCTTGGGCAAGGGTAAAAAACTTTTCGATAAGCGCGATTCAATAAAAGACAAAGATATTAAGAGGGACTTAGAACGTGTAAAATACTAATGGAGCCTATTGATTACGGAATCTCACGTTTGAGTATTGTGCCAATTAGGGCAAAGGGATCAGATGCTTCTGAAATGATCTCTCAATTGTTGTTTGGCGAACATTATACTGTGTTGGAGGCATCTAAGAATAAGCAGTGGCTGCTTATTAAGAATGCTTTTGATGGCTATGAAGGCTGGATAGATGCCAAGCAGCATTATCGTATTTCTCAAGAATATTTCGAGCAAATTGATAATTCGGAATATAAAATATGTACCGATCTTACTTCACAAATTCTTTATGGTAAAAGCGTGATTCATATCACTTTAGGTGCGGTTTTACCTATTTTGAATAATTCACTATTTATGGATCAGGAACGCTTTGCTTTTAATGGAGAGGCAAAGAGTATACACCAAAAATGGAGTGTTGATTTGACTCTAGAATTGGCTAAGAAATATTTAAACGCGCCCTATTTATGGGGTGGAACAACCCCATTCGGAATTGATTGCTCAGGTTTTACCCAAATGGTGCTTAGGGTTGCAGGCTACCGAATGCCACGCGATTCCAAAGATCAAATTACCAAAGGAAAGGAAGTGAAGTTTACCGATGTGATGCCAGGCGATTTAGCCTTTTTTACCAATAAGGAAGGTAAAATGAATCATGTAGGATTGGTGTTAAGTCCAACCGAAATCATTCACGCTTCGGGAAAAGTTAGGATTGATAAGTTAGATGATCAGGGCATTTTCTCTGTAGAACAAAATAATTACTCTCACCACTTATTTAAAATCAAGCGAATATTGAGAGATTACACATGACATGAAACGCGTCTTAGTTTTAAATCAGGATTATAGCCCGTTAACAGTTTGCACTGTTGAAAGGGCTTTTCTGCTCTTATTTCTAAGCAAAGCCGATATGGTTCATGATGCACCGGGTAAGGTAATGAGAACCGTTAGCGCTCAATATCCAATGCCTTCTGTAATTCGACTTCAGAAATATATTTACTCTCCGTTTAAAAGTGTGGTGCTTTCTCGCCAGAATATATTCAAAAGAGATGGTCAAGAATGTCAGTACTGCGGAAGTACTAAAAGTTTGACTTTAGACCACGTACTGCCTAAATCAAGAGGAGGCAAGTCGTCTTGGCAAAACCTAGTAGCCGCCTGCCATAAATGCAATTCAATGAAAGGCGATAAAACCCCAGAAGAAGCAGGTATGCTGCTTAAAAACCGGCCTTTTAAACCATCTTATATCATGTTTGTAAGAAACTTCAGTGGTTTAACTTCTGAACAGTGGCTCAAATACTTGAGTCTTAATTAATTCTCTATTTCTATTCTTGATTTTTAATGGATTTTCATACCTTTGCAGTCCGTTTTGAGTAAGGCGGGCTTTTCGTAATTTACGAAAGGTTAATCTAAATAAAATCCACCGGTTTTTGCTCTGGTTTCCGGATGGAGTATTACACAGAGTTTTTTTATGTCAGAAGAAAATAAGACAAACGAAGTAGAAGAAGTGAAAACTGCTGCTGCTGAAGTAGAAGCCCCTTCTACTGAGAAAGCTCCCAAAAAAGAAAAGTCGATCAAAGAAGCCCCTGCTGCAAAAGTAGCTGAAGGTGACGATGCTTTCGATTGGGAAGAATTCGAGAAAAAAGGTTTTGGAGAAGGTTACTCTCGCAAGAAAAGAGAAGAACTAGCTTCAATTTACGAAGACACCCTTACTACTGTAGAAGAGAAGAAGGTTGTATCGGCTACCATCGTTTCTATCAACGATAGAGATTTGGTTTTGAACATTGGTTTCAAATCTGATGGTTTAGTTGGTGCTTCTGAATTCAGAGACACTCCAGGATTAAAAGTAGGTGACCAAGTAGAGGTATACATCGAAGAGCAAGAAAACGCTTTAGGTCAATTAGTACTTTCTAGAAGAAAAGCTAAGATCGTAAAGGCTTGGGAATTGATCCAAGATGGTTACGAGAACGACAAAGTGATCGAGGGTATGGTGAAGAGAAGAACCAAAGGTGGTTTGATCGTAGACGTATTCGGAATCGAGTCTTTCTTACCAGGTTCTCAAATCGATGTGAAGCCAATCAGAGACTTTGATGTTTTTGTAGGTAAGAAAATGGAAGTGAAAGTTGTGAAAATCAACTACACTAACGATAACGTAGTAGTATCTCACAAAATACTTATCGAGAAAGATCTTGAGAAGCAAAAAGCTAAGATTCTTGAAAACCTTGAGAAAGGTCAAGTACTCGAAGGTGTGATCAAGAACATGACTAACTTCGGTGTATTTATCGATCTAGGTGGTGTTGATGGTCTATTGCATATCACAGATATTTCTTGGGGACGTATCAACGATCCAGCTGAGGTGTTGAGCCTTGACGAAAAAGTAAACGTGGTTGTTCTTGATTTTGACGATGACAAGAAGAGAATCTCTCTTGGCATGAAGCAATTGACTGAGCACCCTTGGGATAAATTGGATGCTGGAATCGAAATCGGTTCTAAAGTATCTGGCTCAATCGTAAATGTTGCCGATTACGGTGCATTCCTTGAGTTATTCCCTGGCGTTGAAGGTTTAATTCACGTTTCAGAAATGTCTTGGTCGCAGCACTTAAGAAACCCACAAGACTTCATCAACATTGGTGATAAACTTGATGCGGTTGTGTTGACACTTGACAGAGAAGAAAGAAAAATGTCATTGGGTATCAAGCAATTGACTGAAGATCCATGGACTAAGAGTGATGTATTAACGAAATACGGTGTGGGTACAAACCACAAAGGTATTGTTCGTAACCTAACTAACTTCGGCTTGTTTATCGAGCTAGAAGAAGGTATCGATGGTTTGGTACACGTTTCTGATCTTTCTTGGACTAAGAAAATCAAGCACCCATCTGAATTTGTTAAAGTAGGTGAAGAACTTGAAGTACAAGTATTAGAACTTGATATCGAAAATAGAAGATTGGCCCTAGGTCATAAGCAATTGGAAGAAAACCCTTGGGATACTTTCCAATCTGTATTCCAGCAAGGATCTACTCACAAGTGTACTGTAATTTCTAAAAATGATAAAGGAGCAACCCTTGAATTACCTTACGGTTTAGAAGGTCTTGCTACTCACAAGCATTTGAAGAAAGAAGATGGTTCTGAAGTTGAAGTAGGTGAAACCATTGATTTTGTTGTGGTTGAATTCTCTAAAGATGATAAGAGAATTGTATTGTCACATACAAACACTCATACTAAACCAGCTCCTTCTGAAAAACCAGCTAAAGCAAGCAAACCAGCTAAAGCTAAAGCAGCGAACAAGTCTAACAACGAGGATGTTTCTACTTTAGGTGATCTTGATGCACTTTCTGCATTGAAAGCCGAAATGGAAGATAACACGAAAAAGGCTAACGCAGCTAAAAAAGCAGCAGAGGTAAAGAAAGAAAAAGCAGCCCCAAAAGCTAAGAAAGAAGCAAGTGCCGAAGAAGCACCTGCAACTGACGAAGCTTCTTCTGAAGAGGAGAAATAAGGCAAAAGCTTATTCAAATACATATACAAAAGGCACCTTAGCAATAAGGTGTCTTTTTTTGTTTTTTAAGGTTTAAAATTTAAACAAACATTGGGCACATAATCATTAATTGATATCTTTGCGCTCTCGAAAGGGCGTTGTGGCCGAGTGGCTAGGCAGAGCTCTGCAAAAGCTCGTACAGCGGTTCGAATCCGCTCAACGCCTCAAGTTAAATTGAAAGCATCAATCAGAAATGGTTGATGCTTTTTTGTTTTGGATGGTATAAAACCATTGAAACGGTTAATGTTTGTATTATATGACATAGCCCACGGTTTAAACCGTGGGCTATATTATGAGCTTCAATAGGCAATGGTTTTAACCATTTTCACGATAAGAATATCGAAACTGAAATGTGTGAGAATACAGAGAATTGTGGCTGATATAGGTCATGTTTACTTCATCATAAATCATTCTTTAAAGCGAAACTGCCTATTTTCCTTCCCTGAACCTGCCAGCCGCAGGCAGGGTAACGAAGTGTCTAAGGACTTAAATAAGAGAATAAAAATGTACTTAATGTGCGTCTAGCGATTAAGCACGGACAGAGTCCTCGAATTCATAGATAGTCACAGGTTGGGAGCACCTGCGACAGTAGTTGCTAGAATGCATCGGATTGATGGAGGCAATTCCGATAAGAGATGTGGGAAAAAAAGGTCTCCAGATTTACCTAGAGACCATTTCAATTTGAATACACTACTTTCTAATTTGCTGATTCATTAGGTATGGCATAGGTTACGTAAATGCCATTATTGTCGGTGATAATACAGGTATTCCCTCTTTTTCCATCTGTTCCAAACGACATTACCGTAGTTGGGTTTGTAGATGGATAAGCCAATATGTACATGATAGGTACATAAAGAATACTTTTCATTGGGGTAGTAATTTGAGTGCCAGCATAAATCACTTCGTTATCATTTACTACAGTCAATTTAACACCCTGTTTGTTGGTCATTGGTACACCTCCAAAAGCAGATAGTGGCACTGGGTTAAACAGGGTATAACCTGTTACGTTATTATGCCCCATCACTGTTCCCGTAACCGATGCAAGTGACCTATTGGCTGGATCATAGGCTTTACTGAAAGTGAGCGTGATGGCTTGATTAGGCATGGTCAGCTTGTTTTCAACGAAACTCATTGAGGTGTCGAAGTAGAAACCTTTAGAGGTGACACCGTCTAATGATACACCAATCATTACCACATAATCATCTCCTAGTCCATTTATATATTGCGCTTCTATTGATATAAAGGCAAGAGGAGCAATAGACGGAAGTGAGTAATAGCCACTGAATTGAGCTAAATCCTTGGCTGCACCTGGTGTAAGGCTTGGTATTTCATTCGATGCCATGACTGGAAATGGAATGGTTTGCAACGATCTTGAAACAACAGTATGGCTTGTGTTATTTACGGTCATATTGTTGCAGGCAAAACCACCAGCGGCAGCCGTGCCCATGATTAGGCTAATGGAGTTATTTCCTTCTGTAAATGAAAAGAAGTACATGTTTAAATTGTATGAAAATGAACCAACCGTACTTAGTGTTCCATTCCCCGTGATGTCATATGAAATTTGATAGTTGTCTTCAATTTTCATTACAGGTAACATTGTTTTAGTCGTCTTGCTAGGGCTGAGGTGAAGTGGAACGGTTTCGTAATACTCGCCAATATATTGAGCATAAGGAATTGGGTTATTGTAGGTTGTACCAGTGACCGTTACAGGCGTTCCGCCAAAAGGAGTAATGGAACCAGAGAAAGAGGCTGTTGTGCCATTTTGCTGGCCACTATGAGTAAAACTTAGAGAAATACCGAAGGTATTCGCGGCTGTTCCGGTTTGTATCAGGTGTGTACCATCAAAGGTTCCGGTAAACGGAACACGATAGGAAGTTTTACCATCCATACATATGATGAGTGCTAGATCATAAATAGGGGTGGAAGATCCATTTTGAATATGAATGTTAGTGTCTACTGTAAAGAAAGCTCCAGGCGTATTATCCATTGAGTAATAGCCATTGAAAATCATTAGAGCAAGTAAGTCAGGGCTGGTGGTTACTTGAAGAGGATCGGTATCCTTATACTTTTCTGCCATTTTTTGGTGGTAGCTTAGCAACTCACCCATTGGGATTTCTGAGCTTGCATTTTTTGGATTTTGTGAATCTTGCATTGGGTTGGGGTTTTAGTTAAAAAATTAAGTCAATTGGCCCACAGTTCTTCCATTCAGAAATAACTTAAAGAAAGAGATGAGCATCCTTAATGATTAATTAGCTCATTAAAGGATAACTCAAATATGATAGTTAGAAAATGAGGTAAGTTACCCCCTAAGGGTGAGTATTACTGATACCTACAAAGTGTTGTAAGCTAGGTGGAATGCCGATAGAATGGCCTAGAATTTATTTATAAATAAGAGTCGGTAGGTGGGGGATTACTACCGAACTCTGCTTTACAAAAGAGACCACATTTTCATACACTGCTCAGAACAGTCACCCCGTAGGGGGCTTTTTCAGAAACACAAGTTGTTAGGTGGCTTGTTGGTGAAGAACACCAACAAGGGCGGTGAGGCTTAAAACTCGCACGGATGTCCGCCCTTCTTGCCTTCGCGAAGCTTCAGCAAAGCAAGTGGGAGGTAGGGAGTTTGTACTCAAGCACACAAGGACTGGAGTCCTAGTTTATAATCGTGACAGGTTCTGCCAAAGGACAGATAAATCGGAGAACCTGCGACAAGGGTTTCATTGTTTGATTTTTACTAAAGACATTTTTGATCATGTAAGAATACATCTTCTGCAAATTCTTTCCACTTCAGTTTTTTACCTTTTAGTGTGGGGCAAGAGTTAAAGATTTTTTCAAAACCCCTTTTTCTGTACTGAAAATCATAAAACTGAAATACCCTTTCACCATTTACCGAAATAAAGTAAGTGTTGTCCCTCAAACCTTCCAGTGTGATAGAACTCACTGAGGTGCTCCCCGTACTCTCTGCGTCTGGGTGTGCGTATATCTTTACTTTGGAATCAAATCCTGGATTCATAAGTTGGGCTAATTGATATCGCTCTTGTTTTCCAGGTAGTTGAATTTTGTCAAAAAATACCCAGCCTCCTTCTGGAAGTACTTCGATAAATTCTTTGTTTTTGAGGTTTTTCAGGATTGGCAATAAGGCCATATCATCAAATCGGTTGCGTTCGCTGGGTAAAACTGCTAGTCTAACAATGTCTTCCATTTTGATAGTGAAGCGTTCTCCATTTTCACGGATATTGATTTTATCTAGAGAATTGTCGTACATCGACACTGTACCTATCGTACCACGAACTGTATCTCCGCTCGTAAGAACAGCATAAGCCTCGTCAGCCTTTGATATTTCATTTTGATTGAGTTTTTGAACAAAAAATTGCGCAGAAGCCTGTGCTATACCTAACACAAAAAACAAGCTGAAAAAAATGGGTTTCATATAATTCGATTTAAACACAAAATCCGTAAAAATAAATTGAAATACAATAAAGTGGCTTTACTGCAGAACCAGCCTTAGTTTGAAGAATTATCTACTCCTATACTTTTTTAATCTCTCCTGTAATAGCGCACACCGCTTTGACCGTATTATAGATCGTTCCAAACTTTTCGATATTCCTTTTGAGTAAATCAATGTTCAAACTTTCGTCATTACTATACACTTTCAATTCATAATTGATCTCGTCCATTCTTGGAGGTTTTTCTAAACGAATGGCATTCACCGTTATCTCTGCACGGCTATATTCAAACTTCATGAGAACAGAAAAACGCTCTACATTTTTAAGAATACAGGCGGAAAAGGAGCTTAAAAATAATTCTGCTGGGTTGGGTAAACTATCGGCCGATTCGGGAGTAATGCCAAAAGAAATTTCCGATTGTTTAGCCTGTACAGACGCTTCTTTTTTTGAAAATGAACTGGCTTTGATTGAATACTGCATAAATGAATGTGGTTTTCAGCTTAAAAAACTCAATACTAAAGAGTGGAAAAGTTAAGAAGACTTTCTGGATTATTGCATACCAACAAGGGCGGTAGGTGGGGGATTGCTACCGAACTCTGCTTTACAAAAGAGACCACATTTTTACACACTGCTCAGAACAGTCACCCCGTAGGGATCTTTTCCCGAAACACAAGTTGTTAGTCGGCCTGTTGGTAATTGAACAATAATTATCGGTTATAAACCGATTTGCAGTAACTCCTCGATGCAATCGAGGAGGAGTCAAAGTGGCTTTAATCCAATAGTTTTATTTTCCCTATTCTACCTTGCTGTTCGTATATTTTTAATAGCTTATTACTGTTTAATTTTATTGATTTTGAAATCCTTTCCTGAATGGATTTTATTCTTTCAATTCGATATGTTGATGAAATGTTGGATAATCTTTCAATCAAAAAGAAAGCTTCTTCATTTGAAAAAGTCCTTTTGTCTATGTCAGAAAAGAAATGTTTTGAGGCTGAAATTATTCCATTTACACTTGTCTCAAATCTAACGGAGGTTAAATAAAAGTTTAAGATCTCTTTTTTACTGAATTGCTTTTCAAACCAAAAGGATAAGAGCATTTCTATTATTTTTCTTTTCAATTTGTGTTGATTTGACGGAATGAAAAGTGTTCTACATACCTGCATTGTAATTGTCGAACCTCCACTTCTTAGTATACCTTTTTTCTTTCTGTAGTTGTTTGATAGGCTAAGTATTGAACGTACTATTGATCTAAAGTCAACTCCACGATGCTCATAAAACCTAGAGTCTTCAATTTCTATCAGAACCTTTTCAATATTCGTTGTCTCATATTTCAACCTATTCTTTTCGTTAACAGAAAGCTTGGCTCTATATAAAATGTACTCAAAATCTTTTGTGACATTAATTCTAAGAACTCTGGAAATACTTTTAATAACAGATAAATAAAATGTTTCATGAGTCTCGTTTAACTGAACTCTAAATATCAATGCATAGAAAACGGAAATTAAGACGTTAACAACAAACCAGTAAGATTTAACCCATACTAGGTCTAGGGAAGGTATGGAGAAATACCAGAAAACATTTAGAGTCAAGGCAATAATCCAAAATGGGCTGCTACCAAATTTAAACCAACCAGGGAAAAGTCTAACAACAAATGGGTTCGTTGCACCTTCAACTCTCCAGTTCGGGATAGTTAGTTGTAAATGCCCATAGTCAAGTCCGAGCATTCTTCTAAGAGTAATAACTTTACGACTATTTATAACTATTGTCCTTTGTAACTCTATAAAATACCTAAGGATGACTATGGCTATTAAACTTAGAAATAAATCTAAGAACAAAATATTATCCTTAACTATTGAAAAGTCTTCATCAGAAGTTTTGAGAAGCAACGTAATTCCAATAGTTACAAATGCTATTAGTAAATTAGCTAGCTGTCCATAAAGTTGACTTTGGGTATTGGCAATTTTTTGTGCTTCCTCAAATTCTGCTAGAACAACGTCTCTTTCTTTATAATTATATGTCGGATAATGTTGCTGGAATTCCATATGGTTCATATAGATATTAGTACAATACCTTTCTATTCGGAAGTTGCCTAAAAACAAAATAATAACCTACTGATTTGTGATAATGTATGGATGAGGTTGTGTAATTCTTTGTCTAGCGGTAATGAAGATGCTTTTGAGAAGGAATGATCTAATTCCCCCAACAAACAAAAAAGCCCAACTCTTTCGGGTTAGGCTATGCGTATTTTATGTCGTTTTAAAATGAGGCTTATTCAAAATGGTATAAGAAGATCATTTCACCTGTAAAGGCAGGTTTTGGGTTGTCTTTGATTTCAAGTTTTACATTCAGCTGGCATTTAGTAATGCCTCGTAAATCGGCCAACGAAGTGAGTTTTACCCTCAGCCTTACTTCAGAATCGGCCACTACGGGCTGGTTAAATTTAAGCTTTTCGATGCCGTAATTAATCATCATTTTGATGTTACGGATATCGGCAATTTGCTCCCATAAATGCGGCAGAATAGATAAAGTTAAATAACCATGGGCAATGGTGTTTCCAAAACCGCCTTCAGATTTGGCTCTTTCAGGGTCGGTATGAATCCATTGGTGGTCTAGTGTGGCATCGGCAAAAACATTAATTCTTTCTTGGTCGATTTTAAGGTAATCTGAAACACCTAATTCCTTACCAATGTGTTCTGCAAATTCTGCGTGGCTTGCTATAACTAACTTTTCCATATTGTGCTTCAATATTGCTCAAATTTACTCGATTTAGCGATTAAAATTTGTTCTATTTTAACAATTCTAAAAGTCAATTGTCAACTGGTATCCTGTTTTTTTGACATTTTCCTCTGCTTCGTCTTGCTCAAAATTAGAACAAGTAACGCCCAATAGGCGCACACCTTCCGGAAAATCTTCCCAGTTCACCTGCTCAAGTAAATTGAAAGTCAGCTGTTTAAGTGTTTCGCTGCTCACTATGTTTTCGGTTTGAGTAACGCTTCGGGTAATCTGGCTAAAGTCTTTGAATTTTATTTTGAGGGTAAGGGTTTTGCCAAATGTGTCGGCCTTTTCTAATCTTTTATGAACGGTTTGAAGGATTGGGTCGAGCGCCATTTTCATATCTTCAATCTCCACCAAGTCTTGGTCAAAAGTGTTTTCCGCTCCCAATGATTTACGGATTCTATTGGGGTTTACGGGGCGGTAATCATGCCCTCTCACAATATCATAATAGAACGATCCGGCCTTGCCAAATTTCACCTTTAGCGCTTCTTTCGTCCATTGTTTTAAATCGTAGCCGGTGTGAATACCCAAAGCGTGCATCTTTTTGGCCGTTACTTTTCCTACCCCAAAAAACTTATCTACTTCCAGTTTTTCTAAAAATGAAATCGCTTTTTCAGGACCAATGAGGGTAATACCGTTGGGCTTTTGGTAGTCGCTGGCAATTTTGGCTAGAAACTTATTGATGGAAATACCTGCTGAAGCTGTTAAGCCCGTTTTCTCAAAAATCTGTTTCCGAATGGCTTTGGCAATCAGGGTAGCCGATGGAATCCCCATTTTGTTTTCGGTTACGTCTAAAAAGGCTTCATCTAAAGAGAGCGGCTCTACTAAATCGGTGTATTCCAGAAAAATACTGCGAATAACGTTTGAAACTTCCTTGTACCTTTCAAACCGTGGTGGGGTGAAAATGATATGCGGACATTTTTGATAGGCCGTTTTGGAAGGCATGGCCGAGCGCACTCCGTATTTACGGGCCTCATAGCTGGCCGCAGCCACAACGCCTCGTTCTTTACTTCCGCCCACCGCCACAGGTTTGCCTCTAAACTCGGGGTTATCCAGCTGTTCTACCGAAGCAAAAAAGGCATCCATATCGATATGAATGATTTTGCGATCGGTATTGGGCAGCTTTTTCTTCATTGGTTCGAAATTAAGCAACGATTTTATGAACTTTACGATCTGAGTTCGATTAATAAAACGAGATTAAGTGAACTAAGCCTCCAAAAGTTCTCAACGATAGTTCAGTTGGAGTTATAGTGATCTTCCAAAGTCAAAGAAATCAACTTTTGGAGGGCTTGCGTTTAAAGTCGATTTCAGCTTTTATTCTTCAAAAGATTGTCATTTCATTTATGAACCGTCAAAAAAAGATATTCGTCATTGTAGCCATTTTGTTCATTCTGGCCACCATTCTTGTGGGGTATGATATTACTACCAGGACGAGTTTTCCGGGCTCCAAAAAACTGTTGAAGGAATCGATTGCGCCTTCGGAACCCGATACCCAAGATTCGCTTAAAATCGATAGTCTTAAAGAAAAGTAAAACAGTTTTATTAAACTTGAGTTAACCTTTCAGCATGACAAAAACGGGAAAAAAGATAGACCTAGATCAGATTGATTTAGAAAAAATGAGCGAAATGACGACCGAGAATCCCGGGCTCATTAGCTTTCCGCATACGGTAGGTGGCGCCATGATTAAGCCGGAAGACAAGGGAAGGATTAAAGGCAGGGCGGTGGCGGCCATGCATGAGCAAACCGAAATGCAGGTCAAACAGATTTATAAGCAAATGCAACTGTTGGCCGAACAAGCCAAAGCCATTCAAGAAAGGGTAGAAGTTTCTGAACGAATTTATATGGCCAAAATGAGTTTTGAGCCTTTGATCGGAAAAACCTATCACCTCTACGAGCGTGAAGACGGAACGGATTTACTTTCATTAATAGGCCCAACGGAATGGGGGAGGTCTAAACCCTTCAAACAATTTATCTCCAGCGTAAAACTACTGGCCGACCATACTTGGGAGGTGTTAACTTCTGAGCCTGATTCTTCTGAATAGAATTTTAGCGGTTAGCATAAGGGTCTGTGAATGGCTTTATGATTTTTCCTGTGGTATCAATTTCTCCAATCCAATCGTTAAGATTAGTGACAATGGACGTTCCGTTTACAAAATTGGCGCCATATTTAAATTGATAAGGAATTACCAGTTCACCTTCTTTATTGATAAAACCCCACCAACCGTTAGGTTTCTTTACTGCCGCTAATCCATCAGCAAAAAAATAAGCATCTTCATAATTGAAAGGGATCACGGTCTCACCTTGTTTATTAATGAAGCCATATTTTCCTTGATATTTCACTGCAGCAAGACCTTCTGAAAAGCTTCCTGTATAATCGTATTTGAAGGGAATAACGGTTTCGCCCTTCTTATTGATAAAGCCAGCATTTCGATTTTTGTCTAAGGTAACAGCGGCAAGGCCTTCCTGAAACTTTGAAGCAGAGGAATAGATCATCGGAATCACCATTTCTCCAGTAGTGTCAATGTATCCGTATATGTCAGTAGCAAAATTTAATGGTTTACCTACGGCTATAAGTCCCTCGCTCAACCAACCAACCTTAGGGTAATCTATCTTAAGGGCAGTTTTTCCAGTTTTATCAATGTATTGGTACTTGTTGTTTTCTAATTCGGCAAGTGCCCATCCGTTTTCATTAAAATCTCGAACTGAGATATAGGATTTGAATGGAATAACTATTTGTTCGTTTTTGTTAATGGCTGCTGTTTGCCCGTTTTTACTCACCCAGGCTAAACTTTGGCTGAAATGCCCCACCCGTTCATAAGTAAGTGGAATTGAAATGTTCCCGTATTCATCAATATATCCACCCTTTGATTGATAGTAAAATGGGTACAAGAATTCATTGTCACTATCAAAATGAGCCCATTCCAGCTTTTCTTCGATGGCTTCCATTAACTCTCTTTCTGCTTTATTTTGTGCCGCTAGCCTGGCTTGTCTCGCTTTTTCTTTTCTATTAACATCATCAATACTGTCTTTTTGATTCTGAAGTCTAATGGCAGCTCGCTGTTCTTTTAGTTTGGTGTCTACTTTTACAATGTAGCTATAGACCTCACTTTTTATGTTTTCGGCAGCGCTGTCGCTATAATTGGAAAATTGATCAAGACTTGCCTTAGCATTAGAATATTCTCCTTTGGCATAGTAAGCCTTAATTTTTAAATGAAGCACACGGGCGTTTGTACTGCCCAATGTTTTTTCTACCTCTACTAAATTAGAAATGGCTCTACTGTAATTGGAATTGTCATAAGCCTTTACAGCTTCTAAGTAATAGGCCTTTGCCTTGTCGTTAGCAGTTTGTGAATAGCCAGCGTGCGATAAGGAGAATAGGATGAAAAGTGATAAGACTAAATGCTTCATTAAATACTAGTTTTTGATAATAAGAAGGGTGCCTTTATAGCCCGTGGTGATGTTCCATTCGTTATTGTAAAGAAGGTTGTCATTCTGGTCTTCTATTCTAAATTGAGCAGTATTATTACCCAACGAACCTTGGTTGAGTGCCCTAAATGATATTCTGTTAATACCTTCGGTAAGTTCTACATTGAAAGTGGAAAATGACGCTGAAAGCGTGTAATTCGATTCTATTACTTTTCCATTGTGAAGTATTTCAACACGGTCGCCATCAATATCGCCATGATCACGGCAGCGTACTCTTATGTATTTTGTGGTTACGGTTTTATGCCCCAAATACTGGTCTCCAGAGGCTTCTGCTAGTTTACGCTCAAGCTCCACTTCCTCTTCCACACTTCCTTTTCCGCCCCAAAAGTCATCTTCAGTATTTTTTGATTTATCCTTTCCACTCCAAAAATCATCGGTGTTTTCTTGGGTGTTTTCCGATTTTCCATTCCAGAAATCGTCTTCCTTAGCCTCTTTTGTTTTGTCTGTTTTTTCTTCTTCGCCACTCCAGAAGTCGTCTTCTTTTTGTTCTTCTTCCGTTTCTTTCTTTTCTTCTCTTTTTAGAAATTCTCTGGCTAAACTCTCGAGCTCGTATTTAGGCCATTCTAGGTTGGTGATTTGAGCTTTTAAGGTGAAAGAATTGGTGTTGGAATAAAGGTGTTTGAGTGTGGAAATGAGCTGTTTTTTTGCTCCTTCATCTAGTTTGCGGTATTCTGATTCACTTTTATTCAAGACTAAATAATCGTACTTGATATTGGGTTCGGAATAATTACTTGTGTTTTGCTTCCAAGCAATGAATTCATTCCAAGTCATTGGGCTTTCAGGTACGATACTTCTGCTTGTTTGACCGCTTTTACCAACCAATAACTTTGCATCGGGAATTTGATAAAGCACCCTCGCAGAAAGTTTATAGGGGTCGTAAGACTGACCATCTTTTTTATAGGCGCTACCCTGATTATAAAATGAAGAATACTGGAAACTGCTACCTCGTTTTACAGAAGAAGACCCACCATCGGCCGTGCCGTAGATAGCAAAGTCTATTTTATAAGGCTTTATGTTGTCAAAACGCTTTTGTAGATCGGGGTATTTATTTAAAGAATTCTTAGAAATGCTTATTTGCTTACCTTCAATGTTTACCTTAAAAACACCTGTACTATTCCATTTAACAGAGTAAAGTTCTACAGGTTCACCCAATAGCGTCCACCATTCTATACCAATTGAAGCGTCTTTCAATAAACCATTGGGGTCACTATAGAAATCACTTTTGATCATCCCAATAAACCTGTTTTCGCTGTTTTTTGTGATTTTGGTTTGAGCATTAATTTTTATAGAAAGAAGGGAGAGCGCTGCTACAAAACTAAACCCGATAAGCTTTGATAAGGAAGGGGGCAGGTGATTCTTAATTCGTTGATTCAAGGCTTGTATTGTTTGAAACTTCAGTTTTAGCAATGATTGTGCTAAAAAATATAATCAACCGAAATACCATATGGATTGATGGCCTCCAGCAAGTAAATGCAAAATGCTAATTATAGACTAAAAGTAAAAAACTTTGATTCGAAACTGGTCATGTAGTTTTGAGTTCGACCCTAAGCGGTTGTTCAGTCTAGTCTTTCTTCCTTATCTTGTTGCTGACTTTTTTAAATTCTTATGAAATTACATCAGCTACAAGTATTCCTTCTTGCTTCCTTTTTCTGCTTTTCTTGCGCTAAAGAAGTTCCACCACCAGCGCCCATTGGGCCACTGCCGAGTACCCAACAATTGAATTGGCACGAGTTAGAGTACTACGCTTTCGTTCATTTCAATATGAACACTTTTACTGATATGGAATGGGGACTTGGAGGAGAGTCTCCAAGCCTTTTCAATCCTACGGAATTGGACACACGCCAATGGGCAAGAGTGGCCAAAGAAGCTGGAATGAAAGGTATTATCCTGACTGCAAAGCACCACGATGGCTTCTCTCTGTGGCCTTCAGCTTATACCGAACATTCCGTGAAAAATAGTCCTTGGAAGAACGGAGAGGGCGATGTGATTAAAGAATTGGCGGCAGCTTGTCAAGAATATGGCCTTAAAATGGGGCTTTACCTTTCGCCTTGGGACAGGAACCATGCTGACTACGGAAATCCTGAATACATTACTTATTACCGTAACCAGTTGAGGGAATTGCTGACGAACTATGGGGAGGTGTTTGAGCTTTGGGTAGACGGGGCCAATGGTGGTGACGGCTATTATGGAGGCGCCAACGAAACCAGAAATGTAGACCGAAAAACCTATTACGATTGGGAGAACACTTTTGCGTTGGCCAAAGAACTTCAGCCCGATATCGTAGTCTTTAGCGATGGCGGCCCAGATGTGCGTTGGGTAGGGAATGAAAACGGTTTTGCTGATGCTACCAACTGGGCACCGCTGAGGCGCGATGAGTTTGCTCCGGGGATCGGTCCATATCAACAACTCACCTCTGGCCATGAAGATGGAACGCATTGGGTGCCTGCCGAATGTGATGTGTCCATCCGACCGGGATGGTATTACCATGAAAGTCAGGATGATAAAGTGAAATCCTTGTCGGAACTGCTGGATATCTATTATAAATCCGTTGGGAGAAATGGCAACCTGCTGCTCAACCTACCTGTCGATCGGAGAGGTTTGGTACATGAGAATGATGTGAAAGCCTTGATGGAATTACGCAAGACCTTAGACGAAACTTTTGCTCTGAACTTGGCCAAAGACGCAAAAGCAGTGGCCTCGAACACCAGAGGAAATGACTATCTGTCTTCCAATATTTTGGATGAGTATAACGATACCTATTGGGCGACAGATGACGATGTGATTGAAAGCGAGCTGATGATCAACTTTAATAAAGAAACTACTTTTAATCGTTTGGTGCTTCAGGAATACATTCCGCTAGGGCAACGTATTAAAGCTTTTAAAGTGGAAGTGAAGGAAGAAGGCGGCTATAAAGAAATCGCCAATGAAACCACCATAGGCTACAAACGCATCCTTCGCTTACCGCAAGTAACCACCAGTCAATTGAAGATTACTTTTACCGATGCCAAGGGAAGCCCGACCATTAGTAATTTAGAGGTTTATTTGGCTACGAGCGAACCTGCTACGGAAGAATAGTTAGCGGAAAGCCATGTTTCAAATCATCAATCAGAATTCACTATGAACTACTTTCGAAGCCTCAGTTTTCTATTCGTCACGCTTTTTTTAGGAAGTCAGCTTTCGGCCCAAGCCCCAGATTCTTCTAGAATTGTAAGGGTATTGACCTACAATATTCTGCATGGAAAAACACTGAAAGGCGACTTCGATTTAGATTTAATCGCTTCGGTGATTAGTAAAGAAAAACCTGATTTGGTGGCTCTTCAAGAAGTCGATTACAAAACCAATCGCTCTAAAAAATACGATTTGGTGACCGAATTAGGCATTCGAACCAACATGTCGCCACTATTTGCCCGCGCCATGTATTATGACGGAGGAGAGTATGGAGAAGGTATTCTTTCAAATTATACTTTTCTAACAACAAAGAATCATCCCTTGCCTTATACTGAAGGAAAGGAACCAAGAGCCGCAGCCGAAGTTAATGTGGTGATCAAAAGTGGTGATACCATTCGTTTTGTGGGCACGCACTTAGACCATGAAGCGGATGGTCATAACCGATATATTCAAGCCGAAGAAGTGAATAGGGTATTGAAAAGGGATGATTTGCCAACCATATTGGTGGGCGACTTAAATGAAACTCCTGAAAACAGGGCCATGCAATTGCTTTTTAAAGATTGGGAGCGGTCATTTGACGATAATGCATTCACTTTCCCTTCAGACGAACCCATCAAAAAAATTGATTATGTGCTTTTTCGACCTGCCCACAGGTGGAGAGTTTTAGAGAAACGTGTCATTGATGAACGTGTAGCTTCCGACCATAGACCCGTTTTGGTGGTGCTGGAGTTACTCCCTGATCATTAACTAAAATAAATCATGATAGCCCCAACAGCTGTCATTACCATAATAAACTGCCTAAAAAGTTTATCGTTGACTTTTTTGAGAAGCCTTACCCCGATAAAAAGACCTAAAAGAATGGCGGGTATAACTACTAGATTTATCTTGAGGGTTTCCCAGGTAATAGTACCCCAACTAAAAACATGAAAGGGTATTTTAAACAGGTTGATGATCAAAAATAACCATGCAGTGGTGCCAATAAAGGCGTCTTTAGGCAAGCGCATGGCTAAGAAAAAAATATTGGAGAATGAACCAGCTAAATTGCCAACCATTGAAGTAAAGCCTGCTGTTAAGCCCATTAAACCAGCAAAACCAATATGCTGAGGAACTGATTTTGACTTTCGTCTGTCCCACCAAAACATTACAACCACTGAAATAAAAATAACAATGGCCATGCTTTTTCTAAACGATTCTTCATCCATTCCCTTGCCTACATAAGTACCGAGAATTACACCAAGCATCATGAAGGGTAGAAGCCTAATCAGGTATTTCCACTGTACGTGACTATTGTAATAAATCACAGCGCAGATGTCGCCTACAAGGAGCATTGGAATGAGAACGCCTGTTGAAGATTTGGCATCAAAAACAAAGACCAATAAAGCTACAATAATGACACTAATGCCTTTGATACCCGATTTGGATAAACCCAAAACAAAAGCAGCGGCCAAAACTACTGTCCAATCGATAAATGTTAAAGCTGAAAACACAAGTTCATTTAGTGGGTCACTATTTATAGACTACTTGAAAGTTGTTCCTACTGCGTTGTTCTATAATAATTTGTTTGCCTTTAATAAGATTATCAATAGTGGACTGGTTGTAGTTTTTTACTGTAATCATTTCTAGACCCTCATTATAATAAATCAAGAAATCGTCTTTTAAGGCCATTCTTAACTGCTCTCTTTTTACAGGGTTATCGTCCATACAAATGGTAAACGATATAGCTGAATTTTGCATCAAATTAATCGTAAGATGATTTCTGTTGATGTGTTCAAAAATCAAATGAATATGCTGCTCGTTGATGAAAGAGAAGTCACTTATTTTAAACGAAATAACGGTCTGTTTTCCTTTGTGAATAATGGCAGGAGCCAAATTCGGAATCACGCATTCGTTAATAAGCGTGCCATTCGCTAAAGGATTCTCGAACGATTTAACATACAAGGGAATGCCTTTTTGAGCCAAGGGTTTTATGGTTTTAGGGTGAATTACCGAAGCACCATAATAAGTCATTTCGGCAGCTTCTTTATAAGGCAACTGATCGAATAGCACTGTATCATCAAATTTTTTCGGGTCTGCATTGAGTACACCTGGCACATCTTTCCAAATTGTTACCGATTCGGAATTCAAAGATGTAGCGAAAATAGCAGCACTGAAATCACTGCCTTCTCTTCCTAGGGTGGTGGTGTTAAACTTAGCATTCGAACCAATAAAGCCTTGTGTAAGCACTACGCTTTTGTCTGCGTGTTGCGACACTTGCGAACGAATGATGTTCTGCGTGGCGCCCCAGTCTACAAGGGCTTGTCGGTGAATGTTGTCGGTTTTCACCATTTTTCGGGCATCTAGCCAAACGGTTTTAATTTGGCGGGTATTTAAATATGCCGCTACAATTCGAGTAGACAAAATCTCACCGAAAGACACGGTTTGATCATAAATAAAATCGTAGCCCATTGAAGAGCTGAATCTATCCAATTCGTGATGAATTGATTCGAAGTCAGTATTTATTTCTTGATTCAGTTGTTGGTTTCCGGCCAAACCGAGGTCAGAAATAATCCCGAAGTGAAAATCTTTTACGTACTGAAGCGCTTCCTTATAGTCTTCTTCATCGATTAATTTTTGGAGAATATTCTCGAAGGCGTTAGTCATTTTGCCCATGGCAGAGACGATAACCACTAATTGATCGGAAATATTCGCCTCAATTATGGAGGTCATATTTTTCACCGAATCGGCATCTTTCACAGATGCACCTCCAAACTTAAATACTTTCAATGCTCGTGAGTTATTTTTGTTAATTTCGCGCTGCAAGTTATCAACGTTTTCTGAGATTAAAATTATAGTTGCACATGTCTAAAGCTGAAAATTCACGTATCGCACTTCCAATAGGTTCAAATTTGGATCGGTTTATCATGAAAAACCAAGAAGCATTTCCGTTTGCTTCAGGAGAATTATCTCAATTGATCAGAGATTTGGCTTATGCAGGTAAGGTGGTGAACAGAGAAATTAATCGTGCTGGTTTGGCCGATATCACTGGGGCTTATGGTGCAGAGAATGTTCAAGGCGAAGCACAACAAAATTTAGATGTGGCGGCAAATATTCGTTTTACCCGAGCTTTGCAAAAGGGTGGGGAAGTAGCGGCCATTATTTCGGAAGAAAATGAAGATATTATTGACCTGAAGACCCCAAACGCAAAGTATATTATTGCCATGGATCCGTTGGATGGTTCTTCAAACATTGATGTAAACGTTTCTGTGGGTACTATTTTTTCCATTTACAGAAGAGTTTCGCCAGTAGGAAGCCCCGTAACTATGGAAGATGTTTTGCAGCCGGGTACGGCTCAGGTTGCAGCAGGATACATTCTTTACGGTTCGTCTACCATGTTTGTGTACACTACAGGCAAGGGAGTAAACGGTTTTACATATGAGCCTTCTTTGGGTGAATATTTATTGTCGCATCAAGACATGAAAATGCCAAAAGATGGAACGGTTTATTCGGTGAATGAAGGTGGTTCTAAAGGTTTCCCGCAGGCGGTTATTGATTATATAGATACCTGTAAGGACAGAGGGTACTCTGCTCGCTACATAGGATCTTTAGTTGCCGATTTTCACAGAAATTTATTGAAAGGTGGAATTTATATTTATCCTTCTACTGCTAAAGCCCCAAATGGTAAATTACGTTTAATGTATGAGTGTAACTGTTTGGCCATGATTGCAGAACAAGCTGGAGGTTTAGCCACTGATGGCAAACAGCGCATTATGGAAATACAACCAACATCGCTTCACCAAAGAGCACCATTTTTTGTTGGTAGTAAGAATATGGTGAAAGAAGCTTCTGAGGGGTAGTTGTGATCTTCTTGTTTGACTAATCAGTATCTGTTTTTTAGATTCCTCGTGCCTCAGGAAAAGAAAAAGGGTTTGGGGGTAGACTTCAAATCAATGATTTGTGTTGCTGAAAAGGATGCTTACAGCATGACTTAAATTTGGAATTTCTGCTTAAAAGATCATTGCTGGTATTGTCTTAGATCCTTCGTACCTCAGGAAAAGAAAGGGGCTACGGCATGTTTAGGGAAAGAAAATAGGTTCATATTAATTTTGGCTGTCTAATCTCAAATTTTTATTTTCTCATAACTCATAACTGATACCTGATAACTACCTCCCCGAGTACTTTTTCCTTGTTTCCACCTTTTGTAATTCCCTATCCCAAATCATTTGAGCAACCGTTTGAGCGGGGTGGTTAGATTCGGCCAAGGCCAGTTTTAGTTTCTCTTCCGAAACATCAATTCTATAAAGGCTATTAAGGAGGCGGTTGAAATCGTGCGCCATTAGGTGCTCTACGAGTTTTAATAGAAAGTCAAAAGCTCTTTCTTGAGTCATTTCTTCACCTTGCTGCAACTCCCAATTTTTCGGGTCTACTTGAAAGTCTTTGCTGATGAGGGCAAGGCCAGTTTGTATATCTTCTTGATTAATTAGAGCCATAAAGTTTAAATATGACTTAAAGTAAAGGGCATCTGATTTATAACTCAAATCAATTTCAAATTAAATTTTAACCATTTATAAATATCAAATGCAACAACGTTGCATTTTATGAATGACCTGTTAGTTTTGCATCATTGTTGCATTTATATCAATTTAAACAAATGATGAGAAATGTATTTTTGTATTCTGTTTTACTTGCTTTCGCACTTAGTGCTTGTGAGAGTGATGATGAAAACCTTCCAGAACAAGCAGAGGAGGGGCAACTTGTTAGGTTAATGGTATCGGATCAAGATAATCCTGATTACTATTTTGTAAACCCTAGTAAATCCACAGTTGAAACCTATTCTGGACAGTTTGCTAATGGCAGTCTTTATAGTAGCCCGAGTGGAAGGTTCGTCTCGGTTATTAATACAGCAGATAATCTGGCTACCTTTTTTGATAGCGGTATCGAAGGACATGATGACCATGCGCATATTAAGGGCACACCAAAATGGGCATTGAGCAAAGCAACCGGGGTTAGACCAGTACACTACTATGGCCGTGGTGATAATATGTTAGTATTCAATGATGGAGAAGGGACTATCTCAAATTTTAAAGAAAGCACATTGCATACAGAGGCGAGTGCTAGGGTTTTCAGTGTCGGTGTTGCACATCATGGTGCACCTGCCTTATTCAACAATGGTACTATAGCAGTTACCGAGAAGGATGGGAGTGCTGCAGGTACTTTACCTGAGCGAGTGAAAATTGTTGATATGAATGGTGGTTTGCTACATGCTTCTACAATTCAAACTGGCGGTATTCACGGTGAGGCAGGTAACGGAAGTTTAGTTTTGTTTGGCTCAACAGATGGAATATTAAAGGTGAGTCAAGACGGAAGTCAGGCGCTTATTCCCAACCTTTCTTCATTTGGCTCTAATTGGATAGGTTCTATTTTATATGGAGTAGAAAGTGATCAGTTTGTAGGGTTTAAATCTAAGTATGGTTTATATAAACTTGATGTAACTACAAACGAAATGAGTGTGATTGAAGAGAGCGCTAATTTATTAGGCGTAAACTTTGATTGGGAAGGTCATGATTTGATTGTACTGTATATTGACGGAACAGTAAAAGTACTTGATGGGCATGATTTTGATGTGAAGGCATCGAAGACATTAAACATCACTTTACCAGAAACAGGCACTCCAGCCTTTGTTGCTAGTGAAGAGTTTATTTACATAACAGATGCTGCAAATAATAAAATCAGCATGTTTAAAAAGAGTAATTTAGAGTTTGTAACCGACATTATTTTACCTGGTAAGCCTGGTAAAATAGCTTTAACGGGGAGTCTTGCTGGTGATGATCATGATCATTAAAGGCAATGTCTTAAAATAATAAATGCCGGTGTTGAGCCGGCATTTACTTTTTAGTTTTCTTCTTTTTCTTCTTCTTTTTCCGTTTCTGGTTCTACCTCAAAAACCTCAGGGTGATCTTTGGCCAAAAGGTTATACCATGTTACCAGTTTCTTGATGTCAGATACATACACCCTGCTTTCATCATAGTCAGGTAAAATGTGCTGTAAAAAGGCCTTCAATTCATCGGGATCAGAGGTTTTGCTTAAGCCTGTATCGCCATCAAATTCAGCGTGGATTTTCCTCATTACATCGGCCAAAGGAGTAGCTCCTTCTTCGGTATGAGTGTAAATAGAAATCTCACTTAGAATGGATACTTGTGCATCGGCTCCTACGACTACCTTCTTTTTCTGAGCGTCTAACGACTCCAGAATTATCCCCGTTCTTCCTGGTTTTGCAATTCTAAACAAACCACCTTTTCCAGTTACTGCGGCAATTTCTTCAAACTTCATATTTACGTTTTATACATTAAGTGCCTTTGGGCTAATCCGCCATCGGCTTTGATTAAAATAAAAATTATGTAGTGAGTACTGCGTGAATATACTCGGCAATTTCTTCACGACCCAAACCTGTTTCGGCCGAACTTACGAACATCACAGGCAATTCTTCCCAAGTTTGCTTCATTACCTTTCTAAATCGGGCAATGCTCTGTTGGGTTTTATTTATCGACTGTTTATCGGCTTTGGTAAAAATAAGACCCAATGGGATTCCAGATTCTCCTAACCATGTTACAAACTCGATGTCTATTTTTTGCGGCTCTAATCGGCTATCAATCAGCACAAACACCATTTGGAGGTTTTCTCTTTCCAAAAGATATTTCTCAATCATAATACTCCAAGCCACTCGATTTGACTTACTGGTTTTGGCATAACCATAGCCAGGTAAATCGACCAAATACCACTGATCGTCCACAATAAAATGATTGATTAGCTGTGTTTTGCCAGGTCGACCAGAAGTTTTTGCCAAGTTCTTCTTTTGTGTAAGCATATTAATGAGGGACGATTTGCCCACATTCGAACGGCCAATAAATGCAAACTCAGGCTTATCTGGTTTAGGGCACAAATTGTGATCCGTATTGCTTATTACAAAACTCGCATTTTCAAACATGCTGCAAAGGTAAATAAGTACCGCGAACCTTTAAACCTTTCTTGGTTCTTATTTGTGGAAGAGATTGGCTCATCGTTATGAATAATTAGTACCTCATACCTTCCTTTTGTTTTCGACTGTGATTTCAGATCCTTCGGCCAGCATTACGGATACTGGTTTAATGTCGGTAAGCATTGCGAAGTCATTTCCGTAAACCGCATTAAAGTCCACGTCAATCTTGTAGTCTGTTACTTTATAGCAATCCCATCGAGGGTGAGTTACTTCGTATTCAAAGGTGGAGTTTGCTCCAGCTTTGGTATAGCCCCAGTAATGCTCGGTAATAAATTCAGCAACGGTGCCTCGGTCAATAACTGTAGGCTCTAAATCAGCTTTTAAAGAAAAGGTGTTTTTCTTTCCATTGAGTGACCAAGTGTATTCCACCAACCTCTCTTTTTCAAACTCTAGCCATGAATGCGACATTTTCATGGTTTGATAGTGCTCTTTATAAATAGTATTGGCAACGAATGTCAAAGCTGGTTTGGGTACAATTTCCTTTATAAAAACCACACCTCTTTTCCATTTACCGGCCTCCTTATACTTTACATAGAACCTAAGGTTTACTTCTTCAAAATTGCGATGAAAGGGGATAGGTAAGCCCAATAATTTGGTGTTGAGAAACATAAAGCCCACAAGACTAACATAGCAGGTGCCGTTCCATAAGTCTAACTCAGTTTTGGGAGGAAGGTATTTGACCAATACCTTTGGATCAATAAAATAATTTGCAATTGCTAGTTTTCGCCATTCGGCTTTTAGAAAGCTCATTTCCGATTGTTTGTAAGTGGTTCTTGGCTTTTTGGGTTTACACTCCAAATAACGTCTTAATCTACTCAATGTACTTTGCTTTTGAATGCTTTCTAGCACAAAATTAACTTGGCTTTTCTGACAGTTATTGAGATAGCGATTGGAACATATTGTTCCTTTAATCAGAGGTTTGTAACAATATTCAGCAGAGACTGTTCTACCTAAAGAACCTTTAAAAACCAAGAGGTTGGCAGCTTTTCCCATAATTACTGGGCATTGCGCTAAGGTTTTATAACTTTGCAACTTCTTGAAAATCAAGGAAAAATTTAAAAGAAAGAATTATGTCAAAAGCAAAGCAAGGCGATAACGTCAAAGTGCATTACACTGGAAGATTGAAAGATGGAACCGTATTCGATTCATCTGAAGGAAGAGAGCCATTAGGTTTTCAAGTGGGTGCGGGTCAAATGATCAAAGGATTTGACGCTGCCGTAGATGGGATGGAAAAAGGACAAAAAGTAACTGCTGAAATTCCTGCAGCAGAGGCTTACGGTGAAGTTAATCCTGATTTATATTTCGATGTGCCAAAAGCCAACTTACCTGAAGATTTAAAACCTGAAGTTGGGCAGCAACTTGCAATGTCGCAACCTAATGGCCAACAAGTGCCAGTAAAAGTGAAAGAAGTAAAAGAAGATGTAGTCGTTATTGATGCCAACCATGATTTGGCTGGCAAAGACTTGATCTTTGATATAGAATTGGTAGAGATTGCTTAAGCAATTTTAAACCTAAAGTTAAAACGGACTCGCCTTAAAGTGAGTCCGTTTTTTTATGTGTAAAGCATGAGTTTCACATGGTGTCAACCCTCCAAAAGTTTTCAAACGGAATTCTGATGAAGTTATTTACTAATGGGGATATAATTTCCAACAACTTTTGGAGGGCTTTCGAATAGTGAATGTTATTCCGCTAATAACTGAATAGCAAAGCCCGCCAAAGCCATACATAAACACAAGGGAGAAAACAGCTTAGTATCCATTTTAGCGAAAGGAGTAGATTTGATTTTCTTAAAGAAACCTACGAATCTAAAATCACCAATTGCCCTGGGTAAAAAAATCGAGGGGATAATCCAGCCTCCATAAGTGGTAAGCCCATTAGGCATTTCTATCGCTGTAAATACTGCTTGAAATAAATAAAAAGCCCCAAAAGCAGAAAGGCCTAAACCTACAATCAGACTATCGAATTTTTTAGGGTTCAGTACTCTTTTACCTGCTTCGTTGGTCGGTAGGGCTGCCTCAAACCCCCACTTTCCACCCAACGCCCAATTGAAATGGATCAAGCCAAGTGCAATTAAAGTGATGGACAATAGGAGAGAGAGGATGTTAGAAAGCATTGATTAACTTTTGTATACAAAACCTAAAATGGTAATGATTTCTATCTAGGTACTATCTACTAAATACTAAACCCTATTTTACCCCATTTTAAAGCCCTTGAGCTTAATTTGAGTGAGTTTACGCTTGGTGTCGAGAGGGAAATCTCCTTGCATCATCCAGTCGTAGTAGCCTCGCTCTTTTTCGAGCACATCGGTTACAGGCTTGCCTTTGTGTTTCCCAAAGTTGAAGACCTCTACGCCTTGGTCGTTGAACACAAAGCGTCCACCTAAATCAACCATATTGGAGCCTACCAACTGGTGTAATGAAGCCATGTCGTTTTCAATTTTTGCAATAACATTGCCGCCAATATCTTCCACTGATTGTCCATTGTACTTATCGAGTTGAGCCTTAAGCACTTCGTAAGTAGCTTCTGTATCGGCCATAGCGCCATGTGCACCTTCTAATTCTTTATTACAATAGAATTGATAAGCGGCCGAAAGCGTCCTTTTTTCCATCATAAAGAAGATTTTTTGGGCATCAACAAGTTTTCTGTTGCCTACTTCAAAATCTACCCCAGCCCTTAAAAATTCTTCTACCAAAAGCGGAATATCAAATCGCACATGATTAAAACCCGCTAAATCGGCTCCTTCTAAAAATTTAGCAATGCTTTTGGCCAAGGTTTTAAAAGTGGGTTTGTCTTTCACGTCTTCATCGCGAATTCCGTGAATCATGGCCGACTCTTCAGGAATTGGAATGGTAGGGTTGACCAAATGATGCATTTTTACCACCTCGCCATTGGGCATTACTTTGAGTATGGCCAATTCTACGATTCTGTCTTGGGCAATGTTGATACCTGTCGTTTCCAGATCGAAAAACGCCAATGGGTTTTTTAGGTTTAATTCCATGATTTCCTGTTTATGCAGGTGCTTTTAAAGAATATGTTGCTTAAGTGCTTGTAAGTTAAGTCCCCCAAAATTACCAGAACTCATAAGAATCAGGTTTTTGTTGGTCCAGTTGTGTTGCATTAAGTGCTCATTCAATTTAGCACTGTCGTTGAATAAAATAATGTCTTTTCTGTTGAAAGCCGTTCTAAGATCTTCTTCGGTTAATACTTCGAGTCCTTTTTGCTTTACCGCTTCTGGATTAATGAAGATAATCGCTTCATCAGGGTCGTTAAACGTGTTTTTATACTGTTCAATAAAGTCTTTGTTTAAGCTGCTAAAAGTGTGCAGTTCTAAACATGCCACCAAGAAACGGTTAGGAAACTGATGTTTAACGGCAGAGGTTGTAGCCAAAAGTTTGGAAGGAGCGTGGGCAAAATCGGTATAAATTGTAGAAGCTTCATTTTTTCCTAGAATCTCCATCCGTTTACCCGCACCGCTAAAGGTTGCGATGGCTTTATAAAACTGCTCGTCAGTTACACCTATTTGCTTAAGTAAGGCTTGTGCTCCACTAAGGTTTTGCATGTTGTGGTAGCCGAAAATTTCGATTTTGATTTCGTCATTGGGCAATTTTAAATAGGTAACACCATTTTTCACCACATGGTCGTGCGCTTTGTAAGGAATCGCTGTCACGCCTGGTCTTTCTTTTCCGCCAATAACCTTAGTGGCTAAATCATCTTCTTGACAGTAAATCAGTGTGCTACCTTTTGCAGAAGAATCGGCCAGTAATTCAAATTGGCTTATGTAATTCTCTATCGTTGGAAAAACATTGTAGTGATCCCAGGCAATTCCCGAAACGGTAACAATATCATGCTTATAATGAAAGAATTTAGGTCTTGGGTCTAAAGGCGAAGTCAAGTATTCATCGCCTTCAATAACTATAATAGGAGCGTCCGATAGCTTTACCTGTTCATCAAATCCATTGATTCGAGCGCCTACCATATAGTCGAAGTCACGTTCAACATCTTGTAAAACGTGCATTACCATGGCAGTCATGCTGGTTTTTCCGTGGCTTCCTGCAATCACCAAACGCTTTTTGTTCTTAGAAGCTTCGTAAATGTATTCAGGAAAAGAGAGCACTTTAAGGCCGAGTTCTTGTGCTTTTAGTAACTCTGGGTTGTTTGCCTTGGCATGCATTCCTAAAATCACAAAATCCAAATCGCTGTTAATTTTGCTGGCATCCCAACCTTCATTTTCGGGTAATAAGCCAGACTCTTTCAGTTTCGATTTAGATGGCTCATGAAAATGATCGTCAGATCCACTTACATGATGCCCGGCTTTGGCCAAACAGATGGCTAGGCTGTGCATGATGCTTCCGCCAATGGCAATGAAATGGATACGCTGGGAGTTTTTAGTCATGAGATCAAAAGGGTTGAATGTTCAAAATTAAGACAAAAAGGACGCTCGACAAATAAAGTAAAATTATCTAGAATCTAAGGTGTATAACAAGGTGTAAAAAATGTGGGTAAGTACCTGTTGTAATCTTTGCCGAACACAGGAATTTGCTCTAGGTTTGAAGAATGGAAAAAGGAAAGTCTGCAGCACTGCGTTTGGGTTACAAATCTAGAAACAATCTAGGTGACGAACTGAGCCAATTGGGAAAGTTACCCCCCCAAGCTACCGACCTTGAAGAGGCCATTTTAGGTGCTTTAATGTTGGAAAAGGATGCCTTGACCAACGTAATTGATATTCTTAGGCCTGAATCTTTTTATAAAGAAGCCCATAAGGTAATCTATCAGGCCATTTATGACCTTTTTCAGGCTTCTGAACCCATCGATATTCTTACTGTAACCAGCCAGTTAAGGAAAGAAGGTAAAATTGAAATGATTGGTGGGCCGTATTACATTACCCAGCTTACCAACCGTGTAAGTTCTGCGGCCAATATTGAATACCATTCAAGAATTGTAGTTGAACAATCCATTAAGCGAGAGTTGATTCGTATTTCCTCTGAAATTCAGCGCGAAGCTTTTGAAGATACTACCGATGTTTTTAAGCTGCTCGATAAAATGGAGCAGTCGCTGTTCGAAGTTTCTGAAACCAATATTCGTAAAGAATATCAGAAAATGAAGGACATTATGACTACCGCTCTTGAAGAAATTCATGCCCGTAGAAATCATAAAGATGGCCTCACAGGAATTCCTTCTGGTTTCACGAGTTTAGACAGAGTAACCTCTGGCTGGCAGAAATCTGATTTAGTAATTATTGCAGCAAGGCCCGCGATGGGTAAAACTGCTTTTGTGGTTTCTGCCCTGAGAAATGCAGCGGTAGACCACGGACACGCAGTGGCCATTTTCTCTCTGGAAATGTCATCGGTGCAGTTGGTCAATCGTTTGATTTCTGGCGAAGCGGAACTCGAAGGTGAGAAGATTAAGAAGGGAAACCTTGCCGAACACGAATGGGCACAGCTCGTTCATAAAACAGCGAATCTAACAAAAGCCCCCATTTTTATAGATGACACCCCTGCGCTTTCTATCCTTGAATTAAGGGCGAAGTGTAGGAGGTTAAAACAACAGCACGACATTCAACTGGTGGTAATTGATTACCTCCAGCTGATGTCTGGCGATTCATCTAAAAGTGGAGGCGGAGGAGGTAACCGTGAACAAGAAATTGCTTCTATTTCGCGAGCTCTAAAAAATATAGCCAAAGAACTGAATGTGCCTGTAATTGCACTTTCACAGTTGAGTAGGGCAGTAGAAACCCGTGGTGGTGATAAGCGTCCTCAACTTTCAGATTTGAGGGAATCGGGTTCTATTGAGCAGGATGCCGATATGGTAATGTTCCTTTACCGACCTGAATACTACGGTATTACGCAAGACGAAAACGGAATGCCAACCCAAGGTGTGGGTGAAGTGATTATTTCTAAGCACAGAAACGGTTCTTTAGAAAACGTACAACTCAAGTTTATTGGTAAGTACACCAAATTTACCGACTTGGACGTGACTGGTTTTGGTGGAGGTTACGGAACTTCATTACCAGGTTCTGGTGCGGCTAGCTTTGAATCTGGCGGTGGCGGAGCTATGACCTTCCAAAGTAAAGCCAATGGCAATGACAGTCCTGAATTGCCTCCAAGTGGAGAGGAACCTCCTTTTTAGAGCGTCTTAAAAAAATAATTCTTACAGAATTGGGTCAGCCAAAATAGAAATACATAAGCCTAAAAACTAATGAAAGCACTTGTATTAGTAGATCATCCAGAAGACAAAGTTCAATTGTTAGAAGTGGAAAAACCTACGCCTGCCGAAGGAAAGGTTTTGATTAAGCTAAAGGCAGCTGCTTTAAACAGACGTGATCAATGGATAAGGGAAGGAAAATACCCAAATATTCAGATGAACACGATTTTAGGTTCTGATGGCGCTGGAATTGTAGAAGAAGTTGGTGCTGGGGTCTCATCAGATTTGATTGGCAATGAGGTTATCATCAATCCAAATATAGATTGGGGAGAAAACCCAAAGGTACAGTCGAAAGCATACCACATATTAGGAATGCCGACTAATGGCACCTTGGCTGAATATGTAGAAGTAGAAGCTTCAAAGATTCATCAAAAACCAGTGCATTTAAGCTGGGCAGAAGCTGCTTCTATTCCTTTGGGCGGACTTACAGCTTTTAGGGCTTTATTTACCCAAGGTCAGGTGGCCGCAGGTCAAAATGTATTGATTTCGGGAGCTGGAGGAGGCGTAGCGCAATTTGCCATGTTGTACGCTTTGGCGGCTCAAGCCAATGTGTACGTTACTTCGGGAAGTGCCGATAAGATTAATACCTGCATAGATTTAGGCGCAAAGGCTGGCTTTAATTATAAAACCGAAGATTGGCAGAAAGAAGCGCTTCAGGCTTCTGGTGGTTTCGATGTTGTCATCGACAGCGCAGGCGGAGATCAGATCAACGACTTTATTAAAATGATGAAGCCTTCTGGAAGAATTGTTTTTTATGGTGCTACCAACGGCACTCCACAAAAACTGGACATGTTCCGCATGTTCTGGAATCAGATTACCCTACAAGGTTCCACCATGGGCAACGACCAAGAATTTGAGCAGATGGTCGCTTTCATCAACAAACATAAAATCAAGCCTATTTTAGATTCAGTGCGCCCATTTTCAGAAATTATTTCTGCTTTCGATGCCATGAAAGAAGGAGGGACTTTTGGGAAGTTGGTGATACAGTTTCCTTAGATCTATTTTCTCGTTTACCTCAGTTTTATTGGGTTTCCATTCGAACTATCAAACGGATGATAGAAGGTAATGATATTCTGTTCTTTACAGATTCGATACTTTGAAGGTGCCAAAGTAAAGATTATCCTCATCTGTGAGCCCCTTTTCAATATTGAATAAATTCAATCCTTCTTCATTGATGAAATAGGTCATGTTGCTGTAGGATGGATCAATAATGGTTTCTCCTATTTTCTCGAAATTCCCATTTAGAATGATGATCGCTATATCTTTCACATTCCCAGTCTTCAGGTCTTCAGATTTCAATTCATCTTTCTTTTTAGGTAGAGTCAAGAATCTGTAGTAATAGTTTCTGAATTCATCATAAATTATACCTTCATACATGTAGTTCAACCTGTAATGATCCCACCCGTCTTGTTTTTCAAGTGATGGAATTTCATCAAAAAGGCTTGAGCCTGCATAGTAATTACGATCGAAATTGTTAAAGTCAGTTACTGAAATGCTGTCATGGGCTCCGAAACTGATAAGAATTTCACCACTTCGTTTCCCTTTTTCTATTGAAGGGTTATAATAATAGTGAGAGAGCAATTTATTTTTTGTGTAGGGGGAAGGAAGATGGTATTGCAGCTTTTGTTTCTTTGATTTTAAATCTATATCAATGATCACATTATCAAGTTCATCACCGCTGAGTGGACTATGAAAGTCGGTTGGAGGCAATGTAGTATAGAAGCTACTATAAATATGGTTGTTGGTAACCAAAAGAGGTTTTGAAGTGTTTGATATTGGCTCAACCGCTTTGTCAAATGGACCTAACATAATTTTTTCTTTAACCTCTCCGAGCAAATTAACCCTAAAGACAAATGGCACCGGGAATGAGGATACAAATATGGAGTCTGCTGATACCACATTAAAAGCGGTGATTCTTCCAATAATTGCATTTGGCCCAGCACTTTGGAAACTAATTCGGTGAATAATTTCTTTCGATTCCAGGTCATAGAATTGGATTTCTTTTCCTCTATTCAGGTAGCACAGATATGTTTGGTTATTGTTGAAAATTGAATCAGATGGTTTAAGATGGTTATAAGTAGTTACATACTCTGATATACCAGATGTTGTAGCGTCCATAGGAATTTTAATTTCACCTTCAAGAACCAAATGGACGGTTAAGTCAGACGATCTTTTATCAGCGCAACTGACAATTAAAAGCAACCAACAGAATGGTAGAAAAAGAATTGAATTAGAGAGGCTAAATCGGAAACATAGTTTGATTTGCTGAAATAGCTTATAAAATGAGCTAATTTGTAATAGATTCATTCATTTGAAATTATGGATTATTTTCACGCTAAACAATGGGGTTATAATTAAACATTAAGAACCTGAATACATAATGTAACTATTAGCCAATAAGAGTTTAAATCTATTTTAAATTTAGTCCGCCCATTTTCAGAAATCATTTCTGCATTTGATGCAATGAAAGCAGGAGGAACTTTTGGGAAGTTGGTGGTCAGCTTGAACGACTAGTTACCGTTATCTTAATATGCTCTAAAAAGTTATTTCAGTAAATTTAGAGTCTGTTTTTCATCTGCTTTTATGTGTTTACTCAAGCTTAATTTCTAGTGAAAAGGTATGTTTTGATAAACTCGTTTTTTTATACGTATAAGGAGTATCTCGTCTATACTGGTAGAAAAATATGGCTTATAAGGATTGGAATTGAAAAATTATAAGGGTAGTTGTTTTAAAAAAAAATATATCTTTAAGCCTTATTATCAAAGTTATACACTCCTGTCTATTGTTTATATGACTAATCTATCACTTCGCTTATTGAGGCAATCAGTGCTTCTATTTATTTTTTTGCTATTTACTCAAAGTATTTTTGCTCAAAAATTAGACTGGGTAACGGAATTAAAAACTCCCGATGACTCTTATTCCGGAATCAATCTGTCTATTGCTGATGGCTCAGGGGGAGTTTACTTCTTGACAGGAGCAGCATATCCAACAACACTAGTGTCACCTAGCGCTTCCGTCAACTTAGCTTTTGATGAAGTTAATAGCAATGGAGCTAATATAGTTAGGCTTGATGCTTCGGGAGAGATGGTCTTTCAAGTTAATATTGGTGTTGAGAGATCGGAGAACAACGGTTATTTCAGCACACAAGGATTGACGGTAGATGATGATGGAAATGTATATATAGGTGGATATGTAGCTAGTTCTACTACAATTAGTGTGGGGGATGTCAATATACCTATAACCCAAAATCTAAATGAAAGGAAGTATGGGTTGATTCTTAAATTTAGTGACTCTGGATCACTACTCGATTATAAAGTGTTTAACGTCAATAAAGATTATTATCATAGATTCTTTTCAATGGATTTTTATGATGGTAATCTTTATGTTCTGTATGCTCTAATAGACTCAGCAATTGAAGTAAATGGAGGAGGAGATGAGTACCTTTTTACTCATCATATAACCGTTTATGACCTTAGCTGGAACACCATAAAGAGTAAAACGTTCAGCGGTAAGTCGAGAAATACTGGCTCATCTGGAGATCCTAGAAGGCAATTTATGATGTCAGGAATCAAAGTGTTTGATAATGAGCAAGTTTACCTTTCAGGAGTAATTCAAAACGGACAAGGAAGTGATTTGGATGAAGACATTGTGACTGATAATCCTGCGATGGTAAGTTCAGTTATCAAGTTAGATGAAAATCTTAATTTCGAATGGTTTAGAGGGATTCAAGGGTATAATACTTCTCCTTATGCAACAGGAATGGTTATTCTTTCTAATGGCGATGTTGTACTGAATTCAATGATGTATTCTTATAATGGGTTTCCAACCAATCTGGTGGGTAATAACATTGAAGATATGCTTTTACCCAACCAACTTCAATATTCTACAAGACAGGTATTTTTCACATCGGATGGAGTATATAAATATCAAACCCTTTTTGAGGGAGTAATCGAAGATTATGGATTTGAAGCTGATGTCAATGATAATATTAATATACCTATTGGAAGCAATAATCTTCGCTCATTGAATTTCATTGATCAAGACGGCTCTAATGAGTTAATAGTTAAAAAAGAGTCTGGCGCATCTACCAATTCGTTTGGCTACTTAAAGATATCTAAAGAAGGTAAATATCAATCCCACAGATTTTATGCTCAGTCTTCTAATTTATTTATAGATCAAATGAAGGTTCATCTCGGAATGGCGTGTGAATCGTTCCTATTTTTAGGGAGGTACGGAAATGAAAATGCAATTATAGATCTTGATTTCGATGAAAACTTGGAAAGTGAGATTCAAAACTTGAATAGTAGTTATGATTATTTCATTGCATCATACTCAAACCAAAAAGCTGAACTAACCGTTGATCAGCAGTCCATCACTCAAGATGGTAATCAAATCGCTATACCAATTTCATTTAGTGATGAGTCTATTTCAGACCTTGTTTTTGAAGTAACGTCATCGAATGAGTCGGTGGTGAATACAGGTAATGTTGTGCTCAACTTGAGTGCTGAGCAGCCCAATATAGTCGTTCATCGGGCAGAAGGAGCCAATGGAAGCGCGGATGTCCAAATAAAATTAATTGATTCCTGTGGGGAGGAAACTAGTGCCACCGTAACGATTAATCTTAATGAGATTAACAATATACCCATATTTGAATCTGTACCAGTTACTGTAGTTGACCAAAATAATTACTACGAATACCTTGTCGAGGTAAGTGACCCTGATGGAGATAGAGTAAGTCTCAGTGTAGATGGAAAACCCAGTTGGATGACCGTGTCAACCCAAACTAGTTATGTAGTTTCTACCTTGGCTGGCTCAGGTAGTAACAGTACTATAGATGGTACTGGGCAAGACGCTTCTTTTTCATCTATCACTAGATTGAGTATTGATGGTAATGGGAATTTGTATTTAGGAGAACTTGGCTCAAAGACCATAAGAAAGGTTTCTCCTGAAGGTAGTGTAGCCACACTTTCGCTTGTGTCTGATGGTACCCGAATTGATGGTACTCTATCAGAGTCATCTTTTGGAGAGCCGAATAAGATTCTAATTGATTACTCAAGTGGAATTAAGTATGTTTTGGATGGCTCTATTATAAGAAAAATTGATACTGAAGGGAATGTGAGTGATTTTGTTGGTTCTGGCTTTTTTGGAAATGTAGATGGACAGGGAACAGAAGCTCGATTTACAACGCTTATGGGCGGAGCGATTGATACACAGGGGAATCTTTATGTGGCCGATTTCGGGAATCATTCTATTCGAAAAGTAACTCCAGCAGGTTTGGTCACCACTTTGGCAGGGTCGGGAACAGAAGGTTATGCAGACGGGACTGGGATAGCGGCAACCTTTAATAGACCCTTCGATATTGCCATTAATTCAAATGATATAGTTTTTGTTGCTGACGAAGGAAATGATCGAATTCGTAGAATCGAGCCTAATGGAGAGGTGACTACTTTCGCAGGTTCTGGTGTGGAAGGCTTTCTTGATGGGAATGGTCAAAATGCAATGTTTTTTGAACCTAAGGCAGTGGATTTCGATTCCCAGGATAATCTTTTTGTTGCCGATTGGGGTAATAACAGAGTAAGGAAAATCACTAGTTCTGGAGACGTTACAACCATTGCAGGCAACGGACAATGGGACTATTCTGATGGCAATGCGCTTGAGGCAGGTATCTGGGGACCAATTGGATTGACTATAGACTCCAACGATAATATTTATGTTTCGACTTCTCTAAATAGAATCAGAAAAATCAAACTTGAAGAGGATTACCTACTGAGTGGAACGGCCAACCCTAGTGATGGCATTGTGGATATAATATTACAAGCCGAGGATACTAAGAGTGGGGTGAAAAAACAGGCTTTTTCGATTAAACTGGATATTACGTCTCCAGTATTTAACTCACCAGCCAATTATCAATTGAATGAGAATATTTCTATCAATTCACATGCCTACGCGGGTGGAGCCAATGATGAAACTCAGGTAACATTTTCATTAGGAAATGCACATGATGAGTCATTGTTCAATATGAATGGACAATATACCAATGCAGTTTATTTCAATCAATCCCCTGACTTTGAAAACCCGCATGACTCTGATGGAGACAATGTATACGTGATTGAGCTTATAGCAACAGATGAGGCTGAAAATAGCACTAGCCTTTTAGTTAATCTAACAGTCAAAAACTTAAATGAAAACGATCCTATTATTACCAGTGACGGTGGAGGAGAAAGTGCTTCGGTAAGTGTAGAAGAAAACTCCACTTTAATTACAACGGTTGTTACAGGGGGAATAGAAGAGGGGTTCGATATTTATTATACCAAGTCTGGCCCAGACTCTTATTATATATTACTTAACAGTACCACTGGTGAATTAACCTTTAGATTAAATCCAGATTTTGAATTCCCTGTTGACAGTAATAAAGACAACGTTTATGAGGTCACAATTACTGCTCAAGAAGGGGATAGAACCGATAGCCAAACCATTTTGATTAATGTAACTGATGCTTTTGAAAGTAAAGCACCAGTTTTTATATCAGAGCCTATTCTTTCGGTTAACAGTGATCAATTTTATGAATACTCTATTATTACGGATGATCCAGACAATGACAAAGCTGAACTTTCATTAGAGTCCGGCCCAGATTGGCTTGAGTTAAAGAATGACAAACTGCAGGTAACTACTTTCGCAGGTTCTGGCAACGGTGGATATATTGAAGGTCAAAGGTTAGTGGCAGAATTTGAGATGCCTAATGATATAGCCATGGATGCAAGTGGTAATTTCTATGTGCTGGATGAGTATAGTCGTATTATTCGAAAAATCAGCATAAATGGGGAAGTTACAACGCTTGCTGGATCTGGGGCGATTGGTAGCACCAATGGTAATGGAGAAATAGCTTCATTTAAATCTCCTATTGGGTTGGTTATCGATGATTTAGGTAATCTTTTTGTCACAGATGGAAATAATGGCTTAATTAGAAAAGTTACTCCAAGTGGAGAGGTAAGTACCTTTGCTGGATCTGGCAATAATTCATACGCAGATGGCAATGGTACTTCTGCCTCATTTGATTTTCCTTCAGGTATAGCTATTGATGCTACTGGAAATCTTTTTGTGACAGACTTTTATAATGATCGCATTAGGAAGATAACTCCAAGCGGTGAGGTAAGTACTTTTGCTGGCTCTGGACAGAATGGTCTATTAAATGGCATTGGTACGGAAGCATCTTTTAACGGGCCTATTGATCTTGCAATTGACAGTCATGGGAACATATTCGTTCTGGACCAATATAATTATAGAATCAGAAAAATAACTTCTGAGGGAGTGGTATCTAGCTTTGCTGGATCGGGGGAGTCTAAAATCGAGGATGGAACAGGAGATCAAGCTTCATTTAAAAACCTTAATGGAATAACAATTGATGCCAATGATATTATTTATATATCGGATGCGCATAGTATAAGACAAATATCACCTGAGGGTGTGGTTTCTACAATAGCTGGGTCAGAGTATGGGACATTCCTTGACGGTATTGGGACCAATACAAATTTCAGCTCACCAGGGGGCTTAACAGTAGCACCGGATGGTGCCATTTACGTGGCGGATAGGAATACCCACAGAATTAGAAAAATAGCTCAAACGTCAAGTTTATCGGGTACACCTTTGGGTATAACGGGAGATTTTGAAGTGGAATTAAAGGCATCTGACCCAGATGATGGTTCTAATACTCAGTCGTTTACTATTACAGTGATTGATATAATCCCACCTGTATTCACTTCATCCACTTCATCTACTTTTGTTGAAAATGGAACTGGTATAGCCTATACCATTACAGCAACTGATGCCAACGATGTCACCTATAGCTTAGGTGTGGGTAATGACGAAGATTTATTTGATTTAGTAGGGGATGCCGTTACTTTTAAAACTATCCCTGACTTCGAAGCTCCAACTGATGGGAATACCGATAATGATTACGTCATCAGGGTGAAGGCAAGTGATGGAGTGAATGAGGTAAGTCAATTAGTGACAATAACAGTGACTAATGTTGATGAAGCACCAGTTATCATATCGACTCCTGTTACCTCAGTTAAGGAATCAAGCCAGTATGTCTATGGAGTTTCTATAGAAAACCTGAGTGATATCAGCTATACGCTGGAAGCAGAGGTATTACCTGATTGGATGACGCTTATTGGTAAGAATGCTGTAACGAAATATGCAGGTTCTAGTGAAGTTGGTCAAGATGATGGTACTTTACTGAACGCTACTTTTAATATTCCGCTAGGTATAACAAGAGATGAAGACGACAATCTTTATGTGACAGATCTATTCAATCACGTAATTAGAAAAGTATCTAATTCAGGGCAAGTAAGTACAATTGCTGGAACTGGTGCCATAGGCTATGTTAATGGTAATGCTTCAATAGCTACTTTTAATGAACCGAGCAGTATTGTAAGAGATAGTGAAGGTAATCTTTATGTGGCTGATAGAGAGAATCATGCCGTCAGAAAAATAAGTCCTTCAGGTGAGGTAAGCACCTTTGCTGGTAATGGACAGAGGGGATATGTAGATGGGCAGGGTACTTCTGCTCAATTTAGCCGTCCTACAGAATTGGCCATTGATTCAAATGATAATATTTACGTTACGGATCAAAGTAACTACCGAGTGAGAAAGATTAGTCCTGAAGGAGTCGTGTCTACAATAGCAGGCAATGGTGAGGCAGGTTATGTAGATGGAGACGGGGCTATCGCTCAATTCTCACAACTCACCGGGATTATAGTTGATTTGAACGGGGACATTTATGTTTCAGATTATGATAATCACCGTATTCGAAAGATTAGCCCACAAGGAATGGTCTCAACATTAGCAGGATCTTCCACTAGGTCAGTTATTGACGGCCTTGGTGCAGAGGCTGCATTTTATTCTCCCGCTGGAATGGCTGTTGACGAAAACTTCAATATCTACATTACCGACCAGCGATATGTAAGAAGAATCACTCCAGATGGACAGGTTACTACGATTGCTGGTTCTGATCAAAACGGAAATACAGATGGAGAAGGGTTAAGCGCATCATTCAATGAACCTCATAGTGTTGTTATTGACTCAAAAGGTGATTTATTTATCACAGAAAGTTCTAATAATCTTATCAGAAGAGTATCACTAAAAGACTACACACTGGTTGGTAATCCTCTAAATAGGGTAGGAATTCACAGTGTTAGCTTAAAGTCAATAAATTCTAATGGCGAAACAAATGTGCAGTCGTTTTCAGTTGAAGTATTAGATGCTACTCCTCCGTTATTTACCTCAGCCTCTACAGCTACATTTACAGAAAATGGAACAGGCACAGCCTATACCATTGCCGCAACGGACGCCAGTTCAATTACTTATTTATTGGGCACAGGTAACGATGAAGGACTTTTTGATGTGAATGAAACTACTGGAGAAGTAACTTTCAAAGTATCTCCAGATTTTGAAAACCCTCAAGATACGGATACTAATAATTCATATGTAGTAGAAGTATTGGCTACGGATGCCTTAAATAATTCAGCTAGCCTATTGGTTACCATTTCAGTAACAAATGCAGATAATGAAGCACCTATTTTTACTTCAACACCCATTACCGAAGTTAATGATAATGAGCAATATGAATATTTCGTTAAGGCAATTGACCCTGATGGAGATATTATAGATATTTCTTCAGATCAACTTCCAACTTGGTTAAGTCTAAGTAATGAATATATGGTAAGTACTTACGCTGGTTCTGGTTCAAATGGAACAACAGATGGTGTATCGAATCAAGCGGAGTTTAGTTTCACAGCTGGCCTAGAAGTCGATTCTCAGGGTAATGTTTATATAGCTGACTGGTTCAATAGAACGATTAGGAAAATAGATTTAGAAGGTAATGTTACCACAATAGCGGGTAACCCAGATGCAGATCCAGTAGATAACCTAATCGATGGAAATGGTACAAGCGCATCATTTGGAGCCCCATTTGATATAGCAATTGATAACAGTAATAATGTTTATGTTCCAGATGTATCAAATAATGCTATTAGGAAGATTGATAAAGATGGAAATGTTACGACAATAGCAGGAAGTACAACAGCAGGGGCAAATGACGGTGAAGCTGTAAACGCCACATTTAATATGCCTTCCAAAATTGATATTGATAATGAGGGTAACATCTATATTCTTGATGTAGGTAATAATAGAATTAGAGTGATCAGCCAAGAGGGGATGGTCTCGACTTTAGCTGGTTCTTCTGAAGGCTATGCAGATGGTACTGGTGGAGATGCTCTTTTTTCGAACCTTACTGATATTACGGTAGCAGCAGATGGGAATATCTATGTCACTGAAGGTGGTATAAGTAATAAAGTAAGGAAAATCACAAAATCAGGTGTCGTTACTACGCTTTCCATTCCGGGATCAGCATTTTTTGGACTTGCAGCCATAACGTCAGATAAACGAAGTAATTTATACGTAGCTGACGCACAGCAGCAAATTAGAAAGATTGATATAAACGGTAACGTTTCAGTCATTGCTGGTTCTAATGGCTCCGAATCGGGTAATGTAAATGGGAAGGGCTCAGACGCTAGATTTCATAATCCTTACGGTCTTGCTTTTGATCGTGAGGGGAATTTATTCGTTTGCGATGTTCAGAATTTTCAAATTAAAAAAGTAGAAAGAGGTGCTATCCTAAATGGCGATCCAGCTGGTCAAACAGGAAGTAATCAAGTTTCTTTAACGGCTACTGATGGGATTGGAACTTCAATAAATCAAAGCTTCAGTATAACAGTTGTTGATGCTTCGCCTCCTGTATTCACTTCAGCCTCTACAGCTACATTTACAGAAAATGGAACAGGCACAGCCTATACCATTGCCGCAACGGACGCCAGTTCAATTGCTTATTCATTGGGTACAAGTAACGATGAAGGACTTTTTGATGTGAATGAAACTTCTGGTGAAATAACTTTCAAAGTATCTCCCGATTTTGAAAGTCCTCAAGACAGCGATACTAATAATTCATATGTAGTGGAAGTATTTGCTACCGATGCATTAGATAACTCAGCTAGCCAAACGGTGACGATTTCAGTAACAAATGCCGATAACGAAGCGCCTGTTTTTACTTCAACACCCATTACAAGTATAAATGAAGGTGATACTTACAGCTATTCAGTTTTAGTTAGTGATGTAGATGGGGACAATACTACTATATCCATTCCCACGAAACCAAGTTGGCTGAATATCACCAACATTACAGGGGGTGATTTAACAGCTTTTGCTGGTAGAATAACCTCTGGAAGAACTAATGCTAACGGCACATCAGCCAGTTTCAATTGGCCCACTGGTTTGGCAATTGATAAAACAGGCAATATTTATGTAGCTGATGCATACAATGATCTAATTCGTAAAATCACGCCATCTGGTGATGTGTCTACCATAGCAGGCGCACCAGTGGCGGGTCTTACAGATGCCAATGGTAAATCGGCAAAGTTTAGAAAACCTACTGGTGTGGCTATAGATCGTTCAGGCAACCTGTATGTAGCAGATTTAGATAACTATAGAATACGTAAAATCACACCAAATGGTGATGTAACAACCTTTGCAGGGTCGAACAGTCGCGGCAGCACAGACGGAAGGGGAGAAGAGGCAAGCTTTGACAGGCCAGTTGCAATAGCGGTAGATGGTTTGGATAATTTGTATGTAGCAGATTATGGGTCACACAAAATTCGTAAAATCACGCCAAATGGTGAAGTAAGTACTTTGGCAGGCTCTGGCTACTCTGGAAGCATTGACGCTATTGGTTTAGATGCTAGGTTCAATAGACCTCATGGGATAGCAGTAGACGGTTCAGGGAATGTCTATGTAGCGGACTTAGATAATCATAAAATTCGAAAAATCACCCCTTCAGGTAATGTAACAACCTTTGCAGGCTCAGGGATTCAAGGAGGAAACGATGGTAATGGAACATCGGCAAGCTTCAGTAGTCCATCCGGAATTTTCGTAGGTGGGGCTGGTAATATTTATGTAGTTGACTATGGGAATAGCAAAATTCGTAAAATTACTCCGGCCGGAGATGTAACTACGTTGTTAGGCTCTGAAAATTCAGTAAATAATGATTTTGGGGGCTCTGGATATGGTGAGACTCCTACCAGTAATCCTAATGGGATTGTCTCAGATGCTCTTGGTAATATATATGTAACTGATGTACGTAATCATACGATTCGTAAGGTTTCTGCGCCTCAAATTGTTTTGTCAGGTAATAGCACAGGTAATAGAGGTGCTCATAATGTAGTGTTAGAGGTAAATGATGGCAATGAGGGGACTGCACAACAAAGTTTTACAATTATTGTAAACGATGTCACAGTTCCTGTATTCACTTCAGCCACAGCTATTAACTATGCTGAAAATGGAACAGGCACAGCTTATACCATATCTGCTACCGATGCCAATGCTATTACTTATAGCCTAGGTACAGGAAACGATGAAGCATTCTTCAATATTTCAGAAGGTGTAGTAACCTTTAAGACATCACCAGACTTTGAGACGAAGAGCAGTTATACTATTCAAGTAAAAGCGAATGATGGCTCAAACGAATCTGCTCAAACTGTAACAATTACAATCATTGATGTAGATGAAATTCCTCCAGTATTTACTTCAGCAACTGCGGTAAATTATGCTGAAAATGAAACAGGTACGGCCTACACCATTGTTGCCACAGATGCGAATGATATTACTTATAGCTTAGGCACGGGAAATGATGAAGATTTCTTCAATATTTCAGAAGGTGTAGTAACCTTCAAGACATCACCAGACTTTGAGACGAAGAGCAGTTATACTATTCAAGTAAAAGCAAATGATGGACTGAACGAGGCTGCTCAAACTGTAACCATTACCATTACCGATGTAGATGAAATAAAACCAGTGGTTACCTTAACCGCAGATGTGAATGGATTAGCCTTTACGCCTTCAGTGAAAATTTCACTTAAATTCAGTGAGATTGTTACTGGGCTTGAAGTCTCAGATTTTATATTGAGTAATGCCTCTGTCACTAATTTAGAAGGATCAGGTGATACTTATAGTTTGACCCTAAATTCTATTTTGGACGGAAACGCATCGGTGGGGCTAAAGGAAAATTCCGTCACGGATGGGAATAATAATGGCAACTTAGCTTCGGCTATTTTCATTCAGAGCTTCGAAGCTCGAAATGAACTTCCTACCGAAATTAACTTGAGTTCATCAGTAATTGCAGAAAACGTAATTGGCCGTACAGAGATTGGTACTCTAACCACAAAAGATTCCGATGTAGGAGACCTTCATTCTTACAAGCTTGTAAGTGGAGCGGGAAGTACGGACAATGATAAGTTTGATATTGTAGGAAACAAACTCTTCAAAAAGGCTGGATTATCTTTTGATTATGAGGCTTTAACATCTTTATCGGTAAGAGTTCAAGTAGTTGATTTAAGAGGAGGAACCTATGAAGTGGCCAAAACCATCTCGGTTTCTAATATAGCAGAGCCTGCCGTAGCTTTAACTATTGTTGATGCGTCTAACATTGAGTTAGGAGGCAACAGCATTATATTTGACTTGGTGAAAATTGGAGCGAGTAAAACTCGTCAGGTTAAAGTCAAGAACACTAGCCCTGATGCGAGTTTGCAAGTAAGTGATGTTAAATTGCCAGCGGGCTTTTCTGCAAGTGAATCAAACTTCACCTTAGCTATTGGAGAAGAAAAAATCGTCAATATCACTTTCACTCCAATAGATGATCAGTTTTTACTAAAAAGACTTGAATTGGTCAGCAATGCAGATGTACAGCAGTTATTTGTGGTTGGTAAAGGCGTTCAGAATAAAGCACCAATTGCAATTGCACCATCGGTAAGAATAGCTCATGTACCGGGTAACTTATTTAAGTTGATTGGTTTCGACCCAGAAGGTGAACCAATTGACTTTGTTATAACTGAAGGGCCGAGTTTAGGTACTTTAACGGCAAGAACTCAAGCGGGTGAGTATACCTTCGTTCCAAATAGTCTCTCACCTGAAACAATTTATGAAGATCAAGTAACATTTAAGGTGGTTGAACAGGGTGGAGGTTTATCCTCGCAAGAAGCTACGGTGCGATTTAGATTTGGTATACCAGATTCAAAACATATACTTTACCCAATAACACTTGAGCCAAAGGATGAAAACAACATTGAATTAGTGGTGAAACTTGAAGATCAAGCCATCAACAATGAGTATTTTATCAGTGGTTTTTATCGAGGCAAGGAAGAAAAACTGAACAAAGTATTCAGAGAAAACATATCGATACCTAAATCTGCATTTACGATTGATGGTACCACGCTGACTTACAAAGTGTCATTAAGTAAAAATGATTATCCAGCCTTGTTCACTAACACTAAAGTTTTGATGGGAGTAAGCATTGCTACTGCTAATGGATTTCACGATTCAAAGGCTCAAATCTTCACTAGAAACAGCAGCGGTAATTTAGGGGGAAGCGGAATTAATGATGATTCTTCTAAAGATGGAAACTTCGCAGTGTTTGCTGTAGATGCTTCGGTTCCCGAAAACGAAAGTATCAACCTAAAACTCTCAGCTATTGAGTTTGGAGATTTTGATCTTTCTGAGGCAGAAGTTACCATCGTAAAAGGCCCACTGAGCGGAACAGTAGGTACTCCTAAGCTTGTTTCTAATAAAGATGGTTTTGCAGAATGGACATTGGAATATACTTCTACTTCTGAAATAGGGCTAAAGGATTCGATACAATTTAGTGTTACTCATAAAGGCAGAAATGAAACCCTATTGGCTTATGCTAGAGTGAATGTAATTGAAGTTCCTGACGCACCACAATTGGTTGATATTAAAGATCAATCGATGAACGAAGACCAAACGATAACAGTAGGCTTTACCGTAACCGACCCAGATAGTGAGTTGTCTTATCAAGTGATTTCCTCCGATTCAAATGTGAGAGGAACAGTTGTAGACGGTAAGATACAGTTGAAAGCCAGCAATGATTTTAATGGCAAAGTGAATATTCAACTGTTGGTCACTGAGGTGGGTAGTTCTAATCCACAAGTAGTGACGGATGATTTCAGCTTGGTGATTGCACCAGTGAATGACGCCCCAATAATGACGGATATTCAAAACCAGACTGTAAATGAAGATAGCCAATTAACAATTCCTCTTTCAGCAACTGATGTGGATGGAAATGTGAGCGTCTTTAATTATTTGGCAACTTCTAATGCAGATGATAATGTAACTTACAAAATTGAAAACGGATCATTGGTGGTAACACCAAAAGCTGATTTCTTTGGTGAGGTTGAGTTTACCGTTAGGGCTGATGATGGGACGGGCACAACAACTGCCTTGTCCTTGGGTAAAACCTTCAAGGTAACTGTTGCCGCAGTAAATGATTCACCAATATTGAGCAAAGCAATTGGTACTCAGACATTAGTGCAAGGCTTCCCAACCTATACATTAGACCTAGCTAATTTCTTTGAAGACAAAGAAACAGCAGCCAAGGATTTGACTTATACGGTTAGTAATATTACAAATGTGGCTTTGTCGGTGAACGGAAGTATACTTACAGTTACTTCTGCAAATGGTAGTGTTGGTTTGCAAACAGCGCAGCTAACAGTGAGTGATGGAGAGTTGTCTATTCTTCAAGGTTTAAATTTCTTGACGGCCATCAATAGTCAAGATGTAACAATAACTAATCCTATAACTGATATTACGCTTGACGAGGATTTTGGGACAAGGGAAATCGACTTGAGTAATGTGTTTTCTTACGCGACTAACCCAACGGCTACATTTGCCTATAGTTTGGCAGGTAATCAAAACCTAAATGCATCTGTCAACGGAAATAAGATAGAGTTAAGTTCTGTTCAGGATTTTAATGGAGTAGATAAGCTGTATGTAACAGCTACGGTAGATGGTAAGTCTACATTAATGAGCTTCAATATTAAGGTGGATGCTATAAACGATGCACCTACTTTAGTTTCAAGAACTGGAGATCAGTCCATTTTGGAGGATGTGGCATTTAGTAAAACGGTATCACCTTCAAGTTTTACAGATGTTGATAATGATGCGCTGATCTACTCAGCTACTTATTCAGCTAGTTGGTTAAGTTTTGATGCTATAACAAGGACATTCTCAGGCATACCAAATAATGATAATGTAGGGGAGGTAACAGTAACCTTAACGGCAACCGATCCATCAGGAGCGAAGGCCAATGATGTATTCAAAATCATTGTAAATAATGTAAATGATGCTCCAACAGCAATAAATTTGGTTAATAATACACTTGATGAAAATACTGCCATTGGAGCTGATGTTACAGCCCTATCTAGTATTGATATTGATGCAGGAGATAATGTGTTTACCTATCAGTTAGTAAATGGAGTCGGAAGTACAGACAACGATAAATTTACTTTGAATAATGGCAAGCTGGTTTTAGCTACTTCCGTTGATTATGAGACAAAGTCAAGTTATTCTATAAGACTCAGAACTACTGATGGTTATGAAGGTAGTTTTGAGCAAGCTTTAACCATTAATGTCAATGATGTAAATGAAGCAGCTACGGCTATAGTACTTGATAATGCTCAGATCATGGAGAATAATCAAGTCGGGGGAATCATTGGAGGAATTTCGGCTACTGATCAAGATGCTGGAGATACGCATAGCTATACTTTGGTTTCGGGTACAGGAGGCGCAGATAATGCATCCTTTGAAATCGTTGGTAATAAGTTGGCTGCCAAAACATCATTTGATTTTGAAGCTAAAGCATCTTATTCAGTAAGAATCAAAGCTACTGATGCTGGAGGCTTGTCGTTCGAAGACAACTTTATTATCGCAATCACAAATCAAGCAGAGGCAATTTTAAGGATTGAAGGCGGTCAAAGTGCTGAAACCACCAATGTAGGGGAAACCTCTGCACTAGAAATTTCAATATTCAACGATGGTGATGGTGTAATGGAAGTGACTTCAATTACCTATCCAGATGGTTTTACAGGCCCAACAACGATTGACGCAATAGCTCCATCTACAAGTAAATCGATAGCAGTAAGTTTTGCGCCTACAGAAGCGAAGACTTATTCTGGTGATATTGTAATTAACTATAATGGAGGTTCTGGTATTAAATCAGTAGTTGCCGTAGCCGAAATTGTAGCCTCAATTGATAATGGATTTATTGACGAGACAGCAGTAAGTATCTATCCAAACCCTGCGAATGATCGCATAACAATAGATTTGGCTCAGTACAATGGAAGACCTGTAGAGGTTTCAATATTTAATGAATCTGGTCTTGGTCTCTATAATAGGTCGAATATTAGACATTTGACTCACAATGTTGAGGTTAGTGATTATGTTCAGGGCATTTATATTGTTTTGATAAAGTCTGAGGTTGGTGTGGTAAGAAAGAAACTAATGATTTTCAGATAGAAGGTTTTTGAACCAAATTGCCAGAAACAGAAAACCGGGGGAGACTTCGGTTTTCTGTTTTTAACTAATGTGGTGTTAACTAATGTGGTGTTAACGAATTGGGCTTTATAATTCACTTTAACTCTCCCACTTTAGCATTTCCCACCTAACCCGATCAAATACCATTCAACAGAGGAATTGAATGTCTTTAGTAATCCACGATTTTTTGAACCCTATTTTTTCCGTAAACTCATGGTTTAATTGAACAAACTATTAATTAGCCTATGAACCAGAAAGTCAAAAAATGGGTATTGGGGGCACTATTTTTATTTAGTGTTTCGCTACAAGCCCAAGACTACAACAACGCTAATCAGCTTGCACAAAGACTGAAGCAGTTGGCCGGGTCTTCACCCGATGTAAAATTAGAATCAATCACAAAAACCGATGGAGGCAAAGATATTTGGATGCTGACCCTAGGCAAAGGCGATGTAGATAGCAAACCAGCTATGGCCGTTGTTGGTGGGGTAGAAGGCGCTCATATTCTTGGAGTAGAAATGGCCGTTCGCTTTGCTGAAGGTATTGTGAAAGACCATTCGAGTGTGCTTGATCACACTACTTTTTATGTTTTTCCAAACATGAGTCCTGATGCTACCGAACAGTATTTCGCAAGCTTGAAATACGAAAGAAGTGGTAACGCAAAGCAAACCGATGACGATCGTGATGGGAAATTAAATGAAGATCCATTTGAAGATTTAAACGGAGACGGTATTATTACTTGGATGCGTGTTGAAGATGCAACAGGTGACTGGGTTACTCACCCTGCGGATAGCCGAGTGATGATCAAGGCTAACAAAGCCGAAGGTGAAAAAGGTAAGTACAAAATATTTACCGAAGGGATGGACAATGACAAAGACGGTAGCTTTAATGAAGATGGCGAAGGCGGAATTCATTTCAGAAAAAATTTAACTTATGAGTATCCATATTTTGTAGCGGGTGCAGGAGAACACTCTGTATCTGAAAAAGAAAACAGAGCCTTGTTAGACTTACTTTACACTAAGTGGAATCTTTATGGTGTTTTCACATTTGGTCCTGGTAATAACCTTTCAAGCCCTTGGAGGTTTAACCGTGCTGGAGCATCTAAAAGAGTCGTTACCAGTATCTTAAGCGAAGATGCTGATTTGAATAAATTCATTTCAGATGCTTATAATAAAACTACAGGTATGAAAAACGCACCTGCTTCTGGAGAGCAAGGCGGTGATTTCTTACAGTGGGCTTATTTCCACTTCGGAAGATTGAGTTTAGGAACACCGGGATGGTGGGCGTCTGCAGCCAAAGATGAAGAAGGAGCAGTTGCTAATAAAGACAAAAATCAAGAGGTGAATTTCTTGAGATGGGCAGCACAAGAAAATCTAAACAACTATTTTGTTGATTGGAAAGAAATCAGTCATCCTGATTTTCCAAATCAAAAAGTAGAAGTAGGGGGGATTGCGCCATTTAAAATGAACAACCCTCCAATGTCAATGGTGGCAGATGCTTCTAAAAAGAACAATGATTTTATTGTTGAATTAGTAGGAATGCAGGCCGATGTTAAGTTGGTGAACCTTAAGTCTGAAGCCGTTGGTAAAGGAATGACAAGAATAACGGTAGATGTTTATAATGCAGGTACCTTACCAACCCATACACAAATGGGAACCCGCTCTCGTTGGTTAATGCCAATAAGAGTTGAAGTGAAATTAGGTAAAGATCAAGAAGTGATTTCTGGCCGTAGAATTATGACCATTAATAACCTTGATGGTGATGGATCGCAACAATTTACTTGGCTTGTAAAAGGAAAAGGATCAGTTCAAATCGAAGCTGGCGCTCCTCATGCAGGTACTGACAACGTAAGTGTAAACCTTAAATAATAAAACCGATGAAAAGATATATATCAAACTTATTCGCTGGTTTAATCATGGTAGGTTTAACGCTACCAGTAACCAGTTTTGCACAGAATGATGATCAAATTTTTAGGGCTGCAGGTTCACCTCACAACCCTAAAGTTGACATTGCCTTTAATCGCTATTATACAGCCGAAGGACTAGCTGAAATTTCGAAGAAGATTGCCGCAGCCCATCCAGATTTGGTGAAGCGTATTTCGATAGGTAAATCTTATGAAGGACGTGATCTTTGGATGCTTCAGATTACGAACTTCAAAAAAGGAATCGCAGACAGAAAGCCTGGATATTATATTGATGGAAACATTCACTCTAATGAAATTCAAGGAGCTGAAATTTCTATTTATACTGCTTGGTACTTAACGGAAAACTATGGTGATGTAGACTACATTACCGACATGCTTGATAATCGTATTTTTTACATTGTTCCTACCATCAACCCAGATGCAAGGAATCATTATATGCAACAAGCGAACACCGGCAGTTCTCCTCGTTCGGGTATGATGCCTTTGGATGATGACCGTGATGGTTTAGTGGACGAAGATGGTCTCGATGATCTGGACGGTGATGGCTCTGTTACGAGCATGCGTAGAAAAAGCGAGTATGGCGATTTTATCGTTGACCCACTTGATCCACGTAAAATGATCCAAATTGGTCCAGATGACATTACTACTGCTCAGCGTTATGAAATGTTAGGTTCTGAAGGAATCGACAATGATGGTGACGGCAGAGTGAACGAAGATCGTCCTGGGGTTTATGATCCAAACAGAGACTGGGCTTGGAAATGGCAACCTGATTATATTCAGCGTGGTGCCTTAAAATACCCATTCAGTGCTCCAGAAAACCGTGCCGTAGCTGATTTCGTAATGGCTCATCCTAATATTGCTGGTGCGCAAAGTTTCCACAATTCGGGAGGTATGATTTTAAGAGGCCCTGGTGCTGAAGAAGACCTTGCTACGTACAACCGTGCTGACCTTAGAATTTACGATGCTATTGGTATGAAAGGACAGAAAATGCTGCCGGGCTACCGTTACTTAACTGTTTACAAAGATTTATACTCTGTATTTGGTGGAGAGTTAGATTGGTTCTACGGAAGCAGAGGTATTTATACTTTCACTAATGAGATCTTCACTAGCTTTGCTTACTATAAAAATGAGCGTGGCGGAAGAGATGAGGGCTATGATTTTGATAAAGAATTATTAGCAGGTGATGCTTTTACTCCTTGGGCTCCTTATAACCATCCAACTTATGGCGAGGTAGAGATTGGTGGCTTCAAGAAAAACTTTGGTAGAGCTACCCCTGGATTCTTGTTAGAAGAAGAACTTCATAGAAACATGTCTTTTGCTTTATATCATGCGCATCATATGCCACTATTGAGCATAGATAAAGTGACTGAAAAAGATTTAGGTGGAGGATTGAGAGAGATCACCGCTGTAATCAAAAACGATAGAATGATGCCGACTCATGCTTCGCAGGATTTGAAGTATAAAATTGAAAGACCTGATTATGTAACCATTTCAGGTGTTGATGTTCAAGTAGGTATGATTGTTCAAGACTTAGATTTAGGGCTTAGTACAGAACAAAAAGTCGATCCAGCTAAAATGGTGTTGGAAAACATCCCTGGCAACAGTACTGTTACCTTGCGTTGGATTGTATCTGGAAAAGGTACTCCGAAAATTACAGTAGACAGTGCTAAAGGTGGCATTATAACCAACTAGGCCATTTCTACTGACATTACATAAATAAAAAAACCGGAGGAGACTCCGGTTTTTTTTATGCCTAATAACTAGAAATGAAAACGATGTTGTTGCTAACGTAATAAAAATTGATTCGAATTTAATCGTAGCTCTTTTTCCCCTTCTTTTCTCTTTTTGCTTCTTTCTTTTCTTTTGGCGTTTTCAATGCCTCCTTTTTTGTAGACTTTTTTGCGTCCTGAGATTTGGCCATAGTTTCTGAATTTTCTTCAATGTACTGTTTTAATGTCAGGAATTTGCAACAGTTAAGAATACAGTTAGCAGGGCCTACCTTCTCTTATTCTTTTTGATTTGATTTTTATCGCCTCGGGTTCTAGGCTTTTTATATTTCGCCTCAATTTTTCTTTTATAAGATCCGCCTTGATTTTCCTTTTGGTTCTTTTCCTTTTTTTCGTGGAAAGCAGGGCCTGGTACATGCTTAGATTGCTTGTGGTTTTTATGGACTTCAATTACCACCGGCTGTTCTTCAGGAGTTAACTTTCTGGTTATTGGCACTTCTTCTGGAAAAGGAAGCGTAGGAATTTCATAACCCATTAACAATTCAATAGCCTCTTTGTCGGCTTCTTCTTTTTCAGTATAAAAAAGAATACTCTTTCCCTGGTGTTCGGCACGACCGGTTCTACCAATTCTGTGCATGTAGTTTTCAGGAAAATTAGGGGTGTCGAAGTTGATGACATGGGTGATCTGCTCTAAATCTAACCCACGGGCAATTACATCCGTAGCTACTAAAATCCGGGTGTTACCCTGATCAAAATCTTCGATAGATCTGATTCGGTAGTTCTGTGATTTGTTAGAGTGGATTACCCCAACTTTCGACATGAAAGTTTCTTCTAATAACTCATAAAGCCTGTCGGCTTCCTTTTTATTCGCCACAAAAACCAATACTTTTTTAAACTCAGCTGTATCTTCTAACAGATATTTCAGAAGGTTGGCTTTGGTATAAAAGTTAAGTACGGGATAACATTGTTGGGCTATATTATCGAGTGGGGTTCCGCTTACAGCTATTGAGATTTTAGCGGGGGTAATGAAATAATCATTAATTAACGCATCTACTTCGTCCGTCATAGTGGCCGAAAACATAATGTTCTGCCTTCTTTCTGGAAGTAAATCGAAAATATTCTGAAGCTGAAATCTAAAGCCCAAATCGAGCATTACATCCACCTCATCTATAATTAATTTGTTAATACTTTTTAAGGAAAGTGCTTTGCTTAACACCAAATCATACAGTCGGCCAGGCGTGGCTACTAGGATATCGCATCCTTCGAGCGCTTCAGCCATATGCGTTTTGATATTCACTCCACCATAAACTCCCAAAACACGAACATTCATGTATTTGGCCAATAACTTGGTTTGTTCCACTACCTGTAACACCAATTCACGAGTTGGAACAACCACCAAAATGCGCGGTGTAGTTTGTTTAGAAAACTTCAGGTCGCGCAGGGAAGGAAGCATGTAAGCAAAGGTTTTTCCCGTGCCTGTTTGCGCAATTCCCACCAAGTCTTTTCCAGATAGTACTACAGGAAAGGCTTCTGCCTGAATAGGGGTAGGCTTTTCAAAATTTAGATCATCAATGGCGTTCCGAAGCGGAGTAGAAAGGTTAAGCGATTCAAAGTTATCCATGAAGAAAATATTTTTGCAAAAATAGGGATATCTTAATTAGCAATTAGTAAGGCCGAAAATCTTCTAGCAAAGTATTTTAATCAATCACAACCACATTCTTACCCATTACTTTTCTTTCCATCAAGTCTTGAATGGCTTGAGTGCCTTCACTCAGTGGATATTGGTGGTGAATATGCTGATTGAGCTGGCCACTTTTGATCCAAGCGAGAATCTGTTGAAAATTGGTCATGCTGTCTTTTGGCTGTTTCTGAGCAAAGGCTCCCCAAAATACGCCTACAATAGATGCGCCTTTTAGCAGAGGTAAATTCAAAGGAATAGAAGCCGGTGCACCTCCTGCAAAACCTACAACTAAATAACGACCTTGCCATGCCAATGAACGTACTGAAGGCTCTGAAAAACGATCGCCTACGGGGTCGTAAACTACATCTACACCTCGGTTGTCGGTCAGTGCCTTTATTCTTTCTCGAAGGTCTTCAGTGCTGTAATTGATGACTTCATCTGCTCCCTTTTCTTTACATAAGGCCAGCTTTTCGTCTGTTGAAGCTGCGGCAATCACTTTAGCGCCCATCAACTTCCCGATTTGGACGGCTGCCAAACCTACACCGCCTGCTGCCCCCAAAACCAAAAGTGTTTCGCCTTCTTTTAATTGAGCCCTTTGTTTTAAGGCGTGAAGTGAAGTGCCACAGGTGTACATGGTTGTTGCTGCAGTGATAAAGTCCATTCCTTCGGGAATGGGCAGGGTTTTATAGCCATCTGCCAAAACTTCTTCCGCAAAACCTCCCCAACCTGTAAGCGAGAAAACACGGTCGCCCACTTTCAAATGGTCAATTCCTTCACCAATCTCTTTTACAATGCCCGCTACTTCGCCTCCAGGAGCAAAAGGTAATTCAGGTTTAAACTGATATTTATTTTGTATAATGAGGCTGTCGGGGAAGTTAACACCACATGCCTTTACAGAAATGACCAACTGACCTTTTTGTGGTTTTGGGCTTTCGGTAGTGGTGAGCTTTAGGTTTTCTGTAGAACCAAATTCGTGGCAGAGTAGGGCTTTCATCATTTAAATTCTAGGTTTAGACTTGCTCGTACAGATTAACCAAGATTTAAGACAAAGGCAAGTCGCAGCGCATTAAATGATCCTTTTGCTTGGCTGTACCCAATTTAAAGGGATGCTCTGCAAATTTGTAAAATCCCAGTTGTTCATAAAAAGCAATGGCTTTTGCGTTTCTCTCCCAAACACCTAACCAGATGTATTCAATTTGATGTGACTTAGCCTGTTGAACGATAAAGTCGAAAAGCATTTTACCGTAACCTTGGCCATGGAATTTCATATCCACATAAGCTCGTTCTAACTCTAAACTTTTGGGGTCATTAATGTCTGACTGGAAAGGAGCGAAGTTCAGTTTTATATAGCCAATCACTCGACTATCAAGTTCTAAAAAGTAGAAGCTAGAGCCTTCATTGGCCATTTCTTGACCTAGTTTTTCTTCTGTTATGGCCTTTTCAATGTAGGCATTGAAATCTTTGGGGTCGTTGTCTTTTTCAAAAGTGTCTTTAAAGGTTTTGAGTGCAAACTGGGTCAGTTGTGTTAAGTCTTGTGCTTCACACTTTCTAATAATTGCAGACCCAGTTTTCATTCGAGTATTTCTTTAACGCGCCCTACTTGGCCGTCTTCTAAACGCACTTTAATACCGTGGGTATGTTTCGGAGATTTTGTCAAAATATCTTTCACAACACCTTGGGTTAATTTTCCACTCCTTTGGTCTTGTTTAAGCACAATGTTTACCTCAATACCCGGCTTTATGTTCGCTCTGTTGGTTCCGTCCATTTTGCAAATGTAACGAAAGCGAAATAATGAAACGCTTGCCTTTGCCAAGATTTTAACTTGAATAGAACTCGATTATTTAGGCTGAGATGAATCCTTCAAATTCCTTAACTTAAAGCTTTTAATCTTGTCTTATGAAGAAATTCAAGTTCCCCAATCCGTTTACGGTACTGTATATCATTATCATATTAAGTGCTATAGCCACTTTTTTAATGCCGGCCGGAAGCTTTTCCACCTTAAGTTATGATGCAGGCAATTTTCTTATTGAAGGCAAAGAGAACACCGTTTCTTTAAAGGCAAGTCAATCGGTTTTAGATAGCTTAAACCTGAAAATGGAGCTTTCTAAATTTGAGGAAGGAAAAATCAGAAAACCTGTTTCTATTCCAAATACTTACGCTGAAATGGAATCGAGCCCACAAGGGTTAATGGCCATTGTATATGCTCCAATCAAAGGTATTTACGAGTCGATTGATATTATTCTGTTTGTATTGATTATCGGAGGGTTTATTGGTGTTTTTACTGCTTCTGGTGCTTTCGATCGAGGTTTGGCTTCGCTTTCAGAAAAAATGAAAGGCCGAGAAAAGTGGCTGATTGTAGCGGTTATGATTTTAGTCGCCATAGGCGGAACCACCTTTGGAATGCAGGAAGAAACCATCGCTTTTTATCCTATTCTAGTCCCCATTTTTCTGGCTGCTGGTTATGACCTAATTGTACCTGTTGGAGCATTATACGGAGGTTCTTGTATTGGCCTTATGGGCGCAATGATCAATCCTTTTGAAACGATAATAGCTTCCGATGCCGCAGGCGTAAGTTGGACATTGGGTATTTACAGCCGATTGACGATGTTTATTTTAGGAGGCATTGTGGTGATTACTTATGTGTTGCGATATGCTGAAAAAGTGAAGAAAGACCCGAAACAGTCGCTCCTATATAACATGGATATCAAACAGCCATTTTCGGCATTGAAGAAAACCGAACAGACAGAAAAACTCAACTTGAAAACTCAATTGCTCTTAGTGCTTTTTGGCCTAACCTTCGTGATAATGGTGTATGGTGTTTCTAGCTTGGGTTGGTGGTTCGAAGAGATGACAGCTCTGTTTTTGGTCAGTGCCTTGTTCTTAGGTCTCATCATCCGTTTGGGTGAAAATGCTTTTGTGAATGCCTTTATTGCTGGTGCGAAAGACTTATTGGGAGTAGCGTTGATCATTGGTGTAGCACGCGGTATTACTATTGTAATGAATGATGGCCAGATTTCGGGAACCATCCTGAATTATGCTTCCAACATGGTGAGTGGGGTAGATGGCTTGGTGTTTTTGCCTGTGCTGATGTTGGTGTTCTTTGTCTTGGCCTTTTTCATTTCTTCATCTTCTGGCTTGGCCTTGGTGAGTATGCCCATTATGGGCGCTTTGGCCAATGTGGTGGGCGTTCCTACGGAAGAAATCGTAAATGCTTATGTGTTTGGTTTTGGGCTTATGATGTTCATTACACCGGCTGGAATTATTCTTCCCTCATTGAGCATGGTGAATGTGCCCTATAACGTGTGGCTCAAATTTGTGTGGCGACCAATGTTAATGATGGCCGTTATTGGTATGGCTATTTTAGCAGTGGGCTATTTGGTTTAATCTTGTTGTATTGGGGTTAGAACAAAAAAAATGTCCCAGTAGAATACCAGGACTGTATAAGTTTCAATTAAAAAGTAGAGTTTCAATAGCGAATACTCGACTAATGTAGTGATTTTTTTAATAACCTGTGCTACTGTGTTTTAACTAAATAATCCATTGATCTCCAGATTTACTTTTTCTACAATCAGAGAGTAATCTTCTACTTTGTTAACGAAGTCAAGATTGTTCACATCAATAATCAGGAGTTTACCCATATCATAGTTGCCAATCCAGTTTTCATAGTGCGAATTGAGGTTTTTTAAATACTCAATTCTAATCAACTCTTCGTAATCTCTTCCTCGCTTCTGAATATTGCCCACAAGTTTTGGGATGTCTGCTTTGAGGTAAATCAATAAATCTGGCGGTTGCACATACTTGATCATTGACTTAAACAGTTCCAAATAATTTTGGTAATCTCTGTCGCTAATAAAGCCCGACTGTTTTAGGTTGGCAGCGAAAATATGCGCGTCTTCGTAAATGGTTCTGTCTTGAATCGTGCCTTTTACAGATTCTTGAATGGCAGCAATTTGCTTAAAACGACTGTTTAAAAAGTAAACCTGAAGGTGAAAAGACCAACGGCTCATGTCTTCATAAAAATCCTTGAGATAGGGATTGTCTTCAACCGACTCCAGTTCAACATTCCAATTGTAATCCTTTCCTAATTTCTGGGCTAAAGTGGTTTTACCCGACCCTATATTTCCTGCTATCGCTACGTGCATATGTTCTAATTAATGGCTGCAAGTTAGGACTTAGCCATCTTTTGAACAGGCTTTTTTGCATAAAAAAAGTCTGTGGAAAACCAGACCTTTTTTACAAACACCCAATAAATATGATGAGATTATTTATTGGTCTAAAGGTAAAGTTTGACTGTATCCTGGTGGTAAATTCAAGATTAACAATATGTTACTTCTTAACGCATTAGTTTTTATATATAATTAGAATCAGTGCGTTAAGGCTTTTTGTTTAGGAATGCAGATATTTGTCTCCTGAGTTATCTGCACGATCGATTATAAATAATCAGAAAAACCACATGCCCATACTTCCTTCGAAATACCAAGGCCCACCATTCTTTTACCTTAATGGCCATTTTGAAACCATTATTCCAAGCATAAGAAGAAAGGTGACAGGAGTGACTTACGAAAGAGAACGGATTGAAACCCCAGACGATGATTTTTTAGATATCGACTGGATTCGAAAAGGGAATAATCGTTTGTTGGTGGTGAGCCACGGACTAGAAGGAGATTCTGGAAGACATTACGTAACTGGATTGGCGAAACTTTTTGGTCAGAATGGATGGGACATTCTGGCTTGGAACAACAGAACCTGTAGTGGTGAAATGAACCGCCAGAAAATCCTTTATCACCATGCTGCCAGCTATGATTTACGCAGCGTAATTGAGCATGCCAATCAAAAGTACGACTACGATCAAATCGGCCTTGTTGGTATCAGTATGGGAGGTGGCCAAACACTCCGTTATTTGGGGGAGTCAGATTTTCCATTGCCGAAAAACGTGAAAGGGGCGGTGGCCATTAGTGCACCATGTTCTCTTATTGAAAGTGCGGCTACTTTAAACCTTAGGGTGAATAAGGTGTATGAACAGAAATTCCTGGTAAAGCTTAGAGAGAAGATAAAGAAGAAGGCCATACAATTTCCTGAAATTGATGTAAGCCGAATGGATACTGTAAAAACGCTTAAGGAGTTTGATAACCTTTATTCTGGCCCCATTCATGGTTTTAAGGACGCGAAAGAGTTTTATGAATTTTGCGATCCTTATCCGTTCATTAAAAATATTGAAGTGCCTATTTTACTTATCAATGCCCTTAACGACCCATTATTAGAAGGAGATTGCTACCCATACCAGTTGGCAGAAGAAATGCCAAACCTGTATCTAGAAACCCCAAAAAGGGGAGGGCATGTAGGCTTTATTCTCGCTAAGAGTGAGTTTACTTATTCAGAACTTAGGGCTCTTGAGTTTTTGAATGAAGAGAAGGGCTAAACAGAAAGAACCTTTTTCCATTTATTAGATTCTGCAAATTCCTTGATCACTTGATTTCTTTTATAAAGAAGGCTGAACATATACTTCTCTAAAACAATATTGTCGAAGAGCTTTCCGATAATCCCCAGCGGAGAAGTGTAATCAAATCGATCTGTCATTTCAGTTTGATCATGGATCATTTCAAAAAAATGCTCATGTCTAAAGGCTTTAAATGCTCCGCTAACCATTTCATCTACAAAATAAGATGGGCTATCGAAAGCCGTTATTTTTGAAGTTAACTTTTGTGTAATGCCAAAGTGTTTTGCCTGCCAAGTTACCGTTTCATTCAAGCCAATCAAGCCTGAAGTTTTGCCTGCTATTGCTCTTTCCTTAGTTTCAATCGTAGAAATTTGATGAAGATCAATACTTCTTGATAAATCAAAACAACGTTGTGCGGGAGCGTTAATTATGGTTTTGATTGTGATAATCGGCATGGATTGTCGGTGAAATTATTTCTCGTAAGTCAGTAGCATGGCCGAAGACAAGCTTGAAAACTTCTTCCAGTCGCTTTGGCTTCCGTATTTATAGAAATGAGTTGAACCAATTGAAGGAACGATCATCGGTAGAGAAAGTCGTCTCCCGTTTTTAGAATGCTCAATCCATTCTGCGCCAATGGCAATATCACCCCTCACTACTAGGTTAAGCTCCGATAAGTCTACTTCAATCCAGCCGGTTTTCTTGTCCGTAATTTCAATAATCAGATTTTGGCTGTTAAGGTACTCGCTAGGTACACCATCTTCAAGAGTATAAATGTTGATTCTGAATTTAACTTGGTCAAAATCATTGTATTTGATGTAGAATTTGAAATTTTTTAGGTAGTTATCTTTTCGGTTCGATAGCTCAAACTTTCTACCAATTTCGGAACCTAGATTTTGATTTTGTGCTGTCGAAATAGAGAAATTTACTTGTCTAGCCGTATTGGTTTTATCCCTTCCTTCGGTGTATACTTTTGTATCTGACGGGGTGATTATTACATCGTTCAACTGTTGCGTTGAGGCTTTCATTACGATCATCAATTCGCCATCTTTTACAACACTATTCAAGGCAAATTCCTGAGTTTCATAACCAATGCTAGATACTCGAAGCGTTGAATTTATCAATTGACTAAGGTCTTTAATTGTAAGTTTAAAAAGCCCTTCGCTGTTTGATACCGTTCCTACTGTGGTACCGATTAACCCAATGTTTACATAGGCTAGGGCTGACTGGTTTTCATCAACGATCTTCCCTTGTAGAATTTGCTCTTGTGCCGAAAGCCCCGTGGATACAAATAGCAAAATAAGTAGGATTGCTTTTTTCATATTAACTACTCCATTTAAATCATCTTGATTTTAAGAAAAGGTAGTTAAAAACTTTAAGAATTACGCCTTCGCTAACTTCTGATCATACTTTCCTGTACCTAAATCATGCAGCAAGCTAAAGTGGCTTTTTAAGGCATGATAAAAAGTTTTGTGTTGATAGTAAGGAATGTCGTATTTCTCGGCTGTTTGCTTTACAATTTTGGAAATGTTTCGGTAATGAACGTGACAGATATTTGGGAAAAGGTGATGTTCGATTTGATAATTCAATCCGCCTACATACCAAGAAAACCAACGGCTGCCATTGGCAAAATTAGCGGTAGTTCTCAACTGGTGAATCGCCCAGTTGTTTTCCATGCTGCCTTCTGCATTTGGGGTAAAGAAATCTGTCTCTTCAATCACATGGGCAGGCTGGAAAATAAGTGCTAGAATAAGGCCAGAGATAAACTGCATCATTAAGAAACCGAGCAACACTTGCCACCAAGGCAAATCGACAATGAGGATGGGCAAAACTACCGTAAGTAAAATGTATCCCACTTTGTAGAAGCTCAAGCGCCAAATTGCTTTTCTCAGCGTAAGGCCTTGACCTACTAATAAGTTCTTTTTGTTATAATCAATGAGTTGTTTAAAATCTTTACTGAAAAGCCAATTCAATGTCAGCAATCCGTAAACAAAGGGAGCGTAAAATGCCTGAAATTTATAGCCTTTTTTGCGCGGTTGGCTCGGTGATAAACGCATGACCGGATTCTCAAAGTCTTCATCATAACCTTCTACATTAGTGAAAGAATGGTGGAGTACGTTGTGTTGAATTTTCCAGTTGATATGGTACGCACCTAAAAAGTTGACCAAGAAACCGAAAAATTGATTTACGGTTTTTTTGTTGGAATAGGCTCCGTGATTGGCATCGTGCATTACCGATAAGCCAATGCCCGACATGCCCATACTCATTAAAAACCAAATGCCCATCATTGGCCAAAAAGTGTTTACTGTGCCTGATAAAAGTATAGCTAGTGGAATGAAGTATAAGCAAATCATGAAAGCCGTTTTTACTTTCATGGTAGTGTTGGCCTGCTTAGAAATGTTGTTTTCTTTAAAATATCCGTTTACGTTTTTTCTAAGTTCAGTAACAAATTCGGGTCTGTCTTGGGTATTGAATTTAACAGCAGGAGTACTCATATCGGATTTTTTGCTTTGACACAAAAGTAATGCGAATTGAGTTTAGTTGGTGTAGTTCAGCCAAAGATTTGATTATCGGTGAACCAGTTCATTTTTAGTCTTCAATCTACTCAATCAAAACGCTTTAAAGCCAAGTCTGAAATGGAATTACCAATAGATAAAGACGAAGTTGCCGCAGGCGAAGGGGCATTACATACATTGATGGCCTGTTTGGTTTCGATAATGGAGAAGTCATCTAATAAACCTCCAGTCCTGTCGCAAGCCTGAGCACGAACACCCGCACCGCCATCAATCAAATCATCAGACTGAATTTCTGGAATTAGCTTCTGCAGAGCCTTGGTGAATGCGGCTTTACTGAAAGAGCGGTACATTTCGCCAAAACCCGTTTTCCAGTACTTCATGGCTACTTTTTGGAAGCCTGGCCACATTAATGACTCGGCCAATTCGCCCAAATGAATTTGCGATTTTTTGTAGCCTTCGCGTCTGAAAGCCAACACGGCATTCGGCCCCGCTTCAATTCCGCCTTTCATCATTCTTGTGAAATGAACGCCTAAGAAAGGGAAGTTGGGATCGGGAACGGGGTAAATCAAATGCTTTACCAAATACTCTTTTTCTGGTTTCAGTTTGAAATACTCACCCCTAAAAGGAATGATTTTCAAGTCTACATCTTCAGAAGTTTTTCTCGCGATTTTATCAGAATACAGACCGCAACAGTTGATTACAAGCTTGGCCTCAAATGAGCTGTCATCGGTAGATACATTCGAATATTGACCTTGATCAGAAATGCCAGTTACCTTGGTGTTTAATCTGATTTCACCGCCCAGTTCCTTGATTTTCTCTCCGTACTTTTCGGCTACCAGTTTGTAATCTACAATGCCCGTATAGGGAACATTGAGGGCTGCGATTCCTTTTACATGCGGTTCAATTTCATTCATTTCTTCGATAGAAATTTTCGAAATTTTGTCTAAGCCGTTTTGTAAACCTCGCTGATATAGGTTTTCTAATAGTGGTTTTTGAAAGTCATCAGTGGCTACCACAATTTTCCCACATAGTTCGTAAGGAATGCCTTCTTGATCGCAAAAATCAATCAGCATATGGTAGCCATTAATGCAGTTTGTGGCTTTTAAACTTCCGGGCTTGTAGTACAAGCCAGAGTGAATTACACCGCTGTTATTTCCAGTTTGATGTGCTGCTAAGGTACCTTCTTTTTCAAGAAGAAGGAGCTTAAGGTTAGGCTTTTTCTTTAAGGTTTGATAGGCTGTTGCTAAACCTACAATGCCACCACCAATAACAATCACATCGTATTTCATCTTAGAATGGTAAGTCGTCTGAACTATCGCTGTTTAACCAATCTGGCTCATCGCTTGCAGATGGTGGAGGAGGTGTATTTCCGTTGGCTTGAGGCGCTGCACTTTGCCCAGCAGATTCAGGAGTAATTCTCCAAGCTTGTAAAGAATTGAAATATTTTACCTGACCTTGAGCATCTGTCCATTTTCTTCCTTTGAGGTTGAAACTTACGTTCACCGTTTGGTTGGGTTTGAAACTGTCTAAAAGATCACATTTATCTTGAATGGCTTCAAACTTCACATACTCAGGGTATTGTGGGTTTTCAGCATATTCTACAACAAACTCTCTTTTTCTGAAAGAGGCAGATACTTGTTGGGTTGGGAATATTTCGAGGAGTTTAGCTTTGAGTTCCATTTTCTAAATTTTGCTCAAAACAATTGATTAAATAGTCAAGATGCAAATTCAAATCGTAACTATAATTTGATTTAGCTTAAAACCTTTTTTCAAAACATAAGTCAAATGAGCGGACAATCGGTTGATCTAAAACTTCTTTTAGTTGATGAAAATACTCATATTGAGACAAGTTTGACTAACTACTATATATTGACAAGACTACGTTGAGGAGGCTAATTCTATCTTTTTTTGGACTGCTATGTATTGCCCTATCGGTAAATGCTCAAGTTACTACTGAGGGTAGAGATTTCTGGTTTGGGTTTATGGATAACGCGAATGCGGAGTCAATAGAGATTTATATCAGTGCAGAAAAATCTACTTCAGTAACAATACAAACACCACTCGATGTCTTTAATGTCACAGTAACTGTTGATCCTGGAGTATCAAAGAAAGTAGTACTTCCATTAAATCTTATGCCAACAGATGAGGGTAAGCACGGTTTTGGCATTCATGTTACTTCCGATAGTCCCATTTCGCTATATGCATTAAATAAGAGGCAGTTCAGTGCGGATGCTGCTGTTATATTGCCTACACCTGCTTTAGGGAATGAATATTATGTGGTGGCGCATATGGAACCTCCTGGGGATATAGTAGAAAGCTCGAGAGAATCAGAGTTTCTTGTGGTGGCCTCGGAAGATGGAACGCAAATTGAAATTACCCCAACTGGCACTACTTACAATGGTTGGTTAAAAGGAATTCCCCAAACGATTGAATTAAATGCTGGCGAAACCTATTTGGTGAAATCAGATGAGGATTTAAGTGGCTCTTATGTACGTACGGTGAGCCAAAATAGCTCTGATTGTAAGAATATAGCCGTTTTTGGGGGTAATGTGTTTACTAATGTTGGAGGTTGCGGGCCTGCTAGAGATCACTTGCTAGAACAAATGTTTCCTGTTTCCACCTGGGGAAAGAACTTTCTTTTTGTTCCGTATGAAACGCGTCAGGGAGGAGATTATGTAAAAATTATTGCTGCTGAGAATGATACGAGAATTTCAATCTCAAAAATGTCACAAACTTTGATTTTAAATGCGGGGGAAGTGAAGATTTATAAGGCACTTGAGGGGGTGAGAACCATTTCGGCAGATAAGCCCATTACTGTGGCTCAGTTTAGCCGTAGTCAAGATTGTGATGGAGTGCCTTCCGACCCGTTTATGATCATTGTGAGTCCATTAGAGCAAAGGATTAAATCCGTTACTTTTAATGCCTTTGTTGTTCAGAATATTGCTAAATATTACCTGACCTTAATTACAGCGAGCGATGCCGTGAAAGATGTGTTTTTGGATGGTGTGGACATTACAAGCCAGTTTAAAACCGAAGGTGATGCGGCTTATGCATCGTTGAATATTGCTCAAGGAAATCATAGACTTACAGCCCCTGAAGGTGTAATTGCCTATGTGTATGGTTATGGAAATGCAGAGTCATTCGGCTATTCGGCTGGCGCCAGCCTTGAAAACCTCAATGCTCAACTTTTATTGGCCGATGCCAACCTTAACATTATTTCAAATGAAGGCTGTTTAAATTCAGATATTGATTTTAAAATTCAGTTTGAAACCATACCGGGAGAAGATCCTCTTTATACAGTTTTCGATTGGCATTTTGATGATGGCGCAATGGCTACTGGTGAAGAAGTAAACCATACTTATACCACTCCTGGCGATTATGTAATCAGAGTAATTGCTTCCAACGGTGAAGGCAGCTGTGGTAATTCAGAAGTTTTTACAAAACAGGTCACCATATTGGAAGTGGAGGCCACTGAAATCGTAGGGCCACAATCGGTTTGCCCGGATGTTGATTTGATTGATTATTCTGTGGTAGGTGCAGATGAAAATACCTACGAATGGATTATTTCGGCCGATGGTCAAATCACTAGTGGCCAAGGAACGGATCAAATTCAAGTGTCATGGGGAGCTCCTAATGATAATGCCTTCTTGAAAGTAGTACCGAAAAATGCTTTAGGCTGTATAGGTGATACGCTGGAAATTCCTGTGAAAATTAATAAGGAACTTGCTCCACCATTACCTACAGGCAAATCAGAAGTTTGTTTTACAGAATTTCAAGAGGTTACTTATTCTACACCGCAAACCAATGGTTCTGTATATACTTGGGAAGTAGTCGGAGGAACTTTTATTAATGGTATTAACACGGGGAATGAAGTAAAGATCAAATGGAATGGAGTTGGAAATGGTAAGGTCAGGTTTTTAGAATCCAACCCTTTGGTTGCCGATTGCGATGGTTACTCTGATTATTTACCGGTTATTGTGTATTCAGAAATTAAGCCCGTAGCCAATATCACTAACATTTCCTGCTTTGGATTAAAAAATGGAGCGATTGACCTCACGGTAACTGGCGGAAAGCCAGGTAACTATACCGCTACTTGGGATAATGGAATGACAGGCCTTTCGATTTCTGGACTTGCTGCTGGTAATTATGAAGCCACCATTACTGATGCTGTGGGTTGTGAAATTACTCAAACATATACCATTACAGAACCGACTCCTTTAACGGTTACCGATGAGTCTGTTTTACCGGTAAGGTGCTTTTCGGAAACCAATGGAAGTATCGCTTTAAACATTACAGGTGGAACACCGAATGCACAAGGAAAATACTCGATAAAAGTAGTCGGAGTGAATTTTGATAAAACCTACAGTGATCCTGTAATCACGAATTTACCAGCAGGTGGTTATGCCGTTACGGTTACCGATGCCAACGGCTGTCAGGTTTCAAGAACTTATACGATTGTCGAACCTCCCGCCTTAGAGCCTTTCTTGGAGTCATTCCTAAATGAGGAAATATGCCCTCAGGCTTCAAATGGGAAGACTTATATTGAAGCCAAAGGAGGAACGCCAGATTACCAGTTCTTCTGGAGCAACAAACCAAATATTGATTCGCAAGAGGGAAGCGACTTCTCACAAGGGGCTTATTCTTTGACCATTGTAGATGCCAGTGGTTGTGAGACAGAAATGGATTTTGACGTGCAGGAGCGCTTTCCTAAAATCTTCTTGCCAAATGCTTTTTCGCCAAATAGTGTGCAAGCAGTTAATCGAGTTTTTAAGCCAATTAACGACTGCAATCTTCAGTACACTATGCAGATTTTCAATAAATGGGGCGAGATTATTTTTTCTACAGAAGATATTGCCATAGGCTGGGATGGTACCTTTAAGGGTAGTAAGGTTCAAGATGGGCAGTATAGCTATTTGATTTTCTATGCTGGATCAGTGAATGGGGTCAGTTTTGAAGAAACCAGAAGGGGAACTGTAAAAGTTTTTTATTGAAGTTCAAGTGGAATGAAATTAATCAAGCGTAATTCTTCTGTACTTTGCTTTTAATAATACAAAAAACCCGAAAGCAATCATTCCAAAGGCAATTACAGCAAGTATAATGGTACCGAAGGTCTCTTCCAAAAAGTGGAAAGCTTCGTTAGTACCGTCTACTTCATCGGGGTTAGCGGAGATAGCTCCTTTTAATGTAAGAAAGGTGATTACTGCGAATACGAGAGCCCTAGCTGCAAAACCAATGATTCCTGCTTTTATTAAAACGGTTTTTTGCCTCTTACTTTCAATATCAGATGTATTGATTTTTTTCTTGTAGATTCCTGATGCAACTAAGTAGATTTGAAATATAGTCTTGATTAGAAAAACAACGGACATAAAATAGAGAAAAATCACACCGAATTTACTATTCAATAAGGGCGTAAATAATTGACTGTCTCCTGAATCGCTTAATGGAAAAATAACCAGTTTTGCGGCTGTAAATCCTAGCATTCCGTAGAATACACCACTGGATAGATAGCTAAATCGAGTTGACCAACCTTGAGCATCTTTGTCTATTTCTTCTGGATTTTTAATTGCAACTGTGCTCGTCCAAATAAGGTAAATGAACAAGCCTATTGCTGTCAGACTCAATATTACTTTACCAATAACATTACTTGAAATGTATTGAAAAGCTTCGGTACTTCCTGCTTTAACTCCTCCAATTCCAAAAGCAGTCATGGCAGTTAACCCACCAATCAATAGGTATACAAAGCCCTTTGAAGCTATTCCGAATCGGGCCAATTTTTCTAATGTATTCAACCTTGCTTATTTAGGTCTTGATAAAACGTAAAATGCATGAAGAATTCCTGGCACTATACCTAAAATCGTCAGAATGAGGTTAATCCAAAAGGCACTTGAAATCCCTCTGTCGAATGCCACGGCAACGGGGGGTAAAATGATAGCGAGTATAACTTGTAGTAGTGTCATAATATATAGGTTTGATTTGTTCTGTGACCTTGCAAATAGCATGCATAAGCGGAAATGTCTTTATAAGCTCATCTTTTGACATGTATAAGTAGCTTTCTGTGGAAAAATTGACGTTACGGTTGTAGAAGTTTTGACCTTGTTAGTTTATTAAATTGTCTTTGACCAAGTGTAAATTCATTTATGAAAAAACAAAAAGCATTCACGTTCAATAAATCTCGTAATAGGTACACTGAAAGTTTTTCGCTAGACTTCCTTCACAAATCAATGCCTTTCTTTAATTTCAGCATTGGACTGAAAACTTATTATTTTGGCATTAACGGTTTATAAATCTTCCGCAGGTTCGGGTAAAACCTTTACACTCGTAAAGGAATATGTCAAGTTGCTGATTAAAAGGCCACAAGACTTTAAACATATCTTGGCCATCACCTTCACCAACAAGGCTACGGAAGAAATGAAAACCCGTATTCTCAAGGCTTTGGAAGAAATGGGAGCGGGCAAGGAAACGCAGCTGTTCAAAATATTAGCCACCGAGCTTGCTGCAGAATTAACCCCGCTTAACATTCAACAAAGGGCCGAAGAAGCCTATGACCTCATCATTCATAATTACGGTCGTTTTGAAGTGTCCACCATCGACAGCTTCTTTTCTAGGGTACTCAAGTCTTTTGCAAGAGAATTGGATTTGCCTCTCAGTTATGAAGTAGAAATGAATACCTCCATGGCCTTGCAAGAAGCCATGAATGAGCTTTTCAAAAGCTTGGACGACAATAAGGAAGTGCGCCAATGGCTTACTCAATATGCCAAAGAGCAAATTGAAAGCGATAAATCATGGAACGTAGATCAGCAGATTGAAAAGCTTGGCGGTAACCTTTTCAGAGAATCTTTCCAAGATGGTTTCAGCGGGCTAAACCTTAGTTTCGATGAACTGAAAAAGATCATTGAATCACTTAGGTCAGATATTAAGTCTTTTGAAGTACAACTAAAAAAGTATGGAAATGAAGCTTTAGATTTAATTTCTCAGTATGGGTTACAAGCAGCAGATTTTAGTGGCGGCCAAGCACGAAGTGTGGCCAATACATTTGTGAAGCTTACCAATAAGGATTACAAACTCACTTCTACTTTTATTAAAACCGTAAATGGTGATAGCAATTGGTACGCTCAAAAGTCAGATAAGAAAGCAGAAATAGATCAATTGGTGTCGGGTAGGTTTGGAGAGATTTGTCAAGGTATTGTTGATTTTATTGAAGACAACGAAAGTGATTATAACTCCGCGAAAGCTATTCTAAAAAATGTGTATGCTTTTGGTTTACTAGAAGAGTTGAATAAGTATTTAAAAGAATACCGCGATGAGCACAACGTAATGCTTATTTCGGATACGAATATCATTCTCAAAGATATTCTGGAGCAAGCCGATGCGCCTTTCATTTTCGAAAAGCTCGGTAGTTTTTACAAGCATATTATGATCGATGAGTTTCAGGATACTTCCAATTTTCAGTGGAGCAACCTAAAACCTTTGATCATCAACGCCCTTTCAGAAGATAATGAAGTGCTGATTGTAGGGGATGTAAAGCAGTCCATTTATCGTTTCAGAGGCGGGAATATGCGTTTGTTACTTTCACAAGTGAAGGAAGAGCTAGGTGCTTTTTATCCTAAAGAAGCCGATCAGGTGCTGAATGACAACTGGCGAAGTTTGAGTAGTATTGTCAACTTCAATAATAACTTGTTTGGAAAACTGCCAGAAGCTTTCGGTAAAAACGAAGTACTGCATGACACATCTTTGTTTACCCAAGCCTATGAAAACCACGAGCAACAAATTCAAGGAGGAGAAGGCGGCTACGTGCAAATGCGTTATTATTCTTCTTCCGATGAAGAAGATGAAAAATGGCAGACACAATCTGTTAAGGACCTTCTAATTCAAATTAGAGAGAACAAAGAAAAGGGCTTTTCACTGAGCGATATGCTTATTTTGGTGAATCGTAACAAGGAAATTTCAGATATTGCCACTGCTTTTCTAAGCGAGAAAATTCCCTTTATCAATGGTGAATCGCTCAAGCTTCAACAGAGCGAATCGGTTTTATTTGTGCTGGAATTACTCCGCTATTTACAATCGGGTAAGGATGAAGTGCTCATGCTCAACCTCATCAGTCTTTTCTTCAGGTTGAACGATATTCCAGAGCAAGCTGTAATGCTGCGCGGAAAAGGAGAACGAATGACTTTGGAAGAAGCAGGTTTTCCTCAAGAATTTCTGAACAGACAATACGAAATAAAGCAGTATGCACTTTTTGACTTGGTGAGTGAGTTATTGCTCATGTTCGACATCGAAAAGAAGGCAGATGTGTACTTGCAACAGCTTTTGGATGTTATTCTTGAGCAGTCACAGCGAGGCGCCAATTCCATCAATACTTTTTTAGAATGGTGGGATAAGGAAGGAGATAATCAAACGGTAGCCACAAGTGAGAAAACCAATGCCATAAGAATTCTGACGATTCATAAATCTAAGGGACTGGAATCGCCTATTGTGTTTATTCCCTTTACCAATTGGGATATTTTGCCCAATGCTAACACACATCAGTTTTGGACGAAGAATATACCTGAGCAGTACCAATCGCTTCAGTACATTCCGCTAGATTTCAGTAAAAGCACATTGCTTAAATCTCATTTTCAAGAAGATTATTATACCGAAGCAACAGAAAGTGCGCTTGATATTCTCAATAAAACCTATGTGGCTTTTACTCGGCCCAGAGAGAAACTTTATTTAGCAGCACCAATGCCAAAGAAGGCTGGTAGTACTAGAATCCATGAGTTTCTACTGGATTTACTTCCTGAAATTGGATTGCTTTCTCAAGAAGAATCTACTTACACGCAGTTCAGTTTGGGTACTGATGGTCAAAACATCGGGAGCGGAGAAGAAATAGATGCATCCGTAGCGATTGGCATTTATCCTCAAGTTTCCTTCCTCAATCAACTGACCATCCGCAATGATTCAGAACGCTTTTTTATGCTGCAAGAAACCGAAGAAGCGCAGAACATAAGTTTAGGAAATCAGGTGCACGAAGTACTTTCTGCCATTCGGGTAAAGGAAGATTTAGAAATGGTTTTAAGGCAGTTTTTACAAGCTGGAGAATTAGACCATAATGCAATAGCGCTAGTGAAAGATCGAATCCTCAAGCTTTTTGAGGATCCAAAAATCAGTGTCTGGTTTTCTGATGACTATGAGGTTTTCAATGAAAGAGAAATTTGGTTCGAAGGCAAAGCCCATAAACCAGACCGGCTACTGATTAAAGGAAAAGAGGCAGTGATTATCGACTATAAAAAGGAAAAGGAAAGCCCAGCCCATCATGAACAAGTGAAACGTTATATGAACGCCATGAAAGCCCTTGGTTTTGAGCAGGTCTCCGGTCATTTAATCTATGTTGAACCAGTAATAGTGAAGGAGGTGATAACATGAGGTGGATTATATGTTTGTCATTTTTGCTTTTACAGTTTTATGCTGAAGCTCAACAAAGTATATATTCAGTTTTACGTTTTGCTGATGAAACGCCCAATAAGGGTAAAGTCAAATTAATAGATGAGAGTAGGACTTTTTATCGTATTTCAAGGATCATAAAACAGTCGAGGGTGTTGGAGTATAATGAAAATCAACAGTTGTTGGTTGAGAAAAGGTATTCCAAGAAAGAAGGGAAATACTTAGAGGTCATGTTTGGATATGAAAATGGGCAGAAGGCTTACAGAAAAAGCACTGCGAAATCAGATGACGGTTTCTCAACTGAGTTTAATTCGTATCGCTATTCCAAAGAAGGCCATTTAATCGCAATGGTTTATTATGACTCTGATTCAGTTGTAACTAGACAAATTACTTTGAACAATAACGAGAATGGGCATCCAATACAATTAAAAAAGTATCGGGGCGAAGAGTTAATTGGTATTGAAGAGGCTCGCTATGATTACAGCAACAACAGAGTTTATATTAAGGCATTAAATGAGTTTGGAGATGTCATTTCAGAGGTTGATTATACAGTTGATCAAAGATTAAAGAATCCAGAGTTTACCTATGATGATCATGACAATGTGGTTGCTTTCCCTAGAAACGTTAAAGGCTCAGACCAAATGTATACCTTAAGAAAATATAAGTATGATGATAATGGAAACTGGACTACCATTACCGTTTATTTGGCTGAGAAGAGGGGCGATAAATATATTTTTATGATAAAGGATAGTGTGTTCAAAAGAAAAATCACCTACTATAAATAACCTTAGTACGAAGTCGATCAACATATGAAAACCTTCCACCACCTTATAGTAGAGCAAATTCAGGAAAGCGACTTGCAACAGTTGAAAGGCCATTGCTTTGTTTTTCCTACCAAACGTGGAGGCGTTTTCTTTAAGCGCGCTTTACTTCAAAAATACGGTCATCATGACTTTATGCTGCCTACAATTTTCAGTATTGAAGATTTCGTGCAACGTATGACAGGCTTGTCCATTACGGACGAACTCACGCTGCTTTTTCACCTTTTTAAAATTTACCAAAAGCGAGATCAGGATTTAGAATTCGATGCTTTCTATGCATGGGGAAAGGTGATTCTGAAAGATTATGACGAGATAGATCGCTACTTGGCCAACGCCAAACAGATATATTCGGACTTACAGAACATTAAAGAAATTGACCATGTTTTCGGCTATAATGACGAATTCAGAGAGATCATTGCCCGTTTTAGAACCCTGACGGAAAAGCAAGATAAGACGAAACTGCTCACTGAGTTTTTGAAAATCTGGAAAGAGGTTGGTGCGGTGTATGAAGATTTTCAAGGTGAATTACTGAAAGAAGAAAAAGCTTATGGTGGGATGCTGTACCGAAATTTAGCTTCGGTACTCAGTCAAGACCACTTTGAGCATCCTTTCGATTATTATCATTTTTGCGGTTTCAATGCCCTTTCAAAGTCCGAAGAAGTGATTTTTGATGCCTTGGTAAAAGCCAAGCGTGCCCAACTCTATTGGGATACCGATAACTACTTTATGTTAGAGAAGAAAGAAGAGGCAGGTGATTTTATGCGGGAATATAGAATCAAATGGCCTGACAGCATTTGGTTCGATGCTGATTCTTTAAGCGAGCCGAAAACTGTGCATGTGCATGCTGTGCCTCAAAATATGGCGCAGGCGCATTTGGCCGCAAAGTTGGCTGGAGAACTCATTCATCAAGGCGCGAAACCAGAAGAAACTGCTATTGTGTTGGCCGATGAAAAGCTGTTGGTGCCCTTCCTTTACGCCATGCCATTGCACGACCATAAGGTCAACGTGACGATGGGCTATCCAATGAAGTCAACCATCGTTTTCGATTTTGTGCTGTGCTATTTGGAATTGATGCGAAAGGCACAAACCACCGACCAGGGTTTGGTTTTTCATACTTATGACCTTCGACCTTTTCTTTCCAACGCCTACACCGCGCTTTTTCACGAAGGTATTTATCAGCAATTGAGCGAATGGTTTGTTCGGGAAAAGAAAACTAAAATTGGCTTGAACGAATTGCTGGACAAAGTGAAGTCGAGTCAGTTGCAAGCCTTGCTCAAAGCGGGGAAAGAATGGGAGAACATTGCGAATGCCTTAAAGACTTACCTTACAGTCGCATTCTATGATTTTAAAGAGAAAGACAGCGGACTGACAGATCGTGAGTTTATCTATTTTTTCCTGAAGTCGCTCAATCAGCTGAACGACTACCTAAGGCAGAAAGAGACCTTTTCCTTAAGGTTGATCAAGAAAATTATTCAAGAGCATTTTAGAGCGGTTAAAATACCTTTTGAGGGTGAGCCAGTGCAAGGTGTTCAGGTGATGGGTTTCCTGGAAACCAGAACCTTGGACTTCAAACATATTATTGTGGTTTCGGCTAACGAAGGAAAACTTCCGACCGCCAGAAATTCCAATTCTTACATTCCCTACGGCTTGAGAAAGGTGTTTCAGTTGCCCACTTTCGAAGAGCAAGATGCCATTTATGCTTATCACTTCAAGCGATTGTTACAGCGGGCAGAAGAGGTGCATTTTGTTTATGATAATACTACGCAAGGCGATTCGACAGGAGAGAGGAGCCGCTTTATTCTACAGCAGCTAAAGCGCTACAAGAAGCTTGAACATTATACGATTCTAGAGAAATCATATGAAGGGCTTGTTCCGAAAGCCATCAATTCGAATGAGATTTCAATTCCAAAAGGGCCAGAAGTAAATAAACTACTGAGTCGCTTTTTGCAGGGCACAGAGGAGGGTAAGTTCTTGTCGCCCACCTCGCTTACCAATTACATTACCTGTCCGCTAAAGTTCTACCTAAAAAACGTAGCCAGTTTTAGAGAATTGGATGATTTGGATGAAGACATTGATGCACGAAATCTTGGAATTGTAGTGCATGAGGTATTGGAGTTTTTATACAAACCTTGGCTAAACAGAGAAATTGGCGCGGAGCAAATTCGTTTGCTCAAGGGCTTGGTCGAAAAGCAGCTGATTGACTCTTTAGAACGAAACAAGATCATTCAAGAAAATCAACAACTGTCGGGTAGAGATTTGGTTACCAAACAGGTGATGGAGCAGATGATTCAAAAAGTACTGGATTTAGATGCCCAAGAAGCTCCTTTCAAAGTGATTGGTTTGGAAGCAGAAGAATTTGAAACCCTTGTCGCTATTGATGGAATTGGCAAAGCCAGGGTCAGCGGTACGATAGACCGAATGGATGAAAAGGCCAAAGAGCTACGCATTACAGATTATAAAACGGGTAAGGTAGAGTTTGTAAGCAAAACGCTGATGTATAAAGATCCTCAGTCTTATATCGATAAGTACTTCGATGATCCAAAATACAAATCTGGTTTCCAAGGCTACCTCTATGCGGTGCTCACCAAAGGTCATTTTGACCTCCCTGTAAAAGTCGGCATTACGAGTATGCGTAAGTTGAGCGAAGGCACACAGTGGCTCCGAGATGGCCAAGCTATTCCTGCTGATGCCATTGCTATGTTTGAAGAAAAGCTTCAAAACCTAGTGCGTGAAATTTACAATCCATCAGTTCCATTCGCCCAAACCGATGACCTAAACCGTTGTGAATATTGTGAATTTCAGCAGTTGTGCAAAAGGGGAAGGGGAGGGTGACAGTATGGTCGCCCCGTTGGGGCTTGATTAATCTTGGGAACAAGTTTTTACAATCAGTGCACCCCGCTGGGGTTCGTGGACGAGGTGGCTAACAAGTCCCAGTGGGACGACCCGTTTGTAGACTTATAAACATAAATTAACCAGCAAGCTCCGTAGGAGCGACCCATATTATCTCCAGTTCAATTCCCTTCAAAACCTAAAATCAATTATCTTTCGGCATGCGTATTTTAAAACTCCTTATTCTAGTCTTTGTATTTGGAATTACTTCTAAAACTTCAGCCCAAGAAATTTACAATGCAGATTATACTTTTACCATCGAGGGTTTGCCTGCTGGTGAAAATATGCGTTTGGCGTATTATTTAGGCGATAAACAATACATCAAGCAGGAGTCACTTTCTCAAGAAGGCGGTTTGGTGAACTTTAAAATCGATACGCTTCATGTGGGTTTGTGCATGTTGGTTTTCCCCGATAACAATTACTTTGAGTTCGTTGCCAAAGAGCCTAGGGTAATAATGAAAACTAATAAGGATGATGTAATTGGCGCGATGGAAGTGATTGCATCTGAGGAAAATGCCAAACTTTATGAGTACCTAAAATACAATAACCAAAGGCAAATGGATTTGCAGAAAATAGAGGACAATGCTCAATTAAACGATGAGCAAAAAGCCACTATGCGCAAGGATATGAACCAAAAAGGGCAAGTAAGACAAAAGGAGTTTGTAGAAAAATACTCTGGTAGTTTCATGGCCAAACTGATAAGTGCATCTATAGATTATGTGCCTAAAGAAGCGCCTGAAGGTCTATCGGATGATGAAATCAATGCCTTTAAATTTTACGAATACAGAAAGCATTACTTCGATAATATTGATTTTTCGCAAAGTGATTTGTTGTATTCGCCTGTCTTTCATCCCAAATTGATGGCCTATACAGACCAACTTACCTTGCAGCAACCAGACTCACTAATTGCAGCTACTGATTATTTGTTGGAAAAGGCGAGTGCTAACGATGAATATTTTAAATACACATTAATCACGCTTTTAAATAAATACGCAAAGACAAAAGTGATTTGTCAAGATGAAGTCTATTTGCATTTGGTAGATAATTACTATTTGGCAGGGAAGGCTGTTTGGATGGATGAAGAGAGCCTGACCAAGTTAAAAACCAGTGCAGATAACTTAAGAAATAACCTTTGCGGAAAACTAGCGGTCAATTTTGAGTTGCCAGATGTAAACGGTACAAAACAATCACTTTATGCTCAGTCGGCTGAGTATACCATACTTGCCTTTATGCAAACCGATTGTATTCCGTGCGAAAAAGTATTGGAAGAGCTTTCTAAAATGGATCAAGCCGTATTACCCTCCTTTAAAGTAGTCACCGTTTTTAGGGAAGGTGATCAAACCGCTTGGAAAGGTGTACTTATGACTAAAACCAAAGATAACTGGGTAAACTTAATGAATGTCGATGGTGCCTTGAATATTGTACGAGATTATAATATTCAGTCATACCCAACGCTTTATTTGCTCGATAAGGATAAACGCATTGTATTAAAGCGAATTAGCGCAAGCCAAATTGTCGACTATTTTAATAGCTTCTAAGAGTGTTCAAGATGAAACTTCATTTAAAACTAATTTGATAGTTGGTTTTCTGATTTAAACCTAATACTTTAGTTTTAAATCTGATTGCTATGATGTCTACTCACTTTCGTTTTGCCCTTCGTTCCGTATCTCGATTCAAAATTCCCAGTTTAATCAACTTTTTGGGCTTTGCCGTAGGCCTTACTGGAGCCATTTTGCTTTCTTCAATTTTGCTTCATGATGTTTCCTATGATGGTTATCATCAGCGAGGGGATGAAATTTACAGATTATCGACAGGTTTGAACATGCGAGATGGAAATCGACATTTTGCTTCGACTTCTATAATGAGTGGGGATAATCTGTCAGAGGTAATTCCTGAAATCACAGACCGTGTGAGACTGCGCTATCAGACCTTAACATTGACTTTAGGCGATAAGATTTTCAGCAATGAAAATACCGCTTTTGTGGACAGTGGATATTATACTTCTTTTACTACCGAGTTGGTTGCTGGGCAATATCCTAAAGAACAAAGCGACATTTTGATCAATGAGAGCACCCGCGAAAGGTTATTTGGTGGAACAGATCCAATCAATAAAGTAATTTCTTCCCAAGGGAATTATGGAACAAAGGGTCTGACAGTTGTGGGGATTTTTAAAGATTATCCTACTAATGTATCATTCCGACCTAACATCTTGGCCAATTTTACGATTATTGAACCTTTTAGCAATAGGAATTATGGTTCTATTGTGCCTGGGCTGAATACTTTTCTGGTGACAGACGGAAGTATTGGTACTGAAGAGTTGAATGAAAAACTAAATGAATTCTATAAGGAAAACATAGGAGACCTGCTTGATATTGTAGTACATGAGGCCGAAGTCTATTCTGGTATGCATTACCATCGAGGGTTGGAGTTTGATATAGGCGAAAAGCATGACAAGAATACACTTTGGATTATGGCAATTTTGGCTGTATTTATCATCATTTCAACGCTTATTAATTTCTTTAATATGCAAACGGCCTTGGTTATTCAAAGGTCAAAAGAGCTTTCTATCAAGCAAGTATTGGGAATTACTTGGGCTTCGAAAATTAAGCAGCAGGCATTTGAATCGATGATTGTGCTTTTACCTGCCTTTGCATTGAGTGGGATAATGATTTCGCTGGCTTTAAGTGAGTTAGAGCAATACACAAACCTAACCTTGGCCAATGGTTGGTTCTCGGCTGATAATCTTTGGTGGTTGATGGCGGGGCTATTTTCGATTTTCTGGATGATTACCGTGGCTGCTTCATTGTTAATGAGTCGTTGGAACAGTTATTCTGTTGTTTCAAATTATAAAACCAAGGGGCAAAGCAACATTCGTACGTTTCTTATTGGCCTTCAGTTTACTTTGGCTGGTTTCTTTATTTTCAGTGCTATCGTAATATCGAATCAACTGACCTATATGGAAACATTGGATTTGGGTTATGAGCAAGATGACCTGATGACGATTTCACTAAACCAAGTTTCTGGTTACGATCAGGCAAGAACAATTAAAACAGCTTTTGAAGGAATTGCAGGAGTGAAGAAAACGAGTCTTTCAACCGCTCCAGTTTTTGGGTGGCAAAGTAAGGCCAACTTCTCAATTAGAAAGGATACAGCAGTTGAGAATCATTTGCTCAATGTAAATCTCATAGATGCAGATTTTGTAGAAACCAATCAAATACTCGTTTTGGTAGGGCAGAATGTTGATGAAAAGGGAAGAAAACTATTACTAAACGAAAAGGCTGTTAAGGCACTAGGTTTTTCATCCAATGATGAAGTGTTGGGACAAAAAATGATGTATTCCATGCGCGATACCACGATGGAGTATACCATTGGCGGAGTGGTAGCCGACTACCATTTTGCAACCATGCATCAAGTGATAGAGCCTATGGTGCTTTTGACCAATGAACTTGGTGGTTACTTTAACCTCACTTTAAGAACCGAATCGAATGACGATCGTCTAACTAATGAGCTTGAGGCTAAATGGGATGAGTTTTTTCCTGGCTATCTACTAACTTATAACTTATTAGAAAACTCCATAGACAATGCTTACCGACAGGATTATCAGAAAGGAGCATTCTATCAATGGGCTACTTTACTTTTGGTCTTTGTTTCAGCCATGGGCATTTTTGGCTTGACTTATTTTTATGCTGATCAGAAGCGTAAAGAAATAGGCATAAGAAAGGCGATTGGAGCTGGCATGAAACAAATTTTAGCACAAATAGGAAAGCCAATTGCTTGGGTTTGCCTTGCATCCATTTTGGTTTCCGTACCCTTATCATTTTATCTTTCAGACGAATGGCTAGCGGGTTATCAATACAGAATATCACTTGGTGTAGAACACATAGTCATTACTGTAATTTTGATGGCCTCACTTGCCGCATTGGCATTGATTTATCCAGGAATAAAGGCTAGTAAAATTAATCCTGTCGAAGCGCTTCGGCAGGAATGAGGTACTGTCACTGAAAAGCCTGAAAATTAATCTACTAACAAAGTGTTAATGTTGGCATAATTTTCCATTAAATAAGGCCTTATACAAACTTAATATTGAGCCCGTTTCGGGTTTTATTTGTGCTTTCCACCGTACACTGCTCTTATATTCTTAACATTAGAAGGGCGGCTCTTGCCTTTTTCTTAACCTTTACGAAACGACTAGTTTTTCTTCATTGATCAGATTTGGCACAGCAAATTTTTAACCTAATCTATCTATGAAAAAACTTTTACACACATTACTATTAGCATTTTTGTTTTCCAGTGTTGCCATTGCGCAAAACGGAATCATTAGTGGTAAAGTGACTGACGAAATTGGCTTAGGGTTACCTGGAGCCACAGTTTTTATTCCAACTATAAATAAAGGAAGCGTTACAGATGTTAACGGTAACTATACTATAATTGAAATACCTGCGGGAGATCATAACATAACGGTTTCTTATGTAGGTTATAAAAAAGTAGAACAATCGATTACCGTGGTGGCTGGCCAAACTACTTTGGGTAATATTACTATGGAGCCAGGTTACACTCAAACCGGAGAAGTAATGGTAGTAGGCGATAGATTAAAAGGTCAGGCCAAAGCATTGAATCAGCAGCGTACAAATGCCAACATCACTAATGTAGTCTCTGCCGATCAAGTAGGTCGATTTCCTGATGCTAATATTGGTGATGCATTAAAGAGAATCCCAGGTATAACTATTCAAAATGACCAAGGTGAAGCTAGGAACATTATTATTAGAGGCCTTGCACCACAGTTGAACTCGGTAACACTTAATGGTGAAAGAATTCCCTCTGCCGAAGGTGATAACCGAAACGTTCAGTTAGATTTAATTCCTTCAGATATGATTCAAACCATTCAGGTAAACAAAGCAGTGTTACCAAATATGGATGCTGATGCCATTGGAGGCTCTGTAAATTTAGTTACTCGTTCTGAACCTACCGGACAAAGACTTTCAGGAACTTTAGCTTCAGGCTACAATTTTCTTTCTGATAAAGCCATTTGGACAGGCTCGTTGATTGCAGCAGATCGTTTTGCAAATGGGAAATTAGGAGCGGTTTTTTCAGCTTCTTATAATAATCACAACTTTGGATCAGATGATATTGAAGCGGTTTGGGTAACCGGAGATGATGGTAATGCATATATTGATGAATTCGACATTAGAGAATACAGAGTACAAAGGGTTAGAAGAAGTGCCAACCTTGCTTTGGATTACCAAATCAATAAGAATAACAAGATTTTCCTTTCAGGAACCTACAATTGGAGAGATGACTGGGAAAACCGTTTTAGAATGCGTGTAAGTGAATTGGAAGATGCGTTCAATGATGGTGATTTTACTAGCCTTGGTAATAATAAATATAATGTTTCTGCTGCCCGAGTAGAGTTCCAAACCAAAGGTGGAATTGGAAACGATAGGGTAGATAACCGTAGACTTGAAGACCAAAGAAATAGAAACCTATCCTTGAAAGGAGAGCACCAACTTGACAGACTGAAAATGACTTGGTCTGCTACCTATGCAAAAGCTTCTGAAGAAAGACCAAACGAAAGATACTTAAGTTACAGGTCTAAAAATCAAAGTGTAAATGTAGATTTAAGCAATCCAGAATTTCCACTTGCCATATTAGCAAACCCAGCTGATAATGCAGGGATTGGCTTTAATGAGCTTTCAGAACAGAACGGATACACTTTCGATAGAGACATAAATGGTAAGTTAGACTTTGCCCTTCCAATATCTGAAAATGGAATTTTAAAATTTGGAGGTAGAGCCAGAATCAAGAAAAAGGAAAGAGATAATAATTTCTTTGCTTACGAACCAACAGATGAAAATGCTTTTGGTGCAACAATTGGCGATATACCAAACAATGATTATTCTGACTCTGGTTTCTTGCCAGGAAGTCAGTTTACAGCAGGTGTATTCGCAACGCCAAAATTTTTGGGTGGCCTAAATCTAAATTCTGGTCAATTCGATTCTGAAGATATTTTGGAAGAGTATTTAGCGGGTAATTACAGTGCTACTGAGAACATTTATGCGGCTTATGCCATGTCGGATATTCAGTTTACAAATGAGTTTTCTGCCATTTTTGGTTTAAGGCTAGAGTCTACCAGCATCGACTATAAGGGGTATGTATATGATATTGATGAGGAAGAAGGACTTGGTGAAGTAGAGGATTCTCAGAGCTACACCAACCTTATGCCTGGCGTTCACTTCAATTACAATTTTTCTGATTTTTCAATCCTAAGATTTGCCTTTACCAATACCATTGCTAGACCAAACTATTATGATCTTGTTCCTTATGTGCAGTTCAGTGCCGAAGACGAGGAACTAGAAAAAGGTAACCCAGAATTGAAAGCTACTACTTCAATGAACTTTGACCTGATGTACGAAAACTATTTCGATAATATTGGAATTGTTTCAGGTGGGGTGTTTTACAAAAACCTCGATAACTTCATTTATCCTCAAAGGGTAGAGGGTTACAACGATCCCGTATATGGAAATGATTTGCAGTTTACTACTTCAAAAAATGGAGGTACAGCAGAAATTTATGGTCTTGAAGTTTCTTTCCAAAGACAAATATGGAAAGGTCTAGGGCTGTATTTGAACTATACTTACACTGGCTCTAATACTACTGGTATTCAAGGTAGGGAAGCCGATGATTTAGAACTTCCGGGTACTGCCAATAACATGTTCAATGCGTCTCTTTCTTACGAAACTGAGAAAATGGTGTTAAGAGCTTCTCTAAACTATGCCAGCGACTATATTGATGAACTTGGTGGCGAGAGTTTCGATGACAGATACTACGACAAGCAGACATTTGTAGATGTAAATGGTTCTTATGCCTTCAGTAATAATTGGAGATTCTTCTTTGAAGTAAAGAACTTAACTAATCAGCCATTGCGCTATTACCAAGGCATTAGCTCTAGAACCATGCAAGCTGAATATTACAATGTTAGGTTTAACGCTGGTGTAAAATTCGATTTGTTTAATAATTAAGTAAAAGTATTTGAGATAAACCTGTGACCCTGATCTCGATGCATCGAGGTCAGGGTTTGCTGATTTTTCGACTAGTACAAAATGACTACTCCTTTTCAAACTTTATTTATGAAGAAAATAACCCTAAATATTGCGCTTGCAGTTAGCCTGACTATGGTGGCTTGCGGAGGTGCAAAAGAGAAAACGGCTTTAGATACAGATATTATCAAGCCAGTTGTAACCACAGAAGCGACACTTCACGATACCGATGACCCTGCTATTTGGGTTAACCCAAATGATCCTGCTCAAAGTATGATTATTGGTACGGATAAGGATGTTGATGGCGCATTATATGCCTTCGATTTAAACGGAAAGGTGATTGAAGAAAGAACTGTAAGAGGTTTAAAAAGACCTAATAATGTCGATATCGAATATGGTTTGGTTATAGGTAACGACACGGTTGATATAGCTGTAACTGGTGAAAGATTTACCCATAATATGCGTGTATTTGCGTTACCAGAAATGAAACCTATTGATAATGGAGGAATTCCAGTTTTTGAAGGTGAAGAAGGTGCTGAATTCCGTGATTTAATGGGGGTAGCGCTTTACAAAAGACCATCGGATGGAGCAATTTTTGCGATTATGGGTAGAAAAACGGGCCCTGTAGATGGCACTTATTTATGGCAATATTTATTAGAAGGAACTGCTGAAGGTACGGTAAAAGCAACTTTGGTGAGAAAATTCGGGTATTTTAGTGGTGTTAAAGAAATCGAAGCTATTGCCGTAGATAACGAATTAGGTTTTGTGTACTATTCAGATGAAAACGTAGGGGTGAAGAAGTATTACGCAGATCCTGAAATGGGAAATAAGGAATTGGCCTTGTTCGGAAAATCGACTTTTTTAGATGATAACGAAGGTATTTCCATTTTTGACGCTGGTAATGGTAAAGGATTTATTCTGGTGTCAGATCAGCAGGCTAATCAGTTTCAAATCTTTTCGAGAGAAGGAACTGCCGACAACCCACATCAGCATGAGCTATTGAAAACCATCAAGGTTTCAACAAACGAAAGTGATGGATCTGAAATTAGCAATGTAGCCTTTAACGATACCTTTAAACATGGAATCTTTGTTGCTATGTCGGATAATCGCACTTTTCAATATTATAAGGTCGAAGATATTTTAGGCGAGCTTTTAAAAAAGTAAGATAAAAAACTCAACACTTTAGTTTGAAAGTCTAGGCGCCCCGAAAGGTAAGCCTAGACTTTATTTTTTCTAATCTACGGTATACGTTCCCATCGAATCTTTACTGCTGAAATTTTTTCGGTTTCTAAGCGAACCTCACTGAGTACATTAAAGTCATTTTTTAGATAGAAGAGCAGTGGGGTGGGGTACAATGATCCATCTAATTTTTTACTGGTGTTATTGTCTATAACCCAACCATTAAGTGTTTTAAAGTCGTGTTTGGCTAAGTTGAGGAGCTGTTTTCCTAACCCTTGTTTTTGAAAATCACTATCCAAAATAACTGAAAACCATGTCTCTTCATTCCGAATAAAAACACAAAGCCAACCTATGATCTCTTGATAAAGGTCGCAAAGAATGTAATGCTTCAGTTGCTCTATTTTGTTAAGGAACTCGTCAAATTCAGCTATGGTAGTGTAGCTTAATGAGGCCGGATATTCAGCATTCCATAAGGCCATTATACTTTCTTTTTGCGGTATTGATAACTGTTGGGTTTGGATGACTTGCATATGACTAATGAAAGGTAAAAAGTTGGGTTGAATATTTACTTATCCTTTGAGGAAAAGTAATGGTTATTCATTCTTCTTATCTTAGCCGTATTATTGAATAATTTTGAATCATGGCCAATCGTAAAAGTATTTTCTTCATCCTTTTTCTAATATCGTTTGCAGGCTTAGCGAATGCCCAAGATATTCTTCCCTTTAGAGAAATACCTCCTGCCGCAAAGGTTTATACTTCAGGTACATTAATGGGACGTATGTCCGATGGATTGGGTTTTCGGTTTTATTGGGCTACACAAGGGCTTACTGAGGAAAATTTAGAGTTTGGAGCAGGAGAGGAGTCCAGAACAATTGGTGAAACAATTGACCATATTTACACCTTGGTGTTAATGTTTACCAATGCGGTAATGGAGCAGCCCACTACTTTTCCAATTGAAAATAATGAGCTTAGTTTCGAAGAGAAGAGAGCTAAAGTGCTTTCCTTTATCCAAACCAGTAGCGCCTTATTAAAAATGAGTAACGATGAAGATTTTGAACGTTACAACTTGGTGTCTCAATCTGTAAATGGGAGTGGGCAAAAAATGCCTTTTTGGAATGGACTGAATGGTCCATTGGAAGATGCTCTGTGGCACATTGGTCAGGTGGTTACGCTCAGGCGAATGGCGGGCAACCCAATCAATCCCAAAGTCGATTTTATGAATGGGGTGGTCAATAATTGATTAAAGATTATTTAGAATAATCGCCATCTATATTGGTAGAATCAGGGATGGACTCTGTACTGTTACCTTTAACTATGGTCATTCCTCGTGATACTTTTGCAATTGTGCCATTTTTCAGAAACTCAAGCATAGTGTTTTTATGATATGTAATGTAATTGTCAAAAAATAGATCTTCTGGTTTTAGTTGGTTAGGAATATACCGGTATTTGAAAATCGAAACCGACATGTCTATTGAGTCTTCTTTTACATTTATCACCTTCCATAATTCATATTTATTTTCAGGAGTCTCGTAAGCATTACGTAAGGCATAAATATCATTCACCTGAGGGTTTTCTAGGTATGCACTATATTTATTTTTCCTTGATGTACTCTGAACAACAAGGAGTCCGATTATTAGAGTGAGTATAATTGAACCTAAAAACAGATACCAAGGCGGTTTAACTGTAGCTTTAAGCTGCTTTGCCATTTCTCTTACTTCCTCTGAAGTTTCATAAATTCTTACTACGTGTTTACAGTTAGAACACACAATACCCATTGTTTTTCTGTATGGAAAGAGGGGGATCCAAATTATGTGAAGGTATGAAGCAGATACAGATATGATATTGTTCTCACTTTGGCAATTAGCGCAAGTTATGCCTGAAAACGGAGCCTGTTTTAGATTTTTAGTAGATGTGCCGGCAGGTATCATAGTGCATTGGAATTAAAAAGAGGTCAATAATTACAGATAATCCGCAAAGTTATCCTCGATAACTTCTCGTAGCATTTTAGCTGTTAATGGTTTAGAACTATAACCTCTAATGTATTTATACTTAGTAGCTTTTAGTTTGTCTTCTACAGCATCTGAAGTGCTCAGCATCATCATAATACAGTGACCTTTATGTTGTGGCTCTAGCTTTTCGTATTCATCCAAAAATTCCCAACCGTTCATTCTGGGCATATTGATATCAAGAAAAATCAAATCAGGTTGATTTTCTTTAGAGCAGTTGGTAAGATACTCTAGCGCCTCAATTCCGTCTTCTACAATAATTATCGAATCAGTAACATTCTCTGCTTCGATTACCATTCTATGATACAAATTATCAGCAGGGTTGTCATCAATTAGTAGTATAGCCCTTAATTTCTTTTTCATACCTGCTTTTTCTTAATAGTGAAATAAAATGTAGTACCCTGCTGGTCATTAGGCTCAAACCATATTTCCCCTTTATGTCTTTCAATTATCTTTTTACAATGGGCCAATCCAATACCTGTTCCTGTATATTCTGACTGCTTATGTAGTCTTTGAAAAATTTGAAAAATTTTGTCTTTGTAATGGGGGGCGATGCCTATTCCGTTATCAGTAACAAAGAACTTATGGTTAAGTTCTTCTTCTTGATACCCAATTTGAATATAAGGAGTTTCATCTATCTTTTTAAATTTAATAGCATTATTGATTAAGTTTTGAAAGACAATTCTTATTTCAGTTTCAGCACCATATACTGTTGGAAGATTTCCAACTTTTATCTGAGCATTTGCTTCATTAATTAAGGTCGATAAATCCTCAATTACATGCGTTACTATGGTTTTAGTATTTAATTCGGTTTTTGTCTTTTCTTTCCCAATTCTACTGTAATCAAGAATATCATGAATAAGTGCCTGCATTCGTGTGGCAGCAGATTCAATAAACTGAAGAATCTCAACTCCCTGCTTATCTAAAGTGCTTTTATACATTTTAGAGAATAGGCCTGAGTAGTTCGTAATTGTTCTTAATGGTTCTTGCAAATCGTGCGATGCGATGTAAGAAAATTCCTGTAGCTCTTTGTTTCTGTTTTTCAATTCATTGACATACTGTCGATTAAGTTCTTCAGCTTTCTTTTCTAAAGTTATGTCTTTCTCAAAAGTAAGGTGTTGGTAAATTTCACCTTCTGAATTTCTAAAAGGAACAATGGTTAAGTGAGACCATCGTGTTTTACCTGATTTGGATTTGTTCAATAACTCACCCTTCCAAACTTGCCCCTTGGAAGCAGTCTTTCCCATACCTTCATAAAATTCAGGCGGATGATGATCTGTTTGAACCAATCGGTAGCCCTCTTCAAGAATTTCAGTTCTAGAATAACCAGAGGTTTCACAGAACATGTCGTTTACATAAAGAATTTTTTGTGTAGGAGATGCAATTGTCACAGACATTACTTGGTCAATGGCATATTTATAATCTAGTAACTCTTTATTCACTTCATCGAAAGATTTTTGTAAAAGCCGTTTCTGTTCTTCAATACGGTTAAGGTTCTTACCATAAACAGTAATCAGTACAGAGCCAATAAAAATCAAGATTACAGAGAATACAGCTAAACCAAGGTCAATGCTGATAATACGCTCATTGTTCAGCAATGAAAAAATGAGGCTTAATACCACAGGTACGGTAAGGACAAATGGCAGAATCATTTTGATCATCTTATCACCAATTTTGTCACTATTTCTAAACGCAATAAAACCAGTGTTTGGATTTTTTAGCGAGCAGGCAATCCCTAACAATAAAAATAGAATAGATGTGTGAATCGCCATGGTGTCTATAAAATAGAACCTGTTTGTAATTGGGATATATAGTAAAAATGAGATGATCGAAAGAAGAGCGAGAAAAAGAGTGAAAACAATTAATGAGGTACCTAGCTTTTTGGTTCTTGACTTGGTTGAAGTGATTAACCAACTGGAAATGCTGAAAAGAATAAAGTTTATGCAGGTGGCAATTGACATCCTTCCAGGAGATTTTATCGATAATTGATCTTGAATAATCAGGTTGTCGATAATATCTAAGTCGTTAAAAATGTATTCAACAAGTGTTATTCCACTAATAATCAAAATGACCAGTGAGTATGGCAAAAGGGCCTTTCTATTGGTAGTAGGCGATGAGAGAGATAGAATTATTAATCCACACAATACGAATGATAATGCTGTATTGAACTTCATGGTCGGCCCAAAGTCAACTACTTTTAATAGCGTAGGATTCTCAATGTACCAGCCTAGGATAACCAGTAGTGCAATTGAGATAATCACTAGTGCAATGACCTTCATCTTATTTGCATAAGAGAGGTTTATCTTATGGTGTTGCATGTGTTTTGGGTCACTATTAATACTATATTAATATAATTTTGAATATAGTGAGATTATTAATCTTAGAGATGTTTGGGCTAGGTTATTAAATTTCAATAGTTTTTAAGAGGTGAAGGCTATTCTTAGCTGTGGTTTGTCACAAGATAGAAGTTTAGAAAACCGGTACTTACGGGTATAAAAAAACAGGCCATTTTTAGATTGGCCTGTTTTATATTTTTAGTTAAAGCACTATTAATATTTTGCAGGAGTACCTGCTGGTGGTATTGAATTCTTAATAAACTCTCTAATGTCTTCGTTCGATTGAGCTAAATCTTCAGCCCTCAAATACATCATATGACCACTGCGGTAACCTTTAAAGCTCATTCTGTCTTTTAGTTTACCACTTGGGTCGGTCTGCCACATGTTGTATTTGGCATTAAAGTAAGTTGTAGCGCCATCGTAGTAGCCACTTTGTGTCATTACTTTTAAGTAAGGATTCATAGCCATTGCCTTGCGTAAGCTTTCTGCAGAATTATCACCTGAGCGATCCCAAGGGTTAACAGGCCCGAACATGTTGTATTTGATGTCAGTTTTGTAACCCAACTCATTCATGAAATATTGGTTAATGGCAGGTGTAAATGAATGCAACCAAGATGTAAGTTCAGCATTGAAATCGGGCCCCATACCTGCGTCCATTCTATCAATTCCTTTGTAGCGCGAATCCAAACGACCAACGGTATGTCCTTCATGACGGAGTAAGTCCTTCCAAAAGAAGTTATAAGGAACATCAAGATTATGCTGTCTTATGATTTCTTCATCTAAACCAGAATAACGAGCAAACATTTTAATGGCATCGTTCTTTTCTGATTCCGTAGCCCAAGCCCCCTTGGCCAATACAGGAATAAACTTGTTTATGGCATAGCTTTCAACTTCATCCAATACTTCCAGCAAATCCTTGCTCTGTAAATCAGAAGGAAGTTGCTTATGGTACCAAGCGGTAGCGGCAAAGTAAGGCAAGCGATTGGCAGCTTCTACTGGGCCACTTCGGTCGATTCCCATATCGGTTGGAGAAACCAAAATAACACCATTTAGGTACATCCATTGATTGTTTTGTAGTTCATAGGCCATTCCGCCAACACGAGTAGTTCCGTAACTTTCCCCAATCAAATACTTGGGTGAACTCCAGCGGTTGGCACGTGTTACAAAAGTGTTTACCCATTCAGATAAATAGGCTATATCTTGTCTTACACCGAAGAAAGTCGATCTATTGGCTTTCGGGTCTGTGATTCTGGAGTAGCCCGTGTTCACAGGGTTTACAAAAACGATATCCGCTACATCTAAAATGGAATTAGGATTGTCCTTAACTCCGTAAGGCTGAATAGGGTAACCTTCATCATCAATTTTAAGAATACGCGGCCCCGTATAAGCCAAGTGCATCCATACCGAGGCAGAGCCAGGGCCACCATTGAATGAAATTACCAACGGACGACTGTCTTTGTCTTTTACATCTGTTCTTTCGTAATAAGTGTAAAATAAGGTCGCAATTGGGTCACCGTTATTATCCCAAACGGGCTGGGTACCCACAGTGGCCGAGTAGGGTACACGTTTTCCTTTAATGGTCACCTCATGGTTGGTAACCACTTTGGATTCTACATCAATTTTTCGATCCTGCGCCATTACCGATGTGGTAATGGCCAAGAACGCTATTAAAGCTTTGATTTTCATATGCAATAAAATTATTGACCTGTATATCTATTTTCCTTACTTAAACTCTTATTGAGCTTTTTAACAGTATCATTCAATACTGCTTTTTTCTTCGGTTCTAACTTAATAAGCATTTCCTGCAGGTAATCGAATTGTGCTTGCTGATCGCCAGTGATCTGGCCAATCCAGCCCGAAGCGCCAAAGTAAACGCCTCTCACACGGCTCATCAATTCAGTATATAAGCCGGCTACATTTCTGATTTCTTTAGCAGCTGCTTCATCATACTTCACCTTTTTTCTGTCTAACTGACTTAGGTGTCTTTGCAATCCAGCAAGTTCGCCCATGGCTTCTGTCGCTTTCAAAGAAAACTCACCAATTTCCATCAACTTGGCTGTCCACGCTTTTCTATCAGCAATATCGATATTCAACCTTGGGTCATCTTCCACTACAAAAGTTTGAGTGTAGGATTTTCCTTTTACGGTTAGCTTAGCCACATAATTACCAGGAATTACTTTTGGTCCATTTAAGCCGAATCCTCTACGGCCTCCTCCGCCTGTATTTGCGGTAGAAGCAGGGGCAAAGCTTTCATAATTCATGTCCCATACTTCGCGCTGAATACCTGCAACAGTGTCAGGATCCAAAGTTTTGATCAAATTGCCATGCGTATCGTGAATCGTCAATGAAATTTCGCTCTCCTTTACTGGAGTTTTTAAGTAGTAGTCAATGATTGCTCCTCGAACTGGGTTCTCACCTCTAAAGAACATATCACCCACATGAGCACCTTCGCTTGTATAATTAATCATTACACCTTTATCAATGCTGAAAAGGGCAGCATCTTGGTTGGCTACAGAAGTAGTGAGTTCTTGAATTGAGTTAAGGTTATCTAAAATCCAAACGCCACGCCCGTGCGTAGCCAAAACCAAATCATTGTCTCTTGGGTGAATAACTAAATCATTGAAAGGTAAAGTTGGCATATTGTTCTTCAGCTCAATCCAGTTTTTACCACCATTGTTACTAATGAAAAGGCCTAATTCAGTTCCCAAATAAAGTAAGCTTGGGTTTTTAGGATCCTCTCTTAAAGTTCTCGCTACACGATCTGCTGGTAGATTTCCTGTAATTGAAGTCCAGTTTTTACCACCGTCAACAGTTTTGTATACATAGTTTTTGAAATCGTTATTTCTATAGTTGTTAATGGCGACATAGGCCGTTCCTGCATTGTGGCTAGAAACCTCGATAGTATTGATCCAAGTTTCTTTTGGCAAACCACTCAGTTTTGAAGTAACATCCGTCCATGTTTGGCCATCGTCACTCGACACTTGAAGCAATCCGTCATCTGTACCTGCATAAAGCAAGCCTTGCGTAAAGCGATCTTCGGCCACTGCAGTAAGGGTAGGGTAGTACGGAATTCCATCATCTAATGAAGCTGTGTTTTCTGTAGCTCTTCTCCCCATGATTTCTAAATCTCTACGGTTTACCTTGGTGGTTAAATCACCCAAAGATTCCCAAGAATTTCCGCCATCTGTGCTTTTCCAAAGTACGTTGGTCCCAGCATAAATCGTGTTTGGGTTATGGTATGAAAGAAAGAATGGTCCGTCCCAGTTGGCTGGAGCCATGGCATTCTCCAAATCTGGCTCAGGTAAACCTGGTCCCCAGAAATCCCAGTTTCTTCTTGCTCCAATAGCGCCTTTCGGATCGCCCGGTCTGATTGATTTTCTTTGACCAGTGTTTAAATCTAATTTGAAAAGGCCTAAATACTGAGATTCACCATACATCACGCCTTCTTGGGTGTGGTGAGGTAAACTTAAGAAACCATCTCCACCACCTGTTCTTCTCCAGTCTGAATTAAGAATTCCATCACTTTTATAAGTAGCGTTAGGGCCTACCCAGCTACCATTGTCTTGCAATCCGCCATAAATATTATACGGTTCTGCATTATCAACTGCAATTCTGTAAAACTGACTCACTGGTAAATTGGTAACAAATAGCCAAGTTTTGGTTTGGTCGTAAGAAATACCAATTCCACCATCATCACCTTTGATTACATGACGGGAATCGTTAGGGTTTACCCAAACAATTCTATCATCACCATGCAATGACTGACGAGGAGCAGTAAACGTTTTTCCGCTATCCGTAGAATAACTGAATTGATTTTGCATATAAATACGCTTGTCGTCATTTGGGTCTACATAAGGCTGACTGGCATACATTGGTCTTGGATTCCAATCACTCATAAATTTCCAGGTTTCACCTTTGTCGTCAGAGCGGTATAAACCAGCTCTACGCTCGTTGTAAGCTGTAGAAGCATTGTATTGGAAACCTTGCTCTACAGAAGCATAAATGATATTCGAATTTTTTCCATAAATGGAAATACCAATACGGCCATATTCACCTTCAGGTAAGCCATTTGTTAGTTTTTTCCATGTTTTACCACCATCGGTAGATTTGTGTAATCCACTTCCTGGTCCACCACCATCAAAACCATAAGGTCTTCTTCTTCTTTGGTAAGTGGCTGCGATTAAAATATTAGGGTTGCTTGGATCCATTGCCACATCTACAACTCCTGTATCGTCATTTACATAAATAATACGCTCCCAGCTTTTACCACCATCAGTGGTTTTGTAAAGACCTCTTTCGTTATTTGGCCCCCATAAATGTCCCATTGCTGCTACATAGGCAATATCTGGGTTGGTAGGGTGCAATGCAATTCTGCCAATATGATGAGAATCCTTTAAGCCTACATTGGTCCAGGTTTTACCTGCGTCAGTAGATTTGTAAACACCATCTCCCCATGAAGAACTTTGACGGTTGGCACGTTCACCAGTTCCAACCCATATAATGTTTGGATTGCTTTGGTTCAGTGCAATGGCTCCAATTGAGTGGGTAGTTTCATTTTCAAAAACTGGAGTAAAGGTGACGCCATTATTTGTGGTTTTCCACATTCCGCCTGTAGCGGTGGCCACGTAGAAAATATAAGGGTCACTTTCTTGTACGGCTAAATCTACTACTCTTCCGCTCATATTGGCCGGACCGATATGTCTGAGGTCTAAGTCAGCGTAGGTTTCTGACTTGATTTGCCCCATAACTTGGGTAGAGAATAAGATGATTAACAGTCCTGATAAAGATAGGAGTCGTTTCATAGTTAAGTATTTGGATTGATTTTGGAAATCAAGATAAGCAAAGGAATTAAACGGTAAGATTGATTTTTTAAGAGCGGTGAGCAGGGATTGTCGGTTAATGATTATTCAGAACTTTTCTCTTACTTGCGAGTTGAATGAATCTGGAAACCTGGTCAGTTCTGGATTAGACTTATGCCTTTAATGCGACTATTACTTTCTTTCCTTTTTCTATTCTTAACTATCGGTGTAAATGCTCAAGACATTATTACTTATCGACCTAAGGTAGTTGAGTTTACTTCCGAATATCTTTCTAATTATGAAGCTTATGAGAAGCCTGTTGGTGAAAATAACTCCATATCTAGCATAGCTAAAGATAACTTGCTTAGAGTGAGGTTAGGGGTGCCGCTTATTCTAAAGGAAAAAACACTTTTTGGCTTTCAGTTTAAGTATTATAAACAATCCTATGGTGTTGGGACAGGCCAACAAGGTGAATTATTCGATTTTTTAAATAACAATCACCTCAACAATGCCGGATTAAACTTTCTGTATCAAAGAAACATTTCTAAAGAGAAGAAATTCTCGCTCATTATATTAACAGAACTGGCCAGTGATACTTGGAGCATTAACCGCTTTTCCAGTCGATATTTAGCAATGGGGGAATACAGCAAGCAATTAAACGAAAGTACAATTATTGGCTATGGAGGTGTAGTAAACTACGCTTTGGGGCTTTTAAATATTTACCCAACCTTCAGTTATAAAAAGCAGCTTTCAGAAAAAATGTTGTTTGAAGCCATTTTACCAAGCTCAATTAATTTGAGGTATCATTGGAAAGAGGGTACGCACTTTATATACCAAACCGAGTTGGTGAATTGGAGATTCAACCTTACTGATGCCCTCCAAAATGAAGCGCATTTAATCACTTTACAGCGGGCTGATGTTTACTTTAAACTCAAGGTAGAGCAAGAAATTCATGATTGGCTTTGGATGGGTGTAGATGTAGGCTATGTTCATAACCTCACTTATTTTACTGTAAACCCCGGTGATAGAATAAAGAAGGCCATTAGTGAGTATGATATTAAGGATTCAAGCTATTTGCGCTTTTCAATTTTTTTAGTGCCACCTAGAAAACTGTGGGATTCTCTTTAAGACTTATATTCAACTTTAACCCTCCAAAAGTTGATACACTTATCTCATCAGAAGCTATTGAGTTCAACAGAGTTATGAATGAGAACTTTTGGAGGGTTTTATCCTAAAGTTATCGCTTTGTAGGTCTCCAATACTTATGGCTTAAAAACCACCTGAATGATTTCAGTCGAAGCTTTTGAAGCTCCGTTTTCATCCGTAGCTGCTTGCCAAGCTGGTCCTTCTTTGATTAATCGGATAGCTTCTGTATCGAAAGCTGTACCTAAGCTTTTCTTGATTTCGAAATTACTCAATGTGCCGTCTGCGTGAATGATGAACTCCACTCGAACCGTGCCTCTGGTTTTCGACTCATTTTCAGGGTAAATGATACTCTTTTCTAAGTAATCCTTGTATTCAGACATTCCCATTACAGGCACTGCTTTTTGGTTGGCACGAGCTTGACTAGTGACAATCATTTCAGCCAGATCCGTGGCATCAGCTTGCATTCTAATAGTATCATTCATTTTAGGAAGGTCACTTATCTTAAACTCCTGACTAACATAACCTAAATAGCGAACCACGTAAGTTGCAGAAGTGTCGACTGAAATTTCTGCTTTGCCTTGAATATTTGTGGCTGTTCCCTGTGTTGTATTTTTGATAAAAACAGAGACTTGAGGCAGGGGTGAGAGGTCACTAGCGTCAACAATTGTTAATGAGATTTTCGGTCCATCAATCTTAACCCCTGCCGCTCGGCTTTGCAGCATGCTTTGAACATCCATCGTTCTGGCCATTTGAGCTTCATTTTTTTCTTCGACCAGCGTTTTAGCCGTTTCCATTCTAACAGCCTCTTCCATTTTTGCTTTTGCAGCTTTGTTTTCTGTCGCTTCTGAAAGGGCTTTTAAATCAATGCTTTCCATTTCTCCCTCAATTTTAATGATCATTTCAGCCAATTCTTCCTCATCGGCAATCGGGGAGAGCGTCATTGTTTTGGGTTTGGTATCGGTATTCGAAGCGGTTAATCTTGGTTTTTCTAACTGGTCTGGATTGATCAATTCAAGGCTGTCCGTGCTTGGCCTGGCCTCAGTTTCGACTTCCTTTTTTGCTGTGAATTCTTCAGGTGCTTCATCTTTATTCTGTAACCAGAAAAACAAAAAGGAAGCAGTAATTAAAATTAATAAAGTGGCTGCCAATCTTCGGGTAATTGTCCAAAAACCAATGCTGTTCTTTTCTTCCCGTCTTTCGTCTAGGCGGCTTTGAAGCTTGGCTAAGTCCGCACTTAGCTCCGTGTCGTCAATTTGTTCCCAGCCTTCTAGTGCATCGGCATAGAAAGGGTCTTCCAACATCAGCTTTTCAACCTGATGTTGTTGTTCAGCATTTAAGAGCCCTTTTTTATAGGCTTCCAATACTGCTGGGGTCAATTGTTTAATATGGTTATGCTTCTTGTTCACGAAGATTTTCTACACATATTTTTAAATTTCTACGTCCGTTCTGAATGTAGCTTTTTACTTTCTTCAAATCAAAACCTGTCAGTGCTACCACCTCTAGGTAACTCTTCTTTTCAATATAGAAGAACTGCACGCAGACTTTTTGTTCCTCATTCAGTTTGTCAATACAGTCTTCCAATTTGGTTAAATCACTTTCCAATGCATTCGCTTCGGTATCATGATGCACAGCCAAGGCAATTTCCATAACGGCTTCTCCATTTTCTACAGAATGCCCTTGCGACTTCTGTTTTCTGAGCAGCATTAAGCACTCATTTTTAGTGAGCACATAGAGCCAACTTTTAAAATTTTCTACTTTTTGATTTTGTAGCTGCGAAAGCAATTTTTCAAAAACCTGCATTACCATGTCTTGAGCAGCATCGCGGTCTTTCAAATACTTTAAACAAACCCCATACACCAAGCTCATGTATCGCTTATACAGCTCACCAAGCCACCTATTGTCCTGATTTTCTTTATAAGTGAAAATCAGCTCTAGGTCAGTTTTTTGGGCGATATCAGTTCGTTTTTTCGAGAACAACGGATTATAAATGAATTTTTTTTCTCTGCTTTTATGGAATCTTCAAAAGCCGTGCATCTCAAGGTTAAAGAATTTTTTACATAAACCTTTTAGCGATGAAGAATTTAATAATAGTAATGATGCTGTTCACTGGCATTTTCCATAACAGCCAAGCCAAAGATTTTCAAAAGGAAGTTACGGGCATTGTAAAAAGTGCCGATAATAACCTTCCGCTATCTCAAGTTTCTGTATTGATTAAAGGAACTACTCAAGGTGTTCCTACGGATGCCAATGGCAAGTACAGCATCACTGTACCCAATAACGAAACGGTATTGATTTTTAGATACCTAGGCTACATCACCCAAGAAGTAAAAGTAGGAAAGCAGTCTGTAATCAATGTTAGTCTAAAAGTAGATGCACAGGAAATGGCAGAAGTCATCGTAATAGGGCAAGCAGAAGCCAAACAGACAAGAAAATTAATGATTCAGGGTATAGCAGATCAGGAAGAGATAAATATTGATATCTCTTCTCAAATGTACATGCAGCCCGAGAATAATTTTTCTACTGCTTACCAGTACCCAAAAGAATTAAGTCAGGAAGATTATGCTGAAATAAAAGAAAATGGCTTCAACACGCCATGGAAGAATCCTTTTTCCACCTTCTCAATTGATGTTGATGCAGCTTCATATAGCAATGTGCGTAGGTTTATTAATGGTGGAAAAATGCCGCCTAAGGATGCTGTGAAAATTGAAGAAATGATCAACTACTTCAATTATGACTATGAAGGACCGAAAGGGAAACATCCGTTTGCGGTACAGCATGAAGTATCCGATGCGCCATGGAATACCCAACACAAGCTCGTTCATATTGGAATTCAGGGCGAGAAGATTGAAGTAGATAAATTACCTCCTGCCAATCTTGTTTTTTTGGTTGATGTATCGGGTTCTATGGGGGCGGATAATAAATTGCCTTTGCTCAAAAAATCATTGAAGCTTTTAGTGAATCAAATGCGCGATGAAGACCATGTGGCCATTGTGGTCTATGCAGGCGCAGCAGGAGAGGTGCTGCCTTCTACTTCGGGTAAAGAGAAAAACAAGATTATTGAAGCTTTAGACAAACTGAATGCAGGTGGTTCAACGGCTGGCGGTGCTGGTATTGAACTGGCTTACAAAATCGCAAAACAGAATTTTCTGAAAGAAGGAAATAACCGCGTGATTTTGGCTACTGATGGCGACTTTAATGTAGGCGCATCGAGCAATAAGGCCATGGAAGACTTGATTGAAGAAAAGCGTAATGAAGGTGTTTTCTTGACCGTTTTGGGTTACGGAATGGGCAATTACAAAGACTCTAAAATGGAACTTTTGGCCGACAAAGGAAATGGTAACCATGCCTACATCGACAATATTTTAGAAGCCAAGAAAGTATTGGTGAACGAGTTTGGTGGAACGCTTTTCACCATTGCTAAAGATGTCAAAATTCAAGTAGAGTTTAACCCTGCCACGGTACAAGCTTATCGTTTGATTGGTTATGAAAACAGAAAGCTGAATGATGAAGACTTCAACAACGATAAAAAGGATGCAGGCGAATTAGGCGCTGGCCATACGGTTACTGCTTTATATGAAATCATTCCAGTAGGGGTGAACAGCCAGTTCAAACCTTTGGACGATTTGAAATACCAAAATACAGAAGTGAAGAAAACCACAGGGAACACCACCGATTTAATGACGGTGAAATTACGATACAAAAAGCCTGATGGAGACACCAGTATTTTATTACAGCAAGTGATTAAAAATGAATCTGTTAAATTGAGTAATAGCTCTGAAAACTTCCGTTGGTCGGCTGCAGTAGCAGGTTTTGGAATGATGCTTCGAAATTCAGAATACAAAAATGACCTTACTTTTAATGCGGTCATTGAATTAGCGAAAAGCGCAAAAGGTCAAGACAAAGAAGGCTATCGTGCTGAATTTATCAGACTGGTGGAAATGGCTGGACTGTTGTTCTAAAAGCTCAATCGCTTAAAGGTTTCACTAAGCAAAGGCCTGTCATGTTTTAAAACCTGACAGGCCTTTTTGATTCTTCCCGAATTTCCTATTTATAGCCATGAACAGAAAGTCGCATTGGTTTATCTCGTCCTTACAGGACTTTCTTGAATGTAGATTCGAGTTTCTCGAAGGGTTTCACCCTTCGTTTTGATATTATGTTCTTTCAGGACTAAGAGTAGCTGAATGCATGTGCAAAATCCAAGCCTCAACAGGACTGAATATTTGTGGTATGGCAATATAAATGGTGCGACACCTTTATAGCCCCAACGGGGCGAAATAACAAAGGAATGGACTGACCCCATTCCTTGTCAGTATAAAGTAAATTCAGCCCTGAAAGGGCGAGATAACTTTGGCTTATTAGTAATAAGCTTAACTAAAGCGTAATTAGCTTACTCTAAGTTATCCCGTTGGCTACGAGACTTCTGAGTTTTTCAGAAACACAGAAAGGCTTGACTTGTAGGACGTGAAAGGATTCCTGCGGAATGACGCTTCGAATTGGGGCTTTTTAAAGAATTGAGTATTGAGTTATGAATAGACTTAGTATTTTTGATCACTGGATATTTACTGAACTTTTAAATTAATAAAGATGAAATTTAGATTAATCATAGGGCTTCTTGCTGTCTCTTTTAGCACCGTGTGTGCTCAAGATTTTGAGGGCAAGATAACTTATAAAGTGACTTATGAGAGTAAGATGCCAAATGTCAGTAATGAACAGATAGGAATGCTAATGGGGTCTACTCAAGACTACTATATTAAGAATAACCACTATAAAACGCTGAGTAACGGTCAATACTTTCAATGGCAATTGTATGATGCAAGTCAAAATAGATTGTATAGTAAAATGACTGTTTCAGATACATTGTACTGGGTGGATGGTAGTTTTGAAGAAGGACCATTGGTAAGTTTCAAATTTCTAGATAAAAAGGAGGAAGTATTAGGTATCGAATGTGATGTACTTGAAGTAATTTCCGAATCGGATAAAACGACTTATTATTTTAACTCAAAATATTCAATAGACGCCAAGTCATTTGAGAGTCACAAATTCGGAGGGTGGAGTTTTTATGTTGAAAAAACTAAATCTTTACCTTTAAAAACGATTGTTGAGAATGCCGAATACAATGTCATAAGTATTGCAAGTAGGATTGAAAGGATGGAATTGGAAGATGCTTTTTTTATTCTACCTGAGGGCTTACCATTGAAAAGACAGCTTGGATTTTGACTTAAAACTTTTTCCGTTATAAGACTTGCTTTTTATAACCCCAACGGGGCGAAATAACAAAGGAATGGGCTCAGCCCATTCCATATCAGATAGTGTAAAATCAGCCCTGAAAGGGCTGATATGGCTTTAAATTCTTAGTAGGTAATTTGATTATAGCCTCTCTGTATTAGGTCGCTTAGACTGTTTTTTAACAAGATTAGCGTGCTCTTCTTTACCCAAAACCTTGAACAACTTTCCGTTAGAAATACTTCCATCGTAAGGGCTATTTACACGGGCTTCATTGGCCAGCCAAACTTCGCTGCTGTCACTCATAGATCGAAAGGCAAAAACCTTCCCATTTACTGGGGGATGTTTTTCTAATAACTTTAAAACTTCAATACTTAACCTTGTAAACAGTTTACGTTGTTTATCTATCTCAGGCTCCCTTTTTATGCTTTTTGCTAAGTCTGATAGGTTTGAAGATGAACCAATTGAAAGTTGAAATACATCGGCACTTTTTTGCGCCATTTCAGCATTTCCTGCCACCAATGCTCCTTTAATATCTAAATAGCGCTCGTAAATAAAGCTGACTTTAGGTTCTTTGAAGTAAGGATATACCGCAGAGGGTTTGCTGTCTTGAGTTTGATTACTCTTTTCTGGCTGGCAAGCAAAGAGTAAAAAGGCCAAAGCATATAATATGCTCGGCCTTTGAGTTTTTACATTTACCATAGTTTAATAAGAAACGGTTTGTACCAAGAGCTTTTCAAATTTATGATGGGTTGAATTACTCTTGATACTTTTCCGTTGGTGGTTAATTAATAGTAAAAGTATAGTGTTGATTCACCTTTGGTAGTTCTTTTGGTCACTTCGCCATTCGTGTTAAACTCGTAATCGAATTGATACAATAGATCTACACCGTTTTCTTCCACTCGATAAGAAGCAGGTAACTTTGTTTGTGTTTTGATAGTAGGAATTACTTCATTCACAGGAAATGGGTTTACCTTGTCTAAGTAGTGGTCGTAAGTACGAGTAGAGGTCAATTTCAAATCACCGTTCTGAGCTGGGTAATAAGCGAGCTGCTTGTACAAGTTACCGTCTTGAAAATATAGGTAAACAAATATTAAGCTAAGTTCATATGAACCATTAGATTGAAGGTAATAGTCTGCTCTACCAGCTACATTGCCCATAAAATCATAATCATATTCTGAGTAAGATTTTTTTACACCGTATTCAATTTTCTCAGACCGAATTATTCTTCCATTCTGCTTAATAAAATACTCGTCTTGGTTAGGGTAGTAGTTGATCCTTTCAATCATACCATTCGCATCATAATAATAGGTGTCTGTGCCTGCACTAGCTCCAGGAGTCTCAGATGTCCAATTCACTTTGCTCACACGACCTTGTTGATCATACACGAATGTTCTTTTGGTTTTCCAGCCACTAGCCGATGATTCAAAAGATTGCGCTTTGCCAAAAAGCTCATCGTCCAGAATATTGATCTCGATGTTATCTGAATCTCCGCCAACCGCAGAAACTCCATCAATTATTCTAAACTTAAGGGTGCTATGACCAGATAATAAATCGTTGTCTTGAGGAACGACTTTAAATTCTGCCACAGTTTGGCCAGCAAGGATTTCTAAATCAATTTGACTTTGTTTCAAGGCTGGCTCTGTAGAGAAGCTGCCTTGACCAATGGCGTCATCTAAATTTAATACCAAGGTGTAATCTTCTTCAGCTTCGGCTGATAATTGAATTCGCACGGTCAAGGAACCATCATTTTCCTTTAGGTTGACAATACTGTTTTCAAAATTGGCCTTAATCAGAGAAGAAGAAGGTGGTGGTGTAGAACTAGAATCATTGTTAGGGTTAATTCCGTCTTCTTCACAGGCGAGCAATCCAGCCATCACTATGACAGCCATGCTCAGTTTTAGAGTTTTATACATTGAGATAATTTGAGTTTTTGTGCCTTCTGTTTGCTTGCATGCTTCTTTAAGAATTACTTCCCTGAGAGGGTTGTGATTGCATTAAATAAAAGTGAGCATACCGCTAAACTTCCAACTGATTTTCCATTTACAACTCGTATGCCAATTTTTGTTAAAAAGTAGTCGTGGAAAGAAAAAAATATCAAAAAACTGAAAATAATTTTCAAAAATCAGCGTGGAGGCATCATAATGGCCTTTTATGATAAGCTTTAAAATTTGGCTAAACTAACCTACAGGACTTTATTCAGCCGTCATTGCTTCTTCGCTGAGTCCTTTTTCAATTATCTCGTCCTTACAGGACTTCCATAGGGGTACATCCATGATTTCCGATGGGTTACACCCTTCGTTTTGGTATTTCGCCCTTTCAGGACTATGAGTAGCTGAATTCATGTGCAAAACCTGAGCCCCAAAGGGGCGACATATTTGTAGCATGGAGAAACATATACGGTACATTAAGCCCCAGCGGGGCGACACCTTTATAGCCCCAACGGGGCGGAATACAACAAGAATACGCAAGGCTAACCGGCAAGGCCTAATTTAGCCGTCATTGCGAACCTGCTTTAGTTCTTCGATGTGAAGATGTTTACGTGAAGCAATCTACCTTTCCAATTCAACAATGCTTGAGATTGCTTCGTCATAAGCTGTTGCTGATGTAACGCTTATTTCTCGAAATGACGAAATATCAAGCAAACATCATCATAGTAGTGTGCAAAGCTCAAAACTCGCATTTCCATTTTTCTTACCGGTGTTAAGTTCCAGCTTAGCAAGCCATGATGGTATATGAAGATGCTTTTATTTAAGAAAAATAGGTAAGGCTAAAAGCTTGCTATGTAGTGGTTTACACATTCTCGTGTATCTACATTTACTGCCATTCTTGGTTAAGCCTCATTTGAGGCTAATCGCTTTTATGAGCCTTACCTAATGCTGAGTTCGAGAATTTTATTTCACCACAGATAGTTAGTTGATTCAGAAATTGATTAAATGTGATTTTGTTTCTTTTCAATTTTAGATATCCTTTTTTGAGTTCTGATGTCAATAGTAATCCAAATCTGGCTCCTTCAGCAATTAATTTTCTAGGTTCATCCCAAGTTTGATTTGTCAGAGAGTTATTGTATATTAATAGTGGTTGGAAGGAATCGTTATTTAGCAATTTATGCTTGTAAGGTTGTAATGATTCGTTTTCTCCAACGTAGTTTCCATTTTTAACCTCAATTCCAAAATAGAATTCTTCGAACGTTACCTTTACATCAACATCAGCGTTTGACTTCGGCTTTTCACATTTAAAATTCAGATCTTCAAAAAGATGCATGATGGCATACTCCAATTCTATATCATCGCTCTTGGTATCGGTTGTTTTTCTTGGTCTAGTAATTCGTTCTAGGAAATAATATTTTTTTTCCAATGCTCTTATCTTTGATAGTAGCTTTCTAGTCCTATTCCGACTGTTCTTATACTCGATATGTAGTTTATCTAAGTCGGGTATCATTTTTTCAAACAAGCTTATACAAATATACATTTGAAAGTTCTGTAAAACTTTAGAATTAACCAACCACTAATAAAATTCCACCCCACAAAAACCTTGAGATAGTTTTACCTTGAGCCATTGATAAATAACAAAATCCTTTCTCAATGAAGCTCGGAAATCTATTTTCACTTTTATTCTTATGCCTCTGTGCCGCTTCGGCCACAGCGCAAACCGACCTTTCCTTATTCAAATCCATGGAACCACGTTCTATCGGTCCGGCAGGAATGTCGGGTAGGGTCACTTCAATCGATGTAGTTCGGTCGAACAAAAACATTATTTATGCAGGAACTGCCTCTGGTGGTTTGTGGAAATCTACCAGTCAAGGCACCTTATGGGAGCCGATTTTCGATGATCAGGACGTAGCCTCTATCGGAGTGGTGACCATCGATCCATCCAACCCTAGCGTAATTTGGGTAGGTACGGGCGAAGGAAACCCACGTAACTCTCTCAATTCTGGTTATGGCGTGTACCGCAGTTTAGATGCTGGCCGCACATGGGAGCACATGGGCTTGGAGAAAACCAGCAATATCCATCGCCTTATTGTTCACCCTAACGACCCAAATACCATTTGGGTAGGTGCAATTGGTTCTCCTTGGGGCGAACACGAAGAGCGCGGTGTTTTTAAATCTACCGATGGCGGAAAAAACTGGAAGAAAGTACTTTACGGAGGTCCGGGTGCGGGTATTGCCGATATGGTAATCGACCCCACCAATCCTAATAAAATTGTAGCGGCCATGTGGGAACACAGAAGGTGGCCTTATTTCTTTAACTCTGGCGGTCCAGCTTCGGGTATATACATTACCTACGATGGTGGTGAAACTTGGAAAAGAAAAACTGCGGAGCATGGTTTACCAAAAGGCGATTTAGGCCGAATAGGTTTGGCCATTGCGCCTTCTATGCCCGATAGAATTTACGCTTGGGTGGAATCAAAAGAAAACGCCATTTACCGCTCAGATGATGGGGGAGAAAGATGGTATAGAATTTCGAACAAGAATGACAGAGGCATTGGTAGCCGTCCGTTTTACTATGCCGATATCTATGTAGATCCTCAGAACGAAAACAGGGTTTACTCACTGCATACCCAAGTTACATCCAGTGAAGATGGTGGCAAAAGCTTCCAAAACTTTGTGAACTCAGGCATAATCCATGTCGATCACCATGCTTGGTATGTACACCCAGATGACCCGAACTTTTTGGTTTTAGGTAACGATGGTGGTTTAGTATTAAGCACCGACCGTGGAGGCCGATGGCAATATTCTGAGAACTTACCGATTGGGCAGTTCTACCATGTGAATTACGATATGGAATACCCATACAATGTAATGGGCGGAATGCAGGACAATGGCGCATGGTTAGGGCCAAGCCAATTGTTGAAAAACGGAGGAATTAGAAATGGTTATTGGGAAAGAATAGTCGGTGGCGATGGCTTCGATGTGGTGCCAGACCCTACTGATTTCCGCTATGGTTATTCATTGAGTCAGGGCGCTAACATTCAGCGTTACGATAGAGTAACGGGTGAAATGGTAGGTATTAGACCGGAGCACCCGGATGGTGTACAGTTACGCTGGAACTGGAATGCAGGTGTAAATGTCAATCCAATCGATAAAAAGACAGTCTATATCGGTGCGCAGTACCTTTTCAAGTCTACCGATAATGGTAGAAATTGGGAAATCATTTCTCCTGATTTGACCACCAACAATCCAGAAAAGCAAAGACAAATTGATACAGGAGGCTTGAATTATGACAATACGGGCGCAGAAATGCATACTACGATTACCGTAATTGAGCCGAGTCCATTGAAGCAAGGCGTGATTTGGGTAGGAACCGATGACGGTAATGTTCAACTGACGCAAGATGGCGGTGGAAAATGGGAGAACAGCGCAGGAAAGTTCGAGGGTTTGCCAGATGCCACTTGGGTACAGCAAATCAAGCCAAGTACTTATGACCCAGCTACAGCCGTAGTGGTTTTTGATGACCACAGAAGAAACAACTGGGAGCCTTATGTGTACCAAACGACCAATTACGGAAAATCATGGAAGCGTATTGTGAAGAAGGATGCTGTATTCGGTTTTGCGCTTTCGTTTGTGCAAGACCCAATTGAGCCCAACTTGATGTTTTTAGGCACTGAAGGTGGACTTTACGTGAGTATGGACGGTTCTGCTACTTGGGCCAAATGGACGCACGGTTACCCAACTGTACCTACCATGGATCTTCAAATTCATCCAAGAGAGCATGATTTGATCATCGGTACTTTTGGTAGGGCATTATGGATTTTGGACGATATCCGTCCGCTTCGCGAAGCGACTAAAATGGGTATGAAAAAGCTGATGGCAGAAAACCTTCACGTTTTCCCAATTCCAGATGCTACCAATGCCATCATTGGTCAGTATATGGGGTATAGAAGTACAGGTGACGGACTTTTTATGGGTGATAATAAGCCTTTTAGTGCAGCCATAAGCTACTATGCTAAAGATGCAGGTCGTGTAAAAGTTGAAATCTCTGATGCACAGGGTAAAGTGGTAAGAACACTCTACCAGTCTGCTGACAAAGGTTTGAACCGTATGTACTGGGGTTTTGAAGGCGATGGTGTTCGTCAGCCAGGTTCAGGTCCGAGCAGAGAAGGTGCTGCGCCACCACGTGGTTATGATGTATTGCCGGGCACTTATACTGTTAAAATGACAAAGGGGAATGCTTCAAGCAGCCAAACAATTAAAGTATTGAAAGACCCGCGTACTCCTGAATGGGACATGAATGAGATTGAGGCAAAACAGAAATTCATTCAAGAATACTATGATTTCTTGGCGCCTGTTACCGAAGCGATTGATCGTTTGCAAGCCGCTACGAAAAGCGTTGGTTTGATCGATGGTTTTGCCGATGACAATGCAGCTCTAAAAGCCAAGAATGCTGAAATCAAGAAAAAGCTAACGGCTTTGAATCGACTGATTTATGCTGAAAGCACGCAGGGTTCACGAAATGACAAGAGCGTTCTCTCAAGTTATTTAGGAACTATTAGAGGTAAAATGGGTGGGAGTTATGATCCAGTAACGCAGGGCATGCGCTTTGCTTTGGCCAATGCCGAAAAGAAAGCCAATGAAGTGATTGGAGAAATCAATGCTTTCTTCAAAACCGATTGGCCAGCCTATAAAGCTTATGTAGATGGGCTTAATATAGAGTTACTACCCGGCTTTTAAGCTTACAAGTACCTTAGAAATTATAAACCCCAAGGCATTGCGGCTTTGGGGTTTTTCGTTTTAAAGCATAAGAATGAAACCGTTGAAACGGTTGGTGTCAGCTTGTTACTCCATAGCCCACGGTTTAAACCGTGGGCTATTTGTGTAAAAGGCACCTTGTGATGGTTTTAACCATTTAAACCTGAAACCAGTCGAGCATGCTGCTCTGAATAGGCTTAAATTGACCGTCATCCTGAACTTGTTTCAGGATCCGCTTGCTATGAGACTTAGTAAATAAGGTAACTCAAGGACAGAGTCCTAGGTTAATAGTAGTCACAGGTTCGGAGAACCTGCGACAGAGGTTTATTGAAACTCGACTTCAGCAGAAAGATCATTTACTTTTTCAATCTTCTTAACCTTGTTATGATTAATGATATTCTCAAATAATGTTAGTAAATCTTTCATCATATTAAACTTCATTTCCATAGCAAAAAAGCTGATTGGTTTTCCATGCTCAAATACATAGTTTATCGTTCTATAGGTGTAATTTGAGTTTTTTGAATCTGGTGAAAAATAAAACCCTGAATTATGAATGGTGTTTCTAATCGCTGAGTAAATTCCAATAACCTCATAATCTTCATTAGTTAAATTTAAATGATTTTCAAAAAGCCCTTTTCTTATTGCCCCAAAGGGTTCACTACCATTTAAATATGGGTTTGACTTTTTACTTTTGGGGTTATAGTAAGGGTTTTCAAGATTCTTAATGGAACGAACTATGTTTCTAACTTTTGTTTCAAACTCAAAAAAATAGTTTAGAATTAAATTGTCTAATATTTGATTAAAAATATGTCTATTCTTATGGAAAGCATATTTACTAATATCAGAGTGACTATCTATTGAACTGGACAAGTGAGGCAGTCTTTTTTTAAGCCAATCTTTATCGGTCAACTTATTTTGTGATTCTGTCTGAAAGGAAAACTGAATAATTGTATTTACATTAATGTCATGTATATTTTTTAAGAATAGTATTCGAGAATCCTTATTCCGATGTAATTTATCTACTGCGGTTTCTTCTAAAACATTAATCACGTGATTGTCAAGTTCTATAATTGAATTTATCATATCCTGAACCGTAACTGATTCGGATGTTATTATATTTATAGTCTTTGTTTCTTGATTGATCATAAATGTTTTTTAATGTTAGTGAGAAAGTTTATTCACACTCACTTCGGTATAATGCCCTAGATTAAGCCTCGGTCACATTGATTGCGCATATACCTCATGTAATTTATCAAAACTTCTTTATTGCATCCAAATATTGGTCACTATAAGGAAGTTTTTCCTTGCTTAAGATTGCTTCACGTATGCTCTTTCACTTCGATATACACTTGCAGGTTCGCAATGACGGTTGAATAAGCCTTTGTGGTATAAACGTTTGAGTTTTGTGGTGAGCCATCGGTCACGGTCATTGCGATGAATTAGCAGCCGCTAGGCAAGAATTCAGAAGCAATCTCTTTAATAAGCTACATGTACGCAGCTGAATTTGAAGTGTATACATTTTGTAATCTTTGTGAAACTCCGCGCCCTTTGCGGTTAATAATCAGTGAGATTGCTTCACGTATGCTCTATCACTACGAAAAACTTTGGCAGGTTCGCAATGACTGTTGAGTTGACTTTTGTGGTGAGCAATGGGGCACTCTTATTGGATTTTCTCAAGCGCGTTCAGCGTTCGTTTTCCTCTAGATTTAAACCCAGCAGAGCCATAGGGCATTTGGTCTTCTATCAGGATTTGAAGTTCGCCTTTCAGCTCGGGTACTTTGTAAGTAATATTCAAAAGTACCGTCATAGAAAAACATTTAATGGCAATGGCTTCGCTTTTTGAGGCCAAATAGCCAAAGCAAATGTCGGCTACTTCACCCCAAAGGTTTTCTGGAATATCGATTTCCTGAAGCACACGGACTGTATTGCGTTTAATAGAGTCATGTAAATTGGGTTGCTTAAGGTTGAAGACCATGGCTTTCAAATGTGGCTTAAGCATATCAACCTTCTTTCTACCAATTTCACCAACCACCCAAGCTGCTCTTTGAGTTACACGATATTCATCGTTTAGGAATAAGTTCATCAGCGCATCAAACCGTTCCTGTTCTTCTGCAACATATGAAACGATTAGGTTCGTATTCTCTTTGGAGTGTTCCTTTAAAAGTTGTTTTCGGATGTCCATCATGACTTATACACCAAAAATAATCATCTTTAAATATCAATCACTTTTTTAGCCATGGATATACTACTTATTGTTTTAGGTATCGTTTTTGTGCTTGTGGGGATTGCAGGCTGTTTTTTACCCATTCTACCCGGGCCACCCGTAAGTTTTTTAGGGTTACTATTTCTGCATTTCACTGCTCGAACGGATATTCCAGAAGATACTTTATGGACTTTAGCTTTAGTAACCGTAGTTGTTACTGTCCTCGACTATGTAGTTCCCATTTATGGAACCAAGCGTTTTGGCGGAACCAAAAAAGGAGTGTGGGGGAGTACCATAGGTTTAATTATAGGTATGTTCTTTTTTCCTCCTTTTGGAATTATTTTAGGTCCATTGATAGGTGCTTTTGTTGGCGAAATGAGCGCTGGGCAAGACACAAATAAAGCCATGCGTTCAGCACTGGGCTCGTTTCTTGGTTTTTTGGCAGGCACACTGCTTAAGCTTATCGCTTGTTTTGTAATGGCCTATTACTTCATTATCTATTTATTCTAATCTGTTTTTATTCAGGTACGTCAAGCTAGAGCTTTAATATATTAATAAATTTAAATATGTTAATATAAAAATATTGTTACTTATCAATGTGTTTAATTTTTATCTTTTAGTTGAAGAGGGTAGGAAACAAAACAGCCTGAAAATACATTGATTTTCAGGCTGTTGATTAGGGTATTGTTGGTGCTATTATTTTTCTAGTGTACCGATGGTTACTTCAGTTTCTATATAACCACCTCGGGTGGAAAGGATTTTCACCTTCGCTTTTGCACCTTTGATTTTGTTCAGCTTAATTTCAAAAGTAGCCTCTTGGCTTTGCCCTGGAAGCGTTCTGTCCATGTATTGGATTTTGTCAGATAGACTAGGATTGATGATTTGCACTTGAGCCTCATCTCCACCTCTGGTTAGTTTTGAATCGAATTGTAACTGAACACGGTCTTCGCGAACAATTTTCACCAATTGCGCTTGTTTTAGGGCGGTGGGTAATTGGCCTGTATTTGTGAATTTCACCTTCACCACATAAGTGTCTTTGCCTTTGCTTTCTACACTTAAATCATTTAATGTGATTTGTGGTAAATCCATGGCCATGGCTAAATTGAACAATGCTTGCTTCTTTGCCCAGTTTTCTAACTGCCAAGGCGGTCCGTTTTGACCAAAGAATTTGGGGTGAAAACCACCAATTTCAGCTTTGCCCAAGGTAGGGTGATCAAAGGGTTCCCATTCTTTAAAACCACGGCCTCCGTTTTCTTCATCGTCCCAACGCAGTCCATCATAATCGTCATAAATGCCATCGTTATCATAATCTTTCATGGCACCATTGTTCCATAACTCATCGCCATACCAGATTGCTCCATAGTAGAAGTACCCAAAATCAGGGCCATGGCCGAATAGCGGACTAGGTTTTAATGGGTCGCCAGTAGAAGGGTTCACTTTGTAGCGTGTGGCATAAGTTTCATATACATCGCCAGCCCAAGGGTAGCCGGTGATGTCCATTCCAATTTGATCGTATTTTTTGTAGATGTCCAAATCTTCAGGATACATTCTTTCTTCACTTTTCGAAGTAGAAGGAGCTCTTAAGTGCATTGGCACTCTGGTGTCCATAGAGTTGGCTACAGAAATATTAGGATGGGTGAGCATCCACATTACAATAGAGCGCGATTCTGGTTCGGACATGGGGAAAGCACCTGCTCCGTTTTGTGTATAGCCTCTGCCTGTTTCGTCTTCACCTGTATCAGGTCGCCAGTTTTCAGGGTAGTTTCTATGAAGGTCTAATCCTCCAATGCCATCTTCATTAAAACGGCCGTCACCATCATTGTCGATACCTTCGCTATAAACAAAGTAATCACCATTTTCCGAACGCTTCATTAAACGTCCTTTTGGGTCTCTTGGATCGATAATGTGTGTGCCTTTTTCTCCTTTTTTGGCTTTAACCCGAATCTGGTACATAATACCATCACCATCCAGATCTTCTTCATCGTCTTCATCCAGCAAGCCATCTCTATCGTTATCGTGTGGCCTTACAGTAGATCTATTTCTTTGTGCAGTGTTTAAATACAGGTTCGAACCATCAGGATTGTTTTGTGGTCTCAGGTAAATCGCCTTAGTGTCGATCAGTTTGGTAATGGCAGGGTCGCTACCGTAGTTTTCTAATAAGTGTCGGGTTAGCCAAAGAATGGATTCACTACTCGTAATTTCTCCGCTATGACGGCCTCCTTCAAAGTACGCGGCTGGTTTATCCGTGTCCTTGCCAGTTTTTTTATTGGTCAAGGTCATTTGTAAAATTGGTCGACCTTCAAAGCTGGTGCCTACCTGATACAAGTCTACAATGTCTGGATACTTTTCGGCCCATAATTTATACCAGTAATACATTACGTCTACGGTGTGGTAGGTGTCGAAGGTGAGCTGTTTCATTGGCTCATATTGTACTTCAGGGTGTCTATACTGTTTAAAAAAACTAACACCGTGCCTTTCGCCTTTTACGGTGTAGGTGGCGGTGTCTTTATCAGATTCTGGCCAGGTTACAGGATTCAGTACTCTTACTTCTTGAGCAACAAGTATAGGGGAGTAGAGCAATAAAAATAGCAGAATGTGTTTTCTATTCATTTTCTATATGGTTGTTTGAATTGGAAGATAGGAAGAAAATCAAATTGATAGGAGTGCTATTATTAGAGCGGTGGTGAATACCTCAATTCATTTATCGAAGATTTCGGTCAGTTATCGAAAAATACTGTCAGTCATCGAAAGAATCATTGTGCCAACTATTAATTCTATTCATTTGTATAGCACAACTCAGCCCAAGTGAACACACAGCCTCAAATAACCACTACCAGTAACGGACTTTTAGTCAGTAAACAATTTATACCCTCACTATGGAATGCCCAATTGGGACTCGTAGAAGGGGAGAAAATTGGAGAAAAGTTATGGCATTGTATTTCTTCAGATTTATCTAATAAAGAGAACATACAATTCGAAATGAACCATGCAATGTATTATCTTAGTATTCGGTACTCAGGTAGTTTATATCATATTTCTTTCGATTTGCAGCATAAAAAATCATACTCTTCTAGATCAAAGTCGATTAACCGCTACAAAATGTTGGTGGAAGCGGCAAATGACATTATTTATGAAACAGATACCCAAGGCTGTTTCACCTATGCAAACCCCAAAGCATTAAAGGCTGTTGGCTATAGCAAGGAGGAAGTAATTGGGATGCGATATGCCGATTTAATTAGAGATGATCACAAGGAAAGGGTAGTTCTTTTTTACCAAAATCAAATGGCCAAGGGGGAAACAACTACTTACTTGGAGTTTCCAATTGTTTGTGCAAATGGTGAAGTAATTTGGATTGGTCAGAATGTGCAGATTCTCGAAGATGAATATGGCATTTTAGGAATGATGTCGGTAGCCAGAGATATTACCGACCGACATGTGTCTGATCAACTGTTAATGAAATCTGAAGAAAAGTACCGAGGTATCATTCAAAACCTTCAGTTTGGTCTTTTAGAAGTAGATTTAGATGAAACGATTCTTTACGTAAACGAGGCCATGTGCAGCATTACTGGCTATACTGCCGATGAACTTATTGGTAATATTGCTTCTGATATTTTGGTGCCGAAACAGACAAAGGAGATCATTGACAGAGAGCATGATAAAAGAGCGGAGGGAGTGGCTAGTGTTTATGAAGTACAACTAAGACACAAGAATGGGAAACCAATTTGGTGTTTAATTAGTGGAGCTCCTAATTATAATTTTGATGGTGACAGAATTGGATCCTTAGGGATTCATATGGATATAACGGGCAGAAAGAAAGATGAGGAAGAACTCATTTTTACGCGCAGTCGCTTAGATAAATATAGGGTAGGTTTAGAGCTTTTAAATGAAATGACTTCTAACATTGGTTTAGACCTTAACTGTCAAATCAATGAAGGGATGAAGATTGCTGCTAACTATCTGAATTTACCTTTTGGGATTGTAAGTAGGATAGAGGGAGATCAGTATTTTGTTCAGTACAGCTACAACGAAAACAGCACAGAGGAATTGGGTGAAGAAGCTCGTTTTGACCTGTGCGACACCTATTGTCAAATCACCTATGCTCAAGGCTCAAAACTTGCCATTAGTAACTTTAGTCAATCAGAATTTGCAAACCACCCTGCCTTTGAGAAATTTGGTTTAGAAACATATATCGCGTCTCCATATAGTGTAAATGGAAAGAAACGGGGGACGGTTAATTTTACAAGTGAAAATGCACGCCCCCAACCATTTGATGCTTACGATCTTGAGTTTATCGACCTTCTAGCCAAGTATATTGGCTTTATAATTAGTCAAGATGAAAACCAAAAAGAGCTAGCCAAGGAGCGTGAAGCGTTAAGGTTGAGAAACACTAAACTGTCTGAAAATGAGAGCTATCTAAAGGCGATTAATGGTTTCGTTACTAAGTTGTTAGTAAAAGAAGATATCGTAGAAATAGCTTGGGAGATTGCTGAAAATGTGATTGATGAGTTCGGCTTCAATGACTGTGTGGTCTATGTACTAAATGAAGAAAAACGCTGTTTAGAGCAATTGGCACTGTATGGGCCCAACATGTCTAAAGATAGAACAATAGTAGACCCAATTCAGGTTAAACTTGGAGAGGGGATAGTTGGGCATGTTGCCGAAACTGGAGTGGCAGAAATTGTAAGTGATACTTCTAAAGATAGCAGATACAAAGATATTGATGGAGTAAGGCTCTCTGAAATTACGGTGCCTATAATAGCAGATGGTAAAGTTATTGGGGTTATAGATTCAGAACACAAAGAGAAAAATTTCTTTAAGGACGAGCATCTAGCTACACTTACTACTCTTGCTAATTTAGCATCTAACCGACTGAAGAATGCTAAGGCAAAAATAAAACAGTTAAAAGCTGAACGAGAATTAAGAGAGAGTGAGAATAAATTACGCACCATTATAAGCTCTGCCCTAGATGGTATTATAACAATTGACCAAAAAGGCCTAATTACGGAATGGAATCCGCAAGCGGAAGTGATTTTTGGTTGGAAGGTTGAAGAAGTAATTGGTAAACCATTAACTCATAATATTATTCCTTCTAAGCATCACTCGGCACATGATGCGGGGATGAAAAACTACTTTAAAACAAAAGAAGGGCCTGTTCTTAACCAGCGCATTGAAATTACAGCTATGCGTAAAAGTGGCGAAGAATTCCCGATTGAGCTGGCTATTCTACCTATTGTTAGAAATGGGATTCATTCATTCACGGCTTTTGTGAGAGATATTACCATTCAAAAAGAGGTGCAAAATGAAATGGAGAAGGCGCTCAATAAAGAGCGTGAGTTGAATGAACTTAAATCTAGGTTTGTTTCAATGACTTCTCATGAGTTTAGAACGCCACTCACCACCATAAAGCAAAATACTGATTTGATTGCGTTTAAGCTTGAAAATCAATTTCCGGAGCATTTTGAGGGTTATAATAAATACCTCGATAGAATTGAGTCAGAAATAGGAAGAGTAACTTTCTTGATGAACGATATTTTGATGCTGGGTAAAATAGAGGCAGGGCGTGTGGAATTAAATAAAAAACCTACCGACCTTCATGAGCTAGTTAAGAAAGCGATAACTGAGTTAACTGAAAATAGGAAAGATGGTCGATCAATTGACTTTTCTGTTATCGGTGTAGTACAACCTGTCAACATCGATGTCAATTTATTCGATCATATTGTGGCCAATCTTATATCAAATGCTTTTAAGTATTCAGAAGGCAAAGAAGATCCGAAAGTTACCTTATCGTATGAAAAAACACATGAGGTTAAAATTACTTTTAAGGATTATGGTATTGGAATTCCAAAGAAGGACCAAAAAGGATTGTTTGCTTCTTTTTATAGAGCTACAAACGTTAAAAACATTCAAGGTACAGGCCTTGGGCTTTCCATTGTAAAAGAATTTGTAGAGATGCACGGAGGTACCATTTCCGTTAATAGTGAACAAGATATGGGTTCTGAATTTGTAGTTATTATTCCAGCCCAATAGGTCAAGTCTTTTTTAAGACTATATAATTATTATCTTTAACTCAAATCTTATTTAAGGAATGAGCCAGTTAAAGATATTAATTGTAGAAGATGATATAATGATTTCGGATAGTCTTAAAGATATTCTAGAAATGTTAGATCATAAAGTTGTGGGCGTTGCTGACAATGCCGATGATGCCATTGAACTTTGTAATCAACATTCGCCAGAATTGGCACTGCTCGATATTCAAATTGGAGGAGATATTGACGGTGTAGATTTGGCCGAAATTATCAACGACCAATTTGACATTCCTTTCATTTTCACCACTGCCTTTGCCGATAATACCACTGTTTCAAGGGCCAGAGAAAGAGGACCGTTTGGTTACCTCGTAAAGCCATATGGAGTAAAAGATATTAATGCAGCTATTGAAGTGGCGATGGGGTCTTACGAAAGGCTTAAATCTGCTGAAAAGAGCAGTGGAATGTCGAAGATTATAGACAATAGCATTTTCCTGAAAGTAGACGCTAAGCTGATTAAAGTAAAAATAGAGGATATACTTTATATAGAAGCCAAGGGAGATTATGCGCTGTTCAAAACCGCTAATAAGGGCTATATAGTACACAGTACCATGAAAAAGGTTCAAGACAGATTGAGCGATTTTAACTTCCAGAAAGTACATCGGTCTTTCGTAGTCAACCTATCGAAAATCGTAGATATTGAAGAGTCGAACTTATTGATTGAAGATAAGGTAATTCCTATTTCCAGAGCCAATAAAGAAGCTTTAATGAAGCGATTGAACTTGTTGTAGTTGATATTCTTACCCAAGATGGGAACTTATGGTATCAAAAAACACAGAGCAGCTTGAAGGAGAAATCGACAAAGACTACGTGACTGTTGCAAGCCGTGAACGGCAGCTAGATAAAGACACTTCTAAAATCACTTTTAAAATCAAAATTGGTACAGGCTTGGCTTGGTCATTTACAGTCGTTGGTTTATTCTTGATTGTTTATGGCATACTCAAAACAGGTAGTACAGATGGGCTATTAAAACTAAATGAGCTTGGAGATTTTTTATCTGGGACATTAGCGTCCGCTTGGGCTTTAGCAGGGATGTTTTTCATTTACGTTTCATTCCTGGCTCAAACTTTAGAGCTTAAGCAAGCAAAAGTTGATACCCTCTATGCTAGAATAGAAATGAAGCAATCTAGGCTGGAAGTGATGAAGCAAAAGGAGGCACTAGATTATCAAATAGACACTTCAAAGCTTAATCAATATGAAAACCTTTTCTTTTCATTCCTCGAGCTATTATCGAGAAGTATTCAGACTTTTTCAGTGAATCAAATGTTAGGATACGATAGCGTTGTAAAAGGTCTAAATGCCTCTAAAATAGGCTTATCGAATTTACATATGGATTTTGAACAGCGCAATGATATTGATGACTTAACGGCTTATGCTAGTTTTAAAAGAAGAGTTAAACTGAACTGGGGTGATTTTCTTCCTACTTTTTTGGTTATTATTAAACATTTAAAGCTTCGTCAAAGCGATTCACATAGAGAGTATCTATTAGATATATTGAGAATTAAAATCCCCAAGAACTTCCGCATACTTCTATTCTACGAAATCGCACTATTTGGGAAAGTAGAGACTAAAGACATAATTGTTGAACTCGATTTCTTTAAGGACTTTATAGAAGGAGATGGCCTTCTCTTCAAAGAGCATGTTCGTTTGTTTGATAGATTTAAATAGACAATTAAGCTGCCCTATTAGTGGCTAAAACTACTCTTTCAGATTTATCCCAGGTTACCTTTTGATTTCCTCTAAAGTATTTGATCCAACCTTTTACTACGCAAATGTGCATATAAGTAAAGTAATAGGGGATGTGGAGCAGTTTGTATGAAGTTTTTTGGTCTCTAATTACATAGCCAAAGAAGGCAAGCAGATAGAAAATGGATTGAGCCCTAAACGCTAAATTGTAGAACCAATGTGTGTCGGCAAGCCACAATGTACTGGCAAAAGCCCCAATTAAAGCTAATGGCATAAGAGTCCAACGCAAGGCACGGTGCGATACATACTGAAAGGTGAGTTTCCCGTACTTAAAAACATTCAACAGCTTTACCAGTTTGATCACCGCCTGAATTCCCCCAGCACTTATTCTCACTTTCCTTTTAGTTTCTTCTGCAATGTTTGCCGAGGCAGTTTCTGTTGCCATGGCACTAGGTTCGTAGCCAACTTTATAGCCATCGGCCGCAATGCGCATGGTCATCACAAAATCTTCTATAAGGGTGTTTTCTTCTGTAGGAACGAATAATCGAGTTCTGATGGCAAATAACTCACCAGCTGAGCCCACTAAAGTATTCCATTCAGCATCTTGCTTTTTTAGGAATGACTCATACTTCCAATAAAAACCTTCACCCGAAGCACTGGCATTATCTTCGGTTTCACTCAATACTATTTTTTCGCCCGAAACTGCGCCCATCAAATTAGACTCAAAGGGCTGAACCAATGCCTTTATCCCACCAGGGTTCATCATTACATTGGCGTCACTAAACACGGTAATGGGCGAAGTAATGTATCGCATTATGCGGTTTACTGCGGCTATTTTGCCTTTCCTTTCTGGGCTAAAGCTGAATGAAACACTATCGTATTGCTTGATAATATCGTTGGTTTGATCTGTTGAGCCATCGGTAACGAAAAGCACTTTTAGCCTATCTTTAGGGTAATCGATTTTTTCACAATTGGCAATTTTTTGTCTTATGATCTCAGCTTCATTATAAGCTGCAATCAGGAGAGTAACCTCAGGCCAGTCTTCTTCAGAGAAGGGTGTATTGGTGTTTTTCTTTTTCTTCCACTTATTAAGTAACGTTATCAGTATACCGTATCCGGCAAATGAGTAAAGAATAGTAAAGGTCGAAATCCAGAATAGCGTTTCCATGTGCTGTTTGTTTAGTAGGATAAAAGTAGCCGAATCCAGAATTGAAATGAGTTAATTTCGATGAGTTGCAGACTTTAGGCGATGAGTAACTTAACGAGAGGGTGAGTAGTCTTTTTGTAATTACACAACATAAAAACGCTGTCAATTGAACATTTAATACTTATATTGGTGTTAGTATATTAGTTATGAAAAAGAAAAAGCAAGAACAAAAACCCGAATACCTGACTAAAAGAATTCTCTTTAGCCGCACTAATAAAGCACTAAAGGATGCGGCTGAAGAAGCAATGGAGTTGGTTGGCTATGTAGTGGTTGCTGAAGGTGATTGGGTAGTCAAAAAGTATCAAGATGGTCGAATAGAACAGATAAAGCGATTAGAAGTTGTTGAGCAGCCAGAAAAAATCATCCTCGATTAAACAGAACCTTCGCATGCGTGTCTTCGCTGGCCCAAACGGATCTGGCAAGAGTACTATTATCGATAGCGTAAGAAGACATGAAATCAATGGTTTACCTATTGATTTCGGTGTTTACATCAATGCGGACCTGATCCATCAAGAGCTTTTAAAAACCAAGCTATGTTTTGGGGATTTTGAATTAGAAATTCACGAAGATGATTTTATTCAAATAGCTATAAATAGTGGTTTAATAAATGATGGGTTTAACGAAAGCGAGTTTAGAAATTCATTTAAAATTAGGGGGAACTGTATTCACTTAATTAATAATTTCTATGGAGATCGGCTAGCTCAAATAATAGCAGATTACCTTCGTAAAAGAATGTTGCAGACGAAAAGGAAATTTTCCTTTGAAACGGTTTTTTCTCACAGCTCAAAGATTGATATCATGAAACAAGCTGCGGAAGAAGGTTATAAGGTTTATCTCTATTTTGTTTCGACAGAAGACCCTGAAATTAATAAGTTTCGTGTTAAGGAAGTAAGAGTAAAAGAGGGAGGACATGATGTACCAGAAGATAAAATTGAAAGTCGCTATTATCGTTCTCTCGAGTTGATGTATGAGGCAGCACAAGTTTCATATCAAGCTTTCTTTTTTGATAACTCAAGGGATGGTCAAGCATCAAGGCAAGTTGCGCACTTTAAAATTGTAAAAGGTGAGAAGCAGTGGGATGAATTGCAGTCTGAAAACTTACCAGGTTGGTTCTTGAAATATTACTTGAACAAAATAGAGAGAGAATAAGGGAAATAGTTTTAAACCCTCACAAACCCTGTTTTTCTTAAAATCAATGCATCCCAAACTCCTTTAGTGAAAGCTCTAAAATGCTTAAACTCTGATTTCAATAAGTGACTCAAAATGTTTTTAGGTGAACTGAGTAGGAGGAAGAAAAGCAAGAAGGCTGTATTTCTCTGTCCTTTCTGGCGCTTCATAAAATAGATTCGGTTTCGGGTTTGGTAGTAGACTTTTAATGGACTGTTTTTTCCGGTCGATATTGATTCTTTGTGAAGAATTTCCGCGTCCATACACACCTTCAGTTCAAAACCTGCTTCGCGAAACATTCTTGACCAATCTAATTCTTCGTAATACAAAAAATAGTCTTCGGGCATTAAGCCACATTGCTCAATTACAAACCGAGGAATCATGACTGCAGCCCCGTGAAAATAGGGGGTTAATACAGTTCCTGTGGGTTGAGGGCGTGATTTTATCAGTTCGTTACGGCCTGTTAGTTTGTTGATTTCTGTAAAACCTGCGAACTGAATTGTATCTGGCGCGTCAAAGTATTTGATTACTGGACTTACTGCACCCACAGATGGGCTGGTAAAGCAATTTAAGAGTGTCTCAATGGTTCCGCCCTTAATTTCTGTGTCATTGTTTAGAAGAAAAACATATTCGCCCTGAGCGGCCTTAATGCCTTCGTTATTCCCTCCTGCAAAACCTAAGTTCTCCGTTTTGTTGATTACCACTACTTTTTCGAAATGCTGGCGGTAAAGCTGCGTGTCGTCATCCGGCTGAGCATTGTCTACCACAATGACTTCCAAATTAGGGTAGCTCAGTTTCGCAATTGAATCCAATAATTCACAAGTAACTTGCGCTTGCTTGTAGTTTACCGTAATAATACTGACTAGTGGGCTTTCCATGACTTACTTCTTTTTTCCAATTACCTGAATCGCATTGCCCCATTTTCCGTGATGAAACCAACGGTCCATATGGATTAAACCTTTGGCCAAAGGCAAGCTTAACAATTGAGTTACTACGCCTGCTTTCTTACCTAGGTAGGCAAGTTCCCAAGCCAGTCTGGATAAATAGCCATCAGAATAGGAGGCATGTACTACCTCGAAACCCTCTTGCTCAAACTTCTTCTTTAATCCATTGAGGTCGTACACTTGTCCTATATGTTCTTCTTCTAGCCATTCATCATGATCGGCAAAGTAGCGATCTGGCAAAATTGTTTTTTGTTCTACATTCGGAATTTTCACCATAAAATACCCACCTTTTTTCAGTCGATCATGCACCGTATTGAAAGGCATATTTTCAGGCGCAATGTGCTCGAAAACATCAATCGAAAAGGCGAAGTCGAGCTCCTTGATTGTGGTGCGATCTAGGAAGTCGGAATAGGTTTTTATGTTCTTAATTTCAGACGTGTGAAGTGCTTCGTTTAGGCTATTGATTCTGCTTTGATCTATGTCTAAAGCGTGCACCTTTGAGTTAGGGAAAGCGGTAGCCAAACTGATGGCGTACTCGCCAAATCTAGTGCCTAAATCAAGGATGTTTTCATCTCCTTTTAAAGGAATATTTTTGATCAGTTTTTTGAATATGGTAAAGCGCGCATAATTGCCAACATTGGTGTATCCGAAAACCTTATTGAACAGTTTTGCGAGTAGGGGATTACCCTTCATTCGTTCACTTGTATAAATTTGTGCGTTGCCAAAAGTGAGTTCCATAATAAGTTTATTTTGTGGCTATTAATGTTTTGATTTTAAATGAATTAAACACTTATGATAAAGGCGAAATGTCAACATATTTCTTGATTCTTATTTGACCTAATAAGATGGTAAGAATGATACTGCTAGTAGTTGCTATAGCCGCACCTGTAACACCATATTGAGGAATTAGCCAGGCATTCATTGCAATATTTACTAATAGACTGAAAGCCAGCATCTGAAAGTTTACTTTGGGCTTACCTATAGCGTCCAATGTAAGCCCGAATACACGACCCCAAGGTTTAAACAAACAACCAATAGATAGTATAATTATCAATTGAGATGATGATAGGTAATCTGCTGATGATAAAATGTTTATAATATACGTATTGAAAATATCTATAACCATTACTCCTGGAATTATGAGTGCTAATAACGTGAGTATTGAGCGGCCATATTCTTTCTTTAGTTGACTGACACCGTTAGCATGATAACTTGCTGCTAATCGAGGATAAATGACTTGGCTAAGTGCCGTTAATGGAAGCTCTATGTACTGAATAATTCTTGATGCGAAATGGAAAAGTGCGAGTGAAATTGGGTCAAGAAAATAAGCAATCATAAGCACATCGGCTTTGTTAAAAAGCAAGGATAAAAGGTTGGTTCCTGCAATGTATTTTCCGAAACCAAGTAGCTCTTTTATGATTGCCATTTTTGGCATTGCAATGGCAATCGGATGCTTGAATAACATGTACAACACTGGTGGAATTACAGCCAATAATTGACCATTCAGAATCGCATTAAAACTTAAGTTTCCGGTGTACCAAACCGTCACCATAATGGTTAAAAAAGTAACCATGTAAATTAGGTTTAGTCTAGCATAAAGCTTGAACTTGTTTTTAGCGAAACAGAGAATGTTCATCATCTGAATTGTGCCTAAACTCACTAATGGTTTCCAGCTTTGTTTGAACAATTCAACCAGGGCAGGAGCGTCCCATAAATTAGCCAGAACCCCAGCACCAAAGTAGAGGAGGATAGCACTTAGAATGATTACAGAGAAATTGATGGTCAAACCCGAGCCCGCTTGTTGTGCTTCTTCATCTGCTTTTTGAATTAACAAACGTGTCAGTCCGTTCTGAATTAGGCCTTGACGCATACTGTCTACAATCGATATTACAGTAATGAACAATGCCCAAACACCCACTGCTTCCTGAGGGAATTCCTTTAACAGCACAATAAAGAGCAGGAAATTACTTACCAAGAATGAGGCTTGCCCTGCAATAGAATAGATGCTGTTCGAGAACATAGCGCTATTTTTCAGAGATTTTAACATTATACTGCAAGTTTTTGGTAAGATTCAATTGTGCGCTCGGCTACTTTGTCCCAAGTAAAAACTGATGAGATTCTTTCTTTGCCGATTGCACCCATTCTTTCAGCTTCGGCTGGGTTTTCTAAAAGGTATTCCATAGCAAATACATAGGATTCTGGCTGTTCTATGTTGCAAAGCAGCCCATTTTCACCATGAGTCACCGACTCACGAATGGCCGCCAAATCGGTGGCTACTACGGGTACTCCATGCGCATTGGCTTCTAGTAAAACGATGCCTTGGGTTTCGTAAGATGAAGGGAGTAACAAAGCGCGATATGAAGGGATTGCTTCATGAATTTGAACATTGGAATACTCTCCCAATAGTCTGATTTGGCTTTCTAACTTATGTTTTTTGATCAAATCTTTAAGCGTTTTGTACTGCGGGCCGTTCCCCACAATATCCAACTGAATTTTTGATTTAGTTTTGGCGATTGCGGCAATCACTGGAGCCAATCCTTTTACTGGGTGAAGTCTGCCTACAAAAAGAAATTTAGTTTTATCACCTGCCAAAACTTGTTTGTTTGTGATCGGTTCTACTGTAGAAAGTTTCACTCCGTTTGGTATTACTTCTACCCCTTCTAAGTGGTTTGATAGGCTAATTTCTTTGCAAACATCTTTGCTTACTGCAATCTTAAGTTGGGCGGCTTTTAAAAGCTTGTATTCTATCTTTTGTGTAAGCCAAGCGTGTAGTTTTGAATTGAAACTCCAACCTTTTTCGCTACTGCTCTCTCTGCTTATAATTCCGTGTATCGTATTGGCTAATCTGCCTTTAAGCGCAGGAATCATATAAAGTAAGTATCCGCTGCGTCCTTGGGTGTGTATCACATTGAAACAACCGTGGTTTTTCCTTACCCAGTTTTTTGCCTGCCAGTTAAAGCTAAATTCTTCGGCTATATTAGAGATTGGCTTTAGGTATCTGCCTGGGAAAAATGGAATTTCGATGATGCTTACACCGTCAATTTCATAGTGCTTTTCGCCTTCGCGGTAAGCACCACCAGTAAGCACAGTCACAGAATGACCTTTTTCGGTTAAGGCCAAAGCGAGGTTCCAAGTGTGTGTTTGAATTCCGCCCTTGAATCTCCAAGGAAGAGATTTACAGATCAATAATATGTTCATTTTAGTAGGCTTCATTTTTTCTTTCTTTTAGGGCTTTTCTTCTTTTCTTTTTTGGCTTCGGCAGCCAATTCTAATTTAGATCTCATGACTCCCCAAACTAAAAATAGTGTTGCTATGGGAAGCAGGAGTGGCCAAGGCATTCCTTCAAACATGACTAAACAGCGTTATGTGGTGTGTGAATAAATTCAGTGCGCGACTTCTTCATCCAAGTGAAGGCATTTAGTGTTGACAGCACCAACTTTGGTAGGGCAACAACTAGCTTTAAGCCATTTTTTAGAAGCACTTTAAAAGGAAGACAAACTACATAGGCTCCAAAGTTGGCTACAGTTCCGGTGGTAGCAAGCGTAATCAAAACCACATTCCCTGTAAGTAATGAAAGCAGAACTAGCATTAGCATTACGAAAGGAGCCAGGGCGCGTGGCGGTAAGGCCAGTTGCATTGTTTTGTGGAAGTAATCGAAGTTGCCTTTTAAAAGCGCTCTGAAAGCCGGTTTAATCGATTTTCTTAGGAAAGTATACTGTGACTCCAACCAACGACCTCTCTGCTTAGAGAAGTGCTGAAATGAACCCACTTTTTCATCTTTGATCACCAAGTCTTCTGCAAAATGTATGAAGACCTTCTTTGCTGTAAAAGCCAACTCTAGTTCTTTATCAAAACCACCGATGGCTGTTAAATCAAAAACTACGCTTTTGAACAACTCGAAATCAAATACCATGGCTGAGCCAGAAAGTTTTGAAGACAGACCCAACACATTGGCACCTTTGCAAATCATTTCTTGGTTTGCCAATTCTGAAAGGCCATCTAGTAATGCAATGGTGTTTTGACCATTTGCCGCAGCGCGATTGCCTTGTATGGCTTTCATTCCACGGTTGATGTACTGATTAGATTTGGTCAAAAAATGCATGTCCATTATGTTGTCAGCATCTAAAATGATGGTGGCATTATACGCTCCGTTTTCACCATAAACCCTCATGGCTTCTTGAAGTGATTTCACCTTGGTGCTTTTTTCAAACTTCACTTCCAACACATCAGCACCAAGGTTTCTGAGGGTTTTTACTGTTTCCAGTTTCAAACCATCGGCAATCACCACGTAATCAAAAGCCCTCTTAGGATATTGGTAACGCAAAGCCATATTGCGCTTTGTACTTTCTATGATTACGGCATCTTCTTTATAAGCAGGTACCATCACCAAAAACTTATTTCGTTTTTCAACTGATTGAAAACTAGAACGTGTTTTTACCTTCGAGGCCAAGGCCAACACAAAAAGGTAAAGGGCAGACCCACCAAAATAGGCGATCAATACTGCGAGTAAAATGATGATTAAAGTTTCCATATCAGTTTTTTTGTGGTTTCCATTCTTTGATTAAAAAGAGAAAAGGGATGGCCATATTCATTACCATGCCTGTTGGCATTTGGCCAAATACTTGGTTTCCATAGCTGGAAAAGAGTACTCCAACTATACAGGCGTATAGCCCTAGTCCGTAGGTTTTACTTTGTTTGTCTTTTAGATTCATGACCAAGTGGCCGCCTTTCCCCAATACAAAGCCTAAAAAGGAAAGGTGAATCATAAGGCCTACAATCCCTGTTTCGGCCCAAACTTTTACATACCAGCTATCGGTTGCGGTATTGGCCATTAGTGATTCTGGATTGAACCTTGCACCCCAAAAACCTGCTGTACCAATTCCAGCCCCAAATGGTTTGTTGGCCAAGTAGGCGCCAAAGGTTTTTTGGTTGTCGAGTCTTACAGAAAGTGATTTGTTATTCGGATCTAAGGCGGTGCGCATTCTACGCACTTGCTCTACACCTTGAAACATGAAGGTGTATTTTAGAATACAGAATACCAGTACAATAGCCGAAAGGCCTGCCAATAATACTTTAAAGTTTTTATTCACAATGAGGTAAGCTATTCCACCAAATAAGGGCACGGCTAAGGCGCCTCTTGTACCAGAAATGGCAAAACCTAAGAAGAACAATACAGCACAGATGCCATACCATAATTTGGTTCGGAACTTAAAAGGGCCCGTAGCCAAAATTCCGGTAAATAGCGCCATCATGGCTTGCGAAGCACCAAACTGACCTGCATCGCTGTAGAATGAGAATACTCTTAAAACCCCGTGTAGAATGTGTTCTTCATGGTGATCTTCATCCCATAACCACCGATATTCAGCGGCATCAACCCCAATGATTTGCTGCTTAAAACCCCAGGCTACTCCAATAAGAGAAAGGACTATAAGTATGTTCAAAAAGATCATAAAGTCTTTTCGATCTCTGAAAAGCAAGAATATTAAAGGAATGCTCAACGCTTGGTAGAATCCAAGACCTCTCATGGCATAGAACCATGCTACGATTCCGTTTCCAGCTGGATTTACGATTTCGAAAATCAAGTAAAGCATCCAAACGGTAGAGAAGATTACAATGTCGTTTTTAAGGAACTTCCAGTTCACTTTAACTTCCTTGTTGAGCAGGATAATCAACCAAGCCAAAACCATTAAGATGTCGAGGGTTAAACCCCAAGGTGCGTTGATGTAGCGACTAATGCCAGAAATCATAAAACCCATTACTAAGCTGCCCCATAATGCAAGCTTTGGTTTGCTCCAGAGTACAGCTAGTAGGGTTACGATGAAAGGGAGTCCAAGCAAAATAAGTGCGCCCACCATACCTGAAACTAGGATTAACCCAGTGCCCACTACGATAAGCCCGAGTAAACTGATAAGGCCAAAGCCCGATCTCAATTTCTCGACTCCGTATTTGGTAGGTATGTTGGCGTAACTTTTCATGCTTTTTTCTTAACATAAAAGTACTGCCTGCCCCTCGGCTATTTTTTAGATTACGATAACTGGAAGCTTTGCTTCGATAATTGACAGAAAGGGGAGATGAAGGGAATTAATTGATTAGGTGAGCGAATAAGTGATGCGGCTAATGAAAACTGATTGTGGAAATCAAAAACTGACATTCTAAATCTGTTTTTCAAATTCATTAGCCCGTGCTTCCCAGCTGTTTTGCTGCGCGAAGTGCTTTCTCATTTGCACTTTGAGACGGTTGTTTGCTTGGATTTCCTTTTTCAAACCCTGAACGAAGTCTTCGGTGTTTTCTGCAACGTAAATCAACGGATCGAAATCTGATAAATCACTGAAATCAGTGGTAATAACAGGCTTACCCATGGCCATGTACTCATTAATTTTTAGCGGATAAATGGCTTTTGTAAGCTCGGTTTTCACAAATGGAATAATACAAGCGTCCCAAAGTTGAATACTTTCTGGTAGTTCTTTTTGAGGTACAGATCCGCGAAAAACAATGTTCTCAGGTAACTTCTCAGGAAGTTCCGCCTTCACTGGGCCGAGCATTTCAAAATTAAGACTAGGTAAAGCCTTGGCGGTTTGAACTAGTAAATCTAGATCAACACGTTGATCGATGGCGCCAACATAGCCTACTTTATAACTTTTGGTGAGTTCAGAGCTTTCTGACCTAAAAATGGAGAGGTTAACACCATTCTTTACACATGATACATTGGCGTGTTTGCCAATAAACTTCTGTTTTAACTGTTCCGAAGTAGTGATAATTCTGTCACATTGATCGATATATTTTGATTCGTATTCAGCGCCCCACTTACTGGCCCATTCGGTTCCGGAAATTTCATCGTAGCAGTAGTATGTACGCTCTATCTCTCCCCAATATTTTCTGGTAAAGAAACCATAAATAGGGTTGAAGGCATTTACTAATACCGTGTATTCTTTGTTTACCGTTTTCAATATCTTCTTGATGCTCAAGCTGATAAACCAGGCATTAATGAACATGACCAAATGGAAAATAGCGGCATTATTAATCCAGTTGACAGGAATTACCGGCATGGCATTGTAAACTTCAACCAAACCATTTTCGGTTTCTATTTTTCTAGTTCTATTTTTTTTGCCTAATACCTGGCTTTTAGGTATGAACTTGTTTCTCAACACATCTTTCCAGGTATAGTGGTAATCGAGCATAATTACCCTGTGATCTTTGGCCAACCTGGTCATAATCTCCATAGTGGATTTTATGTAGGGGGTGTCCCAAGCAGGGAAACTATGACATATAATTGTTTTCATAACTGATTTCTTTTTAGGTGAATGCTATTCAACTTCTCTAATTCTTTCTTCTCCCGTGCATTTTAAGCCTTAGCTCAAAACGGCTTTCACTTTTCTTCTTAACCAGCTTCTTTTCCTTGGTACTTCACCAATCACATCTTCCATAATGTCTGTTCTAACCCCATTGAGGAACACTACTGGCTTTTGACCTACATATTTTTTGTACACTTTCAGTGCATGTTGATCGGCTTCGGTCCATTTTCTATCTGCTTTAGCAACTAGAATGTGGATGTCGCCATTTTTCACTTTGTCATGACCATAAGGATTGTTTAGAATTGAAGGCAATTCAATCCAGTTGAATTCATTTTCATCGAAATGCTTTCCAATAAATTTTTGAGCATTTTCAATCAATGTAGTTTTACCTTCTTGGTTTTGAATGCTGAAGACTACTACATTCTTTTTGCCTGTGGTCTTTTTGCCTGCTATTCTCAATTCTTGAACAAATAAGTTCATGGCTTGGTCGGTAATGGTATCGAAATCGATATTAGATTTCTCTACATCTTTGGGCAGTTTAGGCATGAGGCCTGCTATTCTTAGCCCAGTTTTCTCTGCAGTATTTTTAGGACTCTTCAAGCTACTATCCATAAATTCCATCCCGATAACCGCACTTGATGGAACGACCAACCCTACCATGAAGGCTAGAATCACCATCATCGAAGTTTTTGATTTTTCTGGCTGAGCAGGGTAAAACGGTTTGTCGATTACCTTTAAGTTGCTCGACATTAACATATTGTATTTGTCAAGCCTAGCTTGGTTGTAGCTGCGTAAGTTTTCTAAATATTCTCTTTCAGCTACATCAATTTCTCTTTCTAAACGGGTAAGGGTAGAACCTAAAGGCGCAAAGCGATCATAAATAGCTTCGTATTCTTTTTGGCGTACTTTCATTACTTCCAGTTTTGCAGAAGATTCCTCTCTACTAATCACATTGTTCAACCATTGGGTCAAAAGATTGGTAGTGGGAACCCCATCAGAGGTTTGAGTTACCGCAATAACCGTTTTCGTAGATGCAATCATTTCGGCCTTGAGGTTTTTTATTTTTGCTTCAAGGTCTCTTTTCTTAACAAGCGTTTGTCTATCTAAAAGACTATCGTTTGTGATGGTAATTTCTGTAAGCTCATTGGTGAATTCTGCTATTTTCTTCTGGTTGTCGGCAATTCTTTCTTGAATTACAGGCAATACACTTTTGTCGTCAATTTCTAACTCAATACGGTTTATGGCCGATTCTGCTCCCGCTTTTATTTTCAACTGATCTTGAAATTGTTTGTCTAGTTCCTCCTTATTTCCAGAAATAAAGCGGGTTTGTTCGTAGTAGTTGATGATTTGATTTTTCACTCTGAAATTCAATAAATCGTCTTCTGCTTGCTTTAATTTGGCCAAGGTATTGGCGGTTGCTTCTTCAAAGAATAGAATTACCGATTCCGTTTGGCCTTCTTTTGTATCTAACTGACTTTCCATGAAAATATCAGTGAGGAATGACAAGGTGATTTGGCTCATGTAAGGGTCAATAGAAGCGTATTCCATACGGATCATATCGCTATTGCCTTCTCTAACTACTTTAATGTTTTCTAATTGATCTAGACCAAAAAATAGATTTTTGGAATAAGTGAGTTCATAAATGGCATTCTGCTTATCGGCTTCTCTTAGTTCAATTATCTTTTGCTGAACTGATTTTAAAGAGTCTCTTCCGCTTATTTCTACTTCAATATTTTCTAAACTGGTTTCGAGTACTTCCTGATTTCCTTTTAAAATTGGGTTTTCCCCTTTCGATCTCTCTAAAAGTATATGGGCCAATAACCTGGCGGAAAGCTCCTTTTGCGTTTCGAATGAAGTGGCCAAATTAATAAGGTTCTCCATTTCGTTATTGGTGTAGGCGTAATCGATTCTCTCGCCATTATTACTTTCAATATTATACCCAGAAATAAGTCCGGTATTGAGTAAGGTATGGCTTTGGTATTCTTGCTTTGCATCTTTGGTAAACCAAAATACAAGAAAGGCCAGGCACAGTGCGGTAAGGCCAATGTAGGCCGAAAAGCGAACTAATAAACGAACGATTTGAACGAAACTCATGGCTTATCGAATTATAGGTGACCCAACCAATTGCTCTAAGGTTTTTAAGGTATACCAAGCATCGCTTTTGGTTTTTTCTAGTTCTATTTTAGAAGTAGTAGCAATGTCTAAAGCCATTCGGTAAGCGTCCATCTCTGCTTTTCCGGCTTTGAAATAGCCTTCGGTCAGCATCAATGCCGATTCGTTGGCTTGCATCTTTTCGGTTTGTAATTCTATAATTTTGAATGAAAGGCTAAGCTGATTGTAACGCTTGGTTACTTCTTCGGCAATTACTTTTTTGATGTCAGATTTTTGGTATTCTATTTCTTCAATCGCATACTTATTCAACTTGATTTTATTTTTTCTCGATACCAGTTCCGAAAATGGTAATCTGATACTAAGCCCTAAATTATAAGTAGCGTTTTGGCGGGTAACGAAAGTGTTTTGATTATCGCTTGAAGTCAATAGTTGATCAGAGATAACTCCATTACCGTAGTTATAGCCAGCGGTCAATGCTACATGTTGCAACCAGTCTTTTTTCGACATGGCCATTTCTTCCTCTTTCTGTAATTGGCCTGTTGTAAGGCGATGTACCGAAGGCGCATTTCTAAGGGCCATACTGATCAGAGAATCCAATGGTTTGATCTTGTCCATTCCAGTGGGAGTTTCCTGAGCATTTAGTGCCGTAGCACTGATCAATAATATAACTAGCAATAATTTTTTCATGGTTTCTATTTTTGAGTTTGAACCGCTTTCTCCGAAACAATACCTTTGATGCTGCCCATTAGATTTTTAAATCCGGCAGGTTTCATAAAGGGCTTTTCAATTGTTTTGAAGAATATCATGCTGCTAAATAACACGATAGGAATGGCGATAATCAGACTTATCGATAACTGTAACCAATAAGGGGATGAGTAACCAAACGAGCCGATAACTGAATAGAGCAATTCGAGCAATGGCAAGTGAATGAGGTAAATGGTATAACACATTCCACCAATGATGGTGATCCATTTTACGGACAAAAACTTGTTAAAATAGTGGCCATTAAAGCCTGCCATAAGCAAAAGAATAAGTGCCGAATTGAAGATTAATGTTTTGTAATATTCTTCCGTCCAGGTAAAGGCCATCACCAACAAAAGCACAGGAGCGAGGGCATCCCAAACCCAAGGTTTAATACGACCAATCGTTTTACGGTTGACATATAGATCTGCCGCTAACATGCCAATCAGAAAATGCTGCAAGTGGCCCAGTAAAGTGGCTTTGAGCGGATGTAAATTCCAACCCAATACGTATTGAAAGGTGATGTAAGCAATTAAGAAGATGATCAGAAAGCTTCTTCTCACAAAACCATCTTTCTGATTGAAATAGAGCAATGCAATAAAAGGAGCAATGAGGTAAAATTGAATTTCTACTTCCAGCGACCAGGCCACTGGATTGATAATGGAGTATTCTCCATAAATAATACTGTGGGTATAAGTTAATGTAGCAAAGTAGTGTACGAGTACTTTTCCAACACCTAAGTTACTCTGTAACAAAAGAATAAGAGCAAAGAAGCTGATCCAAAATACAAACGGAGGTTCAATTCTGGTAAGTCTTCTCGATATATACGTTTTGTAGCTTAATGTTTTGTTGCCTTTGGCGTAGGGCATGGTAAGTACAAATCCGCTTATGGCGAAAAATATAAACACACCAATTGTACCTCTGCTTATCAAAAAGGAAAGCATTTGTTCCCAGCCAGATTGATTTGAGGCACTAGCGCTATACTTTAAAAGTCTTTCGTTGGCATGCTGAAAAATAACTGGAGCTATGGCCAGAAATCTAAAACCATCTATAAAAGGAATGTAATTTCCTGAATTTGGGCTACGCAATAAGGAGTTCCAGAAGTCTATAAATCGTCTCATGATTTATACGTTTTCATGTTGTAAAGCTGCTAATGGAGTTTTGAAGAGAATCTTCATGTCCATCCAAAAGTTATGTTTCAGCGCATACTCAATGTCTAAATCGCATCGGCTTTCAGCACTCATCCCCGCTTTTCCGCGTTCGGTAACTTGCCATAAGCCCGTGAGTCCGGCAGGTGCCAAAAAGCGTCCTACGGTTTTATCTGTTGTTAATTTTTCTGCTTCATAGAGCGGCAATGGGCGATTGCCTACCAATGACATATCGCCAATAAGAATGTTAAACAGTTGTGGTAATTCATCAATACTTGTGTTTCTGATAAACTTGCCCACTCTCGTAATTCTTGGGTCGTTGTTGATCTTCACAAATGCCTTTTTGTCTTCTAATGCTTTGAATTGCTCATATTCCGATTCCTCAAATAATTCATCGTCCTTCACTAAAATATGATCGTGGTTAGAGTAAGCTATGATTGAGCGCGTCAGAGGTTTTGTTTTAATTGTTTGCGCTTCATCGTTTGCGTATTGGTTCAAATGCTTTAGCTGCTCCACCATTTGGTCGGCATCGGTGTGCATTGACCTGAACTTATAGAACTTGAAAATTTTATAGCCCATTCCTACACGGTAAGAGTAGTAGAAGATGGGGCCTTTGGATTCCAGCCTAATCAGTATCATGACCAATAGGAATAGGGGAGCCAAGCATAGGATAAGAATGCTGGTTACGGTGATGTCGAAGGCTCTTTTTACAAAGGGTACTTTTAATGAAGGTCTCATAGCTCTATTTTCTTTGATACAAAGCTATTCTGAATGAGGCCTCGGCTTGGACAATTTAGACGACTGCAGGGTTTTGGCAGTTGAATGAAATGAATTAGAAGATGTTGGTTTTGGGCAGTTTTATCTGATTTCTTTTGTTCTGCCCAGTCTATTTCAACAGCCCTTCAGTAATGAAGTGTTGACAAAATGATGAGAAGAGTTCTTAAATTAAAAGGTAAGGATCAGACCTTAAACATGCTGATCGATAAGTATTGCATTGCCGTCTGGATCTGTAATTACTAAACTGGCTGGACCAGAACTGTTTTCGTCTGCCGCACTTTGAAGCTCAATGCCTTTGCTTTTTAATTCCTTTTGTATGGCGCGGACATCATCAAAAGACTCAAGTTTTTGTGCGTTTTCGTCCCAACCAGGGTTAAAAGTGAGAATGTTATTTGGAAACATACCTTGAAAAAGCCCTACCAAGGCATTACCATTTTTCATGATCAAGTAATTTTTTTCTATATCTCCAGCAAATGCGGTAAAGCCTAGAGCTTCGTAAAAATCTTTAGAGGCCTTTAGATCTTTCACACTAAGGCTAACGGAAAATGCGCCAAGTTTCATAATACTGAATTTTGTTTAAAAAGGAAGATAGGGATTTTATTGCTTAGACTCAACGCAACCTGATGACAGCTCTTCACGATATTCGGCATGAAAACTTATTTTTTCGTTTTGAAACTCTTTCAGGTTTAACGTAGTGTACTTTTTTCCATTCACCATAAAGAATACTTCGTAATGAAAAAGAATATCATTCAGCAGTGTTACCTCACAGTCTAGGTATTTTCCACTGGAGTTGTTGGACACTTTACCTTCTGCATCATTTGGGTAATAATAGGGGAGAAAAAGCCTGCCTATGTTGGTTGAGTCTTTGGTTAATGAGCCAATACCTGAGGCTCCTTGAGCATCGATAATACCGTTTGCTTCTCTCCACGGAAAGTCAAAACATTCCACCATAAAGGGTACAAAATCAACACCTAAGCCATCGAATGAACTATCAAACTCTACATCTATATATTTGATATACATTGGTTTAAGCACGTTGTAATTCATGTAAACCATCTGAACGGGCTTTTTTCCTTCCAATACAAAATTGTCAGGAGTCACTATGCCAATGTCATATAAGGTATTTGGGTCATTCTGGCCGCCTGCTTTAAAAACTGGGGGCGAAGCGATATAATATTTAGCAACATAATAGGGCTTATTTGTTTTTGAGTCTACTTGATGCCCCACGGGTATGTCAGAGAGTATTTGGTTCGCTTTATTCCAACTGAAACCTTTTGGCCCGTTCCATAATTTACTGTCGATGGTAATATTTGTGTTGCAACCAAAGAGGGCCAGACTTTGAGTTTTTTCATGTGGAAGGGTGGTTTCGCCCAAACTAAAGTTTACATAGCCTGTTGTTTTTTCGAGCTCAGTGTTTTGGGCTTTTGTTATTGAATAAGCAAAGAAGAAAGGGATACTTAGCGCTAAAAATTTTAAACATGGCTTCATGATGGTTGGCTTTGGTAAATGAAAAAATGAATGTGTTATCACAGTTGATATAAATCAAACTTAACACATTTGGCGATTAATTTATGATAAATAGAGGAATAAAATGGTTGGTCTTTGGGCTCTAAGTTGGGGATAACCTAGTGAAATTGGTTTTCAGCTCATTAAGTTATAAAAAAAGAACCCCGACACTTTCATGCCGGGGCTTGGGTAGTGGACTTAACACTTCACACACACTTATTCACTACCCTTTGTGTACAGTTTTCCAACTTCTCTATATCCGTCTATACTTCTGTACCAATCCATGTAGCTATAGCCGCTGCTCTTAGCCCAATCACTAAATCTTAAATGTCCTTTTCTTATGTCAACACTTTCTTCAGGGTAAACGAAGCTTTCTGGTAAGTTAATTCCCCAAGGTAAACTTGTTTTCGACTTATAATAGTCGCCTCGTGATGGATCAGAGTTATCATCAGCTGTTCCAAAAAAGCTTTCATCTACTAAATCTGTTGGGGCGTAGCCCGGTAAGTGCGCTTCTCTACCTCTATTCTGAGATATTATAATAAAGGGGTTGTAAGGCACAGTACCCAAGTTTTCGATTGCCTTTGGGCTGTTGAATTTAATTGTCATACTCACAATTGATGGCTCAGCATGGCTTTCTTCATTTCGAGTATTGATAAAACCACTTGTCGCGAACAGGTCGTGTACATTGTCTGAAACAATAAATACTGCTTTGCGCTGGTTGGCCTCTGTTCCATTGGCATTGGTTTTAATAATTCCAGTGTTCAAAACATTACCCTCTGTGTTTAAAATATCACTTGCTATAAGGTCAATTGAGAAACCAAAACCGTTTCTATAACCTGCACCTGCGGCTCTTACCACAAACTTCGGTGCCATTTCAACCACATTGTTATTAGCATTCATGATATGCTTAAACTGGTAGTCTACTACCAAATCGTTAAAGTCATAGTCGCCCATATTTGGCCAATTGTCTTCAAAAGCAAAGGTGCCGTAGGTAGTAGAAGAAGGGTAGTAGCTGTCGTAGGCTTTAGTGCCATCGTTAGGATATTCATCAAGAGTATCGTTAATGCCATCGCCATCAGTATCTAAAACACCAGGTTTATCAATAGGACTGACATTGGTAGTGCTTATGGCCTTTACCGGGTTTGAGGATACAAATAATATGGCATCGTTGAAATCTTGATCACATTTAAAAGGAATGTCGTCTCTTCTAACGTCTTCAAAACCAAGTAGAAATAGTTCGTTCTCTTCGTCCCAAAGCAAAACATTGTGTTGCTTTAAGTTGTCGTCTGTTTCTGGGTTTAGGTTTTTATCGGCAAACACTACGTGGTGATAATCTTCCGATTTATTACCATCCCAACCATCGGCCAATAATACCAAACCAATTGAAATTCCTGGCTCGAAACGACCAATATTTACTTTGTCGCCAGTAATTAATCCACCACCACTGCCAGCGAATGATAAATTAGGAAAGGCTACATTGATTTGTTGTACATCGTTTAACGATTGGGGAGGTGTGTTGGTAGGATAGGTGTAGAAACCGATTGCGTTTCTCCATCCTGCTCCTTCATGTACAAAAGTCAACCAAACGTCTGCGGTTTCTACAAGGTCTAAAGTTGTTTTCTTTCCGTTGGCCAAATAGGTTGGGTGATAATCTGGCACGGGCAGACTTTCTGGTAATGATGCATTGATGTATTCTAAAATGGATGCGGAAACAATATCGCGCTCCGATTCTAAATAATTGGGCACCCCAGCAGAATTATAACCTCCCATATATACAATGGTAGGCGTGCTGTTGCTGAATGTAGTTCCTGCTGCTGCGTATCCTACTGAGCTTGTATTGGCTTCAGATAAAGTGTTATCAATTACTTGTGAGGGGTCAATTGAGCCGTTGTAGTTTAATGTGAGTGTATTCGATATGATTGGAATAGAAATGCTATTTGGAATGCCAATGTATTGGGCTTCCATTACCAACTCAGTTAAATGGTTCGCCAAAGCTATTTTCTGATTCAAAACTCCATCTTCATTTGTAAACCCAGTAATCAAAACCTGATCTGTTAATGGGTCTATCAATTGAATTTTAATACCTTTTAAAGGTGTACCTTGGGCATCCTTAAAAGTCAGATTGATTTGTGTAGATGTTACAGTTGTAAAATCGAAGTCAGCAAATTCTGATACTTCAACCGACTCTTCAATTACTTGGTCAAAATCTGGTTCTTTTACGCAACCCATCATTAGAAGCAGGCTAAGTAGTGCAGTTAATTTTTTCATGATTCTTTTTGTTTAGGCTACTTTTTGGAATCGAGTTCTTAACTGGCCAGACTTTAAGGCCACGTTTACTCTTAAACTGAGTTCTACAGGGCTGAATGGCTTGCTAATTGAATCGCTAACGCCAAGTTCTAAAGCGTGAATTCTTTGCTCGCTCTTGTCATTGTCGGTAAGAATAATCATTGGAGTTGTATTCAAGTCGGCTTGCTTTTTTAATTGACTTAGCTCCTGATACTCCTTGGAATTTTTGATTTGATAATCCGCTAATATTAATGCTACCTCGTTTCCTTCTAGCCACTCTAGAGCATCTGCTGGAGATTTAACAGCTTTAACACTATGATCATTCTCTAGGTAATTTGCCAAGAATAATCTCATCATTGTGTTGCTCTCTACGATTAATATAGTTTCCATTTTGCGTATTGTTTTCGTTTTCTTGAATCAAAAGTAGGGGGTGAAAACACGCTATTTCGGCAGAAAAGACGAACGGACTCTTTTCTTCGATAATGGGAGATAAACTGACGATAAAGAAATAGGTGAAATACTTAAGGCGGTGTTTGAAGCTCGAAAAAGTCGGTTGAAGGTGATTTTTTGGTCATTTATATACAGAATCACCTAAACCCAGCTTAGGTTTTTACTGCTTATTTAAACTTTGAACAAAAAATAACCCCGTCATTTTTATGACGAGGTCAGAAGGTAGAATGCCACACAAACACACACGTTTACATCTACCTAATAATTAATAATGACTGTTCTACGGAATGTAGTTTGCCGAATACGCTTTTTAGCTTTATGCGGCTTTTAATCGCTTGAAAACTATATCGAGAGAAGTACTCGTCAGCGGCTTTGCAATAAAATCAACTACCGAAGAGTAAAATTTGGCTTTGTTAAAGTCGGCCTTATCGGTCGAAGAGGAGAGTAGATAAATATCAAATTTTTTCTTGAGCTCAATATCAAAGTGGTCGAATTGATCTAAAAAGTCCCAGCCATCAAACTGAGGCATGTTAATATCGAGAAGTAAAATGATTTTATGGAAACTGGATTTTTCATCAGTAATGAAACTCATTGCATCCTGAACATTACTAAAGGAGATTACTTCAGCATTCTCCACGTTTTTTGTGATGATTACTTTAGATAGGAATTGGTTGATGGGATCGTCATCCACCGTAATAAATATATTGCTGTTCTGCATCTGTTCGTAATTTTCAAATTTAAAGAGGGGAATAATCCCAGATTTGAAATACAGCACAATTGTTTTGTTCGGGAGTAATAAGTGTTTGGTTTACAGTGGGTAAGCTATTGATTATGGCTTAATTATGTAAAATTAGCACTATGTACTTAGCAATGATACGTTTTTAAAGCCTTTAACCCTTCTTTTTTTATTTTTTTTCTCGTTCTAATTAAATAATCACCTCGCGAACAGAGTGTTTTTAATTGCAAAAGACCTTAAAGAACGCAAAGTTTATGCTTCGTTTTTCAAGACGTGGCTGAAGCTAAACTGCTTGATTATACAACCTCCCAACACATTCTAGCTGGGTATTTATCATATAAGTTGACTATCTTCCTTCTTCAATTTTAAGTCTATGTTTAAGAAACTACTTTTTGCAGCGCTCATTTTTTGTTTTATGCTATCCTGCGGTACATCAGTCTCTTACGACATCATTATTGAGAATGGAACTGTCTACGATGGCACTACTAACGTAGAGCAAGTCACCGACATTGGTATTAATGGAGATCAAATCGTGAAGATTGGTGACTTAAGCAAAGCCAAAGCCACCAAACGCATTGACGCAACGGGTTTGGCAGTTTCTCCCGGTTTTATAGATATGCATGCCCATGTAGAATCCATCATGCGGTTGCCCGCTGCGGAAAGCGCCATCAAACAAGGGGTGACCACAGTTTTGGGTGGCCCCGATGGTCGAGGGCCTTCGCCTATGAAGGTTTACCTTGATAGTTTAGAAGGCTATGATTTGGGTGTGAATGCCGCTTATTTGGTAGGGCATAACTCTATCAGAAGAGCTGTAATGCAAACAGATAACCGCGAGCCAACGGCTGAAGAATTAGAAGAAATGAAAGCTAAAGTACAAGAGGCCATGGACAATGGTGCTTTCGGTATTTCTACTGGGCTTAAATATGTGCCGGGGTCATTTTCTAAGGTTGATGAAGTGATTGCACTCTCAAAAGTGGCGGGCGAAGCAGGTGGTATCTATACTTCGCATTTAAGAGAAGAGGGTTTGGGTTTGCTGGATGCCGTGCAAGAAGCCATTATGATTAGCCGTGAGGCCCATATTCCAGTGATTCTTACGCACCACAAAGCCATTGGCCGACCGATGTGGGGTGCAAGTATAAAAACCTTGACAATGATTGATTCGGCTAGAAATATTGGTTTGGATATTATGGCAGACCAATATCCATATACCGCCAGTTCAACAGGTATTTCGGTGCTTATCCCTACTTGGGCAATGGCGGGAGGAACTTCGGCCTTGAAGAAAAGGCTAGAAGACCCTAAAACGAAAGAGAAAATCATTGAAGAAATCATGTTCAATTTAGAATTCGATAGAGGAGGTGCACAATTGGATGTGGTGCAGTTTGCTTCTTTTAAATACAAACCAGAATTAAATGGAAAGACTTTAAAGGATTGGGCCATTCAACGAGGGTTAGAACCCACTTTTAGAAATGGTGCCGAATTGGTGATTGAAGCACAATTGAACGGTGGAGCCTCTTGTGTTTTCCACGCCATTAATGAAGAAGACGTAAAACGAATAATGCAGCATCCTATGGTGATGGTAGCTTCAGATGGCTCACTGTTAGAGCCCGGAGTTGGACACCCTCACCCAAGAGGTTACGGAACATTCCCGAGAGTTTTAGGCTACTATGTTAGGGAAGAGGGCGTGATCAATTTGCAAACTGCTTTACGTAAAATGACTTCAATGCCTGCCGATAGGCTAGGCTTAACAGACCGTGGTTATATCAAAGAAGGCATGAAAGCCGATATTACCGTTTTCAATCCGAAAACAGTAATCGACAAAGGCACCTTCGAAGATCCGCACCATTATCCAGAAGGGATTGACTATGTGATTGTGAACGGAAAACTTACCATCGATCAAGGCGAACTGACCAGCGAAAGAGCAGGCCGAGTACTCAGAAAAAAACAATAATCTATGAAACGACTTCAAACTTCCGTATGGCGTAAATCAGCTTGGATGCTGCTATCGCTCTTTCTTTGGGTAAGTGTTTCTGCCCAAAGCCTTCAAGAACAAGCTGATTTAAAGCTCAAGGCTTTTGTAGAGGCAACTCAAGTTCCTGGTTTAAGCATCTCTATTTCTCAAAAAGGGCAATTGGTGTTTTCGAAAGGTTATGGCTATTCCGACCTTGAGAATAAAACGCCTGTGGACCCTTCCAAAACCAAGTTCCGAATAGGAAGCGTTTCCAAAACGCTCACGGCTGCTGGTTTGGCTTTGCTTTATCAGGAGGGGAAAATTGATTTAGATGTACCGATTCAAAAGTACGTTCCTGTTTGGCCAGAGAAGAAATATGAAATTACTTTAAGACAATTGGGTGGTCATATGGCTGGCATACGGCATTATAAAGGGAGTGAATTTTTGAGTGCAAAAAACTATCCTTCCGTTACGGATGGCTTGGCTATTTTCATGAATGATCCGTTAATCAACAAGCCCGGCACCACCTATTCCTATTCAAGTTATGGTTGGAACCTGATTTCTGCTGCAATGGAAACTGCCAATGCGGGTGAATTCTCTTTTCAAACTTCTGATTTTCTACAATTTATGCAGCAACAGGTGTTTGATAAATTGGGAATGGACAATACGGTTGCAGAATATGCCGATCGCCAAACCGCCAACCTCACCAAGTTTTATCAATTCAAAGATGGAAAGGTTGTGGCTGCACCTTATGTAGACAATAGCTACAAATGGGCCGGGGGAGGTTTTGTTGGGACCACAGAAGACCTCTGCGTTTTCGGCCAAGCTCATATGGCAGCTGGATTCTTAAAACAAGAAGTACTTGACGAGTTTATGACTTCGCAGAAAACTGCCGATGGAAAGACAACCAATTACGGAATCGGATGGTCTACCTATGCGCGTAACAGCGGCAATACATTTTATGGACACAGTGGAGGTTCAGTAGGCGGAATTACTTATTTCCTTATTCACAATGAAACCCAAACCGTTTTGGCCATCACTGGCAATATGGATCCGCTCAACTACAACGGTTTACAGTTCGAACTGATGGAAATGTTTGTGGAGGGGAAGTAAAGGTTTGTATTATACTTAACAAACTTTAGAAGCATGTTGGTGAAGAACACCAACAAGGGCTTTAACCTATGCTGCTTTTATATCAACAGGTCGCACCGATGGTGCTTAATTCGCAATCAATATTTTATTGCTACCAACAGGCCATCCCTACGGGATTTATGATGCACGTTCGCTAATCGGGTTAAAGTATGTAGCATTTATTGACGATTTACTATCCTTATTAATGTTAGAAGCCTCATTCCATTCATAAAAACTCATAGACTTGTTGGTGAAGAACACCAACAAGGGCAATGAATGAACACGAACTAGGGCCAGAGTTGCCAAAAGCTCCATCGGGGCGAACAGTTTGTAGTAGAAAAATTCAATTAGTTATTTGGTGAAGCCCCGTAGGGGTGACCCGTGCCCAACCCATCATTCCCTTGGAATATCATCATCAGGGTCATGGTCGTGTGGGCCAACGCCTGGCGGGTTGAATAAACCCCATCTGTCGATGACATAATCCCAAGGATCAAAGGCGGCTACCCAATCGATAAACAGCAGACGATATTCTTCGATTAAATCCCGCACCATATCAAAATAATGCGCCTCCTTAAAATCGAACATTTCCAAAGCATGATTCTGAACCATTAAATCTCTTGCCGATTTACGAATAATCGCTGCGGCTTCCATTTTTAAATCGTAAAGCCCCCACCAGAAGAGGCACCTGCTACTTTCACACTCAGCATCATTGCATCTTGAATCATAAATTGCTTGGTGTTCTGAAGTCTTGGATCATCATCGGGAATCAAGTCAGCGATTTTCATCACCAGCTCAAATATCTCCTTTCCCTTTCTGTAAAGTGGTAAACTTGCTGGGTCAATATGTTTTTCGTCTCTCATGTAATCTATGCTTTGGAAACCTCAAGTTATAGAACTTCCAAATAATCTTCAATGCAACGTCATAATCACAGGAGTGTGTAACAATCGTTACCAACTGCCATTCAGCGTCCATCTACCTTTGATCCAAATAAGGACAAAGCGTAATGAACAAAAAGGTTTTAATACTTCTCATAGCGGGTCACCTGCTGGCTTTTACGGCCAAAAGTCAAGACACGCTACTCATATCGAAAGATGATCTGGTACAACGCGTACTTCAGAATAATCTTCAATCAAAAATTGCCGAACAACAAACGGCCATGGCAAAGGGAGATCTGAATCAGTCGAAAGCACTGTTTCTGCCATCAATTTTAGCTACACAAACCTCCATGATGACCAACAATCCGCTCATGGCTTTCGGTTCTAAACTGAACCAAGAAAGACTCACCGCTGCGGATTTCGATCCCAACCGATTGAATGACCCAGATAGGATTGAAAACTATTCGGTAGAAGTGCAGGTATTGCAGCCGCTCCTCAATTTGGATGGTGTTTATCAGCGTCAAGCCGCGCAAATTCAAGTTGAAGCCTATGAATTGCAGGCCGCGCGCATTCAAGAACATATGGAAATGGAAGCCACTAAAGCTTATATGCAATTGCAATTGGCTTATGAGGCAGTGTCGGTTTTAGAACTCGCCAAATATACTGCCGACCAAGGGTTGAAGCTGATAAACGATTACTTCGATCAAGGCTTGATAAAGAGGGTCGATGTTTTGGATGTGGCCGTCAGACAAATTGAGGTGGAAAATCAGTTAAGATACGCCAAAAGCAACATTAAAAATGCTTCTGATGGACTGGCAACTCTGTTAGGAACTGACATTGACGGAACGGTATACAAGCCGCAATCTACTATTTCTAGCCGTCTACAAACCGAAGACTTTTCCAACCTTTTATCGCAGGATAGAAAAGATTTGGCAGCCATGAACAAGGCGCTTTTAGGGCATGAGAAAATGCTCAAATCGAATAAAATGAGCGCATTACCTAGAATCAATGCTTTTGGCAATTACCAGATGTACGACAATAACGCTTTTGGTTTTGGTGCTGATGGTTATTTGGTAGGCTTACAGATTTCATGGAATATTTTCGATGGAAACAAGAATGTGGGCAAAATTCAGAAAGCCCAAGCCATGGTGGATAAAGCCACAATCGAAAAAGAAAATTACACACAGCAAGCCCAGTTCGAACTGAACAAAACCAATCGTCAATTGGCGGATGCTGAAAACAAGGTGGAACTATCACAAAAAGCTTTTGAGCAGAAAGCCGAAGCCTATCGCATCAGAAAAGACCGATTTATGGAAGGTTTAGAGAAAACAGCCGACTTGTTGATGGCCGAAACTCAAATGTTTCAGAAGGAACTTGAGCACTTACAAGCCCTATTTGAATACAACTTAACGAAAGAATACTTAAGGTTTTTAACTAGATAAACGATGAAAACATACCAATATATACTTCTAACATTTGCGACATTCCTAACGGTAGGTTGTGGCACAACGGATCAAAAAGAAATCACTGAACTTCCTTCAGTGCCTGTAAAAGTAGCGCAAGTAAATGCTTCTGAAGCGGCAGGTTATATAGCTGCCAGCGGAAAAATTGAAGCAGGTCAAAATGCAAACCTAAGCACCCGAATGATGGGTAATGTTACTAAGGTTCATGTAAAAGTGGGAGATAAAGTAAGCAAAGGACAAACACTCATTAACATTAGCAATGCTGATTTAATCGCCCAAAAAGCCCAAGTGGAAGCCTCAATCATTCAGGCTAAAAGTGGTTTAAAGAATGCAGAAACAGACTTTCAACGCTTTAAATCACTATTCGAAAAGGGGAGTGCTTCGCAGAAGGAATTAGACGACATGACTACGCTATTTGAAGTAGCTAAAGCCAATGTAGAAGCTGCTGAGCAAATGAAAAAAGGAGTGGAGGCACAATTTGCTTATACCAATATCAAAGCACCTTTCTCTGGTGTTGTGGTCAACTCATTTATCAAGGAAGGTATGATGGCCAACCCTGGTATGCCACTTATAGCTTTGGAAGATGCTGAAAACTATCAAGTAGTCGCTTCTATTTCTGAATCGGACATCTCGGGCATTACTGAAGACACAAAAGCGATAGTTTATGTGAAGTCGATTGAAAAGGAGTTTGAAGGAAATATCATTGAGCTAAGTCCTTCGGCACAAAATACGGGTGGTCAATACTTGGTAAAAATTGCCATCAAAGAAGCTGACAAAGCACTACGTTCTGGCATGTTCGTGAACGTGAAGTTCGCTACAAATTCAACGGAAACCGAGCCTTCTCAAATTATGATACCAACCAGCGCATTGATCCAGAAAGGACAATTGACTGGGGTTTATGTAGTGACGGATGACAAAATCGCCATTCTAAGGTGGTTAAGATTGGGAAGAACCTACAACGATAAAGTAGAGGTGATTTCTGGACTTGGAGAAAATGAGCGCTTTATACTAAGCCATGAAGGCAAGCTGTACAACGGAGCTAAAGTTACATTTTAAGGCTTTTGAGTCCGATTGAAAACCATTTAACGAGACAGAAATGCAAGAAGGAATTTCAGGAAAAATAGCCAATCTATTCATCAACTCTAAGCTGACGGTGTTGCTTATGGTGGCGTTGATGATCATTGGTGTATACAGTTCGTTTCTTATTCCGCGCGAAGAAGAACCGCAAATAATCGTACCCATGGCCGATATTATGATTGGCTATCCAGGGGCAAATCCTACGGAAATTGAAAACCGTGTAGTGAGGCCTTTAGAGAAAATCATCTCCAATATCAAAGGAGTGGAGCACGTCCACAGTATGTCGATGAATGGCCAAGCGGTGCTCATCGTTCAGTTCTTTGTGGGCGAAGATGTAGAACGTTCCTATGTGAAACTCTACGATGAACTCGAAAAAAACAAAGGAATGTTCCCCGAAGGCGTTTATCAGCCTTTGGTGAAAACAAGGTCGATTGATGATGTGCCAATGTTGGGCATCACGCTTTGGAGTGAAAGCTACAGTGATTTTCAACTTAGACAAATGGCTGAGGAGCTAACCACTGAGATTGAAAAAGTAAATGATGTGGCCATAACCAAGGTAATTGGTGGAAGAACCAGACAGCTTAAAGTTGTACTGGACAAAGATAAGATGGCTGAAAATGGAGTAGATCCATTGGGGATTATGCAGATCCTTCAGGCCAGCAACAGCAGTTCCCAGTCGGGCAAGTTTGTTCAAAACGATCAAGAATTTCTGATTACAACGGGTAAGTTCCTTTCTTCTGTAGAAGAGGTAGAGCGGTTGGTAGTAGGGGTGAATAAAAACTTACCCGTTTATTTAAGTCAGGTGGCCAAAATTGTAGATGGGCCATCATCTTCCAGTAATTATGTGTCATTTGGGTACGGTAAGGCCAATGAAGAATATGCTTCATTTCCTTCAGAATACCCAGCCGTTACTATCTCTGTAGCCAAAGTGAAAGGTGCCGATGCCATGAAAGTGGCGGATAAAATCCTTAGTCAGGTGGAAGGCTTGAAAAAGAACTTGATTCCTAGCGATGTTGAGGTAGCGGTTACTAGGAACTACGGAGAAACAGCTTCGCACAAAGTAGGCGAACTACTGTTGCACTTGGGCGTAGCCATTATAGCCGTCACGGTGTTGGTAATGCTATCCATGGGCTGGAGAGGTGGATTGGTCGTGTTTTTGTCTGTTCCACTCACTTTTGCCCTTACGCTTTTCAGTTATTACATGCTGGGCTATACACTTAACCGAATCACGCTTTTCGCCTTGGTTTTTGTGGTGGGTATTGTGGTAGATGATAGTATTATCATTGCTGAAAACATGCACAGGCACTTTAAGTCGAAGAAATTACCATTTAAACAAGCGGCTATTTATGCCATCAATGAAGTAGGAAATCCTACTATTTTGGCCACATTTACAGTAATTGCTGCCATTTTACCAATGGCCTTTGTGTCGGGAATGATGGGGCCGTACATGAGTCCAATGCCAATTGGAGCATCAATCGCTATGATTCTGTCCTTATTCATCGCCTTAACCATTACTCCATATTTAGGCTATCATTTTCTTCGTGAAAAAGAAAGTGGAGAAGAGAAGGAAGAAAAAGCATACGAAACGACTTTCATTTATAGGGCCTATAAATCTATAGAGTTTCCTTTTCTGGAGAGTAAAGCGAAAAGATGGACACTTTTGAGTGCCACGGTGGTATTACTCTTGGGTTCAATGTACTTGTTCTATAACCAGTCGGTAGTTGTCAAAATGCTGCCTTTCGATAACAAGAATGAGTTTCAGGTGGTAGTAGATATGCCTGAAGGAACCACCTTGGAGCGTACTGCGGCAGTGACTCAAGAAATTGCACAATACTTATCGGGTGTGCCTGAAGTGGTCAGTTACCAGAACTACATTGGTAGCTCGGCACCCATCACTTTTAATGGTTTGGTGAGGCATTACGATTTACGTGGAGGAAGCAATATGGCCGACATCCAAGTAAATCTGTTGCATAAAGCTGATCGTGACTTGTCGAGTCATGACATTACCAAAATGCTTCGACCCGATATTCAGGCCATAGCCGCCAAGCATAATGCAAATGTGAAACTCGTAGAAGTGCCGCCAGGCCCACCAGTACTTTCAACCTTAGTGACGGAGATTTATGGGCCTGATTATAACGAACAAATCAAGCTGGCTGCTCAAGTAAGAGAGCTTCTGTTGAATACACAAGATGTGGTGGATATGGATTGGAATGTGGAGGAAGGACAGACAGAATACAAGCTAGTGGTGGACAGCGAAAAAGCCATGATGCATGGTGTTGTCCCTCAACAAGTGGTGGGAAGTATCACTTACCTCATGCAAGAATATCCTGTGTCGAATTTCTATGACCAAGACGCCAATAACCCAGTGGGTATTGTACTTGCCTTAGATGATCAAGATAAATCTAGTCTGCAAGATACACAGGGGCTTAAAATCAAAGGGCAGCAAGGAGACTTGGTTACCGTTGGCGATTTAGTCACGGTAAGAAAAGATACCCTCCAACCTACAATTTATCACAAAGACCAGAAGCGCGTGGTGTATGTGTTGGCCGATATGGCTGGAGATTTGGAAAGTCCTGCGTACGCCATTTTAGGCATGACCGAGCAGATTCAAAACTTGACTGTGCCGAAAGGCTACTCTGTTAACGAAATGTACATGGGCCAACCTGAGGATGAATCAGACTATACGGTAAAATGGGACGGAGAATGGCAAATTACCATGGAGGTCTTTAGGGACTTAGGAACTGCCTTTTTGGTCGTGATAGTGATTATTTATATGCTGATTGTAGGCTGGTTCCAGAACTTCAAAACACCAATTGTAATGATGATTGCTATACCGCTTTCTTTGGTAGGTATAGTGTTAGGCCATTGGATGCTTGGGGCGTTCTTTACTGCTACATCTTTCATTGGAATGATCGCTTTGGCTGGAATTATGGTAAGAAACTCAGTGCTATTGATTGACTTTATAGAGATCAGACTAAACGAAGGAGCTTCTATAAAACAAGCCATCGTGGATGCCGGTGCGGTACGTACCAAACCGATTCTACTCACCACTGGTGCGGTAGTGATTGGTGCATCCATCATCCTTTTCGATCCTATATTTCAGGGCTTGGCCATTTCATTGGTGGCAGGGGCAATCGTTTCCACTTTGCTTACGCTCATTGTTGTTCCGCTTATTTACTATATGACCGAACGCAAAAAGTGGGAGAATAAATCATCAAACCAGTAATCATACGATCATGGAATTATTAATAATCACAGCGGCAAGAGCTTTTGAAAAAGACATCAAAAGCCTACTAAAAAAAGCGGGAGTCAAAACCTTTTCTTACATGGATGTTACGGGTTATAAAGACCAAGAAGGTGAATCCATATCTGCCAATTGGTTTGCTTCAAGCATTGGCGAACGCCAATCTGTTTTATTCTATGCCTTTGTGCCAACACTTACTGTGGATGAGGTCATGTTAAAGATCAGAAACCTGAATGAAAGCCAAGAATCAGAGTCGAAAATTCACGTGGCAGTAATGGACATTAAAAGAATGAATAACATTTAAAAAGAATACAATGGTAACAAGAGTAAAACATGCAATAGCCGGTACTTTCATTTTAGCCAGCATACTATTATCAATTTATGTGAATCAAAATTGGTTGTGGTTTACGGCTTTCGTAGGTGCTAATTTGCTTCAATCATCATTTACGAATTGGTGTTTGATGGACATTATTCTGAAGAAGTTTGGTTTAAGAGACTCAGCAAAAACTTGCTGCTAAAAACAGTAAGTTTTATTGATAACAGGTTGATTCATTTGTCTTAGGCCTCACGATTTTGGGGTTTTCGCCTTATCTTTAAATCAGCAAATAGCTGATTTATTGAATGACGATATGAATGAACTTTTAGATAAGATGTTGGCCAATTCTGGTCTTGAAGAGAGGCTTGCAGAAGAAATTAGAACTGCAGGAAGGCTCAAAAAGGTAAAAGCTGGAGAGCTGATTTTTGGATCAGACCAAGGAGGAGGCGAAATGCCGATCGTTTTGCAGGGATTGCTTAAGGTAATGCGTCAAGACGAACAACGAAATGAGGTGTTTCTTTACTATTTAGAAGGCGGTGAGACTTGCGCAATGTCAATTGCCTGTTGCTTGGAGGGCCGAAATACGGGCTTTCATGTAATGGCCGAAGAAGACTCCATTGTTTGGATGATTCCGAATAGCTATTTAGATGCTTGGATGGTGAAATATTTGAGTTTTAGAAAGTTCGTTTTCAGCTCTTATCAAACTCGTTTTGACGAATTACTTACCACTATTGATAGTGTAGTTTTTCATAACATGGATGAAAGGCTTTTAAAATATTTATTAGATACACAGCAGGCCACGGGCACTTTCAAAATTCAGAAAACGCACCAGCAAATTGCCAATGAGTTAAACACCTCTAGGGTAGTGGTGTCTAGGTTGCTGAAAGGTTTGGAGGCCGATGGTAAAATTGAGTTGCATAGAAACTGCATAGAAATATTGTAAATCAAGCTTTATTGATGAAAAAGGGTGAGCAGAGAGAAGAGGAGGTAAAGGGAAAAGGAAATTTAAAATTGGCCATTGTTTTAGTGCTTACCCTTGGTTTGGCACCTTTTACGCCTGAGCCTCATATTTGGGGCAAAATAAAATGGGTAATGGGAGGCGCCAACGGAATGCAGATCATGGACTACTTTGATTTGGTTTTGCATGGTACCCCTTGGGTATATTTCATTGTGGTGCTTTTAAAGTATTTGAAAAAAAGCTGACATTATAAAGTGTTGGCGCTAAATAAATAGGGAAGAATCACACTAGACTAATCGCTTTATGGATACCGAAATACTCGCCCGAATACAGTTCGCCTTCACTATTGCTTTCCATTACATTTACCCGCCTCTGAGTATTGGCTTAGGGGTAATTCTTGTAATTATGGAAGGAATGTATCTCCGCACGAAAAAGGAGATTTACCATACCATGACCCGCTTCTGGGTAAAAATATTTGCTTTGATTTTTGGTATAGGCGTAGCTACCGGAATTGTAATGGAGTTTGAGTTTGGCACCAATTGGGCTACTTATTCTCGCTATGTAGGCGATATTTTTGGGAGTGCACTTGCTGCCGAAGGACTTTTTGCCTTTGCATTAGAATCTGGTTTTTTGGGTATTCTCCTTTTTGGTTGGAACCGTGTAAAACCTTGGGTGCATTTCGTATCAACCATTGGAGTAGCATTCGGCTCTATGTTTTCTGCCGTTTGGATTGTGGTGGCCAACAGCTGGCAACAGACCCCCGCTGGTTTCAAAATTGTAGGTGAGGGAATGAACCAAAAAGCGGAAATCACCGATTTCTGGGCCATGGTTTTTAATCCATCCTCTGTCGATCGGCTTTCACATGTTTTAATAGGAGCCTTTCTGGCAGGCGCCTTTTTAGTGATAAGTGTTAACGCATATTACATTCTTAAAGGGCGCTATTTAGAAATTGCCAAGCCTGCGTTCAAAATAGCCTTGGTGGTGGTCATCGTAGCCTCTTTTGCCCAATTGTTTACCGGACACCGATCAGCAGATGGAGTTGCTGAGTATCAGCCCGCTAAGCTTGCTGCTTTCGAAGGTCACTATGATAGTTTGGCCGTGGGTGATATGTACCTTTTTGGTTGGGTAGATCACGATAACAAAGAGGTGACGGGGTTGAAGATTCCTAAATTTCTCACTTTCCTTATCCATCAAGATTTTACTACGCAAATTAAGGGGTTAGACTACTTTCCTGAAGATGAAATTCCCGGACAAGTCAATGCTGTTTTTCAATTTTATCATATTATGGTTGCTATAGGCATGGTGTTGATTGGGCTTAGTATTCTGTCTATATACCTTTGGTGGAAGGGCAAACTGTTTAAATACCGATGGTTTTTGGTATTGATGGCTTGGGCGGTTTTTCTTCCTCAGATTGCGAATCAGGTAGGCTGGTTTGCTGCAGAAATGGGAAGACAACCTTGGGTGGTTTATGGCTTGTTAAGAACCGATGAAGCATTTTCTCAGGCAGTAACAGCTAATCAAATTCTATTTACGCTTATTCTTTTCTTCTTTGTGTATCTGCTTCTTTTTGTGCTCTTTATCTATCTGCTCAATAAGAAAATTAAGCATGGGCCTTACGATGACCGTTTGGAAGATGATAGGCCAAATCAATCCGAACAAGCATTTAACTTATAAGCGCTATGGAAACATTTTTAGGCATAGAATATACAACTTGGTGGTTTTTGATTTTAGGTGCCACAGTAACTGGTTATGCGATTCTCGATGGCTTCGATATGGGCGTAGGAGCAATCCATCTCTTCTTTAAGAAAGAAGAAAGTAGAAGGATAGCTATTAATGCTATAGGTCCGGTTTGGGACGGAAATGAGGTATGGCTTGTGATTACAGGAGGAGTGCTTTTTGCAGCCTTTCCTCCCGTATATGCTACTCTCTTTTCGGGACTCTACATTCCTTTGATGCTCTTTTTAGTGATGATTATTTTCAGAGCAGTTTCCATTGAGTTCAGAGGGAAAGAAAAGATGGCCTGGTGGCGTAAAACCTGGGATATTTCTTTCAGTATTTCTAGTACAATAATGGCCATTGCTTTGGGTATGGTAATCGGAAATGTATTACAAGGAATGCCTATTGGAGCCGATGGTGAATTTAGCCGAGAAACGGATTTTTCATTTGTAAATCCTTTCAGTGTATTAACTGGCGTCACATCCCTTTCGCTTTTTATGCTCCATGGAGCTTTGTATTTGGGGATGAAAACCGAAGGGCGTCTGTATGCTAGGTTAACCGTCATCATAAAAAACACTACCATCTTTTTTGTACTTAGTTTGTTGCACCTTACTTTTTACACTTTACTGTATGTGCCTCATCTTTCTGAAAAACTAAAAGAGGCCGAATGGCTATTCATATTGCCTGCCTGTCTTGTGTTTTTAGTGGCTAACATTACCCGCCTTGTATCGAAGAGGAAATATAAATGGGCTTTCGCTTCATCTTCGGGAGTTATTGCTTCCCTTTTGTTATTGGTAGCCTTTGAGCTTTTTCCAGTTATGCTTTTTTCTTCGATTAACCCTGACTACAGTTTAACTCTGACTAATGCTACGGCTTCTGAGAAGTCTTTAAGCATTATGCTCACCATTGCCATGATTGCTGTTCCGCTTATAGCTATATATACCTTTTTCGTGTTCTGGACATTCAGAGGTAAGGTCAAGATCGATGATCATAGTTATTAAATCAGGTATTTGAGCGTACTGGCCTAGGTTCTGTAACAAATGTAACTAAGCCCAAAGGCTAAAGATTGTACATTTGTTTCATTGAAAATAAGCGTTAGATAAAACAAGAAGTAATGAATATAGAAGAACTAATCAATCAGGGTAAAGCCAGTATAGTGGATGTACGTTCGCCAGAAGAATTTAGGGGAGGGCATGTAGCCAATTCGGTAAACATTCCTTTGCCTGAGGTTCCTCAGCGGATTGATGAACTTAAAGCCATGAAGGCACCATTGGTATTGTGTTGCGCATCAGGAAATCGCAGTGGCCAAGCCGAACAATTTCTTTCGAGCTACGGCATCGAGTGCTATAATGGAGGCAGCTGGTTAGATGTAAATTATGTTCAGTCTAAAAACGTTTAAGAGCAATGTTAGAAGGATTAAAAAGATTGTTCGGTTTAGGGCCAAAAGTCGATTTTAGGGAACTTGTTCAGCAGGGAGCTGTTGTTCTAGATGTACGCTCGAAGGGCGAATTTGCAGGAGGGCATATCAATGGCTCGATCAATATTTCGGTAGATACTTTAGGTGCCAACTTGAGTAGATTGAAGAATAAAGATAAACCCATTATTACCTGTTGTGCTTCGGGCATGCGAAGTGCTTCGGCCAAGAATATTCTAAAAGCCAATGGTTATACACAAGTGTATAATGGTGGTGGTTGGTCAAGTCTTCAGCATAAAATTAGATAGACATTAAACCGTAAAATTATGGACAACACAAACGCAATTGGGCTTGAAAGCACTAAGGCCGAGAAATTAGCTAAAAAGTTAAATGAGTTATTGGCCAATTATTCAATTTTTTACCAAAACACACGCGGTGCACACTGGAATATCAAGGGTGAGAAGTTTTTTGAACTTCATGTGAAATTCGAAGAGTTGTATAATGACTTAGTACTTAAAATTGATGAGTTAGCAGAACGAATTTTGACCTTAGGACACACCCCAGAACATAATTACTCAAAGTATGCTGCCAGTTCTTCCATTAAGGAAAGTAGTGAAGTAACCAACGGAGTAAGGGCTGTAGAAAACATCTTGAACTCCTTTAAAATGGTGATAACGCTACAACGCGAAATTTTAGATTTAGCAGCTGATGCCAATGACGAAGGAACAAACGCTTTGATGAGCGATTACATCAGAGAACAAGAAAAGCTAGTTTGGATGTATTCTTCATTTTTGAATAGATAAGAATAGCATAGAATTGATTTCGAAAAACTCCCTGAAGGCAGAAGCTTTTAGGGAGTTTTTTTATGCTTTAACAGAAGAATGAGACAGGGTTGGTTGGTAAATAAGATGGTGAATTCGAAAACAGGTTTGGTTTAAAAAATTAAAAATGCTTATTCTGCTTTGGCTTTTTACATGAGGCTATATGAAATTTATTATCACTCAAATAATACACATAGCTTAGCATTAATAAAAGGAAAAGTGAATTAGGAAAGAGAGGCGAAAGGTGTTTACTTCAAACCATACTATTGACTGCTTTTCGTGAGAGGATCAGCATTGGTACAAAATGCTTCAACCTAAATAGCAAAGCTACATGAAATGGATGCTTCCTCGTAACCTCTTGATTTTCCTCTTTGTGTATTCTGTATCGCTAAACGCTCAGCAAAGCCCTATAGATAGTCTTAAACAATTGTTAATAGGTCACCAGGATAACATTGAAAAGGCACAGATCTACAGAGAATTGACCATTAAATACGATAGAGTTAATCAGGATTCTGCACTTTATTTTGCGGATAAACAGATTAAGCTTTCGAAAAAAATCAACTACGCGGAAGGAGAGTACAAAGCCTACTATTCAAAAGGGGTTTCTTATTTCAGGAAAAACGTAAAAGACTCGGCCTTATATTACTTTCAGAAGTCTTATGATGATGCTTTGGCCGCTCAAGATACTATACAGGCAAATCAATCTTTGGGAAGTGTAGGGGCTTTGAATATACTGCTCGGCAATTATGAAATGGCCCTAGAGTCATTTTTGGCCAGACTGGAAATGTTAAAAAGATATCCTAATCCTGCAGCTGAGCAAACCGTGTATAACAATATGGCCAGTGTCTACGATAGGCTGGAACAATACGATCAAGCCATTGTGTACCACCATAAGTCGCTTAAGCTTAAACTGCAAGCGGAAGATATCAATGGGATTATGACATCCTATCAAAACCTTGGCGCTGCATTTACCAAATTAGACAATGAAGATTCTGCCCTGAATTACTCCAGAAAAGCTTTTAAAATCGCTGAACAACTGGACAATAAGAATGTTATGGCCGCCACCCTTTCGAATATAGGGACATTCTATACGCGAGAGGCACACTTTTCATACGACTCGGCCTCGATATATCTAAATAAAAGTTTGGCCATTGCTAGAGAAGTAGATGATAAAGATGGTATGGCAAGATCATATTCGAATTTGTCCACTATTAATTTGACCGTAAAAAACTACCAAAAATCTTTAGACCTGGCACTTAAGGCACTTCCTTTATTTGAGTCTTTAGGGTATAAGAATGACATTTCAGAAACTGTAAATGATATCGCCCTATCCTTTGAAAAGTTGGGGAGATACCCTGAAGCATACGCCTACCTAAGACGACACAAAAACCTAGATGATTCTCTATATACCGAAGAAACCACGAGGGCAATTAGTGAGATGCAGACCAAATATGAAACAGAAAAAAAGGATCAAGACTTGGCTCTTCAATCAGCACAACTAACCGAAAAGCAACTAGAATTAGAGCAACAGCATTTACTAAGAAATGGAGCCATAGCTGGTGCTGTCTTGTTAGGTATTGTTGCTTTCCTTATCTATCGAATCAAAACAAAGAGTAATAAGGAAATCACCTCTAAAAATGAGCTTTTGAGTAAATCTCTATCCGAAAGAGAAGCGCTGTTAAAGGAGATTCACCACAGGGTTAAAAACAACCTTCAAATCATTGCGAGTTTACTCTACCTACAATCTGATGAGTCGGAAAATCAAGATGTTAGAAGGTTATTAGAAGAAGGGCAGGGTAGAGTACGTTCAATGGCACTTATTCATCAGAAGCTCTATGAGAATGATGATCTAAAGCATATTCCCTTCGATGATTATTTAAAAGAATTGATTGGAGAAATAAAGCTGTCGTTTGGTGATATGGCTAAAAATATTGAGTTGCAAGTGGAAGCCAAAGATGTATTCTTCGATGTAGATACAGCCGTTCCGCTTGGGCTTATTATTAATGAGTTGAGCACCAATGCCTTCAAATATGCTTATGCAAAACGAGTGGGAGGCGGGGTATTTAAAGTGGTGTTAAAAAAAGAGGGAGGCGAATACCGTATGACTGTTTCAGACAATGGTCATGGAATTCCTGATGAAGTATTGAACGCGACTCAGTCATCTTCTTTAGGTTTGAAACTCACCCGAATGTTGAGCGATCAGTTGGAAGGAGAATACAACTTCGACAATAGTAATGGAACTACCTTTGACCTCAAGTTTGCAGTTTAATGGAGAAGGTAAGAGTATTAGTAGTTGAAGACGAAGTAATCATCGCACAGTCCATCATCAGCATGATTGAGAAAATGGGCTATGAATGTGTAGGAACAGCCATTCGTGCTACTAAAGGACTAGAACTAGCGAAAACATTAAAGCCCGATATTGCATTGCTAGATATTAATCTAAAAGGAGAAGAAACGGGCATATGGCTGGCTGGTGAGTTGAAAAGAGAACTCAATATTCCGTATGTATTTTTAACCTCTTTGGGCGATAAAAAGACCATTGAAGAAGCTACATCAACCATGCCGTATGGGTATTTATTAAAGCCTGTGGCTCAGCAAAGCGTTTATGCTGCTATTGAAACAGCCTTGGCAAGGTTCAGCCAAGAAAACAAAACGCCAGCCCAAAAAGAAGCAACTCTTTCTGTGAGTAAATCATTTGATGAAAAAGAGGAAGAAAAGCCATCCTTGCTCATTAAGGATGCACTCTTTATCAAAGATGAGTATCAGTACGTGAAAATCATCCTTTCCGAAATTGACTACATAAAATCAGACGGGAATTACATTGAAATCCACAGTCAAGGGAAGAAGAAAGTTCTCAAGGAAACCCTCAAAAATATGGAGACCAAATTACCTGCTGATATCTTCTTTCAGACCCACCGGTCGTATTTGGTAAATGTAGAAAAGATTGAAAGCATTGGTGGCAATAGTATTAAAGTCAATAATGAAGAATTGCCCATTGTGAAAGAAAGAAGAGATGCACTTTTGGCCTATTTGCCAGGCTGAAAATTCAGTTGATCACCTCCATTTCTAAACCTGTTTTCTAACCACTGATTTCATGATCAACTGTTCTCCTGATTTCTGATTCACCGATTACTGATATACTGTTGTCCTGATTTACCGATATACTGATCTCCTGCTCTCTAATTCCTTAAAATTTTCATCCCCAGCTTTCCCGTTTTCACCCACCAACTCTGTGGCTTGGTCAATCATTTTTTATGTAGCCATGATCTCGCAATACATTCGATAGACTCTTTCTGATAATTGGGTCAAGTAAAGAACGTATTTAGAACCAACCCACTAGAATATGAATACCTCCCGTAAAGCACCCATAAGCCTTAGATTTCCTCTCAGAGGAATTCAGCTGCTTATCGCACTCCTTCTGTCATTTTTTATTTTTAGCAAGGCAGAAGCTCAAATCACTCTTGCGAATAGCCTTTCTGATTCCGATAATGATGGTTCTCTAATTATTAAGCGCACTAGTAATTCAGACGCATCAACTACTCCGTTTTTCTATTCGGGAATGGATGATAGTGCACCAAAGGTCGATGAGAATATCTACATATCTAGTTTTACACCCTATACTGTACCAGTGCCTGTCACAGTGATTGATTTTACTGGTGAAGGATGGTCAAATAGTCAAAACTTGGGTGCATCGCTGACAAGATCCGATTTTGTATTTAGTCATTACAATTCTTCTTTGGTTCCAACTGCCATATATGCCAGCATATTCGGTGAGGGTTTTCCATTTACTAACCCAGATTGGTCTCTCCGTATTGATAAGGCGTATCTAGTAATCAAAAAGACTGACGGAAGTGAGTTTGATTTTCAGAGTCTGTATGCAATAGGGGTTGATGATCAGACGGTTAGCATTTCAGGTTATAGAAACACAAAGTCTGTAGCAACCACCTCAGCGGCAACGAGCATTTCTGGTGCTAGAATTTCGCCTAGCACTTTGGATGGAGGCTTTGCGAATGTAGATAGCGTGGTGGTGAGCAACCCAAATGGTATTTTGGATACATTTAACTTTGCTCCTCCAACTGATCTGGCTCCTCCAGATGTGAAGAAGATTTTGGTTGCCAGCTCACCTTCAGGCAGTGCTACATCTATTAACTATACTGTAAGCTTTTATGAAAGCGCCAACAATCTTAGTATAGATGACTTTCAGTTAACAAAAACGGGAACAGCGCAAGGTACTATTAGTGCCATAAGTGCGGTATCTGGAACTTCAGTGAATGTAACCGTTAATGCAATTTCAGGAGACGGTACATTAAGGTTAGACTTAAAAAGCAATACCAATATTACAGATGACCTTGGGAACGGGAATAATAATAATGGATATGTACAAGCCTATACTGGGGGAGTAAGCCATACGGTAGATTTTACTGCCCCCACAGGTTATACAGTGAGCTTTGATCAAACATCTGTCAATGCTGTTAACAAATCGAACATAAGTTTTACTTTTTCAGGAGCCGAAGTTGGGGGTACTTATTCATATGATTTCTCCAGTAGCAGTGGTGGGAGTGCTAGTACAACTGGGAGGAGTGTTTTAAGCTCCAGTAAAACGGTTGGATTGAGTGAAATGGAAATTTTAGGAGATGGTACGGTTACATTAAATTTTACACATAAAGATGCGGCTGGTAATACTGGCAATACAGTTACAAAAACAATAATTAAGGATACGGTACTACCAGTTTTTGAAAATAGCACACCATCGTCTTCCAATATAGGTGAGAAGATATTTGACCTTAATCTTGATATGAATGAAGCTGGCAAGCTTTACTATGTGATTGTACCTGATGGGGCTACTGCCCCTACAGCTGCTGATGTAAAGGCAGGGAATGCTAATGGAGGAGGTACACCTGTAACTGGCGGTAACGCCTCAGTAACTACTGGAGGCTTTTCTAATACCTTTAATGTCGCAGGTCTATCTATCGTTACGGCATATGACGTGTATGCTATTGCAGAAGATGTCGCTGGCAACCTTGTTAATACAGTATCGAAAATTGATGTTGCTACCGTGGATCTTAATGATCCAGTTTTCACTTCACCCACAACAGCCAACTTTGCAGAAAACGGTACAGGCACTGCTTATACCGCAGTAGCCACAGATGCCAATACTATTACCTATAGTTTAGGAAATGCGAAAGATGAAGCACTATTCAATATCGTTGGAGCAACGGGAGTAGTTACCTTCAAAAATGCACCGGACTTTGAAAATCCAACGGATGGTAATACCGACAATGCTTATGTGATCAATGTTATTGCCAATGACGGAACCCATTCGGTTAATCAGGATGTAACCATTACCGTTACAGATATTGATGAAATTAATCCAGTATTTACTTCGGCCACCACAGCCAACTTTGCAGAAAACGGAACAGGTACTGCTTATACAGTTGTAGCTACAGATGTCAACACTGTTACCTATAGTTTAGGCAATGCAAAAGATGAAGCATTGTTCAATATTGTTGGGACAACAGGAGTAGTCACTTTTAAGAACGCTCCAGACTATGAAAACCCAGCAGACGGAAATACCGACAATGCCTATGTGATCAATGTGATTGCTAGTGATGGTAGAAACTCTGTCAATCAAAATGTAACTATTACTGTTACAGACATTGATGAAATTAACCCAGTATTTACTTCAGCTACCACGGCCAACTTTGCAGAAAACGGGATAGGTGCTGCTTATACAGTTGTAGCTACAGATGCCAATGCTTTGACTTATAGCCTGAGCGGTTGTTTTGACGATGCGCTGTTCAATATCGCCAACGGAGTTGTAACCTTTAAGAACACTCCAGACTTTGAAACCCCTGTTGATGTAGATGCCAATAATACTTACGTAATCAATGTGGTTGCTAGCGATGGTGTAAATTCTGTGAATCAGGATGTGACCATCACAGTCACTAATGTAAATGAAGACCCTTCAATTACGTCCAATGCAGTCACTGCAGGAAATGATAATGCTACTTATACATATAATATAACTACAAGCGATATAGACAATGATGCAGTAACTGTAACAGCAACTGTAAAACCTGATTGGCTTTCACTTAGTTCAAGTGCAACTGTTTCAACGTTTGCGGGGTCAGGAACTTCTGGTTATGCCGATGGTACTGGAACAGCCGCTAGCTTTGGTCAGCCTTTTGGGATGGTTGTGGATAACACAGGTAATCTATATGTGTCCTCTTATAGTCATCGCATTCGAAAAATAACTCCCGCTGGAGTAGTAAGTATATTCGCTGGTTCAGGAGATTATGGGTCAGCCAATGGTACTGGTACCGCAGCGAGCTTTGCCAATCCTAGCGGTATGGCAATGGATGCTGCCGGTAATTTATTTGTAGCAGATTTTGGAAATCATACTATTCGAAAAATCACTCCTGCTGGCGTGGTAACAACCTTTGCGGGTATGAATGGAGTGAGAGGAAGTGCTGATGCTACAGGAACCAACGCGAGTTTCTCAGGCCCTATAGGCATGGCCATTGATGGATCGGATAATTTGTACGTTACCGAACTTGTTAACAATCGTATCCGAAAAATCACTCCTACTGGAGTGGTAACAACATTCGCAGGCTCTGGCTCGGGAACCCCAGTTGATGGTACTGGCTTGGTCGCTGCTTTCGGTGGCCCCGATGCCATAGAGATCGATGAATCTGGCAATTTATATGTGACTGAACAAAACAGCCATTTAGTTAGAAAGATTACACCTGCCGGAGTTGTGACCACAATTGCAGGAACAGGCAGTACTGGTTCTGCTGATGGAACAGGTACAAGTGCCTCTTTTAATACTCCATACGATGTACTGGTCGATGGCTCAAACAATTTATTGATTGCTGACGCTTTCAATCATACGATTCGAAAGATAACCCCTGCAGGAGAGGTAACAACAATTGCAGGTTTAGCCCTTAATACTGGCTCGGAAAATGGGGCGGGAACAGATGCTCGTTTTAATTCCCCTATTGGTTTGGCGATGAATTCTGATGGAGAGGTCTTTGTAGCAGAATTGGGCAATCATCTTATCCGAAAAATAGTTTTTGGCGACCAATTATCAGGTGATGCTACGGGTCAATCAGGAAATCATAATGTAACGCTTACCGCCAGCGATGGCAATGGAGCAACAGCTACTCAGTCTTTTGTGGTAGATGTGTCGCGTGTCTTAACTCCAGATGATGACAACATTCTCTATGTGAACAAAGATGTAAGAGGAGGTAATGGTAGAGGTGGCTCTTGGGCGAATGCCGTTACTGAACTGGCAGATGCACTCGTGTGGGCAAAAGAAAATTATGATAATACCTGGGCAACTACGCCTTTGCAAATTTGGGTTGCGGGTGGTACGTACAAACCGCTCTACACGCCAGAAGATGGTGAAGACTTTGCAGTTGGAACAGATCCTCGAGACAATGCCTTTTTATTAGTAAATAATGTGGAATTGTATGGCGGTTTTGCAGGAACAGAAACAGCCTTAACCGATAGAGATTTAAGCCTAACAGCTAATGCTACTATCCTAAGTGGTGATTTTAATGATGACGATGTAGTTACGGGTACTGGAAGTTCTATAAGTTTTTCTGGTAATACAGAAAACGCATACCATGTAATCATAAGTGCAGGTTCAGTTGGTAAAGCCCGTGTAGATGGCTTTACTGTTACAAATGCTAATGCAAATGGATCAAACAGTATCACCGTTAACTCAATATCTTTTATCAGAAATTATGGTGGTGGAATGTTCATTGATGCTTCTTCACCAACTATTCAGCAGAGTACTTTTGTTCATAATTATTCAAGTGATTATGGAAGTGGAATTTTCAACGACCATTCATCTGCGCCAAAAGTGAGCAATAGTATCTTTAAGGATAATAAAGTAGGCTCTTGTGGTGCTGCCATGTACAATTACAATAGTTCAAGCCCTACTATTACCAATAGCCTTTTTATAGGAAACTCAGCAGACGATTATGGGGGAGCTATTTACAACAGTGCCAGCTCTAGCTCCATAATAATCAACTCAACTATTATTGCTAATTCAGCGGCCTCGGATGGTGAAGGTATTTATATTCATACCTCAACCGCTACAATTCAAAACAGTATAGTTTGGAATGAGATAAGTATATATAATGGAGGAACCTATACTATTGAAAATAGTGTGGTACAAGGTAGTTCGGACGTGTCTGATGGAAATATAGATGCGACAAGCTTAACAGTTAACGATCTTTTCACTGATCAAGCCAATGGCGATTATAGTTTAAAACATACAAGTCCGGCAGTAAACACAGGAAACAATGCCTTATACACTGGTACGTTAGGAACAGACAAAGATTTGGCGGGTAGTCCTCGCCTCTACGATGGTGCTCCAGCTACTGATATTATTGATATGGGAGCTTACGAGTATCGTGACATTATTGACCCGGTGTTTACTTCTGCTACCACAGCCAACTTCGCAGAAAACGGAACAAGCACAGCTTATACGGTAGCAGCCACAGATGCCAACACCGTTAGTTACAGCTTAGGCACAGGCAATGATGAGGCCTTATTTAATATTGTTGGAGCAACGGGTGTAGTCACTTTCAAGAACTCTCCAGACTTTGAAAATCCAGCAGATGGTGACGCCAACAATACTTATGCGATCAATGTGATTGCTAGTGACGGAATTAACTCTGTGAATCAAGATGTGACCATTACCGTGACTAATGTGGATGATACTGATCCAGTATTTACTTCACTAACCACAGCCAACTTTGCAGAA
>NZ_LQZQ01000050.1 GCF_001593005.1 Roseivirga ehrenbergii
CCTGATTACCTGATTACCTGATTACCTGATTACCTGATTACCTGATTACCGAATAACTCAAAACACAGATACAATGGTCAAAAATTATCTTAAAATCCTAGTTAGAAATTTTGTTCGCAACAAAACTTTCACGCTCATTAATATCAGCGGTTTAACGCTCGGTATTACATGCAGCTTAGTTATGTTCTTGATTGTAAAACAAGAGCGCAGTTTTAACCAATATCACGAAAATCTTAACTCGATATACCGTGTCGGACATGTTGATGTAGAAGACGGTAGAGAATACCCTCAGGGAGGAGTGCCATTGGTCATGCCTGCTTCTATCAAGGATGAAATAGTAGGGGTAAAGGAAGTTACATTGATTTCGCACGAGCGTTACGGTCTTATTTCTGTGAATAATGGTGGCCAAATTAAATACTATGAAGAAGATCCCGAGCTGGTTTATATCGAGCCTTCTTTCTTTGATGTTTTTGATTGGGAAGTGTTAGAAGGTAGTGTAGAGTCGGTTTTTAACCAACCCAATATTGTTGCTTTAAATAAAACGCTGGCCGATAAATATTTCCCTAACCAATCGGCTGTAGGGCAAACCATAAAGCTGAATAAGGAAACAGATTTGAAAGTGGTAGCGGTAATGGAAGACGCTCCTAAAAACTCAGATTTTCCCTTTGGGATTTTTATTTCCTTGGAAACAAAAAAGGCCAAGAATCCTCAGGAATTTAATAATTGGGGGAGCATTTCAAGTGACAATGTGGCCTTTGTACTTTTGGAGAATAATGTAGAACCCGCCAAGATAGACGCTCAATTTCCAGATTTTGTAGAAAAACACTGGGATAAAGATACCCGTGAGGCACGTACATTTTTGTTAGCCCCTTTTACCGAATATCATTTTGATGAGCGTTTTGGTACTTTTAGTGGCCGTGTAGCGCCAAAAACCATTCTTTACGCCTATATTATTATTGGTGTACTGCTTATTGTAACCGCCTGTTTTAACTTCATTAATATGTCTACGGCCATGGCGGTTAAGCGATCCAAGGAAGTGGGCATGCGCAAGGTGCTGGGCAGTACAAGAAAGCAATTGATATTAAGGTTTATTGGAGAAACCTTCGCTATAACCCTTATTGCTTTATTGATTTCCATGGCCCTTACCGAAAGGCTTTTACCCATGGTGATCAATGACTTTATAGGAATTGAGGTGCCTTTTAATCCTATTGCAGACTTAGCACTTCTTGGCTATTTGATTGCTATTCTTTTGGCGGTGTCGGTTTTGGCGGGGTTATACCCAGCTATTGTACTCTCAAGTGCAAAACCCATTTATGCACTCAAAGGAAGTATGACCAAAGGAAAAGGCAATTTGTTCTTCAGAAGATCACTGGTGTTTACACAATTTTTAATTTGTCAGGTTCTGATTTTTGGAACTGTAGTGGCCGTTCAGCAAATGAACTATTTCAGCTCTGTAGATATGGGCTATGATCAGGAGTATATTCTGAACATCAATTTGGCCGAAAGCGACAAAGGAACTCGTGATCTATGGGATTCTAAAGTTCAGAATATTCCGGGAGTTGTTTCTTATTCTTTCAATTATAAACCACCTTTTTCAGGCTCTCAGTCAGTTACAAACGCCTATTATTATGGGGTAGATAGCGCAGTAAACGAACTTAATACCCACGTAAAAATGGCCGATGATCAATATCAGAAAACCTATGGTTTGGATTTGGTAGCAGGCGATTGGCTTACAAAAAGCGATACCGTAAATCAATTTGTGGTCAACGAAACCTTTCTGAAAAAACTCGGCATCACCGACCCAAATGAAGTTATTGGCGAACGAATGATGTTGTGGGGTTTTAACGCTCCAATTGTAGGAGTGGTGAAGGACTATCATGTTACTACTTTATCTCAGGCCATAGAGCCTGTGGCCATGTTTAACTTACAGGAGGATTTTAGAACACTAGGCTTGCGCATCAATGGGCAGAGTACTGCCAATGTGATTGCAGAACTAGAAACCATTTGGCACGACATCCATGAAGAATACGAGTTCGACTATACTTTCTTAGATAAGGAGATTGCTGATTTCTATGAAGGAGAAAGAAAAATGTCGCAAATGCTGACCGTGTTTGCTTTCATTGCCATTTTCATAGGTTGTTTAGGCCTCTATGGCTTGGTGTCGTTTATGGCAAATCAAAAGGCGAAAGAAATAGGCATCCGTAAAGTATTAGGTGCTACGGTAGCTAACATCATGAGCCGTTTTTCATTGGAATTTATTGTCTTAGTCGGGCTATCATTTTTGTTGGCCGCTCCTTTGGCCTATTGGGGAATGAACAGTTGGCTTGGGCAGTATGAATACCGAATTGCCATTGGGCCAATTATTTTCTTGATCAGTATTGGCGCATCACTTCTGATAGCCTTAAGTACTACAGGTTACCGTTCTATGCGAGCTGCTACTGCCAACCCTGTCAATTCACTTAGAGACGAGTAAACCTTAAAGCTATGCTCAAACAAACCTTCAAATTTGCGCTTAGGAGTTTCAGGAAATCAGGTTTTCTACACTTGATTAACTTATTGGGCTTAACGCTTGGGCTCAGTGTGTTTTTCATGATTTCACTTTATATCTATCAAGAAAAAAGCTACGAAAGTGATTTTACACACAAGGATAGAATCTACCAATTAAGCCACACCATGCTAGGGAATAGGACGGCACTTGGCGCTCCTAACTTACCATATGTACTAAACGAAATACCAGAAGTAGAAACATTCACAAGCTTTAAACGAAGCGCATCCACCAAACTGGCATGGGATGATCAAGAGCAGATTGTGAAAATGCTCAGGGTTGATTCCTCTTTTCTCGAAGTTTTTGATTTTGAACTGTTGAAAGGCGACCCAGAAACAGTGTTGGATGAGCCAAATTTTGCAGTGATCCATGAGGAATGGGCGAAAGATTTTTTTGGGAGCACTGATGTGATTGGTAAACTGATTCATGTAACAAAGCATGACCTAGTAGAGGATAGCACATATCAAGTCCCGGTTATTATAAATGGTGTAATCAAAACACCCAATTTTAAAACACAGCTGCAATTCGATTTATTGGTTTCAGAGCAAAGGCCTGCAACCATGAGCGATGGAGTGGGGGGCTGGCAGAACTCTACAGTTTATAACTATATAGTAGCAAGCCCTGCTGCTACAGAGCAGTTGCTCGACAGAAGACTTTCGGATATCAGCTATAAATATGTTTACCCTAAAACAGTAATTGGTGGTCAGGGTACAAAAGAGGACTGGAAGGCTGAAAGTCTTTATTCTGATTCTTATGCTGAGTCTCTCTCTACCCTCAGAACAAACTCAGATACACGAGGTAATTTGATGCCCGCGTTAAACACTTCACAAGTGAATACTCTCACTATAATTGCTTTAGCGGCACTGATTATTTCTGTCTTCAATTTTATTAATATTTCTACCGCGCGTGCTTCTATGAGAATGAAAGAAGTGGGGGTGAAGCGTATTATGGGCTCATCGAAGTTAATGCTGATTTTACAGTTTATGCTTGAGTCTTTTTTACTTATTCTCTTGGCATCCATTATGGCTTTGGCCTTGGTAGAGGTTTTGGTGAAATTTAAGCCAGAGTCAATTGGGATAGTGGTAGACTATTCAGTTTTACATTCACAAGAATGGGTTTTCGGGCTCATTGCTTTTATTTTAGTACTCACTTTTCTTGCGGGTATTTATCCTGCAGTTTATCTCTCAAGCGGAAGGTTGGCGGTTATTCTTAAAAGTGGAGCTGCCAAAAATAGCTTCAGCGTTCTGAATGCTGGTGCACTCAGAAAATCTGCTACGGTATTGCAGTTTATGTGTTCTATAGGGTTGATCACGGCTGTTATTACCATGTTTCTGCAAGTGGACTTTTTGAGAACCAGAGATATTGGCTATCAATCAAAAGGGGTATTGGTAATTGATAATACATCATTGTTAAAGGAGTCGAAAGAAACTTTTGCCCATGAGTTATCTCGCTTACCTAGTGTAAGCGGTGCAGCCTACACTACTCGCTTGCCTAGTAGTATTACCTTAGAGGGAGCTCAACCGATTCCTATTAACGATTCCACCAATATGTCCTTCTCAATTTTCGGGGTAGATTCAATGTTTTTTGAGGTAATGGATATGAAGTTCGTTCATGGGCATTCCTTTTTTGAAAGCACAAATTCAGGTGCCACTGAAATATCACCAGAATATGTACCTGTTGTTATAAATGAGATAGCTGCCAAACGGCTAGGGTTCGAAAATCCAATAGGTCAGTTTATTGGAGAAAGGGCTAAAGTGGTAGGTGTGGTTCAGGATTTTGTGTTTAGTGACCTAAGAGAATCCATTGAACCTGTTTTAATGACATCTCGCCCTGGAAAAGGTAGACGTTACGCATTTAGCCATCCATTAGTTGTTAAGTCTAGCATAAGTAAACCGAATATAGATGAAATTCAAGAAGTTTGGTCTCGATTTTCGCAAGAGGAAATGAAGTGGCATTTTTTAGAAACCAACTACTCCAGCCTTTTGAAGATTGAAATGCAAGGATTTAGGGCTGTTTTAATTTTTTCTATAGTAGCGGTAATTATCTCATGCCTAGGTTTATTGGGTTTGGCCATGTTTATCATAGATCAACGCACGCATGAATTCGGTATTAGAAAAGTGCTTGGCGCATCAGTAGCAGATATTATGAAGTTATTCGGAAGTAGCTTTGCCAAACTAATGTCTGTGGCCTTTCTAATGGCCCTTCCTGTTTCAGTATATTTTATGCAAAACTGGCTATCTAATTATGCCGATAGAATTAGCCTAAATGCATGGATTTTTGGACTAACTGCCCTGATAATGATAATCATTGTCGCTGCCACTATTCTCTTCCAATCTCTTAAAGCCGGCCGACTTAACCCAGTAGACACTTTGCGCAACGAATAAACCTTAAAGCTATGATAGTTCAACTCATCAAATACGCATTTAGAAGTTTCAGGAAAACGCCTCTAATTCATCTACTCAATTTAACTGGTCTTACCATAGGCCTGTCGGTCTTCTTTTTAATTTCACTCTATGTTTATCAAGAGAAAAGCTATGAAAGTGACTTCAGTAATAAGGAGGATATTTTTCAAATAAGCTCTGAAATGCAAGGAATGATGGATGGGATAGCAGTAAGTACTCCAAACCTTGTCTTAGTTCAGGATGAAATACCGGAGGTTGAAGCTATTACGGCTTTTACAAAAGGTAAGGCTGATCTGGCCACTGATGATAATAAAAGCTTGATGGCTGATGCTATCAGGACAGATGCTCACTTTCTAAAGGTTTTCGATTTTAAAGTAATAGTGGGAGATGCTTCTTCGGTGTTAAGTAAACCCAGTACTGCCGTAATTACAAATGAATTTGCAATACAGCTTTTCGGGTCGACCGATGTGTTGGGAGAAGTAGTGACGTATGCTGGGGATACTTATTTGATAAATGGAATAATTGAAAAGCCACGCTATAAAACTCAATTAGATGTTGATGCAATTATGCATAACGCTAAAGTTGATGTTTACGAAACGAAAGCTTGGGGAGGTGCTACGAAACACATTTACGCAAGAATCAATCAAGCTACTGACAGAGACAGTTTCGAGCAAAGTATGGATGAAATCGTTCTAAAATATATTTATCCACATACGAAGGGTGATGAAGCTGGAAATCGAAGCATTGAAAATTGGAAGAAAGACCCGGCTTATCGAGGCTTAATGATTGAGTCTTTGGATGAATTAAGGACTGAATCCAAGGCCATGCTCAATCTAATGCCAAAACTTGATCAGAGTAGATTGACTACGATGATTATTGTTGGTATTGCCGCTTTGCTTATCTCGGTCATTAATTTCATTAACCTATCAACAGCGAAGGCTACCGTAAGATTTAAGGAGGTTGGCGTGAAACGTATTTTGGGAGCTAATCGTGGGCTATTGATTACTCAGTTTTTAATTGAGGCCTTTATTATTGTGTTGCTTTCGGCCATACTGGCCTTAGGGGTAGTAGAATTGGTGATCAAATTGAGTGCCGACTTTGGAGGTTCATTTGTGGAGTTTTCTGTCCTTCATTTTAGTGAATGGTTGATGGGCGCTGCTTTCTTTATTGTGGGGCTCACACTTCTTTCAGCCATATATCCAGCGCTTTATTTATCCAGTAATAAGTCCTTCGTTCTTATGAGAAAGGGATCACCTAAAACAGAGCTGAGTATTTTTAATGCCACAGGATTTAGAAAAGTAGCTACGGTAGTTCAGTTTGTAGGCTCAATTAGCTTAATCGTAGCGGTTATCGTTATGTTCCTGCAAATTGATTTTTTAAGGAATAGAGACCTAGGCTATGATGATGAAGGGATTTTAACGACAAATGGTCTTTTCTATTTATCCAATCCAAGAGATGGAAGTAGCACAATTAGCGCTTTCCAAAATGAATTGTCGAAAAGCCCATTAATTGAAGAGTTTGGATTCTCTAGTAGGTTACCAATGGATGATGTAAAGCAAATCCCTATGCCATTGAAAGACGCAAATGGCAACGAACACCATGCTGTTATAATGCGCGCTAACATTGATTATTTAAAATTGATGAAGTTTAGGTTGAGCAAAGGCACAATGTTTTCGGGTGCAGAAATAGGTACTTCTACCGTGTTAAATTCAGACTCAACAGCCAAAAAACAATCCTTAATTAGGCCTGTGCTTATTAATGAGATGGCTGCAAGAGTATTTGGGCTTGAAGAGCCTATTGGAGAATTGATAAGTGGTAAATATAAAGTTGTTGGAGTCATAGAAGATTTCTTTTTTAATGATTTAAGAAGAGCGGTTGACCCAATTATTATCGTAGAGTCACAGCCTAATTTATACAGCTATCTTACAATTAGGTCGAAAGATCAGAATTCAGCAAAAGCGTTTGTTGAAAGTGTCTGGGAAAAATTGACTTGGGTAGGTTACAGTGATGTACGCTTAGAATGGGAGGCGCTTGAATCTAACTATGCTGAATTGATGAGTGAAGAAAATCAAGGTTTTTCCTATATGCTTTTCTTTTCAGTTTTGGCTGTGATCGTGTCATGCCTTGGTTTATTTGGCTTAGCTGTATTCACGGTTGATCTACGTTTCCACGAATTCGGTATCCGTAAGGTATTGGGTGCATCGGTAATCGATATTGTCCAATTATTCTCTAAGGATTTTGCCAAACTTATTGCAATTGCTTTTGTTGTCGCCATTCCAGTTTCCATTTATGCCTTGCAGAATTGGCTCGATGGTTTTGCCAATCGTATTTCACTTTCTGCTGGAGTGTTTTTGTTCACTGGGCTAATAACCCTGTTCATCGTTTTTTCCACCATCCTTTTCCAGTCCCTCAAAGCCGGCCGACTTAACCCAGTAGATACCCTTCGCAACGAATAAACCTTAAAGCTATGATCAAACAGACCTTCAAATTTGCCATTAAGAGTTTCAGGAAGTCAACCTTTCTACACTTTCTCAATATTGCTGGGCTCACTTTGGGTCTGAGTGTTTATTTTCTGGTGACATTATACCTCTATCAGGAGAATAGTTATGAAAGAGGCTTTTCGCAGAAGGATGATATATTTCAAGTAAGCTATACCATGATTGGTAATAAGTTTGCTCAAGGACCACCAAACTTGGCTCAAGTAATATTTGAAATACCAGAGGTTGAGCAATTTACAAGCTTTAAAAAACGAACAATAACTTTACGACTAGATGATTTGGAGTATAGAGGGGCTAGCTACTTGGTTGACTCCTCTTTCTTGAAAGTTTTTGACTATGAATTAGTAATGGGCGACCGTAGTACTGCGCTTTCTGCGCCCAATTCTGCAGTTTTGAGCGAGGAGTATGCGAGGGAGTTGTTTGGTACTGAAGATGTTTATGGGAAAACTATTTTTGTAACCTCTTCCTCAGCTAGAGATAGTCTTTCGCAAGTTCCTATTGTCATTAGCGGGGTAATAAAGACTCCCGTTTTTAAGAGTCAGCTAAACTTTGATTTGTTGGTTTCTGAAGTTCGGATTCCAGATTCAAGCTTACCCTTGGACGGTTGGCAGAACTCTTCCATCTATAATTATTTGGTAGCAGTACCAAATACAACTACAAGTAAACTTGATGAAAGGCTTTTTGAACTAAGCCATAAATATATTCAACCAAAGACTTACGGAGGTCAGGTTATTTCTGCAGAAGAATGGAAGAATGCTGGTCTTTACTGTGGGTTTTATACGGAGACTTTAGATGGTTTGCGTATAGGTTCAGAGACCACAAACAATCTCATGCCATCTTTAGATGCATCTCAGTTAAAAACCATGGCAATTGTTGCATTGGCTGCCTTGATTATTTCCATTCTCAACTTCGTCAGTCTTTCAACTTCTCGAGCTTCTGCCAGAATGAAGGAGGTAGGAGTGAAGCGGATATTGGGTTCGTCAAAAAGACAACTCATTTTCCAGTTTATGCTGGAGTCCTTTATCGTAGTAATGTTTTCCTCCATTTCGGCATTGGCCATTGTAGAGGGGCTTATTACATTGAATACAAACTTGGTAGGCATTAAAGTTGACTATTCTGTTTTGCAGACTACGGAGTGGATTACAGGCTTAGTCTTGTTCGTTTTTTTTCTAACGCTAGTCTCAGGGATTTACCCAGCTTTATATTTATCTAGTGCCAATTTATCGGCAGTATTGAAAAACGGTAGTGCAAAAAAGAGTTTTAGCATTCTAAATGCTGGAGCACTAAGAAAAGGTGCGGCAGTATTACAGTTCACCTGCTCTGCAGGTTTAATTATAGCCGTGATTACTATGTACTTACAGGTAGAACATATTCAGAACCGTAATATTGGTTATGATCCTTTTAGTGTTTTGGTTTTAAATACTTATGAACTCAAAGAATCTAAGAATACTTTTAAAGATGCGCTGGCGAAATATCCAGCCATTGAAAGTGCAGCACATATAAATAGAATGCCTTTCCAAGAATCATACGAGCGGCCAATTGAGGTAAAACTCTCAGATTCAACGACAGTTTCATTAATCTACTTCACGGTAGATGATTCTTTTTTTGAAACTATGGAGATGGATTTTATTCAAGGCTATGGTTTCAAAGAATTTGAAGGCAATACTATTGTAAACTCGACTGAAGAAGGAGCTGTAAACGCACAAGTTAAGCACCCCGTAGTAGTCAATGAGGTGGCTGCAAAAATCATGGACTTGATGGATAATAATTCAAAGCTGCTCAAAGATAGTCGGTTTCAGGCCATTGGGGTGGTGAACGACTTCTACTTTAGTGATCTAAGGCAAAGTATTGCCCCAGTATTGATTACCAGAAAGACCTATAATGGCTTAGGGGCTTATCATTACCCCCTTCTTGTCAAAGTCAATGATTCAAAAGAGGCCAGGGCTAATATTGAAGAGTTGTGGTCTCAGTTTTCGGATAAGGAATTAAATATTCAATTGATGGAGAGTAGCTATACTAGTTTACTTAAGATCGAAGAAGAAGGCCTAAGGGCTGTTTTGGTGTTTTCAGTACTGTCGGTTATAGTTTCTTGTTTGGGTTTGTTTGGCCTCGCGGTATTCACTCTTGATCAGAGAGTTCATGAGTTTGGGATTAGGAAGGTGTTGGGTGCTTCAGTAGCTGATATTATGAAATTGTTTGGGGCTAGTTTTATGAAACTCCTTGTGGTAGCCTTCATTTTAGCCATCCCTACTTCAATCTACTTGCTTAAAGAATGGCTTTCAACCTATGCCGATAGAATTGATTTAAGCTTTTCCATTTTTGCTTTATCGGGTGTTTTAATATTCCTCATTGTTGTGGTGACACTTTTATTTCAATCCCTCAAAGCAGGCCGACTTAACCCAGTAGACACTTTGCGAAACGAATAAACCTTAAAGCTATGTTCAAAAACAACCTTAAACTTATTGTCAGAAAACTACGGAAAGAGAAGCTCTATTCCTTTGTGAATATTGCTGGGCTTACCGTTGGCCTGTCTGCCTTTTTGCTCATTGCGCTTTATGTGCGCGATGAACTCAGTTTCGATAATTTCCACGAGAACAAGGAGAATATCTATCGGGTGATCACCAATCATAAAGATTGGGGCTATAACGCTCATGTGCCTACAGATTATGTTGAAATCGTGAGTGACTTCATTCCACAGATCGAAAACCAGACTCGGCTTTCAATTGTAGGTAGACCAACTTTACTTTCTAGGTCTGAAGGTGACGTTTACGCTGAGAATGTTTTTTATGTCGACCAGAATTTCTTTGAGTTCTTCAATTTCCCGCTCTTAGATGGTAAACCCAATAGTGTCTTTTCAACTGAACTTCAAGCAGTAATTAGCCAAGAGTTTAAGGAGAGTTTTTTCGGAGATACAAATCCATTGGGGAAAGAAATTAAGATCGATAAGGATTTTGTTGTGACGGTCAGTGGGGTGGCGGAAAATCCACCAAAGAACAGCACAATTGAATTCGATCTATTGCTTTACAAGCAGGGGCAATTTAAAAACACATTTGAAGAGACTCATGGACTTAGAAACGTCATGACATATGTCTCTCTTTTTCCAAGAGCTGATCCCGTTTCGGTTGAAAATGGACTTAATGAGTTAAAGGATAAACCAATTTATGCGAGGTTCTTAGAAGATAGTAGTTATGAGCTGCTCCCACTTTTGGGTCAAAGGTTACATGCGCCTTATGAAGGTGATGCGTTTGATAAAAACGATATCTCCTTTGTAATTCTTTTTAGTGGCATAGGTAGTGTCGTCTTGTTGTTAGCCATTATTAATTACATTAACCTAGTTACCGCTCAAGCAAGTAAAAGGACGAAGGAGATTGGGTTGAGAAAAGTAATTGGAGCTTCAAAACATCAATTGATCTTTTATCAACTGGTTGAATCGACCACGATAACCTTAGTAGCATTTATTATGGCTTTCGCCATTTCGGAAAGGCTTCTCAATACATTTAATGAGGTACTTGATAAGGACATAAGTCTTAACTATTTCAGTAGTGATTTTTTCCTTTGGGTACTCGTTTTTGGATTGCTTTTGGGTTTTTTATCTGGAATTTATCCTGCTCTTTTTATTGCTCGATTTCAGCCTCTAGCCCTGCTTCAGAAATCCTCAGTGAGTCTAGGTAGAAAAGGGTATTTACGAAAATTTTTAGTGCTTTTTCAGTTTGTGACTTCTGGCGTCTTACTCGTAGTATTATTCATTATTTCTGGGCAAATGAAGTTCATGAAAGAGAAAGATTTGGGTTACAATACTGATTTCCTAGTCAGTGTTCCACTTTACCGAGATTCAACCCAGTTATATCAGACGCTTAAGAATGAACTTAAGACCATTAGTGGAGTGCAGTCTGTAAGCCTGAATAGTTTTAGGGTTGGTCAATCTTCAAACACAAGTATTAACGACAACCCAGATACCAAGGCAGAAAATCGTCAATCGACTGGGGTAGAGGCTGTGTTTGCCGATAAAGATTTCTTTGAGGCTTCTGGTGTTAATTTTCTATGGAAATCAGATGATTTTGACTCGGAAGATTTTAGTGAAGACGAAATAATGACTAATAGAAGTCTTGCTGAGAAATTCGGACTTATGACGGAGCCAGATGGAAGAAGGCTCTATGGATATAATGATAAAGTAGGGAAGAAGTTGGTGGCCATTGTGGAGGATTTTCATACCTATTCATTGAAGGAAGAAATAAAACCATTGATCATTCAATACTTAAGTGATTGGGGAACTCGCAATGTTTTATTGAAGCTAGAAGGGGATAAAGCCAAAGTGATATTGGAGCAAGTAGACGAAAAATATGAGGCTATATTTCAAAGGCCTTTTGAATACTATTTTTTAGATGATCAGGTAAAAGCCTTCTACAAAAAAGAACAAGGTCAATTTATGCTTTTCCAAATCTTTTCGGGCTTGGCCGTCTTTATTTCACTTTTGGGTTTAATTGCTTTGACGATCTATACCTTAGAGCAACGCAGAAAAGAAGTGAGTATTAGAAAGGTACTTGGTGCATCAATTCAAAACCTGTTGCTTTTGCTGAATAAAGAATATACGCTTCTGGTTATTTTGGCATTTCTCATTGCTTCACCTATTGCTTACTATGCCATGCAGGGTTGGTTGGCCGAGTTTAAGTACCGCATCGAAATCACTCCACTTATATTTATCGGTGCATTCTTAAGCTTTCTGGCTTTGAGCTGGATGGTGACTCTTTTACAATCCTTACAGGTCTCTCAAGCAAACCCAGCCGATACGCTTAGAGAGGAGTAATTACTAGATCGAAGAACTATGTTATCAAACTACCTGACTATCATTTTTAGAAAGCTCCGTAAAGAGCGACTTTATAGTATAATCAATCTTTTGGGCCTCACCGTTGGTCTTACCGCATTTTTATTGATTGCGCTTTATGTGCGTGATGAACTGAGTTATGATAAATTTCATGCCGACCATGAGCAGCTGTACAGGGTTTACGCTACTGATACTACTCGAGATGTAAAACAAGGGGCAATTGCGCCTGATTTAGCTGGAATTATCTTGTCCGATATTCCGGCCGTAGAGTCTGCAGTGCGAATGATTAGTGGTGGAGGGAAGAGCCTCTTAACTGTTGGAGATGAACGCATTTATTCTGATAAGGTAATTTTTTCAGATGCTAACTTTTTCGAAATGCTGGATTTTAAACTGGTGGAAGGGGTAGCTCAATCTGTTTTGGATCAGCCATATCAGGCAGTAATTACCACCGCTCTTGCCGAAAAATTATTTGGTGAGGAAAACCCAATTGGGAAAACAGTTACTCTAAATAAAGAAAGAGAATTGGTGGTAACGGGAATCAGTGAAACCCCACCAAATAATAGCTCACTCAGGTTTGAAATGGTAATAAGGAGCGGTGTGGCAGAAATGGATACTCAACAGCCAGGGAGCATGAGGTCTGCTCTTACTTATCTTAAAATTTCAGAAGAGCAAGATAAGGCACAGGTGGCGAAAATGATCAATGAACTTAAGCCTAAATCGAGCTATGGCATTTTTGTAAGGGATGATGTGTTTGGACTATTGCCAATCACCGACCAAAGGCTTCACGCCAATTTTACTTATGCAAACCTGACAGATCAAAGTGACATTCGCTTTGTGTATCTTTTCTCTGGTATTGGTTTGGTAATTTTGCTTTTGGCAGTGATCAATTATGTCAATATGGTTACAGCCAGTTCTCTGAAAAGGGCCAAGGAAATTGGGCTTAGAAAAGTCATTGGTGCTCAAAAATCTCAATTGGTTTGGTATCAATTGGTAGAATCTGTCGTGGTGACTACCATAGCTCTAGTCATGGCCTTTGCGCTTACGGAAAGGCTATTGCCTCAAATGAATAGCTTATTGGGGAAAACGATGGAGTTGAAATATTTCAGCCTCGAGTTTTTGCTCTTTGTGCCTTTAATGGGGCTTGCCATTGGTGTGTTAACCGGACTTTATCCTTCTTTTTATATCAGTCGATATAAGCCATTAGTGCTATTAAAAAATAACATGCGCGGAACCGCAGGCAAGGGTGGTTTAAGAAGAGTGTTGGTTGGTTTTCAGTTTTTAGTGGCGGGCATTATGATTTTGGTTACCCTCATTATGCATTCTCAAATGAAGTTTTTGAAAGAGCAGAAAATGGGGTTTGATCAGGAACTGCTAGTCTATGTTCCGCTTTTTGAAGACTTGAAAGGGAAGTCTCAAGTCTTTAAGAATGAAGTGCTTGGTATGTCGGGCGTTTCAGAAGCCACAGTGACCAATTGGATGTTCGGCAAGCATACTTGGAGTAGCGTTTTTGCAGGCTATTTCGATAGTGATGTGGAGGAACGTCCACCTTATGTTGAGGTATCCTTTGTTTTAGGAGATGAAGATGTGATCAATACTTTAGGTCTAAAAGTGCTGGAGGCAGAAGAGGGTTTTGATATGGCACAACTCGATTCTACAAAAATTGTAATCAGCAAGCTTGTTGCCGATGGTTTAGGCTGGAAGGATGAAAGTGTGATTGGAAAATATGTGTATCAATATGCAGGCTATAAAATGAGAGTAGTAGCCGTAATTGAAGATTTTCATTCTTCTTCCTTAAAGGATGAAATTCTACCTGCTGTAATATTGGGTAAAGAAAGTTGGTGGAATGAGAACTTATTGATCCGCTTTGAGGCGGAAGGGCATCAGGCTACACTTAAAGAAATCAAAGTCAAGTACGAAAGCCTTTTGAATAGACCTTTTGAGTTTAGTTATGTAGATGATGAAATAGAAAAATACTATAAAGAAGAAGCAGATCAAGTGGCTTTGTTTAATACCTTCTCTGGCTTGGCTATATTCATTTCTCTATTGGGTTTAATGGCCATGGCTACTTATTCTGCTGAGCAGCGAAAAAAGGAAGTCAGTGTAAGAAAGGTGTTAGGCGCTTCTATGAGGCAGCTTATTCTTTTGTTGAATAAAGAGAATGGCGTTTTGGTGATTGTCGCTTTTTTAATTGCTACGCCCATCACAGTTTACGCTATGCAAGATTGGTTGGCTGAATTTAAGTATCGGGTTTCTATTCAACCTATAATTTTTGTGTTGGCTTTGGCTGGGTTTTTCGTTCTGAACCTGTTGGTGACTTTGTTCTTTTCTATGAAGGTATCTAAAGCCAATCCAGCCGATACACTTAGAGAGGAATAGTCACAAAGGGGGAAATGAGAAGATATACTTGAGTTAAAAATCCTCAAGTATACCTTTTAAGGTATCCATTGTAATCGGTTTGACAATGTAATTACTGACCACTTCATAAGTTTCGGCCTTATTAAAATCTTCATTGTCAATTGAAGAGCTTACAATGTAAAGGGTGATTTTTTTGTCGGTTTTTATTTTGGTAAACTCATCTAAAAACTGCCATCCATCCATTACAGGCATGTTTAAATCCAGCAAAATGAGTTCCGGTAAATTATTTCCTGAAGCAATTATAGCGGCTAGTCCTTCCAGCGCTTTTTTGCCATCTTGAAATACCATAAAACCATTACAGAAGTTGGCCAATTCCATCATTCTCTTTGCTCCAAAAACAAAAATTGGGTCATCATCTATAATGCAGGCAATATCAATTTTCTTCATAATTTCAAATACACTTTAAATGTTGTTCCTTTATCGAGCTCGCTTTCAACTTCTATTTTACCGTTCATCGCCTCAATTTGATTTTTTGTAATAAACAGCCCAATTCCTCTAGCATCTTCATTTCCATGAAATGTTTTGTACATTCCAAACAGTTTACGCCCATGGAGTTTCATGTTCATTCCCATACCGTTGTCGGTAAATTTAATGACGACAAATTGTTTTTTCACAATTGCATCAATGGTAATTCGGTTTGGTCTTTCAGACGACCGGTACTTGACTGCATTGGAGATCAAGTTAAGAAAAATACTTTCTAAATAGGCAGGAATTGCTTTTACAAAAATAGAAGAAGACACGTTGATTTCTATTTGTGTTTCGCTCTCTAGAATTGAAGCATGAAGATTGGTTTGTGCTTTTTTAATATATTCTAAAAGATTCAATGAAAGTAAATTATCATTGGTTTTGGTGCTCATGGCTACCACCTCATTCAGGTGTTGTATGGTTTCTTTTAGGTTTTCTGAAGCTTCGGTTAGTAATGGAAAAAAGGGGTTTTGGGTAGCTTCTGGCACTTCCATTTTCATCAGCTCTGTAAGCATTGAAAGGTTACCTGAATGAGATCTGAGGTTGTGGGAAACAATATGCGCGAAATTGAGAAGGCGCTCGTTTTGTTCCTGTGTTACGTCCAACAGAGATTTCACTTCTTCTTCCACCCGCTTTAAATTAGAGATGTCTGTTGCTACACCTAGATAACCCTTTACTTCGTTGTTACTGTTTTTAATGGCAGTTACGGTTAGTTGCACAGGAAATGTAGAGCCATTCTTCCTTATGTAAGTCCACTCTCTGGTTTCATAAAGTCCAACGGATGCCTGATAAACCAAGGTTTGAACGCCTTGAATGTCTGTGTTATAGCTTTTAGATAATTCTTTGCTTCTTTCTTTAATTTCGCTAGCCAAGTGAATGATTTCAGGAGTTTGTTTATCAATCATTTCCGTAGCAGAATAGCCCAAAAGATTTTCGGCTCCTCGATTAAACGACTTTATCACTCCATTTATATCGGTTTCAATAATACTGACTTGAGTACTGGCATCTTGAATGCCCTGTAGCTTACTAATGCTCTCTTGTAATTGAAATTGGGCTTGTTTCCTTTCAGTAATATTATTGATTTGGGCTACATAGTGGCTTGGTAAGCCCATGCTGTTTTTTACCATGGAGACAGAAAGTAAAACCCAGATGATATGTCCTTTTTTATGGAAATACCTTTTCTCCATTTGATAACTATCAATTTTGCCGTTAGTAAGCTGATCAAGTAATTTGTAATCTTTTTCTAGATCGGCAGGATGGGTAATATCGGCAAAAGTTAGTTTCTCTAACTCATTTTTAGAATAGCCAATAATTTGGCTTAAGCTTTTGTTTACCTGTAACCACTGGCCTTGAAGACCTACCAAAGCCATTCCGTTAGCTGCAAACTCAAAAGTTTGGCGAAACTGTTCTTCTTGAAGAGCTAAAAGTTTGTTGGCTTTGGTCTTTTCGTCAATATCTTGAAAAACGCCATATACGCTAACTACTTGATTGTTCTCAATTTCAGGAATTCCAACTGTACGTATCCACTTGTGATTGCCTTTAGCGGTAATTATTTCCAGCTCTAGATCGAAGGTCTTTTTTTCTTCAATACATGCTTGAAAATGCTTATAGATTATTTCTCTGTTTTCTCCTTCCTTATAAAAATTAATTCCATCGTTGATATTTGGTGTAAAGCCTTCAGCTGCCTCATGAATATCTCGGGTTACTTTGCTCCAAGTAACAGTCTTTTTTTTGAGGTCCACTTCCCAGGTACCAATACTCGCAACCTCATTGGTTTTGTCTAATAGCTCTTGATACCTAGAAAGAAGGTGTTCTTTCTTTTTAATAGGGGTAATGTCGGCTGTATACATCAGGATTCCACCTATTTCATTTTTTTCAGTGTACCACGGCCTTATATCCCAACTGATCCATTGTGTAGTGCCATCATTGCCAATAAATGAGTCTTCTTGTTTCTTTTTTATAGCCCCTTTTAAACACTCCTGATGGATGTCTTTCCATTCTTGACTAATATTATCGAAAATGTCGTAGTGACTTTTACCGATGATATCGAGCCCTTCTAGGTTGTAGTCTTTTAACCATTGTTGTGAGGCAGCCAAATAGCGTACCTCGCGATCGAACATAGCAATTGCCGAGGGGGATTGCTCAACGAATAATTCACTTCGGTCTTTAATAGGTTGGTTTTCTGAATGATGCATTGGTGTTATGGGGAGTTTGTATTCTCAAAAGGTGATATATTATGACCAATGGATATCACAGCTAAATGCAATATAGAAAAACATAGGTTTTTTTACGAAAATTATTGACTAGAGAATAAAAGCATATAAATAACAAGAGCCATTTCTATTTCAGGAATGGCTCTTGCATATGATTCTTAAAGAATTTAATTAGTCTTTCATCTCTTCCGCCCCGGGGCCTTTTCTGAACATTTTCTCAAAAGCTTTACCAATCTCGTCCATGGCATTTTTTAGATGGTGTTTGGCTTCTTCAATTTTCGGCTCATTCTTAACTCGAAAATCATCCATTTTCTCTTCTAATTTGTCGCGCTGAATTTTTAACTTTTCAATGGTTTCTTCCATTTCTTCACGCACTTCTCCAGAAGCGTCCTTAGCCTTTTCAATAAGCTCGTCAATTTTATTGCGGAGGTCTTTTATCAATTGTTCCGCTTCATCTCTTATTGCCATTATTCTATTGGTCTAGTTCTAATCGTTGAAGTTACATTAATCCAGCACCCCACTTTAATTGAGGCTCCTTCTTCTAAGTTTAACTCGAAGATCTCGGTTTTTGTAGGGAATTGTGCTCTCGCACTTTCCATTCCTTTGGTATTGCCGGCCTTTTTATATGCATCGTATGCGGCAAAGAAAATAGCCCTATCTGCAACTTGACTTACGTTTTGCTTACACTCCTCAAAGCTATTCATATACATTGAAGCTATAAGGTTGTAGGCTTCTTCTACCACACTTTGGTCAAGTTCGCCTGCTTTTATTGCTTCGTTTCTTGCTTTCACTTTTTCGCCTGAAAGGGCATATGCCTTGGCCAATGAAAGAGTTGTTTCAGCTTTTTTTGCTTTGTCTTGCTCTAAGCTAATGGCTTCCTGAAAGTATTTGATGGCTTCTGGATACTCTTTGCTTGAAAGTTTTCTTCTACCAATAATTCCAGCTAAACCAGAAGTTGGCTCAGCTTTATGTACTACCTCAACGGCTTCCATAAAGAAATCTGAATCAGAGCATTTTGCTGTTAGTGATAACTGAAATATTCTTTTGGCTAACTTAATGTTAGTTGGGTTTTCTTTGAGTTGAGGGTAGAGTTTTTGTTCAATGAAGTCGCAATTCACATCAATAATAGTGGTAAGGGCTTGATCAATTATTGTTTTGTATTGTTCGAATTTGGGTACATCCTTGCCTTTTGCAATTCGGTCTTCTATTACTTCGGTGATTTTAGCGTGGATGTCTAAAGCCTCATTCTCGCTCACATTTTTATTCTTTATGAAACTCCTTTTTAGGATGTCCATATAGGCCACCAAATTGTTATTGATTACTTCATCGGGTTTTTCAAAGGCTCTAGCAAAAGCCTTTAGGGCTTCATCGTATTTGTCAGCATCATCCTTATGGTATTTATAATACCTATAAGCCACATTGTTTATTTCTGTATCGCTAAGTGGAAACCTATCGTCTTTCAACTTGTATACCGTAAACATAGAGTCTAAATAAACCCTCTTTTTGGTCTGGTCGGTTTCTTTTTCCGCTATTGCTTCATAAGCTTTATAACTGTTGATATACAAGCCTTCATAAAGGTCTGGTGCGTTTTTCAAGAGCCAAGCCAGTGAGTTGGCAGCCTCTCTATATCTTTCAAAAGCCATATCGTCTAACGACATGGCAAACTTTCTTTTTGCCTCTTCAGCTAGCTGAGGGTCATCAGGATATTTTATATCTGGATTTTGAGCTAACGTAGGTAAAGCTAAAAAAGCCAGAGTAAGGCAGAATATTAACTTTTTCATAATTATAATTTTAAGGAGCCAAAATTAACGCAATTAAAAATCACGATAACCTACACTCGTTATTAAATTGTTACGAATGCTTAACAAATAGAGGTTTGAACGCGAACTTATCTCCATCGAACAATCCTAAATCACTAAGCTTTAAAGATGGTATCACTAATAGTGCCATAAAGGACAAACTCATAAACGGTGAATTTAGTTTAGTTCCCATCTCTTTAGAAATTCTATCGATATTTGAATAGGCTTCTGCTACCTCATACCCATCCTCTGCACTCATGATGCCCGCTACGGGTAACGCAACTATGGCTTCTTCTTTTTCAGAGACAGCACTAACCCCGCCTTTGGCTTCTACGATAAGGTTTACTGCTTTTACAATCGCTTCATCCGTTGCACCCACGGCAATAATATTGTGAGAATCGTGACCTACACTAGAAGCAATAGCTCCTTTCTTTAAGCCGAAATTTTTAATGAATGCAATGGCCGGCTTTGCTGGCTTATAACGGTTTACTACCACCATTTTCAGTACATCATTCTCTACATTCGATACTAAATTCCCATTTTGGTCGGTGGCGGCTTCTGCTTCAATGCAGTTGGTGACCAATTGTCCATCTAGGGCTTCGATTACATTTACTTTACCACCTTCATCTTTGATTTGAATTTGAGATTCGCTAGTCGGGTCGCAATTGAAATTATTAATGATAAGGTTCTCCACTCTTGGAATTAGTGTTTTTCCATTTTCAGCTACTTTTTCACCATTGATATAGGTGGCCAAAACTTTGAAATTACTAGGGTTATCAATAGTGATAAAGTCGGCAGGGTCTCCAACTCTAAGGCTACCTACCTCTAAATTATAGTGGTCTACCGGTGTAATACAGGCCGCTTGGAGAACATTAAATAACTCATGGCCTTTGGCGAGTGCTCTCTTTACCAATAAGTTAATATGACCTTCGACTAAATTGTCAGGGTGTTTGTCGTCAGAACAAAACATGATCATTTGAGGGTAATCACGCATTAGTTCGATTAACGCCTCGAAGTTTTTAGCTGCACTACCTTCTCTGATGGCAATCTTCATTCCGTGCTTTAGCTTGTCGAGGGCTTCTTCTTTGGTAAAACATTCATGATCGGTCGACATGCCTGCTTTTACATAGGCTTCTGCTTTTTCGCCTCTTAAACCCGGGGCATGGCCGTCTATAGGTTTGCCAAGTGATTTGGCGATGTTTATTTTTTCATAAACCACAGGGTCGTTAAAAAGCACGCCCGGCCAGTTCATCATTTCAGCCAAATATTTTATTTCATCTTTTTCGAGTAGGTACCTAACTTCATCAGGAGTTATTTCGGCTCCTGCGGTTTCGAAAGTGGTAGCAGGCACACAGGAAGGCGCTCCAAAATTGAATTTGAAATTCACCTGTTTTCCATTTTCAATCATGTACTCCACGCCTTTTACCCCCAAAACATTACCAATTTCATGCGGGTCAGATACGGTAGCCACCGTTCCATGCACCACCGCAAGTCGGGCGAATTCTGAAGGAACTAACATCGAACTTTCTACATGGACGTGCGAATCGATAAACCCAGGCATGATGAACTGACCGTCCACAGTATCTGATGGCTCAATTCTTTCTATTCTATTATCTTTGATGTGGAGGATGCCTTTGAACAACCTTCTGTTTCTTACATCTATGATATGGCCTGAGATTTTCATGCTTTGGTTTTTACTTGGTGTTGTATTTTAGTGGAGTAAAGTTCGCAAAAAGGATCATACCTAAATGAGAAAGTTTGAATAGTAATAATTTCAACTTACTCACATTTGAAGAGAAGAAAAAACATTCAACCATGAGATATAGAAGTCTATTCACAACCATTGTTCTTTTATTCGCCCTATTCAGTTTAAAAGCTCAAAACGATTACTTTTTTGCAGAGGGCACGCGTTTCGATCCAAAAATACCCACGCCTGAAAAATATTTGGGTTATCCAATAGGTACGTTACATACCCGCCACGATGCCATTGTGGGCTACATGCGCGAACTCGCAAGAATTTCAGACCGTGCAAAGCTCGATACCATTGGAGAAACCTACGAACACAGGCAACTGGTGGTATTGACCATCACTTCACCTGAAAACCATAGAAATTTAGAGTCCATCAGAAAAGAGCATTTAAAACTTACCGATCCAACCCAAAGGGTGGGCGATTACACCGATATGAAGTCGGTGGTGCTGTTGGGCTACAACGTACATGGCAATGAGCCATCGAGCTCCGAAGCGGCCATGCTTACCGCATATTATTATGTGGCGGGCCAATCTGCCGAGGTAAGGGCGGCATTGAAAGATGCAGTGTTAATGGTAGACCCCACCTTTAATCCTGATGGTCGTGACCGTCACTCTACTTGGGCCAATTCCTATTTAGGTGATCCCATGGTGTCAGACCCCATTGATGTGGAACATAATGAGGCTTGGCCACGCGGAAGAACAAATCACTATTGGTACGACTTGAACCGCGACTGGCTGCCATTGGCGCATGTAGAAAGTCAATCAAGAATCGATTTCTACCATAAGTGGTACCCGAATGTGGTGACTGATTTTCATGAAATGGGAACGAATTCCACTTACTTTTTCGAACCGACAAAACCATTCGGTTCAGAAAACCCAGTAGTGCCGAGAGATAATTATGATGGTTTGAACAACTTGTTCGCAGGTTATTTCCATGAAGCCTTAGACGAAATTGGTTCTTTGTATTTCACAAAAGAACAGTACGACAACAGCTATCCTGGCTATGGCTCAACTTATCCAGATATTCACGGGGCTTTAGGTTTGGTTTTCGAACAAGCCAGTTCTCGAGGGCACGTGCAAGATTCCCCAACGGGAAAAGTGGCTTTTGCCTTCACCATAAAAAACCATGTAACCTCTAGCTTGGCAACAGTGCGTGCTTCGGTAGGAGAACGCGAAGTACTCTTAAAGCACATGGAGAATTATTTCGATTCTGCTTTGGAAGAAGGTGCAAAGAACCCAGTGAAAGGTTGGGTATTTGGCGACCCTGCAGATGATGGAAGGAATCAGGCTTTCATTGATTTGTTATTGAGACATAAAATCAAAACCGTGGCGCTGAACGATGACATCGAATTAGATGGGAAAAACTATAAAGCTGGCAAAGCATTCTATGTGCCTAATGCGCAAAAGCAATACAGAATGGTGCGCACCATGTTTGAAAAAGTTATCGATTTTCATGATAGTATTTTTTACGATGCATCTTCTTGGACAGCGGCTTTAACCTACAATATGCCTTATGCCGAATGGAAAGGAAAACAAGATTTATCGGGTAAAGAATTAACGAGAAATGACCTGAAAGGCACATATGCTAGGGTTCCGAAAACCAATTATGCTTATTTAATTGAGTGGAACGAATACTACGCGCCTAAGGCTTTGAATTACCTTTTGGAAAAGGGCGTTTATGTGAATTATGGCAGTAAGCCTTTCTCTATCGAAACCAATGAAGGTGTAAAGGAGTATGGCTATGGTACCTTGATGATTCCAGTTTCTCGTCAGGAAATGGATGCCGATTTGGTACATGCTTATGTGGAGGAAGCCACCGAGATTGCAGGTATTCGTGCGCAAAGTGTGAAAACTGGTTTTAGTACTTCGGGTGTAGATTTAGGAAGCGGAAGCTTTACTACAGTAAGAAAACCCAAAGCAATCATGCTGATAGGCGGAAACACTAATAGTGCAGAGGCAGGTGAAGTATGGCATTTGTTCGATTCTAAAGTGGGAATGCCAATCACGAAAGTAGATATGGACAATGCTGGTAGAATCAATTGGAGCGATTATAACACCCTGATCCTTGTTTCTGGATCTTATAACTCTTTAGGTGAAAGTACGCTGGACAGAATCAAGCTTTGGGTTAGAGAAGGCGGAACGCTGATTACCATTAAAGGAGCAACCAGTTGGGCCATTGGCGCAAAATGGGTAAACGAAAAATATGCGCCTCGGAGTGAAAGAGAAACGCCAGAGCGAATGGATTACGTGACCTCTCGAGACTTCTACGGAGCACAATCTATTGGTGGCTCTATGTACATGACAGATATCGACATTACCCATCCAATTGGCTTTGGTTATACCAGCCGTGAGTTACCAGTGTATCGAAATCATTCTACCTTAATTCAACCAAGCTCGAGCCCAACCAATACAGTAGTAAAGTACACTGAAAATCCACTTTTAAGTGGTTATGTGAGTAAAGCTAACTTGAAAGATATTGGGGGAACGGCTTCATTGATCGCTACAAGTATGGGTAGGGGTAATGTAGTCATGTTTGTCGACAACCCGAATTTCCGTGGTATGTGGTACGGTACCAACAGACTATTGTTTAATGCGGTATTCTTCGGTAATTATTAATAGGCCTTATATAAACCGTTAAAACGGTTCTGTCAATTCATCCCTTTAACATAGCCCACGGTTTAAACCGTGGGCTATGTTTTTGAATATCTTTGTGTAATGGTTTTAACCATTTTAACAGTAGTCGTCTTTTTTCTATCCCTGATCTCGAATATCGGGAGAAGGGTCTGAAGTAACAATGTTAGGAGCTTAGCCCAAGGACGGAGTCCTTTGTGAATAGTGGTCACAGGTTCTGTCAATTTATCCTATTATCACAGCCCATAAACCGTAGGCTATGTTGTTCATGAAGCTAATTCAACCTGTATTTTTCCCGGTATTCCGTAGGACTAATGCCTTCTTTCTTTTTGAATAAACGAGAGAAGTAAGGCGGGTATTCAAAACCCAATGCATAGGCTACTTCTGTTACGCTTTTATTGGGGTCTAGCAGAATGTTTTTGGCTTCGTCAATCAGGTATAATTGCAGATGCTCGGTGCTGGTTTTTCCTGTTTCCTTTTTCAGCGTATCGCTCAGGTAACGCTGCGATACCGAAAGCCTATCGGCAATTTGCTCAATACTAGGAATGCCTTTTTCTTGGAGTTTTCCTGAGTCGAAGTATTCTTCAAGTTTCTCGTTAAATTGCTCTAATAAACTATTTGATAACTCCTTTCGGTTGATAAACTGACGTTCGTAAAAACGGTTGGCATATTTAAGGAGGGTGCTCAAATGCGAAAGAATGATGTCTTTACTAAACGCATCTTGATTGTTACGGTATTCCATATCAATACTGTCCACAATGGCCTCCATTTGTTTTTCTTCCTTTGGCGAAAGGTGCAGGGCTTCGTTGGCCGAATAGGAGAAGAAACTATACTTCTTAATCTGTTGTGCCAGTTCGGTGCCTTTCAGAAAGTCTTCGTGAAAGTTGATAGAAAAGCCTTTTTGCTCAAACACCGCGGTGTCATCCCATTGTAATACTTGCCTTGGCGCGATGAAAAACAAAGCCCCATTGGTGAAGTCATATTTGGTTCGACCATAGTTTAATTCGCCTTTCACGAATTTTTTAAAACTAATGGTGTAGCAGTCGTTTGTAATGGGCGGAGAACTCGCTTTGGGGCAGGGTAAAAAGCCATCGCCCAGGGCGGTGTATACGCTAATCATAGGGTGCTCTGGGCGCGGAAGCTCTAGGTATTCCAAGTATGCGGATAATGTTTTGAAGTGCTGCATCTCAGTACTTATTTTCTTCTTGTACTTTAATCAATTGCTGGTTGTATTCGGCCATGCGTGCGTGAGCCAGACCGTCAATCAACAATATAACCGATAACATGGCAATGGTGGTAATCATGCTGGCACGCCAAATAGGGGCATTGACAAAGAAAAGCACCAAAGCACAAGCAATAATGATAATTGGGATGGCAGTAAAAACTACATTTTTGTATTCCTTCAATGTGGCCTCGGTACGAACTATTTCTGAAGCTACAAATGCCGGAGCATCTTCTTGATAAGCTTTTTCAAACTGAGTAATTCTTGCTTTGTTGGTAAAAAATAGGCCCAAACCAATAAGCACCAATAGAGTGCCAGCCACTAAAGTGGGAATAATGTAAGCTTTGGCTAAATCGGTTTTTCCTACTTGCCAAAACCCAATACTTATGGCGATGAATACCACACCCGAGATCGCGAAGAATGGGGTGGAAACCAATTCAGCTTTTGCCCAATCGGTGGCTGCTTTTAGTATATTCATAACTTTGTAATTTATGTTTCTCAATTTATAGATTCCACTTTACACCTGTTTCTTTTTCAGAAAGATCCCACAATTTTTTGGCTACGGTTTTGTCTTTAGCGTGTGGTTTTAGTTCGTGCGGACCTACAGGGCCAACCCAATTGCTTCGGCCTGTTGGGCCATAAAAAGCGGTTTGATCTAATTCAGGTTCCGTGGCACACATCAGCTCCGGGTAAGCGCCATTTTCGGCTGGTTGGGTGAGTGGAGATAGCTTCATCAGGCCAAAAATCATTTTCATCATAAAGCTCCCACTTGTGCTGATTAATGCTGTTCTGGAAGAACCCGGGTGACAGGCATAGGCTTTTACTCCCGTTTTTCTTGCAGCAGCCAATCGATCTTGCAATTCATAAATAGACATGATCTGCGCCAATTTACTTTGGCTGTAAGCATCATTTGGTGTGTAGTCTTTGTTCCAATTCAAATCGTCAAACTTGATGGTCTTAATGCCCATATCATAGCCCAAGCTGCCTACAGTTACAATGCGTCCATTCGATTTTTCGATCAAAGGGAAAAGGAGTGCTTGAAGCGTGAAATGCCCAAAATAATTTACGCCCATCTGACTTTCCCAGCCATCCTCTGTGATTTGTTGCTTGGGCACTTGCGCAATGGCACCGTTGCACATTAGGGCGTCAATACGGTCTACTTTCGCTAAAACTTCGGCTGCAGCTGACTTTACAGAAGTTTGCGCGCCCAAATCCATGGTGATGTTGATGACATTGATATTATTTCCTAGCAGTTGTTTTAGCTGAGCAGTGGTGTCTGCTGCCTTTTTAGGGTTTCGGTTCAACATTACCACCTGTGCGTTTTTAGAAAGCAGAATGCGTGCTGCTTCAAAACCAGTACCGCTGGTAGTGCCGGTAATTACAAAGGTTTTACCGCTCAGGTCTTTTATTCTATCGGGTGTCCAGCCTTTTTTGCCAAATGGATTTGTCGTGCTCATCTCTATAATATTTTGTTGATACAAAGATGAGCTCAGTATTTGTCTACCGTGTTATACACATTTTCGTATAGTGTATACTTTTTGGTTTTTCGTAATCAGATTAACTCATTAAGGCCATTTTATTAATATCCGCACCTTCCAACCGTTTCAATTCTTGAGGGTAGAAGTAGGTGTTAATCATGGCTTTACCAAGATGTGTAGTGGTGGTTACCGATTTCATTTTTTTCAACAGCGAATAAAACGGCTTCATGATTACATACATCGTGTTGTATAATGTGGTTTTAGATTTTATACCTCTTTCTGGCAAAATAACTCCTGGTTGAAACATGTAGGCATCTTTAAAGCCCATGTTCAAAATCATGTTTTCTGTTTTGCCTTTTACTCGTGCCCACATGGTGTTGCTTTTTTCGGTACTATCTGTTCCTGCACCAGAAACATAGTTAAACATCATGTTCGGGTTTATGCTGTGTAAAGTGGAGGCCAAGGCTTCCGAAATGGAGTAAGTGAGTTTGTGATATGTTTCTTCGCTAATGCCAGCAGAAGAAACGCCCATGCAATGAAAACAAGCATCATAACCGATTAATTGACTTTCGATTGCTGAAAAATCTGTGAAATCTTTATGTATTAATTCTTTAACCTTTGGGTGGTCTAGGTTTAATGAACTTCGATTGATAAGAAGTATTTCTTCCACTTGTGCGTCATCAATACATTCTAGTAAAACTCCTTTACCCACCATACCAGTACTTCCTGTTATTATTGCTTTCATATCAGTAATTGAGTTGAGCCTTTAGTCTATAATTCTCTTATCATGAATTGCTAAACTAAAGAATATAAACCGTTAAAACGGTTCTGGCGATGCGCCCCAAAAACATAGCCCACGGTTTAAATCGTGGGCTATGGTATCAAAAAATCTTATAACAATGGTTTTAACCATTTACACCTACTCAGGTGTTTTGGTTGAGGCTTTCTTCTCTTTCCATCTTGTGTTTTTCCACTCTTTTTGCTGAGCCGCGTTGAGGAATGTCCACGCTACAATGCGGCTGCTTTTATTGCCTTGCCCCATTGGAATAGTTTTTACTTCAACCGCATCTGCTTTTTCTAATGATTCTAGAATTACGGGCAGGTTCGAAGACTTAGAAACCAAACTGGAAAACCAATAACATGATTCACCAAAATTTTTGCTTTCGCGAATCATGGTTTGAATAAACTTTCGTTCCCCGCCATCGCACCAAAGCTCTTTACTTCTTCCGCCAAAGTTTAATACAGGGTCGGCTACTTTTTTCTTGGCAAGGTTATTCACCTTTCGCGAAGCACTTTCTTGGGCTTCATCTGGAGAACGATGGAATGGAGGGTTGCATATCGTAAAGTCGACACGGTCTTCTTTTCTCAAAATGCCGTAGAAAATATCCTTTGGCTCGGGCTGTCTTCTCAATTCTATTTTTCCCGCCAAGTTGGGGTTCTGGTCAATAATGGCCTGGGCAGATTTAAGGGAAATGGAATCAATATCAGTACCGATAAAAGACCAACCGTATTCTTGTGTGCCAATAATGGGGTAAACGCAATTGGCGCCAACGCCCACATCAATGCCAGTCACTTTCTTGCCAGTGGGTATTTTACCATAATTGCTTGCGCAAAGTACATCGGCCATATGGTGAATGTAATCGGCCCTTCCTGGTATTGGCGGACATAAATAGTCTTCGGGAATGTCCCAAAACTCTAATTTATAATGGTGTTTCAATAAAGCTTTATTCAGTGCCTTTACCGCTGCTGGGTTTGCAAAATCAATGGAGTCGTCTCCATATTTATTTGGTTGAACGAAGGCACCCAATTCTGGAGTTCCTTTTACCAATTGAGGTAAGTCATAGCGGCCTCTATGTTTGTTTCTGGGGTGAAGCTTTGGCTTGGTTGCAGGAGTATTGTCTTTACTCGATTTTTTATTAGGTGTTTTCCTTTCTCTTCTTTCAGACATATCCATATGAGTTTATCAAAGGCAAAGGTACTGTTCAAAACGGAAAAGCACCTATTCTATAACAAATCGAAAAATAACTCAGAGATGGTTCTGATTTTTGGTTAATAATTTTATAACTTTAAAAAGTATATCAACTCATGTTTTAGTTATAATTTTTTAAATCAGTTAATAATTATCTACATAGAATATATATAGGTAATATTTTAGTAACCTTTCTATTTCTAAAATTATTGAAATTGTGAATGGATAATACTTACCGTTGAAAAAATCAATTAATCAACCTAAATTTTTAAACTATGAAAAACATCGCGAATCAATGTTTTTTCCTTTTACTCGTTACCTGCTTGGTGGCTTGTAATTCTTCACCCAAGGAGAAAACAGAAACTTTGGCAGTCGCTGCTTCGAATACAGGCGGCATCAATGGAGTAGATGGCAACTGTGTTGCTCCTCCTGAATGGTTTACTGGGGCTGTTCCTACGCCACAACCGCAAAATTTCCCTCAGGGAGATGACGTCACCAATTGTGATTTTCACTTAATCTCTTGGCAATACTTTCTATGGCTTACAGAAGAAGTAAATGGGAAGCTACGCTTTGAAAACCTCTACACTAGTAATGCTATTCATCCAGAAACTAAAAATGACACCTATCAGGTTTTGGATATTGTAGAGCAAGCGCTTTCTAAAGGCATCTTAATCGATCAGCATGGAAGAGCGGTGTACAGCAACATTATGATCAATGACATCTATCGCGATTGGGTGCTTGATAATAAGCTGTATGATCCTAAGGTGTTTGTTGATTTTGACGCAACTGCCGATTTCCCTGTAGGCTCTATGTCATTAAAGGCCAACTGGAAATTGGTGCAGCCAGGAGAAGATGTGAGTAATTTGTACACCACCAAAGCCGATATTCAATTATTGACGATGGTAGATGGTGAGCCTAGAATTCCAGAAGATAATCCGCAAATTCAGAAAGATGTAGAAGTAGCTTTAATAGGCTTACACATTGCCGTTGTAGTAGAAGGGCATCCGGAATTTATCTGGGCCACCTTCGAATTTGATGGCAATGCGCCAAACTTTAAAGAAGATGCAAGCGGTGTAGTGGTGCAAGGTATGAACGACCCCGTTTCAGATAAGAACTGGTTGCTATATACTGCCAATACTACCGCCAGGCAAACTAATGCGAATAATGCTGAAATTCTGGAGTTTGTAGATGAAAGTAAGCAGACGCTTACACCAGTAACTCAAGTGGCACGTCAGTATGCGCAAGGTGGAGGAAGTTCTACCAACCGTGGTAATATCGATCACCTGAATACAAATGCGAAAGACCAATTAAAAAAGGAAGGCTCTATTTGGGAGAATTACTTTGAGGTAGGTGCTGTTTGGTTCAATACCGAAAAAGGAGTGCTAAAGCCAGATTGGAATCCTAATGTAGATTCAACTATGGTGACAGGTTCGTTAACCCTCTCCAACGCTACTATTGAAACGTTTACGCAAAAAGTGCGCTCTCAAAACAGTTGCTTCAGCTGTCACAACACATTCCCTGTTACAAATGTGCCGCTCTCCACTAAGGTGTTGCCAGGCAAGAATGCCAATACCAGTCATATTCTTCTAAAGAATTACCAAGGCGGTGGCGAAGTAAAACGTTCTAATTAATTCAACCTAACCATAAAAATAAAATGGCAAATTCAAGCTTAAGAATACATCCAGCTATTGGCATGGCCAGAGTTGGAAATAGTACAGAATATTATTTAGGGCCAGAAACTATGGCCGCATCTCCGCAAGAGGGGCAAGCACTTACTGGTGGGCTTCCAATAAAACCGGGCACCGAAAACACTACCATTACCAGTGGTGATTTGCGTGATGCACAAGGTAGGTTGAAAAGGCAGGCCGCTCGTTTCAAAATCTTTCAATATCCAAATGAGGGCAGCAAACTGAGCTATCCCACGCAGGGAGGAGAAGAAGTATTGATCGGATCTACGGTGGATGGTAAAAAAGTGAAGGACATTATTTGGACAGCGCACTTGGCGAATAAAAAGGCAAATTGTTGGGAGATAGATGAAGACGCCAATCTGGGTATTGAACTTTATAAACCACATGAAGTAACGGTAGACGGAAAAACCATGACGGTGAGTACACCGCCATTGAGGAACCCAGATTTTGATAGTTCTTCACCACAAAACCCATATACAGTAAACCCTGCAAATACCGACCGTTTAAAGAAGCTGGTGATCGATGCTGGGCCTCGTGCTATTAAGGCAAGTCAAGGAACTACGCCTATAAAATTTGATAACGCAACTCAGGCCAGTTATTATGATCAGAGTTTGGAGGCAATTACCAACCAAGCCAATTATCCAATTCAGTTTCCTGCAACCAACGGTAGCAGCTCCAACGGTAGCGATCCGATTAGTTATTTGGGGGAAATCATTACTGAGCCAAATGGTAGGCTTTTGGTTTTAGGCGGACATGGTTTGGCCTGTGCTTTCGATAATCAAGGAAACTTTGATGCCAGTCAACCGCTGTGCAAAGATGTAGATAACGACAATTGGTTAGATGATACTTCTGACGGACCTGTTACTGCAGTTTTGGTTTTTGAAGATGGAACGCAACAGGCGATTGAAGGGAGTGCTTGGGCAGTAGTTACCGATCCTGCTTATGCCCCTCAAACTCTGAATGTGGTAAATCTTTGGGATGATGTTTATAATACTTGGTTAGAGAATTTCAACCTTCAGCCAGAGGTGTTTAGCAACGGGAAATATAATCCCGAATACAAGCCTTACTTCCAAGATGATATTTTCCCAACCTTGAATTCGGCTCATATGCAAATGTGGAATACGAATTTACCAGATCAGGCCATTTCGGCTCACGAAAGAGTGAAGTTGTTAACGGAACAAAAGCCGCCTTTCGACATGATGAAGTTTATTCGAAACCCAGATGGTAGCCAGAATAATAATGGAGCACCATTGATGCCTTTGTCATTGGGAGATGCCAATCAGGCTTTTTTAACCGTATCGCGTCAGCAATATTTCTTTATGGAGCAATGGAATAAAGGAATGAGTGTGGGGGCTAGTGCGCTACCAATAGGCGAGGGTGAACAACTCGATAAAACCATTTTGGTGAATTGCCTCGGTGGTCGTTTTAGCCCTGGAATTGATTTGACTTTTATTGTTCGTGACCCGGATTTATATAATAAAGACTGGCAGAACCCAGCCGTTGGGCCTTTTAGAATTAATGCCGAAGTACTGGATTATTCTACAGCAACTAAAGACCAACCATTTTTAGGAGTAGGCTATACGCCATTGAGGCCAGACCCTGTTCAGCCGGGTGACTTGTGTAAGTTTATGGCTATTCCTTGGCATACGGATTATAACTCTTGTGCTACGCATACGCCAGCGCCAAATCCAGGTGGAGATATTACCGAAAAGAACGTGTATAGCGGAACGGTGAATACTACTTTGTTCTGGTCTTGGCCAGCGCAACGCCCAGTAGCGGTATATACTTTCAATGATTTATCGGCCAATAATGGCGATATCAAATCTACGAAACAGCGTTTTTCAGTTCGTGGAGAAGGTACTGCAGCGCAGGAGAATTTATCGACTCCGGGTTGCCCAGCTTCATCAGGTTTCGATACTGCTGCAATGAATGTAGGTCGTTATCAGAACCGTAGAAATATTCTTACGGAATGGGTGAAAATCGGTACGATTATGCAAGGGCCTGCCATTGACGGCTATCCTGATGGTTTTAATAAGGATTATTACTTGGAGGTGGAAAGCCTTTTCGATAAAGATGACAGTAACTTGGTCGTTTTCTGGCCAAATGTTGTTGATGACGAAGTGTACCCTCCTAAAAATTAATTTTGGATATAGTTCCCAACTATAATGTGGCAATAATTGGCGCAGGACCCGCAGGGTGTTCCTGCGCCATTGCTATTTTAAATGCAGGCATAGCAAATGTCACTTTGGTAGATACTTCGAAAACAGGTAAATTCCATATTGGAGAAAGTATTCCCCCTGAGATGAATCCTATTCTTCGCCAATTGGGTATTGCAGATGCTTTTCAGGCTCAGAATCACGAACCCTGTTTTGGTAGTTGCTCTTATTGGGGAAGTGAAAAGAGGGGTTATAACGACAGTATTTTAAGTCCGTTCGGGCATGGTTGGCATTTAGACCGCGCAAAATTCAATCTATTTTTAGTGAACGAGGCTGCTGAGCGTGGCGCTAAAGTTTTGTCAGGGCACAGTTATCAAAGTAGCCTGAAAACGGAGGGTGGCTATCAATTAAACCTGAAAAAGGAAGGTGAAGATTCAACTACAATAGAAGCTGATTTTGTAGTAGACGCTTCTGGTGTGCGCAGCGTTTTTGCTACCGATCAAGGAAGTAAGAAGCAGCACGAAACCCCTTTAGTGTGTTTGGCTTTAAGGTTCAAAAATAAGGGGCTTCGCGAAGTATCTAAACTTACACATTTAAAATCGGTTGAAAACGGATGGTGGTATGCCGCCAGAATTCCCAATGAACAATTATTGGTAACACTTTACACCAATGCTGAAACGGTAAAAAAATTAGGTCTGAACGACCTTAAAAACTGGATTCAACTTTTGCAGCAATCCCCAAATACGCATCAATGGATTGCCCAAATGGAACCGATTGATCAGAAGTTACTCGGTTTTCCTGCTCAGTCTTTTTGCTTAGATCATGTTGTGGGCGAAAACTGGATGGCCATTGGAGATGCTGCATCGGCTTACGACCCAATTACTTCACAAGGCATCATCAAGTCCATAACACAAGGTATGCGTTCGGCAGAAATCATTGCACATTGTAAAAATGGAGCAAAGGAAGCTCTTCCATACTTCGAAAAGGAAGTTTTTCATCAGTATGAACAATACAAAGAAGCCCGTCAACATTTTTATAACCTAGAGCAACGCTGGCCTCAAAGTGAATTTTGGAGGGAGATGCATGGTTTGGATAAATTGGTTTCTTCTAAACCAAAGTAAATGTTTAGAAATTTTTTATTCAAAAGAGGGTGGGATATGTTCATCAACAGAAATTGATATAGAAGTGAAGTCTATTGAACTAGTTCAATAGGCTTCACTTCTAAAGTCAGCACATAAATTTATAAAGCCTGAAAAATAAGGATCTCAGAAATTTTATTGGTACTGGGATTAAAGTTAAAGGAAAGAGAAATATCCATATCTGCTACATGAAATAATAATCTGTTTGAACTCAAACCTTTCTGGTATTCATTTGGGAATATGTTAGAGAGTTTACTGATGGAGTCTCCAACTTTTACATCTACGCCCTTGATTCGAAAAACAAAACTTGATTTAGTAAAACTAGCTTTGCTCAAATAAAAGTCACCCAAAAGATCAGTGTATTTAACAGTTGCTCCGGCATAAGTAAAGTTACAAACCTGTTCAACGAATTGATCTTCGCATTTTTCAGTGCTTGGTTGGCCTAGTTTATTTTTCAATTCACTCCAATTCTCATCTATATTCAAGAGTTCATCTAGGCTTATGCTTTGGTTTATTTTAATCGATGCAAAGTCGCTAATCGTAATTACTCCATAGCCTTGGCCAAAGAGGGTTGTTAGGATAAAGATGGGTAATAGAAATTTCATCTGCTACAATTTTTATAACACCATTGACTAAACTAGTGATTGAAAGACTAGAATTTCGGTTATTTTATTTGTGCGTGAGTCGTAAAAAAACGAGATGCCTAAGTCAGTATACTCTAAAACAAGCAGAATTTGATGCTCAAATGATTGTCCTTCTGGCACCGTCTGTCTTTTGTTATAAGCATCTGTATGAACCAAAGATAGTTTGGATATGTCATCTCCAACCTTGATTTGCTGCCCTTTTATACGAAAAGTGAAATTAGTATTGGTTATAGCTAGACTACCCATCATATAATCACCTAAACGGTTACTATAGTAAATTTTCAACCCAGATTGCTCAACATAACAATTGTTTCCAGCCTCATTTGTGGTGCAAGTCGGGGTGGTCACACCCAAAGATGCGGTGAGTTGTGACCAACTTCCATTAACAGGTTGATACTCAATGTCTCCTAAGGACATGGTTTTTGAGTGTTGGTTATTTATTATTTGAATTGTTTTGTAGTCTTCAACGCTTAAAGTACCTGAAATATCCTGAGCCTTACTCACAGATACCGTGGTTAGGAGGATTAGGAGTGATAATTTATTTTTCATTATTAACCCGTTGGGTGTTTCTAATAAGCCTACTTATTTACCCTTATTAAAGGCTTCGCTTCTAGCTTCAAAAGTCCTCCTGGTATTTTAACCCCTTTTTCTTTTTTAGCAATTGGCTTCCCGTCCACATAAATGTTCACTTTTTCCATTGGGTGGAATTTAAAGTAAGCCTTATTGGGATTGTCTGGATCTAATTCCATTGTCCCGCTATAAACCCAATCGTTAAACTCATCCCTCAGAACAAAGCCTAATGTATATTCCGTTCTTGTTGTTCCGAAATCAATAAATAAATAATCATCGAACACAGGATTAGGCTTATTTTGATCCTCATTAAAAAAGTACTTACCTTGAATAATATCCATAAGCAGGTTTTGCTTATAATCCTTTTGCAAATCAAATTTCTTGATTTTCTCCAGTGAAAGCTGAAACACCTCATTTCCTTCCTCCCATTTCCAAAGGCCTACAAACTTATCTAACCTGGAGTCAGTTATATAGGATCTTTGATAATAGGCTGGAGCATCTGTTAAATCTTTTTTCTCAATTTGCTTTTGAGCCGAAACATCAAAAGCCAACAACATACCGGTAATTAATATATAATATTTCATAATAGGTTGTTTTAAAATTAATTACACCTAATTGTTACGACATTACTACTTGAGTTTAACCCTAGCTGAGTCCAACTATTAAACGAATTATTGGCTTAGAGCAACGCTGGCCTCAAAGTGAATTTTGGAGGGAGATGCATAGGTTAGTAAACGTTACTTAAGTCTAAACATAATCTTTAAATACATGTAGGAATTTACAGGGTTTCCATTTTTTATTCCTGGGCTCCAGTTGTCAGAAATAAGTGCAACTCGGATTGCTTCTTTTGCTAGGTATTCATCAACGTCATCATTTGTGACTTCTGCTTTAGCGACTCTGCCACTACTTAGAATTGTTAATCTTAATTCAACTCCACCTTGAGTTCCGCTTCTAGCTGCTTCTCTGGGGTATGTTAAGTGTTTCATGAGGTGTTGATTCCATCCATTGTCTCCTATTACATAATCTGGTTTAGTGTCCAACTCATCTATTTCAAAAGCTTGAATACTTGAGCCAAGTACGCCATCTCGACTAATCAAAAAACCTTCGGGGCTATAAATGTCTACAAAAGAATGCCCTTCTTTTAAGTAGTTGGTAGTCCACTTACCCACTGGAATGTCTCTTTTATATTTCCCTTATAATTTGATAGAGTCAGGAAGGTCTAGGAAATAATAAAGGCCATCTTTTTTGTTTTTAGTAAGAGTGATGATTTCTAATAGTGTCCCGTTCATTGAGTATCGGTGAATGGAGCTACTTTTCCCTTTGCTGGATGTTACATCATAACGAAATACTGAAGCATCATTTTTAGCAACTTCTATATTTTCTTGGTTAAAATAGGTAGTGTCTATTTTTTGAGAAAATGCACTGAAGCATAGGAGGGATGAGAGTAAACAGAGTGTAGCTCGAATCATTTGAAAGGCATTAAAATTTCTCTCTAAATGTAATAGCCTTATCGAATTATTCAAAGTTTAATTAATCCATTTCGAATAATAAATTTTGGTAGGCAGTACTCAACTCACGCTGTGCTTTTGAATTCTGTTGTTTTTGAGCCAGCTCAATCCCTTGAACGTAAATGCTTAATGCCTTTTCATCTTTCATTAAGTCGATGTACACCTGAGCTGCATGATAATAAGTGGGAAGGTAGTCAGGGAATTCTGAAAGCAGCTTGTCAAAATATTCTTTGGCTTTTTCGGGTGATTCAGTCAAATATTCGTTGGCCAAGGCGTACCAGTTAAAAGGGTCGTTGGGTTCTTCCGCTGCAAACTTTTTTAACATGCTCAATCTCTGTTCGTTCATCGTTTACATTGATTTTTATTTACTTCATTATTGACTATCTTCGGGGCAAATTTAAGGTTTAAGCCTTCTTTTTATATCGTTTTCCTCAAATAAAGGTCTTTTTAACTTAAAGTTGAACACAAGGCCAAATGAGGGGTTTATTATAGAAATTCATTATACAAAAAATCATAAAGCAAGCATGAATATACTCGTTTGTATCACCCACGTACCTGATACTACTTCGCGCATCGCTTTCACAGAAAACAATACCAAATTCGATAAGAATGGTGTGCAATTTATCATCGGCCCATACGATGATTACGCACTGGCCAGAGCGGTAGAGTTGAAGGAAGCCAATGGAGGTAAAGTAACCGTTTTAAATGTTGGAGAAGCTGAAACTGAACCAACTTTGAGAAAAGCATTGGCCATTGGAGCCGATGAAGCAATTAGAGTAAACGCATTCCCTTCTGATTCTTATTTCGTTGCCAAGCAAATTGCGGATGTAGCAAAACAAGGTGAATACGATTTGATTTTGATGGGCCGTGAGTCGATCGACTTTAACGGTGGCATGGTACACGGTATGGTTGGCGAAATGCTTGGCTTGCCTTCATTCTCTCCAGTAATGGTGTTAGAAGTAGAAGGAAATACTGCCAAAATCACTCGTGAAATCGAAGGAGGAAAAGAAAAGTTAGAAGTGAATTTACCTTTTGTTGCAGGATGTCAAGAACCTATTGCAGAATGGAAAATTCCTAACATGAGAGGTATTATGTCGGCCAGAACTAAGCCATTGAATGTGGTAGAGCCTACTGACAATACAAAACTTACTGAGATTGCTCAATACGAATTGCCTGCACCAAAAGGAGCGGTAAAAATGATTGATGCAGACAATGTGGAAGAGTTGGTGAACCTACTCAAAAACGAAGCGAAAGTAATTTAAATCTCCAAAAGCACAGAACATGTCAGTTTTAGTATTTATAGAAACAGAAGACGGAAAAATTAAGAAATCCTCAAGAGAGGCCATTTCATATGGAGCTGCGATTGGGGAAGTAACCGCCATTGCTTTAGGTTCGGTATCGAACGAAGAATTGGCTTCAGCAGGAGTAAATGGTGCCACTAAGGTATTGCATGCTGCTGATGAAAAGCTTAACGCGGGTTTGATTCAGCCTTATACAGAAGTAATTGCCAAAGCATTTGAAAGTACTGGTGCCGAAGTATTGGTAACCGCAAAATCATCTTTAGCAGATGCTGTAGTAGGTAGAGTTTCAGTAAAATTAGGAGCCGCTTTGGCTTCGAATGTATCGGAATTACCAAAAACGGATAGCGGTTTTGTAGTGAAACAAAGCATTTACACAGGTAAGGCTTTTGTAAACACTACTTTAACTACCGATAAAAAAATATTGGCTATTAAGAAAAATGCCATTGAGCTAAAAACAGACGGGGCTGCAGCTTCAGTTGAGGCTTTTGATGTGGCGCTAGATGATGCATTATTCGGTGCAAAAATCACTTCTTCCGAAAAAGCAGAGGGTGATGTATTGTTGCCTGAAGCAGATATCGTAGTATCTGGTGGTCGAGGATTAAAAGGCCCTGAAAACTGGGGAATTATTGAAGACTTGGCGAAAACGCTTGGCGCAGCTACAGGCTGTTCAAAACCAGTTTCGGATATGGATTGGAGACCTCACCATGAGCACGTTGGTCAAACAGGTGTAAAAGTGAGTCCTTCATTGTATATCGCGGTAGGTATTTCTGGCGCTATTCAGCATTTGGCTGGTGTTAACTCTTCAAAATACATTGTTGTAATCAACAAAGATGAAGAAGCACCATTTTTCAAAGCTGCTGATTATGGTATTGTTGGTGATGCTTTTGAAGTATTGCCTAAGTTGAACGAAGCCCTTAAAAAAGCTTTAGCCTAGTTTTCTACTATTTTGAAAAAAATACAAATCGAAATCCTGGGTCTTTCCTCCAGTCAGTCGCAAACTTCTGGCTCTTTTGCACTTGTGCTCGGTGAAGTAGAAGGCGAAAGAAGATTGCCCATTATTATCGGGATGTTCGAGGCCCAAGCCATTGCGCTGGAAATTGAAAAGATTGTTCCTAACCGCCCAATGACACATGATTTATTTAAATCATTCGCTAATGGGTTTGGCTTTAGTGTCGAACATATTATCATATCCGATTTAAAGGAAGGCGTCTTTTTTGCTAAAATCGTTTGTACCGATGGCATCAAAACCATCGATATTGACGCAAGGCCCTCTGATGCCATTGCTATCGGAATCCGATTCGATGTTCCTTTCTATACTTATGAAACTGTGCTTTCAGAAGCCGGAATCATTCTTACTGATGAGGAAGAAGTAGCAGAGGACATGGAAGATGCTCCGGTAGTGGAAAAACCAAAAGGAGATCGATTGCAAGATTTCACCTTAGATAAGCTTCAGCAAATGCTGGATGAAGCCTTGGGTAATGAAGATTACGAAAAGGCGGCTAAGATCAGGGATGAAATGAATAGAAGAAGCTAGATAAAAATATATAAAGCCTTTCTGAATAAAATCGGAAGGGCTTTATTGTGTTTAGTAAGTTCTGTTAACTTTAACAGGCTGATCTCTTGAGTACTTCTTTCGAGATCACAATGGAGTGGTTTTTTAAGTCACTTTTTTAATATCAGAAATTCACATGTGAGCAGTTAATCATGGCCATTGTAAGAGGAATAATTGGATTGATAGTGTTAATAGGAATTGCCTATTTACTATCAAGCAGAAGAAAGAAGGTTGATTGGAGATTAGTAGGAGTTGGGGTCGTAATACAATTGGTGATTGCGCTGCTTATTTCAGAAGTGGGCTTTATTCAACTGGCATTCGATAAAGTCAGTCAAGCTTTTGTTACTTTTTTGGGCTTTTCGCTTAATGGTGCTGAATTTTTGTATGGTGATTTGGCAAAAAATAGCAGTGCTGCGGAAGGCGTAAATCACAGTTTAGGTTTTCTCTTTGTCTTTCAAGCTTTACCCACGGTAATTTTCTTTTCTGCTGTTACAGCAGGTTTATATTACTTGGGTATCCTTCAAAAAATCGTTTATGGTTTTGCATGGATCATGGCCAAAACTATGCGTTTGTCAGGGGCTGAATCAATGTCTGCTGCCGGAAATATATTTCTAGGTCAAACCGAAGCGCCTTTATTGGTTAAACCATTTATTGGTAAAATGACCAACTCCGAATTACTCTGCTTAATGACAGGGGGAATGGCTACTATTGCTGGCTCAGTATTGGGAGCTTATGTGTCCTTTTTGGGAGGAGGAGACCCAGCCCAACAAGCCAAGTTTGCCACCTACCTTTTGAGTGCATCCATTATGAATGCCCCTGCGGCCATTGTAATGTCTAAAATATTCCTGCCAGAATTAGAGCCAGAAAAGATTGATTCTCGATTGAAGGTGAATAAAGATCAGATTGGTGTTAACGTGATTGATGCCCTGGCTGGTGGCGCATCGGACGGAATGAAATTGGCGATGAACATAGCTGCTATGCTGCTCGCTTTTATCGCAGTAATCTATTCGCTTAACTGGGTTTTGGTAGACGGAATTGGTGCATGGACGGGTTTAAACACCTATGTCGTTTCAAGCACAAATGGCGTGTTCAGTGGTTTTAGTCTTGAGTACATATTGGGTCAGGTCTTTAGAGTATTTGCCTTTATTATGGGGGTAGAATGGTCTGAAACTTTACAAGTAGGAAGCTTGATTGGTCAAAAGACAGTAATCAACGAGTTTGTGGCTTATTTGAGTTTGGCCGATATGAAGGCAGCAGGAGATCTTAGCGAAAAATCTATAATTATCGCCACTTACGCGCTTTGTGGTTTTGCGAACTTCTCATCCATTGCAATTCAAATTGGAGGTATTGGTGGTTTAGCGCCAAATCGTCAAGGAGACTTATCGAGACTGGGAATTAAGGCATTAATGGCGGCTACATTGGCCACCATGATGACCGCGACTATCGCGGGCGCACTGTTTGGCTAAAATTCAAAAGCTTAGATGAAAGAAACCTACCATGTTTTAGGTTTAATGTCTGGCACATCATTAGATGGACTGGATATGGCGTATTGCTCTTTTTGGAAGGAGAGTGGTCGGTGGTGTTTTTCATTGAACAAATCCACCTGTATCGAATATACCCCTGATTTTCAAGAGAAACTTAAACGTTCTATTGAGCTTTCTGCTTTAGATTTATTGCTGCTCAATAATGAATTTGGCAAGTGGATGGGTGAGCAGGCTAAAACTTTCATAAACGAGAATCAGTTAGAAGTTGATTTTGTTTCCAGCCACGGGCATACCGTTTTTCACCAAATAGACAAAGAACTCACATACCAAATAGGAGCAGGACAGACATTGGCCAATGCTGCTGGTCAAAAAGTGATTTGCGACTTCCGTACACTCGATGTAACACTCGGAGGTCAAGGTGCGCCTTTGGTACCCATAGGCGATGAACTCCTTTTCTCTGATTATGATTTCTGCTTGAATTTGGGCGGTATTTCTAACGCTTCCTTCCGAATCAATGGAATGAGGCAAGCTTTCGATATTTCGCCTGCTAATATGTTGTTAAGCTATATATTGAAATCAACAGGAAATTCTTTTGATGATGAGGGCAAAATGGCACGTTCGGGTAAATTGGTTGAACCGTTATGGAATGCATTAAATGCATTAGGCTTTTATCAGCAGTCATTCCCAAAGTCGTTGGGTTATGAATGGTTCAGAGATGAAATGAAGCCTTTGATTGATGATTCGCATGCGAGTATTGAAGATCAATTGCACACAGCGGTACATCATATCGCTTTCCAGATTAGTGAAAGCTTAAAGCCTTATGCAACAGCGAATAACAAAATGTTGGTCACGGGCGGGGGAGCAAAGAATCTATTTCTGATAGAAATGATTCAGCATTATTTAGACAACTCAATAATGGTAGTAATTCCCGAAACCTCAGTAATCGACTTTAAAGAAGCCATCGTTTTTGCTTTTATGGGCGTGTTGAGAAGTGAGGGTGAAATCAATTGCCTAAGTTCAGTAACGGGTGCTTCGAAGGATTCAACTTCTGGTGTAATTTTCTATCCTTGGTAATCTTCATTCCTCAAAATTACTTTCCGAAGGTTTTAAAAAAGGCTTTTCCAAAAGCCAAAATAGGGGTAGAGGACATGATTTTTATTTCTTCAGCTAAACTGGTTTCCTCATCTAAAAATTTAAACACGGCTTGCGCACCGTTTTTCTCAAACAAGTCAGAGAATATTTGAGCCCCAGAATGTTCGCCATTCCGCAATACATTTAACAATGTACTGTCGTATTTCTGGAACCTCTTTTTCTGATGAGGTAAATCAGCCAATGGATCTTTTTGCTTGGCTAGATTACTCGCCATCTTCTTTAATATGTGCTGTGATCGCAAAAAGGTATATCCAGTGGAGGGTTTCGCAAAACCACCACTTATGCCAATATTGATAACTTTACCATCCTTCGCTGGAAAAGGAAAGTCAGTCATCGGGATGGCACCAAACTCTTCTTCCAGAACCTTGTAATCCTCAATTTTTAGAAAATTGCTGAGGTAGTCATCCAATCCTTTATCGTAGGCTTCGGGTTGAAGAAGCTGCTCACTGAAAATGGTGTATTCTACCAAGGCTTTGTTTGGAGAAAGTGGAAGTACATAACCAAATCGGCAGTCGCCTTTTTGATCTATTCTGAAATCCATGTAGGTCATTGCCTCGGCATCGAAATAAGGTTGTTCTGTTTGTATGAATCGCCCTTTAAAATGCTGTAAAAACTGTACGTGCTTGGGTGGAATATTGAAGTCTTTCAGCCCTGTAATGCTGTTGAAAATCATATTGCCCGAATAGATTTCGGTGCTTGTTTTCGCAATTCCTTGAGGATCCATTTCAATAATACTTTCTTTAAGCCAAGTAAGATTATTGAATTTACTCAACTCAAATTTCATGAAATCATAGAAATCCTTACCTCTTATCATTTTGTAAGAGTAGGGCGAAAGGGCGAATGTTTGACTGAAGGTGGGGCTATAAAACGAAGCTTTATTCCAATGTTTATAGACGAGGTTTTCGAATAGATTTGCGTCTTTTTCCCAGAAGCACCAAGTACGGTCATTTGTCGATTTATCGTCCTTATCGATAATAAGTATGGTTTTTTCACTATTTTCGTGTGCCAACAGCAAATAAGCGAGGGTCAATCCCGCTGCTCCACCTCCCGCTATTATATAATCGAATTGCTTCATTAACTATGTAAACTTAAAGGATAAAACTATGTTTTGGTCATTGGCAGTACGGAAAATGGTCGAATAGATTCTTTATTGAAGATTAAATTAAATTGTTAGGTTTGAGGCCTAACAGCACATTAGTAAATCTGGGAACCCCTTTTAGGGACTAATGAATTGTAAACCTATCATATTGCTCTGCCTTTGCAGTGTCCTCTTTTCATGTACAGAGAGGTTAATTTGTCCTGCGTATCAAACTTCTCTAATTCTAGACAATGATTACCGTCAGCAGTTTTTTTCTCCGTTTACTGTTTTTGAAGGCGATACCATTCCAAAAATGCCATATGGCTTTGTAAAAGATAGGGCTGATGAATTGGATGAATCTTTTTACGCTGCAGCAGAGGGTAAAGGGTTTAGGGTACAAAAAGGAAGGACGTATTCCGCTGAGAAAGAAGGTTTCGAATATAATAATAGAAAACGTACTTCTTTTATCGCTAAGATTTGGTCGAGCCCCGAAAGGCCAGTTTTAGAGAATCCGTATCTCATTGATCGAATTTTAAAGAAGCGACCATTTTATAAGCTAGATATTGTAGTGCCAGAGCTTATTCATATTGGTATCCTAGATTCTCTGGAAACGGAGGTGCAAGCCCTAAACGATACGATGACCTTAGATTCTGCGGCTAAAAAGAAGGTGGTTACAGAAACTATTTTAACCACTCCTGAAGGCTATAATGGCTACAATGTTGATCAGCTTAATTATAATAAGAAGTTCGGCCATTTGTTCCCTCAGCCCCCACCTCCACCAGATCCAATAGATTCTGTGGCTTATAAAAAGGCTTTACAAGATGCTGCTGCGGATACACTCACGAACGAAAAGAAAGGTGTTTTCGGTATGTTTAAGAAGAGGGACAAAGCAGCCAAACCTCCTAAAGAGAAAAAGAAGGACAAGAAGAACAATGAGGAGGCAATAAAAGAGGAAGAGGGCGGTAACGAGTAAGGCTAATGGCTAGTTTTGAACCTTCATTTGTCAATTTTTAGTGCCATATGCAATAGCGGGTAGGGCTTACCTGTACCATCAAGTTCAGAGCGGCCAATGACCTTGAAGCCCATATTTTGGTAGAATCCAACAGCTTGCTCGTTGTCTTCATTTACATCTACTTTGATGCAACAGAGTACCTTAATTGCATATTCAGTTAATGATTTTCCAATTCCTTTGCCGCGAGCATCTGGGTGGATAAAAAGCATTTCAATGTTTTGTTCAGCTACTCCCAGAAAACCAATGATGTTTTTATCGCTATCACGAACACAGCGCAAATCAACAGCTTTTAAATACTCGTTCAGAATCAAAGGTTTGAAATAGAGAATATCTTCTACTTTCAGAAAATGGTGAGTAGCTCTAACAGAAGCTTCCCAAACATCAACAATCGCAGGGAATTCGTGTTTCTCTACAAAGTCAATTTTAAACTTCATTTCCCTTACAATTCTTTCAACTCTTCGATAAAACCAGCCGATAAAATCGGGAATCGGCACCAAGTGCGCGGGTCAACGTTGAATTCATCTAAGTGAAACGCAGGGGCAAGGCGTTCTCTTTTCCATTGGTTTCTACTCCAAAGTTTGTAGAACTTTATGATGTGATTTTTGAGAAGATTTTCATCTTCAAGTTCTTTCCTTTTCAGATTTTCGAAAACCTCTTTTGGCGATTGATGATCTCGAATAGCCAATTGTTCAATGGCCAACAAAATAGGGTAAGGCATTAAATCATCCTCATCGGTTTGATGCTGGTCTTTTGGTCTTAGCTCAGCTGTTGGCGCTAGGGCATTAATCTTGGCTAAACCAGTATAACCCAATTGTTCTTCTGCATAAACAAGCCACTTTCTGATAAAGACTTTGTCTACACTTGAGATAGGAGCTAGGCTACCGCTGGTGTCTCCATCCATAGTGGCATAACCCACACTGCCCTCGCTTCGGTTCGAAGTGGTCAGTAGTACTCTATTCTTAATATTAGCCAACATCCATATAATAGGGCTTCTGGAGCGAGCTTGAATATTTTGAAGCGTGATGTCATCGGTTTCCCAATCCAGTTTTCTGTCTAGGGCCGTTTCTATGGTTGAAGTATAACTTTCAACTGCCTTGTCGATTGTCCAATGATAGAAAGTGGCTCCTATGGAATTAGCAAGTTCTTGAGCAGCATTTAATGTATCGTCCGATGAGTTAACCGAGCCTTGGTAGGCTGTTGCGAAAATTTCACCAACGATTTCTTTTTGACTCTTTCCTTCTAAATCCAGTCGGTTAATACTTTTCAGAAACGCTGATTTCCCTAAAGTTTCAATGGCTCTTTTTACCATTTCGGCTACCAATACTGCACAAGTAGCCGAGTCGGCACCACCGCTTATAGAGAGGGCATAACCATTGCTACGGCTTTTTCTGAGATAATCGTATAGAGCTAAACCAGCAGCTTTTGGGAATTCAATTTCCTTTGGGTCAATCGGGCTAATACTTTGTACTGGTGTGTTTCCTTCTGAATTTACATCGGCCCAAATAACTTGGTAAGGTTGAAATGAAAGCAATTCATTCCTTAAGATGAGTTCCCCATTTTGGGCAATCATCATTTCCCCGTCATAAATCATTCTACCAGCTTCGTTTCCCAAAAGATTGGCGTACACATAAGTGCATTTAAAGTCTGTTGAAGATTCCTTTACCAAGTCAATTCGCTGTAAGGTTTTCTCCATTGCAAAGTGACTCGCACTTGGGTTGAGAATTAGGTTTACTTCTTTTTCACAAAGTCTGTGTGCAGGGCGTAGCACTCCCCTCCATGCATCTTCACATATTTCGAAACCAATTTTCCAATCTTTATAATCGAAAGTGAGGTCTCCAATAGGATGGTTTTTTCCTTCTAATTCAATTTCTAAAACTTCACCAATTGGCCAAGGAGTAAACCATCGAGGTTCGTAGTGTACCCCATCAAGCGCCATGTATTGTTTGGCATACACGCCTAATATTTCTTGGTTATTAACTACAACAGCACAATTGTATAATTTTCCACCAAAATAAAGAGGGAGATTGAAACTGGTAAAAAGACCTTCAGTTTCCGCCACAAGTTCAGGTAGAAAGGACATGGCTTTTTCGGGTAACCACTGGCTAAGAAATAGGTCTTCGCAGCCATAAGAAGTTACAGATAACTCAGGAAGACATAAAATTTCAATCCCTTCATTTCTGGCATCTCTTAAAGCCTTTTTGAGTTGAAGAATATTGTTCGTCCAGTCGAGAGGGGTTTGGTTTACTGTGGCAGTACCAATGCGATAAATTCCCATTTATTCAATTTCAAGTGAAATGCAAGCCTCACGGGCTGCATCTTGCTCTGCTTTCTTTTTGCTTAAACCCTGTCCCTTGGCTATAGGTTCGTCATCAATTAAAACTTGGGTCACAAACTCTTTAAAGTGGGTTTTTTCTTTGGTTTCAAGCAACTCAAAGCTAGTGGTTTTCCCGTTCTTCTGCGACCATTCTATGAGTTTGCTCTTATAGTTTTTTGTGGTGCTGATAATTTCCTCAATATCGAAATGAGGAATGAGGAGTTTGTTGACGATAAATTTTTGTGACCGATTAAAGCCTTGGTCTACATAGACGGCACCAATGAGTGCCTCTAATGTATTGCCGTATATAGATTTGTGTGAATTGGGCGTTTTTCTTCTTGAATCAAATTGGACGATGTGATTTACTCCAATTTTTCGAGCGAGAAGGTTTAAGGAGTCTCTACTTACAATTCTAGATCTTATTTCTGTAAGAAAACCCTCGTCCTTGTAAGGGTATTTTTTGAAAATGTAATTGGCTACTACCAAGCCTAAAACTGCATCACCAAGGTATTCTAACCTTTCGTTTGATTCTTTCACCCCATCTTTTACCGATTTGGCAACCGAGGTGTGTTGTGTAGCAATTTTGTATGGCTTTAAATTAAAAGGCTTACTGCCCACAATTGTTTTAATTGAGGCAATAAGCTTTTTATCTTCTTTTGAAAGGGTTTTAAATTGGGTTAACCACAACCGCACTTTCAATCCAGTTTTCTAAATACAACTGATGTATTGTGACCGCCAAAGCCGAAAGTATTACTCAAACAGGCATTGATTGTTCTTTCCTGAGCTTTATTGAATGTGAAATTCAACTTAGGATTAAACTGGTCATCATCAGTAAAATGATTGATGGTTGGAGGAACAATTTGATGTTCAATTGATTTTATTGCTGCAATCGCCTCAATAGCTCCAGCAGCTCCCAAAAGGTGACCTGTCATCGATTTTGTAGAACTGATATTCAGGTTATAAGCATGCTCACCAAATACTTTTTCAATAGCAATCACTTCACTCATATCTCCCAGAGGAGTAGAAGTTCCATGAACATTGATGTAATCAATTTCCTCAGGCTTCATTTGAGCATCTTCAAGCGCATTAATCATCACGCTTGTAGCTCCTAAACCTTCAGGATGTGGTGCTGTTATATGATAGGCATCAGCCGACATTCCACCACCTACTATTTCCGCATAGATTTTCGCTCCACGTGCTTTAGCATGCTCATATTCTTCCAGAATTAAAGCCCCAGCGCCTTCTCCTAAAACAAAACCATCTCTGTCTTTGTCAAAAGGCCTTGATGCTGTTTGCGGACTGTCATTTCTCTCAGAAAGTGCTTTCATAGAGTTAAATCCACCCATTCCTGCTTCGGTTACAGATGCTTCTGAGCCACCAGTAATCATCACTTTAGCTTTCCCTAATTTAATATAGGTCATAGCGTCAATCATGGCGTTGGTGGCTGAGGCACAAGCTGAAACTGTTACAAAGTTAGGGCCGCGAAAACCGTATTTGATTGAAATCATACCCGCAGATATGTCTGCAATCATTTTTGGAATAAAGAAAGGATTGAACCTTGGGGTACCATCACCTTGAGCGAATGACATTACTTCATCCTGAAAGGTTTTAAGTCCTCCAATTCCTGATCCCCAAATTACTCCTGCTTTGGATAGGTCAATAGACGCTAAGTCCAAGCCTGAATTTTCAAAAGCTTCAGTAGCCGCAACCATTGCGAACTGAGTAAAGAGATCCATCTTACGAACCTCCTTCCTGTCGAAATAATTTAAAGGATCGTAGTCCTTTACTTCGCAGGCAAACTGAGTTTTGAATTTTTCTGGATTGAAACGGGTGATAGGCCCAGCACCACTTACACCTTTAATTAGGTTATCCCAATATGTATCAAGATTGTTCCCTAAAGGTGTTAGTGCGCCAAGGCCTGTTACTACAACTCGCTTTAATTGCATATAAGAGTAGTAAGTAAAACTTATTAATTGCTAACGTTAGCTTCCAGGTAAGAGATGGCATCACCTACGGTGCCAATGTTCTCTGCTTGATCATCTGGAATTGAAATGTTGAATTCTTTCTCGAACTCCATGATTAACTCAACAGTGTCAAGTGAATCTGCTCCAAGATCATTAGTGAAGCTTGCTTCGGGAGTCACCTCTGATTCTTCTACTCCTAGTTTATCAATGATGATATCCTTTACTTTTGATGCAATGTCCGACATTTTGGAAAATTTTAGTTAAAACGTGTTGCAAAGAAATGCAAATTAACAATAATGTCAAACATATTTTTTAATCTTGTCGTAGGTACTTTGAGTGTTCAGAAACCTGTTTTTTTAGCATCTATGGCAAAAAATAAACTTGAAATTTCTTATGAGATCGATTTTGAGCTGATAGCGATTAATGCCAGTGTTAAGGAGTATAAACTTGCTTGGGTGTTAAACAAAACCCTAGGGTGGAATTTGGTTAAAAATGAGAATATTAAACTGGATTTTACAGGAAATAGGGTTATGTCGATTTCAAACTATTTGTACACAACCGAATATCAGGTTTTCAGACTAATCAGGAATAGGGCGATTGAGGGAGAGGAGCAATACAATGCGTTTATTATTCCTGAGTTAAAGAATTTCGACTTTTTTATTATGATAGAAAATGAATCTGTTGGTTTTGACCTAAATACTTTCATTTCAAAAATCAAAGAAATACCTTTCGTTCAATTCGCGGTGTTAATGGATGCTGCGACATTAAAGTCTAAGGACAATTTAATATTTTAACATGGGTTATAATAAGAATATCAATAAAGCTAAAATTGTGGCCACCGTAGGTCCTGCAAGCGACTCTAAAGAGATGCTCAAGGAACTGATCTATGCTGGAGTAAATGTTTTTCGCTTGAATTTTTCGCATGGAGATCATGCAAATAAGTCTCAAATAATAGAGAGAATAAGAGAGCTTAATAATGAGTTAGGTACCTATTGCTCTATACTTCAAGATTTACAAGGGCCTAAAATTAGGGTAGGTGAAATTGAAGGTGGTGAAGTGTTAATTACTGCTGGCCAAGAAATAGTGATTACCACCGAACAGATGGTGGGGAATAGTAAGAAAGTTTCTACTGTTTACGAAAATCTATCCACTGATGTAAGTATTGGTGATATGATTTTAATAGATGATGGTAACCTAGAGCTTACGGTTAAATCGATTAATGGTGCAGACGTTACTTGCGTTGTTAAATACGGTGGAATGCTGAAATCTAAAAAAGGAATTAACCTTCCATTCACAAAAGTATCTGCCCCTTCCCTTACTCCAAAAGACATTGAAGATTTGGCATTTGGTCTGGAAAATGAGGTAGACTGGATTGCTTTATCTTTCGTTCGTCATGCTGATGATATCCGAGATTTGAGATCAAGAATTCAGGCGGCTGGTAAGGATTGTAGGATTGTAGCGAAAATTGAAAAACCAGAAGCGCTTCAAAATATAGATGAAATCATAGCTGAATCCGATGCATTAATGGTGGCTCGCGGAGATTTAGGAGTTGAAATCGTTATGGAGGAAGTGCCAATCGCTCAAAAAATGATTGTTGAGAAGTGTAATTTGGCGGCTAAACCAGTAATCATTGCTACTCAAATGATGGAGAGCATGATTTATAATCCGCGTCCTACAAGAGCCGAGACAAACGATGTTGCTAATGCTGTGTTGGATGGTGCTGATGCATTAATGCTTTCTGCGGAAACTGCTGCAGGTAAATACCCAGTACAAACTATTAAGAGCATGGCAAAGACGATTGCCTCTGTAGAATCTTCAGCCCAAAGTATTTATAGTAATTTTTATGAGCCTTTAGAGTCAAGCGATACTTACATGAATGATAATATTATGTTGTCAGCTTGTCGTTTGGCAGAAAGAATTGAAGCCACTGCGGTTTTAGGAAATACAGTGTCAGGTTATACAGCTTTTAAATTATCCTCACACAGACCAAAATCCAATATTTTCATTTTCACTCCTAAAAAGAGTTTGTTGACTAAGCTAGCTTTGGTTTGGGGAGTTAGAGGCTATTTTTACGATAGCCAAGAGTCTACGGATCAAACGTTTAAAGATCATGAGAACATTCTTAAGGCAAACGGACATTTAGAGAAGGGAGATGTATTTATTACCACTGCGAGTATGCCTATTCGAGAAAGAGGAAGAACAAATATGCTAAAGCTTAATATTGCTGATTAAGCTTCTGTTTGTGGCCCTTGAGAAGGAACCATTATTACCTTTTCTTGAGCCACAAATACTTGCCCTGGAGCCGTGCCTTTCTTTTTTCGCACATGTTTAACAGGTGTATAAATAACCGGTACCAACGTATCGGTTTTTCTTTTTGAATAGTAGGCGGCAAATCCAGCAGCTCGTTCAATAACAGAAGTTGGAATACTCTTACCCACCTGATGTTTGATCAATACATGAGATCCAGGGACATCCTTGGCATGTAGCCAAAGGTCTTCCTTGAAGGAGTGTTTCAAAGTGAGCTCATCATTAGATTTTGCATTTTTTCCTACCCAAACCTGATAGCCCTGAACCATAAAGGTTTTGTAAGGTAAATGAACTTCTTGGTTGCCCTTATTTCCAGCCAAGTCGCTACTTTTTATGATTAACCTCAAAGCTTTCAGGGTTTCGGTTTTCTCAATTGCTTCTCTCTGGTTTTGAAAGTTGATCAGCTGTTCTTCTTTATTTAAAATGTTTTCTGTGAGTTTTTCAACTTCGATTTTCCTATTCTTCGACTTACGGTAATAATTTTCAGCGTTTTTTTGTGGGGAAAGTAACTTGTTGAGCTTAATGTCAATATTCTCGTTTGTGTAGAAGTTGAATAGGTTAATCATTGTTTCCCCAGAACGAATTGCATGGAGGTTGGCCATAATGATATCCGCAATTTGGTTCGGTGCTGTGGCTGATTCAAGCTTATCTAATTGTTGTTGTGTTTTATGAATGTAGCTCTTGGCTTGACTGATTTTTTTATTGAGCAGTTGTATAGCGCTGCCTTTTTCTTTTTCAAAAAAGTATTCGGTGTGAAAAACCTGATAAAAACGATTTAGCGCATGCACAGGGTCGGTTGAAAGTATCTCTTTTATTTTACCGTATTCAATTAAACTTAGTGATGGTCTTCCGTTGGTTTCAGTAATATAAAATGGGTTGGTTTCTAGTTTATAAACCAACTCTGATAACTTACTCCACTGTTCGGTAGCAGTGAGTTCGTGAAAATTGCCTGCCAACAGGTGTTCCTTGATTAGTTTTCCAAATGTGGGGTAGAGCTTGCTATAGCTGGGTTCAGCTAAGTACAGGGCTTCTGAGCGTTCGATCGGTCTTTCTAAAGAAGAGAGGGTAATCGACTTGTCTGCTATTAACTTCTTTTTGAATAACTGAGGATTTTGGCCTTTGGGAATTAAGATGATATTAGATCTATTTCCATGCATTTTGAAAAGTAGCACAGCACCATTTTTAAAGGCAATGTGAAAGGCCCTTTCGTTTTCATATTGGTGAATCGATTGAACCTTACACCGAACCAAAAAAGGGAAAATGTCGGCACTGTTTCGTTTACTTCGAGCAAAGTTTTCAGGAAAAGATAAGGCTGTAAAGTCACTTTGCAGCGTGGCCTTGATATAAAAGCTACTCTTGTCTTTTAATAAAAAGCTTAGAATCAGTTCGTCTTTTTCTTGACTAAAAGATTCAACCAACTCCGATCCTAGGAGTATTTGCTCCAGAGATTTTGAAAGTCTTTTTAAAACGTAATAATTAAGGTGCACTAGATTTCGATTTTTAGCCCATCGTAAGCTATTTCGATATTTTCTGGCAGAAGTTTCTCTGTTTTTTTATGAGTACCCATTCTATGACTCAAGTGTGTGAAATAAGTGTGGTCAGCATTGATTTCTTTAGCTAAGCTAATGGCCTCATTTAAGGTCATATGGCTAAGGTGTTCATCAATTTGAAGTGCATTGATCACTAGTGTCTTCGAGCCCCTTATTTTTTCTTTTTCTTTATCAGAGATCGTTTTGGCGTCAGTTATGTAGGTGAAATCTTTAATTCTAAACCCAAAAACGGGTAGTTTGAAATGGGTTACTTCGATAGGAGTGATTTTCGTTTTTTCTATAAAGAAAGGAGAGTTGTCGATTTCTTGAATTTCGACCATGGGAATACCTGGGTATTTATTCTCACTGAAGATGTATGCAAACTCCCTTTTCAGCTGTTCTACCACATTTCCACGTGCGTAAACCGGCATATCCTTTTTTTGAAGAAAGTTGAATGACCTAATGTCGTCCATGCCAGCCGTGTGGTCTTTGTGTTCGTGGGTAAAAACAAGAGCATCTAATTGGGTGATGTTCTCCCTAAGGATTTGCTGTCTAAAGTCAGGGCCAGAGTCAAAAATTATACTTAATCCGTCAACTTCTACATGGATTGAAGTCCTAAGTCTTTTGTCTCTAAAGTCCAATGAACGACAAACTTCACAGGTGCATCCAATTACAGGGACTCCTTGAGAGGTTCCGGTGCCTAAAAAAGTAACTTTCACAGGTCTATTTCAGTTTGAGACAACTCCATTAAGAGCTTTCGATTCTTTTCGTTGAGCTTGGATTTGTCTATTTGAACGGACTTCAGGATGTCGATTAGGCAAGAGATCTTACCTTCTGTAGTGTAGTATTTATTAACGATTGCTATTTTGGTGTCATGTAAAAGGCAGTAACCTGACTTGAAACTGCCTTTTTCATAACGTAGTATGTAGTCAGATTCAGCGAATATATCTTCGAGTTTGCTCAAAAATTGTTTCGTGTATCTAATAGTCATTCAGCAGATCCGGTGTATTTTTTTACCAGTTCGATAAGCTTATCGTAATCCAATGGTTTTTGCATATACTCATCGATTCCAGCTTCGAAAAAAGTGCTTTCAGGAAGGTTTTTAGCATTTCCAGAGATGCCAATAATAGGCACTTTCCCTTTTTTGTTTTTAATGGCTCTAATTTTTTTAGTTGCCTCTAACCCACTCATTACGGGAAGGTTGAAGTCCATTATAATTAGATCGTAATCACCTTTTTCATACTTGTCCAAAACGCTTTGTCCATCTTTCGCAGAGGTGATTTTACAGTTTTCGAAAAGCAGGATTTTTTTCAAAAGGTTTTGAATTACGGAGCTGTCTTCCGCAACGAGTACGTTTTTATAATCCACTTCAGTCATTTAGTTTAAGTTTAGAATTCTTCCGTAATTACTTACGAAAGTGGTGAATAAAGCAAGTAATTGCCGTAAATAATTTTCTAAATCTGCTGTTTTATGATTTTTTATTTCGATTTCTGCCTTTTCGGAAAACTTGGCAATTGGAGTAAGACCTAAAGATGCCGAATTTCCCTTGATGGTATGCAAGATACTTAAAATTTTATCAAAATCATTTGACGCAATGTGAGATTTTAACTGCTCTATAGCTTCGGTAGTTTCTGTTTCAAATTCTTTATATATTTCTAATAACTCCTTTTGTGAAGCGTATTTTTTGAGCTCTTTAACTGTTTTTATTTCAATCAATTCCGCATCTGATAGCTTCAGAGTATGATTTGAAGCAAATTTCTCTTCTCTCCATTTCTGAAGTAGTTCTCCGATCTGATCCTTAAAAATGGTGGCTTTTATAGGCTTCAAAAATAGTTCGTCAAAGCCTAATTGTTTAAATGAAGTATTTCCAAAATCATCAGAAAAACCAGTGACTGCAAAAATGAGTGAAGGGTAATCGGTATGCCTTTCTTTAATAAGGTTCAAGCATTCAAAGCCATCCATTTCGGGCATTTGAATATCCATAAGAATAACATCGGGAATGTGATTTTCAAGCAATTTCAGAGCCATTTGGCCGCTAGAAGCTGATAACAATTCTGTATCTTCGTCCGATAAAACGGAGCGTAAGTATTGACGATTTATGTCGTTATCGTCTACGATAAGTATTTTTCTGCTCAAAATGGGATGTCTAGGTCGAAGTCTGGCAAGTTTATTCATTAATTATGACGATTCAAATAGGAGGTGTGATTAAGTTTAACTTTTTGATTTGTGTGGTTGGTCCCACTGCTGTAGGGAAAACAGCGCAATCAATTATCTTAGCTAAAAACCTTGAAAGTGAAATTGTTTCTGCCGATTCTCGTCAGTTTTATAGAGAGTTGGAAATTGGAACGGCCAAGCCGAGTAATGCAGAGCTTTCAGCAGCAAAACACCATCTCATAAACTCCCTTTCCATCCGAGATCATTATGATGTAGGAAAATTTGAAAATGATGCTTTAAAAATCTTGAAAGGTATTTTTTCAAGAAGTAAAACTGCAATTATGGTGGGTGGTTCAGGATTGTTTGTTGATGCGGTTTGTTATGGATTAGATGATTTACCTCAAGTATCTTCTGAATTAAGAAATGAACTTACTCTAGAGCTCAATGCGAAGGGGCTTCAATCGCTTGTTAATGAATTAATGGAGTCAGACCCGGAGTATTGTAAACATGCCGACCTTAAAAACCCACAACGCGTAATTCGAGCTTTAGAGGTTGTTCGCTCAACGGGAAAACCCTTTAGTAGCTTTAGAACAGGTAAGAAAGTAGACCGACCGTTTCATATAATTATGGTAGGGCTAGAAATGGAGCGAGAGAAGCTTTATGAGCGAATTGATTTACGAATGGACCAAATGATCGAAAACGGTCTATTTGAAGAGGCTGAAAAATTTTACACAGAACGTAATCTTAATGCACTTCAAACAGTGGGGTATAAAGAAATTTTCGGCTACCTGGCTGGAGAATACGATAAAGAAGAAGCCATCCGATTGCTCAAAAGGAATTCAAGAAGATATGCCAAACGCCAAATGACTTGGTTTAAGAAAAACGAGCAAGTCAAATGGTTTGAAGCCACTGACAGCGAAGGCGTGTTAAAATATGTAATGTCAGAAATTGAATCAAAAAGTCTTGAATCCGAAAAGTGAAGCCACCATTTTATTTGCTGGTGAAGCGATAAACCTATTATATTCTCCAGAAGTGGTTCTCAGTTTACGTAACAGTTGCTTCTGCTCTTCATTCAATCGCTGAATTTGGGTTGATAATGGTTTGTCCGATATTTGAGGGGCAGCCAAATTAATTTCATCAATCAATGCTTCTTCTTTATTAAAGCTTTGAAACCTATCAGTTGATGTCTTTTTCAACTGCATAGCAACTTCCGCCAATGGTGAAACCTCGTTGCTGTTGTGGTAACCTAATATTAACTGTTTTCTTTCACGGCTTACCTCCTCCATTCTGTCAATGGTTTTGGTAATGTTAGCTTTTCTAGGTTTTATTTGGTTGTATATGTAAATCGAAAATAGAAGGATGAATCCTAATAATGCGACTATAATTGGCATGTAACCCATTGTTGTTTGTTTTGTATTTGACCTAATTTGTTCGAAGTAAATTTTTTTTGAGAACAAAAGCAAAGTTAACCCTTAATAGCGGCTTAATATCCTATTGTTTTATGTCATTATCGGTTTTCTTATCATATTTGACCAATGACTGATTCTGTCAATAAAAAAGTATTGATCATTACCTACTATTGGCCGCCAAGCGCTGGTGGTGGGGTGCAGCGTTGGCTTAAGTTTTCTAAATACTTGCCTGAATACGGTTGGGAACCCGTGATTTTTACGCCTGAAAATCCTGATTTCGATTTGAAAGATGAATCTTTGGCCAAAGATGTCTCTTCACAAATTGAGGTCTTGAAATTCCCCATTTGGGAACCTTATTCAATTTTCAAAAAGCTTTCTGGAAGAAAAGAATTAAAACAAGGTCAGGTACTTGAAGGAGGGAAGAAGGGCTTTATGTCACGTTTAGCCATTTGGCTTCGAGGAAATGTTTTTATTCCAGACCCTAAGGTGTTTTGGGCAAAACCTTCGGCTGATTATATCGCTTCTATTTTAGAGAGTAACAACATACAGACTATTGTTACCACTGGGCCACCGCATTCCATGCATTTGATTGGGCTAAAACTCAAAATGAAGAACCCGGCCATCACTTGGGTAGCCGATTTTCGTGATCCTTGGTCGAAATGGGATATTCTTCAGAAATTCAATATGACGGCATTGGTTTGGCGGAAACACAAGAGCTTAGAGCAGCAGGTGATACGCGCGGCCGACTGTGTGCTGACTGTAAGTGAAAGTTGGAAGAAGGATTTTGAAGACTTAGGTGCCAGAAGAGCAAAAGTGATTACTAATGGTTTTGATGAAGAAGATTTTAAGACTTCCGTTTCAATTCCTAACTCAGATAAATTTAGAATTAGTCATGTAGGCATGCTCAATGTTTTCAGAAATCCAGAATGGTTTTGGAAGGTATTGAATGAAATGGTTGGAGCAGGCAAGTTCGGTAACGATTTAGAAATTGAGTTTGTGGGAATTCTCAGCGATGATGTGCTGGCTACATTTCAAGATCATACTCATCTCGTTCCACTTATTCAGAAACATAACTATTTACCTCATATAGAGGTGTTAGAGAAGTACAGGCAATCTTCTGTGCTGTTGTTACTCCAGAATAATTCCGAGAATGCCAAAGGCCATTTACCAGGGAAATTCTTTGAGTATTTAGGTGCCGATCGAAGAATACTTTGTATTGGAAATAAGGAAAGTGATTTGGCGGAAATTTTGGACAGGACAAAATCGGGAAGCGTGTTTGAGCAGACAGATGCAGATCAGTTAAAAACCTTTTTGAGAGAAGCCTATCAAGATTGGAAGAATGGGAACTTAAATTCTAATGCTGAAGAGATAAGTGATTTTGGAAGACGAAGCCTAACACAAAAGTTAAGTGAACTACTGAATACTTTAGGTACTCGCTAAGTCTTCTTAAAACGATTTATAAAACCAAATACGAGGCTATTCACCTCTTTCGAAACTTTGAGCCCAATAGTGAGGCCTACAAGTAGAACAGTAATTACGCTGGAGCGGATAAGGATATCCAAAAGCGTTTGCTCCAGTGTAGGAATCCATTGATTTACCCAAAGTACCAAACCAATAATCGCTACTAATTTGATGCTTCCCAGTGAAAACGGTTGAATTTTAAATTTCACCCAAACGAATAAAAACTTACTTAGGTTAAAAGTAAGCATGGCTAAAAACGAAGCTATGGCTGCTCCTTCAATTCCATACTTTGGAATCAATAATAAATTAAGTGCAATGGTGAGAATGGCCAGAATACCTACTGCAACTACATTGAATTTGTAGTGCTTTGACATCACTATTATTTCTCCATTGGTGCCGAAAATCATATCGCTTAGCTTTCCTAAGCCAATAAACACCACCACGTTAATGCCTTGAATGTAAATTTCTCCATTGGGAATAAATGAATAGAGGCTTTCAAGGTTTGCCCAAATACCAATAAGCAGCAAGCTTCCGATAATCATTTGATTAATAGAGGTTTGCTTATAGAGTTTCTCTACGGCAGGCATATCATTCTTCTCGAAGGCTTGAGAAATAAGTGGAGCAGAAATTTGAGCGATAGAACGTTTGGGCATTTCAATCACTACCCCAATAAAAAAGGCAATGGTGTAAATCCCTGTGGCATCTAAGCCCAAAGCTCCGCTCACCATAATGCTATCAATTTGTAGCACGATTTGCGTACCGCCTGCGCCAATCATCATATAAATAGCATAGGTCATGATTTGCTTCAGTAGTGCTGTATTGATGAATTTAAAGTTGAAGCTGAGTTGAAAAGCCTTAAGCTGACGTAGATAAAAAATAACGGTAATCACCATCAGCAGGTAGGCGGCAGATAGCCATTGAATGAGTCCATTAAAAGTGATGATGTCTAAGGCATAAAGAGCAACAAGGACTGTAATGGAAAGCCTGAGTTGTATGTCTCGAATCAGTGTAGGGATAACAATTTTTAGTAGGCTACGGCAGTAGGCTTCCAGCAATTGAAATTGAATTAGTATAAAGCTAATCAGTAGAGTAATTCCGAAATACTCAATAAACAGCCCTGACTCTTTAGCGAAGTAAGCAGTTATTTCGGTTTTAAACAGAAAGGTAAATGCGGCAAATAGAACGAACCCAAAAACTCCTCCTAAAATAATAAAGCTGAGAAAGCCTTTTTGATCTTTCAGTTTTGGAAAGAATTTGACCAAAGCAGAGCTCAAGCCAAACTGCCCAAAAGTTGCCATTAAAAACGCACTGCTCTGAATTAAGCGGAAGAGGCCAATTTGATCTGCTTCTAGAAAATATGGAAAAAGCCAAAGCACATTGATATAGCCAATCAACACCCCAAGATAGGCGATGATTGAAGAACGAATGCTTTGTTTAATTACGATGCCCAAGGGAAAGCTTGTTTCGAGGACGAAGGTAAGTGTTTATGTCAAATAAGTCGAATGAAAAACCATCACAACCTTAATTGTTGCTACTGTCCAGTGGCTAGAGAGTAGTGTTTAGGCTGATTTAACTAGTTTTTTTGTTAGCGGTGCATTTTACTTAAAAATCAAGTGAAATGCACCGTCTATTCAATCACCTCACTATCATTTTTTTAGTACCAACTACTTGGTCATTTACTATCATAGCGTAGTAATATATGCCTGATTTCATATTGTCTTTGCTAATCGTAAGTATACCTTTTTTTCCTTTTATATCGAGGGAGTATTCTTTAACAATAATGCCATTTTCGTCATATAAAATAACTTTAGCCTGACCCGTTTTGGAAGGCAATGAGTATTCAATTTTTGTTTCTGTTGAAAACGGGTTAGGGTAGTTGGTGGAGAATAGTATTCCGTCTGGCAAGCGTAGATTTATTGTCTAAAGAGCTCATTCGTGGTCAATTTACACTTGTCTAAAACAAGAGACCTAGGGAAATTATCTTGTTTCTATAGTTGATGTAGGGGATTAAGTAGTTCAAAAGGTGCTGATCACGCGCTAGTGAATGCCCTTGTGTTCTGGATTGAAAACTACTTTAAAATTTCCTTTAATGTGGTTTTTACCGTGGAGGTATCAATGTTTTGATTCGCCACTAACTTAACCACTTTATTAAAGTATGTGGGCGAACACCCGTACTTAGAGAAATCATCTTGAACATCATGGGTGTAAAAAATTAGCCATCCTCCTTTGTCCTTTGCTTCTTGAATTATGCTTTCAATTTGCGCTATTGAATGCGTATTCTCGTAAAGCCTAACCGCCTTTAAGTTATTTAGATCAATTATTCCCCGATTTATACCATGCTCGATGCCCCTCCCAGAAGTAAACCTATCTTTTATGATTCCGCGAGCGGTGTATGTCTGCTCTCCAAATGGATAAGAAAAATTATCGAAATTGATGTCTGGTAGAATCCTTTTAAGAAGAGCTTTGTTTAGGTCTAAGTCTTTTAAAATGTCGTTTCTCTCTGTACGCAAAAAGTGAAGGTGACTAAAGGTATGACAAGCCAATTCATGTCCATCCTCAGTACATTTTTTTAAATCTTCTAAATCAAATTTTAACTGCACTTCTTCACTTTCTAGAAAAGATAAGCATAGATAATAGGTTGCTTTGATATTATGTTTATTAAGCATCTTTCGTGCTTCATCAAGAGCCGATTGATGTACGTCATCAAAAGTAAAGCTCACAAAAAGCTTATCAGAGGGGGGTGTAAACTTCTTTTTATGAGTCATCACCCCAAGTTTTTTTCGTAACTTATCGATGTACTTATTCATTTTATTTGGATCGCAACCTGTCTATAATTATTAATCGCTCCAAGTAACTCATAATCGAATGGCCTTCCGAAACATCTTTTAAAGATTTGTAAGGCTTCGTACTCATCATTAAAGCTTGAGAACTCATCAAAGATTAGGATGTCTCCTGACTTAATTATTGGATGAATATGGAAAAGTACATAAAGAGTTGAGCTAAAGAGGTCTGCGTCTAAGTGGAAAATGGTAGTTTGATTTGATGACTTATGGCTTTTGAAAAAATCATAAACCGTATCCTGAAACCATCCACTAATGAATTTTACACGGGTATCACTTATGTCTGGTGTTTGTCCTTTCTTATTAAAATGTCCTTCTTCCTTGTTTTCCCAGCTTTCGGGGAGTCCTTTAAATGAATCAAAACCATAGAATTCTGAATTAATATTTTTGTTTTGACCTAGCCAAAAGGACATCATTTCACCAGCATCTACTCCGAATTCATAATAGGAAATAGGAGTGTTTTCGAGGTTCAGTTTTTTAATTAGGTGATCATGTAATTGGTACCTTCTACCATATGACGCCTGCGGATTATAATAGTCATTGAATACTTTGATAGCTTTATGTTTATCAACCCATTGTAAGTAATTCAAATACTGATGAAGGTGTTTGAATGGTGTCGTAAGCCTTAAAAGCGGTTTGTATAACTTGGACTTGACTAAAAATGGATGGATAGGCATATGATTTATTTAATTACCTCGACTACGTCATTAGATGGTATGCTCTTGTTTGACTTAAAGATCAAGAAGTGAGTATCTTCTAACTTCTTTTCCGTTTCAAAGGCGAAATCATCAAATACTTGCGCTGAGAATTTGTTTCGTTCTGTTTTTTTGTATTTCACCCTAAAGTCGTCTTTGGGTAAATATTTATTCAAGCAGAAATTGATGAAGGCATGCTCAATTCTTTTACTCTGAATTCTGCAACTGAACATGAGATCGATAAGTTGATTTTTTTCTTTGTCAATAATAGCAAAACCTACTATACCATAATCACCAAACTTATCAGCACACTGCATTACGTAGGTGTCTAAATTTGGATCTGAGGCAATTTTTTCAATACGCCCTTCTTCATAAAGATTACCCGAGAAATTCATTTGGTTGGTACGCTGAGTAAGCTCAAAAACTCTTTGAAAAAACTCTTTTTCTAGCGATAGTAGGGTGAGTTTTATTTCACATGATTTTAGAAAAGTCAGATATTCACCATCGAAATTTTCTGCCTCTTGCTTCCTTTGTGCCTCTCTTAAGTAAAAAGACTTTCGGTTTTTGCTTTCATCGGTAGCGTTTGTTTGAACTTCATCTAAACCCAAAATACTGTCAATATATTCGGCATCAAGTACTTTAATGTTGGGGAATATATTTTTCACTTCCTCCCTTTCAAATTTTGAATCATCTACAAAAAGGAGGGTGTCAATGCTGATATTCAGGTCTTTAATAAGTTCTCTAATGGAGTTGCTTTTCGGTTGCCATGAAATTTTAGGGAACACAAAATACTCGCTTAAACCAAAGTGTTCAAGTACCTGAATGGCATCTTCATGTTTGTTTTTGCTTGCAATTGAATTAAGGATTCCTTTTTCTTCTAAAGAAGCAAGTACATTTGTAACTCCACTTCTCAACCTAAGGTCAGACACACCGGATTCCGTAAGTATTCCATGCCATAAAGTATTGTCTAGGTCCCAAACTATACATTTAATTTTACTTAATTTTTTTTGAGTGGGCTTGTGATCTTTGAACTGGACAAACTCTAAAAGCCCAAAATAGAGAGGATGGGTTTCATCAATGTTTTCAGGCGTTAAGTCAATTCTGAAATCAAGTTTCGTTCTAATTCTCTTTTCTATCTCAGTAAAGGGTATTAGCTCTTTGTTATAACCTGAGTTAATTTCAACCTTATACTGAAAAGGAATTTTACTGAATTTAGGATCTTCGTTTCTGATAGTAAGTGTCAGTGTTATACTTTGGTCAGAAGGATTGTAACACTCGATAAGAAAGTAATCAGGGAGAAGGTTATTAGCATTCAGGTTTTGTTTGACTTTGTTTTTTTTGACGCTGTATCTTTTTTGAATCAACTTTTTTTTAAGGCTTTGAATAGGTGTGTTTGCGATTGCCGTGGCGACTTTCAAGTCCTTTTTTTCATAGGATTCAGCTTCTGAAAAATCAAAAAGTAAACAGTTACCCTGACTCGCTAAAACACCCCATTGTTTAAACTGAATTTTGAGTGTTTTCTGAGGTGTTTTTTTACCCAGACCCATTGGTTGGATGCCATTCACAAAACGTTGGCATTTCCCATCGACTCTTGGTGAATACAACTGGCAAGTTTTGAAACAGCTCGGCATGGCACATTCGGTACAGTGCTCTGTCCAGTGGAGTACACTTCTTTTATCGATTGATGAAAGTGTTTTAACAAAATCATCAAGAACCTCAGATGATAAGTCTTGATTCAAAGATTTACTATATATCTCGCTTTCGTACATCAGCCAGTCAGATCAAAATTTTGAAGGTTTGCCATCATTACACGCAACGCAAAATAGTTAATTTGAGTGCCAAAATTTCACCTATTCAGTTTTTAACCAGAATGTGGTATCCGAGAGTCCTGAAGTAGTGAATATTGATGGCCAATTCTTTAGAGTAGAATGAATATCTTGATACCTATTTCGTTCGGAGTTATCTAATACGAGTATTCCTCCTTTTTTTATTTTCGGGATGGAGTTAAGAGCAGAGGTAACCCTTGCTCTGCCATCTATGAGTACAAAATCAAGAGACTCGTCCTCAAACTTTTTGATGAAGTCGGAGTATAATTTAAAAGTGAGATCAGGAACGGGATAATCTTCTTTACTCATTTTAAACTGCTCATAACTGCTAAGTTTTGGGTCTTCAAATGGCTCGTCTGCAGGGATCAGGTTGAGTTTGATGTTTTTAATATTATGCTCAATTATGATTTGTTCTACATGGTTGTGCCATTCTTTATTATGCTCAATGGTGTTGAGTGAATTGAGCTGTTTAGAAAAGAAGATTGAACTAATTCCGCTTCCGTATTCGATTCCATTCATGTTCTTTTTAAGGAGTTTATGGAATACTTTGATTGCATCTTTGTTAACCCAAGGGAGTTCAGGATTATTCTTACGAAACTTACTATACTCCGCTTTTAAAAAAGGGCGTATGAGCCTGTATTTTAGGTATTGAAGAGTTCCTGTCTCAGCTAAGTAGTTTTTTTTATGAACTTTAGATTTGTTAATTTCTTGTTTGACAGATAAAAACTCTTCTTTTGTAATCAACATTTTAAATCAGTGCTAGATTTTTCTTAACTGTAAAGTAATGCATTTTAGATTTAAGCGAGAAATGTAATATTCATGAAAATAGCCATGTTTTTAGATCAGTCTTTTCCTCCCGATTCTAGGGTTGAAAATGAGGCATTTAGTCTCATAGGGACTGGTCATGAAGTACATTTGTTTTCACTTGAGCGTGATTCCAACAGGCCAAAAAGGGAAATTTGGAATGGTATAGAAGTCCATAGATTTGAAATTTCCGATCTGACTTATCGTTTATCCGCATTGGCCTATACTGTTCCTTTTTATCATCAATCAATACTAAACTCAATTATTGTATTTATTAAGGCAGTGAATCCCGATGTCTTACATATCCATGACATGCTAATTGCGAAGGCCGTTTTTAAAGCCAATGCCAGTTTTAATATCAAAACCGTGCTCGATTTACATGAAAACCGCCCTGAGATCATGCAATTCTATCCGCACTTAAAGAGGTTTCCTGGAAAGCATTTGATCAAACCACTAGTTTGGAAGAAATGGCAGAAGCGTTTGATGAATATGGCTGACGATGTGATTTTGGTTACTCATGAAGCAAGGGAAGTAGCTGTTAATGAGGATGGTATTGAGCCTTCTAAAATCACTGTTGTTCCGAATTCTATTGAAGCAAAGATCTATTATCAGTATAAATTAAAACCTCAGATTCAAGATCGATTTAAAGATCATTTTAACATTGTTTATGTGGGTGATACTGGATTGAGGAGAGGGACCGATACCGCCATTCAGGCACTTGCGCTGTTGGGGGCAAAAATTCCAGATGCACAATTGATTTTAGTAGGGAAAAGTACGGAGGATAGTCAGTTGAAAGAGCTAGCGGATACACTCGGGGTAAAGGAGAGGGTGGTGTTTGAAGGATGGCAGGATGTGTCGCTATTTCCTTCCTATATCGCTGCTGCTAATGTGTGTATTTCACCCTTGCATCGCAACAAGCATCACGACACTACTTTTGCTAATAAAATTTTCCAATATATGGCAGGTGCTAAGCCTTTGCTGGTAAGTGACTGTCCTCCTCAAGCCCGCGTGGTGAATCAAGCCAATTGTGGTTTGATTTTTCAAGCTGAAAATGCAAAAGATATGGCAGAAAAACTGCTACAGCTTTATGACGAAAAAGAAAATGCGACAAGCCTAGGGGGCAATGGCAAATCTGCTTTAGATCGACAATTCGACTGGAGTATCACCAGTAAAGGGCTTATCGAATTGTATTCGAATATCCTTTAATTAGCCTTTCTTCTAAAGCTTAAGAAAATACTCCCCAAAAACATCAACACCACTAAAATAGAGAAAATCCTCATTACGATTTTTCCTGTACTGTATATGGTAGGTTTAAATTCGAAAACGATTTCATGATTTCCAGCAGGAATTTCCAATGCACGAAGCACATAATTCGCACGAAGCATTTCTACTGGTTGTCCATCTATGGTTACTTTAAACCCTTTTGGGTAATAAATCTCAGAGAATACGGCAAAGCCATCTCCTGAATTCTGGCTGTTGTACTTCCAGTAACCGGGGTGGTAGTCTATTAAATTAATCTGCCCTTCGCTGCTTGGGTCATCAATTTTTAAATTGAATTCGCTAGCATTGACAATGGCTTGTGTCTTTGTTTCAATATCTCCAATTTTGTTAAAAGCTTCATCTGGAGAGTTGACTTTAAATAGATTGTCAACAAACCAAGCGGCTCCATTCGCTGAATTATTTGTCAGAACACCTTGATTTGAATTGGGATCTATAATTAAGTAACGGGTATTCAACATATTCAAAACCTCGAAACCACGAAGGTTGCTGTCGCCATTCTTAATTCTTTCGGTCAATTCCTGCATTTCAGGAAAGATATTTTTGTCGATTAACTCTTGATACCTTCTTAATCGAGCACCATGATACCCATTGATGGTATGGTGATGGTAAGCAGACTGAGCACTGTAAAATGATGAAGTGAGGTTCAGTACACGATCTCCTAAACTTTCGTTTTGTTTAATGTATCTGTCTGCATTGGTTTCGGTAAAAAACTGCGCTCTTGGCGATTTAGCAAAGTTCGCTTCACCAATAAATCGGCCGGCCACTAAGCTGACATCCAGAATGCCAAGCAAAATCATTAGGGCGAAAGCTGTAGGTTTTCCTAGTTTTTTGATGGAATACAAAAAGTAAGTACCTGAAAAAAGAGCAATAAAAATAAAGGCACGGAATGCATCACTTCGGAATAAATCTTTACGGTCTTCTTTTAGAGCGTTGGCATACTCAATGGGCAACTGACCATCAAGGAATGAACTAAAGCTTAGTACGCCAGGGATTATGGCTAAAAGCAAAGCCAAGCCTCCTGTTGTACCCAGTGCAATCCATAATTTCTTTTGTTGCGCTTTATTTAGTTTTTGGTCTATTACCTTTTCTAAGCCCAACATTCCTAAGAAAATAATACCGAAAACGGGCATCATAATCGTGAAACTCACCGACCTGAATTTGTTATAGCCTGGGAAGTAATCGAAAAGGAAGTAATTGAGGCTAGGTAGGTTTCTGCCGTAGCTCATTAAAATTCCTAAAATGGAAACGGCCACAAGCCAAATCACATATCTTCTTTCTACAAAGAACATCCCCACTACACATAGAAACACCATAATAGCGCCAGCGTAGTAAGTAGTTGGTGACTCTTTGCCCCAATAGGTCCTGAGTTGCGGAAGCGTTTGCCTTACTTGGGCTTCAGTGGCGCCAGCTTTTCGCAAAACATCTGCGCTGTTTGACTCGGTTCCTAGCTGATCATTTCCTCCTAAAGCATTTGGAATAAATAAGGTGAAGGGGTCCGCAAGACCATTGCTGTATTGAAAAGCGTAGGTTTTAGACAAACCGTCTTCGTTTAAGTCTTGGTCGGTTTGTTGTGTTAATTCAGACTGACCTCGGTTTGAATATTTTCCGTACTCGTAAGTCGCATAAAATTCACCAAAGAAAGTCCCCACGGCTAAAACGGCTGCCAATACCAATAGCCCCAAGCGCTGTACAAAAGGCTTTAATTCGCCTTGTTTTGCGGCATGAATAAGTTGAAGTAAACCGTAAATGGCAACAATAAAAGCCAAATAGTAAGTGATTTGAAGGTGGTTTACCCGCATTTGCATGGCCAAAGCCAAGGCTGTAAGGCTGAAACCTAGCCATTTATTTCTGGTGAAGCATAGGTGAATTCCGCCCATGACCAATGGCATTAGTGATACCGCTGAAATTCGAGCATTGTGTCCAGCCGTTATGCCTATAATATTGTATGAAGAAAGAGCAAAAGTAACCGCCCCAATAATGGCTAAATAGGGCCTCACTTTAAAGCAAAGCAACATGATGTAGAAAGAAATCATCGAAACGAAGATGATTCTAACGGGGTGAGGCAACCCAAAACTGATAACCGCATGCATGGTTTTGATCAACTCATTCCCCCATTTCACACTCACCATATATGCGGGCATTCCGCTAAACATGGAGTTGGTCCAAAGGCCTTCTTCACCAGTTTCGGCACGATAATCTAAAATCTCTTTTGCGCCACCTTCCCATTGCAAAATATCACCTTGGGTTAAACTCTTGCTTTCAAAAAAAACAGGTTTGAAAAGAATCAGTGTAAGCACTAAAAAAATGGCAATCGCTACAATATGAGGCAATACGTCCTTCTTAAAATCGACTTTGATCATGTTTGGGAATGTTATAAAGGCACCAATATCTTCATATCAAATGTATTTAAAAAGGTGAAATGTTTTTTTTGGGTTTTTCAATGCGAATTCATCCTTCGCGCTGACGATTATTTTTATATTTTTGCAGTCAATTACAATTGAGAATATGTTTGATAATTTAAGTGGCAAGCTGGATCAGGCGTTTAAAACGCTGAAAGGACAAGGAACAATAACTGAAATTAACGTTGCCTCTACGGTAAAGGAAATCAGAAGGGCTTTAATCTCTGCTGATGTTAACTTTAAAGTAGCCAAGGATGTAACGGATAGAATCAAGGAAGAAGCGCTTGGGCGTGACGTATTGATTTCTGTTAAACCAGGCCAACTTTTAGTGAAGATTGTAAGCGAAGAGCTTACCAAGATGATGGGGGGCGAAAAAGCCGACTTCAATACAAAGGGCGACCCCGCTGTGATCTTAATTTCTGGACTACAAGGTTCTGGTAAAACCACTTTCTCTGGTAAACTGGCAAACATGCTTAAAAAGCAAGGTCGTCAGGTTTTGCTAACCGCTTGTGATATTTACAGACCTGCTGCGATTGACCAATTGAAAGTATTGGGAGAGCAAGTAGGAGTGGAGGTATATGCCGAGCCAGAGAACAAGAATGCTCTTCAAATTGCCAATAACGCGATCAAACACGCTAAGGCAACGGGTAAGAAAATTGTAATTGTGGATACTGCCGGACGTTTGGCGGTAGACGAACAAATGATGAATGAAATTGAGGAGCTTAAAAAAGCCCTTAATCCTACCGAAACCTTGTTTGTTGTCGATTCGATGACAGGACAGGATGCGGTAAATACAGCTAAAACCTTTAACGAACGCCTCGATTTTGACGGTGTTGTGCTTACCAAGTTAGATGGTGATACCCGTGGTGGAGCTGCCCTTTCTATCAGAACGGTGGTGGATAAACCAATCAAGTTCATGTCTACTGGTGAGAAGATGGATGCCATCGATCTTTTCTATCCTGAAAGGATGGCCAGCAGAATTCTTGGTATGGGTGATGTGGTGTCTTTGGTTGAAAAGGCACAAGAAAACTTTGACGAAGAAGAAACGCGCAAGCTAAACAAGAAGATTCGTCAGAATAAATTCGACTTTGAAGACTTTCTTTCTCAGCTTGAGCAAATCAAGAAAATGGGTAATATCAAAGACCTTTTAGGGATGATTCCAGGTATGGGGAAAGCCATAAAAGGACTAGATATTGATGATGATTCATTCAAACCTATTGAAGCCATTATCAAGTCGATGACAAAGGCTGAAAGGGCCAATCCAGATTTGATTGATGGCAGTAGAAAAAAGAGAATTGCAAGTGGTAGCGGAAGAACTATTCAGGAAGTGAATAACTTAATGAAGCAGTTTGGCGACATGCGCAAAATGATGAAGACCATGAACAAGATGGGTGGAGGAAAAAGAGCCTTAGCCAATCTTGGAGGAATGAGACGATAGTCCTTAGTAACTAACTGATTAGTATTCTAATTATCGAGTGGATTCCCATTCAATCAATGCCATTTGGTATTGGAAATCAGTGGTTTGAAAAGTGAGCTTGTATTTAAAGCCGTTGGGGTTTCCCATCGAAGAGAAGCGCACCATGTTAACACTGGTGGAATCCGTATTTAGTTTTTTATTCACTTCATATTCAATGTCAGCATCTTGTCTGACCCATTTTAATCGAAACTGATCCAGTTTTTCATTAATAGAGTATCCTTTACTCGTTTTCGTAATCGCCCTTTCAGTTTCCAGAAGTGTTTTATTATGATGATCGTTGATCAATAATTTAGCCCTGCCGAATTGATTAATTAAGTCATTGGACTTGTCTACAGTTAAGAAAGCCTGAATTTGCACCAATAAACTGTCGATAAAAATCAGGTCAATATTGCTGATATAATGGGCTTCGGCCAAATAGTCTATTTGATCTAGCTGATAGACCGAAAAGTCTTTAGTGTAGAATTCTCCATAGTGTTTGAAAACCCTTTGATCGAGTTCCGAAATAGGCATACCCAACTCTAATGAAGAAAAGGAAAACTTGTACTTAGGGATTGAGCTGTTTACTGAAGCAATTGGTACCCTAGGGGCTGGCTCTACATCTTCTACTTTTTTCTGAGGAACCTCCTTTTTAGGAGCGCTACAACCTATTGTAAATAAAAGGATTGTAATCAATAGGAATGGCTGAACTATCTTCTTCAATACAGAACTAATTTTTACGTTAATGTAGAGGAAATTAATGAGTAAGCAAAATTTGGGATGTATATGTTACTATTTGTAGGAATCTGTTACTTTCAGAAAAGAAAGCTTATGATGGGGATGCTCGAAGAAAGGAATCTCCCTATGGAAGAGTTGATAGTTCAAAAAGGGTTGGAGGCCTAAATGATGAAAGTAATAAATAGAGTATCTTATGTTGTTATAATTGCAGTAGTAATACAGGGGATCTTTTTCCTATCGATAATTACATATTTGGTATAGTAAGGATCGTTTTATTAGTAGGTTCTATAGCCTTGACATTCTACACTGAAAGACTAATGAGGAAATCTTAATAATCGGAGGAATGATTAAGGAAAGATTCAAAAGGATAGCGCAAAAAACGATGGAGAATTGAGCCATAACATCAAATCACCCGTCAGGCGCTCACTTGCCCACTGTGGTAACTGGCGCTCACCTGTGGTGATTACCTATTTTGTGATGTAATATGAGTGCATCATTAAGAGTAACAGAAAGTCCAGTCCATACTGAAGTTTTGAGAGTAGATTTCTATAATCGCTGAATAACAGCAACAAAAATTGTATAAAACGTTAACTTTGAGTATGGATTTACAGACGAGAAAACTACATTTTATAGAAGAGGTACTCGCCATAAATAGCGAGACGATTATCGATAAGTTGGAATCTGTTCTTAAAAAAGAGCGAAAAAGTATTGAACCTGTCCTAAAGGAGAAGCTTATCTCCAGAGCTTTAAAAGCCAACGAAGATATTAAGGCAGGAAGGGTACATAGCCGACAAGAAGCAGAAGCCAAAATTAAGGGCCGTCTGGGCATATGAGAGTAATCTATACAGATCAGTCCATTGACAGTCTTGAGGAAGCGCTTGAGTTCGTTGTTGAAAAACAAAAACTCTCTCCTGAACAAGCTTCCAGTTTAAAAAGCAGTCTATTAGACAGAGCCGATAGTTTAGTGATAAATCCATTAAAAGGTCAACAAGAAGAATATCTAAAAGACTTGAAAGAAGGACACAGAAGAATTATAGAGGGGCATTTTAAGATCATTTACAAGATTGAAAACGAAGCGGTCTATATCACGGATTTTTTCAACTCCAGACAGTCTCCTGCAAAAATGAAAGGGTAATCAAAAAGAAAAATCAATGCTCTTTTATTACTGCCGTCAAAACCTCAAAGTATTGGTTAGTTGTGATGTCCTTGATTTGAATAACCTGTAAATCATGAGGAGGAAGGCCATATTTTAAATGAGCTTCCCATACATATTCAATAAACCACTCTGGTTCTTTTCCCCAGCGTTTTTCCTTTAGCCTTCTTTTTAAAAAGTCTTTTTTGTCAATATTTAAAAAAATGGATTGGTCGATTAGCGCATTGATATTGGTATTAGCGAACACCAGAATGCCTTCAATGATCACATAATCATATTTTACTTTTGCTTGGGTGATGGCTTTGTTCCAAGCATTCCAGTCTATGGAATCTGGGACTTCCCAATCGGGAATTCCTTTGATTTCCGGCAGTTGATGTTTAGGTAGCGCGTATTCGTCCTGATGGAGCACTGTGACGTTCTTTAGCTGAGTTCCCAGCCAATCTGCCAATGTAGATTTACCTGACCTTGAAACTCCTCCTATAGCGATTACGGTAGACATGGCTAAAAATAAAAAACCCGAACCTATAAGGCTCGGATTCTTAAATATCATTTTAAAAAAAGACTACTTATACATTACAGAATGCACAGCATCTAGTGTTCTTTTCACATTTGGTAGAATAACGTCAATCAAAGTTGGAGCATAAGGCAATGGTAAGTCCATGCTGTTTACTCTTTTAATTGGAGCGTCTAAATAATCGAATGCATCTTTTTGTACGTTGAAAGCAATGTCTGTTGCCAATGAAGACAATGGCCATGCTTCTTCCACAATCACCAAACGGTTTGTTTTCTTCACCGACTTAATAATGGTTGGGTAGTCCAGCGGTCTCACAGAACGAAGGTTAATTACCTCTGCACTAATTCCATCTTTGGCCAACTCATCAGCTGCCTCGTGGGCTATTTTCATCATTTTACCGAAAGAAACTAAAGTAACATCAGATCCTTCGCGCTCAATGTGGGCTTTACCAATTTCTAATACATATTCTTCTTCAGGAACTTCACCTTTGTCGCCATACATTAACTCTGACTCCATAAAGATTACTGGATCGCTATCGCGAATGGCGGCTTTCAATAAGCCTTTAGCATCGTATGGAGTAGAAGGCACTACTACCTTTAAGCCAGGAGTGTTAGCATACCAGTTCTCAAAGTTTTGAGAGTGCTGAGAACTCAACATTCCTGCGTTACCTGTAGGTCCTCTAAACACGATAGGAACAGAGTACTGTCCACCAGACATTGACATCATTTTAGCAGCAGAGTTGATTACTTGATCAATAGCTACCAATGAGAAGTTGAAGGTCATGAATTCGATGATTGGCTTAAGACCATTCATAGCGGCACCAACACCAATTCCTGCGAACCCTAGTTCCGCAATGGGGGTATCGATTACTCTTTCTGGGCCAAACTCGTCTAACATGCCTTGGCTCACTTTGTAAGCACCATTATACTCGGCCACTTCTTCTCCCATAAGAAAGATTTTATCATCTTTTCTCATTTCCTCAGACATGGCTTCTCTCAGGGCTTCACGAAACTGTATTTCTCTCATTCATCTAGGGGTTAATGGCCGTAAAAATAAACATTCAGTACTCAATTCACAAAGAAAGATTAACAAGAGTATAGGGTATAAAAAAAGGCTCTGAATTTACATCCAGAGCCCTTTTATTAGTTTTTTTAATTCGATTACTTCAAGATATCGATAAATGCTTGAGTACCACTGAACTCTCTGAACTCTAAATCAGATAACGCTTTGGCTTTTAATGAAGCGTCAGCATTTACTGCATTTCTTAAGTTCTCGATTACTTTGTTCTCGTTTCCTTGACGAGCAGCAGCAACTGCCGCTAAGTAATGAGCCCAAACAAATGCTCTGTCGTTAGAGATTACAGTTTCAAAAGTAGACTGTGCACTTCTGAAATCTTCTTTCAATAACTGAGCCATACCTTTGTTGTATTGGTCAACAGAACGGTTGGTAGCATTGCCCAATGAGCTTAATGCCGCATCGTAGCTAGCCATTTTGATTTCAATAGCACCTTTAGCACCGTTAACGCCTTGTCTAACATCATTACCAGGGTTCATTGTCAATGCTTTGTTTAGAGCATCAAGAGCCGCTTGGTTGTTGTTTTGCATTGCTTGCGCCATCCCTAAGTTTGCTTGCGCATGAACGTTAGCATTCTTTTGGTTAGAAATTTCGAAATGGTTGATCGCATCTCTCAACATGTTAGTTTTTTCTCTTCCAGAAGCAGCCATAGCCATTTCCATAGATACTGCGCCAAGGTTGTTGTGGATTGCCCAAGTATCGTTCTTTTTAGCAGCAGCCTCGTAGATTGATTTTTTCTCTTCTAAAGAAGGAGAGAATGAAGCAGCATAAGCTAATTCTTCAGCAGAAAGTTGATCAGCAGATCCTCTTCCTTGTGCAATAGACTTTGCTAAAGAGATAATTTCTTCTCTTGATTTTTTAGGCTTAATAGTTAATACTTCAGTTTTAGCTGTTCTCAACTGAGGATAGATGTCTTTGAATACTTGCTTGTAAGTACTCAACTTCTGAAGTTGCTTTTCTTTTTGCTCGAAAGAACCTGAACCATTGATAATGTTAGTCCATTCTGATTTTTGAGCAGAAGAAATACCATTGTAGCTAGAAAGCATGGCCTTCAATTCATTCCAATCGTCAACAACTGGTTTAGTAATGAATCTGATTTGACTTGCCATTCCTTGGTAGTCATACTTATCCATTTGCTCTCTGTACCAAGTTTCGATGGCTACAGCTCTTTCTTTTGCTAAGTCAGCGTTAATTCTGTCTTTACCTTCTGGAGAGTGAGTACCAGTGATGGTAACTGTTTTAGTTGCGTTCTTTTCTGCAATGAAAGCAGCAAATCTTGAACCTCTATCACTATTTTTTTCAACTGGTCTTAAAACTGATCTTCCTTGCTCAAAGAAAAACTCTACGTTAGTAGGGATTAATTCTTCTTTATCATTGTAGCCATGAGGAGCGTATGAAGTAAAGTAAGAAGGTTGAACCAAAGTAGAAGTAGTAATTAAACCTTCAGCAATGATAAGTTTTTCAGATTCTACAAAGTTTCCAGTTTTAGGGTTGGAAGCAACTCCTTGAACTAAAAGGTTTCCGCGAGACATGGCAGGGTCATATGCGAAAGAGTATTCTTTAGATACTTTAGGCTGCTCAGTAGAAGCGTTAGGGTAATCTTTTGCGTTGAAAACAACTGGAGCCAATTGCTTTTCTTGAGTTCCATATTGGTAATATGTATTCAATGTGTAAACCTTTTTAGGTTTTAACATTTTTACCGGCAAATTTGCCGACATTGTGAACTTTACTTCGTTCCCGTGAACTTCTAATGGTGTTGGCTCAACCGTAAGTCCTTGGTCTTTCGACATTCTTGCCATTTTGCTGAGTGCGCAACCAGACATTGATAGGACACCAAGTATCAAGAATGGAAAAAATAATTTAGCTTTTAGGGTTTTCATATTATTTTGATTGATTTAGAACAGTATAGCCTTAATTTTAGGACTGCAAGTTTAATAAAATTTTAATGGATTCCGATTTTAACCTTTAATAAATTCTTTTGTAAATTTGTTGTAATATTTGTCCAATGGAAAGAATTCAACGTTTTTTTGAAAGCCAAGCCTACGGGGTTTGTACCAAATTAGGCGAGAAGCTTAATCTGTCGGCTTCTTCTATTCGCTTGTTCTTCATCTATGCCTCATTTATTACCTTTGGTTCACCTTTGTTGATTTACTTAGGCCTTGCCTATGTGATCAATTTTCGGAAGCATTTACGTAGAAGACAAAATCCTGTTTGGTATAACTAAGGATTTATTTTTTGGTAGGTTTTTTTCTGCCTTATAAAGTAATCCCAAATCACTAAGCCCGTATATCTTGGATTGTTTTGCGATAGTCTTTTTACAGACTTTCGTTTTTTAATTTGGCTAGGAATAGACCTCATAAAATCGAAATGGGCCCTGATAATGGCAAGCCCATGCGGGAGCCCACTCAAAATTGAAAACTGAACAATCGCAAGCCAATCCAAAAATAATCGAATAGGGAATTTCCAGAAGAGGTCGGAAGTAATCTCATTCTTTAACAGAATAGTTAGTCCGTTTCTGAAATTGAGATAGGTCTTTCTTGGACTGGATTTATCTAGTGTCCCACCACCTAAATGGTAAACTACACTTTCTGGACATACTTTTACTTTATAACCTAAATTCCAAAAACGCCAGCAAAGATCAATCTCTTCCATATGAGCGAAGAAGTCTTCGTCTAGACCACCAGCTTCAAAATAAGCCGAACGCCTAACAAAAAGAGAAGCCCCCGAAGCCCAAAACACATCTTGGGTTTCTTGATATTGATTTTGGTCTTCCTCTATGGTATGAAATACTCTGCCTCGGCAAAATGGATAACCGAGAATGTCCAGGTAGCCGCCCGAAGCTCCGGCATACTCAAAGTGAGTTTGCTTTTTTAGGTCTAATATTTTTGGCTGAACTGCCGCCAAACTGCTGTCCGATTCCATCAGTTTTAAAATTGGAGAAATCCAACCTTCTGACACCTGAACATCGGTATTGAGCAGTACTACAAATTCATGATCTAACTCTTTTAGGGCTTTATTGTAGCCTCCACAAAAACCATAATTTTTTGAATAGGTAATTAATCTAACGGATGGGAAGTTGGTTTTAACAAATTCCACAGAGCCATCTGTCGATCCATTATCAATCACAATAACGTCATGTCCTGTGCTAAACTGCACAACAGATGGCAAGAAGTTTTCTAAATGAGTTTTGCCGTTATAGTTAAGAAGGGCAACGGATAGGTTTGACATTAGAACATGTTACCCAGGTCCATTCCAGGGATGTTGGGCATTATTCCCTCGGTACTTTTTCTGATTTCTTCTTTGGCGCTAACGTCTGCTTTATCAAGCGCATTGTTAATGGCTGCAACAGTAAGGTCTTGAACTGTTTCTTTATCTTCTTTGCTCATTAAAGCCTCATCAATTTCAATTGAGATGACCTGTTTTTTGCCGTTTACGGTGGCCTTTACCATTCCGGCACCAGCCTCGCCTGTTTCTTGAATGTATTCTAGCTTGTCCTGGGCTTCCTTCATTTTGGACTGCATCTCCTTCACCTTGCCCATCATTTTCATCATATCGAACATAAGCTTGTTATTTTTTACCCAAAACTATCGAATTAATACTAAAGTTCCGGTCTGTTGGATGGTGGTATTTCCTGCATCTTGAAACGAAATGCGATAAGCATAGCCACCTATACTTGCAGGAGTGCCATTATAAGTTCCATCCCAACCAATGCTTGGGTTGGTGGAATTAAAAATCAAATTGCCCCAACGGTCAAAGATTTGCATATGAAAGTTGATGAAGACGCCATCTCCAACCGTAAAGGTATCATTGATTCCATCACCATTTGGAGTAAATGCGTTTGGCAGTCGAATGGTGCCAACTGAAAGCGGGAAGCAGAACTCTGGACTCATTTCTGAAGTATTCCCGCAGTCATCTTCATAAGCTACAGTGTAGCAAAGTTCTAATTGCCCTGATTTTAAATTGGTATCGGTAAACTCTGGGCTAGACGATGTTCCAATGGCACTAAAGGTGTCGTCTGGGTTCTTTTTGTAAATTCTATAATTTGAAGTACCAACTGGTGCTTGATTAAACTCTAGCTCGAAAGTAGCATTTACTAATTCTCCATCCATAGACTGTATTGCAGGTGGACTGAGAGTGCCACTTAAATCGGGAATAATTGGTGCACTCTTAGAAGTGGCTGCTCCAAAAGTGGCTTCGAAATAATAGTTTTCTACTAGCGTGCAATTACTCAACATGCGCTGGGTTGTGCCGGTGTTTGTAGTGAATTTATCTGCTGTTGAATTGTCGTTTTCAAAAAATACAATTTCATATGCTGAATTATTAACTGTGTTAAAATCGAAATCAATTTGGATATCTGAGTTTACATAGGTCGCACTATATTGTGCTGCTACAGTGTGCACCGTTTCAGAGGGTATTGCGGTGTTATCGCATTGGGTAGTGCTTTCAATTTTTACCGAATACACCGTATTAACAAAATCGAAATTACTGTTGGTGTAAGTGTAGTTTGTTGCGTTTGTGCTTGGGTCTAAAGTAATAAGGTCTGTTTGGCTTCCGTCTTCAGACTCAATCACTAATGTGTGTACAATCCTACTGTCCAAGCTTTCATAATTGATTTCAAGAGTAGTGGCATCCAATACTTTCAGGCTATTGATTACTGGAGTAGGGGAGCTGTCGAGTGTGGTAATTGACTTTGTAAAGTCAGAACAGTTTGTGGCATTCCCCGAAGCTAGTCCTTGTACGGTAATGCTATAATTTCCCGCAGCGGCATAAGTATAGGGCAGTTCATTTGAATCAGTTGCTTTGTCAATTGTTTGTATAGGGCTTCCATCTCCAAAATCAATGGAATAACTATCGTAGCTGTCTTGGGTAAAATCTATATCTAGAAAAACCTCATTGTTAGCGCAGGCAAATACATTGTAGGTAGGTTCTATGGCTTCTATTACGGTGATTTTGATATAATCAGATTGCTCTCCGTTTGGTAAGGATTGACTAATGCCTATTACATAATATACCCCTGGCTGGGTGTATTCAAATTGCTGTTCCGCTTGAAAGTTAGTGAAGCACTGGCCAGGGTCTTGCTGGAACGTACTGCAATTATTAGGGTCTGTGGTGTTAAGGTAATCGAACTGAGTTGAGGCCTTTACATTAGTGATATTAAGTGTAAAGGGGGCGCACCCAATTACGTGATCAACTTCAAAATTAGCAGTGAGTTGGCTTTGGGTTTGCCCGCTTACGTGATTCGAAAACACCAAAAGCAATAAAATCAGAACACCAAAAGGCGTAATAGACTTTGAAAGTGCTTTTGCTTCAATTTTCAATTCAGGTGCTAATTTGATTATGCTTCTTGATTAACGGTACATTATCGCTAAACTTATTCAAAACGATGGCTTTACCTATCGCTTATTTATTGTGTAGCCAAAAAATCAATAAGCTCCAACATTGTTTGCTTGTGTTGCTCACCGTCCTCCATGTTTTTCACCGTGTAAATATTGGTGTCAATTTCTTCTTGCCCTACCATAACTACAAAGGGTATGTTTTTCTTATTGGCATACCCTAATTGTTTTTTCATTTTGGCCGGCTCAGGGTAGACTTCACAATTCACATTGTTATTCCGCAAACGAGAAGAAAGGCCTAAGGCATGCTCCAAACAAGTCTCATCAAAATTGGTGATCATCACCTTGGTGCTGCCCAATTGATTTGAAGGGAAAAGGTTAAGCTCGTCCAGTACGTCATAAATTCTATCCACGCCAAAAGAGATGCCGACTCCCGAAACACCTTCTAGGCCAAATACCCCAGTCAGGTTGTCATAACGGCCGCCAGCGGTAATTGTGCCCATTTTTACGGAGGTAGGTTTTACCTCATATATGATTCCTGTATAGTAAGAAAGACCACGGGCCAAGGTAAGGTCGAAGTGAGTTTTGTCGTGAGCAACCCCCAAACTGGTCATGTGTTTTAATGTAGTTTCAACTTCGTTCAAGCCTTCAATTCCTACTTCCGAGCCAATGAATACTTTTCTGAGGGTTTCAATTTTATCGGTATTGTCTTCTTCAAGTTCCAGAATAGCGGTCAATCGGTCTAGCCCGGACTTTGGAATGCCCAACTGCGACATTTCTTCTAGCATTTTCTCCAAACCGATTTTATCCAGTTTGTCCAAAATAACGCAGAAGGCAGAAAACTTGTCTGTTGCGCCAATAACATCGGCCAAACCTTCAAGTATTTTTCTACTGCTTATAGAAACCTGATAATCTTTGAGTTCAAGTTTGCAGAAAATTTCATTCACCATGGCCATCAACTCCGCTTCGCAAACCAATGAATTGGTACCGATGATGTCTGCATCGCACTGATAGAATTCTCTGTACCTACCTTTTTGTGGTCTGTCGGCACGCCAAACAGGCTGCACCTGATAACGCTTAAAAGGGAAGGTGATGTCATTTTGGTTCATTACCACATACCGTGCAAAGGGAACAGTAAGGTCGTATTTTAGTCCTTTTTCGGTGATCTTCTTACTCAATTCTTTAGCGCCAGCTTCAAAATCACTGGCATCTGTTTTTGATAAAAAATCACCAGAGTTTAGAATTTTAAACAAGAGTTGGTCGCCTTCATCGCCATATTTTCCTGTTAATGTAGAAAGGTTTTCAATCGCGGGAGTTTCTAGTGGCATAAAGCCATATTTCTTAAAAACACCTTTTATAGTGTCTAAAAGATAATTTCTACGAAACATTTGTTCCGGTCCGAAATCGCGTACGCCTTTGGGTAATGAAGGTTTTTGAGCCATTTTTGTTGGTTTTAATCACACAAAACTACTAAACACAGGGCTAATCTGTTGGGTCTAAATCAGAATATTGAAAACTTATGTGAATTTTATTTCGCTAGGGGTTTATAAATTCTATTCAAACTCTTATCTTTGCACCTCATTTCGAACAAGTACTATCATGGGGATAACGAGATTAAAAAGAAAAGCGAGAAGAAATAAGCAGAGATCTGCTGATAGGGTTAATAAAATCAAGCAATTGACAAGCACCCCTGTAATTGCTAAAATTGACGCTGAGGCACTAAAAGCTTCATTTGAAACTTCAACTAAAGCTGAGGCTAAGCCAAAAGCTAAAAAAGAAGAGGCTGAAAAGCCTGCTCCTAAGAAAGCGGCTAAAGCTGAAGAGAAAACAGAAGAGTAATTTACTCTTTTTACATATTTTGAAGGGACTGTTGAAAGACTGTCCCTTTTTTTGTTGGACTTAACTCAATAATCAAAGCCCAGTTCAAATCTTGTTGCTAAGATTTATAGGTAAGAATTGTTTATTTTGGTTGATCAACCTTATTCAACCATGACAAACATTGATAGACCTAAAGGTAAAGATGAAAGTAAACTAAGGCGATGGGTGGCTAATCTTCAGCTTGAAAGCTGGCAGCTGGAGCTCCTTATTACTGGTTTTTCCATTTTTTTGCTTGTTACTGGTATTGGAGAGTATGCCGAAATCAACCGTAATATTCAGGAGAATAAGCTGAATCCGGGAGCGAATGGAATCAACCCCTTGCTTAGCATTTCTATTAATTTCATTTTAGATACCATCCCCATAGGGATGAAATTCTTCCTTATTAACTTATTAATTCATCTCTTACTCAGAGGGTTTTGGATTGGTATTGTAGGCCTTAGTTCTGTATCAAGTTTTATCGACTATGATAAACTTGCGTTTAAAGGGAAATTCAGGAAGTATATGCCTGAAAATGTTCGCTCACTTGATGAACTGATCGTTCACTTAGATAAGATTTCTAGTGTAATATTTGCTTATACATTTCTGCTGGTATTTTCCATTGTTTCCGTAGTAATTGTTGTAGCCATAGGGGTAAGTTTGCTGAGTGTGACTGTAATGCTCAGTACTTCTAATGAGCTGACAATATGGGTAGGGATAATGAATTTGTTGGCAATTTTTGCTGTCATTTTCTATTTTGTATTGGCCATAATCTTCTTTCTCGATACTTTGTTTTTTAGTGCTTTCAAGAAGTCAAAATGGTTCTCCGTATTGTATTATCCTATTTATCGTTTCTTTTCGGTAATTACCTTGTCCGTTTTGTATCGGTCTATTTATTACCACCTTATCACTACTTATAAGAAAAAACAGATCATAGGAGTTTCTTCGGTGCTATTGTTGGTGCTTCTGGTCACTCTCAGGGCAGATGCACTGGATGTAAATGTGTTTTACCCAGAGCGGACTAATATTTCAGAAGGCTATATGGTTGAGGGGTTTTACGATGATTTAAGGGCGGATGACCAGTTTATTCGTGAGCTTAGTCTGCCTTCTAAATATGTTGAGAATGGTTTTCTTGAGCTTTTTTTACGCTACAACCCAAAGGATAATAGTACGCTTGAATTGTTGTGCCCAGACAGTTATAAGCTTAGCCCAGATGAAGGTGTTTTGCAAGGTTTTAAAGCTGGAATGAAAGTTCAAATGGATACAACTCTGAATGTAGATGATTTAGTGCGCGATAAGAATTATGAAGCACGGCTAGAGCAGTCTTTGGCTTGTCAAACTCAGATCTTCGAGGTATACATTGATGGCAAGTTATACCCTAACCTAGATTACGCTTTCAAAACCCATAATTCAAATGGCGAAAAAGGATACTTAGCGGTGATAGATGTAATTGAGTTGGGAAGAGGAAAGCACCTTTTGGAAGTGAAAAAACTAAAGGCAAGTAGTACCGCACGTATGAGGGGCATTCAGCTACAGGATTTAAAAATGGAGCTGATGGCAAAGCTTAATTTCTGGGTAGAATAGGTAGAATAAAGAAAACCCAAGTACAATGGTGATTGGCACATTGCATTGGGCTTTCTTTGGTAGTATATTTTTCCTTTAGGTGAAAAGGAAGTCTGCTTAATAATGATACTTTTTCCAATGGCTTCTTATTTTCAATACAATGAAAGTTATGATTCCAGAGTAGAAAAAGGCAAGGCTTAGAAGTGTGCTATCAATATTCATTTTGTTCTTCGTTAATGATGAATCAAAAGTAGTTGGTTGTCAAAACGAATATCTAAGTGATTCTCTTATTTAAAATTATAGGTAAAAGTTATCTCCATTTCACTTTAATGAACTTCTTCCCTTTTTGAAAATGATCTGGGATGTTTGAAAGGATTTCTTCACGTAATTTTTCAATGAGTGATTCTTTGGTAAAGCTTTTATGCACTACTAGACTAATTTCTCTTATGGGTTCGGGGCTTTCTAAACGCTTTACTCTTGGGTCGTCCAATTCGTCTATCACTGATAACTCAGGAACAAGCGTATAGCCCATGTTTGAGCGCACCATGTTTTTTAGGGTTTCGATAGAACCGCTTTCATATGAAAATCCAGGGTTGTTAGATTGTTTCTTTTTATCACAGATATTCAGTACTTGATTTCGGAAACAATGGCCTTGATTTAAGAGCCAAAGACCGTACAAGGGTAGGCTGTCTGGTTTAATGTTGCTTTTCCCGTACAGCGAGTGGTTTTCTGAACTATAGATTAAAAATGGCTCATTGTATAATGGAATTTCACGGATAGATGATTCTTCTAACGGAGTAGCCAAAATACCAATGTCCACAAAATCATTTTTCAAGGCATGAATAATTTCCTCAGATTCCATTTCCCTGATTTGTAGATGCGTGTTCGGGTGCTTTTCAGAAAAACTTTTTAAAAATCTAGGCATCAAATAAGGCGCAACCGTAGGTATAACCGCAATTCTAAAACTACCAGTAATGGTGTCTTTTTCTAAGTTCACCAATTCTTTTAGCTGATGCGCCTCTCTCAAAATTTGTCGGGCTTTATTAATAATCAGTTCTCCTGTTGGAGTAGGTACAATCGGATGCCTCGAACGATCAAAAATCAGGGTGTTCATTTCATCTTCAAGCTTTTGAACTTGAAGAGTGAGCGTGGGTTGTGTTACAAAACAATGCGAAGCGGCAGTTACAAAATGGCGATGCGTATCAAGTGCAACGATGTATTCAAGTTGTTGTAGGGTCATTGTATAGCTTTAGTCTATACTAATATAGATACCATTAATTTGATTAATAGTTCCGAAAGGCGGAAATTTATACCATTAAATAAATCGGGTAAGGTTAAAAACTCACGGAAAACGAATTATGAACTTTCACACTAGAAAATGGGTACGCCCCACAGATTTAAACCCTAATTCAACTTTGTTTGGAGGTAGGCTTTTGGAATGGATAGATGAAGAGGCCGCACTCTATACTATTGTTCAACTTGAAAACAAACATATAGTAACCAAATTCATCTCTGAAATCAATTTTATAAATGCCCCTCGGCAGGGAGATATTATAGAAATTGGAATTGAGGCGGTGGCCTTTGGCAGAACTTCAATCACATTAAGATGTGAGGTGCGAAATAAACTTACCAGAGAAGATATTTTAAGTATTGACAAAATTATTATGGTAAACCTAGGTGAGGACGGAAAGCCTGCCGAACACGGTAAAACCAAGATTGAATATGTTAAAGATAGGCTTAGCCTATAATCGGTAAACCCGAGTAAAATAGGGGGAGAGTTGCTTCTCTTACTCCTATTTTATTTGGTTTTTAGTTTTTTCACTATCTCTTCTCCCCAAGCAGTTCGCTCTTCTCCAACGCCTTCGTAGGTGTCTGGTCGTAACTCTTTAAGCTTCTGCATGGCATCTTCTGTGCTTAAGCCTGTAAACCGAAGAAATGCATATGTGATCATCCCTGTTCTGTGAATTCCCGCAGAACAGTGAAGGTATATCTTACCTCCTTGCTCTAAAATCCCTTTCATTCCCGAAAGTAAAGCACCAAGTTCTTGGGTTCTTTCTTCTGCTATTGGCTTTGCGCTTTCCATCGGTAGCCATAGCCAGTTTAAATTTGATTTGGCTGTGAGGGTTTTAATTTTTTCGGCTCCTTCGTTTTCTGAAAGTAAGGTCAGAATATGTGTGCCATTCTGAAGTTTTAGATCTTCAGTAAGTTTCGTGCTTGGTCGGTGGCCAATGGCCAAATGTCCATTCCCAATAGCCACCCAATTTACAAGCTCCATTTTGGTAATTCGCTTTTGCATGGCCTTTACTTTTCCTAGCAAAGGACCAATGATTTGCTTGGAACTTCGGTTTTTGTCTACCGCTGATTGCAGGTCAGTAAGAAGTGCATTAGCATTTTGTATGGCTTCTTTAGGGCAAGAAGGAATGGGGTTGGAAAGCCATACGGTTGCGCTTTCTACAAGCTTGTTTGTAGTCATTGGGTGGTTATTAATCTCTACCAATATAATGTAGAAATTGGAGTTTGTAACTATGCTAGGTTTTGATATAAATAAATAAAACTACCTACCTTCTATTGTCAGAGTCTTCCAACATGCTTAGGTAGCTCATATACCGTGAGTCGGCAATTTCTCCATTCACGAAAGCCTCTAATACTGCACAGCCTGGTTCGTTTACGTGGAGGCAATTATTGAATTTACACTGACCTAAAAATGCCCTCATTTCAGGAAAGTAATCGCTAATTTCATCTTGCTCCATTTCCACCAAGCCTAGTTCTTTAATTCCAGGCGTATCTATGATTCGGGCATCATCTTCGGTTTCAAACATTTCGGCAAAAGTGGTGGTGTGAGTTCCTTTATTGGCAAAAGTGGAGACCTCACCAATTCGTAAACCTAGTTCGGGTACCAATGCATTTAATAAGGAAGATTTGCCTACACCAGAATGGCCAGAAATTAAAGAGGTTTTGCCTTTTAATGCTGCTTTAATTTCATCTAACCCTTGTTCTTCTAGCACAGAAATAAGTAGGGTTCTGTAACCAATACTCTCGTAGAGTTCCTTCAATTGTGCTGCAATTTCTAAGCCTTCCTGATCGAGTAAATCGCTTTTGTTAATGACTAAAATACATGGGATTCTAAACGATTCGGCACTGACCAAAAAGCGATCAATAAAGCCTAAAGAAGTGCGTGGAAAGGCAAGTGTTGCCACCAAAAGTGCTTGATCTAAATTAGATGCAATGATGTGCGAGAAATTAGACTTACGGGTGGATTTACGAATAATGTAATTAGAGCGAGGTTCAATAGTTTTGATTACGGCCGAACCTTCTTCGCCTTCTTGTTCAAGAGTTACCCAGTCACCTACTGCAATAGGGTTATTAACCTTCAGCTTGTCTTGCTTGAATTTACCGCGTAATCTAGCTTTGAATACCTCTCCGTTTTCGGTTTTTACTTCATACCAAGAACCCGTAGATCGAATGACTCTTCCTCTCATTTGTTCCATTGGATTAAACTGTCCATAATTTTTGCTGTGGCACCGGTATTTTCTTTAATATATGCTTTACACTGCTCAGATGCTTTGTTCCTGAAATCAATATCGGTTGATAGTTTTTCGAAATGCTCTTCAATTTCTGATTGTTGCGTGAATGAAAATGCACCTCCTTTTTCAATTAGCGCCAACGATTCAGGGAATTTTTCCAGGTTGTTGTTCCCGAAAATTACGGGTAGCCCAAAAGTTACCGCTTCCAATATATTGTGTAGCCCGTCTCCAAAAGCTCCGCCAATGTACGAAAATTGGCCATATTGATAGAGCGAAGAAAGCATGCCTATGGTGTTGATAATTATGATTCGGGATTGGTCTATGTTTTCTGGTGTAGCTTCGGTAATTCGGCAATGGGGTAATTTCAAGCCCTTTTCTAATTGCTTGATGCTGTTTTCGCTCACATCGTGCGGGGCAATTATGAATTTCACGTTTTCGGAACGATTGATAATAGGAAAGAGGAAGGCCATATCGGCAGGCCAGCAACTGCCAATTACCATAGTGAGTACGTTTTCACTGAATTGCGCTACTAACGGAAAATGCTTTGGGTTGCTTACGGTGTCTACCACCCTGTCAAAACGAGTGTCGCCAGCAATAGAGACTTGCTTGATGCTAATTTGCTGCAGTAGCATTTCAGATTTTTCGTTTTGAACAAAAATGTGATCGAACAAGTTGAGCGTTTTTCTGAAAAAGCCTCCATTAGCTTTGAAGAAGCGCTGTTTTTCATTGAACAAGGCTGAAATACAATACAGCGGAATTTTACGTTCGTTGGTTTGTTTGAGGTAGTGATACCAAAATTCGTATTTCACGAAAATCACCAAGGCTGGATTGACGATATCTAAAAAGCGTTTGGCGTTCTTTTTCGTGTCAATAGGTAAATAGTAAACAAAGTCGGCTTCGGCATAATTCTTCCTGAGTTCATAACCCGATGGAGAGAAAAAGGTAATCAGTATTTTATGTTTGGGTTTTGCTTTACGAAATGCTTCAATTACTGGGCGACCTTGTTCAAACTCGCCTAGTGAGGCACAATGAAACCAAATTACAGGGCTTTTGATGTCTGAAAAATCCTTTGCTAGGTGGTCAAATATCCCTTCTCTGCCGCTTGCGAACTTTTTTGCTTTTTCATTGAATGGGGCTACCAAGCCAATAATAAGGCGATAAAAGCGGACGGATAAATTATAGAGGATAATAGCCATTCAGAACAAAAATAAAAAACCCTCCATTAAGGAGGGCTTTTATGCTTAATATTTAATTCAGCTTAGTTTTTAGAAAGGTAATCAGCAACGCCATCTTTAGTGGCTTTCATAGCTTCTTTTCCTTCTTCCCAGTTCGCAGGGCAAACCTCACCGTATTTTTCAACATGGTGAAGGGCGTCAACCAAACGGATCATTTCATCGATATTTCTACCTAATGGCAAATCGTTGATGGTTTCTTGTCTTACAGTTCCTTCTTTGTCGATTAAGAATGTACCTCTGTAAGCAATTGGAGCTCCTTCAAAAGTAAGTTCGCCTTCTTCGTTGTAGTTCCAATCTCCTGCTAAAACCCCATAATTATGAGCGATCGTTTTAGCAGTATCGGCTACTACCGGATAAGTAACGCCTTCAATACCACCTTGATTTTTCGGAGTCATTAACCAAGCCAAATGGCTTTCTTCAGTGTCGCAAGAAGCAGCAACTACCGCAACGCCTCTTTTCTCGAACTCGCCTAACTTCTCTTGAAAAGCCAAAATTTCAGTAGGGCACACAAAAGTGAAGTCTTTTGGGTAGAAGAAAAATACTACATCTTTTTTACCGATGTACTGCTCAAGAGAAAATCCCTCTACTATTTCTTCTCCGTTAATTACCGCTGGTGCGCTAAATATTGGTGCTTTTTTTCCAACTAATGACATTTGTTTTTTATTTGAATTGAATAATTAATTTCTTTTACTAATCTTTACGTTAAGAGACCACTCAAATTAGTCAAATCCCACCTTTTGTTTATTGATGAAATTGTCGTTCACGTGTTTTCGGCTGCAAAGATAACTGTCAATAAAACCGATATCAAATGCTTGAAGTTTTTCTTTTAGGATAAATCAGAATTAGTTTTAAGCCATATAAATGTAAAATACAGGCTTCGAATTTATTGTTAACTTTACGTAACCTGTTAATACAAACCCAATGAAGAAGATCTACCTATTGCTTATATTTCTAATTACGCTTTCCGCTTGCGATGAAGGTGGGATTTTAATTACTGTGCCTTCTGTGGGTAACTATGAATTCACTATCAACAGTGACGAAGCAAATAGTAGTGCCAATAACAGTTATACCGCTGAGCGATTGGTGGATCCATCGGCATTATTTACAGAAGATTCAGAACTGATTAAGAATATTACGCTTAACCAGCTGACTTATGAAATTTCAGGTTACTCTGGCACTGTGGGTAATGATGTTCTTATGAGTTTAAGTCTTTCTACAGAATTAAATGGTACCACCACAGAGGTGTTATCGGTTGCGGGTATTACTTTAGCGAATGGACTTTTTACTGCTTTTGAAAGTGGAAATGCATCGTCACAACTTACGGCAGCCCAAGTGGCCAGTTTAGAAGCTATTATCGACAACCAAGAGCCTTTTAATTTAATCGTTACGGCAGGCTTTGATAAAGACATTGAAAGTGATTTTACTGTTGAGGTAGTTTGGGATATTACCGCTTCTATTTCGCAGAACACTGATTGAGTAAATTTTTAACTGTTCAACCTTATATTTATTTAGCATCCTTTTTAAAACCTTAACAATGAAAAAAAACGTACTGTTAATTTTGCTAATGGCTACTATTATTAGTGCCTGTGGAGAAGCTGGTATTCAATCAGATATCTCCCAAGTTGTGGAAACTGACCCTGTTACAGTTACTCTAGATGTTCCTGCGGTGGCAGTTGGTCAATTGATCAATGAAACCCCACCAGTTACTGTGGAAACAGGAGAGATCAATATTACTTCTGATGAGTTTGATGAGTACATGGATGAACTTCAGCGTTTTACCATCAATAAGATTTGGTATAAAGTTGAAGGCTTTAATGCTGGAAATGAAGCTGATTTGGATGTTACTTTGAATATCATCAGTGGAGGTAGTTCAACCGAACTTTTAGAGACTACAATTGTTGACGCTCATCTTCAAACTGACGATGTGCTTCTTTTCGATAAAGCCGCTCCTGGCGATGTAAATCCTGCTGCTGTATCAGTCATCGAAAGCGCATTGTTGAATGGTACATCTTTCAAAATAGAGTTAGTCCTGGTAGGAAGAAATGTAACGTTTCAAACGACTAGCGACACATTTGATTTCTTATTCAAGTTTGACGTAACAGCCAGAGTTCAGTTAGATTAATTTTTTAAAAGCATTTTGACATGAAAATTTATACAAGAATATTATTGATCGCTGGACTAATGGTGTCTATGGCGAATGTGTCTAAAGCACAATTGGATTTCGACTCTTTTCTAGAAGCAGGTTTGACCGATGCTAATAAGCTATTAGAGGCCTATATGGCTCCTGCTTTCCAAGGTATTGGCTATGGTGTAAATGCAGGTTGGTATAATACTGCCAGACCACATAAAACTTTAGGCTTCGACTTGAATATTTCTGTGAATGCTGCGATTGTACCTTCTAGTGCCGAGTTCTTTACTTTTAGAAATTCAGATTACACGAACGTACAGTTATCTAATGGTACATCAGCCCAACTTCCTACATTGTTTGGACCAAATTTGGGAGCAGATGATCTTCCTGAGTTAAGGTTTTTAGATAATAATGGTGATGAAACGATTCGTATTTCTGCACCAACAGGTTTGGGGTTAGAAGAGGAACTCCCAACAAATGCAGTTCCATCTCCAATGATTCAATTAGGAGTTGGTTTGATAAAGGGGACAGATCTTAAAATTAGATATACACCAGATATTTCGTTAGGAGATGAGGATGAAGGCTCTGTAAAACTATTTGGGATTGGGGTAATGCATGATATTAAACAATATCTACCGGTAGTTAAAAAGTTGCCGTTTGATCTTTCAATGTTTGTAGGTTACACCAATTTAAAAACTTCAATTGCTGTTGATTCAGATCTAAATCAGTTTGCAGAATTTGAAACTAAAGGAACTGTAGTTCAGGCTTTAATTTCTAAAAAGATAGCACTGTTAACAGTTTATGGTGGTTTAGGTTATGCAAAATCTAAGACTACTTTTGGTTTGAAAGGGGTGTATACCACTGAAAATAGCAGCTATACTGATCCAATTGATTTGGCTTATGAGAATGGTGGATTAAAAGCTAATGTAGGATTAAGAGTTAGGTTGTTGTTCTTGAATATCTTTGGTGAGTATTCTTTCCAAGAGTATAAGACAGCTACTGTGGGTATTGGTTTTAGCTTTAGAGAAGGCACAAGCAATACAAATATTCCAATCGTACCAGGTATCTAAAAAGAACTAAACAGTACAAAACAAGAGAGGGGCAATTGCCCCTCTCTTGTTTTGTTATCTGCCTTTGAAGTCAGGCTTTCTTTTCTCAACGAAAGCATTCATCCCTTCTTTTTGGTCTTCGGAAGAGAACAACATGTAGAAGTTCTTTCTTTCAAAATGGAGCCCTTCTTCTAATGGCACTTCAAATGATCTTTTCACGGCTTCTTTGGCCATTTGAACAGCAATAGGAGACATAGAGGCAATTTCACTAGCAAGGCTAACGGCTTCTTTTAAATATACTTCAACAGGTACAACTTTATTTATCAGTCCATAACCAAGGGCTTCTTCGGCTGAGATAAACTTTCCTGTTAATACCAATTCCATAGCTTTTGCCTTACCTAATGCTTTTGTCAGTCTTTGTGTGCCTCCTGCACCTGGCATTACCCCAATTTTAATTTCAGGCTGGCCAAATTGAGCGGTTTCCGAAGCTACTATCATATCGCAGGTCATAGCCAATTCGCAACCACCGCCTAATGCAAAACCAGATACTGCTGCAATAATAGGTTTACGAGTTTTATTGATTTGATCCCATGTACTAAACTGATCTACTTTCCACATATCAATGGTAGACTTGCCAGCCATTTGCTTGATGTCGGCACCTGCTGCGAAGGCTCTTTCATCCCCCGTAATAATGATTACTCGAACTTCATCGTCTTGATCTAATTCTTTTAGGCTATCCCTAATTTCACCCATAAGTTGCAGATTCAATGCATTCAGCTCTTTAGGTCTGTTCAACTGAATTAGGGCAATGTGTTTGGCGTATGTTTTATTTACTTTGATAAATTCCATAGGTTAGGTTTGTTTTTTAGAACACTAAACAAAAATAGAAAGAAATGGGAATGTCTAAGGTGAAGGTGCTATTTGTTTGCTTGGGAAATATATGTCGGTCTCCTTTGGCAGAAGGTGTATTTAAGAAGAAAGTAGAAGAGAAGGGACTGGCCGACCGTTTTGTCATTGATTCTTGTGGTACTTCCAATTACCACATTGGCGAACAACCCGACAGGCGGACGATTAAAAATGCATTAGTTAATGGAGTTCGGCTGAATCATCAAGGTAGACAGTTTGCCGTTCAGGATTTTAATGATTACGATTATATCGTTGCAATGGACGCAAGCAATAGGAGGGATATAGAGTATTTACGGCCTGTAGATTGTATCAAGAAGGTTTGGCTGATGCGGAATTTTGATAATTCTGGGTTGAACAAAGACGTGCCAGACCCTTATTATGGAGGTGAAAATGGCTTTCAAGAAGTGTTTGATATTATTGATGAATCAGCAGATGGTTTACTCACATTTCTTATAGAGGAAAATAGATTTTGATTTATACAAAAAAAGCCGGTTCCAACTGGAACCGGCCTTCTAAGCAAAATATACTAACTACTAACTAACTAAAATGACATAGTATATTTCAACCTAATTCAATGTGAATTAATTGTCCCACCAAACTGGAGAGAAGTCTGTGTCACCGTTGGCTAATCTAGCAACAGCAGCATCGTAATTCTCACTGTTCAAATCAGACTCGTTTGAAGGGTAACCATATCTCAATGGAATGTTACCGTTATCATTCAAGTTGTTCGGAGTTGGAGTTAATACAGGGTATCCAGTTCTTCTCCAATCAGACCACATTTCGAACCCATCAGGGAATAGTGAAATCCACTTTTGATCACCGATTTTCTCAAGCATGTTACCTGCGTATGCATTTTGTGGATCAGCTATATAAGCAGCAAAATCAGCTGCATCATATACACCTCTTTGTCTCCAAGAGTCTTCGATACCTTTAGCGTATAAAGTGGCAGCAACTTCAGAAGTCCATCCTAATTGAGCAGCTTCAGCACGAGTAAGCGCTATGTAAGAAGATGTGATGAAGTAACTATCAGAAGTTTGACCTGTGATTGCATCACCCATCAAAGAATACTGATTGTTTGCAGTCCACGTAATCAACTGATCTCTTGTATACCCATAAGGTAAACCTACATAAGCACCATTCGAGTTTTTGTTTGCATACACCTCTAATCTTGGATCGTTTTTAGCAACAAGCTCATCAATCATTACGTCACTAATGGTATAATCAGCTCTTGTTAAGAATAGAGAGTACCATCTGTTTGCAAAGTTGTTGTTGTCTAAATGCGGGTAAAGAATGTTATCAGCATTTGAAGCAACATATCCATCGGCATCATTTAATGCAGCGTTAAACTGAGTGGCAGCATAATCACCAGCTCCAGGGTAACGCTTTGATAAACGAAGGGAATAGATCATTCTTAATGAATTTGCTAATTTCTTCCATTTAGCTTTGTCTCCATTTAACAAGATGTCACCAGAAGGCATTGCACCATTGTCAAAACCGTTTTCAGCTTCAGTTAACTCTTTTAAGATATCCTTATAGATACTTTCTTGAGTGTCGTAAGAAGGGAAAGTGTTTCCATTCAAAGCTTCAGTGTAAGGTACATCTCCCCACTTATCGGTCACCTTAGAGAATACATGTGCTTTCAAGATTCTAGCAACAGCAATTTGGTTCGCGTTTGAACCGAAATCCGCAGCTCTTGTCTTAGTTTCAGCATCAGTATTATAGTTAATGATCGTATTTAAGTTCTGTAATACACCAGTATACTCACCCCAGCTCACAGGTCCTACTGCATATAATGAGGTTTCAGGATATTGTGTTTCAGATAAATACTGTACATAAAGAGATGGTGTAGTTTGGGTTTCGTACCCAGAAACTGACCACAGAGCACTTGTAAGCAATGCATTTGGTAACGGAGTACCAGTTTGCGCTGGGTTTACGTTAGTATCTCCAAAATCATACTCTTCACATGAGCTCGCTAAGAATAGCACAGACACCAAAAGTGATGCTAATATGCTTTTCGTTTTTATAATTGGTTTCATTTTTCTCATTTTAATAAGTTTTTAAAATCCAAATTTAACGCTCAAACCGTAGCTTCTAGTACTAGGAAGCTGTCCGTTTTCACCGTAAGAGGCAGACTGATCAGAAGGATCCCAGTTGTCTTGACCTTTCGCAGTTGCAATTAACCATGGGTTTCTAGCAATGAAAGACACGTTGATGCTATTGAATGGAGAGTTACCAAATACTTTGGTTACTGGAACTCTGTAGTTCACAGAAAGCTCACGCATTTTAAGGTAAGTAGCGTCATAAATCATTGTTTCAGCCATTCTATTTTTACCATAGAATTGGTGGAAATAGTTGAAAGCAGAAACATATCTGTCTACTGGGTTACCATTAACGTCAACACCTACCATACGGATACCACCGCCATCAGCAACAGCATCTCTTACGTTTTTACCATTTTCGTTGATAGCAGCAGTCTCATCTAAAAGACCTGAGTAGTTACCCCAGTGCTCTGATAGAGAGAAGAACTTACCACCTTTTTGGTAGTCAAATGACATGTTTAATGTCAAGTCTTTCCAAGTTAAAGTAGAAATTACACCACCGTTGAAATCTGGTAATACAGAACCGAAGTATACGTTTTGCTCAGGAGTGAAAAGACCGTTAGCATCTAGAATAGGAAGACCTTCTGCATTTCTTGCAATAGCTGTTCCTCTTAACTGCCCCCACTCTTTACCTTCTTGGTGTACAGTTCTTGCAAATCCGAATGAGCCAGAGCTATAGATTAAACTTTCTAAGTTATCAGCAATGCTTACGATTTCAGACTTGTTCTTAGCCCAGTTAACAGTTAAGTCCCACTGGAAGTCACCAGAACGAACTGGGGTTCCAGAAAGTACTAACTCAATACCAGATCTTTTTGTTGAACCAGCATTTTGAAGAATAGAGCTATAACCTGAACCTGTAGCGATTTGCGCAGAAAGGATATCATCTCTGTGTTTCTCATTGTAGTAAGTAAAGCTAATTCCAGCTCTTCTTTCAAAGAATTTAAGGTCTGTACCAAATTCAACAGAAGAATTAGTTACTGGAGAAAGGTTTGGATCTACAAGACGGCTTGGAACTGACATTAATAGGTTACCGCTGAATTGGTTAGCACCGATTCCGTAGTATGCTTCTGTTGTATAAGCACCAAGATCACTACCAGACTCTGCATAACCAGCTCTGATTTTACCATAACTTAAAGCAGGAAGTAAGTCTTCTGTGAATTCAGAGAATACAAAAGATCCACCTACTGAAGGGTAGATATAACCATTGTTACCTTTTGGTAAGCTAGAGCTTAAGTCATTTCTAAGTGTAGCTTCTAAGAATAAGAATTCTTTGTAACCTAAAGTAGTTCTTGCAAACGCACTTCTAGTTTTTTGCAAAGAATAACCATGTCCTGTTACTCTAGGGTTCACAGTGTTGGCTAATGACCAAAGATCAGGTACCACCATACCTCCAGAAGTAGCACCATTGATACTAGTACTTAAGTTGTTTCTAAGGTTTCCTCCAAGGTTGAAGTCAACAGATAGGTCACCGAAAGTTTCAGAGTAAGTAGCTAAGAATTCGAAGTTATCTTCAGTATAGCGAGATTGGTTAGTAGAGTAAGAGTTGAAGTAACCAGCTTGAGAAGCAGAATTAGCTAATAAAGCAGGAAGTCTAGTTTCTCCACGTCCAAATACTTCATATCTTCTAGCAGTACCAGTGATTGAGAATTTATCGTTTAACTTATAAGTTAAAGAGATATCTCCGAATACTCTGTTAGTATTCGATGTGTTATCCAATAATTCAAAGTAAGTGTATGGGTTATACCAGTAGTTACCTCTGTTGAAGTTTGCAGTAGAGAAGTTTGTGGTAGCCGATACGTTACTGTGGTTCCAAGAAGCAATATTGCCAGTAGGAGTTTTGAACTGAGATAACTCTCTCAAGATGTCCATATCCAAATCTCTGTGGAACCATGAGTTGAAGTTACCAGTTGCATTGTTTGAATAACCATCGTTGAAATCACCTTGAACTACCTGATCTTGGTAGTTTACGTTAGTTTTAATAGAAAAACGCTCAGAAAGATCGAAATCTAATTTAGCTGAGATGTAGTTTTTCTTTAACTCAGAGTTAGGGATCAAACCAGTTTGTTGCTCATTAGTGTAAGAAACTCTAACAGAGTAGCCTTCTCCACCTTTTGAGAAACTGATGTTGTTTCTTAAAGTTTTACCAGTTTCCCAGTAATCTCTAATATTGTTTGGTTGTGGATCAAAAGTAGTAGTCTTGAAAGAATACTTAGAACCAGGATACCAAGCATACCAAGGAATGTACTCAGAACCATCCATTTTGGGGCCCCAGCTAGCATCATCAGTATAGTCATGGTATTTTTTACCATCAAATACTTGCCATTCTGCAGGGTGATTAGGGTTCCAGTTGTAAGTGATCCAGTTAGCAGAACCACCGCCACCATATACGTTTTGGTATTTAGGCTGACGTCCTACTTCTTCGAAAGTGATACCTGTAGTGAAATCAATAGCCATGTCGCCTTTGGCAGCACGCTTTGTTGTAATCATTACAACACCATCAGCAGCTCTTTGTCCATAAAGGGCAGTTGCGTTTGGTCCTTTCAAAATGTTAACACTCTCAACGTCATCCATGTTAATACTACTTGGGTTAATACCTGGCGTACCATCGACAACCCAAAGAGCACCACCATCAGATGTTAAACTGATGTTACCTCTAATTCTAACAGAAGCGTTAGAACCAAGTCTAGCACCAGATTCAGTTCTGATTTGAACCCCAGCTACTTTACCAGCAAGTGCGTTTGTTACGTTTTGCTGCTGAGCCATGTTCAAATCCTTAGCATTCACCTGTTGTGCTGTATAAGGTAGTGTTTTTGCATCTCTAGGAATGTTCAATGCAGTTACGATAACTTCACCGAAATCCACTACCTCAGGCTGCATAACTACATTGATGTTATTTCTACCGTTGATTTGAACTTCTTGGGTAATAAAACCTAAGTATCTAAAAACAAGAGTAGTAGCAGACTGTGGAACAGTAATGCTATAAGATCCATCACTTTCAGTAACAACACCACTGGTTGTACCTTTGATGTAAACAGATAAGCTTATCAATGGAAGCCCATCCTCAGCACTAGTTACTTTACCAGTAATAGTTCTGTCCTGTACATTTACAGACTCAATGGTTTTACCATTAACGTCTTCGTTTAAAACTCCATTTGCAAACATCGAAGACATTACGAATGTCTGTATCACAATGCCAAATAGAGAGTACTTAGCACCTCGATAGAGGGCGTTTATACATTTCTTTTTCATAGATAAAGTTGTGTTTTAGTTAAACATAGTTTGTAAGACCATGGCGCTCTACTGCAATAGCGCGTCATGGGAGTTGTAGTAATAGGTTCTGTCATAGGCATTTTAATTGTTAAGTTAGTTATGTAATTATTTGCTTTAGTTATACATCTAGCAGCTCTAGAATCTTTATGTATTATTTCTTTATTGATTTTATGAGCGCTAAAAAAGGTCTTTGTATTCGTAGTCCTAAAAAAGGTGTTTGACTTGTTTGAGCTAGAATCAGAATTGTGAAATGGCGAGTGATTTTGAATTGTCTCTTTTTGAGTTGTCCAGCTGATAGCTTTTAAATTACTCTTTAAAATAGAGTTAGTTAAACTAGTCTCGGTTTGTTTCTTGTGAAAGAATATAGCCGCAGTACCTATTTCTACTTTAGTGAGATTTACAAGTCGTTTTCCCATTGTTAAATGGTTATTCGCTTTGTGTTTACGCACGAAAAAATAAGTAGAGGATTGGAATTTATTTCCCGCCTGTAGTTCATTAGTCTAGTAGTTAAGTAGTTTCTCAAAAACTGCATCTAGGACGCAGAATCCGTTTAAGGATACCAAAATAATAATAATAATTTAAACTACATCGCTTGTGGCGATAAAAGAGTATTTGCCGCTTTGGTTTTTGATGAGCAGTGATATATGTTGTTATATGGCTGAAAAACACATAATTGCCTCTGTGTTGCGTTTTAGTGCTAGTTAATAGTAAGCATAGTAAAACTTCAATCACTTAATACGCCACCAGTTTAGTGCTTATTAAAAGTCCTTTTTAATAGGAAGTGATTATTTTACGCAATAATACCTCTATACTTTCTTTTACCTTGTTGTTTGAATGTTCGTAATGGTTAACAATAAAGCTAAATATTAATATTCTATCCTTTCTAGTTTTAAGGTAACCGCTTAATGCATAGTTGTTCCGCAACGAGCCAGATTTGGCATAAACATAGGGTTCATTTTCTCCTGCATACCAGTCTTTCAGGGTTCCAGAAATACCTCCTGCTGGAAGTAGCTCAAACAGTCTTTTCTCGCCAAGTTCTTTATGAAGTTTTGAAAGCAAGTCGGTAATGGTTCTTGGGGTGAACATATTATATCGCGACAACCCAGACCCATCTTCCCAAACCAATTCATCTTGTTGGTTTTTAAATAAAGATGTCTTCGTTTTTTCAATGATAGCCTCGGTGCTTAGTGTGTCTTTTTCCAGTCCGCTGGCCATTAATAATATCTGCTCCGCAAATAGGTTGTCGCTTTCCTGAAGCATGTACTTATATAGTGTGTCGGAAATAGAGGTATATAAGGTTTGAGCTAATTCAAAGTTTTCTGGTTTTCCAACTAGAGTGATTTCCTTATTGAGAGTGTCTGAAAGTAGTGCGGTAAATAAATTGGTTGAATAATGAAATGGCCTAGTTAAAGTATCGACTGCTGAATAGTCTACGATATCAAAGTCGTGATTGCTAGGGAAGGCATATTCGTATTGGTTTTCAAACTCTTTTCTTTGGGTGTAACTTCTCAGACGAAAAAGAGGGTCTATCTTAAGTTTAAAATTGGGCTTGAAATAAGATGGTGATACGTCAATGGTTTTCTTCTCCTTATTAAGGTATGCTGTTACACTATTCCCATAAATCGGAAAAACAGATTTTTCGGCTGAGTAATAACCGTTAAAATCATCCCAACCCCAGCCTGGGCCAAACCTGTCATCTTCCATTGGACGTGGCCAATAATAGAGCTTTTCTGTTCTTGATTTTAGAAAGTGAAGCGCTGTTGTGTCATTGTATTCAGGGTGAAGGAAGAGCGGGTTGCCTGTTCCCCAGAAAATCAATGAGTCATCTTTAATGATATACTGTAGGGCTGGAATATTATTTCCAAGAAAATGTATGCCCGCATATAAGGTGAAAAGCTTGGTATTCGAAGCGGGAGTCATGTACTTATCCTCGAACTGACTCGCAATGGTTTTTCCATTTTTTGAATCAACCAATTTAAACCCAACAAAGGCTTGCTCAAAACCGGGTAAATCTTTTAAGTCTTTAAGAATTCTCTTCTTAGAATATCTCTGAGCATGTAAGCCTTGAATGCTAATTATAGAGCATATCAATAATATGAGTAGTCTTTTACTCATAAAAGACGGCCACTTCATCTAGCGACTTTCTTCTGTTATTGGGTACGTATACTTCTTCGGCTTCATAACCGACTGGTAAAAGCAAAAATGCTCTTTCGTTTTCTGGTCGGTTTAAAATTTTTGCCAAAAAGTTCATTGGGCTGGGGGTGTGCGTTAAAGTAACTAAGCCAGCATCGTGAATGGCGGTAATTAAAAAGCCAGCAGCCAAGCCTACCGATTCTGCCACGTAATAATTCTGATGCTTTTTTCCTTCAGGATCAAACTCAAATGGGCGTTTGAAAACAATGATTAAATATGGAGCAGTTTCCAAAAAAGGCTTTTCCCAGTTTGTACCCATTGGTTTTAAATCATCCAGCCACTCTTCGCTCATGCGTTTGGTGTAGCTTTCGTATTCTTCTTTCTCTGCGGCTTCGCGAATCTGCTTTTTTATTTCAGGGTTGCTCACTACACAAAAAGTCCATGGTTGCTTATGCGCACCTGAAGGGGCTGTAGAAGCCGACATGATTACATTCTCGATTACTTCCTTAGGAACAGGTTTGTCAGAAAAATCACGTACAGATCTGCGCGTTTCCATCCAGTCGTAGAATTTCTGGCTTCTTTCAATCATTTCAGAATGTTCATAATGAACATGTGAATACTTGATAAATTCGTGATCTTCTATAACCTTAATGTCTTGTTGTGCACTCATTGTTTTAATTAAATGACCCACAAGATAGGAAAGAACTCAGAAGTGGGAAAATAAAATAAAAAAACCCCGACTGATAAACAGCCAGGGCACGATTTGGATGTAAAATAACCCTACCCGAGGGTTGTCTGTAAGACGATTGAAAGTCGTCAATGTTTCTTTAACCTGATTTTTTGTTTTCTGGCTTTACATGATTCGCTTCTTTATTTGAATAACTCCTGCTGTCACGAATACAACAGTAGCGACTATTAAACTTTTATATACAGAAGCCATATCTGCCCATATTTGATAGCCCTCTTGCCTTACCCCACCAGTGGCGAGAATAGAATAGCCATATGGATGGTATGGAGCGTATTCCCAGCCTCTGACAACAATCATAAAGGAGATGAGCCCAGCAATGCCAATACCCAGCGGTAAAATAAGGTTTTTGGATTGTTGACTAATGAAGAATTGGATAGAAGCCATGCCTAAAGTGGCCAAGAAAATTTTAACCATGAGCGCATATTCAAAACCAAAACTGAAGTTTTCTTCGAAGCCTAAACCCGGCTGTACAATGCGCATCGACAACCCAACAAGAAGTGTAAAGGTGCCAAAAAGCATTAGGCTGATGAAGATCATACTAATGAACACCTTCATTTTTGATAGGTAGAGTGCTAAACGCGAGAGTGGTTGCGCATAAATCATTTTCCAAGTATTCGAACTGTACTCAATATTGTTGACCAATAGGGCAACCATCATCACAAAAAATGGGAAGAGAAAATTAGCAGGGTCAATGCTATACCCAAGTAATGTTGACCAAGCGTCCATCCCTTCACTAATAATTTGTGGGCCTTTTCGCCAGAAAATTATAAAGTTAATAGCGGGCACAAAGGCAGGTGCTAAAATGAGCAGCCAGAGGGTAAAGGTCTTTTTGTACTTAAATATTTCCGCTGAAATCCCTCTTTTGAGTTGTATTGCTATATTCATTGGTCTAATTTTTTGGTAAGGTTTAAGAAGATGGCTTCGAGGGTTTCCTCAGTAGATTTTAGTTGATAGACTTCAATATCGTTTTGCACCAAAGCTCTATTGATTCTTGAAATATCAGTTTTGTCAGTAATCAGCAGCGTTATCGTTTTACTGTCATGCTCAGAAATTGTGTAATTCAGCTCTTTGATTACTTCGGTTGCCTTTTGAACCTTGTCGAGCTTTATTTCTAAAAACTGACTAGAGTCGTTGTTATGAAGCCCATCGAGCTTGCCTTCATACATGATTTTACCTTGGTCAATAATGGCTACATCAGTGGCCATTTTTTCGATTTCAGTAAGAATATGACTCGAAAGGAAAATCGTTTTACCGTGTTCTTTATTTAAGCGCATAATCAATTCGCGCATTTCGATAATACCACTCGGGTCAAGTCCGTTTGTGGGCTCGTCTAAGATGAGCAGATCAGGGTCGCTGAGTAGGGCAGAAGCAAGCCCGAGTCTTTGGCACATGCCCAAAGAATAGTTTTTGGCTTTTTTATTTGCGTTATCCGTCAGCCGAACGATTTTAAGTACTTCATCAATTCTAGATTTTGAAGCACCAATCATTCGTCTTACTACTTCAAGGTTTTGTCGACCGGTAAGGTGTTTGTAGATAGAAGGGTTTTCAATCAGTGCGCCTACCTTGCCTAGGAGTTCAACCTTGTTGGGAAGAAGTTCTTGGTCGAACAATTTTACTTGTCCCGGTTCTGAATGGAAAAGATCGAGTAGAATTCTTATCGTGGTGGTTTTACCTGCTCCATTTGGCCCCAAGAAACCATAAATGCTGCCTTCGGGCACATTTAGGTTCACCTGATCCAATGCTTTAAAGCTGCCGAAATGGAAGGTTAAATTGTTGGTTTGAATAATTGACTTTGGCATTTTGTGTGTCGTTTGGGCTTAAGACGGTAGATTTTTGGTTTTGAGAACAAACCCTTGAAAAATCTGAAATCAAATTGCTGTGTCTTTTAAAAAATAATACCCTTCTACAATAACCTTTTGCTTACAACTGAGGTTAACCGAATCATGGAAAAGAAGACTACAACTAAATCTTCTAAAGCGAAGGTAAACGATTCAGAAAAACTCAAGAAAGCCTATATCGAGCACATTCTTGAACACGGAAACAGACCTGCTTCTATCTTTAAGTTTGTGAAAGAACTGAAGATTAAGGAAGAGGCTTTTTACGAGAACTTCAACTCTTTTGATACCCTAGAAAAGGAGCTTTGGCGCGATTGGCTTAGAGAAACCATTACTGCAATTCAAGCCGAAGAGGTCTATGCTGAATATTCAGCACGAGAAAAGCTTCTGGCCTTCTATTTTACCTTTATTGAGGTTCTGAAAAGCAATCGAAGCTTTATTCTGCTTACCGTTAAGAAAACGATCAAGCCAGAATTTACTCCCGCTCATTTAAAAGAATTCAGAAAGGATTTTAAAGATTTTGTGAATGAAGTTTTGGCCGAAGCCAAAGAAACTGAAGAGGTACAAAACAGGCCGTACATAAGTGATAAGTACGATGAAGGAATTTGGCTTCAGTTTTTATTTGTTTTCAATTTCTGGATGAAAGACGACTCCAAAGCATTCGAGAAAACGGATGAAGCCATTGAAAAAGCTGTCAATTTATCCTTTGATTTAATGGGGAGAGGCCCATTGGATGCCATGATTGACTTCGGGAAATTCCTTTTTCAGAATAGATAAATGAAACTAACCCTCCAAGGGTTTTAAACCTTAGGAAGGTTGTAATATATAAGATGAAAGAACAATCAAAAATACCTACAGGGAAAGTGCAGAGGGCGGCTAAGTTTGTAACAACGGGTGCCAAAGTGGGAGGTAATTACATGAAGCATTACGCCAAAAAAGTAATGAATCCGTCTCTTTCAAAAGATCAACTACACGAAGACAATGCTCGGGATATTTATAATTCTTTGAGCGAGTTAAAGGGCAGTGCACTAAAGGTGGCGCAAATGATGAGCATGGATAAAAACATGCTTCCAACTGCCTACCAAGATAAATTTTCTATGGCGCAGTATAGCGCGCCACCGCTATCTTACCCCTTGGTGGTAAAAACCTTTCAGCAATACTTTAAAAAATCACCCACTCAAATTTTTGAGACCTTCACTAAAAATGCAGTAAACGCAGCCTCTATCGGGCAAGTGCACAAAGCTACTTTAGACGGAAAGGAATACGCGGTTAAAATTCAATACCCTGGCGTAGCGTCCAGTGTGCGCTCCGACCTCAAGTTGGTGCGTCCGTTTGCGGTTCGGTTAATGAATTTAAATGAAAAGGATCTCGACCATTATATGGAAGAGGTAGAAACAAAACTGATTGAAGAAACCGATTATTTGCTGGAAGTACAGCGGTCGGTTGAAATTTCAGAAGCCTGTGCTCACATAGAAAATATTCGATTTCCGAAGTATTACCCCGAGCTTTCAGACGAGCGTGTTATCACCATGGACTGGATGGATGGTAAAGTGCTCAAGGAGTTTATAAAGTCTAATCCATCGCAAGCCGACAGAAACAAAGTAGGGCAGGCGCTTTGGGATTTTTACGATTTCCAAATCCATACTTTAAGGCAAGTACATGCCGACCCACACCCTGGCAATTTCATTATTAGCGATGATGCCGTTTTGGGAGTAATCGATTTTGGCTGTGTTAAGGTAATTCCAAATGAGTTCTATGATCCATATTTCAAGCTAATCAGAAAGGATATTCTTCATGAAGATAAGGAGCTGGAAGAACTTTTTACTCAACTACAGTTTATTTACCCCGATGACAAAGCAGACGATAAAGCCTATTTTTCTGCTGTTATCAAAGATATGATGGGGATTTTAGGTCAGCCATTTCATCAAGATGAATTCGATTTTGGTGATGATAGTTACTTTAGAAAGATCTACGAGATGGGGGAAGTGATTTCTCAATCTGCTAAGTTTAGAGAGAGTGAAAGGGCTAGGGGAGCAAGAGATGGACTGTATATTAACCGGACGTACTTTGGTCTCTATAATATTCTGAATGAATTGAAAGCGAAGGTAAAAACCACCAAGCCAGAATGGGCCATAAAAGTGGCTGTGTAGTATTACAGTTCTGAGGTGGTTGATGTTTCGATTATGAATTTTCCTTCTACTTTAACCGGTTTGATGCTCATATGGCATGGGTCAAACTTCTTGATAAAACCACTTGAAATATCTGAAGAGTTGTTTAATACTTCAATCAACACTCCTTCTATGTTATAAATCTCGAATTTGAAGAGGCCAGATTGGATAATTGAACTCATGTCCTTGAGTAATTCAGACGCTTCTTTATGCATGTTTCTATGAATCATGCTGTCTTCATTCAGAATGTTTTCTGAACGACTTAGATCATCATGGGAGTTGCATCCAGTGAACAGAACTCCCAATAAAAGTAGTGAGGTAAAAGTGTATTTCATTGACTTCAACTACTACCAATTTGATAGTGAATACCCCACTTTGTTTTCTTCAATTTGCTCAAAATAGGTGAATCACCTATAAAGTCATTTTCGCCTAATGCTCCTCGTTGTGTTGCCTCATAACCTCATCCTTAATTTGTTGTCTTAGCAACTTCTGATTTTTAATAAAAAGTTTTAATAATAGAAAAGCCACAACAAGGTGTAGCGCAATATATACCCAACGATTAAAGCTAAACCCAAGGTAGTCATAAACCTCCCTGGGTTTAATCATGGAGCTTATCCCGTTGGCTAAATAGAAGATACCACCCACTAGAAATAACCATCTCCATTTTATTCCAAAGCGCTCGGAACGCGATCTTCTATCATCCATATTTGTTGGTCATGTATTCGTACGAATCCGTAATTAAGAGCTTCAATATTTCAATATCAACGTCTTCAATTTTCTTAATATATAGACATGACTTTCCCGTTTTGTACTTGCCCAGCCTTGCCATATAGTCTTCATATTTTTCAAAACCGGGCATTATGTATAGTGTAAGGTTTTGAACCCTTGGAGAAAATCCGATTTTCAGAAAATCACCTTCTCTTCCGCTGTCATATTTGTAATGATAAGTACCAAAACCAACAATGGAAGGTCCCCACATTTTTGGAGCTTCTCCAGTGATCTCTTCCATTAGGTTTTTAATTAGAACACAATCGTTCTTTTTCTTTTCCTCTGCTATACTGTTTAAAAAATCGGAAACACTTGCATTGGTTTCGGTAGTCTTGTTTTGTGCTTTTGTCATGAGTTAAAAAAATAAGGGTAAAAAATAAGTATGCCTATAATTGCAGCGGCAACAGCTGTAATCAGAACAGCCGCAGCGGCAATGTCCTTTACAATTCCTGCCTTTGGGTTAAATGCTGGCGAAACTAAGTCAACTAGCTTTTCGATAGATGAGTTAAAAAGTTCGGCCACCAAAACCATTGCGATTGCTGAAATCACCCACAACCACTCATTCATAGTCAAGTTTACGTAAGCGCTCAAAGCAATAACCAACAATGCTGCGAACAAATGAACTCTGAAGTTATGTTCGTGCCGAACTACATGCCAAAGCCCTTTGAAAGCAAAATTGAAGCTTTTTAACCTTGCCAAAACTGAGAATTTTTCAGACATCCGTTAAAAGTAAGAAGATTTATAACGCAATGAAAAGTAGGTTCGTAAAAGCACGAGGACTAATTTTGGGTGTTATGCAAAAAACTAAATATTTCTACCTAATTCTTATACTCTTCTGCACCACCTTGAGCTGCGATAATGACAAAGCAAAAGCTGGTAGGTTTTTATTGATGGGGAATAATGAATTGGCCAATTTAAACTATAAAGAAGCCATTAGATTATATACTGAGGCTATTGGCAAAGATCCACAGTTTAAAGAGGCTTATAATAATAGAGGTGTAGCACTTTATAAAAGTGGCCATTACGCAGAAGCCCTCAATGATTACACTTTCGCGATAGTGCAAATAGACCCAACGTATACCGATGCATATAAAAATAGGTTTGAGGTGAATTTGGTTTCAGGCAGCTACCAACGGGCTTTGGAAGATGCGGAATACTTGGCTACTGTTTACCCCGACAGCGCATATACTTACCTTTATCAAGGTTTGGCATTAACCGACCTTAAGCGCTATGATGAGGCCATTTCTAAATTTGATATGGCTTACCAGAAGGATCCTGAGAATGTGGAAGCTGTGGTAAACCAAGCCAATGCATATTACATGTCTAATCGATATGAAAAAGCTCGTGAATTACTTCAGAAAGCAATAAGTATTGATGCAACCGAAGCAAATATTTATAATACTTTGGCCTTAATAGCTACTCAAGAAGGCGATTTCCAGGAAGCTTTGAAGCAAGTAAATCAAGCCATAGAGATAGATAGCAGAAATGGCTACTTCAGTAATAACAGAGGTTTTATATACTTAAATTTAGGCGAGCTAGAAAAAGCCGAAGCAGATATAAATATGGGAATCAAGCTTGACCCTAGTAATCCTTGGGCTTACCGAAATAAGGCTATTTTCTACTATGAGAATAAGAGCTTCGATGCAGCTTTAAGAAATATAGAACTGGCCGCGCAGTATGATGACTCCATTCCATTACTTAATCATTATTGGGGTTTAGTATTGGTTGAATTAGATAGAATGGATGAAGCCTGCGCTAAATTTTCATTATCAGAATCTTCAGAAAAAGAGATGCTTATAAAAAAGTATTGTAAGTAAAGGATAAGACCTTTTCCTCGAAAGTACCTGCCGCCTTTTATATCTGAAAGGCGGTTTTTTTGTTTCTTGAAATAATTTTCAATACCAATGTTAACAAGTCTTAACAACATGCCGTCTACCCTTTGATTATGGATGTAGCACAGTTCAAAACGGACGTTCTGCCTTTAAAGAACAAACTTTACCGCTTTGCCTTCAACATTGTAAAAGATGAAGAATTGGCCAAAGATGTGGTACAAGAATGTATGATTAAGGTGTGGGAAAAAAGGGATGAAGTAAAACACATTAATAACCTGGAAGCTTGGTGTATGCAAGTAACCAGAAACAGGGCTCTAGATAAGCTGAGGTCTAAACATGTTAAGAAAACGGATCTTTTTGAAGTCGAATTTGACACTAGAAAAGAAAAGGACACGCCAGTTGTACTTACCGAACGAAACGAAATTATGAACCGCATTCAATTTTTAATTGATGCACTTCCTAGTCGACAACGAGAGGTAATGCAGTTGAGAGATATTGAAGGCTATAGCTATAAAGAAATAGCAGATATGCTTGAGATTGACATCAATTTGGTGAAAACGAATTTGTTTAGAGCACGCAGAAAATTGAAGGAAAGCCTTATTAAAGAAAATGCTTATGGACTCTAGAATAGAGCAATTGTTAGAAAAATACTGGGCTTCAGAGTCAAGTATTCAAGAGGAAAAAGAATTGAAGGAATTGATGACCAATGCCGACAATTCAGAGGAGATGGAAGAACTGAAGGCCATGTTTGGGTACTTTCAGTCGGAGCAGGAGCTTAGTTTGGGTGATGATTTTGATCAAGAAGTTTTAGCCATGATTGAGGCAGAGCCTGAAACAAAAGTAATCAGCATATCTGGCTATTTTAAAAGATATGCTGGAGTAGCTGCTGCAATGCTGGTATTAATTACAAGCTCGTACTTCTTTATGCAACAGCAAAAAACATATGAGCAAGAAGATACATTTGACTCTCCTGAATTGGCACTTCAAGAGCTTAAAAAACAACTTGTAATGGTTTCAAACTATATGAATTCAGGCTCAAGCAATCTTGATAAACTTGGTAGTATGAGCAAAATGGATGCAGGAATGGAAAGTCTTAAGTACATGGGAGATGCGGCCAGAGGAATGGAGCCAATTAGTGAAATGGATATTTTAGAAGAGAAATTTTAAAAACTTAAAATAGAGAACAATGAAAAAGTTAGTAATGATTATGGTAATGGCCGTGATGGCCTTTGGAGCACAAGCTCAAAATGATGCGATTTCAAAGTATTTCGCGAAGTATGAAAAGGATACTGAAAAATTTAGTGCGGTATCATTCAGTGGTAAAATGTTTGCCATGATCAATTCTATTCAGGTAGAAGATGATGAAGATAGGGCTTTGGTTGAATCCTTAGGTAAAATCAAAGGAGTAAAGGTTCTCTTTGCTCAGAAAAATGTTGATGGAGCCGCTATGTATAAAGAAGTAATGGGCGCTATCAAAGGCAAAGACTTTGAAGAGCTAATGTCGGTAAGAGATGAAGAAAAAGACATCAAATTCTACATCAAAGAGAAAGGCAATAAAATTGACGAACTCTTTATGGTAATGGGTGGAACTAATGAGTTTGGAATGATTAGCATTGTTGGTGACGGTATCGATATCAACCAATTGTATAGACTTTCTAAAAATCTAGGAATGGACGAATTCAAACACTTAGGGGGTAAATAAACCCCTTATCCTTTTTGAAATTCAAAAGCTCAATAGCTTTTTATATTTGAATTATGCGCAAAACAACACTGATATTAACACTGGTCTTATTCTCCACTCTTGCTTTTGGTCAAAGCAAGAGTGTTGAGGAATTTAGGAATGATAACGAGCCAACGCTAAAGCTCTTTTTTTATAAGAGTACACTTAAAATGTTTGCCAACATACAATTGAAAATGGCAGACGAAATGGAAGAGCTACCCGACTTTTCTTCTGTAATCAAGAATATAGAAAAGGTAAAGTTCTTTGTGTTCGACAAAGAGAAGTATGCGATGGACGCCCCTATGTTTTCTAAACTTGAAGAAGACATTCTTTCAGAGGGATATGAATCCATGATGTCAGCGCGAATGTCTGGTGCAAACATGAATTTTTTAATGAAGGGAACAGCTGAAAAACCTAAGGGGTTTGTAGTAGTAATGCGTACAGAAGAGGGGGTTAGCTTGGTTGATATTGAAGGCTACCCAGATTTAAAGCAAATTATGAAGTTCTCAGAATTTATGAGCAAAAATACCAGCGGCCTAAAGTCGATCATAGACGCTTTTAATTAGTAAAATACAGGAGCTGGTTTTGGATGGGCCGGTTGCTGAGTACCAATAAAACTCAAAAAACACGATTTGGAAACTGTATTGTCAATTAAAGGCCTCTCCAAGCAATATGGAAAGGTCAGGGCACTTGATAACCTCAATCTTGAGGTGAAGAAAGGAGACGTCTTCGGAATTCTCGGCCCTAATGGTAGCGGAAAAACGACTACCCTCGGTATTATCTTAAGTGTAATCAACCAAACCAGCGGTCAGTTTGAATGGTTTGGCGAAAAAGCCAACAAGGATACCCGAAAAAGGATTGGAGCCATTTTAGAGCATCCCATTTTTTATCCGTACCTCACTGCGGTTCAAAACCTCAAAATTGTTTGCGATATCAAGGAAGTCCCTTACGATAGGGTAGACCAGGTATTGACGCAAGTGGGACTTGATGAGCGCAAGGATACGAAATTCAAAACCTTCTCGCTAGGTATGAAACAGCGTCTGTCCATAGCGTCAGCATTGCTTTGTAACCCTACGGTAATGATTCTGGATGAGCCTACCAATGGTCTTGACCCTCAGGGAATTGCCGAAATCAGAGAGCTCATCATTGAAATTGCCAATAGTGGAAAAACCATCATTATTGCTAGCCATTTACTAGACGAAGTTCAAAAGGTATGCTCACACTTCTGTGTACTCCAACGTGGGAAGCTGATCTATAACGGGTTGGTGGAAGACGTAGGCAAAGGTTCAGTTTCGGTGGAAGTAAAGGCCGATCATGACGACTTGCAAACAGTTTTGGAAGAGTCTGGTCTTGGAACAAAAGTAAAACGAGAGCTTGATAAATACATTATGACGATGGAGGGAGATCATTCCGCTGCCGAGGTAAATGCCTATTTGTTTAAGAAAGGAATCGTTGCAAAGCATTTGCTAGTACAATCGAAGAGCCTTGAAAAGCAATTCTTAGAAATTTTAGCTGGTAATAAAGAAGGAGGTGCCCAATGATGAGATTACTGAAAATAGAACTGAAAAAAGTAATGCCAAACCGTGCATTTAAGGTATTGGCCATTATGTATATCGTAGCAATGGTGATTATCAGTATGGGTGTTATGCCATTCTTTCAATACTTAAAATCTAAGTTTGCAGATTTTGATATGGATGGAATTGATCCCACCATTATTCCGTTTTATGAGTTTCCAGACATTTGGCAGAACCTCACAAGTGTAATGATTTGGTTCAAAATGTTGTTGGGCTTTAGTTTAATATTCTCCATTACTAATGAATATTCATACAGAACCATCAGGCAAAATGTAATTGACGGTCTTACTAAGAATGAATTTATCTGGTCGAAGATTATTATGGCTGGGTTTTTAAGTGCGATGTCAACATTAGCTTTGTTCGTGTTAGGCTTGATTACAGGCTTTATTTATTCGAGTGAAATATCTTTCTCGCTTGTTTTTAGCGATGTTTATTTCCTATTGGCCTTTTTCTTCCAGCTATTTGCATTCTTATTGTTTACTCTTTTTGTAGGAACGCTGATAAGAAAATCAATTATTGCTATGGGGCTACTGATCTTTTGGGTTTTAGCTGTTGAAAATGGGTTTTACGTTTGGAGCAAGGTGAAGAGTATTGATTGGGTTGAATACCTTCTTCCTGTAAAAAGTATTAATGCGTTAATTCATAACCCATTCCCGAAATATGTTTTTATGGAAGTGCAGGATTACATTGCTTGGCACGAAATGGGGCTTGTGATATTGTGGGGTGCTTTGTTTTATTGGGCTACAACAAGGTTAGTATTGAAAAGAGATTTATAGAAAACTCCCTTTAACTTAAAGCAAAAGCCCTGTTAGTTGTAAAACTGACAGGGCTTCTTTTTGGTCATTGCGAGCCTGTTAATACTATTTGTAGAAGTGCCGATTAGGCGAAGCAATCTCTTCTTTCAAATTACAGAAACTGTTGTTTTAAGTCGGCTTCGTTTCAGTCCATTGCAAAGCATGGACTGCGCATTGCAGTGACGTTTTTAGTTAGTTTAAGGAATCCACTTAATGTCTTTAAAGTTGGGTTTACGCTTTTCTAAGAAAGCATTTCTGCCTTCTTTGGCTTCGTCTGTCATATAGGCAAGCCTTGTGGCTTCTCCAGCAAACACCTGTTGCCCCACCATGCCGTCATCGGTTAAGTTCATGGCGAATTTTAGCATTTTGATAGAAGTTGGTGATTTCTCTAGAATCTCTTGTGCCCATTGGTAAGCAGTATCTTCTAGCTCATTATGAGGAATTACTGCATTCACCATACCCATTTCAAAAGCATCTTGAGCTGAGTAGTTTCTTCCTAAGAAGAAGATTTCTCTGGCCTTTTTCTGGCCTACCATTTTAGCCAAATAAGCTGATCCGTAACCGCCATCAAAACTGGTGACATCGGCATCTGTTTGCTTGAAAATAGCATGTTCTTTACTCGCTAAAGTAAGATCACAAACCGTGTGGAGGCTATGCCCACCACCAACAGCCCAGCCTGGCACCACGGCAATCACTACTTTCGACATAAAACGGATTAAACGTTGAACCTCTAGAATATTCAACCTTGGCATTCCATCGTCATCCACATAGCCTTGGTGACCTCTAGCGTTTTGGTCGCCACCGCTGCAAAATGCCCAGCCACCATCTTTGGCCGATGGGCCTTCGCCCGAAAGTAACACCACACCAATGGAAGTGTCTTCGCGGGCATCCAAAAAAGCATCAAAAAGTTCTGCTACAGTTTTAGGTCGAAAAGCATTGCGCACTTCTGGGCGATTGAAGGCAATTCTAGCTACGCCATCGCCTGATTTTTTATAGGTGATGTCTTGATATTCTTTAACGGTGGTCCAATTGGGTGTATTCATAACGCTTTATTTCTTGCTAATATAAAATTTTTGATTGTGAGGCTGATTCAAACATCATCCTGAAAATATTTTTTTTCGGCTACAAAAGTGCCAAAAGGAAGCAGTGACGCCAGTAATGACAGAAATGTAACTCCAATAGACCATTGTTTTTGTTTGGCTACAATTAGTACCCATAGACAGTAACTAACAAATAAAACTCCATGGGCTAAGCCTACAGGGTGGGTGGGTTCTGGAATATTGAAAATGTATTTTAAGGGTACGCAAATTCCTAACAGAAGTAAATAGCTTATTCCTTCTAAAATGGCGAGTAAACGTAGTGTTTTTAAGTGGCTCATTGGGCTGAATCCTTTTGCTGCGAAGATAAGCAATGTAGTATTTGGCCTTATGCTTTATCTCTCTTTTTTGGCTATGAAGTCGAGTAAGTTGTAATAATTCTAAATGTACTGGCGCTGTAATGTATTCACCGTATAATAACTTTATGCTATTTTTTTACAGCCGAAAGTAGTAGTATTAGCCACGTATTCCCTTTTTGGAATGAAAAACGATATTAAAATGAACTCAATGAAAAAGAAACTTGCATCAGTGATAGCCGCTGTGGTCATTTTGGCTGGCAGTACGAGCATTTTGAAAGCGCAGGATAAGCTGAAAAGCATGCCTGGTTATGATCAATACCAGAAGATAGCACCGCAAATTAGATCATCCGTTGTTCCGGGTAGCCTCTTCGTTCAGTGGAGTGACGATGGATCATCTTTTGAATATACAAAGGATGGTAAAAGGTACCGTTACGATGTTAAAAAGAAAAAGGCTACGGAAATCGAAATGCCTGAACCAGCCTCAAGAGGCAGAGGTTTTAGCCGTGGCCCAGCCAGAGGTAGACAATTTCCTTCGGCAGATTCTCCTGATGGTAAACTAAAGGCCTTTACCAAGGACAGAAACATGTACTTGAGTAACCCTGACGGCAGCAATGTAATTGCCATAACTACAGATGGTAATGCTGAAAACCAAATCAAATACGGTATTGCTACTTGGGTTTATGGTGAAGAACTTGGTCAGCGTACTGCTATGTGGTGGTCGCCAGACAGTAAGAAAATTGCTTTCTACAGATTTGACGAGAAGAATGCTCAGAAATATTACGTGCTTTTAGATCAATTAAAGCTATACGATTCTCTTGAGGTAATGTCATACCCTAAAGTAGGTGCCGACAACTTACCTGTGGATTTAATGGTGTATGATGTAGACACCAAGCAAATGAAAAAATTAGATGTTCGTGATGGCAAACCATTTAATGATGGTGCTGTAGGAACTTACCTTTATGGAATGGATTGGACGCCTGATGGAAAGGAATTGCTTTTCCACAGTACCAACCGTAAGCAAGACATCATGGAATACCGTGCGGCTGATCCTGTTACAGGAAAATCTAGAGTTGTAGTTCGCGAAGAGTGGTTGCCAAGTTTTACTAAAAATACGCCTGAAATTAGAGTGCTGGAAGACGGAAAACGTTTTGTTTGGGCCTCTGAGCGTACAGGTTTCAACAACTATTACCTGTACAATTTCGATGGCACTTTAATCAATGCGATTACTGATCATCCTTTTGAAGTCGCTAACATTGTTAAGATAGACGAGAAAGCTGGCGAAATGTATTACATGGCCAGAAGTGGTGAAAACCACATGAAAATGCAATTGCACAGAGTGAGATTAGACGGCACAAAAGACACTCGTTTAACTGACCCTAAATTTAACCATAGCGTAAACATTTCTCCTGACGGAAAGTATTTTGTGGATGTAGCCCAAACGCATAACATTGCACCCTTCACCAATTTGGTTGATTCAAAAGGTAAAATAGTGGCTGAATTGGCTCAAAGCGATTTGACTAAATTCAATGAATTAGGGTTGAAAAAAGCAGAGGTATTTACCTTCACTTCAGCTGATGGAGTTACTGAGTTACACGGAATGATTCATTTCCCTTCTAACTTCGATCCTAACAAGAAATACCCTACACTTTTGGCTAACTACGGTGGTCCGGCTACAAACGAATTCTCTGAGAATTTCTCCCTTCCAAGCGCATTGACTGAGTACGGATTTTTGATCGTTAGTATTGATGGTAGAAACGTGAGGGGTAGAGGTAAAAGATTACTTGATCAACTTTATGGTCACCTAGGAATTGTAGAGCAAGATGATTTTGCAGAAGGTATTAAGTCACTTTATAACCGCCCTTACTTCGATAAGAACAGAGTAGGTGTATACGGTACTTCTTATGGAGGAACTACGGCTGCAATGAGTTTATTGAGGTTCCCAGATGTATACCAAGCGGCTGTTGCAAATTCAGCTGTTGCGGACTGGGTTTTTTATGATAACATCTATACGGAGCGTTACATGAACCTATTGGAGGATAATAAGGCTGGTTATGATAACTTCAGATTAGCTAAGTATGCGCCAAACTTGAAAGGTGAATTGATGATTTATTACGGAACTGCCGATAACAACGTGCACCCTTCAAACTCAATGCAATTGATCAAGGCTTTGCAAGATGCAGGTAAGAGCTTCGAAGTGCAAGTAGGGCCAGATAGAGGCCATACTGCTGTGAATACAGAGCGAATGATGGAATTCTTTATTCGTCATTTAGTAATCGATAGCGAAAACAAGTTGAAGATAGAGCGTAAGTAAAATTACTTTCTAAAAGAAGAATTGAGAGCAGTACTCTAGGTGCTGCTCTTTTTTTATGCCGTAGCTTAATTGAGTAATTGAGATATGAGAGATACACTAAAAATTGTCAGCATAAACCAACCGATAAAGCCTTCGATAATAGCTAAATAGCGGGGGAGACCTTTGATAGGGATTTCGCCAAAGCCTAAAGTAGTAAAAGCGTTTATACTTAGCATAAGTGCATTAAGTACACGTATAGAAAGATCAAAGCCAACGCCAATAACTAGGTAGGTGCCAATTTGTATATTTTTCCAACGTTTTTGTAAAGGATTGAGCGTATGCCATTTGCCACTGAGAATGTCTGTGGTTTTAAGAAAACTACTTGTCAGTTTTGTGCTTATCATTGCCATATTATACACTGGCTTGGACCAAGCAATGAAGAAGCGAGGAAGTTCTAACTTTCCATCTTCAATTCTTTTTTTGAAAGCCTCATATTCACTGAGCTCTTTCTTTTTTTCTACCAGATAGATATCGTTCATACCTTCTTTACTTCGGAGGTACTTTTGGAAGAAGTCGAAACGGTGTAATATTCTATGTTTACCTTGCTCGTCCCAGCTGTTGGGAAAGAACAAGTAAACTAAGGCAAATAGAATAACCACTTTTACCGAAAAAACTATTGCTTTTGAGGGTTCTGTTCCGTAATCGGAAAACACTTTAAGAAACTGATTCACCTTCCACTTAAAGAAGGTGTTAAAAGAAGGGTCTTGAGAGTAGAGGTAAGCAAGACGCTCAGTTTCCATGTTTTTAATACCAATGTAAACTGTATTTACATCTTCCAAATCGTGTTGGGCCTTATATAAATCAAGGAGCTTACCTCTCAATTTTACTTCTTGCTTATATGACTTTCCAAATTGAACGATATCATTTTTATAATTGGTCAGAATGCTGTTATTGGCTTCATAACTAATGAAGCTACTCATTTTAACAGAATCTGAAAGCGTGTTGAAATAGTCGTTATAGCCTTGTGAAGAGATCAGTTGATTGCCCCATTGTGACCATTCAAAAGTGCTGCTGGTGGTTAAGTCATCAAAATCCAACAATACATGATTGTTGAATGTGTTTTCTTCCAAAATGGAAGTGTTGAGTTCCATCGAGCCTAGAACCTTTATTTCAGCAATCCAATCTCCAAAGTTGTTTCCTGAAATATCTACTTGGTCGGTTAAATTTCCTGTAATTGTTACTCTTCCTTGATCGTAAAAAGTACAATTTTTAACAGTAACAGATACTACCGAAACCCCATTGAACCTAGAGCCCCTACCTTCTTTAGATCCCCAAATTTCAGAGTTTTCAATCCTAATTCTAGAACGCATTTTCTCATCTGTGGTACCCAAATCCATGTTTACACTTTTTTTCAACTTACTATTGGTTACCGTTACTGCTAAGTTTATCGCACGACTATTTCTATCCAGCAACTCTATGGTTTTGGCCATTGATTCTGTCGACATAATGGTTAGTCTTCCTTCAAAAGTACAGTTCATAAAGTGCACAGATGAAGTGTTGCGGAGCATTACGTTCTTGTTGAATTGTATATGGTGCAAAGCACTGGGCTGTCGTCTGTCTGGGGCATCAAAATGCACATTGGTAAGCTGTAGCTCCTTGTTTACAAAAATTGAATCAGAGTTGGCGAATGTATTTATTGAACTTCCTGGGAAACTTGTATAACTAAAGCGGCTATCGGTGCTTTGGTCATACTTAATAATTGCATTTTCGAGCCTAAAAGTAGAGTCGTTTGAGTTTTCTATCATTTCGAAAAACTCGGAATAAGTGTAGTTCTTAAACTCATTGGTTTGAGAAAATAAATACTGGGAGGCACACAAAAATAAAATCAACAAGAAAATTGATCTAAAACGAGAAGGGGTTTGCATACTGTGGTTTAAGGTTGTACTGCTATGTGAAAAGTTATGGAATATACTGAAAACAGCGGCCGAATCAATATTGGGTTGTTTTTTAGACGAGCATAGGGTGTTGTAGTTTAATAACGAACTTCATTTTAGTTGATGTGTCCAAATTAAATTTTGATTACAGGTAAAAAGTAAATTGATAATTTGGTGTAAGTTTTTGTGAGTTCTTTTCTACCTTTAAAAGAAGGCGATGGGATGTTGGAGTTGGGATTGTAGCCTTTATTATCAATCAACCTTAATGATTTTTTTACTACTATGAATGTTCTTTTAAGTTATCCCATTTTCCCCACAAGCTTTTGGTCATTTGAAAAGGCTGTGCAAGGCATTGGTAAAAAGGCCTTTATGCCGCCTTTATGTTTGGTAACGGTTGCCGCCTTGCTTCCTCAAGATTGGAACTTCCGGTTGAGAGACCGAAATATTGAACCAGTAACTGAAGAAGATTGGGATTGGGCAGATGTGGTTATGTTTTCTGGCATGATTGCCCAGAAAGAAGACTATTTAGCTCAAATTAGAGAAGCAAAACGAAGGGACAAACCTGTTGTGGTGGGTGGACCTTATGCTACCTCTTTACCTAATGACTTTATCAATGCTGGTGCAGATTACTTGGTTTTAGATGAAGGGGAATACACAATTGGCCTCTTTGTAGATGCTTTTAACCGAGGAGAGAAATCTGGCATTTTCAGGTCTAAAGACAAACCAGATGTTACTTTGAGTCCTGTTCCTCGTTTTGATTTGCTAGATATGGACGCATATTTTCTGATGGCAATTCAGTATTCTAGGGGCTGCCCGTTTCAATGTGAGTTTTGCGATATCATTATTCTGTATGGCCGAAAACCGAGAACAAAAACCTTCAGTCAGGTAGAAAAGGAACTTGATGCTCTTTTAGAACTAGGTTGGAAAGGAGGAATCTTCTTTGTAGACGATAACTTTATTGGCAATAAACGAACTGTCAAGCCATTTTTAGAAAAGCTCATTGATTGGCAAACCAATAATGGATATCCCTTTAGTTTTACAACTGAGGCCTCAATTGATATGGCACAAGACGATCAGTTGCTTGAGCTGATGGCGCACAGTAAGTTTTCTACTGTATTTATTGGTATTGAAACACCCGATACAGACAGCTTGAAACTCACCCTTAAACATCAGAATAACAGAACCCCAATGAATGAGTCGCTCGAGAAGATCGCTAAATCGGGGCTTAGAATTATGGCTGGTTTTATCATTGGCTTTGATGATGAAAAGAAAGGAGCAGGGCAACGGGTGTTTAATTTTGCTACAGAGAATGCAATTCCAGGGGTAACATTCAGTATGCTTCAGGCTTTGCCGGGTACGGCCTTGTGGGACAGACTTAAGGCAAGTGATAGGTTGTTAGATGACGCTAATTTGAACCAAACCACATTGCTTAATTTTATTCCAACCAGACCTATTGAAGATATTGCGGAAGAGTATGTAGAGGCTTTCTGGAAATTATATGATCCTAAAAACTATATGAAAAGGGTGTTCGACCATTTTATGATGGTGGGGCAAGCCGAAGTACATCGTAACCCAGAGTTGAGAAAGAAAATGGCCAATAAGCATAAAACCGACTTCGATTTTAAAGGGATTATGTTCGGTTTAAAAATGCTTGCCAAACTTGGGTTTGTAAGAAGCACACGTTTTGTTTTTTGGAAATACCTCTATAGAATGTACAGAGAAAATCCAGGGGGTATAGGTAACTTTTTGTCATTTGCTGCTTTTATGGAGCATTTCTTACCCTACAGAAAAATGGTAAAGAAAGAAATTGAAGAAGCGCTCAAGGCAAGAATGGATGGTAAAGTGCAGGTAATGAAGCCAATGATTGAATTATCGGAAGATAATGAGAAGGATATTAAATGGTATCAGGCTAGCTAAAATTTATGAATTATAGGCTCTCCATAGCAGAAACAGAAATGGAGTCTTCGGACTCCTTTTCTATGTAAATAACCAAGCCCAGTAAATTAAAAATCCCTGCAGCGGAAGCCTTACCCACAGGGCAATTATGTACCATGTCTTTTTTACTTTGTTCGTTTGGAGCATATGGATATTGGCAGGGAAAACGCCAATGAGTACGGCTATAATTCCCCAAGCACCAATTTCTTGAGTAGAAGGAAAGAGGAGTAATGTACCAAAAACGATCTCGAAAACACCACTCAAATATACCAAGGCTAAATGGTAGGGAAGATACCTCGGCATAATTCTGAGGTAGGCCTTTGGTTTAATAAAGTGCATAATGCCAGCTAAAATGTACATGGCACTCATGATATAAAGCGAAGTATTCTCCATGAGGGAACGGTTTAGCTGTTCAATATAAGTCAATTCGATTTGAGAACCCTACATATTAATATTGGGGTACTTAATTACTTATAAAGTCGACCAGAGGCATAGTCAATTCCAGCGCTAGAAATGTTGTATTTAGACACTAGAGCAATGGCTTTGAGTCGGGCTTCTATCAAACTAGATTCGCGGGAATTGACTAAGAAAAGAGAACTCTCGCCTATATTAAATTTGATTCTTTCTCCTTCTAGTAAGCTACTATAGTTGCTTACAGCATCTCTATATATATCTACCTGTTTTCTTAATGCAACATGTTCATTAAAGTAACTCAGTACTTTATTTTCTATTTCCAACTGTTTTTGTCGTTGCCCAAAGGCGGTATTCTCTATTTTATACTTGGCCAATTGCAGGTTGCCACGTTGTTCTCTTAAAAAAATAGGTAAGCTAAACTCAATACCCCATTTGTAGTTTTGGTTCGAAACATTATTCAGGAAATTGTCTCCTACAGGTTCGCTTAGGAAATTATAGTTGAGGTTGAGTTTTGGTTTTATTTTCTCTGCTTTCAATTTTCTTTCAATTTCTAGTGATGACAGCTTGAATTGATAAATCTGCATGTCGGGATGAGCATTAGGTACAGCATTAACATAGGCTTGTAGAGTATCAAAGGAGGTGGTGTTACTCAACTCAATTTCATCGAAAAGCGGAGGTCTGAGTTCGTCAGTAATCTCTAAAGGAGTGTTGTTTTCAAACCATAAGTAGTTTGAAAGTTCGAGCGTAGCATTTTGGTAGGCTAGTTGATATTCATTTCGACCTAACTCTCTATTCTGAACTTGAATTTTTGCTTCTAAGGTATCTATTGCAGGCTTGTCGCCAAGTAAATGACTGTTTTTAACGGCTTCAAAACGAGTAACTGCCAAGCTAACAGACTCCTCATAAACTCGATATTCATTATAGGCCTGTACCCACTTCCAATATTGTTTAATAGCATCAAAGTAAAGTTCATTCATCAGTGCTTTTTGTTCTGCCACAGTCGAAGAAGCAAATACATTGGCTTTTTGTAATGCCGCCCTGCGTTTATCTATAAACAGGCCTTGTCCTAGTGACACTGAAACACCCCCATACCAAAGACCTCCATTAGGAACTTTGTTTTCTGGATTTAGGTATACACCACTGTTTTGATCAAATCCAGTTTTAAACTCAAGTCCATACCAAGTTGGGATTTTCAAACCACTATTCAGGATGCTGTAATACTCTTTGTCTTCAAATTGCTTTTGATCAAAATTGGCGAATAACTTGGGGTCGAAGCCACCACGGGCTGCCCTTACAGAGCTTTCTCCTTGCTGAATTAGTAGTTTACCTTGCTGAGCAATAGGGTGATAATTCTCTATGTACCAAAGAAGTTGATCTTGGGTAAATATTGGACGCTCTTCTTGCCCTTGAGCAAAATGGAAGCAGATTGAAAGTAATAAGATGGTTTTTATCAATCTATTCATTACTTCTTTTTTGAACTATTGTCTGTACTGTTCTCGGCTACATAGTAGTCTGCAGGAAAGCCATTGAGCTTACGCCATAGTTCATACCATATAGGTACGTTTTTCAATAAGGCCATTCCATTAGCGCCAGAACCCACACGCAAACCTTCTGGCCAAGGTTCATCACTTGGGTCTGGGGCTACCAAAACCCTATACTGTCCGTTTGCACTTGTGAAATTGTCTATGGCTACTACATTTCCTCCGAAAGTTCCGTACGACAGGTTTGGCCAGCCAGAAAAAGCAATAGACGGCCAGCCATCAAAGATGAAACGGATCGGTTGACCTTCTCTAATGAGAGGTAGATCCATTGGTTTTATGTAGAGGGAAACGGCTAAATCATAATCTGCAGGCATAATCGTCAAAAGTTGTTCGCCTTCTTTTAAGGTTTCTCCTATACCAGATTTAATGGTTTCTGTAATGTATCCATTTTGAGGAGCCGTAATATAATGCATGCCCATTCTTACAGAATAGTTTTTGTACTGATTCTCCATTTTAGATACTGTAGCCTCAGTATCAAACTTATTCGACATGGCCGTGAATTTGTCCGATTCTGTTTTGGCAATTTTATCTTGGTACTGATTTTCAATGGAGTTAACCTCAACTTGAGCATTGATCAGTTCATTTCTGCTGCTGAGTAATTTGTTTTCAGCACTAATCTTTTTGGCTTGTGTTTCTTGAAGCTTTAAACGAGTGCTTTCCAGATCTGTGAGCGACTTTAAACCACTTTCATAAAGTTGTTCCATCCGTTTCAATTGATTCTCTGCAATTGCGTTGTTTGTTTTAGAGGCTTGAAAATCAATACTATCTGACTGAATTTTGAGCTCAATTTGTCGAATGTAGTTTTTCGCTTGCTCAAGCTTAAGCTCCTTGGTTTTTAATAAGGCTTCTAGCTGGTTATCTAAAGCGTTTATTTTTCCTGAATAGGAATTCAAGCTAGATGATTTCGAAGTGATTTGTTCTTGGGTTCTAGACAAAAGTTCAGGATCGAAATAATCGTCTTTCACTTCTGAGATGTATAAAATGGTATCTCCCTTATTTACATAATTGCCTTCCCTTACATACCACTTTTCTATTCTACCACTAATAATTGAGTTTACTGTTTGCGGACGTTGATCGGGCTGCAAAGTGGTTACCACGCCAGTTGACCTAATGTTCTGTGTCCAAGGTAAAAACAAGGCCAGAATAAAAAGCGTGAAGAATATGGCAACAAGCCGAGTGAAGATTTTACCAGCATAATAATCCTTTACCATGGCAAACGATCGGAATTTTGATGTTTCAACCTTCCCCTCAATTTTGTTTGGACTGATGTTTAGCATGCTATGATTATTTTTTAGAAAAAATGTTTGAATACCATGGGTAAGTCGTCATCGATGACACCGTACCCTTTGCAATAATTTCTCCCTTTTCCATCACAATGGTTCGGTCAAATTTGTCTGCTACAAATGGGTCGTTCGAAACCGCTATTACTGTCCATTGCTGGCTAAGAAGGAAGTCCAAGAATGAAGCCTTGTCTTTCTCATTCAGTTGATTAAAATTGTCTTCTAGTAGAATCATTTTAAAATTTCCAGCAATACTTCTGGCCAACATTATTCTCAGGATTATGCTTTGCGGTAGGTTTCGCCCTTCGGGCAATAGGGTAGTGTAATAGCCTTGAGGAATGGCATCTACAAAATCTTTGAGACCCACAATTTCTGCTACTTGCTGTACGCGACTCATAGTGATTTCAGGTTTGCCTAATGAAATATTCTCGAATAGAGTGGCATTGAAGATGTCACCACGCGTAAGGTTGTCGCCAATAAGTTTATGAAAATCTGCTTTACACCAGTTCGTCAATGGTACGCCCTGGCTTGAAATCGAACCGCTGTATTCATCGTATAAACCAGAAACAACATGTAGAAGCAAAGATTTGCCGGAGCCATTATAGCCTGATAAACATATCTTTTCACCCGGGTCAATACTTAGGTTTACATTTTTGATGGTGTCTTCTTTCAGGTAACTGAACCTGTAACCTAAATTGGTAATATTAATGGAAAGGCCAAGTTCGTCTGATGTATCTGCCGTTGTGCCACTATCACTGTCAAGAGGAATATCTGTTACATTTCCTATTTTTTCAATTGAAGTGAGTACATCGTAAATGGTTTCCATGCTCAGAATGAGCTTTTCAACTGAGTTTAAAACCAAAATGATGATAATTTCAGCCGCTACAAATTGGCCTATGTTCATTTGCTGATTAATCACCAAAAGCCCACCGATTAATAGCAAACCCGCAGTAACCAATACTTTAAAACCTACCAGGTTAATGTATTGCGTAAGTAGGGTTTTAAAATGCGCTTTCCTAGAGGTCAAGTAGCCTTCTACAACATCATCTGTTCGCTCTAAAGGTAGAGGTGTTTGACCAGCCAGTTTAAAGGTTTCCATAGCGCGGGCCAACTCTTCTAACCAATGCGCAACCATATACTTGTTTTTGGATTCTATAATGCTGGTTTTAAGGCCTTTTGGTGCCGTAAAACGAAATATTAAATACACTACAACCACCAAAAGCAATCCGAACATGATGAAAAACGGATGGTAAAGCGAAAGTAAAATCAGCCCAAAAACTACCTGCAACGATGCACTTGAAAAGTCGATCAAGATTTTTGATAGTCCTTTTTGAACCGATAAGGTGTCAAAAAAACGATTAGCCAATTCAGGGATATAGGCATTCTTAATCGATTCCATCTTCATTCTAGGAATGCGATAGGCAAACTCAAAAGCGGAACGAGTAAATATTTTCTGCTGAATATTTTCCGTTATGGTGAGTTGCATGATTTGCATTACACCTGATGCTATTACTCCAACGATTACGAAAATCACTAAAATAAACCATGAGGTAGATACCTGCCCGCCACTAATAAGGTTGATGATAGCTTGAATTCCTAAGGGTAGTGAAAGTGTGATAACGCCATTAAAGAGTGCATATACATACACGCTTATAATTTCACGCTTATCCACTTTAAGCATGTTTAAAAACCTTTTTACAGGAGAAATACTTATTGCAGGGTTCATTATTTAGTGTTTTGCTGAATGGTTGAAATGGCCATGTCGGTATAAAATTGTGTAAGAACAGATGAGTCGCCAGATATATCTGTTAGGGTAGGCAAATGCTCGGCAAAATATTTTTGATCATGAATGCCTTCTATAATCGTTGAAGTGAGCGTACTCGCAAAACCAAAATTTGGATTTAGCTCTTTAATAATTTCGCTAATTCGAAGCACCATACGTTTGTAACCCGCATAGAAGCCTTCCTTATTGGCATCGTCTACCTGCTTGGTAAGGTATGCCTTAGATGATTCTGAGATTACAATTTTGTTGAGCAAACCAAGATTGATATGGCCAAACATTTCATTGTCGGGAATGTCTTTTGAGATCACTTTGATAGCCACTTTCAACCTTTCCTCCGCAGATGAAATATTAGCAGTTGAAAACACTAAGTGATACTCTAACCAGCCCCAGTACCAAGAAGTAAGGTATAAAAGGAGTTTGTGCTTGCTTTCGAAATAACGGTAGATTGAGCTTTCTGTAGTTTCTAGTTTAGTAGCTAACTTCCTGAAAGTGAAACTTTCCAGCCCTATTTCATTAATTAATTCGATTCCGTTACTAATGATTTTTTTACCAAGTTCAGATGAATTAGGATCCTTTAAGAAGATCTTCTCATTCACTTGGATTTGCATCTGGCTAATTAAATTATTCATGTCGCGAAAACCTAACGCCTACTTTCAAAAAAGGTTTAAATACTTTTGAAATAAAAATTAAAATAAACAATAACGATAGTATTACTTTCAATTATGAATTTTGTTGATTGAAAAGGGTTATGAGATTTCCAGGGTGGACATAAAAAAGCAGCTCAACCTTTCGGCTGAGCTGCTTCATTATAATTTTTTGTAGAAGTTTACTACTTGTTAGTATTCAAAGAGTTCGCTTCCCATTTGTTGTTTCCTCTTTCTACATCGGCCATTCTACCAGAAGGATCAATTTCAATTGAAGCAATGTCAGACATTGGTCTGTCAATTGTGAAATCATAAGTAGGGCTTACCCATGCCCAGTCAGGGTGTACAATTCTTTTGTCTTGAGTTTCAGCTGGTTTTTCGCCACGCATCATTCTCAAGGCCATGTAGTGTACTTCTTTTGAACCATCTTTATAGGTCACAACCACATCCATTGGCATTGGCATCATACCAACTCTTTCTAGAGTAACGTTGGTTTTATTGCCTTCACCGTTTACTTCTTTTACTCCATAATCAATTGATTTTGTAGTGTATACAAAGTATTCGTTGTACCAATCTAATTCTAAGCCCGATACTTTTTCAAAAGACCTCAAAACATCGTTTGGATTAGGATGTTTGAATTTCCAATCATCGAAGTAGGCCAATAAAGCCTTGTTTAGGTTTTCTTCGCCAATTACATATCCCATTTGACTCATCCAAACTGCTCCTTTACCATATGCCGAGCTACTATAAGCCCCATTAAGGTTGAAATGATCCGAGTGAGTACTTAAAGGTTCTTCTCTTCCGCTTTTTGATAAACCCACATAGCTTCTTTGACCAGAGTTATTACCTAGGTTTTCTAGGGTTACTTCAGGCTCAGATTCACCTCTAGTTTTACGGTTAATGTAATCCATAATTCTAGTTGAAGCATATGAAGCAAAACCTTCGTCCATCCAAGGGTGAAGAGCTTCGTTACTGCCCAGAATACCGTGATACCAATCGTGCATTGCTTCATGAACAGTTACACCTATTAAGCTTCCTCTTGATCCTGTAATCAAAGTAGACATTGGGTATTCCATACCACCATCTCCGCCTTGAATTACAGAGAATTGCTTGTAAGGGTATTTACCAAAGTGTTTGCTCGCATACTCAAATAACATTTCTGTTTGAGGTATTACTTTATCCCAGTTTTCTTCATTCTGACCTTTTTTGTGGATGAAATGAAGTTCTAAACCGTCTTTTGTAGTTAACTTTTTGTGTGTATAATCAGGGTCAGCAGCCCACATGAAATCATGAACATTTGGCGCTACAAAATGCCAAGTCAGCTTTCCGTTTTCAACTTTTTGATTTACGGTTTCTCCTTCGTTTTCATATCCATGCCCAATTTCTAATGGGTTTTGTAAATAACCAGTGCCACCAATTAAATAATCTTTGTCGATCTTGATTTTTACATCAAAGTTACCCCAAACACCATAAAACTCGCGGCCAATGTATTCATCCGCATGCCAGCCTTGGTAATCGTATTCAGCCATTTTAGGGAACCATTGCGCCATAGAGTAGCGTACGCCTTCGGCATTATCACGCCCTGTTCTTCTAATTTGAACTGGAACTTGTGCTTCAAATTCCATATCAAAATCAACAGTGCTTCCTGGGGCGATTGGTTGGTCAAGTTGAACTTCTAAAACCGTTCCTACCACTTCGTATTTTACAGGCTTTCCGTTTAGTTTTAAAGATTTGATTTTTTGGTAGCCGATTTCATCTTCTTTCAAATTGAAAATTCTATCTCTTACTCTTCTGTCTGGATCAGCAATGGTTCTTGATCTAACATCCATCATGCTTCCTGGTTGGAAGGCATTAAAATAGAGGTGGTAGAAAACTTGATCTAAGGCATCTGGAGAATTGTTAGTGTATTTCACATTCTGAACGCCCTGAAACCTGTTGGTTTTCACGTCCATATCAATTTCCATTTTGTATTCAATGGCTTGTTGCCATCGCTCATTGTCGGGCTTTGTTGCCGCAGGTCCGTTTCCTTGAGAGCAGGCCTGTAAGCTAAACATTAGCAAGGCCATGGAAAGGAAGTAACTTCCAATTTTTTTCGTCATCGTCTTTTAAGTTTAAAGATGTAAATTATTAAACTGATGTCATCAGTCCAAAACAATATTTTCGAGTGGTAGGATTTATTGTTTCAGGAGTAAACAGAATTGAAATTTGGTAGGATGAAATTTACGAACTTAAACCGTTTTGTCGGGCTTAGTTTAATCTATACCGTACCTGAAACTTGACCTCTGTCCGTTTATTTCCATTAATCGTTTCTAGTCCTGTTCCAATTTCGTTTCGGTCGTAATAAGTGGTTCTGGCAATTCTTGCCCATAGGTCCATTTTTCGGAATGCTTTATAGTGAACCAGTAGGTAGTTTCTAATGCCTCTGCCGCTGTATGCTGGAATTGAAAACGCATAGAGTACATCACGCTCATATGCATATTGTCTGTTTTGGCTTCCTTCTGTATCGAATAGGGCCATTCTTGCACTAAAAACCCAGTCCCCATTTTTATAAACGGCATCTTGAATAAAAGCATAGCCCATTGTTTTTTCATTAATCAGACGGTATTCGCTGAATTGTACTCGTGATTTAAAACTAAACCGAATACCGGAGGCATATTCCAGATTAATGAGGTACTGATCTTTCCGTCCTGAGGTTATAATATTGTTGTTCAAAGTTTCACTACTCACATTGGTATCCTTGAACTCTCGTCTGAATTGGCCATACAGTTTTATTCTGCTGCCAGGGTTATAATTTAGCCTAAGCAAATAATCATGACCATTAGAAGGCGCGTCAACCCGAAATCTTAACCACGGGAAATGGTATGTGTCATAATAAGCAGTGAGATAGAATTTTCGATTCAGGGTGTATTTGATACCCCAATAAACGCCTTTTTCGTTGATGTTACGGCTTCCTTCGGCAAATGAGGTTCCACGAAAAGTGTGGAAATTCTTTTGGTAAGATCGAAGTACCATAGCAAATTCGACACGAGGAGTTAAGCTGGTTGTAAAGCCACCAACAGCACCAATTCCTCCACTTTTGGAGATGGCACTTTCACCAAAAAGCAGAAAATGCTTCCATTGGTATTTTCCATACATACTCATGTTCAGGTTGGATTGGCCTTTAAATTCAAACTTATTATAGGGTTTGTCGCTACGTAAAATTGGGGTTGAGAAATGATTGGTACTTGCGATAAAACCAGCTTCGGTACGGTCGTTTGGTCGGTAATTAAGATTCATTCCCAAAACAGTTTCACCTACCTGTTTTTTGTTGGCCAATTCTGTTGGCGTTCGGTGCATTCCTGTAAGTTGTATGGTAGAAAAATAGGATTCAAAATCCTCATTATTTCCACCTGTTTGAACATTGGCGTCTTGTTTTAAATAAGATATAAAAGTGGTGGCTGTCAGCTTTTTATTCAAAGTATAACTGGCTGCTGCTCCTCTTAAAAAGCCACCTTCCAAAACTGAAGTATAAGGCTTGATTCCTAATGTAACTCGGTTGGCTGTATTTACTGTTTCAGAACCTTTTCCAACCCCAAATCCAGCGCCAAAGATTAGGCCTTGTCCAAACTGTAATTGGTAGTCTCCAACAATCAGTTTTTGCCATTTGCCTTGATTTTCGAGCATAAAATGAGCCGACCAGAAATCGCTGAAATAGGTTTTGCTTTTTGGGTTCCAATGAAATTGTTCTCCTGCGTCTTTTTCTGTGGTAAACCCAATGCTGAAATCATTGGGCTTGGAAACTCGATACCGAAGGTAGAATTTGTCTGCTGAGCCAGCATAACGCGAATCATCAGGGGATTCTTTTGGGCTGTTGCCTTTCTTCTGGTTTAAGATTCGTTCGTAGCGAGAAATGAGATAATTGTTCCGTTCTTCTAAAATTCGCTGCAAAAGCGGACGATCATCTACTAGGGCATCTTTAGAATCAACCGTTACAAAAGGCTTTAGGCGTTCTATGGTTGCAAAATCAAAACCCTCGATTACTTGTAGCTCATAAAGCGTAATCAGCTTTCCTTTTTCTAGGATGTAATTTTGCAGGTTTTGAATTTGAACACTGGAAAGTATATATAAACTCTGTAACTCGTATGTGTTGGCTGTATTGAGGTTTAGCGGATTTTGATAAAGAGTAAGCAAAGTCTCATAGAGGTCTTCATAGTTAATATCTTCATCTTGAAGGTTGAAGAGTTCTTCAATAAATAATTCTAGATCAAATTGTTCTTCTTTTTGTGCTAGTGTTTTTCCTTCACAGAGAAGTAAAGCCGTAAGCGTCACTATGAATAACCGAGCACATTTCATTACTCATTGATTTGGAAGGTTAAACCGAAGTTGTGAGTGTGGCCTAATTTTCTATCAATTCGGATTCCGTAATCCAAACCAAAGCGACTGAGTTGTAAACCTGTTCCAAACGAATGGGTGTTGGTTAAGGTTGAAAAGCCCGTTCTGGCTTTTACTTTTTCTATGACTTGGTACTCCAAACCTAACTTTAAGTCTGGGTCAAGATCAATGTCTTTTTCGCCTTCAATCACCAAAGTGATTTCTTCAGAAGGCTTATAAGCAATGCCCAAATTAATTACTGTGGGTACTTTTTCTCGGTTATCTGCTGCAATTGAAGACTGGGTGAAATTATAAATGTGCGCCCCAAAAGTGAGTTGAGGAGTGAGGTCAGCTACTACACCAATGTCTGAAAGCAGGGTGCTCTTGCTCCCAAACCCCTCGATATTATATTGCAAATAATTCAATTTTAGGCCTAGTCGTATAATCCCAGTTTTTCTAGCAAAAGAAAGGCTCGCCATTTGGCTATTGAAAATATCGTCACCAAAACGGAACACTGAAAAACCCATACTGCCTATACTAGTAGGCATGGCAACACCAGCCGAAACAGTATTGAAAGGAGCAAAATCAAAAATGGTTTTGTAAGCAAAAAGAGCGGTCAGTTCTTCTGTTTCAGTTAGGCCCGCTGGGTTATTGAATATGGACCAACTATCGTGAAAGACGGACGATACACCGCCCATGCTGAGTGCTCGTGGCCCCACAGGTGCTCTGCTGGCTAATTGAGCAGAGGTACTTAAGGAAAAGCAAAGTGCGATTAAAAGAGTATAGACAATCTTCACAAACTAAAAATACAATATTTGGAATAAATCCTATAAATATTTTTTACAAAATTGAGGAGGTCAATATTTGATTTTTTACACTACAGTGCCGACATGAAGTTGACAAAGAAACCTGTTTGCTTTTGTCGGTTTACGCTAAATTCAAAGCGGACCACAAAGTCATAGTAGGTCACTATATCGAGGCCGAGACCAGCGCTATACATTAATTCCTTATTGTAGAAATTATTGGTTGTAGAACGAATCGGGTCACCAGCATAGCCCATGTCTACAAATGCCTTGAGATAAAAAGCATAAGGCATGGTTCTAAATTGATCGATCAGGCTTCTTCTATTCAGTTCTTGAATACCCGAAAGGAATTTGTATTTGAATTCACTTCTATTTGATACAAATGCATTGCTTTCAACTACATAGCGTTCGTAGCCTCGAATAAAATCTGGCCTATAGCCAAAGCCAGAGCGAAGCATATATGGGATTTCATCACTAAAATTATAGTATCCTTCAAGTGAATTAGCTAAGTATAATTTCCCTCCTAAATCAAAAAAGTTACTGGTTGAGCCACGGACAGAAAACATATTTAAGTCATTGAAAATGCCCATTCCATAATTACTGACTTCACCTCTGAACAGATTGCCAGAGAGGGGGTAGGCGAAGTAATCACGGTTGTCCCATGAGTATACATAGCTTAGCCTGAAGTACTTCTGTAACTGTTCACCATTCTGAAAATAGTCGGGGTTGGCATTTGTAATAAGTTGGCTAACACTTGCCCGGCTAAAGCCCGCATCAATGGAATGCCTGCTGTAAAAAGATGGACGATAAGTGAGTGTTCCGCTAGAAGAAAAAATTCTGCGATTAATATCGTCCGACTGTTCAAATTGTAGCCGGTGCCCATCGGTGTTGGTGGCAACCGTTTTGTTATTTGCGAAGCTGGTTCTTAGTGTAAGTCCTAAGGTTTGTGCTTTATTGATATACGGTCGCTGATATTGTAATTCGTATTGCTTTGTAAAGCCGAATTGCGACCTGAAAATAAGTTTGTCGTTATGGCCTGTTAAGTTGAAATGATAAAGTTGAACTCCATAATTCACCCTTGCAAAATCACGTTTTTGGTTCACCCACCATTCTGTGAAGTTCCTGTCGGCAAGCTTAAAAATAGGCAATGGAAAAATGTACCAACGCTCTTGCAGTCGAATTAGAATATCGACTTGAGTGTCGGACATAAAAAGAGGGACAACTTCAGCAATAACAAATAGTCGCGTATTGATTAATTTTTGCTGACTTAAAACAATCGATTGACTGAATTCTCTTGCGCTAATTTGTTGGCCTTCAACAAAATCTAGCTCTCTAAGGATGATTTCAGCTTTCGTTTTTTTATTTCCTGTAATGTAGATTTTGCCAACATTGATAGTCACAGAACCCAAACTGTCTTCAACAGAAATGTTTTGCCCAAAACCATTTAGGCTGAAAATCAACAGAAGGAATAAAACTATTCCACCTTTTAAGCCTTTTTTTACCTTAATGTCGATCACTCTTTTTTCTTGCTTACAACCATAGAGCGGATTAAAACAAAGAACCCGATGAGCACCAAAGGAATACTCAATAGTTGTCCCATATTGTATTTCATTCCTTCTTCAAAAGCCACTTGGTTTTCTTTGAAGGTTTCGTGAAAAACACGAAGCCCAAAAATCCAGATAAGGAAGATTCCTAAGAGTAAGCCTTCTGGCGTTCGTTCTTTGTATTTGAGCCAAAGCGCCAGTAAAATAAAGAATAATATAAGTGATGTTGCCGATTCGTAAAGCTGAGCTGGGTATCGAACAATCCCATAAGTATGGATTGTAGCCGCCCACTGCCTGCCAATAGGTGTTAACTCATAATTTAACGGAGTTCCTAGTGGTTCTTGATAATGCTCATTAACGGGGTAGCGCGTAAGCATGGGTTTGAACTCGCGTTCTAGTTTAGCTCTTATTTCTTGCTCTGTGCTGCTTGTGCCTTCAAAAGTTACATAAATATCTACAGGTACAATACCCGGCTCTAGGTCTTCTGTACTTGTTCCTTTAGAAGCTTCGGCACGGTCCACACCGTTAATGCCATCTTCAAAATACATTTCGGCAATGCGCCCAAATACTACCCCTTGGTCGGTTCCTGTTGGTTTTCCTACAATTTCGGAATTCACAAAATTACCCATTCGAATAAAAACTGCGGCTAGAGCCACAGTAATTACAATTCTATCTACAATCCAGAGATAACTCTGGCCGGCTTTTTTCTGTTTTTTGAATTTGAGTGGAGGAAACCAACCAACTGTTATGAAGTAATTTCTGTATAGGAAAAGCGCTGCTAAAATTCCGAAAGCTGCACCATGGCTCGCTAAACCGCCTTCCCAAGTTCTAAAGAACATTAATGGGTCGGCTAAAAAGCGATCGGGTTCATAAAACAATAAATGCCCCAAACGAGCACCAATTATGGTGGCCAATACCATATGTACGGTAAGTGTATCTACGTTAAGCGGGTCTTTACCTTCTTTTTTGAAAATATAGACCATGATTTGATAGCCTATAATAAAGCCAAGTGCAAAAAGTACACTGTACCAAACGGGCGGTTGAATTCCCCTGATGATTTCTTTCATGGGATCCCAAACGATGTAGGAGAGTATTGTCAAATGGTGCATACAGCAAAGATATAGGAATTAGGAAAAGGTGAAGGTTTTAGAATGGATAAACGTCAATATTTTGAGGAAAGGTATTTGAAGGAACTAAATTATGATGAGCGCTTGAGGTTAATGTTTATGGAATTCCAGTTTAATATATTTTTAGTGTTAAATGAAATGAGTTTTGTTTTGGTTATTCATAATTGTTATTTTCCTGAATAAATTGAAATTATGAAAGCGTTTTTCACTCTACTCTTATCAGCCCTTTCGGTTGCTCATTTCAATGCTCAATCTTCGCTTCCTAGTTCCGTAATAGGCAATTGGTTTTTGGTAGATGGCTCGAATACCCTTGAATTAAGGGTTTCAGATAATTATATGATGTATGAATCTGATTTCTGGAACTTCAAAGATCCTATTAAGAAAGGTAAAGAATGGCATGTTAATCTTTCTCAACCAGGAAAAACAAGACAAATCATAATAAGAGAGGTTGGTGATTTTCTGATTTTGGAGGATGGAAGAATTATTAAACGATTGAGTAAAAATAAATTGGGTGATGACCGTCAGAGAATGCCTAACCAAAGTGTTTGGCAAGATGACTTTTTTAAAAGTAGTCAAGTAACTCTTTCTGGTGTGGTAAAACCTAAAGGCGAAATGCCCTTAACGGCTTCCGTTATTTATAATCATGCCTTTAGCTCTGGGCAACAAAAGTTCACTGTGAATGTGGATGAACAGGGTCGATTCAAAATATTTTTCCCTTTAGATAATCCACAAGATATAATGTTTAGGGTGGGAGAGGTCTTTACGATGTTTTTAGCCGAGCCTGATAGCAAAATGGCAGTATTTGTAGATGAAGAAAAAGCAGTTAGCGGTATTGATGGCTGGTATGCAGAATCTCCAATTTCGTTTATGGGAGCTTTGGCAAAGGAAAACGAGGAGCTGAGAGTGGTAAAGCCAAAGTATATGAAGGTGAGAAACTACTTTGAGAACGATAGTTTGCAAAAGGCTTTGGAGCCCATGGAGTATTTAGAGTACCGCTTAGATTTACTAAAAGAGCATCAGAATTTTTATCAGAATTACTTTAGTGAAAATAGCCCAAGCCGAATAGTAAAAGAATACAGCGAGCGAAATATCAATTTGTATGCAGCTAATGATTTGATGAGGTATCGCTGGTTGCATAGCGCAGATAATGGTGCTTTAACTCCAATTGATTTACCTGAGGCTTATGAGGCAAAAGTTAAAGATATGATAGTTGATGAGCCTTTGAATATGCTTGCTGGAGAGTTTGGTGATTTGATGCGAGAGTTTTCGATGGCCATGATGCCTAAAGAGAGAGTGGCAATGCACGATTACAGAATAGAGCAGGTTTATGGTTTTTTGAAATCTAAAATTATTTCTGAAACTGGAAGGGCTGAGATTGAGGAATGGAAAATTGAAGAGAAAAAAAGAGAAAAACATTTTGGCTATGTTAAGCTAAGCGACCCATTAAAAGCCAGAACAGAAGAGTTCTCAAAAGAACTTTTAGAATTAAACCAAAAAATTACTTGGGATGATTTGTTAATGAGAATCGACAAGTTGGACCCAATGTCTAAATCTAGTATCATTGCTACTTATATTGATGAGAGCTACTTTAGTCGAGGAAATGAGCTTCCTCAAGTAATATGGGATAAAGTGAAAACCTTAAACTTGAATAGTACAGCGAGAAATGTGCTAGAACGTAAGTATAGCGACTTTGTGATTTTGAAGGATAAGAAGTTTGTCAATGGAGTAGAAATAGTTGATTCAGAAGGAGATGTGTTAAGTCAACTGAAAAAAACTTACCCTGGTAAAGTGGTTTATATAGATGTTTGGGCTACTTGGTGTGGGCCGTGCATAACAGAGTTTTCTCACTTACCAGAAATCAAGGCCAATTTTAAAGAGGATGACAATGTAGTTTTTGTTTACCTAGGTGCCCAATCTGAAAAGAAATCATGGGAAACTATGGTGAAAAAGCATGAGCTAAAGGGAGAGAATTTCTTTTTAGATGACGCCCAATATGCCAAGTTTGATCAGGCTGTAAACATTACGGGCTTCCCTACTTATATGGTAATTACAAAAGAAGGCAAATTGATAAGAGAAGGGATTAAAAGACCTAGCGCTAAAAAGGAACTTGTTGAACAGCTCAAAGGATTCGCAAAGCGTTAATCAATTCATTGTTTCAATTTGCTTGAGGAGTTCATCTGCTTCCGCTGTTTTTAGATCACTAGCTCTACGGTTGGTGTGCGAAAGCTTGTAGGCTTCATCAATAAGTTTTTTGTATTTGGCCTGAAGCTTTTCCTTTTCTGTTTTCCTTGAAAATAATCCCATGATTGAAATAACAGTAATTGAATAAGAATGTTTAACGATTTACTTCATCAATCAATTCTCCGCTTTCGTATACTTCTATTCTGATGAGTTTGCCGTTTTTTGCATAGATGTTCCAGCCACCTTCTTTTATGCCATTCTCTAATTTTCCAGTACTCAATTTGCGACCTCTTTCATCAAAGAATGTCCAATTACCGTTAGGAAGCCCGTTTTTGTAAGGTCCTTCAGAGAATTTGGTTCCATCAGGGTAATAGCCAATTTTAATTCCTTCTCCGTTGATTATCGTGCCTGAGCTGTGTTTGTCACCGTCATCGTCTGTAAATTCAGATACTTTCATGAGTTTTCCTTTGTCGTAGGTTTCATCTAGCATGGGTGAACCATCTTCATGAAAATAGCCCCAAAGCCCGTCTTTTTCGCCAGCCAAATAACTTCCAATAGATGATAATTGTCCGCTTTCATGATAAGTGAACCATTGGCCTTGCTCTTTTCCTAATCGGTAATCGCCTTCGGAAATCAGTTTTCCTCGCGGACTAAAGCTTTTCCAGTTTCCAACCCGGAGATCGTTCTTGTAGCTTCCAAATTCTGAAATCATACCATTATCGTGGTAGTATTTCCACACGCCTTCCCTAAGGCCTAACTTAAAATCACCTGTTTCTGCTACCACTTTATTGTCGTAGTAGGCAGTAAAAGTGCTGTCAATAAAACCCAATCTATATCGGCTTTCACTTGCCACTTGGCCATTTGAATACCACTCTTTAGAAGTGCCAATTGGTTTGTCGTCTGCATATGTGATTTGACTTGCCATTCTGCCACTTTCATGAAAAGTTGTCCAAGTCCCAGTTTTTTTGCCTTTGTCATAATACTCTTTAATCGAGGGTGAGAACTCACTGAATTCATAATACAGCCACTCTCCATCTCTTTCACCATAAACAAACTGGCCTTTTTCAATAACAATGGCACCATCGTATTTAACCCAATCACCGTTGAGGTAACCTTCTTTATAATTGGTTTCAATCATTAGTGAACCAAAAGGATCGTATTGCTGAAATGGCCCATCGAGCTTACCTTTTTTATATTGACTTTTGATTTGAAGAGCACCGTTGTCATAATAACTATTCCATATCCCGGTTTTTAAACCATTCTCAAACTCACCTTTTTCATATAGTTGGCCAGAACCATAATATGAAGACCATGTGCCATTAAGCTTACCTGCTGTATAATTGGTGATGACTGTCGATTTTCCCTCTTCATTAAAAAGTACATAAGCTCCATTTAAGACGTTGTTGTCATATTTAAGTCTGGCCCTTTCTTGTCGGTTTAGAAAGATCATCCATGCCCCAGCTTTTTTACCTTCAACATAATAGCCTCTTTGCAGAAAACTACTATCCGCATTGTATATGGCCCATAGCCCATCACGTTTGCCTTCTTTGGTTTTTCCTTCTTTCTTCAGCGAGGGGTCGTCAGAGGGGAATATTAGTTCATAGCTTTCTTCTTGAGCAAAGCCTGAAAGGCTGAACACTGTAAAAAATAAACTTGAAAGTATGAATTGACGAAAGCGCATAGAACGTATATCGGATTGCATGCAATTGGGTTTCATGAAAAATGATTCGGATCTTTCTTCTCAAATATTACGCCAAGAAAGCCCAAAACATTGCGCCTCATGACGTCTATTAATAAACGCTATAAAATGTTCACCTCATTAGCTGAATTGATTATCAATTCAAACTCTCAATAAGAGCTTTTAAGCTACTCATCTAACATTTAAAGCCGTTTTTAGTTCAAAATAAGGAGAGGTTTGCTAACGAAAACGGCATAAAGAGTGAATGCTATACTTACCAGCGAATTAATGCCGAAGCCCATGTGAATCCGCTACCAAAGGCCGCTAAACAAACTAAATCGCCTTCTTTGATTTTACCTTGTTCCCAGGCCTCGCTTAAGGCAATTGGTATTGATGCCGCGGTAGTATTACCATAGTGCATAATGTTGTTGAATACTTTTTCATCTGGCATATTTAATTGCTTTTGCACATAATTGCTAATGCGCAGGTTGGCCTGATGCGGAACCAAAAGATCAATATCTTCTGCCGATAGATTGTTAGCGGCCAAAGCTTCTGCAATTACTTCGCTAAAACGAACCACTGCATGTTTGAATACAGCATTTCCGTTCATGGTAAGGTGAAAAGTTGGGCCTTCAATTAGTTCTTGAGAAAGCCTTACAGTTCTGCTACTGCCAGGGTCTTTTACATAAAGTTCTTCGGCAAAATCACCATCGGCATGTAGGTGAGTTGACAGGATACCTCCCTCAGAAGGTTCAGCAGCTTTTAATACTGCCGCTCCGGCACCATCGGCAAAAATTACCGCACTCGACCTGCCGGCTGTAGATTTGTCAATGGCCGAAGATTGAATTTCGGCACCAACCACTAAAACAGTTTTATACATGCCTGTTTTAATAAATTGATCGGCAATTGAGAGTGCGTAGATAAACCCACTGCATGCGTTCCTAATATCTAATGCGCCAATGCCTTGTAGCCCAAGTTCTCTTTGCATTAAAACGCCAGAGCCAGGGAAAAAATAATCTGGAGTAATGGTGGCAAAAACAATAAAGTCAACTTCACTAACATCTGTTTTTGCTCTTTCGAGCGCCATCTTTGCTGCTTTGGTGGCCATATTAGACACGGTATCCTGTTCAGGATCGAACCACCTGCGCTCTTCAATACCCGTTCGCTCTATAATCCATTCATTACTAGTGTCTATTATTTTCTCTAAGTCTGTGTTCTTAACAATGTTTTTCGGTACATAATGACCTAAACCAACAATTCTGGAACTCTTCATGGCAATTCTATTTATCGATACAAAGTAAAGAAATATCCGATAGTTCGAAATTGTTTCTGCATGCTTACTTATTTAAAAGGAAATTAAGGCCATTCATCACAGCATGTGTTGTTCTACTCGGTTCAAAGGAATTTCTTCGGCCACCCAAGTAATGAAAGTAACTAATTGGGAATATTACCGTAATGGCTTACGGAAGAATTGAATTGTGTAAAATGATAAGAGTTAATCCAAGTGTTTTTATTGTGTTGACCTGGGTTATGGTGTCTTCAAGCTGTGCTGTGAATGAGCCCACTGCTCAGCAAATACTGGATTCGGCCATACAAAAACATGGATATAAATCTGGTGAACCGTTAGAAATTCAGTTTGATTTTCGTGGTAATCACTACAACGCTAGAATTTCTGATAAAGGAGATGTTTATAAGCGCACCTCTTATAAAGGTGGAAATGAACTTGAAGACATTGTTACTTCCAATACCTTTATAAGAAGGGTAAACCAAAAGGAAGTTCGAATGGAAGAAGATTCAATTTCCAGCATTTTGGCTGGTGATACCAGGTCTGTGGTTTATTTCGCGTTGCTTCCATATGCTGCTAACCGGGAAGTCATTAGCAAACACCTTATGCCTTCTATAAAAATAAAAGAAGACACTTATTATAAAGTAGAGGTGACCTACGGAAAGAATGGTGGGGGAAAGAATTTCGAAAATATTTTTGTTTACTGGATCAACCAAAAAACGCACACTATTGATTACTTGGCATATAGCTACTATATAAATGGTGGAGGAGTGAGGTTCCGTGAAGCATATAACCAAAGGGAAGTAAATGGAGTGCTATTTCAAGATTACGTCAATTACACTATTGATAGTGATTTCCCTGCACATGAACTGGATTACGCTTTCCAGACCGATCAGCTAAGAGAAATTTCAAGAATTGACATCGAGAACGTTCAAGTCACACGATAATCCCAAATACTAAACTATCCAAACAGCGTAAAACTTCCGAATTGGTTTGCGGGGGGTGCTTTTTTAAGAAGCTCCGGGCTATCGAAATCGGGGTTACTGATTTTAGGTGTGATTGAGAATCGATCTAATGGCTTTTCCCTGTAAGGAGTAATGAAGTTGATTACGCTTTCCTCTGTATTAGATTCATTTAGCCAATCTATCATTAAATCGCTGTCGAGTATGGCTGGCATTCGGTCAGTAATATCTTCTACATCTGGATTAGCCTTGGTCGTTATCATCATGAAAGTATGCACCGACTCTCCGTTTTCATCTTCAAACTCATCCCATAAACCAGCAATGCCAAAGGGGCTTTTATCGGCCAAATGAAAACGATAAGGGATTTTTTCTTTTTTTGAAATGCTTTTCCAAGCGTAAAAACCATCTGCAATAATTACACAGCGTTGAGTTTTTAAATTTTTTCTTAGGCTGGCCTTGTTTAGTATTTGATCTACTGGCGCAAAAATTAGTTTTTCGCTAATACTATGGTTTTTTACAAATGCGGGATTTATTCCCCAGTAGAAAAAAGAAAGTCCGTCTGGGTTTTCTGCAGTAATTACTGGGAGTAGTTTTGTAGGCGAAGCATTATACTTTTCTTTATACTGTCCAGTCACTTCAACATTGAAATATTCTTCAATAACTTTAGCAGAACTGGCAATGGAATAGCTGGATGGCATATTAAACTTTTTTAGAAATTTAAGTGATCAGGTTCATAAATACTAATACTTCGAACCATTCCCCGAGGGGCTAAGTTGCAGAATTATTCTATTGAAGATTAACCGATTATAAAATGATAACAAAAGCTTAGGGCAATAGGTCATTCAATAATTTGAATATCGGTTGTTTAAAACTATTTTTGGGCTCAATTTTCACAAATCTTATGGCAGAAATCGTTAGGATGCCGAAAATGAGTGACACCATGGAAGAAGGGGTGATCGCTGTTTGGCATAAAAAAATAGGTGATAAAGTAGAATCAGGTGAGTTAATGGCTGAAATCGAGACCGACAAAGCCACAATGGACTACGAATCATATAATGAAGGAACCGTATTATATCTTGGCGCAGAAGAGGGAGAGGCCGTTCAAGTCAATGGCATTTTAGCCATTGTTGGAGAAAAAGGCGAAGATTATAAGTCGCTTCTGAATGAGTCAAGTGAAAATGGCTCGGATGATAAAGAAGAAAAATCAACTGAAGCGAAGAAAGCCGATGCCGAGGCGATAGATACGAGTAACATCAAAGCAGAAGTGGTGAGAATGCCGAAAATGAGCGACACCATGGAGGAAGGAGTTATTTCGGCTTGGCATAAAAAGGTGGGCGATACAGTAGAGTCAGGTGAACTGATGGCTGAGATCGAGACCGATAAGGCTACCATGGAATACGAGTCTTACAATGATGGAACTGTATTGTATCTTGGCGCTAAAGAAGGAGAGTCAGTGGCTGTAAATGGTGTTTTAGCCATTGTAGGCGAAAAAGGAGCTGACTTTGAAACGCTTTTAAAGGCTGAAAGTCAAACAGAAAGTGAGACAGAGCCGGCCAAGGAAGAGCCTGCTAAAGCTACTCCAAAGCAAGAGACTTCTGAACCTAAGAAAGAAGAAAGCCCTGCACCAGCCCAAACTAATAACGGAAGAATTAAAGCTTCACCTTTGGCTAAGAGATTGGCGGAAGAAAAGGGAATCAATATTTCAGAAGTGAAAGGTTCTGGCGATGGCGGAAGAATTATAAAAAGAGATGTAGAAGATTTTGTTCCTGCTAAAGCTGAACAGACTAAATCTGTAGCTCCAGCACAAAAATCATCAACGCCTGCAGTGGAGCTTCCTAAGATTGTAGGTGAAGAAAGTTTTGAAGAGCTAAGGGTATCGCAAATGCGAAAAACCATAGCCAAGCGTTTAGCCGAAAGTAAATTTACTGCGCCTCATTTCTACCTTACCATGGAAATCAACATGGATAAGGCCATTGAAGCAAGAGCTAGTATGAATGAAGTTTCGCCAGTGAAGATTTCATTTAACGATATGGTAATTAAGGCCGCAGCCGCAGCTTTAAGAAAACATCCTCAGGTAAATTCATCTTGGTTGGGCGATAAAATTAGAATCAATCACCATATCCATATCGGTGTAGCAGTAGCTGTAGAAGAAGGTCTTCTTGTGCCTGTAGTTAGGTTTGCAGACAATAAGCCACTTTCTCATATTGCTGCCGAGGTAAAACAATTAGGAGCAAAGGCAAAGAATAAAGAATTACAGCCTGCTGAATGGGAAGGAAATACTTTCACCATTTCTAATTTAGGAATGTTCGGTATAGAAGAATTCACAGCCATTATTAATCCGCCAGACGCTTGTATTATGGCTGTTGGTGGTATTAAGCAAACGGCTATTGTTAAAGATGGTGAGTTGACTATTGGTAACATCATGAAAGTAACCATGTCATGCGACCACAGAGTAGTTGACGGTGCAGTTGGCTCAGCATTCCTGCAAACCTTCAAATCTTTATTAGAAGATCCAGTTAGGTTGCTGGTTTAGAAACTTATTAAGTTCAAGTCCCGTTCTCATACGGGACTTTTTTATTTAGAAATAACATGACCAAGATTAGATCAACCACCGTATTAGCGGTAAAACATAACGGTTCAATTTCAATTGGTGCCGATGGGCAAGCTACTATGGGTAATACCGTAGCCAAGAGTAACGTAAAGAAGATCAGAAAGCTTCAAGACGGAAAGATAGTAACAGGTTTTGCAGGCTCTACTGCCGATGCCTTCACTTTACTAGAAAGGTTTGATGAAAAACTGAGTGCTTACGGGGGCAACATGAAAAGAGCAGCTATAGAACTGGCTAAAGATTGGCGTACTGATCGCTACTTAAGAAAGCTAGAGTCAATGCTGATTGTAGCAGACAAAGATGATATTCTGATCTTATCCGGAACGGGTGACGTTTTAGAGCCAGACAATGGTATTGCGGCCATCGGTTCTGGAAGTATGTATGCTCAAGCTGCAGCCCAAGCGCTAAAAACTCATGCGAAAGATTTAGACAGCTTCGCAATTGTTGAAGAGAGTCTTAAAATTGCTGCTGACATCTGTATATACACAAATCACAATTTGATTATAGAGAAAATTTCTTAATTTCGTAATAAGGAAAAGATTTTCAATCACTTAGCTGATTTTGTAGTAGCTATTTGTTGAGTGGAAATTCAATTTAACCAACTGAAACAATGCGTACTCCTATCTCAAAGCTCTTTGCTTTAATGGCTTTAATTGTCATGAGCAATAGCTGTATTGACACCAAAATTCCCTCATATACTGAAGGAAGTGAAGGAAGACTTCTATTAGGGGCTACAGTACACTTAGGAGATGGAGAGGTAATTGAAAATGCAGCTTTAGCGGTAAAGGACGGGTACGTTACCTTGTTAGCAGATGGTGCCCCAAAAAAGCTTGACCTATCTAAATTTCAAGTAGATCGCTTAAGTTCTGAATATCATATCTATCCTTTTAAGAAGACGGAATTAGGTAACTCTGGAATTGTTTTGGCCAGAGCTGATGCAAAGCCCTTTAACATTACCATTCGAGATAATGAAGTGGAAAAATGCATTACGATTGGTTGCGAAGCGGCCTTATTGATTTGTAGAGGAAGTATAACCGACATCAGTAAGTTCAGAGTGGAATATGTAGTGGATGGTAACGATAAAGTTAAAATTCTAGAGCAATCAGACTACAAGGTGAATGGTAACAACCGCTAGTCCGTATCCTCATTAAAATAGTATAAAAGAGCGACTTATTGGTCGCTCTTTTTGTTTGAGGTCTGTTGCTTAATAAGCTTTTATCGTTAATAGATGTAGCCTCTAATGGTTGGGGGAACGAAAAAGGCCATCGTTTTCGATGACCTTTTAGCATTCATAGTAAATAATATTTACTCTTATTTTTTAGGTTCTAACCAAGCTTTTCTCAACTTGAGCTGGGCTGGCGTAGCATTCTCGTCAAAGGCCAATGTAAAGGCAACAGGTACATCAATTTGTTTGTTAGGTGTTGTAAGGGTCATTTCTTTTGGTTCGCCATCTACAGCCCTAATAACCGTAACGCTCATGGTTTCAAGACTTGGGATTTTTTGAAACTGTCCTCCAAGAAAATTGTTGATTTCAGGTCCAAACTCGGGAAATTCATCTCCGTTCATTTTTGTGAGGATGTCACCATTTTGTAACCCCAGCGCTTTACCTATAGCATCAAGTTTATCTTGATCTCCAATGGCCAACATTCTTTTTCCTTGATATTGAGTTACAGCAATGCTTTCCTGACTGATGATTAATGAGTATTGTTTCTTGGTGCCGTCTTTAACTACTTTTACACCTACTTCGGCCAATACTTCTTCATAGTTGATAGGTGTGTTTCCTGCCACATAAGTGTTGAGGAATTCTCCGATTTCAGGATAGGTCATGGCTACTATTTCACTGAACAGTTGATCATCTTTAAAAGATTTCTCCATACCGTATTTCTTAGAAAGATCAGCCATCATTTCTTGCACGCCATAAGCACCGTCAGAAAGTTTTCTAAGCTTGATGTCTAAGGCCATTCCAATTAAGGCACCTTTCATATACACATTGTAGTATTGGTCAGCATAGGTATCTAAAGCGCCAAGACTCAACTCTGTAAAAGGCAAATCATCTTTAAACTGTGCCGAGGTAAGAATTTTTTCAGATAACATATCCAAGTATTCCTCTGGGCTTACCAAGCCGTATTTAACTTGTACGCTACCTGCGAAATACTCAGTCATACCCTCGTACATCCAAAGGTGACGCGACATTTTAGGATCGTTAAAATCGAAGCTTCCAATTTCTTCAGAATGAATTGTTAAAGGAGTTACGATATGGAAGAATTCATGGGCAGCAAAGTCACGCAATTGCTGATTCATTTGCTGAATAGTTTGCTCAGGCATAAAATAAAGTGAGCTGAAAGAATGCTCCAGAGCACCATATGATACTACTGGCTGATCTGTGAAGTAGAAAATGAAAGCATATTTTTCAACTGGTAGTTTTCCGCCTAAGAAGGTACTTTGGGCAGCAAGAACTTCTTTAATGCTTGCAGCGATTTCTTTAGCTGTAACCTTTTTATTAGGAGAATAACTAGCTACTAGTACTTCAGTATTTGCTACTTTAACTATGGCTGTGTCAGCTCTACTGTACATTAAAGGAGAATCTACTAAGCGATCGTAATCTAAAACTTCGAACCTATCAATAGTGCTGTTGGCATCAGGTGTATTGAAGTCTTTCTTTATTAATTTACGGCTTAAGCTTGTGTTTGTAGCCTCTGCTTTTAAACCAGTGGCTCCATAAAAGTTCATAGGGCGAATGATATTAATCTCGAAAGCTTCTTTTTTCATTCCCTCAAAGTAGCCGAAGAAGCCGCTGGAATTTAAAAGGAAGTTTTTTCCTTCTTCAATATTAGTTCCTGCTGGTTGAAATATCTCAGGGCCTTCTTTTGGGTTATCATAAGTATCATCTACCCAGTAGCTTATTTTGGCAATTTTTTTAGCATCACTGATTTTCCAAGTGTTGTCATCAAGCCTTTTTACCTGAAGTGGGTTTCCTTTTTTATCGAAAGCTTCAAAGTCTGAAACCATTCGGCCATAATCGGCTATGGCGTAAGTACCAGGGATGATTTTTGGTAAGTAGAATAAGATTTCGTCTTGTTTGATTTTGGGTGGGGCGAGTTCTACATATACTTTATCGTCCGACACACGGGAAAGATCGATGATGTATTTGTATGGGTTTGCTGCCCATGTGATTGTTGTGAATAGGAGACCTAAACAGATAAATTTGAGTTTGTTCATGATATTGAATTTAAACACCAGAGGTTTGACATGCTCTAGCGTTGATTTATACTATAACTACAATATTAAGGCTATTGTGTAAATACCATTAATGAAAAGTGCGGATTTTAATTTGAGGGCAAAAAAAAGACCATCAATTGACGGTCCTTTCTATAAAGTCTTTGTGTTCTTACTGGTTACCTGTTGTGTCAGGAGCAGTTTGAGGTATGCTTCCAGCCTCTGGTGTTACAGGGGCTTGTTGTTGCATTGGCAATTCTTGAAGCGCCTTGTCTATGTTAGGGTTATTTGAAAAATCACTATTGCCGTTGTCTACCATCATGCCAGATGCTAGGCTAAGCGCTAATAAGGTTAGTGCAAAACCCCAAGTTACTTTTTCTAATAAATCGGTTGTCTTTTTTGCTCCAATTACTTGAGTAGCACCTGCGCCACCAAACTGGCTTGACAAACCGCCACCTTTAGAATTTTGAACCAATACGATTAAAATTAAAAGTATGGCAACGATGATGGCAAGGATTATTAATAGCTTAAACATTCTGTACTTCCTTTATTTTTTGAATTTGGCTCGCAAAGTAAGTTCTTTTTTCAGGGAATTTCAAGCTTAGTTTTTTATAAATGTCAATAGCCCTGGTATATTTTTTTTGTTTCAGTAATAATTTGGCTAAAGTTTCAGTAACGAACTCGTCTTTAGACTTCATGTGCTTGGCTGCAAGGTCTTCTTGCGTGTACTCATTCTCTTCGTTAATACCCTTTTTGTTTTCAAAACGAGGTTCATTTTGGATGAATTTTTCTATCAACTCTACCTGAGACTTGTTGCTTTGTGGTGTTGTCTCGGCTTTGATTGTTTTTGTTTCTTCTTGGCCTTCAAACATCTTTGCCAATCGGAGTTTACGTTCTTTAATCTCCAATAGGTCTTTTTCCAACTGATTAATCTCTGGATTTTGCTTACCCAATGTTTGAGGAACAATAGGTTCTTCTTGTGGTCCGTCTTTGTCAGTCTTAGAAATAGCTTCTTTAGTTACCGTTTCTGTCTCCGTTTCAGCTTTTGGGGTAACTATTTCCTTTGAGGTTTCCGGAGTTTCAATTGTCTTTCCCTGCTTTTTTTTGATTGTGTTCTCTTGGGGGGCTTCAAAGCTTATTTCGCCAAGAATTATTTTCTTTAAATGCGCCCTGTTAGGAGAATAGATGGCGGCTTTTTTAATGAAAGCATCTGTTTTTGGATGATTTCGGTCTTTAAGTGCCTTGGCAACTATTACGTAGGGTGTTTGAAAAAAAGGATACTTTTTACGCAGATCATTGAGCGATTTAATGTCCTCATTGGTGACTTGGTGTAGGTTTCCAAGAAGTTGATTAAACCGTTCTCTGTTCACTGGTTTTTGTTTTGGGATGTCTAAAATAGAATGAAAATTACCATTGGGCAACTGACTGCTGGAAAATTTCAAAAATAATCTCTTTAAAAATCTGACTTACCAATTCTGGCTCGACAGATGTTAATGAGGTAGTTTGTGGGTCATAATCAGCATAGAAACTAAAGCTACGTTTAAAGTTATTTTCCTCCTTATTTAGATTCGTGAACGCCACCTCTACACCTATCGTCAATCTCATCAAACCTGACCTGTCTGCCACATTTTCGTTTCCAGATGACACAACCGCTTGAGGTGAAATGTTATATCTAGAAATTGCTCCTTCAAACTGTAAATCGCCCTTTGAAGGTACTAATTCTAATTTAGTATTCCGCTGAAAATAATCCTTCATGTCTTCCGTAAACAGTTGCCCCATATTTGGAAGTCCTCCGTCCACAGCATCATTAAAGAAATTGGCAATAGATATAGTTTTCGTGGTGTTATAATCTATTGAGGCACCTGTAAAGCCATAGGTACAGCCAAAAAGCGTGGAAGCCAATAGTGCTATACTCAGTATTAATGATTTACTCAATTTCATACTGCTTGATTTTACGATACAGGGTACGTTCAGAGATGCCTAAATCTCTAGCGGCATACTTTCTTTTATTGTTATTCTTTTTCAAGGCTTTAATAATGAGTTCTTGCTCTTTCTTTTCTATGGATAACGATTCGTCTTCCATTTCATGCGTAATGTCTTCTACTTTATCTTCTTCGTAATCGTAGTCGTCAGCAATAGGCTTAGGCTCTAAGTAATAGCTTTCATTTGTTTGTTTTTCTAGCTGGTCGCTAAGTAGGGCACTGCTGTCATCATCTATGTTTCTAAATAAACTTGCATGCTCGCTAATCGTCTTTTCACTCAAATCACCAGATTCTAAAATATCGTGAACCAACTTTTTAAGCTCTGTCATGTCCTTTTTCATATCGAACAAAACTTTATAGAGCAAATCTCTTTCACTCAAGCTATCCCCTCCTTGTCCGTTATGAGCTTTATAAAGGGCAGGTAAGCTAGATCTGTTTTGAGGCAAATATTTGACCAAAGTTTCCGCAGAAATCTGTCTTTCCATTTCTAATGCAGAAATCTGTTCTACTAAATTTTTGAGCTGACGAATATTACCAGGGAAATTGTAGCGTAAAAGAATGGCTTTGGCATCTTCATCTAGCTTTATAGATTCCACTCTATATTTTTCCGCAAAGTCAGAAGCAAATTTTCTGAATAACAAATCAACATCATTACCTCTATTTCTTAGCGGAGGAACAGAAATCGGAACAGTGCTTAATCGGTAATATAAATCCTCTCTGAATTTACCATTGTCCACCGCATCGAGCAGGTCGACATTAGTAGCGGCTACCACTCGCACATCGGTTTTTTGAACTTTGGATGAACCAACTTTGATGAACTCTCCATTTTCTAAAACACGTAGCAAACGCGCTTGGGTAGACATTGGCATCTCTCCAATTTCGTCTAGAAAAATGGTTCCACCATCAGTTACTTCAAAATAACCCTTTCGGGCATCGTAAGCACCAGTAAATGACCCTTTTTCATGGCCAAACAGTTCAGAATCGATTGTGCCTTCAGGAATTGCTCCGCAGTTGATAGCGATAAACTTACCGTGCTTTCTTGGGCTCAGCTGATGGATAATTTTTGAAAAGGATTCTTTACCACTACCGCTTTCACCAGTAATCAATACGGTCATGTCGGTAGGAGCAACTTGTGCCGCTACCTGAATGGCGTGGTTTAACTGAGGGCTATTGCCAATAATACCAAACCGTTGTTTTATGCTTAATATTTCGTTGCTATTCAAGGTATTAGGATTGCGGGTTAATCAACAGGGTTTCCTAGAAGCGTGGCTGTGGTACAGTCGTCCACAAAAACATTCACATAATCTCCTTTTTTGAAGTTCTTTTTAGGGAAAATCACCACTTTGTTTGCAGAGTTTCTTCCGCTTAAGTGTTCTTCCGAACGTTTCGATGTGCCTTCTACTAGTACTTTATGTACTTTGTTCAGGTCTAGTTTGTTTCGTTCGAACGAATATTGTCGCTGCTTATCAATAATTTCCTGAAGTCTCCTCTTTTTCACTTCCAATGGAACATCATCATTTAATTTTTTAGCTGCTAAAGTTCCGGGTCTTTCCGAATAGAAAAACATGTAGGAGAAATCGAACTTTACATAATCCATTAAGCTAAGCGTATCTTGGTGCTCTTCTTCTGTTTCTGAACAAAAGCCAGCAATCATGTCGGAAGAAATGCCACATTCTTCGCCCAAAATTTCTCTGATGGCGTCAACTCTATTAATGTACCATTCGCGCGTATAAGTTCTGTTCATCAATTCCAATACTCGGCTGTTTCCGCTCTGTGCAGGTAAATGGATGTACTTACAAATGTTCTCATACTTTTTCATGGTATGGAGCACCTCGTTGGTAATGTCTTTTGGATGCGAAGTAGAAAAACGAACCCTAAGGTCGGGAGATACTTGGGCTACCATTTCAATCAGGTTTGCAAAATTGATAATGGTTTCGGCTTCACCTTGCTTTTCTTTTTTCTCTAACCAAGCCTTATTATTCTCTTCAGGAGACCACTTGTAGCTGTCTACGTTTTGGCCTAGAAGTGTCACTTCTCTGTATCCTTGATCGAAAAGGTCTTGTGCTTCACGAACAATTGAATGTGGGTCTCTACTTCTTTCTCGACCTCTGGTAAACGGCACCACGCAGAAAGAACACATGTTGTCGCAACCTCTCATGATAGAGATAAATGCATTGACTCCGTTAGAATTTAACCGAACAGGAGAGATGTCGGCATAGGTTTCTTCTCTAGAAAGTAGTGTGTTGATGGCTTTTAAGCCTTCCTCTGCCGAACCCACTAAACTTGGTAAATCGCGGTAGGCATCTGGACCTACCACTACATCTACCAATTTCTCTTCTTCCAGAAGTTTATCTTTTAGCCTTTCAGCCATGCAGCCCAAAACTCCAATGGTGAGTTCTGGCTTTCTTTTCTTTATTTTATTGAAGTCAGATAAGCGCTTTCTAACCGTTTGTTCGGCCTTTTCCCTAATGGAACAGGTGTTCAGAAAGATAACATCGGCTTGTTCAAACTCCGAGGTGGTATCATATCCATTGTCTTTCATAATGGAGCTTACAATTTCGCTATCAGCAAAATTCATTTGGCATCCATAACTTTCAATGTAGAGTTTCTTTGCTTTACCAGTATTCTCTTCTTTTGAAGTGATTACCGTGTCTGTCGCCTCCCGACTATTTCTATCTAGAATGTCTATGTCCTGAATAATGTTATCCATTTACTTCTATCTCTATTCTACAAAATTGAACCGCAAATATAAGTGATTTGACCGAAGAAGCGCCAATATGGCAGAGAAGTGTTGGGTTAATGTATTTAGGTATTGAAGGGTTGACGTGTTGATGTTTCTAAGATGAAATCAATCTGTTTTCTGAGTTTTAGATTTCGTCATAGCGTTTGATTAAGTGGTCGTAAGCAGAGTTTAAATCTAGGTGAAAATCGCTTTCTGCATGTTTAAAATCTATTTGTATTAAAGAAGAAAGGCCAAATCTGTTTTTATCTGATAAAACGAAGGATGTGATAAAACCTTTATCAGGATAGATAACAACATCTTGAAAAATTTGAAAGAGGTTAATGATTCTGTCTCCATAACTATATTCCAATTCTCGCATGTCAATCAGAATGGCTAAGGGTTGAAATGAGAGAAGCGCTAATCCTATTTTTTGATACAGAAACTTGCCGTAATCTTCTCCTTGAGATCCGTGGCTACACTTGCCTTTTATTTCTACCCAAAGAATGCTTTCTTCCTTGTGGTCGTAAATGTCGCATGTAATTTCAGTACATGGAAGAATGGAAAGGTCTTGATGTATGAAGTTGTTTTTCATTAGTAATGAGGTATCATTTTCAAGATAGGAGGTTTTTTAAATTATTCGGAACATTAAGCAACTACAGTTGTTGGTAAGGTATAATGAGCTACGCAAAACATATTCAATGCCCTAGAAAAATCATTTTTTCTAACCTTCAGGCCCTTCCTGTGGTCTTCTGCGTGTTCGTTAATTAATTCACTGAAATCTATTTAGTTGTCGCTCCCAAGGTATTCACCTGGGGCATATTGCTATATGCAATCTTTAAATTCATTTAATAAACACAATCATGAAAGTGCTAGTAATTGGTGCAGGAAATATGGGGTTGACCTATACTTCTTCCATCGCAAAATCAGGTTATTTAAAGAAGGAAGACCTGATCATCTTCGACAAATCTCTTGAGTTGAGAGAAACCTTAAAAAAATCTACAGAGAATTATGAGGTCTACGATACCCTAGAGGACTGTTTGCCTATTGCGGATATTATTTTTCTAGCTGTAAAACCTTACCATAACGATGAGCTCATGCAAGAAATGAGGGCTATGATGAACGATCAACAGTTGGTGATTTCAATTATGGCTGGCGTTACTATTGAAACCATTCAAAACGGTTTGGGAATTAAAAAAGTAGTACGGGCCATGCCTAATTTACCGGCTCAGGTGGGTAAGGGAATGACATCCTATTTGGCTGCCCCTGAAATATCTCGTATTGAACTTTGGATGGTAGAGGACTTGCTCAATACTACTGGTAAATCGGTAAGGGTTGATTCACAAATGTTTATCGATGCCTCTACAGGTATATCTGGTTCGGGGCCTGCTTATGTTTTCTATTTTATGGAATCAATGATGGAAGCTGCTAAAAGCATGGGCTTTTCAGACAACGATTCAAAAGTACTAGTGAGCGCCACGTTTGAAGGCGCAATCGAGCTCTTCAACAAAAATAAACTTTCGCCAGATAGTTGGATGAAAAGGGTGAGCTCAAAAGGAGGCACTACACAGGCTGCTCTCGATTCTTTAATAGATAATAATGTGCAGCAGCTAATTCACGATGCCGCTTATGCCGCTTTTAACAGGGCCGTAGAACTGGGGAAAGAATCAACCGAATTACAAGAAAAATAGTCGTGGTAAAATCAACTAAGAAAAGAGTAGTAATTAAAGTAGGTACTAACGTATTAACGAATAAAGACAACCGCATTGTAAGGCCTGTAATTCAAGGAATTGTAAGGCAAATTGCTGAACTCTACGAAAGAGATATCCTTTCGGTATTGATATCATCAGGATCTGTAATTGCAGGTAAGGAAGTGCTTGGCCATTCTGAAATTGAAGATAAAGCCATCAGAAGGCAGGTTTTTTCATCAGTAGGCCAACCGCGTATGATGAGAACCTATTATGAAACATTTCATGATTATGGAATGAAGTGCGCTCAAGTATTGGCTACTAAAAGGGATTTCAATCCTGGCGTTTGGCGCGAAAATATGATCAATTGTTACGAAGGGTTGATGTCGGAAGGCATCATTCCCATTGCGAATGAAGATGATGCTACATCTTTATCGCACACTATGTTTACCGATAATGATGAAATGGCAAGTTTGGTGGCTGAATTGATCAATGCTGATATGCTCATTCTTCTGACCGATACGCATGGTCTATATAATGGTCATCCAAATCATAGTGATACTTCAATTATCAGAGAAGTAAATGGCCAGCAGAATCTAGAAAAATACATACAGAAAAGCGAAAAAGGCGAAGCCGAAGGTAGAGGAGGAATGGGCTCTAAACTGAAGATTGCTCAGGGAGCAGCAGCAAAGAACATTACTGCATATATAGCTAATGGCAAACAAGACAATGTGATTTTAGACATTATTGATGGAAAAACGGTAGGTACCAAATTCACAGCATAAAAAGTAAAAATGGAATTATTAAAGACAGATAAGAAGAATAAAGTATTAGCATCATTTATAAAAATTTTAGGGCTGAATAGAGCCCGAATCATTGCCGCAAATCAGTTGGATTTGGCTGCTTTTGATCAGTCTGACCGTGCCATGTACGATAGACTTGTGGTCGACAATACAAAGATCGACAGTATGGTGAAGGCCGTTAAAGAAGTAATGGAAAAGGATGATCCCGTAGGGCAAACCAAATCTACTTTCAAAAGAGAGGATGGACTGGAGATTATTAACAAAACTGCACCATTCGGTACCATCATGATGATTTACGAATCACGACCAGATGTAACAGTGGAAGCAGCGGTTTTGGCTTTTAAAGCCAATAATAGAATTCTTTTAAAAGGAGGGAAGGAAGCCATTCACTCCAATCAAATACTCATTGATTGCTGGCATCAGGCTTTACATCTGAATGGCCTAGATACGAATTGGGTGCAGCTACTCAAAATGTCGAGGACTGAGACGCAAGCGTTCTTGAAAAATCCAGATCAGAAAATTGATTTGATTGTTCCAAGAGGAGGTGAACGTTTGATTGCTTTTGTGAAGGAACACGCTACTTGCCCTGTTTTGGTAAGCGGAAGAGGAAACAACTTCATTTATGTAGATCATAAAGCAGATTGGAATCAAGCATTGAAAGTGATTTTAAATGCTAAAACCGATAAGATTTCAGCTTGTAACGCCCTCGATAAAATTTTGCTCGATAAGCGTTTGCCAGATTTAGAGAATAAACTGATTCAGCTACAAAAGGCTTTACACGAATTTGAGGTAGAGCTTGTGGTAGATCAAGAAGTGAAGAAGGTTTTGCCAGAAGAGCAAACCATAGAAAATGAAGAAATTTGGTTTGAAGAGTTTTTGACACTCAAGGCATGCGTAGCCCTTGTAGGTGACGAAAAGGAAGCCATCCAGAAGATTAATAAATATTCTGGTGGCCACTCTTCAGCCATTATAACAACCGATAAAGTGCTTGCACAGAGCTTTATGGAACAGGTGGATAGTGGAGCAGTATATCACAATGCTTCTACCCGTTTTACCGATGGAGGTCAAATGGGAATTGGTGGCGAATTGGCCATCAGTACAGATAAGCTGCATCACCGTGGTCCATTGGGGCTAGAACAATTGGTGACCAATAAATATTATTTCTTCGGAAATGGTCAGGTAAGAGTATAAACCGAACTGATGATTTTTGGGCCTGTGGACTGTAAGTATTAACTATTTACAGTCTACAGGCCCTGTTTTTTGATCCTGGTTTTTCAGCAAACTTACTTCGATTAAAGAAGATGGACCTGTGCCTAACCAAGCATGAACTTCTCTGGTAATTCCTCCAATATGATCTTTAGAAGAAGGCCCCGTTTCATAGCCTGCAATCACCACTATACTTTTGTTATTCGCCTTAAGTAGGAACTTGGTGCCCCTTTTCGGTTTTGATTCACTCGACCACATCATGCACATGAACCACATTTCATCCTCTGGCGATAACTCACTTCGCTGTACTTCACCCACAGAACCTTGTCCAAAATGCCCGCCTTCTTCAGGTGTCCATTCTTTATTCCATTTTCTAGAATACAATTGCTCAAAAGTAATTTTTGGGTCGAAGGATTGATAGAGAAGAAAGCCACGCTGAAGGTGCTGCTGTATGTTGTCTGTTATGGTTTTGGGCCAAGGCGCTTGGCTATCGAACTTATCTGAATTCGTGACATAATGGTTTTCTTCCACAAACTTTCCGTTTGTCGGTAAGTTGATCGTTCTCTGCCAAGGAGCGTTTCCATAAGGCATATTATGCTTGATTTCTATTGGGCTTGTCTCACAAAATGAGGTAGGTAATTGTGTCTCTAGAACCGACTTATTCACCGTTAGTTGGGTGCAACTACAAACCAAAAACAGAAGTGCTAAAAACAGGAGTGATTTCATGGAATGGTTTAAACCAATTTAAAGCCGTGATTTTTCAAAGGAAGCGAACGCACACGTTCGCCAGTTGCAGCAAAAATAGCATTGGTGAGTGCAGGAGCAATAGGCGGAGTACCTGGTTCACCAACACCACCCGGTGCTTCATCGTTTTCCATGATGTTCGTTAACACCTCAGGCATGTGTTTCAACTTCAACATTTCATAGTTAGGGAAGTTTGACTGCTGAATTTTGCCTTCTTCAATGGTGATTTCGCCATAAACTGCTGCTGTTAAACCAAAAACAATTCCGCTTTGCATTTGCGCTATAATGGTGTTTGGGTTTACATAATTGCCGCAGTCAATCACGCAAAACACTTTGTTCACACTAAATTCTTTGTCGGGGTTGATGCTGATTTCGGCCACTTGCGCCACGATAGAACCGAAAGATTCGTGAAAGGCAATTCCTCGGCTTTTTCCTTCGGGAAGAGGGGAATTCCAATTGCTAATTTCAGCTACTTTGTCCAACACTTTTTTCTGTCTAGAGTTTGAAGGAAGAAGCTTTGCTCTAAACTCATAAGGATCGGTATCGGCTTCATTGGCCAATTCATCTATAAAGCTTTCAGTGAAAAATCCATTGTATGAATGACCTACACTTCGCCAAAAACCTAAACGCATTGGGCTTTCAATAAACGAATACCCCACTTTTCGTGCACCCAGATTATAAGCTAAACCCAAAGCGCCTTCGGCTGCGGTAGTGTCCTGAGATTCTGGTGGAGTCATTAACGGAAAGTTTCGCCCAATGCTGCTTCGTAAAACCGATTGAAGCGTAACATGATTTTCCCAGGCGGATATTGTTCCGTCAGCATTGATTCCTGCCTTAAAACTGGCCATGGCTGCTGGGCGGTAGGTGTCGAATTGAGTATCCTCTTCTCTCGACCAAACCATTTGAATAGGGGTGCCCTTCATTGCTTTGGCAATGCGTACAGCTTCAGTTACAAAGTCGTTTTCGGCCCTTCTTCCAAAACCTCCTCCCAAATATTTGATGTCGATTTCAACTTTACGGCTTTTTATATCCGCCTCCTTGGCGGTGGCCATGGTGACCAAAAATGGCGCCTGATGACCCACCCAAACTTTGGCTTTGTCTTCTTCCACCAACACCGTACAATTGATGGGTTCCATGGTGGCATGCGCTAAAAATGGAACTTCATATTGAGTCTCGAAAACCTTGTCAGAAGCTTCCAATGCTGTAGCAGTATTATCAATCTTCTCTTTTACATGGTCAATTTCTTTGTCGAGCCTTGTTTTTAGAAGTTTAGAAATATGAGCTGAAGAAAGCTGCTCATTTCCTTTGTTGTCAATTTCAAAAGTGAGTGCATTCGCGGCTTGTTGTGCTCGCCAAGTGTTGTCGGCAATTACAGCCACACCAGTAGGCCACTGCACGATGTGCTTTACGCCTTGCATCGCCATTACTTCAGATTCATTCGTAATGCTCGTGATCTCTCCTCCAATAATTGGGCAGTGTTTTACTGCAGCAAAAAGCATGTTCGGTAAACGCACATCAATGCCAAATTCGGCAACTCCTGTCACCTTCTCTTTTAGGTCAATGCGTTGAGTAGGTTTGCCAATGATTTTAAAATTAGACTTCGCTTTTAAAGTTGGTCGGTTATTGGGTTTTTCTTCTGCGGCAAAAGGCGCAAGAGACCCGTATGAGACTTTTTCTCCCGTTTCAGTATTGACGAAAAAGCCTTTTTCTGCTTTCAATTTATTAATGTCAACAAGCCATTTTTTCATGGCTACTTTCATTAACATTTCCTTGGCAGAAGCGCCCATAATGCGGTAATGTTCGTAGCCATCACGAATGGTGGTGCTTCCGCCAGTGGCAATATATGGAAGAATATAGGCCACTTTTTCCATGAAATGGAAACCAGTAGAACTTGACGTTCTTTCGTAATGGGTAGCCAAATTCACGTTGGCGTAAGGCGATTCTACTTGCGGGTGAATTACTTCGATTTGCTCTAAATCTACTTCCAGTTCTTCGGCAGTAAGCATGGCCAATGCGGTATGTACCCCTTGTCCCATTTCCGCCCGAGCAATGGCCAGTTTGATTTTGTTATCTGGTGTAATATGAATGAAAGCATTGAGCGATTCTGCACCTTCAAAGCCCATTCCGCTGAACTGCTTTTTCTTATAATTGGAAAATGCTACTCCGCCCAAGCCCAATGCAAAACCACCTCCGATTACAGCTCCTGAGATAATAAATGCTCTACGACTTATTTTCTGTCCTCTGGTTCTTTCTTTAGCCATTTTCTTGATTTTGGGTCAGCACCTCTTTAATGGCTTCTTTAATTCTTTGGTAAGTTCCGCAGCGGCAAATGTTAGAAATGGAAGCGTCAATTTCCTCTTCAGTAGGCTGGCTATTGTTATTTAACAGGCTTTCTACGGCCATAATCATTCCCGATTGGCAATAACCACATTGCGGCACTTGATGGTCGATCCAAGCTTGTTGAACGCGTGATAGCCGATTATCTTTTGCAATGGATTCAATGGTAGTAATGGCTTTTCCTTGCAGTGCAGCAACGGGTAATACACAAGAGCGAACGGCTTGTCCGTCTAAATGAACAGTGCAGGCACCACAAGCGGCAACTCCGCAGCCGTATTTAGTTCCGGTAAGGTTAAGTTCATCACGCAAAACCCAAAGTAAAGGCATGTTGGGTTCCACATCCACTTCATGGTCAATACCATTCACGTTAATCTTCATAGCATAATTTATCCGTTTTGGAATTTAAGAAAAGAAAGTGGAGGTGAAAAACTTTACTGGTTTTTGATGGCCGTATAAGTTTTTCCTTCTACGAGAAATTCAGTTTTATTGCTCGAAGTTTTGAATAGAGTGGGGAGTGAAACCTGTCGATCTTTTTCAGTTTTACGAACGATAAAATGCAGATGAGGCCCAGTGCTCCATCCTGTATTTCCACTTAAGGCAATGGGATCACCGGCTTCCACTATATCACCCAATTGTACTGTAACGCCTTCATATTGCAAGTGGAGGTAGTCTGCATAAGTACCGTCTTTGTGTAGAATGGTCACGTAATTGCCCATGTCGTTGCACCTTTTGCTTGCGCAGCCTTGATTGGAGTCTTCTTTAACCCTAATCACTTTTCCCGCCCTAGCGGCAAAAATTCTAGTGCCTTCATCCATCGTAAAATCGAGTGCATTTTCTCCTTGATGAGTTCGATCGCCATTATAACCTTGAGTAAGCCTATAGCTTGTTCCTTCTTCAAAAGGAAGTAAATATTCTTGTTTAGGATCGTGTTGTGCGTTTGCATCGCCAAAACGATAGATGTAGCTAAATGAATACTGCCAAGATCTTTCGAAGGGAATTATGAGACTGGTGAGTCTAAATTCTTTGGTGTTGGCAGGAACTACAATAAAGTCAGGAACTTCTTTGGATGGCCTTAAACCTTTCAGTTTGAGCGTTAATGTAACCGTTTGCGGATAGGGTTTGTCGTTGTCTGCGTAAATGCCGATTCTACCATCTTCTCTAATATCGTATACATTGATTTCTTTTTCTTGGGTAAAAGAAAGCTTAGAAGAGCCTGAAAGAAAGAGTAAACCGATAAGTATTAACCGAATGCGCATAAGTGGTCAGACCAATGAGTTAAAGACGCAGATAATATACGGTTTATTATAAAAGGTAGTTTGAAAATAGCTTCAACTCTTTTCCTAAAGCTCGATCAGTTTATGTATGTATTTTTCGAAAGCTGGTGAAATCTCTGGCTTCTGGGTATATAACCCGAAGAGGGTAGAACCTGAACCACTCATGGCAGCATAGGCCGCTCCATTTTGATAAAGGGCTTCTTTAATCTCTCTTAAAACAGGATGATTAGGAAAGATTGATACTTCGAAATCATTGATCAACTTTTCACGCCAAAGTACAAAGTCCTTGCTTTCTAAAAGTGATTTTAGATCTATTTCGTTTGGCTTTGGAGTTACATTGGCGTATGCTTCTTGGGTCGAAATGTGAACATTAGGCTTAATTAAAAGCATCCACATGCCAGATAAATCAAGGTCGAAAATTTCTAAATCGGTACCCGTTCCCGTAGCAATGGCTGGTTTGTTCTGAATAAAGAAGGGGCAGTCACTTCCCAGTTGGGCTGCATAATCTTCTAGAACCGAATCATCTAAGAATAATTGAAATTCGTTGTTCAGCATTTTCAGCATAAAAGCGGCATCTGCCGAGCCTCCGCCTAATCCAGCACCCATCGGAATGATTTTGTGCAGGTGAATATTAAGCTCAGGAAGCCCAAAATCTTTACGAAGTAGTTTGTATGCTTTTAAAACTAAGTTGTCTTTGTCTTCGCCAGGAATGTCTATTCCGCTGGAAGAGAATGAAATTTTCTTACCTGGAATAAACTCCAATACATCGCACCAAGGAATAGGGTAGAGGCAGCTTTCAATGCTATGGTAGCCAGTATGAAGCTTCCCAGTAATGGAAAGTCCTAAATTGATTTTAGCATTGGGGAAGGTAACCATAGCGCGAATTGGTGAATTAAAAACAGCCTGCTGATTTTCGTTTGAAACGCTTAATCGGCAGGCTGTTATACTATTGTCCTAAGGACTATTAATTAATCTTTTTTCAACTGCTCAATTAATGCATCGGTAATTCCAGAAGATGAAAAACCTCCGTCATGCATTAAGTTTTGCATGGTTACCATTCTAGTGTAATCCGAGAACATCATTGCGCAATATTTAGCACAATCTAATGCACTTGCATTGCCTAATGGGCTCATTTGGTCTGCATATGAATAGAATACATCAAAACCTCCAACACCTGTTCCAGCAGTAGTCATGGTAGGCGATTGAGAAATAGTGTTTACTCTTACTTTTTTCAAACGAGCATAGCGTTCACCGTAGCTTCTGGCAATGGATTCAAGCATGGCTTTTGCGTGTGCCATATCTGAATAATCTGGGAAAGTACGTTGCGCTGCAATGTATGATAAACCTAAAATTGAGCCCCATTCATTCATGGCGTCAAGTTTTTCGGCTGTTTGCATTACTTTATGAAAAGAAATGGCAGAAACATCTAAGGTTTTAGTGAGCCAATCGTAGTTCAAATCGCCATAATCACGGCCTTTTCTTACGTTCGGGCTCATGCCTATTGAGTGTAAAACGAAATCGATTTTACCACCCAAAATCTCCACTGATTTGGTGAAAAGGTTTTCTAAATCTTCGATTGAAGTTGCATCGGCAGGAATAATTTCTGCACCGCAGGCTTCAGCTAATTTATTGATTTCACCCATTCTCATCGCAATCGGAGCGTTGGTTAGGGTAAAGGTGGCGCCTTCAGCTTTTGCTACTTCAGCTACTTTCCAAGCAATAGAGCGTTCGTCTAATGCGCCAAATATGATTCCTCTTTTACCTTTTAATAGATTATTTGCCATAGTACGTTTTCTTATTTCGGTTGTAAAAATAGACATTCAATTTAATAAACCGATACGAAATGTGTTTTCGAATAATGAGACATACCCGGCAAATAATCTAATCTGGTTTAATTTAATTTTCTGTTGGTACGTTTAAATCTTTAAGCAAACCGTTTTTAATGTCGTATACCCAACCATGAACTTTTGGTGAATCTCCTTTTGCCCACATGTTTTGGATAATACTGGTAGTGGTAAGGTCGTATACTTGTTCTATCACATTAAGCTCTACAAACCTGTCGGCTCTTGCTTTCTGATCTTCAATGCCGTCTAATTCTGTTTTATGAAGTCTGTAAACATCCTTAATGTGACGAATCCAGTTGTCTACTAAACCATATTGGTTGTTGTCCATCGCAGCTAAAACTCCACCACAACCATAATGACCACATACAATTACGTGTTTCACTTTTAAGATATTTACTGCGTAATCAAGTACACTCAACATATTCATGTCGGTGTGAACCACCATGTTAGCGATGTTTCTGTGAACAAAGATTTCACCTGGTTCAGTACCCGTAATTTGGTTTGCAGGTACACGGCTATCCGCACAACCAATCCACAATACTGGTGGCTTTTGGCCATTTGCCAATTTGTTAAAGAAGTCTTTGTCTTCGTTTAACTTGTCTTCTACCCACTTCTGATTGTTATCTAATAATTCTTTAGCTAATGTCATATCTCTTAAGATTAATGTTTTACGGTTACTGTTGATCCTGTTGGAATGTTAATGAGTTCTAGTGTAATGTTCTTTTCATGGGCTGACTCCTTGAAATTATAGATAACTTCAAGTGCATCGTAATCAATTTTGGTTGATCGCGACCCATCTAGAATTACATTGCTATTGTGTGGTAAGTGTTCTAAGGTAAGTTGTAAACTGGCCTTATTTAAGAACGACACATGTTCGCTTAACTCTAGTCTAATTTTACTGTTATTGGTACTTACTTGCTTCTCTTCTTCATAATGATAAGGCACTTTGTAGTTGGCTTTTAGAATATAGAATATACCTACAGCCATACCGATTAAAATACCAATCAAAAGGTCGGTAAAAAGAATAGCAACTACTGTGGTGATAAATGGAACAAACTGTTCGCGCCCCAGCTTAAATTGTTGTTTGTACAAGGCTGGCTTGGTTAATTTAAACCCAACCACAATTAGGATTGCCGCCAATGATGCCAATGGAATCATGTTCATTATTGTTGGGAAAATTGCCACCGCAATTAGTAACAAAATACCATGAAAAATGGCCGACATTTTTGATTTTGCTCCTGCTTCAATGTTGGCCGAACCTCTTACGATTACTGCTGTAATTGGTAAGCCTCCAATCAGACCAGATACTATATTACCTACCCCTTGAGCTTTCAATTCAGCATTCTGAGGCGTACGTCTTTTATGTGGGTCAAGCTTATCCATTGCTTCTACACACAGTAATGTTTCTAAACTGGCTACAATGGCTAGTGTAAACGCGGTGATGTACACGTTAATGTTAGTCAGTAGAGAAAAGTCTGGAAATTGGAACACAGCGCCCAATGAATCTAAGCCGGAAATTACAGGAATATTTACCATGTGATCTCCGCTAATCGAAAGGTCTGGGTAGAATACACCAAAAAGGTAGTTAATCAATACACCTATCGTTACTACAATGATGCCCCCTGGAACACCCTTAAGGAACTTGTTTTGTTTTATGAAATTACTACCCCAAGCAATTAAAATGAACAAGGATATTAATCCTACAATTAAACTGCCCAAGTAAATATGGTCGAAGGAAGAAACGAGGAATGAAAGCGTATTGCTACCGTCTTGTTGCATAAACTCCATTTCACCAAAGGCATCAGCGTCAAAGCCAATAAGGTGTGGCACTTGCTTCAGAATTAGGATTAACCCGATTGCTGCCAGCATACCTTTAATTACTGGCGAAGGGAAGTACAAACCGATAATTCCAGCTTTCAAGTAACCTAGCGCTACTTGAATTATACCTGCCATTACAACGGCAAGTAAAAAGCCCTGAAAACCACCTAGATCGTCAATCGCTGAAAGAACGATAACGACCAGACCAGCGGCTGGCCCACTTACGCTCAAACTTGACTTACTTAACATTCCCACCACGATACCGCCTACAATACCGGCAATTAAGCCTGAGAAGAGTGGGGCTCCTGATGCGAGTGCTATTCCTAAACAAAGCGGTAGTGCTACTAAGAAAACTACCACACTTGATAGCATATCGCTTTTCAAGTTTTCTTTTGAAAACATATTTTTAATACTCATAAACGGATTTTTAAAAATTTTTCGACTTGCCCTTATGTAAAGAATAAGCCTGATTCACTGTGCTTTAGCAACAGTATTTTGATAAAGTAAAAATTGAATGGAATTGTTTTGTTACACTATTGCTAACAATTCGGGGGGTGGGGTTGGTATTTTCTCTTTTATGAACTCTCCATCTAAAATGAAGAAGTAAAAATCTCTTTTCACGAAGTCAATGAGAGTCCAGTTTTTACGATAGGAAGAGTGACTCACTACTAAGTCATCTATATCAACGCAGTCTTCTTTGGTTTCTTCGTCAGGTAATGTTAGAGGGAGTGGGATCGAGTCAGAATCTGAGTTTTCTTGATCCTCAGTATTATGCTCCTCGTCTTGGCTCATGTCAACCACAATGCTTTGACTTGGTGCCATAACAACTCTATTGAAGGAATACACTCCGAAACCCTGTATCGAAACGAGAAAACTCATTAAGATAATAAAGCATGTATGGAGGTATTTTTGCATTAAAAAATTACAGTTGTAATAATATTCTGCAAATATACGGTCTATGAAAGCCTAGGGCTGAATCTCAAGATTAGAATACCATTAGAATTTCTTAACGGTCTATCGAAACGGCTTGTCTATAGTTGGGTAGGCTAATTTTTACATTCGTACCCTCACCCTCTTTTGAATTAATAATTAAACTTCCACCATGGATTTTAATTACTTTTTGAGCTAAAGGCAAACCAATTCCAAAACCGTTGAAAGCTCTAGCATTTGAAGCACGATAAAAGTGCTCGAAGATGTTCTTTAATTCTTGAGGAGGAATACCAATGCCTTTGTCCGTTACTTCAATTTCTACCCAATTTTTATTGGCAGAAACCTTTATTGTTACAGGCTTATTCATTGAAAACTTGCAGGCGTTTTCTACAATATTATTTAGAACCATTCGCAGTAGGCTTTGACTTCCCTGAATGATTAAGTACTCAGCTGTTTCGGGTAATTCTGAAAAATCGAAGCTGATTTGGTTTTCAGGTTTGATTTTATCAATGTCGCTTTTTACAATCAGCATCAATTCATCAACACGGATGCTCTCAATGATTAGTCCTTTGTTATCGTGATCGGCTTGAGCTAACTCTAATAAGCACTTAACAAGAATCTCAAGCCTGTTAGATTCTTTTTCGATAGTGTTTAATGAAGCAATATATTCATCAACAGTTCTTTGTTTTCGGAGCGCTACTTCAACCTCACCCAGAATAGCGGTAAGCGGGTTTTTAAGTTCATGCGAAGCATTGCTTACAAAGTTGCTTTGGATTTCAAACGAAGTTTCAAGCCTGTCTAACATATTGTTAAAAGTGGAAGATAGTTCTGCGAGTTCATCATTATTTTCACCGGTATCTAGCCTTAAGTGAAGGTTAGAGGCCCTAATTTCATTCGCCCTTTTTACAATGCCCGAAATGGGAATGAGTACTTGTTTTGCTTGAAAAATACCGACAATAAAAATGACCACTGAACATGTGATAAAGGCAATGATTAATATGCTTTTGAGGCTTTGAATAAGCTTGATTCCGTGCTCATCAATAGCAGAAATAATTACGATATAGTCTTTATTATGATGGGAATGTATCATTCCATAGAAGGCTACATTATCTATTTTTTGGGTAAGCGCTTCGTTATTTGTTATGGATGAAGCAAAAGTTCTAACAGAATCGGGTAGAGTATTTATGTCTGACTTTGGAACTACATAGGCGGTTTCACTGGTAAGGTGAAGCAAATGCTCTTTTTGAATTTCATTGAAAGTCAAAGAATCGAGTTCTTCGGCTTTAAGAAAGAAGTCGGCTTCAATCTTAGCTCTTCTGCTTAGGTGTTCATAAAATTCTTTTTCAGAATATACTTTTGCGAAATAATAAATAGATACAAAAGTTGCCAGAAGCAAGGTGCAGGTGGTTAAGGTAAAAATGAGGGTGATCTTACTTCTAATTCTCATTTCAAGCTTCGTCTTTTAAAATATATCCCATTCCGATTACGGTTTGGATCATTTTCACCTTAAACTCTTTGTCGATTTTATTTCTGAGGTAATTCACATACACATCAACCACGTTGGTACCCACATCAAAGTGTAAGTCCCAAACGTTTTTAAGTAGTTCAACCCTTGAAAGTACTTTGCCAGAATTTACCATCATGTATTCTAGCAGCTTGTATTCTGTTGATGTCAGTTTGATTTCTGTTCCTGCCCGACTTGCAGTTTTGGCATCTTTATCTAGCGTCAGCTTGCCCACAGTTAACAATTGACTGTTTTGATATTTCTGAGCCCTTCGAGCTATGGCGTTAATTCGGGCAAGTAGTTCTTGAAACTTAAAGGGTTTGGCCAAGTAGTCATCTGCACCTGAGTCTAAACCTTGAACTACGTTCTCGGTAGAACTCAAAGCCGTAAGCATTAATATTGGGGTTTGAACACCTTCTTTTCGTAGCTGTTTGCATAATTCTAAACCACTAATGCCTGGCAGAATTACATCCAGTATATACATATCAAATTGACTAGTGGTTATTGTTTCTCTTGCAGATTCAGCACTATGGGCTACCTCAACGGCATAACCTTCCTCTTCAAGCCCCTTTTTTATAAAGGCTGCTACATTCTGTTCATCTTCAACTAAGAGTATGTTTTGCATGGTTTTTTAAAGAGAGGGTAATGAATTATGCTCAATTACAAAAATAGAGATTCAGATCGATTATTAAACCTACTATAATTTGACGCTTATGAATCGTGACTAAACTAAAAACTTAGAAAAATGAGAATTTCTTTAGTGTACTAAATCCACTGCGAGTGCTACCTGCGTATGTCGGTTAAGTTTCAATAATCTTTATTGAAACCGGAATTAAATAGTAGAGTGGTTCATTTCGTGTGGAGTTATGAATCGAGTTAATTGAGGTGAAGGCGGATCCGTAAGGGAACCGCCTTTATTTTTTTCTGACCCCTTATTATCTAAATGTTAAATAAATGTTATCTTCAAGCCAGTTTTAGAACAAAGAAAACGAAGGCATGTAAGGGATTACATGTTTTTGATTAGGTAGAAGGGAGGTGTGATGGCCTCCTTTCATTTTTTCCTCCGGTCAAAGTTGGCTTGTATATCTTCCTCTTTCTGTTTAACTCGAATTAAACCTCTTATAGAATGAATAGATTTGCCCTAGTCCTCAGCATCCTTATTGTGCTTCTTGCCTCAATTTCAGTATCAGCCCAGAATTACTTTCCGCCCAGAGGCAAATGGGAAACCCGAACGCCACAGTCCTTAGGTTTGAATGCGGCTAAAATTGATATTGCTGTAAAATTTGCCCTAGATAATGAGTATTCAGGTTCTAAAGATTCCAGAATTGCTTCTTATGAAGGCTTTAGCAGCGAGCCATATCATGAATTAGTCGGGCCAACAAGAGAAAGGGGAGGGCCGGCAGGGGTGATTTTAAAAAACGGTTATATCGTAGCGCAATGGGGTGATGTAAAACGGGTAGATATGACCCACAGCGTAACTAAAAGTTATTTATCAACTGTAGCTGGTTTGGCATTGGACGAGGGGATAATTGGTAGTGTTCATGATAAAGTCAGTGACTATGTTTGGGACAATACTTTTGATGGTGCTCACAATCAAAAAATAGAATGGCATACTTTGCTCAATCAGTCTTCGGCTTGGTCTGGTACTTTGTTTGGAATGCAAGATTGGGCAGACAGACCGCCAAGAAGGGGAGGGATTGACGATTGGCGTTTTGAAAAGCCTGTACCATCAGGTACAGTAATGGAATACAATGATGTACGTGTGAATGTACTGGCTTATTCGCTACTTCAGGTGTGGAGAAAACCACTTCCACAAGTCTTAAAAGAGTACATTATGGATCCCATTGGGGCGTCTACTACCTGGCGTTGGTTTGGTTATGAAAACTCTTGGGTAAATGTTGATGGTATAAATATGCAATCTGTTACGGGGGGCGGGCATTCTGGTGGAGGTGTTTTTATCAGTGCATTAGATCATGCTCGTTTTGGTCTGTTGTTTTTAAACGAAGGTAATTGGAATGGTAACCAACTCATTTCCAAAAACTGGGTAACCGTGGCTCAGAAATCTTCTGAGGCGAATGCCAGTTATGGTTATTTGTGGTGGTTGAATAGAGGGCCAAGAAAGTGGAAAGAAGTAGATGATGAATCTATTTATTTTGCCGCAGGTTTTGGAGGAAACTTTATTGTAATTGATAAAAAGAATGATTTGGTAGTGGTAACACGCTGGTTAGAGCCTAATAAAATTGGGCCTATGATGAGTTTAGTTTTAGAAGCCACAAAATAACTCTGCCCGTTGTTACCTACAAGAATATCCGAGCTGGAGGGTATTCTTTCACTATGATAAATCTCGGTTCTTCGTCTTAAAATATTTTAACATGAAGAACAGAACTAAATACCTACTAGCAGCTTTGGCCATTTTTGCATTGGTTGGCTGTAAACCCAAAGGCCCTTATGATACCAGCACGCCTGAAAAAATGCTTCTCTCTTTAGGCTTAGTTTCTGCTCAGCCAGTAGATCATAACCCTATTCCTTATTTTTATGTAAAGAAAGATGGAATTGCCATTACGAATTTTGATGAGGCTGGATTCAAAGCACTAGATGCCTTCGAGTCGTTTAAAACAGCCATGATGAACAACTTTCAAACTAAAATTAAGCGTAGCTCTAAAGATAAAATAGAGTTCTATAAAGATGAGGAACTGTTCTCTACCGTTTCACTTTCGCTTTCAGCTTCGCTTATTAGACCGCAATTGCAAAATCGCTCGCCAGAAGATTATGAAGTAATTTCAGTTTCTGAACCTAATGAAGATGGAGTGGTGACTATTAGATGTAGAATGGTAGATAGAGAAACTGACCTTGAAGTGAAGGAAGAGGATGGTCACTATTTAATGTTCTTGAAGGATAAGGATTACGTTCAAATTCAAAAAATGACCAAGTTCTTCGAAAAAGCCAATGCTCTTTTTACTAGGGCGGCTTCTGAAATCAAAAATAAAGAAGTTACAGAAGAAAACTTTGAAGAGATGTCAAATAGTTGGGATACTGAATACATGGATTTATTCGCAGAGTTGAATTGATTGAAAAGAACTCAACCTCACCTGATTAATAATAATGAAAGACTGGAGTTATTTCCTGTCTTTCATTATTTCTGAGAAAATCTGATACGATTTCACACGGTCTTCATGGTGAAAAATATGAGAAGCCACCATCACTTCATTAATTCCTGTGGCCTCAATAAAGTCGTTTGTTTTTTGCTGCACAGTTTCTTTACTACCTACAAACGCATATTTAAGCATGCGCTGAAAAGCCTCGTGTTGTGCTAAGGATTTCAGTTCAGCAGTCATTTCTTGCGGAGGCTGCATATAGTCGATATTATTCGTCAATACCCCGTACATCATTTTTATAAGCGAAGTAGATAAGCGCTCCGCCTCATGATCCGTATCAGCTGCAATCACGTTGATGCAAGCAGTGGTGTAAGGTTCCTTCAAAAATGCTGAAGGTTGAAAATTATTATGATAAATATGAAAAGCCTCAAAAAGCTGAGCTGGCGCAAAATGACTAGCAAAAGCATAAGGCAAACCCATTTTTGCTGCCAAATGAGCACTGTCGGTACTAGAGCCTAAAATGTAAATAGGCACTTCCACACCCTCGGCTACTGACGCCCTGACCTGAGCGGTTTTATTTTCTTGAGAGAAGTACTTTTGAATTTGCGCAACCTCATCGGGGAAGGCAACTACCGACCTCGCTCTATCTGACCTGATGGCATGAGCCGTAGCTTGGTCGGTGCCAGGTGCTCGACCTAAACCCAGGTCAATTCTGTTTGGGAAAAGCGAACCTAAGGTGCCAAATTGTTCAGCCACGATCAGGGGCGAATGGTTGGGGAGCATAATTCCTCCAGAACCCACTCTTAAAGTCTTTGTACCTCCAGCAATATGCCCAATGAGTACTGCAGTAGCAGAACTTGCAATACTTACCATATTATGGTGTTCCGCCAACCAAAACCTGGTATAGCCCATTTCTTCCGCTTTCTGCGCAAGATCGAGACTCTGTGAAAAGGTGTCTCCGGGAGTGGATCCTACCCCCATAGAGGCCAATTCTAGGATCGAATATTTTATATGTTCAGAATGCTTAAACATGGATTCTCTTTTTAATTTCTCTAACCGTGTAGGTAATGAGAAATAGAAGAGAATAATTCCCTCTTGTTGGATTTTTTAAAATGGGTTTAGAAGTAACTGTTAGCCTATCTGTTGGAGTGTAGGTATGTAGATATCGAAAGTAGCTCCTTGGCCTTTTTCACCACTTGCATTAACTATTCCATTATGGTTTTCAACGATTTTTTTCACAATGGCCAGTCCAATACCCGTACCCTTATACTCCGATTTACCATATAGCCGCTGAAACAGCTCAAATATGATTTCGCTATGTTGCTTATCGAATCCCACACCGTTGTCTTGGACTCGAATATGACAATAGGTTCTATCTAATTGAAGTCTCTTAGGCTCAAGTTGCTCTCCTGTTCCTGTTTTGCTCGATATTTTTATAACAGGAGGGATGCCCGGCTTTGCAAATTTTAATGAATTGCTGATAAGGTTTGTGAGCAATTGTTGGAACTGGAAGTGTATGATATGCACCTTGCAAGGTGCGGAAACTTCTAACTTGGCTTGTTTCTGCTCGATTTCCTCTTTTAAATTTTCCGACACTTCATTAACGACTTGATCAAGCGGAATTCGCTTAAACTTTAATTCACCAGTACTTGTTCGCGAATAGGCCAGTAAGTCCTCAATCAAGGTTTGCATTCGGTTAGCAGCATTCTGCATCCTTGATAAGTAGTCTACCCCTTTTTCAGAAAGGTTTTCCTTTTCTTTATCTATAATTCGAGAGGCAAAGGTTTGAATTTTACGCAGAGGCTCTTGCAGGTCATGACTTGATATATAAGCAAAGGATTGCAGCTCTTTGTTCATTTTTTCAAGGTCTTTATTTTTTCTAGCGAGTTCTGATGTACGTTGTTTTACTTGTTTTTCCAGTTCTTGTAAAAACATTTTCTGGTCCTGAATATCAGTACTAGATCCTACCCACATTCTTATGTTACCGTCTTCGTCTCGTTGTGGAATAGCTCTGCTTAGTTGCCAGCGGTAAGTGCCATCGTATCTTTTAAAACGATGTTCTATAAGGAAGTCTTCACCAGTTTCAATCGATCGCTTCCATTGTTTAATATTTTCTTCTCGGTCATCGGGATGAACAATCTGAATCCAGCCATCCTTATCTATTTGTGCTTGTGTTAGACCAGAAAAGTCGAAAACAGACTGATTAAAATAATTCAGGTTACCCATTGGGTCAGATGTCCAAACATGTTGTGGCATGGAGTCTGCCAATAGTCTAAATTTTTGTTCACGTTCAAAGAGCTGTTGTTGTATGCTTTTTTCTTCAGTGATATCGCGAACTGTTCCAATCATGCGATAAGGCTCATTGTTTTTATAGAAAACTGTGCCTTTTGCTTCCATCCAATGTAGCGAATTATCAGGCCAAAAAATTCTGGCTTTGTAGTGTAAAGAGCCTATAGCAAAAGCTTCTTCAAAAGCTTTTTGTCTGATAGGAAGGTCTTCTTTATGAATTTGTTTAAGGAATGTATTATGTGGTAGCTTGCTATCTTTTTCATAACCAAATATTTCTAAATAGCGGTTTGAATAATTGATTTCATGGGTTTTTAAATTATACTCCCAAGTACCTAATTCACTGGCTTGAATTACTACATTTAATTTTTCTCTATTGGCTTCTATTTTTAAACGGGCTTTTACCTGGTCACTCACATCAAATCCTACACTCATTATACCGTTGATAACTCCATTGTCATCATATAGAGGTTCGTAGGAAAAGTTGATGTATACTGTTTCGAGTCGATTTCTCCTTAGTATTTCAACAGGAAGTTCTTTGGCCACAAACCTGTTGCCTGTGTTGTAAACATCGTCTAGTAAAGCTTTTATGCCTTGCTCATTGAGTTCAGGCATTGCGCTTAGTATTTCCTGGCCTAATACTTCATCCTCTTTTCTACCCCAAAGCTCTAAAGAATGCTTATTCACAATTTCAACCACGTAATTAGTGCCGCGAAAAATAGCAATAGCCACTGGTGCTTGATGAATCATCAGCCTGAGGTTACGCTCACTGGCCTTTATCTTTCTATCGATTCGTTTCCGTTCAGTAATATCTCTAGCAATGGCGAACATGTAAGGAACACCTTGAATAGACAGTCCTTTCATTTGAATTTCAACTGGATAGATAGTTCCATCCTTCTTTTTGTGTAGTGTTTCGAAAAGAGGAAGTGCTTCTTTTTGAGCTCGTTGAAATGTGGTTTGGAATAGATCTTCATGGTATATGGGGTCTACGTCAGGTACCTTCAATGATTTGGCTTCTTCGGCAGTGTATCCCCATTTTTCTAAGGCCAATTCATTTAAATACTCAAAAGAGCCATCTTCACGCATTAAGATAAAAGGATCACTGGCAAAATCGGCAATGAACTTAAATCGTTCTACTTCAACTTCTGCTTTTTTTCTAGAGGTAATGTCCAATGAAGAACTAATATACCCAGTGAATTTGCCATCTGCCGAATAGCAGGGGGTGCCTTTTGAAAGAAACCAACGATAATCATTGTTGCGGTCTAAAGCCCTGAATTCACTTGTAAACTCTGTTTTACTTTCGAAGGCCTTTAGGTAGTCATTCAATACACTGTCACGGTCTTCAGGGTGGATTAAGTCTGCCCATCCAAATTCTAATAGGTGTTCCAATGATTTACCCGTAATTTCTACCCATGCCGTATTGAAGTAAGTGGCTTTACTAGTTTCATCACTTAAGCCAATTAAGATATCGGTGCTTTCAGTAATGTTCTTAAATCGTTGTTCGCTAGATTTGACTTCTTCTAAGGCCTTAATTTTTTCGGTGGTTTCGGTACAGGTTACCAAAACACCTGCTGGTTTTTCTGATTCATCAAAAACAGGGCTGTAACCAAATGTCCAATATACCTCTTCCATTTTCCCATTTCTAAAAATAGGAATCAACTGATTTTCGCTCCAAGTAGGTTCAATTTTGTTTAAAACTTGATCAATGAGTGGTTTGATAATATGCCATATCTCGGGCCAGGCGTCTTCTGCTCTCATGCCCAATATGGCTGGGTGTTTTCCTTGTTCGCCTAAACTTGGTCGGTAGTAGTCATTGTAAAAACAAATGAGATCGGGTCCCCAAAAAAGAAACATTGGGAATTTAGAATTTAATACAATACTTAAAGTGGTACGCAAACTTTGGGGCCAAGTATCAGGTGAACCTAACGTGTTTTTGGTCCAGTCTTTTTCTCTAGTGAGTTTCCCCATTTCTCCACCACCCTGAAGAAATTTAAATTCCGTATTTGTTTTCATAAAATGTGAGTGCTGTCCATGGAGAAGGTTCGTAAATGCTATTAATCTTTGGCGATATTTTTATGGGTTACGTGTAGGGTTAATTAACCTTATGTAAACGACTTTGTTTAGATTCTAATTTTATTTTTTCTTGAGTTTAGGGCGGTTTATTGGTACGTAAATATCAAATGTAACACCTTGATTAAGTATTCCTTCTGCCATGATTATGCCGTTATGATTGCTGATAATCTTTTTAACAATGGCCAAACCGATACCGGTGCCACTGTATTCAGATTTACCATGTAAACGATGGAATATCTCAAACACTTTATCATTGTGTTGAGGATCAAATCCTACACCATTGTCAGAAAAAGCAATATGGCAATATTGCTTTTTGGGCGAAAGACTATCTATTCCGAAAGAAGTTCCAATACCTGTTTTAGTTTTAATGTCGACAACGAGTGATGTGTCTTTTTTGGCAAATTTAATCGCGTTGCTAATAAGGTTTGAAAGCAATTGTCGAAACTGAAAACGGATTATCTCAAGGTTGACATCTTCACCGAGGTTAAATTTGGCTCCTTTTTGCTCTAGTTCTTCTTTGAATGTTTGTTGAGTTTCTTCAACGATTTTATTGAAAGATGTAAGCTCAAATTTATGTTCGGCTGTTGTCGTTCGGGAGTACTGCAAAAGGTCGTCTATCAAAATCCGCATACGGTTTGTTGCATTTTGCATGCGGTTCAAATAGTCTAAGCCTCTTTCTGATAAAACCTCTTTTTCTTTATCTGCTATTCGCGAAGCAAAAGTTTGGATTTTTCGAAGCGGTTCTTGCAAATCATGGCTAGAAACGTAAGCAAACGATTGAAGCTCTTTGTTCATCTTTTTGAGCTCTTGATTTTTAAGCTTCAGTTGCTTAGCACTTGTTTTTAATTTGTCATCGGCTGCCTTTTTTTCAGTGAGGTCACGCGTAATTTTTGAATAACCTATAATGTTTTTATCACCATCTTTAATAGCGGTTATTACTACACTAGCCCAAAACAGACTGCCGTCTTTACGAACTCGCCAGTTTTCTTGAGCGGCTTTTCCCTTTTCTTTAGCAAGCGTTAGTAATTTTTGTGGTACGTTGCTATCTCTATCAGATGGAATATAAAATACTGAAAAGTGTTTGCCAATTATCTCTTTTTCGTTGTAGCCTTTTATCTTTTCAGCTCCTTTGTTCCAGTTTTCTATATTGCCTTCGGTATCTAAGTAGATAATTGCGTAATCTTGAATTTCATCTACCATAAGGTGATTGCGCATCTCGCTCTTTTTCAAAGAGTTATTGGATTCTCTTAATTCCTTTGTACGCAACTCTACTTTTTTCTCTAGCTCGGAAGCAAAAGACTGTATTTGTTCTTCAGCAATTTTTTGCGAGGTAATATCGGTGTTGGAACCTAACCAATGAGTAATATTTCCCTTTTCGTCACGAATGGGCAGGGCACGTGATAAAAACCAATTGTATTCGCCATTCTTAGCTCTCAATGGAAAAGTATCTTCCCAAATTTCTCCAGTGTCCCATGAGCGCTGAATTTTTTGGGTTACCCTATCTACATGGTCAGGGTGATGTACTTTTTGCCAGCCCCAGCCTTGCATTTCTTCAAAAGTACTTCCGGTATAATCATACCATCGTTGATTGTACCAATAAATCCAACCTTTTGCATCGGCCATCCACACCAATTGGTGCATGTTGTCCGCTAAAGTCCTAAATCTTTTCTCGCTTTCTTCAATTGTTTTTCTAGCCAGTACTTGGGTTGTAACGTCAGACGCAATGGCCACGATTCCAGAAATACTTCCGTCAGATTCTCTTAAAGCATCGTAAACAAAATTGATAAATATGGTTTGCATCTTACCATTTCTTGGTAAGTCTACGGGTCTTTCTATGGCCGTGAATTTTTCCCCAGTAGTATATACTTGATCTAATAATTTCTCTAGTCCTTGCCCTTTAGCTTCTGGTAAGCCTTCGAAAATTGGTTTTTTTAGAACTTCTTTCTCGCTTTTCCCCCATAGCGAGAGCATTAGGTCGTTGGCAATTTCAACTTCGTAATTTGGCCCTCTGAATATGCACATAGCAATTGGTGATTGGGCAATATTCTGCCAAAAACGCTGATTGCTGTCTTTTAAACTTTTAAGGCTATTTACTTTTTGAGTGGTTTCAGTACAAGTAACTAAAACACCCGCAATTTCACCTTGTTCATTATGTACAGGACTATAACTAAAGGTCCAATAAACATCTTGTATTTCGCCATTTCTATAAATTGGAATTAGCTGATCTTCACTCCAAGTAGACTGTCCTCCTTCTAAAACCTGGTCAATTAATGGCTTAATAATGTGCCATATTTCACTCCAAGCTTCCTCGGCTTTCATGCCTAATATAGAAGGGTGTTTTCCTTCATTTCCTAAACTAGGCCTATATGCATCATTATAAAAACATAATAACTCAGGTCCCCACCATAAAAACATTGGAAATTTAGAATTAAGAATAATTCCTAATGTGGTACGTAAACTTTGCGACCATGTGTCGGGGGTACCTAGCGAGGTTTTACTCCAATCTTTTGACCGGGTTAGTTCACCCATTTCACCTCCGCCAGAAAGGAAGTTATATGTTGTTTCTTTACCCATTGATTATCACTTTACGGCTGAATTAAAAACGAATCTTTCGTAGGTGGCCTATTTTTTTCTCCTTTCACTAACTCAATTGCGCGCTGAATTACTTTTTTTAGGTTTGAAAAGGTTTTGGGCTTTCTAATATAATAATTTGCCCCTTGCTCGAAAAGCTTATTGGCTATTTCTGGATTGTAGGAAGTGGAGTAAATAATAATGGGCAATTCTTTAAAATTGTCATATTGCCTTATTTCAACCAAACAATCTGCACCGTTTTTTCTAGGCATATTCAGGTCTAGGAAGAGGGCGTTTGGAAGCTTTCTATTGTTTTCGGATAGTAATTTTAGAAGCGCTTCTCCATTGTTAACAGTGGTTAAGCCTGCCGATATTGAGAGCTCAAGTAAGGCCTCTTCAAAAAAAAGGCAGTCATCCTGATCATCATCTGCGAGTAAAAGTTCAAACCCATTGCCCATAGTATTTATTTAAAAAATGAATGACACTTTGAACAAACTTTTGGCTAAAGAGTCTCTTTCGGTTCTTAGAAGTTAACTCCTATTTCAAATAAAGGTCAATAAAAATTATTTGTTTAACAAAAGTGGTTTAAAAGGTATAAACCTTTAAAAGGAACTTTTGAGCCAAAAAAGGAATAACTGTACAACGAACCAAAATGTTACAACGCGACCATAAAGAATCGTTGTAATAGACTAGTTATCTGAAACTCTGATACTTTAAATATGAGCTAGTTGAAATGGCTTCATCAGTATTCTGGAATTATCACTGCTTTTTAGGTTGGTACTACCGTTAATCAATAATTAAAAAATATTTTGAAGCAAACACTATTGCCTTATTCCATAATCAAATTGAAAGCCCCTGAGATCAAAAATTCAGTATTGGGCTTGAAGTCTTGTGCATTTAAAATTGAGGTAAAACCATTTTCTGTAATACCCACTTTTACTATTCTTTTTTCAAAGATTGAAGCCCCATTTTCGGATCCTATTTTTACCAAAACGTAATAATTGCCTTCTATCTCTATTACGGCTGCTTCTGGTAAAGCCATTTCGGTTTGGTTAGAAGTTAATATTTCGGCTTCTACGTACATGCCCGGAATAAAGAGCAATTCGTCTTCTTCATTGTCTAAATGGCAATGCACTAATACCGATCTGTTTTCCTCGTCAATGGCTTTATTGATGAGGTTGATTGTAGCGGTAAATGTTTTGTTTGGATCATTTTGACGCTTGAATATTACTTTTTGCCCTACTTTTATCTTATGGAGGTCATTTTCAAATACCCTCAATTCCATATGCATATGTTCTGTATTGGTAATGGTGATGGCAATATCCGAAGGGTTTAAAAACATGCCTTTAGAAGCTTCTACAGAAGTAATAAAACCGCTAATGGGAGATTTTACAGAGATTACTGAAGTCATGTTTTCTGCAGTTAAGTTGTTGGAATCAATGTTCATCAACACCAACTTCTTTTTTAGGGCTTCATATTGAGTCAAAGCACTGTTGTATTCTGTTTCTGCCTGAAGAAACTTCTTCTGAGAGCTGATATTCTCTTCCGAAAGGCTCTTCTGTCTTTCGTAGTCAGACTTTAAAAATGAAATATGGTTTTTAACTTCCAGAAAATCCTGCTGCATTTGAATGTAAGCTGGGTTTTCTAATGTGAACAAGGTTTGTCCTTTCTTGGCTATTTCACCTGGTAACAGTTCACTTTCTTTCACATAACCACCAAAATAGGCACTTACAGAGGCTTTATGCCCTGGAGGCACATCAAACATGCCAGTAGTGTGTACCTTTTCTGAAAACTGGAACGTGTCCATTTTTCCAAGTTGCATGGCCGAAGCCTGAAATTGAGAGTTACTTACGCTTATGATGTTCTCATCAGTGTTTTCTTCTATGACCAACGTTTCGTTAGAAGCGCCTGAGCCGCAAGAAAGTATGCTGAACACTAGGGCAAGACTGCCTAAAAATAAGCTGATACTGAATGTATGTTTAGAACTGTTCATTTCAGAGTTGTTAAATGTTTGATATCCAATAAGATCATGTTGTAGTTGTAGAGATTTTCTAAGTAGGTAATCTCAATCCCTTTGGCATTATCGAGTAACTGTGTGTACTGCAAAAAGTCGATTTCACCACTTTTAAAAGCCTTTGTGCCATTGTTGATCAACTCCTGAGCCAGCAATTTTCCAGCACTTTCATAGTAGTTTATGGCCTCTTGGTATTGTTCCAAATCAGCACGTTGAGCTTCGTAATTCGCTTTTAACTGTGTTTTGTAATTCTCCGACTCGTATTCAGAAATAAGTGATTGAATTTTGGCTGCGTTGATTTTTGCCTTATCGGCTCCAAAAAAGAGGGGAATGCCAATGCCTGCTTGAAAACCCATATAGGCTTTTGCATTTACGCCATTGTTGGTACCTCTGAAAATATTGAAATGTAAATCGGGCAATAGTTGCTGTTGTGCAAGTTTTAATGATTGCTGCGATAGTAATTCCGCCTTTTTAAAGTACTGAATACCCAAATGGTTTATGGTGTCTAATGGGCTGTACTCAAGCATTTGCATTTGCTGTGGCTCTACTTCAATATCGGTATCGGATTGAAGCCACTGATTTAGTAAAGCATATGACTTTTGAACGCTTTCTTTGCTCTGCTTTAGGGCTAAATCAAGCTCTCTTTGCTTGGCCTCTGCCGTTAGTTTCTCCAAATAATTAGATTCTCCTTCTTCAAATTTGCGCGAAGCCGCTCTGGAAAAGTCTTTATATAGGCTGTCTAAATAAGCATAATTCTGGGCTACACTTTGCCAATACACAACAGTGTAATAGGCTTTCGAAACTTCTTTTGTGATTCTATTTTGATCCAGTAAATTCTGTTGTTCCGAAAGGGAGGTAATGCCCTGAAGCACTTTTTTCTGGTTTCCATACACCGTTGGAAAAGCAAGAGATTGACTAAGACCAAAGACATTGAGCGCTTGGTTATTTTCGGCAATGTTGTTTTCGTCATAGTGATAATACACCTGCGTTTTTTCAATGTTGAATGAGCTGCCTACCAAAGATTTATTCTGATCTATTCTAGCAGAAGAAGCTTTCAATTCACTGTTGTTCTTTAGCGCAATGTCGATGGCTTCATTTAGGCTGACGGGTTTGGTTTGTGCTATTCCGTTGCTATTAAAGGCAAGCATCAACAGAATGACAATCATAAGCGGTTGTGCTTTCATTGGTTTTTTAGCTTCTTTTTTATCGAAAATAGAATACAAAACAGGCAGTACAATTAGCGTAAGAATGGTGGCGGAAATTAGTCCACCAACGACAACTGTGGCAAGAGGCCTTTGAACTTCGGCACCAGCGGAAGTAGAAATGGCCATAGGAAGAAAGCCGAGTGCTGCGGCCATGGCTGTTAATAATACTGGTCTAAGTCTTTGCTTAGTGCCGAGAATCACCCTCGAATTAATATCGTCATGACCGTGTTTTTTCAGTTCTTTAAAATGCTCAATCAGCACAATTCCATTGAGTACCGCGATTCCGAAAAGAGCGATAAAGCCTACGCCAGCGGAAATACTGAAGGGCATATCTCTAAAATAGAGTAATAAAACACCACCCACAGCTGACAGCGGAATAGCACTGTAAATCATTAGGGCCTCTTTTACAGAATTGAAAGCGAAATAGAGTAAGAAGAAAATGAGGACTAAGGCTACAGGCACTGCAAGCATTAGTCTGGCTCTGGCTGATCTTAGGTTTTCGAACTGCCCACCATATTCGATGCTATAACCCACGGGGACTTTTACCTTACTTTTAATGATTTGCTGAACATCGTTTACCACAGACTCTAAGTCTCTGCCACGAACATTTACACCTACAACAACACGCCTTTTTGTATCATCGCGCGATATTTTTGCTGGCCCTTTGGTGTAGGTGATTTCAGCAAATTCGCTAAGCGGCACTTTGTTTCCGTTGGGCAAAAGCACCGATGCTCTTTCTATGTCTTGAATGTCTTTTCGGTGTTCTGCATCATACCGAACCACCAAATCGAATTGCTTTTCGCCTTCAAAAACAGATCCTGCAGTTGCTCCTGCAAAACCCATCGTAATAATGTTATTCAATTCTTCTACGTTCAGGCCATAGCGCGCAATTTTTTGGCGGTTGAATTTTACAGACATTTGAGGTAAACCTGCTACTTTCTCCACAATAATGTCTGCTGCGCCATCTACATTGGCAATCGCCTTTTCTATTTCTAAGGCTTTTTGGTAGAGCACGTCCAAATCTTCCCCAAAAACTTTGATTGCCAAATCGGCCCTAACACCAGTGATAAGTTCATTAAAGCGCATCTCAATCGGCTGGGTAAACTCAAAATCAACTCCGGGTATTTTGGCGGAAAGAGCTTCTTTAAACTTGTCGGCCAATTCATCTTTGGTTTCGGCAGAAGTCCATTCTTTGATCGGATTTAGTTTAATGATTACATCACTTTCTTCCATCGACATAGGGTCGGTAGGTACTTCTGCCGCTCCAATTCTGGTCACTACCTGATCTACCTCTGGAAACTCCTTGAGGATTTGTTCCATTTGGGTAGTGGCTTCTATGGTTTTACTTAATGAGGTGCCGGTTTTAAATACTGGCTGGATTACAAAATCACCTTCATCTAAAGTAGGTACGAATTCTCCACCCATTTTTGAGAATAATATTCCTACAGCAATGAGTAGTGCCGTAGCAGCAGCCAATACAATTCCTTTACTTTTCAAGGCCCAAGTAATGGAAGGAGTATAAATTCTGTCCAGAAACCCGATCAGTCGATTAGAGATGTTCTTTTTATTTGGATCAGATGGTTTTAGGAAGATTGAAGAAACTACCGGAACATAAGTGAAACAGAGGATCATTGCGCCAATCAAAGCAAAGCAAAACACCAAGGCCATAGGCTTAAACATTTTGCCTTCGACCCCAGAAAGGGAGAGGATTGGAATGAAAACAATGATGATGATCAGCTGCCCAAAAACCGCAGAGCGCATCATTTTTGTAGATCCGCTAAAAGTAATTTTATCAATTAGGCTTTGCTTTTCAGACTTTGGTAAACTTATGATTTGAGTTCTTTCCGCAGTAATTTTAAAAGCAATGTATTCAACAATAATCACCGCTCCATCTATGATAATTCCAAAGTCAATGGCGCCTAAACTCATTAGGTTGGCATCTACTCCAAAAATGTACATTAAGGACAGCGCAAAGAGTAAGCAGAGTGGAATTACTGAGGCGACTACCAAGCCAGAACGCAGATTCCCCAACAAGAGCACCACTACAAAAACTACAATTAAACAACCTAGAATTAGGTTTTCAGCAATAGTGAAAGTGGTTTTCCCAATCAGCTCACTTCGCTCTAAAAATGCATTTATTTTAACACCTTCAGGAAGGGAACCTTGAATTTCTTCTACTCGCGATTTTACCGCGTCAATTACTGCTTTTGAGTTGGCGTCTTTCAGCATCATTACTTGGCCTAGTACTTTTTCGCCTTCGCCATTTCCAGTAATTGCTCCAAAACGATTGGCATGACCAAAACCTACTTTGGCCACATCTCGAATAAAAATTGGAGTGCCATTTCGGTTGGTAACTATAATGTTTTCAATGTCTTCAAGAGAACTTACTAAGCCTTCACCACGGATGAAAAAGGCTTCATTTCCTTTTTCTATATAACTACCACCTGCAACGCTGTTGTTTTTTTCTAAGGCATCGAATACTTCGGAAAGGGATAAATTTAATGCACGTAACTGCTCCGGATTAATAGAGACTTCGTATTGTTTGAGATAGCCGCCCCAAGTGTTTACTTCCACTACGCCAGGTATTCCAGATAATTGACGTTTTACAATCCAATCCTGAATGGTTCTTAAATCGGTAATTGAGTATTGATCTTGGTATTCAGGCTCTACATCTATTATATATTGATAGATTTCACCCAAACCAGTAGAAACAGGCCCCATAAAGGGTTTGCCAAATTCTGCGGGAATTCTTTCTTCGGCACTTTTAATTTTTTCTGCAATAAGCTGACGCGGTAAATAAGTGCCCATTTTGTCTTCGAACACCACCGTCACCACAGAAAGCCCAAACTTGGATATTGAACGAATTTCCGTTACCCCAGGCAGATTGGCCATTTCTAATTCTACAGGGTAAGTCAGAAATTTCTCCACATCCTGAGTTGCCAAATTACGCGATGTGGTGATGATCTGAACCTGATTGTTGGTAACATCGGGCACGGCTCCAATGGGGATGTTGTTAAGTGAAAAAATACCAAAACCCACCATGATTGCTGTGAAAATCATCACAATGAGTTTGTTTCGAATGCTGTATTGAATAATCTGTTCTAACATTACTATGGTCTAAAAGTGACTTCTCAAATCTATAATGTGTTTCCTTAGGCTTCTCATAAGAGAAACTTAAGGTTTCCTTAAAAATGCAATCGTAAAAGTGGTGCCTTTATTGATTTTACTTTCTACAGTAATCTGCGCACCAATAGCATCTACTGCCTTTTTTGCAATAGATAATCCCAAGCCAGCTCCTGTAATCTGTTTATGTTCTAAAGCATCGGACCTAAAAAATGGATTAAATAGCGAACTAAGGTCTTCTTGCTTAATTCCAATGCCTTGGTCGCTTATTTTACAAAGCGTATACTTTTCTTCTTCTGAGATTTCTACTGATAGCGTTTTGCCTTCAAGGGAATATTTGATGGCATTTATGATGATGTTTTCCAGTATCAAACTCGCGTAATATTGAGGTACTAGAGTTTCGGTTTCGGCCTTTACTTCAAAATTTACTTTTAAATTTTTCTGACTGATGGTGTTGCCATTTCTAGAGAGTACTTCATCAACCAAACTTACCAATGGAATAAGATGATTCTCTTCAATTTCGCCTTTAGAATCAAACCTAGCGAGTAACAAGAGCTGCTCCACAATATTGCTCATGCGGTCTATTTCGCTCAAACCATACTGCACTTTTTCTTCATATTCTGATTGTGTGCGTGGTTTTCTGATGAGCACTTCTAAAGTACCTCTGAGTGTTGAAAGTGGGGTTCTAAGTTCGTGCGAAGCATCTGAAGTAAACTGTCGTTCACGCTGAATGGCGTTTTCTATGCGCTGCAAAAGTTCGTTGATGGCTGAAGAAAGTTCGAAGATTTCATCTTTGTTAGGCGGTAGCGGAACCCGTTCGTTTAGATTATTTTTTGTAATGGTGTTTGTGGAATCTATAATGGCTTGAAGCGGAGTGATGCTTCGGCCTGCCAATGAACTTGAAATTAAATAAAGACCAAAAAGCACAATAGGAAAGGAGATCAATAAAGTATTCTGCAGGTTCTTAATCACCATTGTGGAACTCTCCATTGAAATGGCGGTAATAATATAGCCTTGCTTTCTTCCATTTTTTTCAATTGGAATTTGGGCTTGCCTAATGGCCCTATCTACAAGGAATGTGCTAAAGTGATCGTTGCTTTCTACTGCTTCAAGAAAGGAGAGTTGCTGCTCTTTAAGGTTGGGCGATTTATCCATTAACTGCCCTTGGTTATTGATCAGCTGAATAAATACGGGGTTTACCTGCACCTCACGATGTTCTCTTTCGGCCCATTCGGCTTTGTTCATGAAATGAATGCTGTCATTTTCAATGATGATTTCCTTGGAGTGCTTTTGGGCCTGATAAGAGAGTTCTTTATCTAGGTTGCTGAAAACCGTTTTCTTTACGCTTAAAAAAACGATAAGAAATGCCAATGCCGTGATAATGGCTGTGGCCACAGTGTAGTAGAGGGCAATTCTATTTTTGAAATTCAATTTCATAATTCCTTAGCGATATAGCCTATTCCCCTTACTGTTTGGATGTAATTTTCAGCTTCACTTAACTTTAGTTTGTTGCGAAGCGCGTTAATGTACACATCGATTACTCCAGTATTATATTCAAAATGAATGTCCCAAACCGATTCTATAATTCTTGTTCTGCGGCAAACTTTGTTCTTGTTTCGGAGCAAATACTCTAATAATGCGAACTCCTTTTTCGTAAGGAAAATCTCCTCATTTCCCTTATGCACTTGGTGGGCATTCACATCCAAAACTATGTTTCCAATGCTCAATTTTTCAGAAGAACTTGGCGTGGAGCGCAGTTGTACCCTGATTCTTTCTAAGAGTTCTTCAAAATGGAAGGGTTTTTTAATGTAATCGTTGGCACCTGATTGCAAGCCGAAAATTGTTTCTTGAACTGTATCTTTGGCGGTTAGAAAAATGATAGGAGTAGCGCTGTTTTCTTTTCTGAATTGTCGACAAATTTCTATGCCGCTTAGGCCGGGCAGCATCCAATCGAGCAAGAGCAAGTCATAATCATTGCTTAGGGCTAAAATAAGTCCTTGGTTGCCATCTGCCGCTGTGTCTACCACGAAGGACTCTTCTTCCAAACCTTGCTTAACAAAGCTGGAAATCCCGACCTCGTCTTCAACAATCAGAATTCTCATGCACTAATTTATCATTTGTTGGATTAGAGTGTATCCTGTATTTCCTTAAAGTTTCCTTAAAAAAGGGTAGGGGTATCATAAAGCCCAGTTAATATTCAGGCAATTTGAGTTTTCTATATTTGTACTTACTTCACGAAAACACTTCCGTAAAATGAATAAGTTAACCTTTCTCTGTGTTCTGCTATTTTTTGCCACCAGCGCTCTAGCCCAAACTAAAGTAATTGCTCATCGAGGTTTTTCAGGTATTGCGCCAGAAAATACTTTGGCAGCCATTCAGAAAGCCATTGATCATCAGTTTGAGTATTACGAGTTGGATATTCACAAAACCAAAGACGATTCTTTAATGGTTATTCATGATGCTTCGGTTAACCGAACTTCTTCTAACGGAATGAAAGGAAAGATTGCTGAAATGACTTATGAAGAACTGAGCAAAGTGAGGGTGGGCTATTCTGATAAGTTTGGTGAAGAGTTTAAGGGTGAAAAAGTGCCTACGCTCAGAGAGGCACTGGCCATGTCGAAAGGGAAAATCAAGGTTTGTATTGAGTTGAAGGTCAATGGAGCGGAGCAAGAAATGCTCGATATTATCAATGATTTGGGTATGAAAGATGAAGTAATTGTTTTCTCGTTTTATTATCAGGCATTGGAAAAAGTGCGTGCACTGGATAAAGATATTCCGATTCTATTTTTGGTAGGGTCAGCAAATGAACGATCAATTGATATGGCCAAAGCTATTAACGCTCAAGCGATTGGTGCTGGGGGTGGAAATCCAATTACAAAGGAGTATATAGAAAAGGCTCACGAAACTGGACTTGAAGTGTGGAGGTGGACTGTGGATGATGAAAAAACTATGAAAGCACTGATTGAAGTTGGTGTTGATGGCATTATCTCTAATTTCCCAGATAGATTAGTCAAGCTGCCAGGTGTGAAGATCAAAAAATAGTAATTAGACTTTTGGAAGGAATTAGGCTCCCTGCGAAATCTTTCCCGGTTTTCCTGCGCCTAGACCAACATAAAGCTTAAGTAAAGCAATGGCCAGTAAAAAGGCCAAGGAGTAAGACCAGTTTCCAGTTAAATCGAAAATGCTACCAAATAGAATTGGCCCTGTGGCGGCTATCAAATAGCCAATGGATTGCGCCATTCCCGAAAGTTCAGCCGCTGTTTCGGAATCTTCTGAGCGGAAAATGATAAGCATTAATACCAGACCAAAACTTCCCCCTAAGGCAAAACCTATTAATGAAACCCAAATGGGAACAAGGCCTGCTTGTGGGAACATGAGCCCAACTAGGCTTATGGCTTCTAAAAGTACCAGAACGAGAATAATACTTCGTTGATCCTTTTTTCTTCCAGCCCAAATGGGAATAACTAACGAGCCTAAAACGCCAGTGCCTTGTGAAAGAGAAAGCATCCAGCCTGAATAAGAGGCATCAAAGCCTCGGCTCTGAAGAATATCGGGTACCCAAGCCAAAATCACATAAAAAGCGAAGGATTGTAAACCCATGAAAACGGCCACTTTCCAAGCTAAGGCCGAACGCGTCAGATGCTTCATGGCCTTTAAGAAATTACGATGCTTTTTCGCTTTTTTAATACGCCATATTTGGGGTATCCAAATAAAAAATGCTGCGAAAGAAAGAAGAGCCCAAATGGCCAAAGCACCTCGCCAACCAAAGACTTCGTTTTGAGCTAGGGGAACACTAATGCCGGCTGCAGTAGCAGCTCCAACAGCCATAACTCCCGAGTATAAACTGGTGATGAGACCAGAATTAGACTCGAAATTTCTTTTCACCAAGCTGGGTAAAAGCACATTGCCAAAGGCGATGCCAATACCTGATAAAATTGTTCCTATGTACAGTGCAGGTATAAAATCAATTGAACGAACCAGAATACCGATGGTGATTAACAAGAGTGCGCCCGCTAAAGTAGCAGCCATTCCGAAGCGTTTGGTAAAAAGAGTGGTAAGCATTGAAACCACCCCGAATGCCAAAAGGGGTAAAGCTGTAAGCAAACCCAACATTGAATTCGATAGTCCAGTACTTTCTCTAATGGTACTTACCAATGGACCCACGCTGGCCAGTGCCGGACGTAAGTTGATGGCAATAAATAAAATACCAGCAATAAGTAAAGCTTGCTTGGGTTGACTAGTAGTACTCGAAGCTTTTAAATCAGGTTTTAACATTATTAGCGCTTACAGAATGAAATACTCTGTATGAGTAATCATATCATACCCTAATGGCTAAGTCCGAGTAAAAGTTCGCTGAATAACTGAATTGTTTTTCAGCGTTTATCTTCCTTTTAATTATTCGTTCTCTGGTATTTTAAGCCAGGTCCATCGCAAGGGGCCCAAGTGCCTTTTAATGTGTTTTCTGATTCTATGATTAACACTTCGATTAAATCGCCTGTGCAATTGGCGATAAGCTCGTTGTCGCTTGGGTAGGTAAGTTTGATCGAGTGTTCTTCTTCTGTAGAATTAAAGACGAACGTGCCAGAGGCTGAAGTTTCTACGCCTTCTCTTATTCTAGATTTGGTGAAGTTGCCCGTGTTGGTATTCAAAATATAATATTCTTGCCAATCCATGTCATTCCCTGTGGTAATGGATGGTGAAAAACTACCTGTCATTTCAACCAATTCCCATTTCTGTGGATTACCTTCAAGAACGCAGCAGTCTGGCCCATCGGAACAAGAAGAAAAGGAGATGAGGAGAATGGCAGAAGCAAATAATGATTTCATAGGTGTTATTGGTTTTCTGCTGGTTTAGACCCACCTAAGGTTGGAAAGGTTGGGGGAGGGTTCTTCAAAACCTTCTCTTATTTTTGAGGGGTTTAAGCAAATCTTCCAAGCCGTTGATTTTGATTTCAAAGATGGTGGAAAGGAGCATGCCTAGTTTGCCCTCAGGGAAACCTTCTTTGGCAAACCATTCTAAATAGTAAGTGGGTAAATCGCACAGCGTAGTGCCTTTGTATTTGCCGAAAGGCATTTTCATTGTCACTAAGTCGACTAGTAGTTGTGGGTTAGGGCCTTCCATTGTTGCAAGTTACTAAATCACCGAAAGTATAAGCATAAAAAAATGCTTTGCGATTTCTCACAAAGCATTTTTAATACTTTCAATTGAGTGGGCTTATTCGCCTCCTTCAAGTTCACCTCTTTTGGCCATTCTTTTCATTTTGTCGTTAGCGTAAATCGCAACTTCCACTCTACGATTGGCTTGTCTGCCTGCATTCGTATCGTTTTCTGCAATTGGCTGACTTTCACCATAGCCTGCGATTTCCAATCTTTGGTAATCTAAACCAAGGCTTACTAAATACTCTTGTACTGAAGCTGCTCTTTTCTTAGAAAGGGTCATGTTATATTCGTCAGTACCAGTATTGTCAGTATGACCTTCGATAAGCACGTTAGTGTCTTCATATTTCTGAAGCGTAGCGGCTAAATCTTTAAGGTTTTCTTTAGTATTTACATTCAGGTTGGATTGGTTGGTGGCGAACATTAAACCTGAGTCGAAGGTGATTTTAATCCCTTCTCCTACACGTTCTACTTTAGCTCCTTCCAAATCATTTCTTAATTCTTCGGCTTGTTTGTCCATTCTACGTCCAATTAAAGCACCTGCAGTACCACCAACGGTAGCGCCAATAATTGCACCTAGGGCGGTATTGTCTTTACCTCCAATTACTCCACCCAATACACCACCGGCAGTGGCTCCAATGGCTCCACCTTTTACTGTGTTACTTGCTTGGCAGCCAAATAAAAGAGCGCCCGAAAGAAAAATTGCTGTTATTAGTTTTAATGATGATTTCATGATTTCGTATGTTATTTGATTTGGCTGTTATTATTCAATTCTTGTACCACCTGTGAAAAGCTTAATTAAAGCCGCTTTTTGCAATGGAAGTTGTTTCAATCTTTCCCATATGTGTAAAGGAGTACTCAATTTGATAATCGACAGAGATGGTTTTGCGCAAAGATGAGAGAAATTGATTTCATTCTTTCCGATTGGTACTACCTTTCTTTTCTACATAGAAGCTTGGCCAAATTGTTTTCTTTATCAACATTCAGTTGGTAAACTTTTTTCATGGTATTAGTAATTATGTTACAAAGTGTAGCTAGGTATTGATTCCTGTTTGATTCACTTTTCATGATGGTATTTTAGAGCTGAGGTGTCCTACCTTGTTTTTCGATTTTCAAACTTCTTTCAAGTTTGTTTGGGTAAAAAAATCCTCAATTCGTGTAAGCCTTCGTCCTATTTAACTGAGGTTTCCCCTTAAAACTGCCTTTAAGGGCTAATTTCTTACTTGGTATAATATTTCTCTATGGTAGGCTGTTGCGAGCAACTACTAACCTTAAAACCACGAGTTATGAAATATAGAATACTAAGTTTATTGGCAGTGTTAATGGGAGCCACGGTGCTTCTCAGTGTTTCATCTTTAATTGTAAGTTCAAAGAATGTGGAAATCGAGAATGATATAGAAGATGAGTTTGAATATAGGTCATTTAAGGTAGCCCCTTCCGAACTGGAACTTGAAAACACTGTTTCTCATAAAATAAAAGGTTCCGACTATTACGAGGAGATAAAAGATGAACTAAGAAATTTATACTCCGAGCGGAATAATCAATCCATTTGGTTTTATTCAGATAGTCCTAAGCCTATATTTTATGAAGCCGTAAGACAAATTGATTCTAGTGTTGCACATGGTTTGAGCCCACATTATTATGGAGTAGATGAGCTTAGAAATGTGGATTCCCTGTTTCAACGAGGTATTAGTAAGGAACACGTTTTGGAAATGGAAATTGATATGACGGCTAATTACCTGCTTTACAATTTTCATATTCAGAACGGGCGTTTACCTGATGAACAAATGAGTGGTTATTGGCATAAGGACAAAAAGAACAATGGATTTTTGACGGGTTTGGTTAAAGTAAAAACTCCTCAACAACTCAAGGCTCAGTTGGAAAGTGCTTTTCCTACTCACCATAAGTATGCTGAACTTCTAGATCATTTAAATAAATACCGTGAGCTTGAAGCCAGCGGTGGTTGGTCAACCATTAATATCGGTGACACCAAAGTAATTGAGCCGGGCGAAAAACATGAGGCGATTCCTCAGATTAGAGAAAGATTGTCTATTACGGACCCATTCTTCAATACTCCGAGACCAAAAGATCCATTTGAAATTAGTTATGACCTTGACGGCTTGGACTTAGATGTAAATTATTACGATGAAGTTTTACAGGCATCGGTAAAGCAGTTTCAGCAGCGACACGGTTTAGCTCCAGATGGTCGCTTGGGGAAGGAAACCATAGCAGCGTTAAACATTCCTGTTGCTGATAAGGTGAGTCAGATTGAGTTGAACCTTGAACGAATGCGATGGTTACCAAGTGAATATGGAGCAAATTATGCCGAAGTTAATATTCCAGATTACAGTTTGAAATTATACCAAGACAATGAAAAAACGCTTGAAATGAAGGTGATTGTTGGAACGGAGTTTACTTCTACACCTATTTTTTCCGATACTTTAAAGTACTTAGTATTTAGTCCAACATGGACGGTGCCTTTCAGCATTAAGTCTAAAGAGATGCTGCCTAAACTTCAAGAAGACCCTGCGTATTACACAAAGCTGAATTATAAATTTTATAGAGGTTGGAGCACAGAAACAGAGATCGATCCATCAAAAGTAGATTGGTCTGAGTATTCATCCAGTAACTTTCCGTTTAATGTTGTTCAGCAACCAGGGGGATCGAATAGTTTAGGACGGGTCAAGTTTATAATGCCCAACGATTTAAGTATTTATTTACATGATACTCCTAGCGGTCATCTTTTTAATCGTTATGATAGAGCATTTAGTCATGGGTGTATTAGAGTAGAAAAGCCAGAGTTATTAGCTGAATACTTGCTGCGTGATCAAGCGGATTGGACTTCAAGCAAAATCAATCAAGCTATGTTCAGTAACACGCCTAAAAAGGTGTACTTAGAAAAGGACTATCATGTTCAGATTACTTATTTAACCGCCTTCGTTGATGAAAACGGATTGATGAACTTTAGAAAAGATATTTATGGTCATGACAAGTCTCAGGTTGATAAATTGAAACACTTGTTTGCTACTCAATAAAGAGACAATTCTGAAAACTAAATTCGTGCGTAAAATATGGAGTAAACAGATTCAGTTGCTTGAGTAAAATTTTCCACACATTATGCTGTATGAAAATCATAAATCATGAATTAAGGCCTCTGAGAGGCTTTTTTTATTTTGGTAGATAGTTTGCAATTATAGGTTTTGAATCAAAGATTTAATAACCATGGAACATATAAAATCACACGCTGCATATAAGTTTTTTGAAAGAATCTACCGTCCAGAACTAATGATACTGCTTTACTTTTTCTATTTAACGGCATGTGCCCCCAGCAACGGTAATAAGGGCAAGTTCGATGAGGCGGTTGAGACCTTTCAGAGACAATACCCTAACGGTGAAGACAGTGAGTGGGAGGAGGATGACAAAGGTAACTTAGAGGTAAATTTTAAGCTGAAAGGTGATAAGTACAGAGCTGATTACGATTTGAACGGGAATTGGATTGAGACCGAAAAGAGTGTTAAGTGGTCTGATTTACCTCCAGTTGTTCAGAATAAGATCGAAGCAGAGTACGATAAAGATGATATTACAGAAATTGAATGGGTTGATCACAAAACAAAGGGTAAATTCTATGATGTAGAATTTAAGCGAGAGGGAAAAAATATGGATGTGGAATACAGTTTTTCGGGAGAAAAGATAATGGAATAAAAAACAGTTAGGTCTTTTAATTCAGCCCTTCAAACTTAAGGTTGGAGGGGCTTCTTTTTTTCGAAAAAAAGTATGACTACAAATACGAGGTAGGCTGATTGAATAAGGGGGTAAGTATTTTTGATTTAACGTAGATTCACAAAGAACATTTTTAAAGGGCAATAAGATTAATTAGTTTTCCGTTCAGATGTCGAGATCCTGAATTAATCGCTAAGAAGCAATTTGAATCTGTATTGAAAAATTCCCAATTACTACCCTTAAAAATTTATGAGATATAATCTATTAGCAGTAGCAATACTGCTTTCTGTTTGCTCGTGCAAAAATATTGATAAAGAAGTTGAAAGAAGTAACCCAAAGCTTAAAGAACAAACACAGCCCCAAATTACAAATGTAAATTTCGATGAAGCCGATAGCCGAGGTACTCTTATACCTGCATACTCCCAAACCTTTGAAAGGAACCTAAATCGAATAAATTTTGAAGATTCTCTCTACTCTCTTTATCAGGCAGTTGGTTTGAATGAGATGAATTTAGATTACGAGCCATTCCGATATGCCATGATCGGTTTCTATAGTTTGAAACAAGACAAACTTCTGAATAATAAAAATTTGATATCTATAATTGATTTCTCGCAAACTAGTTCTGAGAAGAGATTTTACACGATTGATTTAAATAAAAAGGAGGTGCTATTTAATACACTTGTGAGCCATGGGAGAACCACAGGTGGTAATAAATCTAGTGTTTTCTCAAACAAATCAGGTAGCAATGCGAGTAGCTTAGGCTTTTACCTAACTGCAGAAACTTATGTTGGCAGCAAAGGGTACTCTATGCGTTTAGATGGACTTGATAAAGGTTACAACGATCAGATGAGGAAACGCGCTGTGGTAATGCATAATGCTAAATATGTAAGTGATGATTGGATAAAGAAGTATGGAAGGCTTGGTCGTAGTCAAGGCTGTCCTGCACTGCCTGTGGAAATTTCAAAAAAGGTGATTGATGTTATTAAAGATCGAACGGTGATTTTTGCTTACTATAAAGATGATGGATATTTAAATTCCTCAAAACATTTAAAAGTTGAAGCTTTGATGGAGAAGCTAGAAAGTCAACACAAAGCTCTAACCTCGATGTAGGCTTGCAAACGCTAGACTTTTGTCATTTGACTTGGAAGTACCGTTTATTTTGAATGGGAAACATTATGAAAAGCTAAGGCCATTCTTATTTCTCCATAACTATAATCATCTCCAAGTTTACTTTTTATTTCTTGTGTACCGGTAGTTTCAGGAGTTATAAGCGAAAGAATGTTGTTAAGTTTTGTTTCACTTATCAACCGTCTGATGTCCACTTCTCCACTCGAAATATATTTGGTTAAATGGCCTTCAATCGTGCCTGGAACCAAACCTCTGGCTTCAGCAATTTCCTCAACGGTTTTCCCCTGCTGGTATAACTCAAAGCTGATTTCGGCAGTAGGTGTTTTCGACTTTTTACCTTTAGAAACGGCTTCTACTTTTCGCTCTTTATACAAGTTAGAACTGAGCATTTCTCCCTTAGTAAGGGTTTTACCTTTTACCGCATTACCTACCAATAAATGAAAGCGCTGAATTTCAGCCTTTTTATTAAAATATAGTTGTTCTAAAGCCTTAAGCTCTTTTTTGTATTCTGTAATTCTAACTTTTGCTTTAATATCGGTTTGGTGTTCGTCTAAAAGGTCGGTGAGTTTTTCTAGTTCCTTATTAAAGTAGCCTTTTGCTTTTTCTGCTCGCTCAGCCAAATGAGGCAGGTAAACCTCCATGGTCAATATTCGCTGAACTTCACCAATAAATGTAGCGCCCACTTTTTGTAAGGGAAGGGTACTTTCTAAAAGCCTTCTATTCCAACCTAGAAATTCTTGTTTGGCCGATTTACTTTCGTCCTTATCAAAGCTTTGAATGTGTTGGCTTAGGGCATACAAAATACCAGCAAAGTCAAAGGTTGTATCAGCTAATTTAGCGTAATATCGCTTTTGGTAGTTAGGTAGTTCACTGGCTAGTTGGTCTTGACTACTTTTCGTAGCCATAAAAGCGTTCATGCTTTGACTTCGTTCAAAGTTCTCCTCTGGCAACCTAGAAGCGAGAATTAATCCATTTAGAGAAGTCAATCTAGAAAGTGCTACATATACCTGACCATGGGTGAAAGCATCCGTAAGATCCAGAATTGCTTTTTCGAACGTAAGGCCTTGACTTTTGTGAATTGTGACCGCCCAAGCCAGTTTTAACGGGTATTGCTCGAATTTACCAAGTATCTTTTCTTCTATTTCGTTTGAAGCTTCGTTGAGTTTGTATCGTTTATTTTCCCAAGTATGCTTGCCTACTTCTACCTCATTTCCGTCCTCGAACTTTACCCAAATTTCAGAAGAACGCAATTGTGAAACTGTTCCTATTTTCCCATTGAAAAACTGACCTTGTCCTGAAGCATCATTCTTAATAAACATCACCTGAGCCCCCAGTTTTAACGAAAGATTGGGGTTGGTAGGGTACGCATTGTCTGGAAAATCGCCACTAATGTCGGCTTTGTATTCATGCGCATTCGACTGAAGATTTTTCAGTCGATTGGCGTTAATTTCATCGGCCTTCCTGTTGTGCGTGGTCAGGTAGATATATCCACTTTCTGACTTTTCTTTTACTTCAGGTTTATAAAACGAATTTAGGTAAGCTAAATCCTCAGTATTTTGTTCGTTATCTCTAAATCGATTTAGGATTTGAATAAAGTTTTCATCGGTTTGCCTGTAAATCTTATCCAACTCTACATGAATAGGAGGGGCTTCGCGAAGGGCATGTGCATCGAAAAAATAACTACTTTTATAATACTCTGAAAGCACATTCCACTCTGAGTCTTTCACCACGGGCGGAAGCTGAAGTAAATCGCCAATGAATAATATTTGAAGACCACCAAAAGGCTCATTTCTGTTTTTTCTGAGGTAGCGCAACATGTGATCGATACAATCCAATAAATCGGAACGCAGCATACTGACTTCATCTATAATCAGGAGTTCTACCTCGCGAATCATTGCCCTTTTTGAGGCATTAAACCTTACATTCGAAAATAGATTGAGTAAGGTTGTTACTTGACTGCCTGTGTTCGGTGGTGTTATTCGTTCGGGAATAAAAGCACCGAAAGGTAAATGCAAAAGTGAATGGAGTGTCACCCCATTGGCATTAATGGCGGCAATCCCTGTTGGAGCGGCTACTACTACCTTTTTATGGGTGTTTTGAACAATATATTTTAAGAAAGTGGTTTTGCCAGTTCCAGCTTTTCCAGTTAAAAAAACATGCTGATTGGTAGTATTGATGTAGTTAGCCGTGGTTTTGGCAATCCCAGTCAGTTCGTAATTCATGATTAATAATAATTATATAAAAACACCAAATCAAACAAATTTACAATTTTGTTTGATTTGGTGTCTGCGAGCAAAACCCTAAAGGTTGAGCTTTACTATTAAATGTTTAGATCCTTTATTAGTGATTAGACTTATTCGATACAGGTACCGGAATTAGGCCGCGCTTTTCCATTTCATAGAATTCTCGGAAGGAAATCATACGCTGTTGTGTTTCATCCCAAAGCTTATTCGAAGCAAGTTTTAAGCTATCTCTAAATCCAATTATAGTAGGAAACTGATTTAACCACGGGTTTTCCTTGATACATTTCTTCAAGTTATAATTTGGAATTAGCGGGTTCAAATGGTGAACGTGGTGAATTCCGATGTTGCCAGTCAACCAATTGAACACCCTTGGGATTTTATAATAAGTGCTTCCTTTTAAGGCCGAAGTAACATAATCCCAGTTCTTTTTCCATTGCTTATAACCGTGCTCATGTTGGTGCTGCACATAGAAAAACCAAATGGCGATGATTGAAAACATAACCAAAATAGTAAGGTGAACCAAAAGAAACTTGGTCCAGCCTAAGGTGAAACCTAAAATCGTAAAGGCGGCAAGCAAAAGAATGTTGTTCACGATTACACCTTTCTTGGCGCTTTTAAAGGCAGGGAGTTTGATTTTAGCCAATCTATTATGAATGAAAACATAGTAAATAGGCCCTAAAAGAAACATTACAATTGGAGAGCGGTAAATTCTGTAACCAAGTCTTTTGCCTTTACTAAACTCTTTAAATTCAGCCACTGTATAGGTAGTCACGTCTCCAATATCCCGCATTTCAAGTTGGCCATTTAATTTATGGTGTACGCTGTGCGATTTTGCCCAATAATTGAAAGGAATAGTAGAGAAATAGCTACAAGCGTAACCAATAATTTTTTGTGCGGTTCTGTTTTTGACAAAAGACTGATGACCGCAATCGTGCTGAATAATGAATATTCTTACCAAGAAAAAAGCATTGATAATACCTAAACCAAAGGTTAGCCAATAGCTAACGTCTAAGGAGAAATACATTAAAATCCAGATGCCAATAAAAGGTAAAAAGGAATTGATAATTTGAATGGTTGCTTTGGTTTTGTGCTCTTCTGCGTACTTACGTAGCGATAAAACTTGCTCTTTTTCTAGGGTGATTTTTTCAGCTGTAATTTTCTTCATTTAAAAGGGTTTGAATAATGCTAACCTTAAAGGTTGCAAGCTACTCAATACAAACTCCGATCCACCATTTTAGTTCGGCCAATGTGGCGTTTCTGTCAAATAATCTGACCATTCGTAATAATAGTAACTACTTACGCTTATGTATTTCTTATCTTCATTTTAGGTCAAAAAAATATGTCGATATGTTAAGGAATTATTTTAAAGTAGCGTTCAGGAGTATCTTTAGACAGAAAGCCTATGCTTTTATTAATATTTTTGGTTTAGCCATTGGTATGTGCTGCTGTCTTTTGATTGTAAGCTTTGTATTAGATGAGTTGAGTTATGATAAATTTCATCCGAACAGCGAAAGTACTTTTCGAATAGCTCTGGATCGAAAGTTTCCCGATAATGGCTTTCAATACGCCCGAAGCCCTATGCCAATGGGCATGACACTCTATAACGAGCTACCTGAAATTACTGCTGCTACTCGACTCTACAATAGCTTTGGTTCGGTAACCATCGAAAAGGACGACCAGTATTTTGATGAAAGAAATGTAATTGCGGCCGACTCGAATTTCTTTGACTTTTTTGGAGCAAAGCTAATTTTAGGTGATGTGGAAACTGTTTTGAACGAACCTAATTCGTTGGTAATCACTACAGAAATGGCAAATAAATATTTTGGTTCGACAGATGTGATTGGTAAACAGCTAGAAATGCAAAATATAGGTCAAATGCTGGTAAAGGGAGTTGTGGAGCCGTTGCCTAGCAACAGTCACTTTCATTTCGATTTTCTTTTTTCTCTTAATACCATTCCAAGTTTATATAACAATCAATTTTGGGGCTCATACGTTGCTTACAATTATGTAAAAATGGAGGCTAGTTCGGTACCTATTGTAGAACGAAAATTACAACAGGTTTTACAGCGAAATATGGAGCCACAAATTCAGAGTATTTTAGGAATAAGTTGGCAGCAATATGAAGAGGCCGGTAATGCACATCGCTATTTTTTTCAACCTTTATCTGAAATACATCTCAACTCTAATTTGCAATGGGAGCTAGAACCCAACGGAAGCGCCTCTACGGTTTATCTTTTTGCAGGAATCTCTGTTTTCATTTTACTTATTGCCTGTATCAACTTTATTAACCTCGCTACGGCTCGTTCTGCCAATAGAGCAAAGGAAGTTGGTATGCGTAAGGTTTTGGGAGCATTAAAGGGTCAGTTGGTTTTTCAGTTTTTGGCCGAATCAATAATTATGTGTTTGCTCGCGCTGGTGTTAGCTGTAGGCATGACAGCCTTATTGCTTCCTTTCTTTAATGAATTGGCTGGAAAATCAATTGAGTTGAATACCTTTTTGACTCCTCTAGTTCTGTTTGCAATGCTTGGATTCTCGCTGCTGTTGGGTGTTGTTGCTGGGCTTTATCCAGCGTTTTACCTTTCTGCTTTTAAGCCTGTTACGGTACTGAAAGGGAAGCTTACGGGTGGTGCAAAGAACTCTTGGTTAAGAAATGGCTTGGTGATTTTTCAGTTTGCCATATCTGCAATTTTGGTAGTGGGCACAATCGTAATCTACCAACAGTTACAATATATGAATGAGAAGAGCTTAGGTTTTGATAAAGATCAATTGGTCGTTATTGAGCGAACTAATTTACTTCGAGGCCAGAGCAATACTTTTAAAAGCGCTTTGCTTAATAATCCAAATATTTTGGAAGTCAGCGGAGTGAATACTATTCCAGGCAGACAAGTGGTTGGCGGTACTTTTACAGATGTTACAGGCGATGCCAGTGATCGCTTTCTTTTGCCAAATTTGCGTGGCGATTATGATTTAATTTCTACCATGGGATTAGAAGTTGTAGAAGGTCGAACCTTTAATCCAGAAGTGGTTTCAGACTCTTCTGCCGTAATTATCAATGAAGCAGCAGCTCGAATCTTCAAATGGGAAAACCCAATTGGTAAACAGCTACAACCTATTAATGGCCCTATTTACAATGTAATAGGAGTGGTAAAGGATTTTCATTTTGAATCTCTGCATCAAGAAATTGGCCCACTCGCCATTTTTGCAAGTAGTTTGAATGCCAGAGCATCTAACCTGATGATTGTAAAAACCAATTCTGCCAATGTAAAGTCAGCTCTTGATTTTATGGATGCACAATGGAAAGAGTTTATTCCTGATCGCCCGTTGGCTTACCGTTTTGTAAATGAAGAATTTGGAGCGCTTTATCAAGCAGAACAGCGTAGCGGAAAGGTGTTTACCTCCTTTTCCGTTTTAGCTATTATCATTGCTTGCCTAGGCGCCTTTGGGCTTGCTGCATTTTTAGCTACCCAGCGTACTAAAGAAATAGGAGTACGAAAAGTATTGGGTGCTTCTACTTTTGGCATTGTTCAGTTACTTTCAAAAGATTTTGTGAAGCTTATACTGATTGCCAATTTAATTGCTGTTCCTATTGCTTATTTAGCCATGAAAGAATGGCTGCAAAATTTTGCTTATTCCATTGATGTGAGTGGGTACACTTTTGTATTTGTTGCTATTGGTTCTATTTCAATTGCCTTAATTACGGTTTCCTACCACAGCATTAAAGTAGCGTTGAATAACCCAGCGAATACTTTACATGCGGAATGATTAGCCTACGTGGCCATCTCCGTTAATATCTTTGCCAATAGTTTCTTCTAAAGTTTTTAGTGTTTTCACTAGAAGTTCTTGGGTGTGTCTCAACTCGAGTTCCAAATGACTTACTCTATCTTCCAGTGAACTTGTTTTGCTTTGTTGATCTGATATTTGACTGTGTTGTATAAGGTCCCAGAATAATCCCATGTTTAAAATATAAGAGGTTTTTTAAAAATTTCTGTGTGCTACTGCAACCCTAATTTGTGTAATTATTTACCCAATAACAATCGGCTTATCATCTCCATTCCACAATTTTTGTGAGCTGAAGATTTTAGAATGTGGCTATACTTCACTTAAACCCATGTTCGGAATAGTTTTCATGGTCTTTGCTTCTATATAGTAAGAAGGGCTTTTTAAGCCTAGAAATCTATGTTGAACTTAAACGAAAGAGAAATGACAAACTATTTTATATCAGTTAGCGATTTAAAAAACAGTGATGTTTTAACACCCGCCCACGACCATATTGGTAAAATTGAAGATATCGTTATTCATCAAGGCTCAGAAAGAGTGGCTTATGTAATATTAAAAGTGAACACTGGCTTTTGGGGGATAGACTCAAAGCATATTCCTGTTCCGTTTGGTGCTTTTTACCTAGACTCTGATGAGGATAAAAAAGTCATATTGAATGCTGATGTTGATAAATTGAAGAAAGCACCATCAATTGATGAGACCAAATCAGGAGTTGATGAGTACACCCAGTTTATTTGGAACATGTACAACTATTATGACCTTCAACCTTATTTAGTGAAGGCAGAAATGGAACCGAATGTAGTGCTCGACACCCCGAAAAATACTGGTCCATCTACAATTGAAGAAGCTAGTTTTAAAACCAGTAGATTCGATAGTAGCCACAAAAGTGTAAGAGATAGACACAAGTCACACTACGGACTTTAAGAATATTTACTTGCTAATTGTAAACCATGGTAGAAAGCTCTACTATGGTTTTTTGTTTAAATGAAAATTACGGAGGAAGAACAACCTACCTTATCTTTTACTAAATAGTCGCTCGTCAAAACTGAAAGGGGTAATTTGATTAAATATATATGTTTCTCGGTGGGTTATGTGGGAAGGGTTAAGCAAGAGGTTGAATTCGTTGGGAACAATTGCCGAAGGTACTTTGAGTAAGTAAGCTTCTGCTCTATGAAAAAAGTTGAAACCTATTTTCTGTGTAGAAAGCGGGGTGTATTTTTTTGTTTGCCAGTCGGCAGGCAGATCATTAAGCGAAACTTCCTCAATTGAAGAGTCGTCTGCAACGAATATTTCCGATAAACAGATTTCTTGTTTTCCCATAACATGAAAGTTATGTACTAAGTACTCCAAACATGCCAGAGATGTACTTCCTGCAGTGTAGACAAGGCTGACACCCTTTGGGTTCCATCTTCCGCCATATAATCCAGCGCCCGTTCCGCTTAGGTCGTTTGCATAGATTTGTTTACTAATTCTGTAAACAAGCATTAGGCAAGTACTCCGTGTTCCATGCGGCCAATTTCATCGAGGAGTTTGCGTACTCCAAAACTATTGGAGAGCAGTTTTTTAGGAATAACTCCCCCTAAGGCCACGTTTTCGGTAGACATCCAAGTGTGGAAGCCCTCGCCAAAGGCGCTGAGCCCTGTTCGGTAAACTTCCTCTATTTCAAGTACTTTTTCAGTGACTGGCGGGTTAAACTCTGTTTTACGCTTGTAGGTATCTATGGAGATAGGAATAATAGCCATCAGCTCAGTTAGAGTAAGTTTTGAGATGTCTAGAATTGCTTTGATGTAATTTTTTGAAATATCATGGTCGGCCAAAGAATAGTAATTTGTATGCCCATACATTACTGCGGGTTCATTGAGAACGTTGGACGAATTTTGCGCTTGTTCTTTCATATGTTTGGTGTAAAATTACTTTAATATCTATGTAAATATACACTTTTTCACCAAGGTTAGTTTCATTTATTCAAAAAAATAGCCACAACATTTGTCTGCTGTGGCCATTTTTCAATTCGCTTTAAGTTGAGGGGCTATTTTTTCACTCCGGGTAAATTTTTTGGAGTTACATCCATCCACCACATTTTAGGAAGTGGCTTTTTAGTTGGGTAAAGTTCATCAAGCGTATTTCCATCATACAGTCGGCCATTTTTCATTACATGACTGATGTCTTTAGAGTTCTTGATATTATCTAGAGGGTTACTATTCAAAATAACCAAATCAGCTAATTTACCCGATTCAATTGAGCCTAGGTCAGTGTCCAAACCAATGGCTTCTGCTCCTAAAATGGTGGCCACTTTAAGTGTGTTCAGTTCACTCAATCCCCCAGACTGCATCGCCCAAAGTTCCCAATGATAACCCAAACCTTGTAATTGGCCGTGGCTACCTACACCAGCTCTTCCGCCAGCTTCTACTAAATCTTTAACAAAATACGCATGGTCTTCAAAAACATGTTCTTCTTCCATAAACCAGCCATCATTTCTTCTTCTAGTTCTAGAGTCAAGATTTTCATGCGGCATAAAGCGATTTAGTTTTGGGTCAGCATGTGGGTTTTCAGTAGCATAGTAGTAATTTTCTGCCCAAGGGCCACCGTAAGCTACTAGCAATGTTGGCGTATAAACGGTTCGCGAAAATGAAACTAAATCAATCACATCTTTATACAATGGAAAGATAGGGAAGGTGTGCTCATGCCCTGGGTAGCCATCTATAACTTGGGTAAGGTTAGCTTTAAAATCCAATCCACCTTCGGTAGTAGGCATAATGTTTTGCTCCTTAGCAGCCTGAATGATCCATTGCTTTTGCTGACGATTTCCAGCACCATACATTTTAATAGTTTTGGTGTTATAATATTCGCTGTAGCGTTTCATTACTTTTTGAGCATGCTCTAGGCTACTGATGTTTTCGCTACCGAAAATACCAGGGCCAGTGGAGTAAATTCTTGGGCCAATCAGCTTACCAGCATCCACTAAGTCTCCATAAGTGAGTACATCTGTGGTGGCAGTTTGGGGGTCGCGTGTAGTGATTACCCCAAATGCTAAATTGGTAAGGTATGGCCAAAACTCTCCTCTGTGAAGATTTACAGGATGACGGAAATGGGAATGAGTATCTACAAAACCTGGAACAATCGTCTTTCCCGCCATGTCCATTACGGTGGTTTTCCTGTCAGCCGTAAGGTTAGTGCCTACTTGCTTAATGCGGTTGTTTTCAATTAGAATATCTCCTTTTTCGATTACTTCATCACCTTTCATGGTAATGATTCTGGCGTTTTTTAATAGAATAGAGCCTTGAGGAGTATCTCTTTTGACCTTTACACTTATTCGATTTTCTACTGGTTCATATTCTTTTTTCTTCTCCTTGTCTTCCTCGGTTTTATTGGCTTCTTCAATGGCTTTAGCTGCGGCCAAATCATATACCACATGTGCATTTCCTACGGCCCAGTGTACTTTAGTTCCATCTGCATTCCAAGCCGGGAATTGCCCTCCAATATCTGTGAGCTGACGTGCTGGGAAAGCGGCATTCGCTGGGTTTGAAACCGAAATCGTTGGTGCTTCATCGCTTACTTGCGGAACAGTTACCACAAATAAATCATTCACTACTTCGGCCAAGGCTTGGTCTCCTTCTGGTGCCATACGAATCCATGAGGCATTTGGAGCATTGCTCGACCCTGCTGCTGCTTTCCCTCTAACGCGAACATGAAATTTTTCATCTGTTCCATCCCAACGAATTGAAGATAAACCTCTTCCACTTGATAAATATATCCTATCTGAATTCTTAACGAAATGTGGGTTATCTCTTCCGTTTGTATATGTGATGAAGTTATCTTTCGATCCATCGGCCGAAATCCAAACCAAATCGCTTGTACCTCTAAAAGCTGTACGCTGAAGTGCTTCCTTAAAGTCTTGAGTTAAGCCTTTTATGACAACGATTTTACTTCCGTCATTAGACCAAACGGGGCTTTGGTAAACAGAATTGTCTTTGTTCAATTGCATAAGGTTTTGGCCATTCGGGCGAACCTTGTATAATTTTCCGCCCTCGGCCTTCCAACTCACAAAGGCAATCCATTCGCCATTTGGCGACCATGCTGGCTGAGCTTGAGATTCACCAAGGTTCACTAGTTTTCGAGGAGTTCCATTAGGTAAGTCCATAATATAAAGCTCGTCTAAGGCGGTAAAGGCCATTTGCTTTCCATTTGGCGAAGGGGCAACGTCTCGAATTTGAGTAACCACAAATTCTTCTGAATCTGAAATTGGGTAATCAAAATCCAATTCAGGGCCTAACTCTATGCTTGACTTTACTCTAAAAGGAATCTCCTGAGCTTTTTTCGTTGCTACATTGATCTTCCATATTTTCCCTCCGTAAGAAATTACAATGCTTTTGTTATCGGGTGTCCATGAAAAACCTGGCAATACATCTCTTGAAGCACGCGATTCTTGGTCGTCATGCTGAATAGGGTAGGCCAACCAACTTTCGTCTCCTGTGGCTAAATCCCTCAAAATTAGGCCTGTTTCTGCATCGTGGCGGGTAGCGTATACTAACCATTTTCCATCACTTGAAGGGGTTGGGCGGAAGGACGATCCGTATCGAGAAGACTGTGCAGTGATTTCTCCAGTTTCGCGGTCGTAAGTAGCCATTTGGTATTGAGGCATACTTGCGTTGTATTGTGAAGAACCTGTTCTTCTGGAGAACCAAATATAACGGTCGTCTTTTCCGAATGCGCCTTCTACCATTCTCATATTACTAGGTTCGTTCACTAAAGCTGTTCCAGAACCACCTTCTACGTGATATAACCAAAGCTTATGTGACCCGCCACCTTTTGACGCGATCATATATTTTCCGTCAGGTGTCCACTCTGGAGACTGATAAGCATTGGAATTGCCTTTCGTGACTTGGTTTTTCTTGTCGGTAGCAAAGTCGTAAGTCCATACGTTTTCCCCGCCAGATTCGTCAGATATAAAGATTACCTTTTTACCATCTGGGCTGAACCTTGGTTGGCTGTCGAACTGCATACCTTTAGTGATTTGAGTAGCATTTCCGCCAGAAACAGGTATAGTATATATGTCGCCCAAAAAATCAAACACTATTGTTTTTCCGTCTGGACTTACATCCAAGGAAATCCACGAGCCTTCTGTGAGGTCGAAGTCAAAAGTTCTCCCAGGCTCAAGGGGTAAATCTTTTTTCTTTTTCTTGTCTGTTTTGCTGGTGTCCGATTTTGCGGGATCGGTCTGTGCAAAACCTGTAAATGCAATGGAGGTAAACAGAATTACCACCAACGCTAGGCTTCTCGAAATGTATTTCATAAAATTCAAATTGATGTGATTGTTCGTGCGACCAAAATAGGGTGTTTTAGTTTTGTCGCCAATCCGAATGATGTGAAGGGTAAGAATTCGTACGAATTAGAGTGTTAAAAAATGTGGGTGATGTTGTGACTTTCTGAATCTAATGTTGAAAAAGTTTACTTCTACGCTCAAGTAAAATGGTGTCTCTCCAAACCCCATTCATTTGCCCTACTTTTTCGCGATAACCAATTTCTCTAAAGCCTAAAGCAGTATGAAGTTTAATGCTGGCTTTGTTCTCTCTAAAAATACCAGCCTGAAGCGTCCAAAACCCTTCGGCTTCACTGGTTAATATCAGTTGTTTTAAAAGCTGACTCCCGATTTTTTGACCTAAATGTGCTGTTGAAACATAAACGCTTACTTCAGCAACGCCTCCGTAAACACAGCGACTAGAAACGGGACTTAAGGCTGCCCAACCTATAACTTCACCTTCTCTTTCTGCCACAAAACGGCAGGCTTTTAAATGTGAACTATCCCATTTTTCCCAACTAGGAATTTCTGTTTCAAATGTAGCTTGACCTGTTGCAATACCTTGTCCATAGATTTTCGCAACCATTGGCCAATCGTTTTCAGACATTGATCTAAGATGAAGCATTGAATTCGTTTGGGGCTAAGCTATTTTTTGATTTCGTCCTATCAAGAAATACAAAATTGATCCCAGGACAGGTAGGAATATAATGACCAAAACCCAAATGATTTTACTGTCTCCTGAAAAGTTGCTTTTGAGGCAGTCTACTAAGGCTGTTATCCATAAAACTACGGGGATTAAAACGAATAACATTTCCATCCCTCCAGGCATACCTAATAAGAGCATGATTTAATTTTTAATGGTGATTCACAAAATTGATTCGCTAATATAATGATTAAATGTAATTATTGTTCGCTTTATTGAAAATCCGAACGAATAAGTTGGGATAAATGAATTGGGCTATTTGTAGATACTTTCTCAACTTTGGTTTTTGAAAACATCTAATGTCAGAGCAAAATCACCCAATCAATACTTATAGCCAAAATGAACTGCTATTGCAGGCTGAGGTTGATGCTTTGCAAAAACAGTTAGATGTATTAGAACAAAAAGTGTTTGCGTTTGAATCTATTATTCGGTCTGAATTGGCCAATGAATTGGTGGAGGTTCAAGAACTAACCGTGCTTTATAAAAAGCAGAAGTTAGCGAAGAAGGAAAAGCGAATTGCACAAAAGCAACGAGGGAAGAATTACACGCCACCAACTTCATTAAAGCACTTGCCTAAAGCTGCTAAAGTCCATGTTTCGGAAGTAGATGAAAAGGAAAGAAAACGACTTTACAGAGAAGCCATGCTTTATGTGCATCCCGATAAATTTAATATGAACGAAGGGCAAGCGGATTTAGCAACGGAGATAACTACAAAGCTTATCCATATTTATCAAACTGGAGATTTAAACGCGTTGAAGGATTACCATGCTCATATATTTAGTGGTAATACATTGATAAATATTGCGGAACACAAGGGAGTTAAGGTTGATCAACGGTCTAAAGGCGAGTTGCTAAAAAAGGAGAAAGAGAGGCTTGAGAAACTTATTGATGAGGTGAAAGAAAAATACACCTACAAGGTGTTGACGGAATACCCAGAACCAATGAAATTTCTTGACGAGCTTAAGCTTTATTACAATGACCGTATTTCGAAGTTGAGAAGAAGAACGAGGGTGGGGTAGTGGACTCCTCCTACATCTTAAATCGTAATTTCATTCTCAAATTTTATAACTTTCAGCCATGTCTACAAAATTCATTGCTGCGGTGGTTCAAGCCTCACCCGTGCTTTTCGATTTAGAGAAAACTTTGGCAAAAACGGCTCATTTGGTATCCGAAGCATCTAGTAAAGGAGCTAAACTGGCGCTGTTTCCAGAAGCTTTTATTTCTGCCTACCCCCGGGGTTTGAGTTTCGGTACTGTGGTGGGGAACAGAAGCACAGAAGGACGCGAAACTTGGTTACGTTACTGGGACTCCTCCATTAAGGTACCGAGTAAAGCAACTGATCAACTGGGTGAGATGGCCAGAAAAGCCAATTTGTTTTTGGTAATAGGTGTGAATGAAAAGGACACTGTTTCAGGAACCATGTATTGCACCATGCTTTACTTTAACCCAAAGGGTGAGCTCATGGGTAAGCACCGTAAACTTAAACCTACTGCTGCTGAACGTATTATTTGGGGAGAAGGAGATGGTTCAACTCTTTCAACCTTTAATACATCTTTGGGCAAAATGGGAGGGCTGATTTGTTGGGAAAACTATATGCCGCTGGCGCGAATGGCCATGTACCAAAAAGGCGTGCAACTCTATTTGGCACCCACTGCCGATAGTCGTGAGAGTTGGCAGCACACCTTAAAACATATTGCTTTGGAGGGCAGATGTTTTGTAATGGGCTGCAACCAGTTTGTGACCAAGTCAATGTATCCTAATGATTTACCTGGAATTACGGATTTAGATCACCAGCCAGAAGTGATGAGCCGTGGAGGTTCTGTGATTGTGGCGCCAACAGGTGAGGTTTTAGCAGGGCCATTATGGGAAGAGGAAGGAATAATTACCGCTGAAATCAGCATTGATGAAGTAATAAAGAGTAAGCTCGATTTCGACCCAATTGGACATTATGCAAGGAACGATGTTTTTTCCTTAACAGTCGAAGGGCAACCAGATTCGGAAGAGTTTGGGTGAGGTTTCAATTGTTTTATTTCTATTTAACTCAAATCCTTGTTTTGATTATTTATACCCCTTCATCAAACTTCTTACCTTTGCCGAAATTTATTTTGAATGAAGAAGATCAATATTGCCATTGACGGTTTCTCAGGTTGCGGAAAAAGTAGTACCGCGAAGGAAGTAGCCAAACGTTTGGCCTATAAATTTATAGATAGCGGAGCGATGTACAGGGCGGTAACCTTATATATGCTTCAGAATAAAGTAGATATTAAGGATGAGGCTCAAGTTATGAGTGCTCTTGAAGCGATAAATATTGATTTCAGACATAACCCACAAACAGGCAAAAGCGAAACTTTTTTGAATGGAGTCTATGTTGAAGAAGAGATTCGAAAAATGTACGTTTCAGAATTTGTGAGCCCTGTAGCTGCCATTAAAGCGGTAAGAGTAGCCATGGTAGCCCAACAGCAAGAAATGGGTAAATACAGAGGTGTAGTAATGGATGGTAGAGATATCGCTTCGGTGGTTTTTCCAGATGCAGAGCTCAAAATATTCATGAAGGCTAGCGATGAAGCTAGGGCCAAAAGAAGGCAAGCTGAACTGGAGGAAAAAGGAGAGAAGGCATCGCTTGAAGAGATTGTGAAGAATTTTAGGGAACGAGATTTGCAGGACTCTACCAGAGAAGAAAGTCCTTTGATTCAGGTACCAGAAGCTATTGTAATTGATACTTCCGATTTGGAATTTGAAGATCAAGTGAATAAGGTGTTAACTTTGGCGAAAGAACAGATAGAAGGCTAGATATCAATCAGTATGGAAGTCACAATCGATAAAAATTCAGGCTATTGTTTTGGGGTAGAATTTGCTATCCAGATGGCGGAGGATGAAATGAAAGAGAGTGAATTATATTGCCTTGGCGATATAGTCCACAACGGTATGGAGGTAGACCGCCTAAATGCCAAAGGCCTGAAGATTATTGATAGGGAAGAATTAAAAGGCATTAAAAACGCCAAAGTATTGATTAGGGCCCATGGTGAGCCGCCAGAAACTTATCAATTAGCCATGGATAATAACATTGAATTGGTGGATGCTTCATGCCCGGTTGTGCTCAAACTTCAGAACCGCGTAAAAATGGCTTATGACCGTATGCAAGATGTGAACGGACAAATTGTGATTTATGGAAAAACAGGTCATGCCGAGGTGATTGGCCTTACAGGTCAGACCAACAATGAGGCGATAATTATTATGGAGGATAAAGACCTCGATAAAATTGATTTCAGTCGTCCAGTTACATTGTACAGCCAAACCACAAAAAGTACTAAAGGCTTCTATAGAATCCGTCAGATGATTGAAGATAGAATCAAAGAAGCAAAGGGTGATTTTAAAGAAATAGACTTTAGCGCGAACGATAGTATTTGCCGCCAAGTATCTAATAGAGAACCGCAACTCCAAAATTTCTCAAAAGACCAAGACGTAATAATTTTTGTTAGTGGAAAGAAAAGCTCGAATGGGCGAGCACTTTACAGTGTTTGTTTGCAGGAAAATGAGCGAAGCTATTTTGTTGAGTCTGAGGAAGAAATAGATCTTTCATGGTTCAAAGAAGAAGATAGGGTTGGTATTTGCGGTGCTACATCTACTCCAATGTGGCTTATGGAACAGGTGAGTAGCTTTATTGAAAAATCATTTAAGAAACTACCAGTCGCATAATTCTATACTAATACTTTTCATACCATTTTTTTTGGACTAAATTGCGCCTCGAAAAGCTAGATAAAGGCTTTTTGTTGACGGTAAATATTTTACTTTTGCCCCAACATTTGATCAAACTATTGATTCGCAATTAAAAGAGTATGTCCAAAATTATAAAGCTTAAAAAGGGCTTTGACATCAATCTGGCAGGAAAAGCAGTACATAAAATTGCTGATTCCGTTCATCCAGAAACGTTTGCAATTAAACCCACCGACTTTGTTGGAATGAAGCGTCCGAAGTTACTCGTTAACGAGGGCGACAACGTTAAAGCCGGAACTCCGATCTTGTTCGACAAGATGCAGGAGAACGTGATGTATTGCTCACCGGTGAGTGGTGAAATTGTCGAAGTGAAAAGAGGTGCCAAAAGGAAAATCCTCGAAGTCAAAATCCTAGCCGATAAAACGATCGAATACGAATCGTTTCAGTCCTACAGCCCATCAGACATTACTGGATTGAGCAGAGAAGAAGCTCAAGCTCAGATGATGAAATCTGGTGTATGGCCAAACATTATCCAACGCCCCTTCGGTGTTGTGGCCAATGAAAATGATAGCCCTAAGGCGATTCATATTTCGGCTTTCGATACCCATCCATTGGCTGCTGATATAGCTTTTACCTTGCAAGGTGAAGAGGATGCTTTTAAAACAGGAATCAATATTCTAAAGAAATTTACTGAAGGTAAAATTCATTTGAATCACAACCTGAATGCAGAAGTGTCTAAAGTATTTGCCAGTGTAGAAGGTATAGAGCATAATAAGTTTTCAGGGCCACACCCAGCCGGAAACGTGGGGGTTCAAATCCATCACTTAGATCCTATTAATAAAGGTGACATTGTGTGGACTGTGACGCCTTATGGGGTTGCTCAAATCGGAAAGCTCTTTAGCCAAGGAAAATACGATGCTTCTAGATTAGTAGCGGTTTGTGGTTCAGAGGTTAAAACGCCTCAGTACTATAAAACCTACAGTGGAGGGGCTATCAATAAACTTGTTGAAGGAAATATCAAACAAGACCATGTGAGATATATTTCTGGAAATGTTTTGACCGGTGAGAAAATTGAGAAAGACGGCTACTTGAGCTTCTATGCAAATAGTCTAACGGTTATTCCTGAGGGAGATCATTCTGAATTTTTAGGTTGGATTATGCCTAAGAAGAATGTTTTGAGCTTCCATAGAGCATGGGGCTTATTCTCTTTCTTGAATGGTAAGGACAAAGAATATGTACTCGATTCTAACACCAATGGTGAAGACAGGGCCTTTGTTCAGACAGGTACTTTTGAGAAAGTAACTCCAATGGATATTTATCCTGCATTCTTATTGAAGGCCATTTTATCAGAGGATTTTGATAATGTAGAAGCCTTGGGTATTTATGAGGTAATTGAGGAAGATCTTGCTTTATGTGAATTTGTTGATGTTTCTAAACATGACGTTCAGCATATGGTAAGAGAGGGTATAGAATTGATACAAAACGGATAAGGATGAAGTTTTTACACAACCTATTAGAAAAACAAAAACCGATGTTCGAAAAGGGCGGTAAGCTTGAAAAGTTTTACTACCTGTTTGAAGCTGGAGAGACGTTTATGTTTTCACCGCCTAGCACTGCCAAAAACAAAGGGGTGCAAGTGAGGGATGCAATTGATTTGAAGAGAATGATGATGACCGTGGTAATTGCCATGATCCCATGTCTGATCTTTGGTATATTTAATACGGGGTATCAACACCACGTTGCGATTGGAGAGGCAACTACTTTCCTTTCATTGGAAAACTTCCTTTTTGGTGCTCGTTGGGTATTACCAATCGTTTTGGTGTCATATGCCGCAGGAGGTATTATTGAGGCTATTTTCGCAGTAGTAAGAAAACACCCTATCAACGAAGGCTTCTTGGTAACAGGAATGCTAATTCCATTAATTGTACCGGCTACCATTCCATTATGGCAAGTAGCATTGGCCACAGTTTTTGGTGTTTTGGTAGGAAAGGAAATCTTTGGTGGAACGGGAATGAACATTCTGAACGTTGCCATGACCTCTAGAGCATTCTTATATTTTGCTTATCCATCACAAATTTCTGGTGCAGTTTGGACGCAACTGGCAGATAAAACACCAGTAGATGGATTCACAGGAGCAACAGCTTTAGCCGTAGCTTATGATACCTCAACAGCAGGAGGAAATGTAGTTTCTGCATTAGGAGATACTTTCAGTTTTAGTAACCTGTTTATGGGCTTGGTTCCAGGCTCAATCGGTGAAACTTCTACTTTATGGGTATTAGTCGGAGCTCTAATTCTGATCGCTACAGGAGTAGGAAGTTGGAAAATTATTGTAAGTGTATTCGGTGGAGCCTTTATTATGGGGGCAATATTCAATGCAGCAGGAATCAATCCTTTTATGGATATGCCAGCGCATTATCATTTGGTAATGGGTGGTTTGGCATTCGGTGCTGTGTTTATGGCAACCGACCCTGTGTCGGCAGCCCATACTGAAACAGGGAAATGGATTTACGGTATTTTGATTGGTATGCTCAGTGTATTGATTAGGGTAGTAAACCCAGCTTACCCAGAAGGTATTATGTTGGCGGTGTTATTAATGAACGTTTTTGCCCCGCTAATTGATTTCTATGTAATTCAAGCAAACAAGAAAAGGAGGTTAGCACGTGCGACAGTCTAATACATATATTATAGTATTCTCTTTAATACTCACAGCAGTATTAGGAGGGTTATTGTCTGGGGTTTCTCAAGTTTTAGGGCCAACTCAAAAGAAGGCGCAAGATTTAGATACTAAGAAGCAGATTCTGGGAGCAATACCTGCGGAAAAAACCAAATTGGGTGACATGTCTCCAGAAGAAATTCTGGCTCGTTATGCCGAGGTAATTAGCTCTGAGGTTGCCGATTATGAAGGTAATTTGGTGACTACCAATGAAAAAGGAGAGCCTTTGGTTGCTGAGAATGTAAACATTGAAAAGAATTACAAAAAACCAGCAGAAGAAAGAGTATACCCAGTTTTCAAATATAGAAATGGAAACGAAGTTGCTTATATTCTACCTACTTATGGTGCAGGTCTTTGGGATGCAATTTGGGGCTTTGTTGCCTTGAATGAAGACTTGGAGACTATAAAAGGGGTGACTTTCTCACACAAAGGAGAAACTCCAGGACTAGGAGCTAGAATTACGACTGATGAAGTTCAGGAGCGTTACCAAGGTAAGTCTATTGTTGAAAACCAAGAATTGGTTTCTGTAACCATGATTAAGGGAGAAGGAAATCCACCATCAAAATTAGACGATACCAAAGTAGACGGTTTGGCCGGTGCAACCTTGACTGCAAACGGAGTAAACGCAATGTTGCTTAATTACTTAGGGTATTATCAGGCATACTTTAATAAGCATTCTGCAAATGCAAATGCAAATGCGGATGCCATGTCAATGAATAATCAGTAAACAAAGAGGATATGAGTACTGAAACTTTAGAAAAACCAATCGTTAAGAAAGAAGCAATTTTTTCTAAGCGCAGGAAGAAATTCGTAATAGATCCGTTGAGTGATGATAATCCAATTACCATTCAGGTTTTGGGTATCTGTTCTGCCTTGGCAGTAACTACTCAAATGAAACCGACAATGGTAATGGCCATCTCGGTAACAATGGTATTGATCCTTTCTAACTTGATTATTTCTCTTATGAGAAACATCATCCCTTCAAGGGTTAGGATTATTGTACAGTTGGCTGTAGTGGCTACCTTGGTAACATTAGTAAACGAGGTTTTGAAAGCATATGCATTCGATATGTATAAAGAGCTATCTGTATTTATTGGTCTAATCATTACCAACTGTATTGTGATGGGACGTCTTGAGGCTTTTGCCTTGGGAAATAAGCCATACGATTCAATGCTTGATGGACTTGGAAGTGGCTTAGGTTACTCTTGGATTATCCTTACTGTTGCTTTCTTCAGAGAGCTTTTCGGATCGGGTAAAGTGTTTGGTTACCCAGTTTTCGAAGCTATTGGTATGGATAACCTTGCCACTAACGGTTTGATGGTTAGCCCAGTGGGTGCTTTTATGGTACTTGGCTTTATCATTTGGGTACAGAGAACTAAAACAGGTTACGTAGAACATTAATTGAAGCAATCATGGATTTAATTAACTTAGGTATAAAGTCAATTTTTATAGAGAACATGGTTTTCGCCTATTTCTTAGGTATGTGTTCTTTCTTGGCAGTTTCAAAAAAGGTTTCTACAGCCATGGGTTTAGGACTTGCTGTAGTATTCGTTTTGGGTATTACCGTACCAATGAACTGGCTATTGGATCAATTCGTATTGAAAGAAGGAGCACTAACTTGGTTAGGCGATAGTTTTGCTACTATTGATTTGTCTTTCTTACGATTCATCATGTTCATCGCTATTATTGCTGCTATGGTGCAGTTGGTAGAAATGATGATCGAAAAGTTCTCACCTTCTCTTTACGGTTCATTAGGTATTTTCTTGCCACTTATCGCAGTAAACTGCTCAATCTTGGGTGGTGCATTGTTTATGGCACAAAGAGATTATACTTTAAGCGAAGCTACCGTATTTGGTTTTGGATCAGGAACTGGTTTCTTATTGGCCATTGTAGCTTTGGCTGCGATCAGAGAGAAATTGAAATACTCAAATGTTCCTGATGCTTTGAAAGGATTGGGAATTACCATGTTCATTACAGGTTTAATGGGTATTGCATTTATGAGCTTTATGGGAATTTCGCTTTAATCGAAGTTCTTACTAGACATACAAAAGCACACTCTATAAAGGGTGTGCTTTTTTTATGCTCAAATTCGAGGGGCATTATCTGCTGCTAAACTTGGCAAAATCTCTTGGCTTATTTCCTCCTTCTAACATCTAAAAACTATCTTTGCAGTCTATGAGTAAGAATGAATTCAAAAGACATACAGTAACGGCTGCTTTGCCATATGCCAATGGTCCTGTGCATATTGGTCATTTGGCTGGTGTTTATGTACCTGCCGATATTTATGCGCGGTATTTAAGGTCGAAAGGAGAGGATGTAGCCTTTATCTGTGGTTCTGATGAGCATGGCATGGCCATAACCATGAGAGCGCGCAAAGACGGTGTTAATCCCCAAGATATCGTGGATAAATACCACGGTATGATCAAAGATAGTTTTGGTCAGCTTGGAATCTCATTTGATATTTACTCAAGAACTTCAAATAAAATACACCACGAAACTGCACAAGAGTTTTTCAAAACACTTTATACTGAAGGTAAATTTGAAGAACGCGTAAGCGAGCAATACTTTGACGAAGAGGCTCAACAGTTTCTGGCTGATAGATATATTACAGGCACCTGCCCACGTTGTTCACACCCTTCAGCTTATGGCGATCAGTGTGAGAACTGTGGTGCTACATTGAATCCAACCGATCTGATTAATCCGAAGTCTACCTTGAGTGGCAATACGCCAATCATGAAAGAAACAAAGCATTGGTATTTGCCTTTGCAAGATTATGAGAAGTGGTTGACAGAATGGATTGTTGAAGGACATAAAGACGATTGGAAGTCGAATGTTTGGGGGCAATGTAAATCATGGATTGATGGTGGTTTGCAGGCCCGAGCCATGACTCGTGATTTGGACTGGGGGATTAAAGTACCTATAGAAGGAGCCGATGGTAAGGTGCTTTACGTTTGGTTCGATGCTCCAATTGGTTACATTTCGGCAACTCGTGAATGGGCAGAAGCTCAGGGAAAAGACTGGAAACCTTACTGGCAATCCAACGATACTAATTTGGTGCACTTTATTGGTAAGGACAATATCGTTTTCCACTGTATCATTTTCCCTGCCATACTAAAAGCACATGGGGATTACATTCTGCCGAATAATGTACCAGCTAATGAATTCCTGAACTTAGAAGGAAATAAGATTTCAACTTCAAGGAATTGGGCGGTTTGGTTACATGAGTATTTAGAGGAATTCCCAGGTAAGCAAGATGTGCTTCGTTACGCATTATGTGCCAATGCTCCTGAATCAAAGGATAATGATTTTACTTGGAAGGATTTTCAGGCCAGAAACAACAGCGAACTCGTTGCCATCTTAGGTAATTTTGTGAATCGAGCGGTTGTGCTTACACATAAATATTTTGAAGGTAAAGTACCTGAAAGGGGAGAGCTCTTTGATATCGATACTGAGACGATCGAGGCATTAAGGCAAATACCGGCTAAGATTGGTGCTTCTATTGAGCGTTATCGCTTTCGCGAGGCGCAATCAGAAATGATGGAACTTGCTCGCTTAGGTAATAAGTATTTGGCCGATACAGAGCCTTGGAAACTGATTAAGACAGACGAAACTAGGGTGGCAACCATCTTGAATATAGCCTTGCAAATTGTGGCTAATATTTCAATTGTAGCCGAACCATTTATTCCTTTTTCTGCGGAAAAATTGAGAGGGATTTTTGGAATGGAACAATTCGATTGGGCTGCTGCCGGAAACCCAGATTTGCTTAGTGCAGGTCAATCGTTAGCACAAGGAGCTTTGCTCTTCGAAAAAATCGAAGACGAAACCATTGCCGCACAAATTCAAAAATTAGAAAACACCAAGAAACAAAACGAAATGGAGAATAAGGAAATTGAACTGACACCTTTAAAAGAGACCATAGTATTCGATGATTTCATGAAATTGGACCTCAGGGTTGGGACGATTTTAGAAGCTAAGAAAGTAGCTAAATCGAATAAATTACTTGAGTTTTTGGTAGATACTGGTGTTGATAAACGCACCATTTTGAGTGGAATAGCCAAGCACTACTCTCCAGAAGAAATGGTTGGAAAGCAAGTGACTATTATTGCCAATTTGGCCCCACGACCAATGATGGGTACTGTGTCGCAAGGGATGATTCTAATGGCAGAAGATGCTGAAGGAAACTTGAGGCTTATTCAGCCAAATGAAAAGGTAAATCCGGGTTCGGTGATTAGTTAAGTAAAGTAAGGTAATACGCCTCTTGATGAGGTAGATATTGAAAATCCTCAATTAGAAATGCTAATTGGGGATTTTTGCTTTTATCTAGTGTCGTTTTGGGGTGTTTTAAGACCAGTTAAAACCGACTAAAGACCTCACTCATAAATGAGTAAAGGAATTTAATCGTATGTTTTAGAATGGGCTTTTTAAGTGTAATGGGGAATTACACTTTCTTAACGCTAACGGCATTCATGCCTTTCATTCCACGCTCAAGCTCAAATGATACTTTATCGCCTTCGCGAACTTCATCAATAAGTCCGTTTACGTGAACGAAGAATTTTTCTTGTGTTTCTAGCTCCTTAATAAAGCCATAACCTTTCTGATCGTTGAAGAATTCGATTCGGCCTGTTCTTACCGTTTCAACAGTATCTTCTCTTTTTGGAACACCAATTTCAATGCTCTTTGCATCGATCTTCTTCTTTTTGATTGTTGGATCTGGAGGAGTATCTGTGATGTTTCCATTTTCATCCACATAAGCAATCATGTTGTCCAGTCCACCGCCTTGAGAGTTCTGCTGACGCTCTTCTTTCTTTTGCTGCTTATCCTGACGTTTCTTTAAACGCTTCTTCTCTTTTTCTTTTTTGTTAAATGTTTCTTGTGATTTAGCCATTCAGTGTTTTTGTTAAAAATGATGCAATGATTGTTCTACTCAAACAACCAAGGGGGGTAAAGAAATACGCAGTTAGTAAGTGGCTTGTTCGTAGAAAGCTGATGGAAATCAGAAAATCATACGATAGGAGAATTACTTGAAGGGTATTTACATCATTACGCTCGTGCAAAGTTACGATAATTTATAAGAAAATCTGTATAAACAATCGCATTTACACTGAGTTATAGGGCTTAACTGTCCGGAGGTTAACTTTATTAGCTTTCTAACCTGACCTCTTCTTTAAATAAAGCAAGAACCCTCCAAAAGTTAGTGCTATATATTCATTGATAGTAAATGAGTTCATCTGGACTGTGAATAAGAACTTTTGGAGGGGTTTTAAATAAGAAAGTTTAGTTATACCTGTGAAATCACTGTTTTAATTATCGAGTTTAGGTTAGTAAGTGTTTGTCATATTGCTGTCAACACAAATAATAAAGTCGGCCATAAGCTTATTTTCTTCTAATAGCTTGTTCAAATCATCTTGCATTACTGTAGCGATAGTTGCGTATTGTAAATCACCTCTTTCTCTTTTTAAATACCATAGAATACCTTCGTAATGATTAGAATGGTATGAGCCATTATAATGCATAAAGGTATGATTTGGTTGGTAGTTCTTTAAAATGAAATGCGCCATGGTAGCATCTTTAGAAGCTTGAGCTTCTACCAATTGAGGTGTGCCGTGGCCAGCCATCATGGCAAGAATGTTTTTGTAAGTAGGTAGCTCGCTATCAAAGGCCATTGGCAACGGAGCCATCCAAGATTTTTCTTCAGTAGAAAGTGTATTCAATACATCAAACCCGCTTTTGTTGACCATACTTGCATACCTTCTTGGAATGTTGGTGGCGATAAAAGGAAGTTGTTTCTTTTTGGCAAGATCTACTAAAGGCGCGTAATCCGTTTTGTAGTTGGGCCAAAGCCGGGCCAAGGTGTCTAGTGCTTTAGCATCGATGTTTCCAGCCAAGTAATCATTAAGTGGTTTCTGATTGTCAGCTTCAAACATTTCCGCCCCTAGAATCATGCTGTTCGATGCACTTAAGTCGTTCGTTACTTCATATTGCATCCAGTGCGCTATGGCATTGTTGTGCAGTTCTCCGAATAGAATAATGTCCTTCTTATCTAATGACTTCAACATTTTCTTGTAAGAAACTTTCTTGCCTGTAGCAGTATAAATTACGTAAGCGGGTTTCTTCTGACTATAGCTAATAAAAGTGATGAGTGAGAAAATTAGGAGGAAAAGTGTGCGTTTCATTCTATTGCTTTAAATAATTATGAGGCTGAATTTAATCAAAAAAGCGGAATCAATAACCAGCTATTATTTGAATGCTGATTAAGGATAGCTAACGCAGTTGTTTCTCTTTTACATTAATGTTGAGCGAGTCTAAAAGGGCGCGTGAGTCTTTGATGAATAGCTTCATTTTCTTTTTTGAGTATTCTGTAAGTCCTTTAAAATCATTGTCTTCATACTCTTTACAAACCAATATTTCATAACTCCTTCTTCCTTTGATAATAGGTTTGTTTACCCAAGTAAGGTGATAACCGTAATCTGTAATTTGACTCAGTCCGTTTTCTTTCGAAATAATGATTTCCACCATAGCACCGCCATCTCTTTTGCGGGTGCGTTGGTCAGAAATAAAATTCCCTAAGGAGTAGGCGATGAATTGTTCTTTGCTGTCGCCTTCTGCTTGAATAAACTCCATAGGCTGAAGGACATGTGGGTGTGCGCCAATAATAATATCTGCTCCTTGTGCAAATAAGAATCGAGCTGTTTCTCTTTGTGTTTTGGAAGGCGCAGAGTCATATTCAATACCCCAATGCAAGAAAACTACTAGTTTGTCGATGTTTTTGCTAAATGCGTCTTCTATGTCGCTTTTCATGGCTGTAGTATCCGTAAGATTAATCAAAGTAGGCTTGGGTACTCTTCTTCCATTGGTGTTTTCGGTATAGTTCAATAGTCCAACCTTAATTGAGCCCTTTTCCATGATCATCAAGTTCGAGCTGTCTTTGTGGGCTTTGTCTAAGAAAGTACCTGTATGCTTAACACCAATAGAATCTAATACATTAATGGTGCGCTTAATGCCTTTGAGGTTGTGGTCGCTGGCGTGGTTATTTGCGGTAAGAAGAATATCTATGCCGCTGTTTTTAGCAGCTACCGCTAGTTCATCGGGAGAAGAGAACCGAGGATACCCACTGTAAGGTGTGCCTGCCAAAGTAACTTCAAGATTGGCAATAGCAAAATCTGCTTTTTGAATCAATGGGCTTACTTTACGGAACATCCTATCAAAATTGTACTCACCACTTGTGGTGTCTAGTGCCGCATTCATCTGACCCAAGTGTCCCATAATATCACCCATAAAGAGCAGTGAAACTGATTCGGTAGTATCTGTCTTTTGCGCTATTGCACAAAATGGAAAAAGAAGTAAAGTGATAAAGAGTAATGGCTTCATAAAAATGAAGTAGAGATAAGTTCTTGACTTATGAAACATAATCAAAAAAATGAAAAAAGGAGAATCGAAATTCACTCAATTTTTGATGTGTTGGGTTTTGGGAGCAGGAGACTCTCTGGCGCTAACCTATTTTGTTATGCATTTTGAGAGTGTCTATTGTTAACCCAAAAGATAGAGCTAGTAGTTCTTGGAGAGGGTTGAGGTGTTTGTGTGTTCTTAATTCTGCTATGAAGCCTGTATTGCTAGTTTTAAGGTAAGGGTCAAAACGCGTATGCTTTTATTAATTATCTTTAGGTATGAAGAAAAAGATAGAGTTATTTAAAGAGAAAGGTGACTTCTGTGTGAAACATGAGGAAGGTGTTATGAAGAGTATGACCTTTATAACTTCTAGGTTTAATGCTGTAATGTTTATTATAGAGGATGTCCAAGGAGTTGATGTAGTTTATCATGGTGACGGAGAGCTAATAGAGGCTTTTTGTCTTCCATCAGCAGGTGGGAGTAATGGGGTGTTGACGCTTGAGAGTTCTGGGCCGTTTAAAATAATTAGCTTAGGTTAGCCTCCTAGCACTCATTTACTTTCACTTTAGCTTAGTGCTTTATATTAAGTGTCTTTTTTCAATTGCTAAATTGGAGGCTGAAAATTCCTAATGAAAGTATTTCTGGTTGGCAGAGAGTGTTGTAATGCTAATGTGATTAAGTGCTTTGAAATCAAAATCATGCGTAACTAAAATTGCGTTTTGTTTTTCACAAAATTTAGCAAAATATACATCATTGAAATCGGCACAATCACATTGGTTAACTATTAACCTTATTTCAGAATCAGTTAAAGTTTCTGATTGGATTTGAGTAATCCTTATTAATTGGTCTATTAACGTCTTGGCTTTAATTAGGCTTGTTTTTCCTTCTTTTGAATCTCTGAAATTTTTGAAATTAAGTTCGCCCCCCTTCCTATTATAAATGTTGTATTCTTGCTTTATTACGACATTAATAATCTCTGATATTTGGATTATGTTAGTCACAACAGAGCAATGGTTTCTTAAAATCTTATCACTAAATTCCGAATATGTTTTAATGTAAGATTGTGCCATTAAGTTGCCTTGAGGGTATAAAAGATATAGCCAAATATTGGAGTCAAAAAAGAATACCTGAGAAGCTTTTGGCTTGAATTTTTTTATTAGCTCAATCTTCATTTACAAAATCTATATTATCTAATTCGTCTGGGTATTCTTTAGAAAACCTTTCCTTTGCTCTGTCAATAACGAGTTTGAGCAATTGAACTTCTTCAGAAGGGAGGTTCTTGATATCTAATAGTTCTTTTATTTGGACTGAAGAGTACAGTGAGTAAAGTTTACCTATACTCGAATTTAAGAATGCAGTTATGGTTAAATCAATACCTTCAAAATCCAGCATAACTGGCTGGTTTTTGCCAAATGAATCAATTATTTTCTTGAAAACTACTTCACCATCTAGTGCTGAAATAGCTCTATGACTTTGCGTAATATCTTGAACTCTAATAGTTTTCATAATTAAAGTATACTCTTTATATCTATTTCTTCAGGTGTGTAATACTCGTTGGTGTCTCGTAGATTGAATTCAATGTTTACAATACTACCTTCAAAGTTTGAAGAACATGAAGATACGAATTTAACACCTTTTTTTTCTTCCCAATAACCATCTGCACTCCTGATCTGTAATTTTCCGTTATTGAGCTTTAAGAATGAACGTATTAAATCCAAACCTAGTCCACCTGTCTCATTATTTGGTTTAGTAGTGTTCCCTGATTTTACAGCCCACTCGATACTCTTTACACCATCATAGGATCGATATTCAGGCTTATGACTAGTGACATTATGTTTAAATGTATGGCCTACTTCTACCATCGTTAACGCCATTCTTCCTTTGAATTTATAAAACTGACCACATACAAAAACTTGATTTGCCCCACTATGCATAACCGAATTTTGATAAACTTCGAAAATGCTTCTAAAAATCTTCCTTTTTGCCCCAGCACTCATGTTAGGGACTTCTCTAGCAAGGAGGACATATTTATAAATATACTCTTCTAACTCTTCTTCATCCTTTAAATCAAATGTTCTGAAAGGTATCCCTGAGTGAGTTTTGGATGGTGTGGCGTGAGCTTGTTTGATATAGTTTAAAAACCCGTTATTCCGTAAAGTGTTTTCGATATATCGATCGTTCAGATTAATGAATTCAAAATCGGAGCCCTGGGCTTTATTTGTCTCAATGATTGCTCCCAATACGGCACATAGATTGGCTTCAAGCCATTCCACATTTTGAAAATCTAGTTTGTACTTGCCTTTTGAAGAGGTGAATTTGTGAAGCTCGGATAGAAAATTGAACCCTAAATAGTCAGTTTTTAAAAAGATGGGGAGTTCAATTCTTTCTGATTTGGAAAACCAACTCAATTTTTCATGATTTAAAGTAGAGGGCTATATTTTTTAACTACTACAAGATACTATAATGCAGCCTTATTTGATACGGAAACTTACTTCCATTTAAAATTCACGAAGTAATTTTAAGGCCAAGGCATAAAAAAAAGCTCCACATTTCTGTGAAGCTTTTTGTTGGTCTACTAGGGCTCGAACCTAGACTCTTCTGGACCAAAACCAGACGTGTTGCCAGTTACACCATAGACCAGCTTTATTTCGGAGTACAAAAGTAGTATTTGCTTTTAATTTCGGAAACGAATTGACGAAAAAATTTAAGTCTTTTTTATCGTTCAATTTTCCAGAAAGCAATACCTCCGGCTTGTTTGCCAAGGTATGCGGTGTCTATCAGGCGGTTAGTTGTTAAATCAATCACATCTACCATACCTGGGTCATCACCAATTCCTTCTACAGAAACAAAGGCAAACTTGCTGTCTGATGAAATGGCCACCCCATGCGTCACTTTTTGACTGTTATCTAATCTGGCCAATTCTTTTCCAGACTCTAAATCCCAAACTCCCGTTTTGGCAGCTGTTTTATAAGAAACCACCATGCGTTTGCCGTCAGGAGAAATATCTATGTTATAAGGCCCCTTGTCGGTAATGAACTTGCGGGTAGTTTTCCATGTATCGGTACTGATTTCTAATACTTCAGCAGCACCATTTCCGGCTACATAAACCAAGTTTTTGGTAGGGTGCGTACTTACCCAAGTAGGCTTGAAAGCAGAGTGTTTCATGGCTGGCATACCCCCCATATCCATTTTAGAGTGATCCATCTGACTATGGTCCATACCCGCCATAGACTTTTTCTCGTCATCCATTTTTGATTTGCCCATGTCCATTTTAGAATGGTCCATCATACTGTGGTCTTCTGGAGCCATTTTAGAAGCTTCATCCAAGTCGAGCGTTTTAGTGATTTTCAAGCTTATGGCGTCTATTTCAAATAATTCCCCCGACATCATGGCAACAGAATACTGTTTTAAGCCGTCTGGGGTAAGTCTTGAGCCATGCGGCATAGCACCAGTCGTGATTTGAGTTAATTCGGTCATGCTCTCTACATCCACTACCGAAACCGTGCTAGGCACCATATCGCCATGTAGGTTGAAGTTAACGCAATAGAGTAGGCCAGTAGCCGCAGAAACCTGCATTGAGGCTGGAAATAAACCAAGAGTAACTGAACCTACAGCTTTGTCGGTACCTGTTTCATATTTGTAAAGTGTTCCGTAGGGATTGCCATGGGCCAAACTGAGGTACCAATATTTTCCTTCTGGGCCAACTGTAATTCCGTGAGGGCCTTCGTTTTCAGCAGGCCATATTCCCACAGGAATATTCTTTATGGTTTCTGCCTTTTTACCATCGAATTTCACCAAAGCCACTTCATCTTCCGATTCGGCCGCAACATATACATAGTAATTTTGGGCCTGTAACGCAGTAATGGCAATTAAGGAAAAAACGATTATGAGTGTTTTTTTCATCTTTTACTTAGGTTTAAGATGTGTTGGTTAATCAAAGCAAACGTGGTACAAAGCTTTATACCACGTTTGCTTTATGGCTTACTTTACTTTAATAGGAGTGTTCTTTGGCTTTTCTGGCTCTAATTTAGCAGACCATAATCCACTGTTCCAATCAGAGAAAAATACATGACCTTTGTGAAGCTGAGCTCCCCAAGTAAAAGGTGCGTTGGCAGTATATCCGTTAGCATCGTTAGGAATGATCCAAGCTATTTCACGACCTTGCTTTCTCAAGTCACCCATTAACTCACCACTAAGGTCCACCACTCTTACACCTGCATTATAGAAGGCTACATAGAGTGTTTCCCCTTCAATCCAATAGTTGTGTGATCCAGCGTAAGGTATTTCGAACCTCGCTACTTCTTCTGGGTTTTCAAGGTCAGTAAAGTCTACTACGTGAAGGTAACCTCCTGCCATGTTGACTCCGCCTTTGCCAGTATTTAATCCATAAGGGAAAATTTCGTCTCCACCAATCACATAAAACTTACCAGTTGAAGGGCTACGGAAAGGGAATGAGGCATGATTTGCTTTGTTAGGGTAAGCATAGCTCGCGAACTGCTTTGGGTTTTCTGGCGAACCACCAGCAATACCGTTTCCTACATCTACTAGCTGTATACCGTCTGCCCAATTTGAAGAATAAGCGATGCCGTCTTCAACCCAAACATCGTGAATAGAATGGCCAGGAGTATCTAATTCGAATTTTGAAACTGCACGTGGGTTCTTAGGGTCTTTAATGTCAATAATATAGTATTTCTGACCACCACTAAGGGCGTATAAATAATCACCAGAAATGAATACGTTGTGTACCCCGCCAGTCATGTTTTCGTCAAATCTTGAAATGATTTCTACATCTCTTGGGTTTGAAACATCAATAATTACCAAACCATTTTTACGGTCAGAAGCTCCTTCTCGGCTGATCACACAAATTTTACCGTCTTCAGAAATTTTTACATCATTTACAGTTCTAGCATCTACCTGTACTGAATCGATTTTAGAAATATTACTTGGGTCGGTTACATCCCAGAAATAGGCAGTTCCATCGGCACCCCAAGTTCCTGTAACGGCATAATCTCTTCCGTCAATTCCTTCCCACACCCAAAAATCAGATGTGTGTTTGTCGTTTACAGAGCCCTGCCCAACCATTTCTATTTTTCGGGTTACTTCTCTTGGTGTGATTTTAAGCGTTTTTGAAGCTGATGCTACTCCGCAAGATGCAGTTATGGTATATTTTCCAGCTTCGTCTGCTACAAAACGGCCATCGTTTTTAATTAAACCAGAAGCGCTTTGCGAAGTATTGTCTGCTACTCCACTGAAAGAGTAGAATATAGGGGCGTCTGGTACTATTTTTCCATTCTTATCTAAGGCTTTAGCTTTAAAGTGGAATACATCGCCAGTTCTAGCTGTATTCATTTCAGCTTCTAATTGAACTTTAACAATTGGATTGCTCACCACATTTACCGTTATGGTATTCGTAACGTTTTCAGCTTTTACAGTAATGGTTGCCTTTCCGGGAATCAAGGTGTTTACTGTTCCGAAATTATCTACTTCGGCAATATTGGTATACATAGAGCTAAACTGTACGTCAACATCATCTCTGGTAGCGCCCGATTTGTCGACAACATGATATTTAAGTGCTACTGATGTTCCCGCATATATTTTCTGTGGAATGTCATCAATTTTGATTTCAGCAATTGCTGGGTAATTCACTTTGATTTGGAAGTTTTTTCTTACCCCATCGGCCACCGCTACAATGTCGTAAGTGCCTGGCTGAATGGCGTGAGCCATCATGGTAGAGTCAATGCTGAGGCTTCTTCTAGCCCTTGAAAGCAGGTTAATCGGATCATTCAGCTTTTTGCCATTTTCCATGACATAGGCTGTGATTTGTTTCTTTTGCCCCACCTCCATGGTAATGTTGGCTGGCTCGATTACAATTTCTTTCTGTGCAAAAAGAGTGACAGGAAAAAGTAAGGCCAATATGTAAAGGGCTTTCTTTAAGTTTTTCATAGTGAGTTGGTGTGATTGATTAATCAAACAATTTAGTCATAAACAAAAGGTAGTACAATTGTTTTTAATGATTAGGTTGAAATTTTATACTGTTGCAGATAATTAGTGTAGAAGAAAATGAGTTTGTTTCACAACGTTGTCCAAATAATATGCATTTAGGCCGCAAGGAGGAATGCGCTTAATAATTGATATAGAAGTTCATGTACGACTTCTGAGGGCTAGAAAAATGTAAGTAATTACACCTGTGGTTCGAACCCTAATCTAATTTTAGATTTTCTTTAAGTGTTTAATACTAGTAACAAGACTTTGAACAGAATTTTCCGCCCAATTGCTATCTTGCTCCACGAAAAAATACTCTAGTCCAGCATCTTGATCGTAGGCAAAGAGCTGTTTCCAATCTATTCTTCCAGCCCCGACTTCTTTCATCTTTCGGTCGTCATCCATACTCATGTCTTTAACATGCCAAAGTGGGAATCGGCCTCTGTCTTTTTGAATGATCTTAATTGGGTTTTGGTCGGCATATCTAACCCAATACATATCAAGCTCCATTTTAACGAGATCGGCATCGGTTTCTTTTAGAAGAATATCGTATGGTACTTGGCCGTCAATCTCTTTAAATTCAAAAGCATGATTGTGGTAGGCGAATTTGATCCCCGATTTTTTGCAAATTTCAGCTGACCTATTGAATAGCTCAGAAACTTTTTTGTACTGGTCAATAGTTTGTCTTTCAGCACTGTCAAGATAAGCGCAAACTAAATATTCAGCGCCCAATTCTGCAGCGTCATCAACGGCTCGTTGCCAATTGTTTACCATTGTGCCAGATACTGTATGGGCTTGTGTCCCAGTGGGTACGTGAATACTTTTTAACTTGATTTTAGAAGCGTCAATAATCGCTTTGGCTTCTTTTACGGGCATGCCTAAAAGTTTGCCATCAGTAAAGTCAAAGAACTCAGCATAATCATAGCCAGCTTTTTTTAGCGTTTTTAAGGTACCGGCCATATTCTTCTTGATGACATCTCTAACGGTGTATACTTGAAAACCGAAATTCTTTATTTTGCCTTCAAAAAATGGTTGGCTAAAAAGTGGGCCTGTGGCTAATAAGCCAGCAGAGGTTAGTGCTGATTTCTGCAAAAAATCTCTTCGTTTCATAGTTCTTAGTTTGAGCTTATTAAGCTACTAAAATATACTCATGCGACAAATTTTAAGGACTTTGATATAAACAGAAGAAGCCTGCTTATGAGGCAGGCTTCTATTCTTTGTTATGAAAATTGAGAGTTACTTCAATGCCGTTAAGGCTTTTTCGTAATTCGGTTCATCCACAATTTCTGGTACTTGTTCAGTGTAAACCACTTTTCCGTTTTCATCCAGAACAATTACTGCTCTTGAATGAAGATTTAATAATGGTGGGTCAACGATTTCTAAGCCATAATCTTTACCAAATTGTCCGGTAGCATAATCAGAAGCGTTGATTACATTTTCGATGCCTTCTGCACCACAAAATCTGGCTTGGGCAAAAGGGAGGTCGCGAGAAATACAAACTACTTTAGTGTTTTCTAAACCCGAAGCTTGCTCATTGAATTTTCTTACCGAAGTAGCGCAAGTACTTGTATCTACGCTAGGGAAAATGTTAAGTACCACTTTCGATCCTTTCAAGTCAGATAATGTAAGCGTTGAAAGGTCTGTTTTTGTTAGGGTAAAATCTTTGGCTTGCTCACCCACTTTTGGGAGACTGCCTGATGTATTAATAGAATTGCCTTTTAGTGTAACGGTGCTCATAGTTTTGTTATTTTAGAATAGAACAAGTCTGTACTTTAATTGTTCCTTGAGTTCATATAATCTTTGGCTTTTTCTAAATCCTCTGGTGAATCAATGGAGATTCCCACATGATCAATTTCAACCATCTTAATTTTTTTACCAGTTTCAAGATAACGAATGCACTCGATTTTTTCGGCATTTTCTAAGGGCGTCATTGGAGTACTTTTGAAAGCCAAAAGAGCGGCCTTTCGGAACGCGTATATGCCAATGTGCTTATAGTATGGAATGTTGATTTCCTGATTCCTAGGATAGGGGATGGGAGAGCGAGAAAAATAAATAGCAAAATTATTTTGGTCTGTAATCACCTTTACGTGATTAGAGTTATCAATATTATCTTTCCCATGTAAGCGCACCATAGGAGAAGCCAAGTCTATTTCTTTTAGGTTATTCTGTTCAAATACATCAAGAAGTTTTTTGAGTGTGTCTGTTTGTGTAAAGGGTTCATCTCCCTGTACATTGACAATAATGTCTGCATCAATGTTTTCGGCTGCTTCAGCAATTCTGTCACTTCCGCTTTCATGCGTTTCAATGCTCATAATCACTTTGCCTCCATGAGCAGCAATTTCATCTCGAATGATTGTGCTGTCGGTCACAACGAAAACATCATTGAATAAACCTGTATTTAAAGTAGCGGTGTAAGTGGTTAAAATCACCGATTGGCCATTTAGGTTGGCCATTAGTTTTCCTGGAAATCTGGAGGCTTCGTATCGAGCCGGAATCATAGCAACTACTTTCATAGGGTGGTTTTTTCCAAAAATAGATAGAAAAGCGGAATCATTAGCTCGTAACAATGTGGTTATTCGTCCCATTTTGGGAATGTCGATGATTGATTGGGAGTATATTCTTCTGTTTGAATTGATTTTAATTTTTAAATAATTGAAAATGAATGTGTTATGTGAAATTCTTCTTTTGGCAGGTCACTTGTAATAGTATGTTCAAAGATTTATAAATAAAGATCTTGTTGGATTGTGAAGTTGATGGTTATTTATCTATTTGGTTGAGGTGTGGCCCGAAGAATACGTCTTCGGGCCACTATTTTTTAAGACAATTAGTAAATTCAAGAGCATAAAAAAAGGAGTGACAAAATCACTCCTTCTTCATTTCTTGGTTGTGTTTAATTACTGAACAAGAATACCTCTCTGTGCTAAAACATCTACATCTGGAATATCTACACCGTAAGCTGTTCTCATTGCACTTAAAATTAAGTTGGCAATAATGGCGTGCCCGCGAGGGTTAGGATGAATACCGTCTGTTGAGAAAACGCCATTAGGGCTGAAATCAGGAGCTAAATTAGTTCCGTTGATAGTTATACCTAATTGTGAATCAGCTTCTGCCTTTACTGCGGTAACTGATTCTGGAGTTCCTAATCCTAGAGCCAACTGATCCACTGTGGCTGCATCTAAACCAAACAAGTCAGCGAATTTTGGCTGAACATCTACTAAAGTGATTACAGTCGCGCCTGCTCCAGCATTAATTTGATCAACTACACCTTTTATAGTTTGGTTAAATGTGGCTCTTGCAGTAACGGTTCTAACTACTTCGTTGGCAGATAAAATGTATTTATCCTCAATCGGAATAGCTAAGCCAATTGGGGCTGTACCTGTACCCAATACTGTTGCAGCGGACAATACTGGTAAATCACTAGATGTGGCAGGTCTTGATTGCCTGTAAGGCTCTAAGGCTGTTCTTTGGGCAGCTGTAATAGCTTGTGCCCCAACCAATGCATCGAATTTAGGACCTAAATCTTCAAGGTCTTTATCGTGCATTAAAATTGCATTAGGACCTGCTTGGTAAGTAACTTTACGTTTTGCGGCTTCAGCTGTAGAAATTAAGTTGTATGCAGCTAAACCATCTAGGGCAGCATTCAGACCTGCAAAAGCAGTATTCAGCTGATCTGCGTTAGCCTGATCCAATGGAATTGCATTCCATTTTACAGCTCTAAAGTAAGGAAGTACTACCAAAGGAGGTAAAGTCATTACTATGCCTTTAGCACCAGTTCCAGCCAATTGAGATAATGAGCTAGCCAAAGCGTTTTGGAAGTCACCTTGGGAAGTAATCATGGCAGCATTAACACCACCACCAACTGCATAACCAAGGGCATCATTATTTCCTAACCAATAGGTATAGAAAGTAGGAGCAGCTGCTAGAGCATCAGACAAAACAGTGGATGTTCCAGGAGTACTTGCAAAACGCGCATACAATGGATTAGAGCCCGCTAGTGCAGGACTGTTGATATCCACTATTCTCATGCCTGGTACAGCAAAATTATTAAGTTCAGCTTTGTTTCCGGCATATGCGGTAGGTACTTGACCAGTAAGTGTAGGTTTAGGTCCAGGTATGCTTAAATCCAGAACATATCTGCCTAAAATGGTATTGCCTGGCCCCATACCTGAATAACCGAAATCTGAGTTAATGTCAGGTTGGTTAAAAGTGGTGCCTCCAACTCCAGAAATTTGGAATTGGGTTCCTAACATGTTTGCAAATGAATGCGCCTGACCATTGGTATAAAGCGCACCATCCATGTAACCTGCGGTAATAGAGTTACCAATACTCACATATTTGGTTAGTGTAACAGATCCATTAGATCCCGAAGGGTCGGTTACCACTGGTAGCGGGTTGTCCGATTTTCTTTGCTCTACTAGGTTTTCTTCTTCATCACAAGAGGTCATGATTGCCCCAGATGCCAATAAAGCGAATAAGTATAATTTTAATTTTTTCATTTTCATCTCGATTTATTTGAAGAATTCATCAAACGTGATTTGGAAATAGTAGATTCCTCCAAGCGATGGGTTACCGAATGAAGTAGTATACCTTTCGTTCAATAAGTTGCTAGCACCTATTTTGAAAGTAGATTTCCAAGTAGGAACCTTATAGCTTACCTGTGCATCTAATGTTCCGAATTCAGGAATTACACCAGTTCCGAAAGAAGACTCCCAAAGGAAAGCCTGCTGCCATCTGTAGGTAACGTTGAACCCAAGTCTGTCAGTAACTTTTCTGTTCGCAAACTTGATATTGTATCTGTACTTAGGTGTGTTGTAGCTAGCTGCAAAACCTTGTGCTATAAGGTCGTCTTGTGAAGTCAATTCGTTGTAGGCAACGTTACCTCCAATTTCATAACCATTACCAATTTGATAGTCTAATTGAATAGCCCACCCTTGTGATTTTACTTTTCCGTCAGCATTAACATCGAAACCATAACGTTGAGTTGGAACAGTACCATCAACAATTTGTTGTCTTTGGGCTGCTGTACCTGCGTCAGGGTTAGATTGTCTTAATCCATTAGGAACTGCTTGCGTAAAATCAATTTCCGCAATAAAGTCGGTGTATGTACTATTGTAATAGTATGCATCTACAAGCAACCTACCATCTGCAAATAGACCTTTATAACCCACTTCAAAAGTGTTTACTTTTTCTGTTTTGAATTCATTGTTAACACGATCTTCAATAACAAGAAGAGCTTCATTTCCAGCCTGTCTAGCAGCATTTACACTTTCTGTAGTATATACAGTATTAGTTTTAAAGTTGTAACGATCAACTAATAAATCGTTACTACCAATAAGTCTTCTGGTTACCACATCTAAATCAATGAACTGATCTTGAGTAGTAGGGATTCTAAAACCTCTTTGGAATGAACCACGAATGTTATGATTGTCGGCAATGGTACCTACGGCTGAGAATCTTGGAGAGAACTGACCTTTGAAGTATTCATTTTTGTCATAACGAACAGAACCTTGGAATGTAAGGTTGTCATTAGCTACACTTTTTGAGGCCTGCAAGAATGCTCCGTATTCGTCAAGGCTAACTTCTGAACCATCGTTTTCTAAAGCGAAAAGAGTTCCTTCTGAGTAAAGCGCATATCTTCTAAAGTTGGCACCTACGATAACATCAGCAAAATCGATTCTTTCACTCAAATTCCAATTCCCTTCCATGTGGTAAAGGTCGGTTTTGTCAAGGAAAAGGGCTCCACCTTGCGAAATAGGCTTAGCTCTGTTTGTTTCAACAAGTGCTTGGAATGCCGCTGAACCTGGCTGAGGTTGTGCTGCATCGGCAGAAACTCTTGCCGAAGCATGTGCTTGCTCGATACTTGCTCCTGCTAATCTCGCACCAGCAAATGCTGATAAGTATGGTGAAAGGTAAGTTTGTTGATTGATCAGTGATGCTAGAGTGTTGGCAGCGTAGGTATCACCTGAATTTTCTTGAGTGGTATAAGCTCTTAGGTAGAATTCGGATCCTTTCAATTCTAACTTGGCAGTTGTAATACTAAAGTTGTCTAATACGAAACGATCGTTAGCAGTATATACTGTACTACCAGAACCGTAATTGAACTGGCCTAGTAACTCTAAGTTATCATTTAATCTGTAGTGAATTGCACCACCGATTTTCACACTTTCTGTAGTATTATCTACAAAAGATGCTTCATTGAAACCAGTTGGAGTGAAGTAACCAGACATGTCATCTGGAAACAATGATCTAATGGCTGCAACTGATGTGTTTCCACCAGCAATAGCACCGTCTGCAATCGCTCCTAGAGTAATTCCGAAATCACCATAAGTGTTTACACCATCATAAAAGCGATTACTACCTCTTTCGGTAGCGCCTCTTTCAACTACACCTCCTGTAGCTAAACCTTGGTCTCTGGTATCAACACCTCTAAAATCATTGGCACTTAGGTAAGATGCGGTTACTTTAAAGGCTAATTTATTATCAAATGCCTTAGCGTAACGAAATCCATAATCTTGATAAAGAGAAACATTGTCATCTCTCTCGTCTACATGGTTTACGCCAGTTTTAGCATAAACACTTAGTCCTTGATATTCGAAAGGGTTTTTAGAGGTAAGTAGAAGAATACCGTTGATTGCATTTGGCCCATAAAGTGCAGAAGATGCACCTGGCTGCAATTCAGCAGACTCTAAATCTAAATCGTTGATACCTACAATATTTCCAACCGCAAAGTTGAGGCCTGGAGCTTGGTTGTCGATACCGTCAATCAGTTGTACAAAACGAGTGTTGCCGTTTGCTCCAAAACCACGAGTGTTTATGGATTTAAATGTAATACTCTGCGTACTCATATCTACACCTTTTAACGATGCCAAACCTTCATAAAACGAAGCCGCAGCAGTGTTTCTGATGTCTAGGATGTCTAGTTTTTCAATTGAGACAGGAGATCGTAAAATACTTTCTTCTACTCTTGAGGCAGAAACGACAACATCTTGCCCGAATATTACTTGCTCCTCTAATTTAACTTCTAGCCCTGTTACATTGGCTTCGGTAATGGAGATTTCTTGCGGAGTATAACCTACGTAAGAAAAAACAAGTACTAGAGGGGCTGATTGATTAACAGTAAGGCTAAAGTCTCCTTTTGCGTTTGTAATCGTTCCTATCACCTTGTCCTTTACCCTAATGTTTACACCGGGTAGACTTTCGCCAGTAGCGGCATCTGCCACTCGGCCTGAGATTGAAACTTGTGATTGACCATAAAGTGCAGCAGACTGCATGATCAAAAATACAAGTGCCAGCCCCTTCAAAATTCTCTTCATCTTCATCATCTTATTCTGAGTTTGGAAACAAATTAAGTTTGGCTTGTTAAGTTAATTACGGTGCGAATAGCAACGTCTATCTCAAAAATACAATGTTTTGTAAGTTTAAAAAGGGTTTATAGGAAAAAATATTCGTCATGCATACTAAATCCTTTAAGCCCAAGCACCGTTATTTGTTTGGTTTACTTCTTACTGATTGCCGTTTTTGGCTTCTTCTTCGAGGTGTTTTACGAGTTTATCGCAAAGTCTGTTCATTGCAGTAGACATAAATTCATCGCCCGTTGAGTTGAGAATGCTTTGGGCTAAACCGCCAAGGCAGTCAACATAAAACCTTTTCATCTCATCAGTAGGCATTTCTTTATTCCATAAGTCTATTCGTAAAGTGTTTTGGCTTTTGTGGTCCCAGATGTTTAGGCTTACCGATTTGGTCTCTTCTTCACCTTCTTCTTCTTTTTCGGTAGCATCCCAAAAGATTTGTTCAGGAATGTTTTCATCATCTAATATTACCCTGAGTTTAATTTCTGATTCCTTCATTTGCGTATTTTTTTTGCCAAAGATAGGGCTTGACAGTTTAGAATGTATTTAATTTTGATTTGAGGAGTTTTAACTATGTGGCCACCTTGTATGCTTCACACAATAACTCTCAGCTATTAGGTAGAACACTGTATTTATCTGTTGGTAAATAATAATTATTCCATTAGCATTGATTTCTACTTTCTTGTTTCGGTTTAATCGTTGAACTGTGTCATGGTTTGTGAAATCCCAGTAGTACAGAACGAGTAGATCATATCTATGGCTTTGTCCATGGCAAACGGAAGTTCTTCGAATTCGGTTTTGCTAAATGGGCTTAAAACATAGTCTACCTGTCTTCCTTTTGAGAAATCATCACCAATACCAAATTTAAGGCGTGGGTAATTTTGGCCTCCACATAGCTCTTCAATATTCTTTAGGCCATTGTGTCCAGCACTAGACCCTTTGGCTCGCATTCGCAGTTTTGCGAAAGGAATGGCTAGATCGTCTACCACCACTAAAACATTTTCGATAGGGATTTTTAGCTCCGACATCCAGAATTTGACTGCCTTACCACTAAGGTTCATGTAAGTAGTGGGCTTTATTAAATGAACTGTTCTTCCTTTATGTTTGAATTCGGCATGGTAAGCAAGACGATTTATCTCAAAGGAAACTCCTTTTGCATCAGCTAGTCTGTCTAAAGTCAGAAAACCGATGTTATGTCTGGTTAATTCATACTCTGGCCCAATGTTTCCGAGACCAACAATGAGGTATTTCATTTTAGTGCTTTTTTAATTTGTATGTATTTTTAATACGTACGCAAATAAAAAAATCCTGCCTTCAAAAGGCAGGATTTCCATATTTTCAAACAAGAAATTCTTATTCTGCAGATTCTGCTGTTTCAGAAGCACCTTCTTCTCCACTTTCTTCACCTTCTTCATCGTCAGTTAATCCTGCACCTCTTAGTGCTCTTGGGATTGTAACGGATGCAATAGTCACTAGTGGGCTATTTTGGATTTCAAAACCTTCAGGATTCAATGCGCCAACTTTAGTTGATTTACCAAGCTTTAACTTAGAAATGTCAACTGGAATTGAATCTGGCATATCTTTAGGTAATGCCTTTACTAATAACTTTGGTTTTTTAATTACCAAGCTACCTCCATTGATTACACCTGGAGCTGTACCTTCCATTTTCACAGGAATTTCCATTTTGATGTATTTTCCTTTGAATAGCTGTAAGAAGTCAACGTGCAAAAGCATGTCGCTTACTGGGTGGTATTGTGAATCTTGAACGATAGCCTCGAATAGTTCGCCTTCAATGTTCAAAGTTACGAAACATGGCTCTGGAGTATATAATACATCACGGAACTGAATGGCAGGCGCATAAAAATGCAACTGATCATCACCACCATAAAGTACACATGGAACTTGTCCTTCGTTTCTAAGCCTTTTTGACTCAGTTTTACCGAGATTTGCTCTTTTAAACCCTATAATCTCTACTTTTCTCATAATATATAATTGTTAAATAAATAGCTCGCTAATAGACCCATCTTGGGTAACACTTTTGATGGCTTTGGCGAAAAGCTCGGCCACAGTGAGTACCTTGATTTTGTCTGACTCTTGTCTTAAAGGAATAGTGTCTGTTACTACTAATTCTTCTAAAACAGAATTGTTGATATTTTCATAGGCCTTGCCAGATAATACTGGGTGCGTACAGAACGCTCTTACTGAAAGGGCGCCTTCATCTAATATGATTTTGGCCGCTTTACAGATTGTGCCTGCTGTATCTACAAGGTCATCTACTAAAATCACGTTTTTACCTTCTACGTTACCGATAATTCTCATTTCGGCCACTTCGTTTGCTTTGGTGCGGTGCTTATCAATTACCACCATTTCGGCATTGAAATGCTGCGCAAAGGCTCTAGTTCTTTTTACGCCTCCAACATCAGGAGAAGCAAAAAGGAGATTGTCTAAGTTCAATTTTCGGATGTAAGGAACAAATACTGCTGCTCCATCTAAATGATCTACTGGGATGTCGAAGAAACCTTGAATTTGACCTGCATGTAAATCACAAGTCATGATTCTATCTGCACCAGCAGCGGTAAGAATATTGGCAACTAATTTAGCACCTATAGCTACTCTTGGCTTGTCTTTTCTATCCTGACGAGCGTATCCGAAATATGGAATTACGGCAATGGCTTTATAAGCACTTGCTCTTTTAGCCGCATCAATCATTAAGCACAGCTCAAATAGATTGTCAGAAGGAGGAATGGTAGACTGAATTAAAAACACTCTATTACCTCTTACTGATTCAGTATAGTAAGGTGCAATTTCTCCGTCACTGAATTTTTGAATCTCAATGGAACCCAATGACTTACCGTAGAATTCGGCAATCATCTTTCCAAGATAAGCTGACTCAGTTCCGGCAAATAGTTGGTTATCCATGATCTTAGGCTTTTGGGCTTTGAAAATTGAACCGCAAAAGTAAAAAGATTTATGTTAAAAACAGTGCTATAGCTTTAGATCATTTTTAGTTTTCTACTCATCTTCTAAATTTTCAACCGAAGCGGGTGAATCTTTAGGTAAAGATACTGTAAAGGTTGTTCCTTCATTTAGCTTGCTAGATACGTCTATTGAACCTCCGTGGCTTTGAACTATGGTTAATGTAGAGGTGAGTCCTAAGCCCATTCCTCCTGATTTTTTGGTGTAAAACAGGTCGAAAAGCTTTTTTATATCCTCCTTTGATATACCTGACCCATTGTCTGTGATGCTTACCTCTATGGAATCATCTAAGTCTATGGTGCTAACATGTAGTACACCTTTATTCTCTTCCATAGCCTCTAAGGCATTGATCATGAGGTTAATTAAAACTACCTTAATTTGCTCTTTATCAACGAGTAATTTTTCTAATTCTGGGTCAAAATTTTGAACCAGTTTCATCCCTTTAAGAATAAACCTGTCTTTCACCAACTCAATTGACTCGTTGATGAGTTCATTCATTGAGAGCTCTTCTTTCTGAAGGCTTTTAGGCTTAGAGGAGTTGAGCATTTCCGTTATTAATTGATTGATACGGCCAGCATTTCTATCCACCATATCAATCATAAATGCCATTTCCGAATCGTCTTCCGTTACTTCATCACGCATTTGAGAAATAGCTAACTGTATATTCGTAAGGGGGTTTCTTACCTCATGAGCTACACTACGCGCAATTTTACCAGTGACCGATAACTTTTCTGCCATCAATAAATCGCGTTCTGCTTTTTTAAGCAGTGTTATATCTCTTAAAATCCCCTGAAAACCAATTGAGTTTTTACTAAAGTCAGTTCTTACTACCGCGTTTAGCTGGCAAATTAATTTGCGATTATCTTTTGCTAGAAAAATAGCTTCTAGGCTTTTAATTTGATTTTTAGAAGATAGTAATCGTGTGAACCGTTCAAAATCAGCAGGGTGAAGAAATAAGTCTTTCATATTCATCCCTGAGATTTCTTCACTTTTATAACCTAAGAGTTTTTCCAATGAGGGGTTAGCTTCCAGTAAGTTATGGTTGCAATCGCATATATAAATTGCATCTATTGAACGCTCAAAAAGTTGTTTAAACTTTCGTTCCCCTTCTTTTACCTGTTTTATGGCTTTATTATGATTAAGAGCGTAACGAATGCTTCTTTCCATTAGTTGAGGTGTGATTTCACCTTTAACTAAGTAATCAGCGGCTCCTTCATTCATTGCTCTTAAGTCAATCTCTTTGTCTCCTTTACCTGTTAATAGTATAAAAGGAAACTGGATTTCATTCTTAACAGCATTACTAATAATACTAATGCCATCATTTTCGCCCAATCGGAAGTCAATCAAGCAAATATCGAAGGCGTTTTCGTTTATCTTACTGATGGCTTTGCTATAGCTGGGCTCCCAGGTGAGCTGATAGGGAAATCTTTCAATTTCATCTAGAATATCCTTCGTCAATACAAAGTCATCCTCGTCATCGTCTACCAATAAAATTCGAATTGGTTGGCTGGTCATAGGTTAAGGGCTATTCGTTGTCTCGTGGTAAAACTACAATTCCGAACCAGTATTTACCGATGTCCTTAGTGACTTCAACTAATTCTTCAAAGGTTACAGGTTTGGTAATGAATGAAGAAACCCCCAAATCATAAGTTTTGAACACGTCTTCATCGGACTTACTTGTGGTTAATACAACAATTGGAATTCTTTTAAGTTTTGGATCAGCTTTAATTTCTTTTAGGGCTGTTCTGCCATCTTTTTTTGGCATGTTCAAATCCAATAAAATCAATCCAGGTTTAGGTGCGTTTTGCGCATTGTATTTTCCTCTGTGTTGTAAATAATCCATTAATTCTTCCCCATCTTGAACAAAGTTGAGGTCGTTGGCCATTCTATTTTCTTCAAAGGCTTCTTTTGCCATTAACTGATCATCTGGATCGTCATCAGCCATTAATATGCTTATGGGGTTTAAATTGGTGCTAGGGCTCATAATTCTTCTTTGGGTAAAATAATTGTAAATATTGATCCTTTTCCTAATTCAGATTCAGCGTAAAGCAAACCTCCGTGATTAGTTACTACTTTTTCACAAAGGGCTAGGCCAATCCCGGTGCCAGTATATTCTGTACGCCCGTGTAGCCTTTTGAAAATGATGAAAATCTGATCTTTGTATTGAGGGTCAAAACCGATTCCATTATCCTTAAAATGAATTTTCCAGCAGTCAGTTTTAGGCATGCCTTCCATTAGGCACTCTTCACTTGATTCTACTGAAATTTCGATTTTAGGAGAGATATCTGGTTTTGAATATTTTATTGCATTAGAAATTAGGTTCTGAAATAGTTGATTGAGTTGAATTGCATCACCTGAAATAGTTGGTAGTTCTTGACTTTCAATAATGGTATTGTTTTTCGAAATCTGGTAATCTAGGTCGATTTTAACAGCATTTAGAATAGCATTTAAATCTACTGCTGCAAACTCTCTGTCGGCACTAGATACTCTAGAGAATTTTAGAAGGTCATCGATCAGTGTTTGCATACGCTCAGCTGCGTTCTGCATTCGATTCAAGTAATCATTTCCTCTTTCATCCAATTTATCACTTAGCCTTCCTCTTAATCGGTCGCCAAATGTCCTTATTTTTCTTAATGGCTCTTGTAAATCGTGAGAAGCGATATAAGCAAATTGCTCTAAGTTATGGTTTGTAGATTCAAGCTCTTGCTGATTTAATAATAGTTCTTGTTCATGATTTTTTTGCTGGGTTATATCTGTGAAGGTAACTACGAAACCGTCACCATTTTTAACTGCAACAATATCAAACCAAGTATTAAGGTCTTCATATTCGTAATGATTCGTAGTATGGTAATTTTCACCAGTTTCAACTACTTGTACATAGGCGTCAAATAATCCTGACTCTTTATTGCCAGGAAACTCTTTAAGCAGGGTGGTGTTGATTAGCTTCTCTTTACTAACACCAGTTATATTAGCGGCACCCTCATTAACTACTTCAAACTGAAAGTCTATAATCTTGCCTTCATCATTTCTTATGGATTCAAAAGCCATAATTCCATTAAGTGAACTGTTGAGGATATTGGTGAGGAGCTCTTGTAGGTAACTTCTTTCCTCTATCTCTTCATTCAGTTCATTTACTTTAGATTTTAGTTCCTTGTTAGCCTGGGTGTTTTTATCAGAAAGATTAAATGTGATAATGAATAAAAATGTGATTACCGCAAGCGCTACTAAGGTCAATAATAGTATTGTTATTGGGGTAAGAGTACGTGATTGTGTTCGCTCTTGTGTGCGGGCATCTAGTAATCTGTTTTCCTCATGTTTTAATACATCAGCTTGATTTAAAATGCTGTCGAGCATGGTTTGTTCGTTAGCAATCATGCGTAGGAGATTATAATCAAAACCACCCCCATTGGTACTCATCAGCTTAACTAAGCTATCGCTAAAATTTGCATATTGCTCAATCAGCCTTCTCATTTCAACCATGTTACTTGTCTGCTTCGCATTGTCAATAACAAGGCTATCAAGCAAACCCAGCTCTTTTTTCATTTGACTGGATTTGCTCAGTACCAAACTGCTGTCAATTGGAGTTCTGTTAATTGCAGAGTTTCTAATGTTGTTGGAAATATCTCTGGGGTGAACACTTAAACTTTCGACCGTGGCCTTTACTCTGGCAGTATGAACTACCCAAGAAGAATCATTGTCATAGGCCTTAAAAGTACGATAGGAAGAGTAGGCAATGCTAACCAGCACTACTATAGCTATGATAAGACCTATTTTATATGTGTTTTTATTCATCGAAAGCGAGATATTAATTTGCTCTCTTGCTCGAAAACAAGTGGCAAAAAATTGGTGTAACTTAAATTACTGCCATTAGATTAAAACTCGCTTCTCTTCTGTTCAGCGGAACAAGATGGTTTAGAAAAGCTTTTTCAAAGATAGTATTTTCACGAAATAAAAATAATTGTCTAGAACAAAAGCATTGCGAATTTGATAAATGGTATAGTCCTATCAATTGTAAGCGGTCATCATGGGCATTATTGAATTAACCTAATTCCATGAATTAAGTTTTGAAAAATGCTTTCACTTTATGAATTCAATATTTTGAGTGCTGGCCTTTGTTCTGCTTTATATATTGAACCAGGGTACGGTAGAGCACGCTAACGATTTATATGGAAAAAATCACCTTTGGTATCATCTAGCTTTTTCGAAAATAGGCTTAGGTTTTTTTGGGTAGGAGTTAGGTTAATAAACTTAGCAACAATATTACTTTGCTTGTAAATAATGAAAGTGTTTTCAACTTCGGGGTTGATTTTATTCATGTCGATTTCTGAGGCTTTACCTGAAAAGGAGGGGACAAAAGTGAGTGCTATTTTTTGTAGGTTCAGTGTTCTGCCAATGTTCTCCAAATGTGTAATTAGTTTATGATTGCTTTCATTTAATTCATTTCCATAAACAAAATATACCTTGAGGTATTTCTGTCTTTCGAAACTTTCTCTTTCTAAGTAGATCAACCATTTACTCACTTCTTCCCAATTAGTGTTCTTTCCTACAAAATATAACACCCCTTGATAGCGTCCATACTTACAAATTGGGCAGGTTTTAGTACCGCGATCTGGCCCCCAAGCATGATATGGAGTGAATGAAATCACATCCTCACCAATATTTCTTCCAGAAGAGGCCTCTTGCTTATTATTGGCTACTGGATAATTCGGAATATTCAACCCAAGAATAATGTTGTGTTCTGCAATTTGTAAGTCACCCTTTTGCAAAAGACGCAATACACCACTGCCACCACGGTTTTCCATTGCCTTTCTCTTTTCGCTAGTTAACAATGGATCATCGTCAAAAACAAAGGCATCGATATAGTATTCATTAATATCGTTTGGTTCTTTAATCGAAGGGTGAATATGCGCTGGATCATCACGGTTTGGGTAGGCAGCGGGACGGACAGTATAAATCGCGTATTTTCCATTTTCGTCAGACTTTACCCAACTACGGATATAGCCATGTCTTGCTACCTTTTGATCGAGGTACTTTCTGTTTGCATAAGCCCCCTTTGTATCGGTTTGATAATAGTAAACAATAACGTTTGGAGCAGGGGTGACTCCGTCTTTCTTGTATATGGTTCCGGTGATTAATAATTTCTGGCCTTCCTCCATCCATCCCGGACTCGTGTCAATGGATGGGATGTGTTTTGGCATTCCGATGTACATAAACTCAGCATTTTCAAACGGCCCACCTATTCGTTGGTGAGACTGCGCTTTGCAGTTGAAAAGAAAAGTGATAAGCAGAATTGGATGGTAATACAGTTTTCGAAGCATGACTTTTTTCTAGCAATAAGCTTCGGAAATGAAGGTTTGTCAAATCGAATGGGCTGTCCTGTTAATTTTTTAAGCTAACCTGAGGAGTGTTGAGTAAGGCTTTAAATGTTTGGCTGTAATTCCTGCTCATTCTTGTTGAAGAACCGTTGTTGAGCATAATGTCATAATCTCCATTTAGTCTTGATTTATAGGAGACTACTTCATTCATGTTTATGATCGTGGATTTATGAATCCGAACAAATACCGATGGATCTAATTTTTCAGCCATGGACTTTAGTGTTTCACTCTGAAGAAAATTTCCTTTTGAAGTGATCAACTTTACGTAAGGGCTGGCGGCTTCAATGGTTTGTATCTCACTTACATTTAATAAAGAGGTTTCGTTTGCCAAGCTTACGGAAATGGTTTTGGTGTAAGTTGGTGATTCTAAGGTTTCTGGAACAGCAGGAGTTGCCGCCATTCTACTGTAATGATAAACAGCAACTAATGAGTAGATGGCTAGGCCAGCATATAAATGTTCGGACAAAGCATAAGACAGAGTACGACTGAATCCATATGTGTGAGAAAAGAATTGAGCCGAAACTAAATTCACAATTAACGGAAAGAGAAGAAAGTGAATTGCGCTGGCGAGTATGATTGAACCAATAATGATAGACAAACTCTTGAATGTTTTTTCTGTTCGAAAGGCACTCAACCCTTTCAGTTGGGAAAATGAAAGCGGTAAAAACAACACCCAAAACGAATTGAAAAGGAGCGATTCGTTGATGTAGAAACTGTAATCTTGTAATTCCGATTCAATAAAATCTTGCCCTAGACCTACCAAAAGAACCAGCGTCAATACACCAAAACCTAAGTATAGTTTTGTGTTTTGCTGAATATGCTTTGAGAATGTACGAATCATTTTAATCGCTTGAACTACTTGCTTTCTCTTTACGGAATAACCGAAGTAAATGATTTACTATCTTAAGTTAGTGATTTAGGTGCGTTTTTGTAGCAGATTGAACACAAAAAAGGCCACACTTTCGTGCAGCCTTTGAGTATATTTTTAAGATGTATGGTCAATTAAGCCAAAGTAGCTTCTAATTTAGAAGTTAAAGTTCCTTTAGGAACAGCACCTACAACACCGTCTACTTGCTCACCACCTTTGAAGTAAAGTAAAGACGGGATAGAACGGATACCGTATTTTGCAGAAATACCTGGGTTAGCATCAACATCTACTTTACCAACTACGGCTTTTCCTTCGTATTCACCTGCGATTTCTTCCACAACCGGGCCTACCATTCTACAAGGGCCACACCATGCTGCCCAAAAATCTACCAATACTGGTTTGTCTGATTTTAATACTAACTCATCAAAGTTAGCGTCTGTAATTTCAATTGCTTTTGCCATTATATATTTATTAAGTTCCTTATTTCTATTGTTGCAGGTTGACAACAAAACTAATTAAAAAGTTCAATTTGACAGCCAAAACCAAAGCAACCCTCATTGTTATTGTAAATAGAGTATTGTCTGATTTTATTAAAACCCATTAATTCGTGATTAAATGAGCAGAATTGGCCAGTTTTTTTAGTGTTCTAATCAGGTTACTATTGGGGTCTACTTTTACTTTTCTGCTTAAAAGTTCTACACTTAGGTTCTCAGATTTTTCTACCAATTGAATTCTCAAATCTGTATTTCCTTCATGCTCTTTTGCCAGTTGCATAATCGTATCGATCATCGCTTGATCTACATCTCTGGCGTTAATACTCACCTTGATTCCTTTTGCTCTTTTTTCCCTCAATTCACTTAAAAGAGAAATGGCAGCCACTTGTAATTCCCAATCTTCGGGAGTAGGGGTGATGTGTGGATTATCCCTGATTTCATTTTTTTTACGCCAGTTCAATTCCACTCTTCCTGTAATGAATAGAAACTCTCCTGGTCTTAAATATTGTGCGTGATTCATGTATTTTTCACCCATCAAGAAGAGCTCAACCGAACTGTTATAATCTTCCATACTAAGAATGGCAAATGGCTTTCCGTTCTTGGTTTGCCCATTTCTAACTCCACTTACAATGCCGCCAATGGAAATGTCTTGGTTAGGAAATTTCTTGATATCGGAAATGGGTTTACAGAAACTTTCAAGCTCTACCTCAAACTGGTTAAGTGGATGACCTGAAATGTAGAAACCTACTACATCTTTTTCAATTTTCAGTTTTTCCATTTCGCTGAAAGGCTCGCAAACTGCTACGCTTGGTAGAGGCGTGGCCACATTGCTATCCCCACCAAAGAGCGACACCTGCGCTGCATCTTTTTCTGCTTGTTTGGCATTGGCGTAGCGAATTACCTTTTCTAGAAGTGTTTGTTCATTTTCAGGCGCGTATAAATACTGTCGTCTGTGGTAATCTTTAAAGCAGTCGAAACCACCCGCCATGGCCAGCGATTCGCAGTTCTTTTTATTTACGGCTCTTAGGTTTACTCTTTCAGCAAACTCGAAAATGTTAGAATAGGGGCCGTTCTCTTTCCTTTCAGCAATAATCGATTCTATGGCGGCTTCACCAACGCCTTTGATGGCTCCCATTCCAAAGCGAATTTCTCCTTTGGCGTTTACCGTAAACTTGTAGTTCGATTCGTTGACATCTGGCCCCAAAACAGGAATACCCATGCGCTGGCATTCTTCCATAAAGAAAGTGACCTGTTTAATGTCGTTCATGTTGTTGCTGAGTACCGAAGCCATGTATTCAGCAGGGTAATGCGCTTTTAAATAGGCCGTTTGAAAAGCCACATAAGCGTAACAAGTAGAGTGCGATTTGTTAAAGGCGTAAGAAGCAAAGGCTTCCCAATCCTTCCAGATTTTTTCTAGTTTATCAGCTGCATGACCTTTTTCAACCGCCTGACCCACGAATTTAGGTTTCAACTGATCTAGCAATTGTCGGTTTTTCTTACCCATGGCCTTACGCAAAACATCGGCCTCACCTTTGGTAAAACCGGCCAGCTTTTGCGAAAGCAACATCACTTGCTCTTGATAGACCGTAATACCGTAAGTTTCCTCAAGGTATTCCTTCATGTCTTCCAAATCGTAGGTGATTTCTTCGTCACCGTGTTTTCTTCTAACGAAGGAAGGAATGTATTCTAGCGGCCCTGGTCGGTATAGGGCGTTCATGGCAATTAAATCGGCAAAAGCGGTGGGTTTGAGGTCGCGTAAGTACTTCTGCATTCCATTGGATTCGTATTGGAAAATGCCAACCGTTTCTCCACGTTGGAAAAGCCCGTAAGTAAGTTCGTCATCCAAAGGAAAATCATCCGGAATCAGATCAATACCGTGTCGCTCTTTTACGTTTTTAACTGCATCTTTAATCAAGGTGAGGGTTTTTAGACCCAAGAAATCCATTTTGAGCAAGCCCGCATTTTCTACCACAGCATTATCGAACTGGGTACACCACATGTCCGAATCTTTGGCCAATGCCACAGGTGCAAAATTGGTAATGTCGTCTGGCGTAATAATTACTCCACATGCGTGAATTCCTGTGTTTCGAACTGAGCCTTCAAGTACTCTAGCTTGGTTGAGCACTCTGGCTAGCTCGTCCGTGCCATGCGAAATCTTGATTAGCTCTTGAGCCAAGGCCACCTGATCTCCTTTCAGTTTGTCCTTTAATTCTTTTTCGCTAAAAGCAAACAGTTTGGCCAGAGAAGTATCGGGCACCAACTTGGCAATTCTATCGGCATCAGACAATGGAAGTTCCATCACCCTAGCCGTATCTCGAATGGAAGATTTGGCCGCCATACTACCGTAGGTAATGATTTGGGCTACCTGATTCTTTCCGTATTTATTAATTACATAGTCAATTACCTTTTGACGACCTTCATCATCAAAATCAATATCAATATCGGGAAGTGAAACCCTATCTGGATTTAGGAAACGCTCAAAAAGGAGATCGTACTTAATAGGATCCACATTTGTAATTCCAATGCAATAGGCCACTGCCGAACCCGCTGCCGAACCCCTGCCAGGCCCAACGGATACGTCCATTTCTCTGGCCTTATTGGTGAAATCCTGAACAATGAGGAAATAACCGGGGTAACCCGTATTAGCAATGGTTTCCAGTTCAAAGTCTAATCGCTCTCTAATTTCTTCGGTGATTTCACCATAGCGCTTTTTGGCACCTTCATAAGTGAGGTGGCGCAAAAAGGCATTTTCACCACGTTTGCCACCATCTGCTTCGTCTTCTGCTGAAATGAATTCCTGAGGAATGTCAAACTTGGGAAGCAGTACATCGCGCTCGAGTTTGTAAGATTCTATTTTTTCAACGATTTCGTTGGTGTTCGAAATGGCTTCTGGCAGATCGGTGAAGAGTTTTTTCATCTCTTCAGGCGACTTGATGTAGAATTCATCGTTCGGGAAACCATAACGGAATTCTCTTCCGCGTTTCCCTATATATTTTTTAGGCTTACTTACCGATTCAGCATCTTTAACGCAAAGAAGAATATCGTGTGCTACGGCTTGGTCTTTTTTAGTGTAGTAGGTGTTGTTCGAAGCTATGTATTTTACACTGTACTTCTTACAGAACTGGAGTAAAATCTGGTTAACGTGGTCTTCTTCTGGAATGCCATGTCGGTTGATTTCAGCATAGAAATCATCGCCAAACTGTTCTTTCCACCAAACAAAAGCTTCTTCTGCTTGGGTTTCGCCTACATTCAGAATGAGGTAGGGCACTTCACCCCAAAGTCCACCTGTTGTTGCAATTAAATCGCCTTTGTACTTTGCTAAATCGTTTTTATCAATTCTGGGCAGGTAGTAAAAACCTTCGGTATAGGCAATTGAAGCCAGCTTGACCAAGTTATGGTAACCTTTTTTGTTTTTGGCTAACAGTACGCTTTGGTTACCATTGTCTTGCAGTTTTTTATTACTTCTGTCGGTACAGATGTTAAATTCACAGCCTACAATTGGAGTAATGCCAGCTGCCAATGCTGCTTTTACAAAAGTAAATGCGCCCATCATGTTTCCATGATCCGTCATTGCTATGGCGGGCATACCCATTTCCTTGGCCGTATTCACCATAGCGGTGAGTTCGGAAGTGGCCTGCAAAATGGAAAACTGTGAATGACAGTGTAAGTGTGAAAAAGGAACTTCCTTTAGATCGGAAAGCGTTTCTTTGTCGATTTTGCCAATACCACCTGCACTTTCTTGCTCATCTGTTTTTGCAAAATTGGCGGCATCAAGTTCTGGGGCTTCGTATTTAATTTCTGATAAACGAATGCCTTCCAAGGGAGGAACTACGCTGTGTTCTAACAAACCAAAGAAACAGCGTGCAGTGGCATCAACATCATATGCTGCATCGTGGGCATCGTCAAAGCCTTTCCCGAAGAGTTTAAAGTGTAGTTCTGTAAGGGTTGGCCATTTGAACTTCCCGCCTTTCCCACCCGGAATAGCACAGAAGTCTGTAGCTACGTTTTTGGTGTCAATATTTTCTACACCTTCGAGCTTATTGTCTTGTTCGGTACGTAGGTATTCTGCTCCAACAATATTTAAATCGAACTCAATATTATGCCCAACTGCAATTTTGGTTTTGTTGAGGTCTTCCGTGAAAGCTTTTAGAACCTCATTAAGGTCGTGACCTTCCTCCATTGCTCTTTCCGTAGAAATGCCATGGATTTGCTGAGAGTTATAAGGGATGGTGAAGCCATCGGGCTTTACAATAAAATTTTGAGCTGAAATCAGTTTTCCGTAACCATCGTGCAGCTGCCAAGCGAGCTGAACCAATCGGGGCCAGTTCTCTAAATCACTTACCGGAGCGTTATAGTTTTTAGGTAAACCAGTGGTTTCGGTATCAAATATCAGGTACATAGGCTGTTAGTCGGAATGACGATTTTTCGATCGGAAATAATAGACTAAAGTACAGAAAATGATGGAAAGGGAGAGAAGGAAATTGTGATTTGATTAACGTGTCGTATTTCCTTCTCTTATGATTGGTTTAGCAGGTGTTTGATGATAGAGAGTTCAACTATTTAAAATGCCAATTATTGAATTTGAAACTCAGAATAAATGAAAATCCCTAGAAACGACAGTACGCTTACTGCTAAGCCTATCATAAATACATTGTATGAAATTTGAACGAGTCTGTATTTTCGATGAAGTACTATACCTAATTGATAAATGTCTACGGACATGCTATCATAAAGACGGGTTTGCTCTTGGCGAAATACGCCCATTTCACGAACAAAGTCTTGGAGCTCTACTGTAGCAAAATTTCCAAAGAAAAGTATACTGCTCTTTTTGGCTAGCAATCTTTCTCGGTTTACTCGCTTTTTGGTTACGTTGGGTCTTGCCGAAAGTATGGCAAATATTACAGCTGTTAAGGAACAAATTAGAAGAATAATAATAGGTACCGTAAATCTGGCGTACTTGAAAAATCCAGTATCGAAAAAAGTATAACCAGTACCGGCAAGGGTAATAATGACGGAAAGAATAATTGTGTTTACACTGATGATTAAGTTGGCTTTTCCATCGGCTATGGCACTTAAATTTATATGGTTGCGATAAATCGACTTGTACATGGTGTCAATTCCACGTCCGAGTTTTCTATCCTTTCTTTTGTCTTTGTTCTTTTTAGAAATCCATTTGTCTGCAATGGTTTGTAGCTTATATATGTTTTTTGATTTTCGTTCGGCAAATTCGCGAATGGCATATGATGTTCGATAATTATGATCAATCATAAATCGAATCTTTTTTTGATGCAATTCTATAACCGAAGGTTGGTTATCTTCATCTTTAGCTTTTAAGTAGAGATTACGGGTAAAATTCTTTTTTCCTAGGTAGCTATAATGGGCATCGTATAGAATAGATTCCTCTAAAGATTTCCCTTCGCTATTACTATGGATAGAATCCATTAAGGCTTGAATTTTTTGTTCATCTAGTTTTGCTTTATGAGCTTTTATAAAGTCGTGCAGATGAGTGTTTCGACTGACTTCTGGATTTTTTTTATTCCAAAACTGAGTATGGAAAAATAAAGAGGCAATTTCTAAATTTAGTGTGTCTTTAAACTCTTCTTGCTCAGCAATCTCCATGGCTTCTGAGTGAAAGGATAGAGTGTTTGGTAGTGTGTAATAAACCACTTCTTTTTTATGCGTAGATCTGTAGAGTTCGGTAACAAAATCTATGGCTTGGTCAATTATGTTTGGTTGAGTTGTCATGCCAGTTGATTTACCAAAAGCATACCATATCTGGGGTTGCTAGAAAAAGCGGTTTTAGTGCAATAGTGAGTAATAAATTCTACATGTTTTATAATTGATCTTGTGCAGAAAATTCCCCGAAATTATAGAAGCATGATGATTTTATGTGTTTCTGGCGTTTGGATGGAGTTTTGCCAAAGCTGAAGTATGAACACAACCAAATTAACCTGTCTTATACTTCTGGTTCTATTGAGTTATACAACCAAGGCTCAGACCAAAAAGGATACTGTAAATTATCAAACAGCCATACCTAACTCTGATTATTATGAAAGAGATGGTCTATGGAGATTTTTATGGGGAGACCATTATAGAAAAGAATGGGCAACTCCTATTAACGTCCCCGTATTCCAACCAACCTTATTTAAGGGAGGAGTGGAGGTACTTCAAATAGGGGGCGGCTATCAAACCAAATCCTTAAGGCTTCTGGCGGAAAATGGTATTCAGTATAATCTTAGAAGTTTAGATAAATACCCATATAAAGTATTGCCAGAGGCTTTAAGAGGAACATGGCTTCATAATATTCTTAAAGACCAAATTTCATCGGCACATCCTTATGCCTTTATGGCCATTCCAAAAATGGCTGATGCGGTAGGGGTTTACCATACCAAGCCTGAAATACTATATGTAAGAAAGTCAACTAATATACCCGGCTATGAGGATTTTCTTGAGGAATTTGGTGATGCACTATTTATGGCAGAAATACGGCCAGACGAAGACCTTTCAAACTATGAGAGGTTTGGCAATAGTAAAAATATTGTAGGTACAGACAAGCTGTTTGAGCATTTGTATGAAGACAATGACAACTTTGTAGACGAACGCCAATTGGCCAAATCGCGCCTATTTGATATGCTTATTGGTGATTGGGATCGCCACTGGGATCAATGGCGCTGGGCAGAATTCGAAAATGAAGACAAGGGTTCTCGCTTTGAAGCGGTTCCGAGAGATAGAGACCAAGCCTTTGTTTTAATGGATGGACTGTTGCCTTCTTTAATTAAACGTCCCTCAGGCAAGCGCGAATTGTCGCATTTTACTTATGAAATAGAAAACATAAGGGATATTAATTTTGCGGGAAGGCATGTAGACCGCAATCTTTTAACAAGGTTAGAAAAGAAAGATTGGATAGAGATTGCTAAAGATATTCAGAGAGAATTAACAGACGAAATCATCCATCAAGCCATGCAGGATTTACCATCTGAAGTGTATTCTTTTTCCGCTCAGGATATTGAAAAAAAACTGATTTCTAGAAGAAATGAATTAGATAAATACGCAGAAGATTATTACCTCTTCTTATCCAAGTTTGTACGAATAGTTGGAAGCAATAAGCATGAAAGGTTTGAGGTAAATCGGGTGGAAAATGACTCGGTAAAAGTGGAGGTGTTTAAAATTAATAGCGATGATGAACTAGAAAAGAAGATTTATTCCCGCACTTTTTCTTCTCAAGTAACTAAAGAGTTATGGCTTTATGGGCTAGGTGGAGACGATGAATTTAGAATTGAGGGAGAAGTAGATAAAAGCATTAAAGTAAGAATCGTAGGCGGAGAAGGAACAGATACATTTGAAGATGAATCGAGAGTAAAAGGTTGGAGTCATAAGACAAAAATTTACGACAATCCAGAGGAGATAAGCGAAGTTAAACGAAGTAAAGAAACCAGCACGGTAACGTCAAACAACCCATGGGTGAATGAGTTTAACCGTGATGATTTTGAGTATGACTACTTTGGCCCAAGGCTTTCTTTTGAGTTAAACCCAGATGATGGGTTGTTTTTGGGAGCCGGAGTTTACATGGAACGGTTTGGTTTTCGTAGAGCTCCTCAGGCTTCACTCAAAGTAGAAGGAAATTTTTCCACTAAAACGAAAGGTTTTAATTTAAAAACTGAGGCTAAATTCTATTCGCTATTTGCTCACAATTGGGATTTGGAAATAAACGCTTGGGGGCATAATCCAAAATTTGCTTTTAATTATTTTGGTCAAGGAAATGATTCAGAGTTTACCCAAAATTTAGACTATTACCGTGTGCGACTAAGCAACATTCATGTGTCAACCCCATTAGTTAAGCGTTTCGGTAAAATGTTTTCGTTCGGCATAGGCCCTATGTACGAATACGCTGATGTTGAGGAGCAACCGAATACTATTCTTGAAAATCAAATTGGAGCTCAATTTTTAAACACCTTTAGCAAGCGAATGCTTGGCGGTAAAATGTTTGCTGAATTGAATTATGTAGACCATCCTTTCAATCCCACAAAAGGAATTCGATGGAATGCAGAGGCTTCGTATCTTAATGAAATTGATGGTGATGATGTGAACTTTGCACGCTTAAGTACAGATGTTTCTTTGTACTATACTCCAAAGCTGCCATTTAGATTGACCCTTGCTACACGTTTTGGTGTAAGTGAAAATGTAGGAGATTACCTTTTTCATCAATCTAATTTCCTCGGAGGTCAAACCAACCTAAGGGGTTTTAGAAGAACCCGTTTTGCAGGAAAAGGAAGTGTCTATCAGAATACAGAAGCCCGAGTAAGCTTGGCTAAAATTAAAAACGTTGTTCTTAATGGCGACTTTGGGGTGTTGGGTTTTGTAGATAATGGTAAAGTTTGGGCCGATGAAGTAGAAGAAAGCACCAGTTTTACCACTACCTATGGTGGCGGAGCCTTTCTTCATTTCTATGAATACATAGTACTTACCGCTCAGTACGGTATTACTCCAGATCGCAAAGGGGCATTTTATGTTAATATGGGTTTCTTCTTTTAGTAAAGTTGGTGAGAATTTCGTCACAAGAGCACTGAGGTAGTCATAGGGTTATCGCTAGTAGTGGAGACTTTCTAAGAACGTATGACCTACACACCTGAAAAGGATGCTTACAGCATGACTTAGCTTTGATATTTGCACTAATGATTTGATTTCACCAAATAAGCTTGCTGCTCAGTCACTCCCGTAGGGATCTTTTTCAGCAACACAGAAAGAAGTCATTAAACCGCAAAGAACACGAAGAAACGCGAAGGAGGAAAGTACTCCTCGGTTCACTAGTCGTTGCGTCTCGCTGCGACTCCCTACAATCACCCGATATAAAAGCGCATTTCAATAATTTCCTTTTGTGTTTTATGAAATTTAAACCGTTGAAACGGTTCTTGGAAGCTTTGTGCTTTATAGCCCACGGTTTAAACCGTGGGCTATTTGAATGGGTTATTTTGGGTAATGGTTTTAACCATTTGAATCAGTGGTTGGTCTCAACGAAGCGCAAAGACCAGTGAGGTGAACAGGTTCTCACGGTCGGTTATTTCTCTATCGCGAAATACTCCCCCTCAGAATTACGGTGAACGAGAGGGCTGCGGTTGCGTACGCCTGATAACTGATAACTCTTAACTAATTCCTAATAACTGCTCACCAATAACCAATTCCCTTAAACCAATAATTCCCCACTCATTTCAAATATCCTTAGCTTAACAGATTTGGAGGCATAAGGCTTGTGCTTTAGTGGTATATTCAGCCAAACCTTAATATCAAAAGATGAAGAGATCAATTAAAATACTATTCGCTTTGCTATTTCTGGCGTGCTTTTCTTTGAGTGCACAGAAAATCCCTCACCCAAGGGAAACCTTCGGTCATGAAGTAGGTGCCGATTATAAATTGGCCGACTATGACCAAATGCTGGAATACTATGATAAACTAGCCGCCTCTACCGATCGCGTTCAAATGATCGAAATAGGAAAATCCGTAATGGGGCGTCCGATGAAACTCGTGTTTATTTCTAGTGAAGAGAACATGAAAAAGTTGGAGCAATGGAGAGAAATCAGTGAGAAGCTTTCGAGAGCAGAAATTTCTGAAGCCGAGGCAAGAAAGCTATCAAAAGAGGGTAAAGCCATTGTTTGGTTTGACGGTGGAATGCACGCTACAGAAAGAGCGCATGCTCAAATGACCTCTGAACTAATGTGGAGAATTGCTTCTGAGGAGTCGGAAGAAATGCAGAAAATTAGAGACAATGTAATTACACTAGTAGTGCCTGTAATTAACCCTGACGGTGTTGATATTGTGGTAGATTGGTATAGAAAAACTTTAGGCACACCTTATGAGAGCTCTAGCCCTCCAATTTTGTATCAAAAATATGTTGGTCACGATAACAACCGTGATTGGTTCATGAACAATATGCCTGAAACTAAGGCAGTAACCACCGTGCTTTATAACCAGTGGTATCCGCAAATTGTGCATAACCATCACCAAACGGCCCCAAGAGGAGCAATGATTTTTATTCCTCCTTTCCGTAGCCCCGTAAATCAGAAAATTCACCCAGGAATTACTACAGGGGTTAACTTAGTTGGTACTGCCATGGCCAATCGTTTTGCCATGAAAAAAATGCCAGGTGCAATTGCACATACTTCATTTAGTATGTTCTGGAATGGTGGTATGAGAACTACTCCATATTATCATAACCAAATTGGTATTTTAACGGAAACTGCTCAGCCAACTCCTACACCAACAGAATATCCAGAAGACAGAATGCCATCAGTAGTAGGAGGTAAGCCAGCCAATGCTACCGAGATTTTCTACCCTTACCCTTATAAAGGAGGAACAATGACTTTTAGAATGGCGGTTGATTATATGCTTGAATCGTCAATGGCTGTACTTGATTTAGCTGCCGATAAAAAAGATGAATTCCTTTGGAATATCTATAGTATGGGTCGCGATGCGATCGAAGATAAAGAAGGTGCTTTTGCTTATGTAATTCCTAAAGATCAGTGGAATCCGAGTGAGGCAATCAACCTTACCAACATTTTAATGCAAGGTGGTTTAGAGGCAAAAATGGCAACAAGTGCATTTAGTGTAAATGGAAAAAGCTATGAAGCTGGTTCTGTGATTTTTTACGGTGCGCAGTCTTTCCGTCCTTATTTGGCCGACTTAATGGAGAAGCAAGTATATCCAGATCAATTCCAATACCCAGGTGGGCCGCCAATGCCACCGTATGATTTAGCCGGATGGACGCTTCCTATGCAAATGGGGGTAACTGTAGATCGTATTACAGAGAATTTCAGTGCTTCTACATCAGATATTACAGAAAAACTTAAGCCAGTGGCGGGTACTGTTTCAGGGAATGGAAAATACGGATATGTATTCTCTAATAAGGATAACTTGAGTGCGAAAGCCATTAACCGTTTGCAAAAAGCAGGGTATACTGTGAGCATAATTAAAGAAGCCACAGACGGCATGGAAGCAGGATCTGTTTTAGTTCGAAGCAAAAGAGGTTTAGACGATAAGGTAAAAGAGATTAGTGCCGAAATGGGGCTTAATTTCAATGGTATTGATAAAAAACCAAGCGTAGAAACTGCTGAATTGAATAAGGTTAAAATTGGTATTTACAAATCTTGGCAAGCCAATATGGATGAAGGTTGGAGCCGTTGGATGTTCGAACAATTTGAATTCGATTTAGATACTCTTCATAATGCCGAAATTAAAAATTCTGACCTGTCTCAGTACAGTGCTATCATTATGCCTTCTCAGAGTCCTCGTGGAATCATGAACGGTTCGAATAGAATGCCAGAGAACTTAAGAGGTGGAATTGGCGAAGATGGTTTAGCTAAACTAGATGCGTATGCTAAAAATGGCGGAGCTATTATATTCTTTGATGATGCAAGTAATTTTGCCATTGATGAGTTTAAGCTACCAGTAACAAATGTGTTAAGAGAGCTTAAGTCTTCAGAATTCTTTATTCCAGGTTCGCTAATCAGAACCGATATTATGACGGATCATCCGCTTGCATTTGGTATGCAATCTCAGGTAGCTGCTTCGTTTGATAATGGACGTGCGTTTAAGATTAACGATGGGGCCGAAGGCATTGAGGAAGTAGCTCGTTATGCCTCTAAAGATTTACTTATGAGTGGCTGGGCCATGGGCGAAGATAAATACCTAGCCAACACATCGGCAATGCTCAATGTAAACTACGGTAATGGTGATTTGGTATTGTTTGGTTTTGGGCCGCAATTCCGTGGCCAGCCTAGAGGAACTTATAAATTGATCTTCAACTCTATATATATGGGAGCTGAAAAGAAGTCGATTAAAATGAACAAAAAATAAGTTAGTAGTTTAGCTTTATGTAAAGCCCTGCCGTTCATTCCGAATTGGTGGGGCTTTTTTATGCCCTTTTCCTCTTAAGATTTTGAGTTAACAATCGGACAGATATAAACTAAAGATAATTGAATGCACACTGTTTTTGATTCTGAGTAAAACGAAGGAACTAGAAACAGCATCACGCAAATCAAGACAATTAGATCCTTCCTCCGAAGTCTCGGAGCCAGGAAAGGAAAATAAGACTCTTTATGTTAAATAATCATCATTATTAATTTGGCCATAGGCTATGGTCTTAAGGGCAAAAAAATAACCCCTCGGTTAAGAGCGGTTTCAGTTCCTGTTTTAAAGACTTAGGTTGTCATCATTGTGCTACTGTGCATCCCATTTTATAGCGACTCGGGGTTGTCATTTGAGTACTTAAACAGATTTTGGAAATAAAAGTTTCCTTTAAACTTAGATTTTTGAAAATAAAAAAGGGTTGAACATTTGTCCAACCCTTCTCATCAATATTATAAAGAGGCTTAACCGATTTTCTCGATCAAGTCAGCAGCTCTATTAGAGTAACCCGCCTCGTTGTCGTACCAACCTACCACTTTAACAAGTGTTCCTTGCGCTGAAGTAAGTTGAGAATCAAAAATGTTTGAGTGAGGATTTCCAACGATATCAATAGAAACGATTGGATCTTCAGTGTACTCAAGAATGCCTTTCATTGGGCCTTCAGCCGCAGCTTTCATTGCAGCGTTTACTTCTTCTTTAGTCACTTCTCTTTTCAATACCACAGTAAGGTCTGTTAATGAACCATCAGGAATTGGAACACGCAAAGCGATACCGTCTAATTTTCCTTTTAGGTGAGGCAATACCAAGCCCACTGCTTTTGCAGCTCCAGTAGAGGTAGGGATGATAGATACTGCACCAGCTCTTGCTCTTCTCAAATCAGAGTGAGGGGCATCTTGAATACGCTGATCAGAAGTGTAAGCGTGAACAGTTGAGATATAACCGTGTACAATTCCAAAATTATCATCTAAAACTTTGGCCATAGGAGCCAAGCAGTTTGTAGTACATGATGCGTTTGAAAGAATAGTTTCTTCACCCGTCATGCTGTCTTCGTTAACACCCAAAACAACAGTTGGAATGTTACCTTTTGCAGGAGCAGAAATAACTACTTTTCTAGCGCCAGCTTTTAAGTGGCCGCCTGCGCCTTCTTCGTCCACAAATCTACCAGTAGACTCAAGAACAACATCAACGCCTAGTTCGCCCCAAGGGAGGTTCGCAGGTTCTCTTTCAGCATAGATTTTGATTTCTTTGCCATTAACTACAATACCATCTTTAGTAGAAGTTACAGTTCCATCGAATTTTCCATGAACTGAATCGTACTTTAAAAGGTGGGCTAAAGTTGCTGTGTCAGTTAAGTCATTGATCGCTACAACTTCGATGTTTTCTTTGGCCAACAATACTTTGAAAGTCAATCTTCCGATCCTTCCGAAGCCGTTGATCGCTACTTTGGTTTTAGACATATCTAGAAAGTTAATTTATGTGATTCTAAAAAGTGCTGCAAAGGTAACTAAGCCTTCTGCTATATCCAATACAATCGAGTGAAGTTGCACATAGTTCCGTCAAAATGATCTAATTTTTTCGCAAAAAATATTTTTGGAATTAAAATGGACTACTATATTTGCACCACGAAAAAAAATGGTCCGTTCGTCTAGGGGTTAGGACACTGGGTTTTCATCTCAGCAACAGGGGTTCGATTCCCCTACGGACTACTTCAAAAAGCTCAACTTAGGTTGAGCTTTTTTTTACCATCCTACGGGGAGCACGCCCGACAAACTTGCCCAATTCTAAATTCTTTCACTGGAAAAATTCTTAACGAATTGTTCTCCTACATACTACTTCAAAATGTTCGATTTTGGATGGCCTTTTTATGCCATTTCGTCACCGCGCCATAGACTGGCTCTTTTCTTTGAAATGCATATTGAAGAACGATAATAATACTACAATAGAACTAGATCGACTAAATCATGTGTCTGAAAATTAATTACTTATAGAATTCTGTTTGAATTCAAGTGCAATATGGGTTGATAATAGAATATAAATATTCATTTTTGAGTTGAGAGACTACCGATAAAATGAGAACTGTTTTTTCCTATGCGAGTGCACCCTTGAGGGTTCTGTTTTTGTTGCTTTTTTTGCTGATTCAGCATGCCAGTCAGGCTCAAATTATTAATATAGGTGCCCTGGTCGAGGGGGCAAATAATATATCTGCTCAAATGCAAATTTTTGAAGACTCAACAGCCTCTATGGATATTCAAGAAGTGAGTCAACAAAAGTTTAGATTAAACAGTAAGTCTGATTTTAATTTCCCATTTACTAATAGTGTCTTTTGGATCAAACTTGATTTTTCTAATAAGAACCAAGAAACTGATCAATGGAACCTTATTTGGAATAACCCTGTAGTCGAAGAGCTTATTTTCTATGAATACTCACCTGAGGATGGTCAAGTGAGTAATCAACAGGTGTCAAACTTGGCTGATCCTAAAGTGTTTTTCTTTGTTTCTCAAGAGCCTACATTTTCATTTGAATTACCCAAAGGTGTAGATAAAACTATTTATCTACGACTTGAAAGTAAGCGAGGGCATTATGGAGAAATAGTTTTGATGAGGTCAAGCGACTATCACTCCTATTTGATTTCAGACCTTGGTATTGATGCTTTTACAAATGGCTTGCTGATCTTTCGTTTACTATTGATTGGTATCATTAGCTTTTTCGTGGTCCAAGATCGCTTTTTTAGAGCATATTCTATTGTAATGTTCATCCGTACACTCGGGTTCTGGGGCTTGGCCAATGTAATAGGGCCTGTGTTTTCAAATGATCCGCTTATTATCCAGAAGATCGACCACTTCTTTTATACCCTTTCTCCTTTTTGTGTGCTTCTCTTTGCGCTAGGTACATTACAAATGGGGAAAGTATCTATTTGGATAAAGCGCTTAGGTTTAACTATTGCGGGGCTTAGTCTTTCAACGAATATGATACTTATAGCTGATTATCAATGGTATTGGCTAAAATTAGGAATGTGGTTTTCGGTGCTGAGTGGGGTGTACACCTTGAGTCTTTACGGCTACTTTATTCTAAGAAAATGGCCCATACAGAAATACTACTCTATACCGCTCATGCTTGTAATGGTAAGTAATATGTTGATTATGCTTCGGGTACTTACAGAATTGAATTTCAATGGTATTTTTCTGTTGGCATTCCTCTTGTTTGTAGCTGAAATTATTGTATTCATTGTTTGCTTGGGTAAAGTGTTTAAGCAAATTGAGAGTAAAAAAATTAATGTTCACCAGCGGTTAATTTTAGAAGCAGAACAGAACAAAAGGCTGAAAGAACTTGATGAATTAAAAACAAGCTTTTTTACCAACATATCTCATGAACTAAGAACGCCTTTAACCTTAATGTATGGACCAGCACACGAACTGAGTAAAAAATATCCACAAGAAAAATTTGTAACCTTACTCACTAACAACCTTTCTAAGCTGAAAAACTTGGTGAATGAGCTTTTGGATATCCATAAACTTGAAGCAAAGAAAATGAAGCCAGAAATAATCAAAGGAGATATTGCTGCTCATTTACGGTTACTCGTTTTATCATTCTCTTCATTGGCAGAATCAAAAAAAATCACACTAAAAATAGAAGAAAGTGAAGCTGAGTTCGAAGGCTTTTACGATCAAAGAATGCTTGTGAAAATCATCAACAACCTGATGTCTAATGCACTTAAGTTTACACCAGAAGATGGCCATATTTTAGTCAAGGTAGGTTATTTGAATAATCCGAATCGGTTAAATTTAAGTATAACTAATAGCGGTAATGGAATTGACGATGAACACCTGCCGCATATTTTTGAGCGGTTTTATCAAGGCAAAAACGCAAGCAGCGAGGGTACAGGTATCGGTTTGGCTTTGGTTAAAGAATTGGTAAATGTCTTAAAGGGAGAGGTTAGGGTAGAAAGTAAACAAAAACAAAGCACGACTTTTTATATCGAGCTACCAATTGACCGAAATCACTGGGGCAATCAGATAAGTTCTGAAGAGGCGATTATTATTCCTTCCATTCCTGAAATTCAAGAAGAAGTAAAGATTGAAGAAGAAAGTGTGTCGGAAGTGGGTAAAGAAATTTTACTTATTGTCGAGGATAACGATGATATGCGGGAGTATATTCAGTTGCTTCTGGCAGACGACTACGACATCCTGTTGGCGCGCGATGGAGTTGAGGGCTTAGCAATAGCCAGCAAGGAAGTGCCTGACATTATCATTTGTGATGCCATGATGCCCAATATGGATGGTCTTGAATTTAGTAAAATCATTAAGAGTCAGCTCGAAACCAGTCATGTGCCCATTTTGATGCTAACGGCTAAAACATCTGTTAATAGCAAGATTGCAAGTTATGAACTAGGGATAGACAACTATCTAACTAAGCCTTTCGATACACGTGAATTAAAGAGTATAATTCACGCGTTGGGAGTTAATAGAAAAAAACTTCAGCAAATTTATGCAAGGGAATTGGTAGACCTAAAACCCAATGAAATTAGAGTAGACTCAAAAGAAAAACAATTTTTAGACTCCTTGAAAAATTATTTGGAAGAGAACTTTTCCAATTCAGATTTGACTGTAAGCGATATTGCTGCCTCATTGAAAATGAGTGATACGCAGATGCGCAGAAAACTTAAGGGCATTAGTAATTATTCACCCAATGAATATCTTCGGAAGTTTAGACTGCAAAAAGCAGCTAGTTTGCTTAGGTCAAACTCACACTCTGTAGGTGAAGTTGCTTATAAAGTGGGTTTTGAAAATCTCTCCTATTTTTCTAAGGTTTTTCAGAAGGAATATGGCATTATACCTTCGGAATACACGAGTAAAAGCATCGATTGATATTATCTTCTTAAGTATATTTAATTTCAATATAGCCCTTTAGGTTTAGGGAGCTGCGCACAATTTCATTGCTCTAGAGTTTAAGTAAATCGCCCTAATCTCATTCCAAATGACTGTTTTGGTTGAAAACTGTCAAAGAATGTCAAGTTTGAGTTAAGCATTCGCTGTACCTACATTCTACTTTTACTGTACAATCACCTTGTAATAGTTAAGAGCATAACGCTCTATCGCGAGAGGTGATTATTGGTAATAATTTTCATTTAGAATAGCTTTGAAAATCAATAGAAGTACTCTCCACTTTAGTATTCAGAAACCTATTGTGGGTTTGTTGATTGCTATCTGTCTTATCTTAATGAATGGCGGATATAGCTATACACAAACAACTGTTGCATTCACCATTCAGGATGGTGCAGACATTGTGGAAAATGAAACCGCACCCCTCACTATTAATAATCCACCTACTGGAATTTCTTCGGAAGCAACTGCAATTTCGAATGTAGCCGTTACAGACGATGCATTGTTAGCCTGCGGACCTACTAATCAGGCTTTTCCTGGTATCCTTTCTTCTAAGGTTATTGGTGACCCCACCGAAGGACTGGTATCTTCTGCTACCATGCACTTTGGTAGTAGTGCCTCAGGAGCTCGAAGAGGTCGCGTTCAGTTTTTATACACTGCAGCCGAACTTAATGCAGCAGGGTTTATAGGTGGTGGTAAAATTTCATCCCTTTCGTTTATGTACACATTCGCTAGTAATCCAGCAAATACCGTTACTAACCTTACAATGAAAATGGGCTGCACAGGATTGAGCTCTCTTGGGGATGGTCTACCAACTGAAACTGTTCCTGAAGATCGTTGGGATTTTGAAACAGGCCTTACCCAAGTAGGAAGTTATGCAAGTGTTGCTCCACCCGCAGCATTTATGTTTCCTCCTACTTTTGCTTGGGTAGAATTTCCAATAAATGAGCCTGGGATGGATGGATTCTTGTGGGACGGTGTAAGTAATATACTTGTTGAATTCTGCAGCCCTGATTTGCAATCTGACAAACCATTTTTCCTGTCTTCTTCAACAACCGCTAATAATCAAGCATTATATCTTTATGATTTTGCTTCGGGTGATCCTGACGGATGCTCCTATACAGCAGGGAAGAAAAGCGCTATCCGGCCTATCGTGAGAATGGATGTCCGTTCTTCCTTTCCCAGTGTGAATCTATCAGTAAGTGCCAATTCAGGAACCGAAGCAGCAGGAACAGCAATCACAGTTACTGCTACTGCTGATGCTGCCGTAACAGGAGACCAGACAATTGATTTAGGTGTTAGCGGAACAGGTATTACAGGCACAGATTACAGTCTAAGCGCTGCTACAATTACCATATTAGATGGGCAAACTACAGGAACTGCCACTTTCACGATACAAGACGATGGAGCCATTGAAGGAGCCGAAACCGCAACTTTAACGATTAGCAACCCATCGGCAGGAATCACACTTGGCGCAACCAAAACCCGAAACGTCTCCATCACAGACAATGACACTGCTGGTTATACATATGCCCACAGTGGTGGAAATACCATTGTATCAGAAACAGGTACGACCGATGCTTTTACCATTGTTTTGAGTGCCCAACCTGCCTCAGATGTAGTAATCGATGTATCGAGCGGAGATACAGGCGAAGCTACTGTCAGTCCGGCCAGCCTCACTTTTACCGCAGCCAACTGGAACACACCACAAACCGTTACGGTCACAGGCGTTGACGATGCCATTTTGGACGGGACTCGAAATACCGGAATCACCCTTTCGATTAACGATGCTGCTAGCAATGACGCTTTCGATCCATTATCAAACCAAACAGTGATTGTAAGTACCACCGATGATGAGCTCCCAGAAGTAAGCCTCAGTGTTTCCGCGACTTTTGGCACCGAAGCTGCTGGCACAGTCATCACCGTGACCGCCACAGCCACTGGCGCAGTAATAGGTGACCAAACCGTTGATATAGCCGCGAGCGGAACTGGAATTACGGGAACAGATTATACTTTAAGCGCAGCTACAATTACCATTCTTGATGGTGCAACTACCGGCACAGTGACCTTCACCGTTCTTGACGATGCAGCCATTGAAGGAGCCGAAACCGCCACTTTAACGATTAGCAACCCTTCGGCAGGAGTGGTGCTTGGCGCAACCAAAACCCGAAACGTTTCCATTACAGATAATGACACTGCTGGTTATTCCTATGCCCACAGTGGTGGAAACACTACAGTATCAGAAACAGGTACGACCGATGCTTTTACGGTTGTTTTGAGTGCTCAACCTGCCTCAGATGTAGTAATCGATGTATCGAGCGGAGATACGGGAGAAGCTACTGTCAGTCCGGCCAGTCTCACCTTTACGTCCGCTAATTGGAATACGCCACAAACCATTACAGTCACAGGCGTTGACGATGCCATTTTGGACGGCACCCGAAATACAGGAATCACCCTTTCCATTAACGATGCTGCTAGCAATGACGCTTTCGATCCATTATCAAACCAAACGGTGATTGTAAGTACCACCGATGATGAGCTCCCCGAAGTCAACCTCAGTGTTTCCGCGACTTTTGGCACCGAAGCTGCTGGCACAGTCATCACCGTGACCGCTACAGCCACTGGCGCAGTAATAGGTGACCAAACCGTTGATATAGCCGCGAGCGGCACAGGAATTACGGGTACTGACTACACATTAAGTGCCGGCACTATTACCATTCTTGATGGTGCTACAACAGGAACTGCCACTTTCACGATCCAAGACGATGCGGGCATAGAAGGAGCCGAAACGGCCACTTTAACCATCAGTAACCCTTCAGCTGGCCTGACCCTAGGAGCGACCACAAGCCGAAATATTTCAATTACGGACAACGATACGGCTGGTTATTCCTATGCCCATAGTGGAGGAAATACTACTGTATCAGAAACAGGTACTACCGATGGATTTACTATTGTTCTGAGTGCACAACCTGCCTCAGATGTAGTAATCGAAGTATCGAGCGGAGATACAGGCGAAGCTACTGTCAGCCCAGTCAGCCTCACCTTTACGTCCGCTAATTGGAATACGCCACAAACCGTTACGGTCACAGGCGTTGACGATGCCCTTTTGGATGGCACCCGAAATACAGGAATCACCCTTTCGGTTAACGATGGGGCTAGCGATGACGCTTTCGATCCATTATCAAACCAAACGGTGATAGTAAGTACCACTGATGATGAGCTCCCCGAAGTTACCCTCAGTGTTTCCGCGACTTTTGGCACCGAAGCTGCTGGCACAGTCATCACCGTGACCGCCACAGCCACTGGCGCAGTAACAGGCGACCAGACAATTGATTTAGGTGTTAGTGGAACTGGTATTACAGGTACCGACTATACATTAAGTGCTGGCACTATTACAATCTTAGATGGGCAAACCACAGGAACTGCTACTTTCACCATCCTCGATGATACAGCTATTGAAGGAGCTGAAACCGCTACTTTAATGATCAGCAACCCATCGGCAGGAATCACACTTGGTGCTACCACAGCCCGAAACATTTCTATTACTGACAATGACACTGCTGGTTATTCCTATGCCCATAGTGGAGGAAATACTACTGTATCAGAAACAGGTACTACTGATGGGTTTACTATTGTTCTGAGTGCTCAACCTGCCTCAGATGTAGTAATCGATGTATCGAGCGGAGATACAGGCGAAGCTACTGTCAGTCCGGCCAGCCTCACCTTTACTGCCGCCAATTGGAACACCCCACAAACTGTTATGGTCACAGGCGTTGACGATGCCCTTTTGGATGGCACCCGAAATACAGGAATCACCCTTTCCATTAACGATGCTGCTAGCAATGACGCTTTCGATCCATTATCAAACCAAACGGTGATTGTAAGTACCACTGATGACGAGCTCCCCGAAGTCAACCTTTCTGTATCAGTGGCATTCGGTACTGAAGCAGCAGGGACAGTAATAACAGTTACTGCTACGGCCACTGGAGCAGTAACAGGTGATCAAACCGTTGATATTGCTGCCAGCGGAACAGGAATTACGGGTACTGACTATACATTAAGTGCCGGCACAATTACCATTCTTGATGGTGCTACTACAGGAGCTGCCACTTTCACGATACTGGATGATGCAGCTATTGAAGGAGCCGAAACCGCCACTTTAACGATTAGCAATCCATCGGCAGGAATCATACTCGGAACAACAACAGCCCGAAACGTTTCCATTACAGACAATGACACTGCTGGTTATTCCTATGCCCACAGTGGTGGAAATACCATTGTATCAGAAACAGGTACTACCGATGGGTTTACCATTGTTTTGAGTGCCCAACCTGCCTCAGATGTAGTAATCGATGTATCTAGCGGAGATACAGGTGAAGTCACCGTCAGTCCGACCAGCCTCACCTTTACGTCCGCCAATTGGAATACCCCACAAACCGTTACGGTCACAGGCGTTGACGATGCCCTTTTGGATGGCACCCGAAATACAGGAATCACCCTTTCGGTTAACGATGCAGCCAGTGATGATGCTTTTGATCCATTATCAAACCAAACGGTGATAGTAAGTACCCTCGATGATGAGCTCCCAGAAGTTACCCTCAGTGTTTCCGCCACCTTTGGCACCGAAGCCGCTGGCACAGTCATCACAGTAACGGCCACAGCCACAGGAGCAGTAATAGGAGACCAAACCGTTGATATAGCCGCGAGCGGAACTGGAATTACGGGAACAGACTATACTTTAAGTACGGGTACGATTACCATATTAGATGGGCAAACTACAGGAACTGCCACTTTCACGATACAAGACGATGGAGCCATTGAAGGAGCTGAAACCGCAACTTTAACGATTAGCAACCCTTCAGCCGGAATCACACTCGGAACCACAACAGCCCGAAACGTTTCCATTACAGACAATGACATTGCTGGTTATACATATGCCCACAGTGGTGGAAATACCATTGTATCAGAAACAGGTACGACCGATGCTTTTACGGTTGTTTTGAGTGCACAACCTGCCTCAGATGTAGTAATCGAAGTATCGAGCGGAGATACAGGAGAAGCTACTGTCAGTCCGGCCAGCCTCACCTTTACCGCAGCCAACTGGAACACACCACAAACTATTACGGTCACAGGCGTTGACGATGCCCTTTTGGATGGCACCCGAAATACAGGAATCACCCTTTCGATTAACGATGCTGCGAGCGATGACGCTTTCGATCCATTATCAAACCAAACAGTGATAGTGAGTACCCTCGATGATGAGCTCCCAGAAGTAAGCCTCAGTGTTTCCGCGGCATTCGGTACCGAAGCAGCCGGAACGGTAATTACCGTAACGGCCACAGCCACTGGCGCAGTAACAGGAGATCAAACTGTTGATATTACTGCTAGTGGAACTGGCATTACAGGAACAGACTATACATTGAGCGCAGGTTCAATAACAATCTTAGATGGGCTAACGACAGGTACAGCAACCTTTACCATTCTTGATGATGCAGCCATTGAAGGAGCTGAAACAGCAACTTTAACTATAAGTAACCCTTCGGCTGGCCTGACCCTAGGAGCGACCACAAGCCGAAATATTTCAATTACGGACAATGATACGGCTGATGTCACTCTTTCAGTAAGCACAAATACAGCTTCCGAAACAGATGGTACCGTTGTTACTATTACCGCCACTTCATCAGTAGCAGTAACAGGAGATCAAACTGTTGATATAGCTGCGAGCGGAGCAGGAATTACGGGTACAGATTACAGTCTAAGCGCTGCTGCAATTACAATCTTAAATGGAACAACTACTGGCACTGCTACTTTCACTATTCTTGACGATGCTGATATTGAAGGTACTGAAACAGCTACTCTAACCATCAGTAATCCTTCAAGTGGACTTAGTCTTGGTGTTACCACAACTCAGAACATTACGATTACTGATAATGAGATTCCAACAGTTAATCTTACTATTAACTCAGCCTCAGTAGGGGAAGCTGGCAATGTTGTTGTGCTTACGGTTACGGCTGATGTAGCTGTTGTGGGAGACCAAACAGTGGATGTGGCAGTTACTGGAGCAGGAGTTACAGGTACAGATTATGCCATCAACTCAGCCACTATTACCATTCTAAATGGGCAGACTAGCGGTGTTTCTAATGTGACATTACAGGATGATAGTTATGTTGAAGGCACCGAGACAGCCACTTTCACCATTAGTAACCCTTCAGCAGGAATAGTCCTTGGTACTACTACATCTCAAAACTTGGACATCTTGGATGATGACGTTGCAGGGTTGACTATTATAGAAAGTGATGGCAATACCACAGTTTCGGAAACTGGTACAACCGATGAGTTTACAGTAAGGTTAAGTAGTCGACCAACCTCAGATGTGATTATCGACATTTCAAGTGGAGATACAGGAGAGGCTACCATAAGCCCCTCTTCGTTAACTTTTACTCAATTCAATTGGAATCTTACTCAAACAGTTACTATAACTGGGGTTAGTGACGCTGTATTTGATGGTGACCAAAACACTACCATTACACTTTCTGTCAATGATGCAAGCAGTAATGATTTCTTTGATCCAATGGCAGATCAAACCGTAACAGTTACTACCACTGAAGCTCCACCAGCAGTTAACCTTTCAGTAAGTTCAAACACTGGAACAGAAGAAGATGGAACTATAATCACCGTTATCGCCACAGCGGCAAGAGCAGTGGTGGGTGATCAAATAGTAGATATTGCGGCTAGCGGAACCAGAATTACGGGTACGGATTACATTTTAAGTGCTGGTTCAATTAATATTCTTAATGGAGAAACTACTGGATCTGTCACTTTTACTATTCAAGACGATGCATTAGGGGAGGGGAACGAAACAGCCACATTAACCATTACCAACCCTTCGGGCGGAATACTATTAGGTACGACTACATCTCAGGATGTAATGATTACTGATAATGACCCGATTGAAGTAAACCTTTCTGCAAATGCCAACTCAGGTTCAGAGATAGGTACGGTCATTACACTTCAGGTAACTGCCGCATTCGCAGTAGTGGGAGACCAAACGGTAGATTTATCTGTGAGCGGAACAGATATTACCTTTACTGATTATGCCTTAATCAATCCTACTATTACAATACTAGATGGACAAACATCGAACACAATATCCTTTACTATTCAGGATGATACTTATGTAGAAGACACAGAAACGGCTACTATTACTATGGGTAATCCTTCAGCAGGACTTGCTTTAGGAGCAATTGCAACTCTGGATATTACTATTATAGACAATGATGTAGCGGGTTTTAATATTACCGAAAGCGATGGTAACACTTCCGTTTCAGAAACAGGTACAACAGATGATTTCTTGGTCAAGCTAGACAGGAGGCCAACTAGCGATGTCGTTATTGATATTTCTAGTGGAGATTTAGGGGAAGCCACTGTAAGTCCTACACAACTAACATTTACTATTAATACTTGGAATACAGCGCAAACAGTAACGGTTACAGGTGTTGATGATAACTTTGTGGATGGAGATCAGAATACTACAATCACACTTTCTATTAATGATGCCAACAGTAACGATCTCTTTGATCCAGTGGCGGACCAAACTCTAACGGTTACCACTATTGATGATGATGCCGTTGGTTTTACGGTTGCACAAAGTGATGGAAATACTGCGGTTTCAGAAACAGGCACTACCGATGAATTTACCGTTGTTCTGAGTGCACAACCTGCTTCGGATGTAATTATTGATATATCGAGTGGAGATACAGGCGAAGCCACAGTAAGCCATGCCAGTCTGACTTTTACCGCAGCGAACTGGAATGCACCACAAACCATTATAGTTACTGGGGTTGATGATGCACTTGTAGATGGAAATCAAAACACTACAGTGACCTTGTCTATTAATGATGCAGGCAGCGATGACTCATTTGATCTGCTGGCTGATCAAACCATTATGGTTACTACTGTTGATGATGATACGCCTGGGTTTACTATTGTTGAAAGTGATGGAAGCACCGAGGTATCAGAAACAGGAACTATCGATAACTTTACAGTTGTACTCAATTCTCAGCCTACATCTGATGTGTTGATTGATGTATCCAGTGGAGATTTAGGTGAAGCCACAGTAAGCCCCACCAGTCTGACTTTTACCACAGCTAATTGGAATACACCACAAACCATTATAGTTACTGGGATTGATGATGCGCTTGTAGATGGAAATCAAACTACTAATATCACCTTGTCAATTAACGATGGTAGTAGTGACGATTTGTATGATCCTTTAGCTGATCAAGTTGTATCTGTTATTACGACAGATAATGACTTTCCTGAGGTCAACCTTTCAGTAAGTGCCAATACTGGCTCCGAAGCT
>NZ_LQZQ01000051.1 GCF_001593005.1 Roseivirga ehrenbergii
TATGACCTTTACTTTGGGAGGGAGGGAAAGTAGAGCTTACTAAGTACTGATTCAGCATCAATACTCAATTGATTATTGAGCTACAATTTGTTCACCGAACTGAGGAAAGTAAGAGGTTAGTATTAGAGTTTGTTTAGAATTCAATAAACTTATCTATTTGAGTATTAATAAGTTCGTTATATAGTTGGTTTATGACCTTTCCATTTGAGAAGTTTCTTTCAATACCGGCTAGTTTAGGTTTAAGAGCAAATACATGCATCCCTAAATAATTAAAAATGTCTGTGAGGTGAGACATGGCAAAAACTCCGCCTTGTACGCCTGAGGAAATGCCCACTAATGCAGCCTTTTTATCTCTAACTCCTTGAGGATATTTTAATCCATCGATGAATGTTTTAAGTATACCAGGGAAGGAACCGTTGTATTCAGGGACGATGAAAATTAGCTTTTTAGCACTTTGGACTTTATCTCTCATTGTATTGAAAATAGCGTTATTTCCATTGTTTTCGTAAAGAGCCGTTCCAGTGAAATCATGAGGTAAGTCAACGAGATCAACAATTTCGGCAGTAATGCCTTTTTCTTGAATAATGGATTGATAGTAATCTGCGACTTGTCTACTAACTGAATTAATACGATTGGTTCCTACTACAATTGTGATCATACTGTGATTTGATTTCAATTCGAAATTAAGGCCTTTGTCTGAAAGAGCATAGGACTATAAGCTTTTATAGAAGTATGATTATGGAATTAAGTTTTGACTTCTAAAGTTCCTCTCAAAATGAAATCTTTTGCATCTTTGAAATTGAATTGAGCATTGACACTATGGACTATACCAAACGAATTTTTGAAGCGCTTAACTACATTCAATCCGAAAATGATTTTCAACCTGAATTTGGTATCATATTGGGGACTGGTTTAGGGGCTTTAGTAGATAAGATTAGAATTGAGCATACAATTGAATATAAAGAGATACCTCACTTTCCCATTTCAACGGTAGAGAGCCATAGTGGTAGGCTGATTTTCGGAGAACTTTCTGGAAAGAAGGTTGTAGCTATGCAGGGGCGGTTTCATTATTACGAAGGCTATGACATGAAGCAGGTAACTTTTCCTGTCCGCGTATTGAAACTCTTAGGGGTTAAGAAACTTTTTGTTTCTAATGCCGCAGGGGGATTAAACTTGAATTTTCAAGTGGCTGATTTAATGATCATTGAAGATCATATTGATTTGACTAAGGAGAATCCGTTAACAGGTGCTAACCTTGATGAATTCGGAGGACGCTTTCCTGATATGAGCGAGCCTTATGAACGTAATATGATTGATCAAGCTTTAGCGATTGCGAAGGAGGAAGGGATAAGGTGTCATGAAGGCGTATACGCTGGGGTGAGTGGCCCTAATTTGGAAACAAGAGCCGAATATCGTTTTCTGAAAATCATTGGTGCAGATGCTGTAGGAATGTCTACTGTACCAGAAGTAATTGTAGCTCGACATATGAATCTTCCTGTGTTTGCTATTTCTGCTATTACAGATTTGTGTGACCCAGATCACTTGGAAGTTGCCGAACTATCTAAAATATTGGCAGCGGCAGCAAAGGCCGAAAATGGGATGACTATTCTATTACAGAAGTTGATTTCGCTACAGTAATTGTTAATTACTACGTTTTTCAAATTCTTCTCGATTACGTTGATTAACTCTCTTTTTAATACTGAAAGTTATTCTAACAGCGATTATAACCCAAAATGTAATCGCTGTCCAAATTATCAACTCAGCCATTTGAAGTAAATTATTTTAATTTGACTGCTGTTCCATAGGCAAGTATTTCAGCTGTTCCTTGCATAATCATAGCGGTTGTAAATCGAACATTGATAATAGCATCTGCTCCTAGTTTTTCAGCGTCCTTCGTCATTCTAAAAATTGCCTCTTCTCTTGATTCAGCTTGTAGTTGGGTATATTCATCTATTTCGCCCCCAACTAAATTCTTAAAGCCAGCGAAGATATCCCTACCTACATTTCTAGCTCTTACAGTACTACCTCTAGCAATACCTACGATCTCTATAATTTCTTTATTCGGAACAAAGTCTGTTGTTGATAGTATCATTTTCTTTTTTTTGAGAAGTTACTATAAAATCGTTTTAAGATTAACATTGCTCTACAGTTCCATAATCAGTTTTAGCTTGTTAATTTCACACTATGGATATTCAAGGGAAAGTGGCCATTGTAACTGGCGTAAGTAAAGGAATAGGTTTGGAAACGGTGAAGCAATTGTTGGAAGCTGGAGCCATTGTAGCAGGATGGGGAAGAACTTCACCCAAATTGGAGCATGCTAATTTTCACTTTTTTAAAACAGATGTTTCTGATTGGGATAATGTTCAGGCTTCCTATAAAGCCACTTCTGATAAGCTTGGTAAGGCAAGTGTTTTGGTGAATAATGCTGGAATGGGTTATCAAGGGCTTATTCACGAAATGGATGTGGCAGAATGGAGAGAGATGTATGACATTAATGTTCATGGATTGTTTTATTGTATTAAAGTAGCCGTACCTAGCATGATAGAATTGGGAGAAGGTCATATCGTTAATATTTCTTCCATTGCAGGAACAAGTGGAATTAAAACAATGTCAGGCTATGTGGGAACAAAACATGCGGTTCGAGGAATTTCACATTCTATTTTTCAAGAGCTAAGAGAATACGGAATAAAGGTGACGACAATTTACCCAGGTTCAACCAATACCAATTTCTTCGATAGTATTGAATTGGCAAATGCCAACGATAATATGATGCGTCCGCAAGATGTAGCAAGTTCAATTGTTCAGTCTGTTCAAACTTTTGCAAATTACCATGTGGTGGATGTAGAAGTTCGACCATTATGGCCAAAAGGAAAGCCCAATAAATAATATTAGGCCTCGTTAAGGATTCAATGTCGATACAGGTAAAGCAACTCACCAAAGTTTACGGACAACAGAAAGCTGTTGATGGAATCTCTTTTGAAGTAAACAAAGGAGATATTCTTGGTTTTCTGGGGCCTAATGGTGCGGGTAAGTCCACAACAATGAAAATTGCGACAGGTTACCTACCACCTTCCGAAGGCGAGGTAATTGTGAATGGGTTTGATATTGTGAAGGAGTCTAAAAAAGCGAGAGCCATTATAGGTTATTTACCAGAGCACAATCCGCTGTATTTAGATATGTTCGTTCACGAGTATCTGGCATTTATTGCTTCCCTTCATCAAATAAAAGGAGAGAAGAGGAAGCAGCGGATAGCTGAAATGATTCGGCTTTGTGGCTTAACACGTGAGCAGAATAAGAAGATAAGCTCGCTTTCAAAAGGGTACAGGCAAAGGGTCGGACTGGCTCAGGCATTATTGCATGACCCTGAAGTGCTTATTCTCGATGAACCCACCACTGGCTTAGACCCCAACCAACTTGCTGAAATCAGAGGTTTAATTAAGCAAATCAGTAAAGATAAAACGGTAATTCTATCGACTCATATTATGCAAGAAGTGAAAGCTTTGTGTAATAGAGTGGTGATTATAAATCAGGGTAGAATTGTGGCCAACGACTCGGTTGCTCATTTGACTTCGGGTGTAAAACAGGTTTTGTATGTGGAATTATCTAAACCAGTTGATCTTAAAGCTATTTCTGAAATTAAAGATTTTCAGTTTAAAGATTTAGGCGCAGGAAAATACCAGGTTACATCAAAGGTTAATAAGTATATTAGAGAGCGATTTTTTAAGCTGGCTTCGGAAAGAAACTGGGTGATTTTAGAAATGCAACTGATTGAGCAAGACCTAGAACAAATTTTCTATGACTTAACTAACCAACAGAGCAATGTGGGCGATTTATAGAAAGGAGGTTCAGCAGTTTCTGAATTCGTTGATCGCTTATGTTGTGATCGGTGTTTTTCTTACTGGTATTGGGTTATTGATGTGGGTTTTCCCTGAAACCAGTGTAATCGATTACGGTTATGCCCAGCTCGATACACTATTCTCATTAGGCCCTTTTGTATACATGTTTCTTATTCCAGCCATTACCATGCGGATGTTGGCTGAAGAGAGAAAAGCAGGAACCTTAGAGTTGCTGCTTACCCGTCCATTGAGTGACTTTCAGATTATTATAGGGAAGTACATGGCTGCTTTTTCTTTGGTGGTTTTCTCTGTGCTGCCCACGTTGGTTTATTATTACTCGGTTTATCAGCTCGGAAACCCAACCGGAAATTTAGATACACCCGGCATTATTGGGTCTTATGTAGGTCTTATTTTATTAGGAGGCGTTTTTACATCCATTGGGCTATTTGCTTCTGCAATCAGCGAAAACCAGATAGTAGCTTTTATTCTAGCTGTGTTCTTCTGTTTCTTTATGTTTACAGGCATAAGTGCATTGGCCGATATTTTCACTGGTCAAACTGCCCTTTATATTGATGAAATGAGCCTTTCATTTCATTATGATGCTATGAGCCGTGGCCTGATTGATTCCAGAAACTTAGTGTATTTCTTAAGTACAATCACTGTGGTTTTGCTGCTTACTTCACTCAAATTCGCTGCGCGAAGAATGTCCTTCAAACCCCATAGAGTGAAGGCTATTAAGGTATTCGCACTGGGGCTTTTCATTGTATTTGCAGTTAATGTAGTTGCTGCCAACTTTTTTTGGAGGTTCGATTTAACAGAAGAAAAACGATATACGCTTCAAGATCCTACTAAGGAACTATTGGGAAAACTGAATCAGCCTTTACATGTGGAAATTTTATTGGGAACCGATTTACCAACCGAATTTCAGCGTTTTCAGAAATCCATTGTAGAAACTGTAGAAGAACTAGGTATTTACAGCAGTCAGCCTATTTACTATTCAGTTAATGATCCTGGAGCGGCTGATACTGAAAGTGAACGAAATAAAAACTATCAGGCTTGGATAGATGCGGGGCTTTCGCCTACCAGAATATTTGACAATGATAATGGAACCGATGTACAGAAGCTTATTTTTCCTTATGTAGTGCTTCGTTACGGAGATCGAACTTCCAGTGTGTTATTGCTGAAAGGGAATCAAGGAGCATCATTTGAAATGAAGCTCAATCAATCGCTTGAGGGTATTGAATACGAATTAGCCACTGGAATTCAGCGCATTGCGGATGTTGATAGAAAGCGTATTGGCTTGCTTCAAGGACATGGTGAACTTGATTCGTTGAACATCTATTGGTTTGCGCGTGATTTTTCTGAAGCATTTAATATTGTACCGGTCAACTTGAGTGAGACAACGGAGTTGAAAAACTTCGATGTGATTATTATGGCAAAACCCACCAAGCCTTTTTCTAGGGAAGACAAATTTAAAATTGATCAGCATTTGATGAATGGAGGCAAGGCCATTTTTATGGTCGATGCCCTTGGAGTAGACATGCGACAAGCAGGCGGAGTTGGTACTTTTGGCTTGCCCTACACGCTTGATTTGGATGATCTGTTTTTTCGTTATGGAATTAGGCTGAAAAATGACTTCATCTTAGATGTGCAAAATTTTGGTCGATACCCGGTAAGGATGGATGACTCTCAAACCATTACCAATTTACGCTGGCCATTTTTCTTTGGTGCTTCGTGGTTTAGCGATCATCCAATTACTCGTAATTTAGATGCCGTTTACACACGTTTTACTAGTACAATTGACACGGTTGCTGCTGAGGGGATCAGGAAAACTCCATTGATGTTTACTTCTCAATACACTCGAATTCTGAATGCGCCAGCACCTGTTTCGTTCGAAGAAATTGCAGCAGAGAATGATCCAAGTCTTTACCAAGGTGGGCAGTATCCTATTGCTTATTTATTGGAAGGGGAATTTGAGAGTCTTTTTAAAAATAGAGTTTTACCGAAAGAGGGAGTGAATACCAGCGATTTTAAAGCCGATAGTCCCGACACGAAAATCATTGTCATTGGTGATGGTGATATAATCAGAAATGAAATGCAGCGAGGAGTACCGCTCGATTTAGGGTTTAATCCATATGCCGAAGGTGAAGAAAAAAAGGTGTTTGCCAATAAAGACTTTATGATGAATGCGCTGACCTATTTGATAAACGATGATGGATTAATTCAGGCAAGAAATAAAGAGATTAAGCTACGACCTTTAGATAGAATTCGAGCGCAAAAAGAAAAGTTGAAATGGCAGATGATTAACCTTGTTGGGCCAATTGTTTTGTTAGTGCTCTTTGGAGTGATTCGCAACTTTATTCGCGTTAGAAAATATAGCCGTTTCTAGGTTTTTCAGAAGGTTGAAAGAACTTCAACCTTCTGAAAAAATCAGTTTAGTATTTCGTTAAGCTATTGTCAATTTCATCAGCATAGGCCAAAATTCCACCCTTAAGGTTATAGAGATTTTCGAAACCATGGTTTTGCTCTAACCAGTTGATCACATCTCCACTGCGTTTTCCGCTACGGCAATGGATCACTACTTTTTTATCACGGCTAATTTTATCTACGTTTCCCGGAATGGTATTCATGGGGATCAACTCTCCACCAATTTCGGCTATTTCAAATTCATTTTGTTCTCTTACATCAATCAACTGAAAGTCTGCTCCTGATGCTTTTAGTTCTGCTAGTTCCTTTACGGTAGTTTCTTTCATAACACTATTTAATATGGAATTGAAAATTAGTGAATTAAGATTGGAATGGTATAATTGAGCCTGTTATGTGAACCTATTTACTGAAGTATTTTTCACGTAGTTCTTCTAAATATTCTGCAGTGAGTGGTTTACTCGTAAATTCGCTTACTTCGTTTATTTCGTTTGCCTTTTTTACGTAATCCGGGTTTTTGGATGTGGATAGCATAACCACTATGATTCTTTCGTTGTCTGGCTTCTCCAGTGCTGCATATGCTTGTAAAAATTCCCAGCCATCCATTCTGGGCATGTTGATATCTAGAAAAATTAAGTCTGGAGATGTTTTTTCACCTTTTAGGCTTAACTGAAGATATTCTAGGGCCTCTTGTCCTCCCGTAACTGATACTACTTCTTCTGCAAATTCAGACCTTTCTATTACAATTTTATGATAAAAATTATCAGCTTCATTGTCGTCAATTAATAGAACGCAGGGAATTTTCTTTTTCATGATTGTTTAATTTGGTATTGAAAAATAGAATGTGCTACCACGATCGGGTTGAGATTCGACCCATATTTTGCCACCGTGTAGTTCAGCTATTTTCAGACAGCGAGCTAGTCCAATCCCCGTGCCTTCATATGAATCTTGATTATGAAGTCGTTGAAAAATGACAAATATTTTTTCTTTATATTTTTCCTCAATGCCTATTCCATTATCCTTTACAGCAAATATGTTTTGGTTCATTTCTTTTTTTACTGAAATGTTAATTTCGGGGGTCGTATTTGGCTTAGAGTATTTTATAGCATTGGATATCAGGTTTTGGAAAAGTGAACGTAGCTCATGTTCATAGCCTTTAACTTGAACTAGTCTGTCGATGTTCAGCTTAACTTTCTTTTTTTCTAATTGGACTGATAAATCAATTTTTATCTGTTCTACTATGTTATTACAATCAACAAGAGTTGGTTCCTTTTCGTATTTCCCAATGCTTGTATACTCTAATAATGCATGCAGCAAGTCTTGCATTCGCTCTACAGACCGAGTAATATAATTTAGGTACAGATTTGAATCTTCATCCAGTTGGTTATTGTATTTCCAATTAAGTAGCTCCACATAATTTGCTACTGTTCTAAGTGGCTCCTGTAAATCATGCGAGGCGATGTAAGCAAATTGATTGAGCTCTTTGTTTTTTTGTTCGAGTAATTGTAAGTGTTGATGGACTAATAACTCTGCCTTTTTTTGTTCTGTGATGTCTTGAAATGTACCAGTAACTTTAACTGTAACTCCATTTTGGATGATTGGCCTACCAATCGAACGAACCCATAGATGTTTTCCTTTTGCGGTTATAAATTTAACCTCTAAATCGAATGATTCATTTAGGTCAATGGCGTTTTGAACAGCTTTTTCAATTTTAGGTCGATCATCGGGGTGATAATATTTAATTCCTTCTGATAAGACCGGTTTTTTATTAGGGTCTAGTTCATAAATTAAGTATGTCTCCTCTGTCCAATCAATTTCTAATGAATTAACATCTAACTCCCACCCGCCAATTTTAGCCGTCTCACTCATTCTAGCTAATAAAGCTTCGTTTTTTCTAAGATCTTCCTCAGCCAACCTTTGTTTGGTAATGTCATAAACAATGCCTTCGCGAAACATTACTTTGCCAGCGGTATTACGTCTAATGTAGGTGGTGTCGAGCACCCATTTTATTTCTCCATTTTTAGTGATGAGTCTATATGGTTCATGATGATACATGTTGTTGGTATCACTTTGATTAGCTCTTACCACTTCTTTAGATACTCTTTCTATATCATCTGGATGGATTATGTCGTCATAGCGTATTACTCTGTTTAAAAAGTCTTCAGTAGAGTATCCTGTCAACTCTACAACGTTTTTTGATACAAAATCAACAGGTAAATCTTTAATGTTTTTCCACCGAAAAACTACGGCTGGACTTCGGTTGATTATATTATAGGCATACCTAAGGGCTGCTTGAGCTTCTTTCCTCTCCGTTATGTCTTGCATTGTGCCAATTGACCCAATAAAGTTGTTGTTCTTATCGTATTTTGCTTCTGCTATTAGCTCAAGATGCAACCATTTTCCGCTGGAATGTTTTGCTCTAAATTCAAACTTAGTCGTTTTTTCGCTTGTCAAAGACTTTACTAGTTTCTCAAATAATGGTTGATCATTTGGGTGAATTAGTTCGTAGAAACTATCTCTTTGTGGTGTGAAAAGATTCGGGTTTAAACCGAATAAGGAAAAGAGCTCATCAGACCACCAGATTTCATTAGTAGGTAAGGATGTGTCAAAGCTTCCAATTTTAGCCACTTTTTGGGCTTGGTTAAGATTATATTCTGCGTCTTGATTTATGTCTTTATTTAAGAGGTAGTTAACTTTTGACTTGCTTTCAGTAATGTCTAAATGGACAGCGGTATAGCATTCAATTTTTCCTTGATCGTTTATCGAGGGAACAATAGATGACTGAGTCCAGAAGTAGGCTCCATTTTTCTTTCGGTTTTTCAACTCTCCTTTCCAGGCATGGTTAGAAGAAATTTGACTATCAATGGTTGAAATGAGGCTGTGATTTTCACCCAATAATTCTTCTCGACTGTAGCCCGAGATGTTACAAAAATTGTCGTTTACGAAAGTGAAGTTGCCTTTCGTATCAACAACAGAAATAATAGAAGCATGATTTAATGCTTCGAGAAGTGTCTTTTCATCTCTACTAGTTTTGGCTAGTTCATGTGTGTCTTCGGTTTTAGACATTAATTTTTATAGTGAATTGTCTTATTACGTATCAGTCTTTATCTGATAATTTAAACTCCTGATAAGTTACTTAAATATATACTAAATGCCATGTTGTACTTTATTTCTGATGAACTGAAATAATGAAGTGTCCTTTTTTTGAAGTAAATGCACAAGTTTACAAGATTTGTGAAATCCATTTTTTAAGCCCAGTATATGAAAACAAAAAAACCTCAACCATTTCTGATTGAGGTTTATGGTTAATTTTCTCTGGAATATTATAAGGTCTGTTTTAGATCGAATTTCTCTAAATAATCAGCTACTCTTCTTACCACCATTCCACCTAAAGATCCATCAACAACTCTGTGGTCGTATGAGTGTGAAAGGAACATCTTATGACGAATTGCAATTGCATCACCAGAAGGAGTTTCAATTACTGCGGGCTTTTTAACCACCGCACCTAAAGCCATAATTGCAACTTGAGGTTGCATGATAATTGGAGTTCCCATTACGTTACCGAAAGAGCCAACGTTTGAAACGGTGAATGTACCTCCTTGCAAATCGTCTGGCGTCAATTTGTTTTCACGTGCTTTTTTAGCCAAGGCGTTTACCTTCTTAGTAAGGCCAGTTAAGTTGTATTGGTCAGCTCGGTGAATTACAGGAACGATAAGGTTACCACTAGGTAAAGCTACAGCTAAACCGATGTTGATGTCTTTTTTCTTAATGATTCTAGAGCCGTCTACCTGAATATTAATCATTGGGTAGTCCTTAATGGCTTTTACAATGGCCTCAATAAAGATTGGGGTAAAGGTAATTGGCTCACCTTCTCTTTCCATAAAACCATTTTTCACCTTGTTTCTCCATGCAACTACATTCGATACATCTGCTTCAACAAAAGAAGTAACGTGTGGAGAAATGCGTTTAGAGTCTACCATTCGCTCGGCAATCATCTTACGCATTCTGTCCATTTCTATGATTTCATCTTCGCCTGAAATAGAAACTGGCATTTGTTTCGGAGCCGACTGCGCTGGCGCAGACGGTGCTGTTTGCGTCTGAGTAGGAGCTGCTGCTACACCACCTTGTGGCCTGTTTTTAACGTAGGCCAAAATATCTTTTTTAGTTACTCTGTCTTCTCTACCAGTGCCTGGAACTCTTTCCAATTCACTCATAGAAATGCCTTCTTCACGGGCAATGTTCATTACCAAAGGTGAATAGAACCTATCGCCAGAGGGTTTCTCTAATACGACCGCTTGATTATTGGAAGTGGCTTCTGCAGGTTTTTCACTTGCGGTGGTAGCTTTAGTGGCTTCCACAGCTGGTGTAGTATCACCACCAGCAGATGCTTCTGTTTCTATTCGGGCAATTGGAGCTCCGACAGCCACTACATCGCCTTCTTTTACTAATATTTCTTTTAAAACACCTGCGTGAATGGCAGGAACTTCAGTGTCTACCTTGTCTGTGGCTACTTCCAATACAGACTCATCGGCTTCAATTGTGTCGCCTTCCTGTTTTAGCCAAGTCAAGACCGTGCCTTCCATTATACTCTCGCCCATTTTAGGCATCACCATTTCTACAAGTGCCATATTCTTATGTTCTTAGAGATTAAAAACGTTCGCATTAAAAAGACAAAAATAGCATTAAACCAAATATTATCAATGTTCTATTGGCTCAAACTTTTTCTAACCAAATTTAATACGGCTATTTCTGTTAATTCAATATTTAATATTCTATTCTGTGTTAATTGAAGTCGTTTGGTTATGGTTTGTTTGCCATCTGCAAAGGCAATCCATACTGTTCCGACTGGTTTTTCTTCAGAACCACCGCCTGGTCCGGCAATTCCACTACTAGCTACACCTATGTCTGAGTTAAATTTTTCTCTAACCCTCTCGGCCATTTCTTTAACGCATTCTTCGCTTACCGCACCATGTTTTTCAAGTGTGGAAGCCTTCACACCTAACACATCAATCTTAAATTGGTTGTGGTAAGGTACAATTCCGCCCTGAAAGTAAGCAGATGATCCGGGAATTTGAGTGATTTTATGTTGAATAAATCCACCTGAACAACTTTCTGCAAGGGCAATTGTTTTCTTTTGGGCCAGTAGAAGCTGTCCAATGGCTTCTTCTAGGCTCGTTTCATCATAACCATAAATGTATTTACCGCCTAGAGGAATAAATGCTTCAATCAGTTGTTGCACATCTTTTTCCAGTTGACTGCGGTCGTCACCAATGGCAGTAAGTCTTAATTTCACATGGCCAACACTCGGAAGATAGGCCAAGCGAATATGAGGAGGGAGGGCGTTTTCCCAATCTTTTATTTTATCTGCTAGAAAGGATTCGCCAATTCCTACCGTTCTAATTACCTTATGGTAAATTACTGGGGTTTGAAAGAAAGTACGAACCTTCGGAATAATGAATTCCTTCATTACGTTCTTCATCTCATGGGGTACGCCTGGCATAGAAACAAATATTTTCCCGTTTCTTTCATACCATGTGCAAGGTGCCGTGCCCAAAGAGTTATGAATCACCTCGGCAATTTCAGGAACTAGCGCCTGCCTTTTATTCATTTCTGTAAAATCTCTTCCTCGTTTTTCGAAGAAGTCTTTCACGTGTGCCAAAACACTAGCGTTTTCTACAATTTTGCAACCAAAATATTTGGCCAGACTGGGCATAGTAAGGTCGTCATTTGTAGGGCCTAAACCGCCCGTAATTAACACCAAATCTGCTCGGCTTTCGGCTTCTGTAAATGCATGCAGTATATCTGGTTCATTGTCGCCAACAGTAGTTTTTCTCACTACTCTAACGCCTAGTAGGTCGAGCTGAGCACTCATCCATTGAGCATTGGTATCTAAAATTTGACCAAAGAGAATTTCATCTCCAATGGTCAGGATTTCCGCAGTTACGTTTTTCATATGGAAATTATTGGGCGGCTTTTAAGGCTTGCTCAATGTCGGTTATAATATCTGTAATGTGCTCTAAACCTACTGAAACCCTAATCAGTTCCGGAGTTATTCCCACTTTTATTCTCTCTTCTTCCGAGAGTTTTGCATGTGTGGTAGAAGAAGGGTGAGTTACAATGGTTCGGCTATCGCCTAAATTCGCAGTAAGGGAACAGATTTTAATGTTGTTCAAAAATACTCTTCCGCTTTCTAAACCTCCTTTAATGCCAAACGCGACCATTGCTCCACCAGCCTTCATTTGTTTTTTAGCCACTTCATACATAGGGTGTGACTTTAAGAATGGGTATTTAACCCATTCCACAAATTCAGAATTTTCGAGAAATTCAGCCAGCTTGAGTGCATTTTCAGAATGGCGATCCATGCGTACAGCCAAGGTTTCTAAGCTTTTAGAAATTACCCAGGCATTAAAGGCAGAAAGGGCAGGGCCAGTGCTTCTGCTAAAGGCATAGATTTCATCTATCAATTCCTTTTTACCAACCGTAATCCCACCCATTACACGGCCTTGTCCGTCCATGAATTTGGTGGCCGAATGAATAACTAAGTCGGCACCGTATTGAATCGGTTGTTGTAGGTAAGGTGTAGCAAAGCAGTTGTCGACTACTAAAATCAGTTTGTGTTTTTTTGCAAAATGACCCAACCATTCTAAATCAATAATATCTACAGCTGGGTTTGTTGGGGTTTCTACATATAAAATTTTGCTATTGGGTTGAACCGCATTGTCCCAATCGCTGGTATTGTCAATGTCCACATAAGTGGTGTCGATTTTCCATTTGGATAATATTTTACCTAAAACGGTATGGGTTGAACCAAAAATGGATCGACAAGAAATGATGTGGTCGCCAGAGGAAAGTAAGGCAGCGAATGTAGAGAAAATGGCAGCCATTCCTGAAGCAAAAGCGTAACCCGCTTCGGCCTTTTCCATTTTGCAAACCTTGTCTACGAGTTCTTGTAGGTTTGGATTGCTAAAGCGGCTATAAATGTTTTTGTCGTTCTCACCAGCAAAAGCCGCACGCATTTCTTCCGCGTCCTCATAAGTGAAGCTAGAAGTAAGGTACATAGGAGTAGAGTGTTCCTGCGCATGTGTGCCTTCAATCTGAGTGCGAATTGCCTCGGTTTCGAATTGTTTTTGCTTCTCTTTCATTCAAATCATTTCTGACCCAAATATACATTCGGAAACAGCTAGAGAAAAGGATTCCTATTATTCTTGAATAAGTATGCGAATAGAGTAAGCCATCTGACCTTGAAAATCTGTAAATTCGTGAACTTTACAGTTGAATTTAATCAATCCGAAATGAAAAAATGTTTAATGGTTTTCCTTATGGCATCCCTAATGGGCTGTGGAGGAACAAAAACTGAGAATAAAATTGAAGAGGTAAAAGTGATTTCGCCAAAAACAGAACATCACTCAGAAAGCATCACTAAAGTTTTTGATGCTCATGGTGGTTTTGGTAATTGGTCTGAAATGAAGCAGCTTTCTTATGATATGTCCAATGGACAACATCACTTGATTGAGCTCCAAAGTAGGTATACCCGAATTGAATCAGAAAATGACACCACAGGTTTTGATGGTAATGAGGTTTGGGTAACCCCAGCAACGGTCAATGCTTCCAGAGCTCGAATGACCTATAATCTATATTTTTACTTTTATGCGTTTCCTTTTGTGGTAGGCGATGAAGGAGTTATTTATGAAGATGTAGAGCCAATGAACATCCTAGGTACTACTTATAATGGAGTTAAAATATCGTATGAAAACGGAATAGGTGAGTCTTCAAAAGATAATTACATTATTTATTCCGATCCGGAAACCAATAAAATGGCTTGGCTAATGTATACTGCCACTTTTGGTGGAGAAGAGGCAAGTGACAGGTGGAGCTTAATTAAGTATGATCAATGGCAAACCATTAACGGAATTACCATTCCAAAATCTTTGCAGTGGTATCAATATAAAGACGGAGAAGTGGGCGGAATGAGAAATGAGCTGCTTTTCGAGAATGTAAAGCTTTCAAAGGAAGTTCCAAACATGGATAATTTCAAAATGCCTGAAGGTGCACAAATAGCTCCAAGAGGTTAAAGCTTAGTTTAATTTTCATGAAATGTCGCAATGGGTTTATTCCTGTTGCGACATTTTTTTTGTGCAGATTCTTACTCAAAAACTCGGCAAGAAATGACAAGCGAATGAGTCATTCTTTCCCCATATTTGTCCGCTTACAAGATTCTTGTTTTCATTTTGACAGCAATTTTCTCTATTCGAAAAGAAAACTTTGTGAAAAGTTGCTAAAAGAGCTGTTTAGTGAAAATAATAGTTACTTGGAACAGAACTTGCTTGAAGAGAAATCGTTTAACGAAGCCATATATATGAAACCAAATTCACACAACATGAAAAGCATCTTTAAATTAGTGCCAGTCTTCTGTTTACTGCTCTTTGTAATGTCTTCTTGTAAGAGTCAAAAAGCGGTGGTTGATGCCAACCAAGAACCAGAAGAAGTTATTGAAGAAACCACTCCCGAGCCAACACCTCCTGTAAAGAAGGAAGAACCAAAAGAAGACCCAGAGGCGGCCAATAGGGCGCTTGACGCTAGGTTGTCTAATTATTTTGGGCAAATCGCGAATGCTTCTTCTATTAACGCAGCAAATAATAATATCAGAGAAGCCGTTGGAATGTTTAGTAATGGAGAAGCTCCAGTATTGATCATTTTTTACGCAGCCAATGGAACTGAAGATTTTGACGAACCAACTACGATTACTAAGTACCTTAACTATTTAAAGGACCTTAAGAAGGCTCCACACAAGGTAAAAGAAATGGTGATGGATTCTCAAGGCAGAATCAAGGAACTAGTATTAGTAAAGAAATAGTCAAAAATACCCTAACACAAGAAATTATGAACAATCAAATATTTAAAAGACTTTCTTATGTGGTTGCTTTAATGGCTTTTTTTGCTGTTTCAACCCAAGCTCAAAGTCCTGTAGACCCCAATCGTGAAAAAGCAATTGACTCACTAGCCTTAGAAAAAGTTAAAGACTTAGGAAAGTACATTGCCATTATTGGTAATAAGGATACTCCTTTTTCTGAAGCCAACCGCGTAATGGATAGGGCCGAAGAATTATTCGCTCCGGGTAGCGAAATGGGTGTGTCATCACTCGCTTCGGAAGAAATTAAGTACTACAAAGTACGTGAGTATTTCCAGCGATTAATGGCGCTTAACTATGATAAGGTAAATATTGAATGGTACGATGTTCAATATATATCTGATTTAGAAAGACAGCCTGATGGCCGTTATGTTGGTGTAGTTACTATCTATCAGAAGTTTGAAGGAACTACCGCGGATAAAATGAACTATAAAGACACAACTAAAAAGGATATTACCATTTACGTAGAAAAGAAAAAGACTCAGATTGCTGGTAGAACTATCGAATTTTGGGACGTAATTTTAGGCGATATCAGAGTATCTGAAACTTCAGTATGAAAAAACTAATTCTTCTTTCACTTTCTTTTTTCTTCGTTTTTACCTCATATTCTTCTGCCCAAATTGTGGGTGAAAATTATGAAATCGAGCAGCAACTGTTGGCAAGCACGAAGCAACTCAATCAGTTTTTTAAGCGCTTTAACGGAGAAGAAGACGTAAAAGGAAGAACGTTTGAGCCTGATGATAGGCAATATCGCAATGAAAGATTGCGTAAAAAATACCTCAGTATCCTCTTCGATGAGGAGGATACTGATATTTCTTCTCAAGCCAAGAATGACTTTATCGAAAGAGTAACTCAAGGCGATAATCCTGAATTTTTAAACCTGCACTCTACAGATTGGTTTGCAGTAGTAAACACTACTTTTCTCTACAAAGGGAAAGAAATGCCATTACTGCTCTATATGAAAATTCAGCAGGAGGCACTTGGTTACGAATGGGTTATAGCCGATGTGGCTTTCGATCCTTACAAAACCATGTTTGACAAGCAGCGAGGCGAAACCAAAGTGTTTTTGCACCCAATGAGCCACGAGCTTGACTTTATGAATTTACGAAAGGCCCTTGTGAAAGGAGGCGTTCCAGAATCATATACTTTGGCCGATTACAAACCAGATTTCTTGACCATATTTCTCTATGAGGTAAAAATGGGAATTCTTCAATTTCAAACTGTAAACCGAATGAATTACCATTTCTTTGGTATTGATGGCTGGTACTTTTCTCTCACCAATTTTAATCGTGCCAACGATAATTCAGGTTGGTTAATTTCAGACTTACTTCAAGTCAACACTTCTCAAAAGGAAGATTTATTGAAAATAATTTATGAGAAGAAATAGACTCATATTATTACTGCTCTTTTTTAGTGCAAGTGCCTCATTGTGGGCGCAATTCCCTGTTTTGCCAGACTCGGTATTGGAAAAAAAGAAAGAGGGAGTAAAAGAAATTATCAGTGCACTGGAGTATTATCTGAATGTAATTGGATCGGAGCGAACTGCTGTAAGCGAAAAGGAAGTGATTATTAGCAACAGCTATGCAAAGCTTTTTGTCGACCCCAAAGTTCAGGTAGAAGATGACTTGGAAGAGAAAAGATCAACTCCGATTTTTAAAGACATTCAGGCCTACTTAAAAGATATTGATTTCTTTTTCAAGAATGTGGTGTTCGATTTCGAGATCACAGAAATATTGGTGCAAACCAAAGAGGATGGCACGCCCTTCTATAAGGCCGAAATTATAAGAAATTTACAAGGTACTTCACTAGGTGGAGAGCCTGTAAACAGTAGTCAAAAGCGATTTATAGAGCTGAATTTAGACCCGAAAAAGAGTGAACTTAAAATTGCCAGTATATATACAAATAAACTGAGCAGAGATAAGCAGTTAAGGGAGTGGTGGTCTTTGCTGACCTTAGGGTGGAAGCAAGTTTTTAAAGATAAAATTAAGTTTGAAGGTGACAGTATGTCCAATCAGGATTTGGTGCGTTTGGCTTCTATCGATTCCCTTGATTTATCAGGAAATGACCTTGTGCTTAATCTTGATCCAATTTATCAGCTTACCAACCTGAAGTATCTGAAAATAAGCAATACATGGGTCAATGATCTAAAACCTTTGCGATCTATCAATACATTAAAGTCACTTGATGTTTCCAACACTTCAGTTTTCGACCTTCAATACCTAAAATACCACAACGAAATTGAATCGCTTAATCTCTCCAATTGTCATGTTGAGGATTTCTCACTATTGAAGTCGTTTGAGAAATTGGAGAAATTGAATCTTTCTAGAATCAAGCAAATAGATTTATCATTCATAAGTGAACTGGTTTCTTTGGAAGAACTCAATTTATCTGAAGCCGCACAAACGGCAACGGTTGATTTTTCTAAGTTGAATAAGCTTAAAAAGTTAGACTTATCAGCAAGCGATATTATAAATCTGAATGGGTTTCAGTCGGCTATTGCGCTGCAAGATTTAAAGCTGGAATTGACAAATGTAAGTGACTTGACTTCGCTTTCGGGTTTAGGGCAATTGAAGACCTTGAACATTACCAATACTAAGGTAGAATCACTTGAGCCACTGAGTCAGGTGAAATCTTTAACAAAGATATACTGCGACAATGCGCCCCTCAATGAAGCGAGTACAGAAGCGTATATGGAAGCCAATCCACGAGTTTTGGTGGTGAGAAATACCAAGCAATTAGAACAATGGTGGGGTGGTATGTCAGACATGTGGAAGGGCGTTTTAGCAAAATATATGGATACGCCTAACCCTGATAATGAAGATTTAATTCAGCTCTTAAGAATCGATTCTTTGAACTTAGAAGGAGCCGGAATTATAACTTTAGCACCACTGGCGCAACTGAAGAAAATCGCGCATTTGAACTTAAATTCTAATCCATTAAAGAACCTTCAAGGCCTTGAGTCATTGGAACGTTTAGAAACACTTACCCTGAATAATACTTCCGTAGCAGATCTTTCGCCTTTGGCGAACTTATCTAACTTAAGACATATTGAGGCTGAGAACACCAAGGTCAAAAATATTACTGACTTGGGGCGATTGGCCATGTTGAAATACTTGAGTTTAGAGGGGAGTAATGTGGATAAAACTGCGGTTTCGTTAATACTCGATAAGAAGGAAGACTTGACCGTGATTTTCCAAACCAAAGCTCTAAATGCTTGGTGGGGAATCTTAAGCGAACCTATGAAAAGGGCTTTCAAAGAAAATGTGGTAATGGCTGCTCAGCCAACCGCCAAACAGCTACATCAATTGGTTTCCCTTGAAAGGTTGAATATTCAAGGCTCATCGATTATTAGTTTGGTGGAACTGTCTGAGTTTTACCGATTGAAAGAGCTGAGCTTAAACCGGCTTGGAATGAGAGATTTAAACTCATTACCAGACCTAAAAACTTTAGAGTCTCTGAGTTTTACCGAAATGCCAGTAGCGGATTTATTGTCTGTACTTAAATTCAATAATCTCAAGTCACTGAATTTTAGCAATACCGCCATTGATGATTTACGTCCGCTCACAACGATGACGAAATTAGAGCGAATCAATTGCTCAGGAACAAATGTGAAGCGTTTCACGGGGCTAGAAGGGCTGTCTAACTTAAAATGGATTGACTGTTCAAACACGAAAGTTTTCAAGTTCGACCGACTAACAGAATTGAAGAAACTAGAAACCGTTATCTGTTTCAATACCTCTTTGCGAAGCAACGACATTGAAAAGCTGAAAAGTGCTCTTCCGAATGTGGAAGTTGTGTTTTATTAAGGATATAAAAACCCTCCAAAAGTTTTGAACTTTTGGAGGGTTGAGTTCACTTCTTTGTTAAGGATTTATAGGTTGAGTTTCTACTTGAAAGAAATCAGCCTGACGTTTCTTAATCTCGTTTCGAACTACTAACTATCCTCAAACCTCTTAAACACCGCGCTGGCCATATGTCCACCAAAGCCAAAGGTGTTACTCAATGCATATTTCACTTCTCGCTTTTGTGCCGAACCAAGGGTGAGCTCAAACTTACCATCAAATTCAGCATCTACATTTTTCGTATTAATCGTTGGCGGAATAATGCCATCTACAATTGCCATTACACTGGCAATAGCTTCTATAGCACCTGCCGCACCGAGTAAGTGGCCAGTCATGGATTTCGTAGCTGAAATATTCAAATCAGGGTTCGTTCCGAACAGTCTTTCAATTGCAATCAATTCACTTGGATCACCAACAGGTGTAGAGGTGGCGTGCATATTGATATAATCAATGTCTTTTGGTTCAATACCTGCATCATTGAGGGCTTCATGCATTCCTAAAAAAGCACCTTCTCCTTCGGGGTGAGTTCCGGTTAAATGATACGCATCTGCGGCCATTCCGCCACCAGCAACTTCCGCTATAATAGTAGCGCCTCTGGCGATGGCGTGTTCGTAAGATTCTAAGATTAAAGTACCAGCACCTTCACCCATTACAAAGCCATCACGACTTACATCGAACGGACGGCAGGCAGTTGCTGGGTTCTCATTATTGGTAGAAAGTGCACGAGAAGCAGTAAAGCCGCCCAGTCCAGCTGCGGTAATTGGCGCTTCCGATCCACCCGTAATAATCATGTCGGCCTTGCCCCATTTAATGTAGTTAAAGGCATCAATAATGGCAGTGGTAGAAGAGGCGCATGCAGAAATTGTGGTGAAGTTCACACCTCTTAGTCCATATTTAATGGAGATAAGTCCCGAAGCAATGTCTGCTATGATTTTGGGAATGAAGAAAGGGGAGAAGCGAGGGGTTTCGTCATTTTTTACATAGTCTATCATCTCTTCAGTAAAGGTCTGAATGCCGCCATTGCCAGAGCCCCAAATCACCCCAATTCTATTCCTGTTTAAAACATCGAAATCGATTTTAGCATTTTTTATGGCCTCTTCCGTAGCAATTAGGGCGTACTGTGTGAATGGGTCCATGCGCCTGGCCTCATTTCGTGGAATGTAATCTTCCACATTAAAATCTTTCAACTCACAGGCAAAGTGACTTTTAAATTTCGTGGTATCGAACCTCGTTATTGGTGCACCACCGCTTTTTCCAGCTTTTAGGTTGGTCCAATACGTTTCTAAGTTATTTCCAATTGGGGTCAAAGCCCCCATTCCTGTAATTACTACTCTTTTCATGTTGTTATTTTTAATTGGTGATTTACCAATGATTTCAAGTTTTCAATAATGTTAAAAAACGATGCAGGATCGTTTGCGGTTTTTGCTATTAGAATACCACCTTCAATGGTGGCAATGTAGAAATTGGCAAAATTGGCTGCATCAACTTCCGGCTTGATTTCGCCTGAATTTTGCCCCTCTTTGATTACGCTGGTAATTTCGGATTGCCAATTCAGTAGTATGGTTTTGGCCTTTTCCTTAAAGAAGGGATAGAAGTCATCTGCTTCCACCGCTACATTCATTAACGGACAACCCCCATTGTTGGCCACAGTTTCATAATTCTGATGATAGAAATTGAGTAAACCGATGAGTTTGCCGATACTCGAAGGGTTGGCAGCCCATGTTATTTGTAAACCCTTCTGTAAGAATTTTACATTGTGAATGAAACAAGCTTCGGCCAGATTTTCCTTATTTCCAAAATTACCATAAATGGCGCCTTTGGTCAATCCAGTAGCGGTGGTAATGTCTGACAAAGCAGTGCTCTGGTAACCCTTTTTGTTGAAAATGGGAGCTACCGTTTCTATGATTCTTTTCTTGGTTCTTTCAGATTTAGAAAAAGTCACATGTAAAAATATACCAATCGGTATATTTTTGCAAACAACTAGAGTCTTAATTTCAAGGTGGTAATTATTTTACTTCTATGATTTGAATTTACTGGTTGGATTATTGTAATTGAACTGGTCAAAAAAAACACTCCTATGAAACTTAGAATCATCATTGCCTTTTCTTTGCTCCTCATTACTCAGTTGAGTTTTTCTCAAGAAAAGAAGTGGGTAAACCCTATTATTAAGAACTACGGAAGAATTTTAGAATTGGAAAAGGTGGATGTTGCGCCAGATCCAAATATGGAATATAAAATTCTCATTGAATTGGTGCATAAACTAGATAAGCCTGAAAGTGCGGCTTTTGCGGCAACAAACGTGGCGCGTCTGATTAACCTGCATGGTGTAGGAGGAGTGAAGCCTGAAAACCTTAAAGTTGCGGTGGTGATTCATGCCGGGGCCACGAGTTCTATTTTGAACGCTGACGCTTACAAATCAAAATATGAAGTAGAAAGCCCCTATGCTCCTTTATACAAAGAGCTGATGGAAGCTGGTGTTGAAGTGATTGTTTGCGGTCAGTCGTATTCCATGTATGGAAATAAGGTGGAGGACTTAATGCCTGGCGTGAAAATTGGCACTTCGGCACTCACTACCATAAGCACCTATCAACTTAAAGGCTACGCTTTTTTTAAATGGGAATAATCCTTTCCCAAAAGATTGATTGATTTATTCTTTGAAATTGTGTCTATTGGGTTCGATTGTAAATAACCCTGAATAGCATGACAAGATTGAATAAATACCTCTTTGCTTTTGCCGCTTTGTTAATCGTTAACATCGGTTTTTCACAAGAAAAGATTAACCCAATTATTAAAGGATACGGAGGAATCATTGATGCTCCTTTTGCTGTCGAAAAGCCTGATCCTAAGCTGGAGTACAAAATAATCATTGACATAGCAACAGGCGATGCGGATCCTAAAGCAGTAATGTATTCTTTAGAAAATGTAGCTCGACTTTTGAACTTGCATGCAATGGGTGGAGTACCTGCCAAAAACATGAAGGTGGTGTTGGCTATTCACGGCCAAGCTATATGGTCTACATTAGATAATGACACTTACAGGACAAAATACGGAGTAGATAATCCGCATATTCCACTTTTCAAAGAATTAGAGGGGGCAGGAGTGAAGTTATTTGCTTGTTCTCAATCCATTTTAGGCCGCGATATTGATCATACAAAACTTGCACCTGGTATTAAAGTGGCTACGTCAATGTTAAGCACGCTAACCACCTACCAGTTGAAAGGCTATGCGGCTTTGAAGTTTTAAGCTTTTAAGGAAGCTGTCGTAGTGTTTCCCAAAGCACTATGGCAATAGTAATGATAATGGCCAGCCCAATAAAGAACATAAACCTTCTATTGGCGCTGGCCTTTTTTTGCGCGTTTTGTTTTCTTATAGAGAATAACTCATCAAAGTTGGTAGTCACTAACTGCGGGTCAGAGGAGTTGAGAATTGGGGCGTTTTTCATTCTTTTTCTGAAAACTTTTTGCTCTTTTTCAAAGGTAATTTTTGGCTGATAGTTGTAAACTTGATGTTTCTTGTCCAGTGCAGACTAGTCCATGGTTTTTAATTATAGTTTCTAAAACGAGACAGCCTATGTTTGGATTTTTATCAAGGTTGAATGGTCGATGAGTTGGTTTTCAGATGTTTATAAAAGGTTATTCTATGTTAATTCATTTTTAAAGACGGATTTTTTATAGAACTTTAATGGTGTTCAAGTCATCCATGTGTTAACCATAATTTTTTGATGCGCCTTTTTCATCCTTAAACCATTCCAATGAGCTACCATTTTAAATTTGCTTACAGACAATTATTAAAGAATAAACTCATCTTCTTTGGGAGTGTTTTCAGCCTTATTATGGGGGTGCTGTGTCCTTATATTATTTTTCTCTGGGTACAGTCTGAGGTCACGGCCGATCAATTCCATGCCGAATATGATAATATTCATATTGTCGCAATTCAGCAGAACGTGATGGCAAAGCCAAGGCCAACAATGGCGACTAATTCAGTAGATTTATCTGGTTATGCTGAGGTTGAGAAAACACTCGCTACTAGAACATACTCTGATAATGAAATCAAATTAATCTTCAAAGATGCTGAGTTCTTTGGCAAGGGCATGGTTGTCGACAGTACTTTCTTCGATTTCTTCGATTTCAAAATCATTCAGGGAGAGTCAACTAATCTATTGCATTCCCCTTCACACGTAATTCTTACAGAGGGTTTTGCTCAGAAAATGTTTGGAGATAAAATGGCTGTTGGAGAAGTAGTAAAACTTGAAGCTGATAATGAGGGCTTGTATACAGTAGCCGCTGTTTTGAAGATACCATCAAACAGTTCTATCCAGTTTGATTTTTTAGTACCAACTCACTCTCAAAAATTCTGGGGAAGAATGGGAGTTGAACTTCTTTTGGTAAACGATTCGTTTGATAAAGCTCGCTTTGAAGAACGGTTTACCACAGATATTCAGTCTAACCCCAGAAGTTCGGAAAGTGTCGGTTCTCTATTCCCTTTTAGTGACATCTATTTAGAGAACCCATTTAATCATTCCTTATTTACGAGATCGGGTGATAGAAATAATATCTATGTTATTTCAATTATTGCCCTCATTATTTTGGCAGTCAGCCTTGTCAACTTTACCAATCTACAGATCACAAAGATTTCCGCTCATATCAAGAGCATATCCATCAAGATGATTAATGGAGCTAGTAAGGCTGATTTATTGATTGAGGCATTTATAGTAAATATCATTTACGCAGTTTTTGCCACGATGATAGGTGTTTTGCTTCTGTATTATTCAAAGTCATATTTAGAAAATTTACTTGACAAGAAATTTGACATTGAGTTTTTCACCCAGCTTGCCACTTTCTTTTTGATTTCCATAGCGTTCACAAGCGCTACTCTACTTTATTCTGCCAGGCAGCTTTCAAGTAGTAAAACAAGTTTATTGTTAAAACAATCGTCAATTGGTAAAATAGGTCTGGCAAAAAAAGGCGTGACGGTTGTACAATTTGTCTGCGCTATCGTGCTTATGTTTTCAAGTTTAGTGATTTACCAACAGTTTAAATATTTGACAACTAAAGACTTGGGGTATGATTCTAGCGATATTGTTTCCATTAAACTGATTGATGAATACTCTTTTTCTTTACCTCGAGAAGAGATAATAAAGAAAAGAAGTGAGCAAAAAAGGGATTTTCAACTTGTACATTCAACTGTTGCGTCAGATCCTAGTTTGATGGGGCTTTCTCAAGGGGAGATGCCTTTGGCGGAAGCAGCTTATCCAATGTCTTGGAAGTTATTAGGAGGCCAAGATGACTATACAACTAATAACTTAATGTCCGTTGACCCTGCATATAGCCAATTATTGAAGCTAGAGATGTTGGAGGGAAGGTTCTTCTCTGATTCCCTTGATCAAAATAGGGATTATAAACTGGTAATCAACGAGGCTGCTAAGGCATATTTTAATATTCAGAATATTGGAGAAGCTAGAATTGCGAATAAATCTTGGGGCGAAGAGGAAGAGCCTTTTACAGTGATCGGTGTGGTTAAGGATTTTCATTATGAGCATCTTTCTAAAAAGATTCAACCCTTGATGCTCATGTACATGCAGAATAATGAGAATAACTTTCTATTTCGACTTAACCCGAACAGGGTAGAGGAGGCAATGGTTTCTTTAGAGCGTTTGAACGGTCAAATTAATCCTGAGAAATTATTTGAGTACACCAGCCTTCAAAATGAAGTTCAGCTCCAATACGAAAAAGAAAAGAGACTAAGCGTAATTATACTCGTGTTTACCTCCGTGGCGTTCATTATTTCCATAATTGGTCTCTTTACACTCTCGTTATATGATACGCAAAGGAGAGTTAAAGAAGTGGGTGTTAGAAGAGTTCTAGGTGCTTCGGTTAAATCGCTAGTGTCACTTCTGACCTTTTCATTTATCAAATGGGTCTTTTTAGCATTAATTATTGGCTTGCCGATCGCTTACATAGGGGCTGATGTGTGGCTGAGTGATTTTGCAAATCGAATTGACATTGGTTGGGGGATTTTGGTTATCACCTGTATTTCCGTTATAGCGATTGCTTTCCTTACCGTTGTTTCGCAGACGGTCATAGCCGCGCGAAAAAACCCCGTAGATTCACTTCGATACGAATAAGTAACTAAAACCTATTAATCACTTTCACACCTACTCCCTGAAATTCATTCATTTTGGGAAGTAGGTTTGTGGCTTCTTCTAAAGAAATCAGCTCACCAATCAGTTTTTCGGGTTGAAGTTTTCCTGATTTAATCATTTCCATCATTTCTGGATAAGCATGGGCTTGCATACCGTGGCTCCCAATCACTTCTAATTCATTGGCCACCACCAAATGCATTGGGATTTCCGGCAGGTAATCATTGCCAGCCATTAATCCCACCTGAATATGCTTACCTCTCTTTCTGAGGTTGGCAATGGAATTAAAGCAGGTGGTTTTGCTTCCGAGTGCATCTACAGAAACATGTACACCGCCTTTCGATATTTCTTTGACCGCTTCAATCACGTTTTCTTTTCCACCATTTACGGTGTAGTGCGCGCCAATCGTTTTGGCAAATGCCAGCTTGCTGTCGTCAATGTCAACAGCAATTACTTGAGCACCCAAAGCTTCGGCAATCATAATGGCAGAAAGTCCAACTCCACCGCAACCATGCACTGCCACCCAATTTCCTCCAGTTGTTTTGGCTTGGTGCGCTACTGCTCTGAAGGAAGTGATAAACCTACAACCCAAGCTTGCCGCGGTTTCAAAACTGATTTTATCGGGCAGGTGCACCAAATTGGTATCCGCATAATGAATACCTACATATTCAGCAAAACTTCCCCAATGGGTAAAGCCGGGTTGAAACTGTTGGTCACACACTTGCTGATTGCCCGAATTACATTGCTCGCATCTACCACATCCACTCACAAAGGGAACGGTTACCCTGTCTCCAATTTTAAATTTGGTAATACCTGCGCCTAACTCTACTACAGTTCCTGCCAATTCATGACCTGGTACATGAGGTAACTCAATATCTGTATCGTGCCCCATCCAGCCATGCCAATCACTTCGGCACAAACCTGTGGCGCCTACTTTCAGTACCACTCCACCATTAACGGGTTTTGGTTCGGCTACGGTTTCTATAGTAATGGGTGCTTGAAATTTGGTGTAGACTGTTGCTTTCATTGTGGTGAAATTTAGCCAAAAATCCACTGTTTTTTCCGATGATTGAATTTGGGTGGACATAATGTTTCGTTTGATTATTGAAAATGAGTATTGTAATATAGATAGTGTTATGAATTTGACCAGAATACATATCTTTGGTTTTTAAATCGTCTATTATGAAAAAAATGGCCATTCTTTTGATGGTGAGTATTTTGCTCACAGCCAGCAGCCCTTTTAAGGATTTTCAGGGTGTAATTACTTATGGTATAAAGTATTCTCAACTTCCCAAAGAGATGAAAGGCATGGAGTCTATGTTGCCATCAGAAATGATGTTTTCTATTAAGGATTCGAAGATAAAAATTGAGCAGAGCTTAATGGGAGGCTCACAGGTGGTAATCTCTAACCAGAAAGAAAAAACTGCTGAGATTCTCATGGATATGATGGGACAGAAGATTCATATCCATATGTCGAAAGAAGAAATAGAGGCCGAAGAAGCCAACACTAAAAACCCAGAAGTCACCTATCTCAATGAAACAAAAAAATTGGCTGGGTTTACCTGTAAAAAGGTATTGGTTAAAACTGAGGATGGTTCGGAGTCGGTAATGTGGATTACGGATAAGATATCTGTAAAACACAAAGATTTTCAGTATTTGAATGGCTTTCCTCTTGAATATGAAACAGAACAAGAGGGAATGATAATGCATATTTCAGCTTTAAAAGTAGAAGAAAAAAAGCTTGGTGACGAGCATTTTGGTGTACCTGAAGGTTATACTGCTATGACCATGGAAGAACTCACTCGATTGGGGGGCAACTGATACTTATTTAATATTATTTCTTTTCTAGAAGCCTTTTGTGCTTAACTTTCTAGTCTAAACCAAGAAACTATGTATAACGGATTACTTCACGCGCACTCTGGGTTAAGGTGGATCGTTTTGATCTTATTATTGGCCGCCATTCTTAATGCTTTTTCTAAAAAGAAATCAGGAGTATGGACAGCCAAAGACAAGAAAATTTCACTTTTCGCTATGGTCTTTACCCATGTTCAGCTTTTAATTGGCTTGGTACTCTATTTTATTAGCCCGAAAGTGAATTTTGTGGAAGGCTTTATGAAAGATGATGTACTTCGCTTTTTTGCTGTAGAGCACGTTTTACTAATGGTGGTTGCGATTGTCTTAATCACAATTGGTCATAGTAAGTCTAAAAAAGCTGTAACTGACGCTAAGAAATTTGGAGCTATTGCTACTTTCTATCTTATCGGACTTATTCTGATTTTAGCCTCTATTCCTTGGCCGTTCAGAAACTTAGGGTCGGGTTGGTTCTAAGCATACCCATCGAAAATTTGTAAATGAAGCAGAAGTCAACTCTTCTGCTTTTTTATTGCCCTTTACTGTTTAGGATCAGCTGTCGGTAAAAACGAATGGCGTTTTCATAATCTTCTACTGGAATTCGCTCGTCAATACCATGGAAAGTGCTGATGTTCTCACTATTAATATGATATGGAACAAAGCGATAAATATTTGGGCTGATGGCTCCAAAATGCCTAGAGTCTGTAGCTGCGATGACTAAGTTAGGCGCGGTTAAAACTCCATCAAAAACTTCTTTAATAGACATATTAATTGCATTGTAACCACTGGTTTCCACCGGAGAAACTGGGGATGGCTCTGAGTTAAAACCAGAGAATCTGGTTTTAACACGTGAATCGTCAATGGTTTGATTGACATGGTTCAGCACATCTTCGGAAGTTTCTCCCGGAATAATTCGGAAGTTGATCAGTGCTCGGGCTTGCGTTGGAATGATGTTCTCTTTAATCCCTGCATTAAAAATCGTTGGTGCAGTGGTTGTTCTGATCAAGGCATTTCCTGCGCCACCTGCACTTTCATAAGTGCTTAGTACCAGTGGTTTGAAGATAGAAAGATTGGCGAAAGCCATTTTATTCACAAAACCCATTTCCGGCCCAATTTGATTGATAAAACCTTGCATCGGTTCTGAAATTGTTCCTTTGGATGGATTGCTTTTTACCTTAGCTACCGCTTTGGCTAATACATCAATGGCTGTTTCCGCGTCAGGTCGAGAAGAATGACCGCCATCCATATCAACTGTCAGTTCAATGGTGGTAGAGCCTTTCTCGGCTACGCCAATAAAGGCCACATCAGAATCTACGCCCGGTACAAGCTTTTGGGTGATGGCATATCCTTCATCCAAAATATATTCAGCATGAATTCCCTCGTGTTCAAGATATCGGGCAATGGCTACAGCGCCTTTTTCTCCACCCACTTCTTCATCGTGACCAAAAGCCAAATAAATAGTTCTTTCAGGTTGGGCACCTTCAGAAAGAAGCATTTCTACAGCTTCTAAAATACCGATTACCGAAAACTTATCGTCAATAGTGCCACGGCCCCAAATCACTCCGTCTTTCACAATTCCGCCAAAAGGATCAACCGACCATTTTTCTGGGGAAGCAATAGGAACCACATCAATATGGCCCATCAAAACGATAGGCTTAAGCGTTAGGTCTTTTCCCCTCCAACTAAATAAATGGCTGTATTGGTTAAAAGTTTTGTGTTCCAAAACAGAATCAATTAGAGGATAACTGATTTTAAGAAATTCATTGAAAGCCTCGAAAGCTGTAGAGTCAAAATTGGCTGGGTCTTCGTGAGAAATGGTTTTTATTCTCAAAGCTTCTGTAAGCCTTTGAATTGAAGAATCAGGAATGTCGATTTTTGAGACTGGCTCAACTTCTAATTGTTTCGAATTAAAAGTAAAGGTTTTGATAAGCACATAGGCCACAAAAATGAGGAGGAGTACTAGTGTTGCTTTGAGGAATTTCTTCATGTTTAAATGAGATTGAGCCTAAATATAAAAATTGTCGGCTTTATTCTTCGGGTTCGATGTGAATTAGCACATCGGCTATTTCGGGCATTTCGTTTTGAATTGCATTTTTCACATCATGGGCTATATCATGTCCTTTTTTAACTGAGATTTCACCTTTAACTGTAAGGTGTAAATCTACATGGAACGACATACCTGTTTTTCTAACAAAGCATTTTTCTGTGCCCTGAACCCCGGAAACTGTTTCAGCTACTTTTCTGATGTCGACAATTAAATCATCATAAACATGCTCATCCATAATTTCGCCAAGGGCAGGGCGAAAAATCAGAAATGCATTGTAGACAATAAAACCAGAAGCGATTAAAGCAGCCCAATCGTCTGCTGTTTCATACCCTTCACCCATATAAATCGCAATGGAAATTCCGATAAAGGCCAATAGGGAAGTGATGGCATCGCTTCTGTGATGCCAAGCATCGGCTTTCAAAGAAGTGCTTTTAGTTTTGTCACTCTTCTTAGAAACAAACCGATAGAAAATCTCTTTTAGAATGACAATGGAAGCTAGAACTACTAGCGTAAATTTTTCTGGAACTTTGTGTGGCGTGCGAATATGTTGGATGCTTTCATAAGCAATTACGGTGGCTGAAATCACTAAAATTCCAACCACAATAAAAGTAATAAGTGGCTCTGCCTTTCCATGGCCGTAAGGGTGGTTCTCATCCGCAGGTCGGGTAGAGTATCTTAACCCGAAAAGAACTAATAATGAAGCAAATACATCTGTGGTGGATTCAATGGCATCGGCAATAAGGGCATAAGAATTACCAAACACACCTGCAATTCCCTTTGCAATGGCCAAAAATGCATTGGCAATCGCGCTGAAAATAGCGGTATTGATGGCAGTTTGTCTATTCGATTCCATGATTCATTAATCATCATGAGTTTTGGAGGACGTAGAAATCAATCGGTTGATTTCAGCCATTTCTTTAGGGGTAATGTCGCGCCAAGCACCAACAGGTATATCTAATATCACATTCATGATGCGCACCCTTTTTAATTGTCGAACTTCATAATCTAAGTACTCGCACATTCTGCGTATTTGCCGATTAAGCCCTTGCGTCAACACGATCCGAAACTTGAGTTTGCCGATTTGTTCTACTTCGCATTTACGCGTAATCGTATCTAAAATAGGTACACCATTACTCATTTTTGAAATGAAGTCTCGTGTGATGGGCTTGTTCACCGTAACGATGTACTCTTTTTCATGATTGTTTCTGGCACGTAAGATCTTGTTCACAATGTCTCCATCATTGGTAAGGAAGATGAGGCCCTCACTGGGTTTGTCTAATCGGCCAATCGGGAAAATTCGTTTAGGGTAGTTGATGAAATCAATGATGTTGTCTTTTTCCACTTTTACATCCGTGGTGCAAACAATCCCTACAGGTTTATTAAATGCAATGTACACAGGCTTATCCTTTGGCTCGACCACAGGTTTTCCGTCTACAGCAACATTATCTTCCTTTGTAACTTTAGTTCCCATTTCGGGTACTGCGCCATTAATGGTTACTCGACCTTCTTCAATCAGTTTATCGGCAGCCCTGCGCGAACAGTAGCCAATTTCACTTAGGTATTTATTGATTCTAACAGGCTGGTCAGTAGTCATTCGTTAATTATTGAGTGCTGATGTGTCTGGGTTGAAAATCAACCATGCATTATTTCGATGCAAATTACAGAATTCTATTGGCAGAGATGCATAAAAAATGCCGACTCTGCAAAAGCAAAAAGCGGCATTTTAGAATGAATAGTGGTTGTTTTATTTTTTTAATAGATCTCTTATCTCGGTTAAAAGCACTTCTTCTTTAGAAGGCGCTGCTGGAGCGGCAGGAGCTGCGGCTTCTTTCTTCTCCATTTTCTCTTTCAAATGATTGTAAGATTTCACTACCATGAAAATGGCGAAAGCCACAATTATAAAAGTAATAATGGTGTTAATGAACACTCCGTAGGCAATTGCTACCTCGGCAGTAGCATCGCCAGCACCAGCAGCAGTTTCTGCAACGGCCTCTTGTAAAACTAATTTCATTTCTGAAAAATCAACACCGCCTAGGAGAATTCCGATTGGGGGCATTAAAATGTCATTTACAAATGACTTGACGATGGCGCCAAAATAAGTGGCCATAATTAAACCCACGGCTATTTCTAGTACATTTCCGCGGATGAGGAATTTCTTAAATTCTTTCATGTTTAGCTTTTTTTGTTTAGTAATTAAGATTGATTATTCACGATCTCTGTTTGTTTGCCTAAGGTTGAAATAGGCATTCATAGGGATAGCGTGGAATAAGATAACGATTTTTAAAATAATACAATCTTGTTGCCCTTGTAAAGGCAAATTAGTATAACAGCATTTACAAGAATTGCTTGTTGTGGGCTAATTAAAATTTGGAATGAGGAATTCCAAGAGTTGTGCTCTTAGAGGGTGCAATATACGAATATTCAGCTTAGCTTTCTGTTATATGTGAATCGATTCCATTAAATTCGACCAAACAAACGTTCGTTATGGGATTGACCACTGCACAAAAAGACATACTAGATAAGGCGGTAGAAGCCTTACATACTCGTGGGTTTCACTCACAATACCCTGAGCATCCGGCACCAGCCATTTATGGCGAAACGGCCGATGCCGATGGAAAAGAGGCTTTCAAAGCCTTAAGAAAAAAGAATTTTGAAGAACTAAAGCAAGAAGGAGCAATTTCATGGATAGGCGAGGAGCATTCTCCTTATTTTGATGCGCCTGTAGGCCCCAAGTATCCAGCTTTCAGTACCGAAGAATTAATAAACCGTGCCGAAAAGGCTTTCCATTCTTGGAGAAAAGTGAGCTTGGATGATAGAGCGGCTGTGTTGATTGATGCCTTAGATCGTTTCTCTAAGCGCTTCTTCGAGAATGCCTACGCGACTATGCACACTACAGGGCAAGGTTATATGATGGCATTTCAGGCTTCTGGCCCACACGCTGCCGACCGTGCATTAGAAGCTGTTGCTGCTGGATATGATGAATTGAGTCGTTTTCCTTCTAAAACCACTTGGGACAAACCAATGGGTAAATACAACTTGGTCGTGAACAAAGAGTGGAGGGCAGTGCCAAAAGGTATTGGCTTGGTGATTGGTTGCTCAACCTTCCCTACTTGGAATTCGGTGCCAGGTGTTTTTGCCGATTTAATTACGGGTAACTCTGTATTGGTGAAGCCACACCCAGGTGCTATTTTACCAATGGCCATTGTGGTAGCTGAAATTAGAAATGCACTGAGAGATGCTGGCTTCGATGCCGATGCCTGTCAACTAGCGGTTGACGTGCCGAGCGCACCAATCACTAAAGAATTGGCTGAACACCCTAAGGTGAAATTAGTAGACTTTACTGGGAACTCGGAGTTTGGTAGCTATTTAGAAAAACTTCCGAAAGCAGTGTTTACGGAGAAAACGGGTGTGAACTCAATTATTTTGGATTCGGTAGTCGATATCGATAAAGTGATTCAGAACATTACCTTCTCGGTATGTTTGTATTCGGGCCAAATGTGTACCGCACCTCAAAACTTCTTTATTCCAGAAGGCGGAGTGAAAACACCAGATGGTGTGCTATCATTCGATGAGGTGGCTCAAAAATTTGCTGACTTCACCAACGGTTTGATCGATAATCCTAAGGCTGGACCATTTGTATTGGGAGCCATTCAAAACCCAAATACAGGCGAAAGAGCTAAAAACGCAGCCAAAGAGTTGGGTGGAAGGGTTTGGTTAGAAACCAGAACCATTGAAAATCCGATTTTCGCAACTACGAGAACGCAAACTCCAGTGGTAATCGAACTAAGTTCTGCGGATAAGGACAAGTTCGCAACGGAGCTTTTTGGGCCAATTGCGTTGCTGATTAAGACAAAAAATACGGAAGAGTCTGTGGCTTTGGCTAGAGAATTGGCAGAAGAACATGGTGCTATTTCTTGTGGTGCTTACACTACAGATGAGGCCATGAAAGAGCATATTGCTGATCAAATGTCGTTGGCGGCAACTCCAGTTTCCTTCAATTTGACTGGCGGTCTTTTCGTGAATCAGAATGCAGCATTCTCTGATTACCATGTAACAGGAGGAAACCCAGCAGGTAATGCTTCATTTACTAACCCGGGTTATGTAAATGGAAGATTTACTTGGGTTGGAATGAGAGAGTTGGCTTAAGAGACGCGAGTTTAACCTATAATATTAAAACCACCTTCGGGTGGTTTTTTTATGTTGAAATGGTTTTACTTATTGATACTGATTTCAACCCATCCTTGCCTTTCCATGGCTAGAAAAGTATTGCCTGATTGTTTGATTTCATCGAAAGCTACAGGTACACGGTCGCGACCTTCAATATCGACAACTCCATATTTACCATTTCGGCTGACGATAAAGTTAATATTGTCGGTGGTAGAAATGGAATCAAATTGAGGTGTTCGAACCAAGGCGCCTTCATGGTTTGCTAAACCGAATTGGTTATTTTTCTCAAGTAGAATAAAGTCTTGCTTTCTTATCAACTGATCATAAATAGCATCTAACACAAAGGTTCCATTTAGGTTGATTAGCCCATATAAATCATTGGTTTTCACTAGTGAAAGCCCATTGCTGAAAGATTCCACAGATTGAAGAGTGGGTTGAATTGTGATTTGGTCTTCTGTATTAATAAAGCCCCATTTACCGTTGATCATGATGGCGCAAAGGCCTTGCGAAAACTCCTTGGCTTGTTGGTATCGGTTGGCGATGGTCAATAAGCCTTGTTCCGAAACAAAACCCCATTCATTTTCCATCATTACCGAAATAAGGCCTTCACTATAAGCCCTAACCTGCTGTGTTTTTGAATCTAATTTAAAGGTTTGAGTAGTTGAGATTTGAAGTAATTCAAATTTGCTTTTCGATTTTAAAACCAAGAAATCCGGTGCTATCTGATACACCGAATCATAGGTGTTTGGACTGAGTTCGTTCGCACCAAAGTCGTAAATTTTGTAGCCGCCATCGGTTAATTCTGAAAAAGCTTTTTGATAGGGGATGAGGCGATCAATACTTCTGAAAATCTGTTGCTCGAATAAATCATAAATTCCATACTCTGTTCCTTGTTTGTAGAAAATTCGATTATCAATAATCTGGATGCTGTCCTTGTAGGGTGTTATTAACCAGTTGCCGTTGGGTTTAATGATACCCTGATTCCCTAAATATTCAGCAATGGCCATCCCCTTTTCAAAATCATTAATCTTATCAAAAATAAATGGTGTTTGCTCGTAGCCTTCATGGTCGAGTAAGCCGTATTTTCCGTTTTTAAGTGCTAAAAAGGAACCGTCATTTCTTGGGGTAATTTCCTCATAAAATTGAATTCCAATTCGTTTTCCACTGAGGTCATAAGGAATCCAATTTTGGCCATCTTTTCTTTTTGATTGGGCAAGAATTACAGACTTATAAAACTGGATTGAATCGAATTGATAGGGAAGAATGTTTCTTCCCTCAAAGTTGATCACACCTTCAAAACCATCTTTTTTTACGGCCAATAGGTTTGAGTGTGTATGCATAATTTGCATTCCTTGCACATAATGCACAAAAGAATTTTCGTCAGTAATGTTAACTATTCCAATATTTCCATTGGTCTGAATACCCATTAAATTTTTGTCGATGAACCAAATTTCATCATGGGCAAGAGTTTTTGGATTTGATTCTAGCGTAAATACAGTCCATTTGTTGAAGGGGAGCACCTCTGCCTTGCCATTTCTTAAGTTTAAGGATTTGTATTCAGGAGGGATTATTAAACTTCCTTTTCTGTCGATCAGGCCTTCTTTGTTATAGTATTTTACTCTGAAAGTGTTTTCATTGTACCGCAGGATTAATTCGTAAAGGAAATCGGAAAGAGGCTTTCCTTGTAAATTGTATAGTGCATAAAGCCCTTGATTATTCTTAACTGAAAGTGTTTCACTATCAATTCGTTCTATGTGATTGTACTCTAAAGGAAGTAAAACGTTTCCACTCTTATTGAGTACACCAAACTGATTATCCTTTCCTGTTTTTTTTGCAACAATAAGGGCTTCACCTACAGGGTCTATCCATTGATATTCGGTAGGAATTATCTGGTTTCCCTTTGCATTAATGGCTCCATAGTCATTCAGAATCGAAAATCGGCTTCTTTCGCCCACTATGAAAATGGTGTTGGTAAAAGGGTAAAGTTCAGAAAAGAGGTGGCGTGTAATTTTTGATCCATCAACATTGGCCAAGGCCCAGCGCTCATTTTGCTTAAGGCCTATGAGTCCACTAGCGGCTTCAAGTTTGCCCTTCGACCAACCAATATCATCATATATGGCTTCAATTACTACTTGATTGGTGGTGCTATTTCGGAGTCCTACCTTGCCGTTTTCAGAGAATTTCTCATAGGAATCATTGCCCAATATGGGGTGAATGAAAAGTAAGGCTAAGATGAGACAGATTAAAACGCGCAATTCTCAATATCAAAACGCAAGCTTAATAAAATTTGATACGAATTAGAAGGAGGCTGAATGACTTTCGACTCGATTATTTTTCTTTCGGAGTGTTTTCCAGATCGAAAAGCTCATTAAGCACATCAATTAAAGATTCAGCATCACCACGTTTACATGCTGCTTTTAATTGTAATACAGGAAGTTTAATGATCTTTTGTGTGATACTCTTAGAGAATCGCTCAGCAAATTCTTGTACTTCGGGGGAAGCATTTTTTAAGTGTCTGGTTATCTCATCTTGACGGATTTGCTCCAGCGCATTCTTGAGTTTATGAATGGTGGGTGAAACAACCATCTCTTTCGACCAGTCATTAAATTCAGCTATGGCCTCTTCAATAATGGCTTCTACCAATGGAATTGATGATTTTCTCTTTTCGACAGCCGCTGATGCTTTGTCGTTGATTTCATCAATATTGAACAAAGTAACGCCACTCAATTTCCCAACTTCAGGGCTGATACTTCTAGGAATAGAAAGGTCAACAAAGAATTTGAAACCATTATTTATTTCCCCTGCCAATTCTTTGTTAATGATTGGGGTGCTGTGGGCTACTGAAGAGATAATCAAGTCGTATTCTGCAATAGCTTCTTTCAATTCAGAAAAAGGAATTACAGCTTGGTTGCACTCTAATGCTAATGCTTCTGCTTTTTCTGTTGTTCTATTGCAGATAGCTACAGTAAGATCGGTTTCAGAAAGGTGTCTACAAACGTCTGCACCAATTTCTCCAATGCCTAAAATAAGTACTTTAGGCTCTATAATAGTAGATGCTAAATTCTGAACCAGTTCGGCAGCAGCATAAGAAACGCTTGCAGCGCCATCTCTGAATGAAGTTTCTTGAACTACTCTTTTGCTGCTAAAGAAAATGGTATGCATTAAGCGGTGTAAAAAAGGCCCTGCCAATTGTGCGTCTGCTGCCCACTGATAAGCTCTTTTTACTTGATTTGAAATTTGGAGGTCACCTACTACTTGGGCTTCAAGGCCTAATGATACTCTGAAAAGGTGATTAACTGCCTCTTCACTTTCAAATGAATTGAAATAATTAATATAGGCATCGGCATTTAAAATCCCTTTCTTGATGGCAATCAATTTAATGATTTCAAGATCTAGGTTTTGTTCTGCAGAATAATAAACCTCTGTACGGTTACAGGTAGAAAGGATCAAGGCTTCTGTTAAGGACAGAACCTCTGAAACTTCACTAAGAATAGATTTGATTGTGAGCTCATCAATGGAAATAATTTCCCTGATTTCAACTGGTGCCTTTTTATAAGACAAACTTATCGCTCTGAATTTACCCTGCATTATTGCTTACGCCTTTCCTCTAAATTCTTATGTGCAAAAATAGCCTCTAACTATCTGTAAAAAAAGTGATCAAAATCATGTATTCTTATTTAGAATCAGTTTAAACAACTCTACTGGTTCTTGTTGCTTATTTAATGATTTCGTTTCAATTAAATGTAATTGATCTTAAAGTAAGAATATATTATATTAAATCGCAATTTTATAAATTGAGTCAATCGATGATGAATATAAAACGCCTAGTGAGAAACTACTTTGGGTTTTCTAAAACTCAGACCAATGGTTTTATGGTTTTGACTCCGTTAATGTTTGTTCTACTTTTTGCCCCAGGTATTTACCGTAACCTAACTCAAATTGAATACAATGAGTTCGATTCTGACAAAAGACATTTAGACAGCTTAGTTGGTTTATGGAGAAATAATATGAAGCCTAGCTTGGAGAAAGATGTATTGCCAGACGTCAATATTCGGCTTACTTTCTTTGAGCCCAATACAGCAACTGAAGAAGAGTTGATGGGAGTAGGTTTAGGTCAGCGTTTGGCAAGCAGAATTAATAATTACAGAAATGCGGGTGGGAGTTTCAAGGTCAAGTCAGATTTGAAACGTATTTATGGATTTCCCGATAGTCTTTATCAAGTATTAGAAAAATATATACAGTTACCAGACGAACTGCCTCAGTCTGAAGTGAGAGTTGCACAACCTAGCCCTAGTGAAAAGCCTGTTAAAAGGGAGCGTAAACCGTACAATGAGGAAACGGAAAGTACTTTGGAACTTGAGAATTTTATTTTAGATATTAATGAGGTTGATTCTCTGGATTTACAAAAATTGAGAGGGATTGGGCCTGCTTATTCAAGTAGAATAGTGAAATTTCGCCAATTGTTAGGTGGTTTTAGTAGTATTGATCAAGTCAAGGAAGTTTTTGGTATTACTGACTCATTGTACCAAAGCATTGCTCCACAACTTAGGGTGGATGAGGCTTACCAACCTGTTCAAATCAATATCAACATAGCAACTTTTAAAGAGATAAACGCCCATCCTTATATCAGTTACGAGCAAACTAAGGAAATCATGAACGCCAAAAGCAAGTTTGGGAAATTTCGGTCTGCCGAGGATTTGAAACGTTTAAGCCTCTTCGATTCAATTCAAATCGTTAAATTGATTCCATATCTTCAATTTCAATGATCAAAATTTTAAGTGCTGAACAAATTCGCAGATGGGATTTGTATACAATTAAAAACGAACCTATTTCATCATTTGATTTGATGGAGCGGGCTTCAGAAGCTTTCGTCAAACTGTTATTAACCAAAATTAACCATAGGCCTAATGTCGATGTGGTGTGTGGTCCTGGGAATAATGGGGGAGATGGGGTTGCTATTGCGAGGTTGCTTATTGAAAATGGGTTGAAAGTGAATTGTCACTTGATCGATTTTGGAGTGAAGCTTTCGGAAGATTGCCGAAAGAGCTATCGAAAATATTTAAATATCAGTCAGGTAAATATTGTTAAACAATCTAAGGAATTAGACCTCAGCGGAGAACTTATTATTGATGCTGTGTTTGGTTCTGGTTTGAGCAGGCCTGCAACAGGTCTTGCAGCAGAAATTATACAATTGATAAATCAGAGCAGTGCAAAAACTGTTTCTGTCGATATGCCTTCAGGTCTTTTTGCGGATAAAGTGAATTTGACGGGGAGGATTGTAGAGGCCGACTGGACCATCACTTTTCAAGTTCCGAAACTTTCATTTCTAACTCCTGAATCTGGTTTTTATGTTGGCGAATGGTCGGCAGTTGACATTGGTTTAGATCCAAGTTTTTTAATAACAGAAAATTCTGATTACTCAATTTTTGAAAAGAGTGACATCGATCGTTCTCTTTTTATTAGGAAAAAGTATGACCATAAAGGCAAATACGGCCGAGTATTGATGGTGGTGGGTAGTTTAGGCAAAATAGGTGCGGCTTATTTGTCGTCCAAGGCTGCTCTTAAATCCGGAACGGGACTTCTTACCGTACATATTCCTAAAGTAGGCTATGGGCCATTACAGACATCTTTACCTGAAGCCATGGTTTCTTTAGATTCAGAAGAGGAATTTATTACTCATGTAGATAATGTTGACGCCTTCGATGCCATTGGGATTGGGCCTGGGCTGGGGACTAACCCAAAGACGGGGAAAATACTTAAGTCATTATTCACATCTTTTAACAAGCCTATGGCAATAGATGCGGATGCTTTAAACCTAATTGCATTAGATAAAGAGTTGATTGATTTAGTACCCAAGGGTTCTGTACTTACGCCCCACATAGGAGAGTTCAATCGGTTATTTGGAGAATGCGATAACGGATTGGAGCGAATTGAGAAAGTGAAGTCGATAGCAATTGAAAAGCAATTGGTAATAGTATTGAAAGGCGCACATACTGTGATTGCTACACCAGACGGTAAAGTTCATTTTAATTCCACAGGAAATTCGGGGATGGCTACTGCTGGTTGTGGAGATGTGTTGACAGGAATCATCAGCGCATTCATAGCACGAGGAGGTGATACTTCGACTTCTGCAAAAGTCGGGGTATGTATACATGGATGGGCTGGCGATTTAGCTGAAAAAACAGTAGGGAAAACCGCATTGATGGCATCAGATTTGCTGTCTGCATTACCAAAAGTTTTTAGCAACGTAGAGAGTAGTGATTTTATTTGAAAAAACTGTAACTTTAACTAAACCTTTAGCGTGACTTAGGGGTCTTTATAGACGATGAATCTTTTAAACCGAAACATATCAATCTCAAAAACATTAATGATTCTGTCATTAATGCTGTTTTCGGTTATGGCCAATGCTCAAAATGAGACTTTAGCCAATTTAAAGATGAACAATGACCCAAAGGTTAAAGTAGAAGTTTTCCCCAATCCAACATCTGATTTTCTGACAATCGACTTATCGAAGTTAGATTTGAAACAACCAAAAATTGAAATCAGAAATATTATTGGTAGTAAAATGGAAATGACTTCTGAAGATCTTGGTGATAAGAAGCATCGAGTTGATGTTACTACCTACCCAAGAGGTTATTATCTTGTATTGGTAAAAGACGATCAGTCTAAATTTCAGCAAACGATTCGTTTTTCCAAGAAATAGATTTGATTAAAGACATTGCTGTAGTAAGTCTATGGTGTAAAAAAAAAGGTTTGAACCAATCAAGTTCAAACCTTTTTTCATTTCAAGGGTGGTTCAATTAAAACTCTGCATTTCCTGGCGTTCTTGGGAAAGGAATTACGTCTCTAATATTGGCCATGCCTGTCACGAATATAATCAGCCTTTCAAAACCTAATCCGAAGCCGCTATGAGGTGCAGAACCATATCTTCGGGTATCTAAATACCATTCCATTTCATGAGTAGGTACTCCCATTTCGTTCATTCTGCTAACAAGCTTGTCAAGCCTTTCTTCGCGCTGAGAACCGCCAACTATTTCGCCAATTCCAGGGAAAAGGATATCCATTGCGCCCACTGTTTTTTCATCGTCATTCATTCTCATATAGAACGACTTGATGTCTTTTGGGTAGTTGGTTAGGATTACTGGTTTTTTGAAATGCTTCTCTACCAAATAGCGTTCATGTTCCGACTGAAGGTCGGTGCCCCAGCCTTCAATTAAGTATTGGAATTTCTTTTTCTTGTTGGGGTTGCAGTTTCTGAGTATATCAATGGCTTCAGTATATGTAACTCTTTCAAAGTCGTTTTCTGCCACAAACCTCAGTTTTTCGGTGAGCGTCATTTCGCTCTTTTCGTTAGCTGGCTTATTTTTCTCCTCATCGATTAATCGTTGTTCAAGAAATGCTAAATCATCGGCACAGTTCTCTAAAGCGTAATTGATTAAGTATTTTAAAAATTCTTCCGCCAAGTCCATGTTGTCTTGAAGGTCATAGAATGCCATTTCTGGTTCTATCATCCAAAACTCAGCAAGGTGTCTTGTTGTGTTTGAATTTTCAGCTCTGAAAGTCGGTCCAAAGGTGTAAATATCGGAAAGTGCTAAAGCGCCTAATTCACCTTCTAATTGGCCTGAAACGGTGAGGTTAGTTTCCTTTTCAAAAAAGTCTTCCTTAAAGTCGACCGATCCGTCCTCTTTCAAAGGAGGGTTTTTAGCGTCTAAGGTAGTTACGCGGAACATTTCACCAGCGCCTTCTGCATCTGACCCCGTAATAATTGGGGTGTGCATGTAGAAGAATTTCTTGTCGTTAAAGAAGTTATGGACTGCAAAAGCCATGGCATGGCGAATTCTGAACACAGCCCCAAATGTGTTGGTGCGAGGCCTTAAGTGTGCAATTTCCCTCAAGAATTCCATAGAATGCTTTTTGGGCTGTAAGGGGTATTTTTCTGGGTCGGCAGCGCCAAGAATTTCAATTTCTTTTGCATTGATTTCAAACTTCTGTCCCGCGCCTTGAGATTCAACAAGGGTTCCGTTCACAGCAATACATGCTCCTGTAGAAACTAGTTTAAGAATTTCATCTGAAATCAAATTAGGGTCGGCTACGATTTGAAGGTTATTGATTGTGGAGCCATCATTTAGGGCAATGAAATTTACATTTTTATTACCTCTTTTGGTTCTTACCCATCCTTTTACAGTTACCTCAATATTGGTTTGACTGTTCTTTAATAACGCTTCAATTTTGATTCTTTTTGTCATAATAAACCCGAGTTGGTTTTTAGTAAAAAAAACGAATGCAAAACAAGTCTTTTTTGAAGTGATTCACAACGTGATTACTAAAAATAAGCATTGAGAACATATTCCGAACAATGTTGTGGAGTGTTCGTAAAACCTACTTGAAATAGTTTTTTGACACATTTGTTAAATTTGCATGATTTTTGTTAAAAAGTCGGCTAATCTAATTTGTTCCTCAATTCTTTATTCTAAATTTGCTTATAACCAATAGGATTTTTCTATCAATGCAAAAACTTAGTCTAAATCAGTCTCTTAGCCAAAAGCTGTCGCCACAGCAAATACAGTTTATTAAGCTGTTGCAGGTGCCAACTGCTGAGTTGGACACTAGGATTGAGGAAGAGTTGGAAATCAACCCAGCTTTAGAAGAAGGAAGAGAAGAGCCTGAAGCCCCAACAACAGAAGAGGATTTTGATGAACCATCTGACGATATTTCTTCAACTGAAGACCTAAATGTTGAAGATTATTTGGGAGATGATGAATATGCAGGTTACAAAATGCAAGGTGATGGTAATTACTCTGAGGATGACGACAGAGAAATGCCTGTAGCTATGCAAAGCTCTTTGAATGATCAATTGGAAATGCAATTGGGATTTTTGGGTCTTGATGAACGTCAAACTTTAGTTGCTAAACAACTTATTGGAAGTATTGAAGGCGATGGATATATCAGAAGAGAGTTAGATGCGATTGTAAATGACTTGGCCTTTGCTCAAAATATAGAGACAGACGTTGATGAACTTGAAGACTTACTTCGTGAAATCCAGCAGTTTGATCCGCCCGGCATTGGGGCAAGAAATTTAAAGGAGTGTCTTCTAATTCAACTCGAGAGAAGGTGGGAAGAAGATGACCCTGATCCAGCGGTAGAAATGGCAAAGGCCATCCTGTCTGTTTGTTTTGAAGAGTTTACAAAGAAACATTACGATAAGATTATAAAGAAACTCAATATTGAGGATGAAGTGTTGATGAAGGATGCAATTCACCTCATTACTAAATTAAACCCGAAGCCAGGAGGCGTTTCTGGCGGGATGGCTAAAACCCAGTATTTGATCCCTGATTTTATTCTTACCAATAATGATGGTGAATTCGATTTAACCTTGAATTCAAGAAATGCGCCTGAATTAAGAGTGAGCCAGTCGTATTCAGATATGTTTTCGGCTTATGATAAGAGCGATAAAAAAGACAAGAAACTGAAAGAGACGGTTTCTTTTGTAAAACAAAAACTAGATGCAGCCAAATGGTTTATTGATGCCATAAAGCAGCGTCAGAATACACTCTTGCGCACCATGGACGCGATGGTGAGGTTTCAGTATGAATTCTTTTTAGAAGGTGATGAAACGAAACTTCGACCAATGATTTTGAAGGACATTGCCAACGAAATCAATATGGATATTTCTACGGTTTCCCGTGTGGCCAACTCAAAATCGGTTCAAACAGATTTTGGTATATTTCCACTGAAGTACTTTTTCTCAGAAGGTATTTCAACAGTTTCTGGTGAAGATGTGAGTAGCCGTGAAGTGAAGAATATTTTAAATCAGCTTATAGATAATGAAGATAAGAGTAAACCATTATCTGATGATAAATTAGAGAAATCACTAAAGGCAAAAGGTTATAATATTGCCAGAAGAACTGTGGCCAAATATCGAGAACAATTGAATATTCCTGTCGCAAGATTAAGAAAAGAACTATAAGGTTGAAGTTACTTGCTCAAATTGTATCTACTGTTTTCCAGCCATTGCTAATGCCAACGCTGGTTTTTTATACTTATCTCTTTCATATTGACAATAGTTCGAACCTTACTGAAAAAGGCCGCTCTACTGTGCTACTTTTGATTTTTCTTACTACTTGTGTTATTCCTGTTTTTATTATTTTGCTCTTTATGTTTACTAAAGTCATTAAAGATCTACACATGAAAGAAAGGCGTGATAGATATCTGCCTTTTGCATTCATTTCAGTTTTCTATATTCTGGTTACTTATTTAATGAGTCGTCAGGTTTGGTTTAGTCCAAGCATGGCTGTAATTATGATTTCAATGACTACTGTAGTAATAAGCACCAACCTGATTACTTACTTCTGGAAAATAAGTGCACATGCTGCTGGTGTGGCAGGCTGGTTGGGTTTTATTATAGTGTTTACCAGAGTCTATTCCAGCGGTAATTCTTTGTTTTGGCCTTTGGTTATCGCAGTTATGTTAACGGGTATCGTAATTTGGTCTAGATTATATTTAAATGCCCATAAGCCCTCTGAATCATTGGCTGGTTTTGTTTTGGGCTTTTTAGTTTGTTTCAGTTCTGTATTATTGTTTGTTTAGTATATGTATGAATTTATAAAGTTTGAGAAAGAAGATGGCGTAGCTACGCTTACTTTAAATCGACCAGATGTGTATAATGCCCTAAACGATGAAATAACCTATGAAATCCAAGCGGCTTTAAAAGATGCAAAGAGAGATAAGGAGGTTAGAGTATTAGTATTGACTGGAGAAGGAAAAGCATTTTGCTCAGGGCAGGATTTGAAGGCTTCCTCTAAAAACCCTGGTCGTTCGTTTTCAGATTCATTACACAAAAGGTACAACCCAATTATTAAGGCAATTACTGAAATGCCAAAGCCAGTAATTTGTAGACTGAATGGGGTAGCCGCAGGAGCAGGTTGTTCTTTTGCCTTGGCTTGCGACCTGATTGTGGCAGGTGAAAGCGCAAAATTGATTGAAGTTTTCGTGAATATTGGTTTGGTATTAGATTCAGGCTCCTCTTATTTCTTACCCCGATTGGTAGGGAGTTCAAAAGCTTTTGAATTGGCCACTATGGGCACTAGGGTTTCGGCTTCTGATGCTGAAAAAATGGGGCTTATATCTAAGTGTGTTCCAGATGAAGAATTGGACAGTGCTGTAAAAGTATACACCGATTATTATGCTTCGGCTCCAACAAAGGCAATTGGTTTAATGAAAAAAATGTTAAACAAGTCGCAGAATTCTAGTTTAAAAGAAATGCTAGAATATGAGGCTTATTGTCAAGATATTGCAGGCGCTACTTATGATTATAAGGAAGGAACTACCGCTTTCTTAGAAAAGAGAAAAGCAGCATTCAAAGGTGAATAAAATCTAGAAAGTTTAAGTCACAAAAAAAGGGAAGTTAAATCTTCCCTTTTTTTGTGACTATATCGTTTGAGTCTTTCATTAGAACCCAGTGAGTGAAATGCCAAAAGATAAACCTTGAGTATCTACTCCGCCAGCTGGAGCAATATCGAATTTGTCTGAAAGTTCGTAGTATCCGAAAAGGCTAAATCCTCCAAATCCTACTCTAGCTTGTACTCCATATCTAAATTTTTGAAACCCAAGATCTTGACGGTCTTTAACCATTCTTTGGTCTGCAGCATCATCCTCAAATTTCACTTTGGTAAAAGAAGAATAAAGAACACCCACTTTCGCACCTAAAGCTACTCTAAAACCTCTGCTTAAATTGTTCTTGCTGGTGTAGTATCTGAACTCCAATGGGATGTCTAAGTAGTTTAAACCAACCTTCGACTTATCAAAAGTATTTGCCTGAGGATAAACCGTTGCTAAATCTGCTACAGCTACACTTCTTACATTTGAGTTGTTTACACTTGTTCTAAGAGTTTTTCCATCTTCAAGAGTAAATCTTTCCATACCTAAGCCAATACCAGGAGTAAAGGTTAGTCCATTATCGCCAATCGGTAAGTCGTAATAATAAATTACGTTTACTGTTTTTGAATTGAAACTGCTAAGCTTAACATCTGTTGGTGCGTTTAAAAAGGTATTCAAACCCCAGTCTACAACAAGACTTCCCGGAAGGTCTGGTCTTTGAGCTCTGGCAATTGATCCTAATGTTAAAACTCCTATAAGTAGTATTCCTAATTTCCTCATGTTTATTGGCTTTTTTGAGCTGGGCAAAGATAGTATTTTTTGAAAGTATTAATAACTAGCTTTTGCAAAGTAGAAGAATTAATTACCTTTGCAGACCAAATTTAACGGGATTTAACGAATCTTAGTTTTGGCCTCGTAGCATAACTGAATAGTGCACTTGATTACGGCTCAAGAGGTTGCAGGTTTGAATCCTGCCGAGGTCACATAAAAGCCCTTTCCATGTAAGTGGAAAGGGCTTTGTTTTTTAGCCGTGTTTATTAAATATTAACTTCTGATTTAGAAACTAGTAGCGGTATTTTTCTACTTTTCCTCTATGATTCACCTTGAGAGCAAAAGACTTGATCTTCATTTATTATCCTTAGCGGATTTGCGGCAAGTTCATGCGCTTCATAGTATTCCAGAGGTAGACGAATTCAATACGCTTGGTATTCCACAAAACATAGCCCATACTCAATTAATCATTGAACCTTGGATTTCAGAACATCAAAAACTTGACGCCAGACAGTATACGTTTACAATATGGACAAAGAAGACGGATGATTTTGTAGGTCTCATTGCTCTAAAATTGGGGAATGTTAAATTTCGGATTGGCGAAGTTTGGTTTAAACTCCATCCTGATTTTTGGGGTAAAGGATATGGTACTGAGTCTTTAAAATTAATGTTGGATTTTGCTTTTAATGATTTAAAACTTCACAGAGTTGAAGCGGGCTGCGCAGTAGATAACGTGGGGTCTGCCCGAGTTTTAGAAAAGACAGGAATGATTAAGGAGGGAAGGAAGAGGAAAGTGCTGCCATTAAAAACAGGCTGGTCCGATAATTTCGAATACGCAATACTGGATACTGACCCTAGATTTTAATTTCTTTTGTTGAATGGCTTTTTACCAGCCAGCAACTTTAAAAGTATTTTGTACGACATTGTCCCAATACTTTTCTAAGTTGGGTAAATCTTTTTGCTCGAAAACGAGTTGATAAGTTCAAAGAAAACTGAATGTCTCAAGTTACTAATACTGCTATTCTATTTTTTTCAAGAAACCTTAAAGAGGAATTCTTGGCGAAAAATGTAGGGTTAAACGTTCAGCAGTTTTCTAATTTGTTTAATCTTCTGGTCAAGAAAACTCAGAGAACGATTGATCAAACTAGCATTCCGGTAAAAGCTCTTTTTTCTGATGAACAAATTGGTAGTTCATTTGGAGAGCGACTCACAAACGGCATCTCGAACTTGTTCTCAGAAGGTTTTGAAAACGTAATCGTTGTTGGTAATGATGCTCCAGAGCTCACTTCCGAAGACTTACTTTGGGTTAAGGATAAGCTCGAAAATGGAAAGAATGTTTTAGGTAGAGATAACCATGGTGGAGCTTATTTAATAGGTGTTTCAAAAAATGACTTTAATGCCAGTGCATTCCTTCATATTGATTGGAATACTGGGTTGGTTTTCGATCAACTCAAATCACTATTGTCTTCAGAAGAATTAGAGAAGTGCCTAATTGACATAAATAAGCGATCGGATTTTGAAAATATTATAAAGAGTGGGTTATACTTACCGAAGGCTTTTAAACAAATTCTGAAAGCAATTTTCGGAACTTATACTTTACATACTAATTTCGATTTCACCCTTCCAAAATCCATTTGGTTTCAACAGATAGAGCTTAGAGGGCCACCCTCATTCGTTTCTTAATTACTCTAATTTCTCTTTGCAGTTACTATTTGTCGAAGAGCAATCATTTTCAATTAAATTATTTAAAAGAGCCCAGTCTCAATGTGCAATGTTTTTCATGTCGAATGACTTGAAACTACTTCTGTTTTGAAATTCAAAGGGGCTTTCTACTTAAGAAATAAGACTATGTCTAAAAAATATTACGACCCAAGCGACCTTAAAAAGTTTGGAAACATAACGGAATTCCAACCTGAAATGGGAAACAAATTCTTCGATTGGTACGGCAGCGTTTTCGAAGAGGGTGCCTTAACGGCCAGGGAAAAAGCATTGATCGCTTTGGCAGTATCGCATGCTGTTCAGTGTCCATATTGTATTGACGCCTATACTGATACCTGCATGAAAAAAGGAGCCGATGAAGAACAAATGATGGAGGCGGTACATGTAGCTGCTGCTATAAAAGGCGGGGCGGTATTGGCTCATGGAGTGCAGATGATGAATCAGGTGAAAGAAAAATTAATGTAGTCTATGACTTTACAGACATTAAAAAGACAACAACACGCACTTTCTGTTGCTAAAAGGCAAATCAAAATTTTAGAAGATCACGAAGCTATTGGCATTGATTCTTTCGAACGGAAAATTGATCCTATCGGCATGATGCCCTTGAAGCCTATTTCTGTCGATGTATTTCAGATCAACGTGGGAAAAATGTGTAACCAGGTTTGTAAACATTGCCATGTTGATGCTGGGCCTGATCGCAAGGAAATCATGACGCGAGAAACCATGCAGCAATGCTTGGATGCGCTTAAGCTTTCTAAGGCCAGTACGGTGGATTTGACAGGAGGTGCTCCAGAGATGAATCCTGATTTTCGCTGGTTTGTAGAGGAGATTTCTAAGTTGGGTAAGCACATCATTGTTCGCTGTAACCTGACCATAATTTTGGCCAACCCGAAATACCATGATTTGCCTGATTTTTTCAAAAAGCACAAAGTGAATGTGGTGTCTTCACTGCCATCATTCACGGCCAGAAGAACCGATGCTCAACGCGGTGATGGTGTGTTTGAAAAGTCCATTAAAGCACTTCAAATGCTGAATGAGATTGGCTACGGAAAGGAGGGTACGGACTTGAAATTAGATTTGGTTTATAATCCATCGGGGGCATTTCTGCCAGACGATCAGACGATACTGCAAAGTGAGTTTGAAAGAAAGCTCAAAGAGAATTTCAATATCGTTTTCAATGACTTGTATGCGATAACCAATCTGCCAGTGAGTCGGTTTTTGGATTACCTCGTCAACAGCAATAATTATGAGGAATACATGAATGAGCTGGTGAATGCCTTTAACCCTACTGCCGTGGCAGGTGTAATGTGCCGTTCTATGGTGTCAATTGGTTGGGATGGCTATTTATATGATTGCGATTTCAACCAAATGCTTGAAATGAAACTGAAAGATGGTGCGCCAGATCACATCAAGGATTTCAACCTAGATAAATTAATGGCGCGAGAGATAATGATTAACCAACACTGTTTCGGTTGTACTGCAGGAGCAGGCTCAAGCTGTGGAGGAACCACAACAAAAAACTAGCAAATGAACGACTACTTAAAAACGACTAAAGATATATATAAAGCCGCTGCCGAAAAACCAGACGTTGGACTCTGTTGCACCACTACTCCAGTTTGGTCATTTCCAGGTTTGGAAATCCCTAAAATCATGCTTGAAATGAATTACGGTTGTGGCAGTACTGTCCACCCACGGGATTTAGTCAATTCACCTAAAATACTTTATGTAGGTGTGGGCGGAGGAATGGAGCTCCTTCAGTTCTCGTATTTTAGCCGTCAGAAAGCGGGGGTTATTGGGGTAGATGTGGTGGATGAAATGCTTGATGCTTGCAGGAAAAACATCAAGGAAGCGGAATTAACAAACGATTGGCTAGATGCTTCTTTTATCGATATCCGACAAGGTGATGCGCTAAACTTGCCTATTGAAGATGCTTCAATTGATGTAGCAGCACAAAACTGTCTGTTTAATATCTTTCATGAAGAAGACCTGAAAAAGGCACTGCAAGAAATGTATAGGGTTTTGAAACCTCATGGCCGATTGGTGTTATCTGACCCAATAGCGGAGCAAACCATGCCCGAAAACCTCAAGAATGATGATCGATTGCGCGGACTTTGCTTGAGCGGCTCGTTGCCTTTAAAAGACTATATTAAAATGATTACCGATGTCGGTTTTGGTACAGTAGAAATAAGAGCCAAAAGACCTTATAGAATTTTGCATCCCAATCAATATGATACTGCCGAACCAATATATATAGAAAGTGTAGAGGTTTGCGCGATTAAGGATCCAATGCCAGCCGATGGTCCTTGTGTGTTTACGGGCAGAACCGCAATTTATTATGGAACAGAAACCCATTTCGATGATCACGGTGGTCATATTTTATTGCAGAATCAGCCATTATCGGTTTGTGATAAGACAGCGGGAAATTTAGAAGCCTTGAATGACTCAAATATTTGGGTTTCGCCTTCTACTTACTTCTATGATGGTGGAGGCTGTTGTTAATCTATTTGGCTTTTCGCTCATGAGAATAGTTAAGGAAGGGGTATGTTAAAGATTAGACCATTCCTTTCTTCAACTCTTCTTTAAATTTTTTACCTTTCCTAAGCAACCCTCATACAAGCGGGCTGTCTTTAGCGCAAGGATTAGAAATTTGGAACCGAAATATCAAAATCTTCATCAAGAGGTAATTGACCTGTGTATGTTGGGCGACCGACAAGCGCAGTATCAGTTGTACAAGCTTTATTCGAAAGCCATGTACAACGTGTCTTATCGGGTAACCCAAAATGAACAAGAAGCTGAAGATGTGCTCCAAGAGTCGTTTTTAAGGGCTTTCAAAAATATTCACAGCTATAAAGGAACGGCAGCTTTTGGTAGTTGGTTAAAGCGAATTACGCTTAACAATGCCATTAGTTTAGTTAAGAAAAGACGTTTAGATTTTGAGTCCGTTGAAGATTACGGAGCTTATGATGAGCGTTTTGATCATGAAGAAACGGATGATCGAGATTTTGATGTCAGTCAAGTAAAAAAAGCGATTGAGCTTTTGCCTGATGGATATCGGTTGGTGTTAACTCTTTACTTGATTGAGGGTTATGACCATAAAGAGATCGCAGAAATATTGAACATTACAGAATCAACTTCTAAGTCGCAGTTCAATAGATCGAAAAAGAAATTGAGGGAAATATTAAAAGAGGAATTTCAACATGCGGGATAAGCTAGAAGATTTCATAAAAGATAATAAGGAACATTTCGATACCGAAGCGCCAAGAGCAGAGGTGTGGAATAAAATCCAAAAAGGGCTTGACACGAATGATAAAACTACCGGAACTTCGACTCATTGGTTTTGGAAAGTAGCGGTTGCGGTGTTGCTTATTGCAGTAGCCTACTTGGGCTCAGAAAAATATTTTGGGTCAGAAATGAGAGAAGAAAGCACTGCCATGGAAGAGTTCAAGGAACTTGAAACTTTTTACACCCAAATGATTTCTGATAAGAAAATGATGCTTTCGGAAGAGGTGGAAACAGGAGGACATTTCAGCTTTTTGGAAGCCGATATTCAATCTTTAGATCAGAATTATGAAGAGTTGAAAAGTGCATTTGAAAACGGCCAAGAAACGCCTCAGCTTAAAAGCGCTTTGGTGCATTTGCTCAAACAAAAGCTCTATTTGCTCGAAAAGCAATTGGAAGTTTTAGAAGAAAGTAAGAGTGAAACATCAGAAGACGTTAGCTCACTTTAAATAGACTTAATTCAACTTCGTTAGAATCAAGAATACTACCTTTTTCGCATTTTAAAACACGTTTAGGATAGTTCTTAATGAGGTTGTAATCGTGTGTTGCCATTAAAATTGAAGTTCCTCCCTTATTGATTTCCATAAAAGTCTGGAAAATACCATCAGAAACTTCAGGATCGAGGTTTCCGGTAGGTTCATCGGCAATTAAAAGCACAGGATCATTAATTAAGGCACGTGCAATTACTACCCTTTGTTGTTCACCGCCAGAAAGTTGATGAGGCATTTTATTGGCAACCACTCCCAAACCAACACGCATAAGTACCTCGGCCAACTTACTTTTCATCTTGGCTTTGTTTTTCCAGCCAGTGGCTTTCATTACAAAGTAGATGTTTTCGGCAACTGAGCGATCGGGGAAGAGCTGGAAGTCTTGAAATACAACTCCTAGTTTTCTTCTTAAAAGTGGAACATCCTTTCGTTTGATATTCTGAATGTCATGATTAGCAATTCTAATTTTACCCAAACGAAGCGGCAAATCGGCATAAAGCGTTTTTAACAGAGAACTCTTACCACTTCCTGTTCTTCCAACCAAATACACTAACTCTCCTTTATTAATGGAAAGGGTAATGTTGTTCAATACAGTTTTATCGTCTTGAAAAATGGTGGCATCTTCGATGCGAACAATGGGTTCTCCTGAAAAAGGCATAATTTAAATATCCAGCTTTTGAAGTTTACCGAAAGGTAAGTTATTGATTACTTCTTGCAATTCAGTTTCTTTCCCTTCAAGGTCATACTTTTCTAACTTTTTTAACGGTCGGTCGGCACGAAAGTATGCTATGAGCACGAAATTCTCGTCTCTTAACTGAATGTAATCTGGGATTTTCGCTTTCCCTTTTACTTTAATGATATACATATTCCTTAAAAACTTCGGGTCATTTGCATAACCCGAAGTTGGAACTAAAGTTTTATCCATTTGCTTTGGCGTGGTCGGCAAGAAATTGTGCCAAACCTTTGTCTGTTAGCGGATGGTTCAACAAGCTAGTGATTACTTTCAACGGGCAAGTTGCAACGTCTGCACCAATTTCGGCACACTGCAATAAGTGCATAGTGTGACGTACTGAGGCAGCCAGTACTTCGGTAGCAAAACCGTAGTTGTCGTAAATCTGGCAGATTTGCTCGATAAGCTCTAAACCATCATACCCAATGTCATCAAGTCTTCCAATAAATGGAGAAACATAAGATGCACCTGCTTTGGCAGCCAATAAAGCTTGACCAGCAGAGAATACTAATGTACAGTTGGTTCTGATGTCTTCAGCTGTAAAAGTTTTAATGGCTTTAATACCATCTTTAGTCATTGGCACTTTTACAACGATTTTGTCATCGATTTGAGCCAATTCACGACCTTCTTTCAACATGCCTTCATAATCGGTAGCAATTACCTCGGCACTTACGTTGTCGTCTACAATATCACAAATCGCCTTATAATGGGCTATTACGTTATCGTGGCCAGAAATGCCTTCTTTAGCCATTAAAGAAGGGTTGGTGGTTACACCATCTAACACGCCTAAGTCGTAGGCTTCTCTTATTTCATCAAGATTCGCGGTGTCGATAAAGAACTTCATTTTGATCTATTTTAGATTGATTTGCAATGCATTACAAAGCTAATGTTTTTGTTTGCTTGAAGCGCCCTTATAAACACAACTTTTTATTGACGGTAGAAATTATCTTGAAACTAAACCTAGTTCAGTTCTTCGAGCTTTTTCACCAAGGCAAAAGCATCGCCCTCTAATGGCAAGTAGCCGTATTCATAGCAAAAATAATAGGTGGCGCCTGCTTTTGTAGTGTAAGTAGAAGTGTGATAATTAAAGTCGAAGCCCTTTTCTATAAGTTTGTTTCTGGTGGTTTTTGATTTGCCGTCTGGATTGAGTTCTTCTAAAATGCGCCTGTTTCTTCTTAGCAAGTTGTGAACATTGCGTACATAATTATTTGAGTCGCTATTCTGGCGGTTATTAAAGGTGTTACGACACTGATCTGAGCAGAATTTTTTATCGATTCTGCCGTACATCGCGTCTCCACATTCTAAACATTGTCTTTCTTCCATGCTGAAAAATCTAAAAAACAAAAACTACCACTTTTCTGAATTGGGAGTTAAGTTATTGTAAAAGAGTGGTATATCCAATTGTAAACGTTTACAAACGAATGTTACCCGACTACAAACGTTTAGCAACCGACTTTGCTTTTCGGTCTGCTGTTACTTTGCCATTGTCAATTCGGAAATACAAACCGAACGGACAACAAACGTTAAACATTTTATATCATGAGAAATTTAAGAAACAGTGTACAGTTGATCGGAAGATTAGGTCAAGATCCAGAAGTGAAAAACTTAACATCAGGTAAAAAGCTTACTACGTTTTCATTGGCCACTACAGATGCCTACAAAAATGCAGACGGAGATAAAATCGAAGACACACAATGGCATAATATTATTGCTTGGGGCAAGGTAGGAGAGATAGCCGCTGAATATTTAAAGAAAGGCGCGGAAGTTTGTATTGAAGGAAAGTTGGTGCACAGGTCGTACGAAAACTCGGCTGGTGAAAAACGATTCGTGACTGAGATTAACCTAAACGAATTGTTGATGATGGGTGGGAAGAAATGAAACCCAATTCTTTTAAAACAGAAATGCATAGACGGTCGGGGATTGTCTATGCATTTTTTAATTACTCTACTTTTTATTTTTTCGGCTTAGCCTATAATTCCCGTTACTGAAATGAGTGTTTGGTAAGCAATGAAGGTTACGAAAACAGCAACTACTAATTTTGTTAATGAATTAGTTTTTTTAGAAGTGGTAGTTTGTGTTGTTGCAGCTTTCATAATTTCTGTATTTAAGTTCAGTAGTAAGTATCCAAATAGGGTGCCAGTGCCCTGAGCGGGTTTAAACCCACTTTTTCTTATTGAGCTTGTCCCGAATTGGGAATCGTCTTGACCTGTGGGAATAAATAGGCCTTCTCAAAAAGCAGAAATGCATAGAACAAGAAATTGTCTATGCATTTTAATAATCCTTGGTTGATGTTTTATCTTAGCCAATAAGCCCCATTACCGAAATAAACGTTTGATAAACGATGAATGCGGCAAGAATACAAAAGGTAAGTTTGATAAAGGAATTGGATTTTTTTAAAGCAGTTCTTCTTACTCTTGCTTGACCGTGGTTTTGTAATGTTGCAGTTCTCATAATACTCATGTTTATATACTAATATTGAGTATTCAAATGGAGTGCCATTACGTTTAAATGATTCTAACGCAGTTTTTGGTTCAAATAAAATCCCATTTTGGGATTGCTGTATAAGCCTTGAAACCGAGAGTTGTTATTTTTTCTTTGCCTCTTCTGCAATGGCGTAAGCAATAACTAGGACACTACTAACAATACAGGCCCATGTAAGAATCCCTGTTTTACCATTGAAAGCTAATTGATAGAGTCCAGCACCAAGTCCGCCTCCGATGATAGGTCCAATAATTGGAATCCAAGCATAACTCCATTTCGAATTCCCCTTTCCTTTTATGGGCAATAGAAAATGCGCGAGTCTGGGTCCGAAATCTCTGGCAGGGTTAATCGCATAACCCGTTGTACCACCTTGCGCCATACCAATAACAACGATAAGACCACCAACAACTAAAGGGTTTAAGCCTTCGACAAACTGATTAGCACCAATCATGAGTAAGCCAAAAATCAACACCATTGTACCTAAAACTTCACTTAATAGGTTTGCACTTTTCTGGTCTATTGCTCCACCTGTACAAAATATGCCAAGCTTAGCTCCTTGATCCTCAGTCTTACCCCAGTGTGGTAAATACTGTAGCCAAGTAAACGAAGCTCCTGCCATTGCGCCAAGTACTTGGGCAATAATATAACCAGGCACTAAGTTCCATTCAAAATCACCGGTCATGGCAAGCGAAAGAGTTACGGCAGGATTGATATGTGCTCCACTAATTTGACCAACTGCGTAAATGCCAAAAGTAACGGCCAGCCCCCAGCCAATTGTGGTGACAATCCAGCCTGAGTTTTTAGCGTAAGAAAAATTTAGTGTAGTGGCAGCGTTGGTTCCATTCCCAAAAAAGATAAGGATGGCCGTGCCCACAAATTCTGCGAGATAAACGGACATAATCAAAAAGTCTAGGAAGTAATAATACGATAAAGAAGGGGATAAAAAAAGGCATCAGGATGTCGCACCGCTACAACCGCCTACCCTTGCTCTGTTCCCAGCCTGGGGGAGTTCAGCGGGAGCTGGTCGCACCCCTCTGCCGGGCGCAAAGGTATTAAGAAATTGCTAATAGGAAAACTTGAGGGCAGAAATATTAAATTATTATTCTCACTATTTATGGGTATTTACTTCCTAAGCCCATTATGCTTATTTTAGGCTTGAATCGAGTTTGCTCCCTTCATTGAAAAGTAAGAGATTCATTGTGTGTATATTTAATCTTCAATCAAAAAAAGTGTGTTATGTTAAAACCAAAAAGAAGAAGTTCAATTGAAAAGAGTTTTGGGTTGATGTTTCAATCTAAAGCCTTTATGACCAATAGGTATGATCCAGACCCTGAAGATCCCGAAGAGGAAGAAGAAGGAGGTTCTAATAATCCTCCTCCTCCAATACCTCCTAACTCTGGTAATGAATAATGAAGGTTATAATTACTGTAATAATTTTTTTCAGCCAGATACCTCTATTTAGCCAAGTTTTAAACGACTTGGAAAACTTAAGGAAGCAGGGTGAAAAGTATAGGGCTGAGTCAAAGTATGACTCGGCTCTAATTGCTTTTCGTCAGGTGAATGATTTGGCAGAAGAGATGAACAATGTTGAGTTTCAAGTTCGCTCCGCAATAGGGGTCGCTGCTGTGTTTATTGAATTAGGACAGTCGGATTTTGCTCGAACATACTACCTTAAAGCCATTAAGTTGTCCCAAAGTATTGATAATGGGCGTTTAGAGAATAACGCATGGTATGGGATTGGGGTGACTCATCAGATAGAAGAAAATCTCGATTCGGCACTGTTCTACTACAATAAGACCAAGGTGTTGTTTGACGAGGAAAAGAACAAGGAAATGGTTGCGTCTTTGCTCTCAAATATTGGGTCACTTCATTATTTAAAAGAGGAATATGATTTAGCAATTGCTAAGAGTTATGAGTCTTCAATACAAAACAAAGAATTAAATAACTTCAGAGTTGTAGGGCTCGATTACCGAAGGATAGGAATGTCTTTCTTCAAGCTCAATAATCTTGATAGTGCGAAAGTCTACGCAAACCTAGCATATGAAATAGCAGATTCTTTGAAATACTTAGATGATGCAAGAGAGGTATTGACGCTTCTATCTGAAATAGCAAGAAGCGAGGGTGAGTTTGAAGAGGCGGCCAGATATACAGACTCATCAGACTCGCTTGCAAAAGTCATCTATGTAAATGGGAAAAACGATGAAATTCTAGAGTTAAAGGCGCAGGTGATGACAGCTTCTTTGGCTCTCGAATCTGAAAGACAGAAGAATTTAGCACTTCAGCAACGAAAATATAAGACTATTATATTAGTCGTTTCCATTACACTTGTGGTGGCTGCCTTGATAATGATTTATGTCATTAATCAGCGTAGGAAGAACATTAAAACCCTAGCGGAAAAGAACGAAGAGATTAATAAGCAGCAAATTGACGAGCTCTTGCAGAAACAGGAAATAACTTCACTACAAGGGGTTTTGGAAGGGCAAGAAACTGAACGAAGAAGGATTGCTATTGACCTTCATGACCGACTCGGAGGTATACTCTCGATGGTTAAATTACACTTTAGTGTAGTTACTGAAAGCTTAAGTAAGGATGATCAGGCTCATGCTAAGTTTATGAAGGCTTCTGATTTATTGGATCAGGCTACGGGTGAGGTAAGAAGTATTTCACACAATTTAATGTCGGGGGTGCTTACAAAGTTTGGACTCGTGCCAGCTTTAGAAGACTTGAAAGATAAGATTTCTCAGACAGGTAAACTCAAGGTAAGTCTGTATTCAAACGATTTGAATAATGTTTTGACTGCCGAACAAGAGTTGCAGTTGTATCGTATTGTTCAAGAGTTGATTAGCAATATTCTAAAGCATTCTCATGCTAAAGAAGCCAATATTCAACTTACAAAAGGTGAAGATAGTGTTAACCTTATTGTGGAAGATGACGGGGTAGGTTTTGACTTGAAGGAAGTAAATAAAAAAACCGGAATAGGTTTAATTAACTTAAAGGCAAGAGTTAGCAAGCTCAATGGTAATTTCCATATTGATTCTGGAAGAGGGGCAGGCACAACAATTTCAATTGATATACCAATAAATAATGATTAGAGTTCTTATAGTTGACGATCACCAAGTGGTAATTGATGGCATATCTTCAATCCTTGAAGATGATGCTTCAATAAAAGTGGTCGATAGCGCTTTAACTGGAGCAGACGCACTACGCAAACTCGAATTTTGTGCGGTTGATGTTTTATTGCTCGATATCAATATGCCCGAAATGGATGGAATCGAGGTGGTAAGACAGCTGCATAAGAAAGGAATTAAAGTGAATGTGCTGATTCTCACAATGCATAACAATGCACAGTTTACCAAGCAACTGATTGAGCTGGGAGTCCAAGGTTGTATTCTTAAAAATTCAGGAAAGAAGGAATTGATTTTCGCGATTAACGAAGTATCACAGGGCAGAAGAATTTATAGCGAAGATGTGACTGAATCACTTTTTGACAGCTTAGAAAAAACTCAGAATGCTGTAGATCAAGTACAACTGACCAAAAGAGAAGTAGAGATTATTAAGCTTATTGCTTCAGAGTTAAATACCAATGAAATTGCAGAACAGCTATTTATTAGTTCTCATACAGTAGATACGCACAGGAAGAATATCTTAAGTAAGTTAGGAGTGAAGAATTTGGCAGGCTTGGTGAAATTTGCTTACGAGAATCAGTTGGTTTAGCCTTCCTTTCGTTGAAAAAAGTCTTTTTTCATATAGAGTTGAAACTCTAATGGACTACTTTCTTTGAATTCATCTTCGGCCAAATCATCATAAATTTCTTCATCAAAATTCATGTCTGTTTTTTCTACTTTTCCATCAGGGTGAATAATCAATTCGGTGCCAGAAAAGTCAATAGGGTTGACTGACACAAGTACCTGATAGTCTTCAAAAACGCGCTTGAAGTATTTAAAAACGATAGCATCTTTTTTCATACTAAAATCTGATTTGTATTGGTGAATTAACCCTTCTGCTTTTTAGTTGAAGCAAAGGTAAATAAGCGGAAGCATATATATCCGGCAATCAAGCCGATTAATGCACCTGTGATTACATCACCAGGAAAATGAACCCCCAAATAAACACGGCTATACGCAATTAGCGCAGCCCAAGGCAGCAATAGCCAAATGTATTTTAGCTTGTCCTTTAAGCAGAACCAGCAGAAAAAAGCCAACGCAAACATATTTGAGGCATGGGATGAAGCAAAGCCATAACGTCCGCCACAACCATCTGGGGTGTGGACCCAATCCATTATTTCAGGATCATGGCACGGTCGAAGACGGGCTATCCAGGGTTTTAATAGCCCAGAGGCTGTTTGGTCGCTGATTAATATGAGTAAACCAAGAGATAGAGCCATCCAGCCGTAGTTCTTTTTGTATTTGAATAGCCAATAAAGCAAGACGACATAAAGAGGAATCCAAATGAATTTATTGCTAGCCCAGGTCATTATAAAATCACCAAAGCCATTATGCGCCTCGTTTATAACGCGGAAAAGTGCCTTATCCCATTGTTCTAGTTGATCGATCATTTAAAGCTTTAGCCAGTTGATTCCTTTTTGTAATAGAGCCTGAGTTTTTGCCTCTTTACTTCCTTTTAATGGTTGAAAGTCATATTCCCAACCAGCCTGAGCGGGTAAACTCATTAAAATAGACTCAATTCGTCCATCAGTTTCTAAACCAAAACGTGTGCCCCTATCGTGCACTAAATTGAATTCTACATAGCGACCTCTTCTGAGCATCTGCCATTCTTTTTCTCTTTCTCCGTAAGGAAGTTTAGAGTTTTTGCGCATTAAGTAAGTGTATATAGGGGCAAAGGCAAGCCCTACATCTTTTACGAATTCTAGGCGGTCAGACTTGCTGAAAGTGTTATCCTCGGTTAAGTGATCAAAGAAAATCCCTCCAATTCCTCTGGTTTCTTTTCTATGTTTTACGTAGAAATAGTCATCGGCCCAAGGCTTGAATTCTGTATAGTATGAAGAGTGATGCTTGTCGCAAACAGCCTTCAATTTCTCGTGAAAAAACTGAGCATCCGATTCGTCTACATAATGAGGTGTTAAATCAATTCCTCCACCAAACCAATATTTTCCATCCGACATTTCGAAATAGCGAATGTTCATATGGATAATAGGAACCATTGGGTTTTCAGGGTGAAGAACTATAGAAACACCCGTAGCAAAGAAATCTCCTTCAGTAAGCCCGAAAGAGCTCAATATTTTTTCAGGTGTTTTACCATGCACTGCTGAAAAATTGACCCCTCCCTTTTCTATTATGGTGCCATGACGCATTACGCGGCTAATACCACCGCCACCGCCCGGACGTTCCCATTGGTCTTCAATAAAGCGGCCTGTGCCATCACATTTGGTGATTTCTTTACAAATATGATCCTGAATATTTCTGAAAATTCGAGTAATCGAATCTCTATCTGTCATTGTCATAATGCAAAAGTAAAACAAACCGTTGAAAGGCAATTCCGTATGCAAAATAGATTGCCTAACGATCGGTAGGTTTTTTAGCGCTTCGTTCAGAAATATTGGCTATTTTTGGATTTGACATAACCACACATATGGGAGTTATCAAGACGAAGAAGATTTTAACAGACGAGAAAAAAGAAATTACCATATCTAAAGCTTTGTTGGAGAAGGCCTACCGCCTGATGCACACCGCCATGAACATGGCGATGACTTACGAGGAGAACAAGGCGATTTGCAGTAAATACGTTCATAGTACATCAAGAGGGCACGAAGCTATTCAATTGGCAGCAGGGCTTTCTCTAATGTCTCATGATTTTGCTGCACCATATTATAGAGATGAATCCATCCTTTTGGGAATAGGAATGCAGCCTTATGAGCTCATGCTTCAACTTATGGCTAAAAAGGACGACCCTTTTTCTGGCGGAAGGACCTATTATGGGCATCCTTCTTTAAAAAGAGAAGGCTTTCCTACTATACCTCACCAAAGTTCGGCAACGGGAATGCAGGCCATACCAGCTACCGGAATGGCGCATGGTATTCATTATTTGGAAAGTCAAAACTTACTAAAGGGAGAAGGAAATCCAGTAGTGCTTTGTTCGCTTGGCGATGGTTCTGTAACTGAGGGTGAAGTTTCTGAGGCCTTTCAAATGGCGGTACTTCATAAACTACCAATCGTTTATTTGATTCAAGACAATGATTGGGGTATTTCTGCGACTGGTGCTGAAATGCGTGCCATGGATGCTTATGATTTTGTTTCCGGCTTTACAGGCATGGAGCGCATGCGTGTAGATGGAAGTGATTTTGTAGATTCCTATGAAGGTTTGCAGAAAGCTTTTAACTACGTTAGAGAAAATAGGGCGCCAATTCTTGTTCATGCGAAAGTACCTTTATTGGGGCATCACACATCGGGGGTAAGAAAAGAATGGTACAGGGGTGATTATGATGAGCACCTGAAGAATGACCCAATTCCGAGGTTGAGGAAAGAACTGAAAAGGCGAGGGTGGAAGGAAGCCCAACTGGTAAAAATAGAAGATGAAGCCTTGGCTTTTGTGCAGGCAGAATACGCAAGAGCAATCAATGCCGATGATCCGGACATTACTACGTTTATGGATCATGAGTTTGCACCTACGCCAATTACTGAAGAAAAAGGGCAAAGAAAACCGAGAGGAGCCGAAAAGGTAGTGATGGTTGATGCTGCACTTCATGCAGTTGATGATATTTTAAAGACGCACCCTGAATCATTATTCTACGGACAGGATGTGGGAGGGACATTAGGAGGAGTATTCCGTGAAGCCGCTACGCTTGCTCAGAAATATGGAGATGATCGTATTTTCAATACTCCAATTCAAGAGGCCTATATAATTGGGTCAACTGCGGGAATGTCGGCCATTGGGGCTAAGGCCATTGTAGAGATTCAATTTGCGGACTACATCTGGCCAGGAATTAACCAGTTAGTAGAAGAGCTTTCTAAAAGTTGTTATTTGTCGAAGGGGCAATTTCCAATACAATCACTGATTAGAGTGCCGATTGGAGCCTATGGTGGAGGAGGCCCATACCACTCTGGAAGTATAGAGTCTACTTTGCTTAATATCAGAGGAATTAAAGTGGTTTACCCATCAAACGCTGCCGATATGAAAGGCTTGATGAAAGCGGCTTTCCATGACCCTAACCCAGTGGTGATGTTGGAGCATAAAGGTTTATATTGGTCGAAAGTACCAGGGACTGAAGGAGCAAAAACATTTGAACCAGATAGCGATTACATCATTCCCCTAGGTAAATCTAGAATTGATCAAGAAGCGACTGAAGAGGCTATTGAAAATGGTGAAAGCTGTGTGGTGATTACTTACGGCATGGGTGTTTACTGGACAAGAGCAGCGTCTGAAGCTTTCAAAGGACAAGTAGAAATACTTGATTTAAGAACATTAAACCCCATAGATTGGGAAGGTATTATTGAATCAGTAAAAAAGCATAATAAGGCTTTAGTACTTACAGAGGAGCCTTTATTGAATTCTTTTGCCGAATCTTTAGCGGGTCGTATATCGCAAGAGTGTTTCCAAATTCTGGATGCACCAGTAATGACTTATGGTGCGGCCAATTTGCCTGCAATACCATTGAATGTAGATTTAGAAAAACAGATGCTTCCTACTGCTGAAAAGGTAAAAGGAGTACTTTCTCAATTGTTGAATTACTAATTGAGAGAATTAATAGAAATATGAGCGGCTGGTTTTTGATCAGTCGCTTTTTTTATGCGCTAATGTTAGAAAGCGTAACCCACTCCAATATTCCATACCGTTTGGTTGGTATCGGTAAAAGGTTTTCTCCATCGTTCACCGTTTGGAAAGCGAGGGTCACGAATTTTATGTCCAATATCGAACCTAAATACAAGGAATGAGAAATCGAAGCGAAGCCCGATTCCCGCCCCCACAGCTATTTCTTTATAAAAGCGATTGAATTTAAAATCGGCACCTGACGATAGAGTAATTGGATCGCTTGGATCATCAGGCGCTTCGGTGTCACGGAATTTCCACACATTGCCAGCATCTACAAAGAAAGCCCAGTCTAAAAAGCCAACAATATTAGCCCTGTATTCGGCATTCATTTCTAAAAGTATTTCTCCCGGCTGTTCAAATTGATAACTGTCTTTCGAGCGGTCGGCCACTAGATTTCCTTCTGAATCTTTTACGTTGTTACCATTATCATCTAGTAAATAAGGGAATGCAGAGCCAGGTCCCAATCGTCTTGGTGTCCAAGCCCGGTTGCTATTACTTCCGCCAGAGAAAAAATATTTTTCATAAGGTAAATCTGCTCCATTGTAAGGGTCAGCAATGCCCATATTGCCCCTGAATACTAAAGCCCTTTCTCTACTTAACGGGTAATATCTTCGATAATCCACCTGAAATTTGAGGAACTGATAATTAGTTAAAGCATTGTTTCGCAGTAGACCTGTGCCAGTAACGTTCAGTAAACTTCCTCCTGCTTCAACAAAATAGCGAAAGAATGAAGAGGGCGAATTGGCGTTTGAGTAATCATTATTCAATGTAGCATTAAAGGAGGTACTACTCACAAAAGAGGGCTCAAATGCAAGGTTCAATGTATTTCCTTGTGCTTCGAGTCGGTCAAGTAAAGCAATAAATTCCTCACTTCTGAATGGAGTGTAAATCAAATTGACGTCTGCTAGGGTAAGCGTATAGTTCTTGCTACCCTTAAGGTTTTGCCAGTTGTAAGATAAATTTCCATTAATATTTTCTCGTTTGTACTGTGTTCTATCGGTGTAAGAATAACCCAAAGACACAGTAGTTCGGGGGTTAAAGGTTCCTAAGTTTAATTCCCGCGAAGGGAAAGGAGTGATGAATCTCGGGAAGCTCAGTGATAGGTTGCCGCCATACTGAAGGTTAGAGTTTGAAGATTCAGATGAATTTGATTTTGCGATTCCTTCTATTCCAACAAAAGCATTGAGTTCTAGTATTTCTAAACCTCCGAAAACATTCCTGTCTTTTAAAGATAGGTTATAAAATGGCCCTGGATAACTCGATTGAGTGTTGTTGGTTACATTTAAACCTAGCTCTTGGGTAAGTTGATATTTCTTGAGCGGAGCGGTATAGAAGTTGGTCACCATTTTACCAGGAACTAAGGTGGTGTCAAAATTAATATTGACATAGCGAAACATGTCGACTGCTAATAGTTGCCGCTGCGTATTGATTACGCTGGTATAGTTGTATAATTCGCCTTTTCTAAAAATTAGACGCGTGTCGATTACTTTAGGAGAGTAGTAATTTAACCCTGAAACATAACTTACGTTTTCATATTCAGTGGTGTCGGTAGGTATGTCGCTACCGTTACTATTGAATATAATTGAGTCCATTTGATAGATTTGATGCTTAGGCTTATCAGATGGCTTGTTGATAACTGTTGAAACCCATAAGTCAAGTTCATTTGGTTTAAAAAATACATCGAACTCGATAAAGCCCTTGGTAAAATTAAAATAGCCATTGTCTTTCATTAAAGATTCAATTCTCTCTCTTTCTTGGTCGATTTTATCTTTGCTGTAAGGGTCGCCAATTTTCAGGAAGGACTTTGTTTGGGTAGCGTTGATTAGGTTACTTAATGTTGAATCCCCTGTTCTTAAAGTAAGGCTATCGATGTAGCTGCGTGGGCCTTCATCCACAATGAATTTTTGATGAACCTTTCTTCGTTTCTCTTTTACTTCAATATCGATTTCCGCTTTCAAAAAACCATTGAAATTTAGGTAAGTGAGCATACGCTCCTTTGAATTGGCTATGGCTAGGCTGTCATATACAGCCAAAGGGGTTCCTGTACGCATGGGCAAATTACCGTTTCGTAATTTGTTTTCATACCTCTCAAGTTTTCTCTTTTTATTGGTTTCAAGCCGTGAAGTTGATTTTCCATCTTCTTCTCTTGTTGAAATTTTTTTATCCATCTTCTCAATGTATTCTCGTCTGTCTTGATTGATTTTTGCGGTGTCATAACTGTTTTCACCAAGTTCATAGATTGCCGCGCCAAGTGGACCCAGAAGTGGAATTCTAGTGTTCGGAGTAAGGGTTATTTGTTCAGAAAGTGCATCTTTGTTGGCTTTTTCAACACCTACAATGCTTTGTTTGTATAGAAGTTTTTCGCCATCTTCCAGATGTCTGACGCCTGTACAACCATTGATTAGGATGGTGAAAAAAAGAATTAAGAATATTAGATTTCCCGACTTCACAAATAGCTTTCGATATGCTTTCTAAACGATTGATAAAGTACTTTAAATCTCTTCAATTAAAAAAATATAGACATCAAGAACGTAAGTTTATTGTGGAGGGGGCAAAAGGGGTTTCTGAAGTTCTAGCATCTGATTTAGCCATAGATTTTCTTTTAACGACAAAAGTCTACGCTGAATTGTTACCCACAGACCAGTTATCGAAGGTAAAGGAAGTGATTGAAGTGACGGAAAGCGAATTGAAAGCGGTAGGCACATTTCAAACCAATAGTGCGGCTTTAGCGGTTGTTTCGATGGAAGAAAAGCATGACTTTCTACTCCCTAATGACCGACTGGTTCTCGCACTTGATGATGTTCGCGACCCGGGTAATTTGGGTACAATTATTCGAATTGCAGATTGGTATGGAATTGACACCATTATATGCTCTTTGGAATCGGCAGACTTTTACAACCCTAAAGTGATTAACGCTAGTATGGGGTCATTTACACGAATTAAGGTGTATTATAAAGACCTAAAGGAAGTTTTTACAGCGACTGAATTGCCTGTTTATGGAGCCTTACTTTCTGGCGAAAACATCTATAAATCTCAATTGACCAACATAGGGATTCTGTTAATGGGGAATGAATCACAAGGAATTAACTCCGATTTGGAACAATACATTTCCCACTCGTTACATATTCCAAGAAGAGGAGGGGCGGAGTCATTAAATGTGGCTATTGCTACGGCTGTTATTTTAGATAACTTCTTTCGTTAAAAGATTTTATCTCCACTTTCTAAACTTGCTTCTTCTTGAAGCTGTTCCGAAATTTCTTTCCCTAAGTACCGATCAATAAAGAAATGAGCAACATAAAGCAAAGGAGTGAGCGCAATTGCAATTAGAAATTTGTAGATGTAATTGGTTACACCCACCGCTAAAACTTGTTCTATTGGCCAAGAGCCAAGGAAATAGAAGGCCACGAAAAGCACAACAAAGCTATCGATAAGCTGAGAAATTAAGGTTGAGCCCGTAGCACGAAGCCAGATTTTATTTTGCCCTGTGATTTTTCTTAGCTTATGAAAAACGTAAACATCTACAAACTGACCAATTAGAAAGGCCACAAGTGATGCGAAAATAATATTCAACCCTTGTGAGAATACCTTTTGAAATGCTTCATCAATATTGAATGGGTTGCCTTGAGCATCTGTAGCAAATACTCCTAGCCAGAAGTCTGCAGGCACAAGTTTGATGGCTAAATATATTACCAGAAAGGCATAAGCAATAAGTCCAACAGTAATGTATGTAATTCGCTTTACGCCTCTTTTGCCAAAGTATTCATTAATAATATCTGTAGTAATAAAAACTACGGGCCAAAGTAATACGCCAGCTGTTAGGTTAAACTGAAGCATAAAATCTCCCATCAAGGAGATGTCTAAAGGCTCAAAACCTAATGTTTTTTCGAAAGAGAAAATTTTTCCGCCAATGAGCTCAGCAATCAGAGCATTTGTGATGAAAATACCAGCTAATACAATGAAGAGGTTGGTCTTTTTATTCTTCAGAATCGACTCGCCCATGGGTTATGGATTTAAGAAATATCGTCTAAGATAAAGTCTTCTCCTTCAATGGCAAGGTGAGAATTCGGGAAAATGGACTGGGCTTCGTATTTCAAGGGCTCTAACTCTTTATACCGAATGGAAAAATGTCCCATTAGAAGCATTCCAACATTGGCTTTTTTTGCAATGGTAGCGGCCTGCTTCGTAGTTGAGTGATAAGTGTTTGCTGCTCTATCTTCATGTTCCTCCATAAAAGTAGTTTCGTGATAGAGCATATCCGCATCTTGAATGATGGGGATAATGGACTCGTCATACTTGGTGTCGGAACAGAATGCGTACTTATAAACCCGTTTTGGAGGTAAAGTCATTTGAGTGTGATGATAAATAATGTTACCATCGCCATCATAGATGTCTTCACCATTCTTGAGTTTAATGATATTCTTGACAGAAAAACCTTCGGGTATTTTATCCTTTATGATTCTTCTCTTCTTTGGTTTCTCAGCAAAAAGAAAACCAGCGCAAGGGATTCTGTGGTTTAGCGGGATAGTGTAAACCCTAATAAAGTCATCTTCATGAATGAGTTTATTGGCCTTTGTATCTACAGGGTGAAAGTTTACCTGATAATTAAATACAGTTTCGGAGTATTTAAGCTGTAAGGTGATGATTTCGGACAAACCTGGAGGTCCATAAAGATTAAGAGGCTTTTTTCTACCCATCAAATGCATGGTAGATAAAAGCCCCATAATTCCTAAATAATGGTCTCCGTGTAAATGAGAGATAAAGATATTATTGATGCGCTGAATAGGTACTCTATATCGTTTTAATTGAAGTTGAGTACCTTCTCCACAGTCCATCAGATAGAGATGTCCCTCAATAGTAAGCAACTGAGAAGTTTGGTTACGCTTATGGGCTGGAGCTGCAGAATTAGAGCCTAATATCTTTACTTTTATACTCAAATCGCTGAATTAAGCTTCGCCTTCTTCAGCTCCCAATTCCTTTTTAATCTCTGTCATCGTAATAAATTCGATGGCTTCGTTTGAGCTAGGGAGGATGTCTAAAATTTTGTGTAGCTGAGAAAGCTCAATCAGTTTCTGAACCATTGGTTGCAAACCGCTTAATACAAGCTTGCCTTCATTTTCTGTACAAATTCTATTTCCTGTAAGAATAGCGCTTAGACCAGAAGAATCGCAATATTTGGTGGCAGAAAGATCTAAAACTATATTGATAACACCCTGAGTACTTAGGTTTACAAACTCTGACTTCAACCCTGGAGCAATAGTAGCATCGAGTTTATCTTCGTCTAGTTTTAAGAGTGTGTATTTTTCTTGTTTATCTACTGTAAATTTCATCGTCTTATTTTTTATTTAGGTATCCGAGGATATTATTTTCAATTCTTTTTTCGATTTCTTGAGTGGGGTGCTTTACAAACTTATCACCGGTTACTTTTTCGAAAAGTTCAATATACCTGTCTGAGATTGATTTAACAACCTCGTCAGACATCTCCGGAATTTGTTGTCCTTCTTTGCCTTGAAAACCGTTTTCAATTAGCCACTGTCTTACAAACTCCTTAGAAAGCTGTTTTTGTTTTTCGTTATTTCGTTGCCTTTCTTCATAGCCTTCTTTGTAAAAATACCTTGAAGAATCTGGTGTATGGATTTCATCAATGAGATAAATTTCTCCGTCTTTATGGCCGAATTCGTATTTGGTATCTACCAAAATTAACCCCTGATCATCTGCTAGTTCTGTTCCTCTTTTAAATATGGCTTGAGTATATTTTTCAAGTTGCTTGTATTCTCGTTCCGACACAAGCCCCTGTTTCAATATTTCTTCCCTTGAAATATCTTCATCGTGACCTTCTTTGGCCTTGGTGGTTGGGGTAATAATAGGGAAGGGGAGTTTGTCATTTTCCTTTAAGCCATCAGGAAACTCTACTCCGCAAAGTTGTCTTTTCCCAGCACGATATTCGCGCCAAGCATGCCCAGCTAAATAACCACGAATCACCATTTCAACTGGATAGGTTTCGCACTTTAAGCCAATGCTCACATTGGGGTCTGGAGTAGCTTGAATCCAATTTGGAACAATATCTTCCGTAGCTTTTAAAAACTTAGAAGCAATTTGGTTTAAAACCTGCCCTTTATAGGGGATTGCTCTCGGGAGCACCACGTCAAAAGCAGAAATTCTATCTGAGGCCACCATGGCAAGAAAATCGCTAAAGAAATAAATGTCTCTAACCTTTCCTCTGTAGAAATCGGATTGGTTTGGGAAGTTGAAGTTGGTTTCTTTAATACCTTGGATCATTTGGCAAAAATAGTCAAAAAATAGTCTTGCTTAATGATTGGTTTAGTTTTCTGACGAACTGATTAATTTACCTCTAGAATAGACTTCTTTTTTGGTTACCACGCCATTTTCGTTGTAGTATTGCCAAGTGCCTTCACGCATGTCGTAACGATGATTCCCTTTGATTTTCACCTTTTTTCCATCAAAGTATTCTGTGTAATTTCCAGACTTAGACCCGTTGACATAGCTGGTCTCACTTTTTACTTTTCCATTAGGAAAGAATATGGTTTGAATACCTGTATTTCGTCCGTACTGATAAGGCGATTGTTTTTCTAAGTAACCGTCTTTGTTGTACTCTTTATAAAAACCGTTCACAGTTCCGTTGCTGTAAGGTGTTTCTGTCTTTTTTTGTCCATTTTCAAAAAACTCAACCCAAGTTTTGTTTGGAGAAGCGTTTATGTAGAACTGAGTCTTCTTTAGATTTCCGTTTTCATAATATTCCTGAATGTTTACATCTTGCGTTACGCGAGTGTAATCTTCAATTTTCTTTATTTTCCCACTTTCATAGTAAGTGTAATTTTTACCCACTTTAGCTCCTTTATCATAGGTGAATTTTTCTTTCAGAGAACCGTCTAAATAATAGCTTTTTACTTCACCTACATAAATACCGTCAACATATTGGCCTTCATCTAATAGGCTTCCATCTCCATCAAATCGCTTGAAAGGGCCATTTTTATAACCACCAACATATTGGTATTGCCATTCAACTTGACCATTCTTATAGTAGGTCAGGTATTTGCCTTCAATTACTCCTTGCTTATAAGTGAATTTGGAAGACACTTCTCCTGTTTGGTAGTAGGTTTTGGCTGGTCCGTGTTGGGTGCCGTTGTTGTATTGAAATTCTGACTTTAAACCTCCTGAAGGAAAATATTCTTTTGCCCAACCAATAGGGGTGCTGTCATTAAATTGTGTTTCAGTTTTTTTTGTGCCGTCTTCGTAATAAGAAGTGACCAAGCCATTGAGTTCTCCATTCTTGTAGCCTCCGTCTTGAATGGGTTTTCCTGAACGAGATAAAATTTGAAAAGGGCCTGTTTTCTCTCCGTGGTCAAAAGTAATGGTGCTTAACTTCTTTCCGTTCTCATAATATTCATTGAATACTCCGTTGGGTTTTCCGTTTTCGAATTTGCCTTTCATGGCTATACCGCCTTCTTCGTAGTATTTAACATACTCACCATGTATTTTGGTGGTGTCGTTATTCAGAATGTAGTATTCTTCTTTGACGATTTTATTTTCTGGCGGATAATATTTTACCACCTTCTGCTGACCCAATAGAGAAATGGAGCCACTGATTATCAGGATGAATGAGAATAGGTGTTTCATAAAAAAAGCCTTACGTAAAGTTACGAAAGGCTTTTTGGTTTAGTATAATTGATATTATAATTTTTCAATAACCATGGCTGAAGCACCACCGCCACCATTACAAATGCCAGCAACTCCAATGCTGCCTCCTTTTTGGTGGAGCACAGAAGTTAGTGTAGTCACAATTCTACATCCTGAAGCACCTAGCGGATGTCCCATGGCTACCGCACCACCAAATACGTTTACCTTTTCAGGGTCTAAGCCGAGTTCAATGTTGTTGGCTAACGCTACAGCTGAAAATGCCTCATTAATTTCATAATAATCTACTTGCGACTTATCTACTCCAGCCATTGCCATTGCTTTAGGGATGGCTTTTGAAGGAGCTGTGGTAAACCATAGTGGATCTTGAGCAGCATCTGCAAAACCTATAATTCTAGCGATTGGCTTAATGCCCAATTCGTCTGCTTTTTTCTTGCTCATCAAAACCATTGCAGATGCTCCATCATTAATGGTAGAAGCGTTGGCGGCAGTAACGGTTCCTTCTTTACTAAAAACAGGTCTCAAAGATGGGATTTTTTCGAAAATCACATTGTGAAATTCTTCATCTTCATCCATAATTATTGGGTCGCCTTTTCTTTGTGGAATTGCAACTGGAATAATTTCGTTTTTGAAATGACCTGCAGCAGTTGAAGCGGCTACTTTTTTATAAGAATTGATGGCAAACTCATCTTGTTGCTCTCTGGTAATTCCCATTTCCTTTGCGGTATTATCAGCACAATTTCCCATTGGGAATTGATTGTATACCTCCCAAAGACCATCGTGCAACAAGCCATCTATTAATTCTCCATTACCATATTTGTAGCCATAACGTGCCTTTGGAATATAGTAAGGAACATTGCTCATGCTTTCCATTCCTCCTGCTACAATTACATCTTGAGCTCCAATCATAATCGACTGAGCGGCAAACATTGCGGCTTTCATTCCAGAGGCGCATACTTTGTTGATGGTGGTACAAGGAACTTCATTGCTGAGCCCAGCACCTATTGCAGCTTGTCTTGCTGGAGCTTGACCTAAACCAGCTGAAATTACATTGCCCATAAAAACCTCTTGGACATGTTTCGGGTCTAAGCCAGCTTTTTCTAAAGCGCCTTTAATGGCAGACGATCCTAGTTGTGTGGCAGAGAAGCCTGCTAATTTACCTCCAAAACTTCCTATTGGTGTTCTGGCTGCTGATACTATATAAACTTCATTCATATTGAATTATTTAATTTACCTAACGAGTGTTAGCAAATGTAAGAAATACTGAGCCAAATAGGAAAAGAAATGCCTGATGATAAAACCGTGACTTCAGTTTTGTGATAAGCTTTAGTTTATAATTTGTTTGGCTATTATGATGAAATGTTGGGATAAACTCTTAAATTAATGACTAGGTGTTTTACCTAATTTACTAAAAACGAATTCAATCATATTTGACGGTTCCACCTAGGCCACTCTTTTAGGTGTTTTTCAATAAGTGGATATATCCTCTTTTCAATCTTATTAGATTGAAAAATAATTAACTGAGCCATAAGGAAATTGCAATAATGAAAGGTAAGAAAGTAGATGGAGGCGACAACTGGCGCTATGAGCGGGAACAGTTATATGATGCGATTGGGGCTAATAAGCCTTTGATTAACTCATTATTAGAAGCAAATAATAATGGAGTCACACTGTCAAGCGAAACGGGCAATCTACTGGTGGCGAATGAGCAGTTTATTAAACTGATAGGGTACTCATCAGACCAAATAGAAGGGAGAAAATTGGTTGATTTTGTTGAGCCGAAATTCAGGAAGTCTTTTGAAAAGAACCGTCAGAGGGCATTTGAGGGTGAACTGGTCGAGTCGATAGAGTATGAATTCATTACAAATTCGGGATCGGTTATAGAGGCATCCGAGACAATACAAATTATTAGTATTGGTAGCAGTCAATATTTGCTGTCGAGTATCAAAAGCATTACTGAAGAGAGGGAAAACCAACAAGAACTAAACAGTTTATATGCCGCTATTAATAAGTCTTCCAATGCTATTGCAATCACCGATACGGCAGGAACCACTCTTTTTGTAAATGATATTCATGAGAGTTTTACCGGGTTTAAACGAGAGGAATCTTTAGGTAAATTGGTTACTCTTTTCGATCCTCGTTTTATAGAGCCTGAAATTGTTGAAGAAATCAAGCAAAAGTTAAACGAAGGCAAACAATGGAAAGGTAAATATACTTCTCAGCGTAAGAGCGGAATGTTCTTCGATATTCAAATTACGGTGTCGCCTGTAATAAACGATAATGGTGAAACAGAGGCGTTTTTGTTTTATACAGAAAACATTGGTATTGAGGAGTATATACACGACCGTAAAATAAAGGAGCTCGATTTGATGAATACCAAAGAGCTTTTGTCACGAACTGAAAAAATTGGAGGAATAGGTTCTTTTAAAATGAACCTTAAAACAGATAAAATTGTATGGTCCGACAATATTTATAATCTCTTAGGGATGCCAATTTCAGAAGGACCTTCACTGCGTTTCTTCCATAAAATAATTAAAGAAGATAGGTATGTTATTCAGTTGACCCTCGACTTAAAATCTGGAGAAAGAACCAACTTCAATTTTAGAATGAATATTGAAGGTGAGGTTAGGCATTTGTACTGCGAATTAGAGCGAAACGGGGAAGATTTGACGGGGATGCTGAGGGATGTAACAAGTGAGATGCTCTCGAATTTGGCGCTGAAGGAAAGTGAGGAAAAGTATAGGTTTCAATCAGAGGCATTGCCTCATATCCTGTGGCTCGTTGATGCTCAGGGTAGCTTGACTTATTTAAACAACAGAGGAAGAGCTTACTTTGGGATTCACGATCATTCGTTTTTCGGTTCTAAGTGGTTGGATTTTGTCCACCCTGATGATATTCTTTTGATAAAGACAAAATGGAAGGAGACAAATCGAAATAAAACTACTTTTTCTGAACAAGTACGAATTAAAAACTCAACAGGAATTTATAGGTGGTTTATGGTTTCTGTATCTCCTATGTTAGATGAAGCTGGGAATATTACCTCTCTTATCGGTATCTCAACAGATGTTCATGATCAGTACCTAATTCAGGCGAACTTAAAAGAAAATGAACAGAAGTTTCGAACCATTTTTGAGCAGAGTAATGACGCTATGGTCATTTTAAAAGATGGTTTCTGCCTAGATTGTAATACGAATGTTAAAGCAATTTTTGGTATAGCAGAAGAGCAGCTTAAAAATGAAAAACTTTGGAGGTTTACTCCAGAATATCAAACCAATGGACGTCTTTCTGAAGAATTTGTCGCGGAACAAATTGAGAGTGTCTTGAAAAACGGTCAGGCAAATTTTTTCTGGGATGTAAAGAAGAGCAATAGTAAGATCATTTTCTGCGAGGTAAATCTAAGTAGAATTATGATAGACGGGGATGTTTTCATCTTTGCTGTTTTTAGAGATGTTACTGGCCGAATTAAAGCCGAAAAGGAGTTGTTAGATAGCAAGCAAAAAATGATGCTAGCCATCGAATCTGCCAGAATTGGAACATGGGAATTGAACCTGAAAACTGGCAAGACCCGATTCAATGAATATTACGCAGAAATGTTGGGTTATGATTTCGATGAGATTGTTCATGAACAAGCTTTTTTTAATGAACGTGTTCACCCAAACGACTTAGAAAGAATCAATACTGGTTTGTATGGAGAGGAAGTTAACAATAGCGGAGAGTTTGAGTTATTGATCCGAATAAAAGGGAAAGATGAAAAGTGGAGATGGGTGCTAGATAGAGGTAAAATTATTGAAAGAGACAAAGATGGTAAGCCGCTCATAATCTACGGTACTCATATAGATTTTACCGAATATAAAGAAAAAGAGAAGGCAATTGTAAATGCAAACCTTAAGTATGAGTTAGCCGCTACTACGGCAAAAACCGGGGTTTGGGAATGGGATATGGTTTCCGATTATCTGGTTTGGGATAAGGGGATGGCTTCCATTCATGAAAGGAAACTTCCGGAGGATAATCAAATTAAAATTTCTGACTGGCTAGAATATGTTCAGCCAAGCCACAAGGATATCCTGACTCTAAACTTAGGCTCTTTAGTGAAAAATAGAGGGGTATTTGATGCCGAATATGAGATTAAGACCGAATCTGGAAAGATAAAACGAGTGCGATCAACAGCCAAGATTTTTCGAATCAACGATGAGGAGGGGGATAAGGTAATTGGGTTGAATTTAGATATTACTGATTCATATCTCAAAGATCAGGAATTATTAGAAAATGAAGAGAGGTTAAAGCTTGCATTTGATGGAGCCAATATGGCTCTAATGGACTGGGATTTGGAAACCAACACTGTGAGTGTAAGTGATAATTATCTAGAAATTATAGGTCAGGAAAAGGGTAAATACGACCCTTCCAAAGATCAATTTATGGATTCTGTGCTTCATCCTGACGATAGTGAGAAAGTGCGGACGCTCTTTAGTAAACTCAAGGTAGGAAAACTTAGGCATTACGAGCTTGAGTATAGAGTGCTTACTCAGAACCATGAATTGCGCTGGCTTAGATCTAAAGGAAAAACTTTTCTTGATACAAATGGCAGACTAAGGGTGATTGGTTTGACAATGAATGTGACTGCCACGCGGATTGCTCAAGAACAGCTTATGGAAAGCCAAAGGGTTTTAAACCTAGCTATTTCGGGCACAAAGCAAATAATTCTAGATTGGGATATTAAGAACGATGTACTGGAGTGGAATGAAAATTATTACGAACTCATAGGAAGGTCAAAATATGATTTTGAGAATGATACATCAGACTATGTCAAGAAAAGTGTTTTTGCCGAGGATGTAGAGTTAGTTTGTGATTTGGCTACAAAGCTTAAATCCGGAGAGGTTAATGAAATCGATGTTTTAGTGAGGCTAGTGACAAATGTTGGAGATGTAAAGTGGATGAGAGCCTTAGGTAAAAATGTAGAGTTTGATAAAAATCGACTTCCTATAAGGCATGTCTGTACATTAATGGATGTGACCAAAGAAAGAAAGCTCACCCTTGACCTAGAAAAATCTTATGCTCAATACCAATCATTGGTAGAGGATATTCCAGGGCTTGTATATAGTGCCAAATACCCTACTAAGGAGTTTATTTATGTAAACGCATATTGCCTTGAGTTAACCGGATTTACTGCCGATGAGCTGATAAAAATAGATCCTTTACAATACCAAAAACAAATTCATCCAGACGATAAAAGGTTTGTCGAATCTAGTTTGAAGACAGCAATAAGTAACAAGCAGCCTTATCGATTAAGCTACCGAATTCTTGACAGAGAAGGGAAAATAAAGTGGCTCTCGGAATTTGGGCATGGTATTTTTGACCAAAATGGAGTTCCTTTATTTATCGAAGCTTCTGTTTTTGATATAACAGATAGAATAAGGTCAGAAGAAAAAGTATTGGCGGCCATTTTAGATGCCGCAGATCATGAGCGTAGCCGTATTTCTCGCGAGATTCATGACAGTTTGCAACAAACTTTAACTATTGCTTCGCTCAACTTAGAGTTTGTTAAAAAAGAAAAACACCTCTTAAGCCCGAAGGTGTTGGAACGATACGAACGGGGCTGGCAAAACCTAAGAAAGTCTCTAGATCAAACTCGTGAAATTGCCCATAGGTTAATGCCAAAAGCCATCGAAGATTTTGGATTAACAGAAGTTGTTAAAGACTTAGTAGATGAATTGAATGCTACTTCTTCGGTGAATTTCGAATTCATTACTAACTTAGAGGAAGAACGACTTAATGTTAGTACTGAAACTAGCTTCTATAAGATTATCCAAGAGTCAATAACCAATATTATTAAGCATGCTCAAGCGGAGACTGTTTCAATACAATTGATTAAACTTTCCGAAAGCATTCAGCTTATAATTGAAGACGATGGGCAGGGCTTCGACATGGATAATATAAACTTTAATACTTCTGGCTTTGGCTTAGCAAGTATGAAAAATAGAGCTAGTGCTCTTTCAGGTGAATTTATTCTTGATTCTTTCCCAGGAAAAGGAACCTCATTAATTTTAAATGTACCATTGGATAACTCAAAAATAGCATATGAAAACGATTAAAATATTTCTCGTTGACGACCATAAAATGATTCGTGATGGCATTAAATTTTACCTAGACGAGGATGAGAGGTTTGAGATTGTTGGCGAAGCCAATAACGGGCAGGAAGCTTTATCTATGATTAGCAAAAATGGCAATTTCGATGTGCTTGTAACTGATATTGTAATGCCCTCAATGGACGGGATCGAGCTCGTAAAAAACTTGATTCAAGGAGCAACTATTGAGTTTAAGATATTGGCCCTTACTATGTTGAGCGAAACCCAACACATAAAGAAAATGCTCAATTATGGCATTCAAGGCTATATTTTGAAGAGCAGTGGGGAGGAAGAGATAAAGCGGGCAATCACTGAAGTAGCTGCCGGCAATACGTATTACTCACAAGAGGTTACAACCATAATTATGAACAACCTCAGGGGCGATAAATCTAGAGGTTCTAGAATGGCCGTTGATATTCCGTTGACCAAAAGAGAGCGAGAGGTACTTCATCTAATTGTTAAAGAGTATTCCAATCAGGAAATTGCAGATGAATTGTTCATTTCTGTTCGTACTGTAGATGCTCACAAGCGAAACCTTCTTGAAAAAACAGGCGCTAAGAATATGGCCGGACTAGCGGTTTATGCTTTAGAGAAAAGGCTTTTTGATGACATTTAATAGGTGAGTTACCTATTTTTTAGGTGATATTAGTATTTCTTGTGTGTAGGCAATCAATTCATGCTTTTCACTCTGATTCTTGGTTAAATTTATAGCTAAGAACAACCGCAGAGATTGATCTTTTCAAGAAGAGAGACCCTTGACCTGCACTTTCACCTAAAGTATGGACATTAAGAATCAGAAGGCGAATGACAGCCTTTCCTTTTCAAGCACCCAGTTTCAACCATTCAACTTTGATCTTTCAAATATTTTGAGCCGTAATTTTACTGGGCCGATTTCTGCAATAAAGCTCAATACGGAACTTATAAATAGAATGGCTGGAGGTTGTGGTTTGAATGAAGGAGCCATGAAGGGGAGGGTTCGTAAAATCCTAAATCAAGCAAATAATATTGAGAGTATATTAGAGGATTTACTTCTGCTCTTGAGGATTGAGCAAGGAATGCTTGAAAAGTCTAAACTGGATTATAAAATTCTAGATTTAGAGGATCAGTTGAGTGTTTGTTTTGAAGAATATTCTGCGTGTAGACAACATAGGATTGAAGACTATCTTAAAGATGTATATGTTAATACAGATTTAGAAAAGACAGTTTTAGCATTTGAAAGACTAATTGATCTGATGAAGGATTTTTCTAGCGGAGAGAAACCGGAACTTATCGTGAGGTTAGGTGATGATTTCGTTAATGTGAATATTACTATGGCATATAACGAAAAAAAGGATTTCTCTGAGTGGGAGTCGTTCTTTTCACATCGTGTTAATTTTGATGATAATGAAAGAGCAAGTATGCTTTCTCTTCGGCTCTATATAATAAAGAAACTTTTTAATTTGGCGGACTGCCAAATAGTGGCGTCAAAGCTAAGTAATCAGGTTACTTTTATGATAGCCATACCTATGGCTCAAAGTATGATGCAACGCAAGCCTGACAGTGCCAATCCAGACGCTGCTGCCTAAGTGTTTACCAGTCAGGTTTACTTGAATCCTTTTTCTTAGTGGCTTTTCTTTTGTTTTGCTGAACATACTGAATTTCGTTGTTCTTCATGGCCTCTAAAATCATCTGAGCCTTTTCTGGGCTCATATTCATCTCTTCAAGCTTTTCTTTTAATTTCTCAAGAGGGTCTTTTTCTTGAGGTTTTTCTTCATTGGGATCTTGCTCTTCATCGTTTTGTTGCTGATCCTTCTTCTCTTGTTCTTGGTCTTTCTTTTCTTGATCGTTTTTCTCTTGATCTTTCTTTTCCTGCTCGTTTTCCTCTTCCTGATCTTTCTTTTCTTGTTCTTGATCTTTCTTTTCCTGATCCTTTTTCTCCTCTTGATCTTTGTTGTCTTCGTTGTTCTGCTCTTGCTGTTCTTGTTCTCTGATCAGTTTTTTCAGAAGCTCATAATTGTATCTGGCAGATTCGTTTTCAGGGTTTTTGCGTAATGAGTTCTTAAAATCATTTAAAGCTTGGTCGGTAAGAGACTTCTTCTCTTCGGCTTTAGCGGCCTCGCTTCTTTTGTAAGCGATAATTCCCTTTTGATTAAAAGCATTTGAGGCAATGACTTTATTTTTAGCATTGGCAGATAGTTCGTCATAATTATTGCTTGCAATACTAGCGTACTTTAGTCCTTCGCTTGCCAGTTCTACTTTGCTTTCGTCAAGCTCGTCTGGATTTTCTGAGGCTTCGTTTAAAACACCCAGAAGCTCTTTGTCGCCATAGGCTAACAAGTAGGCGGCATTAGCCATGTTTAGTCTGGCATCTTCATCCTCAACCAGCATAGAGTCTAATAGTCTTCCGTAGCTGGTAATGGCTTGCTCATAATTCTTCTCGTCATAAAAAGCTTTGGCATCCTTCTTCAGAGCATTAGACTTAGCAATTTTCGTTACGGGGTCGGTTATGCTAGTAAAAACTAAAATGAGCGTAATTAAATATTTCATAGTCGTAATGTCTTTCTTCTAATTAATGCATCTAAGATGAGCAGTAAAATGGCTGCTCCTAGAAAGTAATAGAATTTATTGGCTGAAGCATCAATTTGGCGAGTGTCGCGCACTTCGCCTTCTACTTCATTGATAGCTCTAATCAGTCTTTTTACATCATTTTGATCTTGGTTGATTTCAAAATAATTTCCACCTGTATCTGCGGCCAACTTCCTTAACGATTCAGAGTTGAGCTTTGTTATTACTTCTTGCCCGTTTCTGTCTCGTTTGAAAGAACGTCCCTCAGGAATTTTTGCTCCCTTTTCTGTGCCTACACCCAGTGTGAAAAGCTTAACTCCAGTGTTTACTACTTTCTTAGCTGCTTTGTCAGTTTCATCCCCAAAATCTTCCCCATCGCTAATCATTAAAATGATTTTTGATTTCTGCTGGGTTATTGGTCCCTCGGCTGCCAATTCAAGTTTTTCCATCGCAATGTTTAAAGGGGCGCTAAAGTCGGTTCCCGCATTGGGTACTAAATCCGTTTTGAGTGTACTAATAAACAAGTTGATAGCGCTTTGATCATAAGTAAGCGGGCATTGAATAAATGCTTCAGAAGAGAATATGATTAAGCCGATTCTGTCTGAGCTAAAGGCTTGAACAATATTGTTGAGCTCGTATTTGATTTTCGATAATCTAGATGGCTCAACATCTTCCGCATTCATAGATTGAGACAAGTCCACAGCAATATAAATGTCTTTACCTTCTGATTTTACTTCTTTAGTAGTTTCTCCAAAAGATGGCCCCATTAGTGAGAAGATGATGAGCGCGAATGCCAAAGTACGAATCAATACTTTGAGCAGCAATGGCCTAAAACTGGTTTGCAGTCTTTTAGCAATTGTGGCTAACCTAAAAATATATGCAAGATAGGCAGCAATAAAAAGCCCTATAAATATGGCTTCTGTTGTTCCTATAGATTTAAACCAAGTCATGTGTTTTTTAACTAATCGACAAAGATAGCAATCCTTTAACGTCTAGGTTAACCGTTTGTAAAGCGCTTTCTAAAAAATCGCTGTTAAAGATTGTTAAATGGACTCGAAAAACATTTTCTAGGTGAATTACTCAGTTGCTAAAACTACTAAAATCGAGTAGGTAAATTTCTAATTGTTGGTAGGTTAAAAACTATATGGTTTTACCACATATTGCCTAATGATAATGATTACTCATATTCCCCATTCCATTAAGCGTAATCAACATTTTTCATATTAGGGAACAAGCCCAGAAGATCGGCCGGCCAATCAATGACCTTTGGAATACAGAACAATTAAATCTAAAAGTCATGAAAAAGTTAATGATCATCGCAATCCTGCTATTAGTTAGCAACGCAGTTTTTTCTCAAACTCATTATTACAAGGCAAAATACGAAAAGCCGTTCACCTTTCAAGTGGCTCCCACTTATTTCAATTATGGAGGTGATTTATTTGGGTATCAAATTGGTGTCAATTTTAAAGAAGTTTTCAACTTAAGTTATTTCCATACTAGAGATTATGACTTTGGCGAACGATACATGGACGATCGTTTTGCTGGAATTCAAAGTAGTGTAATGCTGCCAGTTGGAGAGTACATGCAAGTAGGGCCTTCTGTAAGGCTCGCAACATACAATACCGAGTTACAAAAAGTATTTATAGCTGCCGAAGTAAGATTCGATCTAAGTGATGCTTGGAAACTCGGTTTAGAGTATGGGGCTGGTGACGAGAAGGGCTTTGGTTTGAAGTTTATCTGGAACATGTATTAATAATGAAATCATGGGACAGCACAACAGATTATATTTCCAGTCCGATTTTTTAGGGCTTGGTGGAATAGATAGAACAGACAAAAGCAGTATTGGTGAAGAGCACTCACCGTCCAATGATGGTAGAGTAGGGTATAGGCTGATATTTGACTTGCCTCCTCGAATGAATGCGGTAAGTAACTCAAACGAGCAGTCGAAAAAAAGTCCTGTTAATGCAAATGTTGAAGAAGAGTTTTATCTAAAACAAAGAAAGCGATCTTCTAAAGAACACACGGAGATTGAGGCTGAGCCTAGGTGCAATGGCCTACTTTCCGCAAAGCGGAATCCGCTCAATGGTTTCTTGCGCGATGTAATGGCATGTGTTAAACCTAAAGTTCAGTAAGATGAAAGGAGTATTAGCATTTGTAATATTGCTCATCGGCTTGAGTTCGTGTTCAGATATTTATGAGCAACATGAGGTAGAATATCTTATGCAAAAGGGGCAACATACCAGTAGAAAGATAGGAGGCTTGCCAGGTGAAAAGCTAGGAACCTTAAAGTCAGATATGTTGGCTTTTACCGCAAGGTTTGATGAAACCGTACGATACGATTTAGGAAATAAGAACCAAGAAGATATTAACAAGCTAATGGGTTTTTCTGACTGCAACAGTTTGCATCATGAAAACAGTGTAAGGTTTGGCTGGAGGTATAGTGTAGAAAAGGACTTGGTTGAAATATTTTCATATGCCTACACCAGTGGGGTTGTGAGTTACCATCACATGGGTGATGTAGCTATTGATGAAACAGCATACTATCAAATTCAAATTGTAGACGATAAGTTTTATTTACTATTGAATGGAGAGATAGAACAGGAGGTTGATCGTGGAGCTAATTGCGATACTGGCTTGTACTATAAGCTCTACCCATACTTTGGAGGAGACGAAACAGCACCACACGATATATCAGTGTATATCAAAGAAATATTGAACCAATAAAGATTATCGGTGAGCGTTCATGGCTCATTGGTTAGTTGTTCTGAAGGAGGTCGATCTAGGATTGGCCTCCATTTTTTTTGGAATTTGAGTGAAGAAGGACGTGTTTAAGGAAAATACCTAGAGGCTTGAGGGTTAAACCTAAATTTTTCAATTCGTTTTTCTCATATCTTATCTCTTTGGTTATCAGCTACTTTTATGTTACAGAATAACAACAACCAAAACCATGAAAACTGTAATCATTTTAGTACTGAGCTTAATCTGCCTAGAAGCCACCTCTCAATCGCTTTATAAAAGAGCAAAGACTCCCAATTATACTTTAGAGGTATCACCTTCTGCAAATCGTACGATTTATGGATGGAAATATGGGGTCAGGCTTGGAGTAGATTATAAATCACGAATAAAAGCGGGGTATACTAGATTGGAGAGTTTCGATAATTCAGAGAAAGGCCAAAAAACATTCTCCGGAACATATTTTCAGTACGCCCTAAATCCTAAATCTAAATTCACGCTACTCCCTAGTCTCAAGGTGGGTTTATATGATGGTCGCTTTTTAGCAATTCAGCCTACTATTGAAGGTTCTTTTATAATGAAGGAAAACTTGTCAGTCAATGCAGGTATTGGAAAGGTAGATGGTTTTGCAAGTTTTGATTTTGGGCTGAAATGGAAATTAGATCTGTCTAGGTAAAACTCTTAGACGGCTTAAGGATTTACCTAAAGTTGATTTTACGAATTACCACAACGAATGAGGGTATAAGATTCTTCAACTTTGATTTAAATAAACATTATGAAAATACGTCAGATACTTTTCGCACTAGCATTCATCACTCCGTTGATGACATTACCTATAAAAGGTTTTTTCAATTCTCCGGAAGAATTTGTGATGTTGAGTCCAGAAATAAATAATGATTGGACTCCTGGGGTTGATTGGGTGGACTGGAGGAATGGTATGACTTACTCCACTGAAGAGTTTGATGGTGTAGTTTGGATGACGGCTAACTTTATGGGCGCTTCTAAACAAATGTCTTACAAAGAGGCTGAAACAACAGCTCCAGAAGGCTGGAGAATCCCAACGATTAACGAATGGAACAAGCTCCTTGAAAAGACAGGTTTTTCGTCTGACCCAAATCAAATTATTCCTGATGACTATTACTTGTTCAATTTTGAATCTGAAGGATATCAGGATCCTCTGATGGGGGAAATAGGAGTCAACCAAGTTGGTTTCTTTTGGACTCAGTCTTCTGACAATGAAAATGGTAACTATATCTCTATTCCGAATAGAGAGTTAAATTATAATCACGGTAAAATCTCGACAATGGCTAAAATGGCCGTTCGATATGTGAAAGATTAATTGAGTACACACACACAAATGTTTTGGTTAAAGGGGCTTTCAGACGGGAAGCCCTTTTTTATATGTAAAGCGTTCGTAGTCAATGTGCTCAGTCCTATCACTTATTAACCACCACACAGCTTTTTGTTTCCCCCAATATAAGTTCTCTATTTTCTACGGTCGATAAAGTTGAGAATTCAAGCCTGCGGATGTTATCCTGTGTAAAAGTGTATTTAATCGGACTTTTAATGAGTTTATGTTCGCTTTTCCCAATATGTAATGGTAATCTATAACGGATTGATAGTTAAGGGGTAATGAGTTTATTCCTTCGTATAGTACAGCGATGAAATAATATAATGTAGATATAAGTGTCTGTATTTTTCTTATTATGCTTAATAATTAAATATCAAATAAGATAAGTATAAATATGTGCCATAGTGACGCCTTTTGTGTCAATTTAAAAACCATCATATTCTGAAAGTATTGACGGATACTTAAGAATAATATACTTTGAAAAGCTTTTTTTTGGCCAAAAAATATGGTGAGGTTTTTCTTTGACAGTATTTTATTTTACATTTGATAATTCAATCGAATTATTTACTAAAATAATTTTTTTACTAAAACTACTAACTATGAAGAGAGTATTACTGACTTTCATGATGTCAGTGCTTGTCTCCCTGTCTGCTGTTGCGCAAGATCGTGACATCAAGGGAAAAGTAACTGATGAAACTGGCCAGGGGCTTCCTGGTGTTAACGTATTAATTAAGGGCACCACAAATGGTGTTGCGACAAATCCAGATGGTACATACCAACTGTCGGCTCCAGCAAATGGAGTTCTCGTCTTTAGATTCTTGGGGTATGTTACTCAAGAAGTTCAAATTGGATCACAGACAACAATCGATATTCGATTAAACCCAGATGCTACTGATTTGGGAGAAATCGTAGTTTCGGGTGTGGCTGCTGGTACTCCTAGAAAGAAACTAACGGTTACTGTAGCTAAAATTGACTCAGAGCGTTTGAGTTTAGCTCCGGCAACTTCTGCAGGTAATGCTCTCGCGGGTAAAGTTGCAGGTGTTAGAATTTCTCAAGCTGGAGGTACTCCAGGTAACGATGCAAGTGTTCAGTTAAGAGCTGATAACAACTTGGGTGTAGGGTCTAGCCCAATGGTGGTTATTGATGGAGTTATTATTGAAGGTGGACTTTCTGACCTTAACGTAGATGATATCGAGTCTTATGAAGTGATTAAAGGAGCTTCTGCTGCTTCACTATATGGATCTAGAGCTGGTAATGGTGTAATTATTATTACTTCTAAGCGTGGTCAGAACCAAAATATTGGAACTACCAATATTACTGTAAGAAATGAGATTGGATGGCAACAGCTTGAGCGAACTATTGATCTTGCTGAACACCATGCATTTACATTAGCACCTGATTATGCAAGCTTTGATAAGTTTACTAAATATGACGGAGTTACATACCCTGCAGGATATGTAGGTGGATTTAGCCCTGATATTGTTGGAAATAGAAGTTTTGATGCCGATCACTATATGGACAATCCTTTCGGAAGAAACATCGATCAGCAAGAGGCTTTCTTTAGAACTGGAACTAACCATACAAACTATGTGGCGGTTTCTACTCGTAACGCTACCACTAATGCTTTTATGTCGTTTGAGAACAATGCGCAAACAGGTATTATTCCTAATACGGATGGTTTTTCTCGTCAGAACATTAGATTGAATATTGATCATCAAATTAACGATTGGTTGAAGTTTTCTGCATCGAATTTGATTGCAAACTCTTCACAAAATAACCCAGGTGGTGGGGGAGGTATATTCTTCAACATTGTATTGGCGGAACCAGATAATGATTTGTTTTTACCAAACCCTGATGGACAGCCTTATTATTACAGACACAACCATTGGTCTAATGAGTCTAACCCTCTTTACAGTACATATAAAACTGAAAATAGAAACGAAGAGAAAAGAATCATTGGTAACTACCGTTTGAATTTTGATTTAGCTTCATGGGTTAATTTTGAAGCAAGTTATTCTACTGAGTTTAGAGAAATCAGCTCAGGCTCATATTCTCCTTATGACACTTGGACTTTGGGTGGAACAGATCCGCTAGGTATTACTTACTCTTTAGGTTCACTTAGTGAAAACACTTCTGAAAGAAACGTTCAGCAAGTACAAACTACAATGAATCTTAATGGAAGATTTGGTGATGTTACAGCAAAGGGTAAAATCTCTTACTTATATGAGAACAGCAAAATTCACAACGTAAATACAAGTGGTTTTGACTTCGGTATTAGAGACTTACCTACTTTGTCAGCTATTCCTACGGCTAATATACAATCTTCTAATTATCAGCAAGAAGTAATCGCGTCTAACTATTTCTTCATTGGTTCTTTGGATTACAAAGACAAGATTTTGTTTGATGGTATGTTCCGTATTGATGGTTCTTCTCTGTTTGGTGAAAACGAAAGATGGAATAACTATTATAGACTTTCTGGTGGATACAGAATTACTGAAGATATAGATATTCCTAACGTTCAGGAATTGAAGATTAGAGGAGCATATGGTGTTGCTGGTATCAGACCTGGTTTTGATTGGCAATATGAAACTTACAGTGTAAGTAATGGTATTGCTTCTGCTTCAACTTTGGGTAACAAAAACCTTAAGCCGTCAAGAACTGCTGAGACTGAAGTAGCTATTAACGCGGAGTTTTTAAACAGATTTACTTTAGAGGCTATTTATGCTAATTCAGTAACTTCTGATCAGTTCTTGAGTGTAAGATTACTTCCGATCGCTGGTGGTTTTAGTAGCCAATACCAAAATGCAGGTTCAATTGAGTCAAATACATTCGAGCTTAATTTAGGTGCTAACATCATTAAAAATGAAAACCTAACTTGGGACGCTAACCTTGTTTTCTCAAGAACAAGACAAACTGTAACTGAGCTTCCTATTGCACCTTACACTTACGGAACAGACGGATTATTCTATGTGAAAGAAGGAGAGACTTATGGTTCAATTTACGGGAACACCTGGGTTAAATCATTAGACCAAATGGCAAAGCAATTACCAGAAGGTGAGAGCATTTCTGATTATGAAGTAAACAATGAAGGTTATGTCGTGCCAGCAGGTTCTCAAGGAACTACAAGTGAGGCACCTATTAAATTAAAAGACGAAAATGGTCTTGATGCTTTCGTTAAAATTGGTGATGGGAACCCTGATTTCTACGCTGGTTTCTCTAATACTATCAGATACAAAGGTTTTACAGCATATGTATTGTTAGATATTAAAGAAGGTGGAGACGCTTATAACAGAAAATCTCAATGGTTAACTAGAGATGATAGAAATGGTATCATGGATCAATTCGGTAAAGCTGATTCTGAGAAAAAAGCACTTGAGTATTACAAAGGATTTTATGATGTAAACTCAAACAACTCTTACTGGGTTGAAGATGCTAGCTTCGTTAAAGTGAGAGAAGTGGCTTTAGGTTATACTTTCTCTGCTACTCAATTACAAAACCTCTTCGGGTTTGACGCCTTTAAAGGTGCTTCTTTGAGAGCTATTGGACGTAACTTGTTTACTTTCACTGGATATTCTGGGTATGATCCAGAAGTTGGTTCTATTAGAAACCCAGTGGATGGTACAGGTACTTATCCTAACTTCAGAAATTATGCTTTATCTCTATCACTTAATTTCTAAAACTAAACTGATATGAAAAAAATAATATATAAAGGATTCTTATTAGCCTTTCTTTTAGTCAGTGGCGTTGCTTGCCACGACTTGGAAGTCGAGAACTTAAACAACCCAGATACGGCAAAAGTATTGGCGTCTGATTCAGACGTTAAGACACTTGCTGGAGGTATGTTTATTACATGGTATGCCCCAACTCACTGGACAAATGGTATATCTCATATGCTTTCAGCCGCTGCGGATAACTTAACTTGTTCTTGGGGTAACTTTGGTATGAGAGATCAGTCATGGGAGCCTAGAAAAGCTTGGGATAACCAGCCAGCTTATAGCTATGCTTCAAACTCTAACTATATGTTTACTAATCTGTATGAAGCTGTTTCTACAGCCAATACAGTACTTCAAGTAATGGACGGAGGTCTAGATATTGGGACTAACGGTGAGGATAATAACTTAGTTAGAGCTTGGTCTAAGTTTATGCAGGGTATCGGACTCGGTTATATTGGTTTGAACTATGATAAAGGATTTATTGTGGACGAAAACAGTACTCCAGAAGAGATTGCTGCGGCAGAATTCTTTCCTTATGATCAAGTTCTTGATGTTGCTTTAACCAAACTGGATGAGGCCATAGCACTATCTGGAAATTCATTCACTATTCCTGCAGCATGGATGAATACTGCGGAGGATTTGAGTAATGATGATTTCAAAAAGTTAATCAACTCTTTTGCAGCGCGTTTAGTGGCTTATGCTCCAAGAAATGCAGCTGAAGATGCTGCGGCTGACTGGACAAGAGCTAAAAACTATGCGGATAACGGTATCACAGAAGATTTCATTATTCAAGGTGATGGTTACGTAAGATGGATTAATGAGCACTGGGTATATTCAGTGTACCCAGGTTGGGGACAAACTGATATGAGAGTGATTCACATGATGGATGATGATCAGCCAGAGCATTGGGATGATGATCCAAACTTCCCTTTCCCACCAGAGTCAACTACTCCTGAGGATCAAAGGTTAGTAACGGATTTCCAATACAAGTCTTCTGTTCCGTTCCGTGTAGAAAGAGGTTACTACCACTTCTCTAACTACAGATTTAGCAGATACGATTACCTTCTTTCTGGATGGTTTGGTGATATGCCAGAGATCTTATTGTCTGAGAACGATTTGATCAGAGCTGAAGCAAGAGCTAACCTTGGTGATTTACCAGGTGCTGCACTTATCATTAATGCGGGTACTCGTGTAACTAGAGGTAATTTACCTCCAGTAGCACCAACCTTAGCTGCAATTAAGGATGCTATTCATCATGAAAGACACGTAGAATTAATGGCAACTAGTCTTGGTATTCAGTTCTATGAAATGAGAAAGAGAGATTTACTTCAGTATGGTACTTTCCTTCACTTACCAGTTGCTCCTCAAATTTTGGAGACAATGGGTACTGCTCGTCCGTTCTACACTTATGGTGGTCCTGATGCTGCCGATGGTGTGAATGCATCGAATGGAGGTTGGAGATAATCCAAAATTTTAAAATACATTTAAAGGCCGCTCATTGAGCGGCCTTTTTTTATGCCTTTATACTTATCAGTTATGAGTTCACTTCTTCACTAAGAATTTTTTCAATTACGAATTGCATTTGCTCAAATTCGGTATACCCGTGATTGATTTGAAAGAGTTGATTTCCACTTTTGAAAAGCACCGTAGGATAACCCTTTACACCCCACTGGCGATTAAGTTGAAACTCTTGATGAGTGTTGTATTTTGTTTCATCACTTTCGAATATCTGTTTGAACGGTTCAAAAGGAATATCAAATTCCTGACAAATTGATCTATAGAATTCTGGCTCACTAGGGTCTTCATTATCTACATAAAATTTTCTTGAAACTGACTCAAAGAATTGGAGCTCATTTTCTCCCATCCATTTTCTTGAGGCAACAACTGCTCTACAAGGAGGTTCTGTATCATAGTTGAAACTTTCCTTATCAAATAATGAATAACCAAATGGTTGTCCGCTTCTTTTCGTTACTTCTTCCCAATGGTGTTTTAAAAACTCCTTCATTTCATCATCCCAAGCTTCTCCACCTCCAGGGCGCAAACCACCTACAACAATCGAAAATTTAAATTGTGGGTATTCAGATTTCAAAGTTTTTAAATGATTTGAAATTCCCCAGCACCAAGAGCACATTGGGTCACCAACATATATGATTTCATTATTGATATCTTTTTTGGTTTGATGTTTTAACTCTCCCAATTCGGAAGGGCTGCACTCACCAGTTTCAGGGTCGCAAAATGATTTCTCTTCTTTCATATCAAAAATCCCAACAGTTTGGGGGTACAGTAAGTTCAACGGTTAGTGAAATGCTTTTGGTTATTAATTAGTAAAGAGAGAGTAATACTTTAGGGGTATGAAATACGGAGATTAAGGGTCTACATTGTCCATTATTTTAAATCTAACCCAACCAATAATGAGTACTACTATTAAAATCGAAAACCTAAGAGGTGCGTCTTCTTTGCTGGCGAATCAATCTTCTCCAGATCCAAGTAAAGCCCTTTATGTATTATTAACAGCCGATGCTTCATCTGGAGTTTCTGGAATAACCGTGGGGGCTGTGACTCCTTTGACGGAGAACATGGCCATCACCTTTGATACAATCAAAAGTGGTCGTTTGTACGTTGGCTATGGTCAATACCCAAACCCACCGTTACCTCAGGGGCCTGATTATTATGGATGGATTGAGTTTTCACGAACTAGCACTGATACTGCGGTATGGATAAATCTATCTAACGTTGATATTCTTGGACTGCCTCTAACGCTTGAAGGAACTGATTCCGCAGGTGCCGCATTCTCTTTGGGCTACAAAACCCCAATGGTAGCAGCCAAAGCTTCTGACTCAATCGTTGGCCAAGTAAAAGCCGTGCTGGTCAATAGCTCTGCAGCGGTAATAAAGACCAATACTGGTCAGGATAAAATTCTTGCGCCTAATCATGTACCTGCTAGTTATAGGTCTTATGATACTTATTTGAAAAGTTTAACCGATACCACAGCTGCCAATTACCCAGCTTCCTTGAGTATACTGTCGGATACTCCAAAAGATGGAAGTCCGGTTCAAATGACGGGGAGTTTTAAAAATGCTTCAACGGGTTCCGATAACATTATTGAGCTTACAAGTACTGATGGTAAGCAAGTTTGTCACATCACCAAGGTAAATTTAACCTCACAAATCATTTATGAATGTGATGGTGGTTATATGAATTGGTCCACTGATAGTGGAAATACTTTTAAAGCGATTCATCAGAATAGAACTGCTATAAATGATCCGTCAAGCACGCTGGCGGAAAGGACAATTACCAATTCTGTATTTAGAGAAATTATGATTGGTATTAATGAGGGATATTTTTCAATGGCCAACCCTGCAAATAATAGTAATGCCATGTTTCCAGGTTTAGTGCCATTTGCTACTGGTGATGGCAACCAATATGCGCAGGTGATTCATGAGAACTCAAACTCTTATGGGTTTCCATATGCAGATTCAAATCTTAAGGTTTTAGTAACTTCTAAACTAGGAGCGGACCTTACCCTGAATGTAATTGCTGATGATGCTACAAAGGATTATTCAGCGCCATCAGATAACAGCAGTAATCAGCCGCAATCTGGTACTTATCAATTTGGTATAGGAACAGGAAGCCAAGGTTTAGGTGTGATAAGAATTGGGAACTGGCGATATCTTCCTAATTCAGCCGGAGCCTATGGTGGATTCCTTCCCGACTTGCCAAATTGGACAAAAATGGAATTTAGCGGACTTGGTGCCAATAAATATATATGGGTTAAAAATAACCAAGTAGCGGAGGGGAGCGGATCAACCCAATGCCTTACCCAAGCTTGTGTTATAAATAATAAAGTCCTTGTTTGGGGGGCTGGTCTAGCTTGGAACGGTAGTGTGGCCGCTCCAGCGAAACCAACAAACTAAGGATAATAGAAAGTTGTCAGTTGTGGGACTGTCAACTGTCTAATTTTTTCAACTTTACAAAGGTGCTTCAATATGAAGTGCCTTTGTTTTTTAACTCATCAAACTGCTCAAAAAATGCATCGTCATATACCAGCTCGGCTTTGTTGAGGTATTTTTGCATGCCGAGCATAACCTCGAAATTGGGTTGATGCAAGTGTTTTGGGATTCTATAAAGGCGATCGTCTTTTTTATCGAAGGGAGTGCTTTCTTTCGACCCAAATAAGTAGGGTATTAGAATTTTAGAACAGCTCAAGGCAATTCTATCAAATTCGTATTCTTTGAAATGATCCTGAAGCCTGAGGTTAATGTTTTCGAAAAACTCTAAAGTACTGGCCAAGCGTACTCGAGAACCAGCTCTTGATTTCCCTTTGGTTTTGAGATGTTTGATCTGGCTTTTTCCCTGCTTCTTTCTAACCATGTAGGCACCGAATACTTTGTGCGCTAAGCATTTTTCTCCTTTAAACACGCCTACAGACGCACTGCCCGATTGCACCAAAAGCATTAGGTAGTTTACTTCTTTTTCAAAATCTAAAACTAGATTTTGATTGCAGGTCAAAGTTAGGGGCAAACGTAGATAAGCTTCACGATCTTGTCCTTCCAAACCAAGTTCAACTCTGTGTTTATTGAAATCATATTGGGTTTCAAAGTTTAAGTCTCTGATTTTATCCAGAATCTCAGGCACTTCGGAACGATCAAAGAAAATGCTTTTCATTCCGAATACTAAAAAAAGGAAACGCTATCATCAAACCTTTCTTTCAAATCGAGAAAACTTTTTTCAAAATGAAAATTTAGGTCGGGAAAAAAGTTGTTATTCAGTGCAATAATATTGGTTCAGATGAAGTTGGAAGGCATATTAAAAAAGATGATGTTTTCGGCATGGCAAGTGCATATTTTTGCTGAACCACAATAGACACAAATGACTAGATCACGCAAGCCAAAACGTAAGTTCTTAAAATGGACTTTGAGAATTACTTTGTTTGGTGTCCTCTCAATTCTACTTTTTTACCTCAGTGTTTATTTGCAAGTATGGGGGCCACTTCCAAATCAGAATCAACTTACAGAAATTAGGCAGAGCAAAGCTTCTGAAGTATATGCCTCTAACGGAAAGCTCATTGGTAAATTCTATATTTTCGATCGGCAGCCGATAGGTTATGATGAAATTCCTAAACACTTGATTGATGCACTAATTGCAACTGAGGATGCAAGGTTCTATGATCATGATGGAATTGACAACCGCAGTTTGTTAAGGGTGATTTTCAAGAGTTTGCTGCTGCAAGATGAATCGTCCGGGGGAGGAAGTACGATTTCTCAGCAGTTGGCTAAAAATCTCTTCCCCAGAAAGAACCACGGTATATTTAGTATGCCCGTTAATAAAACACGGGAAGCTATCATTGCTACTCGTTTAGAAAAAGCTTATACCAAAGAAGAAATCATTACGCTTTATTTAAATACGGTTCCGTTTGGTGATAATACTTTTGGTATTGAGAGCGCTGCGGGTAAGTTTTATAGTAAAAAAGCACGTGAATTAACCCTTACAGAGTCTGCCGTTTTAATAGGGATGCTTAAAGCTTCGCACCTCTATAACCCGAGGATTTTCCCTGAAAGGAGCAAAACCAGAAGGGATGTTGTGTTGAACCAAATGTCGCGCTATGGCTATTTAACAGCTGAAGAAGTTGCAATAGCCAAGAAGGAAAAACTACAGCTTTCATATAGAGGGTTTAGTCATGAAGATGGACTAGCGCCTTATTTTAGAGAGCAGGTAAGAAAGACTTTGGAAGAATGGACAAAGCATAATAAGGATGAAAAAGGTGATAAGTATAATCTGTATACCAGTGGTTTGAAAATCTATACCACTTTGGACTACGACATGCAAAGAATGGCTGAGGAGGCCATGACGGAGCATATGAGTAAGCTTCAAACGGATTTTGAAGAAAGCTATGGAAAGAATGCACCTTGGTTGAAAAATGCTTCTTTGATCGAAAGTACAATAGAGAGACTCCCCAAATACAAAGCGCTAAAAGCTTCTGGGAGAACCAAAAAGCAAATCATGGATTCATTAGCTGTAAAGTATGAAATGGAGCTTTTTGATTGGTCGGGAAAAAAGGTAGTGAAAGCCAGTCCGATTGATAGTGCCGTTCATTATTTAAAGTTTTTGAACACAGGAATGTTGTCCATTGACCCCAGATCGGGTGCAGTAAAAAGCTGGATTGGCGGAATTGACTTCGAGCATTTTCAATACGACCATGTGAGTCAGGCCAAAAGGCAGGTGGGTTCTACATTTAAGCCCATTGTTTATACTGCGGCTTTAGAAGCAGGGGTTGACCCGTGTAAACACTATTCTGCCCAGCAGGTAACTTATACCAATTACAACAATTGGACACCTACAAACTCTGGTGACGAAGGAAATTACGACCTCAATTACTCAATGAAGGGAGCCCTGAGTAATTCTGTCAATACTGTAGCGGTGAAAGTGCTAGAAGATGCAGGTTTACAGAATGTAATAGGGCAAGCGCAAAGAATGGGGATTACATCTAATATGCCTCAAGTACCCTCCATTGCTCTTGGAACTGCCGAAATTAGTCTGATAGAAATGATTGAGGCTTATTCAAGCTATGTCAATTCATCTAGAACAGTAAAACCGTATTTCATTACAAGCATTGAAGATAGTAGAGGAGAATTAATTGCAGAATTCAAACCAGAAGTAAGTGAAGACCCTGCTTTCTCTGAAACAACTCGCGAGGCTATTATCGAAATGCTAAAAGCTACTGTCGATGAAGGTACCGCTTCTCGTTTGCGATGGAAGTATGGATTGAGCAATGACATTGCAGGTAAAACGGGTACCACACAATCGAATAAAGACGGCTGGTTTGTAGGGATTACTCCAAAGCTATTGACTATTACTTGGGTAGGAGTTGACGACCATAGAATTGGCTTTAAAACCACCAGTATGGGGCAGGGGGCGAATTCTGCATTGCCTATTTATGGTTTAATGATGCAGAAAATGAATGGAGATAAAAATTTCAATTCCATTACAAGGGCAAAATTTCCGCCACCATCAATCGAGGTGCTCAATCAAATGGGGTGTAAGCCGGTGGAAGAAGATGGTTTTCTGAAACGGATTTTCACCAATGATGAAAAACCTAAGCCTATGGAGTTTGATACCAAAACTGAGGAAGAGAAGGAAGGGATATTTTCAAAAATTGGAAACCTATTTAAGCGAAAAGATAAAAAGGAGAAGAAGAAAAGTGGCGGAGGCCAAAATTGAAATGAAAAAAGGCCAGTAGATGTATAAATCAACTGGCCTTTTTAGTTTGGAATGCACTTAATCTAAATCAACCTCTTCCTCAATAAAGTGGAAACCTAACTCATCGAGTTCATTCAAAATAGGTTCGTAGAATTCTGGAGTAATCGGAATAACCACACCACGGGCTTCGATTTTTCCTTGCAGCAGCAATTTAGTAGCAACTCCTAGAGGGAAACCTACTGTTTTTGCCATAGCAGTTTCATTGGCATTTTCTCCATTAGCTACCATGGCGGAACGAATACGTTTTGTCTTCCCATTTTCAACGTAGTCGAATAAATGCCACATCACTATTTGGTCTTTTTCGTCAGGTCCAATCGTCCATTTCTTTTTTAGTATATGCTCTAGAATTTGCGCTGGAGTTCCTTTCTGAAGTCCAACAGGCGTTTCTTCAAACATATCTAACCACCTTAGTTTATGCATTTCTGGGCCATCCAGTTCTAAACCTAAATAATGGGCTAGTTTTAATTCAACAGAGTCATTTGGGTTATAAGAAAGAAAAGAATTGATAAATTGACGATGTGTCATTTGATTTACTCCATCCATTTGATAAGTATCGTCTGTAGCCCCTAACTGCACAAAAACGTCCCAGCCCTTGCAATAGCCAGGCCTTCTCAGTGTTCCTCTAAACAGCGTTTGGATATTATGGAGGTTATAAACGTCCATATACATTAATGAATCACGGTTGGCGTAGCCCTCAAAATAGCCATGTCCAGGAATATGGATCATCTCTGTTCTTCTAAAAAGCTTATGGTAAGGAATGAACTTAAATTTTCCTTCCTGAATAAATTTCACTGTGCCTTGGCCCGCCAGTACTACGTTTCGAGGGTTCCAAGTAAAACCATACTCCCAAGGGTTATCGTCATTTGGATTGGGCATCAAAAGTCCGCCAGTAAACGATTCAAAAGCGCGGAGTTCTAAGCCCTTGCTTCTCACTTTGTCTATCACCTTCATGGCCGACATATGGTCGATTCCTGGATCGAGGCCGCACTCATTCAAAAAGAGTAATCCCTTTGCTTTTGCTTGCTCATTTAAAGCCCGCATATCGTCTGATACATACGAGGCGGTGAGCAAGTGCTTGCCTAAGTTAAGACAGGTTTCGGCCACTGTAGGATGGAAGGATGCTGGTAACATCGAAATCACCACATCTGCTTCTGATATTACTTTAATTCTTTCTTGCTCTTCTCTAACATTAAAAGCAATTGCGTTTCCTCTTTCACTATTTTTTACCTTTTCTTCGGCAAGCTGAAGGGCGTAATCGCCAACAGTTACATGCCAATCATTTTCTTCGGCAGCAGATAGTAAATAGTTAATTAATGAAGTTGCAGAGCGTCCAGCCCCAAGAATTAATATGCGATTCATAGGTTCATTAGGTTTGGCCGCCAAGCTGTCATTTTTTTTTGTGCCGCCCAAACATATTCCAACAAATCCTGATTCAAGCATCTGAATCAAAAAGGATTCGTATATTCCAAGCGCACATCAAGAAAAAATTAATGCCTAGGATAATTAAAAAGGAAGTGTCACTAACACAATATGAAGCGGATGAGCTTGATGAAGTGACACAAGACTTAATAGAAACAGCCAAACAATCTGCACTGAAAGCTTATGCGCCCTATTCTAATTTTCAAGTAGGGGCTGCCTTACTTTTAGATAATGGCAAAATCATTTCAGGAAACAATCAAGAGAATGCCTGTTATCCGGCTGGGCTTTGCGCTGAACGTGTTGCCTTCTTTTCAGCGAAGTCGCAGTTTCCAGATTGTCAAATTCTTAAAGTGGCCATAGTGGCTAAGCCTGCGAGTCAAGAACAATTTAAAATGGCTACGCCTTGCGGAAGTTGCCGTCAGGTAATGAGTGAATACGAAAATAATCAGGAGCAGCATATTAAAGTCTATTTGCCAGCAACGGATGGCAGTGTTTACGAGTCCGATTCAGTTGATAACTTTCTTCCTTTTAAGTTTTCGAACAAAGATCTTAATTCATAATGGAGCACAAGATAAGCTTTGAGTTCAATGCTAGATTTCACACCTTAGGTCAGGTTTCAGATGAAATTGAACAACTTTGGTTCGTGTGTCATGGCCACGGTCAACTGGCTAAGTATTTTATTAGAAAGTTCGAAGTGTTGAACGATGGGAAAGCTTTAATAGTAGCTCCAGAAGGGCTTTCGCGATATTATTTAGAAGGATTTACCGGAAGAGTAGGGGCTACTTGGATGACCAAAGAAGATCGACTTTCGGACATAGAAAATTACCTAACCTATTTAGATCGGGTTTTTAATTCGGTAAAAAGCCAGTTAAAACCTGGTGTACAGGTGAACCTTTTAGGCTTTTCGCAAGGCGCAGCTACCATTTCGCGTTTTGCTACCCAAACCAATGTTCACTTTGATAAACTTATTCTTTGGGCGGGCATTTTCCCTCCTGATTTACCTCCACTAGAAAGCATAGAGCGACTAAAGGGAAAAAAGGTGTATTGGGTATATGGAACCGATGACCAATATCTTTCCGCTGGGGTAATGGAAGAGCAAGAGACCATTGCTAATCATTTGGATATAAAGCCAAGAGTAAAAACCTTTAAAGGCTTACACGAACTTTCAGGTGAGGTATTGCTTGAAATTGCGGCAGAATAGCCTTGATTAAGTAGTTTTTTGTGATGAATTAAGTGCTTGGTGTTTAATGAGATGGCTGCTTTTTTTGTGGTGGTGACTTTCCTAAAATACAATCTTTTACTTTCGTGTGGTTTTTTATTGGAATTGCCTATCTTTGCAGCCCGAAATAATTAAATCATTAACATGAACAATTACGAAACAGTATTCATTTTAAATCCCGTTTTGTCTGATGATCAGATGAAGGATGCTGTCGGAAGTTTTGAAACTTTGCTTAAAAACAATGGAGCAGAGATAATAAACGTAGAGAAGTGGGGCTTGAAGAAATTGGCTTATCCAATTCAACACAAGTCTACTGGTTTCTACAATTTGATTGAATTCAAAGCCGACCCAAGCCTAATCAAAACTTTAGAAGTAGAGTTTAAAAGAGACGAAAAGGTAATGAGATTCTTGACCACAGCTTTGAACAAGCACGCGATAGAGTACAACGAAAAAAGAAGAAAAGGCGCATTCAACAAATCTAAAAAAGAGGAGGCAGCAGCATGACACTCGTAAACGAACCAGTAAACAGAGATCAACAGAAGAAAAAATATTGCCGATTCAAAAAGAGCGGTATTAAGTACGTTGATTACAAAAACCCTGATTTCCTTTTAAAGTTTGTAAACGAACAAGGTAAACTTCTTCCTAGAAGATTAACTGGAACAAGCTTAAAGTATCAGAAGAAAGTAGCTCAGGCAGTTAAAAGAGCAAGACACATTGCGCTTTTACCTTACGTAACTGATTCTTTGAAATAATTTGAACCCTTAAAAGTAGAGCAGAATGGAAGTAATATTAAAGACTGATATCAAGGGCTTAGGTTATAAAAACGATATTGTTGCTGTAAAGCCAGGATACGGAAGAAACTACCTTATTCCACAAGGATTTGCTGTTATCGCTAGTGTATCTAACAAGAAGCACACTGAAGAAACAGTAAAGCAAATGGCACACAAAGCTGAAAAGATCATGGCAGACGCTCAAGCAATTGCTGATGCAATTGGAGATACTGTACTTGAAATTAAAGCAAAAGCTGGTGATAGCGGAAAGATTTTTGGAGCGGTAACTACCCTACAAATTTCTGATGCTTTGAAAGCTGCCAAAGGTGTGGAAGTTGACAGAAAGAAAATTTCTTTCAAAGGTGAAGTAAAAATGATTGGTGAGTACGAGGCTGAAATCGATTTACATAAGTCGGTGAAGAAAGACGTTAAATTCAACGTTGTAGCTGAGTAATCCCTTAGGATATAGAATTGAAAAGCGGCTGAATCACTGATTCAGCCGCTTTTTTTATGTTTTTAACTTTAGCAGAACCCTTCAAAAGTTAAAGCCATTATTTTGTTGAAAGACAAGTCGAGTACTTTGGGAGGGCATTACTGCTCTGAGCTTATTCCTTTTCAGCCGCATACATGGCTGCCCCAACGATGCCCGAATTATTGAGCTTGGCCGATACAGAGTAGGGGGTGTTAAGTTTGATGTGCTTTTCGAGCTTATGTATTTTCTTACTCAAACCACCGCCAATAATAATATGGTCGGGTGAACAGATTCTTTCTATATGCTTCAGAAAGAAATTAAAACGTTTTCCGTATTCTTTAAAGCTTAAGTCTTCTCTAGTTTTTGCAGAACCTGCTGCATAATGCTCAATTACATTTCCATCAGTGCCATAAATACGGCCTAGTTCAAAATTAGGAATAAGCTGACCGTTATAGAAAACACCGCTGCCTAGTCCTGTGCCAATGGTAATAGTAATCACTAGGCCATTAAGTCCTTTTCCTGCGCCAAACCGCATTTCTGCAATGCCAGCCGCATCAGCATCATTAATTGCGGTGAATTTTAGTCCATTACAATATTTACTGAACGTTTCATCGATTTGTGTGCCCACCCAAGAATCGTCTAGATTGCTACTATAAATGGCCTTACCATTAATAACCACAGTAGGGAATGCGCAACCCACTTTACCTTCCCATTCGAAATGGTCTATCAGTTTTTTAACCGTTTTGGCCAAGGATTCTGGGGTGGAAGGCTGTGGAGTGTCTAGCCTGTACCTTTCCGAAACCATTTCTCCCGTAATTGTATCTACAACAGCACCTTTAATTCCAGTGCCACCAATGTCAATTCCTAAAACTTGCATATTTTCTATCAGGTAATGGGAGTGAAGATATTCAGATAAATTAGGCTGTGCAACATTTGCAACTCATACACAAAACCTGTTTATAAGTGAAGATAATAGTCCTTCAGTAAGCTAATAAACTGGTCGGTATAAGTGCTATTATTTTCTTTAATTAAAAACTTCTCTACTGTAATATGCTTTGGCTGTATTCGCGAAAAGGATTTAATCCTTCTGAATATTGGCTTATCAATTTGATTATGAATCTGGATGTCTACTAGTTCATAAAAACCTCTTTCTTCCATTTTCTTTTTGAAGATCTCCATTTCATATTCAGGATAAAGCACCGAAACAATACCTGTTTCAGGCTTCAAAAGTCTGGAAATATTCGCAGCCAAATCATCAAAAGTGAGGTTTGAATTATGGATGGCTTGATTTTTTTGGCGATTGCTGCCAAGCTGATTGTCCTGAAAAAATGGGGGGTTGCAGATGATATGATCGTAGAGGCGGTTTGGTTCGAATTCGAGTAAATCTGTATGAAATGCAGATAAACGATTGGACCAAAGAGAGTTCTCAAAGTTTGATTTCGCTTGTTTAAAAGCCGTCTCATCAATTTCTACTGCATCAATAAGGCCTTCAGTTTGTTGGGCTTTCATTAGTGCCAAAAGCCCGGTTCCCGTTCCAATATCTAGAATTCGCTTAGGTTTGAATGTACTAGGTGTTAGCCTAAGTGCACCAAACAAACAACCTTCTGTGGTTACTTTCATTCCACAATTGCCCTGCTCTATTCTGAACTGCTTAAACTGAAAGAATGAGTTGGCCATTGTGAAGCTTAGAATTTAGATTTACGAATTGGGAATTATCAATTCCGGGTACTCAGATAAAATATGACTCTTTTAGTTTAAAAGTCGTTGATGCCATTTTCAAACTCGGTGTCAACTTTTAAATCACTTCCCATAGCTGCTTCTACCGCTAACTCATCACACCTTTCATTTTCAATATTACCCGCATGGCCTTTCACCCATTGAAAAGTGACACGGTGTTTTTTATACACTTCGGCAAAACGCAGCCAAAGGTCCTTATTCTTCTTTCCTTTAAAGCCTTTCTTTATCCAGCCCCAAAGCCAACCTTTTTCAACAGAGTCGATTACATATTTGGAATCTGAATAAACGGTTACAGGAGCATTGGGTACATTGATGGCTTCTAAACCCATTATCACGGCCAGCAACTCCATTCGGTTGTTGGTGGTTTTTCTAAAGCCTTCTGAAAGTTCTTTTCGGTGTTCTTTGTACTTAAGTACTGTGCCATAACCTCCAGGGCCAGGGTTTCCACGAGAAGAGCCGTCAGTATAGATAATAATCATAGATTAATAATGTTGTCTTTGAAAAGTTTGATGGCGATTGATAGAAGAATAATACCGAATACTTTTTGCAAAACACTGATTCCACCTGCACCTATTTTTTTCTCTAGCCAGTTGGTAGATTTTAATACTAAGTAAACAAAGGCCAAGTTAACAACGATTCCGACCAAGATATTAAGTTCACTGTATTCTGCTTTGATAGAAACAATAGTGGTTAGTGTTCCTGCTCCAGCAATGAGAGGAAAGGCAATCGGGACAATAGATGAAGTGTTGTTTGCACCTTCAACTGGTTCATTTTTAAAGAAACTTCTGCCCAAAATCATTTCCATTCCAATAATGAACATGATGATAGCTCCGGCTATAGCAAAAGAACCCACATCAATTCCAAATAAGCCGAGAAGGTTATCGCCTACAAAAAGGAAGAGGATCATTAAGATACCGGCTACCAAAGTGGCTTTTCCAGACTGAACATGACCCACTTTTTTTCTCAGGTCGATAACAATCGGAATGGAACCCAGAATATCGATAACTGAAAATAAGATCAGGGTTACCGAAAGAATTTCCTTGAAATTGAACATCGCTTTTTTTTGACAAAGCTAGGAAATTGAAAGTTGAATTGACCAGTAAATGATGAGTAAAAACTGTAAACGAATTATTAAATCTTAAATACACAATTGAATTTTAGAATCGTAAACCTCAGAATTGCTTACCGTTTATAAATTCATTTTGTACGCTTAGCAAATTGATTATAGATTGCTTTTGGCTTAATGAGTACTCAACTAAATATTTACAAAACGTGAAGTATAGGCTTGTCATTGGTCTTGTTGCTCTATTTACTTTTTTTGCAGACTCGGTTAATGTATATGCTCAAGTGGGTAACTCATCAAACCCTGAATACAGTATTCACTATATTGTTGATAGTGCAGGCAAATTATCCATTGATGAGATACAACAGGCCGAAGTGCAACTTGCTTTTGATGCAAACCCTCTTAAGTCGCCAAACTTCGGGTTTGATCATAGGCCTTATTGGTTTCGAGTTGAACTGACCCATCCGCCATCAGAACCTTTGGTGCTAGAGATTAATCAACCTTCTTTGGATTACATTAGTGTTTTCACAAAGGTTTCTACAGACTCATTGTGGAATGAGCAAAAGGCCGGACACGCTTATTCCCCAAGGTCGAACGATTATGGAGGAATTGTTTATGCCTTTGCAATCAAGCCTGATATAGAGAATCAAACAATCTATATTCGAGTAGAGACTATTGTGAGTATGGCCGTGCCTATTTTAATCAAGCCAAAATCAGAATACAATACCCATCAAATGACCAGGATGCTCTTACTAGGAGTGTTTTTTGGTTTGATGTTCATAATGGCCTCTTATAACTTTCTGTTATATCTGTTTTTAAAAGATACTTCTTACCTCTTTTATGTGGGAGCTACCATTATGGGATTGTGCGCATCGTTGGTGCTAAATGGATTTGGTTATTATTTTATTTGGCCAAACAACCCAGCCCTCGATCAACACATTTATCTAACATTCGGAAGCCTCAGTATAGTTTTTTCAAGCCGATTTGCAGCTAATTTCTTGAACTTGAAAAAGTTCGACCCAAAAATGAATGATTTTTTATGGGGCATTTGTTTTGCCAGTTTACTACTGGCCATTCTAACCCTTTTTTATACGGCTACCGACTTGCTTTTGTACGGTAGGTTATTGGTTATCATTACGTTTCCTTCTTATATAATCATTGGTCTGAGAACCTATTTTAAAGGGTACACCACTGCCATTTATTATGTTATTGCATGGATTCCCTATATGTTGGGTATCGTGTTAATGACCTTTCGTGGAGCAGGCCTTATAGGTGAACATTGGGTAACCGCCTATGGGATTGAGTTTGGAGGTGCTATTGAGGTAGTACTACTTTCTTTTGCCCTAGCAGCCAGAATTAAAGGAATGCGTAAGGAAATTGCTGAAAAGGAGCTGGAAAAGGAGCAGTTTAAAACTAGACTTTTGGAGGAACAAAAAGTGGTATTGGAAAAGCGTGTAGACGAGAGAACAAAGGAACTATCTGAGGCCAATGATACTAAGGATAAGTTCTTTTCCATCATTGCGCATGATCTACGTAGCCCAATGATTGCTTTGCAAGGAGTAGGGCAAAAACTAGAATACTTTATAAGAAAGAATAAACAAGAAAAACTGTTAGAAATTGGAGGTAAGATCGACCAATCAATCGATCAGTTGAATCATTTGCTAAACAATTTACTCAATTGGGCTACATCGCAAACAGGCGGAGTACCTCATCATCCTACTAAGCTAGACTTATCCATCTTGGTAAAGGAAAACATTGAACTCTATCGGTCTTTGGCTGAATCTAAGGGTATCAATATAGTATGCAATATATCCGAAAAGTTTGTTTTTGCAGATATAAATACTACCTCTACTATTATCCGAAACTTGTTGAGTAATGCACTGAAATTCACCAAAGATGGAGGAGAAATTAAGATTTCAACTCAGAAAAAAGCTGGCTTGGTAGAAATAGAAATTGAAGATCAGGGTATTGGCATAGATAAGCAGACTTTAGCCCAACTGTTTAATTCAAATGTAAAAGGCCACATAGGGCAGAGGGGCGAAAAGGGTTTTGGCTTAGGTTTGAAGCTTTGTAATGAATTTGTAAAGATGAATGGAGGGCAAATTGCTGTAAAGAGTAAGCAAAACATAGGCACAACGTTTACCGTGACTTTGCCAACAGCTTAATTCGTAGAAATTAGAGATGTTCGGATTTCTGTTGTACTTATAATGGATTTATTTAAAAGTTGTTCGAAAAGCAACTCAAAGTAAAGAGTTATACTTTACTTTGAGTTGCTTTTAACCTTAACCAAAAGTATGAACGTCCTTATAGTTGAAGACGAACCCAACTACTCCGATACCCTTGAAATGTTCATTGACGAACTTGGGTATCAGGTTATTGGTGTTGCCCAAGAAGGAAGAACAGCCCTGAACTTATTCAAGACAAGCAAGCCTGATATTGTTCTAATGGACATTAACCTCAATGGGGAAATGACAGGGATTGATGTAGCAAAGGAGTTTCAATCCATTCAACCCACCCCAATTATATTTATTACTTCATTTGACGATAAAGAGACTTTCGAAAAGGCCAAAGAAACCGCACCACATGCTTATTTAATTAAACCTTTTGATCCAGAAACGCTTGAGCGGAGTATTGAGTTAGCATTGCAGAGGGCTCATACTGAAGATACCAAAGTTTTTGATGAGGAATCGAATGTAGTGCTCGCTAAGAATTCCTTTTTTGTAAAGGAGCGAAATCGATTAATTAAGGTAGATATTGATGATGTTTTTTGGGTAGAAGTAGAAGATAAATATAGCATACTTCATGTGGCTGATAAAAAGTATGTTTTAAGACAATCTCTGAAAGATGTTGCCGAAAAGCTCGACCCTTCCGTTTTTGTACAAACCCATAGGTCTCATATTGTGAATGCTTCAAAAATTGAAGATATAGATTTACATCTGTTTGTGGTTCGAATCAATGGGAATGAAATTCCCTTAGGAAAATCATATAAAGACGTTTTAATCAAACGCTTGCAAATGCTGTAAACTTCTTTCACTCCTCATACTCTAATGTTTACGCCTTTAATTGGGTAACTGACGCACAAAATCTTGAGCCAATTTTTATAAGAAATATATTAAGGCTTAATTCAAATAACATGAAGGTATTAAGGCAATCCGATCTTGAAATTGGAGACATTCTCATTTTCGAAAATCAAGACTTTAACTATGTTAAATTATTAGATGAATTAAGGAAGGATTATTTTGAAGAGGATCCTAAAAAACGAATGCATGCGGCATTTTATCTGCTGTTATATATGATTCCATGGTTCGACCCCGGAAAGGAAGGCAAAGACTACAAGAATATCTACCATGCAGCTATTTGGGGAAATGTAAACATTTATAGGGGAGAGAATAGAGAACCCAAGAATGAGCACCGTATAGTACAAGCAGGAACTCATGGCATCGGACAAGCAGCACTGGAAGCTACACTAGAAGGAGAAGGTGTAAAGAATATTTACGTCTATAGAAAAACAACTCGCTCTGTAGACTTTGAAGACAAGGTTAATAATGCCATTTGGGCTTTTTATGATGATGCAAGTTTGCCATATTCTTATGAAACAGCCTGGCTATTGGCTGTTATTTGCTCAATGAGATATACAGATGGCGCTTTGCGCGAAATGCTAGAGAAGCATTTAGGCGAATGGGGAGCGAGTAAAATGATTGAGATAATACTATCGCTGATCAATCAATACAATGATGATCACCAAGATAAAATGATAGCATGTTCAACATTGGTGGCAATGATATACAAGAATGCAGGCTTTGAATTGGATATTTTGCCTATGGAAACGAACCCCGTTTTGAGTTTACCAAATGAGCTAAAACTTAGCACTGATTTCTTCCATCAAACCTTTACCGCATCAGTGCCATTAAAACCTTTACAAGTAAAAGAGACAGTTGTGACGCCTCGTCAGTTGGCTGAATCTCCAGATGTGGAATTGGTTGGCATCTTACCTCATGTTCATAGTTAACTCCAAAACCTGAAGTACCAGATTCCATGCACTAAATTCTAAAACGACTGTTTACAAACTAAACAATCCACAAATCAACCAATTCCTTTGGGCACCGAAGCCTTGGCAAAGGTGACCCCAATTCCCCAAACTTCGCACCCCCAGCATTGTCATAACAAAATGACCATTGTCCATTGACCAATGACCCCGTAACCAATTCCCCCAACGTTCACGCCCAAAAAACTGCAGTTCACGCACATTTCCCATTTCTACGCAATAAATGGCCGCATTTTCATATTGAATTAAACTTCGATAGCAATGCGAGCCTTGTCAACCAAACTCATTGAATCTATTCTCAGCAAAAGGGGGGGCTTATGGGCATTACTTTTAATAGTCTTTATACAGACTGCAGGTTTTGCCCAGATTAAGTTCTCAATCTATGGCGAATCAACCTCTGCAACTACACTTACAGTCGTTGGCTCCGGTTCTGCGACTACTAATGACAATGGTGCTTCATGGACTGCCGGTAATGGTGTTAATCAGATATTCGGAAACTCTTCATTTAACTACACCAATTCAAATATTAATTTTAAAACATTTAATCTTTCAGGAGATTTGACTTTAAGCGATGGGGTTACACCTATTGTCTTCAGTGCGATTGTCATGGACGATGACACCGATCCGGATTACGATGATATTGCCTTCGATGTGAGTTCTATTAAGAGTATGGCAGCAAACACATCCTATAGTTTATCGGGGAGGGCAACATTTACTTTGAGTGGTGCCACATTTGGAGACCTGACAACCGGAACCTATGCTGGCACTTTTGATGGGGTTCAGGCTGGGTTTTCAAATTTTAGTACTTCAGATATCGTAATTGAAATTATTGAAGGTTCTCCAAGTGCCTTACCTGTGGCTTCTAATGTCACTTTCTCAGGAACAATGTCTATTGGAGAAGAACTAACAGGGGTATACACTTATAGTCATGACGATGAAAATCCAGAAATCGGTTCTACTTTCAAATGGTATCGGGCAGATAATGCTTCGGGAAGTAACAGGACTGCTATAGCAGGAGCTACTTCAAAAACATATACTCTTACAAACAATGATATAAATAAATACATCAGTTTTGAAGTAACTCCAAGTGATGGTACAGATGTCGGAGGAGCAAGTGAAAGTACTTTGTCTGGGCCTGTTTTAGGTCCTCTCATAATTCAAGAGATAGCAAGACAAAATCCAACTGACCAAACTATTTCGGCATCTGAGGTAACCTTTAGAGTGACCTTTAACGGAAATGCTACCAATGTAACCTCAGATGATTTCTCTCTTAACTCTACAGTGGGAGGAACCATTTCCTCTGTGAGCGAAGTGACTGCTAGTGTATACGATGTAACGGTAAACAATATCAACAATGTAGATGGAACCCTAGCACTTCAAATTAAAGGGGTAGATGGAGCTAGTGGTTCCAACGAGATTAAAAGTGCCATTTTTGGAACGGGAACGAAAACGATCAGTCAAACTGATGTAAATGATTACTTGAACCAAGCGAAACTTGGTCAGACTTTTACCGCCACTACCGACAATTATCTAACAGCATATACAATCTACCCCAAATCAGGAAACCACAGCTTTAATGGAACTGCAGACCTGAAAATTTACAGTGGCAATGAGCTTGCCGGAGACGCAACATTGATTGGATCACAGACTATCAATATAAGCAATAGCACCGATGCAGCAGGACAAACCTTTACTATCGAAAACCCTGTTTCGCTCACTCAGGGTGAAGTGTATAGCATTGTAATGGAGAATTTTTCCGGTAGTGGCTCTCACGCTTTAGAATCAAGCACTTCAGGAAACTATAATGATGGTAGGGTGATTTTTACTGGAACCAGTACCAGTAATCACACTGACTTCGATCTGAAAATTGATATTTATGAAGGAACAGTCACGGCAGGTAATGCACTGAGTACAGATGCAGCTCAAACTAACGAGAGTTATATACTGGAAGCTATAAACTTAGCCCCTACGGTTAGCAATGTAACTTTTACGGGAACACTGGAGTTGGATGAGGTGCTTACAGGTTCTTATACTTATGCTGACAGTGAGAACGATGCCGAGAGTGGTACTACCTTTAAATGGTATCGTTCAGATGATAATTCTGGAACTAATAAGACTGCCATTTCAGGGGCTACAGCTCAAACTTATACCTTGGTAGCCGATGACCTTGGTAAATACATCAGCTTTGAGGTAACTCCGAATGATGGTAACGTTGCAGGAACGGCTGTAGAGAGTGCTTTGTCATTCATATCACCAGTCAATGTTAGTTCAATTGTCCGTCAAACACCCACAGATGCCACTACAAATGCCGATGAAGTAACCTTTAGGGTGACCTTCAGTGATGATGTTCGCTTGGTTACAACAGGTGATTTTGTTTTGAGCGGGACTGCCGCTGCAGATGGAACAGTGTCTTCAGTTACATCTATTTCTTCAAGCGTTTATGATATAAGAGTCACGGGCATTACTAATTCTAGTGGAACCATCAACCTCGACTTGAAAGGAGTAGATGGATCAGGAAGTAATGATATTGCCAAAATCCCATCTCAATTAGATGCCAACTCTACGGCCGATCTCCAGATCACTGACTCACCGGTTTTTGGTCAGTCTTTCAAGCCCAATAACTCAGGACTTTTGTTAGATGTAGTATTGAAAAACGGTGTAGGTCATAGTTACAGTGGAGCGGGTACGCTAGAACTAATTTCAGGCGAAGGCTATGGAGGAACGGTGTTGGCCACAGAAAACATACAAATCACTTCCGCACAGACCGAGAAGACCTATTCATTCAGTAGCCCAGCAAGTGTAACGGCTGGAACAACCTATACTCTGAGGGTCAATATCCCAGGAGCTCCAGCAAACAGTACAGCATTTTCAGCCCAAGTAGAGGCAGGTTATTCAGGCGGAATTCTTTATCAGGCATCCGCTTTTTCAAATGCAGATTTATATTTCAAACTCTTTGTTTCTTCTGGCCCGAGTGAAGCACTTGGTAGCACACTACCTGCCACTGATGAAACTTATACCATCTCTAATCCTCCGGTAGCCAGCAATGTTGCCATTACTGGAACATTAAATGTAGGTCAGCAATTGACAGGTACCTATGATTTTAGCGACCCTCAGTCAGATACTGAAAGCGGTTCCATATTTAAGTGGTATAGGGCAGATAATGCTTCAGGTACCAATAAGGCAGCAATTGCTGAGGCTACTACTAAAACCTATACTCTGGTTTTGGCCGATGCAGGTAAGTTCATCAGTTTTGAGGTTACTCCTTCCGATGGAACTAATACTGGCGATGCTGTTGAAAGTACTGCTCAGCAAATCAACAATATTATTACTGTTCAGTCAATAGCTAGGCAAACACCTACCGATGCCACCATTAACTCGAACACCTCTCCGGTATTTCGGGTAATATTTAGTGAAAATGTAAAGAATGTAAGTAGTGATGACTTCTCTGTAAGCTCTACTGTTGGAGGTTCCGTTTCCAATGTTAGTCAAGTTGATGCCAGTACTTACGAGGTGACAGTCAATAACCTTAACCATGTAGATGGTACGCTATCATTGAAGTTAAAAGGTATTGACGGAACCGCTGGTAGCAACGACATTGTTGGCATTAGTTATTCAAATGGAGCAGCTGCGCACCAACAAACCACAGAGAATGACTACCTAAATCAGGCTTTGATTGGTCAGACCTTTACTGCTGGAAGCAATAATTTTCTTACTGCCTTTACTTTATTCGCGAAATCTGGTAACCATACTTTTTCCGGTACTGCAAGATTAAGAATTTACCAAGACGATGCTTCCAATTCATCAGTGTTGAACGATGGTAATGCTATTCTCTCCGAAGAGACAGTGAACATTTCAAGTAGCACTGACGCTTCTGGACAAACTTTTACGATTTCAAATCCTTCTCAGTTAACTTCAGGCTCAGTATATAGTATCACACTAGATAATTTTATTGGTTCGGGAAATCGTGCATTCTATGCCCATACATCTGGAAGCCTAGCAGGTGGCAGAGCATTTTTTACCAACTCGAATAATAGTAACCATGCGGCCTTCGATTTTAAGATTGATATATTCGAAGGCACTCAAACAGACGGTGAAGCCCTTTTCGATCAAGCTCCGGGAACGGAAGAAAGCTATACGGTAGAAGTTGACAATACGCCACCAACTGTTACTATTACTAGTAGTTCGAACCCGACCAGCGGAGCCTTTACAGCAACCTTCACTTTTAGCGAAGATGTTTCCGGTTTTGCTTCAGAAGATATTTCAGTATCGAATGCAGCCGTAAGCAACTTTAATACTACCAGCGCTAAAATTTACACCGCTACGATGACTCCATTGGCCGATGGCGATGTAGATATCGATGTACTTGCCAATAAGGTAACTGATGCTGCAGGTAATAACAACACAGCGGCCACCCAACTAAGCGTGACTAATGATGAAACTGCTCCAGCAGCTCCAATTGTAGCAAGTATTTCAACGGATGCTGGAAGCAGTGCCACTGATAACTTAACCAATGATCAAACCCTGGAAATTAGTGGTACGGCCGAGGCCAATGCATCAATAGAAGTGTTTATTGGTGGAAACAGCATAGGGAATACCACAGCCAATGGTTCAGGAGATTGGACTTATGACCATACTGGATCATCTCTTACTGAAACCACTCACAGCATTACTGCAAAGGCTACTGATGCTGCTGGCAATGAGTCAGCTCTTTCAGGTACGCTTAATATTACGATAGATACCAGCGCTCCATCGGTTTCTACAGGTACCATTGTAGGTAAAACTTATGGCCTGACAGAAAACGTAGATGTTACCTATGTATTTAGCGAAACAGTATTTGTAGATGAAACCAATGGCACACCAAGTGTTATTATCGCCATGGGTGGGCAGAATAGAGTTGCAGCATATCATAGTGGTTCAGGCACAAACACGTTGGTGTTCAGATACACAACAGTTGCTGGTGATATTGATGGCAATGGTGTGTCTGTTTCAAGCATTGGCCTTAACGGAGGAACAATCCAAGATGCAGCGGGTAATGATGCCAGCACTTCTATTAGTGTTGCTGGTGCTGCTGATGTAAGAGTTGATACATCAGCACCATACATGTCAATTACCAGTTCTTCCAATACAGTAAGCGGAGCCTTTACGGCCACCTTTACCTTCAACGAAGATGTTTCTGGGTTTGATGTGAGCGATATTTCAGTAGGTAATGGAGTAGCGAGTAACTTTAATACTACAAGTGCGAAGATTTATACCGCCACCATCACACCATCGGCTGATGGAAATGTAACTGTAAATGTTGCTGCCAATAAGGTACAGGATGCAGGTGGCAATGGAAATTCGGCTGCATCAGAACTGAGAATAGTCAATGATGAAATTGCTCCGTCAGCTCCGATTGTGGCAAGCATTTCAACAGATTCGGGAAGTAGTGCTAAGGATAATCTGACCAATGATCAAACCTTGGAAATCAGCGGTACGGCCGAGGCCAATGCTTCTGTAGAAGTGTTTATTGCTGGAAACAGCGTAGGGAATACCACAGCAGATGGTTCTGGTGACTGGACTTTCGATCATACGGGTTCAACGCTTACTGAGGCTACCCATAGCATTACTGCTAGGGCTACAGATGCTGCTGGTAATGAGTCTGCCGAGTCAATCGCTTTAAGTGTGGAGATTGATATCACTGCTCCAAATGCTCCGGTGGTAACGGGTATTGGCAATGATACTGGTATTAGCGATTCTGATGGTTTGACCAATGATGTTGGAATTGAAATATACGGTACGGCTGAAGCCAACAGCAGTGTGGAAATATTTATTGACAACGCCAGTGTTGGAACCACCAATGCTGATGCCAACGGTGACTGGACATTAGACCGTTCTAGGGATGCCTTGACAGAAGATACCTATGACATTACTGCAAAAGCAACGGACTTAGCAGGTAATGAGTCGGTAGCTTCTTCAGTTTTCGATTTGCAAATCGATCTTACTGGCCCAGCTTCGGCACCAAGTGTAGGAGCAGTCGGTAATGATAATGGACCTTCTAATTCTGACTTTATCACCAACGACCAAACTTTGATTATTGGAGGAAATGCCAGTTTCAATAGTAGAGTAGAGGTATTTATAGATGGAATGAGCACTGGGATTGCTGCTACTAATGCCCAAGGAACCTGGTTGTTCGACCATGAAGGAACAACCTTGCAAGCAGGTACTTATTCAATCACCGCCAAGGAATTGGATGATGCCGGAAATCATTCACCAGCATCAGCAGCCAAAACATTGGTGATTGATTTGGTGCAGCCAACTGTAACCATTACAAGCAACGCCAATGATCCGCACAATGGAGAGTTTACTGCCATCTTTACTTTCTCAGAAGATGTCTCAGGTTTTGATGTAAGTGACATCAACGTTGGCAATGGAGCAGCAAGTAATTTTGCTACAACCAGTGCCTCTATTTACACAGCTACCATAACTCCGGCAACTGATGGAGAGGTTACTTTAGATGTTGCAGGTGGAGCCGCTCAGGATGTGGCTGGGAACAACAATTCTGCAGCAACACAATTCAGCATAACCAATGATGAGACCGCTCCAACGGTTCTAGAAGTGACTTCAAATGTGAATAATACTTCCTTCAAAATTGGAGATCAGGTCAATATATATGTGCAATACAGCGAAGAGGTTTTTGTGACAGGAACACCGCAGTTGGAGCTTGAAACAGGAGACACAGATCGAACCATCGACTATGTAGATAGAAGTTCTTCTACGTTAAGGTTTGTTTATACAGTTCAGACAGGAGATGTAAGTGAAGACCTAGATGTGACCAGTACTTCGGCCTTATCATTAAACGGTGGAACAATTGTAGATGCAGTCAATATCAATGCAGATTTAGATGTTCAACAAGGAGATGTTGGCGGTTCATTAACCTCAAAAAACATTGTGATTGACGGTGTGGCACCTGGTTTAGCAATCACCAGTGATGCAAATGATCCGCAAAGTGGAGCATTTACGGCCACCTTTACTTTCTCAGAAAGTGTCACAGGCTTCGATGCAAGCGATATCTCTGTCGGAAATGGGGCTGCTAGTAATTTTAGCGCTACTAGTGCAACTCTTTACACTGCTACCATTACACCTTCATCTGATGGAGAAGTAACAGTAGATGTAGCTGCCGGTAAAGCTACCGACATAGCGGGTAATGGTAATACAGCAGCAACGCAGCTAAGTGTTACCAATGATGAAACAGCACCTACAGTGACGATCAGTAGTAGCGCAGATCCGACTAGTGGACTATTCACGGCCACTTTCACCTTCTCTGAAGAAATATTTGGCTTTGATTTGAATGATATTACTGTTGGTAACGGTACTAAAGGCAATTTGAATTTATTCAGTGCCAGTGTTTATACTGCCACCATTACGCCTACAGTAGAGGGAGAAGTGACAATCGATGTAGCTGCCGATGTGGCGCAAGATGATGCAGGAAACAACAATGTTGCTGCTACTCAGCATAGTGTGGCTTATGATGCAACCGAACCAAGCTTGGTAAGTGCATTAAAAGATAGCGACACCAAGATTACGTTAACCTTTAATGAAGCCGTTAAAACGTTGGGAGCCCATCCAACGGATTTCACTGTAACGGATGGAAATAGTACCAATTTTACGGTTCAAACCATTTTAGATGGTACAGCAGAAGACAATGATTTGGTTTTAACATTCGCAGACTTAAGTACTGCCAAATTGAGTCTAGAGATTTTCTATACCAATAACAATGGCGAGGTATCGGATTTAGCAGGTAATCAAATGAGTTCTACCAGAGGGGGAGTTATTATTTCTCTGAACACCCCTCCAACAGCTACCAATGTAGATTTCTCAGGAAACTTGATCGTTGGTGAAACATTGACAGGTGCTTATACCTATTCAGATGAAGATAATGATGCTGAAGATGGCACTACCTTCCAATGGTATAGATCGGACGATGCCAACGGAACCAATAAAGCAGCTATTGCTGATGCCACTTCTAAAACTTATGCTCTAACCAGTGCAGATGTAGACAAATACACCAGCTTTGAGGTAACTCCTCATGATGGAAACAATGCAGGAAATGCGGTTGAAAGTAGCCTGAAAGGTGCTGTGAGTAAGATCGATCAAACCATCACGTTTGAACCTTTAACTGCCAAAACTTATGGCGATGCCACCTTTACTCTTTCGGCTACAGCATCCTCTAACTTGGGAGTGACTTATACCAGTTCAAACACTAGTGTAGCCACTGTCAATGGAAGTACTGTAACCATAATTGGAGCAGGAGAGACCACCATTACCGCCTCGCAGGCAGGAGATGTCAGCTACGCTGTTGCAACCAATGCAACCCAATTGTTAACCGTCAACAAAGCAGTGCTAACTGCGACAGCCGATGATAAGTCGAAGACCTACGGGGAAGCCAATCCTACATTCACCATCAGCTACACTGGTTTTGTGAATGGCGATGATGCAAATGCTATCACCACGGAGCCAACGGCCTCAACTTTGGCAGATGCTACCGCAGGAGTAGGTACTTACGATATCGACCTGACAGGAGGGGTTGCTGATAACTACAGCTTCAACTTGAGTAGTGGAACGCTTACTATCGGCAAAGCAGTGCTAACAGCAACTGCTGATGATAAGTCGAAAACTTATGGCGAAGTGAATCCGACTTTCACAATTACTTATACAGGTTTTGTAAATGGCGATGATGCAAATGCTATCACTACCGAGCCGACTGCATCAACTTTGGCAGTTGCAACATCAGGAGTAGGAACCTATGATATCAACCTGGCAGGAGGGGCTGCTGATAACTATAGTTTCAACTTAGGTAGAGGAGCGCTTACTATCAACAAAGCAACTTTGACCGCCACAGCCGATGATAGGTCGAAAACTTATGGAGAAGCCAATCCTGAATTGACCATCAGCTATGCAGGCTTTGTCAATGGTGATGATGAAACAGTCATAACAATGGAGCCGACTGCATCAACTTTGGCAGATGCAACATCAGGAGTAGGTACTTACGATATCGACTTGGCTGGAGGAACAGCGGATAACTATAGCTTCAGCCTGACTAGTGGAACGCTTACTGTCAACAAAGCAGTGCTAACCGCAACTGCCGATGATAAGTCGAAGACCTACGGGGAAGCCAATCCTACATTCACCATCAGCTACACTGGTTTTGTAAATGGCGATGATGCAAATGCTATCACCACTGAGCCAACGGCTTCAACAGTGGCAGATGCTACTACAGGAGTAGGTGCTTACGATATCGACTTGGCTGGAGGAACAGCAGATAACTACAGCTTCACCCTGGCTAGTGGAACGCTTACTATCAACAAAGCAGTGCTAACCGCAACTGCCGATGATAAGTCGAAAACTTATGGTGAAGCCAATCCTGAATTCACAATCAGTTATACAGGCTTCGTGAACGGAGATCAGGAAAGTGATATCACTGAACCAACCACCAGTTCTACTACAGATGTGACAAGTGATGCGGGAACTTATGAGATCACATTGTCTGCTGGCTTGGCCAATAACTATTCAATTATAATGAATAACGGTACGCTGACTATTGGAAAAGCTACGCTAACTGCCACTGCGGAAGACAAGCAAAGGGCAGTGGGGCAGGCCAATCCGGCATTTACCATCAGCTATACAGGCTTTGTAAATGGAGATGAAAAGTCGGTGATCGATTCAGAGCCAATAGCTTCGACAACGGCAGATGAAACCACGGTGGCAGGAACGGCAGCCATTACCTTGAGCGGGGGCAGCGACAATAACTACGCCTTCGACTTTGTGAATGGAACGCTGACCATTGTGGAGGCATCATTTGTCACCTCTGTTTCTGTTCCAGATGACGGTACTTACGCCATTGGCGATGAGATGAGCTTTACTGTGAACTTTGCACTGCCTGTTACCATTACAGGGGCGCCTAGTTTGCCATTGACCATTGGTTCTAGTATTGTAGCTGCAAGCCTGAAAGGCTCCATAACTGATGCCACCACAGCTACCTTCAGTTATACTGTGGAAGAAGGTGATCTGGATTCTGATGGTTTAGTATTGGGCAGCTCAATCGAACTAAACGGAGGAAGTATTCGAGATGAATTTGGCACCGATGCCATACTTGCCCTAAACAATGTGCCTAGTACAGCGGGTGTTTTGGTAGATGCAGTAGCACCAGCAGTAACGCTGACCACCGCTGTAGGGGCATTGACGAATACCAAATTTGAAGTGAATATTAGATTTGATGAAGTGGTAACAGGCTTTGCTTTAAGTGATATTCAAGTGTCAAATGGTACAGCCAGTAATTTGGTAGAGGTAATAGCAGGAAAACAATGGACAGTAGAAATTACTCCAGGAAAAGACGGTACAGTGACGGTGGGTCTTCCAGCCAATAAGGTCACTGATACCCCTGGAAATGCCAACAAAGCGGGCAATACAATAAGTAGCACCTTTGATGGTACTGCGCCAAGGGTAACTTCGATCACAAGAAAAACCGCTAATCCACTTTTAACGGCCATTGCAAGCTTTAGAGCAATCTTTTCAGAAGATGTAACAGGCGTAGACCTGACTGATTTTGAAGTAATCTTTACAGGTACAGCCACAGGAAGACTGAGTACCATTACCCAAGTAAATGCAAAAACCTATGATGTGAATATCGAAGGCATTTCAGGAGAAGGTACCATCGGTCTCAATATAAAAAATGATCAATCCATTTTAGATGCGGCAAATAATCCATTGGAAGGGGCGCATACAGGAGAAGTCTATAAGACGAACCAGTCACCAACTGAGATTACCATAAATGCATCGAGTATTGCGGAGAACAATCAAGTAGCAGCTGTGATAGGAAGTTTCACTACAATAGATGCAGACCAACTTGATGGGTACACTTACAGTTTGGTAACGGGAACAGGAAGTGTAGATAATGATCATTTCTTTATTGACGGTTCAACCCTAAAAGCAGCTTCAGTTTTTGATTACGAGACTAAATCGAGCTATAGTATCCGAGTAAAAACAGACGATGGTAGAGGGGGGGCATTTGAAAAAGTGTTTAAGATAACAGTCACTAATGTAGCAGAACCAAAACTTCGAATTACTTCCGATATCGACATTCCAGCTACCGCACTAGGACTGACGAGCAATTTTGATATCACTGTTCATAATGACGGAGAAGCAGCATTGATTGTCAACAGTGTGCTATTCCCCGAAGGGTTTATTGGAGCAGTTACAGGGATCATAGTAAATCCAGGGGAAAGCAGAACCATCGCCTTCGGGTTTAAACCAACCGAAGTGAAGATCTACACTGGCACAATTCAGTTCATTACCAATGCTGGTACCGTTTCAGTAAATGTATCAGGTGAAGGGGCAATAATCACAGGAGTAGATGACGGAGCGATCAATCCTGAGACTATCAGTATATTCCCTAACCCAGCAAGTAAAATACTGAACATTGATTTATCTGATTTGGGAGGCAAAAAGCTGGACATTGACATAACAAATGCTTCAGGTACGCCATTGTTCAGTAGAAAGTCCTTTACAGAGAAAATCCTTCAACTCAGCGTCTCAGGTTATACCAGCGGTATTTATATTATTCAGATTACGGACGGAAAATCTGTGGTAAGGAAAAAAGTGATGATCAAGAGATAATAAACCATGAACACAAATAGAATAAAGAATATCGTATTAGTACTTTTTGTTGGCTTAATCATAGGTTGTGAACCAGATGATCCAATTGGGCCGACAAATAAGGAATTGGCCTTTGAAAAGCTAGCAGGTACCTGGAAGTACGGTACCAATGGTAAGATTATATTAGATGGTCAGGATGTGAGTCTAAATTATCCGGGCTTCACCTTGTCGTTCACGGATGGCACTTACACCACCACCAATGGAGGTGACCTTTTTCGTGCCACGGGTACATGGGCTTGGGTTAACGAAGCAGCAGGAAGTGTTAATTTAGATACAGGTGAGGAGGTGATAATCCTAGAATTGAGCCTTACACACTTTAAGTTCAGTTTTACTCATACAGGTGGAGGAGTAGCAGCCGGGACTTCCGGAAATTATACAGTGAGTTTAGAGAAGTAAGAGAGAATTCAATTTAATAAAGATTACTATTTTGTGTTGAGAGGGAGTGTTTGAAAACTTAAGTTTTCAAATTCGATAAAGAGCCTATGGAGATAGGCTCTTTTTTTGTTTTTGAACTTAATCAGTCCTTTGTCGGACGATTCAAATCTATTAAAGTTTCACTGTGACACTTTCGAACAAAAGTGTACGCTTGTGAACAAATATTTACCTGTGTTTTTTGTTATAAATTTTATTAAAACGTTGAAATACAGATAGATGTCTTTATTGGCACAAGCGTTGTCATAAGGAGGTAGGTCAGCTGCTTTGGTCGGCAGCAATGTTAAACTTAAAAACAACAAAGGTCATGAACTCAATAAACAACACAATCGACATTTTAAGGAGAAGGATTTCTTTAATGATTTGCCTTTTGATAGGTATCAGTACCATTTCAATGGCTTCAGAAATTGCTGATGAAAAATTAACAAGAGAAGAAGCCATTGAATTGATTTCTGAAGTAAAGCACGACTTGAGCTTAGGTAAAAATTGCGAATTGGATTTCGTAATTGATGATGAAGGTAATGTCAAGCCTTCACCGATTAAAATCATCAAGATTTACGATAAGGACAATGAGTTGCTTTTAGAAGCTCCGATTCATACGGTAGAACAAATGAGCAACAAGGAATTAAGAAGGTTAGTAAATTCAAGTGATTTCCTAATTGCATCTTATAACACCTTCTATTATCGATTAGATTTATAATTTGTACCATTAGTAGTAAAGCAAAGAGGCTGTTTCATCTGAAATTAGCCTCTTTTTTGTATTGAATCTAATAGGTATCAAGTCATTAAAATGAATGTTGTAGTCGATTAATTAAAAGTGTACGAATATGGACGGTTTCAGGGTTAGTTTTCTTAATATATGTTAAATCAAGTGTTTGCTATTCAGTGCGTTAAACTAACGGAGGTATGTGTTGTCAAAAACATGTAAGTCAGCTGCTTTTAACAGCTACAATGTTCAACACAAAAATATAAGGTCATGAACTCAATAAACAATTTAAGAAGAAGAATCCCATTAATGATTTTCCTTTTCATAGGAATAAGCACAATGTCAATTGCACAAGAATCTAGCAATGAAAGATTTATAAAAGAAGAGGCTTTTGAGCTGATTTCTGAATTAAAACAAGAATTAAGCTTTACTGATCCAGCGCTAGATTTTGTAATTGATGATGAGGGTAACGTAAAACTCGAAATGATCAAAATGATCATGATTTACGATAAGGATAACAATCTATTGCTAGAGGCACCAATTCATACTTTGGAACAAATGGCTAATAAGAAGTTGAGAACGGTTGTAAATGCGTGTGATTTCTTAGCGCAATCAAACAATGTTCTAATCTATAGATTGGATTTCTAATTCAATTTGTACCATAAAAAAAGGGTCGATTTCGTGAGAAGTCGACCCTTTTTTATCAAATTTCAGTACTAGCAGTACTCTTCGAAAACGTCAGCCAAATGGCCACCAATCATGTCTGCAGTTCTGCCTTCAATGTGATGTCTTTCAACAAAGTGTACCAATTCACCATCTTTGAAAAGCGCAACAGATGGAGAAGAAGGAGGGTAAGGCATATGGAACTCTCTTACTTTAGCAGTTGCCTCGATGTCACCACCAGCAAAAACAGTCATAAGATGATCCGGTTTTTTATCAGCTAGTTTTAAAGCCATTTTAACACCTGGTCTTGCTGTTCCAGCTGCACAACCACAAACTGAATTGATCACGACCAAAGAAGTGCCTTTTTGGTTTTTTAAATGATCTTCAACAGCCTCAGCAGTCTTTAGTTCTGTAAAACCCGCTTCAGTCAATTCTTGTCTGAATGGGACGAGTAAATGTTCAGGATACATATTTCTTAATTTTATTTCGTTTCTAAATCGTAAATGCCTTGTGGCTATTCTTACATAAAACCAAGTTCTAGCTTGGCCGCTTCCGACATCATGTCTTGTGTAAATGGCGGGTCGAATGTCAATTCAACTTCAACATCATTTACACTTTCTATGGCCTGAATTTTTTGTTTTACTTCTTCTGGTATCACTTCTGCCGCAGGGCAGGAAGGAGAAGTTAATGTCATTAATACGTAAACATTATTCACTGGAAAGACATTGATTTCATAAATCAAACCCAACTCATATACATCTACTGGTATTTCAGGGTCATAAACTGTCTTAATTGCAGCTACTACCTGATCTCTTAAGTTATCTTCCATAATTCAACTTCAAATTATCAAATCTCAAAAAGCAAATCACAAAACTCAACATTCAGTCCTAGTTAGTAATGAATACTTCGAGCTCAATTATCTAAACCTTATTTATTATTGCTGATAAGATTTTCAACAATTCGGTGGCTTCTTGTTCTAGCCTAATTCTTACTTGTTCAACTTCTTTATTTCCTAAGGTATCAATTAACCTAAGCCAGTACCTTGACTCTTTCGCTTCTTTTCTAGCGATTTTAGCCCTGAACTTAAAGTCTTTATCACCTAACTTTTCATTGGCTTCAATGTAATTAGCTCCGACTGATCCAGATGATCTTGTGAGCTGTTTTGAATCCTCGTAATTCGATAAATCTAATGTCAATGACCTTATAAACTTCCTAACGTCTTTGGCGAACTGTTCTGTTCTTTGCTCAAGGTCATAATTGCTCGCCACCGCTTTGATATTTGTCTTTTGTTTTTTGAGTTTTATTCGGCCTTCGCAGAATAAGCTAACCCATATATTTTTATTTGTTTCATCATAGCGCCCAATCCGTTAGATCTTTGTGTGCCGATGAATCTATTTAAACCAATTTTGTCAACAAAGTAGAGGTCCGCATCAACGATTTCTTGAGGCGTACGACCTGAAAGAATTCTCACCAAAATACTCACTAACCCTTTTGTGATGGCAGTATTGCTATCGGCTTCTAAATATATTTTTCCATCTTTTGCTTCGGCATTCAGCCAAACTTTGGATTGACAGCCTTTGACGATGTTGTCTTCATTTTTGAGTGCTTCAGCCATTTCTGGCAGTTGCTGTCCCAATTCCATAATATATTCAATGGTCATTTCCATGTCGGAATCCAACATTGAAAACTCTTCGATGATCTCGTTTTGAATATCGTTTATGGTTTCGCTCATTTCTTGAATTTGCTGATTGTGCTTTTTAAGGCTTCAATAAAAGCGTCTATTTCTTCAATTGTGTTGTAAACAGAGAATGACGCACGAACAGTTCCTTCAATACAATAATGATCCATCAAAGGTTGAGTACAGTGGTGGCCTGTTCTTACGGCAACACCTTTAGCATCGAGCCACATGCCTAAATCAAAGTGATGGATTCCTTCTACTTCGAAAGAAAGTACACTCACTTTTTCTTTGGCCGTACCAATAAGTCTCACGCCTTCTATTTGGCTGATCTTATCAGTAGCATAAGCCAATAGCTCATTTTCGTAAGCGGCAATATTCTCTTTGCCCAATTCATTAATAAAAAGAATGGCTTCGTTGAAAGCAATTACATTCGCAATATCTGGAGTGCCTGCTTCAAATTTGTAAGGAATGTCGTTGTAAGTGGTTTTACCAAAACTCACTTCTTTAATCATTTCTCCACCGCCTTGATAAGGAGGGGTTTTTTCGAGAATATCACGCTTACCGTACAGCACGCCCAAACCTGTTGGACCATACATTTTGTGAGCAGAGAAAGCATAGAAATCTGCATTCAATGCTTGAACGTCAACAGCGAGGTGAGAGGAGGCTTGTGCGCCATCTACCAAAACTTTAGCGCCAACGGCATGTGCTTTGTCGATAATGTGTTTTACTGGGTTGATGGTACCCAAAGAATTGGAAGCATGGTTAAATGCGACCATCTTGGTTTTCTCTGTGATCAACTCATCAAGTGCTTCTATAATAATTTCACCAGCTTCGTTAATGGGTATCACCTTAAGTTCTGCTCCGCGCTCTTCGCAAATCATTTGCCAAGGCACAATGTTGGAGTGATGCTCTAAGGTTGAAATCAATACTTCGTCTCCTGGGTTCAAAAACTTTCGACCCCAACTTGAAGCAACTAAGTTGATACTTTCAGAAGTCCCTTTTGTGAAAATGATCTCTTCGGGCTCATTGGCATTGATAAATTTTTGTACGGAAACACGTGTATTTTCAAATGCTTCTGTAGCACGAGCGGCCAAGGCATGCGCTCCTCTATGGATGTTCGCATTGTCATGTTCATAATACTTCACCAAAGCATCAATCACCCTTTTAGGTTTTTGATTTGTGGCCGCATTATCGAAATAAATCAAAGGCTTACCGTTCACTTCTTGATGAAGCACGGGAAACTGAGCCCTGATTTTCTGAATGTCCAATGTGTGTTTTTCCAAAGTCTGAGCCATGGTTTATTTTTCCAACCTCTTTTCTATAATTGCAGCGAGATAATCTTTGATCGCTTCGTTTTCAACGGTTTCTAATACATCGTTAGCGAAGGCCTTTAATAGAATGGCCCGTGCTTTATCTTTCTGAATTCCTCTTGCTTGTAAGTAGAAGAGTGCGTCCATATCCAATTGGCCAGTAGTACAGCCGTGCGAACAAGAAACATCGTCTGCCCAAATTTCTAATTGAGGCTTGGTGTTTACAGTCGCCTTGTCAGAAATCAGGATGTTTTTATTTGACTGGAATGCGTTGGTTTTTTGTGCGTCAGGGCGAACAAAGATTTTTCCATTGAAAACACCTTTTGAGCTACCATCCATTATGCCTTTATACAATTCGTTTGAATAGCAATTTGGCATCATATGATCAGCAACGGTGTGGTTATCTACATGCGTTTTTCCGTCTAATAAATAGAGTCCATTCATGTAGGTTTCAATACCTTCGGCCTGAAGTTTAATGTTCAGGTTATTACGAATCATCGCTCCATTTAGCGAGAAGGTAAAGGCTTTGAAATTACTGTTTGCTCCTTGAGAGGCGTGTATGTTTGAGATGTGATAAGCTTGCTCTGTATCGTTTTCAATTTTGAAAAAACGAAGATGGGCACTATCGCTTACACTGATTTCATTTACAGAAGTAGTAAAGCTTTTGTGTTCACCAACGGTATCGAATTTCTCAATAATGGTGGCTTGAGAAAACTTACCTGCCACCACAATATTTCTGATGTGGTATGAAAGTTCTGCTGTTGAGCTATCACCAATAAAGTAAAGTACAATTGGTTTTTCAATTACCGCTTTGTCCGCGATCTCAATCGTAACCCCATGCTGACTGAAAGCTGTGTTCAAGGCTACAAAAGCGTCTTCTGTGAAGTTGGCTTTAGTACCAAAATTCGATTGAGCCAACGCTGAATTGGCTTTGAAGCCTTCCGCAAGTGATTCAACTTTTAGACCTTCCACCTGAATGTTATCAGATAGTTCACTTGAATAAATGCCGTTTAAGAATACGATTTTATGCGCATCCAATCCTTCGATTTGAGTAGCCGAAATTTGAGCTTCAGTTAATCCAAAATCAGCATTTGTTCCATTCAGTTCAAAGTTCTTTTCAACGGCTCTGGTAAAGTTGGTGAACTTATATTCCTCGTTTTTTGGACCAGGAAAGCCAGAGTTCATCAAGCTAGAGAAAGCCTCTTTTCTTACAGCATGCGCTGCCGATTTACTTTGACCATTCAAGCTTTTTTCAAACGCCTCAAATTGAGTTTCAAGCGAATTTAAAATCGATTGTCCTGCAATTTTTTCCATAAAATATCTGCTTAAGCGGTTGCGTCTGCTTCTTCCTTAATCCAATCGTAACCTCTGGCTTCTAGCTCTAAGGCTAACTCTTTAGTGCCTGACTTTACAATTCTTCCATTATAAAGAACATGTACAAAATCAGGAACTATGTAATCCAAAAGTCTTTGGTAGTGAGTTACCACAATTGTGGCGTTATCTTTGTTTTTCAGGGTGTTAACACCATGCGCTACAATTTTGAGTGCATCAATATCAAGGCCTGAATCGGTTTCATCAAGAATGGCCAGCTTTGGTTCAAGCATCGCCATTTGGAAGATTTCGTTGCGTTTCTTTTCACCGCCTGAGAAACCTTCATTTAAAGAACGGCTCAATAAAGCTTGGTCGATTTCAACCAACTTCATTTTCTCTTTCATTAGTTTCAAGAAAGAAACCGCATCAAGTGCTTTTTCTCCATGATGCTCTCTGATTTGATTGACAGCCGTTTTCATAAAGTTAGTGGTGCTAACTCCTGGTATCTCGATTGGGTACTGAAATGCCAAGAAAACACCTTCTCTAGCACGAACATCAGCTTCCATTTCAAGCAAATCTTTGCCTAAAAACTCTACCGATCCGCCAGTTACTTCGTAATCTTCTCTTCCTGCAAGCACAGAAGCCAAAGTACTTTTTCCAGAACCATTTGGTCCCATAATCGCGTGCACTTCGCCTGGTTTGATTTCTAGGTTGATTCCTTTCAGGATTTCCTTTTCCTCAATTCTGGCTTGTAAATTTTTTATTGATAACATGTTATGTTGAATGTTTTCTTTTGTGGTTTATTCGCTCTAATTCTACTTGATAACTTGAAGAAGATGGTTAACCCACCGACCCTTCTAGAGTAAGTGCCAGTAGTTTTTGCGCCTCTACGGCAAATTCCATTGGCAATTGCTTAAGCACTTCTTTGGCGTATCCGTTTACGATAAGTGCCACAGCAGTTTCTGCGTCAATTCCTCTTTGCTGACAATAGAAGATTTGATCTTCTCCAATTTTAGAAGTAGTCGCTTCATGTTCTACTTGTGCCGATTGGTTTTCGATGTCGATGTAAGGGAATGTATGCGCTCCACATTTATCGCCCATCAAAAGCGAATCGCACTGTGAGAAGTTTCGGGCGTTGGTCGCGCGTTTCATTACATGCACTTGACCTCGGTAACTGTTTTGTGATTTTCCAGCAGAAATACCTTTTGATACGATTCTCGACTTGGTGTTTTTACCAATGTGAATCATTTTGGTTCCGGTATCGGCTTGTTGGTAATTATTGGTTACGGCTACGGAATAGAATTCACCAATTGAATAATCACCTTTCAGAATACATGAAGGGTATTTCCATGTTACTGCCGAACCAGTTTCTACTTGTGTCCAAGAGATTTTAGAGTGGTCGCCTTCGCAAATACCACGCTTGGTTACGAAGTTGTAAATACCACCTTTTCCTTCTTTGTTTCCTGGGTACCAGTTTTGAACTGTTGAGTATTTTACCTCAGCGTTTTTGGCTGCTTTGATTTCTACTACGGCAGCGTGCAATTGGTTTTCGTCACGCATAGGAGCGGTACAGCCTTCGAGGTAACTTACATAAGATCCTTCTTCGGCCACAATCAGGGTTCTTTCAAACTGACCTGTATTGGCGGCATTGATTCTAAAATAGGTGGAAAGCTCCATAGGGCATCTTACACCTTTTGGAATAAAGCAGAATGAGCCATCAGAGAAAACCGCTGCGTTTAGTGCTGCATAGTAATTATCGTTGGCAGGTACTACAGAACCCATGTGCTTTTTAATCAGCTCAGGGTGTTCGCGCACTGCTTCCGAAAATGAGCAAAATATAATGCCCAGTTCACCTAAAGTTTCTTTGAAAGTAGTGGCTACCGAAACTGAATCGATAACAGCATCTACAGCAACACCAGTAAGCCTTTTTTGCTCTGTAAGCGAAATCCCAAGTCTTTCAAAAGTAGCGATCATTTCCGGATCAACTTCATCCAAGGAATTAACCTTCTTTTTCTTCTTTGGTGCTGAATAATATATGAGGTCTTGAAAATCTACTTTTGGGTAGTGAACATTGGCCCACTCTGGTTCTTTCATTTTCTGCCATGCATGAAAAGCTTCAAGCCTCCATTCTAGCATCCATTGCGGTTCTTCCTTTTTTGCAGAAATAAACCGAATGATATCATCGTTCAAACCTTTGGGAGCTTCATCTGCTTCAAAGTCTACTGTCCATCCGAACTCGTATTCTTTGGAGGTGAACTCTTCTAATATCTGATCGTCTTTGCTCATTCCTAGTTATTTAGAATCGTTTTAAATACAAAGGTACAACTTATAGATTAAAGGATTGGTTTCCTTAATTCCTTTTTTCAATAAACTATTACTAAAAGCTATTATGAGTTTAGAAATCCCTTGAATCAACTATCCAACTGAATGCTTCGGGTTAAAGTTTCTTCAAGTATGATAAAGGTTTCTGTACGTTCAATGCCGTCTACTTTCTGAATTTTATCGTGGAGAATATCCTTCAAGTGATCGGTTCCTTTGGCGTAAATTCTCACAAACATGGAGTAATTCCCCGTAGTGTAGTGAATACTAGTAATCTCATGTATTTTTTTCAGTTGTGTGGCTACTTTTTCGTACAGGGAACTTTTAGAAAGGAAGACCCCCAAAAAGGCAGAGACATTATAACCAAGTTTAGCAAGGTTTAAATCGAGTGAAGCGCCTTTTACTACACCCATTTTTTCAAGCTTGCTCATTCTTACATGTACAGTCCCGCTAGAAACAAATGCTTGTTTGGCTACTTCGGTATAGGGCTTTTTTGCGTTATGCTGAAGAATAGAGAGGATTTTCAAATCCACATTATCGATTTCGTAATTATCGGCCATGATTTTTGGTTAAAATTATTGATTCAATAATAAATATATTGGAAAAATAATTTATCTCTAAATATTTGGTCATTACGTTGCTGATATTTTAATGAATCAACTGTTTCTATTACCTTTGAAACAGTTTCAAAAGAGAAGCTATACACTGTAGGGTGATGAAACAGGCAGCCATGCCCTCCTTTCTCGAGGGTGGAGAAAAAGAAATAAATCTGAACTACCTGACGACTAATCTCTCCGTGAAGGTTCGACTCCTTCCCCTACAGCCATTCACATTGAATATTAGTTTGGAAACGTATTCAGTTTGTTTTTTCTTAGATTGAAAGGAGGCTTGTTTGTTAGCCTCCTTTTTTTTTGGTAATTCATCTTTATATTTGATGATAGCCAAATTTTAATACATGAGTACTTTCCCCTGGATTGCGCATTACCCAAAGGGTGTTCCCGCAGAAATTGAAGATCAACGTCCTAAAAACCTTCTAGAACTTTATCAAAACGCCTTTAATCAGTTTGGCAGCCGCGAGGCTTTCGAGAACATGGGCGGAGTGCTTACTTTTCAGGAGGTAGATCAGCTTTCGACCAACTTTGCGGCCTATTTGCAAAATGAATTAGGCATGGTAAAAGGAGATAGAATAGCTATCCAAATGCCCAATTGTTTGCAATACCCTGTGGTGCTGATTGGTGCTATTAAAGCGGGTTGCACTGTGGTTAATACAAATCCGCTGTATACACATCGCGAAATGGAGCATCAGTTTAATGATGCTGGCATAAAAGCCATTGTGATTATGGCCAATTTCGCCAAAAGTTTAGAGGAGGCAATGCCAAATCTTTCTGTTGAAAATATCATTGTTACCGAACTGGGCGATATGCTTGGAGGCCTGAAAGGTAAGATTGTCAATTTTGTGGTGAAGCACATTAAGAAGATGGTGCCTGCATTTAAACTTCCTAACACAACTTCTTTCAAGAGTGCTATGGCAAAGGGTGCTCGAATGAAATACACCAAACCAGAAATTGAAAGTGATGATATTGCCTTTCTTCAATATACTGGTGGAACTACAGGTGTATCGAAAGGCGCTATGCTTTCTCATGATAATGTAGTGGCTCATACACTTATTATTACCCGAGTTTTTACACCGCTTTTAAAGAAAGGCCAAAAAGACATTATGATTACGGCCATTCCGCTCTATCATATTTTTGCGCTAAATGTGAACTGCACATTTATGATGCATATTGGCGCTAAAAACGTGCTAATTACTAACCCGCGCGATATGCCAGGTTTTGTCAAGGAATTAAAGAAACATCCGTTTACTTTATTTACAGGCGTTAATACACTATTTAATGGATTGCTGAATCAGCCTAATTTTAAGGAAATTGATTTTACACATTTGAAGGTTTCGATAGGAGGAGGAATGGCAGTTCAGGATTTTGTAGCTAATAAATGGCAAGAAGTGACAGGGACACCCTTGGTACAAGGTTACGGCCTGAGTGAAACCTCTCCGGTGATTTGTGTGAACCCATTAGATGGCACTCATAAAATGGGTTCTATTGGTTTACCTGTCCCTTCTACTGAATTGGCAATTTTCGATGATGAGGGAAACCGCTTAGCGCAAGGAGAAACGGGAGAAATTTGTGTTAAAGGGCCACAAGTGATGTCGGGCTATTGGAATAAAGACAACGAAGGGGTATTCTTTGAAGGAGGCTATTTCAAAACTGGAGACATCGGTATAATGGATGAAGAAGGTTTCTTCAAAATTGTAGATCGTAAAAAGGATATGATTAACGTTTCGGGTTTCAATGTATATCCAAACGATGTTGAAAATGCCATTGCCGACCATCCAAAAGTGTTAGAAGTGGCGGTTATCGGAGTTCCTGACCCACATTCAACCGAGTGTGTGAAGGCTTTTATTGTAAAATCTGATCCGTCACTTACCGAAGAAGAGTTACGCGATTATTGTCATGAAAACCTAACAGGCTACAAGCGCCCGAAACATTATGAGTTCAGAACTGAACTACCGAAAAGCAATGTGGGTAAAATCTTAAGAAGAAAGTTGAAAGAAGAAGAGGAGGCTAATACTTAATAAGGCATGAGGTTTTCCAATTCTTCAAAAGCATAAAAGGTGGTTTCGTTTAGCCAACTTTCGTCTTTGTCAGGATAGGCCTTTTTGAGTTCTTTTTTATATTTTACTTGAGGTTCAATTGCAAAATCTACCAAATGAAGTGGGAGGTTTTTAATCAATTTATAGTCGATTAGATAACGTGCTTCGTATCCAGTTTTTTCATCTCTGTCGAACCACATTCTTTTACCAGGCCCCCATAGTGAGTTCAAGTATAGTAATGCTTGTTCAAAGTTAGAGAGTTGGGCACGTAAGACTTTAATATAGTTTTTCTTTTCAGAAACAGAGAGTTCATGGTTTGAGTGAACAAACTTAAGTATCTGATAAATATGACGATAATAATGTCCTAGGTTGGAAGACTGTCCTTGAAAAGGCGTGTAATTGAAGCGAAGGTTTGGTGTGTTGGCAAAATAGTATTGGAGTGGGTCGGTACCTAGAGGGGGGTAATAATCCTTTCCCCATCTTATAGCAGCAGATTTTATTAGTTCTAAAACAAATTCATCAATCAGATAAGGTCCTTTGTGATTACGTTCAGAGTATTTTGAAGTTGTTTTGTTGGTAATACCAAAAAAGAAAAGTTCATAGGCTTGTTCTGATATGTCTTCCTTGTCTAGTTTGTCCAGTTTATTTTTCGATGCGTTGACGATATCAATAATTGTATAGATTCCCGCGTATTCTTTAAGAAATGACTCAAAGCAGACTCGACCTTTTTTATCTGTATCGGTAATTTCAATTTCATTCACATTCTCTTTGTGAAGCCTCAAAAGCTCATAAAACTTATTTTCAAAACGTTCACGCCTGATGTCTTCTCGCTGGCTTTGATTCGCTTCGAACTGAACCCAAAAGGCTAAGAAAGTTAAGATCACCCCCATAGTTCCTATAAATGGGCTAGCTAATCCTCCAATGGTGTCCCCAATACTACCCGCAGTGCTAGCTGATGTTGGGTCAAGTTTAATTGAGAGAGCAATAATGTATGTGATTATGAAAATGGCTGCAATGACATAGAGAGAGCCTAGTATGATCTTGAATTCCCGCTGACTTTTGATTTTCATGTTCAATATGAAATGTTTAAGCACAAATTAACCTGTTTATTTCAAAGTTTATTTGTTTATATCTTACTATGCGTTAGATTATAAGTTAAACAATCACGTATGCTGTATGGCTGTAGAGAAAATGAATAGTTGGCTTTATTATCAGAAGGATACTGAAATAGACTTTAGAAAAAATATAGAAATAAGTGACCCGTTTCTGTTGGCTTTACGTACATTTGTATTAACAGTACTCGCCACGCTACCCATTAGAACAGCGTCCCAGGGCGAGTCTTTTGCTTTTATAGCTCCTCTGTTTTGTCTTTAAATCAAATTTTTTCTCATGATTTACGACAAGTCTCCCATTACTATTGAAGAACAAATTAGTAAACTCCAGAATCGAGGAATGATTTTTAATGACGTTTCTTTAGCACATAGGGCTCTTTCGCATATCAGTTATTACAGAATGGTCGGGTATTGGTGGCCTATGTATGAGGATAAAGAAAACCACATTTTTAAGCCGAATACAGTATTTGAAGATGTAGTCGCCCTTTATAATTTTGATCACGAACTCAGGATTCTCTTGTTCGATATGATCGAAAAAATTGAGATAAGCTTAAGAACTAAACTGATCTACCACTTATCTCATGAGTTTGATCCTTGGTGGTTTCAAAACACTGATTTGTTTCAGGATAGCTTATCGTTGATAAAAACGCTTTCAAGTATTCAGGAAGAAGTGGAAAGGTCTAAGGATACTTTTATTAAAGAACATAACAGAAAATACAAGGATGATAAACGTTTTCCGCCTGCATGGAAAACACTAGAGATGACCAGCTTTGGAAGCTTATCCAAATTGTATGGTAACCTAAAGAATAATATTAAATCGAAAGATGCTATAGCCGAAGATTATGGTGCGGTAAACCATACGTATTTACCCAGTTGGTTACAGTCGATGGCTCAAATCAGAAATTACTGTGCACACCATAGTAGGCTTTGGAATAAAAATTTACCCGGAGCTCCAAAGCTTTTGCCAAAACCACCTAATCCATGGTTGTCTGAAGTTCCCAAGCAGCATGAGTTTCAAAAACTCTATATACATATGTGTTTGATGAAGTATATGTTAAATGTAATTCAGCCCAATAATAGATTTACAGAAAGACTTGCACTTTTAATGAGTGAATACCGAAGTGTGGATCCTAATGCTTTAGGCTTTAAGGTGGGATGGGAAGAAGAACCATTATGGAGGCGACTTTGACAACATAAGAACGGAATGTTGTCAAGAAGACATAAAAAAAGCCTTATTGGATTTCCAATAAGGCTTTTAAGTGATCCCTTCAGGAATCGAACCTGAAACCTACTGCTTAGAAGGCAGTTGCTCTATCCAATTGAGCTAAGGGACCGTTGTGTCGCTCTATCCCCCCGACACTGCGGGGGAGCTAAGGGACCGTTAAGTTGCTCTATCCTTCCGAAGTTTCGGAAGAGCTAAGACCCAACGCGCTTTTCAAAAGCGAGTGCAAATATATGAAAATCGATTTTCTTTTGGCAAGTTGAACCTTGAATTTATTTGCATCTATTGCTGTTTAGTTTTTTGTGATGAAATATAGAGCGCTAAAAAATACAGAATTACAAATCAGTGAAATCGCATTCGGCTGTATGTCAATGGATTTGAGTCTAAAGGACAATGATGAGTTGATCCACGCTGCCATTGATGGCGGAATAAATTATTTTGATACTGCCGACCTTTATGACCAAGGAAAGAACGAAAAAGCTCTTGGTCAGGCACTAAAAGGCAAAAGATCCGAGGTGATTGTGGCAACCAAAGTAGGCAATCAACTACGAGATGATGGCAGTGGTTGGGACTGGAACCCTTCGAAAGACCATATTCTGAAAGCAGTTGATCAGAGCTTGAAAAGACTGCAAACTGATTATATCGATTTGTACCAGTTGCATGGCGGAACAATGGAAGACCCGATCAGCGAAGTGATCGAAGCTTTTGAGCAGTTAAAAGCTGAAGGTAAAATCAGGAGTTATGGTATCTCCTCCATTCGCCCCAATGTAATTCGGGAATATGTGGCCAATTCAAATATTGCGAATATAATGATGCAATACAGCTTGCTCGACAGAAGGCCCGAAGAGGAAATGCTGGACTTGTTGGAAAGTAGTAAGGTGGGCGTCATGGCACGTGGTGGTTTAGCCAAAGGGTTATTGGCAGGTAAAGCCCCAGAAGCTTTCCTGAATTATAAGCCACAAGAAATCGAATTATTGGTCAATGAAATGAAGAAGCTCACGGATGACAAAACGAAACTCTCGCATGTGGCTTTGCAATGGATCTTGAGTCACTCTGCTATAACAAGTGCCGTGGTGGGAATTCGAACCAAAGAACAACTCGATGAAGCTTTGGCTTATGCCGAATCGACTGCTATTGAAAAGGCTAAGCTTGATGATTTAGGGAAGGTATTGCCGCCTGCTTATTACCAAGCGCATCGATAAGTATAAAATGTCCCAAATTCAGCAGGTCATTCGTTTAGTAAATGTTAGTTTTAGTTGAAATATCAAACCATCAAAGTCATGAACATCAGTGCCTCCAATTTTTCGTTTCTGAAAACCTTATCTGAAAACAATAACCGCGAATGGTTTACGGCCAATAAGAAGGAATACGAACAAGCCCATGAAAATGCGATTTCAGTAGCCGATGCCTTGTTGGTGGGGCTGTCGGAACACGACCAAATCACCACCGCTACTGGAAAGAAGAGTTTGATGCGGATCTATAGAGATGTACGTTTTTCAAAAGATAAAAGCCCTTATAATCCACGTTGGGCTGGGAGTTTCAATCGATCCAAACCAGCCTTGAGGGGCGGTTATTATTTCCATTTACAGCCGGGCGGAAACACGGTAGTGGGCGGAGGTTTTTATCAGCCCAATGCCGATGATATCAAACTTATTCGTGATCACATTGCTATGGATGACGAACCCTTGAGGAAAGTAATATCCGATCCTAAGTTCATAAAGACCTTTGGAGGCTTGCAAGGCGAACAACTGAAAACTGCGCCAAAAGGCTTTGAGAAAGATCATCCTTCCATTGATTTATTAAGGTATAAATCAATGTATGTGTTTAAAAGCTTCTCCGATAAGGAAGTAACCTCACCCGACTTTGTAGAAAATGCTTTGTCTGTATTTTTGGCCTTGCGTCCTTTTTTCGATGTAATGACAGACTACCTCACTACTGATATGAATGGAATTTCTCTTATTGAAAATCAAGGGTAAGCATTAAGGAGGAAAAAAGGGAATAAAGATGATGGCAAGAAAACTGATTTTTGAATTTTTAGAACAACTCAGCGCAAACAACTCTAAAGAATGGATGGACGCCAACAGGGCTTGGTACGAAGAAGCCAAAAACGAAGTGGTCAATCTGTTCGAGCCTGTTTTAGCTTCGCTGAAGGAAATCGACCCAAGAATTGTACAGCCCTCGGCCAGAAAAGCCATTAGCCGAATCAATAACAATCTGATGTTTCATCCTGAAAGGCCGACCTATAAAGATCATTTTGGAGTAGTGTTTGGGCATGGGAAAGGCTTGGCCGATTTCTATGTACACTTGGGTACGGACGAAACCTTAATGGCGGGCGGGATTTGGCATCCAGACAGTGCAAGGCTGAAGAAAATCAGAACCGAGATTGACTATGAAGGGCACAAACTGAAGAAAACCTTAAATGCTGAACCGTTTAAAAGTTGGTTTCATTTCTATACCGAAGGGGCACTAAAAACTGCACCAAAAGGCTATTCGCAAGATCATGAGTTTATCGAATTGCTGAGGCTGAAAAGTATCGCAGCCATGCGCCCGATTACACGGAAAGACATTCTTTCGGATGGTTTCCATGATATGGTAATTGAATCTTATGCGGCCATTTTACCGATGATCGACTTTTTGAATGTTGCTTTGTTGGATGATTAGTTTTCGACTTTAGGGGATTTGGTGTTAGCTGTAATTTGATTTTTTTCATAGCTTCACCCTCTTCAAAACAACCCTGATATGAAAAAACAACTCATCACATTTTTAATGTTGGTTTCGGTAGGGCTTTTCGCCCAAACCGCACCAAACTGGCTTCGCTATCCGGTTATTTCTCCTGATGGCTCAACAATAGTTTTTACCTACAAAGGCGACCTATATAAGGTAAACTCAAACGGTGGCGATGCTACTCAACTTACCTTTCACGAATCGCATGATTTTATGCCTGTGTTTAGCAAAGATGGAAAAACCATTGCCTTTGCTTCCGACCGTTACGGCAATTTCGATGTATTCACCATGGACATACGTGGAGGAGAAGCAAATCGCATTACGTTCCATTCAAACGATGAGCAGCCTTTCTCTTTTTCTGCCGATAATAAATCGGTATTGTTTGGTGCGCTAAGACAAGATTTGGCAGAACACAGACAGTATCCTCATGGTTCTCAGTCTGAATTGTATTCGGTTCCAGTAGCTGGAGGACGTGTAGACCAAGTTTTTACTTTTCCAGCAGAGTATGTGCAGGTAAATAAAAGCGGAAACCAGATGGTTTACCACGATAAAAAGGGTGGTGAAAACGAATTCCGTAAGCATCAAACCTCTGCTATTGCCCGCGATATTTGGGTATATGATAAAAAGACGGATTCTCACAAAATGATTACTTCTTATGAAGGAGAAGACCGCCAGCCGATTTATAGCCAAGACGAGAAAAGCCTTTACTTTTTAAGTGAAGAAAGTGGCAATTTCAATGTGTACAAGCTTTCGTTAGATAACCCTTCTGCAAGGACTCAATTGACGAATTTCAAAACTCACCCAGTTCGTTTCCTAAGCATGGGCGGAGGCACTTTAAGCTTTGGCTACGATGGCGAATTATACACCATGAAAGAAGGGCAACAACCTAAAAAGCTTTCGGTGAATATCGTTACACAAAGCAAGGCTAACAATGATAAATTCGTTTCCATCAATGGTGGTGTTGGCGAAATGGCCATTTCACCGAATGGAAAAGAAATAGCCTTTACGGCCCGTGGCGAAGTGTTTGTTACTTCTGTAGATGGTTCCCTCACAAAAAGAATTACCAATACTCCAGAGCAAGAAAGGTTTGTTACTTTTTCACCCGATGGAAAATCAGTGGTGTATGCCAGCGAAAGAGATGGGCGATGGAGCATTTTCAAAACCACAAGAATCCGTGAAACCGAAGAACCATTTTTCTTTGCTTCTACCTTAGTAAAAGAAGAGCCTTTGGTACAAAATAAGCTCGATAATTACCTTCCTAACTTTTCACCCGATGGAAAAAAACTAGCTTTTATTGAAGGCAGAAGAACTTTGAAGGTGTTGGATTTGGCTTCGAACAATACAACTACTTTAATGACCCCAGATGATTTGTACCATATGGGCGATGGCGACCAATCTTTCACTTGGAGTCCCGATAGTAAATGGATTCTTTTCGATTGGGGAAAAACATTAAGCAATAATGAGATTCTACTTTTAGCAGCCGATGGTTCTAAACGAGTAAATCTTACGGAAAGCGGTTATAGCGATAGTAATCCTAAATGGGTGAACGATGGTAAGCAAATGATTTGGTTCAGTAACCGAGATGGCTTGAAGAGTTACGCTACCAGCGGTTCGTCTCAACGCGATGTATACAGCATGTTCTTCGATCAAGACGCTTGGGACAAATATAACCTGAGCAAAGAAGATTACGACTTGATGAAGGAAATCGAAAAGGCGACTAAAAAAGATGAGCCGAAAGACAAAGAGGCGGATACGGATAAGAAAGATGAAAAAGAGAAAGAAAAGGTGAAAGACCTCACTTTCGATTGGGATGATATGAAAGACCGAAAGGTGAGAATGACCATTCATTCTTCTAGTTTGGGTGATGCCGTACTCTCTAAAGATGGAGATAAACTGTATTACTTGGCACGCTTCGAAAAAGGCATGAACCTATGGAGTACCGATTTAAGAACCCGTGAAACAAAAATGGCAATGAAGCTCGATGCTGGTTTTGGAAGTCTTACTTGGGATAAAGACAGAAAAAATCTTTACCTATTAAGTGGCGGTAGAATTTCTAAAATTGATCCAGAAAGCGGAAAGCGTGAAGGGGTGGATGTAAAAGGAGAAATGAATTATGATGCCGTTGCAGAACGTCAGTATATGTTTGATCACGTTTATATTAGAACCAAAAATGTTTTCTACGAGCCAACTTTCCATGGTATTGATTGGGAATTGATGAGAAAAGAATACTCGAAGTATTTGCCTTCCATAGGCAACTCATATGAATTCTCTGAATTGCTTTCAGAAATGCTAGGTGAACTGAATGTATCACACTCTGGCGCCAGATACAGCACAAGCATTCCAAATGCAGACGCCACTGCTTCACTTGGTGTTTTTATGGATTATAAACACAAAGGCGATGGTGTTTTAATTGCTGAAGTAATTAAAGGTGGGCCACTTGACAAAGCAAACCTCAATGTAACTAAAGGCATGATCATCGAGAAAATTGATGGTGAAACCATATCCCAGAATGTGGATGTGGCCAAGTATCTAAACCGTAAGGCCGACCAATTTACCTTGTTAGAAATTTATGATCCTGCTACTAAAAAGAGGCAGCAAATTACCATGAAGCCTATTTCTTTAGGGGCTGAAAGAGGTTTGTTGTATGACCGTTGGGTGAAAATCAATGAGAAAGAAGTAGAAGAGAAGAGTAAAGGTCAGTTGGGCTATGTACATATTCCGGGTATGAGCGATGGCCCTTATCGTGATATTTACGAAGATATGATGGGTAAATTTTCTAATCGTAAAGCTGTTGTAGTCGATACACGATTTAATGGAGGAGGAGATTTGGTAGCTGATTTGGCCATGTTCTTCACAGGCGAACCATTTATTACTTATGCTACAGAAGCTAAAGTGGTAGGCGGAGAACCAACTTCTCGTTGGACAAAACCAACTTTAGCCATGTTCAACGAAAGTATGTATTCTGATGGTCACTGCTTTGCCAGTGGTTATACAGATCTTAAGATTGGAAAAACGGTAGGCATGCCAGTGCCTGGCACATGTAGTTTTGCTGGTTGGGAAGGTTTGCCCGATGGTGGAAGATGGGGAGTTGTACCTGTGAGTGCCAAAAATAAGGCGGGCGAATGGATGGAAAACAACCAAACCGAACCTCAGTTTAAGGTAAAGTTAATGCCAGGTGTTGTAGATAAAGGAAGAGATCAGCAGCTGGAAAAAGCCATCGAGGAATTGATGAAAGAGATTAGGTAAACTAATACTTGATCGTAAGTAAAAGCCTCTGTGAGTTAAATTACTCATAGAGGCTTTTTTTATTTCCACTCTTTCTATAAAACCTTTAATTGATTTAATCTATCTCTTACCTCAGCAGCACGACATTCTTTCCATTTTTTGGGCGCTTTTCTCTTTGATTTTGGTGTTCTTTGCACCTCAAATTTTTTAAAGAGGAATGGTTGAGTTGAAAATTGGTGGGGTGCCAGAACATTTTAATATGCCTTGGCAACTATTGCTTGCCTCTGGAATACTTGAGAAATCTAGAATTACACCACATTGGGCCGATTATCACGGTGGTACTGGCCTTCTAGCGCAAGCTTTACACGATGGCGATTTAGACATTGGAATCTTGCTTACGGAAGGGGCTGTTCAAGGAATTGATAAAGGGAAAACTTTCAAAATTTTCAGTTTCTATGTCGATTCTTCTTTAACCTGGGGGATTCATGTACCCGTTAATTCTGATTTTAAAACTGTTGCTGACATTGAAGGAAAACGCTATGCCATTAGCCGCTATGGTTCGGGCTCTCACTTGATGGCCATTATTGACGCAAAAGCAAGAGGCTGGTTTACGGAGGATATGAAATTCGAAGTGATCGATAATTTGGCTGGTGCACGCGAGTCATTCAAATATGGCGATTCAGATGTTTTCTTCTGGGAGAAGTTCACGACCAAATCTTTAGTGGATAATGGAGAATTTAGAAGAGTAGGGGAGCGAAAAACACCTTTCAGCTGCTTTGTAATCTGTGTGTCGGACAAGGCCTTTCACGAAAAGAAAGAAGCCGTGTTAACAACTATAAATGCCTTGTTTCAGCAAGTAAATCAATTTATTACTAGTGCTGATAAAGTTAAATTGATCAGCGACTTCTATCATTTAAAACCAGAAGATGTAGAAGCATGGCTCAAAGATGTAAACTGGACACCTCGTCCGCACCTTAACCCAGCAATGCTGCAAACCACCATCGACACTTTAAGAGTGCTTAATTTGGTGAGTGAAAACTTGAAGGTAGATCATCTGGTTGGTCCAATGGAAGTGTAGGGGGAAATAACAGTCAAAAATTCAGGTTAATTTAAACCATTTTATCTTTGGTGTGGAACCTCATTTTGTTCAAAAGCTTGTTCATTACTGTGGCTTCCGCTTCGGTAATGTTGCACATGACATCATCAAGCTTGCTTTTGTTTTGGTCAATGTCCTTCAAAAGCGCTTGACCTTTTTCGTGAATAAATGCCTGAATCAACCTGCCATCATGCGTGCAAGGTCTTTTCCAAGCCAAACCTTTGTCGCATAGCCTGTCTATTAAACGCGAAGTATCAGAATTACTAATAATCATTCGTTCTCTAATCTGCTTGGTGCTTATGGGTTCGGGGTGTTGCTCACCCAAAATGGTCAATACATTGTATTGCTGTTGAGTAATATCGTATTGTTTTAAAAACTCGGTGGTCAAGTCACTGAGCCAATAAGCAGAGTACAATAGGTTTGCACGCAACTGCTCCTTAATGCTTTTGGTGTTCTGAGCGGTTCTTTGCGTATCCATTTTTCAAATATTGTCGGTTAGCTTACTAATGAGGCCTAATGTTATAACATTGACTCAGTAAATCAAAATTTGCTTCGACTTAAATGGAAGAAGGCCTATAAACACATAGGCCATCTAACGCACAAGGTTGTTATCTTGATTATTAGATGGCTATGTTCAACAATCACCAAAAACTTTATCCATAATTATTGCAGTAATTATGCTTCTATAACTTCTTCAAGCGGTTTTGCCACTGGGAAATCTATGGCTATTTCTGTAACGTTGTTTACGTAGTTGGTTACAGTATTATCGGCTACCAAAAGGACTAAATCCATAAGCGCAGCATTATCAAAGCCTTGAGCAAAGAAGTTCTCTACAGTTTCGCTAGACGGACGGCCGTGTTTAAGGGTAATCTCTCTTGCTAAAGCCACAATTGCATTTAATCGAGCATTCTCACTTTTTCCAGTCCTTAAATTCAAAGTTTCTTCTTCGCTAAAGCCGTTCATTTTTCCAATGGCGGTGTGTGCGGCTTGGCAATATGAACATCCGTTGGCTTGGGCTACAGCAAGCGCTGCTGCTTCTCTTTCCTTCGCATTGAATGATCCTTTCGCTTGGGCACCTTGAAAAGTAAGATAAGAATCTAGTGCGTTTGCAGAATAGCCTATGGTGGCATAAATGTTCGGTACCATTCCTATTTTCTGTTTTACGCCATCAAAAATGGCTTGTGCTGCTGGAGCTACTTGTTCTCTTGTAGGTACTTCAAATTTTCTCATTGTATTTTTTGTTTTAGTGTTTTTCAAATTCAAGTAGTTAACTAATGTTGCAACATTGAAGTTCCAACATTGAAATAAGAATATTTGAATATTTTGAAATGGTCTATTTAAAAGTCTGATAATGAGTGGTTAGTGTGGGTATTTATTTTTCAATAAACTTCTAAGTCTATGGGCTATACTTTAAGAAACTGGCTTTTGAAAAGGGAAAATGAAGTGGTTTTAATGGGTTAGTCCTTACTTCCCAACCAAGCATGTCCTACTTTGAAAGAGTAATACTCTGTTACTTCACCGTCCTCTGATTTACTAACTGTTTTTCGATGTGGCTTTTTTAATTGTTTTTCAAAGGCCTTTTTCTCTGTTAGGAAATCTACTTCATCGTAATAGTCTTCAGGCTCGCCCAGATCATTACTGCTTAGATGCATTTCGTCTAGGCGGCATTCCCAATTGAAGCCATTAGGAAGGTTTTTGATTTGATGATCAGCCCGTGCTGTGTATTCTTGATCGGGATTAAAGAATGTGCTGTCATAGAAATGGAGAAAATCACCAATCGCACAGACCACCTGAGAGTTGGCAAAGTACGGGTCGATAAGCCATATTTTGAGGTAATAAGGTTCTCCCAATGCATCCAACTGCTTTTTCCATTCGGTATAGATATCGATCAAACCAGCAAGTATTTTTTGGCGGGTTTTGCCTTTAGGTTGAGGGTATTCGCTGTTCAATAAAGTATAGTCGCAATAGGGGCTGACCCAAATTTTTGTATGGTCGCGTTGACTACTTTTTAAGGATTCAATATCTAGTTTAAGATTTTCATTCTTCCAAGTCTCAATGTCCTTCCATATACGATGGTGCCCTCTTAGTTTCTTAATTCTCATGCTCGGTCTATTGCGAAGTATTTCCTCAAAAAATGAGTGATAAGATAGTTAGACTTTTTTGTACTGGTGTAGACAAGATTGAATATCTGCTCTCGATTTGAAATTTAACAGAGTTTGGAACTTCTATAACAACGAAAGGAGATCAGAAAAACCTCTTTAAATGCCGGAATGAACCCACTCTCTCCAAATTAAGTCGGGGTAGCGGGATTTGAACCCACGACCTCTCGCCCCCCAGACGAGCACGCTACCGGACTGCGCCATACCCCGATTAAGCTGCAATTATAATAATTTATATGATTATGAAATGTAAGAAAATGGGAATTTTAGCGGGTGTACTTTCTTGCCAAATATATAAGGCCGAGTGCTAAATAGAATCCACCAAACCAAAGAAAAGTACTGTCGGTTTCGCAACAGCTAAAGTAGAAATATACTAGGGGTATAAAGTAGCACAAGGCAGTAAGTAAAAATAATGGCACGGCTATTTTATGTGCCGGTTGTGCCTTCAGTTCAAATGTTTTCTCTTCCAAAACGCTAATAAAAAAGTAACTACTTTCCTAAACTCAAGTATGTAGTAAAAGGTTAGTTCCTTTTTACGAAAGGGAAATCTGCTTGTTTTTTGGTAGAAATCCTTTTTTAGATTTAAAAAGCAAACCCCGAAGCTAGAGGCCTTGGTGTTTAGTTTAGCTGTTCTGAGCAGGAAAACTAGTTTCCTCCTTTTTCTTTGGCTTTATCAAAAGCACTTTGGGTGTTCTTTCTTGGGAAGGAATTATTTTCCGTGTTTACATCGGCTAATTCCTTATTCGGGTCAAACATCATACTCGCCACTTCTTTGTCTTTAGCAATAATATGGGATACTTGACTTTCGCTAAGTCTCCAGATTTCTGCAGGAATTTTCTCGATTTCTTTAGTGCCATCTTTATATGTCCATTCAATTACCAATGGTGTAATTAAGCCTGCACCGTTTTTTTTAACCTGCTGGTTCTCCCGACCCCGTGCGGTATTCATTAGGTGTAGGGAGGGTTGTGCCTAGCTGTTCGAATTTTGCTCCCCAATTTTGCTGAGCAAAGCTAATGAGCGGAAAGAGGCACATCATTACTAAGATTTTTTTTCTCATGGGTTACAGTTTTTATGCATCGAAAATTAACGATTTGTGATTCAATTGTAACAATTTATTAATAATGATTTTCAATTTCTGCTAAGTAAAAAATGAAGTTTTACAGCATGAAAACTAAACTAACAAGCTTAAAATTAACTGCAATTGCTTTGTTCCTGACCATCAATGGTTTTGCCCAAGACACCAGCCGAACTAAAGTATTAACCACTATTGCTATCGGTTCGTGCAGTCGCCAAGAAGCACCTCAGTATTTATGGCCCGAAGTGCTAAAAAATAACCCAGACCTATGGATTTGGTTAGGCGATAATATTTATGGTGATACCCAAGATATGGTACTCTTGAAAGAAAAGTATGAAGTACAAAAATCAAATGCTGACTACCAGAAGATGCTGAAGCAGATGGATATTATTGGCATTTGGGACGACCATGATTATGGGGTGAACGATGGCGGTAAAGAGTTTGTGAAACGTGAAGAAAGCCGCGACCTAATGTTTGAGTTTTTAGATGTAGAGCGTAATAACCCCGCTTGGAAAAGGGAGGGTGGTTACCAATCGTACGAATACGGAGTAGCCGGTAAAAAGGTGAAGATATTGCTTTTAGATGCTCGCTATTTCAGAGATGAATTGAAGCGTGAAAACCGAAAATATGTACCAAACTTAGAAGGAGATATTTTGGGTGAAGATCAATGGAAGTGGCTTGAAAGTGAACTGACCCATAGTGATGCCGATATTCATATTTTGGCAGGAGGAATCCAGTTATTGCCAGAGGAGCACCCTTACGAAAAGTGGAATAATTTCCCGAAGGCAAAGCAAAGGCTAATGAAGCTTATCGGTACTGTTCAGCCAAAGAATACTTTCTATCTAAGCGGAGATCGCCATATTTCGGAAATTTCAAAAACAGTGATTCCTGGCTATGGTGCATTTTATGATTTCACCTCAAGTGGTTTAACCCATAGTTCGGAAGGAAATACATCTGAACCCAACGGATTTAGAGTGAGTAAATTGGTAGATAAAAAGAGCTTCGGACTTATTAAAATAGACTGGTCTCAGGCTAAACCTCAAGTAACTTTTGAAATGCGAGGCTTAGAAAATGTTTTAATCGATACTCATAAAGTAGATTGGGGAAAATAAAGTTGAGACGCCCTGTTTTTTAATTATAAGCAGGGCGTTTTACTACCTTGTCCGTTTCAGAATCTCATTTTTAATTTCCTTTGCGTAATTTGATTCAAATTCTATTTATGAAAACTTCTGTATTACTTCTTTTTTGTGTTGTCTTAAGTTGTGCCAAAGTTCAAGAACCTCTCGATATTCAAGGGCACAGAGGCGCTAGAGGCTTAATGCCTGAGAATTCTATTCCAGCATTTATGAGAGCTTTAGAGGAAGGGGTAACTACACTGGAACTGGATGTGGTCATTACCAAAGACAAACAAGTAGTGGTTTCGCACGACCCATATATGCTTTCTACAATTTGCGATAAACCCAATGGAGAACCCGTCACTAAAGATGAGGAAGGAACACTGAATATTTATGAGATGGATTACGCAGAAGTGGTGGGCTATGATTGCGGATCGAGAGGAAATGCTCGTTTTCCAGAGCAAGTGAAAACTGAAACGGCAAAGCCATTATTGGCCGATGTAATTTCAATGGTGGAAGATCACTTAAAAGAAAATAAGAAACCCAAAGTGAACTATAATATTGAAATCAAGAGTGTTGAGAGTGAATATAATGTCAGCCAACCAGAAGTAGATGAGTTTTCTGAGTTAGTCTTAAGTGTAATTCGAGAAAGGCTTACCAACGATCGCTTTACCATTCAATCATTTGATTTTAATGTACTCAAGCATTTACATAAGTCAAACCCAGAGGTTCATTTGGTGGCTTTGATAGAAAATGCAAAAGGAGTGGAGGCCAATCTGGAAGCGCTAGGGTTTATTCCAGAAGTTTACAGCCCATATTACATTCTCCTGAAGAAAGAAGACATTGATCTGATTCATGAAAAGGGAATGAAAGTAATTCCTTGGACCGTAAATGACCGAAAAGATATGGAGCGATTAGTGGCTGATGGCGTAGACGGAATTATTACTGATTACCCTGATAGGGCGAAAGGGCTGAGGAATAGAGGAGCCTGATTTTTAACACAGAGATTTGCCTTCGATCACATTCTTATCAAATGCCTTCGAATAACATTTTGATGTTGGGTATATCTAATTATTTTTGGGCTGCCCAATTTCGTACATGCAACTATTTGAAGTTACCGACAGCCATTCCGAAAAAGAATTCATTCAATTGCCTGTAAGGCTTTATAGAAATGAAAAAAACTGGATTAGACCCCTTGATAAGGACATCAAGGCCGTTTTCGACCCCAGTAAAAATAAAAATTATAGAAATGGAGAAGCCATTCGCTGGATTCTGAAGAATGATAAAGGCGAGGTCATTGGAAGACTGGCAGCATTCATTATCAAAAAGGTAGCCGAGGCACAAGAGCAGCCTACAGGTGGAATTGGCTTTTTTGAATGCATCGATGATCAAGCTGCGGCATTTATGCTTTTTGATGCAGGCAAAAAATGGCTTGAAGAACGAGGAATGGAAGCCATGGATGGGCCAATCAATTTTGGTGACCGTAACAATTGGTGGGGCCTTTTAGTCGATGGGTTTTCAGAGCCTAACTATCAAATGCCGTATAATTTCCTCTACTACAAAGATCTTTTCGAGGCTTACGGTTTTAAAGAATATTTCAAACAGTTTACCTACAAACGTCCGGTGGGCAGCCAAGTAGAGCTTGACGATCGCTTTTATGCGAAGGCTCAAAGTAGCCTAGATAACCCCGACTACGAATTCAGACATATTAGAAAGGACGAATTTAAAATTGCCCATAAATATTTCTTGAAGGTTTACAATGAAGCTTGGACGGGACATAATGGAGTAAAACCCATGACAGAAGCACAAGCGCATAATATTTTCAAGCAACTAAAACCAATTACTGATGTTAAAATTGTATGGTTTGCTTTTTACAAAGGAGAGCCTGTCGCTTTTTTCATTTCCATTCCAGAATTGAATCAGCTTTATAAACACCTAAACGGCCAATGGAATTTATGGTCGAAAATTAAGTTCATGTATATGCTCAAGACTGGTGTATGCAAAAAGGCATTGGGAATTGTGTTTGGAGTGGTACCAACCCATCAGCGGAAAGGCGTTGAAGGAGGTTTGGTGGTTTCGTTTGTAAAAACCTTAGCTTGGAAAAAAGGGTTTCAGTACGAAAATATTGAAATGAACTGGATCGGTGATTTCAATCCGAAAATGATGCGTGTGGCAGAGCAAATCGGTGCCGAAATTGCAAAAACGCACATCACCTACCGAAAATTATTTGACGAAACGAAGGAGTTTAAAAGAGCTTCCTTTATATAATAATAGCATATGAAAAAGAAGTACGATGTATATGGCATTGGAAATGCCTTGGTTGACCTTGAGTTCAAGATTGACGAACAATTCTTAACCGAACATAAGGTTGAAAAAGGCTTAATGACCTTAGTAGACGAGGAAACACAGTTCAGGTTGATTAACTCAATGATGCAAACCGATACAGTACGTAAATCGGGTGGTTCTGCGGCCAATTCTATGATTGCCATCAGTCAGTTTGGAGGGAAATCGTTTTATTCATGCAAAGTAGCCAACGATGAATTTGGCGATTTCTACATGAAAGATATGCGTGAGGCAGGCGTAGACACCAACCTCGACAAGCAAGAAAGAGAAGATGGAGTTACAGGTAAATGTTTGGTAATGATTACGCCAGATGCCGACAGAACCATGAACACTTTCTTGGGGGCTACATCGAATTTTTCGGTAAAAGAACTGGACGAAAATGCCATTAAAGATTCACAATATATTTACCTAGAAGGTTATCTGACCACTTCTCCAAATGGAGTAGAAGCTATGATGAAGGCCAAGAAAATAGCCGAAGATTACCGTGTAAAAACTTCGATTACACTTTCAGATCCTTCTATTGCTAAATTTTTCAAAGCCCAGTTTACGGATGTTATTGGTGCTTCGGTAGATTTGATTTTCTGCAACGAAGAAGAGGCCAAAACTTACACCGGCAAAGATAACTTAGAAGAAGCCCGTCAGGCCATGAAGAAAGACGCCAGAAGGTTTGTGATCACACAGGGTAAGAATGGCGCTATGATTTTTGATGGCGATACTTTTATCGATATCGAAGCATATGATGTAAAAGCCATAGATACCAATGGAGCAGGAGATATGTACGCTGGGGCTTTCTTGTACGGTATTACCAACGGAATGTCGTATGCTGAAGCTGGAAAATTAGCCAGTTTGGCCAGTTCAAGAATAGTGAGCCAATATGGGCCAAGATTAAAAACTCCAGAGGCGCACGAAGTGCTAAGACGCCTAAAGTAATCATCCGAAATAGTATAGAACAAGAAGCCATCTGTCGCCTGACGGATGGCTTTTTTCATTATTTTGCATCAATGTCAAAGCCCGAAATCAACAATACGCTCGATCATCTTTTTCGGCAAGAGTATGCAAAAATGATTTCGCTTTTTACGAACCGCTATTCCTCTGCTTTGATCGATCAAATCGAAGATGCCGTGCAGGAATCCTTACTTAAAGCAGCAAAACAGTGGAGCTTTCAACCCATGCCAGAAAACCCTTCGGCTTGGTTATATCGAGTGGCCAACAATCAGTTAATCGACCAACTTAGAAGGCAAAATAAGTCTGTGGCTTACGAGGCGCATAATGAAAGTGAGAGTGAAGCTGCTTTGGAGTTTGAGTTCGAAGAAGGGCAGTTGGTAGATGGTCAGTTGAGAATGATTTTCGCCTGTTGCCATCCTTCAATGAAACTTCAAGAACAATTGATGCTAAGTCTGAAACTGCTTTGCGGACTAAGCGTGAAGGAAATTGCTCGGGCACTTTTAAAGAAGGAGGATGCAGCCAAGAAGGCAATTACTAGGGTCAAACAGAAATTTAAGACAGAAGTAGGTGAGCTTTCTGTTCCAGAGGGAGAAGCAATTAATGAACGGTTGGAGGCAGTTCTTCACGTAATTTATCTTTTGTTCAATGAAGGTTATAAAGCCACGGAAGGTGATGAATTGATTCGTCATGAACTTTGTGAAGAAGCCATTCGCCTGGCTTTTATTCTTACCAATGCCAAAGATTGCTATACCAGTGAGCTGAATGCATTAATCGCCATGATGCTATTTAAAGCGGCTCGTTTTCCAGCAAGAATAGGTGAAGATGGCGGTTTGGTGACTTTGGAACATCAAGACAGAAGTCTTTACCGAGAAGATTATATACAGTGGGGTTGGAAGTTTATGCAAGAATCTAGCAAAGCGGAAAATACTTCAGTATATCAACTAGAGGCAGCCATTGCAAGCTATTATACCGTGGCAGCCAGCTATGAAAAAACCAACTGGAAAGTAATTTTTAAGCTGTATGATGGTTTAGTAAAACTGAAACCTTCGCCCGTAGTGAAAATGAGCCGGGTGTTTGTGATGAGTAAAGTGCTTGGTGCTCATAAAGCATTGGAGGCCATGGCCGATATTGAAAGTGAATCTTCTGAAGTTCAATCTTTCCAAGCCTTAAAAGCCGAGCTGTATGCCGAAGTTGGAGATTTTGAGAATGCCAGTATTTGTTTAAAAAAGGCAATAAACCAGGCGCAGAATATAACGGAAAAGAAATTCTTAGAGACCAAGTTGCTCAATTGGAAAACCCCTAGACCTGCCTAACCTATGTCTCCATTATTAAAAACAGTTTTGCGGTTTGGCTTAATTATTCTGGCTTTGTTAATTCTATTTCAGTTAACGAATGCGTCACTTTTTATCCCTTCCATTTCTGCCGATTTCGTAATTGGAATAGCAGCAATTGTTCTGTTAGCCTTAGGGATTTATTTAGGCAAGGGGATTAAAAAGGAGAAAATAGTTGAGGTAAAGCCTATTTCGATTATTGATGAAAAGAGAATTCTTAGTCTTGGTATTAGTCCTCGAGAATTGGAAGTATTACAGTTAATTTCAGAAGGTCTATCTAATCAAGAGATTGCAGAAAGGCTTTTTGTGTCGGAAAGCACTATCAAAACCCATATTTCCAATCTCTTTGTAAAGCTAGATGTGAAACGTAGAACTCAAGCTGTTATTCGAGGGAAAGAGTGGCGGATTATACCTTAACTTTTGGAGTGTTTTATACCAAATTCTCGTCTAGTACTAAAGTCGGAATGTGAATTTTGGTACTAAAGTATGAATCGATTTTGGCCATTCTGAGCTTGATTTGGAGGTACATAAAAATTTAACCATGAAAAATATTGTTGTTCGTTACGGAGTTATTGCCAGTTTAATTGTGGTGGGTATGCCTTTGCTTTCAGGGCTAATCATCGGCTTTGGCATGGATAGTTTTGCCATGGGTGAAATAGTGGGGTACACTTCCATGATTGCTGCCATGACTACCGTCTATTTCGCCATGCGCCAGTACCGAGATCAAATTAATAATGGAATGCTGAGTTTTGGCCTAGGTTTAAAAATCGGTTCTTTAGTTTCTGTTTTGGCTGGAATTGCCTTTGCCATTTATAATGTTGTTTTCGTAACCATTATTATGCCCGACTTCAATGAGCAGTATTTCGCATATGCGGAGGGCCTAGAGTTAGGAACTCCTGAATTCGAGGCGAAATTCACTGCCATGATGGAAAGCAATGGCTTTATGTTTAGTGTATTAGGAGGCACAATCTTGATGTTTGCTACGGTTTTCTTAATTGGGTTCATCATGAGCGTTATTTCGACACTTATCCTCCAACGCAAACAAGTAATGACTGTGTAATTGCAATTGTGAATGATTGTTTACCTTAGCACAAAACTGCTCTGGTATCAATTTTGGGAGGGTGGTATTGATTGAAATCTAAGACTTATGCGTTTCCTATTCCTGTCTGTCGTTCTTTTGTGTTTGTTTTCATTTGCGCCTATAAATGCTCAAAATGTGAGTTATATTGAAGAAATTGAAGCGTATCGAAAAGAGCAAAACGAAGAATTTTTGAATCCAAGTAAATCGCCTTTGACAGCCCAAGAACGAAAGGATTTTAAAGGCCACGATTTCTTTCCCATTGATGAAGACTATAGGGTAGAAGCGAGATTTGAGCCTACTCCAGATTCAAAGCCATTTCCTCTAAATACTAGCAAAGGCACAACGCAGTTGTATAAGCGCATCGGAATTCTTCATTTCGAATTAAAAGGCAAACCTTATACTTTAGAGGCTTATCTTCAAATTCAGAGGTTCACCATTCCAGGGCAAAAAACCTATGTATTTCTTCCTTTGATAGATGCCACTACTGGTGAAAGCACTTATGATGCTGGGCGCTATTTACACTATGAAGGTATTCCTGAAGGTACAGATTGGGTTATCGACTTTAATAAACTCTATAATCCATATTGCGCTTATAGCGATAAATATGAATGTCCGATGGTGCCCGAACCAAATCATTTACCCATTGCTGTTGAGGCTGGGGTAAAGGGGTATTGATTGAGAATCTAACTGAGCTTGTTTTTGAAGACGGAAATCTTCTCTTCTAATTCAATTTTTAATACTTCGTTCGAGATCTTCCCCTCAGAGAAGTTTTGTTCAAAGGATGGAAGAGAAAAGGCCTCAATAATTTCCGCACCGCAGCGAGGCAAAAGAATTTTACCTGAGTTCATGGCATTTCCAGCACCGTAGCCGCCTGGGGAAGTGCTCATCAATAACATAGGTTTGTTTCCAAAAATATTGATGTCAATTCTGCTACACCAGTCGATGGTGTTTTTGAAAACAGCAGTATAGTTTCTGTTATGTTCGGCCAAAGAGCAAATAATGGCATCAGCTTTTTCCATTTCTAGCCTAAATTTATAAGCGTTTTCAGGGTAGCCCTGTTCTTTTTCTAGGTCTACGGAAAACATAGGCATTTCAAAATCATTAAGGTCTAATAAGCTGATTTCAAAATATTTAAAGTAGGTAAGCGCGAACTCTACTAACTGCTTATTAATGGATGTACTACTATTACTGCCTGCAAATGCTACTATTTTCTTCATATGTTTTTCGGCCTTGTTTTAAATTTACAATGGGCAACCAATTCAAGTTAAGGTTATATCCTTTCATGTACAAAGGAGCGAGAGATAGTTAAATAAAAAGCGTTCCTCAATCCTAAAAATCGAAGAACGCTTGATGTGATTATTGTAAAACGGATTATTGTATGTTACAACTGCCGTTAAAATCTGAGGCGTCAAAAATAGTTTTGGCGCTACCTTTTAAATTGCCTTGTACTACCTCGATGGTGAGCTGGTTACTTCCAGAACGTTTGGGAGAACAATATTCTAATAAATAGTAACTGTTGGCTTTACCGTTGATTAAATCACCGATTTCTTTGAATTTATCTAGCAACTCGCCAATGTTTACAGCTGATACAAAGCTGGTTTTCCCAATCTCTTTCAATACTGGTTCGTCAATTTCGCCCCCAAGTCCAATGGTGTAGAACGAAATAGAAGGGTCTGCTTTTCTTACGGCTTCTAACGCTTGGCCTTTGGTAGATCGGTTGGCTTGGTCGGTTCCGTCAGTAAAAATCACTACCGAATTCGATCCAAACTTATCTAGTTCTTGCGACTGACCGAGTCTTTGCGTTGCAATGCCTACACTTTGAATCACAGCGCCATAAAGGTTGGTAGAATTGTCTGAGCTCATTGAGGCGTTAATATTGTCAATGGCATTTTTTAAAGTGGTTGTATTGGAAGTGATGGGTTGAAGCTGCTTAATGTTTTGAGAACCATCGAACCACCAAATTTCAACTTTTACGGCTCCGGCAGAAACTTCACCTTCAGAAGGCACTACTTCGTCAATAAAGCTTTTAGCTGCCGACTTTAGAGGAGCCAAATTCTGACTACTTAATATACTTCCACTCAAATCGAGCAAAAGCATAATGTTGTAGTCTAAAACCTTCTCGTTCGGTTGTATTTTTCGTACCGCCTCAAACTCTGAAATTAAACTTCCATTTTCATAAATATTGAAGTCGGATTCTTTTAAGCCCGCCTTTCCTTTTCCTGCGCCATCTTGTACTTTAAAAAATACAGATACATTGGAAGGTAAATTGGTAAACTGATTTTCAATGGTTACTTGCAGTTGTGGAGTGGTGTCATTGTCTCCACTACAACTTTGTATAAGCATAAATATAAGTGCAGTCATTAGACCTGCCGTAAAACGTATTTGAGTCATGTTGTCTCTAGGTTGGTACTTCACACTCAACCTTGAAACTTATGTCGATATTGTGTGGTTAACAGCATAATTGATTTAATTTTGAACTTTAATAAAACCACGCAATATGAGAGTTACAACTACGTTCAAGGATGATTATGAATTTCAATCGGTTAACGAAGAAGGCAATGTTCTAGACATTGACATGTATTCTGCTGACAAGAAAAAACACATGTCGCCTACCCAATTGTTGTTATCAGGTTTAGCAGCTTGCGCTTCGGTTGACTTGGTTCAAATGTTGAAAAAGCGTAAGAAAACTGTAAATGGCCTTACTGTAGTTGCCGATGGTACTCGTAGGGATGAACACCCGAGAGCATTCACTCATATTACTCTCACCTTTACCGTTGATTCTCCTGACGTTACCGAGGAAGAGTTTGAGAAAATGGGTCATTTGGCCGCTACAAAATATTGCTCTGTTGCTGGTACATTAAACTCAGAAGTAGATCACAAGTTTATAGTGAATAGAGCCTAATTACTACCTGTGAGAGTTGTAAAGGAGATACCCAATAGCAAATGTAAAATCACCGTTTTTTCATGGAATGGAAAATTCCTCATCAAATTGGAAAACGGTGGTTTTGAACAAACCTTTAAGGTAAGCGAGCTTGATGTACTTGAGCAAGAACTTGACGAAATACTAAACGAAACTTTTATTACAGAAGCTATTGAGCGATTTGATGATATGGCAAAATCGCTGCGTAAAGCCATTCCTTAGAATGTGCTATTGATTTTTTGGCTGGTATTGTGTAAGTAGTTCTGTATTTTTGTTATTCTTGTTCTTGAACATTTGCTTTTGCTAAACATTACATGATCTATTTTCTACTCTCTTTAGCTGTCATTCTAGCACTTGTTTTCGCCTATCTTTTATTTCAAGCCAAACAAAAGACTACCTCATTACAAGGAGAACTCCATGCAGTAAAGGAGAAGTATGATGAGAACCAATTTCAACTCGACTTTTTCTTAGATCATACTTCCGACTTCCTTTTTAAATTCAATACCAAGGGAATAGTTACCTATTCATCAATGAATGTGGTGCGAGTAATGGGACGAAATCCTAATATAAGACTCGCCCATTATAGTACGAGTTACACCGACAATCCAATAAATGATAAAGCACGCGAGAGAATAGATGGATTTCTTGCAGGAAAGTATGATTCTGTCCCTCCTTATTTTGTTGAGGTAAACGATTCAAAAGGCTATCCTCATATGTTAGAGGTGTTTCATAAGCCTATTTATAACGATCAAGGAGAGTTGATTTCTGTGACGGGAATTGCCAAAAACATTACTGGTATTTACAATGCAGAGTTAGAAATCAAGAAGTTTGAAAAGGAACAAATGTTGATTTTGGATGCCATTCCAGACACCATGTTCACCTTTGATAAAAAAGGTGTCTTCTTGAATTATCATGCTAAAAATGAGATGGGAGTAATTCTTTCAGCTGAAAAGCGAATAGGAGATAATATAGTCGATATTTTCCCTGAAAGTATAATTTCATTGATGACTGCGGGCTTAAAGAAAGCACTTGAAACCGATCAAATGCAAACGGTTGAGTTTAAACTCCAAGTAAATAAGAAAGAGCATTTTTGCGAAGGCAGGTTTATCAAACTAACCGATGATAGGATCCTTTTGATGATGCGCGATATTACCGCTCAAAAGCAACTGGAAGAAGGTTTGAAATTGGCCAAAGAAGCTGCTGAAAATGCAAACCAAGCTAAGAGTACATTTCTGGCAACCATGAGTCATGAAATAAGAACGCCAATGAATGGTGTAATTGGAATGACGAATCTCTTAAATGAAACCTTGCTCAATCCTGAACAGAGAGATTATGTGGAAACCATAAAGGTAAGTGGAGAAACATTACTTAGAATTCTAAACGATATTCTTGACTATTCCAGAATTGAATCGGGTAAGATAACTTTAGAAGATTCAGTTTTTGGATTGAAAAGGGTAGTGGAGGAGTCTTTAAATCTTGTGGCTTATGAAGCTAAAGGCAAGAAAGTTGGACTGAACTTAATTATAGATGAAAATGTACCTGAATTTTTCTTTGCCGATAGAAATAGACTAGGGCAAATACTAGTCAATTTGCTTTCAAATGCAGTAAAGTTTACAGAAAGAGGCTTTGTGTCTGTTAGGGTTTCTTTGATAGAAATTAAAGGAGATACGGCCAATATAGAGTTCAAAATTCAAGATACAGGGATAGGAGTTGCAAAAGAGGAAATCAAAAACCTCTTTAAAGAATTTACCCAAGTAGAATCTTCTAATTCCAGACGATTTGGAGGCAGCGGATTAGGTTTAGCTATCGTTAAGAATTTGCTAAAGTTATATAACGGAAAGGTTTCTGTTCAAAGTGAGCTTGGTGTTGGTTCCCTGTTCAGTTTTAACGTGCACTTGAACCTTGCAGTAGAAGGTATGGTAGAAGGGAAAATGGAGCATTCTACCAAATCTAGTCGCTACGAAACGGGTAAATTAGCAGGAGTACTTTCAGGTAAATACCCGCTCAAAATTCTTTTGGCAGAAGATAACAAGATCAATAGCAAACTCATATGTCTTATATTAGAGCGTATGGGCTACATACCAGCCTTAGCAAAAACAGGGTTAGAAGCATTGTCAAAAATGCAAGCGGAGACTTTTGATGTGATTTTAATGGATGTTCAAATGCCAGTAATGGATGGGCTAGAAGCCACAAAAAAAATTAAAGCGCTCGACTTAAATACACCTCCCTATATCATCGGTATTTCAGCAAGTGCTTTCGATGAGGATGTTCAAAAAGCCCTCGAAAGCGGCATGGATGATTATCTGATAAAGCCTGTTAAGTTTGATGCTCTGCGCGAAAAACTTATCCAAGTAGGGCAAAGGCGTTTTCCTTTTGTGTCTTGAGTTTCGTTCATAGCTTTACAGCATGAATTATTTTGTTACAGCCATAGGTACCGATAGTGGCAAAACCTTGGTTTCCTCCATTTTAGTAGAGGCCTTGAAAGCCGATTATTGGAAGCCTGTGCAAGCAGGAAAACCATTAGATACAGAAACGGTTAAAGAATTGGTGAGCAATGAGATCACAAGGTTCCATCCTGAAACTCATATATTTAAACTACCAGCTTCACCACATGCTGCTGCAAAATTCGAACATCTAGCCATACAACTAGATGATTTTGTGCTTCCTGAAACTACCAATGATATTGTAATTGAAGGAGCAGGAGGGGTTTTGGTACCCATTAATCAAGAGCATTATGTGATCGATATTGCCCGCGAGTTATCTTCTCCGGTAATTCTAGTGGTGAACCTTTATTTGGGCTGTATTAATCATACTTTACTTACGGTAGATTATTTAAAGCGAAATAAAATTCCAGTGTTAGGGATAGTTTTCAACGGAGATCCTGACTTTGAAAGTGAAAGTATTATTGAAGAAAAATCTGGATACAAGGTGCTGTTAAGACTTCCAAAACTCAGTTTGATCAATAAAGAAATAATAAAATATTGGGCTGACGAGCTAATGCTGAATTGGTATGAGTGATTGGATTAAGAAAGATGCTGAAGCGATTTGGCACCCTTTCACCCCTTTAAGGGGAATGGAAAATCCGCTGATGATCGAGCGGGCAGAAGGAGTAAATTTATATACCAGTGATGGGGCGAAAATCATTGATGCCATTTCATCTTGGTGGGTCAATTTACATGGGCATAGCCATCCACATATTGCCAAAGCCATTGCAGACCAAGCGTCAAAATTAGAACATGTAATTTTTGCAGGTTTTACACACGAACCCGCTATTCGTTTGGCGGAGCGTTTATTAGAAATACTGCCCGAAAATCAATCGAAGGTTTTTTATTCCGATAACGGAAGTACAGCAACAGAAGTAGCTATAAAAATGGCTTTTCAGTATTTCTATAATCAAGGGGTTAGTAAAAAGAAAATTATAGCGATTGATGGTGCATATCATGGCGATACGTTTGGTGCTATGTCGGTAGGGGAAAGAGGCCCGTTTACTGAACCTTTCGATCCATATTTGTTCGATGTCAGTTTTGTTGATTTTCCAGAAGAAGGAAAAGAAGAAAAGGTTTATCAGCAATTTAGAACCTTGGTTGAAAAAGGTGATGTGGCTGCTTTTATTTTCGAACCCATCATTCAAGGGGCATCGGGTATGCGTGTTTACAGCATGGCTTTGCTCGATAAAATGATGGCACTGGCGCAGACATATGATGTGATTTGCATTGCCGATGAAGTAATGACAGGATTTGGCCGAACAGGGAAATTGTTTGCTTCCGATTGTCTCATCAATAAACCAGATGTATTCTGTTTATCGAAAGGCTTATCAGGTGGAGCAATGGCCATGGGAGTAACTACATGCACAGAGAAAATTCAAGCCGCTTATCGTTCAAATGACTTGATGAAAACCTTCTTTCACGGTCATTCATTTACGGCCAACCCAATGACCTGCGCAGCGGCAAATGCCTCCTTAGATTTATTGCTTACCAAAGAAAGTGAAGAGAACAGATTGCGATTAAATGATCGTCATCTTTCATTTCTGAAAATGATAGAAAACCATTCTATGGTACGAAATGCCAGAGTTTTGGGAACAATTCTGGCCTTTGAAATGAATACAGAAAAGGATACCTCTTATTTTAATGAGGCGCGTCATTATCTTTATCCCTACTTCATTAGCAAAGGAGTTTTGCTTCGTCCCTTGGGAAATGTGCTCTATTTGATTCCTCCTTATGTAATTAGTGACGAAGATTTGAACTACGTATATCAAACCGTTTTAGACTTCTTAAATAACCCACCTAAACCAGAGAGTACAAAAGGTTAGAAAACAGCTTATACAACTTAAAAGGAAGGCTTTTAAGTAAAACTGACTGATACATTTAGTTGAGTGCAGAACTAAAATTTTCTATTGTGCCAAAAAGCTAGGTTTTGATACCGAGTATTGATTTTATTTTTAACTTTATGCGATTAAAGTACCCATAGTAATAAACCCAGTTTTTATGAAGTTTATCGTTTCTTCAGCAGAATTGCTAAAGCGCCTTTCCAATATCAATGGAGTAATCACTACTAATCCAGTAGTGCCAATCCTTGAAAACTTTTTATTCGAAATTAAAGATGGGCTTTTGACCATCACGGCTTCTGATCTTCAAACCTCAATGATTACAGAGATTGATGTAGAAGCAAAAGAAAATGGAAGCATTGCGGTTCCTGCTCGTATCTTAATGGATACGCTTAAGAATTTACCAGAGCAGCCTGTAACGTTTACTATCGACAATGAAACTTACAGTGTTGAAATCAACTCTGACAATGGTAGATATAAACTGGCTGGTGAAAACGCTACTGATTTCCCTAAAGTGCCAGAGGTAACTGATGCCTACCAAGTAGACATGTCTACAGAGGTGTTGAGCAGTGCAATCAACAATACAATTTTTGCTACTAGCAACGATGAGTTGCGACCAGCAATGACTGGGGTTTATGTAAAGTTGGCAGAAACTAACACTACTTTTGTAGCGACTGATGGTCACCGTTTGGTACGTTATAGAAGAGTAGATGTAGCTTCTGATACTGGAATGTCGATCATCATTCCTCGTAAAGCCTTGAACTTGCTTAAGTCTACTTTGCCTTCAGAAAATTCGAATGTAGTGGTGGAATACAATGCATCTAATGCCTACTTCCATTTCAATGCAATAAAAATGATTTGCCGTTTGATCGATGAGCGTTTCCCTGATTATGAAAACGTAATTCCTTCTGACAACCCAATCGAAATGAAAATCAACAAAAGCGAGCTTTTAGGTTCGTTGAAAAGGATTTCGATTTATGCCAACAAAACTACACACCAAATTAGATTGAAAATTACAGGTAGCGAACTTACTGTTTCTGCTGAAGATTTAGATTTCTCTAACGAAGCAAAAGAAACTTTGGCTTGCGAGCATGAGGGAGAAGATATCGAAATTGGTTTCAACGCTAAATTCTTGGTAGAAATGTTGAGTAACCTGCATTCTAAAGAAGTTACGCTTCAAATGTCAGCGCCTAATCGTGCTGGGCTTTTGATTCCTGGTGATAAAGATGAAAGCGAAGATATTCTTATGCTGGTAATGCCAGTTATGTTGAATAACTACTAATTCATCATCAGCAAAAATTTAAAGAAAGGAGCTTTAGGCTCCTTTTTTATTTTCAATCCTCTTTTTTTGATAACTTCGTTAATTAAAAACGAAAAGTGCTATCTAAGAAAACCCAATACGCTTTCCATGCCCTTACCTACTTGGCTGAAAACCAAGACAAGGGGCCCGTACTCATTTCTGAAATTTCAGAAGAGAGAAAAATCTCTTTAAAGTTCTTAGAGAATATTCTTTTAGAATTGAAGAAGTCTGGTATTCTGGGGAGTAAGAAGGGAAAGGGTGGAGGCTATTACCTTATTAAACCTCCCGAAGAGATTGGTCTAGCAAAAATTATTCGGTTACTCGATGGTCCTATCGCATTGCTTCCATGTGTTAGTTTAAACTATTATGAACGATGTGAAAACTGCCAAGAAGAGATTTGTGGACTTAATGTAGTGATGAGCGAGGTGCGTGATAATACACTTAAAGTGTTGGAAAATAAGTCGTTAAAGGATGTATTGAGAAAGCATTAAAAAAATTTTACTTATTAGTCTATTAAAATGGTAGGGAATATATACTTTTGTGAACTCAGTGTTTCAACAAAAGAGAAGTACTATGTTTTTAGACTCGGTGGTAAAGAGTAAAATAGAGAGGGAGCAGCAAAGTGATAGCAACCTTAAAAGCATTCTTAAAACAATTAGTTGGCGAATTGTCGGTACGATCGACACCATAATGATTTCTTATTTTATTACAGGTGAAGTAAGTCTGGCCTTGTCAATAGGTTCGGTTGAGGTATTCAGTAAAATAGTTCTCTACTATTTTCACGAACGAGTTTGGTCTTCTGTAAAGCTGAAAAAATAAAGGATGAAGGAGAGGATTGATGAGTTTAACAGCCAATATGCTGGACATGCAATAGAGGAGGTGATCCATTCATTAACTGAACAGTTTCCTGCTCAGGTTAAGTTTTCAAGTGCCTTTGGGCAAGAAGATCAAGTGATTACCGACATCATTTTTAGAGAACAGTTGGCGGTTGAAGTTTTCACTTTGGATACGGGGCGCTTGTTTCCTGAGACCTATGACTTAATGGAAAAGACAAGGGTGCGCTACAAGCAGGAAATAACAACCTACTTCCCAAAGTCAGAAGATGTTGAGTCACTAGTGAGTGAAAAAGGTTTTTTCAGCTTTTACGAATCCATTGAAAATAGGAAGGAATGCTGCTATATACGAAAAGTGGCTCCGTTGAAAAGGGCTTTAAAAAGCGCTAAGGTTTGGATTACAGGTTTAAGAGCCGGTCAGTCCGACAGTCGTCAACATTTGAATTTGTTTGAATGGGATGAAGCCAATCAGGTAATTAAGTACAACCCCATTCTAAATTGGAGTTATGATGCCATGCTTGCTTATCTCGAAGAATACAAGGTGCCTTACAATACGCTTCATAATAAGGGCTTTGTGAGTATTGGTTGCCAACCATGCACTCGGGCAATAAGCCCTGACGAACCTGCAAGGGCTGGCCGATGGTGGTGGGAGAGTTCACAGAAAGAGTGTGGTTTACACGGAGTTACAACTAAGAAATAAAGCTTAATATGAATGTTTTTGACGGGCAATTTCCACGTGAGTTGGAAGATGAGTCCATTTACATAATGAGAGAAGTGGCAGCTCAATTTGAGCGTCCTGTTTTATTGTTTTCTGGCGGAAAAGATTCTATCACCTTAGTGCGATTGGCTGAAAAGGCATTTTATCCCGCTAAAATCCCCTTTCCATTATTGCATGTAGATACTGGTCATAATTTTCCGGAAACCATTGCTTTTCGTGATGCACTGGTGGAGGAGCTTGGGCTTGAGTTGCACGTGCGATACGTACAAGATTCTATAGACAAGCAATTGGCAGTAGAAGAATCGGGTAAATACGCCAGCAGAAACGCACTTCAAACGGTTACTTTGTTGGCTGCTATTGAGGAGTTTAAGTTCGATGCCTGCATTGGTGGGGCAAGGCGTGACGAAGAAAAGGCTAGGGCCAAGGAGCGAGTGTTCTCGGTGAGGGATGACTTTGGTCAGTGGGATTCCAAAAAGCAACGACCTGAGCTTTTCGACATGCTCAATGGAAGAATTAATGTGGGTGAAAACGTTCGAGTATTTCCGATCTCTAACTGGACCGAAATTGATGTTTGGAACTACATCAGAGAAGAAAACCTTGAAATTCCATCCATTTATTATGCGCATCAGCGCGAAGTTTTTCAACGAGATGGTATGATTTGGCCAAACTCACCCTTTATCAATAAAGATGAAAGTGAAAATATAGAGACCCGTACAGTGCGCTTCCGTACTGTAGGCGACATGACCTGTACTGCCGCGGTAGAATCTGATGCAGATCGGATAGAACGGGTGATCGAAGAAATTTTAAGTGCCACTATTTCCGAACGAGGTGCTAGAATTGATGACAAACGTTCGGAAGCCGCCATGGAAAAAAGAAAACAGTATGGATATTTCTAACAAACAAGTTTTACGAATAGCTACAGCGGGAAGTGTAGATGATGGTAAAAGCACATTGATTGGAAGATTGCTCTTCGATACCAAATCGGTTACCTCAGATAAGCTGCTGGCCATTGAAGAAAGTAGTCGAAGAAAGGGGCTTGATTATACTGACCTTTCTTTACTAACAGATGGCTTAGTGGCAGAAAGAGAGCAAGGAATTACCATTGATGTAGCCCATATTTATTTCGCTACCAAAACCAGAAAGTATATCATTGCTGATACTCCTGGGCATATTGAATATACCCGTAACATGGTGACAGGAGCAAGTAACGCTGATGTTTCCTTGATTTTAATAGATGCAAGAAATGGTTTGGTGGAACAGACAAGAAGGCACCTTTATATTGCTCACCTCTTACGTGTACCCAAAGTGCTAGTTTGTGTCAATAAAATGGACTTGGTCGGATATAATCAGAAGCGATTTGAAAGTATTGTGAAAGAAGTAAATGCTTTGGTGGCCAATGCTTCACTAACAGGTTTTGACATTTCTTTTCTACCTATTAGTTCACTTTACGGTGAGAATATAGTTGATGTAAGTAAAGAAATGCCTTGGTATTCGGGCAGTTCACTGATCGAAATACTGGAAGCTACTGAAGTAAAAGCGCAGCAACGCGAACTGCCATCAAGGTTCCAGATTCAGCATGTTATTAGGCCTAAAACAAAGAATTACCACGATTATAGAGGTTATGCGGGCAAAATAGCAAGTGGTGTGTTCAAGGTTGGGGATAAGGTTACCATATTACCTTCAGGGGCCGTGTCAGAGATAAGTGCTATTCAAAAATATACCACAACGCTGAATGAGGCTGTCGCTGGCGAGTCGGTGAGTGTTTTGCTGAAAGATGATGTAGGAGCTAGCCGAGGGGATATGTTGGTGAAGGAAGGCGGCTTAAACTTTGGGAGTGAAGTAATTTCTGAGATTTGCTGGATGGATAGCAACCCGTTGATAGCAGGAAAAACTTATAAGTTGCAACATGGGGTAAGCGAATCAAGAGTAAAGATTTTGGGGCTAAACCATAAGATAAATACAGACAGCTTGTTGGTTGAATCAGGTATTTCTGCCTTTCAGTTGAACGACATTGGTGAAGTGGTTTTGAAATCCTCTAAGCCTGTGTTAGCCGATTCATACGAGCAAAACCGAAACAATGGAGCCTTTATTTTGATTGATGAGTTTACCAACAACACCGTAGGAGTGGGGTTTGTGGCTTAAGAAATCATACTTTCCAAAATTACCCCAACATAATATGCGAGAATAGCTGCTGAGCCGCCTAAGAAAAGCGTTTCGAGCACACCTCGTACTCGGCTGGTAGAGGTTACATAGCTTTTTGCGTAGCCAATGGCACCGAATGCAACGAAGGTGAGAATGGAAGAATAAAGAAATAAATCAGCATCTAGGCCTCTTGTGTAGTCAATTACATACACAATGAGCGGAATAAAGCCCATTAGTAAAAATGAAATAAAAGTGACCAAGCCCATTTGAAAAGGTGACTTGGTCTCTTCCATCATTTCTAACTCCTCTTTCATCATTACATCTACCCAGCGGTCTTTATCTTCAGTGATTTTATCAACCACTTGTTCTAAAAGTTCGCCTTCAAAGCCTTTGGCCTGATAGATTTCCCTGATTTCTTCTCGTTCTTTTTCTGGTAAGTGATCCACCTCCCAGTATTCAATGGCTTTATGTTTATCGTAATTCTGTTTTTCAGATTTGGTAGAAAGGTAGCTGCCAACAGACATGGCAAAACCATCGGCAAAGAGGTTGGCAAAGCCCAAAATGATTACTACAGCGCTGTCGAGGTTGGCGCCAGCAGCCCCTGCTACAACAGCAAATGTGGTTACACTTCCGTCTATTCCTCCATAGATGAATTCGCCAATGTATTCTTGGAATTTTGAGAAGAAAGATGTTTTTCCGTGTAAATGGGCTTCGTGATGTTTCTTGCTCATACTGCTTGAGTAATAGGGTTTAACCTGAATATTTACTCAATATAGCACGATTGCTTTTTTAAACCCTATTGTCTTTGAATCTTAGCGCCTAATGCGTTTAATCTTTGATCAATATGTTGGTAGCCTCTGTCAATTTGCTCAACATTATCAATTACACTGGTGCCTTCGGCAGAAAGCGCTGCAATAAGCAAGGCCTGTCCCGCACGAATATCAGGAGAAGTCATACGAATCCCTTTGAGCTTTTGCTGGCGGTTTAAGCCAATAACAGTAGCTCTGTGCGGATCGCAAAGAATAATTTGTGCTCCCATATCAATCAGCTTATCGACAAAGAACAAGCGGCTTTCAAACATTTTCTGGTGTACTAAAACCGTTCCTTTGGCTTGAGTAGCCATCACCAAAATAATGCTCAAAAGGTCGGGAGTTAATCCTGGCCAAATGGCATCGGCAATGGTCATGATAGAGCCATCAATAAAGGTTTCTATTTCATAATGATCTTGCCCCGGAATAAAAATATCGTCACCTCTAAACTCCATTTGAACTCCCATTTTTCTGAAGGTGTCTGGAATTAAACCAAGCTGATCAATTCGGCAATCTTTAATAGTGATTTCCGATTGTGTCATGGCAGCCATACCAATAAAACTGCCTATTTCAATCATGTCAGGCAGCATCGTATGCTCTGTACCTCCAAGCGAATCAACGCCTTCAATATGTAACAGATTAGATCCTACACCTGTGATTTTTGCACCCATTCTATTCAGCATGGCACATAGCTGCTGCAAGTAAGGCTCGCAGGCCGCATTGTAAATGGTAGTTTTTCCATTGGCCATTGCGGCTGCCATTAGGATGTTGGCCGTACCTGTAACCGAAGCTTCCTCCAAAAGCATATAAGCGCCTTTCAGTTGCGAAGCATCAATGTGGTACATACCCGTTTCGGCCTCGTAAAGAAAGCGTGCACCTAATTTTTGAAAACCAATAAAGTGGGTATCGAGTCTTCTGCGACCAATTTTATCACCTCCTGGTTTCGAAATTTTTGCTTTTCCAAAACGCGCCAACAGAGGCCCTAAAATCATTACCGAACCACGGAGCGATGATGCTTTGGTTCTGAACTCTTCAGTTTCTAAGTAATCGATGTTTACATTTTTTGCACAAAAGCGGTAACTCTCTCCCCCTAAGAATTGCACTTCTACACCCATGGCGCCAAGCAATTCGATCAGTTTATTTACATCACGAATATCAGGGACTTTGTGAAGTGTAACGGGTTCTGGAGTGATTAAAACAGCACACAAGATTTGTAATGCTTCGTTTTTGGCACCCTGTGGAGTGATTTCTCCACTCAATTTGGTACCGCCTTCAATTACAAAAGATGCCATTAATTATGCACGTCTACGTTTTGTATAATTCTTTTTTCTGTTTTGGTTAGACGAACCAGAGGATGGTCTTCTTTCTCTAACACTGGTATTGAATAAACCTTCTTCTTTGATTTTTTCAATATTTACTTTCAATTGCCCCTTCGACATTCTGTGAATATGCTGAGCAATTACTTCGTCTTCAATATTGTCTTTGTTCCAGTTAGAGAAGAAGCTTTTCATTAAGCGGCCAATGTGAATTATCGCATTTTCACGAGATTCTTCATCTTCCATTTCTACTGCCAACTTCACCATTGTTTCTAAGTTTCTACCATAATGGCGGAACTTGATTTCATCGGTTTTGTACTCCATACGCTGAGGCTTTTTACCAATTGATTCTTTCTCAGGCATTGGGAAAGGAGATTCAACGTCTAAATCAAAACGTGACATGATGTATAAATCATCCCATACTTTTTGATCGTATTCGGCATTTTCGCGAAGCAAATTAGGGTTAATCTGACGCATAAGGTCAGTGAGCGTTTGCGCATATTGATTGCGCTTTTCTTTGTCTTCTACGGTTTTGATATATTCAACCAGTTTCTGTACGTTTCTGCCGTACTCCTTCTGGATTACATCTTCTCTTTGGGTATTATATTCTAAACTCATGTTTTCAGTTTTCACTACGAAATTAACAATTATTCTGGAAGAAGAAGGTCTATTTAATGCTAGATGTGAATCGGTTTGAGTGCCGTTTTATAAACTTGATCCTTCTTTCGGACTAATATATTCTCAACGTATATGGCGTTGGCTTGTTATGGCTGTAAGTTAATTCTTTTTTATTCTACAATCCTAAGCTTCGCGAAGCTCAATAACAGGGTTTTTTCACCGAAGTTCTCAAATATTACCCTAGCTTTTTTGTTCGAACCTTCGATATCCATTTTATGTACTTTTCCGAAACCGAATTTAGGATGCTCCACTTTCATTCCTTCTTTCAGGTTTGAAATATCACTTGGGGTGAAATTATCTGAAGGTTTATGGTAGGCCAAAGGCTTTTTAGGGGCGGTATTTCTATTTGCAATTAGGTTTCGGGCGTAGTTTGAACCCACCTGTGGCACATTTCTGTTAGGGTTAGGGCTAAAACTTGAAGGCTTTTGTTCGCGACTTCCGTATTTGGTATTAACCTTGATGTAACTCGGGTCTACTTCCTCAATAAATCGGCTGGGCTCACAGTTCAGCAAACGACCATAACGATAGCGCGATAGCGCATAGGAGAAATAGAGGTTTTCCTTTGCTCGAGTAATGGCCACATAGAATAGACGCCTTTCTTCTTCTAAATCGGCTCTGCTACTCATCATCATTTGGGAAGGAAAAAGGTCTTCCTCCATGCCCACAATGAACACATTCTTAAACTCGAGCCCCTTGGCGGAGTGTATGGTCATTAGAGTTACTACATCGGTCTCTTGATTTTCCTTGTCATTGTCGGTTAACAAGGCGATGTCTTGCATGAAGTTATTCAGCGATTTATCCTCAACTTCTGGCGTATCTACAAACTCTTTGATGGCATTCAGTAATTCCTGAACGTTTTCATAACGGTTCAAGCCCTCTATGGTTTTGTCTTCATAAAGTTCTTTTAACAGGCCAGAATTTTTGGCAATATGACTGGCTGTTTCAAAGGCATCCTTTGTTTCAACATAAATCATAAAACTCTTAATGAGCGTTACAAAGTCGTTGATGGCATTGGCGGCTCGACCGGGTAGAAAGGAATTTATATTGGTGAGTACTTCCCAAAGTGGAATATCATGCTCGAAAGCCGCTACAACAATCTTTTCTACAGAAGTTGGGCCAATACCTCGTTTCGGCAAGTTGATGATTCTTCGGAAAGATTGTTCATCGTTTGGGTTGATGGCAAACCTTAAATAGCCCATCAAATCCTTAATTTCCTTTCTTTGATAGAACGAGAGCCCACCATAAATGCGATAGGCAATGCCTGATTTTCTTAGTGCTTCTTCAATGGAACGCGACTGGCTATTAGTTCGGTACAGAATAGCGAAATCCTCGTTTTTGTAGTTTCGGTTAGCTTTTTGTTCGAAAATCTCTGAGGCTACAAATCGTCCTTCCTCATTGTCTGAAACTGATTTGATTAATTCAATTTGGTTGCCATCGTTATTAGCCGTCCAGACGGTCTTTTTCAGTTGGCTTTTATTTCTTCCAATTACTGAATTTGCCGCGTTTACAATGTTCTGAGTAGAACGGTAATTTTGTTCTAGTTTAATCACCTTCAGGTCTGGAAAATCTTTCTCGAAATTCAGAATATTTTCGATGTCTGCTCCGCGAAAAGCATAGATGCTTTGTGCATCGTCTCCCACCACAGCAATATTTCTATTTACCGCAGAAAGCTTTTTTGTAATCAAATATTGAGAAACGTTCGTGTCTTGAAACTCATCTACCAGTACATACTGAAATCTATGTTGGTATTTGTTCAATACGTCTAGATGATCTCGAAATAATACGTTAGTGTTAAAAAGCAGGTCGTCAAAGTCCATAGCATCTGCTTTTTTACAGCGCAAACTATAGGCTTTGTACAGTCGACCCATTTCTGGTTTCATGGCCGAATCATCATCGGCTTTGTAAATGGGGTTTGTGGTGTATTCCTGCCAAGAGATTAACCTGTTTTTGGCACTAGAAATTCTACTGAGTACCGTGTTGGGCTTATAAACTTTATCGTCTAACCCGTATTCTTTAACAATATTTTTAATGAGCGATTTAGAATCGTCTGTATCGTAAATGGTGAAATTACTTGGGTAGCCTAACTTACCAGCTTCTGCCCTAAGAATTCTGGCAAATACCGAGTGAAAAGTGCCCATCCATAGATTTCTGGCATTAGAACCCACAACGCTCTCAATCCTTTCACGCATTTCTTTTGCGGCCTTATTGGTAAAAGTGAGGGAAAGGATATTGAAAGGATCAACTCCTTTATCCTGCATCAGGTAAGCGATACGGTAAGTAAGCACCCTAGTTTTTCCGGAACCCGCACCAGCAATAATCATGGTAGGGCCTTCCGTATTCACTACTCCTTCGTATTGGGGTTCATTAAGGGAAGAGAGGTAATCCATTCTGCACAGTTTTCAACCTGCAATTTAAGCTTTGATTCTAGTTTTTCGACACTAAACCGTAGAAGTATTCCTCGTAATTCAGAATTGTACTCTCCATACTGAAAGTCTCGAAGGCGGTGGTTAACCCATTTTCGATAAACTTATCTCTGGTGGGTTGATCGGAGAGAAGCTGCTTTATTTTAGAGGATAGTTCAGTAATGTTTCCGTTTTCGAAGAGAAAACCGTTGTAATCGTTTTGAACTACATCGGCTATACCTCCAAAGTTGGTGGCGATTACGGGGCATTTCATGGCCATGGCTTCAATCAACACCAAACCGAAGCCGTCCATGGTGGAAGCAAGAATATTGATGTCGAACAAACGGTAAAGGTTGAGTACTTCTTTTCCAGAAACATCGCCCAAGCAAATCACTTCATTCTTTAGGCCAAACTGCTCGATATAAGGCTGTAGTTGACTTTGTTCAATTCCTGCAAAAACGAGTTTAATACTTGGGTCGTTGAGTTGGGCAACGGCTTCAATAATTTGAGGCTGCTCTTTAAAGCGAGAAACACAACCGATTACTTTTTCTGTTGCTTTGATCTTAAGCTGTTGTCTGAATTTCTCTACGGTTTCCTCATTCCATTGCGTTAGTCGCTCTGCGGGAATGCCGTTATGAATTACTTTTAAATGATTTTTGGGATAGCCCTTTTCTGCGAAAATGGTTTTCAAGCCTTCGCTAATTACCACAATTCCAGCAGTGTTTTTTACGTAAAACCATTTCTGTAACCAACCGCCAGCGCTCAATGGATTTTGTCTTCGGGTATGAACAATTTCTACCTTAAGCTTATACCAGAGTTTGGCAAAAATGGCCGTGTAGCGGTCGTAGCTCGATTGGGCGTTAATCACTTGAATGCGATGTTTTTTTACTGTATCCCGAATCTGCCGCCAGTTTTCAATGTCGAACTTTCCTTTGAATGTCATTGGGATTCGCTGCACTTTACTGCCTTCCAGCAAATCCCAAATGAGCATGTCTTGCCTGCAGCCCACAAAAACCTCGTGCCCCTTTTCGGCCAGCCCTTTTGCTAAATAGGCAATGGAATTGGTAGAACCTGCCAAACCACCTTGGTAGGTAATAAAAAGAAGCCTGAGTTTGTCTTTCGGCATGTTTTAAATAAGTGCTTTGCGGATTAACCTTTCCAGTTGGCCGGATCTTGTCTCCACTTTTCTAAAGAAGCCAAGTCGTCTTGGTTTACATAACCAAGTTCTTTCGCCTTTTCAAGCATTACTGAATAGTTACTCAAGCAGTGAAGCTTGATGCCCGCTTTTGAAAAATTTTCGTCAGCTAAAGGGAAACCATAAGTGAAAATGGCCACCATTCCAAGTACTTCATAGCCAGCAGCTTTTAGTGCTTCTGCCGCTTTTAAGGAACTTCCTCCGGTAGAAACAAGATCTTCTACAATCACTACTTTTTGGCCCGGTGCGACTTTACCTTCAATAAGATTTTCCATGCCATGTCCTTTTGGGGAAGAACGAACATAAATGAAGGGAAGGTCCAGTTCGTCTGCAAGTAAAGCGCCTTGAGGAATACCAGCAGTAGCTACACCTGCAATAGATTGCGCTTCTGGGTAGAGTGATTTACATGCTTCGGCTAGTGCCTTTTTAATGTAAGTTCTTGTGGCAGGAAAAGAAAGCGACATGCGGTTATCGCAGTAAATTGGAGATTTCCATCCTGAGCTCCAGGTAAACGGTTGAGACTTATTAAGTTGAATTGCTTTTATTTCTAATAAGTCGGAAGCAACTCTTAGTGCTGTATCTTTAGGGGTGCCTGATTTTTCCATGGCACGAATTTAAGGGATTTTTTTTCTGAAATTTATAAACCCAACAGAGGTATTGTTCTTAAAAAATATTTCATATTAGCAAAAATTAGTGCTCACAATAGATGAGAATATACATCAAAGATAAGCCCCTTCGAATCAAACGCCCGGAGGAAGTTAAGGATCATTCGAAATTCGACCTTGTAATCAATGTGGATGATATTATTCTGAATGAGAAAGCATTTAGGGGTAATATGTTGATCACCAACGCTTCTCAGGGAATGATAAAATCGTTACTTTTTATTTTGCACCATAGCAAATTAAAGGGCTTTAAGTCTGTAACCCTTATTACTCCAGAATACGAAGAAACCGTCAATTTAATCAAAGCGAAGTTTAAGATCATTAAAGCGGCTGGTGGGGTAGTAGAGAAGGACAATAAAGTGCTAATGATTCACCGGCTCGGCATGTGGGATTTCCCAAAAGGTAAAATCGAAGGGAAGGAAAGCGTTCAAGAGGGTGCGAAGAGAGAAGTAGAGGAAGAGTGTAACGTTAAGGTGCAGGTGAAGGAACAGATATGTGTTACTTGGCATACGTATGTGCGTGGTGGAAAGGATATTCTAAAGAAAACCAGTTGGTTTTTGATGGATAACCTTGACGACTCTAAAATGAAACCTCAAGTGGATGAAGATATTGATGAAGTGAAATGGATGAACTCTAACGAGGTAAACGTGGCACTTTACCACACTTATCGTTCAATTCAACACGTTTATAAAAAGTATAAGAAAAAGAGAAAGAAGAAAGTCGTTTAAAGCTCGTAAGGCAGGAACTCTTGAACATCGCCTCCATAACGATGCACTTCTCTGATAATGGTAGAACTGACCGATGATAGCTCGGGTGAAGTAATTAAAAATACCGTTTCGAGTTCATCGTTTAGATGCCTATTTACCTGAGAAATACTGTTTTCGTACTCAAAATCTGTTGTATTTCGTAACCCTCTTATTAGGTATTTAGCGCCCATTTTATTTGCGAGGGTGGCTGTAAGCTCATTATAAACAACTACTTTTACCCTTGGAACATTGACAAACGTGGTTTCAATTTTTTTCACCATAAAATCAATATCGAAATATCGATTTTGCTTGGCGGTATTGTAGCCAATCGCAATAACCACTTCGTCAAACAGCCCTAAAGACCTCATTACAATATCATGATGTCCTTTTGTGAAAGGATCGAATGAACCTGGGAAAATAGCGATGCGCTTCATAGCAGCGGGTATTGGTTATGAATTGGTGTCTGAGAAGCTTCCGAAAATTTCTATGTGTTCGTAAAGCTCAATTTCATCAAACTGATGACTCATTTTAAATTGAGTAGATCTTTTACCCAAGCTAAGGTTTTTAAAGTATTTTTTCAGCAGCGGTTCTAAGCTTTTTATTCTGTCTTTAACACCCCATAGCGTTATTGGGGTGTCCTGGCCTTCTTGACTAAATTGCTGAATTGACATCAAAATTAATTTAGGCATCTGCTTTAGGTCGCCAATTTTGAATTGGTTATAAATCATCAACTTTTGCCCATTAAAACCAGCAAGCATTAAGTTGTCCGAATTACAATTGAGGTATAAGGCTGGTTTAGCAACTTTAAGCAATTGCTTTTCTATACTCTTTAAAAAGGTAGAACCTTCATGAAAAACATGGATACTGGCCTTTTTATATTTAGAGAAGAACCAGTCTTGAATGGCAGCAGGGTAACCAAAAACATATGTAGCGGCCAATGACTTGTGTTGCTGTATAGCGTAATTGTCTAAATCAGGATTGCTATCGGTATTCAGGCGTATGTAATTGTATGCTGAATCTTCATCGAATAGGAAGCTAGGTACCAAACAGAACTGATTATTCCTGATATGAATATGTATAGTAGGCCAAAAACCAGCAGGTACTAACTCATGCTGATCGTGTAGCTTATCGAGAAATTCAATCGGGGAAGATGAAATAAGGTGATTTTCGAAAAGCAGAAGCTTCTGCTTTTGTTCATCAAATACTATGATTTGACAGTCGTGCTCACCAATAAAAAACGAAAGACGACATTGATCAATATGATCAATGTCCATTCTTTCGTCTTTAATTTTTATGAGTTCTTGGTTTTTAAAAGTACTCACTATAATGATTTACTACCAGTTACCTGAAGTGGTGATTTCAGTTCTAGAACCGAAACGTAAAGGTCTTCTGTTTTTAATTTCGTGATCCTCTGTTCTTGTTCTGTCGAAAGGATAAGTGTCAACTACCTCAATGTAATCTACATTAACACCTGAACGAACGGAATCTTTGGCGTAAAGCGAAAAGAACTTGTCTGGTGCATGTGGTAACCTTGGTAGGTTCATTGGGTTGAAGTTTGGCATTTTAAACAATGAATCTTTCACTGTTCTAAAACCTAATGTGTCATAAGTAAAGGTAGAAATTTCTTCTCCATAGGCTTGAGGGGTAATGGTTTCAGTTCTTTGAATCAACCAGATTTTTCCACTATCTACATAAGAAATTAATTTCTCCCAAGTATCGGCATAGTCACCGTAAGTCACTTGATAAGCAATTTGTGCATCACGAATGAGTTCAAGTTTGGCTTTCACCGAATTTTCTACTCTTTCAATCTCTTTTGCTTTCTGAATGGTTGAGTTAATACTGTCATAAAGGAAGTAGCCAAATGCGATGGCTCCAATGAATATGACTACAGTAAGGATTTTAGTTAGGCTCATTTTTTAAGGTTGATCTTTTTGCGAAAATAACTATTTTATTAGGTAACTGAAATAAATCGAACTGCTATTTTATGCAATTCTAACGAAATTTGAAATAGCCAGTCTGATTTAAAAGGCTTTCGAAACTAGTAATATTTTGAATAAGATGGTGCAAGGGAGCGTTAGGGATTTGTTTTATTTTTTCAAAGGGTTTAAAATCGGTTTGAGCGATAACCTGAGAATAGGCTTCTATTTGAGTTTTAGGGCTTTTTTTAACTTTTTATATTAGTTCACGGTTGAGAATATTTTTTTTTCGATTTGAATATTCAATCGGCTATTTGGGTTTTGAATTGAGCCTTGTTGAATTTTAAAACGAGGCTTATGTCCAAGAATTTCTAGTACTAATTGCTTGAAGTGTTGAGAGCATTCATCAACTGTGCTTTTAGAAGTTCTGATTCACTTGGTCTTGGAGCATCCTTATTTACCAAACGTCCTTGGGTATCGTAAATCATGTAGCGCGGAATAAATTGAATTTCTAAATCGTCCATTTGCAATGAATTATCTGCGTTCATAATGCGGTAATTGGTGCTTCCTTCTAACTCTAGTTTTTTTAATGCCTTTTGCCATGGTTCTTCTGTGCGGTCTGTAGAAAGGTAGAGGTAGACGATATTCTCGTTGTTCATTTCTTTCTGGAATTTCTTAGAACTAGGCATTTCAGCAATACAAGGGGCGCACCAGCTGGCCCAATAATCTACATAGATCACTTTTCCTTTATTGGTCGAAATGAATTCATTCAGTGTTCCAGTCTTTCCGCTGTTATCTACTAATTGAACATCGTCATCAATTTCAAACTTGACATTATACTTCTTTACAAAGTCATTAAATAGCACAGTGTCTTGATAATCATTTTTGAATTTGGTGAGGTATTTAAGCCTTGTTTCAATGTTGAAATCCCCAGTCTCAGAAAGTATTTTGTCTAAGTTTTTATACTGAAGAAGTTTTCTTTCTGTGGGACTGAACGCTTTAGATGCTTGAATAGAATCGTATGAGGTAGCGTAGTCTCTTATACTGCTAGCACTACCTCTACCTCTCATTTCAAGCTTCGGAAGAGGGTAGAGTCGCTTGGCTTTTTCTTCAATGAATTTTTGGTAACCCCCTGAAACGAGAAGAGAATCGTTTCTAATCGCAAGCACTGGGTGATCTTTTTCTAAATCTTTTAAAATTTGATAGAGCTCTCCAAAAGCTTCACCCTCGGGTTTCTTGGTTATACTGGTCAATCCATTGGTAAGTTTCCAGTATAGATCACTAAGTATGGCATTCTGATGTTGTTCTGTTATTAGGTTACTTTTTCTGAAAGAGGTAATTAGTTTAACGTCTTCGATTAGCTCGTTTATCAAAATTTCGCCAATCTTGTTTTTGTAATTTTTAACAAACTTTGTGTAATCAATAGTTCTGTCGTTAAGTTCATAGTACTTTTTATCAATCAATATAGGGTGGCTAAAGACAAGTAAAGCTGGCATGTCATCATGATAAACAGAATCTCGCTGATGTAGACTGAAGTTTGTGATCTCCGGGTTTTCCCTTCGATTAATGATTTTGGCTATTGGCTTCTTCCCCTCATAGTCAAAAACTACGGTGTCCCCCTTCTGAAAATAATAGGTGAGTTCATCTTGGGACTTGTAGGTAAGTTTAACTTCGAATAAATCACGCTTAGTGTTTATGATTACGGTATCGGATGTAGCATTAACTTCAAATTTGTAGCGCGTTGGAATAAATTGATCATTTATAGTTGCAATCTGATGCGGGTGACTTATGGCAGTGACACTATCGAAAGTAGGAAAAGTGTATCTCGCATGCGATTGAGGGTTTTTGAAAATCAAAACCACCTGATCTGGCAATTGAGGCAGGTCTACGAGTTTTTCTTTATTGTCACTACAGGCCAAAGTGGATATTAAGATCAGTAAAACGAGGTGCTTATTCATAACATGTGGTTTATTCTATAAATATATAGAAATATCACATTTATAAACTAACATTTTAGTTATTTATTTTTCATATAACCAGTCCTACTTAAAAGACTCTCAAAGCTGCTCATGTTTTGAATCACATAATGCAAATGTGCTTTTGGGAGTTGTTGTATTTCTTCAAAGGATCTAAACTCGACTTGTGTGATGATTTGTGCATTGGCCTCCATTTCTGGGTCAGTGCCTTTTTTGAGTTTTCCACCCGTTATTCTTACTTCAAAAAATAATTCAATGCCGTGTAGTGGCGGATCGAGGTATTCATGCACAAAAAGGAATCTCTCCACTTCAATCTCCAAATGGGTTTCTTCTATAAACTCACGTTTTAATGCTTCATGAGCACTTTCTCCATATTCCATACCTCCGCCCGGTGGCGCCCATAAAGAGCCACCTTTTCCCAAAGCAGTATGATGAACCATCAACAGACCTTCTTCGGTAATGCAGATGCCGCAAACCCGAACCCGAAGTTTTTCGCCATAATTAGATTTGATTTTGGATTCCAGTGAGTCCATAAGTAGGAGATACGATATATTTGTCCAAAATTGAAAAGATGATAAAGGTATTGAATCCCAACTTTAAATCAAGAATCGAGAAATTCCTCGAAAGACAATATTTTATGAAGCTGGTAGGCTTTGATTTGAATGTGATTGAAGCGGGAACTACGGAAGGTTGGTTGACTTTAAAACAAGAGCATCAGCAGCAAACGGGTTTGGTGCATGGAGGCGTTACGGCTACTGTGGCCGATATTGTTGCGGGTTTTGCCGCTTATACGGTGGTGCCGGAAGATCACCACGTAGTGACGGGAGAGATTAAAATCTCCTATTTTTCTAAAGGTAAAGGAGACCGACTTCATGCCATTGGCAAAGTGATTAAACAAGGTAGAAAGCTGAACTTCTGTGAAGCCGAAGTGTGGTGCTTGGGTGGAGAGAAAAGAACATTGATTGCAAAAGCCACCACTACCATGGCTACTATTTTCCCTGAAGACATCTCACCCGCTAAAAAATAAGCATTGGCAAAACCTTCAGAAATATTATTGAGCAAATTCCCTTTTGAACCCACTTCTGGCCAAAAGGAGCTTTTCCGTATGTTCGATAAATTTCTTTTGGACAAAGATTTAGTAAAGCCTACCCTGACCATTCGGGGTTATGCTGGAACGGGGAAAACCACTGTGATTGGAGCGGTGGTCAATATGCTTCCCTTCTTCAATATGAAGTATGTGTTGATGGCGCCAACTGGGCGTGCCGCCAAAGTGATGTCTTCTTATTCCAAACGCACGGCTTTTACGATCCACAAAAAGATCTTCCAACAAACAGAAGAGCCGGGGGGAAGTCTTCGTTTTTCGCGTCAGAAGAATTACCACACGAATACACTCTTTATTGTGGATGAAGCTTCAATGCTTTCCGACCAATCGGACTATGGCACAAAAGGGCTGTTGACCGAGTTGATGGACTACGTGTTTGAAAAGGAGGGGAACAGACTTTTGCTGATTGGTGATGTGGCGCAGCTTCCGCCAGTAGGCAGTGCTGAAAGCCCAGCTTTGGAAGCCTCATACCTGAAACACAATTTCAAAACCGATAACTTTTCCATAGAGCTTACCGAAGTAATGCGGCAGGAGGAATCTTCTGGGATACTATATAATGCTACGCAACTCAGGAAAGAACTTAGCAAAGAGAAGTTTGATATTAAGTTTACCACAGGTCAGTTTAAAGATATTTTTAAAATGACGGGTGAAAGGTTGGAAGATGGTCTTCGCTATGCCTACGATAAATATGGAACCGAGAATACGGTGATTGTTTGTCGGTCGAATAAAAATGCGGTGCAGTACAATCAATACATCCGCAGGGCGATTCAATATAGAGAAGACGAATTGGAGGCTGGAGATATATTGATGATTGTCCGGAACAACTATCACTATTTACCAGAGAATACGCCTGGTGGTTTTTTAGCGAATGGAGATTTTGTGGAGGTGATGAAAATAGTTCGGTTTGAAGATGTTTACGGATTGCGTTTTGCTACGCTGAACCTCCGATTACTCGATTACCCAGATCATGAGCCTTTCGAGGCCAAAGTAATTTTAGACACCCTTTATACGCCAGAAGCCTCATTGCCAAGTGCAGATCAAAAGAAACTTTACGAGCAAGTGGTTGAAGATTATGCGGATGTAGAATCGAAAGGGGAGCGGATAAAATTGATCAAGAAGGATCCTTATCTGAATGCTTTACAAGTGAAATTCGCTTATGCGCTTACCTGCCATAAATCCCAAGGCGGGCAATGGGAGGCAGTTTTTGTAGATCAAGGTTACCTCAATGAAGAAATGATCGATCAAGATTATTTACGCTGGCTGTATACAGCCGTTACCCGTGCCTCAAAAGAGCTTTTTCTTGTTAATTTTCATCAGAAATTCTTCTGATTACTTCTTTAACCGCAATACTTGTATAGTCTTTTTGGTGAATCAATTCACCGATAGTTATGACTTTTGGTGAATTGATTCACCAAAAGTTAAGTTTATGCTGCTCTTAAAGACTATTCTTCACCCCTAAAACCAAAAACAACCAACCCATAATAAAGCCCAAGCCTCCAATTGGAGTGATAGCGCCCAACCACGTAACATTGGTCAATGATAAGGTATAGAGCGAACCACTAAAAATGAATATGCCCGCTACAAAGCAGATGGCAGCATAGCCAAAGTAATTGCTTTGGTAATTGATCATTAACATGCCTAAAAGGAAAAGTGCCAAAGTGTGATAAAACTGATATTTCACGCCAGTTTCAAAAGTATCCATTCGATTGTTGGCAGTTAATGTACTTTCCAAACCATGCGCACCAAAAGCGCCAATGGCTACGGATAACATTCCAAATATTCCAGCTAAAATTAAAACAGTTTTTGCGCTCATTATTGATTGTAGTTTCGTCCTCCAAAAATAGCAGACCCAATCCTTACCATAGTGCTGCCTGCTTGGCAAGCCACTTGGTAATCATTAGTCATGCCCATTGATAATTCCTTCATTTCTAAATTTTCGGAATGAATTTCATTTTTGATTTGATCGAAAAGTGTTTTCAATCCAGTAAACTCATTCTTTACTCTTTGCATGTCATCAGTATTGGTGGCCATGCCCATGAGTCCAACAACTTTGATGTGCTTTAAATCTTGAAAAGCTTCAGATTTTAAGAAGTCAAGCAATTCTTCTTCTGAAAAACCAAACTTACTTTCTTCCTTAGCAATAAATACTTGCAGTAAACAAGGAATAATGCGCTCGTTTTTCTCTGCTTGCTTATTTATTTCCTTTAAAAGTCTCTCGCTGTCTACGGCATGAATGAGGTGTACAAAAGGTGCAATGTACTTTACTTTATTTCGCTGTAAGTGGCCAATCATGTGCCACTGAATGTCTTTCGGCAGCGCTTCTGCTTTTTCTGTAAGTTCCTGAACCTTATTCTCGCCAAATGCACGTTGCCCAGTTGCGTAAGCCTGTAACAAATCTTCCTTGGGCTTAGTCTTACTCACTGCAATCAATTGAGCACCGAATGGTTTTAGAATTTCGCGGTATTTTTTTATGTTGTTTTCTACACTCATTTGAGTTGCCTTAATTTCAGTAGTACTTTTGTTTATATTTGAAACGCTCAGTAGGTTCCAAAGTTAGAATAAATTCGCTTTGAAAGGGGCTTACCGACCACATGAAAATTGATTGAATGGCCATATTAGGGACTATACTTAAAAAAGGGATAAAGCTTAGGGAAACGCTCGAACAAGACTATACATCGCCCTATGAGCTTCAAAAAAAGGAATTGTCGAAACTGCTTATCAGCGCAAGAAACACGCAATTTGGTAGAGAATATGATTTCGTAAGTGTGCTCGAATCATTTAGAAACCATGGAGGGCACGATTTTCTTGATAAGTTTAAGGCCAATGTTCCCGTTTGCGATTATGAAAAAATGAATGCCGACTGGTGGCATAAAATAAGGGAAGGCGAGGAAGATGTTTGTTGGCCAGGAAAAACCAAGTTTTTCGCTTTAAGTTCTGGCACTTCAGGTGCCGCTTCAAAATATATTCCTGTTACAAAGGATATGATTCGCCAGATCAGAAGAACGGGAACTCGACATATTTATACGCTGTCTAAATACGATTTACCCGATAAATTTTTCCAGTCAGGAATGCTTATGTTGGGTGGAAGTACCTCGCTCAATTTCTCTGGAAACTTCTATTATGGTGACTTAAGCGGTATCACTACAGGCCAATTGCCACTTTGGGTTCAAGGTTTTTCTCGTCCAACACCTAAGATTAAAAAGAACAAAGATTGGGCTGCCAAACTAGATGAAATCGTAGAGTCGGCTCCCAAGTGGAATATCGGGATGATCGTGGGTGTGCCCGCATGGATGCAAATTCTTTTAGAGAGAATTATTGAAAGGTACCATGTGAAGAATATCCATGAAATTTGGCCGAATCTCCAAGCTTTCGTGCATGGCGGGGTGTCGTTCGAACCTTACAAAAAGGGCTTTGAAAAACTATTGGGTAAGCCGGTTCATTACATAGAAACTTATTTGGCTTCTGAGGGATTCTTAGCCTTTCAATCTGAGCCCAATAAAAAATCAATGAGACTGGTGCTCAATAATGGTATTTTCTATGAGTTTGTGCCTTTCAATGATAAGAACTTCAGCCCTGATGGAGTGATTGTAGATAACCCAGAAACCGTAATGATTGATGGAGTAGAAGAAGGTAAAGACTATGCCTTATTGATTTCTACTTGTGCAGGTGCTTGGCGATACCAAATTGGTGATACCGTTAAAATCGTAGACAAAAGAAACTCTGAAATTATCATTACAGGGCGAACAAAGCACTTCTTAAGTCTTTGTGGTGAACATCTTTCCGTAGATAATATGAATCATGCCATTGAAGTGGCTGCCGAAGAAATGAATATTAGCGTTAAGGAATTTACCGTTACGGGTGTTCCTGATGGTACATTATTCTCGCATAAATGGTATGTAGGTACCGATGATGAAGTAGATAGCACTGCGCTCTGTGAACGAATCGATGCGCAGCTAAAAGTGGTTAATGATGACTATGCCGTAGAACGAAAGCATGCACTAAAGAATGTAACCTTGGAAATTCTTCCAACATCTGTTTTTTATGATTGGATGCGCTCAGAAGGTAAAGAAGGTGGGCAATCTAAATTCCCGAGAGTACTTAAAGGAAATCACCTTAGCAGTTGGGTTGATTTTCTTAGTAAACAACCTAAGAAGTTCTGATGCATCCTGTTCTCAATGGCTTACTGTTTGGTTTATTACTCTGTGTACTTATTGGTCCGGTGTTCTTTGCCCTTATCCAAAATAGTATAGAAAAGGGGTTTTGGTCTGGATTCTTCATGGCCATAGGTGTGGCCCTTAGCGATATCTTTTATATTGTCATCACCTACTTCGGGGTTTCTCAACTTGTAGAAAGTGAAAACTTTAAAATGTGGCTGGGAGGGGTAGGAGGAGTGATTATGCTGGTGTTTGGACTTTTCTATTTGTTTAAATCTGTACCTAAGATTACTGCTATGAAAAATGCCAATGGTAGTAAAGATGGTTTCAAACAAATATTAAAGGGCTTCTTTCTGAATGGTGTGAATCCTTTCGTGCTCTTCTTTTGGATCGGAATTATGAGTAAGGTATCTATCGATTTTGAATACACTTCAAATCAAGCCTTTGGTTTTTTTGCTGCTTTAGTGGGTACGGTATTTATTGTAGATGTACTAAAATCGCATTTCGCTACTAAGCTTAGAGAAATTGTAACGGCTCGTTTTATGAGAATCATGAACCGTACTGTAGGTGTAGCTTTGATCCTTTTTGCCCTTCGTTTGCTTAATTTCTTGCTCGAAGGTTTTGGAATAGAACTCTTTGCGTAGCCATGAAAAAATCACTCATTCTTACCTTGTTCTTAGTTTTCATCACCTTTCAGGCGCTTGGCCAGTCATCTGACCTTACAGTATTCAATGCCGACCGGCTGGAATTGAATAAAGTGGGGATGATTGTTTTGGGAAGTTGGGCTGTTGGGAATTTTGCCACGAATGCGGCTTTACTAAGAAACCCAAGTACTAAAGAGCAAGGCCATTTTTATAGGATGAACATCTATTGGAATGTAGTCAATTTAGCACTGGCGGTTCCTGGCTTACGCAACTCCCTAATTGCCAACCCTGGCTCAATCAGTTTAACAGAATCCATTGGCGATTATCACCAAATGGGTAAAGTGCTTTTGATCAATGCTGGGCTAGATGTAGCCTATATTACGGGTGGTTTCTTAATGAAAGAAATGGCCAAAACACGACCGAACAAACAAGACCTGTTGAATGGCTACGGTAAGTCTTTAATCCTGCAAGGTGGATTTCTCTTTGCTTTTGATGTAGTAATGTATGGCTTATTACAATCTAAGAGTGAAAGCCTAAATAAAATAATAGAAACAGTAACCGTAAATGCTGACGGATTTAGTCTGGCTTTAAGGTTTTAGTCTTTAATTCTAAAGAAATATGTAGGGCGTTTTTTTCGACCGAAAATAGGTCTTACTCTCTTTCTTGATAAGCGCCCATTTTCTTGTACTTTAAAAAGCTTATTGTTTCTCCTGAATAATTTATCAAACCTGATATCGGTCAATTGACCTCCAGAAGATAATTGACTTGAAACAAAATCTTCAATTGTTATTACACCAGAACTTTGGTCGGCTGACAATACCAAACTATCCAACTCCTTGTTTAATCTTCCATCTGACACCCTTAATGTGTCATAAACTGGAGTGACTTTTAGGAATATGAAGCTATCGCTTTTATACCACTCGCCTATTGACCATCGTGAAGCTAAGTCGAACTTCCAATTATATATAAAAGTGGAGTCAGATCTTAATTCTAATTTTTCTCCGAAATAACTTCTGTAAGTTCCTGAAATACTAGATTGAGCATCAAGAGCTTTTTCTGCAACAAAGAAAATGGCTATCAATACGAACATTATATACTTATGTGAAATGCACTTCATATTCATCATAATCTAAGGCATTCACATAAACTATACAATACTAGTTAGGTATTGTCTTAGTGGATTGTAAGTTTAAATAGAGAAATGATCAGAGTGCATTTCTAAAGCGGTTTAGATTCTTAATCCTCCAACACGTTACTCACAAAAGTACTTTTAGAGAGCATAAATAGAATAAAGAAAACCAATCCCCATTTGGCATAAATAGGGTAGAAGTCTGTAGTGTTCTTATAACGGGTTTCTTTGATTTCAGCTTTCTCGTATTGGTCAATTAAGCTGAAAACGTTTGAAAGTGCTTCATTATCAGAAGCGCGATAGAACTGACCATCACCAATCTCGGCAATCTTTCTAAGCGTGGTTTCATCCAGCGTATTTTCGATATAGTTGGGTCTGCCAAAGAAGTCTTTTCCGTAAGGCACTTTTCCGTCCTTACCAATGCCAATGGTGTAGATTTTAATACCATAAGCAGCGGCCAATTCAGCGGCAGTAATTGGATCAATATTTCCGGCAGTGTTATCTCCATCACTCAATAAAATCATCACTTTAGAAGCCGCAGATGATTCCGTCATTCGGTTGGTTCCAGTGGCAATGGCGCTACCAATGGCTGTTCCTCGGTTCTCAATCTTACCAAAGTCTACTTCAGTATCGATAAAACTACCTAGTAATTCATAATCAGTAGTCAATGGAGAAAGTGAATAGGCATCACCCGAGAAAATCACCAATCCAATTCTGTCTTGAAACCTGCCATTGATAAAATCGCGTGCGGTTTGTTTAGCAGCTTCAAGTCGGTTGGGCTTAAAATCTTCAATCTGCATTGATTCAGACGTATCAATAATGAGTACAATATCAATTCCTTCTGTCCATTGCTCAACTTGCTCGTTTGTTCGTTGTGGGCGGGCAAGGGCTACGATTAACATGGCCAAAGCCAGTGCGGTAAATAGGTTAGGAATTACCCTTAAATAGCTTGTCCAGCTGCGTTCAATGTCTTGTTTAGGAAGGGCAACAGGAAGTTTCTGCTTTATTTTAGTTCCGATTAACCATTTAAGAAGAAAAAGAATGAGCACTAATGGAAGGGCATAAAGAAAAATCGGAAATGCCCAATCAAAGGATTTGAAACCCTCAGGAGTAAACCACTCCAGAGAAAGCCAGCTATATTTCGATTCGTCAAGCATTTTTAATTACTTCTGAAATGTGATTGTATCGGTCTTGAGTATAGTCTTTCAAAAACTCAAAATCATTTTGTAAAGCAGAAACGGTAGCCTTACTGTATATGTTTTTATCAATAGATTTGAGCGTTTCATCTAAGCTAGAACTTTGCATTAACAATACAATTTCTTTGGTAGTCAGCTTGGTGAAAGGCAGGTTTTCTAAACCTTCCATGTAGCTCTTCCAGTATTTTAGTGTTTTCTCTATGTTGGCTTTGGTTGTGTCATTGCTCAACGCATCAATCTGTTGGTCAAAACCAGCATTGAATTTTTCAAGGCCTTTCTTCAACCTATACAGCTTAATCTTTTTCCTAATGTCTTTACCCCAAACTACTAACACAATGATGGCCAAAACACCTAGAACAACTAAAGCGATAATGAAATAAGGGTAGTTGAATTGCAGAGAAACGGGTCTGTAATAAGAGTTTTCTTCCATATTCACACTGTCGGGCATTTGCGTAACTACCTGATCGAGAATGATGGAATCCATTAAACTAAAATTCGGAATACTATCGCTTTCTGTAATTAAGAAAACAGGAAGAGAAAGCCTTTGAACCGTATCGATTTCAAAAGTAGTGAGGTAATAAACCGCACTATCAATACTATTAATGTCGTCAGATTGGGTGTTGAAATACTCTTTACTTACCAGCTCAAACGGAGCAAAGTTGTAAAGCGAATCAGGAAATATAACAGACCTGTTTTTCTTGTCTTTATAACTGAAAATAAAAGGAACCGGCTCACCGATTTTCACACTGTCTTTCAAGAAAAAACCAATTGGTTTTGTTTCCTGAGCGTGAATTGCCTGACTTCCAGAAAAAAATAAGGCGACTAGAATGGTAAGTTTAACGATCTTAATCACGTTTCATTGATTTATTTCGCAGTTTGAAAAGTTTGATGAGTTGTGGGATATAATAATCCTTGGTATTGATTTCTACATAATTGATCTGGTGCTTTCTGCAAAATAACTGTAAGTCATCTTTATTGGTAGAGTATCGTTTTTCTAGTTTATTTCTAAAGTCTTTTGACGAAGTATTTACCCACACAGTTTTTCGGCTTTCTTTGTCGTAAACAGGAATTATCCCCAAGTTAGGTAAATTAGTTTCTCGGTCGTCTTTTAAGTGAATCACCACAAGGTCATGTTTGTTGGCCAAAGTCCTCAGGTTCTTCTCGTAATCGGTATCAATAAAATCCGAAATCAAAATCACCACACTTTTTTTGTTGATGGCTTCAAGCGCTAAACCAATCGCTTTACTGATATTCGTTTTTCCAGATTTTGGTTTTAGGTTATACAGTTCATGAATAATAGCATAACCGTGTTTGCTGCCTTTTCCTGACTTTACAAATTTTTCTTTTTGATCTGAAAAACAAATAAGCCCCACTCGATTTTGCTCTTTAATAGCCGAAAGGGTTAAAACCGAAGCAATTTCTTTTCCTACATCAACTTTTTGTGCACCTGGGTTTCCTATTTCTTGCGAACCACTTACATCCAGCAAAAAGAAAACTGTTTGTTCTTTCTCTTCTTTAAATGTTTTTACAAAGGTTCCGTGTCCCTTAGCCGAACTGTTCCAGTCGATGTTTCTTACATCGTCACCATAGTGGTATTCGCGCACTCCATCAAACTCCAATCCCGATCCTTTAAAAATGGAATGGAAGTCTCCTTGCATCCGAGAATTGATGGCTTTTCTGATTTGTATTTCGTACTTCCTAAGCTTGGAAATTATGTGCTCCATATCTAAAAGGCCAAAAATAGAATTAAATCGGTTTTATTCAGCGTCAACTATCTTAAATTTGGTTAAGAAGCATTCCGCTACCGTGCAGAATACGTTACCTTTGACAAATTCGTTTGAAAATCGAAGTTGAAAATAAAATTGAGAATTGAGTGTGAAAAAGCTTTTTTTGTTGGCGGTTTGTTGCTTGTTTTTTACCTGCGGTAGTAAAGAGGAGTTGCCAGAAGGATTATTGTCTGAATCTGAGATGATCGACATCATGGTAGATATTAGAGTAGCTGAAGGTAAGGTGACCCACTTATTGCTTCCGGCAGACTCCGCAAAAAAGGTATTTAAGATATTGGAAAAGAGGATTTTCGAAGAACACAATGTAGATACAGTAGCCTACAAAAAAAGCTATCAGTACTATTTGCTTCATCCAGAAAAAGCCTCTGTCATCTTCTCTACCACACTAGATAGCCTCAGTGTTATGAAAGAAAGAGATACAAACCTGAGATAAGAATAAGCCCCATTTACCGAATGCTTTACCCCCCAAATTTAGAAGAAAAGTTAGGTTTTGATAAAATCAGGGCCGTTTTGCTCGAAAAGTGCGAGAGCAATTTAGGCGCCCAGTTTGTTTCGAAAATAAAATACGCCACAGATCGCAATTCCATAGATAAGTGGTTAGAACAAACCCACGAGTTTACGAGAATTATTCAAAGTGGAGAGCTTTTTCCAAACGCCAATTATATAGATGTTTCTTCACACCTTAAAAAGGTGCAGATGGAAAACTCATTTCTTTTAGAGGAAGAGTTTTTTGATTTGTTGCTGGTTTTTAAAACGGCCGACCAATGTTTGAGCTTTTTTAGCCAAAAACGAGAAGATTACCCTGAATTGGTTCAGCTTACTCATCCTTTGCTTTGGAATGATGAATTGCTCTGGTCAATCGACCGAAAGTTTGACGAGCGAGGCAAATTAAAAGACAATGCTTCGGCTTTATTGGCCGACATTCGAAAGGGGATTAATGCCGAACAGCAAAGGCTTAGAAAAGTACTTGATGGTATTTTAAGAAGAGCGCAAAAAGATGGCTTTACGCCTGATGATGTTTCCATTACGATTCGGGAAGGTAGAATGGTAATTCCGGTGTTGGCGGAATACAAAAGAAGAGTGCGAGGTTTTGTGCATGGCGAATCTGCCACGGGACAAACGGTTTATCTAGAGCCTAGCGAAGTGCTCGAAATCAACAATGAAGTACGTGAATTGCAGTACGCAGAAAAGCGGGAAGTCATTCGAATTTTAACGGCTCTCACCGATGAGGTTCGTCCAGAATTGGAAAACCTTTCAGGAATTATGAAGTTCTTGGGCATCATCGATTTTATTCGAGCCAAAGCCCGTTTTGCAATAGATATTGATGCCATAAAACCACTTTGGAACGAAACGAAGGGCTTTTCTTGGCAAGAGGCGAGACATCCGTCACTTTATCTTTCCTTTAAAAAGTTGGGGAAGAAAGTAGTACCACTCAATATTTCGCTCGATGCTGAAAAAAGAATTTTGGTCATTTCTGGACCAAATGCAGGAGGAAAGAGTGTTTGCCTGAAAACCGTGGGTTTATTGCAGTACATGTTCCAATGTGGCTTACTGGTTTCGGTGAATGAAACTTCACGCTTTACCATTTACAAAGATCTCTTTATTGATATTGGCGATGAACAGTCCATCGAAAATGATTTAAGTACATACAGTTCGCATTTGGTGAACATGAAAAACCTTTTGGGTCATGTAAACAAAGGCAGCTTGTTTTTGATTGATGAATTTGGAACTGGTACCGAACCGCAGTTTGGTGGTGCTATTGCCGAAGCCATTTTGGATGAACTTCGTAGTTCGAAGGGTATGGGCGTAATTACTACGCACTATGGCAACCTAAAAGAATATGCCGACAAGCAACAAGGCCTGGTAAACGGGGCTATGAAGTATGACCTAAAGAACCTTCAGCCTATTTATCAATTAGAAATTGGAAAACCCGGGAGTTCCTTCGCTTTAGAAATTGCCCGAAAAATTGGTCTTTCAAATCAGACCATAGAATACGCAAAATCAAAAGTAGGGGTAAAGCAGGTTTCCGTAGATCAGCTTTTAGGCCAGCTAGAAAGTCAACAATACGAAGTTGAAAAGGCTGAAAAAAGAGTAAAGGCCAAGGAGAAGGAATTGGATGAGCTAACGACTCAATATGCCGAGTTAAAATCTCACTTGGAAAACCAAGAGAAGAAAATTCTAAACAACGCCAAGCGTGAAGCTAAAGTGTTGCTGGATAGCGCTAATAAGGAAGTAGAGCGTGTGATTCGCGAAATCAAAGAAGCCCAAGCAGATAAAGAAAGGGTAAAGCAAGCTCGTGAAAGTTTAGAGGCAGCCAAGAAGAAAACTAAAATCACTTCGCAAGAAAAAGAAGTAGTTCAAACAGAATCTGGCGCCATTGAAGTAGGGAGTTATGTCCGTATTAAAGGGCAGGAAACTACAGGGAAAGTAATTTCGATCAAAGGCAAGGATGTAGAATTGAGTATTGGAGCATTAACCTCTATGGTTAAACTGAATCGTTTAGAGAAAATTACCCGCAAAGAAACCCGTGAAAAAGCCAATTCAATTTCAGTGAAGGGCGGTGTTTCTCTCAACGATAAAATGGCCAATTTCTCTCAGAAGTTAGATATCCGTGGATATCGTGCTGAAGAAGTAATTCCCAAGCTTGAACAATATATGGACGAAGCCATTCTGCTGGGCTTTAACGAACTCCATATTTTACATGGAAAAGGTAATGGCGTTTTAAGGCAAATCGTACGAACTCACCTTTCGTCTTACAAAGAAATTGCTCAAATGAAAGACGAACATGTAGACCGTGGAGGCGCAGGGATAACTGTGATTACGATGAGGTAGGGGTAGTTATGAGTGTATTGGTTATTAGTTAGTGGGAGTGAGCAGCAATCTCACTTTTTCAAATTACAGAAACTGCCACCTAGAGACTGCTTCGTTACAGCCCATTGCTACCGCATGGCCTGCTTCTGCGCCAACGCTGAAGCTAAGGCGTAAGCGTTCGCAGTGACGGTTGTTTTTGGCGTCATTCTGAAATTTTAGACTGATGTGAGTCAGGATAAAATGAAAGAATCTGTTGGATAAACTGCCGTTGAGCTAAATCAACCCTAAATCAACTTCAACATCGCATCATAATCAATTGACATGTGCGAACTATGGTGAACAGCCTTACCGTTTTTAATTACAATGGCTTGTGGAGATTCATGTTGTACACCAAATTGTTCGGCCACAGCATTAGAAACTTCTCTAAATTGAATCAAGTCTAAGTAATAAACTTTCAGCTGGTTTCCCTCTGCCGTCCAGTTGCGTTCCAAACGGTTCAGCGCCATGCTGCTAATGCTGCAACGGGTGCTGTGCTTGTAAATCACAACCGTTTGATTTTTGCTCTCTTCAATGATTTCAGAAAGTTGATCTAAACGCTCCAATCTATTCCATGGCACTTCAACAGTGTCTTCTTTCTTCTTATTCCAAAACATAAAACTTAGTAATTTATCAAGTCATTCAACTTCTCTACAAGTCTTTGTTTTGGTAAAAAGTTCTCTTCTAAGTGTTTTCCGAAAGGAACAGGAGTATCAAGGCTGCCCACTCTAGCTACAGGAGCATCTAAATGTTGGAAGCAGTTCTCGCCAATCCAGGCGGCTATTTCGGCACCAATGCCGCCTGTAAGCGTGTCTTCGTGCAATACAATTACTTTATTGGTTTTTTTCACCGTAGCTTCAACAGCTTCCTTATCCCAAGGCAATAAAGTTCTTAAGTCTAGAATTTCAATTGAAGCCTCCGTAGCGGCAGCCAATTCTTTCGCCCAGTGCACACCCATACCATAAGTAATGATGGAAATATCATCACCTTCTTGGGCAATGGCAGCTTTCCCCACCTCAACCGTGTAATAATCGTCAGGGATATTTTCGATTACAGAACGGTACATGGCCTTGTGCTCGAAGAATAAATAGGGATTTGGGTCTTCGATGGCTGCTGCCAAAAGTCCTTTCGCATCTTTTGGGTTAGAAGGGTAAACGATTTTTAAACCAGGCGTGTGGAAAAACCAAGCTTCGTTGGATTGTGAGTGGAATGGCCCAGCGCCAACGCCAGCACCCGTAGGCATACGCACTACAACATCTGCATTTTGCCCCCAACGGTAGTGACTTTTCGCTAAGTTATTTACAATTTGGTTGAAACCGCAAGTAACAAAATCGGCAAACTGCATTTCGACCATAGCCTTATAACCATTAATACAAAGCCCGAGCCCTGTACCAATAATGGCCGATTCGCACAAAGGTGTATTACGCACTCTTCCACTTCCGAATTTCTCTAAAAAACCGTCAGTAATTTTGAAAACACCACCATACTCAGCAATGTCTTGCCCCATCAACACGAGGTTGTCGAAACGTTCCATGCTTTGCTTTAATCCATCCGAAATCGCATCTACAAAACGTTTTTCTGAGGTTGCATCGCTTTTTAGTTCAATCACTTCCTGAACAAATGGTGCATGCATGTCGTCAATTTCCATCTGCGTAGCCGGAGGTAATTCTTCTGCATAAGCCAACTCTAAACCTTCTTCAATGTCGGCTTTGATTTTGGCTCTAATTTCTTTTTCTGCTTTTGCGGTCAGTATTTTTTCCTTCTTTAAAAAGGACTCATAATTTTCAACAGGGTCTTTCTTCGCCCATTCTTCCATCAAAGCTTTTGGAACGTATTTAGTACCGCTGGCTTCTTCATGACCACGCATTCTGAAAGTCATGCATTCCACAATCACTGGCTTAGGTTCTTTTCTAACCTCCTCTGCTAATTGCTTTATGGTAGAATGTACTTCAAGCAAATTATTGCCATCTACTTTTACTGCTTTAATGCCGTAGCCTGGGCCTTTGTCTATAAAATTTTTGAACCTAAACTGCTGTTCGCTAGGAGTTGAAAGGCCATAGCCGTTGTTCTCAATCACAAAAATTACTGGCAAGTCCCAAACTGCTGCTACGTTAAGTGCTTCGTGGAAATCACCTTCCGAACTTGCACCGTCTCCTGTAAAGACTAAAGTAGCTTTTTTGCTTTCTTTAAGTTTGTCGGCTAAGGCAATTCCATCAGCCAAGGCCATTTGTGGACCTAAATGCGAGATCATTCCCACAATGTTAAATTCCTTCGTTCCAAAGTGGAAGGAGCGATCTCTTCCTTTTGTGAAGCCACTTAATTTGCCTTGAAACTGTGCGAAAAGGCGACTGTACGGAATGTTTCTACCTGTAAAAACGCCAAGATTTCGGTGCATAGGCAAAATATACTCTTCTTGGTCGATGGCATTCACTGCTCCAACAGAAACTGCTTCTTGTCCAATTCCAGAAAACCATTTAGAAATTCTTCCCTGACGGAGCAGAATGAGCATTTTTTCTTCGATCATGCGTGGTCTAAGAATTTGCTCGTAGAGGTGTAAAAGTTCTTGCTTGGAGTAACCTTCTCGTTTAAAAATCATAGTTGTTTTGAGTGCAGTGCGAAGCAAAATTAAAGTAAACCCTCAATTGCCGAAATTAATGTGCATTATTTTTATTTTTGCCAGCCTACCCAATTGTATATGATCCAATTTGAACAATTTGAACTAAAAAACGGCCTTCAGGTCATTTTTCACCAAGACCTTACTTCACCTATGGTGGTGGTAAATGTACTTTACAATGTGGGGTCGAGAGATGAAGATGAAAAGCGCACCGGATTTGCTCATCTTTTTGAGCATTTAATGTTTGGCGGCTCACTAAACGTACCCAATTATGACGAGCCATTACAGAAGGTTGGGGGCGAGAATAATGCGTTCACAAGCCCAGATATTACAAACTACTACATAACGCTTCCGGCCGAAAATATGGAAACTGCATTTTGGTTGGAATCGGACAGAATGCTAAGCCTTTCTTTCGACCCGAAAGTATTGGAAGTACAGCGTTCTGTGGTGATCGAAGAGTTTAAGCAACGGTACTTGAATCAACCTTATGGTGATGCTTGGCTGAAACTAAGGCCGTTGGTTTATAAAGAACATCCTTACAAATGGGCCACTATTGGGAAGGAGATTGAGCACATTGAAAAGGCCACCATGGATGATGTGAAGGATTTCTTCCATCGTTTCTACAAACCCAATAATGCAGTTTTAGTGGTGGCTGGAAATACTACTTTGGATGAAGTAAAACGACTGAGCGAAAAGTGGTTTGGGGAAATTCCTAGAGGCGAAACCAATGTACGAAATTTACCTCAAGAGCCTGTTCAAACTGAATATAGAGAGTTAGAGGTAGAAGCGCCTGTGCCGGCAGACTCGCTGTATATGGCTTTCCATATGGAAGGTAGAGCGGATGAAAAATATTACGCTACTGATTTATTGAGCGATATTTTAGGGCGTGGTAAGTCGTCATTATTGCACGATCAATTGGTAGAAAAACAAAGACTGTTTAGTTCGATTGGGGCTTATGTAATGGGTTCTAGTGACCCTGGCTTACTCGTTATCAATGGGCAATTGAGTGCTGGTGTTTCGCTGACTGAGGCTGAAAAAGCAGTTTGGGATTTGATTGAGGATTTTAAAAACACTTCGGTTGAAGCCGCTACTTTGCAGAAGGTGAAAAACAAAGCGGAGTCGACCATTGTTTTTGGCGAAGTTGAATTACTAAACCGAGCCATGAATTTGGCGCATGCTTGGACTTTGGGCGATCCCGACATGGTAAATCATGAGGGCGAGAAAATTCAGGCCGTTACGGAAGAAGATATTAAGGAGCAGGCCGAAAAAATATTAGTGAAAACAAACGCTTCAGTATTAAGGTATAAAGCAAAAAACGAAATATGAAAATCAGAGTAGGGTTTGGATACGATGTACATCGTTTAGAAGAAGGAAAAGACTTTTGGTTGGGTGGAATTAAGGTGCCTCATACACATGGAGCCGTTGGTCATTCAGATGCAGATGTACTGATTCATGTAATTTGCGATGCGCTTTTAGGCGCAGCCAATCTGCGAGATATCGGTTTTCATTTTTCAGATAAGGATCCGAAATTCAAGGGGATCGATAGCAAAATTTTATTGAAGGAAGTAGTGGCGCTTGTAGAGGCCAAAGGCTTTTCTATTGGCAATATTGATAGCACTATTTGTTTAGAATTACCAAAAGTGAATCCACACATTCCTGAAATGAAAAAATGCCTTGCAGGCGTAATGGGAATTGACGAAGAAGATATTTCCATCAAAGCCACCACCACTGAAAAACTTGGTTTTGTAGGTAAGGCTGAAGGTGTAGCTGCTTATGCTACAGTGCTGATTCAAAAGTAAATGACCGAAGTTAAAATTATAGTCACCGAAGATGGTTCTCATTCGCTGTACCATGCCGAACTGAACGAAACTTATCATTCTTTTCACGGAGCGGTGCAAGAGTCGCGTTATGTGTTTCTGAAAGAAGGACTCGATTTTCTTCTGTCTAGTTTTGATTTGGATAACATCCGGGTGCTTGAAGTTGGCTTCGGTACGGGTTTGAATGCCATACTTACTTCAGAATGGGCGGTGGCACATGAGGTGAGAGTTGAATACACCACTTTAGAGCCTTTCCCCTTAAAAAGTGAAGTGTTTGAAGCACTGAACTACCACGAATTTTTTGATGATAAAACTGTGAAGGAGCGGTTTTTAGAGCTTCATAAGGCCGATTGGGAACAGGAGTTTCAGCAAAACGAATTTTTCACCATACTAAAGTCAGAAGACAAACTGCAAGACTTTAATAACAATTCATTTTTTGATATCGTTTTTTTCGATGCTTTCGCCCCAAGCAAACAATCCGAAATGTGGGATTTAGAGGTGATCGAAAAAACGGCTTTACTGCTCGACTCAAATGGTGTTTTTGTCACCTATTGTGCAAAAGGACAGCTAAAAAGAGATTTAAAAGCAGTTGGACTAACCGTTGAAACCCTTCCTGGCCCTCCAGGTAAAAAGGAAATGGTAAGAGGAGTAAAGCGCTAAGGCTGAAGTGGCTTTAAATTTGCACCCAAGTTCCTATTGCATTTTGATAAATCGTATATTGAAGCAGTTTTTAATTCTTGATGATGAAAGCAAACCAATACAAACTACTCAGTTATAATCTTTTTGTTGTGCTATTTTTCTTGGCTAGCTGCAAATCAGCCGAAAAGAAAAATACGCCTGAGTTTACAGTGAAAAACGCTCGTGAATTTTCTCTAAATACCGAAGGGGTGAAAGAAGTAGCGCCTTCTAATATGATCAAAGATGCTATAAGGCTAAAAGGTGAGATTGAGTCAGTTAAAGGTACTTCCGATCGCGGAAATACTTATGTTTTCAAAGTTGAGGAAATTGTAAAATACGGAGCAACTTTTGCTACCGTTGCGCCAGCAGTGGGTGAAAAAATAAGTCTCGAAACCCCAGCTGATGTTCAGTTTAGCAAAGGCGATAAAGTGTTAATAGATGTATTAACTCCAATTACCAAAACAAAAGAAATGCTTAGCGCCACAATGGTTCAAAATTAAGAAACCATGAAAAACTTCTGGAAAGCCGGACTCCTAGTAGTTGTATTGTCTGTAGCTGCCTTCTTTATTTTTAAGAATGATGACCAATGGCATACTGCAGAGTACCGCCAATCATTGGTGTTTGAGTCAATCCCAGATTCGCTTCAAGTGGAGGATGAAGAAGCTGAGTTTGAGAATCCAATCAAAAGGCTTGAGTTTGAATATGAAATGCTTGCCAATCCTATCACCGGCAAAATCCCTATAGGCATAAGAGAAAAAGAACTGAGTTTTGCCAAAACACAAAATCGGTTGTCGGACTTAAATATTCGAATGCAAGCAAGTGGTACTAGTCAAAGTCAGGCGTCATCATTTGTGAGCAGGGGGCCTTTTAATATAGGAGGAAGAACCCGCGCACTGGGAATAGATATATCAAATGAAAATGTGATTTTGGCAGGTGGAGTTTCGGGTGGTTTGTGGCGATCGGCAGACGCTGGACAAACATGGAACAGAACTTCAACCGTAATGCAGCTACCTGCTGTTTCAGCTTTGGTTCAAGATCAACGTGAAGGAAATACCAATACTTGGTTTTACTCCGCAGGTGAGTTTTTCGGAAACTCGGCCTCTGTTACGGGGGCTTTTTACCTAGGAGATGGGATTTTTAAATCTACCGATGGAGGATTATCATGGGCGGTTATTCCCACTACAACCCAAAACGATAATACTGATTTAGGTGACTTTGGTTTGGTAGGGGAAATAGTAATAGATAATTCGAATACTGATGTTCGTGAAATGTATGCGGCTCGATTGGGGAATATAGTGAGAACTACTGACGACTTTGCTACTTATACCCCCGTTTTAGGAGCTAATAACACAGGTTTTTCCTATACTGATTTGGCCATTTCTAGTTCTGGCGTATTAATAGCAACCATCGCTAATAATGTGAATAATGGCCCCAATGCTCAGGAAGGGATTTACAAATCTGATGACGGACTAACTTGGATTAATATCAATCCGCCATCTGGTTTGCCGAGTTCATACGAAAGAATTGAAGTAGCATTTGACCCGCAAAATGAGGACGTTTTTTATGCTGTGGGCACTAGCTTCTTACTTAAACATACCATCAGTACCGGAGAATGGGTGAGCCTGACGGGTAATTTGGGTATTTCTTCAGATTCAGGACAAGGGCATAATACCCAAGGCGGCTATAATCTGGTAATGAAAGTTCACCCTTCGAGTTCAGATACTATTTTTATTGGTGGAACAAATCTTTTACGTAGTACTTCTGGTTTTAGGCTAAGTTCTGATAGAGTGAATATTGGTGGTTATCGTGAAGATAACAATTCGAATAACTTCCCGAAGTACAATAACCACCACCCCGATATTCATGCTTTAGTGTTTTACCCTTCAGATCCTAATAAAATGCTCTCTGGCTCGGATGGTGGGGTTCACCTTACGCTAAATAATAGTGCGGCTGGTAGTAGTAGCCCAGTAACGTGGCAGTCTTTGAACAATGGCTACCTTACCACACAAATTTATGCTATTGATGCTTATAGATTTAATAGAGGAGAAGAACTTTTGATTGCAGGAATGCAGGATAATGGAACTTGGGGAGCAAATGAAAATCTATCAAATACCAATTGGGTTGAAATTTTTGGTGGTGATGGTTCATATAATGGGATTACTTATAACTCATTGTATGTTTCTGCTCAAGAAGGGCAACTGAGAAGGTTTGAACTGAATACTGAAAGCAACAGCTATGAATACAAAGGAGATATTTCTCCGACTACCAATGAAGATGACTTTTTATTCATCAATCCATTTATTTATGATCCCGTAAATCAAGATAGGATGTACGTGGGGGCGAGAGGCCGGGTGTTTTATACCAACGATATACGCCAAAACCCAGGAGATGGAGATTGGATAGAAATTTCAATGGGTGCGTCAAGAGTGAATGACTTTGTATCGGCACTTGCTGCTTCTATCGAACCTGAAGGGGTACTTTATTTCGGTACCAGAAATGGAAAGATATTTAAGGTGGCTGATGTAAATACTGATTTAGCAGCGGTAGAAATCACTGGAGCTAATTTGCCAATTGGAGCTATCACAAGTCTAGCTGTCGATCCAACTGATGCAAATAAAGTATTCGCTACTTTCGGAAATTACGGAATTATCAGTGTTTGGATGAGTAATGATGGGGGCCAAACTTGGGCTTCAATTTCTGGTAATTTAGAAGAAAATGCTAACGGATCGGGTGGCGGTCCTTCGGTACGATATATTGAAATAATGCCGAATGGAGCTTCACCAATCTATTTTGTAGGTACTTCCTTAGGGCTTTATAAAACCTCTGTTTTGGATGGTGATAACACTGTTTGGACACAAGAGGCATCAGATATTATCGGTAATTCAATAGTAAGCATGATTAAAGTTCGCCCATTAGATGGACAAGTATTAGTGGGAACCCATGGTAATGGTGTTTTTCAAGCCAGTTACGATGTAGCTTTCTCACCAAATATTAACTATTCAATCGATTACTCAATTCAAGAAGCAACACTCAGAGGGCCGGTCTCATATACATCAGGGGCGGGATTTGCCTATCAATGGATTAAAGATGATCAGGACATTACTGGAGCAACGAGTTCTGAGTTACAGGTTACAACATCTGGAGTATATAAACTTAGGGTTAGTGATCAGTTGGGGCCAGTGGCGGTGTCGAATGCAATTAATATCAGTTTAGATAAAACTGCGCCAGTGGTAAACTCCATTGTGAGACTAAACCCAACGCAAGAACAAATAGAAACAACAGAGGTGAGTTTTCAAATTACTTTCGATGAAGCAGTACAAGGGTTGTCAACTTCATCATTTGAATTGGCAGGAACGGCATCGGCCAGCATCGCATCTGTTACTTCAGTGTCTGCTAAAGTTTACAATATTCAGGTAGACAATATCAGTGGAACAGGGCTTTTGGATTTGAATATCAAATCAGAATCTGGAATTACCGATTTGTTCCAAAATGCGTTTGCCGGTTCAATATTAAGTGAAGAGACATATACAATTCTTGACTTAACAGAACCTAGAGCAAGCATAGCAAGATCGCAACCTACGTCTGAAGAAACCTACAGAACAGAGGTTGTATTTGCTGTAGATTTCAATGAACCTGTGAAGAATGTAGGAGTAGAAGATTTTGAGTTGTCCTCTAGTTCTATTTCTGCAAATATCGACAGAGTTACATCCAGTTCTTCTTCCAACTATTTGGTGTTTGTAAATGGTTATTCTGCCGATGGGCTTGTAAACCTAGATTTCAAAGCAACTACCGATATTCAAGATGAAGCCAACAATGCTTTTGATGCAAACCTTATTTCAGAAGAGACTTTTACGATCAACTCCGCATTGGCACCAACCGCTACAATTAAGCGCAATGCACCAACAGTAGCTTCAATCAATCGTCCAGATGTGGTCTTCGTGGTTGAATTCTCAGAAGATGTAAGCAATGTTGATATTACTGATTTTGAATTGAGTTCTACAAGTATTCAGGCCACAATAGCAGAAGTAACAGAAGATTCACCGAGCAAATATTTTGTTAAGGTAAATCAGTTTTCAACAGAAGGCTTAATAGACCTCGATTTTACTAGCACTACAGGAATTGAAAATAATGGAGGGAACGTATTTGTCGGAGGTATTACAGAGGAAGAAACTTATACAGTCGATTTTTCAGTGGGGCCAAGTGCAAGTATTACAAGAAAATCTCCTTTGTTAGAAACTACCAACCTGACAGAAGTTACCTTTGAAATTACTTTTTCTGAAGGAGTAACAAATGTTGATTTAAGTGACTTCGAGTTGTCATCAACATCGGTAACAGCAGTGATTCAAGGTGTGTTTTCAAGCGTTTCAAATACCAGTTACTTGGTAATAATTGAAGATATTGAATCTGACGGCTTGGTGGATTTGGATATTAAACCTTCCCACAATATTGAAAATGCTGATGGCAACCGATTTAATGGAAATTTTGCGCTAGATGAAACCTACACCATTGAAAATATTATTACCGGAATTGATGATGTGCTGATAAATGATTTGAACATTACAGTACAGGAGAACCCCTCTTCAGGTGTTTTTAGAATTAAGTTGAATGCAGATATTCCTTTAGGCTTCAGTTATTCTATTACAGACAGCCAAGGGGCTAAAGTTTTGGAAGGGAAAAAGGACAGTTACTTCATGGATGAAGTGATGATGTTGGATTTGAGCGCTGTGTCAAACGGTGTATACGTGTTAAGAGTGGAGACTAAATATGGATTTATTAGTGCAAAACTCTTGAAACAACAACGATAAAATATATCTTTAGTATTCGTCAGAAAAACCGTTTTTCGGAATTACTTCTATTTGGAAAGTAGATAATCCACTAGTAGGTCTAAAAACGTAGATCAAAACAGAAATACCTTAAACTACACTTATATGAAAAAGACTAGATTGCGAAACTTGGGAGTTGTGGGGGCGATCGTAGTGCTGTTTTTAATGTACTTCGAGTACCAATCATTTAGGTCTTTCAAAGTAAATACTGAGCCTCAATTTACCATTAATCAGAACGAAGGTTTAAATGAGGAGGCTGAAGCCGAATCGGAAAACCCTCAGAAAAGACTGGCCTATGAAATGGATATGCTCAAAGATCCATCAACAGGCAAAATACCTTTCGACATTCGTCATAAAGAATTATCCTATGTTCGAGAGTTGAATCAAATTGAAAGAATTAATATCAGGTCTTCTGCGGCAGGTATTTCTCAAACTAACGCATCTCCATTTGTTAATTTTGGGCCATTCAATATTGGAGGCAGAACCAGAGCTTTAGCCATTGATGTTACTGATGAAAATATTCTTATTGCGGGAGGAATTTCTGGTGGTGTTTGGAGAAGTACTGATCAAGGTGCTACATGGACTCGCACTACAAATTTCGATCAAATCCCTTCCGTTACTACTATTGTTCAAGATAAAAGAGCTGGGAAAACAGCAAATTGGTATTATGCCACAGGTGAGAATATTGGCAACTCAGTTTCTGAAACAGGGGCATTCTACTTAGGAGATGGTATTTATAAATCCACTGACGGTGGAGTTTCGTGGAGTTTACTAGAAGGCACAGCAACTAATTCTATTACGACCTTAGGAAAGTTTAGCTTGGTGAATAAGATCGCTATTGACTATTCAAACCAAACAGAAACAGAGATTTACGTAGCTGGTCTAAGTAAGATTTATAGAACTCTAGACGATTTTCAAACGGTGACGACAGTATTAGGCCTTCCCAACACAGGTGTTGGAAACTCTGCTGATATAGCCATAGCAACTGATGGGACGGTAATTGCCAGTATTCCCAATAAGTCGAGCAATGGAACAAACCCGGAAGAAGGAATTTTCATCTCTCCAGATGGTATTACTTGGACATCGATAACCCTACCTGCAGGGTGGCCATCTACTTTCAGAAGAGTAGAATTGGCTTTTGATCCGCATGATGAAAATTTCTTTTATGCCTTAGGAGAAACCTTCTTCTACAAATATGATAGAAGTACTTCGACTTGGACTACCCTAACAGACAATATTAATGTAAATGAGGAGTCAGTTCAAGGTTTTGACGCACAGGGCGGATATAACCTTGAAGTAGCCGTACACCCAGGAAATCAAAATACAGTTTATGTAGGCGGAACAAACCTGTTAAGGTCTCCAAATGGTTTCACTACAGCAACTGATAGGAAGCATATTGGTGGGTATACAGGCACTGGAACTGCTGGCCCCTACACAAATCATCACCCAGATATTCATACACTTTCATTCTTACCTTCTGACGCTAAAAAAATGTTTACTGGATCAGACGGTGGAATTCATAAAACGAATGATAATACTGCCAGTACAGTGGTTTGGAGTTCTCTTAATAATGGTTACGTCACTTCTCAGTTTTATACGGTAGACCTTTATCGCGGTGATCGTGGTGATAATCAAATTATAGGAGGTATGCAGGATAACGGAACTTGGGCACTTTTTCAAAATGATCCTACAAGTTCATGGATACAAGCGTATGGCGGTGATGGAGCTTTTTCTGCAATAAGTTATAATGCTTTGTATGCTTCGGCACAAGAAGGACAAATGGGAAGATTTGAGCTTGTAGACAACACTTACCAGGCCTCAGAAAATATTTCGCCAAGTGATGACGATGAAGAGTTTTTATTCATTAATCCATTTATTGTTGATAGGGTTAATCAAGATCGTATGTATGTCGCGGCAAAGGGTAAAATTTATTACACCTATGATATTAGAGAAAACCCTGGAAAAGGAGAATGGGAAGAGATTAACGGTACGGGTATTACTAGCCAACCAGTTTCTGCTTTAGCTACTTCAGTACAACCTGAAGGTGTACTTTATTTCGGAACAACTACTGGAAGGCTTCAGAAAATTTCCAATACAAAAGAAATTACAACTGTCGAGAATATCTCAGCAAGTAATTTACCTCAGAACGCTTCGATTACTAGTATAGCTGTTGACCCGAGAGATGCAAGTCGAGTGTTTGTTACATTTGGAAATTACGGGATAATAAGTGTTTGGATGTCGGAAGACGGGGGGCAAACATGGGCTTCTATTTCTGGAAATTTGGAAGAAAACGCTAACGGCAGTGGAAATGGTTCATCTGTTCGTTCAATCGAAATTTTGCCAAACGGCACTTCCGGAGAAAAGGTGTTTGTGGGTACTTCTACTGGCTTGTATATGACTAGTAGCTTAAATGGAGCAAGCACGGTATGGACGCAGCAAGCCCCTAATATTATAGGGAACAGCATTGTAAACATGGTGAAAGTAAGGCCGATAGACGGCAAGGTAATCGCAGCAACTCATGGTAGTGGTGTGTTTGTTGGATACTATGACACAGGCTTTAACCCAGAGATTAATTATTCTATGACGGGCGAGAATAGTGCCGTATTACGTGCCAATCAATCCTACAATACAGGTGAAGGATTTGGCTTTAAGTGGTTTAAAGATGGTGAAGTGATTACTGGGCAAACAGGTGCTGAACTGGTAGTAACTGCAACAGGTACTTATAAGTGCGAAGTAACAGATCAATTAGGGCCGGTAGCCTTTACAAATGAGGTGTCTTTTGATTTTGATGTAGTGGCAAGTATCGATGATCCTCTTCAAGTGGATGCTCAGGTTAGCCCAAATCCATCCAACGGTGTTTTTAATGTAAACTTAGATGCTGCATACACAACTGGATTTGATTATTCTATAGTGAGTAGCAATGGCAATCAAGTAGTGACAGGCAAGAAGGAATTCTATAATACAGAAGAGAGGTTCCAAGTAAACTTGAGTTCAATGCCTGATGGTTTGTATATCTTAAATGTGAATAATGACAAACGCAGGGATGTAATTAAGCTATTGAAACAAACGAATTAAGAAAACTTAAAGAGAATATTGAAACGGCTGTGATTGAGAAATTACAGCCGTTTTTTTTGTTTTAGAACGAATATATTCTGTGATGTGAAATGCAATAATCTAACGGAATATCATGCGGTTCTGAATAAGGAATATGATCCAAAGGAGGGCTGATCGCTAAGCCGACTTTGATCATATCATTACTCGCTTGCGAGAAGAATTTATCATAAAAACCACCGCCATAGCCAATTCTAAAGCCCTTTCGGTCAAAGCTAATTAAGGGCACGAATACTACATCAAGGTCAGTTATATCGAAGTGATTTTCGCCATCAGGTTCAGTAACGCCAAAACTTCCTTTAAGCAGTTTGGTGGAGGTGGTGAATGCAAGGTGCTCTAATTGCTTCGTTTTTCCATTCACCCTTGGCAGTACAACTTGAAACTCAGGCTGGTCAATGAGTCTCTCAAAAAGTGGAAAGGTGTTGACTTCACGCTGTTTTATAAGCGGAAGGAAAAGGTGGATATTTTTGAACTGTCGTTCTGTAATGAGTTTCAATGCTTGTTCACAAACCAATGCCGATCGGAGTGCATGTTCTTCTTGCGTAAGTGTTTTACGCTTCTCTAAGAACACTTCTCTGAGCACTTGTTTAGTCATGAGCCGGCAATCAAGTGAAACTGGTAATCGAAGGCATCTAGGCTATCTAAACAGTTCTGAATAAATGCAGGGTCGCTAAGGTAGAAGTTTAAGAAGTTGTCTTTTCGCTCTTGAGGGCTTCCGCCAGGGAATAAACTTTCCTTAATGGCCGAAATACGGTTCACTAAAACCTCCTGATTTCGTTTTTCGGCTTTCAGTAACTTCTTCTCAATTTTTTGAATAGAATTCTCTGCCCTTTTCTGTTCAGCGGCTACTAACTTCTCAAGCGTGGTATCAATTGGTTTGGCAACACTTAAAACCTCTGCAAAAATAGATTTCAGATGCTCCAACTCTTGATTTAGACTCAGTTGATTCGTGGTATTCTCCTTTACTTTCTCCTGAGTCAAGGCTTCTTCTGGTTTGAAGATGTCTTCGAAGCTCAGTCCTGACTTTTCAATTTTGCGCTGAATGTTAGGAGTAACAACTCCAGCAAAATTCCGCGGCATTAGCATCGGGAAAGGTGTTTTGAAATGCGTGAAAACTTCTTTCAATTGAAGCCAATATACCAATTCTGATGGGCCACCGACATAAGCCAAATTTGGCAAAATCATTTCCTGATATAGCGGCCTTAAAACCACATTTGGACTGAAGCGTTCAGGATGGTTTTCTATCTCTGCTCGTAATTCGCTTTCTGAAAAACGGATTTCGGTATCAAGTACATGAAATACACCATCTTCCTTTACTATACGTGAGCGTATGTGTTCTTTTAAATAGAAGAAGTTGATCTCTCTTGGGAACACCTGTGTTTTATAACCTGCTTTATCCAGCTGTGCCGAAGTTTCGGTAACAAGGTCATTGGCTGAATGCTTGAATATATCGTCAAACATCACAGGCTTGAGTATATTTTTAAGCTCAGTATTATCTGCGTCAATTATCACTAAACCTTCATCACCAAAAAGTGCATTTACATAATGTCTTCCTGCTTCGGCTAGGGTGTTTCTCTTCAAATAAGCTTCCTTGAAAAAATCAGGTAGGCTAATAATCTCATCAAAAATTGGCTTGAGCGATTTTGGGTCAAAGCGTCCAACGGCTCCTGTTTGATCAGTTTTCCAACTGAATTTCTTACCATTAAAACGGAAGTAGCTAATTTCTTCAAAGTCATGATCTTCAGAAGCCATCCAATAAACAGGCACGAAATCGTAAGCTGGATATTGCTTCTTCAAAGCTTTACAGGCATTTATTACGGTCACTATTTTATAAATAAAATAAAGTGGGCCCGTGAAAATATTCAGCTGATGACCCGTAGTGACAGTAAAAGTGGTTCCCGCTTTTAGAAGTTCTATATTCTGTACTGTGGCTTCGCTTAACTCAAATTCATCGTATTGCTTTTGCAATACTTTCGATAGAACCGCTCGGTTTTCATTGCTGAAGTGCTTCTCTTCAATCTGAAGCTTAAAGTTTTCAATGCTTGGTAAACGATTATAGAAGCTGGTTAATGCTTCTTTTCCTTCTATATAATCTAAAAATGACCTTGAAAAGCTGTTCGTTTTATTGAAAGGTATTTTGCTCAATAGTACTTGCGATAGTTCGGAAACAGCCATAGTCGTTTGTTACAAAGGGTTTTGATTGTTAGATCAGCCTCGACAGCAATTCAATCTAATGCAGCATAAACATGAAAAGTGCTTAAACTGGTTCACCATAAAGATCGAATTCTGTAGCATCTGTGATTTTAATATTCGCGAAATCGCCAATTCTTAAGTGATGTTTTTTCGCATCGATGATTACTTCGTTATCTACTTCTGGGGAGTCGTGTTCTGTTCTTCCATAGTAGTTTCCGCTTTCCTTTCTATCGATTAGCGTTTTAAAAGTCTTACCAATTTTTTCTTGGTTAATTTCGTTAGAAATTTCTTCCTGTATGCCCATTACGATATTCGCCCTTTCTTGTTTCACTTCGTCAGGAACATCGTCAACATAAGAATAGGCGTGTGTGTTTTCTTCATGCGAATAGTTGAAAATACCCAATCTATCGAAACGCATTTTCTTCACGAAGTCGACCATGTCATTGAAGTCTTCTTCAGTTTCGCCAGGGTGGCCCGCAATCAAAGTAGTTCGAATGGCAATACCCGGAACTTTAGCCCTGATTTCTTCGATCAGTGCTTCAGTTTTTTCACGGGTAGTCCCTCTACGCATTAATTTCAGCATTTTGGTAGAACCGTGTTGAAGAGGAATGTCTATATAACTGCAAATGTTGTCGCGCTCCGCCATTACTTTAAGTGCATCCATTGGAAAGCCAGTAGGGAAAGCGTAATGCAAACGAATCCATTCAATGCCTTCCACATCAGAAAGACGTTCAAGCAATTCGGCTAGGTTTCGTTTTTTGTAAATATCTAATCCGTAGTAAGTGGAATCCTGAGCAATAAGAAGCAATTCTTTGGTGCCGTTTCTGGCCAAGTTTTTTGCTTCTAAAACCAATTCTTCAATTGGGCGAGATTTATGACCACCACGCATCAAAGGAATGGCGCAGAAGGAGCAGGGTCTGTCGCAGCCTTCCGATATTTTTAAATAAGCGTAATGGTTAGAGGTGGTGATAATACGCTCGCCTACCAATTCGTGCTTATAATCTGCTTTGAATTTCTTAAGAAGCGCAGGAAGCTCCATGGTGCCGAAGAAGGCGTCTACTTGAGGGATTTCAGTTTCTAGATCATCTTTGTAGCGCTGAGAAAGGCAACCTGTTACGTAAAGTTTATCAATTTCACCATCGTCTTTGGCATCAGCATAACGTAAAATGGTATCGATGGACTCTTGCTTGGCATTATCGATAAAGCCGCAGGTATTTACGATAACAATATTAGCATTGTCTTTTTTAGACTCATGGGTTGTTTTGATTCCGTTGCCTCTCAATTGAGTAAGCATCACTTCTGAATCCACTAAGTTTTTTGAGCAACCTAGCGTTACAATGTTCACCTTGTCCTTCTTCAGTCCCTTCGTTTTCATTCCTTATTGTATTAATGCGCAAAGGTAATGAATTCTAAAGGCTTGGTAATTTATTTTCTCTTCTTCCTAAAGGTAATTGGAACAACTTCGTCAGTTGGCATTCCTATTTGGTAAAGCTCCCAGTCGGGGTCGTATTTGGCTAATATCTGACGAATGCAGTCTACTCGGTCTTCACTAGGGTTTTCGCAGTCGGCCCAGTGGAATACTTCTACTCGGTAGTTGTAGGATTTTTTCTCACCGTTGATTCTTACTTCAACTTCAATGTCTTGCTCTCCAGTGATTTGAGGAATGTTAATGGCTATAGCTCCCATAATCTATGTGCGTTAATGAACAAATGTTTTCTATCCACTTATATTTTAACAAGGGTAGTGCCAAGAAGTTATTTTGTTGATTTACAGTTGTTTATTCTAATGAAGGTTTAATGAGTGCTCGTTATAGGGCAGCTAAATGTTCGATCATGACCAAGTTTGCTAGTATGATGTTTAATTTTTATATGTTATTTTTCATACATGAAACATAAATTCTTCTTTTTGATATTAATGTCCTTAGCTCTTCTTTTCGGCTGTTCTTCGAAAAAGTCAGAAGGTAAAGATGCTAATAATACGAATAATGAAACACAAGTAAAGAACTTGCTTGTTGGTGATCAAATATTGAAAGATGACTTGGGTTTGATTGTTCATGTAGTTGGTCCGTACCTCTTAACGAAGCAGGGTCAGGATAATAATGATAAAGTGGTTTTTAAAGTTTACGATCTTGATGATTTGAGTTTTTTGGGTAATGTAGGCCTTAGGGGAAGGCAAGGGCCAAATACTTTTTATGGAGTCAATTACTCGGGCCAATTCTATGAAAATGATGGTGACTATATCATTTGGGTAAATGATCCACCGAAATTTAGAATTAGTGCCATTAATATCACCCAAAGTTTAAAAAAGAAAGAAACTGTTATTGAAAGGTACATTCAGCATGATCCAGAACTTGATTTTATGAATGCTCTATTTGTGGTTGATTTAGTGAATTTAGCGGGGAATCAGCCTGGATTTCACCTAGGTTCGAATATAAAACCTCTAAATATTTATAAAGATGGAGAACTCAGTAGTTATGGAGATTACCCTTTGGTGACGAATTCCGATAAGTTTCCGGAATGGAATGGCGGTCGCAATTTCAATAGTGTTAGACTGATAATGAAACCCGATGAATCTAGGTTTGCTGTAGGTATGTTGCATTATGATCGGTTGGATATACTTGATAAGGAAGGCGAATTAATTAACTCTAATCGCGATGTGGAGAATTATAAAACCTATGATGTTAATGATATATATTATTCTGACATGGCCATGAAAGAGGGGGTGAAGTTCTATTATGTAGGAGCATACGCTACAAACGATCTTCTTTTCACACTTTATTATGATGTAAAAAGGGTTGAATATGAAGGTATATACCCCACAATAATCAGAGTGTTTGACTGGGATGGAAATTTAAAGCACGAGCTAAATTGCCCAGATCATCTTTGGAATATCTCTGTAGACGAGGAGAATGGTTATTTATATGGAGGCTCGTATACGCAAGAGAAATTGATGCGCTACAATATCAAAGGGTATTTATAATAAGGGAAAAGCGAGTGACTAGTTTTTTCTACTTTTTAAACAAGGAATCAACAAACTCACCTTTATTAAATACCTGGAGGTCGCCTACTTGTTCGCCTACACCAATGTATTTTACAGGGATTTTGAATTGGTCAGAAATGCCAATCACTACTCCACCCTTGGCTGTGCCATCTAGTTTAGTAATCGCTAGGGCTGATACTTCTGTAGCTTTGGTGAATTCCTTCGCCTGCATAAATGCATTTTGACCAGTAGAACCATCAAGTACCAATAAGATTTCATGCGGAGCTTCTGGAATGAATTTTTGCATTACCCGTTTGATCTTGGTAAGCTCATTCATCAAATTCACTTTGGTGTGTAGTCTACCAGCGGTATCTACAATAACCAAATCAGCCCCCATTTCAACTCCTTTTTTTACTGCGTCAAAAGCTACTGCAGAAGGATCGGTATTCATGCCATGAGCAACAACTGGTACATCAATACGCTGACCCCAAAGTTTAAGTTGATCTACGGCAGCAGCCCTAAAAGTATCGGCAGCACCTAAGACTACAGATTTACCTTGTTTTTTAAATTGCGCTGCTAGTTTTCCAATGGTAGTTGTTTTTCCTACGCCATTTACACCCACTACAAGGATAATGTGTGGTTTGTGATTGGATGGAATGGTAAACTCGGTAAGGTCTTCAGAGTTGTTTTCAGAAAGAAGCTCTGCAATTTCTTCTCGAAGTATTCTATCGAGTTCAGTTGTGTTGAGGTATTTGTCTTTAGCAACACGCTCCTCAATCCGCTGTATAATTTTGATGGTGGTTTCAACACCAACATCGGATGTGATTAGAATTTCTTCTAATTCATCCAGTATTTCATCATCAACTTTTGATTTACCGGCTACAGCACGACTTAGCTTGGAAAAGAAACCGTCTTTGGTTTTTTCAAGCCCTTTATCGAGCGATTCTTTTTTTTCTTTCGAGAAGATTCCAAATAAGCCCATAACTGTACGTAAAATTAACAATAAAAAAGTCCCTCTTGAGGGACTTTGATATATTTATTAAAAGTGCAATTTCTTACTTGTCAGCAAGCACTGTTTTTACCATATCCTCAGTAACAATCTCTTCTTTAAAGGTGTATGCACCTGTTTTTGGAGATTTTACTGCTTTAATTACTTTGGCGTATTTTACACCACCTTGTACTTTCAGGGTTGCAACTACTTTCTTAGCCATTATTACTTAATTTCTTTGTGAATAGTGTATTTCTTCAAAATCGGGTTGTATTTCTTCAACTCCAATCTCTCGGTGGTGTTTTTTCTGTTCTTAGTAGTGATGTATCTAGACGTACCGTGCATTCCACTTGTCTTATGCTCAGTGCATTCCATGATCACTTGAACTCTATTGCCTTTCTTAGCCATTTCTTTATGCTTCTAAAATTCGGATTGCAAATATAGCTAACTGTTTTTTATAATAAAACCCATGGTGACGAAATATTTTAAGTGTTTTATTATAGACTGAATGGAGGTTGTTTATTCATGTTCGATTCATTTTAATCTCACAAAATAGGTGGCTGCTGTCGTTTAAAATATGGTTTTATACATTCATGAGACATAATAAATATAGGAATGGAAAAGGCCAGCAAAGCCGGCCTTTTATACTTCAATGTAAAATTGTACTATTTATTTCCTTTTAAGGCTGGCAAAGTGAATTGCGCCAATGGGCTACTTTGTTTCATCAAAGCCTCAATGTCTTCTGATTTTCTTGGTGCATAGCCAGAAAGTAATTCAGAACCATCTTTGGTAATAAGAATATCGTCCTCAATTCTAACTGCAATGCCCCACCATTTTGGGTCGCATTTACTGCCGTCAGGAATGTAAATACCCGGCTCTACCGTAATTACCATATTTTCTTGAAGTGGCCCTCTTGGGCCTTTGTCGTGAACATCAAGTCCAATGTGGTGAGAAAGTCCGTGCGGAAAATATCTGTTTGGAGTATTTTCACTTTCGATTATGCCTAGCTTTGCTAACCCTTTATTAATAATATCTTTTGCCAAATTTCCCATCTCAGCCATTGAAACCCCTGGTTTGGCCATTTGAATGGCTTGTTCTTGAGCTTCGTACACCAAGTCATAGATGGCTTTTTCCTCCTTAGAGAACTTGCCGTCAATCGGGATGGTCCGAGTTACATCCGCAGTGTAGCCATGATATTCTGCACCCAAATCCATTAAAATCATCTGATCACTTTGGATGTCTATTTCTGTATTTTCAATATAATGAAGAATGCAGCCATTATTCCCCGCCCCTACAATCGAAGGGTAGCCCTCGTATTCAGAACCGTATTTTTTGAACACAAACTCATGAATACCCTGTACTTCGGCTTCGGTCATTCCTGGGTGCATGGCTTTCATTACTTCTGCTTGACCCACGGCCGATATAAATACTGCCTTTCGTAATAGGTCTAGCTCATCTTTGGTTTTAATACCACGAAGCTCACCCATAATGGTGTTGAGACCTCTCAAATCTAAGTTGTTCTTTTTAGGCTCGGCACCAAGATTGTTGGCTTCTACACCATAACCTACTTTACTTTTGAATTGCTGAATCAGGCTAAATAAATCACTCTCGTCACGAGCATTATCTCTTACATCATTCTGAAATTCGTAGAATAGAATTTTATCGAATTTTTCGAAGTCTATATCGTAAGCCTTAAATTCTGTATTATTAAAGGAGTTTAATATCCCCAGCTTTTCTTGGGCGCCTGCAGAACCAAGTCTTCGGCCTGTCCACTGTTCGGCTTGTGCGTTTCTGGTTTGAACGAAGAAAATTTCATTGTACTGATTTCCTGCTTTATCAGTTTGCATGTTTTTGAAAACCAATAAAACAGCATGAGGCTCTTTATATCCTGTTAGATAGTATAAGTCTGGATCTTGATGATAGATGAAGTCTACATCATTCGCGCGGTTGCGCACCGGGTTTGCAAAGAAAACTGCTACAGAGTTATCGGGCAGCTTTGCTCGTAATGCATCTCTTCTTCCTTTGTGGAAGTCAGCACTTAAGTAGTCTTTTCTTACATTCTCTTGAGCCTGTAAAATGAAAAATCCTGAGAACATAAACGTCATCAGGATTGCTAAAGTCTTAATAGAAAACTTCATAGTAGTATAATAACGTTTTAGAACGCTATTATACTAAAACGTTACCGTTTTCTCTTGCTTTTTTTAGTACAGCGGTAATGCCATTTTTATTAATGGTTCTTAAAGCTGATGTAGATACTTTTAAAGTAACCCATTTGTCTTCTTCAGGAAGGTAGAATCTCTTTTTCTGAAGATTCGGGTAGAATTTTCTCTTTGTTTTATTGTTAGCGTGAGAAACGTTGTTTCCTGTACGTGCTCTCTTTCCGGTGATGTCACAAACTCTTGCCATGGGTAAATATAATTTAGTCGCTTTTGAAAACGGAATGCAAATATCGTAATTATTTGGAAAGACACCAACCTGAGTTAATATATTTTACTTAAAAGTTTGACTCTTGACTAAAACCACTCAGTCCTCATATTATCCTTAATTATTATTGTGTTTGACCACAGCTTAAGCTTTTCGTTATTAATTGTAAACTATAGTTATTTCGATCGTCCATTTTCAAATTCATGAATGTTTAAGAAGTCGTTATTATAAGATACAGCGTATTGATGTTTTTGGAGGTCGCAGTTAAGTAACATTTGTCACAAAAACCTAGAACAAAGCGGCTTACATTAGCATTTGAATCAATAAGGGAACAAATGTCAAAAATAGTGGTATTAGGAGCCGGAATTTCCGGCCATGTGGCAGCAGCACACTTAAGGAGGAAGCTTTCGAAGCAGCACCAAATAATAGTTGTTTCTCCCAATAGTAATTATCAGTGGATTCCAAGTAACATTTGGGTTGGGGTAGGACGGATGAAATCCGAGAGCATTCTGTTTCCTTTGGCGCCATTATATAAAAGGAAAAACATTGGCTTTATTCAAGCAAAGGCAATAGAGTTCCATCCTGAAGGGGATGATAATACTGATAAGCCTTACGTAACCTGTGAGTACGTAGCGGGAGCAAATAAAGGGGAATCTGAAAAGGTGACATATGACTACCTAATTAATGCTACTGGTCCGAAACTCAATTTTGAGGCTACTGAAGGCTTGATTCCTGGCAAAAATAAAACTTACTCTGTCTGTACTTATACTCATGCGAATCATGCTTGGAAAGGATTGAGTGAATTGATTCAGGAAATGAAAAATGGTAAAACAGCAAGAATATTGATTGGCACAGGACATGGTCAATCTACATGTCAAGGTGCTGCTTTTGAATATATTCTAAATGTAGAACAAGAATTAAGAAAACATAAGGTAAGAGACAAGGCAGAAATTACTTGGATATCGAATGAATATGAGCTTGGAGATTTCGGGATGGATGGAATGATGTTGAGCTATGGTAAGGGCGCTATGAAATCTAGCGAAATGGTTCAGATGGTTTTTGAAGAACGCGGAATTAAGTGGATTTTGGGTAGCGCTGTTCAGAAAGTGGAAGAAGGTTTGGCTCATTATGAAACATTAGAAGGTGAATTTAAAACGGAGGTGTTCGATTTTGCTATGTTAATTCCTTCTTTTTCTGGGCATGGCTTTAAGTCATTCGATAGGAATGGGATAGAAAACACCGAAAAATTGTTCAGAGGTTTTATGATAGTTGATGCAGACTATACTAAAAAGCCCTATGAGGAATGGTCTGTTCAAGATTGGCCAGAAACTTATCAAAACCCTTCTTACGATAATATTTTTGCCCCTGGAATTGCCTTTGCTCCACCGCACGCCATTTCAAAACCTAGGGTAAGCAAGAATGGAACGCCCATTTCACCTGCGCCTCCCAGAACCGGTATGCCGTCTGGAATTACCGCTAAGTTGGTAGCAGACAATATTATCGATATGATTAAGCACAACAATAAAAAGCTAAATCATAAAGGTAGTTTAGGCAATATGGGTGCTGCTTGTATCGCATCGGCAGGTTTTGGCATGATGGATGGAAGTGGGGTGAGTATTACTACTTTTCCCATTGTTCCCGACTATAAAAAGTATCCTGATACACAGGGGCGTAAGCTCGGTAAAACTTTTGGTGAGATTGGTTTAGCAGGTCATTGGTTGAAATTGGCCTTACATTATGCCTTTATATATAAAGCCAAAATGAAACCTTTTTGGTGGTTAATCCCTGAATAAATCTTAGAAATATGGAAGCGAAAATCACAGAATCTCAAAAAAGAAAAATGACTAATCCTGTTATTCAGTTTTTCAGGTTTATCTATTTAAGTCTGAAAATTCTTTTTATCGTGGAGGGTGGCCATGGCGGAACAAGAAACCGTGAATAATAATTATTCACGTAAACTTTCAAAACTATTAATGATTCCAACCCAATTGGGTATAACCTCTTTAGGCTAAATACTTAATAAGTCGTGTAACGATCCTTTTTCTCACCATAAATGTCAGAAACAGTGACAAGTATACCTGTTTCTTCCACGCTACCGAAATCAGGGTTTTCGGCTGTTCCGAACGATTTCATGGAAGGAGATAAAGACATGTAGTTTTTAATTAGTGGAGGAACACGTTCGCCTCTGGCTTTAGTATAAGAGTTTAAAGTAATCATTCCACTCTTAAAATCTTTCCCCTCGAAGAGTTCTTCCAATTTACTAATGTCCGTAGCCGGTAGAAGTCGGTTTTTGGGAGTTACTAATCCATCTTTGTCTGGGAAAAAACGCTCCATAAAATACAAGACAGCATCGCGCGCCTCTATATTATAGTTCGGATACATGGTAACTTTTCCAAAAAAGTACCTCATGTTGGGGTGGCGCAGAATTATGGCGCCAAGGCCGTCCCAAAGGTTGTCAAGGGCAAAAATTCCTTTTCTAGGATCTACGTTTGGTTGATGTTTTGGCTGAATCCATGATCGGCCAAGCTCAATGGCGTATGGCAGGTAGTCTTTTACGAATTGGTCGGAGAAAGAAAAGTAGTGTGCCGTTGAAATGGCTATGTGTTTTGGGTCTGAAAGATCTAAAGTACTACAATCTATAAAGCGGTATCCACCAATGATTTCTTCGTCTTCTGGTGAGTATACAATTAGTTGCTGATAGCAGTTCTCACAGAGGTCGTATTCATCGATATCTACTTCTTTACCAGTGCCCCCGCCAGCGCTAGCAAAGGATATTTCTCGCAAACGACCTATTTCACGCATTGTGTTGGGTGCGTTGTGGGCGTTTACAAAGTATATCTCATTGCCCCCTTTTTGGGTGTTGCGTACAAAACGCTCTGCAGTGAGTTCTGACTTCAAAAGTTTTCTGTCAACTGAGTCAATAACGTAGTCTAAATTCTTGTCCAAATTGAGTGAGTTTCAGTTATTGGAGTTTATACACTTTTTCTTTCATCCATTCTGCCCAGTCTTGATCTGACTTTGATCGATCAAAAGTTGTGGGGTCAATGGGTTTTCCAAAAACAATATTAAAAGTACTATTCTTTTGTTTCATCATCTCATCAACTAAATAAAACATTTCTAAATTGGCCTTGATACCTAAGAATTTCCGGAAGTTAGAAAGATTGTAAAAAAAGTTAGATAGCTGAGCACCACCAGTATATACTGGGATTACTTGGCTTTTAAATCGTTTAGATCTGGTTATAAAAGTTTTTTTCCATTGGAGGTCTTTTACCACCCCTTTAGTTCTTCTGCTTACTAATCCGGCAGGATAAATAAACACAGCATGACCCGACCCGAAAAGCTCATTCATTTGTTTGACGGAATCTGCGGGGGTTGCCCCATGTTTATTTATGCCCACAAATAGTTGATTGAGATTTTTTAAGTTAAGCAAAATATCATTCACCAAAAATTTAATATCTGGCCTTATGGGTTGAATGGCTTTTACATGGGCTAGGGCTTCGATACCTCCAAAAGGATGGTTTCCTGCAAAAACAACTCCTCCTTCTTTGGGAATGTTTTCAATGCCGTGAATGTCTACTTTAATGTTAAAGCGGTCTAACACTGCATTGGCAAAGTCGACACCGTTCAAATTTGAGAAGTCATGAATTACTTCATTCACTTCTTGTTGATGAATAATGCGTTTGATGTAACGAATTATGAAACCGGGCATCCATTTTAAGAGGCTCGGGTTTTTTTCGCCAATCACCTTTTCTATGTCAATAAACTTATCACTCACGTGTGTCTAATTAAGAAGCTGCAAAGTAAAAAGATATCTTTTAAAATGGGATAAATATGCTTCTATCCAGTTGTTCTGATTTTCAACAAGTTAGGTTTGAACCTCAAAATTTGGCAGCCAAAGGACGCATTTGACTCCCCTTATATTATTGAAATTCTCTAATGATTCAAAAATGACTCTTTAATTAACTTTGATTTTAAGAGTAAACTGGCTGAAGCGAAAAGTAGTTTAAATGGAATGTTGTGAGTTGATATTTACAAGTCATCATTCTCATCTTCAAGAAGCAAAGAGCCATCAGAAAGCTCAGGTAAAATATTCTTGGTTTCTGCTTCGCTTAGGGCTTCAACTCCTTTTAGTTTTCTCTGGATGGCGCGGGTTCTTTTGCCCATTACATCATCTAATTGATTAAGGCCAGTTTGAATATTTTTTTGTGCCTTTTCCATAATTCCGCTAAAGTTTTCAAACTCTTTTTTAACAGCACCTAGAACTTGCCAAACCTCACTACTCCGTTTTTGTATGGCCAAGGTTTTGAATCCCATTTGTAAACTGTTGAGAATAGCCGCTAGGGTAGTAGGGCCAGTAACAATGATTTTATAATTTCTTTGCAAATCTTCGAGCAAAGCTGCCTTGCGAACTACCTCGGCATAAATTCCTTCAAAAGGCAAAAACATAATGCCAAAATCGGTAGTGTTAGGTGGATCAATGTATTTATCACTGATATCTTTAGCCATTTTCTTAATGGTGTTATCAAGGTTTTTTTGTGCAATTAAAATCCGCGCTTGGTCTCCTTCGTCATAGGCTTCTTGAAGTTGTTCGTAAATGTCTTTCGGGAATTTCGCATCAATGGGAAGCCATACATTCGTACCAGAATCATCTCTGCCGGGCAGTTTAATCGCAAACTCGACTAAATCGGCACTACTAGCTTTTGTTTTAACATTTGCTTCGTATTGATCTGGGGCTAGAATTTGCTCTAACAACATGGAAAGCTGTATTTCACCAATCCCGCCACGCATTTTTACGTTACTTAATACTTTTTTCAGACCGCCCACATCGGTGGCTAAACTTCTCATTTCACCAAGGCCTTCTTGAACAGCCTGCAATTGTTTTCCTACGGTTTCAAAAGATTGGCTTAAGCGCTCATTTAATGTTTTTTGGAGTTTTTCATCCACCGTTTTCCTCATTTCGTCAAGCTGCTTGGTGTTATCTTCACGAATAGATTTGAGTTGGTTTTCTACCGACAGCTTTACTTCTTTTACATTCTCTGTGGTTTGCTTATTGATTTCGTTTTGTTGAATAGAAAAATCACCAAATTTCTGTCGTAGCAATTCATTTAACTCTTTAATGTTTTCTGTGAATTTCCCTTCAAATGATTTGAGACTATTGGTCAGTTCTTCTCGGTTAGCTTTAGATAGGTAGTTTGATTCCGTTCTGTTTCTTTGAAATTCATCTTTGATCGACTTTTCCGTTCGCTCTAAGGTCAAATCGAATTTTACCATTAAGTCTTCTACCTGCTTGAGTTGCGGTTTAATATCGACTTTAGGCTTTTTAATGAGGTTGATTCCGATATTGACTATTGATAGGCCTATTAGAATCATCAATAAGTTTTCAATCATGGTATACTTGCTTTTAGATTATAGGTGAAGAAAATGAGTTTTACTAGAAGCATAATAGAAACTATGATTTGTTATTTTTTTTTTGAAACTCTTTCAAATGATACCTTTTTACTTATATAGTTATGAGTAAGCTGAATGGTGAAATCGTCAAGTTCTTTTGCCGAAGTCTTCATGTATGTAGCCAATTGTTTTAAAGTTGGTTCATCCATATCGTCTAATTCAATTAAATTAGAAAGTCCCATAATATTGGTTACTGGTTTTCGAATAATATGCGATATATCAAAAAGGATTTGTTCTAGTGTAAGCTGATATTCTTTGCTGTCTGTAATGTCTAAGTTTGTACCTATAAGCCTAATTGGTTTACCAGCCTCATCACGATGAATATTAGATAAGGATCGTATATATCTTATAGTTTTATCCGGATGAATGATTCTAAACTCTATATCTACTTCTTTGATTTTGGACTGAATTTTTTTTCCATAGTCTGTGATTATGTGCCTGTCTTCAGGGTGAATTAAAGTGACCCAAGACTCTAAGGTTATATTGAAGGATTGAGGTGAAATGCCAAAAATTTCATACATGTTTTCATCCCAAATCAGTTTGTTATTGATCACATCGTGGTCCCAAATCCCTAATTTCAACCCTCTAGTGGCTAATGAGAAGCGTTGGTTGGTTTTCTTGAGTTCTTCTTCCGCTTTTACCCGGTCTGTAACGTCTCTAAAGTTGTCAACAATACCATTGATAGCAGGATCATGAAGCAAGTTAGTAACCACGGCTTCTACCCAACGCCAAGATCCATCTTTGTGTCTGATGCGAGAAGTGTGGCCTTGAACCGGCACCCCCGGCTTTTGCATACAAATATTAATGGCTTCGCTGGAACCAGCTTGGTCTTCAGGGTGTACTAAATTCCAAATTTCCATATTCATTACTTCTTCAGGAGTATAACCAAGTATGTTTTTAATTGAACTAGAAACGTAAATGGTTTCAGCATTTGGTGAAATTATGATTACACAGTCAGCACCATTTTCTATTAGTGACTCAAATTTTTTCTCGTTTTGGGTAAGTTGAAGATTACTATTTGTTTTTTTCTGCTCGATCAATAATACACGCATTCGCCAAATGACTACTAAGCAGGCAGCAATTGCAGTAATTAAGATAAATGGCAACGTGGACTCCATTTTTCAATATATGAAATCAAGGTTCTAGAACCTATCGTGATAAGGGGATTAAAAGCTCATTTTCGAAAGAGTGGTTTTTTCTTACATCCACTCTCTTTTATCTGTTTGGATGCGATAAAGTATAAAGCTTTCCAATTGAAGTGCTTCGCTGAGACTAATAAACGGAATACTTAATTCGCCTGCTGCGGTATATACTTTTATTGTGGCGAGTTGTTTTCTGCGTTGATACCAGCTTTGCTTTACTCGGACGGCTTGTACCTTATGAATTTGTGTTAACACATTTTCCGTTCCTACTATTCCACTGTTACTTCTAATAAGCTCTTCATTGATTTCGTAACTCCTCTTTTTATAATATGCTCTTCCTAAGAAAAAGGAAAGCGGAAGAATGAGTAAGAAATAAAAGGCCGCTTCTCCAATGAGAAACCAAGTACTCAAGCCAAGTGCTGATGGGATAAGTCCATAGAAAAGAATAATTCGAAGTTTTATAAGTGGGCTGATAAAGTGTTTGGCTTCAGCACCTAAATATTCAGAAGGGAAAACCATATTAATCACCTTCGATATTTGGTGTTTGTAACTTCCTGGTACGTTGATTTTAGACTTTTGTGCATTTACTTCGCTGCTTGAAGCTTGTGCAATTTGCAAGGTGTACATTTTAAAAATTTTCCTGATAGGATTGGTAGACCAAGACACCATTTGCACCTTGTTTTTATTTATAGTTACCTCTTCGCGATTGAGTAAGCCTCTCACCAATTTCAACCCATTATTACTGAGCCATAGCTTGAGATCGTAATATTTTAAAATTGAATTGACCAGCGAAAAGAGGAACGAAATTACCGTTACGAGCACCACAGAAGCTACAAAAGCAAAAAGGGTGTTATCCACAACATAACTTTCATATTGGCCCAATTGATCGGCAATAAAATCGCTTATGTTATCTGTAATCTCATTTATGGTAGTAAAAACAAAGGCGAAAATAATGCCCATGGAGCGCAAATGGTTTTGACTTACTCCTACTTTAATTAAATCCCCAGGCTTTAAGTGGAGTAGTAAATCAGAAGGGTTTTTATCGGCACTAATGGTTTTTTCTTCTTCTGTTCCTGATTCTTCAATCAGTTGTTTTTTCTCGGCCATAATATAATCCCTTAAAGCAATGGCTTCATTTTTTCTAAGGGCATCGATACTTATTTCGGATTTATTCGCGCCAGCCGAATCAATTTCTACGCTTACTACATTAAATAATTGGTGAAGTAGGTTTTGACTAAAGTTTATAGTTTGAATACGCTCGAATGGAATATTTGTCCGTGTCTTTTTCAACACCCCTTTGTCTAACACTATGGCGTTGTCTTTAATGTAATAGTAAAAACGAAAGTAAGTAAGAATAGACCCCAAGAGGTTATAAACAGCAAAACCAATAACTACATAAAGGATAATGTCATCGAAGGTAGAACCTGCTCTGCGTCCGATAACCAGGGACAGTAGAATAGGCCACATGGCCTTGACTGTCATTCTGAAAAACTTGATCAGAATAATACCAATGGCTACAGAAGGTTGGCGCTGCGGAATAGAAAAATCATGATTGTTCTGCTCCATCCTCTTCGGTTTTCTTGAGTACGAAATCTTTCATCGAGAGGGCTTCATTATCTGGTAAACCCGGAATAACCAAGTCACTACTTTGTCCGCCTGCCGTAAATAGTTTTAAGCTGTTTATTTTATACAACCTTTCTATTGGCCCTTGCTTTAGTTCTGCATGTTGGATTCTGTTAAAGGGCACAGTGGTGCGTACCGACCAAATTAGGCCCTTGGTATAAATGATGTCGCGTTGGCGGAGGGCATATTTTTTCTTTTTAAAACCGAGAATGGTCAGTATGATATTAGCGACCGAAAAAAGAAGTATAGCCCCCATTGAGATAAGATAGCCATTCATTTTCTCCTCAAAATCAGAAAGCTCAATAATAGCAATGGCGGCTCCAATTAGAACTACGAAAAACAGGGCTGATGAAATCAGACTTACTTTGAGGTAATTGGGGTCTATTGGTTTAAAATTGACTTCCTCTAAACTCGGAAGTTCATTGGGGTCAATGGAGAGATTCTCGAAATGGTTTGTCATTTTTTATAGCCGTAAGGGCAGTGTCTACAACCATTTTTACAGCAATAGCCTCTTTTAAGGTGATATTTTGCGGTAAAAACCATTCTGCCCAGTTCGTCAAGGTAATAATCTTCTTTTTCTGTGACAAATGTTGGTTTTGATTTAGAATCTTTCGACATCTTTTTTGGGCTAAATTAGTTTGTTTACCTTTGGCCTACCCCTGATTTTGGGTAGCAAAGATAAAATTTAATACAGATGGAAACAGTTCAAAATAGCAAACAAGCAATTAATCTAGAAAACAAGTATGGCGCGCATAACTACCATCCGCTACCGGTTGTTTTGGCCAAAGGCGAAGGTGTCTATGTTTGGGATGTAGAAGGGAAAAAGTACTTCGATTTTTTGTCTGCTTATAGTGCTGTAAATCAAGGGCATTGTCATCCAAGAATTGTTCAAGCTTTGAAAGATCAGGCCGAAACTCTTACCTTAACTTCTCGCGCTTTTTATAACGATGTACTAGGAATGTATGAAAAGTACATGACCGAGTATTTCGGGTTTGATAAAATTTTACCCATGAATACCGGAGCTGAGGCCGTTGAGACTGCCATTAAGCTTTGTAGAAAATGGGCTTACGAGCGAAAAGGAATTCCTGAAAATGAAGCTAAAATTATTGTTTGTGAAGATAACTTCCACGGAAGAACCACCACGATCATTTCTTTCTCCAACGATCCAGTAGCTAAGAAAAATTTTGGCCCTTACACCAAAGGGTTCATCAAAATACCTTACAACGACATTGATGCTTTGAAAGCCGCCTTAGCCGAAGAAAATGTAGGAGGTTTCTTAGTAGAACCTATACAAGGCGAAGCAGGAGTGTATGTTCCGGATAGCGGTTATTTAACAGAAGCCGACCGTTTGTGTAAAGAGAATAATGTACTTTTTATAGCCGATGAAGTACAGACGGGCATTGCCAGAACAGGTAAACTTTTGGCATGTGACCATGAAAACGTAAAGCCAGATGTATTGATTTTAGGTAAGGCTGTTTCTGGTGGTGTGTATCCGGTGTCGGCTGTATTGGCCAACGATCCTATTATGGAAGTAATTCAGCCAGGGCAGCATGGAAGTACTTTTGGAGGAAACCCACTGGCAGCTAAAGTGGCTATAGCTGCTTTAGAGGTAATTAAAGATGAAAAACTTGCTGAGAATGCGCAGCGTTTGGGCGAAATTTTCAGAGAAAGAATGAGCGCATTTATTAAAACTACCGACCTAATTACCTTGGTAAGAGGCAAGGGGCTCTTGAATGCGATTGTGATTAACGATACCGAAGACAGTTCAACCGCTTGGGATATTTGTATGGCCTTAAAAGAAAACGGATTATTGGCCAAACCAACCCACGGTAACATTATTCGTTTTGCACCTCCTTTGGTAATGACAGAAGAGCAATTACACGAATGCTGTGATATTATTGAGAAAACAATTAGAGAATTTGCTGCTTAAGCAATTTTAAACTCGTTTTAAAAACCGACTTTTGAACTCTATATAATTGGAGTATCTTAAGTCGGTTTTTTTATATGTGAGCGTATGTGTAGTGATTCGAATTTTAGAGGGGTGATGCTTCGAACTTCGTTGTTTTTGAGTTGTTTTTTGGGAGCCATAAATTTTGCGTACGCTCAATCTGTTGAAGACAGCCTAAAGTTAGCTTTGAAAGAAGCTTCAGGTTCAGAGAGAACAAGGATTCTTATCAATTTAGCAAAGGTATCTCAAGATAATAATCAATCCTTAAGCTACGCTACACAAGCTTTGAGCTTTGCTTCATCAAATTCAGAGAAGAGTTCTGCGACTAATCAAATTGCTTGGACATTCAAGAACCTATTTCAATTCGATTCAGCTAAGCTGTATGTGAAAAAGGCCCTTGAATACGCTGAAAAGCAGAATGATCCGTTGGTGATTTCTGATGTTTACAGTACTTACGGGAGTATTTTTAATAATACCGGTGGGTTTGATAGCGCCCTGTTTTACAATAAAAAAGCATTAGAATATCGTATTGAAGCTGGCGATGAACAGGCGCAAGCGGCTTCTATGAATAATATTGCAACTGTTCTTCAAAGGCTATCGAGGTATGATGAATCGATGGAGTACATCAATCAGAGTATTTCAATTTATTTGGCATCAAATGACAAGAGAAGTGCCGCAGATTCCTACCTTAATAAAGGCAATCTTCTAAACAGTCTGGGCGCTATGGATTCTGCCTACGTAAGTTTTCAAAATGCGCTAAAAGAGTATGAAGCACTGGGTTTGAAATCTATGATGCCTTATGCTTTGATAAATATGGCAACGGTTGCTGTACAACTAGAGCGCTTAGAAGATGCTGAAAGGAGATTTATACAAAGTAGGGATATTCTACTTGAAGGAAATAAAAACCCTCAGCTACTTGCTTTTTCTTACAATGGAATTGGCGGAGTATATCAGGCTAAACAGCAAAATGACTCTGCGCTATTCATGTTTAAAGAGGCTGAAAAATATGCCTTAGCTGCTCAAAACGAGTATTTGTTGTCTATGGTGTACAATAATTTAGGAGATATTTTTAGGGCAGAAGAAGAGTATAATACGGCTGTAAATCACCTTTCGAAGGCACATGAACTGAAGACTAAAATTGGTGACATTACAGGTTTGGCCTCAGTGAGTATAACTTTGGCAAGCACTTACAAGAGTTTAGGTGAGTTGGAAAAGGCTGATAAATATTATCAGGAAGGAATTAAACTCTCTGAACAAACCGATGATAAAGTGACTAAGCGAAAGGCTTATCAAGAGATGTATCTTTTTCAAAAACAGATCAATCGCTTTGAGAACTCACTTGCTTATCTAGAAAAGTTTATGATGTTGGACGATTCATTGATCAATGACCGAAACCTAGATAAAATTGCAGAACTCAATACCCAATACGAAACTGAAAAGAAAGAGCAGCAAATTGCTTTGCAAGAAGCTCAACTTGGTGAACAAGCATTGAAACTTGAACGAAATCGCTTGTTGATGATCGGCTTAGTTTTGATTGTTATTCTATTTTTAGCTATTATTTTTCTGGTGCGCAACCGAGCAAAAAAAAATGAGCAGCTCATACTTCAAGAGGCACAACTTAAACTTCGCGAAGCAGAACTAAACGCGGTAATCAACTCTCAAGAAAAGGAGCGAAACCGTTTTGCTAGAGATTTACATGATGGTTTTGGTCAACTCATTTCTGTACTCAAACTTAACCTTTCAGGATTAAATGATAAGGACGCCCAACATCCAGAAAAGAGACTAGAGGTATTCAGAAATGGAGAATCAGTAATCAACGATATGTATGCCGAACTTCGATCCATTTGCTTCGATTTAATGCCCCAAACCTTGGTGAAAAAGGGGATAACTACTGCCTTAAAAGAATTTGGAGATCGCATTACTCAAAGTAAAAAGGTGGTTTGCGAGGTCATTGTGTTCAGCAATAAAGAGCGTCTTCCGGAAATTGTTGAGATTTCCCTTTTCAGAATTTGCCAAGAATGGGTGAATAATGTCATGAAGTATGCAGACGCAAGTCACATCACAATTCAGCTTACTAGAGATGAAACCGAACTTACACTAACAGTAGAAGACAACGGAAAAGGCTTTGATACGGAACTCTTTTACAATGGTAAAGGTAACGGCTGGAAGAATATTCAAACACGTTTGAATTTAATCAAAGGAGAGTTCGATTTGGATAGTCACCCTGATAGGCGAGGCACTATGATGACGGTTAATTTGCATGAGGCTTCGATTAAGAGAATACCCACTAGCACTGAAAAACAAATCACCGCTTAGTCGGATATTTTTAATAGATTAGTAAGAATACCTTGCTCCAATGAAATGGTTGTTCAATTTTGTGGGCAAGGAACAAATAGCAGAAACGATGAAAATCCTCCTTGTCGATGACCACTCCATATTATTGGATGGCTTAAAAAAGCTGATTGAAGAAGATGAAATGCTCTCTGTGGTAGATGCTGTGGGCTCTGTTCCAGATGCCATCCGTTCTATCGACAAACACAAACCCGATTTGGTAATTACCGACTACAACCTAGGAGATGATGATGGATTGAGTTTGGTGCAAAAAACCAAACGTCTTTTTCCCGATATGAAGTTCATCATTTTAAGTATGCATGATGAAGCCCATTTGGTAAAGGAAATCCTGAAAGAAGGCGTGAATGGTTATGTATTGAAGAAAGACACCAAGGCAGAGCTGATTGAGGCCATATATGCGGTAAGAGGAGGGAAAATGTACATGTCTACCGATATTAATGCCATGTTGGTGAAAAGCCTTTACGAACCCGATGAAGGTAAACTTTTGACTTCACGAGAACGCGAAATTCTCAAACTGATTTCTCAGGAATATTCCAACAAGCAGATTGCAGAAGAACTTTTTATCAGCGAACGCACTGTTGAAACCCACAGAAAAAACATTTTCCGCAAAACAAAAACCAGCTCTTTGGTAGGGCTTATCAAGTTTGCCTACGCGAATAATTTGATTTAATAACTGTTATATGGAAAGTCTTACTTCACAATCTCATATGCGACAAATGAATAGGCACCTTCTACGGATGGGTTTCCTAAATACAAGTAAATAATTCCGTTAGATACAGCTGGCTCTATAAACACCATTTCTTTCAATTTAATTTCTTCAATAACCTCAAGCTTTTCATTGAGTAACATAAGGTATCTATCATCTTTTTTGTCTCCGTTACTAAGTTTTTCATTTTGCATAACTACCCTTACGTAGAAGCCCGTCTCGTCATCTCTTTCAATGGCTGAGAACTTTGGTCCTGAATAGACATAATCCACCCATTTTTCAGTATTTTTATTATCCACCGCACTTATGGGTTCCCTTAAGTTTTCAGCAAATTTAAATGGCGCTTCAATTTCCGTTTGCTCTTTGGTGCCCATATCATAGATAAAGGTTTTTGAGGTAAAAGGGAAACTGTAAATAATGGAGTCATGATTGATAACCATGCTATGAAATGAAAAATCGTTATAATAGCCTATAGTTCTGTCGTCTATTAATGACTCTTTTGGTGAAAAGACGGGTATTTCGGAAATTTCCTTTGTAAGTAAGTTTAAAGTAAAAAAGAGCTTTGGTTTTTCTTGTGACTGAAAATTAGTAACGATGACATCAATTGGTACTTTCGAGAACAGGACTTTATTTTCCTCCAATAGTTGAAAGTCAGTTAAGTGAAAATCGAATACAAATGATGAAATTTTATGTGTTTGTAAATCTTCAGTTCTAAAACGCATTAATGCTTTGCCATCAAGATTGTAGATGTTAAACGAATTGCGAGAAAGCAGAAAAAGAGAGTCATTTCTGATTTCGGCATCTTGAAATGGAGGGTCAAAAAAATCAGGGCCGTCTAAGTTCACAGCAATAGTGTGGATAGGTATTTTCTTCTGGAGATCAAATAGTACCAATAGTTTAGACCCTTGATCGTAGATCAAAAGGCTGTCCTGTCCGACAATATTATTAGAGAACCCATAACTTGAAAGCAAAAGCTCACCGTGGTTTAAAGCAACTTCGCCAAAGTACTTAAGCGAAGTAGTTTTGTTTTCGATGTTTTCGGCCTGCTTAGAGCAACTAACATTGAATAGGATAGTAGCTAAAATTGGCCAAAATGTGTTTTTCATGGTTGCTTGTTTGAACTATTGAATTAGTTTTAATTAAGCGTAATTAATTTTGACCTCAAAGTATTTTTCCTTAAAAGTTTTATTTATTCCCGATATGGTTAAAGAAGAGTGATGAGTTTAGCTACTTGTTGACTTACTCTTTGCATCCGTATTGGCACGGATGCAAATACCCCACGCCTAGCGTATTCCTTCCCGTACAGAGTGGTTTTAATTTTACATTAATACCAAGGCTTGATTTATAATGGCCCTGATTGACCACTAAATGCTGTACTCATGAAAAACTTCATCTTACTCTTATTTCTGCTTTATGCTTTTTCTGCAAAGGCTCAATTATTTGAAGCGGTTACTTTAGAATCTAAAGGAGTAAAAGGTAAAGCCACCAGTATTGTAAATACATACTATGAGTTTGTGGCTGAAAAAGGCCTTCAAAAAGCCATAATCGAAACTGAGAAGTATGATGAAAAAGGCAATTTGATAAGCATTAGCCGAGATGAACTATTGACTGGCAATAAGTATGAATACAGTTATGAATTAGATAAAAAGGGAGTTTTGGAAGTAGAGAAAATCTCGAACGGGGCTACTGGCTTAAATCTGCGCAACACCAAGTATGATTATAAAAAGGGCTTTTTAACTACAACTACACAAGTACAAGGTTTAATTACTACGGTTAAAAATTATAGCTATAATAACAAGGATCAGCTAATAGCAACAGAGGTGCTCGAAAATGGTGAGTGGAAAGGAGCGATATACACAGAAAGAGATGAGCTAAATAGAATTACTAAAACCTCTCAAAAACTTCAAGGAGAAGATAGTGCTAGGGTTATTTCTATATATGAGTATAAAGATGAGGGAGGAAATGAAGTAACTGGCGAAACCCGCGCAACTGCAAATGGTACATTCACCATCATTACGCTAACCGATAAAACAACAAAGCTTAAAGTACAAGAAACCACTAAGAACTTAGGGAATAACCAGCAATCTGTTTTGAAGCATTACTATGAAAGTGATGCTCAAGGAAGCTGGATTAAAAGTGAGGTATTAGATGAGCAATTTGGAAGGTCTAGTTTAGTCTTACGCAAAATCACTTATGCCGATGGACAAATTACGGGTAGGACTGAAATGGTTCCAGAAGACAATAGAGCACAATATTTTAGACAATATTCTAATGTAAGTGTAGCTATTAACGGTAAAATAGTACCCGCTACCAGTCCTAACCTTATTTCTGGTACGGACGATTACATTACTTATGTAACCTCAATAAATGCTACGGTTATATTAAAGGGCTATAACAAATCATCGAATCATACCACCTGGCATGAGGGAGTAATTGTATCTCATAATCCTGAAGATATTTTCTGGGCAGGTGGGCCTAATTACCCAACTATTTTCCAAAAAGGGCTTATTGTAACAACGGGAAAATACAGGTATGATGTAGGGACTAATAGTATTAATTATTTAACCAGTCAGAATAAATCATTCTTGGCTATTAAAGGGGCAGAAGAAAAGCCTGGGCTTAAGAAGGCAGAGTTATTAGAAGATAATCGGTTTTGGGCTAAAATGACAGATAGTACCTATGTTTTGGTTTCAAAAGGTTTTGGTGTAACTATCAGAAAACAACTAGAACTAGATGGAGGGGATAAGTTGATATTGTCATACCTTGGTGGGGCTGATGGTTGGTTTATCTTGCCTGATTATAGAACAAAATTTGATGAAGGTAAGCCAGGTGATATACACAATACGGAATACTTAGAGGAGCCTCTTAAGCAATTAAAAGAGCGCTATCCCTCTATTAATTTTACCAGTATTGTTTATGACAACCTTCCCCAAAATAAATATCGATTAAAAACGGTTGATGGCACCGTAGTCTCTGGTATTGCCGAAACAGCCACTTGGGCTCCAGATAAACAACAAGTTCTATACTTTCCGCTTACTTCGTCATATTATAGGTTAGATGGTTTTTATGATAAAGCAGATGATAAGGAATTTACAAATCAACCTGTAACCTTACTGTCAAAGGGCGAGAAATCGATTTACTACTTATATAACGAGAATAAGAACATCACCTACTTTGTAGGAGGCACACGTTTAATCAAGAGTAATTTAGGTTCTCGTAAATTGTATGCCGATCAGTTAAAATACGGTGCAGTAGTTTATGATTCAACCACGAACGCGAGCTACGGCATGCAATACGATTTGAATGGAACAACTAAGATTGGCCCAATGAAGGCTTTGCCTTGGAATTCAGCTCAAACCTATATCATGAAATTTGAAAAGGGGCAATGGGTCATTTTTGAAAAGGGTGAGGGAATTGGTAATTATGATTACAGTCTAATGGATGGTGATGATGTTGTTCATTTTTATACCAATGCGCTGAATGTAGTGAAGGCTTATCGTTTCAAAGGCTTTAAAAATATTGAACCAGACGATTTTCTACCAGCTGAGTTGGTGCCAGATAATGAGGTGGCAAGTTTAGCAACTAAATTAAAAGTGGACCCTTCAAAGCCTAAAGAAAAACCAGTAGTTAAAAAAGCTCAACCAAATACTTTTAAGAGAATAGGAAATACCTATAACCTATGGGACGGAAACGGAGAGCCAGTGGTAGACTATTTGCAATTTTTTGGTAACCTAGGTAGCCCCGATGCCTATGTGCGTGATACAGCAAGAAGTATAACCTACGAGCTCAAGGACTATTTTACCCAAGATAATATAGAAGGCACAAGTAGAATAGTTATGGGGCCTACCGACTATAAGGTGTTAAAATGGGGTGATAAAAATGTTGCGTTTTTCATAAATGGAAAATCGATAGTTGATGTAAAGCGTGTATATGTAAAGAACCAAGTAGAGTCGGAAATGTGGGCCGAGGTGATTTATGATAGGCATAGCGACTCCACTTTTTTTGCCGAGTATCCGCAAAAGGAAGGGTTCTATTTTGGCGCGCTAAATAAGCTTCTGGCCGATAATGAAAAAACTGTTTTAGTTAAGCAGAAGGACGGTAAGTTCACATTAATTGTAGAAGGGGTGATTGAAAAAAATACAAACTTTACAACAGAGCTATATCAAGGAGATCTTATTTATATCGACAATAGCGGAACACAGAAAGTATACAGATTTAAGGGCTTCGAAAAAGCTGAATACTTAGGGCTTATTCTTCCTGAAGCCATCTCTCGATCTGAATTAGATGAGCTGTTGAAGAAAATAAATGCCGAAAAGGGTAAGGGCGGAAATGAATAATAACTAACCTGTCCGTGCTAGCACGGACGCTAAAACCCTTAGTAGGCTGTATGTTGTTGCAGGTTTGTTTTTCTCAGCTTTGAGAAGAACAAAAAAACTGCAACAATGAAAAAACAACTCGCAATTCTAGCTTTCGCAGCATTAATTTTTACGGCATGTGGAGAAGATGACAAACCTACTGCAGACGACTGTGGAGGTGAAGTATGCACTGCCACTGTAGGCACAGATGAAACTGCCGCTACCGTACCTGCAAACCTTCATGGTACTTTCGTTACAAAACTAACTTATGCAGAATCTAATTCACCAGTAGCTTTAGGTACAGAAGCTACATTCACTATTTCAGCTACCAAGCTTGTCGTATCTATCGATGGTAGAGACTGTTTTAGTATAGAAAATGCAGTTCATCGCTTTGGTGCCACTCCAACTTCTGGCAACTACACATTCAAAGCAGCATGTATTGACGATATCGCTTTCAATATTTCTGCCAATACCGATGGGTCATTAAATGAAATCAATTTAGAGAAAGCGAGCGGAACAGGTTTTTACGGTCAGTTTACGGTGAAATAAGCCATGAAAAAGGTTCTTACTATCGGTTTTCTGATCGGCCTTTTTGGTCATTCTATTTATGGTCAAGGCTATGAAGTGTTAAATGATGACCCTTCAAAGCTTATCAAAGGACATGTTGCCTTAGAGTATTTGACTGTTGATTCAGGAATGGACAATGTAAGTGGATCCTATGTTTGGGCACTAGGGGTTAACATCTTTTACCCTTTGTTGCCTTCACTCGGTTTAGAAGGAAGTTTAAGAACCCCTTTGCTTAAAATCGATTCTTCTGGAGACCTAGCCATTGCGGCGGAGGCGGGTGTAAGCAAAAATTTATTTTCGAAAACTAAATTAAAGCAAGACCTCAAAGTACTTATGAGCTTCAGTCAATCCAGTTCATTTCGTACTACAACCACAAGAACCAGTACGCTAACTATGCCAGGCCATGTGAGAACTGAATACTTTGTTCGTGGTGGAGGCTATTTTAGAAATAGCAGCTATGAGTCTACCGAGGCGGGACTTACTTCTGGCCTAAGTACAATCACACATTCAGGCGGTTATGCTGGAATAGGCATTTCAAGAGGTACTTTTTTTCAGTTTAAGAGTGAAGAAACTCAAGAAAGCTTTGCCCTCGGAAGCATCTTTAAATTCTATGCAGATGTGCTCATTTTGCCTACCAGTATAAAAAACCCTGCCTACGATGACTCTGACTTTATTGGCTGGAGGCTAGGGGTGAAATGGTATAATAGCCCATACAGCAGCGAAAATAATTTTGGAAGGAAAAAGGGTTTTTTCGGGAATATGTTTGCCATAGGAGAACTAGGTACCCGGCCATATGAAGGTGCAGTAATTACTGCTTCGGTAGGCTACATCATCAAGAAATTCTAAGCAGGTCAGCTTGCTTAAAAGATTACATTTTAAACACATCCACCATGAAAAAGTTAACTCTATTATTAATGCTTGCAGTAGCCACCATTGGCTTAAATGCACAAACAGACTGGTCTAAAGTAGACTTTGTGAAAAAGTATAATGTTAAGACAAAAATACCGGGAGGTGTTGCCAAGTCTTTAAAAAGTGAACCCACTTTCTTGAATGATTACTCTATTACGCAGGCTTCACTGATGAAAGGAAAATCTCAAGCAGGAGTCATGCAGAAACAAGGGGTCGGTTCGGTGTTTGGCGAAGCGGCTTTGGCTGGAGTAAGCGCTGAGGCTCTTCAGAAACTTGTAGATGAGTTGCACGCTCAGTTTGTAGCTGAGTTGAAAGGTATAGGATTGAATATTACCGATGGCCAAGAAGTAATTGATAATGCAAATTCAAACGGAAAGGCTGACCGGAAAAACTCGATCATTGGTAAAACCGATGGTACTGTGATGTATGAAAAAAGTGGACTTTTAGATAATACTCCAGACATTAAAGAACAAAATACATTTAGGCCGAATAACAAAAATGTGTTCTTAACAACAGCCAAGGTACCTGGTAATTTTTACAATAACGAAGCTAAAAAGGCCAACGTCAATATGATTAGCATTAGCTATATGATTCGTTTTGCTTCTTTTGATGGTAGTAAAAACACGAACAGAAACACTTTAACTACTTCTGCTGGTTTGTCTATTCAACCAACAATTTCAATCATCAACCCAAAAGCTGCTTGGGGTTGGGTTGCATTTAACAAGCAAATTGAAGGCAATAATGACTGGAGTAAGGGTTTGGTAGAAACTGATTCAAGAGATGGTTCTTTTTGGGGGCTTTCTTCAAAAGGTGAGTATTCTATCCACGCAGATGAAGCCAAGTATATAGAAGAGTTAAGACAAATTGTGCTTAATGCTCAAAGGGCCATTGTGGCCGAAATTAAAGCTAGTTTGTAATAAAAATAACTGCATTCCAGAAGGGAAGCGTTTGTTGATTATTGATTGAAACCCTAGCAAAGCCACACTGTGATTGAGGTTCTTGGTGTTGGCTTGCGCTATGGTTCTGTCAGTATACCAAGATTATTTTTGGCTCGAGTTGGGTGCCTTAAATAGTGGTCGATTCGGAAAGCCTCGGGAGCGAGGCTTTCTTGCTTATTAAGCGGGTCAGTGCTAGCACTGACTCGCTTTTGCCTTTTAAAAGGGATGTTAAAAGGCTTCTATATCGTCTAGTTTTATCAAGTAGTTAATGGGTTGAAGCCCCAAATAGTTTAGCTATGGGAACTTACTTGAATCGGATTAGTGCTTTTGATAAGGAACAGGTTTACACATTAGACGATGGAGCTATCTCCAACGAACATTCAAAATGGGACCTGAAAGATGTTCATGGTGTTCACCTTAGCTTTAAGCCAACGAGGCATTACGGTAATATTTATCAATGTGCAATAGAAACAAGGTCGGGTAAAATTGTTTTGAGCAACCGAAGGTATATTGGGCCTGCAAATTTTGAGTATCAATCGGATGATTATCGTCAGTTTGTAAGTTCCTTGTTGCAGCGCTTAGAAGTGAATGGACTAACAAACTTTAGTTCAGGTAAGTCTAAGTCTACTTATTGGCTAGAGGTTATTGCCTCAACCATCTTTTTTGGGCTTATGCTTATTGTTTTGACCATGTTTGGTGCATGGATTATTGCCCTTAGTTTTTTAGCCATACTCTTTTTTAGGCTTGTTCCTTACTATAAGAAAAACCGCCCTGTGGTTTTCTCAGCCGGACAAATACCCAGCCATATTCTACCCTAAAAACCGATTTTATAACACCATAAAAATAGAAAAATGAAAAAGGTACTATCTGGAATTTTCCTTGTGATTGCTGTAATCACATACTTCGTTTTTAGCTCCTCGGGCTATGGAGAAAAACTAGAATTTAATGGCACAGACGTTTACTACACTGATTTGGTAACAGAGGCTGATGCCCAAAGACTTGGTGAGTACTTGGTCGATTCTGAGTTTGCCGATGGCAACGGAAAATCTGTTCAACTGACCAAAAGAGACTCTACCTATCTGTTTAGAATGGTGGTGATTGATGGCGTAACTGAAGACAGCACAAAAGATATAAGCTTTAAAGCTTTGGCCATGCTTATTTCAATGCAGGTATTTGATGGCGCCCCAGTTGAATTAGAAGCATGTTCCAATACTTTTGAAACCCTTCGTACCTATTAGAAAATGAGAGTTACTGAAAAACCTCGATTTACAATTGCAATATTTGGGTTAAGCCTTTTAATGATTGCAGGCCTTAGCGCTTGCATCTTAATGGTGGTTTTTATGTCTGTCGATGGAGTAACCCTTGATAAAGGCATGGTTCTTTTTCTAGGAATACTGATTACCACATTCAGCCTAAAGGCGATTATAAAGAATAATCGTGGTTACAGCCAGCAGAGAGCAGAGGATGTGAGGAATGGCGATGAGGAAGTTGTTACCAAATGGGAGATCGATTCAGAACAATGGAGGCGCTTTTATAAAGCTAAATATGAAGATAGCATCAGAGATGCTTCTGGTTTTGGCTGGGCTGCCGCTGCATTAATGGGGATTGTTTCAGGGTTTTCGCTTTGGAATAGGCTTGAGTTAATAGAGGTGATAGTATGTATAATACTTGTTTCAAGTATTTCCTTTCTAGTGGGTAAATATTTGGCAATTCTGAAGGCGAGATCTGATTTAAATAGGCAAAGCCAAATTCAAGTGGCCGAAATCCATTTTGCCAAATCCTCCATCATTTATAACAGTAAGCTTATTCTTGTGAATGAGTTTGGGTATCGTCCGAATCAAATTACAATCCAAGAGCAATTCAATATGAATGTGATGGTATTTACCATTGAATCTGGAATAGGTCATAGGAAATCAAGCCTGAGTTATTCAATCCCAATACCATCTGATAAGGCAGAAGAAGCAAAAAAGTTGGTTTCTTATTACAACCAAATTACCTAAATTAAAGTGATTAAGATATCTGGCAGAATTGTTGTAAACAAGTCCTGTTAGTTATCAACCTTAAACCACTAATGAGAAGAATAATCAACCTTTGTTTTGTGTTGCTAGCCATTGCTGCGGTGATTTATGGCCTAATGGGACGCTATTCTAACTATAAGGCTACCAAAGAATCTCACGCCATGGAATTGCTAAAGAATCAATCTGAAAAAAATAGTCTGATAACAGATTCGAGTAAAGAGGAGGAGGCCGCACCTTATTAAATCTTTCTATTTAGCCCCACCAAACTTATTCAGTTTGTATCCTAGCCTAAACCTAAAAACTTGGCGCAACACATTGGTCTCAGAGTTTTGAATGTATTCCGAAGTTACATTTCTATTAATCACCGAACTTTGCTGAAGTAAATCATTGGCAGTTATGCTAAAATCCATTTTCTTTTTGAAGAAAGACTTACTCAACGACATGTTCCAAATAAGTTGACTCGTACCATCAATATTACCCACCTTACCGTTTTGTTGATGGCCAAGAGAAGTAGTAAAGTATATGCCACTTTCCGACTTGTACGCAGCGCGTATCACAGAAGTCATTTGAGAGTAACGTCTGTTTCCGGCTTCATTAGTCGGGTTTTTTACGTTTGAAAAACCCGGCCTTACGCTTAACGATACATCGAGCTTTTCGCTAAAATTACTGTTGATAGCAAGGCCAACCCCATAATTAGCATTTTCTGAAACTTGAATTACACCGTTTAAGAATTGAGGGTTTCTGCTGAAGCTGGCCGAACCACTAAGGTTAACATTGATCTTCCATTTTTCTATTGGCTTTGAAATATTGATGTTCCCGTTCATATTTCTTCTGCCATCCATATTTACTGGCATACTTAATCTTGCGCCTACGGGTAGCTCAACACCATCAGGGCTGTTTGTTCCGTTCCCAATTATCGTACTATTTACAATGCTGTTTTCAGTGGTTCCTCCAGATACGTTGAGAGAAATATAAGATTTAGTTTCCCTATTGAATAAGGAATAGGTTAGTCCTAATCTGTTAGAGTAACTTTCAGAGAGCTGTGGGTTGCCTTTTCTTAGAAATAAAGGATTTCTGTTATCCAGTACATCTTGTAATTGGCTGGCCTGCGGAATCCCCATGCTTCGAGAGTAATTCAGCCTTACTTGTTTGCCTTCTTTATTTCTGAAAGAAAAGCTGATATTAGGTAGAAAGCCTTGAAAACCTCTATCAAAGGCAGTTGAAGTAGGAAAGATCTGGTCGTTTTCAATTCTTTGAAGAAGGTATTTTGCGCTCGTTGAAATATTGATTTCCCCGATTTTAAACTGAATTCCCGTACTAAATTCGTCCTTGGTCACTCGATTGTCGAAGTCACTCGATCGTAGTGTATCAATGTCTGTATAATTCGATTCGTTATTATTGTAATTAAGCAGTAGTCGTTCGTCATCCGTTTTGTCTAATTCTCTTCTATAAGCAATCTTCAAGCTCTGTTTTTCTCCGATAGGTTCGGTGTAAGAAACCTGTGTTGAAAACCTTTGACTATAACTTTGAGGTTTGCTGAATTGATCGAAATCTTGGTTACTTACATTACCTGTATTAAAGCGGTTTATAGACCGCACAGAATCGATACTGGTTGACTCGCTTTGACTTAGGCTAGAGTTTATAGAAAGGGTTCTTCCTTTCTTTGCAAATTTATGCCACCAGCTAAAGGTAGTTCCGAAGTTATTTCCATCTCGCTCAGAAAAATTTCGGTTGTCGGTACTATTAATTTCTTCACCATTCATAAAGGTGTTTCCTGTGGTGTGCGATAAATTTTCGGCTTCGCTTAATGAAAAACTCTGTCTTAGCGTAAACCGATTATTATCATTGAGTTTGTATTCTAAGCTTAGCGATGCGCTATGGCCTAGGTTATTGGATTCACGCTCCGATCTTTGATTGTAGACCCTTCCCGAGTCAGCAGCCTGAATGTATTGTTGCGAGGTTTCGTTAATGGATTTCGTGATCGATCCTCTGTAAGAGTAGGAGGCATTTGCTGTAAGTTTTGGAACAATTTCGGAATAATAATAGGTACTAAAATTACTTTGTTGTGATATACCTCCGCTAGCACCTGGTCCACCTACAGACACCATTGTTCTTCCTCCGTCCATTTCAATGTACTGTTGGCTCAGGCCTGAACTTAGGTTGTTAAAACCACCGGTAATCGAAAAACGATCTTTTCCTCGAATAAAATTTATGTTTCCGTTAGCATTATATCGTTCAGGAGGGCTGTAAGTAAGACCCAAATTGGAAAAGTAGCCTCTTCTTTTTTCGGGCTTGGTTACTACATTCAGTACTTTTTCTCTTTTACCGTCATCGTGACCTGTATAGATTGCCTCCTTACTTTTTTCATCTATCACCTGAATTTTACTTACCATATCTGCTGGTAAATTCTTCAATGTAAATTCGGGACTATTCTGAAAAAAGGGTTTTCCGTCTACTATAATTTTATTGATTACTTCTCCCTGAGAAGTCAGTTTTCCATCTTTTACTTCTAAACCAGGCATTTTTTTGAGTAAATCCTCAAGGTTGGCTTCGGAAGTTGTTTTATATGCAGAGGAGTTAAATTCAACGGTGTCCTGCTTCAAAACTACAGCAGGGGCAATGCCCTCCACACTTACAGAGTCAAGAAGTGTAAGGTCTTCTCCTAGAAATATTCGACCCAAATCGATTGATTCATTATTGAACTCGAAGGTTTTAGAGAAGGGCTTAAAGCCTACATAGGTAATGTCGATTTTGTAGGTGCCTTGGCTCAGTTTCGAAAACTTAAATTCGCCTTGTTCTGATGTGGTTGTGGCTTTGTAAGTACTGTCCTTTTGTTGCAGAAGTATCACATTGGCTAAATAAAGGGGCTTTTGTTCTGCGCTGTCTAGCACTGTGCCAGAAACTGTAGCCTCTTGAGATATGCAATATGAAAAGCACAAGATTGAGTATAAAAAAATAATAACTAGTTTCATGAATTGTGACCTTGTCATGAAACTAGTTATTAATATTCGAAAACTTAAATTTTAGTTTGTTAAAATTAAAACTTAATTTTTAGATCCTTCCCTGCGAAGGTTGAATTTAGTACATATCGCCTGTTCCAATTCCGCCACGGCCGCCTCTAGCTCCACCAGCACCTCCTTCATTTCCACCGAAGCGCTGTCTTGGATCAAAACCCTGTCTGTCTTCAAGATTAGGAACAGTTCCACTGCCAAAGCTTCTGATGTTGAAGGTGAAAGTTAGCATAACATACTGGGTAAGTATTTGCGAGTAACTATCTTGAATATAAGATCCGTTAATGCTTCTTGAAATGCGCTGATTTTGCTTTAAAAGGTCAAATACTGTCAGTTTCAATTCAGCTTTGTCTTTAATTAGCTTCTTGCCAAACTCCATGTTCCAAACCAAATAACTCTGGTTAAAACCATCGCTAAGACCTGGGTTAGCGGTATGGTTTACTTCAGACCTGAATACAAAGCTAGGTCCAAAAATCCAGTTCAATCTCAAGCGTGTTGATTGCGTAAAAGCCTCAGTGTTGGTCTGACTTTGAACCGTATTGCTGGTAGTGCTATAGCTAGAATTACTAGAAAGCGTGAAGTCAACTTTCTCACTAATGTTACTACTAAACACTGCTCCCAAACCTATACTAGGAGAAGAAGAGTGGTTCATTACTGAGTTAATCATTTCAGGCGTACGGCTGTAATTTCCAGTAACTGTTAAGTTCAAGTTCGATTTAACCCAGCCCATTGGAAGACCAAATGAAAGGAAACTTCTAACACTATAATAACCTCCCAAATTCATTGGTTGAGAATATTGTGCTCCTGGCTCTAATGTGATATCACCCACTACTGTGTTTTCTCGTGAAGCTATAATGGTATTGTTACCAATGTAGTTATCAGAGTAAGTAGTGTTCAGTGTTGCGAAAAATGTAGTTGATTTTTCTGTATTTGTTTTAGTATATCTAATTGTTGCGTTGTGCTGGTAGTTTTGGTCTAGGTTTGGATTACCAGCACTAATGAAAAGCGGATTTGAGTTATCAATTACGTTTTGCAATTGACTTACCGATGGAGCTTGCGTACTCGCTCTGTAGCTAATATTTATGTTTTCAGTACGACCTACACTATAACGGTAATTGACATTCGGAAGAAAGTTATTGAACGTTCTCTTAACATTATCTTCCGTTGGGAAAGTTTGCTTATTATCTAATGAAGCCATTTGATAGTTTGCACTCACCGATAGATTGGATTTTGTACCTCTTAGGTTATAGCCTAAAGATGCCCCGTGAGTAATGTAGTCATTTTTAAAAATGTTACTCAAAGGAATGTTAAGGTCTGAATATTGACCTGTACTTTCATTAAAATCATAAGTTTCCTTGTTAGAGTCATTGTATTGATAACCATATTGGTAAGTCAATAACAGCTGACTGTTGTCAGTTATTGGCTCAGTAAATGTAGCATTTGCTCTGAGCGTTACTCCTGGCTGGTCTAAGGTTGCACTTTGTCTGAAATCTTGACTTTCAGGGTTTCCTTGGTCGTCATAGAAAACGTTTTCTGACAATAAAAGACTTTCTCCAGTGCTTTTATTAAGCGCAGTGTTTACGTTAATCGAAAACGTCCTGCCTCTTTTCTCAAATGAACGTCTGTAAAGAATATTGTTAGAAAAGTTATAGGCTGTTAAATCACTTGAGTTTTCAGTGTTTGTAGTATTCAGCACATCGTCATTCAACATTGTAGTTCCATACAAAAAGGAAGAACCAACGTTATCTTGTAGTGTAAGCTGTGGTCTAATTGTTAAAGAGTTTTTCTCATTGATTGTATAGTCAATCTTTGCGCTAAACCTATGGTTAATATTGGTGCTTGGCGAAATTGTGTTCTCGTCATAAGTCTGACCTTCATTTTGAGGTAATGTATACTGTCTGAAAATTGATTGGTCAGAGTTGTTACTGCTTTCGTTATAGAAATAGCTTCCAGAAAAATCGAGTTTCTGATTTGGTTGATATGAATAATTGATTCCAAAGGCTTTGGTTGTAGAAATACCACCTTGCGATCCCACTAAGAAATCGCTGGTATTACCACCGTTAGAGAAGCCACCGCCTCCTCCACCAGCGCCACCTCTGCCGCCACCAGCACCACCTCTGCCACCGCCAGCGCCACCTCGACCGCCTCTGCCTCCACCAGCAGTTATTCCTAGTAAGTCACTAGTAGAAAAATTCTGAATGTTGATATTGTTGGTTTGAGCTAAAATTGTAGTTCTACTTTTTGGTCTGAAAAGGTTGATGCTTCCACCAATGTTATAGGTTTCGTCTGTTCCTGCGCCAGCGTATACTTTTCCAAATTCGCCATTACTCATACTTGCTTTGGTGATGATGTTTAAAACTTTAGAAGTTTCACCATCCATAAATCCAGTAAACTGAGATTGGTCACTACCTTGATCGTAAACTTGAATTTTCTCTATAATTTCAGCAGGTAAATTTTGCAAAGCGGCACTTGGATCGTTTCCAAAAAACTCTTTCCCGTCTACAAGTACACGTGTTACATTTTCTCCTTGGGCCTGAACCTGACCGTTAACTACCATAATTCCAGGCATTTTCTCCAAAAGATCTTGGGCATTGGCATCTGGATTTACCTTATAAGCTGCGGCATTCATAATGGTAGTATCTCCATTTTGTTCAACCCGGTCTACAAGACCTTCTACAGTTACTCCTTCCAGCTGTTTAATGTCTTCCGATAGCAAAATTGTGCCAAGGTCATAAGTACTACCTGCAATGGTAATGTCTTTTTTGAATTCGTGATAACCTACAAATGAGATTTTAAAAGCATAATTACCATCAGGAAGTCCTGTAATTCTAAACTCACCATTTAGGTCACTTATTTGCGCCTTCATGGTTGCGTCTGCTTTGTTTGTAATACTGACAGTTGCAGCCACCATGGGTACACGGTCGGCACTATCGAGAACAGTTCCTTTCACTACCCAAAACTGCGCTTGGGCGCTGCTTGCAAAAGCTAGGAACAAAAAAATAATTGCGGTTCTGATGACTTGATTTTTCATATTGGCACTTTGACAAAGGATTTATGAAAAGGTTTATTGTACTTTTTTTTCGTTGTCTTACGGTAATTAATTATTGTTTAACGATAAATAATTTCTACATTTGAAAAAAATGAAAATATGAATGTCTCGAAAGCATCTTTATGGCTAACTAATATTTTGATGGGAATGGCAATAGCTTGGTTCGTACTCTTAGTTGGTGTTTAGTTTATGAAGGTGGGTTTAGGCTTCGAAAAGAGGCCGCGTGACAATTCGAAATTTACAGCAAGAATAGAACTTAAAACAGATAAAGACTTAACGATATGAAAAGAAAAAATACATTGATCAAAATCTGCATTGTTTTTTTAACTATTGCTCGTTTTGTAATGGTAATTGGTTTAGTAATGGTGCTCTATTATGGAATTTTCGAAAATACAGAGAAGTACTTTACTGTTCAGATTAGTCGTGAGAATTACGAAAATGTACAAGTTGATGAGGGACTTATTGTTAAAACAGCATATGAAAATTCTATAAAAGGGGCAGAGCTCAAATCGACAATTAAGAACTATGTTATATCATTCAATACGGGCTATCGAATAATGATTTTATTAGCACTGACGGTTGTAATGGGTTTTTCTGTTTACTTTATCCATACCCTTCTTCAGTTTGTGAAATCGGCATTGGGAGAGGGGTTTTTCAGTGTAGAAAACGTTTTAAGAGTTCGAATGATGGGTTTTATTTTAATCGGACTCGGTCTTGTGGATCTATTGATGAACCTTTGGATTAGTTATATTGCAGGCCAGTATTTTGAACTGGACAAGTCGGCTTCCAAAACGATTGAAGTAAGTTTTTCACCAGATGTGTTTAGTAGTACAATTTTTATTGGTTTAATTGTGCTAGTCGTTGCCCAAGCGTTCGATCACGGTTTGAAGTTGAAAGAGGATAAAGAATTGACAATCTAGTGGCCATTATTATTAACTTAGATGTGATGCTGGCCAAGCGAAAAATGCAAAGTAAAGAACTTGCAGAGCAGATTGGAATTACTTTGGCTAACCTTTCTGTTTTAAAAACAGGAAAGGCGCGAGCAATTCGATTCACTACACTTGAAGCAATCTGTGAGGTGTTGGATTGCCAACCAGGCGATATTTTAGAATATAAAAATGATGATGAATTATGACAAGTGAAGAAAGACCATGGGTTTTGGGGTCACATATTGGAACCTTGCTAGGCTACGCTGTTGCGTTTGGGAGTTTTATAGTGCCACTGATTATTTGGCTTTCAAAGAAAGAAGAATCTGAAGTGATTGCCATGCATGCCAAAGCGTCTTTGAATTTTCAGCTTTCAATGTTGCTTTACACCTTCATCGCAGGCATTGGAATATTCTTTCTTATTGGAATTCCATTTTTGATCATCATTCCAATTGTGAATTTAATCTGTGTAATTCTGGCTACTATCGAAGCTGATAAAGGTAAGCTGTATAGATATCCTTTATGCATTAATTTTGTAAAGTAGAGCCACAAATAATTTTGAAGTTTTCTGAACCGAAAGCTTAGCATTTTCATTTATTACTGCATGAACATCCGTCCAAGAAGAAATAGAAAGTCAGAAGCCGTTAGGCGAATGGTGGAAGAAACCAAAGTGACCACCGATGATTTTATTTTTCCTTTGTTTTTGCTCGAAGGAGCCAATGATAAAGTTGAAGTAGACTCAATGCCAGGTATCTACCGCTTGGGTTTGGAGAAGATATTGAAAGAAATTGAAGCCTGTTTAAAGCTCGGGATTAATGCTTTCGATGTGTTCCCGGTGGTGCCAGAACACTATAAGGATAAAGCGGCAACCAAGAGCTTCGATCCAAATTTCTTTTATCAAAAGGCCTTAAAACGAATTAAGTCTGAATTTCCAGAGGCTGCTATAATGACGGATGTAGCTTTGGATCCATACAATTCTGATGGTCATGACGGTTTGGTGAAGAATGGCGAAATCCTAAATGATGAAACCCTTGAGGTGTTGGGGAAAATGGCCTTGGCTCAGGCCGAAACGGGTATCGATATCATTGGCCCATCTGACATGATGGATGGACGAGTAGCCTACATTCGTGAGGTGTTAGATGATAATGGTTTCAAGAATGTTTCCATTATGTCGTACACCGCGAAATATGCCAGTGCTTTTTACGGTCCTTTCAGAGATGCACTAGATTCGGCCCCCAAAAAAGGAGATAAGAAAACCTATCAGATGAATCCGGCTAATCAGAGAGAAGCCTTAATAGAGGCGGATTTAGATGTAGAAGAAGGTGCCGATTTTTTAATGGTAAAGCCAGCTTTGGCTTATTTGGATGTAATTAAGTTGTTGAAAGATAACTACGCTCAGCCGATTGCTGCCTATAATGTTAGTGGTGAGTATGCAATGCTAAAAGCGGCAGGAATGAAAGGTTGGCTTGACTATGACCGCGCCATGATGGAAACGCTTTTGAGTATTAAGAGGGCAGGAGCAGACGTGATTTTAACCTATCATGCTAAGGAATTTGCACTCTTGACCAAAGGCAAATAGGACTGCTTAAACTTATTTCATCAGGTTAGAAACACCTGCTAAACAGTTCAAAATACGATTGATTAAATAGACTCTTGGTGTATCCATTTATAGGGACTTGGTCTCTTTATGGAATTACAATCCTTTCCTTGAAATCCGTGTTTACTGAAATGGTGGCTTTATTTACCAATAGCCAGCTAATATTGGGCACTAAAAAACCTACTGAAAACAATAGATCAATTCTAAAGATTTCAGTAGGTCAATTATCGTATTAATGCTGATTTAAGCTAGCTGGTTACGTCCTAAACTTTTTAACATTTTAGCGTGGGCCGCAACAGCAGAAAAGAAACTCTTTTCGGAATTGTAAGGAAGTCCGTATTCTTTAGTGGTTTCCATCACAATCTTAGATATTTTTTTATAATGAACATGGCAAATGTTCGGGAACAAATGGTGTTCAATTTGGAAGTTCAACCCGCCTACATACCAAGAGAATAGTTTGCTTTTAGGGGCAAAATTTGTGGTGGTGAAAAGCTGATGTACTGCCCAGTTAGTTTCTAAGTTGCCAGTATCATCCGGAATTGGGTATTCAGATGTAGGCATAACATGCGCAGGTTGGAAAATTAAACCTAAAGAAAGCCCTGTAATGAAATGCATGATAAAGAAGCCCAATAAAACTACCCAAGTTGGGGCAGGAATAAAGATTAACGGCAATACTAAAGCGTATCCGTAATAAACTATTTTAGAAATGATTGTTTCGATTAATACGCCAGTATAAGTTCTTTTTTGAGCCTTTAGGAGGCCTAGTTTTTTGTATCGGTAGAGTTGTTTAAAGTCCTTTGTAGTTAACCATAAGAAAGTCATTAGACCATACAAGAACCAACCATAGATGTGCTGAAGTTTGTGAACCTTCAATAGTGGAGCATGAGGAGATAACCTCATTAGTTTACCTGGATCAATGTCTTCGTCCATACCTTCAATATTGGTGAATGAATGGTGGAGAACGTTGTGTTGTACTTTCCAGTTAAAGGCACTTGCCCCAATAATATTCATTACATAGCCCATGTATTTATTTACATGCTTATTTTTTGAATAAGCACCATGATTGGCATCGTGCATAACGGAAAGACCAATTCCCGACATCCCAATTCCCATAATAGCCCACATCAACAGTAGAATCCATGTGTTGGTAATTAGACCAGAGAGCATAAATGCGTAAGGGGCAAAGTAGAGCAAAAACATTACAATGGTTTTTGTAACCATTGTGGTGTTTCCATAAACTGAAATTTCATTGGTTTCAAAGTACTCTTTGACCCTTTTACGGAGATCGCTGATGAATTCAGCCTGATTACTCCGTGAAAATTTAATTGCTTTATATTTCATATGATGTTTTTGAACAAGCTTTTGATTTCAACCTGCTGTTTTTTCGCAATGTTCACTCAGAACGGCCTTTTGTTAAAACGACTCTGACTAAATATTGAGGTTTTTATATGTAAAGATAACTGACTGATTCAGTAATGGCAAAACTCATTTTTTTAACTGGTTAAAGAACAGATGAGTTTGGCGTTTATTGTTGTCTGAAATTCTTTTTAGTATTGTTCATCTTTGTCTATTTAAAGAATCTCATCCCTTTCAAGCATTAGAATAGATGACTGAGGAACAATGTAGAGTTTCTCATTACCATACATTATTTCAATGGCTCCTCTCTGAAGGAAAATAGCCAAGTCTCCTTCTTCTACCTGCAATGGGATATATTTTACTTTCTCCTCATTGTCTTTCCATGGTTCATCATCTTCAAATGGGATTGGGATTGGATATCCAGAGCCAACTTTAATGATATACCCGCTTCGAACTTTCTCCTTTTCTTGAATTCCTGGAGGAAGATACAAACCGCTTGCTGTTTTTTCAGCTTGTTTCTTAGGCCTAATCAATACACGATCTCCAATAATGATAAGGTTTCTAAGCTTATTGTCTGCTGTCAATTCCATAATCTAACTTTGAGTTACAAATATAAGTTCAAAGTGTCAGTTTTAATTGATGAGTAGGGGATGGCATAAATAAAAAAGAGGATCAACTAAAAAGTTGATCCTCTTCTGTACTGCTAAAAGAATAGGCTTATTTCTTAATCATTAGCTTCTTGCTTTCAATATATCCTGCAGTTCTTAATCTTATAATATAGATACCTTCTTTTACAGATGATGCATCAAATACTACAGTATATTTTCTGTCGATTTCTGCATTTTCCTCAAACAAGGTATTGCCAACCTGAAGACCTTTAGTATCGAAAATGGCTACCGTAACAGGTCCGTCTTGGTTTACATTAAATGTAATATTAGCCAAATCAGATGCCGGGTTAGGGTAGGTACTTACTTCGAACTTGATCTCAGTATTTATATCAGTATTCTCTCCTGTGGCTTTAGCAGCGATACCTTTAGAAGAGGCTGTGATATTAAAGCTACATGAGCCTAGGCTAGCACCAAGTGCTAAATAGTTTTCAGCTTCTTCTTGAGTTACACAGTAGGTCTGTCCATTATAGCAAATTGTAACATTACCTGTCCAGTTGATGGTATCAACATTGCAACCGCTACTGTTACCTCCACCATCGTTGTTTCCATCTTCGCTCGGAAGAGAACATGTGAAACCTTCGCCATCAGTATAGGCAACCACTTTAAATGGTCCAATCTCTGATCCTAAGATGTTGATAGAACAAGAAGTATGTACTTCGTAGCTTGTCCAATCCACCATCAGCATTGTTTTAGACTCCAATCTGTCGTGTTTATCGAAGCCTTCTACAACAAGGGTGTCTCCATATTGAACATTGTAATAAGTTTCAATTAGGTAGTCCATTTTCTTGTTGTAAGCCTTAACTGTTTTTCCAGATTGGCCTTGATAAACAACAGTAAAGTTTTCCATTCTGCCTTCACACTGACAATCTGAACCAGGAGTGCTTCCGTTGTCATCGTCATCATCGTGGCCACAAGTACTGTTGTGAGTGTGATTGTCATCATCATCGTCATCTCTATAGTTGTCGTCATCGTCATCATCTCGGTAATTGTCGTCATCATCATCATCACCATAAGTATAACCACCTGAATGACTTACGATAGGGGCAACGCTTCCAGTGAAATTGGCTGTTGATGGAGTTCCATTTCCAGAACAAGTAGCCCCGTCACCATCCGTAAATTCGATTACAGTAAATGGCCCATAGGTTTCACCCATGATATTGATTGAACATGATGTATGAATTTCATATTTAGCGCTACCAATTTCTAAATAGGTCTTACTGTCTAGTCTTCCTTTATGATCAAAACCTGTTACCTGAATTTCTTCACCATTTTGAACATTGTTGAAAGTTTTAATGACTGTCTTCTTATCTTTTTTGTACGCTTTGATGGTTACACCAGAGAAACCGTTATATACAACTGTGAAGTTTTTCATTTTACCTTCACACTGGCAATCGAATACTTCGCCATTGTCACCACCACCATTGTTGTCATCATCATCGTCATCGTTACCGCCTCCGTTTGATCCTCCAGGAGCATTGTAATCATCACAACGAACATCGATTACATTGATGGTGAAGCTTTCAGTAGTAGAGCAGCCGTTTGAATCAGTTACAACTACAGTGTAGGTAGTGGTAACCTGAGGAGCTACAGTAACAGTGTTTTCAAATGAACATGCTATTTCTTCGTTTGGAGACCAAGTGTAAGTGTAATCACCACTTCCCCCAGTAGCATTTGCTTGTAGAACCGCAGTTTGCTCACCAAAACCTAGGTAGATGGTGTTTGCGTCACCATAACCGGTTAATGTTTGCTCTGTGGTTACTACTTTTTCAACCTCAATAGCTGTTGGTGAAGTTAAGGTAATACTCTTTTGGATCTGAGTTCCGTTGTTATCAGTTACAGTCACACTATATGTACCAGCTTCAACACCGTTAAGGTCTTTGCTGGTTGAACCATTGCTCCATAAGTAAGTGTATGGACCACAACCTCCAGTTACTGCCAGCATTACTTTTCCATCCTCAGCACCACTACATGTAGTGTTGTATATGCCAGAAGCAGTAGTATAAGTATCTGCTTGAAGCACTACATTCATAGGGCTCGCTTGAACCGTAACATTAAAGCTTGTAGAAACAGAGTTTCCGCCAGCATCAGTGGCAGTGTAGGTTACTGTTGTAGTCCCTACAGGGAACACGTCTCCAGGGTTATGAGTGCTAGTTAATGTTACATTACAGTTATCAGAAACCACAGGTACTGTCCAGTAAGCTTGTAGGTTACAATTTCCATTTTCTGCCTGATATACTTTGTTAGTAGGGGCACTAGTGAATACTGGTGCAATGTTGTCAACAATGGTAACAGTAGCTGTTTTAGTACTTGTGTTACCGTTGTTATCAGTAACAGTAAGAGTAACAGTGTTATCACCAAGGTTAGAACAATCGAAGCTTGTTTTGCTTACTGTTATACTTTCAATACCACAATTGTCCGAAGAGCCATTGTTAATCTGAGCTGCTGTAATAATTGCGTTTCCGCTAGCATTAAGTGATACTGAAATATCCTGAGTAATTACATTAGGAGCAGTATTGTCAACCACAGTAACAATAGTTGTAGCAGTAGCAGAGTTTCCGTTAGCATCAGTTCCAGTTAATGTTACAGTCTGCGTACCTAGGTCACTGCAGTTGAATGATGTTTTATCAACAGATAGAGTAAGGTTACAATTATCAGAAGAACCGTTGTCAACCTGAGCAGCAGTAATGTTTGCATTTCCGTTGGCATCAAGCGCTACTGTAATGTCTTTCGCAAGAACAGTAGGGGCTGTATTATCTTCTACATCCACAGTTATACTAAAGGTAGTTGTATTGCTTCCATCAGTAGCTGTCCATGTGATTACTGTTTGTCCTACATTAAGGCTTACACCAGATAAATCAGTTCCAGAACCTGTAGTAGCACCAGATAAGGCATATGATAAATAAAGGTTTGCACAACTATTGTCGCCAATTGATGGGGTGAACTCATTACCAGCAACTGTATAAGCACAATCTTCAGTGTTTCTTGAAACAGTTTCTCCATCTTCGATGGTCTCAGTACTGCTGTTGTTTTGAGATCCAATAGTTCCTGCAAAAGCAAACATATGAGTTTCTCCACCATGCTGAGTCATCGACTTGGCAATGATTTGACCAGAAATATTATTCCAGCTTGTTTTGTTGATTTCTGCGTAAGGAGCAAGTAAAGAGCCGATAACAGAGCCATTGCCTTGAACCTGAAGGAAAGTAGTATTGTAGAAGTTGTATATAATATAAGGAGCTACATTCTCACCAATTCCTGCTGAGTTGTAAACATTCCAGTTTAGACTACCAGGGCTGTTCACATTAATAACCAAAATTCTATCTTGATTTGGCTGATTATTGAATGTAAAAGTTGAAACTCTGTTAAGGTCGTCTCCTGTCAGATTTAACACATTAACACCATCATGTAAATTGATTTTCACTTGATTAGGTAAATTGGTGTTACTGATTGATTGGCCATTAGCATTGGTCAAATCTGCGTTATTTTCTAACTGACTTAAGGCCAAAGAATTCGTTTCTAATTGAGCAAAAGCTTCATTAAAATCTATCAAGCCAGATTCAAAAACTGGATTGTTGCTTGCACTAACACCTAATTGTTGAGCATTTGCTTGTAGTTCAATTAGAGGGCTGCTGTAATAATTGTTGTCTTTGGTAATACGGATTGGAGAGTAGGCATTATTTCGATCCTGGTACCAAACCTTAGAACCATTTGCGTTACCAATTTTAATATATCCGTATTGGTTTACTTTTAATGAATAACCTCCACTGTAGTTCACTTTTCCGCCTACAAGAAGGGACACTGGAACATTGTTTACTTTAAAGCTACCAAGGCTGTTTGTAGATACTTGGAAATATCCATTATGAGTTAAATCTCCTCCAAGCGCAACAGCTCCTTCTGCTTCATTTTGCTTAAGTGTAAGGTTATTTTTAATGAATATATTAAAGTCCATTGCTGGTGCAGTAGGGTTCATTGCTGCAGATGAAGAACCACCTACTCCTGGGCCAATCCAAACTGGAGCCACATTATCAATAACAGTTACTGTAATGCTTGTATTAGAAGAATTTCCATGTGAATCAGTCGCAGTTATCGTTACTACATTTTGACCAAGGTTTGTACAATCAAAAGAGGTTTTACTAATAGACAAAGTAACATCTCCACAGTTGTTAGACGTAATAGACGTTATGAGCTGCTCTTGAGTTAGAGATGCAGATCCATTCTCATTAATTTCAATAGTAATGTTGTCGGCTACAATGGTAGGCGCAATATTGTCAACTACAGTTACTGTGGCAGTGGCCATAGTAGCATTTCCATTAGCATCAGTTCCAGTTAATGTTACGGTCTGCGTACCAATGTCATTACAGTCGAATGATAATTTATCAATAGAAAGTGTAAGGTTACAATTATCAGAAGAACCATTGTCAACCTGAGCAGCAGTGATATTTGCATTTCCGTTGGCATCAAGCGCTACTGTGATGTTTTTCGCGAGAACGGTAGGGGCAGTATTGTCTTCTACATCCACAGTTATACTAAAGGTAGTTGTGTTACTTCCGTCAGTAGCTGTCCATGTAATTACTGTTTGTCCTACATTAAGGCTTACACCAGATAAATCAGTTCCAGAACCTGTAGTAGCACCAGATAAGGCATAAGTTAGTGAAACATCTGCACAACCGTTATCAGTTACCGCAGGTGTAAACTCAGGACCTTGCACTTCATAAGTACAATCATCTGCATTTCTAACTACTGTACTACCTTCTTCGATCTCTGTAGTTGTTCCACTAGTGATTGTTCCGCTGAACCCAAACATGTGGTTTTCACCAGACAGTTGAGTAAATGATTTACCAATTACCTGCCCAGATATGTTGTTATGGCTTGTTTTATTAATGAAGGCAAAAGGAGCGAATACAGTACCTATAATAGAACCGTTTCCTTGAATTTTAACTGTGGTACTATTATAGAAGTTATATAAGATATATGGTGAAACGTGTTCGCCAATTCCTCCTGTGTTATATACATTCCAGTTAAACGTACCTGGGTTATCAACATTGATAATCAATATTTTACTTTGGCTTGGTTGGTTGTTGAAAGTGAATACTGAAACATTGTTTAAATCACTTCCGGTTACATTCAACACATTTAAGCCATCCTGCAAATTGATTTTCACTTGATTAGGCAAGTTGGTATTGCTGATAGGCTGTCCGTTAGGGTTAGTCAAGTTAGCATTATTAGCCAACTGACTCATAGATAGCGCGCTGGCTTCCATTTGAGCAAATGCAGCTTCAAAATCAATCACGTTAGATTCGAAAATTGGGTTATTCGAAGCGTTTACGCCAAGTTGTTGGGCATTGGCCTGTAAGTGAAGTCTTGGGCTACTATTGTAGTTGTTGTCTTTAGTAATTCGGATAGGGGAGTTGGCACCATTTTGATCTTGGTACCAAACTTTAGATCCGTTAGCATTACCAATTTTTACATATCCATTCTGATTTACCTGAAGAGAGTTTCCACTATTGTAGTTTACTTTTCCACCTACAACAAGAGTTACCGGAACGTTGTTTACTTTGAAGCTACCTGTGCTATTTGTAGAAACCTGATAGCTTCCGTCAATAGATAAGTCACCACCAAGAGCAACCGCACCTTCTGTCTCATTGTTTTTGAATGAAACATTATTTCTAACAAAGACATTGAAGTCCATTGCTGGAGCCGTTGGGTTTTGACTAATTACTGAGCCCGAAGTTGGGTTTGTAAATACAGGGGCAGAAGAGTCTACAACAGTGACAGTGACAGTTTTGGTAGTCACATTTCCACTAGCATCAGTTGCAGTAACTGTTATGGTATTTGTACCTAAATCAGTACAGTCAAAGCTAGTTTTAGAAATAGTAATGTTCACGCTTCCACAGTTGTCATCCCCTACAGAAGTAACAACTTGGCTTTGTGTAATTGTAGCGCTTCCATTTTCGTCAACCTCAACCGTAATGTTATTATTAACAGTAATTACCGGAGCGATATTGTCAATCACAGTTACTGTAGCGGTAGCTGAAGCAGAGTTTCCGCTAGCGTCAGTTCCTGTTAATGTTACAGTTTTATTACCAAGATCATTACAGTCGAATGATGTTTTATCAACAGTCAATGTAATGTTACAATTATCAGAAGAACCGTTGTCAACCTGAGCAGCGGTAATGTTAGCGTTTCCATTA
>NZ_LQZQ01000052.1 GCF_001593005.1 Roseivirga ehrenbergii
AATTTATCTTTAACTTGAGGGCTCTCTATTTTTAGAGAGCCCTTTTTTTACCTCCTAAATTTTAAACCCATGAAAAAATTTCAACTATTATTCTTAACCACAGCTTTCAGCTTATTACTTGTGGCTTGCAGTAGTAGCTCCGGTACTGCCAATAGACAAAAGGCCGTAAAAGATTATTCCCAATACAATAACTTAGTAGAAGTACTTCAAAGTGTTCAAGGCCTAAGGGTAATGGGGAGCGGTAGTAATGCTAAAGTATTTATGAGTGGTTACAACACCACTAATGCTACTAACAGAGAGCCTTTGTTTGTTGTAGACGGAATCCCAGTAGGCAGTTCCCTAATTAACCTAAACGGCATACTTACTCCCGTTATGGTCAAAAGCATTAAAACAATTAGAGGTATGCAGGCCACTTCAAGATATGGCGATGAAGGCCTTTACGGTGTAGTTCAAATTACTACAATCAACGCTAAGTAATCCTGATTAACGATAAGGGGGACCCGCAATCCAGCCTACAATTGATTGACGAGTTCCTTTTGTTATTGGTGTTACCCTATGCATTATGAAGGAAGGGAAGATTATTACTGTCCCTTTCTCTTTAGGTGCATTAATAATTTCATCATTAATCATAAACTGAAGTTCACCTCCTTCATATTCGCTAGGATCGGAGAGCTGCACGGATATACTCAGCTTGCGATTAGAAATTGGACCTACTCCAAAGTCTAAATGCCAGTTAAAAAAGTCTCCTTCTCCATATTTGGCAAGCTGTAGGTTATAATGAAAGCCTAAAATTTCAAAACCATACCTTTCTTGATTGCACTTTATGGCCAAAGAACCAAGTTTCTCATAGAGCCAGTGATTCTCCTTTTGAGGTTCGATAAAGGCCACTTTAGTTTTTCGCAAAGCATCATCAAAACCCTCTTCACCACTATTCAACTTAGCCTCTACCTCTTCATTACGCTGCCACAGCCCTCTTACTATATCTATTTCTCCAGCATTCAAAAAATTATGGTAATAAATAAACTGTGAAAAATTATGGTTCTGAGGAAGACCGAATGGAAAAGTAACAGACATAATAGAAATTTGTTTTTTGCCAAAGCTATTATTTTCTATCGCAATAAAACAAAAAAGCCTCTCTGATTTCTCAAAGAGGCCTTTAAAATATTCTTAAAAGGTTGCTTAACCTTCTATAACTGATTCAGCTAGTACGATTACGTTGTTATTCAAAACCTCAACAACACCACCGTCAATGATCAAATTCTCTACTTTACCTGAGGCAGTAATGCTTACTCGACCTTTACCTAAAGCACTGATCATAGGGGCGTGATTCGACAATACTTGGAATTCGCCTTCTGCACCAGTGAAAGTAGCAGAACTCACTTCGCCTTCAAACACTTTTTTATCTGGTGTTACGATTTCGAGTAACATAGTCATTATGATTTAGAAGCCTCAGCCATCAATTTCTCACCTTTCGCTCTTGCTTCTTCGATTGTTCCTACAAGGTTGAAAGCTGCTTCTGGAAGATCGTCATGCTTACCATCCATGATTTCGTTGAAACCTTTGATAGTATCTTTAATGTCTACCAAAACTCCTTTTAGACCAGTAAACTGCTCTGCCACGTGGAATGGCTGAGAAAGGAATCTCTGTACACGTCTTGCACGTGATACGATCAATTTATCTTCGTCAGATAGTTCGTCCATACCAAGGATGGCGATAATATCTTGAAGTTCTTTATAACGCTGAAGTGTTTCTTTTACACGCTGTGCACAATCGTAGTGCTCATCGCCAAGAATATCTGCAGTCAAAATTCTAGAAGTAGAATCCAAAGGATCTACCGCTGGGTAAATACCTAGCTCAGCAATTTTTCTTGAAAGTACAGTAGTAGCATCCAAGTGAGCAAAGGTAGTTGCCGGAGCAGGGTCAGTTAAATCATCCGCAGGAACGTAAACGGCCTGTACTGAAGTAATTGAACCATTTTTGGTTGAAGTAATTCTTTCTTGCATAGCACCCATTTCAGTTGCCAATGTTGGTTGGTAACCTACCGCTGATGGCATACGACCTAAAAGAGCCGACACCTCAGAACCTGCTTGGGTAAATCGGAAGATGTTGTCAATAAAGAATAATATATCTTTTCCTTGTCCTTCGCCATCACCATCACGGAAGTACTCAGCAATAGTAAGACCTGAAAGGGCTACTCTTGCTCTTGCACCTGGAGGCTCGTTCATTTGACCGAACACGAAAGTTGCTTTAGACTCGGCTAATTTTTCTTGGTCTACTTTTGAAAGATCCCAACCGCCTTCTTCCATTGAATGCAAGAAATCGTCACCATAGGTTACAATTCCTGACTCAATCATTTCGCGAAGCAAATCATTTCCTTCTCTAGTTCTTTCACCAACACCAGCGAATACAGAAAGTCCACCATGGCCTTTTGCAATGTTGTTGATAAGCTCTTGGATCAATACTGTTTTTCCAACACCAGCCCCACCGAACAAACCAATCTTACCCCCTTTTGCATAAGGCTCAATAAGGTCGATTACTTTAATTCCAGTGAACAATACTTCGGTTGAAGTAGATAGATCTTCAAATTTAGGAGCAGGCCTGTGAATAGGCAATCTTCTGTCTCCTTTTGGTTGTGGGATACCATCAATGGCCTCGCCTACTACATTGAACAAACGACCTTTAATATCGTCTCCAATTGGCATCGCGATTGGTTTTCCAGTATCGGTAACGTCAGTACCTCTTGTTAAACCTTCAGAAGAATCCATCGCAATGGTTCTTACACGGTTTTCACCTAAATGCTGCTGACACTCCAGAACGATTTTTTGACCGTTTTCTTTGGTTACTTCTAATGCGTCAAGGATGTTTGGTAACTTAGATCCCTCTGAATCAAAACTAACATCTACTACTGGCCCAATTACCTGGGTGATCTTTCCAATATTTGCCATTCTTAATTTTTTATATCTAGATAGGAAAAATGCGGTTTATTTTTCTTGGCGCAAAGGTAGGTCTAATCTCGATTAAACCAAAGGCTTATAAAAAAAATGGACACCAAAATATGAGCATAAATATTACTGAAAACCAGATGGCATAATTATTAGATAGGCCATGCAAATGGAAACGTCAGTTTTTGAGTGAAATTCTGAAAACTGTTCCCACATCGATATGAGATGATTTTACATAAATTTTGCCCATATGGTAATTTTCAATTATTCGCTTCACTAAGGTTAAACCCAAGCCCCAACCTCGTTTTTTGGTGGTAAACCCTGGCTTAAACACTTCCTTTATCTTGCCTTTCGCTATTCCTTTTCCATCATCGGCAATATCTATAAACACCATTCCTTCTGACTCTTGCCCAACGGTAATGCTTATTTTACCGATTCCACTCATGGCGTCTATTCCGTTTTTTACAATATTTTCGATGACCCACTCAAACAGAGGACGATTCATTTTGGCCTTTAAGTGTGGTGAATCGGCATCCATAACAAACAACACTTTAGAAGAAACACGTGGCTTTAAATAAGTAAGTACTCCTTCAATTACCTCAGACACTTCCTCGTCTTTCAATATTGTATTTGAACCAATGTTTGAAAAACGAGAAGTAATCATTTCGAGTCGTTGTACATCCTTATTCAGTTCAGCGATAATGTCCTGTCTATTTTCCATTTGCGGAAGCTCTCTCAAATACTCTACCCAAGCCATTAATGAAGAAAGAGGTGTGCCCAGTTGGTGTGCAGTTTCTTTGGCCAAACCTACCCAAACCCGATTTTGCTCTGCCTTTCTGGAGTAACTAAAAGCCAAATAGGCTATAAATGCAAAAATGGCAATTACTGAAAGTTGAATGTAGGGATAGGCACTCAACTGCCGTAAAAGCCGAGAATTTCGGAAATAGACATATTGAATACTTACAATTTTACTTCCAGGTCTATCTCTTATTAAAATGGGTTGAGGATCGTTTTCTTCTTTCATTTGACCGAGTACCTTATTCAAATAATCATCAATTTGATCTTGATTTAAAGAACCATCGATCTCTACATTTCTTGTAGTCAAAATTTCATTGGTAGCCGAATCAAGAATTATAACTGGAAGCGAGTTATCGGGCCGAATGATATTATCAGTAATGAAATTAAGGGACGGTCCATCGGCAATTGTAGAAAACTCAACCGCTTTTGCCCAAAGTTCAATATTCTCTCTTTCCCTTTCTTTTAGAATATTCACCAGTTGGGTGGTGTAAATAATTGAACCTACTCCAATAATAGCCGCCACTACCAATACAATATATTTTATAGTGGATTGATTGGTGTAGAAGTCTATTCCTAAAGAACCCTTAAACGGATTTTGCATATGGGAAGTAACGAAAATTAGATGAATCAATGTATATCCACCACCCCATTCTTTATTGAAAGCTCTCTACTAAAAGGGCTTCAACTCTGCATCTAAATCACTTAAAAAGCTGTCGATCACGCCTTGCCTAACATGATCCATCACTACAATTTTCCACCACTTTACATCCGAACCATGTGAATCGGGCACAAGCATATACTTTTTAGCTAAACTAGTAGATACATACTTACCCCGAATGGTTACAATATTCATTTTTGGATTGCGAAAATATTCCACACCACGCTCATCAAGGTTTCCACAAAGGCGGTCGGTTTTAGAGAGCAACTGCTTAATCTTGGCTTTCCAACCATCAGAACCATAAGTGCGCATTATCATCCAAACAGCGATGGCATTGGCGCCAGAACGACTGCCTACCAAAGTGTAATCCTTTCCCTTTACATAATTAGCCTCTTCCGTAAGTGCATAATCCATAAAACCTTTGCGGGTTAAATAAATGCCCGTACCATAAGGCGACTGAAGCATTTTATGTCCGTCTAACGTAAAGGAATTGATTTTTGGGTTTTGAAAAGTATAGTCGAGGTTTTCAGTAGCGAAAGGATAAATATAGCCACCAAAAGCACCATCAATATGTACCATATAATTGGCTCTTAAGTCATCGAGCCAGCCGGTGATTTCATTAATATTATCCACAGAACCAAACATGGTAGTGGACATATTCATAATCACAATGAAATGTTTTATTCCATCCCTTTTAGCATTTTCAACACAAGTCTCAATGCTCGATTTGGTTACCCTTCGGGTTGTGTCGTCTACTTTAGAAACGTAAGATTTTAAACTCAGCAGATTGCAAGCTTTCGGCATTGAATAATGTGCGTCTTCGGAAAAAACAACTCCAATTTCATTGGGCTTCGCATTAAATTCCACCTCAAAATAGCGCTTCAAAATCCATATGGCTTGAATATTGGCCTCTGTTCCGCCAGAAGCTACATAACCATCAAACTCTTCATCCCCACCTTCAAAAATTTGTTTTGCGCAGAGGTCTATCAGCTCCTTCTCAATTTTATGAGTACCCTCAAAAGCCGCTTCAGATTCATTTAAAGTATGGCAGCCAATATGATTTGGGTTGGCAATCAGAGCAGAAAGAAAAGGAGCATCTTTCAAAAATGGAGCATCATTATAAAATACTTCGGTATCCAAATAAGAGGCAGGCAAGCCTAAAACTGGTTTTTCTCTGTAGTCTAAATTTTGCTCTAAAGCGTCAAAAACGATTTTCTTAATTTTCTGATGTGAGTAACTTTCCCAATACATAAATTCAATTTCTACTTTGCCCCAAAGTTCTGCCTTTTTGAACAAGGACAAACATTGTAACTAAGAAAACTAGAATAATAAGGCCATTTATCATTCCAGCCCATTTTCTAAGAAGGGGGATCTCTTGTAAATCTGCGAAAATTCTGACGGCTACTGAAGCCTGAAAAACCACCATGCAAAGCCAAAGTATTGAATGAAAACAACGCCCCGTTTTGTTAAGTAAACTCGGAAAAATGATTGGGCCATGGGCGAAGATCATAGAAATGACGAAGCCCAAAAAATAGCTGTGTAAAAGGGCATCGAAAGCAAAAGCACCCGAATTAACGAAGATCATGCATAAACCAGAAGCAAAAAGCCAAACGTAGTCCAAAGTCAGACAAACGCCTGTATATAAGTAATGCCCTTTCTTTTTTAGAAGAATTCGAGCCAAATCAAACCGAAGCAGCCATAAGGCTAACCCCGCAATACCCGAAGCCGCTACAGTTCTACCCATACCATGATAAGGCAGCATAAACCCAATTAAAGTCACCATGAGCAATCCGACCAATAGGTATTTACTCCACTTTTTAAGAGGCAAAAAACGCGATAACTCTAACCTTTCACCCACAATGGTAAAAAGGATAAAAGCGATCCACCAAGGGAATACGGTAGGATAAAAATGAGTTTGAAACAGCAGCACATTTCCTGCAAGCCAACACATAGCTCCGATTAACATCAATAGGGTGTAATTTTCTTTGCTCCTATTGGCCAAGAATATATAGATGAATACTAAACCAATGCTTGCTACAATCTGAAGCAGATAACCTAGAGCCGCTTGATTGAATAAAAAAGCCAAAACACTTAGGCCAGAAGAAGCCGGAGCAAAAAAAGCCCAGTTCTTTTTAGTAGCCACCGCCTTTTCAAAACAAATGAGTGAACCCAAAAAACCACCTAGCATTAACACGCCATGAAAACCCGCCATACCATAAACCGGAATATCCCAACCGATCCGCAACCAACCTGACAAGAGGCCAAATACAAGTCCAATAACTGCGAAAAGAATAAAAGCGATTCGTTTAGTCATCATTCATCCTGAATTACTCTCAAAGCTATCTTAAAACCTCATTACCATTCGTGACTTTGGTCAGCAAAATCGATGATTTGACTCATAAGTTAAAGCTGTTCTACCTTATAATAGAGGTTTGATAAAGTAAAAAACCACCCAAGGGGTGGCTTTCTAAATTTGACTCTATATTACCTCAACCAATATATAGTCAGTCATCTTCGATTTCATAACCAATGAGTCCGTAGACACAAAAGGCGTATTTCTATTTTACTATAGCTAATTCTACTCGTCTGTTTTTTGCCCTACCTTCTTTAGTACTATTATCAGCTCTCGGATTGGCTATACCAAAACCTTCGGCAGAAATCCTATTTTCAGTAACTCCTTTTGAAATTAGATACTCTTTTACTGAATCTGCTCTTTCCTTGGATAATTGAAGGTTAGAGTCCGCATTCCCGCTATTGTCAGTATATCCTCTTATCGCCAATTTAAGATTGTTGTTTTCTCTAAAAAGAGCAGCCACTTTATCTAAAGAAGTCAATGAGCTTTCAGTTAAATTGCTACTGCCACTACCAAATGATATCTCCTCTGTTGCCATAATTAAAACTTTTGCAATCTGAGCTTCAGCCTCTTTTCTCTTCGTTTCTTCTCTGGCCAATCTTTCAATTTCTTGCAATCTTAAACGCTCTATTTCAATTGCTTCCCTTTCTCTTTTCAAACGTTCTTGTTCCTGCTGTTCGGCTTGTAGTTTGGCCAACCTTTCTTTTTCTAACTTGGCCAGCTCATCGGACTTTACTTTAGCGAAAAGCGCCTGATATGCGGCTTCAGCATTTAGGTTTATTTCCTTCCGCTTGCCTTCTTCTAAGCCTCGGAAATAGCAAAGGGCCTTTTCTCGGTCTTCTAGTTTTACCAAGTTTTCATCATAAATACCTTGGTCAATAATCGTGTTCACTACTTCTTCTCCGGCTAGAGCACAGTCTTCTTTAACTTTGGTATCCAATTTAAGGTGAAGCCCAAACTCATTGAAGCCATCGGCCAAAAATGGAGTGTCTTTCTGACCGAAGTCATAATTGTAAGTAAACAGTATTTTCGGAAAAATTTGAACCCCCAGGCCAATAGAAACTCCAAAGTTATCTCGATAACCCAAAGTGGCTCTGAACTTATCTCTAAAACTCATTTCGCCTATAATATCCAGTTCTGCACCAATTGTCTCTCTGATTCTCACTCCGCCATAAGGCGTAAAATTAATATCTGGATTGATGTCGAACAGATATCGAACTCCTCCAATAAAATCAGGGGCATTATCGTCATTTATATGGGTATAGGCATCGTCCGACAAGCTTTCGTTGATTATGGTTGGGATAGCAACATCTACCCCAAATTTTCCTTTTCGGTAACTGGCTGACAAGTCAACGCTGAGTACAGATCCGTTTTGGCCTAAAATATCAAGCAAAACATTGTCCACTGGGTTTTCAGGATTGACCCTATCTTTATTCAAGCTAAATAGAGATAACCCCAACTGTGCACCAATCGAAAGGCCTTCTTTTCCTTCTCCAAAAAGCTTATAGCCAATTCCTCCAGATATTTTTACCTGGCTAGTAAAGCCAATGTCGGCTGTGGTAATATTCCCACTAAAGGCCGTTTTGTTTTTCACTGCTGTACTGTAAGCCAAAGCAAAGTTCTTAGGAGAACCCACCAGACCCCCAAACTGGTCTCTGTAAACAAAGCTTACATAACGGTTCTCCTGAAAAACTGTGCCTGATGGATAAGCCAAGCTTCCTGAATAATAATATTGATTGAACAGCGGTACTTGTTGTGCCTTTGCGCCTATTGCCATCAAAGCCATAGTAAAGACAAGGATGAATTTGTTTCTGAAGTTTTTCATTTGCTTATGCATGACTTTGATGATTATCTGTTTCTAATGATGGTCAAGAAGCCTTTAATAGTTCTGGCTGGTGTGGTGGACTGGGCATCTGCGTAGATGAGAATCTCATAGTAATAGGTTCCATCTGGCACCGGATTCTCCTTGAATGTTCCTGCCCAATCGTTAGAGTAATTCACTTTGCTATAGATGAGCTTTCCGCCCTGAGCAAAGATTTTCACTTGGTTGAACGGGTTGTCGAGCAAGTCTTCAATTACCCAGGTTTCATTGACCCCATCACCGTTTGGCGAGAATACGTTTTTCACATCGGCACCCGGCTGGTTCTGAGTATACTCCCTCACCGGCTCGGCCACCACATCTTCAATGGTTATACTGAAGGTTTGCTCAAAAGTAAGCCCTCCTGCATCGGCTACCTGCACACGAATGCTTCGGCTTGCCCCATCTTCAAAATCGATGGCTCCCGCTGTGCTCAAGGTGTTGCCACTAATGGCAAACTGCGCATTGTCATCATCGCCAGCACCAGCCACTAGACTATAGGTGAAGATGTCTCCATTGTCTGGGTCGAGCGACATAAGCAGACCTACTTCCTGAGCATCATCGGCTTCTTCAATGGTGGCATTCGTAAGGCTCAGCGTAAATGGTGCTTCGTTTACATTGGTTACCGTAATTTCAAAGGCCTTGACAAAGGTTCCACCTTCTCCATCGTTGGTTTCAATACGAACAGAGTAGCTGGCTTTATCTTCAAAGTTGAACGAAGTGTTGTTCGCCTTTAAGGTTGAACCGGCCACCGTGAAACTGGCATTGTCGGTATCTCCTGCCCCACTCACCAATGCATAAGTGTGGGTGTTACCAGCATCGGCATCGGCCGTAGTCAGTGTTCCGATAGCTGCATTCAACGTATTGTTCTCTGCAATAGAACTTTCACTTAAAGTGATGTCGGTTGGAGCATTGTTGAAGTCATCGTTAACAATGGTTACTGTTGCCTCATCGCTTATATCTACTGCCAAAGATCTGCTCATATTGCTCATTGAAACAGTCAATGTTTCATTGGCCTCAATAACCAGATCGTTGATTGGAGTTACGGTAAAGGTTTGTGTTTCTCCGGCTGTTCCGGCAAAGGTCAACGTTTTACCCACAACGGCTGTGTAGTCGCTATCGGCTAGTGTTGCTGTTCCATCAGCAGTATTCACTTCTACCGTAAATCCTCCCTGAACCGCATTGTCCAGAGTGGCTGTGATTGTAATCGCTCCGCCTCCTTCATTTCCGCTGGCCTCTGCAAGGGTTACAGCCGCAGCATCGTCATTCTTGATTGTCAATATGGCCTGATCTGTGATTACAACATTGGCTGTGGTTCCGGCTAGGTTGCTCAATGAAACTGTAAAGGTCTCATCGGCCTCGAGTTTACTATCTACACCTGGAGCAATATCCAGCTTTTGAACCTCGCCATCTGTTCCGCTGAAGGTCAATGTAGCACCACTAACAGCGGTGTAGTCTCCATCGGCCACCGTAGCCGTGCCATCGGCAGTCAATAAATCAACCGTAAATCCGCCTTCAATAGTCCCTTCAAGTGTAGCTGTCACTAAGAAGGACTCTCCATCTTCAAGCTGGCTCACATCTTCAATGGTCACCTGTGCATCGTTGTTCACAATGGTATAAGTGTACACCGTATTGGTACCCAAGCTAGCACCAGAGGCGTTGGATAGGGTAATCACTACCGTCTCATTTTCCTCAATGAGTGCATCGTCAACAATTGTCAGGTCTATCGTTTTGCTTAAGTCTCCTGCTGCAAAGCTGACCGTACCATTAGCAAGGGTGTAATCAACTCCCCCCCCTGTGGCCGTACCTGTTACTGTATAGTCAACTGTTGCCGCAGAAAGACCGGCCTGATCCAAGTTCACCACAATGCTACTGTTGGTCAGAGATTCTGCATTACTTTGGGCCGTTGTGTTGAACGAAACTACTGGCACATCATCGTTTAGGATGGTTATTGTGGCCTCATCGGTAATGGTCACTGTGTTATCAGCACCAGTTACCAGGTTGCTCATGCTTATGGTCAGTGTTTCATTGCCCTCTACATCAGAATCCGCTGTTGGGGTAATGGTGAAGGTCTGGGTTTCTCCTACTGTTCCTGCAAAAGTGATGGTTTGTGAAGTAACTGCCGTATAGTCTGTTCCTGCAATGGCTGTACCGTCAGCAGTACTTACATCCACAGTAAAGCCACCTACTACAAAGGCATCAGAGGTAAGGGCAACAGTTATGGCACCATCATCTTCATTGGCCGATACATCGGCAATGGTTACGGTGGCGGTGCATGACTGCGAGTCGTTCTCTATTGTCCAGTTGAAGTTATCGATCAAGGACTGTCTCGCTGATGCACCTGCACAGTATTGTAAGCCTTCCACTCCGAATTCCACATCATCTTTTACCTCCTGAGCAGCCCATCCAATAAGCGTGGCATCGTAACTTGTCACCGACATGCCCGTGTTGCTAAAGATTGCGTACATCCCATCAATATTCGTCACGTCCCAGCTACTCAGGTTTTGATTGAATGCAGTAGCGTTTTCAAAAACGCTGCTCATACTGCTGAGATCGGCTGAGAATGTCCATCCACTTATATCCTGATTGAATACTGCTGCATTCTTAAACATGCTGTTGATGCCCGTAGCGGCACTCATATCCCAGCCGCTGATGTCTTGATTGAAGGCACGCGTTCCTCTGAACATACTGCCAAAACTGGTTACTGAGCTTACATCCCAGTTCCCAATATTCTGATTAAAGGACTCGGCATTTTCGAACATGGAACTCATGTCTACAATATTGCCAGTCTCCCACGTTGAAATATCCTGATTAAAGGCCGCTGCCTCATAGAACATCTGGTTTAGCCTATCAGCATTAGGGAACCTCCATGAGCCAATATCTTGGTTAAATGATCTGGCATCTCTGAACATGGCCGTAAGGTTTTCGGCATTGGTCGGCTGCCAGTTGCCTATGTCTCTATTGAAAGAGTGAGCATCTTCGAACATCCTTTCCAGCTTTGTGGCATTCGAGACATCCCAGTTGCTAATATATCCATTGAACGTATCGTTATTCTGGAACATGGCTTGGAAAGTCTCCACTTTACTAACATTCCAACTATTCAAATCTTGATTGAAGCCATCCGCATCGTTAAACATGGCGTTCATCTCTGTGACATTGCTCACATCCCAACCATCAATATCTTGGTTGAAGACCTTGGCGTCATCAAACATATTGGACATGTCAGTGACGCTGCTCACATCCCAGCCAGTGATATTTCCATTGAATAGTTCTGCATTATCGAACATCTTCTCCATGGTAGTTACATTGCTGACATTCCATGAATTGAGATCTTGATTGAACAATGAAGCATCGGCAAACATGGACGACATAGATGTTACCGAACTTACATCCCAAGCGTCAATTGGTTGATCAAAACTCTGAGCATAGCTGAACATATAAGACATATCCTGAACAGCGGATGTATTCCAGTTGGAGATGGATGAATTGAATTTTTCAGCCTGAGCAAACATGTAGGACATGTCGGTTACTGCACTGACATTCCAACCACTTATGTTTCCATTGAAATCGCTCTCTTTGAACATTTCAGACATATCAGTGACCGTAGAAACATCCCAAGAGGTTAAATCTGGATTACCAACGAAGGTTCTCTCAAACATTCGTTTCATCGAAGTGACCTGCGTAAGGTTTGGAGCATCAGTAGCGTTGATATCGAAATCGGCAGCGATAAATGCTCCTTCCATACTCTTCCACTCAATATCACCCCATTGTTCAACAGACCTCAGTCTAGAGAAAGACAATTCAAACTGTGGAAACTGCCCGCTTACCTTAACAGTGTAAGTACCCTCTGCCACATAAGTATGTGAGGCTGCACCCGTCTGGTTTGTTTCAACGGTGCCATCTCCCCAATCGATGTCGTAGAGATAGGTGTGATTCCCCAAAGTGTTGAAGAGTGTTCTAGAACGATTCACATCTCTGCTGGTTATCTCCCAAGTGGTAATGAATGGTTTTTGCTCTACGGCAAGGGTTCCGTTCACCAAATTGAGGTTATAGTTGGAGGCCGCTCCTCCCGACAGTGTGATGGCATAGGTACCCACTGGGCTCGACTCATTGGCAGTTGTGGCTATGGTCGGTTCCGTGATATTGGCTTTAGAGTCTCCATTTACAAAACCAGAATAGGTAATGGTAAGCTCAGGATTGGCCTCTCTCAGGTATTTGGTCTGATCGTCTGCCGTTGCAATCAAATCGGCTTTTTCTATAGTCAGATCAGCACTCACAAAGCTTATGTTGTAGTTAGGATTGAATAAGCTACTTTCCAAGGCATAGCTACCTACATCTTCTCCATTAATTCTCGTGATTGCTCCACTGAGTTCATCTCCATTTTGCAAAGCCCCTTGCGTAAAGCTGTAATTAAAGGCTGGATCAGCATCGCCATAGGTTTTAGTTGCTGCTTGGGCTGTTATGGTCAGGCTTCTTTGTGAAATAGTGAATACTCCCGGAACAGCCGTTATTTCATAGTTGGTCGCATCGGCACCGTAAGTCAGGTTAATGGCATAAGTGCCCGGTGCTTCACCAGCATCTCTGCTTACGGTCACCACTTCATCACTACCTACAATAGAACCATTGGTCACTGTAAACTGTAAAGTCGGGTCTGAATCACCTACCTCTTTACTGAGATTGGTAGCGGTCAGTTCTATTGCTTTTTTACCAACTGTGATAGTGCCTTGCACTTGACGGGCAGCATATTCAGCATCTTCCGCGAGGTTGACATTTACTGTTATCTCACCAACATTGCCCAAAGTAACGGTTGAACCATTGATGGCCGCCCCGGTCTGGTCATTGTTGAGGGTGTAGGTGATTGCTCCGGAAGAGTTGGTGGTAGCCAATAAATCAAAGTCAGCATCTCCATAAGTCTTGGCTATAGCACTTAATGAAAGGCTTGGCCTTTTCTTGGTTATAGGCCCTACAGCCACACTTTCAATTGCGGTGCCATTTACTTTGCCATCATTCGGTGTCACCTCAAAGCTGATATATTTGCCTGCATCGGCAGCCGTTAATACATAGTTGATTGTATTTGCTCCTGCTATTTCTGTTTTACCAGTTCCTGAATTATCGTCAGATCTATACCATTTGAAGCTGGAATTATCCGCATCCGATTCGGCATCTATAAAGTTATAGGTGGCTGTCAGAACTTCATCGATGGTGGTTGTGCCCGAGACTTCCACTCCATTTACTGAAGGTGCTGTATTGCTTGCCAAAACAGTAATCGTAAATTCCTGATAGGTCTTATCATCGAACTGATCTGCCAGCTCAAGTTGTACTGAATGTTCTCCCACATCTGCGGAAGAAGGGTTACCACTCAGTACAAATCCGTTTGCTGTAAGCCAAATAGGCCCAACTTCTATGGATAGAATTGGTACATCATTGTTCAGGTCTTCATAGGTGACGGTGTAAGTATACGTTTCGTTGTCCATCACAGTGGTGACGGCATCGGAGGTAAAGGCTGGAGCAATATTGGTAAAGCCATCGTTAATTACTATTGACCCAAAGAATGTGCTTTCTTCTGCCGTTCCGGTCAATGTGCCATCGCTAGGCGTTACTTCAAAGCTTACATACTTGCCATTGTCATCATTCACAACAGTGTAGCTTTTGGTGGTTGCTCCTGCAATAGCTACTCTATTGGCACCTGCAGAATTATCGGCACGGTACCATTGGAAGGTTGTACCCGATTCAGGATCGTCATTTGCGTCTGAATACGTGTACGAACCTTCCAGTACCCCGTCAACAACCAAAGATTTCTTAATACTTACCCCCTGAGCTACAGGGGCTACATTGGCTTCTTTAACCGTGAAGTTCCAGGCGGATTGACTAGTCAATCCGGCCGAGTTGTTACCATCTGCATCTACAAAAGCAGCAGCATCGAAGGTAACCGTGTAGAATTGTCCTTCCAGTAAATCCGTGCTTGGGTCGATGGAAACATTGGTGCCTGAAACGGTTACTTCTGCTGAAGTCACATCGATTACAGTTGCAGTTCCCGTTACAGGTGTCAAGGTAATATTACCCGTTCCTTTGGTAACTGATTCGCTTAAAACGAAACTGAGGTTTGCGTCTTTGGCCAAATCTATCGCCCCATCGGCTGGTACTGTACTTACAATAGTTGGCACCACAGCAGCCACTACTGGCCCTGCATAAGTGGCGAAAGCCTGTGATCCTGCGTCTGATCCATCGTTTGGCGTAACACCAAAAGTGATGAACTTCCCTACTTCAGAAGAAGTCAAAGTAAATGTGCTAGCCGTTGCCCCGCTGATGGCTGTTCTGTTAGCTCCAGAAGCATCATCTGCCACGAACCACTGGAGTGTTGAACCAGATTCTGCATCGGTATCTACATCTGAATAGTCGTAGTTCCCGGTCAGTTGCTGATTGGCTTCCAGGTTACCAGAGAGTGTTACGTTGGTGGCTACCGGAGCAGTGTTTGGCTGGCCAGCAGTTGTAAAGCTGATTGTGGTTGGATCAGTAACAGCTTCAGTCTTCACCCCGTTGTTGCTGATGAATGCCTCATTGTCTATCAATACATAATAAGCTGTATTGTAGGCCAGATCGCTGGTCGGGTTGATGGTCACTTTTGAACCGCTAAAGCTTAATGTATTGGCAGCAAAAGTCTCTACTATATTATCATTGGCATCATAAAGCACCACATTGTTTGCAGCATCTCCACCTTCTCCGTACACATACGTCTGAACGTTTTCGCTGTAAGTCAATGTTATGTTGGCTGTTATGCTAACATCAGTAGCGACTGTTGCAGGGCTTGTATTTGTGAGTATAGGCGTACTTGGAAGGGACAATGTGGTAAATCGCCAGCTATTGGCATCAGATATACCCACATGATAGCGGGCCCTTTCTTCTGTCACAATAAAACCATCATCCAGTAGCACATAGTATTCTGTACCCGGTTCTAACTCGCCTTCTTCAAATTCAAAACGAATCTGTGGCTCACCATCACCATAGTCGAGATCACGATCATTCTCTCCACCAAACTCGATGGTTTTGACCAATTCATCATTCGAAGCTTTGTAGATCCTGAATGCCCCAATGGGATCACGGCTGATACCCACGTTCTCGCTGGTGTACAGCACAAGGTCTTCTTCGGAGTCTGCCGCATAGGTATTGCTCCCTGCAGATGGGAAGAAACGGGTAATGATGTTTTCTGCAAAAGACTCTCCGGTGAAAGTAAAGGTGGTTTTATCATCAATGGCTTCTATCAGCTTAGTGCCAGCTGCGTTTTTAATAAATCCTGCTGATAGCTGCACATAGTATTCCGTGCTCGCTTCCCAGTTATTGGCAAATGTGGCTCTTACCCAAGGCGTTGTGACAGCATTGGCGATCGACATATCCTCGGCAGTTACTGAACCAAATTCGCTATCGTCAGATGCCCTATACACTGTAAGTGTACCCTCCCCTGCTACAATCTCCTCATCAAAGTAAATGAAGAGATTATTTCTTTCAATTTCAGCATCTTCAGTAGCACTTGGTGATGTTGATGAGATATCAAGAGCAGGAAGTGGTTCTGTAACATTAAGCATGACTGTTTCAGATCTCTCTTCGCAGTCTCCTTTGGTGACTATTACAAAGTATTCACTTTGATCTGTATCAGTAGTGATATTGTTGATGGTTAAGCTATTTGAATCTGCACCAGTCATTTGATCGTTCGCATCAGCATTAGCATTGTTTTCTATCGACTCGCTGAGTTGTATAGAACCAATACCATTTCCTGTAGCGAGATATAATACACCGTCTGAAAAAGACATTTTCTTGATTGTATTATTAGGAAGTGGGTTTTCTGAAGTACTATTGATCACTTCCCATTGCATAGCTTCAGGTCTTAAAATACCTAAACCAGCACCCCCGCCAGCATAATAAACGGTACCATTGTAAACATATAAAGCACCTTTGTTGGCATTATTGTTCGGAAAACCATTGCCATTGCTTGTATTGTGAACTTCCCAAGCGGATTCATCTGCTCTTAAGATGGCTAAACCACCAGATGTACCTGCATAAATGGTTTCTTCATCTATAAAAACAGAACTTGTTAAATTATTTGGATAGTTATTGCCACTATCTACATTATGAACCTCCCATTCACTACTTTCAGGTCTTAAAATGGCCAAGCCTCCATGTGTCGCTACATAGATGACTTCATCCTGAACAAAAACGTCATTGATGATATTGTTTGGAAAATTAGTAGTGGCACTACCCGACCTTGTATTGTGCTGTTCCCACTGTGAGGAACCTTCTTTTAGTATCATTAAACCATAAGAAAACGTCCCCACATACAAGTCGCCATCAACAACACTCACAAAGGTGGTAGCATTATTTGAGCCTAAATTTGGGAAGCCATTTCCGGTATATCGATCTACTATTTCCCAATCAGTGGTACCCTCTCTTAAAATGGCGACACCTCCTCGATTGGTTGCGGCATAAATGTTACCATTATGATAAAACACATCTTCCACATCGTCATTTGGAAAGCTTTCACTTGTTGTAGTAGACACAATTTCCCACTCAGAAGCATCGGCTCTTAAAATCCCTAGACCTTCGCTGGTTCCTACCAGTAAGTTACCATCTGCAGCATAAGATGATTGTAGAAAATCTCTGGGTAAATTAGCTCCCGTACTCGTGTTTATGGCCTCAGGATTAGCCTCATTCACAATCCTATTCCATTGATAATCAGCACCTGCAATTTCTGGTATAGAAAAAGTAACGCTTGTTCCTTCTAGACCCGCCTGATCAGTAGGCTGTGAAGTAATTAATGGCGGGCAAGTCGAAAGTGTAAGGGTAGCCAAATCCGAGATTTCCACACAATCTCCTTTAGTCACTACTACAAAGTATTCGGTTTGATCGAGGTCTTCCGTAAGGTTGCTGATGGTCAGGGAAGCGGTTGTGGCACCGGAAATGGCATTCTGTACCGTAAGATCTGAACTACCCTCCATACCAATGCTACTCTCAATCACAGTCAGCCCTTCACTAGTAAAAGCATAGATCGTCCCATCACTTCCCACTTGAACATTTTTGACATCATTTGAGCTTAAGCCATTAGCCGTACTGAGCAAATCATAACTTCCTTCGCTATTGGAGATTTTGAGTCCTTCTGGTGTAGCTATATACAGTTTACCATCTGGTCCGATCGATACGTTTCTAATATCGGTACTACCAAGAGTTGACTCAGAAAGGGACGTGAATGACTCTCCATTATCATAAGATAATTCTATACTATCGACAGCACTGGCACCAGTTCCAGAAGTAGACACTAAGAATAAAAGATTATTATATTTTATAATATTACTTACATAATCTGATGAGAGTCCATTGGCGGTCGTTTTTCTGGTAAAGGTATCGCCACCATCTTTTGAGATATACAGGCCATTATAGGCTGTCAGGTACATCGCCCCATCGTACTCTCTAATCTGTGTTACTGCAACAGCCTGTATACCGTCAGCCGTTATCGTTTTTTTGGCAAAGCTTTCTCCTCTGTCTGTCGAAACAAAAAAGCCATCATTGTAATATGCATATACCCTGTCTTCTTTTCCAAAAACAACTTCCCAGAGACTTCCGTTGCCTCCCTCTAAGCCGTTTTCGTCCTTTTTGATTTCTTTAAAGGTTTTGCCACCATCATAGGAAAGCGCAATTCCATCAGTTCCCCCTTGATAAACCTGATTGCCATCGGCATAGATGGAAGAACCACTTCTGTTGGTGCTAATGTCTATCCAGGTCTCACCATAGTCCGAGGTATAAAACGATTTACTCTGATGACCTCTCATGTAATAATTACTACCCTCAGCATATCCGGAGAAAGCAATGCCGTGATCAAACCCAATATCCGCTGCGTCAATGGTACTGTATTTATACTCTTTTTTGAACCACTGATAACTCGCTCCGGCCACCTCGGGCACTGAGAAAGTAATACTGCCCCCTGCAAATGCTGACTGGGCTTCCGGTTGGCCAAGTACCAAGTCTTCACAAATTGTATGGAAACTCCAGGTGTCTTTATCGGCATAAGCAAGGTTACCTATATTGTTGCCACCTTTTACCAAATCGGCATCAAGTGTGATATAGTATTGCGTGGCGTATTCCAGCGAAACACCTGAGGCAATAGAAACCGTGGTGCCATCAATGGTTAAATCATCGGCTGTGAAGGTTTGCACCAAGGCATCAGTAGCATAATTAATTATTTTGAGCTCTCCTGTGCCTTTGGAGACAGGCCTGCTAAACTCAATGCTCAATTCGGTATCGATAGCAATATCCGTAGTACCATCGGCTGGGGTAACGGATGTAATTCCTGGAACATCCAAGACCGTTAATAAAACATCATCCGATTGTGACTTGCAACCATCCTTTATAACCTCCACGAAATATATATTTCCGTTCTGCTCTAATGTTACGTTGCTGATGGTCAACTGGTGGGTTGTTGCCCCCTCAATAAGGTTAGTTGATCCGCCATTTTGATCTTCAAGCCTAAGATTGCTTTTGTAGATCGAAAGACCTACTAATGTACCCACCTCCAACTGTCCATTATATTCATTAAGGGACTTTACGGCTTTCGTAAATGGGTCTGAAGAAGGAAATCGACTAAATGAATCTCCTTGATCAGAAGATACAAAGAGCCCTCTGCTTGTACCTACAAAGAGTTGTCCAGCGAATTCGTAAATGGCATTCACGAGATGCCCGTTAAAACCATTGGCTTCTGTAATGGTTTTGGTAAAAGACTCACCAGCATCCGTAGAAATAGAAATAGCTCCATCTTTAAAATCCGCTGTTTGTGTACTTACATAAAGCGTATTTCCAGATTTATAAACATCTCGAATACTATTGAAGGCAAGACCATCTGTAATAGTCTTCTGAATAAAAGTAGCGCCATTATCATTTGAAATAAATAGCCCTTCACGGCTTCCTACGTAAAGAGTTCCTTCCACCTCATAGAGTACTTCAACCATTCCTGTAACATCCGAATGTTTGCTGAAATTTGCCCCCCCGTCAGTAGAAACATGTAATCCGTTTAGAGCTCCTATATAAATAGTCCCATCTTCCGCTTTCATTACAGTCTGAGGTAGATTAGCGCTGGCATTTGGGGTAACTTGAAAAAGTGTTTGGAAACTGTTACCTCCATCTTTTGAAATACTAACAGCTTTATTTACCTGCACCGCATAGATATTATCATCAAAGATCTTTATCTCTTTAATATCATCTATAAGCAATCCATGAGCAGTGTTTCTGATAACCCAAGTATTTCCCTCATCGGTTGTATAATAAATACCTGCTGTTGAAGTAGCGCTGTAGATGGTGCCATCTGGTGACCGATATATGTCCCTTAACAACAACTCTCCAGTTATATTTACATCGTCAAAGCCTTCCTCTCTTTTATACCATTGATAAGACGCACCGCGTATTTCTTCTACTTCTAAGGTTACATTGGTAGATGCTACAACTGTTTTTCCAACTGGCTGCATAGGCAACAAATTGGTATAGCTAAGACTAAATTCATCTGATTTTTGGAACAGCGGTGTACCATAAGTTACAGAATAAGCTGTAACACCCTCTTCCACCGTAATGTTGCCAGTGGCATCGGTGCCAAACTCGGCTTCTCCCTTTTTCCATGAGAAGGTACTATTAGCCAGAGCGTTATAATCGGTCAGCTCCACTTCTTCAGTAGTAATCACCATAGTCTCAGGATGAGAAATCAACCCATCGTGCCCATTACTTGTAAGGTCTCGCAACCGGTTATCGGCAATGCCCGGTAAAGTACCATAAGCTGCTACCAGGTTTGGGGAGTTATGGGCTGGTGCTGTTGCCATAATGTCGGCTATTTCTTCCTGTGTAAGTACTTTGTCCCATATGGTGATTTCGGCCAGTTTGCCATCCATCTCTTGTTCATAGCCATTATCGTTGAGTTTCGCACCAATAGTGGCAAACCAGCTGGCACTAAGGCTCAGGTCCAAAACACCTGTACCGTCTTCAATGCCATTTACGTATACTTTTGTCTGTCCTGTGGTTTGATCGTAGGTATACCCCACAAAGTACCAGGTATCGTTAGCAAGTGCGGTAGTACCGGCCGTGAATATTGAATTATTGACACCATCCCACAAGGCCAATTGCTCACTGCTACGGATATAAAACCGGCTCATGTTACTCACATCAGCGTCTTGAAAAACCAATATTTCATCAAAATTCCCACTACCAATGCTACTTTCTTTATTAAGCCACATAAATGCCGAGTAGCTTTTTCCCTCCAGATCTTTGGACAAAGAATTACTGATATCCACGCGATTGAATTCGCCCTCTTCAAAATCGAGGTAGTTTACCGCACTGGTACTTACCGTTCTGGTAATTGGGTCGTCTTCACAAAGCGTTTCATCTGCAATTAGGTCTACTGTTGTCGCATTAGTGTTAGTAGTCAGTGTCCATGAATCTGAGCTTTGAATAAAGCTTCTGGTAGCTATAAACTCATAACTTCCTGCGGCTACATCAAATGTATAAACTGGAGCAGTTGAAACTTCGGAACCGTCTTTCTTCCATGAGATATTTTCGTACCAGTCAATGGCATTAAAGCCCGGAATAGACTGCACATTTTGAAAATCAACCGTGAAGTCATTGACCATTACCCCATCATTGCCTTTGCCTGAGTGGTCTTTTAAAACATCCGTTGCATCATCACAGTCCCCAAAAACAGAATAGTACCCTACTAAGTTGTTATACTTAGGGTGACCATTGTTGATCCTGGCTTTCATGGCTTGCCTAATATCAGCTCCTGTCAGCACCTCATCCCATACCGAGATTTCTGCCATCTCGCCATTATAGAGGTCACTAATACTATTGCCATCAAACTCCTGACCCAATGAATATTGTGCGGTTACATTAGGGACAGAAGTTCTAGTAGTGAAGCGATCATTTTCAATCCCATCTACGTAAGTCACCGTTTCCCCTGAATTGTGATCGTAGGTCCAGCCCACATAGTGCCATACATTGCCTCCCATGTTGTAAGATGCAGACTCGTTGGTGCTTCCTCCTCTGTTTACTTCCAGATTGTCTGAACTAGGATCAATCCAAATGAAAGACAGGTTATCTCCATTTGCCGCATTCACGGCAAAGAGTGCCTGATTAGTAGTAGTATTATTTTCAGCCTTGACCCACATAAAGACAGAGCGGCTTTTTCCATCTAAATCATCCTGTAATGCATTTAAGTTCACCCAGAAATCCTGTGTCTTATCGAAAGAAAGTACTCCTGTAGCATTGGTATTGGCCTGGTAAGTAACGGAGCCTGATTGGGCTATGGTGGCGTTTTGGAAAACGTCTACACCTTGTTCGGTACTTTGAAAAGTAACCAGGTAGCTGACTCTTTCAGTTGGGGTTTCAAAAATATCATATCTACCATCAGTAGTAGCACTTGTGCCATTCGAGAAATCATAAGAATCTCCGCAAACCGCCACTTCCTGTGTGGTGCAGGTGACCCCGGCTGGGCAATCTGCCAGAACCCTAACCAATCCTACCCTATCCATGCCGTTGGCATCAACACCCGGAGCCCCGATGGCCAGTATCAGCCCATCACTTGATGCAGATACGGCATGCCCCAGAACGTCTCCATCCATTTGACCAGTGATCTGCAAGTCTTGCATTACCCACTCGCCTCCATTAAAATTGTAGACCTTGACAGCACCCACTTCATCTGTGGTTTCGTTTTGGTAATTAGACGCTCCAACGAACAAAGTATACCCTGCAGGGGTAAGGTCTATACTGTTTCCAAAACCTTCTCCACTTGCTCCTTCGAGTCTACTTCCCATCGCTGTCCATTCCGGATTTCCCAGAGCATCAGTTCTAAGTTTATATACATCGACTGCACCGGTTGAAGACGAAGAGTAACTTGCAATGGCCAGTATTTCGCCATTAAAGGATGTGGCGATGTCAAATCCATGAAGTCCTCCCGAACCATCTAAGAACCCCGTTCCTGACCAGGTGTCATTATCATTTTTATAGGTATATACAGTATTTGCATTCGAAACAGCATTTGCCCAATTGGAAACGAATAATCGGGAAGCATCCCCCGAAAGCTTTACCGTCATGCCAAAAGTATCTACATTCAGACCACTCAAGAGTTGACTTCCTACTTGACTCCACCCCGAATTACCCTTTTTATAGGTCTCTACATAACCAGCCCGCGCACGGATATTGTCAGGGTCGTCAGTTTCTTCTTTTGGCCTATGAGCACCGACCACCAGATAGGTGGCATCTGCAGAAAAGTCGATGCTTATTCCAAAATGATCATAGATGTTATTTCCTCTTAAGATATTTCCTTGTTGAACCCAGTCTCCACCAGTAAAGGCATACACCTTTACCGTACCTTCTCTTTCCTGATCTGTAGAATCATGGGCATTGCCAATAGCTATGGTCTGACCATCATCAGAGATAGCCAAAGTCACAATTTCACCATCCACATCTTCAGTGTTAATGGCCGAACCCATCAAAACCCAAGCGCCACTCTGCTGTTGATAAACACTGACAACCCCCACATCGTTGTTTTCATCTTCAATGTATTCGACCGTAATATAAGTAGTGCCATCTCCTGAGAATTTTACAACATCTCCCAGCTCCCCTCTTTCGCCTATCCCTATTACATCCTGACCTATTTGCTCAGTAAACTGTGCAGTTGCTGTAATAGGAAGAATGGATAAGCTTAAGAATAACAGAAGTCCAAAAAAAGAATAGATGACTCCATTATTCTTTGAACTCTTTGAAGAGGTATTAGTTGAGCGTCTCATAAAGTTGATGTTTCGGTATTCAATAGTTGGAAGCGAATAAACTCTGAGTTTTTCGCGCATGAAAAATTATGTTCTGAACTATGGCTGGTTTGTTCTGAAAGCGCGGATGGTTGATAAACCTCTTCCCATAGAGAGGAAGAAAGTCTTCTAAAGAAATCTATTTGATCAAAATCAGTGTTGACAGTGTTGAGGTTCCCTAATGGGAATGTGATGTTAATGAAGTGTTAGTTTAGAAACCTGAAATTGTTCTGAATGGGTGTTTTTTTGTTCTAAGTAGAACATCCCTACGGGGTTTCGTTCATTGCGAGGAAGGCACGACCGAAGCAATCACCTAATTTGACTCAGTTCACAACAAAGCAGGAGATTGCTTCGTCACAACCTTCTGCTGCGCGAAGCTGGTTTCTCGCAATGACGGGTTCAGTGAGGTTGTTAGTTCTGTACTACACTGCTCTTAAGAGGCGGATTGCCACGTCACAAGTTTGACATGTCAAACTTTCTCCTCGCGATGACGGTAAAGAGCTTACTCCACGCGAATCTTCTTCAGGAGGTCGTCACGATAGTTTTTTCCTATAGGGATTTGTTCACCATTCATCAATACATAGGCTGAGTTGATAGCGTCCATATGATCCACATTGATGGTAAAACTGCGATGGGTGCGGTAAAAATTATTGGGCAGTCTTTCTGAGAGGTCAGTCAAGCTACCACGAATGAGGTGTTTTTGATCTTTAATCGTATAAACCTCCACATAAACATGATCGCTCTTTAGAAAACGGATGTCTTCTAGTTTAATCTTATGAAAGAGATTTTTCTCCTTGATAAAGATGGCATCTTTGATGAGCAGTTCTTCATCTACTTTAGTCTGACTCTTTTGCTCAGCATATTTATGAAGGGCTAACTCAATGGAAGTATAAAGGTCGTCTTTCTTGAAAGGCTTAACGAGGTAAGCAGGAGGGGCAACCTTTTTTACTCGTTCAATTGTGCCTGCATCGGCATTGGAAGTGAGGAAAATGAATGGAAAATCAAACTGTTCTTTAATGGTCCAGGCCAGATCCACTCCATCCTTCTTCCCTCCTAGTTGAATATCCAGAATGGCGATATCGGGCTTTTCAGCCTCAATGGTTTCTATTGCTTCCTCGTAGTTGATGGCTGGTTCTAAAACTTCATAACCTAGGTCTTCCAGTATTAGACAGATGTTATCTGCTATTACAATTTCGTCTTCAACAACTAAGATTTTAACCTGACTCATTAAACCGATTTTCTCTCTAATGTATCGGTGAAAGTAATGATAAATTTACTGCCTTGCTCGTAATAATATTCAGCCGAACCATAAAGCTGTTTGGATAGTCTCCTAACTAATCTTAGTCCCAAACTTTTAGCTTTAGTGAAGTCGAAATCTTGCGGCAGACCTAGGCCAGAGTCACTCACTGTCAACTGATGTTTCCCATTGCCCAAATCTTCAATCGAAATACTTAACTCCCCATCTCCTTCATGGAAGGCATATTTGTAGGCATTTGAAATCAGTTCATTCAAGATGAGTCCTAATGGTATAGCAGTATCTATGTCGAAATTAGCTTTCTGAGCAGATTTAACGGACCCTTTAACTTTTGCAGAGCCAGCATAAATAGATGCTAGTTCTGTCATTAGCTGCTCCGCATATTCAGCAAAATCTATTGTCGCCAAATCCTCGTTTTGATAAAGCTTTTGGTGTATAAGCGCCATGGCCTTTACTCTATTTTGTCCTTCCATAAACGTAGAAAGGGCCTTTTCATCTTCAATTCCCCTCGACTGTAAATCGAGCAAACTGGAAACTACTTGCAAGTTGTTTTTTACCCTGTGATGAATCTCTTTTAATAATAGCTCTTTTTGCTCCAACGACTTCTCTACTTGCGCATTGGCCTTTTTAAGCTTAAGTCCATTACGTTGAATAATAAGCATAATAGCAACTATCAATAACAATACTACCAGAGCACCTGCAATGAGATATCGCTGTTGCTTCAACTGAGCTGTTTGTCGTTTTTGGGTTTCCTGAAGTAAATTGTTTTGCGCTTCAATTCGCTGTGTTTCAAACTCGGCAGACATACGCGCTATGGCATCTGTTTTGGCCTGATCGTTAATATCTTGAGATATCTCTAAGGCCAGTTTACCAAACTCAAAGGCTTTTTTGTAATCCTTCAACTTAGCATAAAGGTTTGCTTGCCCCAAGGCCAACCGATATCGTACATTACCTGCTTCTGACTGTTTGGCCAACTCCCATCCTTCTATGGCATAAGGCAAAGCCTCATTCCATAGTTGACTTTGCTTGGCTGGATTATTGGCAAAAACAGAATCAGCCAAAACCAGCTTTTTCTCCACCAGACTGCCATAAACATCGCCTTTGGACTGAGGGGCTGTTCCTTCGGGAAGATTGGCCACAGATTTCTCTATGTAATCATGCGACTGCTGATAGTTTCCTCTATAAAATTCAATTGTGGATACATTCCTATAATAGTCTGCCGTTGGCCAACCAGAAGTATTAATTTCTTTTGAAATCTCCCATCCTTTTGTGAGCGATTCAAAGGCCCTATCCAGACTATCTTGCTTGATCAATAACTGACCAATATTGGTATAGGCCAATGCTACTTGCCCCTTGATTCCAATTGCCTCATTAATCAATAAAGCCCTTTGCATGTACTGCTTTGCCAATTCGTATCTGTTTTGCTCCTTCAGTACCAAACCGTAATTCATGTAAAAGGCCCTGAGGTTAACAGTATCTGGTGTTGTTTTTACATATCGAATTCCGTCCAATAAAATTCCAGAAGCTTTTTCCAGCTCTCTTAAATAGTAATAAAGCAAGCCTGTATTATTATAAGAGGCAGCCATTCTAACTTCAGTACCGTCTTCTATATTTCTGTTTATTACCGCTTCATATTGCTCAATAGCATTATCAAATTGTGATGCCCTATCATAAGCTTTTGCCAGTTCATACTGTGTCAGTGTCAGCTCTTCATTCCACCCAAGAGACTCAAAAACGGCCATTGCTTCTAGGTAGTACTCAAAACATTCTTCGTCTCCATTGGCCAAATAGGCTGCTGCTTTTGCCCTTAATACAAAGCCTTTGAATTGCGGAAACTCGCTAAAATGCCTTTCAGAAATCTGCAGGGCTTCATCCAAGTAACTTAAACTTGAATCTAAATCATTTCTTTCAAAGGCCTTGCCTAACTCTAAATAGGTTTGGATTTTTAAGGTATCGTGCATATCAGCACTAATCGTTGCTCTAAGAGAATCCAGGTTCTGAGAAAGGCTAGAGAAGGGTAGCAATAAAGATAAAAAGCAAAATACCCTTAAATATGTCTTCAAAGAGAAAGGCATGGTTAGTAGTCTAGTTTGAATTCCATTTCAAGATACATTTCATTTTTGTAAATGGAAGAGCTCATTTTTTTTCGTTGCTCAACATCATAAAGGTTAGTCATTTTAAAAACGAATAAGAATTAGCATTTACACATACTTATCTAAACTACATTACGAGACCATTATAACCTTTATAATTATTTGATCACTCACTTTGAAAATAGAAACAAGTGCTACTTAGAAATAAATTGGGAGATTGAGTTCAATCATTATTTGAAAGGAGACATCACGATGAGCCTTTACTGAAATAGTAAGTTTCATTTTTAAACTCGTAATCAAATATTAATTTCAGAACCTAATAATAGACACATGGAAAAATCAATTCTGGCATTACTACTTCTCTTCACAGTGGGATGCGCCCCAAAAGCCGAAAGATTCACGGCAGAAGAATTACCTATTGCCATACCTACTAAGGGAAATACATGGGTTGAAGGACTGGATTCTCAGCAAGATAGGACGCTAATTGATAATGGTGTGAAAGACTGGAATCCAAATGAAAGCGCAGCAAAAACCTATTTTTATACTGAGTCAATTGGTGAAATAAAAATTGGGATGAAGGCAAAGGCGGCCAACACTACTACCTTAAATGTCAGTTTCAATTGTGAAAGGAAAACCGTAAAACTCTCCAATACTGAACTCGAACTAGTTTCAATTGCCACTTTCAATATTGAAAACCCGGGCTATCATACGCTCGAAATCACAGGAGATGACAACGCTACACCGATAGATATTTCTGAAATACTAATTGGCGGGGCTGCTACAGAAGGAAAAGTATATTTCGTCAAAGATGATTTTTATTGGGGGCGAAGAGGCCCTTCTGTTCATCTGACATATCAGGTGCCCGAAGCGGCATCGGACGTGCTTTATTTCTACAATGAAATCAATGTACCCGAAGGCGAAGATGTATTGGGCAGTTATTTTATGGCCAATGGATTTGCAGAAGGCTATTTTGGAATACAAGTGAATGGCGCTGACGAAAGAAGGATCCTCTTCTCGGTATGGAGTCCGTTTAAAACCGATAATCCAAAAGAAATTCCTGAAGACCAACAGATTAAAATGTTGAAAAATGGTGATGGTGTTTATACTGGCGAGTTTGGCAATGAAGGATCAGGCGGACAGAGTTATCGCAAATACATGTGGAAGACTGGGACGAGCTATCGCTTTCTTTTAAAAGCTGAACCAGCAGAAAATAACAATACTGATTATACCGCCTATTTCTTTGCCCCTGAAATTGGAGAATGGGAATTGATTGCTTCTTTTAGAAGACCTAAAACGGATACTTATGTAAAAAGGCCACATTCATTCTTAGAGAATTTCCATACCGAAACGGGTAATCAAACAAGGAAAGGACTCTACTCAAACCAATGGGTGTATGACACTAAAGGCAACTGGCATGAAATGACCACTGCAAAGTTTACCGCTGATGCTACGGCCAGAAAAGAATCTAGAATGGACTATACCGGTGGAGCAGAGGGCACTTCTTTCTTTATGAAGAACTGTGGCTTCTTTACTGGCTGGACAACCATTGACAGTATGATTGAACGTGAACCTTTGCGAGTGGCTCCTAAAATTGATTTTAGCTTGTTGCCTTAAAAAACCGGATATAAAAAAAGGGCTTAATAAGCCCTTCCTTCTTTTCCTTCGTAGAAATTCATAAATGATTTATTCACTACCCGATGACCACCTGAGGTTGGATAGTTACCAGTAAAATACCAATCACCTGCATTGTTAGGGCAAGCCTTATGTAAGTTGTCAACAGTTTGATAAACCACTTCCAACTCAGCTTTCATGTCTTTAGGACGAACAATTTCAGTAATCTTGGCCGAAATTTCATCATCACTAAACTGATCGTAAAGTCCTTTGATATAATTGACCTGCTCTTTATTGTCGATGTTTTTCGCAGCCATTTCATAGGCTTTTTCAAGCTCATTATGACCTTTACCATACTTTTCGTCTAACAACAAAAGCATTGCCCTAAAGGCTACAAACTCCTTCATTTTAGACATGTCTATTCCATAACAGTCTGGGTAGCGAATTTGAGGTGCTGAAGAAACAATCACAATCTTTTTAGGCTCGAGCAAATCGAGCATTTTCAGAATACTTTTTTCCAAAGTAGTTCCTCGAACAATCGAGTCATCTACCACTACGATCGTATCTACTTTTTTCTTAATTACTTCGTAAGTAGTATCGTACACACTGGCTACCAGTTGGTCGCGACTTTCATCACTAGCAATAAACGTTCGCAGTTTGGCATCTTTAATTACCAGTTTTTCAACCCGAGGCTGAAAGCTTAACAGCTCCTCTAAATCATCAATATGCGGCTTGCCATCTATAATAATGTCCTTTCTTTTGCGAAGCAGGTATTCGTCTACCCCTTGCATCATACCCAAGAAAGAAATTTCTGCAGTATTGGGTATATAAGAGAAAACCGTATTCTTTAAATCGAAATTAACGGCTTTTAATATTTGAGGAATTAATAGCTTACCAAGTTCCTTCCTTTCCTGATAGATGTCTGGATCGGTACCTTTTGAAAAATATATTCTTTCAAATGAACAAGCCTTAAGTTCACGCTTCTTCATAATCGGCACTTCATCCCATTCACCATCCTTGTGTACGATCAAGGCATGTCCTGGCTCCACTTCAGAAATGTCGGAATAGTTTACATTGAAAGCGGCCTTAATGGCCTGTTTTTCAGAGGCTACTACGATCACTTCATCATCAATGTACTTGAAAGCTGGACGAATTCCATTTGGATCGCGCACCACAAAAGATGCCCCATGCCCTAACAAACCTACCATGGCGTAACCGCCATCAAAATCTTTGAATGAACGCTTCAGCACGCGCTGAATATTCATTTCACTTTCTATAATCTCGGTAATTTCGGTATTACTCTTTTTCTTTTTGTATTTCTCAAAAATTCGTTGGTTTTCCTCGTCCATAAAATGGCCGATCTTTTCCATTACCGTTACCGTATCGGTTTTTTCTTTAGGATGCTGTCCCAATTTTAGGAGTAGGTCGAAAAGCTCATCAACGTTAGTCATGTTGAAGTTACCCGCCATTACTAAATTTCGGCTTCTCCAGTTATTCTGTCTCAGAAATGGGTGACAATTTTCAATACTATTCTTGCCGTGTGTTCCATAACGAAGGTGACCTAACCAAACTTCACCCGTAAAACCCATATTATCCTTCAGCCATTTGGCATCTTTAGGGTTGTAGCCTTCTTTCTTTTGGGCCTTTTCAAATTTCTTCGAAATTTTCCCAAAAATATTCGTAATCGGCTGCTGACTTATAGTTCTGTAACGGCTAATGTATCGGGTTCCAGGGTCTACGCCAATCTTGATGTTTGCCACTCCAACCCCGTCTTGACCACGGTTGGCTTGCTTTTGCATCATAATGTAGAGTTTACTTATGGCGTAGGTGGCTGAGCCATACTTGTCGATGTAGTATTGGAGGGGTTTTCTGAGACGGATTTTAGCAATCCCGCACTCGTGTTTAATCTGTTCGCTCATTTAGTCGATTCAAAGGGCAAAGTTAATACTATTCAAAACGTTCAACAACCAATCTGATTTAAAGAATAACAATAACAGGGGCGCAACCAAAATAGTGCCCAGTATTTTATCAGTTAAGCTTCCTATTACAGGGTTCTCAACCTCTTCCCTAGTTTTAAAAAACATGTAATAAGGTATTTTTAAATAGAAAAAGAGAGAAACAACAGTATTCAACAAGCCAAAAATTAAAACCCAAATTAAAATGGAAGAGTCTACTGTTTGCCAAGATTCCCAAAGGCTTGAGAAAATATAAAGCTTGGCATTGAACCCGGCCATAGGTGGAAGGCCCGTTAGCGAAATCATTACAATAAGAAGCAACACTCCTAAATAGGGCACTTTGGAGCCCATTCCTTTAAAGACATCAAAAGAAGTTTTGCCTTCATTATTTTCGAATAACTGAACTAAGAAGAAAGCCCCAAAATTCATTAACAGATAGATACTTCCGTAGAACAAAGCAGAAGTTGATCCACTTTCAGAAAAAGCTAAAACTCCCACCAAGAGAAAACCCGCATGGGCAATGGAAGAATAGGCCAACATTCGTTTAACATCTTTTTGCCAAAGGGCTGAAAAATTACCCACCGTCATGCTGGCAATGGCAATAATGCCTAGCCATATCTGCCAATCAATTATGGTTATATCAAGATTTGCCACAAAGCGGAACAAAATGGCCAAGGCTGCCAATTTCGGTAACGAAGAGAAAATAGCCACAATTGGTGTTGGGCTGGCCTCGTACACATCGGGTGACCAAATATGAAAAGGAAAGGCGCCTAGTTTGAAGACAAAGCCCCCAATCGTCATTATTAAAGCCAATGAAAGCGGCAATATTGCTACTTGAGAAATGCCTTCTGCAAAGGCAGTTGAAGTAAAATCTAATGTACCTGTAAAGCCATACAGCCAACTCATTCCGTAAATCATTACCGCAGAAGCAACAGCGCCAAACAGCAAATATTTCATGGCTGCTTCAGAATTTCTTTTGCTTTTGAAAAGCCCCGTGAGCACATAAGAACAGATAGAAACCAGTTCGATGGCCACATAAACCATTAAAAAATTAATGGACATGGTCATCAAGAAAGTGCCCAACACCAAGCCGAAGAATAGCAATAGCGTTTCGCTTGATTTAAAGAACTTCTCTTTTTGCTTACAGCGAAGCATCATCACCAAACCGATCATTCCGCCAATACTGAAAAGTGCTCTTAAGTAGATAGCTGCTCCATCCAGACGGAGCATTCCGCCCATAAGCATTCTATCTCCTTCAACATTTCCCCAACCAGCTATAAGTAAAGCCAATGAAAAGGCCATGCCCACAAAGGCAATGGCAGCCAAACCAACAGACTTGTTTTCCTTAAAAATCAGATCGTAAATCAACAAAAGCACAGCTGTGATGACCAAAGTAATTTCTGGCGCTAACCAAGCAATATCAGCCGAAATGCCTTGAATTTGTTCCTTCAGCCCGAGTGCCATATTGGATTGCAGCAACATCATTCAACCGAAAGGATTAAAAGTTGCGTAAAACCCTCCACTGAGTTATTGATGAGATCGAGTAAAGTGGCAGGGTAAATACCGAACCAAATGATCAGGATTACCAATGGAACCAACATCACATACTCTCTGGCATTTAAGTCCACCAAAACCTCTCTCCAAGCCTTGTCTTTCACCCAAAACTTGCCAAAGAACATTCGCTGGAGTGTCCACAAATAATAGCCTGCGCCTAATACTAAACCCAAAGTAGCCACCACTGGCATCCAATATGGAATGGCGCCAATTACGGTTGAAGATTTAAACGCTCCGATAAACACCATCAGTTCGGCAATAAAGCCTGAGAAGCCAGGTAGTCCAAGGGAAGCAAAGAAAGCGATGGTAATCAAAATGGTGAATTTCGGCATTTTAGAAGCCAACCCACCATAGTTTTCGATTCCACGGTCATGGGTTCTATCGTACAATACACCTACTAAAAGGAAGAGCATACTCGATATTAATCCGTGACTGAACATTTGATAAATCGCGCCAGTGACACCCTCCACTGTCATGGCGGCTAAACCTAGTAGCACAAAGCCCATATGAGAAACGGAACTGTAAGCGATCAATCGCTTTAAATCTTTTTGCGCCAAAGCGTTCATTGCGCCATACAAAATGGAGAACAAGCCAAAAAAGCCGATCAGCCACGAATAATGAAATGCACTATCAGGGAAGAAACTAAAGGCCGTCCGAATAATTCCATAACCTCCAATTTTCAAGAGGATTCCTGCCAGCACTACCGAAACTGCGGTTGGTGCTTCTACGTGTGCATCGGGTAACCAAGTATGGAATGGGAATGCCGGAAGCTTAATCGCAAAACCGATCAACAAGGCTAAGAATGCCATCCATCGGGCGGATTGGCCGAAAATTTCACCATAACTGTTCTTACCTAAAAATGAATCAGGCAGGTAATTGGCATCATCCGCCATTGAAATCATGTTGAATGACTTCACAATATTTTCACTTTCCATTTGCCCAGCTTGTACCGCATACTGTATACTACTGATCATGTCCGGAGAAGCCTCTAAAACATTTTCAATCACTCCTGCTTCCATACCTGTTTTTACTGGATCGTAAACCGAATTGTAAAGTCCGATCATGACAATCAGGATTAGAATAGAACCGACTAGTGTGTAAAGGAAGAATTTAATGGCAGCGTATTCTCTTTTTGGCCCGCCCCAAATTCCGATAAGGAAATACATGGGCAAAAGCATAAACTCGAAAAAGAGGTAGAAAAGGAAGAAATCTAGCGCTACAAAACAACCTAAAACAGAAGTCGAAAGTAGTAAGTACAACCCAAAATAGCCCTTCTGTTTTTGTTTGATTCCAAAGGAAGAAATGGCGCCAATAAAAAGCACAATGGCTGCCAAAAGCAATAAAGACAGGTTTAATCCATCAACCCCTACAAAATAATCGACAGAGAATTTACCGAGGGAACCCAGTTCCACCGAAAACCATTCGGCTTTATCCACCATCTGAAGCTGATCTTCGGAATTGGTAAGTCCTTCTACCGAAGCATCAAAACTAGTAACTGCCAATACGGATAACACAAGTGTAACACCCAATGCGCCAAGAGCAACCCATTTGAAGCTACTGGTTTTAGACTGTGGTAAAAACAAGACCACAAGCGCTCCAAGTAGCGGGGTAAATATGATATAGGTTAAAAGATTTTCTATCATTTCACTAAAATAGAAGCCAGATTAACATGAGTATTAAAAAGGCCAAAGCAGCCATAATATATACTTGTACATTACCCGACTGCACCGAACGTGTCAGTTGCCCAACCCGCCCTGTGGTATAAGTCGTCAAATGTACGAATCCATCAATGATATTCCTGTCGAACCAAGCAATGAGGTGCGCAAACACCACCTGAAACTTGGCGATAAAATTGATGAAACCGTCTAAGATCACACGGTCAAACCAAGCAATACGCTTCGCCTTCCACAATATGAATTTCAATATAACTTTTTCGTAAAGCGCATTCTGATACCAGTGGTAAAATGAAATCTGACCAACTAAACCAATTGGTTCGCGCTTTTCTGCAAAAGAAGCTGAATATTTTGCTCCTGGCTTGAATAAGAAATAGGCGATGATAATCCCCGACAATGCCAAACCAATTGAAATGGCTACCACCTGAAAATGCAAATTTTCGAACCATTCACGAGGCAAATCCATAAGGTTGAATGCCGCATAACTTTCCGGCACCAAGAAAATTGGGTCTTGAATTAGGCTATAAAACCAAGTATTTTCGGCCATCATCGCGAAACCAAAAATTACACTCAGAGAACCAATCGCCAATAACACCATTGGCAATTTCAAGAACACATTCCCTTCCTTTAAAGGCTTTAGCGTAGCGTTCGCTGGGATAAGTTTAGGTAACCTAAAACCACCCGTAAACACTAAGAAGATCATTCTGAAAGTATAGAAAGCAGTGATCAATACCGTGGCAAAGGCAAGCACTTCAATAAAATAGAAGCCTCCTCCTTTTTCATCAACCCACACCGCAGTGTTTAGTAAAATGGCATCTTTTGAAAGGAAGCCAGAAAAACCTGGTAAACCCGCCAAGGACAATGCACAAATCAAAAAGCAAACGAAAGTGACTGGCATGTACTTCCGAAGCCCCCCCATCACACGCATGTCTTGCGGATCGAAATTGACATCCTTGCCCTCAAGCTGATGCAGTTGGTGAATGATGGTTCCTGCACTTAAGAAAAGTCCTGCCTTAAACATGGCATGTGTTACCAAATGGAAAAGTCCAGCGGTGTAAGCACCCACGCCCATGGCCAAAACCATATAACCCAATTGTGAAATGGTGCTATAGGCCAAAACCTTTTTAATGTCGAATTGAGAGAAAGCTGCAACAGCAGCCATAAAAGCAGTAATGGCACCTACAACGGCTACAACCTCCAATGCCTGAGCATCTAAAATCACAAAGATTCTGGCGATCATAAACACACCTGCCGCCACCATAGTAGCCGCATGAATCAAAGCTGAAACTGGCGTTGGCCCTTCCATCGCATCGGGAAGCCAGACTTGTAATGGGAATTGAGCCGATTTACCTACGGCCCCACAAAACAGCGCAATTCCTGCTGCACTGAGCCATCGGCCATCGAGGCTGTTTCTGACTAATTCGCCATTCTTGAAATATTCTGCCACCCAATTTCCATCTTCAATACTGCTGAGTACCGTCAATGATTTTATGCCTTCTAAATCGAAAGTTTGAAATTGCGAATAGAGAATCATCAAACCAGTGATGAAACCTAAATCACCAATGCGGTTCATAATAAAGGCCTTGTTAGCCGCTAGAGAAGCTGATTTCTTTTCGAACCAAAAACCAATAAGCAGGAAAGACGACAAACCCACCAGTTCCCAAAAAATGAAAATGAAGAGCAAATCGTAAAACAGAATAATGCCCAACATGGAGAAGGTAAACAGGCCAAGCAAACCAAAATAACGGGACTTGTTCTCATCATGGCGCATGTATTCCATAGAAAAGAAATGCACCAATACTGAAATAAAGTTGACCACCACCAGCATAATCAGCGCCAGTTGGTCGATGAGGAAAGAGTAAGTGAGTTGCGTATCGCCAATACTAAACCAATTGCCGCGAATTGAGACTCCAGTAGTGTCCCAATATTGCGAAGCCAGGTAAATAGAAATCAAAAGGTTAATTCCCAATAACATCGTGCCCCAGACGGGCGCAATTTTCTTTAGGAAAGTGGTTGTGAAAAACGACAGTAACGGAATGGCCATCAAAGCGATGACCCAATAGATCAGAGGGTTAAATTCCGTGGTCGATATAATGTCGTTCAAATCAATCATCCTTTCAGTTCATTGATTTTATCCAGATTGGCCGTTTGGAAATGTTGATAGACTTTGATCACGATTGCCAGTGCAACAGCGGCTTCGGCAGCGGCTACAGTAATGACGAAAAGCGCAAAGATCTGGCCTTGCAACTCTACCGCATCAAAACGGCTAAAAGCAACTAAGTTTAAGTTGGCAGCATTCAACATGAGTTCAATACCAATCAAAACGGCAATGGCATTTTTACGAGTAACCACAACGGCCAAACCGATACAGAACAAGGCAGCACCCAACAGTAAAATCGTATTAAGCGGCATCGGTTCCCTCCTCTCTTGTATTTCCTGCAATGCGCACAGCGCCAATTAAAGCGAGCAAAAGTAAAATGCCTATGACTTCAAAAACCAGCACATAATCCGTCATGATTTTCATTCCTAAATCTTGTACACTAGAAGGTGCCGAAGGCGCATTTTTCATCCAACCCATATTGGCAAAATCTGCCATTTCAATGGCTTTGGCCAGAATATAAAATAGTCCGGCCGAGATTAAAATTCCAAAAAACTTATTGTACACCTCGGTCTCCACTTTGGCTTGCGATAGACGGTTGGTGAGCATAATGCCAAAAACCATCAAAATGAGAATACCTCCCACATACACCAAAATTTGGGTAATGGCCACAAATTCAGCACCGAGCAAAACGAAAATGCCCGCCATTCCAATAAAGGTGGCGATCAGCGCAAATGCCGAATACAGAATATTCTTCGACAAGAGAATAAACAATGCCGAAAGACCCGTAAGTCCTAAAAACGCATAGAATATAATGTTCTCTATTGGCATCCGTTAATCGTTCGTCTCATTTTTATCTTCATCATCCTTTTTTTTCGGCTGGATTTTTGGCCGCATTATCAGACGAGGTTTTGGCTTGGCTTCTTCCGAAGAACCCTCCTCCTCTTTCTTCCTCACATGAATTTTAGGTCGAATCACCACACGTTGCACAGGCTTTTCTTCCGAAGCCTCAGCTTTAGGTGCCGCAGGAATTTTGGGCTTCATCGGGATTTTCGGCCTCGCAGCTTTTGGAGCCTCACCTGCTTTAGCCTCTTCCTTTGAATCCTCTGTTTTCTTGACCTGAATTTTTGGTTTCATCACCACTTTTGGCCTTACTGGCTTAGGTGCATCATCCTTTTTTTCTTCGGTAGGAGTTGTAGCCGCCTTTGGCTTCATTGGCTTAGGCCTGAAAGCAGGCTTTACTCCTGCGGGTTTTGCAGCCGTTGCTGAAGCTGGTTTGCTTTTAGCCAAAGCTGCCATCTTCTCTTTCTCTTCTTCCTTCTTTTTGTTGAACTCTTCTAAAGCCTGCTTTTTCTCCAGAATCTCTAACGGTGTCATTTCGCCAAAAGCAAAGTTATGCTCGGCAAAATCGAAAGCACTGAAATCGTATTCCTTGGTCATGGTGAGGCATTCCGTAGGGCAAACGGTAGTGCACAAGCCACAGAAGCAGCATTTCGCCATATCGATATCGAATTTGGCGGCATGAATACGTTTTGGCGTGCCATCGGAAGTCTTCCCGATTTCTTCTACCGCCCTTACCGGCTCAATGTCAATACAGTCTACAGGACAAATTTTAGCACACTTGTCACAGACAATGCAGTCTTCTATTTCACTGTGGAGCTTATAGCGCCCATTGTCGGGCACCGGAATAATTTCTTTAGGGTATTGTGTGGCGAAAATTCCGTTCTGTTTCTCAAAGTAATTTTCATCATCCACATACAAGATATCGCGTTGAGTAGTCGCATCCTTCATGTGCTCGAAAGTAACCTTGAGCCCCTCCTTCAAGGTTTTTGTAGCAATGGCGATATTTTTCCAGTACTTACTCATATCATCAGCAATCTCCACAAAGCACTCACCAAAACCAAAATTATAGCGCCCGGAGTCAGGTATTTCCAGCTTAAATTCATAAGCTGATCTAGCCTTAACCTAGGGTAAGTCCAGCGGATCCAAATTTGCAAACCAACGGTAAGCAAAGCCTTGGACACCAACCAAAATGCGCCCCATAAATGTCCCGCAATCGTGCCAGGTTCGCCACTGGTCCAATCGGCCAAAGCCACAGAACCAATATTGGGCAGGGGAGTGTTCCAACCACCCCAAAATAATATTGCGCCCAAAAATGAAATCAAGAGCATCATACCATATTCTGAAAGCATGATCATGGCCCACCTAAAGCCAGAGTATTCTACATGGAAACCAGCGACCAACTCCGATTCTGCAATTGGAATATCGAAGGGAGCACGGTTGGCTTCCGCCAAAGAGGCAATGAAAAAGATAAGGTAAGCCAAGAAGAAAAATGGAATTCTGAAAATGTTCCAAGTCAGGAAGCCGCCAATATGAGTGGTTTCAATCCCTAAAGCCTTAATGCCGAAAAGGAAGTTCTGAGCATTCGGGTCTATCGCATTGATAAATATCCCTTGCTGATAAACGATCTCTTGTAAGTTCAGCGACTGAGAAACCATGATGACGCAAACCACGGACAGCCCTAACGGAATTTCATAAGAAATAATTTGAGCCACAGAACGCATGGCGCCCAGCAGGGCATACTTACTGTTGGAACCCCAACCTGCCATTAAAATACCAATCACATCTAGCGAAACGATGGCCAACAAGTAGAAAATTCCCGTTTCGATTTGAGAACCACCAAAATCTGATGTGAGCGGAAGCACCGCAAAACCAGCAAATACCGAAGTAAAAATGATGAGTGGAGCTACTTTGAAGATTCTTTTATCGGCTGCTAAAGGAACAATATCTTCTTTTTGGAGCAATTTGAGCAAGTCGGCAACGGTTTGGAGCAAACCATAAGGGCCCGTTTCCATTGGGCCATACCTGTCCTGAATGAATGCAGAGATTTTTCTTTCCGCATACACCGCAAAAATGGTATAGATGAGCACAAAATTTAAAAAGAATAAAAATGCGTACACGATCCGAATTTCCCTTGTTCACTGCAAAGAAAGTATATAATTCGTTAAGTCGTAAAGTAAAGTCTACAAGTGGTGTAGGATATCAGTTATTAACTCAGAACAAGCCTCACTTATGTTTCCTTTTTAACCTAATTACTCCCACAAAACGTGTTTCTCCAATTTGATTTCCTCTTGAAAAAAGAGTTCGGCAGCAGCCTGAAAAGAAGGAGTAAAATCAGAAACCAAAAATCTGTTCTTTCCAGAGCGTTCATTGGCAAGTAAGTCGCTTTCTTGGAGCATATTTTGCAAAGCCTGGGCTACTATGGTGGAAGAATCAATCACTTCGATTCTATCTTGAAAAAATGCCGACACCTGCTTTTTGATCAAAGGATAATGCGTACAACCTAAAATCAAGGCTTCAATCCCTTCAAGTTCTTCCCTTCCTAAGTACTGATTGATGATTTGCTCTGAAATATCATTTTTGTAAAAGCCCTCTTCGATCATAGGCACCAAAAGCGGTGTTGCTAAAGCTCCAAAGTTAATTTTTAGGTTTTCACTTTTTAGCTTTCGTTCATAAACACCAGAGCCCACAGTTTGCTTTGTGCCTATCAGACCAATGTTAGCTTCGTCATTGTATTTCTCGGCCACATAAGCCACCACAGGGTCGATTACATTAAGCACTTGTGCTTTGCTACCCACATAAGCTTTAACGAGCTCATAAGCGGCCGCAGAAGCCGAGTTGCAGGCAATCAAAATCACCTTACAGCCTTGTTGCAGCAGCACATCACAAATTTTTACCGAATAGGCCTGAATGGTAGCTGCAGACTTATCACCATAAGGTAAATGAGCACTATCACCAAAATAGATGATTTGTTCATTGGGAAGCAGGTTTTTTACCGCATGCGCCACGGTAAGACCTCCCATTCCGCTATCAAAAATTCCTATGGGTTGATTTTTTGTCATGTATAACTGCTAAGGTATTTGTTTCGAATAAAAACTTAACGCAGCTCCACTAAATTATTATTGGCTTTCTGAAGGAAGGGAATCCGACCGTTTATTTTTTTACCAGCCGTTAAATAATGTGAAAGGCAAGTAGACTGCCATTTGCCTTACTATCTTTAGGGATGCTAAATCATGGAAAAAACACGAGTACCAAGCAAAGAAGTAGGGGCATAAAAAAAGTCTCAACTTTCGCTGAGACTTTAGGAAGTGATCTGGCTGGGGCTCGAACCCAGGACCCTCTCCTTAAAAGGGAGATGCTCTACCAACTGAGCTACCAAATCAAAATGTTTTTCTTGTTGTATTAAGGTCGTTTTCCTTAATTGCGACTGCAAAGGTAAGAGGTAAATAATTAAATGCAAGAGCGAAATTTTAAAATTCTGATATTCATTTTTCTGGGACTTCTATATTTCCAAGAACCTTCTTATTCTCAAGAAGTTACAAATGATTTAAAAATTGCAGATTCTTTGTTTCAAAAGAAGCTCTATACGCAATCACTCACCATCTACGAAAAAATTGCGAGAGAAGAGCAGATTGCATCACCTGCTATGCTCCTAAAGATGGCATTTATATATGAGAGTTTAGAGGATTTAGGGAATGCTCTTTACACTTTGAACAACTATTACAAGCTCACTTCAGATAAAAAAGTGCTCACCAAAATGAATGAAATGGCGCAGCAAAATAATCTGGAAGGCTACTCTACGAACGACTTCAACCTCTTTTTAAAGTTCTTTGATGAAAACCGGAATTACTTTGTGCTGGTGTCTCTTGCATTGGGTGTTCTTATTCTAAGTATGATTTTGAAAAGGAAGAAAAAACTTGAAGAAAGATCAGCCGGGCTTACCATAGGCTTGGCTTTTACGCTTTTACTTGCCACCTATTTGCTTAACTTTTCGCAGTTGGCTACCAAAGGCATTATCACTTCGGCCAATGCTTATTTAATGAGTGGCCCTTCTGCTGGAGCCGATTTAATCGAAATTACGGGTGAAGGCCACAAAGTAGAAATTGTGGGTCAAAAGGACATTTGGGTTGAAATTAAATGGAAAAACAGCCGGGCTTATATCAGGGAAAACAACCTTAAAGAATTGCCTTAGGGAGTGAATCATCCTTTTAGCGATCTACTTCTCCCAAAACAATATCAATTGAACCAATTACCGCAATCAAATCGGAGATTAAACCTCCCTTTGAGAGCTCATTGATAATAGACAGGTTTACGAAACTTGCACCACGTGCTTTGCAACGGAATGGCACGTCAGATCTTCCATCGGCACGGAAGAAAAAGCCAGTTTCACCTTTTGGGTTTTCGGCTCGAATGTAGAAGTCTTGGGCTTTAGGTCTAATTTTCTTAGGCGCCAATGCTCGCGGATCGAAATCACGGGTTCTCTTATGCTCGCCTGTTAGTTTTTCTAAGCATTGCTCAATAATCTTTACCGACTCGTAACACTCTTGAACACGCACCCAAGTTCTATCCCAACAATCACCTAGAGTTCCGGCTTCGCCCTTGCCTACAGGTATATCAAAATCTATTTCTGGATAAACTGAATAGCCATCTACTTTTCGTAAATCATACTTCAGGCCAGAGCCACGCAGCATTGGACCAGTGATGCCATAATTAATCGCTAAATCGACAGGCAATACGCCCACATTGGCGGTTCTGTCAATAAATATTTTATTGTCGATGACTACTCTTTCTAGCTCCTTTATTTTAGGCTTTAAGTAAGTAGTAAACTCAAGACATCTTTCTTCAAAACCTACGGGCAAATCGTAAAACAAGCCACCCACCCAAATGTAATTGTAAAGCATTCGCGCACCAGAGGCCCACTCCAATAAACGCACAATATGCTCTCTGTCGCGGGTCATCCAGAAAAATGCGGTAACCGCACCAATGTCCATTCCGTAGGAACCTAGCGCAATAAAATGAGAGGCCAATCGGTTCAATTCGGCTACTAAAACGCGGATGTATTCTACCCGTTTTGGAATAATTTTATCGATACCCAACATGCGCTCAACGCCCATTGCGTAAGCATGTTCGGTGTTCATTGCGGCCAAATAATCCATTCGATCTACAAAAGGAATGATCTGATTATAAGGCAGTTTCTCTGCATGTTTTTCGAAGCAGCGGTGTAGGTAACCGAGATGAGGAACCACTTCAATAACTTCTTCACCTTTGGCTAAAACCTCTAAACGAAGTACCCCGTGGGTAGAAGGGTGTTGCGGGCCAATATTGATGATCATCTCCTCTCTTTTCAAATCTTCTGACTTGAATTTTTGAGGAGCCGACTTGCGCAAATTCTCCTGATCGAAAATATATTGTACCTGATTCGCCACTTAATATTCTACTTTAATTCCGCGATAGTACTCTTGTTCTTGGTAGTCTTTTCTAAGCGGGAAACCCTCCCAATCGGCTGGCATTAAAATCCTTCTCAGGTCAGGATGATTGTTGATATGAATACCGTACATATCGTAGACTTCACGCTCTTGCCAATCGGCAGTTTTCCATAAACCACAAAGCGAATCGATGGCTGGTTTTTCCCTTGACAATTCTACCTTCACCATCAAATGGTGATCGAAAGGAATAGAATAGAGGTTATAAATCATCTCCATTGTATTAGCTTCTGAGCCGTTGTCTAAGCCAGTAATACAGGAAAGCGAATCGAAGTATAGTTGATTATCCTTCTGAAGAAAACCCATGACCTCCACCAAGTTTTCAGCATGAATAATAATGGCCTTTGGCGAAGCATTTTCATCCGTAGAAAGAATGACTCCTTCTCCTAAACTGGTTTTAATATGGGTTAAGATTTGCTCGAAATTCATGCTACTTTGGCTTTCTTTTCCAACAACTTTTCAATGGCTTTTGGTGCCACAATGGTTTCTTGCCTTATTTTTTCTTGAAGCTTCAGCAAACCACCAATCAAAGCTTCTGGCCTTGGTGGGCAGCCCGGCACATACACATCAACAGGAATTATTCTATCTACTCCTTTTACTACATGGTAGCCATGTTCCCAATACGGGCCTCCACAATTAGAACATGAGCCCATGGACACGACATAACGTGGTTCAGCCATCTGCTCATAAAGTCTTCTTACACGGTCGGCCATTTTGAAGGTGACCGTACCCGCCACAATCATTACATCTGCTTGGCGCGGACTTGCGAAAGGCACAATACCAAACCGATCCAAATCATAGGGGGTAGATTGAGCGCCCATAAATTCTATGGCGCAACAGGCCGTTCCAAAGGCCATAGGCCACATGGAAGACAGTCGTGCCCAGTTGATGAGGTCATCCAACTTTGAAATGACAATGCCACCTTTCTGTATGTTTCGATCTAAAAGCCCCATTAGTCTTTATACTTTTGATATGCTTCTGCAGGAATTGGCGATTTGAAATCAGAAACTCGGTTGACTGGCTTTACCCAGTCCAAATATCCTTTTCGCCAAGCATAAGCCAAACCCAAAGCCAATATAAAGATGAAAATGAACATTTCTGTAATGGCGAACCAAGCCCAAGTATAATCAGTGCCTTGGATCAATTCCTGATCTCCAAAAATTACAGCCCAAGGAAATAGATAGATGATTTCCACTTCGAAAAGCAAGAAGATAATGGCAACAATGTAAAATTTGATATTGAACTGTCCCCAAGCCGTACCAATGGTTTCTTCACCCGACTCGTAAGTAGTCAGTTTTTCGTAATTAGGTTTTTTGGGGCGAATAATACTGGCCGCAATAAGCCCTACCGACACGAAGGTGATGGCGCCTAAAATAAAAATCAATACCGTTCCGAATTCTGTAAGGTTAGGCTCTATCATTCTAATTTAAAACTTCAATGGGTCGATATGCTGGAAATGACCATTTAACTGGATGCGCTCTTTGGCGCGCTCCATTTCTTTCACAAATGGAATAGCTAGTTCCATATGTCTGATCAAAAATTCGTATCGCTGCGACTGGTTTTCCATTTGCAACATATCGTATTCTTGTTCCAAAGATAAGCCCAATTTATGAACCAGCTCATATTCTTCTGTCAAATCCGCAACATTGAGCTTATGATCCATCCTCAGAATCTCAACCAATTGCGCGGCCAGCTCCTTTAATCGAGACCATTGTTCGATTTCTCCATCTTTATTGTTCTCTATAAAAGTAACTTTTCCTCCTGCATAGAGTTTTCCTGCCACCATTTCTTGAAAAGTAACTAATTCGAAAACCCGAGTACAGCGGGTCACAATATCCATTTCTCCGTTGGCGTAATTTTTAACCACCTTCTCAACAATCATTTCAGAACCAAACTCCATAATCCCTGTGTCGAATACAGGAATACCGAAGCTTTTGCCTTCGGCTATACATTCGTTAATCAGCTGCTTATAACGAGGTTCAAAAACGTGAAGGTTGAGTTTTTCGTCTGGAAAAACGACAAGCTTTAAAGGAAAAAAGGGGAGAAATTCTTCCATTATACAATTGGTTGGTATGAAAAAACAAAAGCCCCTTTCGGGGCTTATTGTTTTACATATTCTTAATTATTTCATCTCCAAATTCAGAGCATTTAAGGAGTGTTGCTCCGTCCATCAGTCGCTCGAAATCATAGGTTACTCGCTTTTTCGCAATCGAAGCTTCCAAACCTTTGTAAATCAAATTAGCCGCTTCTTGCCAGCCAAAATACTCAAGCATCATAGCACCAGAAAGAATTACTGAACCTGGATTCACTTTGTCCTGACCTGCATATTTTGGAGCCGTACCGTGGGTCGCTTCAAAAATTGCATTCCCTGTCATGTAGTTAATGTTGGCACCTGGTGCTATACCAATACCGCCAACAATGGCAGCCAAGGCATCAGAAACATAGTCCCCGTTCAGGTTCAATGTGGCGATTACTGAGTACTCAGCCGGTCTTAAAAGGATTTGCTGAAGGAATGCATCGGCAATCACATCTTTAATGATCACTTTGTGCCCATCCTTTTCAATGATCTGCCAAGGTCCACCTTCATAATCTTTAGCTCCGTAGCTATTTTTAGCCAATTCGTAGCCCCAAGTTTTGAAAGCACCTTCGGTAAATTTCATGATGTTACCTTTGTGTACTAGGGTAACAGAATCTCTTTTTTGTTCGAAAGCATAATCGATGGCGCTTTTCACCAAACGATGTGTTCCTTCTTCTGAAACTGGTTTTAAACCATAACCCGCAGTTTCAGGGAATCTTACTTTGTCGAATTTTTTAGGAAAAGTTGACTTTAGAAAATCATTTAATTTCTTAGCGTCTTCAGTTCCTTTTTCAAACTCAATACCTGCATAAATGTCTTCAGTGTTTTCTCTAAAAATCACCATATCAGTAAGACCTGGCTCTTTTACTGGAGAAGGTGTTCCTTCAAACCATCTTACCGGACGAACACAAGCGTACAAATCCAATTCTTGACGAAGGGCAACATTTAATGAACGAATTCCGCCACCAACTGGAGTAGTTAATGGACCTTTAATTCCTACCAAATACTCTCTAAAAGCATCTAGCGTAGCAGCTGGCATCCATTCGCCTGTTTGGTTAAAGGCTTTTTCTCCAGCCAAAACTTCTTTCCAAGCTATGCTTTTCGCACCACTGTAAGCTTTCTCTACAGCGCTATCCAAAACCTTTTGGGCAGCTGGCCAAATATCTACACCAATGCCATCTCCTTCAATAAATGGAACTGTAGGGTTGTTGGGTACATTTAGAACCCCGTTACTAATGGTTATTTTTTGTTCGCTCATTTCGTTAAACGGTTATTTGATTCGTAATTTGAGTTAATCGTGCTAAGGTAAGAAATTATCTAGGTTGAAAGTTCCTCAATTTGGACTTTCCCTTCAATTTAAACACCTGCTTTTAATAGCTTTCCTTATCGTTAGGAAAGTCTTTTGCTTTTACGTCTTTCACGTAATTGGTCACCGCATCTTTAATTGTGGTACCCAAATCCGCATACTGCCTTAAAAAACGCGGTTTAAACTCGGTGGTAATGCCCAGCATATCGTGGATTACCAACACCTGACCGTCTACATGTGGACCAGCCCCTATACCAATGGTTGGGATATTAATTTCTTCAGAAACACGTTTGGCGAGTTCGGCAGGAATTTTTTCGAGCACGATTGCATAGCAACCGCAGGCCTCTAAAAGCTTAGCATCTTCAATAAGTTTATCAGCTTCTTCTTCTTCTTTTGCCCTTACAGAATAGGTTCCGAATTTATAAATAGACTGAGGTGTTAGGCCCAAATGCCCCATTACAGGAACACCCGCACTCAAGATTCTAGTGACCGATTCCTTAATTTCGGCACCGCCTTCCATTTTCACACTGTGTGCACCAGATTCTTTCATAATTCTGATGGCAGAACGCAAAGCTTCTGAACTGTTTCCCTGGTATGAACCAAAGGGAATATCAACTGCTACAAAAGCGCGCTTTACAGCCCTTACCACAGAACTGGCGTGGTAGATCATTTGATCAAGTGTAATTGGCAAAGTAGTTTCGTGTCCCGCCATTACATTCGAGGCGGAATCGCCTACGAGTATTATATCTATACCCGCTTCATCCACCAAAGAAGCCATTGAGTAATCGTAAGCCGTAAGCATGGAGATTTTCTCACCACGGTCTTTCATGGCTTGAAGTTGGTGCGTAGTAATTTTCTTTATTTCCGATTTGTGTATTGACATGTCGATAAAATTAAAGGGGTAAATATAAACATTTACCCCTTCTTGTTTTGCAAAGTATAGCGATGGCTATCTACGGTTATTTTTCATTGAAGATGTGTACATCTCTTTGTGGGAAAGGAATCGAAATTCCTTCAGCATCGAATGCTTTTTTCACCTTCTCTATCATATCCCAGTTTACATTCCAATATTCAGGAGTTTCTACCCAAGCACGCACCGTAATATCTACACTGCTGTCTCCTAGATTTCCTACCCTAACCATTGGGGCTGGTTCTTTTAAAAAGCGACTATCACTTTCTATGATTTTCAAAATAATGGCTTTAGCTTTTTCGAAATCATCTCCATATCCAATTCCAAAAACCTTGTCCCATCTACGATTTTCTTCCATAGAGAAGTTAACAATATTGGCGCCTGCTACTTTTCCATTAGGCAGGAAAATAGTTTTATTATCGGGTGTTTTCAGTACAGTATTCATAATAGAAACTCCATTTACTGAACCTCCTGTGCCGTCTATTTCTACATAATCACCTGCCTTAAAAGGCTTAAGTGTTAATACTAAAATTCCGCCAGCAAAATTGGCCAAACTGCCTTGAAGCGCTAAACCAATAGCTAAACCAGCCGCACCAAAAACAGCCAAGAAACTTGCGGTTTCAATTCCAATTTGATCAACAACTGCAAAAAGTAAAACCGCATATAAACCAACTTTAACTACCCCCACTAAGGTTGGGATTAATATCGGGTCAGTCTCTCTTTTAATTAGTGTTTTATGAGCAAGCTTTACAAGTCGCTTGATTATCCAAACACCAACTATTAGGGTTATTAACGCACCCAAGACCTGAAGGCCATAGCTTACTACATAACCCACTATAAGGTCCCATACTCCTTTTACACTTTCTTGTAAATCAGATTCCATTTTGTTTTTTATTAGTCGTTTAAGGTTTTACTGGTCTAACTTGAACTTAGACTGTGTATTAAAAATCAATACAAATATGCGGAGAAATCAGAGTCCGTCAAATTCACTTGTATATGTTCTTGAATGGTAGTGGCCAGTTCAAGGCCTTTATAATCTACCGAAATCGGAAAACGTTTGTGACTTCTATTTACCAAAACCGCAGTTTGTATTTTTTTTGCCCCCATTTTCAAGAAGGGATCGAGGGCATAAATCATGGTTCTTCCTGAATTCATTACATCATCAACAAGAACCATAGTAAACTGATCAATTTGAGGAAAGTCAGAAAACTGCACCTGAGGCTGTACCGGAGCATCTTTTTCCACGCTCAACCTCGCCACATGTACCGAAATTTTTGAAATCGACTCTATCTCCTTCTTTAACATTGAAGAAATTTTGAGCCCATTTTCAGCTACTCCTACCAAAATAATCTCTTTGAGCTCATGGTTTTGCTCATAGATTTCGTAGGCCATTCGCCTGATTTTTTGTTCAATCTGGCTTTTATCTAAAATTTGCTTCTTCTCTTTTGACATAAACTTTTACCTACTCCGTAGAGGATAGAGGCATTACTTTGCTATCCTTAAAAGTAGAGAGTATGACCATAGACTGCAAGTTATCTACCACAGATATATCGCTTACTTTCTCGAGCATTAGTTTTTGATAGGCTGAAATATCAGCAGCAATCACTTTTAGAACGAAATCGCCAGAACCTGTTACGTGATGGCATTCTATAACTTCATCTATTTTGTTAATCTCTTCTAAGAAAACATCAATATTTCCCCTGTTATGGCCCTTTAGAGTAGCATATACAAAGGTGCTCACACCAAGACCAATTTTATCGGTATCGAGTTTTGCGTGGTAACTTTTGATGATTCCCGATACCTCAAGTTTTTTTACTCTCTCTAAGGTTGGAGCGGGAGACAATCCAATTTCTTTGGAAAGTTGTGCATTGGTAATTTTTGCATTAGACTGAAGTATCTCTAAGATCTTTCTGTCAATTTTGTCGAGTTTGATATTTTGACCCATTACTAAGTGTTTTTACGAAATAATATTCGGCATACTAGTTATTTGTTAAAATAAAAGCAATATGAAATTACACCTACGGAGTATTTTCAACGCTTATTCTTTTTAATTTCTTTTTCTAGCTCTCTGGCTTTTTTATTGGTGTCCTCTTTACGCTTGGTATTGTCTCTTATTTTATCAAGCATAGGTATGGCCTCATCGTACCGCTGTTCTTGGACATAATATTCTGATAAGTGAAGTAAGGAATAGATATGATAACCAGATTCCTCAAGCTCCAACGCATTTGAATAGGCAATGGTTTGGAGATAATAAACTTCTGCTTTATCCCACTCGTTTCTCTTCCGATTAATATCTGCCAAAAAGAAGCTGGCATACCTGCCACTCATTTCCTCATAGCCTATCCTACCATCCTTTATTCTGCTCATAATTTCGAGTGAAACTCTTTCGGCATCTTGAAATTGACCCGCTGTATAAAGCATTTGGGCATAAAAGCGATGAAAATACGGATTGTTTGGGTATTGCTCATTCATGTATTCAGCCCATCTGAGGGCATCGAATGTTTCGTTCAACTCAAATGCCTTGATACGCATTAAAAAATAAATGGCCTCTACCCTGGTATAAAAAGCATTGGTCGCTACCGTTTTCATTTGTTCAACGCCCAACTTTTTATCGCCTTTTGGGAAGAAAAACAACACAGGCCTTAAAAGCGGATATTCTTCTCTAATCCAAACTGAATAATAGTTGAACAGGGCATCTCCAAAAAGGATTTCAGGGCTGAAACTTTCGTTGCCGTGTGTTCTTTCTAAATACTTTAGCGCAAGTCTTCCTGCGTTAGTCGCTCTTCCCCAATTCTTTTTTTCAGAATGATATCGACCTTGAAAACCATAAGAACCCGCTAAGAAGAAATTCGCTTCTATGTTATCCTTATCAATTTCTATCATGGCTTCTGCCTTGGCTATAGCCGTATCCATATGGGCCAAAAATTCATCTCCTAGTGGAGATTCCTTTTCCAAATTGGGCATCATTTGCCACCAAGTACTTATTCCATATAAGAAATAACCGAGGGGGTGTTCTGGGAAATTGTATTTTATCCAATTGAACTCAACTTCCGCTTTACGAAAATCGAAGTTATACATATAGTCAACTGCATCTGTAATTTCCTTCTGAAGGTTCATGTTGAGCAACAGATACTTGGCCGTATCGCCCAAAACCTTCTCCTTTTGAACCTGCGCATTTATCACATTCGGCACCGCTAAAAACAGTACGAATACACCTATAATTACCTTCTTCAAAACCTTCAAATTGATTTATGTGCAACAGACGCGCAAAAGTACTGCCACACAGTCGATTCACAATACGCTTAACTAATTTTATTATTGCTTTTAGCCATTAATCGTAGATTTGTCGAAATTGTTTTGCCATGCCAAGAGAATATACACCGTTAGAAGTAAAAATGAAGGAATACACTTCCATCAATAAAACGATGGTGTTCATATTGATCTGTGTTATTTCTTTTCTACTTCTCTTTATTCAACAAACTTTTATTATCAGCGAAATCAATGCTTTTAAGTTTATGGACGGCATGGAGCTGCTTGTTTTTCAGGCAATTGCCGGGCTAAAATATATTGGCGTGCCCTTGGTTTACGCATGGAAGTTTACGCTCATTGGCTTCATTTTATGGACAGGCTGCTTTTTATGGGGGTATAGAGTGAGCTACAAACAATGCTGGCAGATTGCCATGTTTGCTGAAATGATATTTTTCATACCTGAAATACTCACTATTCTTTGGTTCTTTTTTATTGATACCGATCCTACTTATTGGGATGTAAAGGCTTTTGAACCTTTGTCTTATATGAACTTCTTTAATCATGAAGAAGTACCCGAAAAGTATTGGTATGTAAATTCGGCTCTCAATGTTTTTGAAGTGGGCTACTGGATACTGCTTACCTACGGAATTAATTTTGCTGCGCGCAAAAAGAAGTCGATTGCCAACGCCATTGTATTCACTTCTTATGTTCCGCTTTTCTTGCTTTGGCTTTGGTTTTACTTAGGCGTGTATAAATAAAATGGACTGCGAAACTCGATCGGTTTTCAGCCCCAAGTTCACATTGCAACTTGCCATTCACCGTATTAATAAAATTTAACCCTTCTACAATCTAAATTTTACTAATTTCACGCCCTGCTAATAGGTTTATAATTGCGCATGGCGCTTGGTTCATTCTGGTTTTTATGAAATGAACTCGCCATTAAAAATACTGAAATGACAGACTTTAAGAAATTCAATAATCTCACTGGGTGGGCGGTTTTTATAGCTTCGTTGATCGTTTATATTTTGACTCTCGAAGAAACCGCGAGCTTTTGGGATTCAGGAGAGTTTATTGCCATTGCCTATAAACTAGAGGTTTCTCACCCTCCAGGCGCGCCACTTTATATGCTTATTGGGCGAATGTTCTCATTTTTTGCTTTTGGCGATGTAACTCAAGTAGCTTATTGGATCAACATGGTAAGTGCTGTTTCTAGTGCTTTTGCGGTGCTTTTCCTGTATTGGACCATCGTGATGTTGGGCAGAAAATTGATCAATGCTGAGTTGGGCAACGAAACCAATGTTCAGAAAATATTACTTGCTGGAGCAGGCGTAGTTGGCGCCATGAGCTTTGCCTTTACTGATTCATTCTGGTTTTCGGCAGTAGAAGGCGAAGTATATGGAATGTCTTCATTCTTTACCGCTTTTGTGTTTTGGGCCATGCTTAAATGGGAAATTGTAGATGATGAAAGTGGAAGAAATAAATGGATTGTCTTGATCTTTTATATGCTTGGGCTTTCTACAGGTGCGCACCTTTTAGGCTTGGTTACTTTACCTGCTTTAGGCTTAATCTATTATTTCAAAAAATACGAAAACCCAACTTGGAAAGGTGCTTTCGCGGCAATGGGCATTTCATTGTTTTTGGTAATGCTCATCAACTCCTTTATCATTCCTGGACTTCCAACACTAGCCGGAAAGTTTGAGATTACCTTCGTAAATACCTTTGGCTTGCCATTTGGTTCGGGCGCATTATTTATGATTGCCCTACTCATTGCCGCCATTGTGTTTGGATTGAAATGGACCAGAAGAAAAGAATACGTTACCCTAAACACCTTGATCTTAGGAATCACTTTTGTGTTGATAGGTTATTCTTGTTATGCGGTAATCCTTATTCGTTCTAAAGACAACCCTGCGATTGACCAAAACAATCCTGAAAATGTAATGACTTTCATCTCTTATCTTAAGAGAGAACAGTATGGTAGCAGACCTCTCCTTTACGGTCAATATTACAATGCACCACAACCACAAACAAAGCAAGGTGCTCCTATATATTATAAAGATAATGACGAGTACAAAATCTCTGATTATAAAGTAGAAACCACCTATGACGATGCTTGGTCAACGTTTCTACCAAGAATGTACAGTTCTTCCCCTGCCCATATTCAAAAATATATGGCCATTACTGGCTTGAGAGAAGGTGAAAAACCAACTTTCTTAGACAACTTGGCTTTCATGTTCTCGCATCAGATTGGGCACATGTATGTGCGCTATTTTATGTTCAATTTTTCTGGAAGGGAAAGCGACATTCAAGATGCAGATTACTTAACCGCTTTTGATGGCAATAAAGATGTTCCTGATTTTATTAAGAATAATAAATCGAGGAATCAGTATTATATGATTCCGTTGATTCTCGGCCTCATAGGTTTCTTCTTTCAATTTAACCGAGACCCAAAACGCTTTTCGGCTACGCTGATGTTCTTTATTCTTACGGGATTGGCCCTAGTAATCTACCTGAACTCGCCACCAATAGAACCAAGAGAACGAGATTATATTTACACGGGTTCGTACTACGCCTTTGCTATTTGGATTGGTTTTGCGGTATTGGCCATTGGTAGTGCTGCAATGAAACGCGGCAAGGCTCTAGCTTATGGTGCGCTGGCGCTATGCCTAGTTTCGCCAATTATTTTAGCCGCTGAAAACTGGGATGACCATGACAGAACTGGAAGGTTCTTCTCTGTAGATTCGGCAAGAAACTTCTTGGCTTCATGTGCTCCAAATGCCATACTATTTACTGGAGGTGATAATGACACTTTTCCGCTTTGGTATGTACAAGAAGTAGAAGGCTTTAGAACTGATGTGCGTGTAATTGTACTGAGTTACTATAACACCGATTGGTATGTAGACCAAACCAAGGTGAAAATGAACGACTCTGAGGCTTTCCCTTATTCTTTAGATATTGAAAGCTACCGTCAAGGCACAAACGACTATTTATATGTAGACGAACGCCCTCAATACAAAGGCAAAGCGATTGACCTAAAGGATTATATTTCCTTAGTACAGCGCAAGAGCCCAGTGATTCAAAGGCAGCTTGGCTCAGGCACAGTAATCAATACAGTTCCAGCCCGTTCACTCTTCCTTAATGTAGATTCCACACAAGTAGAAAAACTTGGAGTTATCCCGAACAGTCTTAAGAAATATCAGACGGATAGAATGACGTTTACTTTTAAGCAAGGCGAGAACTTCTTAGAGAAAGCGCACCTGATGATGCTTGATTTGATTGCAACCAATAACTGGGAAAGACCAATCTACTTCAATTACACTTCGGTAAGCTCGGTTCCATTCGATTTGGATGACTACTTAGTGCAAGAAGGTATGGCCTATCGACTTCTTCCTGTCCAAAAACCAGGAAGCATGAGAGAAATTGTGAATACAGATTTGATGTATGATAATGTGATGAACAAGTTCCAGTTTAGGGGATTAGACGACCCAAGTACGAACCTGAACGGAGACTACAGAGGTTTTGCTCAAAACCACAGGTCTATGTTTACCACCTTAGCGGATGCATTAATTACTGAGGGGGATACTACCAGAGCAAAAACTGTTTTGGACTATGGTATGGAAGTAATGCCTAAAGAGTCGCTTCCTTACGATATTGCTTCTGTAAGTTTTGTTCAAGCTTATTTAAATATTGGCGAAGAAGAAAAAGCACTTGCCATGGGGATGGAAATAGCCGAAATGTTTAACGAAATGGCTACTTATCATCAAAAGAAGATGCGCTATGATTACGAGTTCAGAAAGTACTTAAATGGACTTCAGTACTTACAATCCATCTTTAGCCAATATGGCTACCCAGAACAAGCCGCACGATTAAGAGAGATGCTCGATGGACAAAACACTATGCTGTCCATGGATAGAAGTAACTTCTAAATAAAGAATTGAAATAGCCGAGAAATCGGTTATTTCTCTAAAATCAAAAATAAATCTAATGCAGTATCTGCATCATCAGTCAGGGGATAATCTTCCTGACTGATTTCGTTTACAAGCTTTGTGTTTCCGTTATTGAGCTTGTTTCTGTTCAGTCTGTTTAAAATATCGTAAGGAATTCTAAGTAAAGGCGCTGGCAAATTGTATTGCAAATTGAAAATATCGAAGCGGGTAATTCGTTGTACCGCTCGTTTATTTTCTTCGTAATAAGCCATTACTTTTTCATTGCCCGTTACCCCTTTCATTTCCACTTTAGTAAAAATTTCAGAAGCCAAATCCGTTAACTGTTGAGCAGTGTATTCGCGCACATGCCAAGGATTTCTGGTCAGGGTTTTCTTAATATTTGGGGTAGTCAAAACGGCTTTACCACCTGGTTTTAACACACGGTAGATTTCTTTCAAAAACTCCTTATCCTTCTTTACGTGTTCAATCACTTGAAACGAAACTATAGAATCGAAACTATTATCGGCTAAATCAGAAAAAGGTGGAAACACTGCCTGACGAAAATCTAGCTTAGGATATTTACCCTTCAGTTCGTCAATTACAGATTGAATTTTATCTAAAGCCACGTAGCTATCTCCCAAAGGCGCTAGCAGTTCTACACCACGTCCTTCGCCACAACCTAACTCCAATAAATCTCCCTTTATATAAGGTACAGCCAAATAATAGGCCCTTAATAATCTTTGATGTATAGGGTTATCAGATGCAATTTTGTCTGAAGCGATTTCAGTTGTGTAGGTAGCCATGCTTAACTTTTGCCCAAAAATAAACCATTTAGCTTACAATGAGCTAATCAAGTCAGCATTCCCTACAATTTGATTACATTTGTCGTCAGTTTTACACCGCATGAAAAGGCTCGTATTCACTTTAATTTTTACAATCTGCGTTCAGTGGCTATATTCTCAAAGCCGAATGAGTTCAGCAGACGTTAGTTTTCTGTACAACCCAGATCATGAATTTTTAATTGACCACAGACTCGCCCAAAACGGCAATAAAGTAAAAGTATATGTTCGCTTTATTCTGAATAGCGGGGTGGTTAAAATTAGTGATTACGAAATTCAATACGATGTTCGTGATAGCTACATTGATGAAAAGCACGTAAACTCTACCACCAGATTAGATTCTGCTACATTAGTAGCCACAGGCTTCCGCGAGTTTATTTATTCATTTGAATTTGAAAAAACAGCTGACCAAAACCTCATTATATTAGAAGTCAACAATATTTTACGAGGCAGAAAATTTTTGATCGACATACCGATTGAAAGGAGCAGAAGCACTCAAAATCAACCCTTCCTTATTTTTGAGGCACAAAGAAATGTACCCTATTTCTCTCGTTTCATTAACCTAGATCAGTCGGTAAGGCTGGTGAATGTTTTCGGAAATGAAGGAAAATATCAAATAGAAGGCGTGATCAATAATCAAGCGGTTGCCATTCCTCCTTTTGATGAAGGGCGAATACAAGTTCCTTCTAAAATAGAGATTGATACCTTGTATGGCGCAGTTGAAAATGAAGTTCTGAAATTTTCAACCCCTGGATATTACATCATAAATGAAGCTACGGATCCATCAAATACCCTAGGAGTTCTGGTAACTGATCCTTTTTTTCCGTACTTCGGTCAGTTTGAAAGGTTGGTGGAGCCTTTGATTTTTATTACTACCAACGATGAATATAAAACCTTGAGGACTGCCAGAGATACACGGTCGGCTTTCGAAAATTTTGTTACCACTCGAATTTCAAATGGAGGAAGAATAGCCCAAGATTTTGTGAAATACTATTACAGGAGACTTCGAAAATCGGCCCATTTATTCACTTCTAATAAAGAAGGTTGGAAAACCGATCGAGGAATGGTATACCAGATTTACGGAAACCCATTGCAAGTATTCCGTAATGAAGAACAAGAATTATGGGTATATGCTGCTCCAAATGGAGGCCGAATACGCTTTAATTTCGAAATCGTTTCAGAAGAAAATAACCTTTTGACTTACCGTTTAATTAGAGAAAGTAAGTTTAAAGAATCGTGGGTAGATGCTGTGACCAGCTGGCGTAGCGGAAAAGTAATTGAATGATGATAGACCAACCTAAAGATGACTTCATTTACGGAAGTCGGGCAATAATCGAAGCCATAAACGCTGGTAAAGAAATAGATAAGCTACTTCTACAAAAAGACGTTAAAAACGAACTTACCACCGAATTGTTAATCGCTGCGCGCGACTTCAATATTCCGGTTCAGAAAGTACCCATTGAAAAACTGAACCGCATTACGCGAAAAAACCATCAGGGAGCAGTTGCCTTTGTTTCATCAGTAGTATATGCATCATTAGATAATATTATTTCTGAAGCTTACAGCAAAGGTGAGGTGCCTCTTTTGATTGTATTAGACCGTATTACCGATGTCAGAAATTTTGGAGCCATTGCCCGAACAGCAGAATGTGTAGGCGCCCATGGAATTGTAATTCCATCGAGAGGAAATGCACAAGTGGGTAGCGATGCCATGAAAACTTCTGCAGGTGCTTTAAACTTTATTCCAGTTTGCCGAGCCGATAATTTAAAAACCACCCTTAGAGAAATTCGTGATAACGGAATCACCGTTTTAGCCTGTACCGAAAAAGCCTCTGATTTGGTTTACCAACATGACCTTACCGTTCCTATTGCTTTGTTAATGGGCTCTGAAGAAGACGGCATTTCGCCTGAGTATCTAAAGCTTGCCGATCAGCTTTGTAAACTTCCTATTAAAGGAAATATAGAGTCGCTGAATGTGTCGGTAGCAACATCCGTAGTTTTATACGAAGTAGTGAGACAGCGCGGTTAAGCGCTCGTTTTATAAAAACAAAAATGGCTACCCTGATATAGAGTAGCCATTTTTGTTTGACCTAAGTACTTAACTCTAGCTAAACTCTTCGCCTTTGGCTTTAGCATCGTGTAGAAATTCTCGGAATTTTTTCTCGGCATCCTTCTTACAAATGAGCACTACATTATCACTTTGCGTAATAAGGTAGCCATCTAAATCTTGCGCAACAATTAAGGTATCGGTTGGGCCTTTTACATAGCAATTTTTAGAGTTGTATAAAAGCGCCTTTGCATCTACTACATTACCGTTGTCATCCTTGGCTTTAATTTCATGCAAGGAATCCCAACTCCCCAAGTCTGACCAATCAAAAGTGCCTTTCACCATAAAAACATTACTGGCCTTTTCCATAATACCGTAATCAATGGAAATACTCTTACATTGAGCATAAGCACTATTGATAAATTTTTGCTCTTCTGGGGTATAGTAAGCATCATTACCTTCCTCAAAAATCATTGCTAAGTCAGTGAGGTGTTCATGTAAAGCCGCAATTATAGTTTCTACAGACCATATAAAAATTCCTGCGTTCCATACAAAATCACCACTCTCCACAAATTTTTGAGCCAATTCAAGCTCTGGCTTTTCAGTAAATGTTTTTACTTTTTTCACCTTTTTCAAAGGGCTAGAATGGTACTGAATATAGCCATAGCCCGTTTCAGGCCTAGTGGGAACTATGCCCAGTGTAATCAATTTATCAGATCCACTTGCCGCTTTTATTGCCGTGCTTAAGTTTTTATTAAACAGGTTTTCCTTAAAAACCACATGGTCTGAAGGCGCCACAATCATTATTCCCTTTGGATCTTTTTTCTTGATTTTAAAAGCCGGATAGGCCACAGCTACAGCGGTATTTCTTCCAATTGGCTCTAAAAGAATTTGGTCTTCAGAAAGCAGGGGAAGCTGCTCTTTTACTAAATCGTGGTAACGCTTGTTGGTAACTATGTAGAAATTCTCTTCAGGACATACGGCCAAAAATCGGTCGTAAGTCATTTGAAGCAAAGTACGACCTGTGCCCAAAACATCTAAAAATTGTTTGGGTTTGTTCGCACGACTGTACGGCCAGAAGCGACTTCCAATGCCACCAGCCATAATCACTACATAATTGTGTTCCATGCTATACTATTCCTTCGTTTATCAAATCCTGAATATGGATAAACCCAACGATACTTTCAGCATCATCTAAAACTACCAAATGGTTGATTGAATGTTCTCTCATTTGGTTCATGGCTCGCAAAGCAAATTCTCCTTTTACTATCGTTTTAGGGTTTTTAGTCATTACCTCGGCCACAGTCCTGTGCTCAAAACTCATGTCTTTCTCGATCATTCGCCTGATATCTCCATCAGTAAAAATCCCCGTCAGTTTTCCATTATTATCCACAACGGCTGTTGCCCCTAAACGTTTCTTAGAAATCTCAAGAATGCTCTCTTTTACCAAATCTGTTTCTTTCACAATTGGTAAACCATTTTTAGGATAAATGTCCTCTACTTTCAAGTAGAGCTGTTTTCCCAATGACCCTCCGGGGTGGTATTTTGCAAAATCTTCGCTGGTAAACCCTCGACACTCTAATAAACAAACAGCTAGGGCATCGCCCAAAGCCATATGCGCAGTAGTACTGGTGGTGGGGGCCAAATTATTTGGATCAGCTTCCTTATCAATTGTGGCATTCAATACGTGGTCTGCTTGTTTAGCTAAGTCAGAATCCAGATTGCTCACCAAGGCAATAAGTTTTGCTCCCGTTCTTTTTATTAGCGGAACCAGCACTTTTATTTCTGGTGTGTTACCACTCTTGGAAATGCAAATTACAGCATCATTTGGTTGTACCATTCCCAAATCACCATGAATGGCGTCTGCGGCATGCATAAAAAGAGAAGGCGTTCCTGTGGAATTTAAGGTCGCTACAATCTTATTTGCAACAATAGCGCTCTTTCCTACCCCCGTTATAACCACCCTTCCTTCTAATTTTAGAATCAATGAAACGATGGCTTCAAAACCCTCGTCAATGAATTCAGAAATTTGTCTAATAGCGTCCGCTTCTTTGAGAAGAGTATTTTTGGCTGTAGTTTGAATATTTTTTGCTAATTTCAACTTAATGGCGTTTGAAACATACGCGACAAAGATAAGGATTCGCTCAAACGTTTTTTAAAACTGGATATATTTATAGGAAGTGTGGAGGAATTAAGAAAAAAATTAAAAGAAGTATTCGGTTACGATACCTTTAGAGGCAACCAAGAACCAGTCATAAAAAATATTCTCGCAGGTAAAAATACCTTCGTGATTATGCCCACTGGAGCGGGTAAATCAATGTGTTATCAGTTACCAGCGATTGTTAGGCCTGGAACGGCCATTGTAATATCGCCTTTGATTGCCCTGATGAAAAATCAGGTAGATCAAATGAATGCTGTGGGAATCAATGCCCGTTTCTTGAATTCGACTTTAACAAAAAGTCAGATCAACAAACTCAAAAAAGCAGTTCTCGCTGGAGAAGTAAAATTGCTTTATGTAGCACCAGAGTCGCTTACTAAAGAAGAAAACGTAGAGTTTCTTAAGCAAGCGGACATTTCTTTTGCGGCCATTGATGAAGCCCACTGTATTTCTGAATGGGGACATGACTTTAGACCAGAATACCGCAGAATTAAAAGTATAATCGATCAGTTAGGAGATTTACCCATTATTGCGCTTACCGCTACAGCTACTCCAAAAGTACAGCTAGACATTCAGCGTAACCTGCAAATGGAAGAGGCCGACCTTTTCAAGTCGTCATTCAACCGCGAAAACCTTTATTACGAAGTTAGACCCAAGAAATCGATCAAAAAACAACTGATCAAGTTCATGAGGGAAAACAAAGGCAAATCGGGAATTATCTATTGCCTTAGTCGTAAAAAAGTAGAAGAAATTGCAAACTTTCTTCAAGTAAACGGCTTTAACGCCAGACCTTATCATGCAGGCTTCGATCCTGAGGTTCGAATAAAAAACCAAGATGATTTTCTTAATGAAGAAGTAGATGTAATTGTAGCTACCATTGCTTTTGGAATGGGAATTGACAAACCCGATGTTAGGTTTGTTATCCACTACGATGTACCAAAATCACTTGAAGGCTATTACCAAGAAACTGGTCGTGCGGGTAGAGATGGCCTCGAAGGTCAGTGCATAATGTTCTACAGCTATTCAGACATTATGAAGCTGGAGAAATTCAACAAAGACAAGCCAGTTACTGAGAAAGAAAACTCCAAAATTCTGCTCGATGAAATGAGTTATTACTCGGAATCGACAGTGTGTAGGAGAAAACAATTGCTCCACTATTTTGGCGAAGAATACGATGACACCCAATGTCGTGAAAGCGGCATGTGCGACAACTGTAAATATGAGCGCGAAGAATACGAAGCGCAAGATTATATCAAAACAGCCATTCAGGCTGTAACCGAAACGGACGAAAGGTTTGGCTTAGGACACATTGTAAATGTAATTCGAGGCTCTCAGAATCAGTATATTAAAAGCTATAAGCACAACAAGCTTCCGGTTTTTGGAGCCGGAAAAACCCAAGAGGAAAGTTTCTGGAAATCTGTTGTACGCCAAACCTTACTTTATGAATTCTTGGCCAAAGACATTGAAAATGTTGGAGTTTTAAAGCTTACGCAAAAAGGAAAAGACTTCTTAAAAAACCCATATTCATTTAAGCTCACTAAAGATCACGATTTTAGTGATGTAGACTTGGGCGAAGATGATGGCAATGAAGTGACCCACCAAACCACTACTGGTCAGTCGTACGATAAAGTACTCTTTGATTTGCTAAAAGCAGAACAACGAAAAGTAGCCAAAGAACATGATTTACCGCCATACGCCATTGTTCAAGAGCCATCTTTACAAGAAATGGCTACCACTTATCCCACTACGGAAGAAGCACTGAGCAATGTAAATGGCATTGGAATGGGTAAAGTGAAAAAATTTGGCGCGCCATTCCTTAAAATCATCAATAAGTACGTTGAAGACAACGACATTGATACGGAAGATGTGGTTGTGATCAAATCGTCTGGTTCTAAATCCAAAAACAAAATCTATATCATTCAGCAGATCGATAGAAAAATTGATCTGGAAGAAGTAGCTGATATGAAAGGCTGGACCATGGAGACTTTGTTGGACGAAATGGAAATTATTTGTTTTTCAGGCACCAAGCTTAACCTTGATTACTATTTGGAAGAAATCATGGATGAAGATCGTGAAGAAGACATTCTCGATTACTTCTTAAATGCTGAAAGTGATGATATTCAGTTGGCGCTTGAGGAATTCGCAGATGAAGACGTTTCTGAAGAAGACCTTCGTTTGGTGAGAATAAAATTCCATTCAGAATACGCAAATTAATTACCTTTACCGCTTCAAAAACTTCAAATTTCATGAACATTCTTGTGTTGGGCAGTGGCGGACGCGAACATGCTTTTGCTTGGAAAATCTCGCAAAGCCCACGTTGTAATAAACTGTTTGTTGCCCCTGGAAATGCAGGTACAGCAAGCATTGCCGAAAACGTAAATATTAAAGTAACCGATTTTAAAACCATCGGTGAATTTGTAATAGAAAACCAGATTGACTTAGTAGTTGTTGGGCCAGAAGACCCTTTGGTAAATGGCATTCGTGATTATTTTGAAAAAGACAGTCAGCTTAAGAATGTGCTATTGGTTGGGCCAGGAGCCGCTGGTGCTCAATTGGAAGGCAGTAAAGACTTCTCGAAAGACTTCATGAATCGCCATGGGGTTCCAACTGCAAAGTCTAAAACCTTTACTATTGACACCCTGGAAGAAGGACTCAATTACGTTTCGAGTCACCCAACACCTATCGTGTTAAAAGCTGATGGTTTGGCTGCAGGTAAGGGAGTAATTATTTCCGAAACCGCAGAACACGCTCGTGAAACGCTAAAAGAAATGCTGGTAGATGCCAAGTTTGGTGAAGCATCAAGTCGCGTAGTAGTTGAGCAGTTTTTACACGGAATCGAGCTGTCAGTTTTCGTATTGAGCGATGGCTCTAACTATAAAATTCTTCCCGAGGCCAAAGATTATAAACGCATTGGAGAGAAAGATACGGGTTTAAATACTGGAGGAATGGGTGCCATTTCACCTGTCCCTTTCGCTACCAAAGAGTTTTTAACTAAGGTAGAAGAGAGAGTGATTAAGCCAACCATCAATGGTTTGAAACAAGAAGGCATCGACTACAAAGGCTTCCTTTTCATCGGTTTAATGAATATGGAAGGTGAGCCTTACGTAATTGAATATAACGTTCGAATGGGCGACCCCGAAACGCAGTCCGTATTGTCTAGAATCGACTCTGATCTATTAGAGATTTTAGAAGGTTCAGCCAATGGAACTCTCCATAAAAAGAGCTTCAGTGTTAGCCCTCAAACGGCTACTACTGTGGTAATGGTGGCAGGCGGTTATCCTGAAGCTTATGAAAAAGGCAAAGAAATTTCAGGAATTGAAATGGTAAATGAGGCCACTGTTTTTCATGCAGGAACTCAACTGAACGCTTCTAACCAAGTATTGACCAATGGCGGTAGAGTATTGGCGGTTACAGGCATGGGCGCATCGGTAGAAAAAGCCCTTGAAAATGCGTATAATGGGGTGAACAAAATTTCTTGGCAAGACGAATATCACAGAACCGATATTGGCCAAGACATTTTGAAATTATTAAAATAACGATTTAACGGCCGAAAGGTCTTAAATATAATATATGAGCTGTAGTTGTGGAGTAAGTACCGAAGGGGAAGTCTCTGGCTGCAACAATAACGGAGGCTGTTCAACCGGGGGTTGTAACAAAATGAATGTCTTCGACTGGCTGTCCAATATGGACATGCCCGCTGTAGACACTTTCGATATTGTAGAGGTTAGATTCAAAAACGGCAGAAAGGAATTCTTCCGTAATACAGATAACATAGATTTTGTTACTGGCGATGCCGTTATTGTAGATGTACCAAGTGGCCACCATTTGGGTTATGTTTCTATGCAGGGCGAACTGGTAAGGCTCCAAATGCAAAAGAAAAAAGTAGCCAACAACGATGAAATCAAGAAGATTTATCGAAAAGCTACGCTCAAAGACCTTGAAAAATATGACAGCGTAAGAAAGCGCGACATGCCTACCATGTTCCGTACTCGTCAAATTATTCAAGACCAGAAACTGAACATGAAACTCACCGATGTTGAGTTTCAGGCAGACAATACAAAAGCTACTTTTTACTATTCAGCAGAAGATCGCGTTGACTTTAGAGAACTGATCAAAGTTTTGGCCAGTGAATTCAAAATCCGTGTCGAAATGAAACAAATCAGCCTTAGGCAAGAGGCGGGTCGTTTGGGCGGAATAGGCTCTTGCGGAAGAGAATTGTGCTGCTCTACCTGGCTGAACGAATTTAAAAGTGTGAGCACCAGTGCTGCTCGTTACCAAAACCTAAGCTTAAACCCGGGCAAACTTTCTGGGCAGTGTGGCCGACTAAAGTGTTGCCTCAACTACGAGCTTGAAACTTATATGGAAGCTTTGGAAGATATTCCAGAAGTGACCAAGCTAAAAACTAAGGTAGGAGATGCCAAGCTTCAAAAAACAGACATTTTCAGAAAAATCATGTGGTTTGGCTACGATGGCGAAAACACTTGGCACCCTATTGATGCCCATAGAGTGGCTGAGATAAAAGAAATGAATGAAAAAGGGGTGATTCCTGAAACCCTGACCTTAGACGAACTTGAGATTAAAGATTTGAGCGATGTGGGCATTAACCGCGACCTTGAAAAAATGGACAAAAAGTTCAAGCAAAAAGACAAGGGAACAAATAATCCAGGAGGTAAAAAGAGAAACCTTAACTCCAAAAACAGAAATAGGAGTAACAAGAATAGAAGCCGAAATAAGAACAAAAATAACAGGCCAGAAAAATGAGACGAGTACAATGGCTTTGCCTGTTAACTTTGGTGGCCGCATTAAGCGCCTGCGATCGGTACAAAATTTACGAAGAGGTGTATGATTTTGAGGCTGCCGTCTGGAATATGGATACCATACCTGAATTCGAGTTTAAAATTGAAGACAGCCAACCCAAAAGAATACTGTTGAACGTTCGTAATTCAATTGATTTTAAATCTCAAAACCTCTACCTCACTTATTACTTGCTGAACGAACAAGGCACAGAAATCAAGTCTGAGTTAATCAATATTCAATTGTTTGACCCCATTACAGGAAAGCCATCTGGCAAAGGCAATAGCATTTTTCAACACGAAATAGAGATTCTTCCTGCCTACACCTTTCCCAAAACAGGGGCCTACAAAATAAAAGTAGCCCAATATATGCGCGAAGCTAACTTGCAGGAAATTCCATCTGTGGGGGTTCGGGTGGAGGAAGCTGCGAATTAGTTTGATTCTTGAACCGCCTCCACCAAACGGCCTATATTCTCTTTTACGACTTGAGGGTTCTGCCAAAAATTTCGGCTATGCACAAACCTGTATTTCCATTCTTTCGACTCTAATAGAAATGGCTTGTAAACAAAACTGTCCTTAACCGTAGCGCTTTCATAAAATACGTTATCGTCTGTCATTAAAACACCTTTGTATTTCCCCCTCCACTTTAAAGAAAGGTCGGCAAAAGGAAGTTCCTCGGTGAATTTTATGGGGAAGTCTTTCTCCCAATCTTTCAGTTTATTTTTCAAATACCAATCTTGGCCAAAGGCTTTTGAGGTATTGACAGTGGGTTCATATTCGCCTTCGGATACTTTTTTGGCATATTCCAAATAAGCCTTGAGTAGCTTTGAGCCTTCATTTTTTAACTGACTTACCTTCATTTCTTCTGGCAGTAAAGAAGTTACAATCATTACCTTTTCCTTCGCTCTTGTAATGGCCACATTCAACCGATTCTCTCCGCCAGCCATATTGAGGCTGCCAAAATGTAGGTTGATTTTGCCTTTCACATCACGCCCGTAAGCCGTGGAGAAAATGATAATGTCACGTTCATCCCCCTGAACGTTCTCGATGTTCTTCACAAAAAGCCCTTCCCAATCATTGAGTCCGTGCTCTTCAATTTTATCTTGAATCAAATGCTGCTGGCTCACATTGAAAGTAACCACCCCTACCGATTTAGATGTGTCACTCTTCTTGAGTTGAAGGAGCAATTCAATTACTTTGTCAGCTTCAAGAATATTGGTTTGCTTTTCCCAAAGCCCATCCATTTTGATGAAATCAATGGCAGGTTTCGAATCATTGATTTGATTAAAATGAGGAAGCATCTGAAGCTTGCCTTTATAGAAATGTTGGTTCGAAAAATCAATCAAAGCCAGTGACTGACTTCTGTAATGGCCTTGAAGCTGCACTTGCATTAAGAATTTGCTTGCCAATTCTAAAAGCGATTCTACTTCCAGTGCCATCTCCTCCGATTCTTCTTCCCACTTTACTCTGTATAAATCATTCGGCCTCAATTGCTGACTGTCGCCAGCAATGACCAATTGCTTTCCTCTATAAATAGCAGGTAAGCCCCTTTCTGAAAAGCACTGACTGGCTTCGTCAAAAATGACCAAATCGAAAAAGCTTTCCATAGGAAAAATGGCCGAAACGGATTCTGGTGAGGCCATCCAACAAGGCATCAAAGAAAAAATATCCTCCGAAAAATGATTGATCAATTTTCTCAAAGGCCAAATCTGTCGCTTTTTATTTACCTGATGCTCAAGGTCCCGATAGGTGATCATATTGTTCAGGCGATTGTACTCCGCAGGCTCGTAGGTTTTTTCTCTCGCTTTTTGAAGCAAAATTTGAGTGCTCGTTTCCAGTTTCTGCGCCTCGGCATCCTGAAGATCGCTAATCATCTGCTCAAATTTTAAAGTAGATACCGACCTCAAAATCGGATGTTTACTTTCAATATGATCGATCCAAGCCAAGCGCAAGCTATTATCGAAAATGGCGATGTATTCTGCAGTGGTTCTTGTGCCCAATTCTTCCAACCTTTTAAGCCCAGAAAGCCGAGCCTCTGTTAATGAGCTTTTGATTTGATCCATCTCGCAGATAGAATCGAAATCGCGCTTGAGTGTTCGCTTTAGTTGGGAAAGAAAATCGGAAGGAAGAAGCAGCTGGTCTATCTGCACCGGAAGAATATACTTATTCCACGCTTCCCTCTTTTTGGGTAAATCCTTTAGGGTGGTGCGAATGGCCTTTATTCTTGACTTTATTTCTTTGGCTGTAAGTTTATTTACAGGGAAATACTCTTTGAAATTAGTAAAGGAAGCAAAAATCAACTTGGCCCTTAGTGCCATTTCTAGCTGATCAATCCATGTATTTAAATCTTCCTGTTGAAAAGAATTAGGCACCGCTTCGATCCAAACAACCGATTTGATTTTTGTAATTTGATGTTGCAGGTTCAAGCGGTTATCAATGCGTTGATCTAGAATTTTGAAATCTTCCTTGGTATTGGAAAGCCCATTGGCCACAAGAATTCTCGCCAATCGGATTTTCTCTTTGGAAAAACTCCACTTAATAGACCTAATAATCGATCTTCGAGCATTTGCCCTTTTCTTCAATAAAGTCTGAACCTCTCCAAGTGCTTTGGTTTCTAAACTCTTCTCTACCCCTTCGCCTTCAAAACATTTATTGATCAAAACCCTATTGTTGGCCAACCAAAGCAAGTCGCTCTCCTTATTCGGAACACCAATCATGGGTTTTAGCAGGGCATAAATCTTTTCGTTTTTCAGGTATTCATTAAAGTCTTTGAGCTTGTCTAAATTTTCAGCCATTCTTCGGCAGGTGTCATAATCTACCTTTTCCTCCACTATGGCCGACACTTCCCCTGCCAATCGACTGGTTTCTACAGGAATCTCATCTAGGTATTCCAGCATTTTCTTGAGGTCTTGAACCTTAAAAGAAGAGAAGTCAACCCTTTCAGACCAAGGATGCCCCTCCACATTTAATTTCTGCGCATACTCAAAATAACGCGTCATTTCCTTTTCAAACTGATTGCCTCGGAAATCAATTTGGTTGTACTCTTGCACCAAAGGAATGGACTCCATTTCGGGGTCAGAAGTGAGGTACAATTCCTTTACAGAAAGGCCACTTTCGGTGTCATCAAACAGCGCCTTCTTATAATCTTCGAGTGTATCGGTTACATCATCAATGGTTCGGCTGGCCTGCTTAAACGCACGATCGAGTTGAATGGCGTCTAAGTTGGTATTGTTCCTTTTATATTCATTCAGTCGAGAAATTTGGTTCGAAATTTTCGAGTAAATCTCTTTCCGATCATTCTTGAAATCATGCACCAAGCCAACAAAATCAGTGATGTCCTTTGCTTTAAGGCGTTCATATACCACATCTAAAGCCGCTCGTTTCTGGCTTACCAAAAGTACTTTCCTTCCTCTGGCCATGTAGTCGGCCATCAGGTTACAAATCAATTGTGATTTTCCGGTACCCGGAGGCCCTTGCACTACAATTGAATTTCCCTTTTTAACCGCCTTGATTGCGTTTTCTTGAAAGACATCCTTTCTGAAAGGAGTGAAAGTTTCCTCTTCTTTTACCTTATCCAGAAAGTATCGGTACGGATCAAAGTCGGCTCCAAAGTCATTTTGTTCTGAAAGGTTTTTCTGAGCGAAGAATTCTTCCAGCGAATCCACTTTTAGATTGGCCAGCATATGTTCGTAATCTGGCATAAGGTAAGAATCGGCTTGAGGAAAAATGCCTAATACAGCTTCTGAAACCAAGTTGAGTTTACCGAGGTCATTATCTTTTTCAAATCCAGCTTTTGAAAATTCAGCAAATGGATTCAGTTTATCGGCATAAATAGCGCTTCCGAATCGAATACTGATTTTGCTTTCTTCGAGCAAATCATACAGGCTGGTTCTGAACACGGTACTTCCCTTTTCAAAATCATCAAAAGACCTTTCGAGCAAATCTTCATCAAGGCTTACATTATTAAAATGGGCATAAGCCATTAAAAAGCTTTTGTTCAATGTTACGTTCACATCCGTTCTTGGCTTTAGACTCCACTCATTGTCTTTCATTTCCAGATTCACTGGAAAGAAAATAAGTGGGGCTCGAACGATGGAGCCATCGTTAAATTTGCCCTGCACAAAGGGCCAACCAACATACAAATCCTTTCCTCCTGTTTCATCAAAAAGGAACTGCTCCCTCCTTTTCACTTTTCTCAATCGGGTAGCCAGCTGGTTAGACCGCGCATCTCTAGCGTCTGAATTTGGAATAAGCGGAATGGAGGTTTTCTGGGCAATAATATCTTCTATAATCCGAAAAGAAGGCTTTAAGTCCATATGATCAAAATCGTGGAGATCGATGAACTGATCGGACAAAAGCTTGAGCAACACCAGCGAGCGGTTGTTCGCTGAAAGGTTTGTCAATCGCCTGAGGTAGGATTGCAAAATGTGCTGCATAAACGAATTTAAGAATTAGTCTTTGGTTCGGGTAAAATCGGTGGTTCTTTATTCAAAAAAAGAATGCTGGGAAAAGCATTTTATTCTTTCCAGCATCAATAAAAAAAGTCTAGATAAGAATTATTTGTATTCCTTAGGAATCATTCTGACCAAATACTGATCGTTTTCGTCTTTATGGAGGTAGTATAAAAACCAACCACACTCTTCAGCAATGTCGGCAAGGGTATCTTCATCAATATATACCCAATCAAACCACTCCCCTTTTTCGCCTTGGTATTCGTATTGAAAGCTTACTTCGCCATAGTATTTGTCCGTTGGTATATTTTGTCCCTCATACAAATATTTAATGTCTGAAGTGTCAAAAATCAACTGTCCTTCAGGTTTTAATAAGGTTTTGGCATGATCTAAAAATGTTTTCAATCGGTTGAGTTTACCCACCATGCCTATACCATTCATCAGTAGAATTATGGTATCGTATTTCTTTTGGTTGAATTTGAAATAATCCGCTTGAATGGCGTTTTTCAGGCCATCTTTTTTCATTAAGTCTACGGCATGGCTTGAGGTATCGATAGCGGTAACCTTCTTACCCATTTGTTGCAATACTAAGGCGTGGCATCCTGTTCCTGCACCCACATCCAGGATGTCGCCATCGGCAATAGAAAGTGCCATTTGCTCCATTTCTGGCATCTCTTCATAGCTTCTAAAAAAATACCAAACAGGCATTTCTTCCGACTCACCATAAGAGGTATTAAGTATGAGAGATTGATCTTCTACTCCAGCGTGAAAATCGTTGAGTGCCTTTCCGTAAACATCCATGGCATAAAAGTACATTAAGAAAATGAAAGGACTGAATATTCAGAATTTCATCACAATAAAAATTGGCCTCTTCTATTCTTCTTTGTCCGCACATGCAGGCTCTTATAGTTTCAGTTTTGAAGACTATCCTTTCTGATATTCACATTTTTGAACACAATAATCATATATAATTAAACTCAGGAATTAGTGTACCAAAACCATTCACACCAAAAAATGAGGTGCGTAAATAATTTGAATTTATAAGTCTACCAACAATACCCACCTTTGTGTGTTATTACATACAAACAAAAAAGCATTGAATTTCAATAAGTTAACGACCTTAATTCTGGTATTAGTTTGGTCAATAAGTGTAAACGCTCAGCAGGAGCGGAAATCATTTGAGGCGGTAAGAACTAATGAGAAGATCACCATAGATGGTGTAATGGATGAAGATGTGTGGTGTTTAGCCCCATTAGTGACGGATTTTGTGCAAAACAGTCCAAATCCGGGAATGCCATCCAGCAAAAAGACAGAAGTGCGAATGCTTTATGATGATGAAGCAATTTATGTGGTAGCTCAGCTATACGACAAAAGAGAAGACGTTTTTAACCTATTGACTAACCGTGACAACATTGGTAATTCTGATTATTTTGGCGTGAGCTTTGACCCTTATAATGCTGGGCTCAATGGCGTAGGAATTTTCGTTACTGTTGCTGGTGTTCAATACGATACCCGCTATTCCAACGGTGGCAACGAAAGCATTTGGAGAAACGACTCAGGCTGGAATGCTGTTTGGCTTTCTTCGGTAAAAATTAGCGATGAGTACTGGACTGTGGAAATGAAAATACCCTATGCGGTATTGAGGTTCAGTTCTCAAGATGTTCAGAACTGGGGCATCAACTTTATGCGCCAAAATACTTCCTTAAATGAAAGCTCCTATTGGAGTCCGATCGACCCTGAAATTTCTGGTTATTTAAATCAGGCTGGAGTAATAAAAAACATCAAGAATATAAAACCTCCTACCCGATTATTTTTATACCCTTATGTATCAACAGTTGTAAACAGGTCTACGGAAGTAGGCATGAGCAACCCAAGGTTGAATGGAGGTATGGACATAAAGTACGGAATCAATGATGCCTTTACTTTGGACATGACCCTTATTCCAGATTTTAGCGGAGTAAGATCTGATAGACAAGTACTTAACCTTAGTCCTTTCGAAGTTAAATTTGACGAAAACAGAGCGTTTTTTACCGAAGGGGTTGAGCTTTTTAATAAAGCTGGTTTGTTCTATTCTAGAAGAATAGGCGGCACATTTGGCCACCGTAGCCGAGCGCTAAACGACAAGGAATCGGTTGTTTATTCACCCGATGCCGCGCAGCTTATTAATGCGAGTAAAATTACAGGCCGAACTAATAAAGGCTTGGGAATTGGGTTCTTTAATGCCATTACCAAACCTACTTATTTAGAAGTAGAGAATATTGATACCGGTGAAAAAACCCAGGTGGAAGCAGACCCACTCACCAATTTTAACGTCATTGTTCTCGATCAAAACCTAAAGAATAACTCAAGTGTAACACTTACGAATACGAATGTAACAAGGGCAAAAAATGGAGATGACGCTAATGTAACAGCCTTCAATTTTTCGCTTAACGATGCCAATAGGAATTGGCGTGCTTCAGGCTTTTTTGGCTATAGCAATGTGGCTTCTTATTCAGATGACATAAAGAGCACCAAAGGAGGAATTAAATACAATATTGGTATTAATAAGAATCGAGGACAGTTTCAGTATGGCATCAATAGAAATGTTGAATCAGACACTTACGACATTAACGATTTAGGTTTTTTACGCCAGTCTAACCAAATTGAACATGGGGCAAACTTCTCATTCAATCAATTTAGCCCAGTTGGGGCATTTAACAATTACAGAATAAGACTGAACGCAAACCACGAACAGCTATATGAACCACACGAATTTTCTACATGGAGGTATAGCGTAAATGTTAACGGACAACTTAAAAACTTCTGGAGCCTAAGTACCGAATTCAACCAAAGCCCAGGAATAAGTAATGACTTTTTTGAATCTAGGGTTTCGGGCTATGTTTTCAAAAAACCAAGTAATTATAGTGGAAGAATAAATATAAATACCGACAGCCGTAAGCAAGTACGAATGTCGGCCAACTTAAGGTATGGAAGAAGGCCCGACTGGGATCAAGAAGACATCTCCGGAAATCTATCAGCGAGAGTTAGAATTGGCGAAAGAGCTGAAATCAGTCATAATATAGACGTAAGCAGCCGCGACAACGAAAGAGGATATGCTAGAAGGCTTTACAATAGTAGCACTGGTGATTTAGAGTCTGTAATTTTTGGTAGAAGAGAAGTAAGAAACTTCACCAATACATTAAACGGCAGTTACATTTTCACCAATAGAATGGGGCTTACGCTTAGAGTGAGGCACTACTGGAGTCGTGTAGACTATAAAGAGTTTTATGAACTTACTGAAGATGACGAACTCATAGCTACAAACTACACTGGTATCGATTCAGGAGAACTAGTTGATAATAGAAACTACAATGCCTTTAATATAGACATGGAATACAATTGGCAATTTGCCCCCGGTTCTGAAATTAAAGCTATTTGGAAAAGAAGCATAGGTACAAACGACTATGATACTCAATTGCGTTTCTTCGATAACTTCAACAACACTTTTGGAGCACCAAATGTGGATTCAATTACCATTAGAATGGTTTATTTTATCGACTATTTGAACATTAAAAACATCTTCACCAAAGGCTAATTGTAATTCAAGTATTGAGTGGTTACCTTACTGACCTAATAAAAAGGTCATCAATTATTTAGCACATTTATATCTCTCAGGATCACACTCAAAAATAGCCATTGGCAATTTTTTAGGCGATTTTGTGAAAGGAAGCCAATACCAAGACTACGAACCTGATATTGCCAAAGGTGTATTGCTTCATCGTGAAATTGATCGGTTTACTGATTCGCATGAGGTGGTAAGCCAGAGCAAAAAACGTCTTTCGGAAAAGTACAGGCATTATTCTGGGGTTATTGTAGACATGTTCTACGACCACTTTTTGGCCAAGAACTTTAGCGAATTTCATTCCGATGATTTGAAAACTTTTTCTGAAAATCACTTTAAGCAACTATTGGCCTTTCAAAACCAAATGCCTTCTCGTGCTCAACACATGTTACCTTATATGGTTTCGAATAATTGGCTCTTGGCATATGCCGAAATAAAAGGAATTCACCGTGCGCTTTTAGGTTTGTCTAGAAGAACCAAATTCGATTCGAAAATGGATGAATCAATTCAGGACTTAACACGAAATTATTCGATGTTCGAAGAAGAATTCAGGCTATTTTTCCCCGACATTCAATTACACATTAGCGAATTCAGAGAAGATTTGATTAATTCGTAACACATGATTATTTCTAAGCCCAAACGTAAGACTATCTTTTCCCTAACGGTTTTCACTCTAATTTCCGTTATCGGGGCACTTTACTTTATGCGCCAAATTTTAGCAGAGCCATCGGGTACATGGAGGTATATTCTATTAGGCTTTTTATTGGTGGTTTGTTCCATCATGCTCTATAAGCTTATTTTCAATTATAAAGTATTGAAAATTGGCTACGACCAGATTCATGTTTATTACCCTTTCAGGTTCTTTAAATCTGTACAAGAAATATCTGAATTAGGGGCGTGGCAAGAAACTATTATTCACACTAATAAAACTGAATACAAGCAACTGAAGTTGGTTTTCATAAACAAAGGCTACGTAAAAATATCGAATCAAGAAAATAGCGATTACGATAAAGTATACAAATACATTAAAAAGAAGGCGCCCAAAAAAGAGGTAAAAGAATGATGAAAAACGCACTCATTGTAGCTCTAGGTGGCGCAGTAGGAAGTGCCTTACGGTATGTAATTCAACACACTATTCATTCTAAATACCCAAATTTATTTCCTTACGGTACTTTTGTAGTAAATATTGCAGGCTGCCTCCTTATCGGTCTATTGATGGGCTGGGCCACACAAGAAAAACTCCTTTCTCCTCAAATCAACCTTTTGCTTATTGCTGGGTTCTGTGGTGGGTTTACCACCTTTTCTACCTTTGCTTATGAGGGCAACACGTTCCTACTTGAGAATAAACCTCTACAAGCACTATTGTATATAGCGGCCAGTATTTTTGCGGGAATGATTGCTGCTTACTTGGGTTTGAAGTTGGCGAAGTGATTAGTAATTTTGGATGACCGAAGACTAATTCTAGAATTTGTCAAACTTGTCCAATAAACAATTTAAAAGGACTATCTTAACATTGTTTCTCGAAAAGCGAATTTTGGGTTTTAATATTTACCTGAGTTTCAAATAAAACTGTGATTACTAAAATAAATAGTCATAAACACTATATATTTTAGTATTTTTACACATTATGAATGAGATGTTAGAGCAAGGGCTAAAAAAATTAGAAATGATTGGAGATTCCAATCATACCTCAGGCCTTGTCTCTGTTCATAACCATCAAGGCCACATAGCTCCTGAAGAATACTTAGCTCTTGAAAACGCCAAGAAATACAGAGCCGATTTTGTGTATTTCAGGAGGTTTCAAAATAGACCTTCAATCCCCCAAATTTTCATTTATGACTTCACAAATAAGATTGGGGTTGAGGAACAAGAGCTAACTCAGTTACACAAACAACTTTACAGTTCCGCTCAGGTTCCAATGTTCTTTGTGCTTACAAAAAAAGACATAAGAATCTTTAATTGTTTTGAAAGACCATCGGAAGGAAATCAACTAAAGTATAAGCCCTTAAAGGTTATAAAGTTAGCTGCAGATGTTTCTAAAGCTGTTCAACAAGAATATGATGAATTCTCTGGAAGGGCTTTTGACAATGGAACATTCTGGGAGGACTCAAAGTATAGCAAGCAGTTTAAGTTTAGTAATAGCGCATATGAGAAATTACTTACTGAATTAAAGCAAGCATTACGGGACATCATCAAAACGAAAGTCCTACCGGCCAATATTGCTAGAAAGGTAATGGTGACCTCTATCCTTGTAAGGTATTTGGAAGAGCGCGAGGACGAGGAAGGCAGAAAAGTATTTCCAAGTAACTTTTTCAGCAAGTTTATTCCCAACGGAGAGAAATTTACTGATGTTTTTCAAAAGAAGGGAGCATATCTAAATCTTTTGGATTTCTTGGCAGAACATTTCAATGGAGGAATATTTCAGGTAGATCATGATGACAGAGAGTTCCTAAAAACCGCTGATCTAAGTAGATTTGGCTTGTTTCTAGAAGGTGAGGCAGAAGGGCTTCAACGGGTATTGTGGAAACTTTATTCGTTTAATGATCTACCAGTAGAGCTAATTAGTAATATCTATGAAGAATTTCTGGGGAAGCAACGAGGTGTAGTTTACACGCCTCCATTTTTAGTCAATTTCCTCCTTGATGAATCCATGCCTCTAGAGTCAGATGCTACTGACTTTAAAATTCTCGATCCAGCATGTGGATCCGGAGTTTTTCTTGTAGGTGCATATAGAAGGCTAATTCATAGATGGCGAAGAAATAATGGTTGGGACAGACCATCATTAGAGACGCTCAAAAGTTTACTCAGGGAAAACATCTTTGGAGTTGAATTGAACAAAGATGCCGCTGACTTGACCATTTTCAGTTTAAGCTTAGCCCTGTGCGATGAGTTAACCCCTTTACAAATCTGGGAAGATTTAAAATTTGACAATCTTCATGAGCGAAATATTATTCATGACGACTTCTTTAATGTATTAGCATCAAATAAACTGCAACAAGAATTTGATCTGATCATTGGCAATCCACCATTTGATTCAAGCTTAACAGAACCTGCAAAAATTATTGAGAGTAAGGCGCTACTACAAAGAAATGAATCAGAGGTAAATAAAAACTCATCTAAAAAGGCCAAACAGATAAAATTACCTGATAATCAGGTGTCACTTCTTTTTCTTGAGCAATCAGTTAAACTTTGTAAGCCACTGGGTTTAGTCTGCTTGATTCAACCATCTGGCCCACTTCTTTATAACAATTCATCAACGGATTTTAGAAGACTGTTATTTGAGAAATATAATATTCCTCAGGTAATAGATTTCACGCATATCAGTAGAATCCTTTTTGGTAAAAATGGCGATGTTGCCACCGCTGCAATTTTCATTAAGAATGAAAAAGCTAAAGAAAGAGGTGTGCTACATATTACCGCACGTAGAACCAAACCTCACAAAGAGAAGCTTTATTTTGAATTGGACACTTATGATTTTCACCATGTTCCGAGGCAGTTAGCTTTAAACGATCCTCTCATATGGAAATCAAATTTTATTGGGGGATTCAGAGTACATCAGCTTGTGAGCAGATTTAAGCATGATCGAACATTGGGACAGTATTTATCTAAAAAAATTGAAAATGATAATTGGGTAATACGGGAAGGCTTTAAAACCGGAAAGCAATCAGAAATAGTTGAACTTCTAAGATTACAAAGTTTAAGTGATGGGCTAAATCCATCAGAGCAAGAAAGGCTACAAAAACTTGATAAAAAGTTTACAACAGCAAAATTTTTAACAGGTAGAAAGACTCTATTGAAAGGTGGCTTAAAAGATGAAGGTATTGATGAGACCAAAATCGACAATTTGAGCGATACACATTTTTTACGTGACTGGGTAAAAAGACCTGAAATTTTTGAACCACCACACCTGCTTATTGGAGAAGTAGCCGGTAAAACTTCTATTCCTATAGATTTTTCCAATGATTTTTTATCTTTCAAATCCCAAATTATTGGCATCCATGCATCAGAAAGCTCCGAATTAATAAGAATTGCTGATAGACTTAAGAACAATAAGTTTTACTTGTTTTATCTAGCCGCTATCTCTGGAAGATTCATGGTTAACAAGTCAACCTCTATTCTAAAAGGAGATATTGATAATCTACCATATTCAGAAGACAATAATCTAAGTTTCTCTACCCAAGAGAAAATTCTTATTGACGATACCGTTGATTACCTCATTGAATTCAAACAAAAAGGAGAAAACTCAGCAATATCAATTCAAGATGCTTCTACTCCTGATCTGAAGAAATTTGCAAAAATCTATTGTGGGATTTTATCAAAGGTTTATCCTTCAATTAAACCACACGATTACTTCGAAACCAATTCTTATATCTGTTACCCATTTTATTTCGGTGAAAACAAACCTGACATTGACTTTTCCAACGCTGATGAAGCCGAAAGTCATCTTGAGGCTTTGGTAAGAAAAAACCTCAATGCAAGTTTAAGACTTACCCGCATTGTGAGAATGTATGAGGGGAACGTCATTTACCTGATTAAGCCTAAGAAGCTTCGCTATTGGCTCCAGTCGATTGCTCTACGAGATGCAGACGAAACATTTACAGACCTTAGAAAACAGGGGTATTGATGTTAGCAGATCGAATTGAAAATATCGGTAATGGAAACCTTTCAGAAGGAGTTGAAATTGACGCATCCATAAAGGCTGTTATTGAATTCATTGAAACTCACTTTTCTGGCTTCTCGGAGAAAGTTAAAGGGGAAATTACTGCAAGTGAAAAAGCGTTGACTGATAAACTTTGTAAGTACTTTAATCGAGTAGCTGGACCTTACCCCTTTTTCTTTCATCATGAGAATGTAGAAAATCACAGTTCAGGAATGAGTCCACAAATAGATATAGGCACTCTTTCACGAGAAGAACAAATCACCGTTGGAGATCGGAACTATGCTGAGTTTGACTCGTTTTTCTCCATTGAGGCAAAAAGGCTTCCAACGCCTGGTCAAAATCGAGAAAAGGAATACGTAATTGGTCATGATAAACCTACTGGTGGCATTGAACGATTCAAGAAAGGTATTCATGGCAAAAGGCTTGGGTATGCAGCTATAATTGGATATGTACAAAAAGAAGATTTTGACTTTTGGTTTCTACAAATCAACGATTGGATTGAGGAGCTTGTTAAAACATCTCAGGGTGAATGGATTGTTGATGATAAGCTTAGAAGATTGACTGTTCAGAACGGTAACCAACTAGCAAAATTTCAATCTGATAATATTCGACTTCCTGCAAAATCGAAAACTGATAAAATCAAACTTTTACATTTTTGGATAACTCTGGTAGACTAAGTTTAAACCCTGAGTCAGTCAATTCCAAATTACGCTTAGTATAAGAAAGCATCTGCTAATGACTCCAATCATAGCCATCCAAACTCTCTAAACAAGCAATTAATAAGTCAATTGATCCTTGAATATCATCTTTATGTGCCATTTCAATTACTTGATGTAAGTGACGTGTTGGAATTGAAACTGCTCCAGAAATAGCTCCATTTTTACCCATACGCTGAACACCTGCTGTGTCTGTACCACCAGCAGTAAGTATTTCGGGTTGCCACTTAATGTTCTCGGCATTGGCAGTTTGCTTCATAAATTCCACCATACGGTAATCGCAAATGGTTGAAGCATCCATAATTTTGATGGCCGTACCCTTTCCTAATTCAGTCACTTTTTCGTGTGGTTGCGCTCCCGGTAAATCGAAGGCAATTGTAGTATCTAAACCAAAACCAAAATCGGGGTTAATAGTATGAGCAGAAACGTTTGCTCCTCTTAAGCCCACTTCTTCCTGTACAGTAAATACTCCGTAGACATCATAAGGCTGGTTTTTCAGATTTCTCAAAGCCTCTATCAAAATAAAAACAGAAACACGATTATCGATGGACTTGCAGTTAACACAATCGCCCATTTCAATCAGTTCCCTTTCTCTAGTAATTGGGTCGCCAATTGATATAAGCTTTTCTACTTCCTCTTTAGGTCTACCTAAATCTATAAAATAGTCTGATAGCTTGGCCAGTTTAGTACGCTCTTCAGCCGACATTACATGAATAGGCTTACTGCCCATTACGCCAATCACATCTTCTTTTCCATGAATAATTACACGTTGGGCAGTTAAGGTTTTTGGGTCGAAGCCACCTAATGTATGAAAACGCACAAAGCCATTATCATCTATATGGGTTACTATAAAACCAATTTCATCCATATGAGCCGCCACCATGGCCTTTTTCCCTTCAGGATTATTTACTCCTTTTTTAATGGCTATTACATTGCCCATATTATCTACCGACAACTCATCTACCAAAGGGGAAACTTCTTTAATTACCAAATCGCGAATTCTCTTTTCAAAACCAGGCGCTCCAGCCTCTTCGCAAATTTTCTTCAGAAGGGATACATTAATGCTCATATGACGTACAATTTTATGCACGAATATAGAGCTAAATTAAAAGTAGAAAAAGGGATTTAAAGGTCTTCGGCAAGTGTAAACACTACCGTCATAGAATAAACACCAGCGCTATACCCCATAGTAGGCGTTAGTTTATAATCAATTCTGAACCGATGTGTAAAAGCATTGCTATTAGGGTCGCCAGGAGCATTTGCACCTATGCCACTAGCCGTCAGCGGATCATCGGCAGCCGAACCAATAAGAAAAATAGGAGACGAATTGTCTTGTAACTGAAAAAAGGCAGTCTGTTGAGAGGTTCCTCCTGGGCTAGAAGCCCTCAACTCAAGTATTGAAACAGGAACATTTGAAGTGCCTGCACTAGAGTAAGAATCGAGTAAATCCCATCTGCCTGGAACATTGGTTTGGGCGCCAACATATAAATCCCACTGAGCGCTAGATTCCACTGTAATTTCGGTTGCTCCGGCTAGAATAATTCCATTGTTGTATTGCCGGATGGTGTTAAAAGTAAAATTGAGGTCTGTCCCTCTTGTAATGTTGATGTCAAGGCTTTGAGATCGAGCAAAAGAGGAGATAAGTGAAAGTAAAAATATGAAGCACCAGCCTCTAACCATGTATAAAAGTATATAAAATTAAAAGAGGTAGCAATATGCTACCTCTTTTTACCAATCAACATAAATCGAACTAACTTTTACTACGTCTTAGTAAAAAGTAATTTCTTTCTTATAAATCTTCTGCTAGTGTGTAAATCACGTTCAAGCCATAAAAACCAGCTTGATACTGAGCAGTCAAAGTAGGTACAATTCTGTAGTCTACTCTGAAAAAGTGTGAATCTGGGGTAGTTAAGTAAGTACCCGCAGCAATACCGTCACCAGCACCAACAGTTCCTACAATATCTAACCTAGTATCGGTAAGAGAAGTAAAGTTTGTAAGTGCAGAAGTACCAGCACCATCAATTACTCTTACCTCTAACAAAGTAGAAGGAACAGTAGAAGTACCAGCACTAGAGAAAGCTTGTAACTGAGCCCAGTTAGTAGTTTCTGCTTGTACGTACAAATCCCAAGGAACAGTAGATTCTACTCTAAGTTCAGTAACGTTTGGCTTAATAATACCATTAACATAACTAGGGATTGTGTTGAACGTGAATTCCACGTTAGGATCTGTAGCCAATGTTAAATCAAGAACACCTTGAAGATCCATAGCTACATAAACGAATTCATTGTCGTCTGGTAAGACTTGAGCATTCGCTTGAAAAGCGGATGTAACAGCGAGTAATGCGGCAATAGCCAGCACTCTCAGTTGAGCAACTTTTTTCATGAGTATTTAATGTTTAGGTTAAAAGTTTTGACAGGTGAATATATGGACTTATTTTCATATCTAAAACTATTCACAAGAAATTTTTCTTTATTTTTAAAAGAAACACCTCTCTGAAAGGCTGAAAGGCAGATTTTATCTGTGAATATTTTTTCCATGAAAGAATTATTTACCCTTTTCGGGTATAGTAATTTCAATTTCGGCAGCAGCCACTTCGTCTCGGTTACCGTAGTCTAATACCCCAAGTACCGAATATCGGCCTGGCGGAAAATCTTTTGGTATCTGAAAGTGTACATCTCGATTGCTCGCGGGTAAAACGGTAAAGTTTTTAGATTCCAAACGTCTTGTTTCTCCATTACCAAGATTAGTCACTTCAGCATAGGAATTACATTTAAGAAAAGTTTCACCGGTATTTTTAAGTCGCAATACCAGCTCTTCTCCTTTATGCGTAAAATCGATGACTTCGCCTTTTGAAAAAGTTACACTTGGTGGAGTTTGGAATACGTACACTCCAAAACGATACGACTGATTTAAATTAACAATCAAACCGTCACTATCCTTCTGTTGTGCTTGACGCTCATTGGCAATACGAATATAAGCAACCGCCCAGCGCGCCATTAATGCGGTTGAATCTTGAGGCACATCCAAAGCCAGCATTACTTCTTGCTGTTCGCCTGGTGCCAATTCGAAAAAAGCAGGGTCAGCGCTCAGCCATTCCGCACATGAACGAGGTAATTCTCCTTTCTGCAAAAACTGACTTTTACCTGCTCTTGTAGCATCAAAGTCACCAAAGTCTACTTGGAAGGTTTGTGTTTCTTCTGAGTTATTGGATACCGTAATTCTTCCTCGGCCACTTCCGCCAGGTGAAACTTTAAAATTCAGCCTTGTAGGTGAGGTAGATATTTTTTGACCATAGCCTTCAAAAACCACAAACATAAGTAAGCAGGCCATTGCCAACTTAGTAATCAGTTTGTTGTTTTTTGATTTACGTTCAATTTTCATGAGCTCATCAATTTATTTATTGTCTTCTTTATTGTCGAATTTCTTAATATTCACCCTTCTAGATTTTTCTATCAGGTAAAAAGTCACCTGATAATTTACATTTACGTTGTTCACATTTAGGGTATAGCTACTTTGAGCAAACTGAAACTGTTCATCAACGGCCTGTTCGTTCACCTTAAGGGTATATAAGCCAAAAGGAACATAGAGATTAAACTCTCCTCCTTGGCCACTTAAAGCAGAATAACTGTTTCCTAGATTATCTGTCATATTTACTCGAATACCTGAAAGGTTCATTCCATCAGTTCCAAGGGCTGAATACTGGGCTTGTTGAAGAATGATATTTCCTTTTACTTGTACTCCACGTTTTAAAGGAATAAAAATAGTGCGGTCGTTGTCTAGTAGTACGGTTTGGCCATCTCCTTTAAACCAACCTTCTACATTTGACAAGACATCCGATTTTATTTTGTACTCACCTTGGGTTAGGTTTTTGAAAATCACTACCCCTTGATCATTAGTCATTAAGGCCATATCGTTAACAGTGATTAAGGCATCATTAACAAAATCTTCCCCTACATCTCTTCTGTTATTTCCGTTCAAATCTTTGAACACTACAACCTCCAAATCATGGCTCTTGCTACCTGGCCTTTTAACATTGAATGTTTTTTTGATTCCAAAACGTAATAAAAAATTGCTTTGGGTATAAGTATTGAAAACGCCATCGCCTAAAGCATTTACACTTGGTAGCGGGCTTTCTCCTTGATTAATCCTGAAAAGTTCGCCTGTTAAGGTAAACTGAAAATCATTTTTAGAGTAGTAAGTCAGCATAGGGCTGAAATTACTGCGAACACGAGCTAGAACTGATTCATAGCCAACATTGAAAGTAGGCCGAACTGAAAGGCGTGCTTTTCGGAAATTAAGATTGGCAAAAGCTGAAATGTAAGCAGACTGAGGGTTGATACCATCTTCTACTACCCTAAGGTTATCTAAAACATTATATGGTCCATAATAATATCTTGCGGTTACATTGAGGTTTTTATAACGGAGTGTGTTTTCCCAACGGGCAACTAAATAAGGATCTACATCATAATCTTTTGCTTTGGTAAAACCAGTATAGAACCGAGAGTAGATTCTAAATTTTGATTGCATGTTACTTGAAAAAAGAACACCCCCGCCTGTAGTAAAGGTTTTAATGCCTAAAACTTCATCGTCATGAATTCGCGGGAACAGTACGAAATTACCGCTTTCGGTACTCCAGCCATATTGAAATTCGTATACGTTTCTTTTAAATTCATTTTTAGGGAAAAGAAAGCCCTTGCTATAAATTTCAGCATTTCTTGAGTTCAAATCTGTTTTTAAGCTGAAAAACTGACCGTCTTTAAATGGGTATCTTAAATTTACATTAAGTGAAGTGGTTCCTCTGTATTGCGATAAAAAGTTAGGGCTGTTTAACCTGGCCTGAGATGCCAAACTAATACCCTTATAGGTTACCGTATATCTAGCTCCAAAACCATAGCCTGTGGTTTCAAAAGGATTGGTGCTTTGGGTATGCTTTTCTTGGCTAAAGCCAGCATTTACACTTAATCTCTGGCTTTGGCTTATTCTGTAACTCCCTTCCACGGTTGCCAAACTTCCATCAATATCATTAAACTCATCTTTTCGGCTAACCGCCTGCGCTTCTAGCTGAATTCCCTTTCCTCCATTATACCCTACTCTAGCGCCAATATTTGTGAGGTAATTTTCAAGGTTTCCATTTTGTTGACGTCTAACGTAAATTCCACCAACATTAAATTTATCATACCTGTAATTGCCTTTAATCCCTGTTCCATTCAGTAGAATCTCCATGTTATCTCCAATATCACCTGCCGCTACTTGGTATTTGGGAGTACTATATTGAACAAAACGATATGAGCCTAAAAACTGAGTGCCAGTGTAAGCACTGTTCGAAATGATTGTTTGGTAGTAGTATCTGAGGTTTTTGTTTAAAGCTAAATCAGTATCTCCATAAAGATCGAGACTGAAGTTTGTGAATTGTGAAAGAATATTATAAGAATTAAACTCCATGGTAATCGGTATATTTGAATTACCCTCTTCGCTTTCAGCCTTTATTTCATTACCCAGTCTTAAGAGCTCTACTCTACCGCCAGAACTGGCACTTCCGCCAGAATTGTCTTTCACTTGAACTTGTACTCGGTAAGTTCCTTCGTCAGTCTCTTGTTCCATCATTGGCTTAGCTGAAAAGAAATCTTCTTTCTCCTTTCCATTAGCCAGTTTTGCAATAAATCGCAAAGTAGTATCAACCCCAACGGGTAGGTTCATCGAAAAAGCATTCTCGGCTATTGGATTACCTTGGCTGTCGGTAATATTCACTTTTACCGGAGGTGAAAAAAACACATACACATCCTCATTGGAGTTGCCAGTGTTTGTGAAATTAATCCTAAAACTTGTGCTATCGCCAGTTGAAGGAAAATATGCCACTTTATCTACTACATTGGCCCTCCATTGCGAGAATTTCTTGATTTCTAAATTCCAAGGCGTGCTTGCCAGTAATATATTTTGATTTGAAACAGCGGAGGCATTTACAAAGTAATTTACGTTTCCTTCAGCATTTTTTTGTGGGATAATACGGACTGGAATAAAAATAGAATCGTTAGCGGCAACGGTGTAATTCTTATCTCGGCTAGCAAGGGTAGACCAGCCTGCGGGTGATGAAACATCTAAGCTAAAAGTTACTCTTCGGGAAGTGCCATTTTTTACGCGAAGAACGTTAGTGGCAACTTCATCAACCGACCCAATGGTAGTTCCATTCACAAAGGTCAGCGTGAATCCATTGGCGACTACACTGTTGGTTTGAGCATTTGTTTGTGTACAAATTATCAGAAACAGTACGCCAATCACAGTAACGGAGAATAATCTCCACAGCCTGAGAGAGCAGTTGATCACAATTGAGTTAGCACGTTTGGTGTTAGGTAATGGTCAAAGATAGAAAACTCTCTCGAAATTCCTACAATAAAAGCACTTACCTTTTCGTTGAAAAATGCCTTTAGAATGTGTAATGGGCATTTTTAACTACCAATTGCGTTTTTAGAACTGTGAAATCAAATTATTTTTTCGCTGCCTAAATCTAAATTAGGCTCCCTCTCTAGCAAATAGTAAGTAAATGCACCCCATTCCATAGAAATTCCTGTTAGATTTAATAATGTAATGATATGATAATACAATACATTTAGTCTGTATTTTCTCTAATAAGAAAAGCCCTAATAGTGGAGTATAGAAAAAGAAAAAGCCCCGATAAAATCAGGGCTTTGAGTGCGCACGAGAAGATTCGAACTTCCACACAACTTAATGCACCACCCCCTCAAGGTGGCGTGTCTACCAATTTCACCACGTGCGCATGGTTTTTAAATTAGGGATGGCAAAAGTAGATAAGTTTTGATTCAATTCAAACAGAGGCCTAAACCATTTGCATGTAATCGAATTGTAAATAGGCAGGAACCTTTCTACATTTAAACTCTGAAAAATCGCTTTTATGAACAACCTGAACAGAAATGCCATTGTAGGACTGATCTTTATATTGATCGGTACAGTATTTCTATTAGATAACCTCGACATTATTTCGTGGCACTACAGGCGATATATTTTTCAATGGGAAAACATCTTGATTATTGTTGGCGCCATTCTGATTCTTAACAAAGAGAATGTAAAAACAGGCGGAATACTTATGGGAATTGGTGTTTTGTTAAACCTTGATGAGTGGTTCAACCTTGATGTTAGCATATTTGATTTATGGCCTTTGGTATTTGTAGTTGCTGGCATAGCCATTGTAAACCGAAATAAGGAAACGAAAGACGATAGATACGACCCAAATACTGGAAACTTAGATGCCAATAAAATAAATGACACAGCCATTTTTGGTGGTGGAGATAAGGTAGTCAATAGCTCCAATTTCAAAGGTGGCTCCTTAACCGCAATTTTTGGAGGCTCAACGATTGATCTTACCCAAGCCAAACTGGCCGATGGCCGAAATGAAATAGATGTATTCTATATGTTTGGCGGTTCGAAAATTCGTGTACCTCAAGATTGGAGTGTACAGGTAAGCGTCACTGGTATCTTTGGAGGAATGTCGGATAAGAGAAAACTGATAGATCCGCAGGCCGATGGAAACAAAGAGCTTTTGATTCGCGGCACAGCAATTTTTGGCGGAGCTGAAGTTACCAACTAAAAAAGCCAACTACCCATTCCATAATATCTAAATGTTAATTATTCCTTGAACGAATAAAACTTAAAGTTTTATTTATAAATTAGTGACACACAAACTCAGCCAACCATGTCATTAACAAGGGATATTATCAAAAGTCAGGTGGTTCAGCCTGCGTTATTATCAGTTGCCGATTTTACCGGAGATATTGAGGATTTCAGCTTCACCAACTTCCAGCCTACCCACCAATCCGTATTTCTTAACAAGATAAAGTCTACCTTAAATGGTATACCTGTTACCGATGGAGGCACTCCTTACCCGCAATACATGTATGATATTATCCTGAACCCTTCTATTTTTTCGGGTTGGGCAACCGTGAAGGATTGCATTGATTATACCACAAACAACTACAGCACAGGCCCCCGTTAATCATGAAAAAGCTCTTTATTATTCTCTCCTTATGTTTTGGGCTTAGCTTACAAGCCCAATATTCGTTTACTACGGTAGTTAATACTCCTTTAACTCCTTCTGTAAATATTGTGATTTCCAACTTGGGAAACGGTTCGCCTATTAATCAAATCCGTTCATTGGTTGTTTATGATTCAATTAAAAATTCTATCAACTTTTACTCCAATGGCAAGCCTGTTTTATTGAATAGCCCCGATGCCCAAGTAAAAACTCGTTTTCAAAATAATGCCATTCAGGTAGAATTAACCAAGGTGAGCAAATCTGACTTAGTGTTGCTCCAAAATTTAGGAAGTAATGTTTATTTAAGCTCTAATTCTGACATTTCTCTAACCCTTAATTCGGGTTCTCTAGTCATTCCTAAAACCAGTCTAGAAGCCCAATCATTAGGAAAAATTTTGATTACCGATGACCTTATGGAAACCTATTTTGGGGCTTTTGGTGGTGAATATGCTTATGCAAATAATTCATTCAACTGGAGTTTTACCCCTAAAAGCGAAAGCGATATCAATAAAATGGAGTTGAATGCAGACTTCAGTTTTCATCAGTCTTATCACCTCTCAAAAGGTAAGGCAGGTAATGAAAAACCGTTAGTCTTTTATGCCAAAGGAAGAGTAAGCACCAATGCCAAAGACTCACTGAATTACCTATACATCTACCCTTTAAACTTTGATATTTCGGGAGCAAGTGAAGCCCAAATGATGGCTAGATTTGGAGTAGAGGGCAATCAAGCTTTCACTAACGGAAGAATGGCTTTCAACTTCTCTTATGAAAAACTTATAGGCAATTTGGTCGATTTTACCTACGGTAGCAATAGGCTTAGGTTAAAGCCTGTACTGAATATAGGAGGAAAAGTATACAAAGAATTTGATAACATGAGGGTTGGAGCAGAATCTAGCAACGAACTATCTGGTCAAGTATTTGCTAACCTTTATTATAACATTCCTGTATTCGATAACTATTCTATCATTATAGAATCAAACACTTATTATGACTTCAGCGAAGCCATTAATCCTGATCAGAAATTGAAAATCAATTACAGTATTGCCTTGGGTGTAGACATTCCAAAGTCACCATTCAAAACTCTGTTTAAATACAAAGACGGTCAAGTGGATGTTAATAACTTCTCGGATAGCAATTTGACGATTGGTTTATTGGCCGATTTAGAATCGGTGTTGGGATCAGGTAAGTAAAGCCTTGCTTCAAATCTTTCTCTGGCTCTAAATTTGTAAATGAAGTTCGAAAAAGCCTAAATTCGAACATGATCAAATCATTTACTTTCACTGCTCTTTTATTTATCTCGTTTGGCGCTTTCGCTCAAATCGATGATTCTGCTGTTGCCAACTTTGCCAAGTCATTTTCTGAAAAGAATAATGTTCCGATCGAAGAAATCAACGCCATTCTAAATAAGGCTACCTATCAAGCCGATATTATTGAGAAAATATCGAAGCCAGCAGAAGGCACCATGACTTGGGGGCGTTATCGAAAAATATTCATTACTGACGAACGCATTAACGCAGGGGTAGAGTTTTGGAAAGAACACGGTGAAACTTTAGCAAAAGTGAGTGCCGACACTGGTGTTCCAGAACATATCATCCTAGGAATTATTGGAGTAGAAACTTACTTCGGAAGAATTAAAGGTAGCTACAAAGTACTAGATGCTCTTTACACTCTCTCTTTCGGTTACCCTAAACGCTCCAAGTTTTTCACTTCTGAACTCGAAGCTTACTTAATATTGGCTAAGGAAGAAAAACTAGACATTGAAACCACAAAAGGCTCTTATGCGGGGGCGATGGGATACAGCCAATTTATGCCTACTAGTTACCGTGCCTATGCCAAAAGTTTTGAGGAAAACGGCACAAGAGATTTAATCAATTCGCCAGAAGATGCCATTACTTCGGTAGCCAATTACCTGAAAGTGCATCGTTGGGAGAAAGGTGAGCCTATAACTTCAAAGGCCACTATGACTCGCAAAATCACTAACTTAAATAAACAGGTACTTAAACCTAAAAACAAAGTAAGCGACTATACCGCTATTGGTTTTCAGCCAGTCGAAAAGTTAAATGCCAATAGCCCTGCCACTATGATTATTCTTGAAAACGAACAAGGAGAAGAACACTGGTTTGGCATGAATAACTTTTATGTAATTACGCGCTACAATCATAGCCCACTTTACGCCATGGCGGTTTATCAGTTGGCTGAAGCTGTCAAAGCTAAAAAAGGTAAGGCTGAATAAGAAATCAGAGAAAGTACTATTGAGAAAATGACTCGCAGCAATATTAACTTGCCATGGCTATTTTCTAGAGAAACCCTGATCTAAACTGATCAGGGTTTTTTGTGCCTTTATAGTGCTCATTGTGAATGATTAAAAAAAAGGGACTACACCATTTTTGACGTAATCCCTCTTCTGCGTCTGTTAGGTTTCCCTTTTTACCTACTCAACCTCACAATATGCACCCAGCTGTTTTTGAATCGGGTGTCGTTCCTGATTTCTTTCATGCGGGCGATGGCCTT